>CAWJSU010000008.1:0-705676 GCA_963845595.1 uncultured Actinomycetota bacterium
GGGTGCGTATCGCGGAGGGGTCGTTTTTTGACCGCGTTCCGGTCGGTGGTGACGCCTACATCCTCAAGAACATCATCCACGACTGGCCCGACGAAAGGGCGGTGCAGATCCTGCGTAACGTTCGCACGGCAGCCGGCCCCGGAGCCACGGTGCTGCTGGTCGAATTGGTGATCCCCAAGCACGACCGTGACTTCCCCGGAAAATGGGTGGATTTGGAGATGCTGCTGAATTTGGGGGCCCGCGAACGCACTGCCGACGAGTACCGAGACCTGCTCAGCCAAGCCGGATTCCAGATGATCCGGGTGGTGCAAACCGCTTCACCCCTCAGCGTGGTCGAGGCCCGAGCGGCGTAACTGCAACCAATTTGAGACTGGCAGGTCGAGTTAGCCCTTACCCCGTATGCACGCCATCGAGGCCGATTACCTCGTCGCCGCGCTGGCGCCAAGGGCATGGCGTTCATCGACACGCTGGTCACAGAGACCCCAGCGACGCAGGCACGCGTGGAACCGCTACAAAAACTATCAGACCCGGACGTCCCGCCCGATCCCATCATTGTTCTGACGCCGAGACGGTAGAGATTTGGGTTCACCCCGATCCATCAACACGAACCCAGACGCGCGATGCATCGGCACGCCGATACGACCGCTCTTTGTCCTTTGGCTCAGCGGCGGCTGCCTACGAGCGGGGCCGCCCGTCATATCTACGGAGGCGATCGACTGGCTGTTGCCAACCGGCGCGCGCAAGGTGCTCGACCTCGGTCCGGGCACCGGCAAGCTGACCACGCGACTGGTGGAACGCGGCCTGGACGGGGTGGCCGTCGATCCGATTCCGGACATGCTGGAAGTGCTGCGCGCCTCGCTGCCGGACACGCTTGCGATGGAGGGCACCGCGGAAGAGATTCCGTTGGAGGACAACAGCGTTGACGCCGGGCTGGTCGCACAGGCCTGGCACTGGGTGGATCCGGAACGGGCCATTCCGGAGGTGGCCCGGGTGCTGCGGCCCGGCGGCCGGCTGGGTCTGGTGTGGAACACCCGCGACGAGCGGCTCGGCTGGGTGCGCGAGCTGGGCCAGATCATCGGCACGGACGGCGATAGAGGTCGCTTCAACGTGGCGCTTCCGGCACCGTTCGACGAGCCGCAGCGCCATCAGGTCGAGTGGACGAATTACCCTACCCCGCAAGCACTTATCGACCTGGTGGCCTCCGCAGTTACTGCATCACCTCGCCGACGGAGGTCCGCGCCAGAACGCTCGACCAGGTGCGCGAATTGCTCGCCACCCATCCGGCGCTGGCGAATTCGACCGACCCTGCGCTGCCCTACGTCACCGCGTGCATCCGGGCGACGCTCGCCGGATGACGAGGACTAACTCGCCTCGTCCTCTTCGTCATCGTCGCCCGTGCGCAGCAGCCTCTCCGGGTGATGAAAGGTGTTGGTCCGGGGTTGGCCGTGGTCGAGGTGCGGTGGTGGGATCCATTCGGTGCGACCGTCGGGGAGTTTCCTTGTCCGCCAGCCTTCGTCGACCAGTTTGTGGTTAGGCTTGCAAGCCAAGGTGAGTTTGTCGGCGTCGGTTAAGCCGCCGGCGGCCCAGTCGTCGGTGTGGTGGACCTCGCACCAATAGCCGGGCACGTCGCAGCCCGGGTGCGTGCAGCCGCGGTCCTTCGCGTACAGCACCACACGCTGATCCGGTGACGCCACCCGGCGGGTTCGGCCGAGATACAGTGGGCGACTTGAATGTTCGTCGAACACCGCCAAGTAATGGTAGGCGTGGCCGGCCATCCGGATCAGGTCGCGCATCGGCAGCAGCGTCCCGCCGCCCGTCACTGCCCGGCCGGTGCCGGCGGTCAGCTCCTGCAGCGTGGTCGACACGATGACGGCGACCGGCAGTCCGTTGTGCACACCGAGTTTCGGGTCGCCCAACTGACCACGCACCAGGGCGTTGAGCGCGTCGTGTTGGCGCTGCGCAGGCGTGCGCAGGTCGCCGCCTGCGGCCTCATCGGCGGGTTCGCTGTCGACGCAGGGGGTTTGATCGGCGGGGTTGCACATCCCGGGCGCGGCGAACCGCGCCAGCCACACATCAAGGTTGGCGCGCAATTCCGGGGACGCGATCAGCTTCCCCACGCTCATCGCGTCAGCGCGCTGGCCGCACCAGCTGAAGCCGCGCTGGCGGGCGCGGTCGGCGTCGGAAAACTTCCCGTCGGGGTTGATCAGCAGCGCACACCGATGCGCCACCTTTTCCAGCTGGTCGGGACGCAATTTCAGCGCCTGGTCGGCCAGGAATTGTTCGGCGCTGTCCACCGTATCGACCGGCGTAGTGTCCGGCAGGTCGCGGAGGAACGTCTGGATCACCCGCAGGTGCTGCCCGTCGAGCATGCCGTCGCGCCAGGCCCGGGCGGTGGCGGGCAACTCCGGTAGTAGCTCCTGACCGGTCAGCGTCAGTCGTGGTGAGAGCTGTTTGACGTCCTTGAGCCGACGGCTCGCCTCGGCGCAGCTGATCCGCAGCCAGTCGGCGATCACCTTGTGAACCGGACCGCCGACATCGGCCGGGTCCTCGTTCGCCAGGCCCGCGATCACGTCGTGACTCACCGCCACCTGCCGGCGGCGAGCGGTTTCCATTCGCTCGAGCGCGCGCAGCCGGATGGCGGGTGCGACGTTGTCGAGGTTGAGCTCACCAGTCGCCGCCACGGCCGCGTCGAGCGCGTCCAGGACAGCGGCCACCTCCACCGGCATCGCAATCGAATACATGTTCGAATCCTATTAGCATTCTGACGCTGGCACGCGCGGCACATGCGACGCCTGTGGATAAATCCCGGACTGTGGACAAGCGCGGCCAAAACGATCGGATTCACCAGATGGTAGAGAGGGCCAAGCGTGTCGAAGTGATGCCCGAGCTCGTCCGCGAGTTGGCACAGGGCCCGCGCAGTACCCAACACCGCCCCCGTCGGCAACGCCCCCACAGCGCCGCGAAGAAACGCCTGACGCGGGATCCCACGATCCGACGCCCCACCCCAACTCGTCGTCATGAGCCGGATTCTTAACTACTGCGTCCCGAAATCCGTTGTTGTCGTGCGTATCACGTAACAATGCGGCTTCGGCCTTTGGGGATCCTCCGGTTTCCGGACGCAACGACTTGCGCCAATAACCGATGCCGGCGGCGCGCCGCGGCCGCGAAACGCATAGTGCGCAAACCTTTATCTCACCGTGCTGCAAATGTGACTGTCATAGACCAAGGTTCCTAGAGTGATTTGAGTGCACCGTGTGCACTCCCATACAGATGGGGAACCTGCTCATGGAAGCTCTGGCCCGTGCCAACCGTTGGATTTTGCAGTTCCGCTATCAGCCCTTGCCCATCCGTCTGCTGGCGGCCGCCGGCGCATTCCTCACTGCGGCTGCGGCATTCGCGGCGCCGTCGGAGGCAAACTCGATCGACGACCAGTTCGTCGCCGCGCTGAACAAGGCCGGCGTCAACTTCGGCGACCAGGGCAACGCGGTCGCGTTGGGCCAGTCCGTCTGCCCGATGCTGGCCAAGCCGGGCGGGAACCTCGCCGCGGCCGTGGCGAAGGTCAAGGGCGGCGGCATTTCCCCGCAGATGGCCGACATGTTCACCCAAATCGCGATCCAGATGTACTGCCCGTCGGCGATGGCGGACATAGCCAGCGGCAACTTCGGGGGTCTGCCGAAAGTTCCTGGCCTGCCGGGCATTTAGCCCGTGCCGAGCGGGTCGATGGTCCAGGCTATATAGGCCATCACCGCCGCGACAATCGCGGTCGTCATGAAGTCGGTGCCTTTGCTGCGCACCACCAAAAGTCCGGCCCGTTCGTCGGGCAACACCAGCCGCAGCGCCGCCGCCACCCCGACACCGATGCCGATCAGCAGCGAGCCGCGACGCCAGAAGTTGGCCCCCACCAGCGCGAACGCCGTAACGAAGATCAGCCCGACCAGCAGGATCGGCCATTGACGAATGGTCCGTGCGGTCATAGCCGCTCGGCCAGCTCGACGACGTTGGTCAATAGGAAGGCTCGGGTCAGCGGGCCGACGCCACCGGGATTCGGCGACACGTGACCGGCCACCTCCCAGACATCCGGATGCACATCGCCGACGAGCCCGCTCTCGGTGCGGCTCACCCCGACGTCGACCACCGCGGCACCGGGACGCACCATGTCGGCCGTCAGCAGGTGTGGCACTCCGACCCCGGCCACAATGATGTCCGCCTGCCTGGTCAGCGCCGGCAGGTCACGAGTTCCGGTGTGGCACAACGTCACCGTGGCGTTCTCGGAGCGGCGCGTCAATAGCAGCCCCAACGGCCGGCCTACCGTCACACCGCGGCCCATGACGACCACGTGCGCACCGGCGATCTCGACGTCGTAGCGCCGCAACAGGTGCACGATGCCGCGCGGTGTGCACGGCAGCGGCGCCGGGCTGTTGAGCACCAGCCGGCCCAGGTTGGTCGGATGCAACCCGTCGGCGTCCTTGCCCGGGTCGACGCGCTGCAGCGCCGCGCTCTCGTCGAGATGCTTGGGCAGCGGCAGCTGCACGATGTAGCCGGTGCAGTCGGGGTTGGCGTTCAGCTCGTCGATGGTGTCGTCGAGTGTGGCTGCGCTGATGTCGGCGGGCAGGTCGCGGCGGATCGACGTGATGCCCACCTTGGCGCAGTCGGAGTGCTTGCCGCGGACGTAGGCCTGCGACCCTGGGTCGTCGCCCACCAGGATGGTGCCCAGCCCCGGCGTGCGGCCCGACGCGGTCAAGGCGGCCACGCGTTGCTTCAGGTCGACGAAGATCTCGTCCCGGGTGGCCTTGCCGTCCAGCGTGATTGCGCCCACGCCTCACAGTCTGGCACGCCCGTCGCTGGGCCGATGTCGGCGACCCGCTGCGCCCGGCTACCGCCGCGCTTGCGATCGCCGGGGACCCGATGCCGGCGACCCGCCGCGCCCGGGTGCGCCGCGCTTGCGATCGCCGTTAGGCTCCTGACATGGCCGCTGACCGCTCTGGTACCCCGGATGTGTTCAGTCCGGGCAAACTCGGTCCGGTCACGCTGCGCAACCGCATCATCAAGTCGGCGACGTTCGAAGCGGCGACCCCGAATGGGTTCGTGAGTGATGACCTGATCAGATACCACCGATTGCCCGCCGCGGGTGGAGTGGGCATGACGACCGTCGCCTACCTGGCGGTTTCGCCCGACGGGCGCACCGACTTCGACCAGATCTGGTGGCGCCCGGAGGCGATACCCGGTCTGCGCAAACTGACCGACGCGATTCATGCCGAAGGTGCGGCCATCAGTGCGCAGATCGGACACGCCGGGCCCCTCGCACATTTCAACACCTATCGCGGCAGGGCGCTGGCGCCCATGCGGCAGTTCAACCCCGCTGGGCTCAAATTCTCCAAACAGGCCACCCGTGGGGACATCGACAGGGTCACAGCGGACCACGCCACCGCTGCGCGGTTTGCGATCGAGGCCGGGTTCGACGCGGTCGAGATTCACCTCGGCCACAACTATCTCGCCAGCTCCTTCCTCAGCCCACTGATCAACAAGCGCACCGACGAGTTCGGCGGCTCGCTGGAAAACCGCGCCAAGGTCGCCCGCGGCATCGTGATGGCCGTGCGAAGCGCGGTGGAGAAGGAGGGCACCCCGATCGCGGTAACTGCCAAACTCAACATGACCGACGGCGCGCGCCGCGGCATCCCGATCGAGGAAGCGCTGCAGACCGCCAAGTGGCTCGAGGAGGACGGTGGCCTGGATGCCATCAAGCTCACCGCAGGCAGCTCGCTGGTCAACCCGATGTACCTGTTCCGCGGCGACGCGCCGGTCAAGGAGTTCGCCACGGGATTTCACCGCCCAATGCGGTGGGGCGTTCGGATGATGGGCAAGAAGTTCCTGCGCGAATACCCCTACCGGGAGGCGTATCTGCTGGACGACGCCAAGCGGTTCCGCGCCGAACTCAAGATGCCGCTGATCCTGCTTGGCGGCATCACCAACAAGGAAACGATGGACCTCGCCATGGCGGAGGGATTCCAATTCGTCGCGATGGCCCGCGCGCTCCTGGCCGAGCCCGATTTAATCAACCGAATCGCGCGCGACGGCACCGGCTTGCGGTCCGCGTGCACCCATTGCAACCAGTGCATGCCGACCATCTACAGCCGCACCCGCTGCGTGGTGACCGGCATGCCCTACGCCCATAGTTAGAGTTGATCCGATGACGCCACCAGCCCCGCCGACGCTCACCGTTCGGTGCGACGGGTCGGAACGCACCTTCGCAGCAGGCAACGACGTAGTGGTCGGCCGCGACCTCCGCGCGGATATGCGCATCACGCATCCGCTGATTTCGCGCGCCCATCTGCTGCTGCGGTTCGATCAGGGCAGGTGGCTGGCGATCGACAACGGGTCGCTCAACGGGACATTCGTCAACGGTCGCCGTATTCCGGTGGTCGAACTGCGCGACGGCCAAAGCGTCAACATCGGCAATCCCGACGGACCGATGCTGACATTCGAGATCGGGCGGCACTCAGGGATGGCCGGGCGCCCACCCGAAACCTCGTCGATGCGTGTCCAGCAGCCGTCCATGGCGGGTCAGCCAAGCCCTCCCCCGGCGGCGCCACCCGGGGCCCCTGCACGCCAGCCGAACTGGTCCCCGCCGGCGTCGCGACCGTATCCCCCCGCCGGGCCGCCGGGGCAACCGGTGTATCCGACCAGCCTCAGCGGTGGCCGACCACCGGGGTATCCGTCCGGCCCACCGCCCCCGACCAACTACCAGCCTCCCCCGCAGCAAGCGCCACCACCGCCGGCGTCGCCCGAAACCGCGATGTCGCCCAGCACCTCCAAGCCGCCAGAGGTGTCGAACCTCGCGACGAAGATGATCCAGGCGTTCCTGCCGTCGCGGTCCGGGGCGATGCAGAAGGCGGACGCCGCTTCGGTCACCATCGGCCGCGCCACCGACAACGACATCGTCATCCAGGACGTCCTGGCATCGCGTCATCACGCGTTCTTGGCGCGGACACCGCTGGGCACCGAGATCCGCGACGCGCACAGCGTCAACGGGACCTTCGTCAACGGTGTCCGGGTCGGGTCCGCGGTGCTGAACGAAGGCGACGTGGTCACCATCGGAAACGTCGACCTGGTGTTCACCCGCGACACCCTGGTCCGCCGTACCGAGGCCGCGACGCGCACCGGCGGCCTGGAGGTCAACGCGGTCACCTTCGAAATCGACAAGAAGCAGCTGCTCGACCACATCACGCTGACCGCCCGCCCCGGTACGCTGACCGCCATCATCGGCGGCTCCGGCGCCGGCAAGACCACCCTGTCGCGGCTGATCGCCGGATACACCACCCCCAGCACCGGCACGGTCACGTTCGAGGGCCACAACATCCACACCGAATACGCGTCGTTGCGCAGCAGGGTCGGGATGGTCCCCCAGGACGACGTCGTGCACCGCCAGCTAACGGTCAACCAAGCACTCGGCTACGCCGCCGAACTGCGGCTGCCGCCGGACACCAGCAAAGCGGATCGAGCCCAGGTCGTCGCTCAGGTGCTCGAGGAACTCGAGCTGACCAAGCACGCCGAAACCCGGGTGGACAAGCTCTCCGGCGGCCAGCGCAAGCGCGCCTCCGTGGCACTCGAGCTGCTCACCGGCCCATCACTGCTGATCCTCGACGAGCCGACCTCGGGGCTGGACCCGGCGCTGGACCGCCAGGTGATGATGATGCTGCGGCAGCTGGCCGACGCCGGCCGCGTGGTGCTGGTCGTCACGCACTCGGTGGCCTACCTCGACGTGTGCGATCAGATACTGCTGCTGGCACCCGGCGGCAAGACGGCGTTCCTGGGCACACCCAGCCAGATCGGTGCGGCCATGGGAACCACCAACTGGGCCGACATCTTCGCCAACGTGGGCGCCGACCCCGACGAAGCCAATCGCCGCTTCCTGGCCGAGAACCAGCCCCAACCGGTTCGTCCATCCGACGCTGGTGCCGCCGGCGACTTGGGCGAACCCGTGCACACCGACGTGTTTCGCCAGTTGTCCACCGTTGCACGCCGCCAGGTTCGGCTGGTCATCTCCGACCGGGGCTACACACTGTTCCTGGCGCTGCTGCCGTTCCTGATGGGCGTCCTTACCCTCACCGTGCGCGGCAGCACCGGATACGGCATGGGCGACCCGAAGAGCAACTCACCCAACCAGCCCGACCAGATTCTGGTCATGCTCACCGTCGGCGCCGTATTCATGGGTACCGCGCTGACCATTCGCGACCTCGTCGGTGAGCGACCCATCTTCCGGCGTGAGCAGGCCGTCGGCCTGTCCACCGCGGCCTACCTGGCCGCCAAGATCGGGGTGTTCAGCACGTTCGCGATCCTGCAGGCGGCAATCGCCACCGGGATTTCGGTGGTCGGGTGGGGCAAGCCGCTCTCCGACGCCGTGCTGCTGGGCAACGTCGACTTCGAACTGTTCGTCGACGTCGCCGCGACCTGCGTGGCCTCGGCGCTGCTCGGCATGGCCCTTTCGGCAATCGCCAAGTCCCAAGATCAGATCATGCCGCTGCTGGTGGTCGCCATCATGTCGCAGCTGGTGTTCTGCGGCGGGTTGATCTGGGTGACCAACCGGGCCGTGCTCGACCAGCTGTCGTGGGTCACGCCGGCCCGGTGGGGCTACGCGGCGGCGGCGTCGACGATCGACACCCATCGCCTGGTGCCGGGCCCGACGGACCCGAAAGACCAGCACTTCGCCCACACCAAGAGCGCCTGGTTGTTCGACATGGCGATGCTCTCGCTGTTGTGCATGGTCTATACCGTCACCGTGTGGTGGAAGATCCGGCTCACACGGCGATGAGTCGGCCCGCCGCGCCCGTGTTGACGGTTCGGTCGGGCCGTTCGCACGGCAGCTTCGCCGCGGGCCGTGACGTGGTCATCGGAAGTGACCTGCGCGCCGATATGCGCGTCGCGCACCCGCTGATCGCCCGTGCCCACCTGCTGCTGCGCTTCGACCAGGGCCGGTGGACGGCAATCGACAACAATTCACTCAACGGGATTTTCGTCGACGGCCAGCGGGTGCAGATAGTCGACATCCACGACGGCGCGACCATCAACCTCGGCAGGCCCGACGGGCCGCGGCTGACCTTCGAGGTCGGACGTAACCGAGGGTTGGTCGGCCTGCTGCCTCCGACGGAGAAGCTGCGAAAGATCGTGCTGCCCGGCGGCCCCCCTGCGGCGCCGCCACCGCAGTCGGGGGCCCCGCCATCCGGGCCGCCGCCACCGCCGTCGGGGGCCCCGCCACCCGGGCCGCCGCCACCGCCATCGGGGGCCCCGCCACCCGGGCCGACGCCACCGCCATCGGGGGCCCCGCCATCCGGGCCGCCGCCACCGCCATCGGGGGCCCCGCCATCCGGGCCGCCGCCACCGCCGTCGGGGGCCCCGCCATCCGGGCCGCCGCCACCGCCGTCGGGGGCCCCGCCATCCGGGCCGCCGCCACCGCCGTCGGGGGCCCCGCCACCGCCATCCGCGGCGGCCCGGCCCATGCGGCCACCCGGGGCGGTCCCGCCGCGCCTACGTCGCGGCGTTCGTTCGCCACGGACAACCCCCATTCCGGCCATCCCGCCGGGCGGCCCGACCGGATCGGAAATAAATCCACCCACCCAAATGGCCGTGGGCACCACGGTGCTGCAAGCGCCGGTCGCGCGCACCCGGATCGGACGCGCCATCGACAACGACATCGTCATTTACGACGTGCTGGCCTCGCGCTATCACGCCTATCTGACCCCGACGCCGATCGGCACCCAGATCCGCGACGCGGACAGCATCAACGGGACCTTCGTCAACGGAATGCGGGTCGGGTCCGCGGTGCTGGCCGAGGGCGATGTCATCACCATCGGCAACGTCGACCTGGTGTTCACCGACGGCGTCTTGGTTCGCCGCACCGAAGCGGCGACGAGCGCCGGCGGCCTGGAGGTGCGCGAGGTTGAATTCAGCGTCAATGGGAAGGCGCTCCTGGAAAACATCTCGCTGACCGCCAGGCCCGGCACGCTGACCGCGATCATCGGCGGCTCCGGTGCCGGCAAGTCCACCCTGTCGCGGCTGGTCGCCGGATACACCACCCCCAGCGCCGGCCTGGTCACGTTCGAGGGCCACAACATCCACACCGAATACGCGTCGTTGCGCAGCAGGATCGGGATGGTCCCGCAGGACGATGTGGTCCATCGCCAGCTGACCATCAACCAGGCGCTCGGCTACGCGGCCGAACTGCGGCTGCCACCGGACACCAACAAGGCGGACCGGGCCCAGGTCGTCGCCCAGGTGCTCGACGAACTGGAGCTGACCAAGCACGCCGACACCCGGGTCGACCAGCTCTCCGGCGGTCAGCGCAAACGCGCCTCGGTGGCGCTCGAACTGCTCACCGGGCCGTCGCTGCTGATCCTCGACGAGCCGACCTCCGGGCTGGACCCGGCGCTGGACCTGCAGGTCATGACGATGCTGCGGCAACTGGCCGACGCCGGCCGGGTGGTGCTGGTGGTGACGCACTCGCTGACCTACCTCGACGTGTGCGATCAGGTGCTGCTGATGGCGCCGGGCGGCAAGACGGCGTTCCTGGGCCCGCCCGGCCAGATCGGTGCGGCCATGGGAACCACCAACTGGGCCCAGATCTTCGCCAAGGTGGGCGCCGATCCGGACGAGGCCAATCGCCGCTTCCTGGCCCAGAACCGACCGCCCGAGCCCGCGCAGGCCCAGGCACCGGCCGACCTCGGCGCCCCGGCGCACACCAGCGTGCACCGGCAGTTCTCCACGATCATCCGCCGCCAGATTCGGCTGGTCGTCAACGACCGTGCGTACTTCGTGTTCCTGGCGGTGTTGCCGTTCATCCTGGGTGCGCTGTCGCTGACGGTTCCCGGCCACACCGGGTTCGGCGTTGCCGACCCGGCCAGCGCGACGCCCGACGAATCCGCCCAGATCCTGACGCTGCTGTCCATCGCCGCCGTTTTCATGGGCACCGCGCTGACCATCCGCGACCTCATCGGCGAGCGCGCCATCTTCCGTCGCGAACAGGCGGTGGGCCTGTCGACCTGGGCCTACCTGAGCGCCAAGACCGCCGTGTTCTGCGCGTTCGCCATCATGCAGGCGGCGATCGCGACCGTCATCGTGATCCTGGGCAAGGGCACACCCACCCAGGGCGCCGTGCTGCTCGGGTCCTCCAAATTCGCGGCCAGCCTCGAGCTGTTCGTCACCGTCGCCGCCACCTGTGTGGCCTCGGCGATTCTCGGGTTGGTGCTGTCGTCGCTGGCCCGCTCCAACGAGCAGATCATGCCGCTGCTGGTGGTCTCGCTGATGCTGCAGCTGGTGCTCGCCGGTGGACTGATCCCGGTGACCGGCCGGATCTTCCTCGACCAGCTGTCCTGGGCCATACCCGCCCGGTGGGGCTATGCGGCGTCGGCGTCCACGGTCAACGTGCGCGCGCTGGTGCCGGGTGCGCTCGTTCCCAAGGACAGCCACTGGGCGCACACCACGAGCGCATGGCTGTTCGACATGGCGATGCTCGCCGTGCTGTCGGTGGTCTACTCCGGCATCGTGCGGTGGCGTCTGCGGATCAGGCGCTGAAACCTCACCCCTGCAGCCCTTGTAATCGAAGCCCGTGCGCCAGCGCGTAGGCCAGGGCTTGGTCCACGTCGACGCGCGCACCCGTTAACGACGCGGTTCGCCACAACGACGGGTCCACGGTCGCGCCGCGCAGATCGGCGTCATCCAGCCGGGTGCCGGTGGTCCGCGCACCGCTGAGGTCGGCGCCGCGCAAGACGGCCTTGCGCAAGTCGGTCTCCACCAGGCTGGTCTCGCGCAGCCGGCAGCCACTCAAGTCGGCGCCGCGAAGGTCGTTGCCGCCCAGCGCCGCCAGCGTGAAATCCACCTCGTCGAACGTCAACGTGCGCAGCCGGCATTGCACAAAGACCGAGCCCAGCAAGCTGCACTGCGCAAATATGCTGTGCCACAACAACGTTCGCTGAAAGGTGCAGTTGCGGAAGGCCGACCCGCGATGTTGCGACTCGGAGAGGTTGACGCCGCTGAAATCGCATTCGCTGAACACCACCCGTTCGGTGCGCAGCCGGCTGAGGTCTTCGTCGCGGAAATCCCGGCCGGCAAATTCGCAATCGGCCCACTGCTGCAACGTGGTTCAGCTGCCCTTCAGCCGCCCACGGGAAACGTCGGCGCCGGCGGCAGGCTCTGCATCGCGTATTCACTGACCGCGATCAGCGCGTTGGTCGCCGACCTGCGATCTCTGGCATCGACCCTGATCACCGGAATGTGCGGCGACAACGTCAGCGCTTCGCGCACCTCGCCAACCGGATACCTTGGCGCGCCGTCGAATTCATTGATCGCAACCAGAAACGGCAGGCTGCGGTGCTCGAAGAAGTCGACCGCGGCAAAGCTGTCCTGCAGGCGCCGAACGTCGACCAGAACGATCGCGCCGATGGCGCCGCGCACCAGGTCGTCCCACATGAACCAGAACCGGCGCTGGCCCGGGGTGCCGAACAGGTAGAGCACCAGATCGCGGTCCAGGGTGATACGGCCGAAGTCCATCGCGACGGTGGTGGTCCGCTTGCCCGGGGTGGCCTCGAGCATGTCCACACCGGTCGACGCATCGGTGACCATCGCCTCGGTGCGCAACGGCATGATCTCCGAAACCGCGCCGACGAACGTGGTCTTGCCGACGCCGAACCCGCCCGCGATGACGATCTTCGTCGAGGCGGTAGCCCCGGCGTCGGCGGAGTGCACCTCAGAGTGCCTTAAGGCCACGCAGCGTCCTTCCTATCAGCTCGCGGCGCTCATCGCTGGTCGATCGGTCGGTCAACGTCCTATGCACCTGAAGGTAACCCGACAGAACCAGATCACCGACCAGGACGCGCGCGACGCCGACCGGCAAATCCAGCCGGGCCGCGATTTCCGCGACCGAAGGGCTCTTGATGCACAGCCGGATGATCCCGTCCCGCACGTCGTTGGGTGGCCACTGATGGGCCAGCCCCGCCTGCAGCGTCTGAACCGGCGCTTCCAGCGGAAGGTCGACATTGGTCTGAGTCCGTCCGGCCGTCAGCGTGTACGGGCGGACCAAGCTCGCCTCACGTGCGGGTAAGGACGGCTCGCGAAAGTCCATCGCGACTCACGAGTGCGCGCGGCGGGCGGCCTGCACGACCCCGCCCACCTGTTCCACAAGGATGGCCATCTCGTAGCCGATCTGACCGATATCGCACGACGTCATGGCGAGCGTCGCCAGGTGCGAGCCGTCGCCCACGCGCATCAGCAACAGGTAGCCGTTCTGCATCTCGACGACCGACTGCAGTACCTGCCCACCCTCGAACAGCTCCGCGGCGCCGGTCGCGAGGCTGGCCAGGCCGGAAGCCACCGCGGCCAGCTGATCGGCCCGTTCGCGGGGCAGGCGCTCGCTGGCGGCCATGGGCAGCCCGTCCACGGATACCAGCAAGGCATGCGCCACCCCGGGGACTTCGCGGGCGAACTTCGAGACCAGCCAGTCCAGCGAGTTGGTGGAACCGGCCGTCATTGTTGATCGGGCCCTGTCGTGTCGTGATCGGCTTCGCGGGCGTGCGACCGTCCGCTGCGCACGCCGCCGAAATGGCTGCTCATGGAGGCGCGAACCGCCTCGGGGTCGCGGACTGCGGGGGCGTGCTGCGGCTGCCGGGCGGGATGATGCCCGCCGTTGGACGCCGTCTCCAGGTCCTGCGCGTCCGGCAGGTCCTGCTCGGCATGTCCTTTGGCCGTTCCCGGCACCAGCCGGGCTCCGGGTTTGCGCACCGGCAGGCCGTGGTCGGTGCGCGAGTCGACGGGCTGCTCGTCGGCCGCGGCGGCCAGCGTCCAGCCGCGGTCCCACACCGACTTCCAATCCAGGTCGGGGTGCTTGGCCAACTCGCGGGGATCGCCCAGCATCTCGGAGAGCATCCGCTGGAAGATCACGTCATCGTTGGCCGGATCCGGCTGAGCGGGCCGCGCCGGCTCAGCAGCGGGCTTGGCGGCGAAGAATGCCGAGGTGTCCGATGCCGCTTGGGCCGGGGCCCACTTTGCGGCCGGCGCTTGCTTCGCGGCCGGCGCCTGCTCCGGCTCTTGCTCCGGCTCTTGCTCCGGCGCTTGCATTGGCTCTTGCTGGACCCCGCTCTCCCACCACGGGGTGGCCAGCTCACGGCCTGGCCGCCGTGGCTGCTCGGCCGGCGTGGCGGGCACGTCGGTGATGCCGCTGGAACCCGGATTGCGCCGCGGCATCAACGACACCGGCGGCGTTGATCCACCCGATCCCGAGCCGTGGTGGTGCGCCGTCTCGGGCACGGCGGCGTGCGGTGCGGCAGCGTGCGGTGCGGCTGCGTGCGTGTCCGGCGCCGCCCGTCGGGGTGCCCGCGGCGCCCCTGCCCGTCCTGTTGCCCCTGCTTCCAAGGGTGCGTTCTCGACGAGCAGGGCCGGCCGGAGATAGATCTCCGCCGTCGTGCCGGTGCCCTCCTCGGCGGCCGCCGGACCGCGCAACCCGACCCGGATTCCGTGCCGGGCGGCCAGCCGGCCGACCACGAAAAGGCCCATGTGGCGGGCGTTTTCGGGGGTAACCTCACCGCCGGCCTGCAGCCGCATGTTCGCAATCCGCCGATCGGAGTCGTTCATGCCCAAGCCCAGGTCGGAGACCGCGAGCAGCACCCCACCGTCGCCGCCGCGTGCCGCGGAAACCCAAACCCTGGTGTTCGGCGGCGAGTAGCGCAGCGCGTTGTCGATCAGCTCGGCCAGCAGATGGATGACGCTTCCGGCCGCGGCGCCCAGCAACGTGCAGTCGGGCAGCCCCGCGGTTTCCACGCGGCGATAGTCCTCAACCTCGGAAACGGCGGCGTTGAGCACCGTCGACAGCGGCACCGGGTGGCGCGGGTCACGCGACAGGTGTGCGCCCGCGAGCACCAGCAGGTTGGCGCTGTTGCGGCGCAGCCGGGCCGCCAGGTGATCGAGCCGGAAAAGGCTGTCGAGCCGCTCGGGGTCCTCCTCGTTGCGCTCCAACCCTTCGATGAGCGACAGCTGCTGGTCGACCAGTGAACGGCTGCGCCGCGACATGGTCTCGAACATGTCGTTGACCAGCAACCGCAACCGCGCCTCGTCGCCGGCCAGCAGCAGGGCCTGGGTGTGCAACTCGTCGATCGCGTGCGCCACCTGACCGATTTCCTCGGTGGTGTACACCGCCAGCGGTTGGGGAATCGGCTCGGGCCCGCCGCCCCGGACCTGGGCGATCTCGTTCTCGAGGTCGGTGTGGGCCACTTTGAGCGCGCCGTCGCGCAGCATGCGCAGCGGCTTGACCAGCGCCCGCGCCACCAGCAACACGATGGCCAACGCGATCACGACGGCGGCCAGCGCCAAGATGGCGTCGCGGATCGCGGCGTCGCGGCGAGCGTTGGCCTGGCCCTGCACCGACTTGGTCACCGAGGCGGTCGTGTCCTTGATGATCTGTTCGGCGATCCCGTCGGTGACCTGTATCGAGCGCAGCAAGTCGGGGTTGTCGACGAGCACGCTGTTCGGATCGGACATGATCGCCATCCGGGTGACCATTTGCTGCTGCAGCGTCTTGGCGTCGGGCGAGCCGGCGCCGAGCACCTCGGCCATCCCGAACAGCGTCGACGGTTCAGTGCCCGCCAGGGTGATCATCGAGGTGCGCAGCTCGGGCTCGGGAAGTTCGGCGCCGCGGGTCACCAGGATCTCCTGCAGCGTCATCTGCCCGCGCGCCCCGACGGCTCGGCTCAGGCCCTGCGCCTGGGCTCGGATCTTCTCATCGTCGACGCGCACCGAGGCGTCGATCACGTTCTCGGCCGTCAACAGGAGCGGCGCGTAGGTGGTCACCCGGTCGCGCACACCGATGCTGCTGGCCAGCACCTTGTCCAGCAACGCCTGGCCGCCGTTGAGCAGGGTGCTCACTCCCGATCGGACGTCGGGACTCACGGCGGTGTCAGCTAGCCGCGTCTGCAGCTCGTACTTGCGGGCCTCGTAGTTCTTCTTGGCCCCTTCGACGTCGCGTCCGGTGGAAGTGGCCAGCAGTGCGACGTCGAGCGCCGACATATATTTCGTGATCGCCGGAATCACATCGGCGCGGGCGGCGGACTGCCGCAGATCGGCGGAGGTGGCCATCGCGCCCTCGATACGCAATGCGCCGAAGACCGTCGCCAGCACCAGCGGTATCAGCACAATCGCCAAGACTTTCCACCCCACCGGCCAGTTGCTCAGCGACCAGCCCGGCGGGCGCTTTACCGCATGCGCCACGCGGACATCGGGGACGGGGGGTGGAGCCGCCGCGGCCGGGGTGGCCGGGCGGGCGAACATGGTCATGTCGCCGCGGCCGCGCGACCGGCCGCACCGATTTCTAGCGCTTGGAGAAACGAGAGACTCATGAAACTTCCTGCTGTATTCCTCTCGCGCCACGGCAAATAGGCGCGCGGTAAACGCCTGGCAACCCGACGAGTATGACAGCCCCTGGCCCAGGTCACCAGTTTGCTGCTGAACCGTTACCGCTCAGCTAAGTGACCCCCTACCTCGGCGAGCGAGTCCGGCAAACAACCGTGCAAGGCCGCGGGCAAACCCCTTCATGATCACTCCCCCTCCCGGCCATGCCACGTAACTAGTCGACTAAGTACTCGACCAGGCAGCCCGGCCCGATTTCAAGTAGTCGACTACTGCGGGACGCCCCGTCGATTCGTGCCAGGTTGGGTTGCCTAACACATGGTCAGGCCCACACGGAGGAACGACACCATGACCGCCACCGCGACCACGCCCGAACGCAAGCCACACCGGCAACCTTGGGTGCAACGCAAGACACCCTGGTTGCACGCCGGTCTCGTCCTCGTAAGCCCGACGGGCTAGGGGGTGGGCGGACATGTCGTATGTGATCGCGGCGCCGGAAGTCATGACGGCGACGGCAGCGGATTTGGCAGCCATCGGTTCGACGCTTGAGGCTGCCCACCTGGCGACGGCGGCCCCGACCCTGGCCGTGACGCCCGCGGCCGCCGATGAAGTATCGACGGGTATCGCGCAGCTGTTCTCCCAGCATGCCCAGGACTATCAGGCGCAGGCGCGGCAGGCCGCGGCGTTTCAGGAGCAGTTTGTTGCGCACCTGAAAACAAGCGCGGCCGCGTATTCCAGCATTGAGGACTTTATTGCCTGGTGCTTGCAGGCGACAGCTTCGAATCTGGCCCAGATTACGGCCTCTTTGCAGCAAGCGTTGTCCCCGTTTGTCGACGCGTTCTTGAACCAGGTTGGGCCTTACATTCTCGGCATTCTCATCCTTTCCGTTTTTGGCGGTGCGCTCCTCCTTGGTGTCGTCATCGAGTTTATCGATTTGATTACTTCGGTCATCACTGGGCAACCCTTTTCCGTGATTTGATTACTTCGGTCATCACTGGACAACCCTTTTCCGTTTAGTCCCAACGTCGTGAGTGGGCGATCGGTCCCCTAACCACTGCCCCTCGGCAACCCACCAGGCTCGGCTAAGTAGTCGACTAAGTAGTCGACTGGGCCGGCTCACCCCATCTTTGAGTCGTCTTTGAGTAGTCGACTACTCCGGCGGACCCCGGTCGATTGGTGCGAATCTGGGTGACAGTACCTGGTCACCACTAGGTCGCCCGACGAGCTAGCGACGGGAAAGACATGTCGTATGTGATGTGATCGCGACGCCGGAAATCATGACGGCGGCGGCAACGGATTTGGCAACCATCGGTTCGACGCTCGACGCTGCCCATTCGGCGGCGGCGCCCCCGACCCTCGCCGTGACGCCCGCGGCCGCCGATGAGGTGTCGGTCGGTATCGCGGACCTGTTCTCACAGCGTGCCCTGGACTTTCAGGCGCTGGCCCGGCAGGCGGCGGGGTTTCAGGAGCAGTTTGTTCGGAACTTGAACACAAGTGCGGCCGCTTTCACGAGTATTGAGGATGCGATCGTCTCGTTGTTGCGGGGATTGGAAACGGGTATCAGCTCTGTGGTGAGCGGCTACGACAACCTGGTAGTCAATTTCATCAGCGGGTCGGTTTCATGGATCGATTTTGTACCACCCCCACTCCAAACTTTCGTTGTTGGCATTCCTTTCCCTTCCCTTTTTATCGTTCCGCTCCCCTTTCTCTTCGCCATAGGCGTTATCAATGCGATTATTGGGGCGATTACCGGGTAACCGGTTTTAGTCCCCACCTCATAAGCACCGGCCGACAGCAGCCAATCGATCCCGTAGCCAAGAGACCTTGAGCAGAAATACGGCCCCAACCGGATCTCGGGGCTGAACCTCGCGGATCGCCGCCCTGCTGCCCACTCGGCCGTCTCCTCGGGACAATCTCGGGAAAGTCGTAGCCTGCCGATACGCCTATACCGGAGGATTCCGTGCTGTGTTCAAGCTGCTGTTCTACACACCTCGCATCGCCCCCAACACGGGCAACGCCATCCGCACCGCGGCGGCCACCGGCTGCGAACTGCATCTGGTCGAACCGCTGGGCTTCGACCTGTCCGAGCCCAAGCTGCGCCGGGCCGGACTGGATTATCACGACCTGGCCTCGGTCACCGTCCATGCGTCGCTGCAGGCCGCGTGGGAGGCGTTGACGCCGGCGCGGGTGATCGCATTCACCGCGCACGCAACCACCTCGTTCGCCGATGTCGGCTACCAGGCCGGCGACGTGTTGATGTTCGGGCCGGAACCCACCGGGCTCGACGCGGCGACCCTGGCCGACGCACACATCACCGAGCAGGTGCGCATTCCCATGCTGGCCGGCCGGCGTTCGCTGAACCTGTCCAACGCCGCGGCGATCGCCGTGTACGAGGCCTGGCGGCAGCACGGCTACCGCGGTTCGACCTAGGCGGCCCCCCGCAATTAGACACCATCTTGGAATGTGCCCAAGCGCCAAATCTGTTGGGCGCAAGGTTATTTACCATCGCGTTAGCAAACCCGGCGGAATGACAGGGGTGTCGTTTCGTGGTGGCCGAATATGTCAAGAAATCTCATGCATCTCGGAGTTTTTCTTGGGCCGCATTGGGGTACAGCTCATCAAGGTGGGTCGGGTCCACTTTACATGTCAGTTAATGGCGGGGGGGGTAGCGATGTCATTTGTGGTGGCGGTTCCCGAGGCGGTAGCAGCGGCTGCGTCGGATGCGGCGAGGATCGGGTCCACGCTCGCTGAGGCTCACACGGCGGCGGCGGCCGGGACGACCGGGTTGCTGGCCGCCGGTGGCGATGAGGTGTCGGCGGCGATAGCGTCGCTGTTTTCCAATCACGCCCTGAGCTATCAGCAGGCCGCCGCGCGGATGGCGGCGTTTCACAACCAGTTCGTTCAGGCGTTGAACGCCGGTTCGGGCGCCTATGCCGCGGCCGAGGCGGCCAACGCCTCCCCGATGCAGGCGCTCGAGCAAAATGCGCTGCAGGCAATCAATGCGCCTTCCCTTGCGGCGACCGGGCGCCCGCTGTTCGGCGATGGAGCGGCCGGCACCGCAGCCAACCCCAATGGGGGCGCTGGGGGTTTCCTGTTCGGCAACGGTGGCGCGGGCTTCAGCAGCACAACCGGCGCGGGCGGCAGCGGCGGCAGCGCGGGATTGTTCGGTGACGGCGGCAAAGGCGGGTCCAGCGGAGCCGGTGCGGCCGGTGGAAACGGCGGGAACGCCGGCTTCTTTGCAGGCAACGGCGGCGCCGGCGGCGCCGGCAGCAACGCGGTGATCGCGGGCGCTAACGGCGGAAACGGCGGTTCCGGCGGCAACGCCGGCTGGCTGGGTGGCAGCGGGGGCGCCGGCGGCCACGGCGGCGACGGTCTGGCCGGCGCCAACGCCACCAACCCGACACCCACGACGAACGCGGCCCTCAACGGCGGCCCCGGCACCAGCAACAACGGGGGCATTCTCCCTGCCACCGGCACCAACGGCATCAACGGCATGCCCGGGGGCACCGGCGTCAACGGCGGAAACGGAGGCACCGGCGGCGATGCCACCTCGACGTCCACTGCCATCGCAGGCTCTGGCGGCGACGGCGGCGCCGGCGGCGCCGGAGGCGCCGACGGTGGCGCGGGCGGCGCCGGCGGGAACGCCGCGGCCGGCCTCACTGCCACCGCGGGCGGTGGCGGCAACGGCGGCATCGGCGGGACCGGCACGACCGGCGGTGCCGGCGGTGCCGGCGGCGACGGCGGAGCCGGGGGTCGCGCCGGGCTCTTCGTCGGCAACGGCGGTGCCGGCGGCGCCGGCGGCGCCGGTGCGGCCGGAGGCCGCGGCGACATTGGCGGCATGGGCGGTGCCGGCGGCACCACAGACGGCGCTGGCGGTATCGGCGCCACCTCCACAACCCTCGCCGCCGGTGGAGGCGCCGGCGGTAACGGCGGTGCCGGCGGGACCGGCGGGACGGGCGGGGCCGGGGGCGCCGGCGGTAACGGCGGTGCCGGCGGCACCAGCGCGCTGATCGGTCATGGGGGCGACGGCGGCCTGGGCGGCACCGGAGCCACGGGCGGTGCCGGCGCTACGGGCGGCACCGGAGGCCAGGGCGGCGCCGGCTCTAACAACGTGGCTGCCGGCATCGCCACAGGCGGTAACGGTGGCCTCGGAGGCAATGCCGGTCTTGGCGGAACCGGCGGCGCCGGGGGCAACGGCGGTCACGGCGGAGCCGGCGGGGAGGGCGGGTTCCTCGGCAACGGTGCCACCGGCCTTGGTGGTGACGGCGGCACAGGCGGCGCGGGCGGCGGACACGGCACCGCGGGCAGCGGCGGTAACGGCGGCACTGGAACAGGCGCTCTCGGATCAACAACCGGCGTCGACCCCGGCCCGGGCCTGGGCGGAGTCCTCTTCGACGGCAAGCAAGGCAACAACGGCAACCACGGCTGATCGGGGCTCGCTACCAGCTGTTCCAGTGCGTCAGGTGATCGGCGGGTAGTCGCTTGGCGGGCCGGAAGTCGGTGCCCTTGGTGTAGGCGATCGGAAACAGCCCGCCCTGGCTGTACGTGTCGTACGGAATGCCGAGCACGTCGGCGGCGCGCTGCTCGCCGTCGCGCAGTAGGTGCAGCGTCGTCCAGCAGGTGCCGAGCCCGCGCGAACGCAGCGCCAGGCAGAAGCTCCACACCGCCGGGAACAGCGACGCCCAGAAGGACGCACCGCCCAACGGCGACTGGTCCGCGCGACCCTCCAGACAGGGAATCAACAGGACCGGCGCCTCGTGCATGTGCTCGGCCAGATAGGTCGCGGAATCCCTGACCTTGCCCATCCGCTCCCTGCGGGTGTCCCCTTCGGCGTACTCGCGCGCGGGCGGCGCCTTGAGATAACCGCTGGCGTTGCTCAGATAGATGTCGCCGATCGCCTTCTTCTTGTCGGCGTCCTCGACGAACACCCACTGCCAGCCTTGCGAATTGGAGCCGGTGGGCGCCTGCAGCGCCAGGTCGAGGCATTCCATCAGCACTTCGCGCGGCACCGGCTTGTCGAAGTCGAGGCGTTTGCGCACCGAGCGGGTGGTGGTCAGTACTTCGTCGACGGACAAGTTGAGGGTCATGGTGTGGAGACTATCGCCCGACGTAATCCCCGCGAGCCGCGCGAAAGTGAATCACACGACGCGTTATCGGCGTGGCGCGTCGCCTAGTTCACACTCGGCGCAAGGGCGTCAGCGGAAGTCGCGGGACCTCGAGCCCACGGTCAGGCTGATGCGGCCCAGCCGCTCGGCCACGACGGTGATTGCCCCGCTGGCGTTTTGGACCTGACCGCGGATCAGCAGTGCGGGGGCCGTGTGCGCCAGCTTGCGATGCCGCGCCCACACCCCCGGCGTACAGAGCACGTTGACCATCCCGGTCTCGTCTTCGAGGTTGATGAAGGTCACCCCTTGGGCCGTCGCGGGTCGCTGCCGGTGAGTCACCGCACCGGCGATCAGCACCCGGTCGCCGTCGGGCACCGATCCCAGCGCGTCGGCGGGCAGCACTCCCATCGCGTCCAGGTCGGCCCGCAGGAACTGCGTCGGATAGCTGTCCGGGGAGATGCCGGTGGCCCATACGTCGGCGGCGGCCAGCTCCAGCTCGCTCATCCCCGGCAACGCCGGGATGTGCGACGACGACCCCACCCCGGGTAACCGGTCCGGCCGCTGAGTGGCGGCCGCCCCGGCCGCCCACAACCCCTCCCGCCGGGACATCCCGAAGCAGCCCAGCGCTCCGGCGGTCGCCAGCGCTTCGGTCTGCGGCACGCTCAGCTGTATCCGGGTGGTCAGGTCCAGCAGAGAGCCGAACGGGCCGTTGACCCTTCGCTCTTCGACCAGCTTCTCGGCGAGGTCGGCGCCGATGTGACGGACGGCGCCTAATCCGAGGCGGACCTCCGTTCCGGCGTTCTCGAGATCGGCATGCGCCAGGCTGGCGTTGACATCAGGGCCGTGTACCACCACGCCGTGCCGGCGCGCATCGGCCACCAGCGATTGTGGTGAATAGAAGCCCATCGGCTGTGCCCGCAGCAGTGCGGCGCAGAACGCCGCCGGGTGGTGCAGCTTGAACCACGACGAGTAGAACACCAGCGACGCAAAGGACAGCGCGTGACTTTCCGGGAAGCCGAAATTGGCGAACGCCTCTAGCTTTTCGTAGGTCCGGTCGATCACCTCGTCGGTGGCGCCGTGCAGCGCGCGCATGCCGTCGTAGAACCGGCCGCGCAGCCGCCGCATGCGTTCGGTCGAACGCTTGGAGCCCATGGCGCGGCGCAGCTGGTCGGCCTCGGCGGCGGAGAACCCGGCGCAGTCGACCGCGAGCTGCATCAGCTGTTCCTGGAACAGCGGCACCCCCAGTGTCTTTCGCAAGGCCGGTGCCATGGACGGGTGGTCGTAGACGACCGGGTCGATGCCGTTGCGGCGCCGGATGTACGGGTGCACCGACCCGCCCTGGATGGGCCCGGGACGGATCAGCGCGACCTCCACCACCAGGTCGTAGAACACCCGCGGCCGCAGTCTCGGCAGGGTGGCCATCTGCGCCCGCGACTCCACCTGGAAGACGCCGACGGAATCGGCGCGGGCCAGCATCTCGTACACCGCCGGCTCGGAGAGGTCGAGCCTGGCCAGGTCCACTTCGATGCCCTTGTGCTCGGCCACCAGGTCCTTCGCGTAGTGCAGCGCCGAGAGCATGCCCAGCCCGAGCAGGTCGAACTTCACCAAACCGATTGCCGCGCAGTCGTCTTTGTCCCATTGCAGAACGCTGCGATTCTCCATGCGGGCCCACTCCACCGGGCACACGTCGGCGATCGGGCGATCGCAGATCACCATGCCGCCGGAGTGAATGCCCATGTGCCGTGGCAGGTTCCGGATCTGGGTGGCCAGGTCGACCACCTGCTCGGGAATGCCATCGATATCTTCAGCCGATCCGTTCCAGTGGCTGATCTGCTTGCTCCACGCGTCCTGCTGGCCCTGCGAGAAGCCCAGGGCGCGGGCCATGTCGCGCACCGCGATCCGTCCCCGGTAGGTGATGACGTTGGCGACCTGGGCGGCGTAGTCACGGCCGTATTTGTCGTAGACGTACTGGATGACCTTTTCGCGCTGGTCCGACTCGATGTCCATGTCGATGTCGGGCGGACCGTCGCGGGCGGGCGATAGGAAGCGCTCGAACAACAGCTCGTTGGCCACCGGATCGACAGCGGTGACCCCGAGGGCAAAGCAGACCGCGGAATTGGCCGCCGATCCCCTGCCCTGACACAGGATGTTGTTGTCCCGGCAAAACCGGGCGATATCGTGCACCACCAGGAAGTAACCCGGAAACTTCAGTTGTGCAATGACTTTCAGCTCATGCTCGATCTGAGCGTACGCGCGCGGCGCGCCATCGGCCGGTCCGTACCGGTCGCGCGCCCCCGTCATGACCAACCGCCGCAACCAGCTGTCCTCGGTGTGACCGTCGGGCACGTCGAACGGCGGCAGCTGCGGCGCAATCAGCGCCAGTCCGAACGCGCACTGCTCGCCGAGCTCGGCGGCGGCGGTCACCACTTCGGGCCGTTGTGCGAACAACCGGGCCATCTCCTCGCCCGACCGCAAGTGCGAGCCACCCAGCGGGGCCAGCCACCCGGCGGCCGCATCCAGGGACTGCCTGGCCCGGATCGCACCCATCGCCATGGCCAGCCGTCGGCGCGACGGATCGGCGAAATGCGCTCCGGTGGTGGCGATGACGCCGACCCCGAAGCGCGGCGCCAGCCCGGCCAGCATCGCGTTGCGTTCGTCGTCGAGCGGCTGACCGTGATGGGTCAACTCGATGCTGACCCGGGCGGCGGTGAACCGGTCCACCAGATCGGCCAGCGCCCGTTCCGCCGCATCCGGACCGCCATCGGAGAGCGCTTGGCGGACACTGCCCTTGCGGCATCCCGTCAAGATGTGCCAGTGCCCGCCGGCCGCCTCGGTCAGCGCGTCGTAGTCGTAGCGCGGCTTGCCCTTCTCGCCGCCGGCCAGCTGCGCCGCCGCCAGCTGCCGCGACAGCCGTCGGTAGCCTTCCGGCCCGCGGGCCAGCACCAGCAGGTGCGGGCCGGGCGGGTCCGGCTGTTCGGTGCGGGCACTCGATCCTAGCGAGGACCCCAGCGACAGCTCGGCGCCGAACACGGTACGCACGTCGAGTTCGGCCGCGGCTTCGGCGAACCGCACCGCCCCGTACAGGCCGTTGTGGTCGGTCAGTGCGAGGGCACGCAGATCCAGCCGGGCAGCCTCCTCGACCAGCTCCTCCGGCGTGCTGGCCCCGTCCAGGAAGCTGTACGCCGAATGCGCATGCAGCTCGGCATACGCGACGGACGAACGGACCTTCTCGCCATCCTCCGGCGGCTCATACACCCCGCGCTTGCGCGACCAGGGCACATCGTCGGGAGGCTCGACCCTTGATCCGGAGGCCGGGGCGCCGGCATGGCGTGGCTTACCGTCGAGCACCCGCTCCATTTCCGACCAGCTCGGCGGCCCGTTGAACCAGCCCACACCCACAGTGTATCGAATATATGTTCGATAAATCGGGGTTTGTTAAACACATCTTCAAGATCTAAACGCGTTCTTAACGCGCCGGGGCCTACCACAATACGAACGCGGGACAGATACTAGTACGGGGCCAAAGCCGACCGCTGGGATTGACAATGGCACAACTCAAAACACTGGATGCGGCACTCCGCAAAGCTCAAGACCCGGATCAGCACGCGAGCCTGGCGATCAGCGCTGTCGCCATCATCGACGGGGCTGTTCCGGATACCGATCTGCTCAAAAAGTTTCTGGCAGAGCGGATTCAAGCGATACCGCGGTGCAAGCAGGTGCTGCGTACGCACCCGTTCGACGTCACCGCACACGAGTGGATCGATTACCCGGAATTCGACGTCACCGACCACCTGCGCCGGGTGGCCCTGCCCCGGCCGGGCGACGACGCCGAGCTGTTCCGGGCCGTCGCCCACGCCTTGGAGCGTCCCCTTGATCTGAACCGTCCGCTGTGGGAATGCTGGGTCATCGAGGGCCTGAAAGACAACCAGTGGGCGATCCTGATGAAGATCCACCACTGCATGGCCGACGGCATTTCGGCCGCTCACATCCTGACCAGGCTCTGCGACGACGCCGACGGCAGCACGTTCGCCAATCACAACGGCGCTCAACATGGTTCGTCGTCACAGACGCAGAGGCCGAATTGGGCCGACGCGTTGTTGCGGGTTTCCGCGGTCGCCGGCACCGTCAACAGTGCCCTCACCGGGATGGTCTGGCCCGGGGCCCGAACGGCGCCGGTCGGCCCAGCCACCAGGCGGCGCTACAGCACGGTGCGCGTTCCCCTCGCCGACGTCGAAAGCGTGTGTCGCAAGTTCGATGTGACCACCAACGACGTCGCGGTCGCGGCTATCACCGAAGGCTTCCGGACGGTGCTGCTGCAACGCGGCGAACAACCGCGAGCGAATTCGCTGCGCACCCTGCTGCCGGCGTCGGTGCGGGCCGTGCTGCCCTTTCTTCCCGTCGAACATGCCGACCCGGTTCAGCGGCTACGCACGGTGCACAACCGGCTGAAGGCCGAGCAAACCGACCGGCGTCAGTCCGGCCGTGTCTTACAGTCGTGGCTCAATTGCTGGCCAATTGCGTTGCGCAGCCAGGTGATTCAACTGCTCACCCGGCTACCGCACCGCGGCATCGTGACGCTGGCCACCAACGTGCCCGGACCCCGCCACCAGTTGCGACTGCTGGGCAAACCGATGCAGCGCTTGCTGCCGATCCCGCCGACCGCGCTGCAGCTGAACACCGGGGTCGCGGTGCTCAGCTACGCTGACGACCTGGTATTCGGTCTTACCGCCGACTACGACGCCGCATGCGACATCAAACAGGTTGCCGCCGGTATCGAGCGGGAGATGGCGCGCCTGGTGGCGCTCAGCCAAGACTCCGTCCTGCTGTTCAGCAAGGACCGCCGCGGGCGTTCGTCCCGCGCGCTTGGCAACGGCGCGCAACGAGGGCGGGTGCCGGCGCCGAGCCGCGTGCGCTGGTAGCGCACCCAGCCCCAACCAGCCCGCAGTGACCACCGTGAGAAGGTTGGTCGTGGGCAAGTTCGAGCCGGTCACCATCGACCCGCGCCGCCACGACGCGGTGCTGTTCGACGCCGCGTTGGACTCCACCGCGACGCTGGTGGGACGGCTACGCGAAGTCGGTGTCGGCACCGGCGTTTACTCGTCGGGCGCTAATAGCCCGGCGATGCTGCTCGAGGCGGCCCACCACCTGGCGGCGCGGCCGGGCCGGTGCGTCGTTGTCGCGACAGACGCCGCCGGGGTCACGGCCGCACGTGACGGCGGATTCGCGCTGGTGATCGGCACGGTGATCGGAGAAGACCGGACCGGCCGGCGCGACGCACTGCGCCAGTGCGGCGCCGACGCCGTGGTCGCCGACCTGAGTGAAGTCACCGTTCGGACCGGGGACCGCCGCATGTCTGAGCTTCCCGATGCGTTGCAGGCCCTCGGCCTGGCCGACGGTCTCACCGCCCGGCATCCGGCGGTGTTCTTCGACTTCGACGGCACGCTGTCAGACATCGTCGAAGATCCCGACTCGGCCGGGCCCGCACCGGGCGCGACCGACGCACTGCGCAAGCTTGCCGCGCGGTGTCCGGTCGCGGTGCTGTCCGGCCGCGACCTTGCCGACGTGACGGAACGCGTCGGACTGCCCGGCATCTGGTACGCCGGCAGCCATGGTTTCGAGTTAACCGCACCCGATGGAACACATCACCAAAACGACGCCGCGGCAGCGGCCATACCGGTGCTGGAAAAGATGGCCGCCCAGCTGCGCGACCAGCTCGGATCGATTCCCGGTGTTGTAGTGGAGCACAAGCGTTTTGGCGTGGCCGTGCACTACCGCAACGCCGCCCGTGAGCGCGTCGGCGAAGTGCTGGCGGCGGTGCGCACGGCGGGCCAGCACAACGCGCTGCGGGTAACCACCGGTCGTGAAGTCATCGAGCTGCGTCCGGATATCAACTGGGACAAGGGAAAAACGCTTCGCTGGGTCATCGATCAGTTAGGCGAAGCGGGCTCGGGTCCGCTGGTGCCGATCTATCTCGGCGACGACATTACCGACGAGGACGCATTCGATGCGGTGCGCCACGATGGTGTTCCAATCGTAGTCCGGCACACCGAAGACGGCGACCGCGCCACCGCAGCGCTGTTCGCGCTGGACAGTCCGGCACGGGTCAGCGACTTCACCGAGCGATTGGCACGTCAGCTTGCTGACGCTCGCGTGAATTGACAGACGCCGCTTAGCCGTCCGACAGGTGCCGGACGAACTGTCGTTCACATGCGTTAACTTTGGTCGTGCTTTCGTGAATTTGCATACTACGCTTAGCGATTCAGATAATGGGTACAGGTTGTCCAAACGCTGCTCGCACCGCCGGGATCGGGTACGCTCCCCGGGTCAATTGGAGGACAGATGTGTCATTTGCGTTCGCGAGCGACGTGATGCTCGTCACATGGTCGAGGCGATCATGTACCCCCAGGGGCGTGCGATCATCTGGCGGTATGTACCTGAGATGGTCGACCGTGGCAGATCCGGGTGTCGCCACATGAGCGGCGACGGTGTCCAGGACCGGCCCGGAGTCGAGCAGATGACGTCCACGGCGGATCCCAACGTCGCTCAGGCGCGGCAGCTGATCGGTGCATTGCGTGATCAACTACGTGAGATGGCTCCGAGACTGGCTCGCGCCGAACGAGATGCGATGGGCGGGCATTCCCGCGTCGCACGAGCGAGGCGGCTGGAAGCAGAGGAGTTGCGCCGCGACGTCAGCCTGGCACAGCTGTTGATCGAACGCCTGCACCGGCGTTTCCCTGGTATCGACGGCACTGGTCCAGCATTCGGGACCGGCAGGCCCTCGGCGACTACGCAGGCAGACCAGCGGGGCAACGTCGATCACGTCAGGCAGCTAAATCGACGACCGCACCGGTGGGCGGTCAATGATGCGCGGCGATCGGTTGGCGGGGCGCATGGCGTTGTCGGCGGATCGCCGCATACAGCCCCGGGTTCGCCACTAGAAAGCGGCAACAAGCGACTCTCGTCACAGTGAACGGTTTCGTCACAACGAACTGACGCCAGCGCCGCGGTACGCTTCCCCGGTCGACGGGAGATCGACGGGAGGACAGCCATGTCGTTCGTGATCGCAAATCCGGAATTAATGGCAACAGCCGCAACGGACTTGGCCCGCATCGGGTCGGCGATCAGCTCCGCGAATGCGGCGGCGGCAGGTCCCACGGCCCAACTCACCACGGCGGCCTCCGACGAGGTATCGATCGCGGTCTCGCGGCTGTTCGGCGCGCACGCCCGGGCCTATCAGGCGATCGGCGCACATGCTGCGGCGCTTCACGACCAGTTCGTCCAAACCCTGAACAGCGCCGGCGGCGCGTTTGCCGGCGCTGAAGCCGCCAACGTCCGGCAGACCATGCTGAGCGCGGTGAACGCCCCCACGCAGTCGCTGCTGGGGCGGCCGCTGATCGGCAACGGCGCTGACGGGACGGCGGCCCACCCCAATGGCGGGGCCGGCGGGCTGTTGTACGGCAACGGCGGCAAGGGCTTTTCCGGAACTGTCGGGACCGGTGGCAACGGCGGCCCGGCCGGGTTGATCGGCAACGGCGGGGCCGGCGGCAACGGCGGGGTCGGCTCGAACGGCGGCAACGGTGGCAGTGGCGGGTGGTTGTACGGCAACGGCGGAGCCGGCGGCAATGGCGGGGCGGCCTCCGCCGACGGCGTCAAGGGCGGCAACGGTGGGGCCGGTGGCTACGCCGTGCTGTGGGGCGCCGGCGGGGCCGGTGGGACCGGCGGAGCAGGCGCGTCGAGCGCCCTCTCCGGCACCGCCGGCGGCAGCGGCGGTGCCGGTGGGTCCGGCGGGAACGCCGGATTGCTGTTCGGCAATGCGGGGGCCGGCGGGAACGGCGCGAACGGCGGGGACAACACGCTTGACGCGGCCGGAGGCAACGGCGGGGCCGGCGGGGGCGGCGGACGCGCTGGGTTTTTCCAGGGCAACGCCGGGGCCGGCGGAGACGGCGCAAACGGCGGAGCCGGCACGAACAGCCTGAGCACGGCCGTCGGGGGTGCCGGCGGCGCTGCCGGCGACAAGGGGCTGGGCGGTGCGGGCGCGGCGGGCGGCGCCGGGGGCAACGGCGGGGACAACACCGGTACCGGCACTTCGGGCGGTGCCGGCGGCGTCGGCGGGGCGGGCGGCGACGGCGGGTTCGCGCAGGGCAATGCGGGCGTCGGCGGGGCCGGTGGGACCGGCGGGAAAGCCGCTTCGGGAGTCGGCACCGGGGGCACCGGAGGAACGGGAGGCACCGGCGGGACGGCCGGGTTCGCGTTCGGCGCCGGTGGGCACGGCGGCGGCGGCGGGGCCGGCGGGGAAGCTACCGGTACCGCTACCGCCGGCCTCGGCGGTACCGGCGGCAAGGGCGGGGTCGGCCGCGTTCCTGTTCGGCAACGGCGGAGACGGTGGTCAGGGCGGCGCCGGCGCGAACGACGCCTCCGCCGCGGGCGCCGGCGGAGTCGGCGGTACCGGCGGGGCCGGCGGGAATTCCGCGGTGTTCGGCAACGGCGGAGCCGGTGGAGCCGGCGGGGCCGGTGGGAACAACACGGCGGGCGGCGAAAACGCCGCGGCAGGCACCGGCGGCGACGGCGGCGACGCCGGGAGCTCCAGGCTGGTCGGCAACGGCGGGACCGGCGGCACCGGTGGGACCGGTGGAAACAGCACCGGCACAGCCACCACGACCGGCGGCAACGGCGGAAATGGCGGCACCGGCGGGGCCGGCGGCACGGGTGGACGACTCGAAGGCGGCGGCGGAACCGGCGGGACCGGCGGGGGCGGCGGTATCGGCGAGGCCGTCACCGGGGCCGGCGTCGCCGGCGAGGGCGGCGCCGGCGGTAACGGCGGCAGCGGCGGCGGTGACGGCGGCATCGGCGGCGCTGCCAGGCCGGTCGGCAACGGTGCTGCCGGTGGTGCCGGCGGCAACGGCGGTAACGGCGGGGACGCCACCGCGGCCGGCGGCACGAGCGGCGCCGGCGGCAGCGGCGGCGTCGGCGCTGGCGGCGGCAATGCCAACCTGCTTGGGCAGGGCGGCCGCGGCGGGAACGGCGGGAACGGCGGGAACAGCGGGACCGCCGGCGGCGGCGCTAATACCGGGGCCGGCGGGGGTGGTGGAGTCGGTGGGAACGGCGGGAACGCCAAGTATTTCGGCAATGGCGGTAACGGCGGGGATGGCGGTAACGGTGGGACGGGCACTCCCCCCGGGTCCGGCGTCGCCGGCGGCAACGGCGGCTCCGGCGGGCTGCTTTTCGGCAATCAGGGCAGCCCGGGGGTTCCCGGGGTGACGTCCTAAGGGCCTGCGCTTAGGTCACTGCGTATTCCACGGCGCCGTCGTCCAGCACCACCCGGGCTTCGAGGCCGTCGACCCCCGACGCCTCGGTGCGAAACACCGCCTTGCCCGGTTCGGTTCGCCAGATCAAGGTGGTCAACGTCTCGCCGGGAAACACCGGTTTGGTAAACCGCGCGGCGATCGAAGTGATGTTGGCCCCAACGCCCCCACCCAGCTCGGCGACCAGCGCCCGGCCCGACACGCCGTAGGTGCACAGCCCGTGCAGGATCGGCTTGGGGAACCCGGCCATCTCCCTGGCGAACCACGGGTCGCTGTGCAGCGGGTTGCGGTCACCGGAAAGCCGATAGATCAACGCCTGATCCTCGCGGGTGGGCAACGCGACGCGGGCGTCGGGCTCGCGGTCCGGAAATTCCGGTGCGACCGGCCGCTCGCCGGGCACTCCCCCGAACCCGCCCGACTGGCGGATGACCGCGGTGCTCAGCGTTTCGGCGACGAGCTCACCAGATTCCGGATCGCTGCCGCGGCCGCGCAACACGATGATCGCGTTCTTGCCCTCGCCCTTGTCTTGGATGTCGGCGACCTCGGTAACCACCGACAGCTTTCCGGCCGCCGGCAGCGGTGCGTGCAGCCGGATGCTCTGCGATCCGTGTAGCAGCAGCGCCCAGTTGAACCTTCCGATCTTCGCCGCGGCCCCGAATGCCGGGCAGCAGATCACCGCGTAGGTGGGCAGCACCTGCTGGGCGATGTCGTGGCTGTTGTCCGTGGTGAAGGACAGATCGTCGATCCCGGCCCCCACCCCGAGGGCGTAAAGCATGGTGTCCCGGTCGGTCCATTCGAACAACATCGGGTCGGTCACCGCGCCGATGGCCGTCGGGTCAATCGCCATGCGAGTCTCCGCTCGGTTGAAATTTCACGCCTTTTCTGCACCTAACCATCGCAAACCCTTCACATCGGTACCGTCGGCAGGGCAGGCTATCGCCATGCCCAACCGCAGCGTGGTATGGAAGGCCTCCAAAGTCTTAGCAGTGCTCGCCGCAACGGTAATCGTCGGTGCCTGCGGCGGACCGGCGGAGGCGCGCAGCATCACTCTGACCTTCATCCGAAACGCGCAGTCCCAGGCCAACGCGGACGGGATCATAGACACCAGCGATCCCGGTCCCAGCCTCACCGCCGACGGCAAGGGACAGGCACAGCAGATCGCGCACGCGCGCGGTGATTTCGACGCCATCTACGCCTCGGCCATGGCGGAAGCCCAGGAAACCGCTGCGCCGCTAGCCAGCGAACTCGGCAAGCGGGTCGAGGTTCTCTCCGGCCTGCAGTCCATCAATGCCGGCCGCTACAACGGCAAACCCGAATCGATGGCCAGCTCGACGTATATGCTGGCCCCCGCGGACTGGTTGAACGGTGATGTCAAGGACAGCATTCCGGGGTCGATCAGCGGCCAGGAGTTCAACTCGCAGTTCTCTACCGCCGTCCGCAAGATCTACGACAGCGGCCACAACAAGCCGGTGGCGTTCTCGCAGGGCACGGCGATCATGGTGTGGACGCTGATGAACGTGAAGAACCCGAAGACGAGCCTGTTGACCAGCCATCCGCTGCCCAACGGCGGCCGCGTGGTGATCACCGGCAATCCGATGGACGGCTGGACGCTGGTGGACTGGGACGGCGTGCGCAGTTTCACCGACTGATTCGAGGTTCAGCCCGACCGAGCGACCACGAAAGAGCCATAACGGGACGAACGGGTTGGGGTAACCGGCAGCCGCGCGGGTTGACGTGTGCGGCCGCGAGCCGCCACGATGGGCTACATGCGGTATGTCGTTACCGGCGGTACCGGGTTTATTGGGGGCCGCGTCGTATCACGTTTATTGGACACCCGGCCGGATGCGCAGGTGTGGGTGCTGGTCCGCCGCGAGTCGCTGGGCCGCTTCGAGCGCCGCGCCGTCCGGTGGGACGAACGGGTAAGACCGCTGGTCGGGGACCTGACCGAGCTGGAATTGACCGACGAGACCATCGCCGAGCTGGGCGCGATAGACCACGTGGTCCACTGCGCGGCGGTCTATGACATCACCGCCGGCGAGGCCGAGCAACGGGCCGCCAACGTCGACGGCACCCGCGCCGTCATCGAGCTGGCGCGACGGCTCGATGCGACGCTGCACCACGTGTCGTCGATCGCCGTCGCCGGCGACTTCGCCGGCGAGTACACCGAGGACGACTTCGACGTCGGCCAGCAGCTGCCGACCCCATATCACCGGACGAAGTTCGAGGCCGAGTCGCTGGTGCGCTCCACCCCCGGACTGCGCTACCGCATCTACCGCCCGGCGGTGGTGGTGGGCGATTCGCGCACCGGCGAGATGGACAAGGTCGACGGGCCCTACTACTTCTTCGGCGTGCTGTCGAAATTGGCTGTGCTGCCCCGGTTCACGCCGCTGCTGCTGCCCGACACCGGGCGCACCAACATCGTCCCGGTCGACTACGTCGCCGACGCGCTCGTCGCGCTCATGCACGCCCCGGATTCCGACGGGCGGGCATTCCACCTGACCGCACCGAAAACCATTGGGCTGCGCGGCATCTACCGCGGAATCGCCGCCGCGGCCGGGCTGCCCCCGGTGCGCGGGGCGCTGCCCCGCTCGGTGGCCGCACCGGTGCTCAAGGTGCGCGGGCGAGCCAAGGTGCTGCGCAATATGGCGGCCACCCAGCTGGGAATTCCCGCCGAGATTTTCGACGTCGTCGACTTGGCCCCCACATTCGTCTCCGATGAGACCCGAAACGCGTTGCAGCGGGCGGGAATTCTTGAGGTGCCCGAGTTCGCCGACTACGCGCCCAAGCTATGGCGGTACTGGGCCGAGCACCTCGATCCCGATCGCGCGCGTCGCGACGATTCGAAGGAACCGCTGCGCGGCCGGCACGTCATCATCACCGGCGCGTCCAGCGGTATCGGCCGGGCTTCGGCAATCGCCGTCGCGGAGCGGGGCGCCACGGTGTTCGCGCTGGCCCGCAACGGCACCGCGCTCGACCAGTTGGTGGCCGAGATCCGTGCCAACGGCGGTCAGGCCCACGCGTTCGCCTGCGATGTCACCGACTCGACGTCGGTGGAGCACACCGTCAAAGACATCCTGGGCCGCTTCGACCACGTCGACTACCTGGTGAATAACGCCGGCCGCTCCATACGCCGCTCGGTGGTCAACTCCACCGACCGGCTGCACGACTACGAACGGGTGATGGCGGTCAACTACTTCGGCGCGGTGCGGATGGTGCTGGCGCTGCTGCCGCACTGGCGGGAGCGCCGGTTCGGTCACGTCGTCAACGTCTCCAGCGCCGGCGTGCAGGCCCGCAATCCCAAGTACAGCTCGTACCTGCCCAGCAAGGCGGCGCTGGACGCGTTCGCCGACGTGGTCTCCTCGGAGACGCTGTCCGACCACATCACGTTCACCACCATCCATATGCCACTGGTCAGGACTCCGATGATCGCGCCGTCGCAGCGGCTCAACCCGGTGCCGGCGATCAGCGCCGAACGCGCGGCGGCGATGGTGGTGCGCGGGCTGGTGGAAAAGCCGGCGCGGATCGATACCCCGATGGGCACGCTCGCGGAGTTCGGCAACTACTTCGCGCCCCGCACCTCGCGGCGATTCCTGCATCAGCTGTACCTGGGTTATCCCGATTCGGCCGCGGCGCGCGGCCTGGCTCCCGACACGGGTCGCCGCTCGGCCGTCCACGCGTAACCCGAAACGCCCGGTCCGCGGCGTTACCGGCAGTATCCGGACACCCCGAGCGGTCAAACGATTGGTGCGACTAGTGCCCGGAGTCCACTGGTAACGCCGACTGTCCGGTGATGCGTTTAGCAACGGCGGATCGCCGTATTCCGGCGCGATGGCTTCTATTCGCCGGAAACGAGCGGACGGACGCCGACCCGGTAGCCGGCGCAGGGCGTCGCGACGCGACGTCCTAGTGATCACCTTCGCTTCCCGCTGAGCGCCCCGTGGTTTTGTTGGTGTACCCGCCCAGCCCGGAGGCGGATGTCGTCGGGTTCTTCAACCGGTTCGTCGGACGGGTTGGAATGTACGCGCGCCGGGTAGTCGATAGCCGATGACAGGGGTTAAGTCACAGTTCGGTCGAAACCGGCGACGGGGTTTAGTTCGGTTGGCAGCCCATTCGCGACTATGAAACGCGCTATCGCTGACGCGCGGGCCGTCCTCACGTTCCAGCTGGCAGACATATGCGCTACGGCCTGCCAGGCGGCAACGAACCATGCCGCGCATGCATTGCTTGCGAGCCGACGTTGGCCGAGCACCCGATAGGCCCGAAAGCCGCAACCAGAAAGTAGGAAAATATGGTCAAGAATTGCTGGACGCGTCGTCTGGTCACCACCGGGATCGCGGCGGCTACCCTGCCGGGGCTGGTTGGTATGTTCGGGGGCACTGCGCCCGCGCGGGCCGCTGCGCCCGAATTTCTGCAAGTGCCGTCGCCGTCGATGGGCCACAACATCACCGTGGAGTTTCAAAGCGGCGGAGCCCCTGCGGTCTACTTGCTCGACGGCCTGCGTGCCCGCGACGACCGGAGTGGCTGGGATATCGAAACTCCCGCATTCGACGAATATCGCGGTTCGGGGATTTCGGTGGTGGCGCCAGTCGGCGGCCGCTCCAGCTTTTACGCCGACTGGTACGGCTCGGCGAACGGCCAAACTTATAAGTGGGAAACCTTCTTGACAAGCGAACTGCCAGGCTATCTTTCGAGTCGGGGTGTTCGTTCGACCCGCAACGCCGTGGTGGGTGTCTCGATGTCGGGGTCGTCGGCAGTGATCTTGGCGGCCTATCACCCGCAGCAGTTCGCCTACGCCGCCTCGCTGTCCGCTTACATGACTCCCTCCAGCGGCAACGGACCCATGCTGATCAAGCTTTCGATGAATAACGAGGGTGGCTTCAACCCCGAGGACATGTGGGGACCCGACGGCGGTCCGGGATGGCAACGAAACGATCCCACCGTGCAGGCCGGACGGCTGGCCGGCAACAACACCCGCCTGTGGATTTACAGCGGCAACGGCACCCCGTCGGAAATCGGGCAAGGCAGCCTGCCGGGCCAGATCATCGAGCAAACCGTCTTGCAAAGCAACACCGCCTTCAAGAACGCCTACACCGCGGCCGGCGGGCACAACGCGACATTCAATATCGACAGCAGCGGCGTGCACAGCTGGGGCTATTGGAATGCCCAGCTGGTGGCGATGAAGCCGGACATGCAGGGGACACTTGGCGCGGGCGGTGCGGGGACCTGATATCCAAGACCACGAAAGTCGTTGCGAGCCCTACCAAACAGGGGTGGGGCGGCGTCAGCCAGCCATCGGTGTGATCGGCGTGTGCGCCCAGGACAGACGATGGCCGTCACCTCCGACGGATCGCGGCTGAAACCGGCGTGTCATCAGATCGGCGTGCATTGGTGAAGTCACGTCACCGACGCTAGAACCCGTGGATCCCACCCTCCAGCGCCTCGCCAAGCAAAGCCAGGTCAGCGCCGGGCAACTCGATCAGCGTGCCGACGTCCTCACCGAACACTTCCGTTAACGACCCGACTCCTGTAGCGGCCGAACCAAACACATCACCCGCGGCCATGCCAATGTTGCCCGAGCCGAGGGCGGCCCCAGCCGCATTGAATCCGGAACTCACGAAAGACTTGACAACAAAGATCCCAGTCTGGGTTTGGCTTCGCAGCTGTGCGACAAACGTCTGGTTGATCGTCGCTATGCCTTGAAGGACTTGAGTGACAGTGACTGCGGACGCGGGGGAAGCCGCCGGGGCCGCGGAGCCCAGGGGTTGCAGCGCCTGGGCCCACGGCGTCAACTGGGCGGCCACCGCCGAAGCCGCACCGTGATAACCCGCCAGCGCACCCACATTCTGGGCCCACATCGCCTCGTATTGGCCCTCGGTGGCCGCAATCGCCGGGGCATTGAAGCCAAACAGGTTCGACCGCACCAGGTTCACCAATTGCACGCGGTTGGCCGCGACCGCCAGCGGATGCGTGATCGCCGTCTTCGCCGCCTCAAAAATCCCGGCAATAGCCTTCGCCTGCGCGGCCGCACCCCCAGCGTGGGCCGACGCCCTGCTGAGCCACTGTCCATACTGGGCGGCCACATTCGACATCGCCTGTGACGCCGCACCCTGCCAGGCGCCGCCCGTCAGGCCCGACGTCACCGATGAAAACGATTCCGCCGCCGCACCCAGTTCGCTGCCCAACCCATCCCAGCTCGCCGCGGCGGCCAGCATCGGTCCCGAGCCGGCGCCGGTATACATCTGCGCCGACGTCACCTCGGGCGGCAACACACAAAAATTCATCACAGCCGTCCCTTCTGCAACGAGCGTTACCTCGGACTCACCGCAAACGCTGAATCATTTGCAAATCTGATGAGAACTCTATGACAGATCGCGGCTGAATACTCGCGCTTTCACCGGATCAGCAAACAACTTTGTTCTTCTCGCAGGTGAACTGGTTGACGTCGATATATCCGATGCGGAACATCTCGGCGCAGCCCGTCAGGTACTTCAGGTAGCGCTCGTACACCTCTTCGGACTGCAGCGCGATGGCCTGGTCCTTATGGGCTTGCAGCGCGGCAGACCAGATGTCAAGGGTTTTCGCGTAGTGCGGCTGCAACGACTGGATGCGGGTTACAGTGAAGCCGTTTGCACAGGCACGCTCCTGCACCATCGGTATCGAGGGCAGCCGCCCGCCCGGAAAGATCTCAGTGAGGATGAATTTGAGGAACCGGGCAAAGGTGAACGACACGGGCAGACCGCGTTCCTGCACCTCCTTCGGATGCAGGCCGGTGATGGTGTGCAGCAACATGATTCCGTCATCGGGCAGCAGGCGGTGCGCCAGGGTGAAAAACGCGTCGTAGCGTTCATGGCCGAAATGCTCGAAGGCGCCGATGCTGACGATCCGGTCGACGGGCTCGTCGAACTGTTCCCAGCCCTGCAACAGAATCCGCTTGGAACGGGGGCTGTCGGACTTCGCGATCAGTTGCTCGACGTGACGCGCCTGGTTGCGGCTCAGGGTGAGGCCGATGACGTTGACGTCGTATTTCTCCACCGTCCGCATCATGGTGGCGCCCCAGCCGCAGCCGACGTCGAGCAATGTCATGCCCGGTTGTAATCCGAGCTTGCCCAGCGCGAGATCGATCTTGGCGAGCTGCGCCTCTTCCAGCGTCATGTCGTCGCGCTCGAAGTAGGCGCAGCTGTACGTCTGGGTGGGGTCAAGAAACAGCCGGAAGAAGTCGTCGGACAGGTCGTAGTGCGCCTGCACGTCGTCGAAGTGCGGCGTCAAGTCATCCTTGGGCGGTTCGGGCACTCCGACAGCCTATGTCGGGGCGTCGGTATCGTTACCGCGATGACCGCCGTTTTCATCGACGTCGACACCGGTGTCGACGATGCGTGGGCGTTGATATACCTGCTTGCCAGTCCGGACGTGGAGTTGGTCGGCATCGCCTCGACCAACGGAAACGTTGCGGTAGAACACGTTTGCGAGAACAACCTGGGCCTGCTCGAGCTGTGCCGGGCCGGCGGCGTGCCGGTGTCCAGGGGCGCGGAGGTAACCCTGGACGGCCGGCGGCCCGATCGCGAAGGGCGGATCCACGGCCCCAGGGGCCTGGGCTATGCCGATCTGCCGCCGACCGATCTTCAGCTCACGGGCTACGACTCCGCGACGGCCTGGGTGCGAGCGGCGCACGCCTTTCCCGGTGAGCTGATCGGCGTGGTGACCGGCCCGTTGACCAATCTGGCGCTGGCGCTGCGGGCCGAACCCGCGCTGCCCAGGCTGTTGCGCCGGCTGGTGATCATGGGCGGCGCCTACGACCACCGCGGCAACATCACTCCGGTGGCGGAATGGAATATCAGCGTGGACCCCGAGGCGGCGACCGAAGTGCTGGCGGCCTGGTCCGCCCAAACCGCTGAAACAGCTGAAACCGCTGAGCCGCAGCGACTTCCGATCCTGTGCGGCTTGAATCTGACCCGCACCGTCGCGATGACACCGGACATCCTGGCAAGGTTGGCGGCCACCGCCGGGTCCACCCCGGCCGCGGTGATGAGCGAGCACGACGAACCCGGCACCCGCTCGGCGGCATCCAACCCGTTGCTGCGGGTGATCGAGGATGCGACGCGGTTCTATTTCGAGGCCTATCACAACAACGGCCTGGGCTATCGGGCGTATATGCATGATCCGTTGGCGGCCGCGGTCGCGCTCGATCCCGGAACTCGTCACGACCCGGCCGGCGACGGTGGACATCGAGCTGACGGGGACCTTGACCCGCGGCATGACGGTGACCGACTGGGAGGGGCACTGGAACCGAGAACCCAACGCGCAGATCGGCATTGACGTCGACCCGGCGGTATTCTTCGAGCGGTTCATCGAACGGGTCGGCCCGTTCGCACGTCGGCTGGGCTGAACCTTAGGTCGGCGGCGACTCGGCGTGGTGTTACTCGTAGATTCCTTCGAGGTACCAACGCCTTTGGCGGTAGCACAGCAACAGTGCCCGCCCACCCTCCAGCAATACCTGGGCCCGGGCGGTGCGGCCCGCCGAACGGTCGGGATCCCACCACCGCTCGTCGACCGGCCACGGTCCGGCCCACCAGCGCAGCCGGTCGTCCCGGCCGAGAACGCCACCGCCGGTCAGTCGCGCGGGGTCGGCGGAGAACACCCCCCGGCTGGTCACCCGCACCGGATTTCCCTGGGCGTCAAGTAACTCCACCGGGTCGTCGAGCAGTACCGCCGGCGACGGCTCGGGCAGTTGGCCGGGCCACGGCAGACCCGGATCGGCCCGCGGTACCGGCTCGTCGCCCAGCGGGGTCAGCGTGATGCGTTCGGCCGGCCCGCGGCCGCCGGACAGTACGGGCACCTGCACCGCCTCCGGACCGAGCAGGCCCTGCACCCGCACCAGCGCCCGGCGAGCCCGAAGCCTGTCTTCCTCGCCCAAGCCACCCCATAACGGCAACTGCAGCGCCTCGGCGGTCACCACCTCCACCGCCTGCAGGCGTAACAGCGTCACCGGTGCGGTCGGTCGGTCCAGAACGGTCCGATTGCTCAGCCATCCATCCAGTTGCCAGCGCACCCGGTCGGCGGTGGCATCCTCGGTCAACGGCTCGGCGCACCGCCAAACCCGGTTCAGCTCTTCGCCGTTGGCGGTGACGGCGTGGATGGCCAGCCGGGTGCATCCCACTCCGGCGGCCATCAGCGTCTGATGCAGCGTGCCGGCCAGCGAGCGCCCGGCGAATGCCGCGGCATCAACCCGGTCGATCGGCGGATCGCAGTGCAGCTCGGCGTCCAGCTCGTGCGGCGGCTCACTGCCGGACGGTCCTCGTTCGGGTTCGCCGCGGGCGAACCGGTGTGCGCTCACCGCGTCGGCGCCGAACCTGGAAGCCACATCGGTACGCGACAGTGCGGCGAACTGCCCGATGGTGCGAATCCCCATCCGCCACAACAGATCCGTCAGTTCTTCTCGCCCCAAACCGGACGAGCTCCGACCGGACAGGCTCGGCTCGGTGGCAAGCTGCCGGATCGACAGCACCGACAAGAACCGCGCGTCGCCTCCCGGCTCCAGGACACGGCCCGCACGCGCGGCGAAGACCGCGGTGGACAACTGGTCGGCGATCCCGATCTGACACTCGGCGCCGGCCACTGAACTCACAGCCACCGCGTCGATAAGCCGCTCGGCCGCCTGATGCTCGGACCCGAAGAAGCGGGCTGCCCCGCGCACCGGCAGCACCAGGAGCCCGGGCCGCAGCACCTCGGCGCGGGGCACCAGGTCGTCGACCGCCGCGATCACCCCCTCGAAAAAGCGTGCGTCGCGGTCAGCGTCGGCGGTCGCGACGTGCAGGTTCGGACAACGGGCGGCCGCCTCCCGGCGTCGCAAACCTCGCCGCACTCCCGCCGCACGGGCGGCCGACGAGCAGGCGATCACCCGGTTGGCCAGGGTGACCGCGACCGGGGCGGTCGCGGGCTGGCCCGCGGCCGCGGCCGCCGCGACCGCCGGCCAATCCATGCACCAGATCGCCAGCACCCGGGAACCAGACGGGGAACCAGCCAGGGAACCAGCCACCCGAATTCACCCCGTTCGCGCCCGGCCGATCGTCCGCCCCCCCGCACCCACGCCGCTGACCTGTAGCCGCACCCTACTGATCCGCCCGAATCCGCAGACGGGCGTGTCCCGGTTACCCGCCGTGATCTCATAGCCGCACACCCGAGCCTCCAGCCGCGTCGGCGCCCCTTCCCAGTCGCCGTCGGTGACCAGCAGAGTGCAGCCCTTACTGCGGGCGCGAGCCACCACTGCCCGCGCCCGCGTCCGTGACACCCGGCGCCCACCCAGACCCAGCGCCACCAGGTCCATGCCGTCGATGAGCACCGCGACCACCTCCACCGGATCGGTCCCCGGATCCGGTATCACCGCAAGCCGGCTCAGATCCGCCCCCATCTCCACGGCGGCCAGCAGTCCGATATCCGGCTGGCCGACGATGGCCGCGTTACCCCCGGCCGCCGTCACCGCGGCCACCATCCTCAGCAGCAGTGACCGGGCTCCCGACAACACCGCCACCGTTCCCCTGGGCAACTGGGTGGGCCACCCTGGCAGCGGGTCACCCGAAGGCACCTTTCCGGACACTGCCGCGATCTTGCGGCGCAACGATTCGAGCTGTTCAGCGCGATTTTCCTGCCGCTGAGCGGAGGCGAAAGCCGCAGTCATGACCAGCCTCCTACCCAGCCTCTATCGGCCTCTAGTTCCAACTATTTTTCGAATATATGTTCGATAGAATCGAGTAAACACCCACCCGCCGACACCGTCAAGCCGGCCATCAAGCGGGCCGTCTAGCCGTGTGAGACGCTGCCTTGTGCGGTCGTGCAGCACCCTTTCTGTACTAGCGGCTGGCCTGCTGTTATCCGGCGGCGTCGCGGCGCCTCCACCGGCCCGCGGCGACCAAGGATCAGAAGGGCCCTGCCGGACGGGCGATCCACACGCGGAGTTATTCGCCACCGACAACACCGATCCCCTGTTCGAGCTGCAAGCCGACGCGACGATCGCATTAAACGGCGCGGCGGTGACGGGATCCACACCGGTCGACGGGGTGTTCTGGTCAACCGGGTTGCAGCAGGCCAGCTTTGAGCGCTCGCGCGAATTCCATCTGTGCGGCGCCGACGAGCCCACGTTGCACGCCGTCGCCGAGGCGCTGCGCCGCCAGTTCAACCAAGAGTCGGTGCTGACCTTCGACTACCTGCCGCATGCGCCCGGGGCGGACGCGATCATCATCGCCGTGCCCGACGTCGACATCGCGCGCCTCCGCGACGCGCTGGTGGCCGATTCGGCGGCCCGCGGCCGATTGCGGGGCGGATCCGTCACCACCACCGACCACACCCTGATCCTGGTCGCCGGCAACGGTGATCGCGATGTTGCCCGCCGACTCGTCGGTGAGGCCGGTGGGAGCTGGAATGCCGCCACGATTGCCTACGGCAAGCGTGAATTCGTGAGTTAGTTACTCCCACTCGATGGTGCCGGGCGGCTTGCTGGTGATGTCCAGCACCACGCGGTTGACCTCGGCCACCTCGTTGGTGATGCGGGTCGAGATGCGCTCCAGCACGTCGTAGGGCACCCGGGTCCAGTCGGCGGTCATGGCGTCCTCACTGGACACCGGACGCAGCACGATCGGGTGCCCGTAGGTGCGGTTGTCGCCCTGCACGCCGACCGAGCGGACGTCGGCCATCAGCACCACCGGGCACTGCCAGATCTGGTTGTCCAGGCCGGCCGCGGTCAGCTCCTCACGCGCGATCGAGTCGGCTCGCCGCAGCGTGTCCAGCCGCTTGGCGGTGACCTCGCCGATGATCCGGATGCCCAGGCCCGGCCCCGGGAAGGGTTGCCGCGCAACGATTTCCTCGGGAAGTCCGAGTTCGCGACCCACCGCGCGCACCTCGTCTTTGAACAGCAGCCGCAGCGGCTCGACGAGCGTGAACTTCAGGTCGTCGGGCAGGCCGCCGACGTTGTGGTGGCTCTTGATGTTCGCGGTGCCGCTGCCCCCACCGGACTCGACCACGTCCGGATACAGCGTGCCCTGCACCAGGAACTCGACCTCAGAACCCTCAGAACCCTCAGAACCCTCAGAACCCTCAGAACCCTCAGAACCGTTGTCACCCACGATGTCTCGCACCGCGCCCTCGAAGGCACGGATGAACTGCCGGCCGATGATCTTGCGCTTGCCCTCGGGATTGGTCACACCGGACAGCGCCTCGAGGAAAGTCTCCGCCGCGTCGACGGTCACCAGGTTGGCGCCGGTGGCAGCCACGAAATCGCGCTGCACTTGCGCGCGCTCGCCGGCGCGCAACAGTCCATGGTCGACGAAGACACAGGTCAACCGGTCGCCGATGGCGCGCTGGACCAGCGCCGCTGCCACCGCGGAATCCACACCGCCGGACAGCCCGCAGATCGCATGGCCGTCGCCGATCTGGGCGCGCACCTGCTCGACCAGCGCCTCGGCGATGTTGGCCGCCGTCCAATCCGCGCCGAGCCCGGCGAAGTCGTGCAGAAACCGGCTGAGCACCTGTTGTCCGTGTGGGGTGTGCATCACCTCCGGGTGGTACTGCACCCCGGCCAGGCGCCGGCCCCGGTTCTCGAAGCCGGCCACCGTCGCGCCCGCGCTGCTGGCCACCACGTCGAATCCGTCCGGAGCGGCGGTGACGGCGTCACCGTGGCTCATCCAGACCGACTGGACCGCGGGCAGGCCCGAATGCAGATCGCCGCCAAGGACTTTCAGTTCGGTGCGGCCGTACTCGCTGGTGCCGGTGTGCGCGACCGTCCCGCCGAGCGCCTGCGCCATGGCCTGAAACCCGTAGCAGATACCGAACACCGGCACACCGAGGTCGAAGAGCGCCGGATCGAGTTGCGGAGCACCGTCGGCATAAACACTGGCCGGTCCGCCGGAAAGCACCAGCGCCAGCGGATCACGGGCCCTGATCTCCGCGACCGACGCGGTATGCGGGATTACCTCCGAAAACACCCGCGCCTCACGAACCCGGCGGGCGATCAACTGCGCATACTGCGCACCGAAGTCGACCACCAACACGGGCCGCGGCGAGGCAAGTCCGGCCGCTTCGCGCTCACCAGGTTTCGCCACGCCGCAAGTTTAGTGGGTACTCCAGCGCTTCTGAGCACCGCTAACGGCTCCCAGGGCGCCATCGTTCTAGCCTATTGGAGCGAAAACATGGTGCGCACCGCGTCGACGGCGTCGCGGTCGCCGTCGAATTTGACTCGCCGCAGCGCTGCATTGCGCTTGGCCTCGCTGGATCCGAGGCGCGCGGTCACCAGGTCCGCGGCACTTGCGGTGATCGTCACCGCCGGTTCGCCGTGCGCGGCCGCGAGATGGCCCTGGACCACCGCGAACTCGAACCGGCGCCCGTCGATCTCGACACGGTATGACGCAGCCACGCCAGCTGCGCCGGCCGGGTTGAAGCCCAGCAGGATTCCGGCGAGGAACCCGTTCAGCGGCGATACCGGTCCACTGGCTATCGAGTCAAACGGGTCCAGCCGGTCCAGGCCAAACCATGCGATGCTCTGCAAGATCGGCAGCACCCGCTGCCAGCCGAGTTCGCTAAGGGAGTAGACGGTGCGCGCGATCGGCGGTGCTAGATCAGTGCGGTCGACGAGCCCAGCGTCTTGCAGCTCCTTGAGTCGCTCGGCGAGCAGGTTGGTCGCGATGCCGGGCAGCTCGGCGCGCAGGTCGCCGTAGCGACGGGCTCCGCCGACCAACTCGCGCAGGATCAGCAATGTCCACCGCTCGCCCAACACGTCGAGTCCGCGAGCAATGGGGCAGTTCTGGTTGTAGTTCCGGCGGGCGGGCACTTCACCACTCTACTAGCTAGCCGACGTCTTTTTCAACTTATTACTTGATTATCTTGTCCAGCGACTTTAGAGTCTTGCCCATGAACATCGATCTTCGTCATCCGGTATTTCGCAATCGCCCGATTCCCGCGCTGGCCGTCATTTGCCTCAGCGTCTTCGTCATCAGCGTCGACGCCACGATCGTCAACGTCGCACTGCCCACACTGTCGCGCGACCTCGGCGCCGAGACCGCGCAACTGCAATGGATCGTCGACGCGTACACCCTGGTCATGTCCGCCCTGCTGCTTTCGGCCGGCAGCCTGTCCGATCGCTACGGCCGACGTGGCTGGCTCAGTTCCGGGCTCGCACTGTTCGCGATCACCTCCGCGGTTGCGGCACAGGTGAATTCGGCGGATGCGCTGATCGCGGCGCGCGCCGCGATGGGCGTCGGCGCGGCGGTGATTTTCCCGACCACCCTGGGATTGATCAGCAACATCTTCACCGACCCGGCGCCTCGCGCCAAGGCGATCGGGGTCTGGGCGGCCATGGTGGGTATCGGGGTGGCCGTCGGACCGATCACCGGCGGCTGGCTGCTCCAGCACTTCTCGTGGGGCTCGATCTTCATGGTGAACATTCCGATCGCCGTGCTGGCCATCATCGGCGGAATCCTGTTCGTTCCGACCTCGCGTGACCCGGCGGCGCCGCGCGTCGACGTCCCCGGCTTGATCCTGTCCGTGGTCGGTGTCACCGCGCTGATCTACACCGTCATCGAAGCGCCCGCCTGGGGCTGGGGCAGCGCGCGGGCCGCGGCCGGCTTCGCTTTTGGCGCAGTCGTTCTCGCCGCATTCGCGCTCTGGGAGCGGCGCAGCACCCATCCGATGCTGGACGTGTCGGTATTCTTCAACCGCCGATTCTCCGGCGGCAGCCTGGCGGTGACCGCGGGCTTCTTGACCCTGTTCGGGTTCATCTTCGTCATCACCCAGTACTTCCAATTCATCAAGGGCTACAGCGCATTCGAGACCGGGGTGCGGTTGCTTCCGGTCGCGTTCTCGATCGCGCTGGCCAGCGTCCTGGCCCCCCGACTGGTGGAACGGGTCGGCACCACCGCCGTCGTCGCCGCCGGCCTGACGGTGTTCGCGGCCGGATTGGCATGGGCGTCCACGGCGGATGCGGCAACGCCCTACTACCAGATCGCGCTGCAGATGCTGCTGCTCGGCGGCGGTCTCGGCCTCACCACCGCGCCGGCCACCGAGGCGATCATGGGATCGTTGTCCGCCGACAAGGCGGGAGTGGGCTCGGCCGTCAACGACACCACGCGTGAACTCGGCGCCACCCTCGGCGTCGCCATCGTGGGCAGCGTCTTCGCCTCCGTGTACTCTGGTCGACTCGGCTCGGCGTCCGCGTTGGCGGGGCTACCCGCCGATGTGCGCTCGGCGATGGGGCGGTCAATGGCCGTGGCGCACAAGGTGATCGGACAGATACCAGCCGGACCGGCCGCCGCTGTCCGGGGCGCCGTCGATCGCGCCTTCCTGGACGGGCTGCAGGTGGGATCGCTGGTCTGCGCCGGTATCGCACTTGCCGCGGCGGTCGTCGTCGTGTGGCTGCTGCCGCCACGACGCGAGCAAGCAACTCCGTCGGACACCCTATCGGCACTAGTGGAGGTTTGAGCAGACATGAACGACATGCAGATCCGCGCCCAGTACTCGACGGGGCTATCCCGACACAACATCGAGCAGGCTCTGGTCAGCGCCGGAAAGGACCTCTACCACCTGGCGCCCGCCGACCTCGGGCTGCTGGAGGACTTCCACACCATGGGCCGCTACGCCACCGCCCAACTGGTGGACCTGCTCGAGATCACCGGCGGGAGCGAGGTGCTCGACGCCGGCAGCGGAATCGGCGGCACCGCCCGTTTCGTCGCCGACCGCTTCGGCTGTCGGGTGAGCGCCGTCGATCTGACCGAGGAGTACTGCGAGACCAATCGCTGGCTGAACGGACTCGTCGGCCTGGACAAGCGAGATATCCGTACGTCAGGCAGACGTCACCGAGCTGCCCTTCGCAGACGCCACCCTTGACGTCGCCATCAGCCAGCATGTCCAGATGAACGTGGCCGACAAGGCGCGTTTGTACTCCGAAGCCCGTCGAGTGCTGGTCAGCGGAGGCCGGCTTGGCCTGTGGGACATCACGATCAGCAGCGGCTCCCAACTCGACTATCCCCTGCCGTGGGCCGACGAACCCACCCGCAGCCACCTGGTTACCCCGGACCGGTTGCGCGCCGTCGTCGAGTCCTGCGGGTTCGTGGTCGAGCAGTGGAACGATCTCACCGACCAGGCGACCACGCTGATGCAGACGCTGTTGGCCCAGCCAGCCAACCCGCTGGGCCTGCACGCCTTCGTCACCGACTTCAGAACAAAAGTCGAGAACCTCACCCGCGCCCTCGCCGACGGACGCCTGCGAGCCGTCCAAGGCGTCGCGCGCGCCGTCAGTGCAGGTTGAATGGCATGCGGCTCAACGGGATTACAGATCAGCGCTACACCATGACATGGAACGAGGCCGCGGCGACCCGGCCGAGCCGCGCGGCGTCTTGGCTTCCCGTGATGATTCGGCTGACCGCGGTCGGCTATCTGGCCTTCTTCGTGCCCGACCTGATCCTCGCGTCCGCGCATCACATCAACGGGCTGCCGCCCGTGCTGGCCCGACTCTTCGACTGGGAAGCGGGCGGCGACGCGGTGGCCGTCATGTTCGCCACCGTCTACATCGTCTGGGCACTGTTCCTGTTCGGATCGGCGCGCGCCCCGCTCGCGAACCGACTGTTCCTTGATTTCAATCTCACCGCGAACGCCGCCCACTTCGGGGTCATGCTCGTCATGGCCGTTGCCATGCGTGACGAGCACCAGCACCTCGCGGGCGTGGTGGCGCTCGGATTGCTCACCACGGTCCCACTGGCGGCCTGCTGGCTACCGGTTCGGCGCGCCACAGGCAACGCGATACCGCGGTAGTGGGCCACCCCCGATGGAGCTTGCTGGCGGCACAGCGGTAAGCATGGTGAAGTGGTATCGCCCGACCACCGACGAAACTCGAGAAACCCGAGAGTGAGGTCCCCGCTGTGAGCCCAGGGCTGGGTCTGCCAGAGAAGGTGCGTGCCTGTCTGTTCGACCTCGACGGTGTGCTCACCGACACCGCCAGCGTGCATACCAAGGCCTGGAAGGCCACGTTCGACACCTACCTGTCCCAGCGCGCCGAGCGCACCGGAGAAAAATTCGTCCCCTTCGATCCGGCGGCGGACTACCGCAAATACGTCGACGGCAAGAAACGCGAAGACGGCGTGAGGTCGTTTCTGGACAGCCGGGGAATCGAACTGCCCGATGGCAACCCCGATGACCCCGGCGACGCCGACACGATCTACGGCCTGGGCAACCGTAAGAACGACATGTTCCAGAAGGTCCTCAATGACGATGGCGTCGAGGTGTTCGACGGGTCGCGGCGCTACCTGGAGGCTGTCTCGGCCGCCGGTCTCGGTATCGCCGTGGTGTCGGCCAGCGCCAACACGCCCGAGGTACTCAAGATCACCGGACTGGACCGGTTCATCCAGCAGCGGGTGGACGGCAACACGCTGCGCGAAGAGCACATCGCCGGCAAACCCGCCCCCGACTCGTTCCTGCGCGGGGCGCAACTGCTCGACGTCGCGCCCGACGCGGCGGCCGTTTTCGAAGACGCACTCTCGGGTGTGGCGGCCGGCCGTGCGGGTAACTTCGGCTTCGTGGTTGGCGTCGACCGGGTGGGCCAGGCCGAGGATTTGCGCCGCAACGGCGCCGACATGGTGGTAACCGATCTCGCCGAACTGCTGCGCTCATGACCACTGAGGAAAAGCGATGATCACCGAGGAAGCCTTCCCCGTCGAACCGTGGCAGGTCCGTGAGACCCGGCTCGACCTCAACCTGCTGGCCCAGTCGGAATCCTTGTTGACACTGTCCAACGGACACATCGGGTTGCGCGGCAACCTCGACGAGGGCGAGCCGTACGGCCTGCCGGGCACCTATCTGAACTCCTTCTTCGAAATCCGGCCGCTGCCCTACGCCGAGGCCGGGTACGGGTACCCGGAAGCCGGCCAGACCGTCGTCGACGTCACCAACGGCAAGATCATTCGGCTGTTCGTCGAGGACGAGCCGTTGGACGTCCGGTACGGCAAATTGATCTCCCACGAGCGGGTGCTGGACCTGCGCGCCGGGACGCTGACCCGCCGCGCGCACTGGCAATCGCCGGCGGGCAAACAAGTCAAAGTGGTGTCCACCCGGCTGGTGTCGCTGGCCCAGCGCGGAGTCGCGGCGATCGAGTATGTCGTGGAAGCGGTCGAGGATTTCGTCCGCGTGACCGTGCAGTCCGAGCTCGTCACCAACGAGGACCAACCGCAGACCTCGGGCGACCCGCGGGTGTCGGCCATTCTGGATAAGCCGCTGGAGGCCGTCGACCACGAAAACACCGAGCGCGGAGCAGTTCTCATGCACCGGACCCGGGCCAGCGCCCTGATGATGGCGGCTGGGATGGATCACGAGGTCGAGGTCCCGGGGCGGGTCGAGATCACCACCGACGTGCGTGCCGACCTGGCCCGGACCACCGTGATCTGCGGGCTGCGTCCGGGCCAGAAGCTGCGCATCGTCAAATACCTGGCGTACGGCTGGTCCAGCCAGCGTTCCCGCCCGGCGCTGCGCGACCAGGCCGCCGCCGCACTGCACAGCGCCCGGTACAGCGGGTGGCAGGGGCTGCTGGACGCGCAACGGGCCTACCTCGACGACTTCTGGGACAGCGCGGACGTCGAGGTCGAGGGCGACCCGGAGTCTCAGCAAGCGGTGCGGTTCGGGCTATTTCACCTGCTACAGGCGAGCGCCCGCGCCGAACGCCGCGCGATCCCCAGCAAGGGGCTCACCGGAACCGGCTACGACGGCCACGCCTTCTGGGACACCGAGGGTTACGTGCTGCCGGTGCTCACCTACACCGCGCCGCATGCGGTCGCCGACGCGTTGCGGTGGCGGGCGTCGACATTGCAACTCGCCAAGGAGCGGGCGGCCGAACTCGGCCTCGAAGGCGCCGCGTTTCCCTGGCGAACCATCCGCGGCCAGGAGTGCTCGGCCTACTGGCCGGCCGGCACGGCGGCCTTTCACATCAACGCCGACATCGCCATGGCGTTCGAGCGGTATCGCATCGTCACCGGCGACCACTCGCTGGAGGAAGAGTGCGGGCTTGTGGTGCACATCGAGACCGCCCGGCTGTGGATGTCGCTTGGGCACCATGACCGGCACGGCGTCTGGCACCTGGACGGGGTCACCGGTCCCGACGAGTACACGGCAATCGTCCGCGACAACGTGTTCACGAATTTGATGGCGGCACACAATCTGCGCACTGCCGCCGATGGCTGCGTCCGCCACCCCGAGGTGGCCGAAGCGATGGGGGTCACCACCGAGGAGACGGCCGCGTGGCGCGACGCCGCGGACGCCGCCAACATTCCCTACGACGCCCAGCTCGGCGTTCATCAGCAGTGCGAAGGGTTCACCACCTTTGCGGAGTGGGACTTCGAAGCCAACACGACCTACCCGTTGCTGCTGCACGAGGCCTACGTACGGCTCTACCCCGCGCAAGTGATCAAGCAGGCCGACCTGGTGCTGGCGATGCAATGGCAGAGCCACGCGTTCACCCCCGAACAGAAGGCGCGCAACGTCGACTACTACGAGCGGCGCACGGTGCGCGACTCGTCGCTGTCGGCCTGCAGTCAAGCGGTGATGTGCGCCGAGGTCGGCCATCTGGAGCTGGCCCATGACTACGCCTATGAGGCCGCGTTGATCGACCTGCGCGATCTGCACGCCAATACCCGCGACGGGCTGCACATGGCCTCGCTTGCCGGTGCGTGGACGGCGATTGTGGGGGGCTTTGGTGGCCTGCGCGACGACGAGGGCGTCCTGGACATCGATCCCCAACTGCCGGACGGCATCTCGCGTCTGCGGTTCCGGCTGCGCTGGCGCGGGTTCCGGCTCACCGTCGACGCCAACCACGCGGACGTCACCTACACCCTGCGCGACGGGCCCGGCACCGAGCTGACCATGCGGCACGCCGGCGAAGACCTCACCCTGAACACGGACTCGCCGTCGACGATCGCGGTGCGGCCCCGCAAGCCGCTGCTGCCGCCACCGCCACAGCCGCCGGGCCGCGAGCCGGTGCATCGACGGGCCATGAGTAGACCGACGGTTACCGCTGCGTCGCCAACGCCTTAGATCCGGCGCGCCTTCACCTGGTGATGACTGTGAAGTGGTTGCTGGTGGCCCACGCCTGTTCGAAGGTGGCGAGGGGAATCTGCTCGTCGCGGCCGGTGTTGCTGCCGCTGTCGTTGAGGTGCACGACGCCGGCCTTGGTGTCGATGCCGGTGACGACCACGAAGTGGTCTTCGACGCCGCGGTTGCCACGCTGGTTCCAGAGGGTTTCGCTGTTGACTCCGACGATCACCTTGCGTCGCCCGGCCAGGCTCTGCTCCAGCACGCCGAGAGAGCTGCTCGAGGCGGTGGACTGGACGCCGTAGTGCGCCAGCAGCACCGGCAGGTCGCGATTCTCGGTGGTGCCGCCGGGTTTCCAGATCGATCCGGGGTGCGCGACGCTCGGGGTGCCTTGGGCCGTGGCGTCGATCTGGTCCTCGGTGGGCTCACGGCCGGTTACCTGGCCGACCACATCGGCCACCGCCATCTCCCCGCAGTTGGATCCGTGCTGCCGGCGCCAGTACGAAGCGGCAGCACCGGGGTCGCCGTACATCTGGCCCCCACCGGTTGAATCGGCGCGGGGAGCGGCGTGCGCGACACCGGCGAATCCGATCGTCGACGCGGCGGCGACCGCGCCCAACATGGCCGCGAGGCCTGTCCTCCGCGACACCGCGGCGACCATCGTGCTCAAGGTGCTGGTCATGTTGCCCTCTTCTGCAGCTGCTGCCCCGGCATGTTCGGCATGTGCAGAAGAGGATCCGCGCTGGCGCTAAAAGGATCCTTGGGGAAATCTTGGAGAATTCTTGCGCCGCAGGTAGCGCGGCTTTTTTGGCCGGAACCGGCCGGGAGCGATCAGTGCGGCCGGACGATCCGGGCCATCTCGTCGGCCACCGCCTGCCGTATCTCGTCGCCCGTCAGGTCCTCGATTCCGGTCGAAAACCGCAGGATCGGCGCGAACAAACGCCAACCAAACTGCAGCGCAAGCGCATTGGCGAGCGCCAGCCGCGCGCTGGTCTCATTGTCGTGCAGTCGCCGCACCCGGTCGAGCATCTCGGGAATGTTTGGAAAGTGCTTCTGCATCTGCCCGGCCGGATACCCGTCCAGCACCGTCCGGGCCATGACGCGCATCTGCAGGTCGAGGGCCCGTTCCACGACGTCGGCCGGGGCATCGGAGTGCAACAGACCGGACAGACTCTCGCCGAGGTGATCGAGCACGGCACCGACCAGCTGTTCCTTGGTGCCGAAGTGGCGAAACACCAGTCCGTGGTTGACATTCGAGCGGGCGGCGATGTCGCGGATGGACGTCGCGGCCGGGCCCCGCTCGGCGAACAGGTCGGTGGCGGCCTCCAAGACGGCCGCCGCCACCTCTTCTCGCCCGGTGGGAATTTTCCCCTGCGCACTTGCCGAACGCGTAGCCATATGACTACACTAACCGATGTAGTCAATTGACTACACGCCGACTCACCCAAGGACTACAGCAATGACAAACCGGTTAACCGTCACCAAGCTGGGAAGCCGCATCGGTGCCCGAGTCGACGGGGTGCAGCTCGGCGGCGACCTCGACGCGGCCACCGTCGGCGAGATCCGCCGGGCGCTTTTGACCCACAAGGTGATCTTCTTCGGCGACCAGCACCACCTCGACGACCGAGACCAGCTCGCGTTCGCCGGGCGGCTCGGCACGCCGATCGGGCACCCGGCAGCCGCTTTCCTGGCCGCCAAGAACGCGCCCGTCATCACGCCGATCAACTCCGAGTACGGCAAGGCCACCCGCTGGCACACCGACGTCACGTTCGTCGCCAATTACCCGGCCGCCTCGATCCTGCGCGCGGTCACCCTGCCCAGCTATGGCGGGTCGACGCTGTGGGCCTCGACCGCGGCCGCCTACGAGCACCTGCCCGAACCGCTCAAGGGGCTCGTCGAGAACATGTGGGCGCTGCACACCAACCGGTACGACTACGTGACGGACGAAGCGGTCCAATCGATGACCGACGCGCAGCGGGCGTTCCGGCAGGCCTTCGAGAAGGTTGATTTCCGCACCGAACACCCCGTGGTGCGAGTGCACCCGCAGACCCGTGAGCGCACCCTGCTGGCAGGAGATTTCGTGCGCAGCTTTGTCGGTCTGGACAACTACGAATCAAGCGTGCTGCTCGAATTGCTGCAACGGCGAATCACCATGCCCGAGAACACCATCCGGTGGAACTGGGCGCCGGGCGACGTTGCCATCTGGGACAACCGGGCGACACAGCACCGGGCAATCGACGACTACGACGACCAGTACCGGCTCATGCACCGGGTCACCTTGATGGGCGATGTGCCCGTCAACGTGCACGGCGCGCCCAGCCGGGTGATCAGCGGCGCACCGCTCGAGGCGCTTGCCAGCTGACGCCCGCGCCCCGGTCGCCCACTAGATATCCCGACACCAAATAAGGAAAACTCATGCCGAGCCCGACCCCCGAGGCCGTCAATATGACCACGAAGAAGACCTATTCCGCCACCAGCTCCACCGGCTGGCCCGGCAACGCCCTGGACTCGGTGCAGCAGACCCTGGCGGATTACCACGGCCACGACATGTGGGCAGACGTGATCGAGCGCTTCGACGGCTACGACGCGATAGCGACCGCGACCTTGGAGCCCGTTTGCTCGGTTCCGGTTTTCGTGGTCGACGGCACCGGGTACCAGTGGTGCCCCGAGCTTGACCTGTGGCAGGCGTTCGACGCGGCGGCCGAGATCGGGGAGGCGGGCACGGATCCGCTCGTGATGATGATCGCCCGCTTCAGGTCAAGCTCAGGGCGCCGCCGGACGCGACGGTGGTGGCAGCGCTTTACCCGCTAACGCGTTAGCCGGCCGAACTGATCGGATCGATCGGCAACCAGCGCAGCGCGCCCGGCGCCGCGGACGGAACCACCGGGTGTTCCGGCGCGATCGGATCCAGCCGACGATATGCGTCGCCTTGCAGCGGCCGCAGATCGTCCTCGCCCTTGTTCGGCCACAGCGAGGCGGCCCGCTCGGCCTGGGCGGCGATGGACAGCGACGGGTTGACGCCCAGGTTGGCCGAGATCGCGGCGCCGTCCACGACAAACATCGTCGGATAGCCGTAGACCCGGTGATAGGGGTCGATCACCCCATGCGCGGGACTGTCGCCGATCACCGCACCGCCGAGAAAATGCGCGGTCAGCGGGATGTTGAACAGCTCGCCCCAGGTGCCGCCCGCCACACCGTCGATCTTTTCGGCGATACGGCGGGTGACCTCGTTACCGATCGGGATCCACGTCGGATTCGGTTCGCCGTGTCCCTGTTTGCTGGAGTACCAGCGGATGCCCAGCTTGCCGCGCTTGGTGAACGTGGTGATCGAGTTGTCCAGATGCTGCATCACCAGCGAGATCACCGTGCGTTCGCTCCACTGGCGGGGGTTGATGAACCGGATGATTTGGCGCGGATCCTCGCGGGCGACGTGCAGCAGCTGCTTCCAGCGCGGCACATCGGTGCCCCCGGGTCCGGAGCCGTCGGTCATCAACGTCTGCAGCAGTCCCATCGCGTTGGAGCCCTTGCCGTAGCGCACGGGTTCGACGTGCGTGTCCGGCGTGGGGTGGATCGAGGAGGTGATCGCCACGCCGTGGGTCAGGTCCAGGTCCGGATTGACCTTCAATGTCGCGGCGCCGACGATCGACTCGGAATTGGTCCGGGTCAGCACACCCAGGCGCTCGGAAAGGCGGGGCAGCGCGCCCTTATCCCGCATCCTGAACAGCAGATGCTGGGTGCCCCAGGTGCCCGCGGCCAGGATCAGGTGCGAGGCGGTGAACGTGCGCCTGTCCCTGCGCACCCAGCTGCCGGTGCGAACGGTCCGGACCTCCCACAACCCGTCGGACCGCTCCTCGAAGCTCTTCACCGTCGTCATCGGAATCACTTCCGCACCTGCCGATTCCGCGAGGCCAAGGTAGTTCTTGACCAGCGTGTTCTTGGCGCCGTGGCGGCAGCCCGTCATGCAGCAACCGCATTCCAGGCAGCCCGTGCGCGCCGGGCCCGCGCCGCCGAAATACGGGTCGGGGACGGTCTGGCCCGGCGCCTTGGTGCCGTCGGGCCCGAAGAACACCCCAACCGGAGTCGGCACGAACGTGTCGCCGAACCCCATCTCGTCGGCGACCTCTTTGAAGATGCGGTCCGCGTCGGTGAACGTTGGGTTGAACACCACGCCGAGCATCCGCTGCGCCTGGTCGTAGTGCGGCCCCAGCTCGCTGCGCCAGTCGGTGATGTGCTTCCACTGCTGGTCGGCAAAGAACGGCTCCGGCGGCACGTACAACGTATTGGCGTAGTTCAGCGAACCGCCCCCCACCCCGGCGCCGGCCAAGATCATCACGTTGCGCAGCGGATGGATCCGCTGGATGCCGTAGCAACCCAGCTTGGGCGCCCACAAGAACTTGCGCAGATCCCAAGACGTCTTGGCGAACTCCTCATCGGAGAAGCGGCGGCCGGCCTCTAGCACGCATACCCGATAGCCCTTTTCCGTCAGCCGCAGCGCACTGACGCTGCCCCCAAATCCCGAACCAATGATCAGTACGTCGTAATCCGGCTTCATCGGAGCAGTATGACGCCCGTCACACAGCCCAGGTCAGTTAGTCAACCCTAACCCCGAACGGGCAGCGCGGTAACGCTTGTAGTCATTTGACTACAGTGTAGTCGCACAGCTACACTTGCTTTGGTGTAGTCGATCGACTACGGCCCCCTCGCAAAGGATGGACCGAAATGACCGTGTTCGCACGCAGGCATGAGACGACCGGGAACCAACCGCCGGCACCGGGGTGGTGGCGGAACTTCATTTCGATGACCTACCACGCCTGCAGGGGCAACAAGGCCAGGTGGTCAGCGACGTACCACAAGGCATACGACGAGTAGTCCCGCGAAGGCTCGCACCAACAGCGGCGGAACCAACTACGCGGACCAACGCGGTGGCGGCCTTGTTTGGTGGGTCACAGGTGGCCACGGTGCATGCGGCGCCGGTGCGCGCCGGCTAACGATGGCCTGGTCTGCTGTCTTGAGTCGTTAATTCAAGGGCAGCCCGTCTGTTGCGACGAGGCTTCATCGAGATTGACGTTTTCGCGAAGAAGTGCGAGTGACCAGCACGAAAACGTCGATCTCGCGTGCCGAAACACCCCGTTCGCCATCAACATGCCGTCAGCCGCCGGTCGCCAGACCGACTTTCTGGAATTCCTTGAGATCGCAATAACCGGCCTTGGCCATCGACCGACGCAGGCCACCGACCAGGTTGAGGCTGCCGAACGGGTCGTCGGACGGCCCGTTCAGGATCTGCCGCAGCGGCGGCCGCTCGCCGACGGCGATCTGCAGCAACGCCCCACGCGGCAACGATGGGTGCGCCGCAGCGGTCGGCCAGAACCACCCGCAGCCGAGCGCCTCGGCGGATTCGGCCAGCGGCGTGCCCAGGACCACTGCGTCGGCACCGCAGGCGATGGCTTTGGCAAGCTCGCCGGAGGTGTGGATGTCGCCATCGGCCAGCACATGCACATAGCGGCCGCCGGTCTCGTCGAGGTATTCCCGCCGCGCGGCGGCGGCGTCGGCGATCGCGGTCGCCATCGGCACGCTGATGCCCAGCACCTCGTCGTTGGTGGTCACCCCTCTGGTGGAGCCGTAGCCGACGATGACGCCCGCGGCGCCGGTGCGCATCAGGTGCAGCGCGGTGCGGTGGTCGAGCACCCCGCCGGCGACCACCGGAACGTCGAGCTCGGAAATGAAGGTCTTCAAATTTAGCGGCTCACCATCGCTGGCCACCCGCTCGGCGGAGATGATCGTGCCCTGGATGACCAGCAGGTCGATACCGGCCTGCATCAGCACCGGCGTCAGCGACTGCGCGTTTTGCGGGCTGACTCGCACCGCGGTGATCACTCCCGCCTCCCGGATGCGGGCCACCGCGGCGCCCAGCAGGTCCGGGTCCAGCGGTGCCGCGTGCAGCTCCTGCAGCAGCCGGATCGCCGCCGAAGGCTCGGGCTCCTTTTCGGCGGCCTCGACAAGCTGCGCAACCTTGGCCTCGACATCGGCATGCCGGCCGATCAGCCCCTCGCCGTTGAGCACGCCCAGCCCGCCGAGCCGGCCGAGCTCGATGGCGAACTCCGGCGACACCAACGCATCGGTCGGATGTGCCACCACCGGGATGTCGAACCGGTAGGCGTCCAGTTGCCACGTCGTCGACACGTCCTGCGACGAGCGGGTGCGGCGCGACGGCACGATGCTGATCTCGCTGAGTTCATATGTGCGACGGGCGACACGGCCCATCCCGATCTCGACCATCGGTGTCAGCCTGGTGTCAGCGTGCGTAGTAGTTGGGCGCTTCGACGGTCATGGCGACGTCGTGCGGGTGGCTCTCTTTGAGCCCGGCTGGTGTGATCCGGACGAACTGTGCCTGCTGCAGCACCTCGATGGTGGCAGACCCGGTGTAACCCATCGCCGCGCGCAGACCCCCGGTCAGCTGATGGATCACCGAGGCCAGCGGACCGCGGAACGGCACCCTGCCCTCGATCCCCTCGGGTACCAGCTTGTCCTCGCTCAATGCGTCGTCGGCGAAGTAGCGGTCTTTGGAGTACGACTTGCCCCCGCCGCCGGACAAGCCCCGGCCTTGCATGGCGCCCAGCGACCCCATGCCGCGATAGCTCTTGTACTGCTTGCCGTTGACGAAAATCAGCTCACCGGGCGCCTCGGCGGTGCCGGCCAGCAACGAGCCCAGCATGGCCGTCGACGCGCCGGCGGCCAGCGCCTTGGCGATATCGCCGGAGTACTGCAGTCCACCGTCGGCCACGACCGGCACGCCCGCCGGTCGGCATGCGGCGACGGCTTCCAGAATCGCCGTGATTTGTGGCGCGCCGACGCCGGCCACCACCCGGGTGGTGCAAATCGAACCCGGCCCCACGCCCACTTTCACCGCGTCGGCACCGGCCGCTACCAGGGCCGCGGCCGCGGACCGGGTTGCGACATTTCCGCCGATCACCTCGACCCGGTCGCCGACCTCGGCCTTGAGCTTGCCGACCATGTCGAGCACCAGCCGGTTGTGCGCGTGCGCGGTGTCGACAACCAGCACGTCAACCCCGGCGTCGACCAGCATCATCGCGCGGACCCAGGCATCGCCGCCCACACCGACGGCCGCGCCTACCAGCAGCCGGCCGTCGCAGTCCTTGGTAGCCAGCGGATGCTGCTCGGTCTTGACGAAGTCCTTGACGGTGATCAACCCGGTCAGCCGGCCGTGCCCGTCGACGACGGGAAGCTTTTCAATCTTGTTGCGGCGCAACAGGCCCAGCGCCGCGTCGGCACTGACACCCTCCTGGGCGGTGATCAGGGGCGCTTTGGTCATCACCTCGGCGACCTGCTTGGTCTGGTCAACCTCGAACCGCAGATCGCGGTTGGTGATGATGCCGACCAGCCCACCGGAGTCGTCGACCACCGGCAGACCGGAGATCCGGAACCGCGCGCACAGCGCTTCGACCTGGGCCAGGGTGTTGTCCGGCCGGCAGGTGACCGGATCGGTGACCATGCCGGCCTCGGAGCGCTTCACCATCTCGACCTGGCCGGCTTGTTCGGCGACGGGCAGGTTGCGGTGCAGCACTCCCATGCCGCCCGCCCGGGCCATCGCGATGGCCATCCGCGACTCCGTCACGGTGTCCATCGCCGAGCTGACCAGCGGCACCTTGAGCCTGATCTTCTTGGTGAGCTGGCTGGAGGTGTCCGCGGTGGCGGGCACCACGTCCGACGCCGCGGGCAGCAGCAGCACGTCGTCGAACGTCAGCCCTAGCATCGCCACCTTGTGCGGGTCGTCGCCCCCGGTGGGCACCGGGTCATACGCCAGGTCTGGAATAGGCGAGTCGCGCAGGTACGGACTGGCAACCAGGTCAGAGCTGTCTTCTAGGTGGGACATGCCACGAGACATCGGTGGGGCCCTCCATACGCATGCGGAGTGAGAAATCCATCTTATCGGCTCTCCGGACACCCGGACTCGCTTGTTGGGGCGCGCCGCGCTGCTGGCGTTATGACGGCCTGCCTGCGTAGGCTATGGGAGTGCGCGACCACCTGCCGCCGGGTTTGCCGCCCGACCCTTTTGCCGACGACCCCTGCGACCCGTCGGCTGCGCTGGAAGCCGTCGAGCCCGGCCAACCCCTGGATCAGCAGGAGCGGATGGCGGTCGAGGCCGACCTGGCCGATCTGGCCGTTTACGAGGCCCTATTGGCGCACAAGGGAATTCGCGGACTCGTGGTGTGTTGCGACGAGTGCCAACAAGACCACTATCACGACTGGGACATGTTGCGTGCCAACCTGCTGCAACTGCTGATCGACGGCACCGTTCGCCCGCACGAGCCGGCCTATGACCCCGAGCCCGACGCTTACGTCACCTGGGATTACTGCCGCGGATACGCGGACGCGTCGCTCAACGAAGCGACGTCAGACGCCGATGGCTATCGCCGGCATCACTGACCCGCTTTTTTAACCCCCCGCCTTAACCGCCGGTGACGGCTGTGGCGGCTGTGACGGCTGTGATGCTGTAGGACTCGGGGACCGTTTCCGTGGCCGGCTCGACGTCGAGGTCGGGGACGACGAGCTGGGCACAGCAGACGAGCTGGGCGCAGCAGGCGATGAGCTGGGCGCGGTAGACGTGGCGCGGGGACCGGTCGTCGTTGGGGGGCTCGACACGGATGGCGTGGTCGGCACAACCGGAGTGGTCGAGACGACCCGAGCGGTCGTCGGCTTGGTTTGCGGCAGCGTCGCGTTCGGGTTGCGGGTCTGCACCTTCGCGTTCAGCAGATTCACCTGGTTCATCAGGTTTTGCCGGGTCTCACCGTCATTCATCGACTGCACCATGCTGGTGACCGCGGCCAGCTGATTCTGGGCCCGGTCCCATTCCCCTTGGTCGATCATCTGCTGAACTCGCACCAGATCGGCTCTGGCGGACAACATGACCTGGTCTTCATTGACCCGCGGCTCGTCGAAGAACATCGCGTGCAGGCCATACAGCGCGTCGCCGGGCCGGGCCTCGGCCACCACGGCACCAAAGCCGCTCAGCACCAACAGCGCCGCAGCCACCGACCCGATCGCCGCCAGGCCGCGACGGGCGCGCCGGCGCTCCCCGATACCGGCGAGCAGCGCCTCCTCGGCCTCGTCCTGCGAAACCAGCGCACTGGCCGGTGGCCAGCGCAGGTCGTCACGCCAGTCCCCCAGCAGGGCGGCCAGTGCGTCCTCCTTGGGGTCGTCGAGCCGAACCTCGGTACGCGCGGCGAGCGCGTCGAGCAGCAGTTCGGTGCCGGCCACCTGGTCAAGAGCCGGTTGGTCGCCGAGCGCATAGCCGAAATCAGGCCCACTAGGCATAGTCACCCGCCGCGACGATTTCGCCCTTCAGCCGCTGCAGTGCACGGTGCTGGGCCACCCGGACCGCTCCGGTGGTACTGCCGACGGCGGCGGCGGTCTCCTCGGCGGACAGGCCGACCACGACGCGCAGGATCAGGATCTCGCGTTGCTTGGCCGGCAGAATCTCGAGCAATTCGTTCATCCGGATAACCGAATCGGCTTCGATGGCAATCTGTTCCGGGCCCGCGTCGGCCGACCGGCACTCCGGAACGGACTCCGCGGGATAGGTCAGGTCACGGCCGGCGGCCCGATGGGCGTCGGCCACCTTGTGGGCCGCGATGCCGTACAGGAAGGCCAGGAACGGGCGTCCTCGATCCCGGTAACGTGGCAACGCCGTTATCGTGGCCAAGCACACCTCCTGTGCCACGTCATCAGCTGAGAGGCCGCTCCGCTCTATCGTGCCGACTCGCGCTCGGCAATACCGCACGACAATCGGGCGGATGGTCTCCAGCACCTCCCGAAGCGCATTCCGGTCTCCAGCCACGGCCTCCGCAACCACCGCGTCGAGACGATCCCCTTCAATTTTCATCGACGGTGGTCTCTCCAACATTACGGTCAGGACACAGCCCGGGCTAAGACACAGCTAGACCATAACGGTCGGACCGCGTTTCAAGCGGTATGCCAGGTTCCCCCGGCGCGCCGCACCTGGCCTGCGCAAATATCCCGAATTTCGATAAGTCGGCGCAGCTGTTGTGCTGAAAATGTTGTGCTTCCGATATCGATCAGCAAGCAAGCCAGCGCCCAGCGCAGCGGTGTCAGTCCCAATTGGCCGGTGGCGTCCAGCGCCGCCTGAGCGACAGTGCGTGCCCGCTCGGTGGCGCCCGCGCTGCACAGGGCGGCGGCGAGGACCACCTCGCTTTTGACCCGGTGCCGCGCCCATGACGCCGGCGCGGCCCCGATCGGACCAGAGGCCATGGCCCGCGCCAGCTGGACGCCTTCCTCCGCGCGGCGCACCGCGACGAGACCCTCGCCTGCCGCCATCGCCAACTCGGCGGCCACCCACCGGCGCCGCACCGCCAGCCGGTCGGTCACCTGCACGGGCAGCTCGGCCGCCGACCGGGCTGGGTCCAGGACGGCATCCGCGCAGGTCAACAAGGTCGCCGCGGCAGCCAACCGCCCCACACCGAGCGCGTCGGCCGCCAGCCCGATCAGCGCGTCGACACCGGCCTCGGGATCGGTGCCCGCCAGCGCCAGTGCCCGACCGTCCCAGCTCCGGGCCAGCGCGTGCCAACCGAGCTGACGCAGGAAAGATCCCTGCGTGCTGTGCGCCAGCGAGACCAACCGCCCGGCGGCGGCGCTGCGGCGCAGCACCGCCAGGTCGCTGTAGGCACTGCCGTAGTGACCCTGCCCGCCGGCCGCCACGGCCCGCAGCCAGAGTTGGTCCGGTGTGGTCGCCGTGGGCAGCGGCCAGGTGCCGGGCTCGTTTCCGAAGGCGGCGGCGGCCAGTGTTCGTTGCAGGTTCGAAGTGTGGCGAGTTTCAATCACGTTGACAGCCAGTAGGTCATTAGTAAAAAGTGTGTGGTCTGCGGGTTACCGAGACATTACCCAGGGCCCCTGCACCCTAATTGCGACTACCTGGCCGAACATCCCTGAGCTGGGAAATCTTGGATCGATCGGAATGTTGTTAGCATGTCTTGCGTTCCGCAAATGCTTGGCAGATGAACGGGGAGTTAATTCTCTTGCAACGCTTAATATTTGAGCGGGGTTCATGCCTATTGACTGCATTTCGGTAGCCCCCCTAACGTCTAACATTGACGGTAGTCATCGGTGACGCCACGGAAATCGAAGTTGCACACTCGCGCCTGTCGCGAACCCGACCTCCCACTTGGGCGTGCCCTGAAGAGAGGGGATCACCAATGCCACAGCCGGAGCAGCTACCTGGACCCAACGCCGACATCTGGAACTGGCAATTGCAAGGCCTGTGCCGCGGCGTCGATTCATCGATGTTCTTCCACCCCGACGGCGAGCGCGGCCGCGCCCGCATGCAACGCGAGCAGCGCGCCAAGGAGATGTGCCGGCGCTGCCCGGTGATCGAGGAGTGCCGCTCCCATGCGCTGGGGGTCGGCGAGCCCTACGGGGTTTGGGGCGGCCTGTCCGAATCCGAGCGCGACATGCTGCTCAAGGGCGACATCGGGCGCGTACGGGGGATCCGCCGCAGCGCCTGATTGCGCCTCGGCCAGCCGAGTTTCAGGTGCCGCCGACTCCGAATTCTTCACCAGCCCCGCAGGTTTCGAGTTTGTGCTTGCCGGTCGGCCTGGCGAACCCGCCGTAACCCCATACGTCATGGTCGCGGCACGATCATGACCTCAAATCGGCGTCAGGTTCTGGTCCAATCGGATGACATCCCAGCGGCAGATCAGGCGCGTAGGAGCGTACGCCGCGGGCGGCCAGCACGTCGGCGACGCCGGTCCAGACTTCGCCGTTGCACAGCAGTCCGTGCACAAACCACCGGCGGTGCCGCACGGTTGTCCGGTCCGACCGCGCGATAATGTATGCCGCCCTGGGCAAGATCAACCGTGGGCATCTCAACCCCCGGAAGGCGGCGTGAAGATTGTCAGGCTCACATCCAGTACGTACTAACATACATACTGTATGTACGAAGGCTAAGGTTAGTGACTAATCGCCGCCGAACACAGGCCGAGCGCTCCGCGGATACGCGCGACGCGCTCATCGCCGCCGCGCGCACATTGTTTGCGACACATGGCTATAGCGAGGTGGCCCTCGAAACGATCGTGCAGGCCGCCGGGCTGACCCGTGGCGCGCTGTATCACCATTTCGCCGACAAAACCGAACTGTTCACGGCGGTGTACGAACGCGTCGACGGCGAGGTCAACGAACGAATGGGACAGGCCATCGCCGCGGCCGACCCGGGCGATCCCCTCGCCGTCCTGCGGCTGGGCGCCGGCATGTGGCTCGATGCCGCCGTCGACCCCGAGATTCAGCGGATCGTGTTGGTCGACGCGCCGGCAGTGCTGGGTTGGGCACGGTGGAACGACATGGAGAACAACTCGAACGTCGCGCTGGTGCGCGCGCTTTTGACCCACGCCATCCAAACCGGTGCCATCCCCGCGCAGCCGGTGGAAGCGACCGCACACACGTTGTTAGGAGCGATGAGCGAGGCGGCGCTTTACATCACCCGCGCCGATGACCCCACGCAGGCACGCCGCGACGCGGGCGCGGTGATCGAGCGGATGATCGCGTCGTTGGCCGCTTCCTGACACGGTCACAACACCGTCAGAACACCGTCAGTTGGCGCATGAGCTCTAGGTCCGATGGATCCCCGTCAGCCGTCACGCCCAGATCCTCCCAACTGCCTCGTTGAGTCACCCACCGCACGAACGCTTCGGAATCCGACGTGATGCGGGCCCCGACGTCGCCTCCGCCGATGCGCAGCTTCCGTCCGCACGGGCCTTCCAGCCGCATCTCGACCGCGCCATTCATCCGTTCCATCACATCCGCATTCTGCTGGGGCAGCGCCACCTCGATCCACTCGAGCGTCGGAGCGAGCCGTAGTTCGTCTGAAGCCGGCGGCCGTCCGCGCAGGGGACCGTTTGGAGGAAAGAGGTCATACCGGATATGCACGTAGGCCTCGAAAGCGAAGGCGTTCGGAATCACCGCCGCCGAATAGGTTCCGACGTCCCCCAGCGGCACTTCGACGTCCTGGTCCTCGAGCGCACTGAGCAGTTCCAGGCCCCGCAGGCTGACGGACTCATAGTCGGCGACAACTTCTTCCGGTGTCATCGAGCGGCGCGACTCGACATAGAGGTCTGCCGCTCGTTCTGCGGGCAGCCCGTGCGGATCGGGCAACTTACCTGGGTCGACGGCCAGCCAGAAGCTGCACGCCATATGGGACACGAGATCTTGAACCGACCAGCCCGGACACCCGCTGGCTTTGGCCCAGTCCGCCTCGGTTATCTGCGGACACAGGGATAAGAGTGCCTTGCGGTCCTCTTCGATAGCACTGATGGTCGAACTCACGGCGGGCCACCCTTCAAATAGATACATACATCATGTATCAACATACATGATGTATGTATCTGCTTCAAGGCGGGCTGTGCCGCTTGTTTTGCGCACGGTCAACAGAAATGGGCAGGGCGAGTCAGTCTGTCGCGGCGGCCGCCGTCCCCCACCAGTAGGCAATGAAGGGTTGCATGTTGCGGCTGACGAGTTCGATGCGCGGTCCAACGGAGCCCTTCGCGTAGGCCCAGAGCAAAGTGCCGGAGCCGTCGGGGTTGTAGGACTTCACCTCGAATGTCAGGCCATTGGATTCCAAGGTGGCCAAATCGCTTTCGACGTCGTCGGACCAATAGCCGATGTGATGCACCCCCGAGTCCGCGGGAGTCCACACGGTGCCCGGAACGGTCTGCAACAGCTCCAGCCTGGGTGCGGCGCCCGAGTAGACCATCTTCATCGGGATGGTCACCTCGCCGTCCGGAGTGACCGCTTCCTGGTCGACGGTGACGACGTCGGTCCAGGTGTAACCCGCCACCTTCTGCAGCCACTGCATGGTCGCCTCGAGGTCGTCTACCACGATGCCGGTGTGGTACAGATTTTCGGCCTTCACTAATCCTCCTTGACCCCTTCGTCTAGCGAGGCGCTTTTGATCTCTTGTTCCAGCCACTGCACTTCGCTGTGGTTCTCCCGCCCGCTGTCGGCCAGAAGCTGTGCCAAAGCCCGACGTTTCACTGCCAATGCGTCGGGATCGGCCGGGGCGTGGGCCAGGACGACGTCGGTCAGATGTAGTGCCTGCAGCGGACGGCCCGCCTCGGCATGAATGACGGCTCGTTCCGTCAGCGGGGCGGTGCCGCCGACCAGGTCCACGACGTCCGACCAGACCGACGACGGCGGCACGTCGTAGAGCTCGGTGGTGGACTCGTAGCGGAACCAGCCCGCGTGCTCCTCCCAGATCGCCCGGACATTCCAGGCGACCTTGCCGTGCACCTGGGGAAGCGCCAGCTCCGGCGGCAGGGTGACGTCGCGCATCAAAGTCCACAGGTCGGCGCCGGAGTTCATGCCGTCGATGGTGCGATCGCGAAGGTGGGCCGTCGCGTCGCGCACCTTGGTCACGGTGGTCAGGATCTGGTCGGTGCCGCGGAACACGTCGTGGCCGTTGATGAGCGTTTCGGGGCGAAGCTCGATGACCCGGTCCAGGGATCCGATGAACGCCATCGCGCTGCGAACCTTGTCGCCACGCAACGTGTACAGGTTGGGGACGTGGCCGAAGAACGGCCCCATCAGGTTGCCGATGAACACGGTCCGGTGTTCGGGCATCCACACCACGAGCGCGTCGGTGGTCTCGCCGCCAGGTGTGGAGTACAGCTCGAACCGCCGGCCACCGAGTTCGAACGCGTGGGTGTCGATGAACGAATCGGTGAGGACGGGCTCTGGCGGAAGCGTGGCCGCCACGGTTTCGACGTCCATGAACGCGCCCCACAGCTTCATGATTCGCCGAACGTAGAAGGGGTGCAGGTGACGCCAGTACTCGCGGACGTCGCCATGGTTGGCCTGGGCGATCGTTTCGACACCGGGCCGGTGGAACAGGCTCCATCCGCTGACGTGGTCGGGGTGGCCCTGCGTGAAAGTGATTATTCGCAAGGGGCCCTTGCTGATCCGTGCGAACCGGGCTTTGATCTCAGCGGCCTCGAAGTCGGTTCCCGTGTTGATGAGCAGGTCGCCGTCGGAGGTCGTCACCAGATAGCTATTGGCAATGTTCCTGGACATGAACATGCCGTCGCCCAGGTCGACGGCATCTTGGGCGCCCTCTCCTTGTTTGACCAGTTCGTCCAGCGACGGCGTCATTCGCGAAAACCTCCGGGATTGGTTTCACCGATAAACCTAACATTTGTTCTCTGCGGCCGTATAGCATCTGTTGTCGTGACGACAGGTGTGGACGAGCTCGTTACCCGTGCCTGCGAACGAGCCGGCCTCGACGATTTCGGCGGCGACTCCTGGCGTGCGGGCCTGCGGCTGTTGGTGGAATCGTGCGAGTCCGCGCCGGGCGCGAACCCCGGTGGGCGCCAATTCGTCTACGGCCAGTTCGTCGATGCGATGTGGAACCGGCTGCGCGTGGTCGACTACGTAAAGCGCCACCCCAAGGTTCTCGACGAGCAAGTCGAACGCCCATTGGTCGTATTGGGCCTGCCGCGCACGGGCACCTCGCTGGCCAGTTATCTGCTCGACCAGGACCCGCGGCACCGGTCGCTTTTGACATGGGAGGCGCATGACTCGGTGCCTCCGTCCACGCCGGACACGCTGCGCACCGATCCGCGCTGCCTGAAGAAAAAGGCCGAACTTGAGGTGCTCGCCGAGGGGCTCAAGGCGGCCAACATTCCGCTGGTCCACTGGGACGAAGCCGACGGGCCCACGGAATGTGTGTTCGTACAGAACCAAGACTTCAAGGCCTACCTGTGGGAAGCGTTCATGCCCACTCCCTCGTATGCCGATTGGTTGCTGCGGACCGACATGTCGAGTGCGTATGCATACGAGCGAATGGTGTTGCAGGTTCTGCAGTCTCGCGCGCCGGGAACCTGGTCGCTGAAGATGCCGTCGCACGCGGTGCACATCGAGACGCTGCTGGCGACCTATCCCGACGTGCGGATGGTGTGGGCGCACCGCGATCCCTTCAAGTCGACCGCTTCGTTCCTGCGGCTGAACTACCTGTCCCGCGCGGCAACGGGCGCCGCCATCGACGTCGGCGTGACCGTCGCAAATGTGTTGCGCCAGTTAAAGGAACACGTCGATCGTCCGTTGGCGACGAGGCGCCGGATCGGCGACGATCGATTCTTCGACCTGCACTACGCCGACCTGATGCGCGACCCGATCGCGGTGATGCGGTCGCTGTACGACTGGGCCGGTGACCACCTCACCGCGCCAACCGAGCAGGCGATGCTCGATTGGCTCAACGCTCATCCGCAGGATCGCCACGGGGCCGCACCGTACTCGCTGGACGGGTCGGGCGTGACTCGCGCCGATCTCGAGCCGATCTTCGAAGAATACCTGTCGTCGTTCGACATCGAACTCGAGGAAGACACGCCATGAGAGCGGCCGTCACGACCGCCAACCAGGGCTCCGGAGGCTTCGAGGTCGTCGAGGTTCCCGATCCCACCCCAGGGCCCGACCAGTTAGTGATCCGGGTTAACGCGTGCGGCGTATGCGGGTCCGACATCAAGGCCCAGCCCTTCGCGCCGCCCGGGATGGTGATGGGTCACGAACTGGGCGGCGAAGTCGTTGCCGTCGGATCGCGCACCGACGGCTGGCGTGAGGGCACCAACGTCGCTGTGCTGCCGGTGATTTCGTGTGGATCGTGCCGGTATTGTCAAGCGGGCCAGGTATCGCACTGCCCGGAGGCGTGCTACATCGGCATGGGCCCGGCGGGCGGATTCGCCGAGTACGCCGCCGTTCCCGCACGCCACTGCTTCGCACTCCCCGCGGAGGTGCCCGCAGCCTACTCGGCGTTGGTGGAACCATTCGCCGTCGGATTGCACGGAGTGCACAGCGCCGAGATCGGTCCGGGCGACGACGTGCTCATCGTCGGCGCGGGCGGGGTTGGCCTGACCACCCTTTCGTGGGCGCTCCGCAAGGGCGCCGGCCGCGTCACCGTGGCGGATCCCGATCCGCAACGGCGCAATTCAGCGAGTTCGATGGGAGCTACCGATGCGCTCGCGTCCGTGTCCGACGCCGGACCTGGGGCTTACGACGCCGTCGTCGAATGCGTCGGGCGTCCCGAGCTTGTGCAGACCTGCCAGCCCGCGCTGCGGCCGCGAGGCCGCCTCGTCGTTGCCGGCGCCTGCGCCGAACCGACCACCATCGAACCCATCACCGCGCTACTCAAGGAACTCACCGTCCGGTACTCCGTCGCCTATTCGACCGACGAATTCCGCGAGGTCGTCGCCGCAGTCGGCGACGGGGTCATTGACCCGAGACCGATGATCGGGCCGAAATTCGGGCTGGAACACGTCGCCGAAGCGTTCGACGCCGTCCGTGAAGCACGGGCGCAAGGAAGGGTTGTGCGCTGTTGCCTGTCGAGTGTATTTAAGTGTGCGTGAGTGTGTTCTAATCGGTGTTGTGAATTTGGCGGATTGGGCGGCGTCAGTGGGGGTGAATCGGCATACGGCCTATCGCTGGTTTCGGGAGGGCACGTTGCCGGTGCCCGCGGAGCGGGTGGGCCGGCTGATCTTGGTCAAGACCACTACGACAGCGGCCTCGGCGGCGGGTGTGGTGGTGTATGCGCGGGTTTCGTCGCATGATCAGCGTTGGGATCTGGACCGGCAGGTGGCCCGCGTAACGGCGTGGGCAACCGAGCATGGCCTGGAAGTGCGGCAGGTGGTGTGCGAGGTGGGGTCCGGTTTGAACGGTAAAAGGCCCAAGCTGCGCCGCGTCTTGTCAGACCCTGATGCCAGGGTGCTTGTCGTGGAGCATCGCGACCGGTTGGCCCGCTTCGGGGTGGAGCATTTGGAGGCGGCGTTGAGCGCGCAGGGCCGCCGGATCGTGGTCGCTGATCCCGGTGAGACGACCGATGATCTGGTGCGCGACATGATCGAGGTGCTGACCAGCATGTGTGCCCGCCTGTACGGGCGTCGCGGCGCGCGTAACCGGGCGATGCGCGCGCTTACGGCCGCCAAGCGTGAACCGGGTGCGGCCGCATGATCGTTAGGATGCGCACGATCAGGCAGGCCGCCAGGGTGGCTGAGCTGACCGGTGGTGTGCAGCTTCCCGGTAAGCCGAAACCTGAGGGGACACCCACGCTGTCCCGGTTTGTGGATGTCGGCGCGGATTTTGAGACGCACCGGCCGGTGGTGGAGTCGGTGACGGTGCTCTTCGACCTCTTCGACGGGAACTGCGATGGGTATGCGGCGACGGGCTCACCGGGTGAGTCGCTGCCCACCGGCTGGATGGTGACAGCGGCCAAGTTCGAAGTCGAATGGCCCACCGAGGCGGATCGGGCGGCGCTGGTGCGGTCTCATTTCGGTGCCCGCCGCAAAGCGTTCAACTGGGGCCTTGCCCAGGTGAAGGCCGACCTGGGCGCGAACACCGTTGATCCGGCCATGAGTCGGTGGACTGGGACTTGAAGTCGCTGCGGTGGGCGTGGAACCGGGCCAAAGACGCAGTCGCCCCGTGGTGGGCCGAGAACTCCAAGGAGTGTTATTCGTCGGGTTTGGCGGATCTGGCACCGGGACTGGCCAATTGGAAGGCCAGCAAGAACGGTACCCGTAAGGGCCGCCGTGTCGGGTTTCCCCGTTTCAAGTCTGCCCGCCGGGACCAGGGCCGGGTGCGGTTCAGCACCGGGACCATGCGGCTCGACGATGATCGGTGCACGATCACGGTGCCGGTGATCGGCGGTCTGCGGTCCAAGGAGAACACCCGCCGGGTGCAGCGCCACCTGGCGGGCGGGCGCGCGCAGATCCTGAACATGACGCTGTCGCAGCGGTGGGGACGGTTGTTCGTGGCGGTCTGCTACGCACTGCGCACCCCGACCACCCCGCGCGCCGTGGCCTCTGCGACGGTGCGCGCGGGGATGGATCTGGGAATCCGGGCCCTGGCCACGGTCGCCACCCTCGACACCGCCACCGGCGCCGAAACATTGATCGAATACCCGAATCCGGCCCCGCTGAAGGCGACGCTGACCGCGCGCCGCCGTGCCGGCCGTGAACTTTCCCGTCGCATCCCCGGATCGCGCGGCCACCGGGCAGCGAAAGCCAAGCTGACCCGGCTGGACCGCAGATGCGTGCACCTGCGCCGGGAAGCCGCCCACCGGCTCACCACCGAACTGGCGGGCGCTTACGGCCACCTCGTGATCGAAGACCTCGACGTGGCCGCCATGAAACGCAGTATGGGCCGCCGGGCGTTCCGGCGGGCCGTGTCTGACGCCGCACTGGGTGGTGTCAGGCCGCAACTGGTCTACAAGACAGCCCGTTACGGCACGGTGCTCACGGTGGCGGATCGCTGGTTCCCATCGAGCCAGATCCACCACGGGTGTGCCCAGCTGGACGGCACACCCTGCCGGTTGATCGGCAAAGGCCGCATCGACCAACACCTGGTCTGCCCGCAGACCGGTGAAGTGGTCGACCGTGACAGAAACGCTGCGCTTAATCTCCGTGACCGGCCGGATCACGCCAGTTGTGGCCCAGTCGGGGCCACGGCCCCATCGGTACCCGGGCCAACCAGACCATCGGTTGGTACAGGCCATGGCGCGGACGCCGGATCATCCGGCGCCGGCGGAGCTTCCGTAAGACCCCGCCCAAGCGGGGCTGGGAGCGGTGAGGCTAGAACCAAAACCCCGCAAGGGGACGCCGCGTGAGCGTGTCACCAAAACACACTCAACGGCAACGGTTTCGGTGACGCCATGACCACCGCCACCGTCGGAGACGACGCAGAACTTCCCGCCATGCTTCCCACCATTCCAAGGCCGCGGGCCGCGGGCTGCCCGCTGGCGCCCCCGCCGGAATTCACCGAATGGCGGGAGTCGGCCGGTATGCGACGGGCGATGTGGCAGGGCCGGCCGACCTGGATCGTCAGTCGCTATGCGGACATCCGGGCAGCACTGGTCGATCCGCGTCTTAGCGCGGAGACGATCAAGCCGCGCCTGCGCGCGGCGGGCGTCACCGGCGAGATGCCGGTAATCTTCGCCCGTATCGATGATCCGGAACATAATCGCCTGCGCCGCATGATGACTCGAGACTTCACCTGGAGACGTTGTGAGGCGATGCGGCCGCAGATCCAGGAATTGGTCGACCGCTTCCTTGACGCAATGATCGAGGGCGGCCCGCCCGGAGATCTGGTGCGGGACTTTGCGTTGCCGGTGCCGTCGCTGGTCATCTCGCGGTTGCTGGGTGTGCCCTACGGCGACCATGAATTTTTTCAGCACCACAGCACGGTCGGGCTCGACGCGAGATCATCCGACGACCAGAAGGCGGCGGCGATCGGGGCGCTTTTTGGGTACATGTCCGAGCTTGTGGAACGCAAAGAGCGCGAGCCGGGTGATGACCTGATCAGCCGGCTCATTACCGACTACGTCGCCGCGGGTGAACTGAGCAGCGAGACTGCGGCAATGAACGCCATGATCCTGTTGCAGGCCGGTCACGAGACCACGGCCAGCATGATCGCACTGGGAACCGTTGCGCTGCTGCAACATCGGGATGTGTTCGACCTGCTTGGCCGGACCGATGACGCGGCCGTGGTCGCCAACGTCGTCGAAGAGCTAATGCGCTACCTCACGATCGTGCACAGCCAGGTGGATCGCGTAGCCACCGAGGACCTCAGCATCGGCGGCGAGTTGGTGCGCACCGGCGATTTCCTCTTGATGAACCTGCCCGCCGGGAACTGGGACCCCGAGTTCGTCGAGAACCCCGCAAGCCTCGACGCAGCACGAAACGCTCGCGGCCACTTGGGTTTCGGCTATGGTGTGCACCAATGCATCGGACAGAACCTCGCCCGAGTCGAAATGCACATCGCGCTTTCCACATTGGCCCGCCGGCTGCCGGGTCTGGCGCTGGCGGTTCCGGCTGACGAACTGCGATTCCGGAACGAGCAGGAAATCTACGGCATCGAGGAAGTGCCGATCACCTGGTGAGCCCATGATCGTCGATCACTGGTTGAGATCGCCACCGCGCACCGGGTCTGCTGAACCCGTGGCGCGCTCGCGCGTTAGAGAAGTCGGGTTGTGCGTCGTTTCAGGAAGTCGTCGACGAGGCCGTTGACGGTGTCAGGGACTTCGTAGGCGGCGAGGTGGCCGACCTGTTCGAGAATGACGAACTCGGCGTCCGGGATCGCTTCGGCCATCCGGCATAGCTCTGGCACCGGGAAGCTCGCGTCCTCGCGGCCGGCGATCACGAAGACCGGCGTGGTGATGCGGTGGAACAGTTGATGTTGGTCTGGGCGGCGGACGACGATGCTTTCGACCGCGAAGCTGGCCGAGCGTGCGTCGTTGCGTCGGATCATCGCGGCAAGCTCATCGACGAGGGCCGGCTTTTGGCTGCGAGTCGTCGCGCCGAGGAATCGCGGCACGACCGCTGAGCGCACGAGCAGCGGACGCCCGAGCCGTCGAGTGGCGCGAGCCATCAGTGCCAGCTGCAGTCGGTCCCAGCGCGGCGCCGGTGACGCTGTGCCGTTCATCAGCACCGAGCAGTCGACTCGGTCGGGGTAGTTCGCGGCGATGGTCCCGCCGATCATGGCTCCCCAGGAGTTCCCCACCAGGTGCGCCCAGGGCAGTTGCAGCGCGTCGAGGATGTCGACGTAGGCCCGGGCGCTCTCATTGAACGTGAAGCACCTTTCGAGCGGTTCGCTGCGGCCCTGGCCCGGTGGGTCGACCGCGATCGTCATGTACCTGCCGCTGAAGTGGGTGATCTGCGCGGCGTAGAGGGTGTGGTCGGTCAAGAGGCTGGGGAGCAGCAGCAGCGACTCCCCGTCACCCTCGATCTCGACGTGCAGCCTGCCCAGCGAGGTCGGGATGTTCCGGGTGGTCATGGCTGCCTTTCAAGGGATCGGATCGCAGCGCGAATCCAGGCGGGTAGATGTGTTGCATCCCAGATCCTTTCAGGACGCCGAGGCGGGCGCCAACCTGGTCCCATGGCGCGTTCAGTCTCCGGCGCCCGGCAGGCTGGGGAAGCGAATTCGGCGATGTTGCGCTGCGTTGCCGGTAGTTCAGGAGGGCTGCGCCTGTTTGCCACCCGCCCGGCGTAGCGTCGGTCACCTCACCATCGTTCAGGAAGGGGACGATCATGGCAGATTCAGTGTCACGTGCTCACGGCAATGGCGAAACGCCCGCGGGGCGGGCGCCTGGTACGCCGGTGGCCCCGTCCGTCAGTCGGGAAACCTTGCCGATCCCCGATCCCCAGCACGTGGGTCTGACCACCTACGACGCCAAGGACCCGAACACGAAATACCCGCCGATCACCATGCTGCGCCCACCAGCGGGCGCGCCGAACGTACTCATCATCATGATTGACGACGTCGGCTTCAGCGCCTCGTCGGCATTCGGAGGCCCTTGCGACACCCCCACGGCCGATCGGCTGGCGGCCGGTGGGCTCAAGCTGAATCGCTTCCACACCACGGCGTTGTGTTCGCCGACCCGTCAAGCGCTCCTGACCGGGCGCAATCACCACTCAGTGGGGATGGGTGCGATCACCGAGATGGCCACCTCCGCGCCCGGCAATTGCAGCATCCGGCCAAAGAACAAGGCGCCCTTTCCGGAAACGTTGCGGCTCAACGGCTATTCGACGGCACAGTTCGGCAAGTGTCACGAGGTCCCGGCCTGGGAGGTATCGCCGGTCGGGCCGTTTCATCAGTGGCCGACCGGGTCGGGGTTTGAGTACTTCTACGGCTTCGTCGGCGGCGAGGCCAACCAGTACTACCCCGGACTGTATGAGGGCACCACGGCCGTCGAGCCGCCCAAGACACCCGAGCAGGGCTACACCCTCAACGAGGACCTGGCCGACCGCGCAATCACCTGGGTGCGCCGGCAAAAGGCGCTGGCACCGGACAAACCGTTCTTCATGTACTACGTGCCCGGGGCGACGCATGCGCCGCACCACGTGCCGAAACAGTGGTCGGACAAGTACCAGGGAAAGTTCGACGCCGGCTGGGATGTGCTGCGCGAGCAGATCTTTGCCAAGCAGAAGGAGCTGGGCGTCATTCCTGCTACCGCCGAATTGACCAAGCGCCACAAGGAGATTCCCGGGTGGGATGACATGCCCGCCGAGCTGAAGCCGGTGCTGGCGCGGCAGATGGAGATCTACGCCGGATTCATGGAGCAGACCGACCACGAGGTCGGCCGTGTCGTCGACGCGATCGATGACCTCGGCGTCCTCGGCGACACGTTGATCTACTACATCATCGGGGATAACGGCGCCTCGGCCGAGGGCACCCCCAACGGCTGCTTCAACGAGATGACCACACTCAACGGGATGCCCGGCATCGAAACCACGGAGTTTCTGCTGTCCAAGATCGATGATTTCGGTACACCCAACGCCTACAACCATTACGCGGTGGGGTGGGCGCACGCGCTGTGCACCCCGTACCAGTGGACCAAGCAGATCGCCTCGCACTGGGGCGGCACCCGCAACGGCACCATCGTGCACTGGCCCAACGGAATCACCGACAAAGGCCAGTCCCGCAACCAATTCCACCACGTGATCGACGTTGCGCCGACAATCCTCGAAGCGGCCGGGCTGCCGGCGCCCTTGTCGGTCAACGGGATTCAGCAGGCACCGCTCGAGGGCGTCAGCATGCTGGCGATGCTGCGCGAAGGCGACGCCCCCGAGACCCATGACGTGCAGTACTTCGAGATCATGGGCAATCGCGGCATTTACCACCAGGGCTGGACCGCGGTGACCAAACACCGCACGCCGTGGCTGTTCGACGCGCCGCCGTTCGAGGAGGACATTTGGGAGCTCTACGGCCCCGACGACTGGACACAGGCCCACGACCTCGCCGAAGAAAACCCGGAGAAGCTCGCCGAATTGCAGCGCCTCTGGCTCATCGAAGCGGTCAAATACAACGTCGTACCGCTCGACGACCGCTCCTTTGAACGCATCAACGCCGACCTCGCGGGCCGTCCCCAACTGATCCGCGGAAACAGCCAGCTGCTGTTCTCCGGCATGCGGGTCAGTGAGAACTGCATAGTGAACGTCAAGAACAAGTCGCACAGCGTCACCGCGCAGCTCGTGGTGCCCGAAACTGGCGTCAGCGGGGTTATCGTCACCCAAGGCGGCATGGTCGGAGGTTGGACACTCTACGCCTACCAGGGCCGGCTCAAGTACTGCTACAACTTCTTCGGCATCCAGCACTTCATGGTCACCGCGGACCAACCCATACCGGCCGGGGAACACCAGGTGCGCATGGAATTCGCCTACGACGGAGGCGGATTGGCCAAGGGCGGCAACGTCACGCTGTACCACGACGGCCAGCCGGTGGGCAAGGGACGCGTGGAGATGACCCAGCCGATGGCCTTCTCGGCCGACGAAGCGTGCGACGTCGGCGCCGATACCGGCTCACCCGCCTCGCCCGACTACGGTGCGTCAGACAACAAGTTCACCGGCGAAGTCAAGTGGGTACTGATCGACATCGGCGACGACGGCCACGACCACCTGATCAAACCCGAGGACCGGATCAACATCGCGATCGCCAAACAGTAGCTGAGCCTGTGCGGGCAGCTGTTACCTAAGTACCACCGTTCAGCAGGCCCCGCTCGATGAGGTCCAGCACTTGTCCGCGCGAGAACTTGATGCCCGCGGGGCTGGTGGGCAACGGTCCGTCGAGCAGCAGGCCCGCAACTCCGTGGACCGCTGACCAGGCGGCAATCTCGGCTCCCGGCCTGCGGCGCGGGTCCAGCAGACCTGCGGCCTGGGCTTCGTCGAGTACTTGACCAAGGACGTCGTAGGGGTCGCCGACCGCGGTGGTGTGTGATGGGTCCCCGCCCCCGGTCGCTTGATCCTCCGCCGCGTCGCGGGATGTGGCGGGATGCGAGGTGAAGGCGGTGCGGAACAGTCCGGGTTCGGCGAGTGCGAAGTCGATGTAGGCGGTACCGACCGCTCGCAACCGGCGGCGGGGGTCCTTGGTGCGGTTGACCCGTCGGCGCATCTCCGCGGCGAGCTCGCTGCGCGCAAAGCGCGCTACCTCGGCCAACAGCGCCTCGCGGTCGGCGAAATGGCGGTAGGCAGCCGAGTGCGACACCCCGGCAGCGCGGGCGGCCTCGCGCAGGATCACTCGATCGGGTCCACCCTCGCGGGCCAGCGCGATGCTCGCCTCGATCAGGGCCGAGCGCAACGACCCGTGATGGTAGGGCTTCCGCGGATCCGAGTCGGCGCTGTCGGAGCTCATGCCCTCAGAATCTCATCACCACCACGATGTTGCCAACGGTCACATTCGAGCGCATACTGTGGATGTAACCAGCGGTCACATCTGATCGTCCGACGAAGGAAGGAAACTCCAATGACAAACACGCGCGTGCTGGTAACCGGCGCCACGGGCAAGGTTGGCGGCGCGGTGGCCGCCCAATTGCTGGAAAAGGGGGTGGCGACCAGGGCCCTGGTGCACCGTGACGACGCGCGCAGCGCGCACTTGCGGGCGTTAGGGGCTGAGATCGTCGTCGCGGATATGCTTGACATTCAACAAGTTCAGGCCGCAGTCGAGGGTGTGGACCGGCTGTTTTTCAACCCTCCGTACCATCCCCATGCGCTCGACAGCGCGGTTGCTTTTGCCGTGGCCGCGCGGCGCTCAGGGGTGCAGGCGGTGGTGGCGTTGGGGCAGTGGCTGGCCAGCCCCGAGCATCCCTCGCTGATGACCCGGCATGCCTGGTTGACCGACAAGTTGTTTGAGCTGCTCCCGGACACCGCCCACGTGGCCGTTGATCCGGGCTACTTCGCCGACAACTATCTGAACCTGGTCCCAATGGCCGCCCAGCTGGGCGTTTTGCCGGTGCCAACGGCGGGGCGCCGCAACGCGCCCCCGTCCAACGAAGACATCGCCCGCGTTGCGGTGGGCGCGCTCCTTGAGCCGCACCGTCATGACGGCCGGGCCTACCGACCGACGGGACCAAAGATGTTGTCTGGAGCAGAAATTGCCGACGCGGTCGGTGAGGCGTTGGGCCGGCGGGTACGCCACATCGACATTCCCCCGTGGATGTTCATGCGCGCTGTGCGTGTCGACGCCGAGCGACTCGGCGCCGACCTGTTCTTCGAGTCCGGCTTGCGCCACTACCTGCCGGAGTATGCCCTGGGTACCTTTGAAGTGGGCGGGCCGACGACCCATGTCCGTGATGTTGCCGGCGTCGAACCCGAGGACTTCCTGACCATCGCACGCCGTTACGTCAACGGCCCCGAATCCCGCCGTACCGCCGGCAATTTCATCCGCCAGGTGTGGAACTTCGTGTTAACCGGACTGGTACCGATGCACGACCTGGACAGGTTCGACCGGCTCCAGCAGCATCCCCGGGCGATCCAGCCTCGATTCTCGGGCGAATCAATCGTGTGGCGCAACGAGCACGCCGCATCACCCGACCCAGCGCCCGATCGGTTCGGAGTAATCGAGGTTCCTTCGGCGTCGGTATCGCGGAGTCGCGGGTTAAGCCAACGGTTGTCGTCCTAGTCTCGTGAGCCGCGACAGCATGGCCACGGGCCCCGGCGCTAAGGCGTCAACAGGAGAGACGTCCGGTACCGCAGACCCGTCACGGCCTAACGGCACCAAGGTAAGCACTCGTTAGGGCCGATCAGCGCCGGCACCCGCGGAGCAAGGGTCTGCGGGCGCGGAGGATGGGGGCCCTCCCAGATGTCTTGACCAACATTGCCTTGGCCCCAGGGCACGTAGTAGTAGGTGTGGCAAACGTTCATGTCCCAGTTGATCGGGTTCGTCACATGATGCCGACTTGTCGAAGAGGGACGTCTGGGTAGTTGCTGGTTACGGCCACACGCAACGCCGGGGTGCAGAGCCCGCGCCAGAGGTTTCGCCAGCAGCGGAATAGGTGCGCGGGATGCGAGGGTTGGAAGGACAGTGACCGCGCCAGACAGCGCCAAAATCGACCTCGGCCGATTCGGCCTCTTCGCACTTGGCACCACCCCGGACCAGGCCCAGGAAATCGAACGGCTGGGCTACGGCACGATTTGGGTCGGCGGTTCGCCGCCGGCCGAATTGTCGTTCGTCGAGCCGCTTTTGGAGTCGACCACTGCGCTGAAGGTGGCTACCGGCATCGTCAACATCTGGACGGCGGCCGCCAAGCCCGTCGCCGAGTCGTTCCACCGCATCAACACCGCCCACCCGGGCCGTTTCGTGCTCGGCGTCGGGGTTGGCCATCCCGAGGCCCAGGTCCAGTACCGCAAGCCGTACGAAGCGCTGGTGTCCTACCTCGACGAGCTCGACGAATACGGCGTACCGGCGAATCAACGCGTGCTCGCCGCGCTCGGGCCGCGCGTGCTGAGGCTGTCGGCCGAGCGCACGGCCGGGGCGCACCCGGCCAACGCCACGCCGGAACACGCCGCACGGGCCCGCGCGATCATCGGGCCGAAGGCGCTGCTGGCTCCCGTGCATAACGTGGTGTTGACCGCCTCGGACGCACCCGGAGCCGAGGAGGCTCGCGCGATCGGCCGCACGGCACTGGACCACTACTTCAACCTGACGAACTACGTGAGCAATTGGAAGCGGCTGGGTTTTACCGACGCGGATGTCACCCGGCCCGGCAGCGACAAACTCATCGATGCCGTCGTTGCCCACGGCACGGCTGAAGACATCGCCAAGCGGTTGAACGAGTATCTGAGCGCTGGCGCCGACCACGTCGCGATCCTGGTGCACGGCGGGTCGGAGAAGGTATTGCCGACCCTGTCGGAACTCGCTGGGCCGCTTGGCCTGTCACGCTAATGGGAACTCAATAGGACTTGTCGTACGGGCTGGTCAACCCGTTGGCGATTAGTGAGCGTGACAGTGCCGGTCGTGCTCTTCCTGCTTTGTCAGTACCCCCATTGCGCTACGGGCTGTCCCTCTTTAAGCCCATATGCACCGACTGGCACACCGCCATAGTGATTGCCGAAATCGAAGAAATACCAGTGACAGACACTCATGTCCCACTGGACTTCGGAAGGCGACAAAACCCCGCCGGGTTTGCGTGCGGAAAACGGCAACCGTTGGCCTGGGCACCATAGGTTATTGCAGACTCCGCTGTTGGTGCATGCGTGGCCGTCGGCGTGCGCGGTACCCGTGGCCAGTCCCAGGCCGGCCACCGCGACACCGCCCGACAGCAGCGTCCCGACAATCATCCGCTTCAGGGCGTGACGGGTGTTCATGGTCCGGTCCTTTCGCTTCTCCGATTCAGGAGCACGCGCTCAGTTTGCTGCAGGCCACTTGCGAAACTCTTGCGCGCCGATCCGTTGCCGACGGTCCCCGCTCACCGTCCTAGCGGTGTTGGATCACAGCCCCGCGTTCAACCCCATCGGCGCCGTTGTTCGTGCCAGGTCGGTGGCGTTCCGGGCAGCGGATCGGCGTGCACCGCGGCCAGACCATCGATCAGGATGGCCAATTGGCGCTGACGCAACTCGGCGGTGCGCTCCCGAGTTTCCAGCGAGCTTTTCGCGATGAGTTCCAGCAGGAAGCTCACGTCCATGAAAGTGACATCAGCGCGCAGTTTGCCGGTGGCCCTGGCCCGTTCGAAGAGTTGTGTTCGCAGCTTTTCCATCTGCTCGGCCCTCGCCAGATGCTCGGCGGTGGGGGTGAAGGTCCCGGCCAGGCGCACCACCAGCGAATGCGTGTCCACTGCGACGATCCTGTGTACGAATCCCACGTAGGCCGCCCACGGGTCGCCGGCGACGCCCAGTGCGTCGCGCACCTCGGCCAAATACCGGTCCTGGCCCTGCAGGCACAACGTGGCCAGAAGATCCTCTTTCCCGGCGTAGCGGTGATACAGCGCACCGATGCCCACCCCGGCGCGTTTGGCCACTGCCGAGATCGGCGCCGTCGGGTCGGCGAGAAACACGTCCCGCGCGGCTTCCAGGATCGTGGCGTCGTTGCGTTCGGCTTCGGCATATCGGCCGCGCCGGACCACAGTCCCTCCAGACTCGTCACCTCGCGCTTCACCGCGACAGTGAAGGACATGCAGATCCGCTACCGCCGCCCGGCTATGACCGATGTTCGCGCCGAAGCGTCGCTGGACGCGAGCACTATCGCGCGCATCAAGCGGGAAGCCGGAGACTCCGGTAAGACCGGGTTTGTGCTTGATGCGGAATTGACCGACACCGAGGGTGTCGTGGTCGCCATCACCCACGGCACCTACCAGGTCCGCGCTATGTGACCGCTTCGACTCTTGTCCGGTCTCGGGTGTCTATCTTCGTTCGCTCGCTGGAGCCACCCTGATCTACCGCGCGAAACGAAGCACCCCCGGCCTGTTGACCGAGGGTGTTCCGTACTACTTGCCTAGTGATGGTGGCCGTGGCCGTGGCCGTGGCCGTGATCGTGCTCGCCCGCATTGGCGGGCTTGTCCACGATCGCCGTCTCGGTAGTGAGCACCATCCTCGCCACCGAAGCCGCATTGAGCACCGCCGACCTGGTGACCTTGACCGGGTCGATGACGCCGTCGGCGACCAGGTCGCCATAGACCAGCGTGTCCGCGTTCAGTCCGTGCCCGGCGGGCAGCTCACGGACCTTGTTGACCACGACCGAGCCGTCCAGCCCGGCGTTGGCGGCGATCCAGTACAGCGGTGCGCTGAGCGCCTCGGAGAACACGTCGACACCGAGGGCCTCGTCGCCGGTGAGCGAGGCACGCAAGTCCTTCAGCGCCGCACCGGCCTGGATCAGCGCGGTTCCCCCGCCCGCGACGATGCCCTCCTCGACGGCGGCCTTGGCGGCCGCGACGGCATCCTCGACGCTTTCCTTGCGTTCCTTGAGCGCGGGCTCGGTGGCTGCGCCCACCTTGATGACGGCCACCCCGCCGGCCAGCTTGGCCAACCGCTCGCCGAGCTTCTCGCGGTCCCATTCGGAGTCGCTGTTGTCGATCTCGGCGCGCAGATGCTTGATGCGGTTGGCCACCGCGTCCGCGGAGCCGCCGCCGTCGACGATGATGGTGTCGTCCTTGTCGACCACGACGCGCCGGGCCGACCCCATGACCTCCAGGCCGACCTCACGCAGCACCAGGCCGGCGTCGGGATTGACCACCTCACCACCGGTCACCACCGCCAGGTCCTGCAGGAAGGCCTTGCGCCGGTCGCCGAAGTACGGCGACTTGACCGCAACCGCTCTCAGCGTCTTGCGGATGGAGTTGACAACCAGCGTTGCCAGCGCCTCGCCCTCGACGTCTTCGGCGATGATCACCAGCGGCTTGCCCGATTCGGCGACCTTCTCGAGCAACGGCAGCAGGTCGGGCAGCGAGCTGATCTTCTCCTGGTGCAACAGAATCAGCGGGTCCTCGAGGACGGCCTCCTGGGAGTCGAAGTCGGTCACGAAATAGGCCGACAGAAAACCCTTGTCGAAGCCGACACCCTCGGTGAACTCCAGCTCGGTGCCCAGCGTCGAGGATTCTTCGACGCTGACCACGCCGTCGTGACCAACCTTGCTCATCGCCTCCCCGACCAGCTCACCGATCTGCCGGTCGCGCGAGGAGACGGTCGCCACCTGCCCGATGGCGGTCTTGTCGGACACCGGGGTCGCCGCAGCCAGCAGCGCCTCGGACACCGCATCCGCGGCCTTGCTCACTCCCGAACCCAGTGCGATCGGATTCACGCCAGCGGCAACCAGCCGCAGACCACCCTTGACCAGCGCCTGCGCCAGCACAGTCGCGGTGGTGGTGCCGTCGCCGGCGACGTCGTTGGTCTTGGTGGCCACCGACTTCACCAGCTGCGCGCCCAGGTTTTCGAATGGGTCTTCCAGGTCGATCTCACGTGCGACGGTGACGCCATCGTTGGTGATGGTGGGCCCACCGAACGCCTTGGCCAGCACCACATGCCGGCCGCGCGGCCCCAGCGTCACCCGGACGGTGTCGGCGAGCTTGTTCACGCCCGCCTCCATGGCGCGTCGCGCCGTTTCGTCGTACTCGATCAGCTTGCTCATCAGGCTCCTTCCGCCCGGCGACCATGCACCGGCGACGATGCAGGCCGCAACGGCCTGCTGAGAAGTCGGGCAATCACACTAATGCCCTGCGCGTAACGCATCCCGCCCCGGAAATCACCCGCTGCACACGGGGATCGCCGGGGCGGAACACGGTTGTCTTACTTGGAAACGACCGCCAGCACGTCGCGTGCCGACAGGATCAGGTATTCCTCGCCGCCGTACTTGATCTCGGTGCCGCCGTACTTGCTGTAGATGACGGTGTCACCTTCCGACACGTCCAGCGGGATCCGCTTCTCGCCATCCTCGTCCCACCGGCCGGGGCCGACTGCGACGACAGTGCCCTCTTGCGGCTTCTCCTTGGCGGTGTCAGGAATGACCAGACCGGATGCGGTCGTGGTCTCGGCCTCGTTGGCCTGCACGAGAATCTTGTCCTCGAGTGGCTTGATCTTCACCTTCGCCACGATTGGAGCCCTCCACTAGTTAGATCGGGTCCGGGACCTGCGTCCCGGCCGGAGTTGGCGGTCGGTCCGGGGTATCCCCCGAACCGTCCGAATTACCAGGTGATTCGGCAATCGTCCGTGCCCTCGCGCCGTCGTCGCGGGTGCCGACACAGGGCTTGTCCGACTGCCACCTAGCACTCTATACATGCGAGTGCTAGCACTCAAGGGCACCCCGCTGCTTCCCGCGTGTTGGCCCGGGCGAGCCGAAATCACAGGCAGACGCCGTGGCGCGTCTCTGCCAAGAATCAGTCGACCGTTAATAATCAAATTGTGTCGACTGGCATCCTCAATGCGAACCGCACCGCGGGCATATCCACGCTGATCGTCGCCGTTGCCATCGGATTTGCCGGGGTCGGCAACGCCACCCCGGATGGCGACCCGAACGGCCAGATGTACGGCAACCCCCAAGCCGCCGCCCCCTACTGGCGCTACCAGCACGGGGACGACTGCGGCCTGATGGCCGTCGCCGACGTGGTCGGCCAGCTCACCGGTAGAGAACCCCTCCAAATCGGCATCGAGCTACGTGGCGTGTTCACCAAAAGCGAAGCCCACCGCGGCGCCATCTACCGCTTTGACGGCACCTCCCCCGAGGACATGGTCGTCCTACTGCAGAAATACGGCATCCAGTCCCAGCTCACGACCGGCAACACCATGGACGCACTCGAGCAGGACCTGGCCGGCGGCCACAAAGTGATCGCCGCGCTCAACGCCGAAACCATCTGGAACTACCCGGCGGGCCAGGGGCAGCTGACCGAAGCCGACCACGCCGTCGTCGTCACCGGAGTCGACACCCGCGCCGACATCGTCCACCTCAACGACAGTGGCACCCCCAACGGCCGCGACGAGCAGATCCCGATGGCCACTTTCACCCAGGCCTGGGCAACCGGCAACGACCTGCTCATCGTCACCGACTGAACCGGTAACCAACGACGCACGCGGTCAGGGCAACTGCCCACGCACCACGGGCAGCCCGGGGTCACTGGGCACGTCCAGCGGTGACGGCGCCGCACCCGCCGCCACCAGATGCGCGGCGAACGAGGCGATCATCGCCCCGTTGTCGGTGCACAGCCGGGGACTGGGAATCCGAAGCGCCAGGCCCGCCGCGACGCAGCGCTGCGCGGCCAGCTCCCGCAGCCGGGAATTCGCCGCCACTCCCCCGGCGATCAGCAGGGTCGAGACACCCAGCCCGGTTGCCGCACGCACCGCCTTCATGGTCAACACGTCGGCGACAGCCTCCTGGAACCCGGCAGCGACATCGGCCGGCCGGAAGTCCGGGTGCGCCTCCACATATCGCGCGACGGCGGTCTTGAGCCCGGAGAAGCTGAAGGCGTTAGCGTCATCGGCCGGGCCGGTCATGCCGCGCGGGAACGCGATGCCGTCCCGATCACCGGTGCGAGCCAAGTCGTCGAGCACCCTGCCACCCGGGTAGCCCAGGCCCAGCAGCCGTGCCACCTTGTCGTATGCCTCGCCGGCGGCGTCGTCGACGGTGCTGCCCAGCTCGATGATCGGCTCGCCGAGCGAACGCACGTGCAACAGGTGGGTATGCCCGCCGGACACCAGCAACGCCACGCATTCGGGCAGCTGCCCATGCTGGTAGACGTCGGCGGCCAGGTGCCCGCCCAGGTGGTTCACGGCGTAGAACGGCACCCCCCAGGCGGCCGAATACGCTTTGGCCGCAGCCACTCCCACCAACAGCGCGCCGGCCAGCCCGGGCCCGATGGTGGCCGCGACAATGTCTGGTTTGGCCGGGGCTTCCAATCCCGCCGCCGCCAGCGCGCGACGCATGGTGGGCCCGAGCGCCTCCAGGTGTGCCCGGGATGCGATCTCGGGGACCACGCCGCCGAACCGGACATGCTCGTCGACACTGGATGCCACCTCGTCGGCCAGCAACGTCACGGTGGCCCCAAGACCAGAGCCCTCGAGGCGTGCGATGCCGACACCCGTTTCGTCGCACGATGTTTCGATGGCCAGGATGATCGTCACAGAGCCTCCCGCCGCATCATGTAAGCATCGGCGCCGCTGATTCGGTAGTACCGGCGGCGCAGGCCGATCGGGTCGAATCCCAGGCTGCGGTATAGCGAAATGGCCACCTCGTTGTCGGTGCGGACCTCCAGGTAGACCACGCCGCCGTCGGCGAACTTCAGCAGCTCGTCCATCAGCCGGCGGCCGATGCCCCGCCCCTGGTATGCCGAGTCCACGCCGATGGTGTGCACCTCGTACTCAAAAGGCGGTTTGCGGCCCAATCGCGAGATGCCCGCGTAACCGATCAGCGTGCCGGCCAGGCGCGCGCCCACGTAGTGGTTGTGCTTGCTCGCCAGTTCGCGCTGGAACGCCACCACCGGCCACGGGTCGTCGCCGTCGAACAGCTGGGCCTCCAGCTCGGCGCACCGATACACGTCGGCGGGCGTCAGCACACCGATGGTGATGGGCTCGCTGTGGGCGGTCATCGGCGCGCCGCCAAGGGCTTGGCGTCCGGCCGCCGCAGGTACAACGCCACCAGCGGCGCGGGGTCGGCGGACCAGTCGGCCACCGCGGCTACCAGACCGGCCGGCGACGGGTAGACCGGCTCACACCGCGGCAGGTCGAACAGCGCCGCGTGTTCGGGCGAACCGGCTACCGCCCGCGCCGGGCCGGGGTCGACGTCGGCCGGGGCGTTAACCGCCGGACCGTCGGTGCGGACTCCGTCGCCGTAACGGGCCCAGTAGATCTCGCGCCGGCGGGCATCGGTGACCACCAGCGTCCGGCCGGTCGTGCGGACACCGATGGCGTCCAGACTGCACACGCCGTGCACGGGGATGCCCAGCGCATGCCCGTAGGCGGCGGCGGTCGCCATTCCGGCCCGCAGGCCGGTGAACGGGCCCGGACCGCAGCCCACCACGACTGCGTCGAGATCGGCCATCGTCAACCCGGCGTCGGCGAGCGCGGCCAGCACGTTCGGGGTGAGCCGTTCGGCGTGTGCCCGGGCGTCGACGGTGACCCGTTCGGCAAGGACCGCGAGATCGTCCAGCCGCACGACGCCCGCGGTCACCGCCGGGGTGGCGGTGTCGAGCGCGAGGACAAGTCTCACGAGCGGTTCCACTCCCAGGTCGCGATGCGCACGTCGGAGTGGCTGAGGCGCTCCAGCCGGATGTCGAGGTGCCGTTCGGAGAGGCGCTCGGCCAGCCCCTCGCCCCACTCGACCACGACCACCGCGTCTTCGAGATCGGTGTCGAGGTCCAGCGAGTCGAGCTCCCCCAACAGGTCGGCGCGGTGATGATCCAACAACCGGTAGACATCGACGTGAATCATCGCCGGCGCGCCGGGCCGTCGTGGCGGATGCACCCGCGCTAAAACGTAGGTCGGTGAGGTGACCGGGCCGTCGACATCCATGGCCGCGGCAATCCCCTTGGCCAGTACCGTCTTTCCCGCGCCCAGCGGACCGGACAACACCACCACGTCACCCGCTCGCAGCTGCCTGGCCAGCCGGGATCCCAGCGCGACGGTGTCCTCGACGCGCTCGCATGTCGCCGTTCCCTGCTGCGGCGATCGCAAGCGAGGCGACGCCGGGCGCTGGGGGTACGCCCCCAAAGGGAGGGACCCCCACCCGGTTGCGGGGGACGGGTCGCCGCCATCCACGCTAGCCATGGCGCCGGAACCGTGCTCGGAATCGTCGGTACCGCTGGACCATCTTGCGTGGCAGGGCCCGGTTGACCAGCCGGATCAGACCGTCGTTGATGGCATCGGGCTTTTCCAGCAGCGCCAGGTGACTGGCCCCGGTGACGATGACGAGTTCGGATTGCGGCAGCGACGCCGCCATCTTCCGCGAGTACTCGTCCGGGGTGAGCAGGTCGTGGTCACCGCATGCGATCAGCGTCGGGATCCGCAGCAGCGTCCACAGACCCGCGGTTTCGTCGTGCACTTCCAAGGCGTGCAGGAAGCCGACCAGGGTGGCGATCGGGGTACCGTTCATCATCCGCTGGGAGAACGCGTCCAGGCTCCGACTGACCCGCAGGTCGTTGAATGACGCAGCGCGCAAAACCGGGCCGATCAGTGACCGCGACACGTTGCGGCCCCGGTGCATCAGCTTGGGCGCCGAGCGGGCGGTGAACCGAACAGCTTCCAGCGCAGGGTTTTTCAGTATCTCGCCCAGCGGTGATCTGACCACCCCTTCGGCGGCGGAGCAGATCAACGCCGCACCAACAATCCGGCGCCCGTACCGCTCGGGGAACTGTCGGGCATGCGACAAGACCGTCATGCCGCCCATCGAATGGCCGACCAACACGATCGCCCCGCGCGGCGCAGCCGCCTGCAGCACGGTTTCTAAGTCCTGGCCCAACTGGGTCAGCGTGTAGGTCTCGGGGTCGGCCTCGCCGGACTGGCCGTGCCCGCGGTGGTCGTAGAAGACCATGCGCACGTTCGGTCCCCACTGCTCGCCGAGTCGCATCCGCTGAAAGTGGAAGGCGCCCATACGCAGACAGAATCCATGGGCGAACACCATGGTCAGCGGCGCATCCACCGGACCGGCCTCGCGCACCGCCAGCGGCACCCCGTCGGGCGTGGTCACCACATAGCCGCGATCGCTGTCCAGGCGCTCGAAATCCTCATCGACATAAGGATCTTCCAGGGCGATGGCCCGTTCGGCCATCGACCGGCGGGCCGAGGCCCCGACGATGGTGGCGACCGCAGTCAGCCCCGCGCCGCCCGCAAGCCAAGCCCTGCGCTTGCGGGCCTCTTCACTGCTCAACGGTTTTCGGCCTCGCGGTAGGTTCTGGTGATGCGCCCCCGAGGGCTGGTGACCACTTCGTAGTGGATGGTGCCGAGCAGATCCGCCCAGTCCTGCGCGGTGGGCTCGCCGCGGGTGCCGGGCCCGAACAGGAACGCCTCGTCGCCCTCGGCCACGTCGGCCGGCCCGGGACCGAGGTCGACGACGAACTGGTCCATGCAGATCCGCCCGACGCCGGGCCGGCGCCTGCCGTTGATCAGCACGTCCAGCCGTCCGCCCAGCGCGCGGAACACGCCGTCCGCGTAACCGATCGGCAGCAGCGCCAGGGTGGTGTCACGCTGCGCGGTCCAGGTGTGCCCGTAGGACACGCTCTCGCCGGCACGAATCGCCTTTACCAGTGCTACAGCACATTTCACTGTCATCGCCGGTATCAGTCCCATGTCACCGAGCTCCGGCACCGGGCTCAGTCCGTACACCGCGACACCGGGCCGCACCAGGTCGAAGGCCAGGTCGGGACGAGACATGGTGGCCGACGAATTCGACAGGTGGGCCACCTCGAAACGCACCCCCTGGTTGCGCGCCTGCGTCAGCATGTCGGAGAACCGTTGGGCCTGAAGGTCATTGATGGGATTGTCGGGTTGATCGGCGTAAACCAGGTGTGACATCAGCCCGCGCAGCCGGATGGCGTCCTCCGCGACGGCCTGGCCCAACGCGGCCAGCATCGACGGGTAATGCGCCGACCCCACACCGTTGCGGTTGAGTCCGGTATCGACCTTGACGGTCACCGTCGCCGTCCGGCCCGTCCGGCGCGCCGCGTCCACCAGCTCGTCGAGCTGGCGCACCGACGACACCGCGATCTGCACATCGGCCAGCAGGGCCGGCCCGAAGTCGATGCCGGGCGGGTGCAGCCAGGCCAGCACCGGTGCGCTGATGCCGTCGGCGCGCAACGCCAGCGCCTCGTCGACGGTCGCGACACCCAGTTCGGTCGTGCCGGCGGCCAACGCGGCGCGCGCAGCCTGAGTGGCCCCGTGGCCATAGCCGTCGGCCTTGACGACGGCCATCACCTGCGCGCCGCCGGCGTGCTCACGCAGCACCCGCACGTTGTGCTCAATAGCTCCCAGGTCCACCACGGCCTCGGCGAGGACGCCCGGCCTCAGGGACATCGGCGTAACAGCCACGGCCGCCATTGTCCCAGAGCCGAAAAGGTGCCGCGAAAGTGCTGCCCCGCCTACGCGGCCGAAAAATTACGGCAGCGACCCGGTGACGCCCTTGGAACCGGTTGCCCCGGTGACTGCGCCGGACCCACCGATGCCGCCTGCCCCGGGGATGGCATTGGCCGGAAAAACGTGTGCGAAGGCGTTGCCGCCGTTGCCGCCACTGCCGCCTTTTTGACCTGTGGTCGAGCTGTTGCCGCCGTGGCCGCCTTGGGCCCCGGTGGCGATTCCGGTTCCGTAGGCGTTCGCGGAACCGCCTTGGCCGCCGCTCCCGCCCTGGCCGCCGGACCCGCCGGCACCGGCCGCGCCGCCGGTGGCGTTTCCGTTGGGGCCGTGGTTGAACGCCGTCCCGCCGGCCCCCCCATTCCCGCCATGGATGGTGGCGGCGCTGCCGGCACCGCCGGCACCGCCGGTGGCGGTGCCAGAGCCCTGGTCGATGGTCGCGTTACCGCCGCCGCCGCCGACACCGTCAGTGGCGACAGGGTTGTCTTGGCCGGTGCCGGCGTTGCCGCCGGTGCCGCCAACGATGTTATGGGCGTTACCGGCGCTATTGACCTCCACGCTGCCGCCGAGGCCGCCGCTGCCGCCCATGCCGGTGCCGTTGCCGCCCGCTCCCCCGTTGCCGGCGGTGACGGTTCCTATTCCGGAGGTGGACGCGGAACCGCCGGTCCCGCCGGACCCGCCGAAGGTGCCGCCGACACCATTCCCGCCGTTGCCGCCGGTGGCGGCCGCACCCGAGCCGCTGTCGTGGATGGTCGCGGAGCCGCCGGCGCCGCCGGATCCTCCGCTGCCGCCGGTGCCGGCGGTGCCGTCCGCTCCTACGTGGCCGGTGGCGATTCCGGTTCCGAAGGCGTCCGCGGAGCCGCCGGCGCCGCCGTTCCCGCCGTTGAAGCCGGTGCCGCCGGCGCCGGGCGCGCCGCCGGTGGCGCTTCCGGACCCGTAGTTGGTCGCAGCCCCGCCGGACCCACCAACGCCGCCGGTGCCGTTGACGGTGTCGGTGGCATGGCCGCCCACTCCGCCCTGGCCGCCGGTGGCGTTGACCGTGGCGTTGACACCGATGGTCGCGAAGCCGCCGGTCCCGCCGGTCCCGGACGGTGCGACGTTGCTGAAGCCCTGGCCGCCCGCCCCGCCGGTACCGCCGGTGATGTCATGCGCATAGGCGGTGTTCTCGACGTCTACGCCGCCGCCTGGGCCGCCGCCCCCGCCGGGTCCGGTGCTGCCGGTGCCACCGGCGCCGCCGGTGGCGGCAACGAGGTTTCCGGTGCCCTCGGTGAGCACCTCACCGCCGATGCCACCGAAGCCGCCGGAGGTGCCGTCGCCGCCCCTGCCGCCGGTGCCGCCGGTAGCTGTGCCCGCAGAGGCGCTGCTCTCGATCAGCCCGGCGCCGCCGGACCCGCCGTCCCCACCGACGCCGCCGCTGCCGTTGGTGCCGGGCGCACCGGCGACGCCGGTGGCGCTTCCGGTTCCGGATCCCTCGATCTCCGCGCCACCGCCAGCGCCGCCCCACCCGCCGTTGTAACCGGTGCCGCCGGCGCCGGGGGCGCCGCCGATGGCGTTTCCGGTCCCGTCGTTGAACGCAGCACCGCCGGACCCGCCGAAGCCGCCGTTGCCGGTGGCGCCGATGGCGTTGCCGCCCGCTCCACCCTGGCCGCCGGTGGCGTTTCCGGCCCCGTGGTTGGTCGCATTACCGCCGGCCCCCCCAGTGCCGGCAAAGCCGGTGGGCGAGCCAGCATCGCCGCCTATTCCACCTTTGCCCCCGACGGCGCCGACGGTAGAGGCGGTGCTATCGATCGTCGCGCCGCCGCCAGCCCCGCCCTGCCCAGGTTGAGAGGGTTGGCCGTCGGTGACGCCGGTACCAGCGTTGCCGCCGGTGCCGCCGGTGATGGCATGCCCGTAAGCGGCGTTGTTGACCTCGACGTCGCCGCCGTTGCCGCCGCTCCCGCCCCAGCCGATGTCCCCTTCGCCGCCATTGCCGCCCGTGCCGGGGGTGACGTTGCCCGTTCCGCTGGTGTACGCGGTGCCGGCGGCGCCGCCGGCACCGCCGTTGCTCCCGCGACCGCCCTGGCCGCCGCTGCCGGAGGTGGCGGTGGCCGTCGAGGCGCTGTTGGTGATGCGCGCGTCGCCGCCGGTCCCGCCGTTTCCGGCCGTGCCGTTGGCGGCGATGCCGCCGGCCCCCCCGTTGCCGCCGGTGGCGTCGAAGGTTCCGGTGGTAGTGACGCCGGCGCCGTTTCCGCCGTTGCCGCCATTGCCGCCGGCGCTGCCGGCATTGCCGCCGTCGCCACCGTTGCCGCCGGCGCCCGCCGTGGAACCGCCGGACCCGCCGTCGCCGCCTTTACCGCCGTTACCGTTGCCGAGAATGTTGCCTCCATGCCCGCCGGCGCCCCCGTCGCCGTACGCGCCGCCGTTGCCGCCGTGGCCACCGGCACCGCCGTTGCCGACGGTGGTGGCGAAGCCGGCGCCGCCGGTCCCCCCGGCGCCGCCGTTGCCTGGGACGATGCTTCCGGGCGCGCCGGTGGCACCCATGCTGGCCCCGGCGCCACCGGCGGCACCGCCGGTGCCCCCCGCACCCACGGCGCCGGGATTACCGCCGGTGCCACCCGTACCACCTGCGGTGGTCGCGTTAAGGCCGACGCCGCCGGTGCCGCCGTCACCGGGAGCTCCGGCATTGCCGCCGACCCCGCCGGCCCCGCCGTCACCGTTGGCACCGGCCTGGCCGAACAGCGTCGAGCCGTGCCCGCCGACCCCGCCCGCACCCCCGGTGCCGCCGGTGCCGCCGTTGCCACTGTTGCCACCGGTGCCGCCGGCCTGGCCGAGTGCCCCCACGGGGGCGTCCCAGCCAGCCCCGCCCTGGCCGCCGACGCCCCCGGTCCCGCCAACCCCGCCCTCGCCGCCGGCCCCGCCGGCACTGAACAGCAGCCCGCCATTACCGCCGGCCCCGCCCGTCCCGCCGGTACCCCCGTGGCCGGCACCGCCGCCGGTGCCGCCGACGCCGGTCGTGGTGTTCGAGGTGCCCGCGCCGCCCGCCGAGCCGGTCGAGCCGGTCACTCCGGCCCCACCGGTACCGCCGGCCCCACCGTTGCCGATCAACAGCGCGTTGCCACCCGCGCCACCCGACCCACCGGTGGCGGTGAACGTGCCGACCCCGCCGGCCCCGCCGGCCCCGCCGTTGCCAAAGAGCCCGGCATCACCGCCACGGCCGCCGGCCAGCCCCGGCGCACCGGACCCGCCGGTGCCGCCGTTGCCGAAAATCCACCCGCCGTTGCCCCCGGCAGCCCCGGTGCCCGCCACTCCGTCGGTGCATTGCCGACCAGCGGACGCCCCGTCAGCAACTCCCAGGGCGAAAAAAAGCCCAAGCCCTGCAATGGCGAGGCATTCGCCGCCTCGGCGGCGGCATACGCGCTCCCCGCCCCGTTCAACGCCTGCACGAACTGGTTATGGAATGCCGTCGCCTGCGCGCTGAGCGCCTGAAACTTCTGAGCATGCCCGGAAAACAGCGACGCGATCGCCTCTGATACCTCGTCCGCAGCGGCGGCCACCACCGCGGTGGTCGGGGCTGCCGCCACCGCGTTCGCCGCGCTCAGTGACGAGCCGATGCCCGCCGCGTCGGCCGCTGCGGCCGCAAACATGTCCGGTGCTGCCAGTAGGTACGACATCGAGGCCCCCTTAATGCCCGCCCGATGGGCATAGAAGTTGTTAAGAAGGCCATAGGTAACATAACTGCGTCCCACAGGTGTGCGGTTTTAATTAATTGACTTAATTATTTTATTAAGCGGTTTAATTAAAAGTTTGCGCCCGGACCGGAAGTGCAGCTACCGACGCCGGTGCCCCGGAAATGCGTTTGCTAGCCGCGCTTTCGCGCGGCGACAGCGCTAGTGGGCGAAGTGCTGGGCCTCGTAGTGCCCGCCGGGCTTGAGCTTGTCCAGGGAGGCCAGCGCGGTGCGCGCATCGTCGTGCAGGGCCCGGGCCAGGTCAGCGGAGAGTCCTTCGCGGACCACGATGCGCAGCACGGATATGTGGGTGGCGTTGTCGGGCATGGTGTAGGCGGGCACCTGCCACCCGTAACCCCGCAGCTCATGGGAGAGGTCGAACTCGGTGTACCCGCGGTCCCTGGCGAGCCGGAAGCTGACCACCGGAATCGCCGAACCGTCCGTGATCAGCTCGCAGTGTTCGCCTTCGTGCAGCTGCTCGCCCAGCCAACGCGCCGTCTGCGACAAGGTCTGCATGACCTTGGTGTAACCGTCGCGGCCCAGCCGCAGGAAGTTGTAGTACTGGCCGATGACCTGATTGCCCGCGCGGGAAAAGTTCAGCGTGAACGTCGGCATATCGCCGCCCAGGTAGTTGACCCGGAAGACCAGCTCCTCAGGTAGGTACTCACGGCTGCGCCACACGACGAACCCGATGCCGGGGTAGGTCAGCCCGTACTTGTGGCCGCTGACGTTGATCGACACCACCCGCGGCAGGCGGAAATCCCACTTCAGCTCCGGATGCAGGAACGGCACCACAAAGCCCCCGCTGGCGGCGTCGACATGCACCGGAACGTCCACACCCCCGCCGGCCGCCAGTTTGTCCAGCGCCGCGCAGATCTCGGTGATGGGCTCGAGTTCACCGGTGTAGGTGCTGCCCAGGATCGCCACCACGCCGATGGTGTCCTCGTCGACGGCGTCGAGCACCTGTTCGGGAGTGATGACGTAGCGGCCTTCCTCCATCGGCAGATAGCGGGGTTCGACATCGAAGTAGCGGCAGAACTTCTCCCATACGACCTGGACATTGGAGCCCATCACCATGTTGGGGGTGCGGCGCTCCCAGCCTTTACCCACTTTTTCGCGCCAGCGCCATTTCATGGCCAGGCCACCGAGCATCACCGCCTCGCTGGAGCCGATGGTGGACACCCCGATCGCGCTGGCGGGGTCGTCGTCGCGCAGGCCTTCAGCGTGGAACAGGTCGGCCACCATGCACACGCACCGCGCCTCGATAGCCGCGGTGATGGGGTACTCATCCTTGTCGATCATGTTCTTGTCGAACGTCTCGGCCATCAACTTCTCGGCCTCGGGATCCATCCAGGTGGTGACGAAAGTGGCCAGGTTCAGCCGCGAGCTGCCGTCGAGCATCAGCTCGTCGTGGATGAAGCGGTAGGCGGTTTCGGGATCCATCGACTCCTCTGGCAGCCGTAGCGCCGGTATCGGCGCGGTGAACATGCGGCCGGTGTAGGCGGGCGCGATCGCGTGCGCGGGCACTGATGGATGGCTGTGGGACACGGCGGATCCTTTCGTTTGGCGACTGGGTGCTATAGCTCGGCCAGGGCGGCTCGAATGTGCGGGACGATCCGGGACGCCGAGGTGGGCGCCTCACCGGGTCCCGGGTCGGCGGCCGACAGCGCTGCCGCGCGCGCGTGCACGAAGGCCGCGGCCGCGGCCGCCTCGGCGGCCGGCAGCCCCGCCGCCAGCAGCGCGCCGATCATGCCGGACAGCACGTCGCCGGACCCCGCGGTCGCCGCCCAGGACTGCCCGGCCGGATTCAGATACACCTGGCCGCCGGGGCCGGCGATCACCGTGACATTCCCCTTGAGCAGCACGGTGGCGCCGAAAGCGTCGGCCAGCTTGCGGCACGCGCCGACGCGGTCGTCCCCGGGCCAAGACCCCGGCCAAGCCCCGGCCAGCCGGGCGAATTCACCGGCGTGCGGAGTCAGCACCGTCGGCGCGGTGCGGTTGACCACCAGCTCCGGATGAGCCGCCAGCATGGTCAGCCCGTCGGCGTCGACCAGCACGGGCAGGTCGGTATCCAGCGCAAACCACAACGCGGCGGCGCCGGTGTCATCGGTGCCCAGGCCCGGCCCGACGACCCAGGCCTGCACTCGCCCGGCCGCTGCCGGGGTGGGCGAAGCGATGACCTCCGGCCAGTGCGCGAGCACCTCGTCGTTGGCGCCGCCGGCGTAGCGGACCATGCCGGAGTGTGTCGCGACGGCGGCGCCGGTGCACAGCACTGCGGCGCCCGGATACGTCGACGAGCCGGCCAGCACCCCGGTCACGCCCTGGGTGTACTTGTCGTCGTGGGGCCCGGGCACCGGCCAGCGTGCGGCTACGTCGGCGGCCTCGAAACCCAGTACATCGGTCGCGGGCAGGTCGAGACCGATGTCGACCAGCGTGACGCGCCCGCAGTCGGCCAGCGCGTGCACGGGTTTGAGCCCGCCGAAGGTGACGGTCAGCGCGGCGTGCACGGCGGGGCCGGTGACCGCGCCGGTCGCCACATCGATGCCGCTGGGGATGTCGACGGCGACCACCGGGATCGCCGATTCATCGACCGCGGCGAACACCTCGGCCGCGGCGGGCCGCAGCGGGCCGGAACCGGATATGCCCACCACCCCATCGATCACCAGATCGGTTGCGGCCGAAACGCTCTGCACGACGTGACCGCCGGATTTCCGGAACGCCGCCAGCGCCTTGCGGTGGGTACGGTCCGGGTTGAGCAGCACCGCGTCGGCGGCCGCGCCGCGACGGCGCAGGAAGGTCGCCGCCCACAGCGCGTCGCCGCCGTTGTCGCCCGAGCCGACGACCGCGCATACCCTGCGGCCGGCAACCCCACCGCTGCGCCGGGTCAACTCACCGATGATCGCGGTGGCCAGCCCATAGGCCGCGCGTCTCATCAGGGCACCGTCGGGCAGACTGGCCAGCAGCGGCGCTTCTGCGTCGCGGATGGCCTCTACGGAGTAGTAATGCCGCATCAACGCCAGCATTCCATGCTCCCCGGTGTTGCACAGCACGCGCCCAGGCCGTTGCGAGTGAGTGATCTTTAGTGATCACGCGACTCGCACCCCATCTCGGGGTTGTTCCCCAGCCGGTTGACTGGTTCCCTTCCGCGCTTCACGGCCACCAGCCGGACCAGGCCCGGTCTTACGGTCGGCTCCACGCTTGACGGCGGCCCCAACTGGGCCGACGACGCTAACGGGTTCCTCGTAGCGCGCGAGGTTGATCGCGGCGTTGTCATCACGCTGGTGGGTCACCGAACAGGCGTCGCATTGCCAATGTTCGTCCCACTCGATGTCCTGCACATGCCCGCAGGCGTGACAGGTTTTCGATGACGGGAACCAGCGGTCAGCGACCACCAGTCCCGACCCGTACCAGCCCGTCTTGTAGGACAGGTGGCCCCGCGGTGTGCCCAGGGCCGCATCCGAGAGTCCGCGCCGTCTGGCGCGGGCACCCGGCAGGCCCTTTTGCCGCAGCGTCCCCGCCGCGTCCAGCCCTTCGACAACGATGCGGCCGTGGGTTTGAGCCAATCGTGTTGTCAGGACATGCAGGTGATGAGTGCAAACATCGTTGACCCGGCGATGCAGCCGGGAGATCTGGGTGGTGCGCTGCCGGTATTGCCGCGAGCCTTTCGTGCAGCGCGACCGTGCCCGGCACACCTGGCGTAGCTCCCGCAACGCGGAGTCGAGCGGTCGCGGGTTGGCGACTTGTTCGATCACGACGCCGTCAGCGGTGGCCACTGTCGCCAACCGGCGCACCCCGACATCGACTCCAACCCGCGAACCGGGGTGCGCGACGCTGGGTTGCTGGGGACGTTGGACCAGCACCCGCACGCTGGCGTCCAATCGAGTGCCGTTGCGGCGCACGCAGATCGCGAGCACCCGCGCCCGTCCGGCACGGATCAGGCGTTCGATACGGCGGGTGTTCTCGTGGGTGCGGACAGTGCCGATCACCGGCAGCGTGAGATGCCTGCGATCGGGTTCGACGCGCATCGCGCCGGTGGTGAAACATACTCGGTCAGCGTCGCGGCCTTTGCGCTTGAGCCGCGGGAACCCGACCCGTTTACCGGCGCGTTTGCCGGAGCGGGATTGCTGCCAGTTCCAGTACGCGTCGACCGCGCCCGCGATGCCGTCGGCGTAGGCCTCTTTCGAGCATTCGGGCCACCACACCGCACCGGTCTCCGCGTCGACGCAGATGTCGCTTTTGACGGTGTTCCAGCGTTTCCGTAACACCCGAAGGGACGGTTTCGCGGTCTCGATCCCGCTAGCGCGCCACGCGTCGATATCGCCTTTCAAGGTGGCCACGGTCCAGTTAAAGGCCTTGCGCCGCGCGCCGAAATGCCGCGCCAGCGACCTGGCTTGATCCTCGGTCGGGTCCAGGGTGAACCGGAACGCCTGAACACACCAGCCGTCAGGGATCTCGAACGTCGCCGTCACGCTGCCTCGCAATCGTCGCCAGCGGCGGCGGTGATCGCTCGTCCGGCCCGGTTCTGCGCGGCACGTTCGCCGTACCAGCGAGCACACATCAAGGTCAAGATCTCGATCACATCCCGCACCAGGTCGTCCTCAACCTCGGCCGCCACCACAACCAGTTCGCGGCCCTGCGCGGCGAGCCCGGCCCTGAACATACTCAGAGCCGAACCAGCAGAACCGATCCCGATGCTCGACCACGATCCGCCTCACCGCCGGGTTGCGCAGCAGAGCAAGGAACGCGCCGCGATGCCCACTGAACCCCGAACCGACCCCGGCCACGACCTCGTCGACCGGGATCCGCTGGGTAGTGGCCCACGTGGCCCACGCGGTTACCCGCGCCACCTGAGGATCCAAATCCGCTTTCTGATCAGCCGACGACACCCGCACATACACCGCAGTTCCTGAGTGTGGCCCAGCTGGGACAGACGGATCGTCCACCAAAATCAGCCATCCCACCTTGCGGGCGGGTACCAGCAACAGCGCGGCACGAAACCAGCGATACGCAGTCACCCGCGCAACACCGTTACGCTCAGCCCACACCGCCAAATTCATGCCCCTGTTCCTACAGCACACCACTGACAACTACCGACCAACTGGAGCGGATGTCGAGTTGGGTGTAGTTAGAGTTAGGCCGCGGTCATGCGGTGATGAATGATCGGGTCGTAGGTGGTGTGGTCATTGCCAGCAGCGCCACAGGATCCGCACCCAGCGGGCACCAAGACCGCGCAGGGCGCGGGGGTGAGGTTGGCGGGCGGCGCGTGCTGGTGGTAAATGTCGGCCGACCAGGGGTCTTCACGGGCAGCAACGAACATCCACCAGTCGATGGCGTGCCGCATTCGCCGGTTGGCGGCGTAACGGAACCCCACCTGACGAGTGTGCCCGGATGCCTTGGTGACCGGAGCCAGTCCGGTGTCGGCCAACAGTGCCGACGTCAAGGGAAAGCGCCGTCTGGCTTCGCCCATCTCGGAGATCAACACTGCTGCGGTGACGGGTCCGATACCGGGGAAGCTGGTGAAGATAGTGGTGTCTGGGTGCGCGTCGAGCAATTCGCTCAGACGTTTGTCATGGGCTCGCAGGTGGGTGTTGAGTAGGACGAGCGCTGTTCGGTGAATGCCTTGGCCGCCAACGCTTTACCAGCGACGGTGCCTTCGCTGGCTGACAGCAGGTGCGGCTGCATCCGGCCGACGAGCGCTGTTCGGAGGCATTCAGGTTGAGCACCAGGGGGTTGTGATCCGGCGTTGACGGTGAGCGGCTCGCGGACGGGTCGTACCTGGGTGGTGCTTGTGGTGTCGGGGCGGCACGGTGATCACGTCGTTGTAGGCGACGGTGCTCCCGGCATGTCTGTGGCGGAGTCTTTCGGGAGGGCCGTCTGTTGCGCTTGGAGGCGCAGTGGTCACCGTAGAGGCGGATGTCGATCAAGTCGAGCGCAGGTTGGCAGCGGGTGAGCTGAGTTGCCCGGCGTGTAGTGGTGTGTTGGCGGGGTTGGGGGTGGGCCAGGCCGCGGCAACTTCGAGGCCCGGACGGGCCGGTGTGGTTGTGTCCTCGCCGGTCGCGGTGCACCGGCTGCGGCATGACCCGCGTGTTGTTAGTGAGGTTTCTGTGGCCAATGTGATGGTTCGTGTGTGCCTGCGAAACCACGTGATGCCCGTCGGACCTGACCGACCGCAGTGGGATTGCCGCGATGGTGCAGCCCCGTCCGGGTGGGCGCCCAGCCGGCCATTCGCGGCGTCGGATCGTGGATGCGATCCTGTATCTGAACCGCACCGGTTGCTCGTGGCGGCAATTGCCGCATGACTTTCCGCCGAAGGAGACGGTGTGTCGGTATTTCAAGGCCTGGAATGACGGCGGTGTCACCGATCGGATCCACAACGCGCTGCGAGCGGAACGTGCGTGACGCGGTGGGCCGTGACCCGATGTCCAGCGCTGGGATCGTCGATGCCCAGTCGGTCAAAGGCGCCGACACCGCAGGGCAAGGACAGCCGAGGTTACGACGCCGGCAAGAAGGTCAACGGCCGCAGCCGACACGTGGGCAACCAGCACCGGCGGCGGGCACATAAGCCCTTCCCAAACACGTTCTTGGTCACGTGGTCACCGCGATTCGTGACCGGCTGTTTGGGTGCATTTCGGCGGTGCGGAAGCACTGTGGAATTGAATGGGACCTTTTTGTTCAATGTGGTCGTAATTGAAGTCGAAAAGCGTACCGTACGCGGTTGCCTTGAGCTTTTCCCGAGGCTGGGTGTGCCATCTGATGGAGGCGCCGATGTCTTCGTTCGTGTTTGTTTCGCCTGATGTTTTGGCCTCGGCGTCGCAGGATTTGACCGGGATTGGGGCGGCGCTCCGAGCCGCCCAGGCGGCGGCGGCGCCGTCGACGACGGGGATTGCGGCCGCGGCCGCCGACGAGGTGTCGGCGCAGATCGCGGCGCTGTTCGGCGCGCACGCCCGCCAGTTTCAGGCGCTCAGCGCTCAGGCGGCGGCGTTTCATGCCGGGTTCGCGCAGGTGTTGACCGCGGACGCACAAGCGTATGCGGCCGCGGAGGCGGGTAATGCCGCGCCGTTGCAGTCGCAGTGGTTTTCGCCGTGGGAGCTGTTGACCGGGCGCCCGCTGGTGGGCGACGGCGCGAATGCGACGACTGCCGGCGGCAACGGCGGTGATGGCGGGTGGCTGTACGGCAATGGCGGTAACGGTGCGGCTGGCGCGGCCGGGCAGAACGGCGGCGCCGGCGGTGCGGCCGGGCAGAACGGCGGCGCCGGCGGTGCGGCCGGGTTGATCGGTAACGGCGGGAGCGGCGGGGTCGGCGGGGTCGGCACGACCGGGGCAACCGGGGGCACCGGCGGTGTTGGTGGCACCGGTGGGGTGCGGCGGGCATGGCGGTTTGCTGTTCGGCAACGGCGGCGCCGGCGGTGTTGGCGGCACCGGTGGTACGGGCGGGGCGGGTGCGGCTGGGGTTAGCGGCGTCGGTACCGGGATGGACGGCGGGGTCGGCGGTACCGGAGGCAACGGCGGCCAGGGCGGGGGCGGTGGCGCGGGCGGGGCCGGCGGATTGATCGGCGGCCAGGGAGCAGCGGGGTCTGCCGGCAACGGCGGGGCCGGCGGGGTCGGCGGGACGGGCGGTCAAGGCGACGTCGGCGGTGCAGGCAGCAGCGGCGGAGGTATGGGCTCCACCGGCTTTTCCGGCGGCGGGGGAGGCCAAGGCGGTGATGGCGGAGCCGCCGGCACTGGCGGCGGCGGGCAGCAAGGTGCTGGTGGGCAGGGCGGCACCGGCGGTGTCGGTGGCACAGGTGGTCAGAGGCGGGGACGGCACCGACCACAGCACCAACCCGGGCGTGGGCGGCGGCACCGGCGGCACCGGCGGGACCGGCGGCACCGGCGGGGACGCCGGGCTGGGCGGCACGCGGCTTTGGCGGCACCGCGGCCTCGGGCACGGCCGGCAACGGCGGGCAGGGCGGCACCGGGGGCAGCGGCGGGGGCGGCGGCGCCGGGCAGGCCGGGGTCAACAGCGGTCAGGGCGCGGCCGGCGGGGCCGGCGGCACGGGTGGGACCGGCGGGGATGCCGGTGACGCCCACGGCGGCAGCACCGGCGCTCAGGGCGCCGGCGGGCAGAGGTGGGGACGGCGGCACCGGCGGCACCGGCGCGATGGGCGCGGCCGGCACCGACAACACCAACACCCCGGCGCGGCCGGCGGCACCGGCGGCACCGGCGGCACCGGCGGCACCGGCGGGGACGCCGGGCTGGGCGGCACCGGCTTTGGCGGCACCGCCGCCTCGGGACGGCCGGCAACGGCGGGCAGGGCGGCACCGGGGGCAGCGGCGGGGGCGGCGGCGCCGGACAGGCCGGGGTCAACAGCGGCCAGGGCGCGGCCGGCGGGGCCGGCGGCACGGGTGGGACCGGCGGGGATGCCGGTGACGCCCACGGCGGCAGCACCGGCGCTCGAGGGCGCCGGCGGCAGGCGGGGACGGCGGCACCGGCGGCACCGGCGCGATGGGCGCGGCCGGCACCGACAACAGCCAACAGCCCCGGCGCGGCCGGCGGCACCGGCGGCACCGGCGGCACCGGCGGCACCGGCGGGGACGCCGGGCTGGGCGGCACCGGGTTATGGCGGCACCGCCGCCTCGGGCACCGCCGGCAACGGCGGGCAGGGCGGCACCGGGGGCAGCGGCGGGGGCGGCGGCGCCGGACAGGCCGGGGTCAACAGCGGCCAGGGCGCGGCCGGCGGCAACGGCGGGGACGGCGGCACCGGCGGGGATGCCGGGAACGCCACGGCGGCAGCACCGGCGCCAGGGCGCCGGCGGGCAAGGCGGGGACGGCGGCACCGGCGGCACCGGCGCGAATGGGCGCGGCCGGCACCGACAACACCAACACCCCCGGCGCGGCTGGTGGCACCGGCGGCACGGGCGGGACCGGCGGCACCGGCGGGGACGCCGGGCTGGGCGGCACCGGGTTTGGCGGCACCGCCGCCTCGGGCACGGCCGGCAAGGGCGGGCAGGGCGGCACCGGGGGCAGCGGCGGGGGCGGCGGCGCGGGCAGGCCGGGGTCAACAGCGGTCAGGGCGCGGCCGGCGGGGCGGGCGGCACGGGTGGGACCGGCGGGGATGCGCGGTGAACGCCCACGGCGGCAGCGACCGGCGCTCAGGGCGCCGGCGGGCAAGGCGGGGACGGCGGCACCGGCGGCACCGGCGGCGATGGGACCGGCCGGCACCGACAACACCAACACGCCGCGGCGCGGCCGGCGGCACCGGCGGCACCGGCGGCACCGGCGGCACCGGCGGGGACGCCGAGCTGGGCGGCACGGTGGCGGCACCGGCTTTGGCGGCACCGCGGCCTCGGGCACCGCCGGCAACGGCGGGCAGGGCGGCACCGGGGGCAGCGGCGGGGGCGGCGGCGCCGGGCAGGCCGGGGTCAACAGCGGTCAGGGCGCGGCCGGCGGGGCAGGCGGCACGGGTGGGACCGGCGGGGATGCCGGTGACGCACACGGCGGCAGCACCGGCGCTCAGGGCGAGCGGCGGGCAAGGCGGGGACGGCGGCACCGGCGGCACCGGCGCGATGGGCGCGGCGCGGCACCGACAACACCAACACCCCCGGCGCGGCCGGCGGCACCGGCGGCACCGGCGGCACCGGCGGCACCGGCGGGGACGCCGGGCTGGGCGGCACCGGGTTTGGCGGCACCGCGGCAGCACTGCGGGCACCGCGGGCAACGGCGGGCAGGGCGGCAACGGGGGCAGCGGCGGGGGCGGCGGCGCCGGCGGCAGGCCGGGCGTCAACGGCGGTCAGGGCGCGGCCGGCGGCGGCCGGCGGCACGGGTGGGACCGGCGGGGATGCCGGTGACGCCCACGGCGGCGGCACCGGCGGCTGCAGGGCGCCGGCGGGCAAGGGCGGGGACGGCGGCACCGGCGGCACCGGCGGCGATGGGCGGCGGCTGGCACCGACAGCACCGACACCGCGGCGCGGCCGGCGGCACCGGCGGCACCGGCGGCACGGGCGGCACCGGCGGGGACGGCGGGCTGGGCGGCACCGGCTTTGGCGGCACCGCCGCCTCGGGCACCGACGGCAACGGCGGGCAGGGCGGCACCGGGGGCAGCGGCGGGGGCGGCGGCACCGGACAGGCACGGGGGTAACAGCGGCCAGGGCGCGGCCGGCGGGGCCGGCGGCACGGGTGGGACCGGCGGGGATGCCGGTGACGGCCACGGCGGCAGCACCGGCGCTCAGGGCGCCGGCGGGCAAGGCGGGGACGGCGGCACCGGCGGCACCGGCGGCGATGGGCGCGCGCCGGCACCGACAACACCAACACCACCGGCGCGGCCGGCGGCAACGGCGGCACCGGCGGCACCGGCGGCACCGGCGGGGACGCCGGGCTGGGCGGCGCCGGCTTCGGCGGCACCGGCCGCCATCGGGCACCGCCGGCAACGGCGGGCAGCGGCGGCACCGGGCGGCAGCGGCGGGCGGCGGCGGCACCGGCGGCCCGGGGTCAACAGCGGCCAGGGCGCGGCCGGCGGGGCCGGCGGCACCGGTGGGACCGGCGGGGATGCCGGTGACGCCCACGGCGGCAGCACCGGCGCTCAGGGCGCCGGCGGCAAGGCGGGGACGGCGGCACCGGCGGCACCGGCGGCGATGGGCACCGGCCGGCACCGACAGCGGCCAACACCGCCGGCGCGGCCGGCGGCACCGGCGGCACCGGCGGCACCGGGCGGCACCGGCGGCGACGGCGGCGCCGGCGGCGACCGGCTTCGGCGGCACCGGCGGCGCACCGCCGCGTCGGCACCGGCGGCAACGGCGGCGCAGGGCGGCACCGGGGGCAGCGGCGGGCGGCGGCGGCGCCGGACGGCGCCGGCGGCAACGGCGGCCAGGGCGCGGCCGGCGGGGCCGGCGGCGACGGGCGGCGACCGGCGGGGATGCCGGTGACGCCCACGGCGGCAGCACCGGCGCCAGGGCGCCGGCGGCAACGGCGGGGACGGCGGCACCGGCGGCACCGGCGGCGATGGCGGCACCGGCCGGCACCGGCAACAGCCGACACCCCCGGCGCGGCCGGCGGCACCGGCGGCGACCGGCGGCGACCGGCGGCACCGGCGGGGACGCCGGGCTGGGCGGCACCGGGCATCGGCGGCACCGCCGGCGCTCGGGCACCGCCGGCAACGGCGGGCAGGGCGGCACCGGCGGGCAGCGGCGGCGACGGCGGCAGCGGCGGACAGCCGGCGGTCAACGGCGGCCAGCGGCGCGGCCGGCGGCACCGGCGGCGACGGCGGCACCGGCGGCGGATGGCCGGGAAGGCCAACGGCGGCACCACCGGCGCCGGCAGCGGCGCCAACGGCAACGGCGGCAACGGCGGTGCCGGCGGCACCGGTGGCAGCGGGTTATGACGCGCGCCAGCGACCGGCCAACGGTGCCTCCGGCGGCGGCCGGCGGCAACGGCGGCACGGGCGGTAACGGCGGCACGGGCGGCGGCCGCGGGCAGTGGTGGCACCGGCGGCACGGCGGGCAACGGCGGTGACGGCGGGGCCGGGCGGTGACGGCGGCAGCCGGCGCTGACGGGGCGGCCGGCAGCGGCGATGACGGCGGCGGCCGGCGGCAACGGCGGTACCGGCGGCACCGGCGGTAGCGCCGGCGGCAGCGGCGGGCACCGGCGGCAGCGGCGGCGCCGCGGGCACCGGCGGCGACGGCGGGCCGGCGCCAGTAGCGCCACGGCAGGCCGGTGCCGGCGGTGCGGGTGGCAACGGCGGCAACGGCGGGTCGGCCGGCACGACGGCACCGGCGGCACCGGCGGCGGCCGGCGGCAACGGCGGTACCGGCGGGGCCGGTGGTGATGGCATCGGCCGGCACGGCGGGCAGCGCGACGGCGGCACCGGCGGCAACGGCGGTGCCGGCGGCCAGGGCGGTGACGCCGGCGGCGACCGGCGGCCGCCGGTAACGGCGGCAACGGCGGCAACGGCGGCACCGGTGCTGCGGGCTATGACGCGGCGCCAGCGACCGGCGGCAACGCTGCGTCACGGCGGCGGCCGGCGGCAACGGCGGCACCGGCGGTAACGGCGGCACGGGCGGCGGCCGGCGGGCAGCGGTGCGCACCGGCGGCACGGTGGCAACGGTGGTGACGCCGGCGGCCGGCGGGTGACGGCGGCAGCGGCGCTGGCGGCGACGGCGGCAGCGGCGGTGACGGCGGCGCCGGCGGCAACGGCGGTGCCGGCGGCACCGGCTGGCAGCGCCGGCGGCGGCAGCGGCACCAGCGGTAGCGGCGGCGCCGGCGGGCACCGGCGGCGACGGCGGTCCGGCGGCAGGCAGCGCCGCGCACGGCCGGGGCAACGGCGGTGCCGGCGGTAACGGCGGCAACGGCGGGTCGGCCGGCAGCGATCGGCACCGGCGGCACCGGCGCGGCCGGCGGCAACGCCGGTACCGGCGGGGCCGGCGGCGACCGGCAACGCCGGCGACGGCGGGCAGCGCCGACGGCGGCAACGGCGGCAACGGTGGCGACGGCGGCGCAGGGCGGTAACGCCGGCGGGCGACGCGGCGCCAACGGTAACGGCGGCAACGGCGGCGCCGGCGGCACCGGTGCTGCGGGCGGTGACGCGCCGGCGACCGACGCGGCGCCGGCGCGGCCGGCGGTAACGGCGGCGACGGCGGTAACGGCGGCACCGGCGGGGCGGCCGGCAGCGGCGGCACCGGCGGCACGGGCGGCAACGGCGGTAACGCCGGGGCCGGCGGTGCCGGCGGCAGCGGCGCGGCGGCGGCCGGCAGCGGCGACGCCGGCGGTGCCGGCGGCAACGGCGGTGCCGGCGGCACCGGCGGTAGCGCCGGCGGCAGCAGCGGCACCGGCGGCAGCGGCGGCGCCGGCGGGCACCGGCGGCGACGGCGGCACCGGCGCCGGCAGCGCCACGCGGCGCCGGCAACGGCGGCGCCGGCGGTGACGGCGGCAACGGCGGGTCGGCCGGCGACGGCCGGCGCACGGCGGGCACCGGCGGCGCCGGCGGCAACGCCGGTGCCGGCGGTACCGGTGGCGACGGCACCGGCGGCACGGCGGGCAGCGCCGACGGCGGCAACGCCGGCAACGGCGGCGCCGGCGGCGCCGGCGGTGACGCCGGCGGCGCGACGCGGCCAACGGTGACGGCGGCAACGGCGGCAGCGGCGGCACCGGCGGCGGCGGGCTATGGCGGCCAGCGGCAGCGGCGGCGGGCCGGCCGGCGGTAACGGCGGCACCGGCGGCAACGGCGGCACCGGCGGGGCCGCCGGCAGTGGCGGCACCGGCGGCAACGGTGGCAACGGCGGTGACGCCGGCGCCGGCGGTAACGGCGGTAACGGCGCCGACGGCGGCCGGCAGCGGCGATGCCGGCGGGGCCGGCGGCAACGGCGGTGCCGGCGGCACCGGCGGCAGCGCCGGCGGCAGCAGCGGCACCAGCGGCAGCGGCGGCGCCGGCGGCACCGGCGGCGACGGCGGGACCGGCGCCAGCAGCGCCACGGCAGGCCGGTGCCGGCGGTGCCGGCGGTGACGGCGGCAACGGCGGGTCGGCCGGCGACGGTCGGCACCGGCGGCACCGGCGGCGACGGCGGCAACGCCGGTACCGGCGGTGGCCGGCGGTGACGGCATCGGCGGCACGGCGGGCAGCGCCGATGGCGGCAACGCCGGCAACGGCGGCGCCGGCGGCAGCGGCGGTGACGCCGGTGCGGCGGCGCGCGGCCAACGGCAACGGCGGCAACGGCGGCCAGGGCGGCACCGGCGGTGACGGGCGGTGACGCCGGCGCGACCGCGGCAGCGGCGGCACCAGGGCGGCCGGCGGTAACGGCGGCACCGGCGGTAACGGCGGCACCGGCGGCACCGCGCGGCAGCGGCGGGCACCGGCGGCACGGCGGGCAACGGCGGTGACGCCGGGGCCGGCGGCGACGGCGGCAGCGGCGCTGACGGCGCGGCCGGCAGCGGTGACGACGGCGGGGCCGGCGGCAACGGCGGTGCCGGCGGCACCGGCGGCAGCGGCCGGCTGGCAGCAGCGGCACCAGCGGTAGCGGCGGCGCCGGCGGCACCGGCGGCGACGGCGGCGTCCGGCGGCAGCGGCGCCGACGCAGGCCGGTGCCGGCGGTACCGGCGGTGACGGCGGCAACGGCGGGTGCGGCCGGCACGATCGGCACCGGCGGCACCGGCGCGCGCCGGCGGCAACGCCGGTACCGGTGGCGGCCGGCGGTGACGGCATCGGCGGCACGGCGGGCAGCGCTGACGGCGGCAACGCCGGCAACGGTGGTGCCGGCGGCACCGGCGGTGACGCCGGCGGGCTGACCGGCTGGCCAACGGCAACGGCGGCAACGGCGGCGCAGGGCGGCACCGGCGGCTGCGGGCTACGACGCCGCCAGCGACGCCAACGGCTGCGTGCCGGCGGCGGCCGGCGGCAACGGCGGCACCGGCGGTCAACGGCGGCACGGGCGGGGCCGGCGGGCAGTGGCGGTACCGGCGGCACGGCGGGCAACGGCGGCAACGCCGGCGGCCGGCGGGTAACGGCGGCAGCGGCGGCTGACGGCGGCGGCCGGCAGCGGTGACGACGGCGGTGGCCGGCGGCAACGGCGGTGCCGGCGGCACCGGCGGTCAGCGCCGGCGGCAGCGGCGGGCACCAGCGGTAGCGGCGGCGCCGGCGGGCACCGGCGGCGACGGCGGCGTCCGGCGGCCAGTAGCGCGCACGGCAGGCCGGTGCCGGCGGTGCGGGCGGTGACGGCGGCAACGGCGGGGCGGCCGGCACGGTCGGCACCGGCGGCACCGGCGGCGGCCGGCGGCAACGCCGGTACCGGCGGCGACGGCGGTGACGGCATCGGCGGCACGGCGGGCAGCGGCGGCGACGGCGGCAACGCGCGGCAATGGCGGCGCCGGCGGCCAGCGGCGGTGACGCCGGCGGCTGACGCCGGCCGGCGGTAACGGCGGCAACGGCGGCGCAGGGCGGCACCGGCGGCGCGCGGCATGACGGCGCCAGCGACCGCAACGGCGGCTACCGGCGGCGGCCGGCGGCAACGGCGGCACCGGCGGTAACGGCGGCACCGGCGGGGCCGGCGGGCAGCGGTGGCACCGGCGGCACGGTGCGGCAATGGCGGCAACGCCGGGGCCGGCGGCAACGGCGGCAGCGGCGCGGACGGGGCGGCCGGCAGCGGTGACGACGGCGGCGGCGGCGGCAACGGCGGTGCCGGCGGCACCGGTGGTAGCGCCGGCGGCAGCGGCGGCACCAGCGGCAGCGGCGGCGACGGCGGCACCGGCGGCGACGGCGGCGACCGGCGGCAGTCAGCGGCCACGCAGGCCGGTGCCGGCGGTCACGGGCGGTGACGGCGGCAACGGCGGGTCGGCCGGCACGATCGGCACCGGCGGCACCGGCGGGCACGGCGGCAACGCCGGTACCGGCGGTGGCCGGCGGTGACGGCATCGGCGGCACGGCGGGCAGCGGCTGACGGCGGCAACGCCGGCAACGGTGGTGCCGGCGGCAGCGGCGGTGACGCCGGCGGGCTGACCGGCTGGCCAACGGCAACGGCGGCAACGGCGGCCAGCGGCGGCACCGGCGGTGCCGGGCTACGACGCCGCCGGCGACCCGGCAACGCGGCTTCCGGGGCGGCCGGCGGTAACGGCGGCACACGGCGGCAACGGCGGCACGGGCGGGGCCGGCCGGCAGCGGCGGCACCGGCGGCACGGGCGGCAACGGCGGTGACGCCGGCGGCCGGCGGCAACGGCGGCAGCGGCGCTGACGGCGCGGCCGGCAGCGGCGACGACGGCGGCGGCCGGCGGCAACGGCGGTGCCGGCGGCACCGGCGGCAGCGCCGGCGGCAGCGGCGGCACCAGCGGCAGCGGCGGCAACGGCGGGCACCGGCGGCGACGGCGGGTCCGGCGGCCAGCAGCGCCACGCAGGCCGGTGCCGGCGGCACCGGCGGCGACGGCGGTAACGGCGGGGTCGGCCGGCGCGATCGGCACCGGCGGCACCGGCGGCGACGGCGGCAACGCCGGTACCGGCGGCGCCGGTGGCGACGGCATCGGCGGCACGGCGGGCAGCGGCTGACGGCGGCAACGCCGGCAACGGCGGTGCCGGCGGCCAGCGGCGGCGACGCCGGCGGCGCCGGCGCGGCCAACGGTAACGGCGGCGACGGCGGCAAGGGCGGCACCGGTGGCTGCGGCGACGACGCCGGCAGCACCGGCGCTGCTGCCGGGGCGGCCGGCGGTAACGGCGGCACCGGCGGCAACGGCGGCACGGCGGGGCGGCGGCAGCGGTGGCACCGGCGGCACGGCGGCAACGGCGGTGACGCCGGTGCCGGCGGCAACGGCGGTAGCGGCGCGACCGGCGGCGGCCGGCAGCGGCGACGACGGCGGCGCCGGCGGCAACGGCGGCGACGGCGGCACCGGCGGCAACGCCGGCGGCAACGGCGGCACCAGCGGTAACGGCGGCAACGGCGGGCACCGGCGGCGACGGCGGCACCGGCGGCGGCAGCGCCACCGCAGGCCGGCGACGGCGGCGCCGGCGGCGACGGCGGCAACGGCGGGGTCGGCCGGCACGGTCGGCACCGGCGGCACCGGCGGCGACGGCGGCAACGGCGGCACCGGCGGCACCGGCGGTGACGGCGTCGAGCGGCAGCGGCGGCACCGGCGGCGACGGCGGCGACGGCGGCAACGGCGGTGCCGGCGGCGCCGGCGGCAACGCCGGCGGCGCCGACCGGCGGCCAACGGCAACGGCGGCAACGGCGGCAACGGCGGCACCGGCGGCGACGGCGGCTCGGGCACCGCGGCACACCGGCAGCGGCGGCGGTAACGGCGGCGACGGCGGCGGCGGCGGCACCGGCGGCAACGGCGGCGGCGGCGGCACCGGCGGTGCCGGCGGCGACCGCGGCACCGGCGGCAACGGCGGTGACGGCGGCGCCGGCGGCACCGGCGGCACCGGCGCCGGCGGCACCGGCGGCAACGGCGGCAACGGCGGGACCGGCGGCACCGGCGGCGACGGCGGCGCGGCGGCGAGCGGCGACCGGCGGCATCGCGCGGCAACGGCGGCAGCGGCGGCCACGGGCGGCGACGGCGGCGACGGCGGCAACGCCGGCGCTGGCGACGGCGGCGCCGGCGGCACCGGCGGCAACGGCGGCGGCGGCGGCGACGGCGGCAACGGCGGCGCTGCGGCCGGCGACCGGCGGCGACGGCGGCGCCGCCGGCGAACGGCGGCACCGGCGGCGACGGCGGCGACGGCGGCCAGGCCGGCGGCACGGCGGCGTCGGCGGCAACGGCGGCGGCGCGGCGGTGACGGCGGTGCACGGCGGCACCGGCGGCGACGGTCCGGCGGCGCGGCGGCGCGGCGGCCACGGCGGTGACGGCGGCGACGGCGGCAACGGCGGCGCCGGCGGCGACGGCGGCGACGCGGCACCGGCGGCATCGGCGGCGCCGGCGGCGACCGGCGGCAACGGCGGCACCGGCGGCGACGGCGGCGCCGGCGGCGCTGGCCGGCGTCGGCGGCACCGGCGGCACCGGCGGCAACGGCGGCGCCGGTGGTCGGCGGCGGCGTCGGCGGCACGGCGGCGCGGCGGCGACGCCGCCGGCGTCGGCGGCACCGGCGGCAACGGCGGCACCGGCGGCGACGGCGGCGGCAACGGCGGCGACGGCGGCGTCGGCGGCACCGGCGGCAACGGCGGCAACGGCGGCGGCGGCGGCAGGGCGGCGCCGGCGGTACCGGCCGCCACCGGCGGTACCGGCGGCACGGCGGCGCCGGCGGCGGCGGCGGCGACGGCGGCGCCGGCGGCACCGGCGGCGACGGTCCGGCGCGGCGGCGCCGGCGGCAACGGCGGTGACGGCGGCAGCGGCCGGCGCCGGTGGCGGCGGCGCGGTGCGCGGCGACCGGCGGCAGCATCGGCGGCAACGGCGGCACCGGCGGCGCCGGCGGCACCGGCGGCAACGGCGGTGCCGGCGGCGTGGCCGGCACCGGCGGCGCCGGCGGCACCGGCGGCAACGGCGGCGACGGCGGCAACGGCGGCGCCGGCGGCACTGGCGGCACCGGCGTCGACGGCGTGCGGCGGCAGCGGCGGCAACGGCGGCGCGCGGCGGCAACGGCGGCAACGGCGGCGCGGCAGCGACGTCACCGGCACCGACGGCAGCGGCGGCAACGGCGGCAACGGCGGCGACGGCGGCGCGGCGCCGACGCCGACGACGGCGGCAACGGCCGCGGCGGCACTGGCGGCAACGGCGGCAGCGGCGGCGCCGGCGGCGACGGCGGCGGCTTCGCCGGCGCCGGTCGGCGGCAACGGCGGCAACGGCGGCAGCGGCGGCAGCGGCGGCAACGGCGGCACCGGCGCCGGACGCCAACGTCGGCGTCCAACGGCGGCCCAGGCGGCAACGGCGGCGTCGGCGGCAACGGCGGCACCGGCGGTGCCGCCGGCAGCGCCACCGGCACCGGCGGCGACGGCGGCGCCGGCGGCCAGGGCGGCGCCGGCGGCGACCGGTGGCCAGCAGCGACGGCACCGCGGCGGCACCGGCGGCACCGGCGGTAACGGCGGTGCCGGCGGAGCGGCCGGCGGCGATCGGCACCGGCGGCAGCGACGGCAACGGCGGCAACGCCGGCGCCGGCGGCAACGGCGGTGCCGGCGATCAGCGGCGGCGCCGGCACTGGCGGCAATGGCGGCGACGGCGGCATCGGCGGCCAGCGGCGGCAACGGCGGTAACGCCGGCGGCGCCGGCCATCGGCGGCAACGGCGGCCACGGCGGTCAGCGGTGGTCAGCGGCGGCACCGGCGGCGACGGCGGCTGGACAACGGCGCCGGCCACGGCGGCGTCGGCGGTCGCCGGCGGGCAGCGGCGGCAACGGCGGCGGCGGCCACCGGCGACCGGCGGGCACCGGCGGCACTGGCGGCAGCGGCGGCGAGCGGCGGTGCCGCCGGCGACGGCGGCGACGGCCAGCGGCATCGACGGCGGCGGCGGTGACCGGCGGTAACGGCGGTAACGGCGGTGCCGGCGGCACCGGCGGCAGCCGGTCCGGCGGGCGGCGCCGGCGGGCAGCGGCGGTCAACGGTGGCGACGGCCGGTGCCGGTGGCGCTGCCGGTGGCGCCGGCCGACCGGCACCGACGGCTTCGCCGGCACCGGCGGCACCGGCGGCACCGGCGGCACCGGTGGCAACGGTGGGGCCGGCGGGACGGCCGGCACCGGCGGCACCGGCGGCACCGGCGGCAACGGCGGCGCCGGTGGCCAGGGCGGCGACGGCCGGCACTGCGGCCGGCGCCGACCGGCATTTCCGGTAACGGCGGTGGCGGCGGCGGCGGCGGCAACGGCGGTCACGGCGGCGTCGGCCAGCGACGTCACCGGGACCAACGGCAGCGGCGGCACCGGCGGCAAGGGTGGTGACGGCGGTCATGGTGCCGACGGCCGGCACGTACGCCTCCGACATCGACGGCGGTGGCAACGGCGGCAGCGGCGGCAGCGGCGGCAGCGGCGGCAACGGCGGGCAGCGGTCGGCCGGCGCCGGCGGCACGGCGCCGGCGGCAACGCCGGCAGCGGTGGCAGCGGCGGCGGCGGCGGCGCCGGCGCCGACAACAGCGGCGGGAGCGGCGCTGGCGGCACCGGCGGCACCGGCGGCAGCCGGCGGTACAGGCGGCAACGCGCGGCGCCGGAACGAACGGCGGCGCGAACGGCACCGGCGGCAAGGGCGGCACCGGCGGCATTGGCGGCGCCGGCGGCGGCGGCGCCACCGGCACCAGCTCCGCATCGCCCGCCGCCGGCGGCGGCGGCGGCGGCGGCGGCGCCGGCGGCGCCGGCGGCGCCGGCGGCGCGGGCATCGGCGGGGTCGGCGGCGGCACGGGCGGTAACGGCGGCGGCGGCGGCGCCGGCGGCGGTGGCGGTGCCGGCGGCAGCAGCAACCGGCGGCCAGCGGCGCCGGTGCCGCCGGCGGCGCGCGGCGGCGCCGGCGGCACCGGCGGCGCCGCCGGTAGCGGAACCAACGGTGGCGCGACGGCACCGCCGGCACCGGCGGCAGCGGCGGCACCGGTGGCGGGGGCGGCGCCGGCGGCAATGGCACCAACTACGGCAACGCCCACTGCCGGCGGCACCGGCGGCAAGGGCGGCGCCGGCGGCGCCGGCGGCGAGGGCGGCGCCGGCGTCAGCGGGTCACGGCGGCGGCGCCGGCGGCACCGGCGGTACCGGCGGGCAACGGCGGCAACGGCGGCAACGGCGGCAACAACTCGACCACCAACGGCGCCGGCGGCGGCAACGGCGGCCAGGGCGGCACCGGCGGCACCGCCGCGCAAAGGCGGCGCGGCGCGGAAGCGGCGGTGGTTCCGGAGCTGCCGGCGGTACGGCCGGCACCGGCGGCACCGGCGGCACCGGCGGTACCGGCAACGGCGGCGCACCGGCAGCGGCGGCACATGGCGGCACCGGCGGCACCGCCGGCGCCGCCGGCGCTGGCGGCAACGGCGCAACGGCGGCAACGGCAGCGGCGGCACCGGCGGCACGGGTGGTGGCGGCGGCGCCGGCGGCACCGGCGGCACGGCGGGCGCCGCCGGCGCAGGCGGCACCGGCGGCGCCGGCGCGCGGCGGGTGGCACCGGCGGCGCCGGCGGCACCGGCAGCGGCACCGGAAGCGGCGGCAACGGCGGCATCGGCGGCGCCGGCCGGCATCGGCGGCACCGGCGGCACCGGCCGGCGGCGGCGACGCCAACGGCGGCGACCGGGCGGCACCGGCGGTGCCGGCGGCACCGGCGGCTCCGGCGGCGCCGGCGGCGCCACCGGCGCAGGTGGCACCGGCGGCGCCGGCGGCGTCGGCGGCACCGGCGGCACCGGCGGCACCGGCGCCGGCACCGGCACCGGCGGCACCGGCGGCCAACGGCGGCGACCGGCGGCAACGGCGGCAGCGGCGGCGCCGGCGCTGGCGGGACGCAACGCCGGCAGCGGCGGCACCACCGGCGGCGCGGCCAGGCCGGCAGCGCTGGCTCCGGTACCACGGGCGGCACCGGCGGCACCGGAGGCACCGCCGGAAGCGGCGGCGCCGGCGGCAACGCCTGATCGCACCGGACCGGTAGATGCTGCACGAGGTGCCGGCACCGACGCGTCAGCCCACGTTTGGCGATGCACTGGGTGCCGCGCGCCCGCGCTGGTCGTGGTCGTACAGCTATCCGCTGCGCCAGTCAAGAGGCCAAAAGCTTTGGGTGCGGCTCTCTTGGAGGGACGTCATGCGGCGTGCGGGATGTTGCCGTCGAGGTAGCGGGTTTCGTGGACGCGTTGTCGTTCGTGTTGGAGGTGGTAGCGCCAGTATTCGTCGAGGTCGCCGTTGCTTCGTAGGGCGCGGAGTTTGAGGATGGCTTCGGCGCCGGCAAGTCCCCAGCGGGCTCCGGTGATGTCCATGCGGTCTTTGACGAGGTGTGCCAGTAACCGGTCCAGTGGGGTCATGGGCTTGTCGTAGAGGCGGCGGCGCTTGACCGTCGTGGCCGCAGCCGTAGCCGATGGGTTTGATGGTCGGAGTCAGGTAGTTGAGCCTGTCGTTGACCAGCCTCCAGAACCTCGGGGTTGTAACGATCCTGCCCGCACACCAGCTCACCGTGGCGTTCCAGGCCCGGCCCGCCAACTGGATGCCCATTGAAGCCTGGAACCATGTCAACGACGCCGACCCCACCGCACACATTCTGTCGGCGTGGATCGCCAAAGAAGAACTCCGAACCCTGCTGTCGACTGGAGCAACCCGCAACAGCTAGCAGCCCCTTCCGTAGATTCGGTTTTGAGCGACGGGAAGAGACGAACAAGGAGGCCAGCCATGGCACGCACGGATAACGACACCTGGGACCTCGCCACCAGCGTGGGAGCCACCGCGACGGGCGTCGCGGTGGGCCGCGCGTTGGCCAGCCGGGGCGACAACCCGCTGATCAATGACCCCTTCGCCGAGCCGCTGGTTCGCGCGGTCGGGGTGGACTTCTTCACCCGACTTGTCACCGGTGAGCTGGATCCCGGAGAAGTCGACGGCAACCGCGCGTGGGGGATGGCACGAATGCGCGACATGATGGCTGTGCGTACCCGATTCTTCGACGAGTTCTTCATGGCCGCGGCCGATGCGGGGGTCCGCCAGGCGGTGATCCTGGCCTCGGGGCTGGACGCCCGCGCCTACCGGCTGGCCTGGCCGGCCGGAACCACGGTGTTCGAGATCGACCAGGCACAGGTCATCGAGTTCAAAACCGCAACCATGGCCAAGCTGGGCGCCACCCCGACCGCCGATCGGCGGGCGGTACCCGTCGACCTGCGCCATGACTGGCCCGCGGCGCTGCGTGCGGCCGGACTCGACCCCGCCCGACCCACCGCATGGAGCGCCGAAGGCCTGATGCCGTTCCTGCCGCCGGACGCCCAGGATCGGCTGCTGGACAACATCACCGCGCTCAGCGCGGCCGGAAGCCAGTTGGCAACCGAGAACCTGGCGGACGCCGGCCGCGCGGTGCCGATGATGGCGGCCCGGATGCGAGAGGTCACCGATCGGTGGCGCGAACATGGCTTCGACGTCGAGATGACGGACCTCTGGTATCCCGGCGATCGCACCGATGTGGTCGACTACCTGGGCACCCGAGGATGGCGGACCGCCACCATCAGCGTGGCGGAATTGCTTGCCGACCATGGGCTTTCGTTGCAGACCAACGACGAAGAGGAAGCGGCGATGCTGGCCTCGCGGGGCTACCTCACCGCTGTCCTGACCTAGACAGCAACTTCGCCGGGTTCACCAGCGGCGCATCGCGACGTCGAGCCATCGGGTAGAAGCACAGTCCGATGAATATCGATGTGAAGTGGCCGATCGCGGTGAAGTCCACGCTGACGATGAGCGGGATGACGAAGATCGTGATCAATATGGCGAGGTAACCCCATCGCCACGGCATCGCGATGCGGTAGGCGAGCACGGCTATCACGCCGACCAGAAAGTAGCTGACCCCGATATCCTCAGCGTGCACCAGCCTTTTGGGTTCCATGTGCATCCGGATTGCCAGTGCCAGCAGCCCTTCGCTGATGTAGGTGGCCAGTACGTGGGTGGTCAATCCCACTGTGAGCCAGCGTAGTTCGCCAAGCCAGTGTTCGGCTGGCGCGAGGAACAGGGTGAACAGCACGAGATAAGGCGCCCAGTAGCGGCCGTCGATCCAGAGCAGACTGTTGAATAGCACTTCGAGCGGATCCCTGGCCAAATCGCGGATGTTGGTGGAGTCGTGCATGATCACGACGTGCAATTGCCGCTTGGTCAGGTGGCGGGCGATGATCGTGGTGACCAGCAATACGATCAACCACAGATACGTCAACGGCGCATTGGCAACGAATCGCCACACCGCGCCGAGCCAGGCCACCAAACGCGCCTGACCGGATGAGCCGGGTGAAGTCGCCACGGCGTCCACCATCGCATGCCCACGGTGCTACCGCTGCGTCAGGATGACGTATTGGCAGAACGCGATCGGCGGAAGAGGGCTTTCAGTCTCGCCGGACTCAATGACGGGGCCGCACGTTCTCGGGCCATCGGGTAGAAGGCCAGACCGATCAGGATCGCGGCAAAGTGACCGATCGCGGTGAAGCTCAGCTCAACGTGGTCCATTGCGATCAGCGGAAAACCGAAGATGAGGATCAGTACCCCGAGATAGCCCCAACGCCATGGACGCGCGATGTGGTAGGCGAGCACGGCCATCACGCCGACCAGGAAGTAGCTGACCCCGATATCGGTGGCGTGCACTAACCTCGCCGACGCGTCGCGCTTCTCGATCGCAAAGTGAAGCACGCCTTCACTGATATAGGTGGCAAGGATGTGGGCGCTCAAGCCCACAGTGAGCCAACGCAATTGGCCAAGCCAGTGCTCGGCGGGCGCCAGGAACAGGGTGAACAGCAGCAGGTAGGCTTCGAGGTTCTTCCCATCGATCCAAAACAAACTGGAAAACAGCACACCGAGCGGATCCGATGCCAACCCATGAACGTTGGTGGATTTGTGCAGCAGCACCGAGTGCAGCTGCTTACCGGTGAGCTGGTTTTGGATGATCGTCGTAACCAACAGCGCCAGCAGCCAGCCGTATGTCAACGGCGCACCGCTGACAAATTGCCACGCCGCCAGGCCCAGGCTTCGAAGTCGTGTCGTTACCGGTGTGTCCGCCACGCCGTCCACCTTCGCACGCGTGGGGGTTCGTTGTCCGGTCTTAGGTGCCGCCACCAGCAGGTGATGTAAAGCATCATCGAGATCACCAACACGACGACCACCCAGAGGACGATCGTGACATCGATCCAGCTTCCGAATGGGGGCGAATCGGGCAGCGCATTGCGCAGTGGCATCACCGCGAAGAGCATCGCCGCGTACCACGTCGTCATCGGCGGCTGGAACTTTCGCCGGTCCCGAACCGTCTGAACCGCAACGAAAAGGGCCAGGCCGGCGAGCGTGATCAGCACCGCGAGGATGACGACGCCAAACGCCACGGTGCTTGGCGATCGGACCAGATCCAGTCGGTACGCTCCGTGCGGATCGGCTTGGTTGACGGGCGTCGCGTTGACTTTCCAGCCGAGCAGACGGCGGACCAGCGTCACGTTCGCCTTCTCTGGTGCTTGTGCGGCGCCGGATAGGACTTCGACCTGGACCGGTCCCGAATGGTATTGATCGAAGGGCCAATCCGCGACCTCACCGGCAAGGCTCAGCGAAGAACGGACAACGTCGGGCAGCGTGCCCTTCGGCCACGTGCGCTTGCTGGCCGCTACCGCGGATGTGACCAGCACGCTGAGGTCTTCCTTGAGAAGGTGGGTTTCCGGGTCCAGCAGCGCGGGTCCGGGGAAAACGCGGACGTTGACCACGAGCGCACTGTTACCCGACTGAATCTCTTCGATATCGATGGTCACCCTCGTCCCGTCCGCGGCGGGCGAACCGTCGGAAACCACATGGGGGTAACCCATACCGCTGGTGACGTAGAGCACGATCGAGGCGACGTATGCCGCAATGAAGACCGCCACACCAACGATGCTGCGCCTCACGGGGCAGCTACTCGACGGTCACGGATTTGGCCAGATTGCGCGGCTTGTCGACGTCGTAACCGCGGGCCTGCGCCACCGAAGCGGCGAACACCTGAAGCGGGATGGTCGACAGCAGCGGCTGCAAAAGCGTTGACACCGCAGGGATTTCGATGAGGTGATCGGCATAGGGACGCACGGTGTCGTCGCCCTCTTCGGCGATCACGATAGTCACCGCGCCGCGGGTCTGGACCTCCCGAATGTTGGACAGCAGCTTGGCGTGCAGCATGGCAGATCCCTTGGGGGACGGCATGACGACGATCACCGGCAGATTGTCTTCGATCAGCGCGATCGGGCCGTGCTTGAGCTCGCCGGCGGCGAACCCCTCGGCATGCATATAGGCCAATTCCTTGAGTTTCAGCGCGCCTTCCAACGCCACCGGGTAGCCGACATGGCGGCCCAGGAACAGCACGGTGGTCGACTGGGCGAACCGGTAGCCCAGGCCGACCACCGGCTGGATCGCGGCGATCACCCGGGCCACCAAGTCCGGCATCGCTTCCAGCTCGCGGTATTCGCGTTCCACCTCGTCGGGGTACTTGGTACCGCGGGCCTGCGCCAACGCCAGGCCGAGCAGGTAGTTGGCGGCTATCTGGGCCAGGAAGGTCTTGGTTGAGGCCACGCCGATCTCCGGGCCGGCGCGGGTGTACAGCACCGCATCGCACTCGCGCGGGATCTGGGAGCCGTTGGTGTTGCAGATCGCCAGCACCTTGGCCTTCTGCTCCTTGGCGTGCCGGACGGCCTCCAGGGTGTCGGCGGTTTCGCCGGACTGCGAAATGGCCACCACCAGCGTGCTGCGGTCCAGCACCGGGTCGCGGTACCGAAATTCGCTGGCGAGCTCCACTTCCACCGGCAGCCGCGTCCAATGCTCGATCGCGTATTTCGCAAGCAGCCCGGAGTGATACGCGGTACCGCACGCGACCACGAACACCTTGTCGACCTCGCGCAGTTCCTGGTCGCTCAGTCGCTGCTCGTCGAGCACGATCCGCCCGCCCACGAAATGCCCGAGCAGCGTGTCGGCCACCGCGGCGGGCTGTTCGGCGATCTCCTTGAGCATGAAGTAGTCGTAGCCACCCTTTTCGGCGGCGGCCAGGTCCCAGTCGATGTGAAACTCGCGGAACTCGACCCCGGCTTCCAGGTTGTCGTTGCCGTCGAAGTCGCAGATCCGGTAGCCGTCGGCGGTGATCACCACGGCCTGGTCCTGGCCGAGTTCGACCGCGTCACGAGTGTGTTCGATGAACGCGGCCACGTCGGAAGCGACAAACATCTCGCCGTCGCCGATCCCGAGCACCAGCGGGGTAGAGCGGCGCGCGGCCACAATGGTGCCGGGCTCGTCGGCGTTGGCGAACACCAGGGTGAAGTGGCCCTCCAGCCGGCGCAGCACGGCCAACACGGAGCCGATGAAGTCGCCGGCGGTATCACCGTGGCGATATGCCTGCGCGACCAGGTGCACCGCGACCTCGGTGTCCGTGTCGCTGGTGAACTCCACACCGGCCGTCTCCAGCTCATGGCGCAGGACCGCGAAATTCTCGATGATGCCGTTGTGGACGACGGCGATCTTGCCGGCGGCGTCGCGGTGCGGGTGCGCGTTGCGGTCGGTGGGGCGACCGTGGGTGGCCCAGCGGGTGTGGCCCAGGCCGGTGCCGCCGTCCAGCGACGATGGCGGTCATTTCCGCGACAGCGGCCTCCAGATTGGCCAGCTCGCCGGCGCGACGACGGACGGTGAGGTTGCCCTTCGGATCGACCAGCGCGATTCCCGACGAGTCGTAGCCGCGGTACTCCATCCGGCGCAGCGCATCCATGACGACCTCGCAGGCAGCACGCTGCCCGACGTAGCCGACGATTCCGCACATAGCAGACCAGGGTAGTGCAGCCGCCCTGATCGGCCGCCTGGACAAGGACCACCGGGTCCGGGCCGGGCTGCTGCAGCCAACCTCCCCCGCCGACTGCACGACGTGCGCCGGAACCCCTCGACACCCCTCAGCACCCCTGAGCGAGGCCCCGCCGGGCGGTGCCGCGGCCCGGATTCATTCCAATTCATATGAACTTCCTATTTGTGGTATTTCTTTTTACCTGATGTCTTTCTGACGTTATCTGGTGCTTCATTGCCGCAACAGGAGAGGCACTTACGCTTGGGGAATGTCGGCAAGGCTGGCAACCACCGAGGAGTCATGCGAACTGCGATATGCGTATACCGACTTACGACGTATACGCAGACCTGGTAGCGCAAAGACGGCACCGGTGCCAGCGGAAAGGACGACGGTCTTGACGCCCGCCTAATCACGACCGCGCAAGGTTTCGGAACAACCGTCACAGACGGCTATTGTTGTGGTTCAACAGAGTTCGTCGTAGTGATCGATTGCTCTCCAACCGCGCCAACGCTCTTTCCCCATCAGCTCAATCAACCGACATCAATACCAGAAGTCCGGCTAACCGGTAACTCCGTTGGTGCTGTTGCCACGGATTCTAGTGAGATAAATCTGCGAAGACTGGCAAATGTGTCCAAACAAGTAACACGGCAAACGCCAGTCGCGAACTCAGCGAACGCGACAGCCGGATACTCAATGTTTAATAACTGTTAATTCAAAGCCCAGCAGCGGGTGGCATGGAAAAAGACGATTTCTGCCCGCCCCACCCGCACGCCATCTTCTAGGAGGAAGCCATGACCGCAGTTCTGATTGACGATGTACTGGATGTAGCCGACGTAGTGGATTTAGTCACCCTCCCGCCCGCGCCCCCCAGGCTGTCGTTGGCGCCCGAGCCAAGGCCGGCCCGGAAGCGACTTTCGCAGTCCCCGATCGGCGGGGGCGACCCGCTGGTGGACGGGGCCGCCACTTTGCTGAGCGTTCCGCTGCGCCACATGTACGCGGTGCTGTGGCGAATGGGCGTGATAGAGGTCAGGGCCTAGCGCAGGCTGCCGGCCCAGGCGTGCAGGAACCCGGCGCCTGCGGTGCGCTAACGTCGACGGGTGGCCCGCATCCGGAAGCTCGTCGCCGCCCTCAGCCGCCGTGGTCCGCACCGGGTTCTGCGCGGTGACCTGGCTTTCGCCGCTTTGCCGGGGGTGGTCTACACCCCGGAGGCGGGACGCAACCTGCCCGGCATCGCCTTCGGTCACGACTGGCTCACTGGCACCGCCCGCTACTCGGGTCTGCTCGAGCATCTGGCGTCGTGGGGCATCGTCGCCGGTGCTCCCGACACCCAACGGGGCGTGGCGCCCTCCGTGCTCAATTTGGCCTTCGACCTCGGTACCGCCTTGGACATCGTGGCGGGTGTGCGGCTTGGACCCGGCAATATCAGCGTGCACCCCGCCAAGCTCGGCATCGTGGGCCACGGCTTCGGCGGGTCGGCCGCGGTGTTCGCGGCGGCGGGCATGGCAGGCCCGGCGGGCACGCCGGTCAAGTCAGTTGCCGCGATCTTCCCGACAGTGACCAGCCCTCCGGCCGAGCAGCCCGCCGCGACACTGAAAGTCCCGGGCTTGATCTTGACCGCGCCCGGAGATCCGAAGACGTTGAATTCAAACGCCCCCGCGCTGTCCCGGGTTTGGGACGCCGCCACCCTGCGCATAGTGAGCAAAGCGAAGGCCGGGGGCCTGGTTGAGGGCCGGCGGCTGACCCAGGTGGTCGGGCTGGCCGGCCCGCACCGCGGCACGCAGCGATCGGTTCGGGCGCTGCTGACCGGGTATCTGCTTTACACGCTCGGCGGCGACAAGGACTACCGCGACTTCGCCGATTCGGACGTGCAGCTGCCCAAGACGGACCCGGTGGACCCCGAGGCGCCGCCGGTCGCCCCGGAAGAGAAGATCGTCGCGCTTCTCAAATAGCCCGGCAATAGCCCAGAAATAGCCCGGCGGTAACGCGGCCGACCGCGGCGCACCGCCGTCGTCGTGATATCTGTCGTTGATGCGAATCGGCATTGCCCTGGACTACTCGGGCGGCTTTCACGAAGCCGTCGACCGCGTCGTGGAACTCGAGAAGCTGGGCATCGACGTCGCCGTGGTGGCCGAGGCGTATTCCTACGACGCTGTCAGCCAGCTCGGGTATCTGGCCGCCAAGACAACCACCGTGGAATTGGCCTCGGGGGTGTTTCCCATCTATATCCGCACGCCGTCGCTGTTGGCGATGACCGCCGCGGGCCTGGACTTCGTGTCGGGCGGGCGATTCCGCCTCGGGATCGGCACCTCCGGACCGCAGGTGATGGAGGGGTTTCACGGCGTCGCGTTCGACGCCCCCGTGGGCCGCACCCGCGAGGTGGTGGAGATCTGCCGGCGGGTGTGGCGGCGCGAGCGGCTGCAGTACGACGGCAAGCACTATCAGATCCCGTTACCCGCGGATCGCGGGACGGGGTTAGGAAAGGCCCTTCAACTCATCAATCATCCTGTGCGCGAGCGTATTCCAATCACGATCGCGGCGCTGGGGCCGAAGAACGTCGAACTCACCGCCGAGATCGCCGAGGGCTGGCAGCCGGTTTTCTTCCATCCGGAGAAGGCCGAGTCGGTCTGGGGTGAGGCGCTGGCGGCCGGCGCCGCCAAGCGGGATCCCGCCCTGGGCCCGCTGGAAGTCATGGTGCACGCGTCGCTGGCCATCGGCGACGACGTCGACGATCGGCTCGCGTCGACCAAACCCCAACTGGGCCTTTACCTCGGTGGGATGGGCGCGAAGGGCCGCAATTTCTACCACAATCTGGCGACGCGCTACGGGTACGGCGAGGTCGCGGACCGGATCCAGGAGCTGTACCTGTCCGGCCGCAAGCGAGAGGCCATTGACGCGGTGCCCGACGAATTGGTGCGTGGGATCTCGCTGATCGGCCCCCGCGGATTCATCGCCGAGCGCCTGGCCACCTTCGCCGATGCCGGGGTGACGACGCTGCTGGTGAGCCCGGCGACGGCAGATCCCCGCGAATCCGTGCGCTACGTCGAGCAACTTCTGCAGCTTCGGCCCGCCTGACGGGGTTACTGCCCCGCCTGCGGAAGCTCGTCCGCGGCGATCTCACACGGGGTCTTGCCGCCATCCGGCGGCGCGCCGACCGGCGGCACTGCGGCCGGGGCCGGCGCCGCAACGGGTGGCGGTACGGCCGCCGGCGGCGGCGCGACCGCCGGCACCGCTTCAGCCGGTTGCGGCGCCACCGCCGGCTGTGGCCCGTCAACCGGCTGCGCCTCATCGACGGGCAGATCCTCGGGCTTGTCGTCGGCGTCGTCGTCGGGCTCGTCGTCGTCGGCCTTGTCGTCGGGCTTGTCGTCGGGCCGGAAAGGATCCTCGTCAAAGGGATCCTCGTCGAACGGTTCCCCGTCGAAGGGATCACCGGAATCGTTGAGGCTCCCCGAACCCAGCAGGCCACCCATCGCCTCGACGATCCTGTTGGCGAGTCCGCCGAGCCCGCCGAGATCCCCGAGACCACCCGAACTACCGGCAGCCGCGGGCAGCGCCGCAGCGTCGCCCAGCGCGGTTCCCGCGTCCGATGGGGCCGCCGGCATAGTCGGTGGCGACGAATCCGGCGGCTGATGCGCTGCGAGAGGGGCAGCGGCGGCTGCGACCGGCGCGGCGGTCGCTATCGGTGGGCCCACCCGGACCGGCTGGAACGGTGCGCGGCCGGGCCTCAAGTCGTCGGGAACCTCAAAGTATGCCGGCGCCGCCGCGGCGAACCTGTCGACGACCATGTCGTAGGACGCCGCGACGGCGGCCTGTGTCGACCGCATCGCGGTCAGCCAGTCGTTGCGAATGTCGTTGTCCACGTATGGCTCTATCTGTTGGCGCACCAGCTCCTCGGCGGTCGGCCGATCCCCCGCCCCGGTCGTGACCACGTCGGCGGCGGCCAACCACGCCGACCGGTGCGCCAGCGTGCGATCGTCGATGGCGATGGCCGTCGCGACCTTGACGCCGATCAGGTGCCACAGGTTTTCCCGCAGCGACTCGCACCGCTGAGCGGCCGCGCGGACTTCGGTCGCCACCGTGTTGGCCGCGTCGCAATGACGTTGCAGAAACCCAATCGCGGAGTCCGCCCCCGGCCCCGTCCATGCCGCGGTCAGCTCGTCGACCTGGGCACGCTGCATCTGCAGCGCCTCGGTGAGCACGCTGACCACGGCCCGCAATTGCGCGCAGTCGCCGTCGAGGGCGCGAAGGTCGAGGCCGTCTTCGGTGTCGTACCAATCGCGGACTTGGGACGGGCGCGAAGTCAGATCGGGAGTTTGGTAGCCGAGCATCTGGCAGGCCCGCACGTAACTCTGCGTGTCCTCGACGGCGGGCCGGCCCGCGGCGAGGCGCTCGGCGACGTCCAACCGGTCGGCCACGATCAGGCGATCCGCGCCGCGGCATACAGTTCGGAATCGCCGTAGCGGTCGGCACAGGCCCGCAACGCAACGGCGATCTCGGCGGCCGCCCGCGACCACTGCGACAACTCAGCCGCCAACCCGTCCAGCCCGGCGCGCAACGCGTCGCCGCGTGCGGTGTGCGCGCGGCCGGCGCTGGGCCCGCCGAACGTCAGCCTCGCCAGGTGATCGCCCACCGCGCCGTCGATGAGTTCCGCGGCGGCGGCGAACCGCCCGGCGACCGCATACACCGCCGCGGTGTCGACACCGGTATGCCCTCGATTATCGAATCTCATGACAAATCCGACGCCCGATATCGCGTCGGGGTTCCACCTAGGTTCCAGCGGGGCCGGATCAGCCTTGAGCGTTCACCGCTTCGGCGACTCGAGTTGCCACGTGATGCGCGACATCTTCGTCGGCCGCTTCCACCATGACCCGGATCATCGGTTCAGTTCCCGAGGGACGCAACAGGATTCGACCGGTGTCACCCAATTCGGCCTCCGCCTCCTCGACCGCGGTCTGCACCGATGGTGCCGCGGCGGCCGTCGCCTTGTCGGCGACCTCGACGTTGATCAGCACCTGCGGCAACGTCTGCATCGCCGACGCGAGCTCGGCCAGTGACGAGCCGGTCTGCGCCATGCGTGTCATCAACCGCAGCCCGGTGACGATGCCGTCGCCGGTGGAGCCCAGCGCGGGCATCACGATGTGACCGGATTGCTCACCGCCCAGGCTGAAGCCACCGGCGCGCAACTCCTCCAGCACGTAGCGGTCGCCGACGGCGGTCGTGCGCACGGTAACGCCGACCGAGCGCATGGCCAGGTGCAGCCCGAGGTTGCTCATGACGGTGGTCACCAACGTGTTCGACGCCAATTCGCCGGCATCTTTCATAGCCACCGCCAGCACGACCATGATGGCGTCGCCGTCGACGAGTTCACCGTTGGCATCGATGGCCAGACACCGATCGGCATCCCCGTCGTGCGCCAGGCCCAGGTCGGCATGGTGGGCGAGCACCGCCGACCGCAGCGAATCCAGGTGCGTCGATCCGCAGCCATCGTTGATGTTGAGCCCGTCGGGTTCGGCGTTGATCGCGATGACCCGAGCGCCGGCCGCGCGGTACGCCCGCGGTGCCACCGACGCCGCCGCGCCGTGGGCGCAGTCGACGACCACGGTCAAACCGTCCAGCCGGGCGGGGGCGGACTTGCCCACCTGGCGCAGGTAGCGTTCCGCCGCATCCTCGGCGTCGATGACGCGGCCGATATCGGCGCCAACCGGGCGGAACCCCGGTCCGGCCGCGACCAGATCTTCGATCTGATCCTCGGTGTCGTCGTCCAATTTGTGACCGCCGGGGCCGAAGATCTTGATGCCGTTGTCGGGCATCGGGTTGTGCGACGCCGAGATCATCACCCCGAAGTCGGCGTGATAGGAGCCGGTCAGGTACGCCACCGCAGGGGTCGGAAGCACCCCCACCCGCAGCGCGTCGACACCCTCGCTGGTCAGGCCGGCGATGACGGCGGACTGCAGCATCTCGCCGCTGGCGCGTGGATCGCGGCCGACCACGACGACCCGCCGGCCCGGTTCGCCCGAACCCGCCAAGCGCCGTGCCGCCGCGGCGCCCAGTGCCAACGCCAGCTCGGCGGTCAATTCGCGATTGGCGATCCCGCGAACACCGTCGGTGCCGAAAAGTCGACCCATGCGGACAAACCTCTCACAGTCGATGGTCTTAGGCCTATACCTGACCTAACATGCCCCTTCTTTTCTGACCGAAACCTTGCGCTTTTGTGCGCAGACACGCCGTGAACTGCGCACAATCGCGCAAGATCGCGGCCAGAAAGTGATCGCGCCGATCAGCGCTTGCTGTACTGCGGCGCCTTGCGGGCCTTCTTCAGGCCGTACTTCTTGCGCTCGGTGGCACGCGGGTCACGGGTGAGGAAGCCGGCCTTCTTCAGCGGGGGCCGGTCGTCAGGGAATGCCACGATCAGCGCCCGGGCAATGCCCAGCCGCAACGCACCGGCCTGACCAGACGGGCCGCCGCCGTGCAGCAGCGCGAAGATGTCGAAGCTTTCCACCCGGTCGACGGTGACCAGCGGAGCCTTGATGAGCTGCTGGTGCACCTTGTTGGGGAAGTACTCCTCCAGGCTGCGGCCGTTGAGGTCGAACTTGCCGGTGCCGGGCACCAGCCGGACCCGCACGACAGCTTCCTTGCGCCGGCCGACGGTCTGGATGGGCCGCTCGAACACGAACGATTCGGCGGGCTTGGCGGCCGGGGCCTCGGCTGGAGCCGTCGTGACCTCCACCACTTCTTCAGTAACTTCGGTCATTGGGCCACCTGCTTGATCTCGAACGGGGCCGGCTTCTGCGCGGCGTGGGGATGTTCCGGACCGGCGTAAACGTGAAGTTTGCGCTGGATCTGGCGGCTGAGCTTGTTCTTGGGCAGCATGCCGACGATCGCCTTCTCCACGACACGGGTGGGGTGCTTTTGCATCAGCTCGCCGATGGTCCGCTTGTGCAGGCCGCCGGGATACCCCGAGTGGCGGTAAGCCATCTTGTGCTGCAGCTTGTCGCCGCTGATGGCGACCTTGTCGGCGTTGATGACGATGACGAAATCTCCGCCATCGACATTGGGAGCGAACGTCGGCTTGTGCTTGCCGCGCAGCAGGGTGGCCGCCGCGACGGCAAGGCGGCCAAGCACGACGTCCGTGGCGTCGATGACATACCACGACCGCGTGGTGTCACCCGCCTTGGGCGCATATGTAGGCACCGCTTACCTTCTTCTTCTCGAGGTGGATCCCGGTGTGAACCGGGTATCGGTCAGGCGTCAGCGATGGGGTTGTCTCGGCGACCGACATTGACCCGAGGCCCCGGCGTTCCGCACGCCAACCGAGCAGCTTACCGATGGGCATCCCCGCAGGTCAAAATCACTGTGTGGTCCCGGCGGCTCTCCTCCGCCGGGACCACACAGAGTCTGTTGGTCGCGCGGCTGCTACCTCGCCCAGACGCCGGCCGCCCGGCGATCGGCGTCGGCCACCTCATCCGCGCCGTCGCGCACCGCGTTTCCCAGGTCGACCAGGATCTGGTTGAGCGCGCTCGCCGCCTGATGCCATTTGGCCTGCTCGGCCTGATAGGCAGCCGCCGCCTCACGAGTCCACAGCTGCTGCAACGGCGCGATTTGTGACCTCAGCTCGTCCAGCGCGGCATTGAAGCGGGCCGATGTGGAGTGGATGTCTTGGCGCACGGAGTATTCGATTTCACCAAAGTTGTAGGACAGCACCGGGTCCATCGGTAATACCTCCCGATCACAGGTTTCCGCCGGCGGCGGCGATGTGGTGTGCGTGGTTGTGGCCGGCCTCATGCAGCGTGGCCTCGTTGTGCCGAATGGTTTCGGCGATGCTGTGCAGGACGTGGTAGAGCCGCATCGACTCGGCGTTCCACCGATCCACCACATCCTTGAACCGTGCGGCGGCGAGCCCGCCCCAGACCGACGACGGCACGCCGCTCATGCGGCCGATGAACGCCTGCAGCATGGCCCGGATCTCTTCGTTGCGGCCGTCCGTCGTGCCCGCGACCGCACGCATCAGGTCAAAGTCGGTGCTCAGCGTATTGGCACCTGTCGGCGTGTTCATACCAAGTACGACTGCGCCAGCCTGCGTTCGGTTCCGACCAATTTCGTTCCGATCAGGCCAGCGCGTGGGCGCTCCGCACCGCCTGCTGACACACCTCGCGGACGGCGTCCTCGCGGCCGGGCCGGCTCTGGCATCCGACGCTGATCCGGACCGCCCCGTCAAGCAACACCGCCCACCGCACGTGATGCGCGGGGCGCACTTCACGGTAGGTGACCGCGGGCCGGCCGGCGCTGAGTCCGGACGGGTTGAAGTCGACAAACACCCCGGCCGGCTCCGCGTCGATCGCCCGTTTCAGCCGCTCGGCGGTGCCGCTCAGCGTCTCGCCGGGGACGGGCGACTGGGTGACGTGTAACGCCACCTCAGGATCCGACGGCGAGGTGAGCAGCACCCGCGCCGAACCGGGCCCCGCAATGACCCGCCGCGTGGCCCAGTCGGCCGGCACCGTCAGCGCCACCCGGCCTTCCACCAAGAATGTTGTCGGCGTCGGTTCCGAGTGCGACGGGTCGTGGCGGCCCGGGCCCGCCACGACCGGAACAACCGCCGCCAGCACGACACCGGCGACCGCCAGCCGCGCGGGCGTCCGGACGCGAGATCGCGCGCCAACGCCGGACGCCGGGTCGGGCGCGACCGGGACTGACTCGACCGCTCGGGCCAATCGGGCCAGCCGCGCGTCGTCGATCACCTCTGCGCGGTACCCCAAGAGCCGTACCGCGTCGGCGATCGACGTTGCGAGCTCCTGCGCCCCGGCGACGGCGCTCGGGACGTCTATCAGCACCACCGCCCGCGTCGTCCCCCCGATGACGGCCGCAACCTCCTCGGCAACCAGCCGCGGTTCCGCCGTGCGAGGTAGCGCGACGACCTCGGCGTCGGCGACCGCAACCAACCGCTCGGCGATCTCCACCACCGTCGCCTGCGATCCGGACTCCGAAACAGCCTGCGTCAGCAGCCACGACCGCGGACGCACTGCCAAGACATCAGGGTCACCGGCCAGGGTCTCGGCGGCTGCGGTGACCACACCGACCCGCAACGCCGACCACCACGACGGGTGCACGACGATCACGCCCTCCGCGCCCCCACAGTCCAACGACCCCAACGTGGCGCTCCACAGCGAATCGACGGCGACCGGGCGCCCATCCACCAGCGCCACGGGATCGTCTATCGCGTCCAACGCCGCGTTGCCCATCTCGGTGTCAGCGACCACGCCTGTACCGCAACACAATCGGCGAATGGTGCCCGGGCCCGCCTCGATCACCAGATGGTGTCCGCTCACGGTGGGCTCCAGGCCACCTGGACAACCTGCTCGTCACCGGGACGGGTGACCAGGACACCCCGGCCCGGTGGCAGCGGCGCCGGGCGGCCCGAACCGAACGCCGCTGCGTCGTCGGGATATCCGCTCATCATCAGTTCCATGCAGCCCAGGTCGCGCAGGCCGGCAAGCAACGGCTCGAACAGGGCGCGCGCCGCGCCGCCGGTGCGGCGTGCCACGATCACGTGCAGGCCGAGATCGGTTGCATGCGGCAAGTATTCGAGCACGGGCAGCAGCGGGTTGCCCGCCGGGGTGGCGACCAGGTCGTAGTCGTCGACCACGACATAGATGTCCGGCCCGGACCACCACGATCTGGCCCGCAGTTGCGCCCGGCTCGCGTGCGGCGGAGGCATCCGCCGCTGCAGCAGGTCGAGCAGGCCCGGCAGCAATGCACCAAGGGAGGCCGGCGACATGGCATGTCCGCCAACGTGCTCCGACTCGGCGATATCGAACAGCGTGCGCCGAAAGTCGACGATCAACAGCTGAGCTTGCGCGGCGGTCTTGGTCCGGATGATGTCGCGGCACAGGGTCCGTAGTGCGGTGGTCTTCCCACATTCGTTGTCCCCGAGCACCAATAGATGCGAGCGGTGCTCGAAATCGACTGCGACCAGCCTCAATCGGCGCTCCTCGACGCCAAGCAGGATGCCGGCGACCGGTTCGTCACCCGCCCGCTGGACCACAGCGTCGTAGTCCACCAGTTGGGGCAGTAGCGGTATCGGGGGCGCAGACAATTCGCCGTGTCCGCCGCGCAGCCCGACCCCGGCAATGGGTAGCGCGATCATCATGTGTAGCCCCTCACGCGACAGACCGCGGCCGGGTCTGTCCGGGGGTACTTGCTGCGCCTGCCTCCGGTCGATTTCGGAATCGGCGGGATCGCCCAGTCGCAACTCAATCCGGGTACCGATCTGATCCTTCAGCGACGGTCTGATCTCCGCCCAGCGCGATGCCGACAACACCACATGCATCCCGAACGAAAGTCCTTGAGCTGCAAGCGCAGTAATCGGCTCCTCAAGCTCCTCGAACTCGAGACGCAGGCCTGCCCACCCATCGACGACGAGAAACATGTCGGGGAACGCGGCCGCGCCGGTCACGCTTGTCAGCCGTGCCTCCCGGGATCGCACCACCGATTCCAGTTCTCCGATCATCCGCGCCACGAGTCGCGGCTCGGCCCTGCCTGCGACCGCACCCACATGCGGCAAGGTACGCACCGAGGCCAGCGCTCCGCCACCGAAGTCCAGGCAGTAAAACTGCGCCTGACCCGGATCGTGCGTCGCAGCCAATGCCGTGATAAGCGTGCGCAATGCCGTCGACTTGCCCGATCGAGGTGCGCCGACGACCGCGACATTGCCTGCGGCTCCGGACAACTCGACCATCAGCGGTGCCCGGGACTGGTCGAACGGGCGGTCAACGATGCCGATCGGAATGACCAGACCTCCCGGCCCGGATTGGGCGTCGGGCAACAGGCTGGCCAGCGCCGGTGCCGCACCCAGCGGCGGTAACCAGACCCGGTGCGCCGGCGGTCCCTGGCCGGACATACGGTGCAAGACCGCTTGCAGAACGCTGCGCGCCGGCGTCCCATCGCCGCCGACGGCGGATGTGACCGGCCCTGCGGTTCGTGAGGTGAACAACCGCACGGTTGGTGGCGCCTGCCCAGCGGCCGGCGCGTCGGCCCGCACCGGTCCGGAAACGAAGGCGCTCTGAAAGCGGATCAGCTCCCCGGTTCCCAATCGCAGGAACCCCACGCCGGGCGTGTTGGGCAATTGATATGCGTCGAGTGTCCCCAGAACCGTGCGTGATTCGCTGGCGGACAGCGTCTTGAGGCACACCCGATAGGACAGGTGAGCGTCCAGTCCGCGCAGCCGACCCTCGTCGAGCCGCTGACTGGCCAGCAACAGGTGCATACCCAGTGAGCGGCCGAGCCGGCCGATCGCCACGAACATGTCGGCGAAATCGGGATGCTGGCTGAGCAGTTCGGAAAACTCGTCCACGATGATGAACAAGGTGGGCAGCGCGGTCAATTGCGCGCCGGTCCGGCGCGCATCCTGGTACGCCGCGACACTGACGAAGTTGCCTGTCGTCCGTAACAACCGTTGCCGGCGGTTCATCTCACCGGCCAGCGCGTCGCGCATCCGGGCGACCAGGGGTGCTTCGTCGGACAGGTTGGTGATGACCGCTGCCACATGCGGAGCCGAGGCAAAGTCGAGAAATGTTGCGCCGCCTTTGAAGTCGACCAGCAGCAGGTTGAGCGCTTCCGGGGAATTGCGGGCCATCATGCCCAGCGCGACCGTACGCAGCAGCTCCGATTTGCCGGACCCGGTGGCGCCCACGCACAGCCCGTGCGGGCCCATACCGTTTGCCGCAGCCTCCTTGATGTCCAGCTCCACCCGCGTGCCGTCGACCGTGGTGCCAATGGGAACGCGGAGCCTATCGTGATGGTCTCCGCCGCGCCACCACGCGATCGGATCGAAACCCAAGACGTCGCCGATGCCCACCAGATCCGGCCAGCCCGAGTCGCGGCCATTGTGCTCGACCCGATGCGCGGCCAGCCGGCGGGCACACGCCAACGCGTCGGCGGGGTCCATCTGGTCGGGGCGCCGCAATCCTCCAGTTCCACTGCCGTCCCCGATCAGCAACGGCGAGCCGTCGCCGCCGGTGCCGACCGCGAGGGTGGTCACGCCCTCGGCCCCGGCAACGGCGCGCTCGTCGGCGTCGACGATCACGACCACCCGAGGCGGGCGGATACCCGCGAGCGCGCTCTGCGCCGCCGCCAGGGTCGGGTATACCATCCGGGCCGACCCCACGGCATCGCTGGAGCTCGGATGTTGATTGTGGGGCAACCATTTCAGCCAATCCCAGTCGGCTCGATTGCGATCACCGATCACGCCGACGATCAGCAAGTGGTCCGGAGCGTGCAGCACGGCCAGCTGGCAGATCATCGCACGGAGCAGTCCGCGCACCACGGCCGGATCGCCATCGATCGTGAGACCCAGGCCCCCTGGCAACGGAATCGCGATGGGTGCGTCCGCGATGGTCGAGTGCGCGCGCAGGAATTGATCAAGCGCCGCAACGGTGATCGGATCCGACCGCTCCCGGGGTCGGTCCTCCGGGGCCACCAGACGGGTGGCCAGTGGCATGGTGCCCATGCCGACGCGGACGAGGCAGAATTCGGATTCGTCTCCTCGCCGCTCCCACCTGCGTGGGCCGTCGATCAACGTCCACAACGTATCCGGGTCGGGGTGGGCCCGCATCAGTGACGAGCGTTGTGCCGCTGCGGTTTCAGAGACGGTCTTGCGCAGGCAGCTCAGGTAGCCGAGGTAGTCGGCCCGGTCGGCGTCGATCCCGGTGCCGCGCCCACGTCCGGTCACTGCCGTCAGCGCCACCGACACCAACATCATCATCGGGAATGCCAGAAACGTGGGGCTGCGGGTAAGGCCCGGCCCAGAGAAGAAGGCCGCGGCCATGACGCCGGCGGTGACAACGGACACGACGACCGGCAGCAGACGTACCAGCAGGCTAGGCGTCGCCGGCCGCGGCAACTCGGGCGGCGCGGCGACCGCGATCTCTGCGATCTCTGCCGTTCTCACGGTTTGACGACAGTAGGCAGCATCGGAATCCACGGCAAGTCGCCTGTGCACAAGCGAATACCAGCGGAACGAAGACGGGCTACTGTGCGGCCAATGTTGTCTGCATCCGCTCCTGGGCTGTGCCGCGTTTGCGTTCATGCCGGCGACGCCGCCGTCGACTTGGCCCTGCCCTCCGCGGTGCCCGTCGCCACCTTGATCCCGTCGATCGTGGACATTCTCGATGACCGTGACGCCAGCAGGTCCGGCGATCCGGTGGCGACCCGCTACCAGCTGTCCCGTCCGGGCGCGCCCCCGTTGCCGGCGGCGACGACGTTGGCGCAGAACGGCATCCATGACGGCGCGGTGTTGGTCTTGAGTCAGCGCCGAGCCGAGCCGCCCACCCCCCATTGCGACGACGTGGCCGAGGCCGTGTCGGCGGCACTCGACGCCGCTGTCCCGCCGCGCGACCAGCAACACGTGATCCGGCTGACCGGCGCCGTGGCGGCGGTCGGCCTTACCTGCATCGGCGCCGCGGTGCTCATGCGTAACGCGTTGAACGCCAATGTGACCGGGTACACGGCGGGTGTCGCGGCGTCAGCCGCCTGCGTTGCCCTGCTGGTTGCGGCGACCGCGCACCGGGCATATCGGGACCGGATCGCCGCGCTGACGCTCGGCTTGATCGGCACGGCATTCGCCGCGGCTGCCGGCTTTCTGACGGTATCGGGCGGTTCGGGTATCCCCAATGTGCTGCTGGCGGCGATGGCGGCAGCCGTCACGTCGGTGCTGGCCATCCGCGTAACGGGCGGTGGTGGTGTCGCATTGTCCGCGGTGTCGTGCTTCGCGATGGTCATCGCCGTCGCCGCGTTGGCGGGTGTGGTCACCGGGGCACCGCTACCCGCCATCGGCGCGGCATCCGCGCTGGCGTCCCTCGGCCTGCTCGGGCTGGCCGGACGGGCCGCTATCGCGCTGGCCGGGTTGTCGCCGCGGCTGCCGCCAGCCCAGCACCCCGACACCCCAGATCGCCTGGCCACCAAGGTGATCCGCGCCGACGAGTGGCTAGCCAGCCTGCTCGCCGCATTCTCGTCGTCGGCCGCCGTCGGCGCCATCGTCACCGCGGTCGCCGCCCCCGGCAAAGGTGCGGCCGACTTGCGTTGCATCGCCTTTGCCGCCGCCACCGGCGCGCTGTTACTGCTGCGCGCACGTTTCGACAGGAACAGAACGCCGGTGTTTGCCGTCAGTGGAATCGCAACTACTGGAACAACTTTCGCCGTCGCCGCGACCGGAATGCCGAACCATGGAACGTGGATAGCCGCGGTCACCGCGGTGTTAGCCGCCGCAGCGCTATACCTGGGCTTCGCCGCTCCCGCGATCTCGCTTTCACCCGTCCTACGCCGAGGCGTCGAACTGCTGGAGTATCTGACATTGGTCGCAATGGTGCCCCTGACCTGCTGGATATGCGGCCTCTACAGCGCCGTGCGCAACCTGAACCTAACGTGGACGTGACCACGTCGCGCGTCGTTCGCCTCCTGGTGGTGGCGGCGCTCACCGGGCTTTCTCAGTGCGGAACACCTTGCGCGCATGCGGTTTCGCCACCACCCATCGACGACCGGTGGCTGCCCAAACCGGGATTGCCGGCGCCGCCGCAGCCGACCGTGCAACACGAGGTCTGCGCGGCGGTGACGCCGGATTCCGGACCGGGCCGCGATCGACTCGCATACCCCGAGCTAGCGCCCGTTTGGCCGCTCACCCGCGGCGCCGGCCAGCGGGTCGCGGTCATCGACACCGGAGTTTCGCGCCACCCGAAGCTGCCCGATGTGGTAGCCGGGGGCGACTACGTATCCACCGGTGACGGCACCCAGGATTGCGACGCACACGGCACCCTGGTAGCCGGAATTATCAGCGGCGTGGCACCCGACATCACCTTGATCGGCATCCGTCAGTCCAGTGCCAAGTTCGCACCCGCCCCCGCCCGATTCAGCACCGACCGGTCCAGCACCGGGGTCGGTGACGTCGACACCATGGCGAAAGCCGTCCGGACGGCGGCCGATCTGGGCGCCTCGGTGATCAACATCTCCTCGATCGCCTGCGTTCCGGCCGGGACCGCGCTTGACGACCGTGCGCTGGGAGCCGCGCTGGCCTACGCGGTCGATGTCAAGAATGCCGTCGTCGTGGCCGCGGCCGGTAACACCGGCGGCGCCGCGCAGTGCCCGGCTCAGCCGCCCGGCGCGACCTGGCAGTCAGCCACGGTCGCGGTCAGTCCGGCCTGGTACGACGATTACGTACTGACCGTCGGTTCGGTGAACGCCGAAGGGGCGCCTTCTGCGTTCACCCTCGCCGGACCCTGGGTGGATGTGGCCGCGCGCGGCGAGGGGGTGACATCGCTGGGTTCGGCCCCACTGTCGGGTACCAGTTACGCGACGCCTTTTGTCAGCGGGCTGGCCGCGCTGGTCCGGGCCAGGTTCCCGGCGTTGACCGCACGACAGGTAATGCAGCGCATCGCGTCAACCGCGCATCACCCGCCGGCCGGCCGGGATCCGCTCGTCGGCAACGGCACCGTCGACGCCCTGGCCGCCGTCAGCACCGACTCGATTCCGCAAGCCAGCACCGAAAGGCCTGGCCAGGCACCTGCGCCGATCAGCGCGCCGCCACCACCCAGGCCGCCGGACCGGCACGCCCGGCACACCGCCTTGCGCGGCGCGGCGATCTGCCTGGCTGCGTTGGTGGTGGTGCTGGGTCTGGGTGCGGCCCGAGGTCGATTATGGCGATCCCGCGACGATGTCGCGGGAGATTGACGCGTTCTGCCTGCTCAGTTCCGGTCCCGACGGCAGCATCGCCAATACCGGCCACGGTGCTGGCGGCGCCGCCGCCGGCAGACCGAGGTCGTGTGCCGCGTCGTCGTCGTGGATCGCGAACCGCACCCCGGTATCGGTGACGAGGTAACGCGTACCGCCGCGCGACGGGTCACCCAACAGGCCCACCGAACGCACATAGGCGCTGCGTCCGGGCTGCAGATAGACCGCGTCCAGCGCGGGGCCGCGGCCGTCGGCTTGCGACAAGGTCACCGGTACCTGGCCGGCCGGCACCGGCAGCGCGACACCCACCAGGAACGCGACGGCGTTGGATTGCCCGGCGGCCCAGCTCGCGCAGACGGTGGTGGCCCCGACATCCGAAGCGCGGTTGGGAACCCGGTCCGGAAAGCTCGACAGCGGCAGTGTGTCCACGATCGCGGTGCCGCGGATCACATCGGGCGCCACCGTGATCACGTTGGCGCTGCCCTGCGCGTCGCTGAAGCGCAGCAGATCCGCGGCCACCCGGCCGATTCGCTGCACCCCGGCGACCGTCACCACGTAATACTCGTCACCATCGCCGCGAGTGATACGCAGCACACTGCCGACCGGAAATCCGGGCAGCCCGGCGACCGCGCCGCCCGCGCCGCGAATCCGTGGGACCCTGATCGGCGGCGCCTCCGGGACGGCGTTCAGCAACGCCTGCGTGACGATGCGCGGCACGCGGCCCTCCAACCGCAGCGCGTGCAAAACCGCGGGATCAGCCAGGTCCACCTCAGCTCGCCGTCCGTTGTAGAGCAAATAAGCTGGCGAACCGGAGCCGGGCGCCACCAGCAGGGTCTCCTCAGCGGCCAACCGACGGACGCGCGACCCCTCGACGGGCCCGACCACCACCGTCGTTGCCGAATTGCTGTCCGTATCGCAGATCGTCCAGACCGATTCGTCGCCGGTCAGCGGCGCAACGAGCTGCTGCGGTGCGCCCGGAATACCCAGCAGCGGACCGCGTTTGGTGTGGCCCAAGTCGGACTCCCGCACCGGCTGTGGGTTGGCGTCGGTCGCCGCGATCAACCGCGCCGAGGCCAGGTTCAGCACCGGATGCCAGGTATCGCCCACTCGCACATATAGCGCCCCTGACTCGCGACCCAACACGATCTGGGCATGATCCAGCGCCGCCTGCGGACGCAGCAAAGCCAGAAGCGCGCATCCCGCCACGGCGACGGTGGCCATTACACACCCGATCGCCAACGACGCCGGGTACCCGCGCAAGGACTGGCCCGCCGTGTGCAGATCCCGCCGCAGCAACGCGCATTCGATGCGGCGCACCAGGAAGCGGTAGCCGCTGACGTACAGCCGGGTTGTCGGTTGGCGCGCCACGAGCACCCACGCTAGGCCAGCGGACGCAGGTGCTGCGGGAGTCCATCCACAGCCGGCGGCGTTTCGTCACGCCTGGTTACGGGTAAAATTCCGGCGTGAATAAACACCGCATAGGTGGCTGGGCCGGCCTCGGGGCTGGCGCTGTGCTCGCCGCCACCGCCCTGTTGATCGCACCAAGCGCAGATCGAGCCACCGTGCCGGTCGCCGCCGCAACCGACTGCCCGGACGCCGAGGTCGTCTTCGCACGCGGCACCAACGAGCCACCCGGCATGGGCCGGGTCGGTGACGCCTTCGTCGACTCGCTGCGCCAGCAGACCGGCGGCATGAACATCGGGACATACGGGGTGAACTACGCCGCCAGCAAGCTCCAGCTGCATGGCGGTGACGGCGCCAACGACGTGATCAACCACGTCAAATCGACGGTGTCATCCTGCCCGAGCACGAAGATCGTGTTGGGCGGTTATTCACAGGGTGCGAGCGTGATGGACATCGTGGCCGGCGTTCCTATCGGCGGCATCAACTGGGGCAGTTCGCTACCGCCGGAGTTGGCGAGCCACGTCGCGGCGGTTGCCACGTTTGGCGACATCGCTGACCGCGCCGGCGGATCGCTGCCGACCCTGAGCCCGCTATTGGGTTCCAAGGCGATCGACCTGTGCAACCCCAACGACCCGATCTGCCACGCGGGTCAGGGCAACGAGTGGAGCGGGCACACCGAGGGCTACGTCCCCGTGTACACCACGCAGGCAGCGGCGTTCGCTGCCTCCAAACTGCTGGCCGGGACCGGCACGCAGGTGCCCGGGTTCGGGCCGGAGCTCCCCGGGCCGACCACCCAGGCACCCGGATCTGCCCCGTCGATACACGACTCTGTCACGCCGGGGCCCGGATTGGTCTCAGCGGTTCACTGACGCAACTTTCAGCTAATATTGGCTTCATGAAACTGGGCTCGGGCCTGGTCCGTTTCGCGGTTCCCGCGTTGTTAGCCGCGGCGTCGGTCGTCGCGCCGATTCCGGTGGCGTCGGCGGACTGCCCGGGTGCAGAGGTGGTCTTCGCCCGCGGCCGAGAGGAACCACCCGGCCTCGGTCAAGTCGGCGACGCGTTGGTCAATTCGCTGCGCGGCAAGACGCGTATGTCGGTCAGCGCGTATGGGGTTAACTACCCCGCCAACATCAGCGTCGACAGCGGCGCCAACGATATGAGCTCCCACGTTCAATTCATGGCCAAAAGTTGCCCGAACACCCGCGAGGTGCTCGGCGGCTATTCCCTGGGTGCCGAGGTGGCCGACCTCGCGACATGGGGCCGCATTCCACCAGGGGTGGATGAGCACGTCGCCGCCGTCGCGTTGTTCGGGAATGGCACACGCCAAGTCGCCCCCGCCTTCGCGGGTAAGACGATCGACCAGTGCGCGCAGGGCGATCCTATCTGCCGAAACGGCACGACTTGGTCGGCGCACCTACAGCCCTCATACATCGGCTCCGGGCTGGTGGATCAGGCCGCCAGCTTCGTGGCCGGCAAGCTCTAGCGGGAGCGCAGATCCCGGGTGATCAGGGTCCGCGCGGCCAGCTCGTCGTCGGGCGGATAGTCCACCTGCAGCAGCGTCAAGCCCTGCGGCGGCGCGGCCGCGAAATCGCTCGACCGCTCGGTTGTGGTGAGCAAGTCCCGGCACCAGGCCGGGGGGCGCCGGTGTTCACCCACGGCCAGCAGCGCCCCGACCAGTGACCGCACCATCGACCAGCAGAAGGCGTCGGCGGTGACGTGCGCGGTGATCAGATCGCCGTCGCGCGACCACTCAAACCGCTGCAGGTCGCGAATGGTGGTGGCGCCGTCACGATGACGGCAAAATGCCGCAAAGTCGTGTAACCCCAACAGGTCTCGTGACGCAGTCGTCATCGCATCCACGTCCAGGGCGCGCGGCCAGGCCGTGATGTAGCGCGCCTGATGCGGCTGCACACCATAGGGGGCCGTCGACAACCGGTACCCGTAATGACGCCGCAGGGCCGAGAATCGGGCGTCGAAACCCGCTGGGGCGCGCGCGATTCCGATGACCCGGACTTCGGCGGGCAGGAACCGGCCGAGCCGGCGCAGCAGCGGCAGGAATTCCGGATCACCGGCGCGCGGCGAACGTGGATAGGCGTTCGACACGGCATCGCCGGGCACGTCGACATGGGCCACCTGACCGGTGGCATGCACGCCCGTGTCGGTGCGCCCGGCCGCGCGCAACCGCACCGGCGTCCGGAAAACGGTCGTCAACGCCTCGTCGAGAACCCCGGCAACCGTGCGCTGTCCCATCTGGACTGCCCAGCCCGCGAAATCGGTTCCGTCGTAGGCAATGTCGAGCCGAAGACGGACGTCCCCACTAATTCTCTGGGGCCTCTTCAGGGGCCTTCTCAGGGGCCTCGTCAGCCTCGCCGGCGGGGGCCTCCTCGGCCACGGGGGTCTCCTCGGCCACGGGGGTCTCCTCGGCCACGGGGGTCTCCTCGGCCACGGGGGTCTCCTCGGCCACGGGGGTCTCCTCGGCCACGGGCGCCTCTGCTGCCTTGGCCTCTTGGGCCTTGGCCGGCTTGGCGGGCTCGGCTTTGGCCTGCTTGGCCTTTGCCTGTGCGGCGGCGACCCGACGTGCCCGATCGGCCTCCGACGTGACCGTCTTCTCCCGCACCAACTCGATCACGGCCATCGGAGCGTTGTCGCCCTTACGCGCCTCAACCTTGATGATGCGGGTGTACCCGCCGTCGCGGTCGGCGAAGAACGGCCCGATCTCGGCGAACAGGGCGTGCACCACGTCCTTGTCGCGGATCTTCTTGAGCACCTCGCGACGGTTGTGCAGCGTGCCCTTCTTGGCGTGTGTGATCAGCTTCTCCGCGTATGGCCGCAGTGCACGGGCCTTCGGCTCGGTCGTCTTGATCCGCCCGTGCTCGAACAGGGACGTGGCCAGGTTGGCCAGAATCGCCGCCTGGTGCGACGACGACCCGCCGAGGCGAGGGCCCTTGGTGGGCTTGGGCATTGCTGACGCTCCTGTCTAGATTGGCAAAGCCGCTGAGGTTGGCGTTAGAGCTGTTCGGTTTCCGCGTAGTCCTGCTCGTCGTAGGCACCGTCGGTGGACCAGGTGCCGGTGGCGACGTCGTAGCCGGCCACCTCGGACGGGTCGAAGCTGGGCGGGCTGTCCTTGAGCGACAGACCCAGTTGGTGCAGCTTGACCTTCACCTCGTCGATGGACTTCTGGCCGAAGTTGCGGATGTCGAGCAGATCCGACTCGGTGCGCGACACCAGCTCACCAACGGTGTGCACACCCTCACGCTTGAGGCAGTTGTAAGAGCGCACCGTCAGATCCAGGTCGTCGATCGGCAGCGCGAACGACGCGATGTGGTCGGCCTCCGCCGGCGACGGCCCGATCTCGATGCCTTCCGCCTCGACATTGAGTTCGCGTGCCAGACCGAACAATTCGACCAGCGTCTTACCCGCGGACGCCAGCGCGTCGCGGGGGGTGATCGAACTCTTAGTCTCGACGTCGAGGATCAGCTTGTCGAAGTCGGTACGCTGCTCGACACGGGTGGCGTCCACCTTGTACGTCACCTTGAGCACCGGCGAGTAGATGGAATCGACTGGGATACGGCCGATTTCAGCACCTGAAGCGCGGTTCTGCACCGCCGGGACGTAGCCGCGGCCACGCTCGACCACGAGCTCGACCTCGAGCTTGCCCTTGTCGTTCAGCGTGGCGATGTGCATGCCGGGGTTGTGCACCGTGACACCGGCGGGCGGCACGATGTCACCGGCCGTGACCTCACCCGGACCTTGTTTGCGCAGGTACATGGTGACCGGCTCGTCCTCCTCCGAGGACACGACGAGGCCCTTGAGGTTCAGGATGATGTCGGTGACATCCTCCTTGACCCCTGGCACGGTGGTGAACTCGTGCAGCACACCGTCGATACGAATGCTGGTGACGGCAGCGCCGGGAATCGACGACAGCAGCGTGCGGCGCAGCGAATTGCCCAGCGTGTAACCGAATCCCGGCTCCAGCGGTTCGATGACGAACTGGGACCGGTCGTCGGTGAGGATGTCCTCGGACAGTGTGGGCCGCTGAGAGATCAGCATGGTGTTTCTTCTTCTCCTTCTCGGCACCCGCTATTTGATGCCGCTCAGGTTGTCCGCTTCGGCGGATGCCGGAGCGGAAATTCCGCGTCTACTTCGAGTAGTACTCGACGATCAGCTGCTCGGTGAGCGGCACGTCGATCTGCGGCCGCTCGGGCAACTGGTGGACGAGGATGCGCTGGCGCTCGCCGACGACCTGCAACCAGCTCGGGAGGGGACGGTCGCCCGCCGTCTCCCGCGCGATCTGGAACGGCACCGTATTGAGCGAGGAGTCCCGCACGTCGACGATGTCGTACTGCGACACCCGGTAGCTGGGGACATTGACGTGCACGCCATTGACGCTGAAGTGCCCGTGGCTGACCAGCTGGCGGGCCATCCGGCGGGTGCGCGCCAACCCGGCGCGATAAACGACGTTGTCCAGCCTGCTCTCCAGGATTCTGAGCAGTTCCTCACCCGTCTTACCGGGCTGCCGCACCGCCTCTTCGTAGTAGCGGCGGAACTGCTTTTCCATCACGCCGTAGGTGAAGCGGGCCTTCTGCTTCTCCTGCAACTGCAGCAGATATTCGCTTTCCTTGATCCGCGCACGCCCGTGCTGTCCGGGCGGGTAGGGACGCTTCTCGAACGCCTGGTCGCCACCGACGAGGTCGGTGCGCAGCCGGCGTGATTTGCGAGTAACGGGTCCGGTGTAACGAGCCATTGCCTTGTCCTCCTAGACCCTGCGTCGCTTGGGCGGACGGACGCCGTTGTGCGGCTGTGGGGTCACGTCGGCGATCGCGCCGACCTCCAGGCCTGCGGCCTGCAGCGACCGGATCGCGGTCTCCCGGCCCGAGCCCGGGCCCTTGACGAAAACGTCGACCTTGCGGACTCCGTGCTCCTGGGCCTTGCGTGCGGCGTTTTCGGCGGCCAGCTGAGCGGCGAACGGGGTCGACTTCCGGGATCCCTTGAAGCCGACGTGACCCGACGACGCCCAGGCGATGACGTTGCCCTGCGGGTCCGTGATCGTCACGATCGTGTTGTTGAACGTGCTCTTGATGTGGGCGGCGCCGTGCGGGACGTTCTTCTTTTCCCGCCTGCGGGTCTTCTGGCCCTTTTTGGCCTTGGGCGCGGCCGCGCTTGCCTTCTTCGGTGGCATTGGTTACCTGGCCTTCTTCTTGCCTGCGATGGTGCGCTTCGGGCCCTTGCGGGTCCGTGCGTTGGTCTTGGTCCGCTGGCCGCGTACCGGCAGGCCGCGGCGGTGCCGCAGACCCTGGTAGCAGCCGATCTCGATCTTGCGACGGATGTCGGCCTGTACCTCGCGGCGCAGGTCACCCTCCACCTTGAGGTTGGCTTCGATGTAGTCGCGCAGGTGAGTCACCTGATCATCGGTGAGGTCCCTGGTGCGCAGGTCTTTGTCGATGCCGGTGGCCGCCAGGATTTCGTTCGAGCGGGTACGGCCGATGCCGAAAATGTAGGTCAGGGCGATCTCCATCCGCTTGTCGCGCGGAAGATCGACGCCGACTAGTCGAGCCATAGGTGGCGTTTCCTCTTTCTAGGCGGAGGTCTTTTCCCAGTCCGTTCCCTACCCCAAAAACGGATCTGGGTGCGGGGCCCGGCCTCCGTCCGGGCGTGGATGAGCTGGCCCATCTCGTTATAGATGCCAGCCGCTCACTGGTGCTGGGAGGTCTGCATTCAGTTATGTAGGGGCCCGGACTATCGGGCTATCTAGCCCTGCCGCTGCTTGTGGCGCGGATCTGAGCAGATCACCATGACCCGCCCATGCCGACGGATCACCCTGCACTTGTCACAGATCGGCTTGACGCTGGGGTTCACCTTCACGGCAGTCTCGGTCCTGTTCTCGTTGTCTGAGCGTTTCGTTACTTGTACCGGTACACGATGCGGCCCCGGGACAGGTCGTAGGGCGACAACTCCACCACCACCCGGTCCTCGGGCAGGATGCGGATGTAGTGCTGCCGCATCTTGCCGCTGATGTGGGCGAGCACCTTGTGGCCGTTCTCCAGCTCAATGCGAAACATGGCATTGGGCAGGGGTTCGACCACGCGACCCTCGACCTCTATCGCGCCGTCCTTTTTGGCCATTACCTTTTGGCGATCCTTCTACTTGGCAGTGCACCCCGGCTGGGGACAGCGCACGCGCCAACTAAACAACGTGAGCCGGTGGTGGAAATTCCGCGAAGATTCCGAAAGACCCCGGCGGAAATTCAAGACTGGGCACGCAAATAGCCGGCACGGACACCGCACCGTGGTCCCACGATACCCGCATTGCCACACTCTGCGCAAAACGCCGCAGGCAGGAATATGGCCGGTCAGCGCGTAGGTTGCTGCAACCATGACCGACGCTCACGCTAGTTCTGCAGCCAACGATGAAGCCAACAAGCCCGACCTGCGCCGTTTCGGATCCTTCGGACGGGGTGTAACCCCGCAGCAAGCCAAAGAAATCGAGGCCCTTGGCTACGGCGCCGTCTGGGTGGGGGGCTCACCGCCCGCCGAGCTGGCCTGGGTGGAACCCATCCTGGAGGCGACCACAACGTTGCAGGTGGCCACCGGCATCGTCAACATTTGGACGGCGGCCGCCGAACCGGTGGCCGAGTCGTTTCACCGGATCGACCAGGCCTACCCGGGCCGCTTCCTGCTCGGCATCGGCGTCGGTCACCGCGAGGCGATCAGCGAATACCGCAAGCCCTACGACGCTCTGGTGGAGTACCTGGACAGGCTCGACGAGTACGGGGTGCCGGCCAACCGCCGGGTGGTCGCGGCGCTGGGTCCGCGAGTCCTTAAGCTCTCGGCGCAGCGCAGCGCGGGGGCACACCCGTACCTGACCACGCCGGAGCACACGGCGCAGGCCCGTGAACTGATGGGCACGGCGGCTTTCCTGGCCCCCGAACACAAGGTGGTGCTGACCACCGACGCGCAGAAGGCCCGCGCGGTGGGCCGCAAGGCCCTCGACATCTATTTCAACCTGTCCAATTACCGCAACAGCTGGAAACGGCTGGGCTTCACCGACGACGAGGTCACCCGGCCGGGCAGCGACCGCCTGGTAGACGCGGTGGTCGCCTACGGCACGCCCGACGCGATCGCGGCCCGGCTCAAAGAGCACCTCGACGCCGGCGCCGACCATGTCCCCGTGCAAATCCTGACAAACAGTGAAAACCTGGTTCCGGCGCTCGCCGAGCTGGCGGGTCCGCTTGGGCTGAACGGTTGAAAACGGGGTAAAGGAGCCAGATGACGGAGGCAGTTTCGCTTAAACCCGACCTGGGCCGGTTTGGTGTATGGCTGGGTTCCATCACTCCCGAACTGGCGGTGCAGATCGAATCGCTGGGCTACGGCGCCGCCTGGATCGGCATGTCACCGAGCGCCGATCTGGCCTGGGCCGACCCCGCCCTGGCACAGACCACGTCGCTGCAACTGGCCACCGGGATCGTCAACATCTGGTCCGCGCCGGCCGCGGAGGTCGCCGAGTCCTATCAGCGCATCGAAAGCGCCCACCCGGACCGGTTTCTGCTCGGCGTCGGCGTAGGGCACCGCGAGCACACTCAGGAGTACGTGAAGCCCTACGACGCGCTGGTCGGCTACCTCGACGAACTCGACGCCGCGATGGTTCCGACCAGCCGTCGGGTGCTCGCGGCGCTCGGCCCCAGGGTGCTGCGACTGTCGGCGGAACGCAGCGCCGGGGCCCACCCGTATCTGACCACGCCAGAACACACCGCCGAGGCGCGCGAACTGGTGGGCAACTCGGTGTTCCTGGCGCCGGAGCACAAGGTGGTGCTCACCGCCCCGGACGTTGGAGCCGCCGAAGCCCGTGCGATCGGGCGCAAGGTCGTGGACTTCTACCTGGGCCTGAGCAACTACGTGAACAACTGGCTGCGGCTGGGATTCACCGAGGACGACGTGCGCAAGCCGGGCAGCGACAGGCTGATCGACGCGGTGGTGGCCTACGGCAGTCCCGACCAGATCGCGCGGCGCCTCAACGAGCATCTGGAAGCCGGCGCCGACCACGTGGCGATCCAGGTGCTGGGCGGCTCGCGCGAAGAACAGCAGCTGCTGCCGGTGCTGAGCGAACTGGCGGGGCCCCTAGTCGGTTAGGGCTCGGCTCGCCTAGGGCTCGGTTAGGGTTTGGCCATGCGGCTGCTGGTCACCGGGGGCGCCGGGTTTATCGGCGCGAACTTTGTGCACAGCACCGTTCGCGAGCATCCCGACGACGTCGTGACGGTGCTCGACGCCATGACCTACGCCGGTAGACGCGAGTCGCTGGCCGACGTCGACGACGCCATCAAGCTGGTGGAAGGCGATATCACCGACGCCGAACTGGTCTCGCGGTTGGTCGCCGAGTCCGACGCGGTCGTGCATTTCGCCGCGGAAACCCATGTGGACAACGCGCTGGACGACCCGGAGCTGTTCTTGCGCACCAACGTGGTCGGGACGTTCGTCATCCTGGAAGCTGTGCGGCGCCACGGTGTGCGGCTGCACCACGTCTCCACCGACGAGGTCTACGGCGACCTGGGGCTCGACGACTCGAAACGGTTCACCGAATCGACGCCGTACAACCCGTCGAGTCCGTACTCGGCGACCAAAGCCGGCGGCGACATGCTGGTCCGGGCCTGGGTGCGGTCGTACGGCGTGCGCGCGACGATCTCCAACTGCTCCAACAACTACGGGCCTTATCAGCACGTCGAGAAGTTCATCCCGCGCCAGATCACCAATGTGCTCATCGGCGGGCGGCCCAAGTTGTACGGCACCGGCGCCAACGTGCGCGACTGGATCTACGTCGAGGACCACAACAACGCGGTCCGGCGGATCTTGGAACAGGGCCAGATCGGCCGGACCTACCTCATCGGCGCCGAGGGCGAGCGCGACAACCTGAGCGTGCTGCGCACGCTGCTGCGGATGATGGATCGTGACCCCGACGATTTCGACCACGTCACCGACCGCGTCGGTCACGACTTGCGATACTCCATCGACCCTTCGTCGTTGTACGACGAATTGTGCTGGGCCCCAAAGCATGCTGACTTCGACGAGGGTTTGCGCGCCACCATCGACTGGTACCGCGGCAACGAATGGTGGTGGCGTCCGTTGAAGGACGCCACTGAAGCTCGTTACGCGGCCCGCTACCAAGAACGAGGTCAGTGAGATGGAAGCTCGCGAACTCGAGATCCCGGGCGCCTGGGAGATCACCCCCACCATGCAAGGCGATTCCCGCGGACTGTTCTTCGAATGGCTCACCGACCGCGGGTTCAGCGGATTCGCCGGTCACCGCTTGGACGTCCGGCAAGCCAATTGCTCGGTGTCGTCAGCCGGTGTGCTGCGCGGCCTGCATTTCGCCCAGCTACCGCCGAGCCAGGCCAAGTATGTGACCTGCGTGTCCGGCGCGGTGTTCGATGTCGTTGTCGATATCCGGTTGGGCTCGCCGACATTCGGGCGCTGGGCCTCGGTTCTACTCGACGACCGCGACCGCAGGACGATCTACATCTCCGAAGGCCTTGCTCATGGATTCCTTGCACTGCAAGACGATTCGACGGTGATGTACCTGTGCTCGTCGGAATACAACCCGCAGCGCGAGCACACCATCTGCGCCACCGATCCGACGCTGGCAATCAACTGGCCGCTCGTCGACGGCGCCACCGCCAGCCTGTCCGACCGCGATGCCGCTGCCCCCAGCCTCGACGACGTGCGCGCGGCGGGCCTCTTGCCCAGCTGGGCGGAGACGCAGCGGTTTATCGCTGGACTGGCCAGTAAATGACGGGCGGCCATACATACTGCATGACAGGATCCGCCGACGTTAAGGTTTGCAGCGGGTTAGAACCGACAAAAGGAGAAGTTCGTGAAGCGTGAGTTCTTGATCGCCGTCGGCGCCGCGACCATCGTCGCCGGCGTGGCGGGCTGCTCGGGCGACAATAAAGCGTCCGGCCCGTCATCCAGCGCGGCGAGCGCGTCCAGCGCAACCTCGAGCTCCGCCCCCGCGTCCATCAGTCCCGCCGCGGCACCGGGCGAAACCAAGGTGATCATCGGCGGCCAGCCACAAAACGTCAGCGGCCCGGTCGTGTGCTCGACCACCGCGGGCAAATTCTCCATCGCAGTCGGCGACATGCTCACCGGCATCATCGTGGGTCTGGAGCAGGACGGATCGGCGGTCCACAACGCCGGGCTCGGCACCGTTGACGGCGTTGTGCTGAGCTTCACCGAGGGCGTGCCGGGTAACAGCGCCACCGCCACCAAGTCAGGCAACTTCTACAAGATCACCGGTACCGCCAGTGGCGTGGACAACGCGGGCAACCAGGTCAGTAAGCCATTCGAAGTCGACGTCACCTGCCCTTAAGACAAACAAGCCAACTCAGCGGACATGAACTGCGTCACAACCTGACGATGGTTAAGGATCCGTTCGTCACGGAGCGTGACACGGGCGATGACCTGGTCGCGGAGTTGGACGCGGCCGGGTTTACCGATGCGCACGAGATCGGCCGCGGTGGTTGCGGGGTGGTGTATCGCTGTTCGCAGGTGCAGTTTTACCGGGTCGTAGCGGTGAAACTGTTGACCGAGGAGTTCGCCGACAGCCGGGCCCGGTTTGTGCGTGAGCAGCAGGCGATGGGCCGGTTGACCGGGCACCCCAACATTGTGGCGGTGTTGGAGGTCGGCGAGACACAAAGTGGTCATCCATTTTTGGTGATGCCCTATTACCAGTGCGGGTGCATTCACGAGCGGATCCGCCAATTGGGGTTGTTGCCCGAGGAGGAGGTGCTGCGGCTGGGGGTCAAGATGGCCGGCGCGCTGGAGTCGGCGCATGCGTTGGGCATTTTGCACCGCGACGTCAAGCCGGCCAACATCTTGGTGACCGATTATGGCGAGCCCGCACTGGGCGATTTCGGGATCGCCCGTATCAGTGGCGGGTTTAACACGAGCGCCGGCACGTTTGCCGGGTCGCCGGCGTTCACCGCCCCCGAGGTGTTAAGCGGGGACGCGCCGACGATGGCCTCGGATGTGTATAGCTTGGGCGCGACGCTGTTCGCCGCGTTGACCGGGCACGCGGCCTTTGAGCGGCGCCTCGGCGAGCACGTGATGGCGCACTTTTTGCGAATCGCCTCCGAACCGGTGCCCGATCTGCGGGAACGCGGCGCCAACGACGATATCGCCGCCGTGGTGAGTGCGGCGATGGCGCGCGACCCGAGCGAGCGGCCCTCGACGCTGGAGTTGGGGGCACAACTGCAGGCGCTGCAGAGCTGCCGCGGGTTGGCCGTCGACGACATGGCGGTGCAGGGCACCCGGCGCCCGAAAGTGCTTGCAGAGCCCCCGACCACCTCGAACACGTCGACCTCGGTGCGCCACACGGGTGCCAGGTTGCCGCAGCCGCTGGAAAGCTTCGTGGGCAGGGCCGCGGAAATGGCCGAGCTGCACTCGCTGCTCTCCGAGTCGCGGCTGGTCACCCTTACCGGGATCGGCGGGGTCGGCAAGACCACCCTGGCGATCCACGCCGCGCGCGAGCAGGTGACCGAATTCGGCGATGGAGTCTGGTTTGTCGAGTTGGCCGACCTGCTCGACGGTGCGCTGGTGACCGAAGTTGTCGCTGCCGCACTAGGGGTGCGCGATCACCCCGGCCGAGCACTTACCGACGTGTTGGTCGACTTTCTGGTCGAGCGGCGGGCGTTGGTGGTACTCGACAATTGCGAACAGATCATCAACGACGCGGCCCAGCTTGCCGAGACGCTGTTGCGGGCCTGCCCCCGATTGCACATCCTGACCACCAGCCGCGAAGTGCTGGATATCCGCGGCGAAGCGGTGTTGCCGCTGCCCGCGTTGGCCGCACCTGGCGCCCAGGACGACCCCACCCTGCGCACGCTGGCCGGATATGCCGCGGTGGCGCTGTTTGTCGAGCGCGCCCGCGCGGCCTCGCCCGGATTCGCGCTGACCGAACACAACAGCGTGGCCGTGGCACGTATCTGCTCATGCCTGGACGGATTGCCGCTGGCCATCGAGATGGCCGCCGCACGCATGCGGGTGATGTCCGTCGAGCAGATCGCCGACGGTTTGTCCGACCGCTACGGGTTGCTGTCCCGCCGTCGACGCGGCGCCCCCACCCGCCAGCAAACCCTCGCCGCGTGCATCGACTGGAGCTACGACCTGTGCACGCAGGCCGAACAACACCTGTGGAGCCGGTTGTCGGTGTTCGCCGGCAGCTTCGACATGCCAGCAGCGCGGGACATTTGCGGCTCGCAAACCCAAAAAGACATCCACAACCTGGAATGCATCTACCTGTTGTCCTCGTTGGTCGACAAGTCCATTCTGATCCGCACCGAACACGACGGCGCGGTCCGCTTTCGGCTGCTCGAAACCGTACGAGAATATGGCCGCGCACGGCTGGCCCAGACCGACGACTACCCATCGCTGCGCCGCCGCCACGCCACCTGGTACCAACAACTGTCCGCCGAGGCCGACGCACAATGGTTTAGTCCCCAACAGCTGCAGTGGGTCCGGCGCCTCACCGTCGAGATGCCCAACATCCGCGAGGCACTGCAATTCAGCCTGACCGACTCGTTGGCCATGGCCACGGACATGATCACCGCGCTGCGCCGCTTCTGGGTATTCCACACGATGCTTAGTGAAGGCTGTCAGTGGACAAGCCGCGCACTGGCGGCCATTCCGCCGGAACCAACCTTGCAGCGTATCCGCACACTGTTCACCGCAGCCCACGCCATCCAGACACGCGGCGACGTCGTAACGGCCGCAAGCTGGTTCGCTGATGTCCGTGGCCTTCTCGATGTGGTCGACGATCCTGTCACACGCGGCCGGATTGACTACTTGGAGGGCTACACCGCCACATTCACCGGCGACTTCGACCACGGACGTGACCGCTTCCAGCGGTCAATGGCCACAACCGACGACTTCGAAGTCCAGGCGCAGTCCAGGACTCTTAGGGGAATTCTGGAGCTGACGTCGGGCGACGCCCACAGTGCGCTGGCATGGGCTGAACAAGGACTAGCGTTGGCCGAATCCGGGGGCGACTGGGTGATACGAGGGGTCGCATTAATGGGGGCTGGTGGCGCTTGTTGGCGCCTGGGCCACCTGCAGCGTGCCGAACAACTGCTCCAACAAGGCCTGCGCCTTTCCCGCGAGGTGGCGGCAACCCAAGGCAACGTCACACACGCCCTCCCGAATCAATTGGAAACCTTGGCATGGGTGAAGGAATCCCTGAACCAGCCGCGGCTGGCCGCAATCCTGATGGGAGCGGCCGCCGAGTTGAGCCGGACCGCCGGTTCCCCGCTGGTCGCTACCCTGATAGGTGGCTTCCACGCCGAAAGCGAAACTCGCGCCCGCGAGCAGCTCGGCGCACCCGAATTCGAGGCGGCCTGGGACGAGGGCGCTTCGATGACCCTTGATCAAGCGGTGGCCTTCGCCCTGACCACAACGGCTGACTAGCGGCACTTGCGCCGGCCACAGGTACCGCCCAAACCGACGGCCCACATCAGTGCTGCCCAAGAATCCCAAGACCATGCCCTACGTCCCGAATGACCAGTTGGATCGGGATCGGAGTACCTGTCATACCTGGCTGGTACCACTAACGATGGGCAGGGGAACGTGACTATGCACGGTCGATGTGCCTCAATTTGGGACGTCGCGTGTGCCCACCGATTTCATTCATGCGCCCGTAAAGGCGCTGCGCTGAAGGCGCCGCGGCCGTGAGCCGTTCGTAAGGCCCCCAGGCCGAAGTCGCGAACCGGACTCATAACGTCGCCATTGTGGAACTTGCTGTGGCCGTGCGCGTCGACGTTGGTCGGCTAGGCGAGGTCCTGTTCTCGGGCTCGGTGGCGTTTGGGCGTCATGACGCCGCGATCGCCGCGCGGGTCCCTCATTTCACCGGTGAAACGCCGACACCCTTCCCGCGCAACCGAAACCGCCCCTCTCGCAGGCGTCCGACGCTGATTCTGACAAGGCGGGCCGCTGCGGTTCGGTCGCTAACCATCCACAACAACACCGTCACAACCTCAGCGCCCACGCTGATAGCCGCATACGGCGATGGCTCCCATCCGCGCTCGGCAAAGCCCAACAGGCCGACGGTCCGCGACAGCGCGAATGCCGCCAGGGAACCGCCGGCTACCGCCGCGGCGGTCCAGCGCAGCCAGCCGGGGCCGCCCACCACGATCAGCAGCGCCACGGCAAAGCAGACGCTGGCCTGTAACAGGAACCCCGTACCGATCCTGGGGATGTGTTGGTAGCCATGAACATAGAGGTAGGCATGGCTGGCGGCGCTGACAGCTAACGACGCGGCGAAACCGATCCGAAGCATGACATCTGTCAAAGTCATTGCAGCTTCTCCTCTTTCAACGCCAGGGCAGTCTGTCCCTTCGTGTAGCTGACCTCACGTATGCCCAGCGCGTCGCCGAGCTTGCCGGCGGGCAGTCTGACCGGCTTGGGCGCGGGGCCGTCGCCGGGATGGGGCAGCGGGTAGGCGGTCGTTGTCCCGCTGTAAAATGTCACGTTGCCTTCCGTCTTGGAAAACAGTTGGTGCACATGCCCGTTGAGGCAGGTAACCGAAGAAAACCGGCGCAGATAACCCAGCGCTTGTGTGGCGTCGTCGGTGCCCCAGCCCCAGTCCGGGTACATCGCGAACAACGGAATGTGACTGAACACGATGATGGGGGTGTCGCTCGACAATCCCGCGACGTCTTTTTCGACGAAGTCCAACTGCTCGACGCCCAAATGGCCAAGCTTCTTCAGGTTCAAGGTGTTGACCAATGCAATCACGTGGACGCCGGCGATGTCGAAGCTGTACCACCCGTCGCCGCGGGTTCCTGCGCCGAAGACGCTGCGGTACTTCTGTCCCGCGTCGTCGACCGAATCGTGTTCGCCGGGCACCGTGAAGATATGCGGGGTTTGCAGCTTGGTCAGCATCTGCTTTACCTGGTCGAACTGGTCGGGGCCGGACAGGTGTGTGAGGTCGCCGGTGTGAATGACAAAATCCGGTGTGTAACCGAGGTTATTGATGCGGTCAATCGCGTGGCCGAAGGTGCTCGCAACGTCCGGGTTGGGTGCACCAGTAAAGCCGATGTGACTATCGCTGACTTGGGCAAATCGGAGGGTGGGTCGCGCGTGAGCGCGCTCGGCTGCGGCTGTGCCGGCCACATGCGAGATGACCTCGCCGCCGACCACCGAGAACCCGACCGCCGCTCCGAACCATGCCGTGTGCCGGATGAGCTGGCGGCGGCTCATAGTGTGCGGGTCTTGGCTCATTGCGTCACTACCACCGTGCCGTGCATGGACGGGTGAATCGAGCAGACGTAGTCGAATGTTCCCGCCGCGGGGAAGGTGTGCGAGTAGGTGGCCCCAGTTCCCATCCCCGGCGAGTGAAACGACCCGTCGGTCGCGGCCACCGTGTGCGGTTCTTCGTCGTGGTTTGTCCACGTTACGGTGCTGCCCACCTTGACGGTCAACGTAGCCGGTGCGAAGGCGAAGTTGTCGATGTTGACCTGGTCGCCCGCCACCGCCGCCGGCGACCCAGTTCCTGACGGGGTGCCCGGCGGTGCGCCCGGCATCGAGGACATCCCGCTCATGCCCGGCATTCCGGGCGTGCCGCTGGCATTCGATCCGACGGTTATCGACGGCTGCGCGTTGGGATTGGGTCGCGAAGCAGAGCATCCGGCCAGCAGCAGCACACTTGCCGCCAGAAGTGCGATGTACACACTGTGATGTCGAAACATGGCGATCCGCCTCCGTGAGCGTCCGGGACTGTCGCCAAGAGATATGGCGGTGGGTTACACCGCCTAGGCCGGTTTGTCGGGGCTCGCCGGGGCGAACACCTCGATCACCCCGTTGGCCTCGCGAACCATCAACGTGGGCAGCGGCTTTGGAGCAATTGGTAGCTGGTGGGTGAGCACCTCGCCGCTGGGCGCGAACGACGTCGAGTGGCACGGGCAACGCAGTCTGTCATCGGGTGCGTCGAACCACAGCCGGCACCCTTGATGTGTGCACACCCCGGACACGGCTTGGGGTTTTCCGTCGACCCGCCGGACGAATCCGTTGACGGCGCCGAGATCGAATGGGTGCACGACCCCTTCGGGCACTTCCGAGCTGGCCGCGACTCGCATCCAGTTTCCGTCGTTGGGTGTGAGTTGACCGGAGGCGGTCGGGACTTCGGTACCTTGGCCGCCGATAACGAGTCGATCGACGGATACCGCGGTGACCGCCGCCGCCGCGGCGGCCGACGTCCCGACGATGACCTGGCGGCGCGTCGTGATTTGCTTCGGCGTCGTGTTTTGCTTCGGCTGACCCGACACGTCGGCGGGTGTGCCCGTCATTTGCTCCGCGAGGCGGCGATGCAGGTCCGCAAGGAACTCCTCACGCGGCCCGTCATCGCCCTGTCGCGCGGCTCGCAGCTCGATCGCCGTCCGCAGCTGCGCCGCCTCGAAGTCGTCGGGCGCAAACGGCTTGGGGCGGCGACCCCGCAGCAGATCGTCGATGTAGCGACGCCTCCCTCGCGCGTTCACGGCTCGCCCCCTTCATTGACCTGCGCTGCCAGTCGCAGGGCGCGGTGTTGCAGCACTTTGGCGTTGGCCACGCTAATCCCGAGTTCCGCTGCTGACTCCTTGATCGAATTACTTTGCAGAAAACGCAGTTCCAAAATCCGCCGATAATTGTCCGGCAGCCTGTCCAGAACGGCGGCGACGCGAAGGGGCGCGGTGCTGATCGCTTCCTCGCTTTCGGGCGGCTGTTCGATGTCCTCGATGGAAGTGATCTCGCGTCCCATCGTCTCGCGCCAATGCGCGGCCAGCACCGTCCGGGCCGTCGCCCGCAGGTAGGCGCGCACCTCGGCGACGCTCGCGGTCAGGCGCAGCGGCCGCAGCGCGGCAAGAAAGACTTCCGCGGTGAGGTCCTCGGCGTCGGCCCGGTTACCGACCCGGGCGAACAACGTGCGATACACCCAGGTCGCGTTGTCCTGGTACACCGCTTCCCAGTTTGCGTAACCGTCGTTGGGCACCGCGCGCAAGGGTCGCGGGCGGACGGGATCGTTTTGTGCCGTCACGTGCCTCCTTTACCGATCAATATCAGCCCGGGTTACACGCGATGGGAAGGGGCCCGCAGTGAAGATTGCCACATCGAATGCGGGCGCCTTGCCAACACCAAACACGATTACTAGGATATGCAAGTATCGCCCTCCCAACCGACCTTTGGATAGCCATGACCAGACAGATTCCGCACTTCATCGACGGGCAGCGCATCGCCGGCCAGTCCGGCCGCACCCTCGACGTCTTCAACCCCAGCACCGGCGAGGTCCAGGCCAAGGTTCCGATGGCCGGCAAGGCGGACGTCGACGCCGCGGTGTCGTCGGCTGTCGAGGCCCAAAAAGGCTGGGCCGCCTGGAATCCGCAGCGTCGCGCCCGGGTGCTGATGCGGTTCATCGAGCTGGTCAACGACAACAACGCCGAGCTCGCCGAGCTGCTGTCGCTCGAACACGGCAAGACGCTGGCCGATGCGCAGGGCGACATCCAGCGCGGCATCGAGGTGATCGAGTTCTGCCTCGGGATCCCCCACCTGCTCAAGGGTGAGTACACCGAAGGCGCCGGGCCCGGCATCGACGTCTATTCGCTGCGCCAGCCGCTGGGCGTGGTCGCCGGCATCACCCCGTTCAACTTCCCGGCGATGATCCCGTTGTGGAAGGCGGGCCCGGCCCTGGCGTGCGGAAATGCGTTCGTGCTCAAGCCAAGTGAGCGTGACCCGTCGGTTCCGGTGCGCCTGGCCGAGCTGTTCGTCGAGGCCGGCCTGCCCCCGGGTGTGTTCCAGGTCGTGCACGGCGACAAGGAGGCCGTCGACGCCATCCTGAACCACCCCGACATCCAGGCGGTCGGCTTCGTCGGCAGCTCCGACATCGCCCAGTACATTTACTCCAACGCCGCGGCCACCGGCAAGCGCGCGCAGTGCTTCGGCGGCGCCAAGAACCACATGATCGTGATGCCCGACGCCGACCTGGACCAGGCTGTCGACGCGTTGATCGGCGCCGGGTACGGCAGCGCCGGCGAACGCTGCATGGCGATCAGTGTTGCGGTGCCGGTCGGCGAGCAAACCGCGGACAGGTTGCGCGCCAGGCTGGTTGAGCGGATCAACAACCTTCGGGTCGGGCACAGCCTGGACCCCAAGGCCGACTACGGTCCGCTGGTCACCGAGGCCGCCTTGACGCGGGTGCGCGACTACATCGACCAGGGTGTGGCGGCCGGCGCCGAAATTGTCGTCGACGGCCGCGACCGGGCCGGCGACGATCTGACTTTTGGGCTGCCTGACGGCACTGCGAACCTGGAGGGCGGCTTCTTCATCGGCCCGACCCTGTTCGACCACGTCACCCCCGACATGTCGATCTACACCGACGAGATCTTCGGACCCGTGCTGTGCATGGTAAGGGCCCATAACTACGAGGAGGCAGTAGCGTTGCCTTCTCAGCACGAGTACGGCAACGGCGTGGCGGTGTTCACCCGCGACGGCGACACCGCCCGCGATTTCGTGTCCCGGGTGCAGGTGGGCATGGTCGGCGTCAACGTGCCGATCCCGGTCCCGGTCGCCTACCACACCTTCGGCGGCTGGAAGCGCTCCGGCTTCGGCGACCTCAACCAGCACGGCCCGACGTCGATCCAGTTCTATACCAAGGTCAAGACGGTCACGTCGCGGTGGCCGTCCGGCATCAAGGACGGCGCCGAATTCGTCATCCCGACCATGGATTAAAGCGGGATTAGGGCCATTCATGCGGTTCTTCAACCTGGATGACGACGAGCGGGTCATCACCGAGACGGCGGCCGCGTTCGCCGTCAAACGCCTTGCCCCGCACGCCCTGGAATGGGATGCCAGCAACCATTTTCCGGTGGACGTGTTGCGCGAGGCCGCCAAACTCGGCATGGCGGCCGTCTGTTGCCGCGATGACCTCGGTGGCAGCGGGCTGCGCCGTCTCGACGGGGTGCGCATTTTCGAGCAGTTGGCCATCGCCGACCCGACGATCGCGGCGTTCCTGTCGATCCACAACATGTGCGCATGGATGATCGACACCTTCGGCACCGCCGAACAACGCAAGGAATGGATTCCACGTGTGGCGTCTATGGACGCCATCGCCAGCTACTGCTTGACCGAACCCGGGGCGGGATCCGATGCCAGCGCGTTGAGCACCCGCGCCGTCAAGCAGGGTGGCGACTACGTGCTCGACGGTGTCAAGCAGTTCATTTCCGGCGCGGGCGCCTCGGACGTGTACGTGGTGATGGCTCGAACCGGTGGCCCCGAAAATCCCGGCCCGCGTGGCATATCGGCGTTCATCGTCGAAAAGGGCACTCCGGGGCTGAGTTTCGGCGCGCACGAAGAGAAGATGGGCTGGCACGCGCAACCCACCGCACAGGTGATCCTGGAGGGGGTGCGGATACCCGCCGACGCGATGCTGGGTGGCGCAGACGGTGAGGGTGCCGGCTTCGGCATCGCGATGAACGGCCTCAACGGCGGCCGGCTCAACGTCGCGGCGTGCTCGCTGGGCGGCGCGCAGGCCGCCTTCGACAAGGCGGGCGCATACGTGCGCGATCGGCAGGCCTTCGGCTCTGCCCTGCTCGACGAACCCACCATCCGGTTCACACTGGCCGATATGGCCACCGCGCTCGAGGCATCGCGAATGTTGCTGTGGCGGGCCGCGAGTGCGCTGGACGACGATGACGCCGACAAGGTCGAGCTGTGCGCGATGGCCAAACGCTACGTCACCGATACCTGCTTCGACGTCGCGGACAAGGCGCTGCAGCTGCACGGCGGCTACGGCTACCTGCGCGAGTATGGTCTGGAAAAGATCGTCCGCGATCTGCGCGTGCATCGAATCCTGGAAGGCACCAACGAAATCATGCGGGTGGTCATCGGTCGGGCCGAGGCCGCCCGAGTGCGCGCCACCTCTTAGGCCACCGGTTGAGCCACCGCGTAGAAAGGCAGCAATGACCTCGATTGCGTTCCTGGGGTTGGGGAATATGGGCGCGCCGATGTCGGCGAATCTGGTCACCGCCGGCCACACCGTGCGCGGGTTCGACCCGGTACCCACAGCGAGGGCAGCGGCGGCCTCGAATGGCACCCAGATGCTCGACAGCGCGGCCGCCGCGGTGGCCGAGGCCGACGTGGTGATCACCATGCTGCCCAACGGCGACATCGTCAAGCGTTGTTACGCAGAGATTCTGCCCGCCGCGCGACCGGGTGCGTTGCTGATCGACAGCTCCACGATTTCGGTCAACGACGCCCGCGAAGTGCACGCGGTGGCGGGCTCACACGGCCTGCCTCAGCTCGACGCGCCCGTTTCGGGCGGAGTGAAGGGCGCCGTGGCCGGGACGCTGGCCTTCATGGTCGGCGGCGACGAGGACGCGGTGCAGCGTGCGCGGCCAGTGTTAGAACCGATGGCGGGCAAAATCATCCACTGCGGTGCCGCCGGCGCGGGGCAGGCCGCCAAGGTGTGCAACAACATGGTGCTCGCGGTGCAGCAGGTCGCCATCGGCGAGGCGTTCGTGCTGGCCGAGAAACTCGGCCTGTCGGCGCAGTCTTTGTTCGACGTCATCACCGGCGCAACCGGCAACTGCTGGGCGGTGCACACCAATTGCCCGGTGCCGGGCCCGGTACCGACATCGCCGGCCAACAACGACTTCAAACCGGGATTTGCGACCGCCCTGATGAACAAGGACTTGGGCCTGGCGATGGATGCGGTGGCCGCGACCGGCTCAGCGGCACCCCTGGGCGGCCACGCCGCCGAGATCTATGCCAAGTTCGCCGCAGACCACGGCGCCTTGGACTTCAGCGCGGTAATCGAGATGCTGCGCAGCAACTCTGACAAACACCTGTGACGTTTTGATGTGATGACGCCGAGTGCCAGATCAGCTCCGGCGCCGCACCCGGGCCGGGACCGGCGCACCTGCCACCATCGTGAACGGCACCGCCAATGGGAAATCAGCGACCAGGGAATCGATTTCGATTGTTCTGATGATCGTTGCCAGCGCCAGCGTCGCCTCCAGCATCGCGAAATGGTCGCCAATGCAGGACCGTGGCCCGGCGCCGAAGGGGATGTATTGCCATCGATCCAGGCCGCCGATGTTCTCCGGGCTGAACCGGTCGGGATCGAAGTCCAGCGGGTTCTCCCATAGCGCCGAATCACGCTGCATGCCAAACACGCCCACCAGCACCATGCTGCGGGCCTGCACCCGGAAGCCGTCGACCTCGATGTCCCGCATTGCGGTACGCCCCGCAACGACAACCGGCGGGCACAACCGCAGCGCTTCGCGCAGCACCTGCACGGTGTATCCCAGCGCGGACACATCGTCGGGTGTCAGTGGGCGATCGGCAATGGCGGAGGCTTCCTCGGCGACTCTGCCCTGGATCTCGGGATGTCGGCCCAGCGCCCACAACGCGAACGCCAGCGTGGTCGCCGTGGTGTCGTGGCCGGCGACCATGAATGCGATCAGGTCGTTACATATATCAAGGTCGGAGAGCGCGCCCCCACTTTCCGGGTCGGTCGCATTGATCAATGCATGCACCAGCGGGGCGTCACGGGCGTGGTCGGCGCGGCAGGCCACAAGAATGTCGCCGGCAAGCCCACGCAAGGTCTCAGCGGCGGCCCGGGCACGGTGCCGCGCCGGGGTGGGAAGCCACCACGGCGCCCGTACCGGCCGGGTGCCCCGATCAGCGACGTAGGACAAGACGACATTGAGCGGCTCGGCCAGCGCATCAGCGTGTTCGTCAAGGTCGATCCCGAGGACCGAGCGGCCCAGCACCCGCATAGTCAGCCGGCGCGCCTCTGCGTCGAGGTCGACCTCGGCGCCCTCGCCCCAGCCCCGGGCAATCATTGCGGCAACTTCCGACATGTGACCGCCGAAGGTCGCCACGTGCTGCCGGGTGAACAGCGGCTGCAGCGTGCGCTTGCGCGAGCGCCAGAGCATGTTCGGCAGATCCGCAAGATTGTCACCCAACAACCGCCGTATTTCGTGATGAACCAGGGTTCGGTCGCACCACTCGTTATTGCGGGCCAGCACATCGCGTGCCCCCGCGGGCGACATCACGAATACGATTGGCGGGTTTAGCCATTGGGGGCCGAGCGGCACCCTGGTAACCGAGCCCCCCGCCTCGCGCAGCAACACCTGACCGGTGTGATACTGCCGAGCCGCCGTCAGCTGGCGTCGAAAAGGTAGCGGATTGCGGGGCACTAGCGGGAGGCGGCCCACCTCGGTCTCGGTTACATCGACCATTCCGGCAGTCAAATCTTTGGTGTGGACGCTCGCTGCACGCGTGGCCATGTGCTGCGGGGCCAACGTCCGGCTGCCGTCGACATGACCTGCTGATCAGGTCTGTTCGGGTGCGCTGACGGTGTCGGTGCGATGGTGGTGTCCACAAAGCCTTTGGCCAATAGCCGCTGCGTCGCTTCTGCTGTGATCGGACGGCAGAAAAGAAACCCTTGCGCTCGAGAACATCCCTCGACGATGAGGCGTCGGGCCGCGCCTACGGTCTCAACACCCTCAGCCACCACCTCGAGGTCAAGTGCCTGGGCCAGACCGACGACCGCTCGCACGATTGCGAGATCGTCAGCGGAGGTATCGAGATCGCGGACGAATCCGCGATCGATCTTCAAGGTACCCACCGGTAGCGTCGTCAACAGCCCCATCCCGCTGAACCCGGTGCCGAAGTCGTCGATGGCGATATCGACACCGAGCTCTGTCAGCCCGACCAGCGTGGCCTTAGTGCTCGCCACATCCCGAATGAGCATGCTTTCGGTGATTTCCAGACTTATTGCCGGGCCGTTGAGTCCGAACCGATCGATCGTGCGGCTAACGGTGCCCACCAAGTCATGAGCGACGAGCTGTGCCGGGGAAACATTGATGCGGAGCATTGCGTCTAGCCCTACGCCGCGTGCCCGCCACCGGGCCATGTCGGCACACGCCGCCTTTAGTACCCATTTGCCTAGTTCTCCGGCGAGGTTGGCGGACTCGGCCACCGGCACGAATGCGGCTGGAAGAAGGAGTCCTCGCGTGGGGTGCTGCCACCGCACCAACGCTTCGACGGCCAGTATTTTACCCGTGAGCATGTCAACCTCGGGCAGGTAGACCACGGTAAGTGCGTCTGCTTCGATACTGGCCGGCAAGTGGAGTTCGACGTCGGCACGGAGCTCACGCTTGACGAGCATCTCGCCACAAAACACGCCAATGCCGCCTCCACCGGTTCCCTTGGCCGACAGCAGCGCCTCATCCGCACGCCGAAGGAGATCCGAGCTCGAGTCTTCCCCAGGCAGCCCTGTCGCGACGCCGACGCTCACGGTGCGGTTGAGAACCTCGCCACCGATGATGACGTGATCCGTCAGCCGCGCCCTGAGGTCCTCGGCGAGGTGTCTGGCGCCGTCGAGATCCATCCCCGAAGCGGGGACCACGACGAACTCGTCACCGCCGAGCCGGGCGATCAGACCCTGCCCTTGGATCGCCTCCCTGGCCCCGATCGCAAAATCACGGATGAACTGATCTCCAGCGGCATGACCGAGATAGTCGTTGATCGCCTTGAGCCTGTTCAGGTTGAACAACAGGACAGGTACCGGCCCGAGCTCCCCGGCCTCGAGCCGGCCGTCGAGATGCGCTACCAAGGTTCGGCGATTTGGCAATGTGGTCAGATCATCGTGCGCGGCCTGATAGGACAACCGATCCTCGACGCTCAACCGCGCCTGAACCTGGGCGAACATCGTCGCGACGACCGTAAGCGCGTTGAGCTCGTCCTGGCTCCACTCTCGATCGCCGTACTTGATGAAACCGAGCGCCCCGGTGGTGATGTCACCGGACAACAACGGGACCGACGCCAACGAGACGCCCGGAATGCCGCTTGCCTCGTTGATCCTGCGCTGGTACTGCTCATTGGCAGATGCGGGACGCAAAACAACCGGCTCTTTGGTGTGTTCGCACAAGCCAAATACCGGATCAGCGTCGGCGAAATAGATTGTGTGCAGCGGGTCGGGCTCAGGTTTGTCGGGTCGCGGCGGCCATTCGGCCACCAAGACGGTGGCGCGGATGCTCTGCACGTTGTGTCGCAGAAAGCTGGCGTCGACGTTGAGGACATCCACCAGCTCGGCCAGAATTTCTGTGCTGATATCCACAGCGTTGCTGGTGGTTGCACCCATGAGCTTGGTAGCGACAGCGGTGACGATGGAATGCAGATCGCTTGGCAGACCGCGATTTCGCATGTACCGGCTAGCTCCTTGCCGCGCGCAGCGTGGCGCCGAGGGGCCCAATCACGGCATTGCAAGCCTCGTGGTGGTCGGGGCAGTTGTTCATCTCCCAGCTCCGACTGACGCCAACCTCAGTTCGCCCGGCACCGAGGCATGACGGAGGATTTCGGAGTTCTCAGCGCACATCAGCCTAAATTGCTCGGGCTCGGCATGAGTGGAAAGAGTGAGGCGGTCCCACCACATCAGTTTGGTTCGGTAATGCTCACTGGGGTAGGCCGCCGCCGGTATCCCCGCGGCCACGACACCCCCTGATGATCGCCACTGCTCCAAGACGTGGGCTGCCGCGGTGGCCATGACGAACTGCACATTCAGCAGTGTCATCATCGGCAACGCGGTGCGGGCGAGTACCCTGCTGAGCGCGCGGCTGCCGTACCCGCGGGGATCGACCCAGGCACCCTTGACTTCCACGATGCCGAAAACCAGCCGGTTGGCGATCATCCGGTGCAGCGCCTCAAGACCCTTGTTGCCGTCCCACTCGACGAGCGCATGAGAATCCTCCGGCGACTGCAACGGTCCGATGACGCGGGTACCACCTACCACTGTGCCGTCACCGTCGACCGCAGTGAAGAACAAGGCGGTGTCGCCGCCATCGCGAATCGCATCGATGTTGAGCACAGATTCCACTCCGTGACGGCGATAACTTTTCAGTGCACCGTCCAAATACTGAGCCCACAGCTCGGGCTCGGCCTCAGGCGTGCACGCCGAGATCCAACATCCTGTCGTCTGATCCCGCCAACCCGATCCGCTGTCGAACGAAAGGTTGTCAACTGATCCGTCGGGGATACGAACCGCTTCCATACCTAATCCTTATTCTTTCCCACTATTGCAAGCAGGAATTTTGTTTCTGACGTGCCAGTTGGACATTCCGTCAGTTAGCGCTGTTAAGTTTGGTGGCTCAGTCATGACTTCGAAGGGCAAATTTCGGGACCATACCGTCGGGATTTGTTCCGTCTTCGGCGCCAATGATCGGGTGTAGCCGAAATTATGCCGCCGCGGATCAGTAGCGTCCAAGCGCAGGCACCCGCGAGTGCCGCGAACGGATTCGAGGCGACAATATCGAATTAGACGAGTCAGCTGTGTCATCCGGCTCTTCTCTCATGCTCAGCATGTCAACCCGGGTGAGTCATTTGCGCCAATACGTCTACTCGAGGGCTTCCTAATAAAGCCGGTTGGGGCCACTTAAAAAGTAGCCTATGTCCAGCAAGCATAATAATCTCGCTAGCTCCTCAAGTCCATGCAGATGAGACCCTGGTTCCCGCACCTAGCGTAGAGCGGCATGGGCCGACGGGTCGGTAAAGTCGAAAAAGCCCGAGAGGATCAGAACAGCCACCGCGACCGGCACGTTGGCCTGGACCAAAAGCGCGGTGTCGATCGTGCTCACGGCCAAGGACCCGGCCAGGCCAATCCGAAGCATGGGATCGCCAAAAGTCGTTGCAGCGTACCGTCTTCGATGCCAGTGGCCGTGCAAACCGGCTCGGCCGCACCCCTGGGCAGCCACGCCGCCGAGATGCTGCGCAGCAGCTGGGAGCGGCTTACCGGACCTTTCGGCCCAGGAATGCCGCTAGTTGATCGGCGGGCGCGCGGTCCGCTGAGCACTGCTGCTCGTCACCGAACGGCATGCCTTGCCCGCGGAACTGGGGCCCCACAAACGCACGCACGGCGGCGAGCTGCTCGGCCGCCAACTCGGGATCCAGATCGGTGGACTGGCCGGTGGCCGCCGCGAGATCCCACGCATGGGTCAGCACATCACTGGTGCGCATCCCGATGAACATTTGCCCGGGGATCTCCCCGAACGGCAGCTTGAACACGGTGGTCATTCCGTCCGGCCGAGCGAACACGTCCTGAGCGGCGGCGGCAGCAGCCCGGTGGGCCGCAACGAGGTCGTCGGGCCGGGCCGGCGGCTCCTCGGCGCTGCCCGACCATGGGCCGACGCGCTCGTTGCCGCCGATGACGTGCTCGATCAGATCGTCAACCGTCCACTCCGAACACGGCGTTGCAGCGCCGAGCTGGTCAGGGCTGACATTGACAAGAACACCGGCGAAGACGTCCTGAGCACGCTGGTGAGCAACTAGTGGGTCCACTGTTCTGCCTTTCTCATGCCTTTTCCAGCCTTTCGGCCTTTTCCAGCCTATTTCAGCCTTTTCCAGCCTTTTCAGCCTTTTCAAGTTCGAGGCTAGAAGTCGCCCGCGTTGCGCCGCAACGTTTCGATGGAAGCCACCAGTGCCTGCGATTCCCCGGCCGCCATGCCGATGTCGGCGAACACCTGCTCGTTGAGCGTGACGGTGGCGTCCTCGACCGTGGAGCGGCCCAGATCGGTGATCTGTACCAGCGTCGTCCGCCCGTCGGTGGGGTGCGGCACCCGCTGAACCAGCCCGTCGGCCTCCAGCCGGCGGATCGCGTGGGTCACGCTGGTGACATGAATCTGCAGCCGGTCTGACGCCTTGGTGATCGGCAGCGCGCCGGTGCGGCTGAACGCCAGCAGCCGTAGCAACTCGAAGCGGGAGAAGCTCAGGTCGTAGGGACGCAGTGCCGTCTCGACGCGGGCCAGCAGGATCTGGTGCGCACGCATCACCGATGTCACCGCGACCATGCCCTGCGAGACATCGCCCCAACCGGCACGCTCCCAGTTAGCCCGCGCCACGGCGATCGGGTCACGTTTCTTAGCGGCGGCCACGGGCCCTTCTTACCGCATATGTGAGCCTTACCGCATATGTGAGGCGCCCGGCTTCCCCTGCCCCCTCCGCAGGGGAAGCCGGGCTCGGCGTGTGGCTTGACGACCTCAGCTTGCGGTCATCGCCGCGGGACTCCCTATAGCGGACATTATCGCCAAAGTGGACGTGTGGCTGCCCACGGTAACTCGTGCACCGCCGTCAGCGTAGAACCGGACGTGCAGTCCGGTGTCGGCGAACGCCTCATGCCACGACCGACCGCTCGACGGCAGGTATATGAAATTCGCGTGTGCGTCGGTGGTGTATATCCCCATTGCGCTCAGCCGCATCCGGAGATAGCGACGTTCCTCGGTGATCAGCCGGATCCTTTGCTGCAGTTGGTCTTCGGCATCGTAGGAGGCCGCGACAGCGAGCAGGCTGGTGATCGGGATGCCGAACGGCAGCTGCTGGGTCCACAGCGCCCGGGCCAGCTCTGGTGACGCCACCCCGTAGCCGATCCGCAGACCCGCCAGACCGTATGCCTTGGAGAAGGTCCGCACCACCACCACGTTGGGAAAACGCGCGGTCAACGCCGCGACGTCGAAGCGGTGCTCGGGCGCCGCGAATTCGATATACGCCTCATCGAGCAGCACGATGGTGTCGTGTGGCACCCGGCGCAGGAATCTGAGTAGCTTGGCCGTCGGCTCCAGCGTGCCGGTCGGGTTATGCGGCCGGCACACCACCACCACGCGGGCGTTCGCGGCGGCGTCGGCCAGCCGATCCAAGTCGTGATAGCCATGCTGGTCCAAGGGGACAGTCACCGACCTGAGCCGGGCCATCTGCGCGACGATCGGATAGCCGTCGAAGGTCGGGGTCGCCATGGCTATCACGTCGCCCGGAGCGGTCAGCGCCAGCAGGGTCTGCATCATCACACCCGTCGCGCCGGCGCCCAGTACCACCTGGTCCGCGGGCAGGCCGATACGGCCGGCGATCAACCCGCGCAGGCGCTCGGGCAGAAACTCCGGATACCGATTGGCCACGTCAATCGATCGAATCAGCGCCGAGCGCACCGCCGGCAGCGGCGGAAACGGATTCTCATTGAGCGACAACGCAAACGGATCGACGGCGTTGGGCAACGCATCATCGACGTCCACGGTGGCGGGGGCTGGGAGCGGCGGCATCATCACCCTCGCCCGCCCCACCGCACCGCCGCCGCACCGGCGAAGTCGCCGGCGTGCGCGAAACCGGCCATCATGACCACGTCGCCGGCCTTGACCTGACCGTCGGATATCGCGCGATCCAGGTTGATCGGGATGCCGGCGCCGAACAGGTTGCCGCACTGGTCAAAAGTGTCGCGATGGCGTTCCTTGGGCAATTCCAGCGCTTCCCGCCAATTCCGCAGAAACGCCCGGTTGGGCTGGTTGGTGACCAGCAGATCGATGTCCTTGGAAGACAAGCCGATTCGGTCACAGACCGCCAGCGCCACCTCCGGGACCTGCCGGTTCCCGCGGGCCAGCACCTTGGTGATCTTGCTGTCGGTGAATCCGATGCTGAACTGACCGGGCCCGGCCGCCCACCATTTGCGGGGCGGGTCACAGGTCAGCGTCATCTCGCCGTGGTATTCCCCGTAGGTGCGGCACTCGATGCCGAGCACGGGCGACTCGTCGGACAGCGTGACGAGGCCAACCGCGGCGCCGTCGCCGGGTACCGCGGACTGCGCCTTGCGCCGAACGTCCGGCTGATCGAAGACCTGACCTGCGGCATTTTGCGCGATGGCGATCACCGCGGTACGCCCGGCCCCCGAGGTCAGCAGTTGACGAGCGATGTTGAGCGCCAACACAAACACGGCGCACCCGCCGTTGTGCAGGTCGAGCACCCAGGACGGCCGCATGCCCAGGCGGTGAGCGACGCCGCCGCCCGCGCCATAGAACGGCAGGTCGGGCGCCTGGGTGTGGGTGATCAGCACGTCGGCCCCCTCGATGACGTCCTCCCCGTGACGTTCGATGAGGCCCCGCGCCGCCCGCTCGATCATGTCGATCGCCGTCTCGTCCCGCCCGACGTGATGGCGGAACTTGGGCGCCCGGAACATGAGGTTGTCGCGCAGGTCGTCGGACTCGGCGAATTGCGCGTAGTAGTCGGCGCCGATCGGCTCGCCCGGCAGGTAAGCAGAAACGTCAGTCAGACTGACCGTGGGTTGGCTCACAACATCCTCATCTCATCCACTCGGGTGTCACCGGCAGGCCATTGCGGTGGCGGTACTCGGCGATCGCCTTAAGGTTCTTCATTTCCAGCAGGTGCCCGGCGCCGAACATGTCCCAGAAATCGCCGACCCAAACCGGACGCTCGGGCGGCCCCGCTTCCGGATACGGGTTGTGGTCGTAGAAGGGGTGATGGCAATTCGTCCACAGCACAACCGAACCCGGCTTATCCAGGACCACTTGGGCGTCGATGACGCGCATCAAATAGATCATCCACAGGTGCTTGCCCTGATCCCACGCGCAGTGGTAATCGACGGTCCGGGCCTGCTCGTTGACAATTGTTCGGGTGTAGATCTTGGTCTCCGAACCGAGCCGGTCGTAGGCCAGCCACAGGCCGGGTTCGTCGGTGGTGGTGAAACCGCGCAGACTGTACGTCCACTCCTCGAGGCTGCGCGTGTCGGCCATGTAGTCGAACAATTCGTCCGGCGGACAATCGATGTAATCGTTGACGGTGCAGTATTCGCCGAAGACCTGATCGTGCGGGTATACCGACCGCATCATCTCCATGATGATCGGGGTTGCCTTTTCCCGGGGGCTGGTCTCGATCCGGACTACCCCATCAATGGGCGTCGGGATATCCTCAAGCGCTGGCAGCGACATTGGTTCGATTCTCCTTCACGGTTATAATTCCTTTTGTACCAGTGACTTTGGCTCGTCGTCCGCTGAGAAATGGTGCAAACGGCGGGATTTCGTCGGCGGCGCATTCGACACTGACCACCGTCGGGCCAGCTAGGTCGAGTGCGGTGCGCATCGCGGCAGCGAACCCGTCGATATCGGTGACGTCGACGGAGGTGAGCCCGGGGAACATCGCCGCCAGACCCGCGCCCAGCTGGCTGGAACTGAATCGGTTGTAGCTGTACAGGTCGTCATAGAACAGCTGCTCGCGGGTCACACACATGGCGTGGGCGTTGTTGTTGAACAAGACGAACGTCACCGGCAGCCGGTACTGCACCGCGGTGTGCACCTCCATGCCGTGCATGAAAAACGCTCCGTCCCCGGCAACCACGACCGTGCGCCCGCCGGCCCGTCCGCTGTTGGTGCGGCCGAACGCCATCCCGATGCCGGCGCCGAAGCTGTAGCCCATGCCGCCCATCCCGAGCGCGACCGCAAACCTGCCGCCCCGCCGCGCCGGCAGGTAGTGGACCGCCGATGCACCGGTGTTGCCGGCGTCGACCACGATGTCCGCCCCGTCGGGCACGACATCGTCCAGGACGGCCATGGCGTCGCGGTACCGCACACCCGGTCCGGAATAGAGGGGCGGCGTCAGTTCGGTGCGCCGCAGCACATCGGGCACTCGCACACCCATCGGCCGTCCGGGTCCAGACAGTGCCTGGGTGAGCATGCGCAGCGAGCCACGCAGGTCGTCGGTGTGCACGTGGGTGCACGGAACATACGGCGGCGCCGCCCCGATCGACACCGTCCGCACCGACGTCAGCACGTCGTCGAGACCGGTGCGCGCCGTCACCGACAGCCGGGTGCCGACCACGAGGCACACCGCGCTGGCGGCCACCGCTTCGGCCACACCCGGGTGGCCCATCACACCGGTTACCCCCAGCGCGGACGAGGACCCGAAGCCCGGTGTCCCCGCAACATCCTTGGCGTCGGGGACGGTCGCCACCCGGGCGCGCAACACCGCGCGCAGCGCTTCGAGCTCGGCCCGGGCATTGTCGCGAGCCACTTGCTCACCGACGATGATGGTGACCGGGCCGTTGGCGCCGCGCAGTACCTGCACGATCGGATGTGGGTTGCCGATGGGTCGCGGGTCGGGGCCTACATGGCCATTGCGCCGGCCCTCGATATCCGGGATCTCGACGTGTCCCTGCTGAATGTCCTTGGGCAGCAGCAACACCGCCGGGCCGCCGGTGCGCGCCGCGGCGATCGCGCGGGGCAGCGCCGAAACGATGTCGGCGGGCCTGAGCACTCGCTCGCACGAGACCGACACCGCCGAAAACACCGCTTCGGCGTCCAGCGATCCGTTGCGTCCGCTGGTGTCCTGAAAGCTGCCGTGGCCGTCCATCGTGGTGGGAGTCTGGCCGACCAGGGCCAGCACCGGAACGCGGCTGGTCAGCGACTCCCCCAAGGCGGCGACGAGATTCAGCGCGCCGCCACCCGAAGTCGCCGCCACCACACCCAGCCCGGCCCCGCTGCGGCTGTACCCGTCGGCCATCGTCGCGGCGGAGAACTCGTGCTTGGCCAGCACGGCGGTGATAACGGGCTGAAAGTGCGCCGCGTCGTACAAATCCTCGATGTTGGCGCCATCCACACCGAAGATATGGCTGACTCCAGCTTTCGCGAGGCGTTCGACGATGTGGTCGACGACCCGGTGGGTCCTGGGCATCTACTCACCTAGCTCTGGTCGCTTGGCAGGATGCCTAATACACGAGTTAGGTGAGCCTTGGGTTCAGCGGGCGGGCGGAACTAAACGAATTAAAGCGAACGCTGCAGCAAAACCTGGCCGCTGTCAGCGGCGACCACTTGCACGGCGGCGATCTGATCCATCGGTATCGAGATGCTGCCGGCCGGCGTCGCGGTGTGGCCGGGTACGGCTACCCAGGTCGCCAGCCGCGTTTTGCTCCCGTCGCGACCCACGACGACCATCGCCAGCGTGTCGTGATGGGCATCCGGCGGAGCCAGGCAGACGCAGCGCAAATTGATGAACGTCCCCCAGTGCTGGTTGGTGACCGACACCGTGGACGTCAGCAGGTTGGTCCCGACCTGTGCCATCGGCTCAGCGGACGCGGTCACCTGCTGCGCAGGTGCCGAGGAATAAGTCTGAACACCGAAGAACACACCGAGGCCCAGCACCACGGCCGCGGCGGCCGAGGCCACCCAGGTCGTCAGGCGGCTACGGCGACGACGAAAGCGCACCGCGGCCAGCAACGACGGCAAAAGCTCCGGCGACATCTCAGGTGCCGCCGATCCGGTCCCCAGCGCGTTGCCGGACTCGTTGATCGCGGCCACGTCCGCATGGTCCAGCCGGGAAAGTAGGGCCGGCACGCCACTGAGTTCGGCGACGGCCTCCCGGCACTGCGGGCAACCGGCCATATGCTCTTCGAATTCACGGCGGTCGGCGCCAGACAACGAACCCAACACGTATGCGGCATCCCACGTCGCGTAGCGGTGGTTGTCATCCATGGTCAGGCCCAATACCTCGCTGTCACCGGGCGGGCCGATGCCACGTAGCGGCGTCCTCATGTCGTCCATCTCCTCTCACCCGTCAAGTATTCGGAGCCGATAAGCAGCCGGATGGGTCTTGTACCGAACCCTTGGGTACCGAACCCTTGGGTACCGAACCCTTGGGTACCGAACCCCTCGTGCTCTCATCGCGTAACTCCCAGTTCCTGCAGAGTGAGCCGCAACGCCCGTACCGCGTAGTGTAGTCGCGATTTCACGGTTCCTTCTGCAATTCCTAAGTCCCTGGCAATCTGAGCGGTGGTCCATCCGCGGTAGTAGGACCGTTCGATCACGGCCCGGTGTTCGGCGGACAGTTGTACCATCGCGTCGGCGATCAGCAGCCTGTCCAGCGCCGCGTTCACCTCGTCCGGCGTGGACTGCTCGGGCGCGCCCTCCTCATCGGTCGAGCCGACCACATTGCGGTACCGTGCGCTGCGCCGGTCGTCGATGATCATGTTGCGAGCGACGGTGAACAGCCAGGCCCGTGCCGACCGCTCGGTGTCGCCGACGACTTCCGGATGCTGCCACGCCCGCAACAGCGTCTCCTGGACGATGTCCTCGGCTTGACTCGCATCGCTGGTCAGCCGCAGCGCATAGCGCCACAACACCGCGGCATGCTCGTCATAGAGCGCCTTCATCAGCGCCGCTTCTGCAGTCGCGGTGCTGGCAACACGAGCCACTCGATCACCTCCGCCTAGTGACACGAGTCAACTAGAGGTTTAGTTCAAGGCTCCCCCGGGAACCCCCGCCCGCATTTTGTGAATCAAGCGATGGTGAGGATGCGCGGGCCGTCCTCAGTTACCGCCACGGTGTGCTCCCAATGCGCAGCACGCGACCCGTCGGCCGTCGTCACCGTCCATTCGTCGTCAAGCACCACCGTCTTGCCGGTGCCCAGTGTCAGCATCGGTTCGATGGCCAGCACCGAACCGGCGGCCAGCAGCGGGCCACGCCCCGGAGGCCCCTCGTTGGGCAAGAAGGGATCCATGTGCATCTGCCGTCCTATGCCATGGCCGCCGTACCCCTGCACGATCCCGAACCGGCGTCCGTACCGAACCTCGCCCGCACGGGTGCCCATTTCGACGGCATGCGCCACGTCGGTCAGCCGGTTGCCGACGATCATCGCCGCGATTCCGGCTTCCAGCGATTCCCTGGTAGCCGCGGAGAGTGCTTCGTCGGCCGGACTGAGGGCCCCGACCCCGAAGGTGAACGCCGCGTCACCGTGCCAGCCGTCGAGCACCGCACCGCAGTCGATGGAGACCAGGTCACCGGGCGCCAGAATCTCCGCGGCCGACGGAATGCCGTGCACGACCCGTTCGTTGATCGATGCGCAGATCGATGCCGGATAACCGTGATAGCCCAGGAACGACGGTGTCGCGCCGGCTTCCCGGATCACCGACTCGGCGATTTCGTCGAGGCTCAGGGTCGACACCCCGGGCCCGGCGGCCGCATGGACCGCCCGGAGCGCGGCGGCGACGACGGCGCCCGCCGCAGCCATCGCATCGAGTTCATCGGCGCTGCGCTGCGGCACGAACCTGCGACTTCGCAGCCGCGCCAGCGCACCCACGGCTACTTTCCCAGGGCCTGCAACGCGCGGGCGAACACCTCATCCATGGCGCCGACGGCGTCGACGGTCTTCAGCTGATCGCTGTAGTAGTCCAGCAGTGGCGCGGTCTCGTCCCGGTAGACCTTCATGCGGTTGATGATGACCTCGTCGGTGTCGTCGGCGCGGCCGCGGGCTTTGAGCCGCTCCAACAGCACCTCCTCCGAAACCCGGAATTCCAGGACCGCATCGAGGTCGGTGCCGCGGCGTCCCAGCATGTCATGCAGCGCTTTGGCCTGGTCGACCGAGCGTGGATAGCCATCCAGGATGAAACCGTTGGCCGCGTCCGCATGATCAAGACGGTCGTCGACAAGCGCGTTGGTCAGCTCAGCGGGCACCAGGTCGCCGGCGTCCAGGTATCGCTTGGCCTCCAGGCCGAGCTTGGTGCCGTCGCCGATGTTGCGCCGGAACAGCTCGCCGGTGGAGATCTGTGGAATCCCAAGCTTCTCGGCAAGCTTTTCGGCCTGCGTACCCTTGCCCGCCCCCGGCGGCCCCAGCAATACGAGTCTCACTTGAGGAACCCTTCGTAGTTGCGCTGCATGAGCTGACTCTCTATCTGTTTGACCGTATCCAAACCGACACCGATCATGATCAGAACCGCGGTACCTCCGAAGGGTATGTTCTGGACCGCATTTCCATTGCCGATCTGGAGGAACAGATTAGGCAGCACCGATATCGCGCCCAGGTAGATCGAGCCAGGCAGCGTGATGCGGCTCAGCACATAGCGCAGATAGTCGGCGGTCGGCTTGCCCGGCCGGATGCCGGGAATGAAGCCGCCGAACTTCTTCATCTCGTCGGCCCGCTCGTCGGGGTTGAACGTGATCGACACATAGAAGTAGGTGAAGAAAATGATGAGGCTGAAGTAGATGACGATGTAGACCGGGTCGCTCGGGTCGGACAGATAAGTTCCGACGAATTTGTCCCACCAGCTGTTGCCGGCGCCGCCGCTACCGCTGCGGACCAGCTGGGTGATCAGGTGCGGGATGTAGATCAGCGAGGACGCGAAGATGACCGGGATAACGCCGGCCTGGTTGACTTTGAGCGGCAGGTAAGTGGAGGTTCCGCCGTACATGCGCCGGCCAACCATGCGCTTGGCGTATTGCACCGGGATCCGGCGTTGGCCCTGCTCGACGAACACCACGCCGACGATGATGGCCAGCGCGGCCAGACAGACGGCGGCAAAGATGACCCCACCGCGGCTGTCCATGATTTGGTTGCCTTCGGCGGGAATGCGGGCCGCGATACCGACGAAGATGAGCAGCGACATGCCGTTGCCGATGCCGCGTTCGGTGACCAGCTCCCCCATCCACATCACCAGCGCCGCGCCGCCGGTCATCACCAGCACGATGACCACCAGGGTGAAGATGCTCTGGTCGGCGATGATCTCTCCCCGGCAGCCCTGCAGCAGTCCGCCGTTGGCCGCCAGCGCCACGATGCTGGTGGCCTGCAGGACGGCCAGCGCGACGGCCAGATAGCGCGTGTACTGCGTCATCTTCGCCTGGCCGGACTGGCCTTCCTTACGCAGCTCCTCGAACCGCGGGATGACCACCGTGAGCAGCTGCACGATGATGCTGGCGGTGATGTAGGGCATCACCCCCACCGCGAACACCGTGAGCTTGAGCAGCGCTCCGCCGGAGAACAGGTTGATCAGCGAATAAATCTGCCCGGCCTGGCCGCCCTCGGCCTCCCTGATGCACTGGTTCACGACCTTGAAGTCGACCCCGGGGGACGGCAATGCCGCACCGACGCGATACAGCACAACGATGCCCAGCGTGAAGAGGATCTTCCGTCTCAGGTCGACTGTCCGCAGCGATGAGATGAAAGCCGAAAGCACTCTTCCTCCTGCGCAGCCGATTCTCGGGGGTCATCCCGCGTCACGCGCCCAATACCCGCAGGCAGGACATACGGCCCCTATTAGACCGTGCGCGTCAAACCGTGTACGAGACTAACAGCTGACGCGGGATGGCCCCGGGATGGCCCTCGTGGGCCGCCGGGAGAGCCCTCGGCGCGCTGACAGACTTTAGGCGTAAAGTCGGGAGGTCATTGCATTGGCTAAGTATCAAGTCGTCGAACTTCGTGTGAACGACGAGGGACGATGGATGACGCGGACGGCAGCGCCCAGTTCGACGGTGACACGCGGGACCTGCCCGGGAGCGGGAATAGGAGCACGATGACACGCACCGATCAAGACACCTGGGATCTGGCCTCCAGCGTCGGCGCCACCGCCACCATGGTCGCCGCAGCCCGCGCGCTGGCCAGCGCGGAGCCCGATCCGATCATCAACGACCCGTTCGCGGCGCCGTTGGTGCGGGCGGTGGGCCTCGACTTCTTCACCCGCCTGGTGGACGGCGAAGTTGTCACGTCCGAGGTCTTCGAGGCGGACCGGGACTTGCAGGTGGAGACCGATTCGATCGCGGTACGCACCCGCTTCTTCGACGAGTTCTTTCTCGTCGCCGCGCGTGGCGGTATCCGCCAATCGGTGATTCTGGCCGCCGGCCTCGACGCGCGGCCCTACCGATTGTCATGGCCGAGCGGCAGCGTGGTCTATGAAGTCGATCAGCCCAAGGTCATCGCGTTCAAGACCGCCGCGATGTCGGCGCTGAGCGCGGCCCCGGCCGCCGACCGGCGAACGGTCAGCATCGATCTGCGCGAGGACTGGCCGGCCGCCTTGCGCCGCAGCGGATTTGACGACACGCAACCAACCGCGTGGAGTGCTGAAGGGCTACTGATGTACCTCCCGCCCGAAGCCCAGGACCGGCTCTTCGACAACATCACCTCGCTGTCCGCGCGCGGCAGCGAGCTAGCCACCGAATATCACCCCGACTCCGACGCGACGATGAGCGAACGCGCCCAGGAATTCAACCAGCGGTGGACCAACTTGGGCTGCGACATCGACCTGTCCGGACTGTTCTTCGACGGCGAGCGCAGCAATGTCGTCGACTACCTGAGCGCTGGAGGCTGGCAGGTGCACAGCCGGCCGCGGCGGGAGCTGTTCGCCGATTACGGCCGCGTCTTCCCCGACGACGACGAGCTGGCACAGCTCCGGAACATCGTCACCGTCAGCGCAACGCTCACCTGAGGACGGGGCCATGGCTGATGCGCCTGATGCGCCAGATGCGCCGGACACGCCAGAGTCCAGGCGCCATGACGGCGACAGCTGGGATCTGGCGTCGAGCGTGGGAGCCACCGCCACCGCGGTGGCCGCTCGTCGTGCGATGGCGTCCAAGGGCCCGAACCCACTGATCGACGATCCCTTCGCCGAGTCGCTGGTGAACGCCGTCGGCGTCGACGCCTTCATCCGGATGATGAACGGGGAAATCGAGCTCGCCGAAGACGATCCCGCATTCACCCCGCAGCGGCTCGCCGAAGGGATGGCGGTCCGCACCCGGTTCTTCGACGCCCTTTTTCTTGACGCCACGGCAGCCGGCGTACGCCAGGCCGTCATCTTGGCCTCCGGGCTGGACACCCGTGCGTACCGGCTGGCGTGGCCGGCCGGAACCGTGGTGTACGAGGTCGACCAACCCCGGGTGATCGAGTTCAAGACCCGTACCCTGGCCGGCCTGGGCGCATCGCCGGCCACCGACCACCGGGCGGTGGGCGTCGACCTGCGCGATGACTGGCCGGCCGCGCTGCGCGACGGCGGGTTTGACCCCACGCGGCCGACCGCCTGGAGCGCCGAGGGGCTGCTGGCGTATCTGCCACCGGGCGCCCAGGACCGCCTGTTCGACAACATCACCGAACTCAGCGCCGCCGGCAGCCGACTGGGGACCGGCTACGTTCCCGACATCCGCGGCCGAATCGAAAAGCGGGGCCGCGAAGTCAGCGAACGCTGGCGACGCCTGGGCTTGAACCTCAACTGGGCCGACTTGATCTACGACGGCAAACGCAACGATGCTAAGGCATACCTGACTGACCGAGGCTGGGAGACCACGGTACGCAGCACACCAGAGCTATACGCCGACAACGGTTTCGAATTTCCTGACCAACCTACGATGGCGGTCTTCGGCGATATCCGGTACGTCTCCGCTACGAAGCCCGGGTAGCCACGCTGAACCCGTACAGGTCGAGGCTGTACGGCAGGGGTTTGGACGGGTCCAGTTGAGTTCCGGACACGTTGGTCGCCCCGGCGTAGATCAGCTGGGCCAGCACCACTTGGCCGAGGAATGCCGACAACCCGGCGCCGGGGCAGACTTGCGGGCCGTGGCTGAAGAAGTTGTACGACCAGTCCTTGCCCGCGTCGCCGCTGACCCACTCGCCCGGCGAGTAGCGATCCGCATACGGGATGAGCTTGCGGTTGCGGTGGTTGAAGACGTTGTAGATCAGCACCTGCCGACCTTCGGGTAACACCGCGCCGTTGGGAAACTCGACCTCACGAGTGGTCACCCGGCCGAACAGCTGGGTCGTGGGCCACAGTCGCATCGTCTCGAACAGGCAGCCGGCCAGGTAGTCGAGCTTGGCGACGCCGGCGGCCGAGTCGATGTCGGCATCGGCCATCTCGGCGTCCACTTCGTGCAGCTGCTCGTCGTGGGTCGACAACACCGCCAGGGTACGAAACACGTTGGCGGCCAATGTGTCTCCCATCGCAAACAGCCAGTGCACCAGCTGGCCCGCGGGTGCGACGCCCGGAGCGGGGGCCTGCGGAATCAACGCGGCGAGGCAGTCCGACGGGGGGTTCCCCAGGTAGCTTTCGATGCGGGAGATGAAGTCGCCGTAGCCCGGTGCCGGTTCACCGGGCATGCGGTTACCCGCCGACATCAGCTCGCCCAACTCGGCGGTCAGCTCGTCGTCGCCCGCGGCCGGCTCGCCGAACAGGACGCGTCGGGTCATGCGGTGCATGGCCTTGTTGAAGGTGGGCCATCCCATGTTGTCCGAAGCCATTTCCCGAGCCAGTTCCCGCGCGGTATCGGCGGCGACATCGGCCAACGGCTGCGCGAGCCGATGCATGGGTTTGCCGGTGTCGAGGACCGCCTCGGCGAACGCACGCCGTTCCGGCCAGTCCTTGCCCCGCGAGATCGTCAGGGCTTCGGGCTGAAATGCCTCCATCCCTTTACGTTTCGCGTCCGGGTCGGAGGCGAAGGGGTCCGGCGAGCCGCCGAGCACGAACCGCAAATCGCCGGGGTGATGAACGAGCAGGGCCTCGTCACGGGCAACGCGGACGTAGAAGGGTTCCGGCCCGTAGCTGCGCACCATCCCCTCCACCAACCGGTAGCCGAGATGGTCGGCCCCGACCGTGGAGGCGATCCGGGTGGGCAACTCCCTCTTGCTGAACAACCCCAGGACGACGTTTGGGACGGCGATCTGCGCGGTGAACCGGATGCCTTCCAGGGCGGAGGCATGCTTGAAGGCCGGAGTCTTGGAGGCCACGGTTTCAGTTACCCCACGGCACGTAGGCGCGGACCGAGTCGGCAAGACGCATCACACGATGCTTCTTCCCCGGGGCGGCGGCGCCCAGCTTCGGCCACGGCGCGAAGACCCGCTCGACATCGCCGATCACCGGCTGCAGTTCCGGATAATGCCGCAGCAGCACGTCTTTCATCGACGTGTGGTTCACCCAGTCGTATCCGATCTGGGTGTACACCTCGGGCCGGAAGTCGTTGGTGAAGAACCGGTCGCTCTTCAGCCGTCGCGATGCCATCAGGATGAAGATGCGGAATGCTGTGTCGGAGAAACCGAAACCCTTCGGGGGTTGCTCGGCCTGCATGCCGATCTGCAGGTCCACGGCGTCGACGTCGCCGTTGTAGACCTCGTTGATTTCGGCGGCCCATTCTTTGTTCGGCGTGATGTCGTCGATGCTCTGGCGACGCGGCATCCGCAGCGCGTCGCGGAAGTCGTTGTAGCGGGGCACGCCGCGTTCCCGGTCGCGCACGATGTCCAGGGTGGCCAGATCGGTGATCTGCCCGTCGACCCGGGTCAGGTTGCGCAGCGCGTTCGGGTAGTTGTGCAGGCACACCGCACCCGCACTGGCCAGGCCGAATGAGTACCACATGTCGCCCATTTCCATGCGGTCCATGAAGTCGCGAGTGAAACGTCCCTGTAGTTCTGTGAATTCGCGCTTCTCCAGATGCTCACCGGTTTCCAGCGAGAAGAAGTTCCAGTCGTCGGCAATCAGCGGGTGCATGCGGTATACCGAGACGAACTCCTCGGTCAGCGAGAACGGCGCGGCATGGTGTTGGGCCGACGACCCGATGATGCCGGAAAGCGCTTCGCTGTCACCGATGCGACCGATTCGGTCCTTGAACGTTTCGCCCAGTGCGCCATACCAGTTGGCGTTCATGCCGAGCTGCAGTGCGGGATGACGCAGCACGCACGTCGTCCACTCGACGGTGTGAATCTTGGCGATCAGCGCCGAAACCACCAGGACACCGAGCTCGAACAGGCGTTGATCGTCAAAGCTCGGGTGTTCCTTTTTGAGCGCATCGCACACGGCGTTGTGTTCGCGGGCGAACAACGTATGCAGCAGGCCCACGCCGACCCACCAGTTCTCCCGCATACCGGTCAGATCGATACCCGGGAGGTCACTCTTCGGCAGCCTGCCACTGTCGTCGACCTTGACCTTGCCGTCGACGAAGGTGCGGACCCCGGCTTGCCGCTCCTTGCCGCTGCCATAGATCTGCGACCCATCCCACCAGTGGGTTTCGACGTTGCGGAACACCGGCGCCGGACAGCCGTCGACGATCTCCCCTCCGGCGGGAATGGTGCAGCGGATCCGCATCGGGTTCTCGGGGAAGTCATCGCCCTTGCGCAACGCGATGTCGATCGTCTTGTCCGGCACACCGTCGCCGTGGAAGAACCAGTTGTGGTTTTCGAACTGCAGCCAGGCGGCGGCCAGCGCGTTGACGATGCCGGCGGGCTTGAATTCGTCGCGCGCCATCAATCGCCGGCTGACCACTCGCGGATCGGGGTCGAGCAGCCGTTTGGTGTCGGTGACCGTCTTGGCCAGCGGCACATTCCGGCCGAAGCCCGAGCCCTTGGAACCCATCCACGGATCGGCGAGATCGTTCCATAGCCCGTCGGGGGTCCGCGCCCGCTTGACTTCCTCGGTCGGCTCGCCCAGGTCTTCCTTAGGTCTCAGACCGTCGCCCTCGAACAAGTTGTTGGTGCGCAGATCATCGCGGAGGCTGGACAGCGCTTTGAGTTGCATAACCAGCGATGGGTGCTCGTACCACTGACGACTCACGTGAACCTCCTTGTGCAAGTTGCCGTGCTCAGCTTTGCACGCGGAGGGTGCCCCGGGCCAGGACAGGGCTAGGATGGTTCGGCGGCCGGCGACCTCACGACCATCGGGACGGCGGGGAAGAAGCCCGCCATCTCCGATCGCGACTTGCGCAGCGCCGCAGTGCCGTAACCCTTCTTGCGGTGTTCGGGATGAATCCAGATCCGCACGTTCACCTCGCCGTTGACGAGCTCGCCGAACACCATTCCGACCTTCTCGCCGCGGCTCTCGGCCACGAACCACGCCGCCTCTTCCTCGTAAACACGTCTCAGCGCGGCACGCATCTCGTCGTCGACGCTGCCGGCCGGTCTGCGGGATCCATCGCCGGCCTCGCCGATCTCCGCGGTGCGCGTCGCGAACAGGTCGCGGTCCTGCTTGGCGGAGAAGGGCCGGAGCTCCAAACTCTCACCCGAGCTTGCCGGACGGTCGATGAGGGTGAAGCTCAGCTGTTTGTTCAGGTCGTCGAGTTCGGCGAGGATCTTTTTGCGCGCGTCCATCGTGAAAAGGTCGAAGGACATGCCCATCACCGCTTCGGCGGCAATGTGGGACGTGTCGAGCAAAGTGACGATGGCCTCGACCGCGGCCGCCTTGTTCTTGGCCTCGACCACGGCGTCGGCCACCTCGTGTCGACGTTCCAGAGCCTTCAGTAGCGCGTCGGTGATCTCTCGGCGGACAGCTGTGCGGTCGTGGTCGGTCATTCCATAAGCGTAGAACGACGCACCAGATATCGCGCCACCCTTAGGTAACAACTCGTCCAACCCGAGTTCTCGGGTTTGCCGAAGCCCTTCCTATGAGTTTGCCAAAGCGTCGGATGTCCGCCCCGGTCCGACGTAGCGTGATATGTCGACGAGGTTGGGGCCGAAGGGGTTGGGCGATGAATTTCTCGGTATTGCCGCCGGAGGTGAATTCGGCGCTCATCTTCGCCGGCGCGGGACCGGAACCGATGCTGGCCGCGGCGGCGGCCTGGGACGGGCTGGCTGACGAACTGGGCTCGGCCTCGGCTTCGTTCGCGTCGGTGACCGCGGGGCTGACCGGAGCTTCGTGGCAGGGTCCGGCGGCGGCGGCGATGGCCTCAGCCGCCGCGCCCTATGTGGGTTGGCTGAGCGCGGCGGGCGCGCAGGCCGGGCAGTCGGCCGGGCAGGCGCGTGCGGTAGCGAGCGCCTACGAGGCGGCGGTGGCGGCGACGGTGCACCCGTTGGCGGTGGCGTCCAATCGCGCCCGGTTGGTGGCGCTGGCGGTGTCGAATGCGTTGGGGCTGAACACCCCGGCGATCGCGGACGCTGAGGCCGACTACGAGCGGATGTGGGCCCAGGATGTGGTCGCGATGTCGGGCTATCACTCCAACGTTTCGGCGGCCGCCGCGCAACTGAAGCCCCTGGCGGCGGCCCTCGCCAACATCAACCTGGGCGGGGGCAATGTCGGCACGCTCAACTTCGGCAGCCGAAACAACGGCAACGGCAACCTGGGCGGCGGCAACTTCGGCAATTCCAACGTGGGCGCCGGAAACGTCGGCAGGTTCAACGTGGGCTTCGGCAACAGAGACCTGCTGGCCAATCACCCCACCCTCAACTTCGGCAATGGAAACACCGGCAGCCAGAACATCGGCTCGGGAAACCTCGGTGACGGAAACATCGGCACCGGAAACAGGGGCAACGGAAACTTCGGCTTCGGCAACCTCGGCGACGGAAACATCGGCTTCGGCAACACCGGAAACGGGAACATCGGCATCGGGCTGACCGGCAACAACCAGGTGGGCTTCGGCGGCCTGAACTCGGGCACCGGAAACACCGGCTTCGGCAACTCAGGTACCGGAAACACCGGCTTCTTCAACTCGGGCACCGGAAACCACGGCTTCGGCAACTCGGGTGACACGAATACCGGTGCGGGCAACTCGGGCAATCGCAACACCGGCATCGGAAACTCCAGCGATATCAACACCGGCTTCGGCAACTCCGGCGCACTCAACACCGGCTTCGGCAACGCGGGTGGCAGCAACGCCGGCGGCTTCAACACGGGCACCGGTAACACCGGCTTCGGCAACTCGGGCGACCACAACACGGGCTTCGACAACTCGGGCGACAGCAACACCGGCGCGTTCAACTCCGGAAACCTCAACACCGGCGTCCTCGCCACCGGCAATGGTTCAGGACCGAACTCTGGCTTCGGGAACTCGGGCATGAATAACTCGGGCTTCAACAACACGGGCAACTTCAACTCGGGCTTCGCCAACACCGGCGCCGGGATGTTCATGGGCTTGAATTCGGGTTTCGCAAACACCGGCCAGTTCAATTCGGGCTTCCTCAACAACGGCTCCGCCCCAGACCACGGGACGAGTGAATCGGGCTTCCACAATTTCGGCACCTTCAACTCGGGTGTCATCGTCAGCGGCAGCCTATTGTCGGGTTTCTTCCACTAACCCGACCTCGGCGCACCCAGCTCGAGAAACCGCCGATAGCGGTCCTCGATCGCATCCGCCCACGCCGGCCGGGGTTCCACGATCCCCTCGACGCGGGCCCACCGCGCGGCGTCGGCGATCGACGATTCCAGACCGACCGCCATCCGGCCCAGGAAGGCCGCTCCCAGTGCGGCCCCCTCGGCCACTGCGGACACCTGCACCGGACGGCCCGTGGCATCGGCGATGGCCTGCATCCAGGGCTGGACCCGGGTGCCGCCCCCCGCGGCCACAATGCGTCTTGGCGACGCCCCGCTCAGCTCGATGAGCTGGCGGGCGACGAAGCCCGACGCCTCGTAGGCGGCCCGCCGCACCGACGCGGCGTCCTGGGTGAGATCCAACCGGTCAAGCACGGCTCGGCGATCGGGATCATGCCACGGCGTGCGTTCGCCCCGGATGTACGGCGACCAGACCGGCACCCGCCGGGGATCAACCGACTCCGAATCACCCCGTGCGACAACCCGATCCACCCAGTCGAGGAACAAACCACCGGCGTTGCTGGCCCCGCCGATCTTGCTCATGCCGGCGACGGTATGCGGAATCGTCCACAGCCCGGGAACCTGCCTGGCCCCGATGATGGTGGTCCACACGATCAGGGTGGTGCCACAGAGCACCAGCACGTCGCCGTCGCGGTCGGCGCCGGTGACGATCTGTTCGCAGATGGCGTCGATGGCGCCGATCCCCAGCACGGCACCGCTCCCGTGTACCTGCCCGGCGGCCGCTCCGATCCCCTCCACCCGCGGCATGTGATCGACGGTCGCACCGCAGTCGGCGCAAGCCGCAGGGTTCCAGCCCGTCCCGTCGAACAACGGAAACGCAGTGGCGGCGGTGGCGAAGTCGATCGCCGCTTCACCCGCCAAAGCGTTGTTGGCCACCGCCGGCGCCGGCCAGTACCCGGTTGCGTCGGGTGCTGCGGCGGCCGTCCACCGCAGAAACTCGGCGGCCTCGCCCACCGCGGGAAGCGGCTGGTCCCGTCCGTTTGGCGCGGCGGGCACCCGACCGCGGGCGTCGCCGTACAACAGACCCGGCGTCACGGGCCGGCCGGTGGAATCGACGGCGGTCAGCGAGGGCACCATCGCGGCGACGGCCACCGCCCTCGCGTCGGGTCGCGCCAGCCGGTCCAGGGCCGCCAGCGGGCCCCGCCGCCACGCCTCGTCCGCGTCGTGCTCCAGCCGGTCGGGAGCCGGCACCCGTAGCTGGTGGCCGATCCGCACCCGCGCCGTCACGTTGCCGTCTTCGTCGGCGACGACCGCTTTCACCGCGGTGCTGCCGATGTCGATGCCGATTGTGACGTCCCGAACGCTCAAGCGTGACACGGGCGTCACCGTACGCCAGCATTGGCAATCGTGACCCCCCCACCACGAGGACGACCGCGTGCCCTGGTAACCGCCCCACTGCGCGGACCGGGATTCGACAAGCTGAAAGAGCTGGCCGACGTGGTGTACGACCCTTGGATAACTGAGCTCGATCACACCCCGCTGCGGATCTACAGCGCCGAACAGCTGGCCGCCCGGATCACCGACGAAGCCGCCGATGTCGTTGTGGTGGAGAGCGACTCGGTCGGCGGCCCGGTGTTCGAGCTGGGGTTGCGGGCGATCGCGTCCACCCGCGGCGATCCCAACAACGTTGACATCCCCGGTGCCACCGCGGCCGGAATCCCGGTGCTCAACACCCCGGCGCGCAACGCCGACGCGGTCGCCGAGATGGCGGTCGCCCTGCTGCTGGCCGTCACCCGCCACCTGGTGGCCGCGGACGCGGATGTGCGGTCCGGCAACACGTTTCGCGACGGCACCATTCCCTATCAGCGGTTCCGGGGCGCCGAGATCGCCGGGCTCACCGCCGGGCTGGTGGGCCTCGGCGCCATCGGGCGCGCGTTGCGGTGGCGGCTAACCGGGCTGGGCCTGCGGGTCATCGCGTACGACCCCTACAACGACGAAGCCCAACACAGCCTGGACGAGCTGCTTAGCGAGGCGGACGTGGTGTCCTTGCACGCCCCGGTCACCGACCAAACCCTCGGGATGATCGGTGCCGAGCAGTTCGCCGGCATGCGCGGCGGTGCGGTCTTCCTCAACACCGCCCGGGCCCAGCTGCACGACACCGACGCGCTCGTCGACGCGCTGCGCGACGGCAAGGTGGCCGCCGCGGGCCTGGACCACTTCGTCGGCGAATGGCTGCCGACCGATCATCCGCTGGTGGGCATGCCCAACGTCGTGCTGACCCCGCACATCGGGGGGGCGACGTGGAACACTGAGGCCCGGCAGGCACAGATGGTCGCCGACGATCTGCAAGCGTTGCTATCCGGCAACACGCCCGCCCATATCGTCAACCCGGAGGTGCTCGGCTCGTGACATCCGTGAAATCCGTGGACAACCCCGAGGCCGCCGTGCTGGCTGCGGCCAAAGACATGTTGCGCCGCGGCCTGGTCGAGGGAACGGCCGGCAACATTTCGGCCAGGCGCTCCGACGCCAACATCGTCATCACGCCGTCGTCCGTCGACTACCAGGACATGGCGCTGGAGGATCTCGTGCTGGTCGATCCCGAAGGCGTAGTGCTGCAAGCCAAGGACGGCCGATCGCCATCGTCGGAGATGAAGTTGCACCTGGCGTGCTACCAGGCGTTCGACGACATTGGCAGCGTCATCCACAGCCATCCCGTCTGGGCGACCATGTTCGCCATCGCGCATGAGCCGATTCCGGCCTGCATCGACGAGTTCGCGGTCTACTGCGGCGGGGACGTTCGCTGTGCCGAGTACGCCGCATCCGGTACGCCCGATGTCGGGATCAACGCGGTCAAGGCGCTAGAAGGCCGCGGCGCGGCCCTGATCGCCAACCACGGCCTGGTGGCGGTCGGGCCCCGGCCCGACAAGGTCATGCACATCACCGCACTGGTGGAACGCACCGCCCAAATCGTTTGGGGCGCACGCGCTCTCGGCGGCCCAGTGCCCCTTCCCGAGGACGTGAACCGTAACTTCGGCATGGTCTACAGCTATCTGCGCTCCAACCCCATGTGATGAGCCGGGTCCGGATTGGTCGCGCGAGCGTGGCGCGCGTGGTGGAGTTTCAGTTCGAGTTGGGAACCAGGTTCTTCCCCCGGACGCCGCCGTCGGGGTGGGCAGACAATGCCGACCTGCTGGTGCCGGACTTCTTCGACCCCGACACCGATCGGTGGCGCATCGCGGTGCAGAGCTGGGTCGTCGAGGTCGACGGGTTGACCGTCGTCGTGGACACCGGCGTCGGCAACGACCGCCAACGCCCCCATATGCCACCCCTGGATCACCTGAACACCGGGTACCTAACCGCGCTGCAGTCGGCCGGCGTCGACCGCAGCGCCGTGGACGTGGTGGTCAACACCCACATCCATTCCGACCATGTCGGATGGAACACCATGGGAGACAACAACTCCCAGGACAGTTGGGTGCCGACTTTTCCCAACGCCCGATATCTGGTGCCCGCCGCCGACTACCACCACTTTGCACCCGACGGGCCGGCGGCACGGCAATTGCCGCGCACCGAGGAGGAAGCCGCCCAGCAGCGCGGTAACCAGCTGGTGTTCGCCGACAGCGTTTCACCCATCGATGACGCCGGACAGCTCATCGGTTGGTCGGATGACTACGAGGTCAGTCCGTCGTTGCGGCTGCGGCCCGCGGCCGGGCACACCCCCGGCTCCTCGGTGTTGTGGCTGGATGCGGGTCAGCCGGCGGTCTTCGTCGGCGACCTCACCCACAGTCCGGTGCAATTGCGCCACCCCGACGACCCGTGCGCCTTTGACGTCGATGCCGACGCCGCCGCGGTGACAAGGCGCCGCATATTCACCGAGGCCGCGCAAGCCAAGGCCGCCTTGATACCCGCGCACTATCCCGGTCGTGGCGGTGCAACGATCCGCGCCGAAGCGGGCCAATTCGAGGTCGATGACTGGCTGGACATCGAGCCCCTGCAGGGCTAACCGGCAGCTACGTCGAGCAGTCGCAAACCTTCCAGCCGGTCGACATGCTTGCGGTTACCCGCTCGCCAAGAGCGCGCCGGAGAAGGTCGATCACCAGATCGGTTTCAACTATTACGAGGTCCGCCATCTGCTCCTTACGTCATCGATGCGAGAGCGCACCTCTTGCTCATCGGACTCGGTGAGCATGCCTTCGCGCCCCAGGAGCAGGTCCACTTCGTCGCGTTCAAATTCGCGAGATTGTCCATCCAAAGCTTCCTGGACGAGTGCGGAGAAGCCACGTATGGCCGCTGCGCTGAGCAATCGCACAAGGTAGCTTGCTACCGCAACATAGGGCTGAATCCGTCGATGCAAGGCCCTCCCCGAACATGGAACGGCACCGGCATCGGATGACGCCCGGGCTGAGCGCCAGTCGATGACGCCTTGACGCGTCACTCTGGCAGCCGAGGTACCGCACCGATGGGCGACGTCGGTACGCGCGCCTACGCTGAGCGGCATGGCAGATGAAGAGGAGCTGCCGGAGCGCGGACCGACCGACACCTGGTCTACCTACCTTCCTGGTCCGGACCTAGTCCCGGCGTACCTGGTCACGAAGTATGCGGCCCAGTATCGGACGGTCGTCGAAGTCCTGCTGGAAGCGCAGGACACCAGCCTGACCGGATTGTCGTACGACGATGTCCAAGCGCGCGTCATCGCATATGTGTCGAACCACGTCGCTGCCGACACAGTCGAGGGCCTGGTCGCAGAGGACCGTTTCAACCTCGAGGCGCGGCTGGGCCAGCTGGTGCACTGGGGCGTGCTGACCACGAAGAGGCGATCCTGCATCAACTCGTCGGCGACCTGGCCTCGGCCGCGTCGTGACCTAACCTAACCGGCAGCTATGTCGAGCAGTCGCAAACCTTCCACCCGGTCGAAATGCTTGCGGTTACGCGTAGCGAAGAGCAAGTCGTAGTTCAAGCACACACCCGCCTGCAAGCAGTCGGCCAGTCCGATGTCTTGGCCCGCTCGTCGCAAACTTGCTGCCAATTCGCCCCCACGAAGCGCACTTGCCAAATCGAGCGGGAAGGTGCGCAGCCGCACGAGTCGGAGGATGGCATCGCGGCGCGCCAGGAAATCCGTACCAACACGTAATTCGAACGCTGTTATCGCGGTGACGCGGAGGCGATGGCTAACGATCAACTCGCGCACCAGCTGTGCCCCAGGACCTGCGCCGCGGAGAAAGTCGATCACCAGATCGGTGTCGACTACTACGAGGTCCGCCATCTGCTCCTTACGTCATCGATGCGAGAGCGCACCTCTTGCGCATCGGACTCGGTGAGCATGCCTTCGAGACCAAGCAGCAGGTCCACCTCGTCGGCGTTCAAATTCGCGAGATATCCCTCCAGAGCTTCCTGGACGAGTGCGGAGAAGCCACGTATGCCGCGGCGCTGGGCAATCGCACTAAGCGCACGGTGCTGCTCGTCGGTAATTTCGACCGTGGTCCGCATGCATGCATGCTAGCACGTGCAGATACTCGTGCATTAAGAGGTACAACGAATTAGCGCGCAGATCGCTGTGCCCGGTATGGGCACAGGCAGGCTTGGGTCTCCCACAGGCCGCGACGAGCCCTCGACATCAGCGAGCAGCAGTGTCACTGTTCCCGTTGACAGCACGTCGCTCGAGTTCAAGTCCGCGCGTGGATCAAGTTCCGGTCAGGTTAGCCAGCATGCGCAGGCCGCGACCAGGAAACATCCGTGGAATCACGTAGACCCGGCGCGGAGGCCGCGGAACAGTCTCATGCGATGGACGTTGATGCGATAAAACAGGCCGGGGAACCGGCGATACATGTGCCAAATAGCTTGAACCGCAAAGGGAAACACGATTAGTGGCCGATTGCGATCGACGCCGCGCAGGATCGAGCGGGCCGCGGCCGCCGCGCTCATCTGGGGCATCAGATAATGGGTGCGCCTACTTAACGTCGCCACCTGCTCGCGCGGCATATTGACCACGACCATGTTTTCGTAGATTTTCGTTCTCATGTCGCCCGGGCATGCGGCGCTCACCTTCACCCCGAGGTCCGCTCCCTCGGCCCGCAGCGAAAGCGAAAGCCCGACGATCCCGTGCTTGCTCGTGCAGTACGGAACATTGCCGGGCTGCGGAACCAGCCCGCTGAGCGAGGAAATGTTGACGATGTGTCCGTGGCCTTGCCGCGCCATGACCTGATAGGCATGCACCGTCCCATACACGACGCCCAGCAAGTCGACGTCAAGCACCCGACGCCACTGCTGTATCGAGAGGTCACGAGAATCCCCGCCGATCGCGATGCCTGCGTTGTTGATCATGTAGTCGACCCGTCCATATCCGGCCACGGTGCTCTCAATCAGCCGCACCATCTCGGCTTGGTTGGCCACATCGACCCGCACGGCAAGTGCGGGTGCGCCGCTTTGCTCCAGGCGCCCCGCTACCCGACGCGCGGCGTCGCCGTCGATATCGGCAACCACGACCGTCGCGCCTTGACGCCCAAGCTCCTCGCACAGCGCCTCGCCTAAACCCATTCCGCCGCCAGTGACAATCGCCACCGCGTTCTCGAACCGCTGCATGACCGGTCCTCTCCGGCGAGCCGCCTTGGATTAGTTACAGCCGATGTAATATTACATCAAATGTACTAATTGGGAGCAGCGGCTACAAGATGAGTTTGCGAGAACGCAAGCGACAACAGACCAGGCAGGAGCTAATCAGCGCGGCCATGCGGCTTTTCGAGGACTGGGGCTACGAGCAGACCACGGTCGCCGAGATCGCCACCGCGGCAGGGGTTTCCACGAAGACATTCTTCAACTACTTCGCGAGCAAGGATGAGGTTCTTTTCCCCCATCTGTCCCGCCGGATCGACGCGGCGGTGGCTCTCATCGAACAGCGCGGGCCCGATGACCAGATGGCAGACGTCCTTGTGGCGGCGATGCGGCAGATGCTGGCCGACGCCCTGACCGAGGAAGTCGACGGTGGCCTGGCGGCGGTGCGGCTCCCGATGATCATTTCGGTGCCCGCCGTCCAAGCGGCAACCCTGCACCGCTACTTTCTGGCCGAAACTCAACTCGCCCATGCGCTGCACCGCGCCTACCCGGACACGCTCGACCCGGCGTCCGCTGCCGCCGTCATCGGCTCAGTCATGGGGGCAGCGATTGCCGCTGCACTCGTTTGCCTGCAACACGGCGACAAAGCCGGACAGCTGCGCTCCGCGGTCGAACGCGCCATCGCTATCGCGATCCACGGAGTGCGTAACATGCCGACTGGCGCCCACCAGCCGCGAGCGTGAATGCTGCGACACGACACACCGTAACCCGTCGTGAAATTCACTCTCGACGCCGACGCCGCCGCGGTCACCCGGCGCCGGATATTCAGCAAGGCCCGCACGGGCGAAGGCCGCCGTGATAGCCGGGCTATCCCGGTTCGCGGCGGCGCGACCCTTCACGCCGTCGAGGACCGATTCGAAGTTGGCCACTGGTTGGACATCGAGCCCCTGAGGCCTGATTCTCCGCTGATCGGACTTCTGCTGTCAGCGGTTACGGTTGGGCATGGCGCGATTCCGGGTAGTGCAGTGGTCAACCGGCAACATCGGCAAACGCGCGCTCGGCATCCTGCTAGACCGAGACGATTTCGATGTGGTGGGCGTCCATGCATTCGGTACGGACAAGGTGGGCCGCGACGCGGGTGTGCTGGCCGACCGAGCCCCGGTGGGTGTTGCCGCCACCGGCGATACCGACGCGCTGATTGAGCTTCGACCGGATTGCGTGAACTACATGCCCCGGGAAATTGACTACGACCTGGTGACCAGGATGCTGTGCTCCGGCATCAACGTCGTCACCACGGGAGACTTCGTGACCGGCACCCATCATCCGGCCGAGCGTGCGGCGCTCGAGGTGGCGGCGCAGGAGGGACGCGCCACCTTCCTGGGAACGGGATTCGAGCCGGGCTTCATCAATGTCGTTGCCGGCTTCCTCACCGGAGCGTGTCGAAAGGTGCACAGCGTAAAGCTCGTCGAAACGCTGGACTGCACCACATACCCCGTGTGGGAAGCGTGGCGCGTGCTCGGATTCGGCAAACCACCCCGTCAGCGGGTGACGCAAATCGACCCGGAGACGCAGCGATACGGCCTCGGTTACTTCGAGACGCTGGACATGATCGCCACGATGTTAGGCGTCGAACTCGAGTCCAAGGAGGCGTTTGTCGAGCCCGCGGTGCTGACCGGGGATCTGAACCTGGGGTGGGCGGACTTCGCAGCCGGCACCGTCGGGGGCCAACGCCGCACCTATCGCGGCCATCGCGGCGGTCGGCCGGTGGTCGAGCTGGCAATCTGCTGGACCATGAGCAATGACGCGCTCGACCCGCAATGGAGCGACCCCGAGGGTTTCAGCGTGGTGATCGAAGGCGAACCGCGCGTCGACGCGATGATCCGGTTCGGCGAACCCGGACAGGACGTGATGACCGTGTTGATGGACAGCACCGCGGTCGCGGCCGTCAATGCCATACCGTTCGTGTGCGACGCGCCCCCGGGCGTCATCACGCCGATTGATCTGCCCGTCACCGGATCCCAGGGCGCTTTGGACTAAGAGTTGACCCGTAATGGGTCATGCGGCGCCAATCAGCTTGGGGGCTGGTTGTTTTCGGCTGGGTCCGCGACGTCCAGGTGTGCCTGGTCTGTTCGGGGGTGGGCCGAGTGCTGCTTGTTCAGCAGAGGCCACCGGGTGGCGGCTGCCGGTCCTGGCCGATCCAACACCGTCTTCTGGTGGTGGTGGCTGGTTCCGGTTGACTGAACCCTCCCACTCTTGCTGGGAGGCCAGCCACGCCCGCAGGGCGTGGGCAAGTCGGTAGTCGACGCGGGCGGTGCGCGGATCATCGGGATCAGTGAGGGTCACGCAAGCCGCCAAGGCGGCGGAGACGATGTCACGGTCACCGTGCAGCCCACACTGCGGGCACTCATGGGTACGCTGCGCCAGCGTTTTCGGCACCCGCGCCCCGCACAGGCAGTGCTGACTGAGCGCGGTGAATCGGGTGCCCGCCCGATACAGCCGCCCGCCGGTGGCGGCGCATTGAGCGGCCAGCGCGGTGATGAGCATGCCGGGGCTAAACAGGGCGATCCGCTTGCCCCACAACCGCGCCCAAGTGGAGATGGTGCAGTCTTCGACGGTGATCGTTTTGCCGTGGGTGGCCACGATCCGCGCCGCGACCTGGTGGGCGCGGGCGTGTTTGGCCTGACTGATGCTGCGGGCCTCGACGGCATGATCCACTCGGGTGCGGTGATACCGCCGGGAGAGGTCGTCGTGGCGGTAGGCCCGCAGCGGCACTCCATCGGCGCGGGCATGGCGGGCCCCGCCCGGGTTGGTGATCTGCTTGGTCGTCAACCCGCGCTCGGCGCGCCGGGCCGCCCGCTTGTGCTGGCGCACCGAAGGCCCGTACTGGCCGGGGTTGGTGTTGCGCCGGGAGCGATCCAACGCCCGCTGCCGGGCCCGCGCCCGTTTGGCGGCCCGTGCGGCAGCCTTGTGTTGCTCATCGGTGCAGCTGATCTGCCCGATGCGCAGCTGCTCAGGGTGCTCGGGGGGGAACGAGGCCAGCGCCAGATTGGACACGTTGGCATCCACCCCCGCGCGCCGACCGGCCGGTATCGCGGCGCGCCGCACCCGAGTCGCATCGGATGCGTATCCGGCCTGGTGGACAAGCAGATGCGCGTAATAGCGCCAGCCACCGGGTGCATTGCGGTCGCGCACTCGCACCAGATCGATCTTGTGCCACACGGCGGGGTCGGCCAGGAAGTGGTTCAGGTGTGTCCACTGGCCCGCGCCCTGGGCAAGGCGCGACGGCAGCACGAGGTCCCCGGCTGGCAGGCCCGTGAACACCACCGCCAATCCCCCGCGGTGATCGGCCCACTTGCCCGAAGCGGGCCGCACCGGGGCCGGTAGGTGGGTTGGCTGGGCCAGAATCGAGGTTCCGGGCGGGCCGGCGGCCGCTGCCGACGCGGTGGTCACCGGAGCGGGCAGCTGCGGATGCCGGTACGCCTCGAGGTGCCCGTCGAGGGTGCCGACCAGCCGGTAGGTTTCCCACACCGGTGTGGCTTTGGTGTGCGAGCGGGCCCGCCCGGGAATACGGGTGAAATTCCACCACGACCCGACCCGCGGCGGCCCGTGGCGGCGCCCGGAGGAGTCGGCGAACAGGTGCCGATCCACCGTTTCCCAGACTTCATCGGCGACGTGCAAACCCACCGCCTTCGTGAAGTGATCACGCATCCAGCCGCTGGCCTCGATATGAGATTTCGCCGCGGCCTCGAACCCTTTGCGCGACAGCCCAAGCCGCTCCCGCAGCCCTTTCGGATCGGCGCGGCGTTCCTGGTGGGCGGCCCAATATGCCCGGCATCGCGCCGCAGCGTCACGCTGCACCGCGCGGCGCAGCCGAAACACCGCCGCCCACTGCCGCTCCAGACGTCGACGCACCACTGGGTCACTGACGTCGAGTTCCAGGCGGATCACCGACACCGGCCCGCCGTATTTGAAGTTGGTGGCCTTCGACTTCCCGCGCCGCCGCGGCCCCACCACATCACCGCTGATCGCGGTGGCGGTGTCGGTGGGTCCGGCTGGCACGGGACCTATGAAACCATCACCCACCGACATCGACGCGCTACCACACTGCTGGCCAGACCTGGTGCCGCTGACCGGACTGACCACGAGCCAGATCCGTACCGTGTGCATGCTGTCCAACCAGCGGCTGCCGCCAACACTGGGGCGACCCTGGGGCCTGCTACTGCCGGTCAGGGTGCTGCTGGTGTGCATCCACCTGCGCACCAACCTCACTACCCGTGCGCTGGCCGCGCTTTTCGACACCAGCCAATCAACGATGGACCGGATCATCCACCACCAGGTTGCCGGTGTTGGCGCGCACCCTGCGACCCGAACCAGACACCAGCAATCATCCCTGGATCATCGACGGCACCTTGATCCCGGTGCACGACCAGTCGATCACCGCCATCAGCAAGAACTACCGCCGCAGCGTCAACCCCCAGATCATCATCTGCGCTCACCGTCGCCGCGTCATCGCCGCCGGCCGCTGCTGGCCCGGTAACCGCAACGACGTCATCGTGGCCCGCCACACAATCACCCACCTGCTCAATGGTCGTGCCGTTCTTGGTGACGGCGGCTACCGCGGCATCACGTCGATCACCAGCCCGCGACGCGACAAGACCGGCCGGATCGTCCGCGACGACCCTTACCAGACCCACCGCCGCATCAGCGCCCGCGTCGAGCATGTCATCGCCCGGCTCAAAGACTGGCAGATACTGCGCCAATGCCGCCGCCGCGGCCAGTCCATCAACCACAGGCTCCAAATCATCGCCGGACTCTGGAACCTCAAGACAGCCAGCCGATTACGGGTCAACTCTTAGCCGCCGTCAGTCGATCCCTCCTGCGTGAGGTGCTCTTTGAAGAAGCTCAGGATGCGTTCCCAGGCGTCCTCTGCCTCCGGTTCGGAGTAGGCCATCCCGGCGATGCGCTCAACGACGCGGACCGGGCCGGGGAAGCCCCAGTTGTTCATGAAGCTGTGTCCGGTGGTGGCATATTCCTTGACGTCACGCGGCACGCCGCCCGACGCGAGCGCGGCCTCGAGCGTGGCGGCTGTACCCGCAGGCACAATGTGGTCTTTCGCACCGAAGCTTGCCACCACAGGGCAGGACCCGCTCAGCGTTTCGATGTCCTTAGGCAGCAGGCCGTAGTTCGGCGCGGTGGCGTCGAACAGGCCTCGGGGCGCCAACTGCAGACAGAAGCCCGCACCCATGCAGAATCCGACCAACCCGATTCTGCCGGTGCAGCGCTCATCGGCGATGAGGTAATGGCGGGCAGCGACAAGGTCGTCGTAGGCGGCGCCGTGGCCGGCGAAATGCGCACGGATGGTGCTGATCATGCATCGGATTTTCGGGCGGTGGCTGTAGAGCGCCGGGGCCAAGGCCAAATAACCGCTCGCCGCGAAGCGATCCGTGATCCGCCTCAAATCCGCTGTTAGGCCCAGAACGTCCTGGACGATAACGATGCCGGGCCACGGGCCCCGGCCTTCGGGTACGGCAAGGTAGCCGGCAACGCGACCCTCACCGGCGGGATAGGTGGTATCCGGCACGGCATCACCTCCCAGAGCGCTGGAAAACATGCACCACTCTTCCTGATTCCCTACATCGAGCGCCACCCGGGGACCGATTGGCCCGATCCTGGTGGTGTGCCCACGATGCGCTATAACGGAGCCCACGATGGACGAGCCCAACGCCACCGCCTATAGCGCGCAGATTATCGACCCCGACGAGCCTGCCAACAGTGCGGTTTTGCAGCGGCTCCGGGCGGATCCCGGCGTGGAGTTCATCGACCACCGCGACGCACAATTGGCCAATCTGCGCAGCCTACGGCCGCCGCCCGATGCCGAACTGGTCGCAGAACCGGGCCGATGGGCCTACTACCCGTGGCGGCGAACCGTCGTGGTCGTCCTCGGACCGCGCGGCTTTCGCGCGGTGCGCTTGGACCGCAACCGCAACCACATCACCACACAAGAGCAGGACAGGCTTGGCGCACTGCGCATCGGCGTCGCCGGCCTCAGCGTCGGGCACATCATCGCGCACACGCTAGCCAGCGAGGGCATGTGCGGCCGCCTTCGCCTGGCCGACTTCGACCGCCTGGAACTATCGAATTTGAATCGGGTGCCGGCCAGCGTATTCGACCTTGGCCTCAACAAGGCCGACGTGGCCGCACGCAGGATCGCCGAGCTCGATCCGTATCTGCCGGTCGAGGTCTTCGACGCAGGGCTCACGTTTGACACCGTCGACGAATTCGTTGACGGATTGGACATCCTCGTCGAGGAGTGCGATTCGCTTGACATGAAGGCCGCGGTTCGGGTGGCCGCCCGCGAGCGCGGCATCCCGGTGTTGATGGCTACCAGCGATCGCGGACTGGTCGACGTGGAACGCTTCGACCAAGAGCCGCAGCGCCCGATTCTGCATGGTCTGCTGGGCGAGCTGGACCTCGGGTTGCTTCCGGGCATGAGCAACCGTGAGAAAGTTCGGCACCTCTTGAGACATCTTGAGGCCGAGCAGATGTCGCCGCGCGGCGCTGCATCGCTGCTCGAGATTGACCGCTCCTTGTCGACCTGGCCGCAACTGGCCTCCGACGTGGTGCTGGGTGCCTCCGTAGTTGCCGAGGCGGTCCGCAGAATCGGGCTCGACGAGGAAATGCGCTCGGGCCGAACCCGCATCGATATCCACCGCGCCCTCAACCAACTCGACGAACCCGACATGGCCCTGCCTGGTCCGGCGCCGGTAGACGATTATCAAACTCCGGCACTACCCGGGATACCAGGTGTGATCGCGGCCGCTGCGATCCGCGCCCCATCCGGGGGAAACGTCCAGCCGTGGCGCATCCACGCCAACCCCACCGACATCGCCATCGAACTTGACACCCAACACAGTTCAGCGATGGACGTCGGGTTCCGCGCCAGCGCCGTCGCACTCGGCGCTGCCCTGTTAAACGCGAGGATCGCCGCGGCTGCCCAACATGCGCTAGGTCCCGTCACCGTTACCGATCATCCGGACGGATCGCCGTTGCGCGCCGTCCTGACATTGACCGGCGGCACCGACCCCAACCTCGCCGACCTGTATCAACCGATGCTGGTGCGTGAGACCAACCGCCATCACGGAAGCCCCGAACCGATCGATGCTGCCACGATCGAGGCGCTCAGCGCCGCGGCACAACGGGAAGACGCGCGGCTGCACCTGCTCACCGACAAAGACGACATTGCATATGCGGCAACAATTCTGGCCGCATCCGATCGCGCCCGCTACCTGACGCCGCGCCTGCACCAAGACATGATCTCCGAACTGCGCTGGCCCGGGGATCCCGACCCCGACACCGGTATCGACGTGCGCAGCCTCGAACTCGATGCCGGCGAGCTGGCGATGGTCGACATCCTGCGACGCCCAGAGGTCATGGCCCACCTGGCCCAGTGGAATGCGGGCAGCGTGCTCGGTGAGGACACCCGCGACCGCGTACTCGCCAGTTCTGCGCTGGCTGTTATCAGCGTGTCCGGCCGGGCACTTCGCGACTACGCGAAGGGCGGCTCGGCCGTCGAGCTGGTCTGGATCATCGCGCAGCAGCGCGGGCTGTCCGTCCAGCCGCTCTCACCGGTCTTCATCTACGCCCACGACCGGGCCGAAATCGAGCAGCTGTCATCGGCTTTCGCCGACCAGCTAACAGAGTTGCAGCTCGGCTTTCGCCGTTTGGCCGACATGCCGAGCGACGAATCCATCGTGCTGGTTCTACGGCTGGCTGTCGGGCCGCCGGCATCAGTGACGAGCCGCCGCAGCCTCGAGCGAGTCAGCGGCGTCGTATACGGGCCCAAATCGGACCCGCCGGGACCATCGTGAAGGGCACGGCGAGTGGGAAATCATCCTCCATAGACCGGATCTCGACCCTGCGAACGATGGTCGCCAACGCCAGTGTGGCTTCCAGCATCGCGAAGTGATCCCCAATGCATGAGCGGGGGCCACCGCCGAACGGAACGTACTGCCAACGATCGCGGCCTTCAGAACGCTCTGGGTTGAACCGGGCGGGATCGAACTTCAACGGATCGTCCCACAAACTCGGATCACGTTGTACCGACATACGTCCCACGGCCAGCATTGTGCCGGCTTCAACGCGGAAGCCGGCAACTTCGACATCGCGCGTCGTCATCCGTGTCCCTGTCGGACCCGGCGGGCATAGTCGCAGCGCCTCCTGAAGCACCTGAACCGTAAACCCCAGCCGGGGAACATCATCGGGGGCAAGTTGGCGATTCCCGAGCTCAGCGACTTCGGCCAGCACCTGCTCCTGCAGGTCAGGATGGCGACCCAACGACCACAACGCGTAGGTCATCGTCGTCGCCGTTGTGTCGTGCCCGGCGAACAAGAAGATGATCATTTCATCGCGGATCTCATCGTCGGACAACGACTGCCCGGTTTCAGGGTCAGTGGCGGCGATCAACGCGTGCACCAGCGGCGCCTCCCTGGCGGGATCGGCACGACACACTCGCAAAATCTCATCTGCAACCTCACGAACCGACGCACTCGCCGCACGCGCACGCCGGCGCGCCGGCGTGGGAAACCACCCGGGTGCCCGCAGCGGCCTCAGCGCCCGCTTTACGGCGTAACTCGTCGCGATCCGCAACGGCTCGGCGATCGCATCCGCCCGCTCATCGAGGTCTAAACCCAACACCGAACGACCTAACGCCCGCAACGTGAGTGTGCGGCACTGCGCATCCAGATCGATCACGGTGTCTTCGCCGCCATAGCCCCACGTGGCACATACCCTCTCCGCCGCTTCGGCCATGTGCCCACCGAAGGTAGCCACGTGCTGGCGGGTGAACACCGGCTGTAGCGTGCGCCGACGCGGCAGCCACTCAGCATGGGGCAACACGAACAGATTCCCGCCGAGTAGCCGGCGCAGCTCGGTTGCCACCGCGCTCGTCTTATCGACAGAACCATCTCTAATGGTGACGATGTCGCGAATACCTTGCGGTGAGGTTGCAAAAACGATCGGCGGAATCAGCCACTTAGGCCCCAAGATGACTCGGGTAACCGGCCCACCAGCATCGCGAAGTTTGTCGGTCCCAGTATGAAAGTTCTTCACCGCCTTCAAACGTTGGCGATACGGTAAGGGACTTTTCGGGGCCAACGGTAGCGCGGCCACGCCCCGTACGGATACCCTGACTGACACAGCGTCGAGCCTACAGGGCACGCCTCGTTGGCCGGAATCTTCAGGTTCCGCCGCTTACCAGGGAAAATGAGCTACGGTAGGGGCAATGTCGGCTTCGCTGGACACGTTGGTTACGGGGGCCGCTGCCAAATTAATGGCCGCCACCGCGGGCAACTCTGCCAAAATCAGCCAACAAGTGCTCGCCGACTTGAACAGCGAGCTGGGCGTGGACTTCAGCTTTCTACGTCACAATGACCACACAATCCACGCGACAGTTCTGATTGCCGAATGGCCCTCACGTAACCTCGACCCCGACCCGATCGGTGTGGTGTATTTCGACGGCGCCGACTCGGTCTTCGCAAGGGCCGAAACAATGAAAGAGCCCGAGGTTGTGCGGCCCGACCCTGGCAACGTCGACTATCAACGCACTATCGAGCATGGCACCGGCTTTCCGGCTGTCTCCCTGGCCGCCGTGCCGCTGCTGTCCGGGGACCTCACCACCGGCACGCTGGGCTTCGGCAAGTTCGGCGACCGCGAATGGTTACCGGAGGAGCTCAATGCGCTGCAGACGGTCGCCACATTGTTCGCTCAGCTGCAGGCCCGCATCGTCGCCGAGGAGGGAATCCGCTACCTCGCCGAACACGACGATCTGACCGGCCTGCTCAACCGCAGGTCGCTCATCGCTTACCTCGACCAGCGGCTGGCCGAAGGCCAGCCGGGCCCGGTCTCGGTATTGTTCCTCGATCTGGACCGTTTCAAGGTCATCAACGATCAACTCGGTCAACACGTCGGTGACGGGTTCATCGCGGCATTCGCCGAGCAGCTGCGTGAGGCCACCGACGTTCCCGCAACGATCGCCCGCTTCGGGGGTGACCAGTTCGTCATCGTGCCAGCCGCCACAATGGAGGTAGAAGACGCTGAAGCGTTCGCGCACCTGCTGGACAGTCGGATCCACAAGCAGCTTGTGATCGACGGAGAGATGCTCACCCGCACCGTCAGTATCGGCGTCGCTGCGGGTCTACCGGGGACCGACAGCACTTCGGACTTACTGAGCCGAGTCGACCAGGCCACTCGATCGGCCAAGAGTACCGGTGGCGACAACATCACAACTTTCAGCCCGGAGATGGCCAGGACGAGCAGGATCCGCAACGACATAGAACTGCATCTGCAACAGATCCTCGACAGCGATAACGACGCCTTGGTGCTGCATTACCTCCCAGAGTTTGATATGCCAACCGGTGAGATCCTCGGCGCCGAGGCGCTCATCCGTTGGCAACACCCCACTCTTGGACTGTTGATGCCCGATTCGTTCATCGGGGTCCTCGAATCAATCAATCTGGTCGCCAAACTCGGCCGTCTCGTAATTCGTTCCGCCTGTGCACAATTCAGGCTCTGGCAATCACACGGTGTAGGACAGGATGCTGTGCTGCGCATCAACGTATCGCCCGTGCAGCTGGTTACGGCCGGCCTCGCCGAGGCCGTCGCCACAACCCTCGACGAGTTCGGTCTGGATCCCGCATCGGTATGCCTCGAGATCACTGAAAGCGTCGTGGTCGCCGACGTCGACACCGCGCGCAAAACGCTCAACGGATTGAAGGACATCGGCGTACGGATAGCCATCGATGATTTCGGCACCGGCTACAGCGCGTTGGCATACTTGAAAACTCTTCCGGTCGACACGCTCAAAATCGACAGGGGGTTTGTTCGTAATCTCGGTACGGACGCCGGTGATCTAGCGATTGTGCAGTCGACAATAGCGTTAGCGGACGCCTTCGGCCTCGACGTCGTCGCCGAAGGCGTCGAAACCACAGCGGCGGCCAGGACACTGCTCGGTCTGGGTTGCCATCGCGCACAGGGCTTTCTGCTGTCCCGCCCACTGGATGGCGTTGCAATGGAGTCGCTGTTCGCCAGAGGCGCCGTACCGATGGACTTCTCCGCGGGGCTGGTTTAGGCACCCGGGCGCTGACGGGTCCTCAGGAGCGGCGGCGCTGAAAGAGGTAGTACCGCGTGGGGGTGTGGTCGTCCAGCTCCTGCTCCTGGCCGGTGGACAACAACGTCCAGTGTGCGGTGAATCGTCGTTCCATCTCTGCTTGGTCGATACCCGGCACGCCGATCCTCCCGCCGGGAAGGAACGCGACGATCAGCAGTCGCGCATCGGGTGCCGCGACGGCGCTGACCTCGCGGACGTACGCGTCGCGATCGCCGTCGCTCATGGCGTGTATGCAACCGTTGTCGACGATCAAGCCGAAGCCCGTATCAATCCCGGCCTGCGTCAACTGTGTGACGCTGGCTTGGACGAAGTTGACCGAAACTTTGGCGGCGTTGGCCTTGACGCGCGCTTTGTCGAGCGGCTTTGCGACAAAGTCGACTCCGGTGACTATCCAGCCATGTTGGGCGAGATAGACCGAAGACTCTCCGGTACCGCAGCCGAGGTCAAGCGCCGATCCCGGTGGCAGCGCAGGCGCGTCACTGCTTCCCTCGACGAGGTTTCGCAGACTCTGCCCGAGCGGATGGCCATCCCATGGTGTGAAGCCAACCCGGTAGAAGATCCGAAACAACGTGTGTCGAGAAGCCATGGCCCCACCCTAACGGTGGTCGAAAGCCACTTTCACGGCGCCGCTGTCGCCCTGGTTGGCAATCGCGAGAAAGGCGTCGCGTCATTGCTCCAGCCCGAAGGTGTGGGTCAGCATGGGACGCAAGTCCACTCGGCCGGCCTTGACCAGGTCGAGGTAGTGGGCGATGGCGTGTTTGCGCTGTCCGTCGATCTCCTCTACGCCGAAGGCGTTGGAGCCGACCCAGCTGATCTCTTTGAAGTACAGCGGGCTCCACTCCCAACGGCCCGGCGCGTGAACACCGGCCTTCACCAGCGTCCCGCGCGACGCGAGGACTCGCACCCCGACCTCGAACGTCTCGGGCTTTCCGACGGTGTCGTAGACGATGTCGATCGGTCCGGGGTAGGCCATCGGCAGACCCTGCAGCGGCTGTCGCAGCCGGCCACCACCCCAAGCAACCAGTTCTTCGATGATCGCCAGCCTCGGCTCATGCGCCAACACTTTGGCAACCCCGAATCGGCGGGCCAGATGCGCTTGGGCGTCGAAGCGCGCGACGACGGCCACCGCCACGTCCGGGTAGAGCGCGCGCAGGATCGCGACCGCACACAACCCGAGCGAGCCGGCCCCGTACACCAGGACCCGGGCCGAGCGGGGCGGCGGATGACGGGTGATCGCGTCCGACCACGTCGGATGGAACACCATGGGAGAAACCGACACCTGGGTGCCGACGTTTCCAACGCCCCATATCTGATGCCCGCCGCCGACTACTACCACCTTCAACCCGACGGGCCGGCGGCACGGCACGAGCCGCGCACCGAAGCGGAGGCCGCCCAGCAGCGCGGTAACCGGCTGGTGTTCGCGGACAGCGTTTCACCCATCGATGACGCGGGACAGCTCGTCCACTGGTCGGACGACTACCGATCAGCCGGTCGCTCCGGCTGCGGCCCGCCCCCGGGCACACCCCGGGCTCCTCGGTGCTGTGGCTGGATGCGGGTCAGCCGGCAGTCTTCGTCGGCGATCTCACCCACAGCCCACTGCAGCTGCGTCGACCCGACGACGCTTGCGCCTTCGATATGGATGCCACCGCCGCCGCGGTCACCCGGCACCGGATATTCACTGAGGCCGCACAAGTGAAAGCCGCCGTGATACCCGCGCACTATCCCGGTCGCGGCGGTGCGACGATCCGCGCCGTCGCGAACCAATTCGAAATCGACCACTGGCTAGACATCGAACCCCTCTGACGGCCACTACCTCTGGGCCGTGCAGGCTAGTTGAGGCTGACCAGAAGTGAGTCGTACACGGTCATGTTGTTGGAAAGGTCGGGAAGCGTCATCGTCGGCTCGCCGATGTCGATTTCGTTGGTGTTCAACAAGATCTCGTCGAGGGCGGCTCCGACTTCCGCCCGGGCAAGCATCGCGCCGAGACAATGGTGGGCGCCACCACCGCCGAAGGACTGATGGGGGTTGGGGTCGCGGCGAATGTCGAAGCGGTATGGATTATCGAAGACGCCTTCGTCGCGGTTGGCTGAGCGCAACATCGTCACCACGCGCGCACGCTCAGGGATCAGCGTGTCGCCGAGCATCACGTCTTTGGTTGCCCCCCGCACCCAGAACATGATGGGTGTGGAATACCTGATCACCTCCTCGACGGCCGTGCGCCGCGCGTCCGGCTCGGATCGATAGATCTCGATCTGGTCCGGATTGGCGACAAAGGCCCGAATGCCGTCGCACAACGCGTTTCGAGTTGTGTCGGCACCGGCCAAACCGAGGACGAAGAAGAAAATCTCCAGCTCGTTGGACGGCAGCAAAAAGCTCTCACCCGATTCTGCCGTAATCTCCGTGGTACATAACGCACTCCAAATGTCGTCCACGGGATGTTCACGTTTATGAGCCGTCAACGTGCTCGCGTACTGGAACAACTCTAGAAAGGGCAAGAGGTCATCACCGTCTGGGACGGCCATCTGGGCGCCGGCGGTCTTCAATACCTTCTCGATCAGACCGAACACGTGCGGCCGGTCGGCCTCAGGGATCCCAACAATGTCGCCGATCACCGAGATCGGCAAACCCGCTGCCAGCTCGACGAATTCACCTCCACCGGACTCCACTAAAACGCCCGCCATCGCCTTGGCCCGATCGCGAATTCCGTCTTCCAACTTCGCCACCGCGCGCGGGGTGAACGCGCGCGAGATGACTTTGCGGCGGATAGTGTGATCCGGCGGGTCCAAGCTCACGATGGCCGGATAGGCGTCGAACAGCGGCACGTCCTGGATCAGCGGGCCACGGGTCGCGGTGAACGACTCGTAATCGCGGTGCACTCGCGCGACGTCGGCATGCTTGGTGCACACCCAAAACTCGCGGCCCACCGCGGATTTCACGTCATCGGTGAGTTCCTGGTGAAACACGGGCGTGCGGGCGCGTAGTTCGGCGAACAGCTCCTCGGGAAATCGCGACGCCCATAGCGCCGGGTCGGCAAGATCGACCGTCGTATCTGTCATGTTGCGTCTCCCCCGATTTCGTCGCGCAGACCGGCCAGGATCAGGCGCAACCCGTACCCAAACGCCCGGTCGCTCGGCCCATGGGGCGTGGCGTCACTGTTGCGTATGTGCTCAAGCTGCACCGAACCCAGCAGGTGGATGTACAACGCGGCGTGTGCCGCTTCGAAATGCTTCGCCTGCAAGCCAGATTCACGCAGGATCGCGCGGGAGGCGTGATCCATCTCCGTGGCCGCGGCGGTGTGTGGATGCTCCTGGAGCAGGACCGCGATCCCGGGCACCTCGAGGAGCACCTTCCAGGCGTTCGTGTAGAGCGCGACCAAACGTGATTCCCAGTCGCCGTCTTGCGGCACCTGGATCTGAGCGAGCACGGATTCGATGAGCAGATTGAGCAGTTCGCACTTGTCGCGGACGTGGTAGTACACCGAGGACGGCCTCGTACCCGCCTCGGCTGCCAGCTCGCGAATGGTGACCCGATTGACGCCGACGCGTTTCGCCAACCGCCACAGGTGCTTCGTCAGATGCGCCCGGTCCAGCGCCCCATACCGCAGCACCGGTGCATCGGACACAGTTCCCACGCGGCCCCCACCACCTTCGGACAACGGCGGAATCGAACAATGTTCTGATTAGAACAACGTTCCGCGTCGGCTGTCAACCGTTACGGTTGGGCATGGCGCGGTACCGGGTAGTCCAGTGGTCAACCGGCAATATCGGCAGGCGAGCGCTCGGTATTCTGCTCGACCGCGACGTCTTCGACGTGGCAGGCGTCCACGCCTTCGGTTCGGACAAAGTGGGGTGCGACGCGGGCGTGCTCGCCGGCCGACCCCCAACCGGAGTCGCCGCGACCGACGATGTCCATGCGTTGCTCGAGCTTGCCCCGGATTGCGTGAACTACATGCCTCGCGTCATCGACTACGAACTGGTGGCCACGATGCTGCGCCGCGGCATCAATGTGGTCACCACGGGCGATTTTCTGACCGGCACCCACCACCCGGCCGAGCGCGCAACGCTCGAGGCGGTGGCGCGCCAGGGACGCGCAACCTTCCTGGGAACAGGATTCGAGCCAGGGTTCATCAACGTCGTCGCCGGTTTCCTCACCGGTGCGTGCCGACAGGTGCACAGCGTCAAGCTCGTGGAAACGTTGGACTGCACCACCTATCCCGTCCGGGAAGCATGGACCGTGCTCGGATTCGGCAAGCCGCCGCGCCAGCGGGTGACGCCGATCGACCCAGACGCCCAACGGTATGGCCTCGGCTACTTCGAGACGCTGGACATGATTGCCGGGATGCTGTGCGCCGAACTCGACTCTAAGGAAGCATTTGTCGAAAATGCCGTGCTGACGCGGGATTTGAACCTGGATTGGGCGGACTTCGCCGTCGGCACCGTCGGGGGCCAACGCCGCACCTATCGGGGTTATCGCAACGGTCGCCCGGTAGTTGAGCTGGCCATCTGCTGGACCATGAGTAACGACGCACTCGACCCGCAATGGAGCGACCCGGAGGGTTTCAGCGTTGCGATCGAAGGCGAACCACCCGTCGACGCGACGATCCGGTTCGGCCATCCCGGGCAGGACGTGATGAGCCTATTGATGGTCAGCACCGCTGTCGCAGCGGTCAACGCCATTCCATTCGTCTGCGACGCGCAACCTGGCGTCATCACCCCGATTGATCTGCCTGTCACCGCTTTCGACTAGCGGGCCGAGGGTGACCTATGCGACGCGACACGCCGTGACGGCGTCGCTTGGTTCACTCTCGGGGCCGTGTCGAGCCGCTGCTTACCGGGCCTGGTCCACCGCGCCACTTGCGCGGCGAGATACCGTGCGTCCGGCTAAATAGTCGGCTGAAATAGCCGGGGTCGGGCAGCCCGACCCGCCGGGCGACCTCTGCGATCGGGACACCCGTGTCGGCCAGCAACCTGCGGGCCTCGGCCATGCGGCGTTCGATGATCCACTCCTGCACGGTGCGCCCGGTGCGGCGGCGCACCACGGTGGTCACGTGTCCCGGCGTCATGCCGAGCTCGCGCGCCACGTCGCGCAGCGACAGCGGCTCGGCGTGACGCTCGTCGATCATCGCGAACACCTCAGCCAGCAGCGGTTCACCGCTGCGCCGCAGATCGGCAACCACGTCGCGGGCGAGGCGCGCGAGCTCGATCAGCAGCAGCGTCAGGTGCGCCAGGGCCGCCTGCCGATAGCCTTCCTGCCCCGCGGTCAGCTCCGCTTCGATCGAGCGGATCGCGTTATCCCACGTGGGTCGGCGGGCCGCGGGCACCTCCAGCCGCAGCACCCCGCCCGAGCGTCCATGCAGGAACGGAAAGAGCAGGGGATGCGCCCGCCAGGCCGGCCACGGCGATCGCCCGTCCTCGCCGAGCGCGGCGGGATCGAAGAACACGCCGACCCCGTTGTCCAGGTCGTCCAGCAGCCCCGGGTCGAGCACCTCACCCGGGGCCGCCACGTACACCAGTCCCGCCGCGGGGACGTACCAGAGCGCCGGGAAATCATGAATGTGACGCCCACGTTCGCCCAAGTCGTCGGGGCCGTGCCGATGCACCGATACCGGAGATGCGTCCGGATCGGTCCGGTATTGGTAGATGGGCACGCCGTCGCGGTGGCGGATTACCCGGGCTGCCTGCGTCATGTCACATCGCTAAAGATAGTCCAACTTTCAACAAGGATCGCCTAATTATGCAGCAACATAAAGGCGCAGTATGGATTTTATGATCAAACATCATCCACATGACTACCTCCCCGCCGCCGGCCACGACGCGCTGCTTCCCAGCTACGACCTGATGACTCGGCTGTTCGGCTTCAACCGCGTCCACGAGAAGCTGATCGGGCAGGCCGAACTCACCGACGACCATCATGTCCTGGAAATCGGCTGCGGAACTGGTAATCTCACAATCCGGGTCAAGCGGTCTCACCCCCGCGTAGCAGTGATCGGATCCGACCCCGACCCGCTCGCGCTACGCCGAGCTCAGCGAAAGGCGGCCCGCCTAACTGGGATTCGCTTCGAACGCGGCTACGCGCAACGGCTCCCCTACGCCGACGGCGAATTCGACCGGGTGCTGTCGTCGATGATGCTGCACCATCTGGAGAGCGATGCGAAAACCGCCGCGGCGGCAGAGGTTTTTCGTGTCCTGCGTCCTGGCGGCAGGCTGCACCTGGTCGACATGGGCGGCAACATGACCGCTCACGACGGCTTGGCGGCGCGGCTCGTCACGCACAGTTCTCACGCGGCCGGCAACCTCGGCGACGCGATTCCCCGACTCCTACGTTCGGCTGGGTTCGACTGCACAGAGGTCGCTACGGAGCGGCACCGCTTCGTTGGACGACTCACCTACTATCGCGCCACCCGGCCCTAACGCTGGTCGAAAGCCACTTTCACGGCGCCGCTGTCGCCCTGGTTGGCAATCGCGAGAAAGGCGTCGCGCCACTGCTCCAGCCCGAAGGTGTGGGTCAGCATGGGACGCAAGTCCACTCGGCCGGCCTTGACCAGGTCGAGGTAGTGGGCGATGGCGTGCTTGCGCTGTCCGTCGATCTCCTCTACGCCGAAGGCGTTGGAGCCGACCCAGCTGATCTCTTTGAAGTACAGCGGGCTCCACTCCCAACGGCCCGGCGCGTGAACACCCGCCTTCACCAGCGTCCCGCGCGACGCGAGGACCCGCACCCCGACCTCGAACGTCTCGGGCTTTCCGACGGTGTCGTAGACGATGTCGATCGGTCCGGGGTAGGCCATCGGCAGACCCTGCAGCGGCTGTCGCAGCCGGCCACCACCCCAAGCAACCAGTTCTTCGATGATCGCCAGCCTCGGCTCGTGCGCCAGCACTTTCGCAACCCCGAATCCGCGGGCCAGCTTCCCCTGGGCGTCGAACCGCGCGACGACGGCCACCGCCACGTCCGGGTAGAGCGCGCGCAGGATCGCGACCGCACACAACCCGAGCGAGCCGGCTCCGTACACCAGAACCCGGCCCGACCGGGGCGGCGGATGGCGGGTGATCGCGTGCAGGGACACCGAAAACGGGTCGGCGAACACCGCCAGCTCGTCGGGAATCGAGTCGGGAACGCCGAACAGCATGCTGTCGTGGGCCGGCATCAACTCGGCGTATCCGCCGGTCACGTCGGCCGACACCCCGGTGTGGATGCCGGGCTTGATGTCACCATCGGTGAAGCTCCAGCACAGGCTGTAATCGCCGGTTTCGCAGGCGGGGCACTGCGGCTCGATGCCACGCGGCCCGCACGACAGCCACGGGTTGAGCACCACGCGCTGCCCAACCTCCAGGCCGCGCGCCCTGGGTCCCACCGCCACCACGTCGGCAACCACCTCGTGGCCCATGACTTGCGGGAAGGAACAGAATGCGGCCATCGCGTTGTCGACATCTTCCTCGCCGAAGTCCATCAGGATCTGCTTGGAGTCCGACCCGCAGATGCCGGTCAGCCGCGGCCGGGTGATCACCCAATCCTCGTGTAGCAGTTGCGGATCGGACACCTGCCGCAGCGCGGTCGGGGTGCGGGCCAGGTTCTGGGTCAGCGGGTTCGCGTTCTCGGGAACCTCGAAGGGCTCCGGCGGCACGCCGTAGACGAGCGCCTTCATCGCGGCGCCATTCCGGCCACACCGGCGATGAACGTGTCGATGTCGGAGTTCTTCACGTCAACTACCGCCTTCATGTCGGGGACGTAGTGCTCGAAGCGGTCGGTGCCCAGGGCCGCGATGATGCCTTCGGCCACTTCGTCGGCGGGCACCTTGGGCCCCCGGTACAGGGGTTCCTCGCTGCCGGGCTGATCCCAGATCTCGGTGTCGACCGGGCCCGGTTCGATCAGCTTCACCGTCACACCGGTGCCGTGCAGGTCGACGGCCATCGCCTCGCTCCAGCCACACAGCGCGAATTTGCTTGCACAGTAAGCTGTTTCGTGGATAATTCCGAGCCGGCCACCGACGCTGGACACATTGACGATCATGCCCGAACCGCGCTCCAGCATCCGCGGCAGCAGGGCGAGCGTGAGCCGCGTCGGGGCAAAGAAGTTGACCCGCATGACGGCCTCGACCTCGTCCGGCTCCAGCTCGGTGACCCGGCGGCGCTTGGGGACTGCGGCGTTGTTGATCAGCACGTCGATGCCGCCGAGGCCCTCCCACGCTTGCCGCGCCAGCTCGCCGACGGCCGCGGTGTCGGCCAGGTCGGCGACCCACATCACCGAGTTCGGCGAGGCTTTGTGGCAGTCCGCCAGCACCTCGTCCAAGCGGTCGCGCCGTCGGGCAATCAGCCCCACTATCGCGTGCTGCGCGGCCAGCTGCCTGGCCAGTGCCGCCCCTATCCCGGACGAAGCACCGGTGATGAGGATCCGCTGGCCGGCCGCCGAGAAGGTCATTCGTAAAGGTTGCCGCGAAACGGTGTCGGCGTACAGTGGTGAAAGCTTGTTATACTAGCTAAATATCAGCTGAACTAACCTCCATAGAACCTCCGATAGGGGTAAGAATGACTTCCACCGGCTCCGCCAGGTACGAGGGAGACACCTGGGACCTGGCGTCCAGCGTCGGTGCGACCGCGACCATGGTCGCCGCCGCCCGTGCGATCGCGACCCGCGCCGATAGCCCGCTGATCAACGATCCGTTCGCCGAGCCGCTGGTTCGAGCGGTCGGCGTGGACCTGCTCACCCGGCTGGCCAGCGGCGAATTAGACCCGACCGAATTGAACGACGTCCACGATGGCGCGAGCGGATCTGCCGGCGCCATGTCCCGCATGGCCGACAACATGGCGGTGCGCACCAAGTTCTTCGACGAGTTCTTCCTGAATGCGACCAAGGCGGGCATCAAGCAGGTTGTGATCCTGGCCTCGGGGCTGGATGCCCGCGCCTACCGGCTACCGTGGCCGGCCGGGACCGTGGTCTATGAGGTCGACCAGCCCCAGGTCATCGAATTCAAGTCCGGCACCCTGGCCGAGTTGGGCGCCGAGCCGACCGCCGACCGGCGGGTGGTGGCCATCGATCTTCGCGACGATTGGCCCACCGCGCTGCGCGCGGCCGGATTCGACCCGGCCCGGCCGACCGCCTGGAGCGCCGAGGGCCTGCTCGGCTACCTGCCCCCCGACGCGCAGGACCGCCTGCTGGACACCATCACCGAGCTCAGCGCGCCGGGCAGCCGGCTCGCCACCGAAAGCGCGCGCAACCTCGAAGTCGGCGACGAGGCGAAGATGAAGGAGCGCATGCAAAGCATCTCCGAGCGCTGGCGCGCCCACGGTTTCGATCTCGACATGACCGGGCTGGTGTACTTCGGCGACCGCAACGAGGCGGCGCCCTACCTCGCCGGCCACGGTTGGCAGCTGTCGGCCAACAGTGTCCAGGATCTCTTTGCGGCCAACGGACTTCCGCCGTTCGAAGACGAAGACATCCGCATGGGCGACCTGCTCTACGTCAGCGGCACGCTTGGGGGACGAACCGACGGGGACAGCTGGGGTCCGGCATCCAGCGTGGGAGCCACGGCGACCATGGTCGCGGTCTCGCGCGCCCTGGCATCGCAGGGACCCGACGCGTTGCTCAACGATCCGTTCGCCGACCCGTTGGTACGGGCGGTCGGGTTGGACCCATTCACCCGGCTGATGGACGGAGAGATCACCGTCGACGATGACCCGCTGCTGCGCCGCGAGGCGCTGAACGAACAGATCACGGTTCGTACCAGGTTTTTCGACGACTTCTTCAGCGCGGCCACCGACGCAGGCATCCGTCAGGCCGTGATCTTGGCTTCCGGCCTGGACACCAGGCCCTACCGGCTGCGGTGGCCGGAGGGCATGGTCGTCTACGAGATCGACCAGCCACAGGTCATCGAGTTCAAGACAGCCACGCTGGCCGGCCTCGGCGCGGCTCCGACCACCGACCGGCGGCCAATCGGCATCGATCTGCGCGACGATTGGCCGACCGCGTTGCGGCAGCATGGTTTTGACGTCAGCCAGCCGACGGCGTGGATCGCGGAGGGCCTGCTGGTTTACCTGCCGCCCGAGGCCCAGGATCGCTTGTTCGACAACATCGCTGCGCTCAGCGCGCCGGGCAGCCGAGTCGCCACCGAGCATTTCCCCGACCCCGCGGGCTTCTCCGATGAACGCACGCAGCGGCTGTCGGAGCGCTGGAGTCGCCTCGGCTTCGAGCTCAACATGGCCGACCTGATTTACCACGGCGAACGCAGCACCGTTGTCGAGTACCTGAGTGCCCACGGCTGGGATGTCACCGCCCGGTCGGCCAGGGAAATGTACGCACACAACGGGTTCGAGTTTCCCGAGGACGAGATGACAGCCGCGTTCGGCGACATGAGCTACGTCGCTGCGACCCTTGAATAGCGTTTGGCTAAGGTTTGGTCATGCCGCGCGCTCACGACGATGAGTGGGATCTGGCGTCCAGCGTGGGCGCGACGGCAACCTTTGTCGCGACCGGACGCGCGATGGCGTCGAAGGATCCCCGTGGTTTGATCAGCGATCCCTTCGCCGAACCGTTGGTGCGCGCGGTGGGGATCGATTTTTTCACCAAGATGATGGACGGCGAGCTCGATGTCGACGCGATCGAGAATGCTTCATTGGAGCGCCAGCAGGCGCTGGTCGACGGAATGGCGGTGCGCACCAAGTTTTTCGACGACTACTTCGTCGACGCCACCGCCGCCGGGGTGCGCCAGGCGGTGATCCTGGCCTCCGGGCTGGACTCGCGTGCCTACCGGCTGCCCTGGCCAGCCGGGACGGTGGTCTACGAACTCGACCAGCCGCAGGTGATCGAATTCAAGACGACCACCTTGGCCGGCATCGGCGCAAAGCCCACAGCGACGCGGCGCACCATCGCCATCGACCTGCGTCAGGACTGGCCGGCAGCGCTCAAGGCGGCCGGATTGGACACCACGGCTCCGACGGCGTGGTTGGCAGAGGGCCTGTTGATCTACCTACCGCCGGAGGCCCAAGACCGGCTGTTCGACAACCTCACCGCGCTCAGCGTGCCGGGCAGCACGATCGCCACCGAATTCGTGCCTGGCATCATCGATTTCGATGCCGACCGGGTGCGGGAGGTGGCCGGCTTGTTTCGGGAGCAGGGCGTGGACTTCGACGTGGCATCGTTGGTGTACACCGGCGAGCGCAATCACGTCGTCGACTACCTGCGGGGCAGGGGCTGGGACGTCGAGGCAGTAGCGCGCACGGAACTGTTCCGGCGCAACGGCATTGACGTTCCCGCCCCGGAAGACGACGACCCGCTCGGTGAAATCTTCTTCGTCAGCGGCGGCCTGGAAGGTTAGGCCGACCCGTCCGTCCCGGCGGTGCCGGATAGCGTCCCGCCGGTGCCGCCATCGCCGGCGGTCCCGCTGGTGCTGCCGCCGTTCCCGCCGTCGCCGCCGTTGCCGACGAACTGAGCGTCGCCGCCGGCCCCACCAGTGCCGCCGGTGCCGGTGGTGCCGGCGTCGCCGCCGTTCCCGCCGTTGCCGATCCATCCGGCCCGGCCGCCGGCCCCGCCGTCGCCGGCGGCGCGGCCGCTGCTGGCGGCCCCGCCGTCGCCCCCGGCACCCCCGTTGCCGAACAGCAGCCCACCGGTGCCGCCGTCACCGCCGACCCCGCCGTTGCTGGTGACATGCAGCTTACTGCTGGCGCCATTGCCGCCGGTCCCGCCCGCGCCGCCGTCGCCGAAGAGCCCAGCGTTGCCGCCGGCACCTCCTGCGCCCCCGGCCGCCGCACCGATGCCGGCCGCGGCGCTGCCGCCGGCACCTCCGATCCCGTACAGCAGCCCACCAGCGCCGCCGTCACCGCCGCCACCCGTGAACGTGGCGTCCCCGCCTGCCCCGCCATTGCCGATCAGCCCGGCGCTGCCGCCATTACCGCCCTGGGACCCACCGTTGCCGCCGTTGCCGAACAACAGCCCGCCATTCGCGCCGGCCTGCCCGGTTAAGGCGCCCCCGGCCCCGCCATTGCCGATCAACAGCCCCGCGTTGCCAGCGACGCCGCCGCCACCGCCTAACCCGCCATCGCCGCCGTTACCGAACAGCACGGCGCTGCCGCCGTTGCCGGCGGCCCCGCTAGACCCGGTATCACCGCCAGCACCCCCGTTGCCGGACAGTATCCCGCCGGTCCCACCGTTACCGCCGGCACCCGTACCGTCGGTACCGTTTCCGCCGCCGGCACCGCCGGCACCGCCGTTGCCGAACAGTCCGGCGTTGCCGCCGGCCGCACCGGCGCCGGCCGTACCGGACGTAGCATCGCTCGCCGTGGGCATGCCGGCGGCGCCACCGGTGCCGCCCGCGCCAGCATCACCGAACAGCGGTCCGCCGGCCCCACCGGCACCGCCCGCTCCGCCGTTGCCGGCGGTTTCCATCTCTCCGTCGTCGATGGCGTCCCCGCCCGCACCGCCCTGTCCGCCGGCCCCACCGTTGCCGAACAGCCCCGCGGACCCACCCGTACCACCGTTACCGCCGGTGCCGCCGGTGCCGCTCGCCGCGGCGTCACCAGCCGTCCCGCCGTTGCCGCCGGCCCCGCCGCTGCCCCACAGCAACCCGCCGTGGCCGCCGGCGCCGCCGTTGGTCCCGGCGGTGCCGGTGGTGCTAGCGCTAAAGCCGGCCCCGCCAGCCCCTCCATTCCCGATCAGCCCGGCGCTACCGCCGTTACCGCCGGCCACCCCCGCTGTCTGGCTCGAGTAGCCCGCGCCGCCGGTGCCGTACAAAATCCCCCCGGCTCCCCCGTTGGGGCTGGCTGCGGTGCCGTTGCCGCCGTCGCCGATCAGCGGGCGCCCCAGCAACGCCTCGGTGGGGGCATTCACAGCGTTGAGCGCGCTCTGCAAGGGCGAGGCGTTGGCGGCCTCGGCGGCCGCATACTGTGCCGCGCCGCCGTTCATGAGTTGCACAAACTGGTTGTGAAAAGCCGTGGCCTGAGCACTGAGCGCCTGATACGCCTGCGCGTGCGCCCCGAACAGCGCGGCGATGGCCGCCGACACTTCGTCAGCGCCCGCGGCCAGGACCCCCGTCGTCGGAGCCACAGCTGCCGCATTGGCTGTGCTGATGGTCGACCCGATATTCGCCAAATCCGAGGCCGCCGCTGCCACATATTCCGGTGCCGCGATTACAAACGACATGCTCCACCCCTCTCGTCCGCTCTAGGGGGAACAGGGGCAGACGTTAACGCGGTCGCGGAGACTAATGACTCGTTTGAACAAAAAACTGTCGCGGATTTTCCTCAGGTGAAGCGCGACTCCCCCAGCCACAGCACGCTGGCACCGCTCAGCGTCTGCCCGACGCGTTCGAGCATCCCGGCAACGGAGCGGCCGAGCAGCGCGCCCACCGCGTCCGGCAGCGACGCGGCGGCCGGTTGCGACGATGCCCGGGGTCGGAGCAGATCCAGCAGCGACCCGCCTGGGTAGCTAACCAGGCGGACGTCGGTGTCCTCGTCCAGGCCGGCCAGGACTTTGGCGCGGCGCACCGCGGTTCGGAACCCGCCCAGTTCGTCGACGAGGCCACGCTCGCACGCATCGGCGCCGGTCCAGACCCGTCCTCGCGCAACGACATCCACGGCTTCGACGGTGAGGTCGCGGCCTTCGGCGACGCGCTCGAGAAAGTCGGTGTACAGCAGGTCCGCCTCGGCCTCCCGATGGGCCTGCTGCTCCGGCGTAAAGAGTTCGTCCGCCGACCAGGCATCGGCGTTGGCGTTGGTGCGCACGGTATCCGACCCGACCCCCAGCCGGTCCTTGAGATCCCGAACCACCAGCTTGCCGGTGAACACGCCGATCGAGCCGGTGATCGTGCTCGGGCTGGCCACGATCGCGTCGGCGGGCGCCGCGACGTAGTAGCCCCCGGAGGTGGCGACCGCACCCATGGACACCACCACCCGCTTGCCGCATTCGCGGGCCCTTTTCACCTCGCGCCAGATGGTCTCCGATGCGTGAACCGAGCCCCCGGGACTATCCACCCGCAGCACGATCGCGGACACCGAATCGTCGGCGGCCACCTCCCGCACGGCCGCCGCGATGGTATCGCCGCCACAGTTGGAGGGTCCGAACGGCAGGAATTGCGGCCCGCCACGCCCATCGACGATCATGCCATCCAGGGTGATCACCGCGATCGTCGGTCTGGAGCGACGGCCTGGAATCGATGGAACCGGCGGCGTCAGCCGGGACCGCGCCGCGCCGGCATAGCGCGAGAGGTAGAGCCGCGGGGGTCCGTCGTCGTCCTCCTGCACCTCGGCACCAGTAAGTTCCGCGATGCGGGCGTAAGCCTCGTCGCGGAATCCGATCCGGTCGACCAGACCGGAGGCGATTGCGTCGTCGCGCAGCAGCGGGGCCCGGTCGGCCAAGTCATCGAGCGCGGCGGCATCGATGTTGCGTGATTCGGCAACGCCTTGCCAGACCTGGCTTTGCAGGCTTTCCAGCATTCGGGTGACGGCCTCGCGGTGCGCGTCGGTGAAGCCGTCCTCGGTGAAAAGGTTCACCGCAGACTTGTATTCGCCCCGTGCGACGAACTGGGCTTCGATGCCCACCTTGTCCAGCGCGTCGCGCAGGAACGTGGCGTTGCTGGCAAAACCGATCAGCCCGACGCTTCCGGACGGCTGCATCCACACCTCACCGAACGCCGACGCCAGGTAATAGGACAGCGTGCCCGGATAGGTTTCGGCCCAGGCCAGTGACGGCTTGACGGCGGTGAACGCCGCGATCGCTTCGCGTAGCTCCTGCACCGCCGCCGTCGGTGACGCCGCAAGCTGCACGCGGGCAATCAGCCCGGCGACCCGGGGATCCTCGGCGGCGCGGTGGATCGCCGCGACCGCATCGCGCAGCGACATCTGCCGGCCGCCCCCGGCGATGATCGTCAATGGGTCGAATCCCGTCGTCTCCGGCGGCACCGACCGCAGGTTGAATTCGAGCACGCAACCGTTGGGTATGCCGTGGTGGCGAGCGGTATCGACCCGGTTGACCAGGGCACGGACGTCCTCAAGGCTGGGCAGGACGCCGGGAAGCGAAGGCAGGTAGGCAAACATGTCTGCAGCCTACCGACGGGCCGCCGTACGGTGGTTGAGTGAGGTTCTCGATCGCTATCCCCCAACTTGACTCCGATGGCTTCGACGCCGCCGGACTGCGGTCATACCTTGCGCGCACCGAGGAGCTCGGATTCGAGGGTGGCTGGGTACTCGAACAGATCATCGGTGCGGCACCACTGCTGGCACCGCTGGAGCTGCTGGCGTATTGCGCTGCCTGCACCCAGCGGCTGCGGCTTGGGGTCGCCGTGCTGGTGTCCTCATTGCATGATCCGCTGCAGTTGGCCGCGGCCGCGACCACCGTCGACCGGGTCAGCCACGGGCGACTGGATATCGGTGTCGCACCGGGCGGCGGCGCACGCCAGTTCGCCGCGTTCGGCGTGGAAAAGGATACCTACATAAGCTATTTCACCGAGGGCCTGGAACTGATGAAGGCGGCCTGGTCGGACGAGCCCAGGGTGACGTTCCACGGCCGGTTCCGCGACGTCGACGACCTTCCCATCCAGCCGAAACCGGTCCAGCGACCGCACCCGCCGATCTGGTTCGGCGGCCTGGCTCCCAAGGCCTTGGCCAGGGCGGTACGCCACGGTGATTCGTTCCTGGGCGCGGGCTCGTCGACCACCGAAGCCTTTGCCGGAGCCGTCGCAAAAGTCCGCCGTGAGTTGGAAGAACAGCAGAAAGACCCCACGCACTTCACCATCGGCAAGCGGGTCTACCTGATGGTCGACGACGATGCCACCCGGGCCCGCGAGCGGGTGCTCGCCGGGCTGGGGCGCATCTACGGGCAGCTGCCCGGCATCGATGCGGTTCCGGTGTCCGGCACACCCGACGACGTCGCCCGCGGCCTGCGGGAGGTGATCGGCGCCGGTGCCGAAATGCTGCTGCTCAATCCCGTCGGCACCGACGTTCCAGAAAACCGCGAGCAGATGGAACGCCTTGCCGCAGAGGTGATTCCGCAGCTCGGCTAATGCGCCCTAATGCGCTAAGACAACTCGGTGACCGAGCCGCCCGCAGCGGTGATCTTCTCGCGCGCGCTGCCGCTGAACTTGTGCGCGGACAGGTCGACCTTGACCGTCAGCTTGCCGTCGCCGAGGACCTTGACCAAGGCGTTCTTGCGGACGGCTCCCTTGGCCACCAGATCGTCCACACCGATAGCACCGCCCTTGGGGAACAGCCGGCCGATGTCACCGACGTTGACGATCTCGTACTCGGTGCGGAAGCGGTTGCGGAAGCCCTTGAGCTTCGGCAGCCGCATGTGGATCGGCATTTGCCCGCCCTCGAACCTCGCCGGCACCGTCTTGCGTGCGCCGGTGCCCTTGGTGCCGCGGCCCGCGGTCTTGCCCTTGGAACCGTCACCGCGACCGACGCGGGTGCGCTTGGTTTTCGAACCGGGCGCGGGACGCAGGTCGTGCAGCTTGATCGTCATGGTGCCTTCCCTCCGGGACGATTGCCTCCAGTTTCAGCAGGCTCCACCTCGACGAGATGGCTCACCACCGCGATCAGACCACGGGTCGCTGCGTCATCCTCACGGATCACCGAATGGCGAATCCGCCGCAGGCCCAGGGTGCGCAGGCTCTCACGCTGCTTCCAGCGAGCCCCGATCGTGCTGCGCACCTGGGTGATCTTGAGCTGACTCATGGCTGCGGCGTTCCCTCCCTGACTGCTGAATTAGCGCTGGCGGCGGCGACCGCGTCACTTTCCCGGCGCGCCTTCAGCATCGAAGGCGGGGCGACGTCCTCGATCGGCAGACCGCGGCGAGCGGCTACTTCTTCGGGACGCTGCAGGAGCTTGAGCGCGGCCACGGTGGCATGCACCACGTTGATCGCGTTGTCGCTGCCCAACGATTTGGCCAGGATATCGTGTACCCCAGCGCATTCCAGCACCGCGCGCGCCGCACCGCCGGCGATCACACCGGTACCCGGGCTGGCAGGGCGCAACAGCACCACGCCGGCGGCCTTCTCACCCTGCACCGGGTGAGTGATGGTGCTGCCGATCAGCGGCACCCGGAAGAAGCCCTTGCGCGCCTCCTCTACGCCCTTGGCGATCGCGGCCGGGACCTCTTTGGCCTTGCCGTAGCCGACACCGACCATGCCATTGCCGTCACCCACGATGACCAAAGCGGTGAAGCTGAATCGGCGGCCACCCTTGACCACCTTGGAGACGCGGTTGATGGCGACGACCTTTTCCAGGTAGTTGCTCTTCTCGCCGTCACGGCCGCGGCCCCCGCTGTCGCGCCGGCCACGGTCGCGGCCGTCACCGCGGCTGTCACCGCGGTCGCCACGGTTGTCACCGCGGAAGTCGCCCTGCCCCGACTGCTCCGGCATTATGCGGTCCTTCCAGTCTTGCTTGTCATCAGAATTTCAATCCGTTCTCGCGTGCGGCATCGGCCAGCGCCGCGATCCGTCCGCCGTAGTTGTATCCTCCGCGGTCGAATACCACCGTGTCGATGCCGGCGGCCTTGGCGCGCTCGGCGATCAATTGGCCAACTCGCACGCTGTGGGCTTTCTTGTCACCGTCCAGGGTGCGCACATCGGCCTCGATGGACGACGCGGCGGCCAGCGTGGTGCCGTTTTCATCGTTGACCAGTTGGACGTGAATATGCCGGGCGGACCGGTGCACCACCAGACGTGGGCACTGCGGGGTGCCCGACACCTTCTTGCGCAGCCGGGCGTGCCTACGCAGGCGGGAGACCCGCCGAGCACCGGATACGCTCTGCCCCACAGGCTTTCGCGCAGCGGTATCAGTTTGTGATTGCGCCATGACTACTTACCTGTCTTTCCGACCTTGCGGCGGATCTGTTCACCCTCGTAGCGCACGCCCTTGCCCTTGTACGGGTCGGGACGGCGCAGACGGCGGATATTCGCCGAGATCTGGCCGACCTTCTGCTTGTCAATCCCGGTGACGGTGAATTTCGTCGGCGACTGAACCGCGAACGTGATCCCGTCCGGGGCCTCGATGACCACCGGGTGGCTGTAACCCAGCGCGAACTCCAGATTGGAACCCTTGAGCTGCACGCGGTAGCCGACGCCGAAGATCTCCATCTTCGTGCTGTACCCCTGCGTCACACCGGTGACCAGGTTGGACACCAGGGTGCGCGAAAGCCCGTGCAGTGAGCGATTGTGCCGCTCGTCGTCGGGACGCGTGACCACGATGGCACCGTCCTCGTTGCGCGCCAACGCAATCGGCTCGGCGACAGTCAGATCCAGCGTGCCCTTGGGCCCCTTCACCGAAATGTTCTGACCCTCGATTGTTATGTCGACTCCGGCGGGAACCGGAACCGGTTGCTTACCAATGCGCGACATGGTTCGCCCCTCTCACCACACGTACGCGAGGACTTCGCCGCCCACGCCCTGCCTGGCTGCCTGACGATCGGTCAGCAGGCCCGAGGAGGTCGAGATGATCGCCACGCCCAGGCCGCCGAGCACGCGCGGCAGATTGGTGGATTTCGCGTACACCCGCAACCCCGGCTTGGACACCCGGCGCAGGCCGGCGATGCTGCGCTCCCGGGTCGGCCCGTACTTGAGCTGGACGATCAGCGACTTGCCGACCCGAGCGTCTTCGGTCCGGTAGTCCGTGATGTAACCCTCGCTCTTGAGGATCTGGGCGATGTTTGCCTTGATCTTGGAGTGCGGCAACGTCACCTCGTCGTGATACGCCGAATTGGCGTTGCGCAGACGGGTCAAGAAGTCCGCGATCGGGTCCGTCATCGTCATAGTGTTTTAGTCCTGTGTCCTCATCACCAGCTGCTCTTCTGCACGCCGGGCAACTCACCCGCGTGCGCCATCTCGCGCAGGCAGATCCTGCACAGCCCGAACTTGCGGTAGACCGCGCGCGGGCGGCCGCACTTGCTGCAACGGGTGTAGGCCCGCACCGCGAAGCGTGGCTTGCGTTGGGCCTTGTTGACCAGTGCCTTCTTTGCCATCTACTCAGTTCTCCTTGAAGGGAAAGCCGAGGGCCCGCAACAGCGCTCGTCCTTCGTCGTCGTTCGTCGCCGAGGTGACGACGTTGATGTCCATGCCGCGGACGCGGTCGATCTTGTCCACGTCGATCTCGTGGAACACCGACTGCTCAGAGAGCCCGAAGGTGTAGTTGCCGACACCGTCGAACTGCTTGGGCGAAAGCCCGCGGAAGTCGCGAATACGTGGCAGTGCGATCGACGTGAGGCGGTCGAGGAACTCCCACATCCGATCTCCGCGTAAGGTAACCCGGACACCGATCGGCATGCCCTCGCGCAGTTTGAATTGCGCGATGGACTTGCGCGCCCGCCGGATATCCGGTCGCTGTCCGGTGATCAGCGCCAGGTCGTTCACCGCGCCGTTGATCAGCTTGGCGTCCCTCGCGGCCTCGCCGACCCCCATGTTGACGACGACCTTCTTCACGGTCGGGATCTGCATGACGTTGCCGTACCCGAACTGCTTGTGCAGCGAATCCCGGATCTCGTTGCGGTAACGCTCTTTTAGCCGCGGCTGCACCTTCTCCGCAGTACTCATTAGATGTCCTTGCCGTTGCGTTTGGAGATACGGACCCGCTTGCCGGTCTCCTCGTCGACCCGGTAGCCGATTCGGGTGGGCTTGCCGTCCGAATCGACCACCAACACGTTGGAGACGTGGATCGGGGCTTCCTGGGTGACGATCCCGCCGGAACGCGCTCCGCGCTGGGTGGTCGAAACCGGGGTGTGCTTCTTGATCCGGTTGACGCCCTCGACCAGCACCCGGTTACGGGCCGGGTAGGCCTGCAAAACTTTGCCCTTGGCTCCTTTGTCTTTACCGGAAATAACCAGCACGGTGTCGCCCTTGTGGACCTTCATCTACAACACCTCCGGGGCCAGCGAGATGATCTTCATGAATCGCTTCTCCCGCAGTTCGCGGCCGACCGGCCCGAAAATACGGGTCCCGCGCGGGTCGTTGTCGGGCTTGATGATCACGGCGGCGTTCTCGTCGAATTTGATGTAACTGCCGTCGGGACGCCTGCGCTCCTTGACGGTGCGCACCACCACGGCTTTGACGATCTCACCGCGCTTGACATTGCCGCCGGGGATAGCCTCCTTGACGGTCGCGACGATGACATCCCCGATGCCGGCGTAACGTCGCGACGAACCACCGAGGACCCGGATGCACAAGATCTCCTTGGCGCCGGTGTTGTCGGCGACCTTAAGACGCGATTCCTGCTGAATCACTCGAGCTCCTGACCTGCTTGACGTGCGCACGGCAGGAGAACTCACGACAGTGAGCAAAGCCCTGAAGTGCGCGGTCTTCTAAAACCGGTTGTCGCCGAAGGGCACGCGGGGCCGATTACGCTTGCACGCACCGGCCGAGGTCTGCCCAGGGCAACCCTTAGAGTCTAGGGGACGACCAGCTCAGAGCCAAATTTGCCCGCTGATCTACTTGTTGGGGATGAGCGGCATGAGGGGTAAAGGGGTCGTGCCAGGCGGGCACTGAAACCACTGAAACTCGGGGAGACTACAAACATTGCCTTCCTGAACCTGGTTGCGATTGAAGACATAGTCATGCCAGACAGTCGTGTCCCAATCTGGGTTCGCATGAAGAGCGCCGCGGCTCGGCGGGGGGTCTCCTGGGCACCAGTGAAAGCCTCCGGCCTGAGCGGCACCTGCGGCCAACACAAACCAGCCCACCCCAAAGCGCCACACACCAGCAGAGTGGTTACCGGCCCCGCGATGAGGCGCCTCATAAATCGGGATTTTCCGCCTCAACAGCACTCCCCGTCCAGATAAAAATAGAAAGAAGAAAGGAGAAAGAGAGAAAGAAGAAAGAGATGAAGGGAAGAAGAAAAAAAAAAAAGGGGAAGATGAGAAAAAGAGAGAAAGAGAAAAGAAAATGGGAAGAATGGGAAGATGAGGAGAGAGGGAAAGAAGAGAAAGAAGAGGAAGGAGAAGAGGGAGGAAAAGATGATGGAGAGAAAGAGTACAAGGAGAAAGACAAGGACAACGAGAAGGGGAGGAAAGAGAAAGGCAGAGAGAGGAACGAGGAGAGAAAATGGGTGCTGGATGAGGTAGACGACAACGAAAGATCAAGACGATACGGATACTGGGTGTGGACAGCGACTGCGGAACGGAGTACAACAATACCACCTGCTGGCGAGGTGCGAGCAGCGACAGAACACCACACCCGGACGCGGTCCGAAACAAAAACGACGGCGCACGAGGAGCAGAAGAACGGGCGGACGAGCGCACCGTGGTCGGCTACCATCGTTACGAAAAAGTGGGAATACGCGACGGGGATTCCAAAGTGACTACTACCCCACTGAGCTAGAACGGTGGTGGTTCGTCGTCGTCGGTGTGGGGTGGGGCGGGTCCGGTGTAGCTTTCGGATTCGGCACGGCGGGCCAGTCGGGCCTCGCGGTTGAGGCGGCGTTCGTTGGCGATGCGTTGGGCGCGGTTTTGGGCGCGGGTGCGGCGGCGTTTGGGCATCATCGCGCTGCGCTGGCCGCAGTAGTCGGGCGGTGGGGGGTCGATTTCGGGTGTGGGCATGCCGCCGACGGCGTGGCACAGGCTGGGGAACAGCAGCGCGCTGCCCGGGGTGGTGACATAGGTGTGCCCCGAGGGCGCGGTCAGAATCAGTGTCCCGTCAGCCAGCTGCTTTTCGGCCCAGCCCCAGAAAGTTTTGAGCAGGTGATGGGTACGGCAGTAACACTTCAGGTTGCCCGCATGGGTGGGCCCGCCCTGGTCGTAGGGAATCGTGTGGTCGAGGTCGCAGTGGATCGCGGGCTGATCGCAGCCGGGCCAGCGACACGTCAGATCCCGGCAGCGCACGAAATCGGCCAGCGCCTTGGACGGCACATAGCCCGGTTCGGGCGGGGCATCCCCGGGGTTCACCAGCGGCACCAGTTTCGCCGAGGCGGCCAGCTCGGCGACCAGCTCGGGGGGGATCAGCCCGTCGGCACCCAGCGCGGCGCCCGGCGCGGCACCGCTCCCATCCAGGCTGGCCTGCTCGGCGATCACATGAATGGTCACCGGGCTGGCCGGACGCCGTTTCCCGGCCGCGCAGTCCGCGCGCCCACACCGACAGCCCAGCCGGTCAGCACCGGCGGCCAGCGCCCCCAGCGCATCGGCGCGGCGCTGGGCGCGGGTACGGGGATCGTGGTCACACACCGTGGCCGCCAACCCATCCAAGCGCTGGTCCAACGCGTGCGCGTCGGTGCGAAACAGGCTGGCCTCGAGGTAGGACATCCCGTCCTGGTCGTCGCGGATCGAGACCTCCCGGTCGCTCTGGCGCTCCTTGCGTCGGCGCACCGCATCCGCATCGGCGCGCGCGACGATCTTGTCGACCTGGGCGCCCAGCCGGCCCCGGCTCAGCGAGGGCCAGCGCACCACGTTGACGGCCAGCTGCGCGTCCACGGCGGCCAGCACCTCGGGGTCGGTGACCAGATCGGTGCGATACACGATCGTCTGAAACGCCCGATAGTCGATGTCGCCGGCCTGAAACACCTGGCCGACCTTGGGCAGGCGCTCGCGCATCGCGCGGGCGTAGCGCAGCAAGTCATCGGCTGCGCCCTGGCTGATCCGCAGCGCGGCGCCCACCTCGGCACCTACTGCCTCCATGGTGTCGATGGCCCAGTCCTGGGTCTCCGAGCAGCGCGAGAGCCGGTAGCCGAACAACTCCCCGATCGCGACCAGCTGGGCGGCCGCGGCCCGGTTCTGGGCCCGCGAGGCCGCGCAGATGCGCTCCACCAGCGCGGCCGAGGTCGGCGTCGTTGACGGGGAGCAGCGCTCGATCTGCTCATCGAGCCGGGCCGTCACCGCTGGGTCCAGCACCCGACCAGTTGCCTCGAACATGTGTTCGACACTACCAGGCCCGTGCGACAAGCGATCCTCTCGCGGGTGGTGCGGCCCAAGCCCAAGCGGTCCACCCTGTCGTGGTGGTCGGACACCACCCTGGGACCCGATTTGGGCGTGGCTGAGGCCTGCACCGACGAGATTTACGCCGCCATGGACTGGCTGACCGACCGGCAGGACGCGATCGAGAAGAGGCTCGCCGACAAACACCTTGGCCCGCAAGCTAATCCGTCGCGGATGGCGCTGTTTGACCTGACCTCGGCGTGGGTGACCGGGCGATGCTGCCAGCTGGCCGCGCGCGGCTATTCCCGCGACGGTAAAAAGGGTTGCGAGCAGATCGAATACGGGGTGCTGTGCGACCCGGCTGGACGCCCGGTCGCGGTCCGGGTGTTCGGCGGTGCCACCGCGGATCCGGAATCGTTCACCGAGATCGTCGAGGTCGTCAAAGACAAGCTGCACCTCGCCAACCTGGTGCTGGTCGGTGATCGCGGCATGATCACCACTGCGCGCATCGACGCGCTACGCAAACTCAACGACCACCCCGAAAGCCCCACCGATTTCGATTGGATCACCGCGCTACGCGCACCCGCGATCGCCAAACTGGCCCGCGACGACGGGCCGCTGCAGATGAGCCTGTTCGATACCCAAGACCTCGCCGAGATCACCCACCCCGACTACCCCGGCGAACGCCTGATCGCCTGCCGCAACCCCGCTCTGGCCGACCAACGCGCCCGTAAACGTCAAGACCTGCTGCAAGCCACCGAGAAATTACTGGCCGCGATCGCCGGGCGGGTCACCGCGGGCACCTTGCGCGGGGCCGGCAAGATCGGCGAAGCGGTCGGTGCGGCCATCGGGAAATACAAGATGGGCAAGCACTTCCGGCGCGAGATCACCGACACCCACTTCGGTTTCGAGCGTGACCTCGACCGCATCGCCGCCGAAGCCGCCCTCGACGGCATCTACGTACTGCGCACCAGCGTCGACGCCGACACCCTCGACCCCGCCGCGGTGGTCACCGGCTACAAGAACCTGGCCAACATCGAAGATAACGCGGCGCGGTTGATGATGGTCGTGGCAGCCATCGGGACAGCTGCACGCGTCGTCGTCGTCGGCGCCGACACTCATCCAGACACCGACAGTGTTGCCCGCGCTATTTGTCGCCTTGCCGAACCCAGGCGAAGATGTACAGACTCATCGCCGTCACCAGCGCGATCAGCACCCACTGCACGATGGCTTGGTCGATCCAGGAACCCGGCGGTGGGGCGCCGGGCAGGATATTTCGCAGCGGGACGATGGCGAACAGGTTCGCGGCATACCACGTTGCGAACGGCGGCAAGAACTTCCTCCTGCCGAGAGCCATAGGAACGGCCACCAACAGCGCCAAGGTGGGCAGACTGATCAGGACCAGGCAGATGCCCAGGTCGAAGATCAGCGGGCCCTTGGCCCTCTTCAACGTGATGACCACGTTCCCGTTGTCGGTGCCACGTGAAGTTGGCAGGGCGGCGGGGTCCTTGACGCGGTTGACGCTGATGTCCCAACCGTCCAACGATCCGGTTACTTCGACACGGGCCGGCACCTTCTTGAGGTTGTCGCCCGACCCGACGAACGCATCGGCCGAGATTTGCTCCGTGCTGTACGAGTCGAACGGCCAGTTACCGGGATCGCCGTGCGCCTCGACGGTGGTGCTGAGTTGCGCCGGAGCCTTTCCTTTCGGATAGTGCAGGTCCCCCAGGTCGCTCGTTGGATACAGGCGCACGGCGACGTCGGTGGCCAGCACATCGAAGCGATTGTCATACGCTGAAACCCCCGGATAAACAAGCACATTCACCGAGAGACGATTCGCGACGGGCTTCAGCTCCTCGAGGCGTAGCTGCACGATAGTTGCATCGCCGCCGCCCTGGCTAAGGTCAAGTGGAGGGAGCGGGCCCTCTGATTTTTCCAGAAGATGTACGCCGAGCAGCGATAGGGCGTAGGCCGCGACGACAACCACCAGAACGGCCACACCGATCGCGATCCGGGGTCGATCCGGATCTTTCTCGGACTTCTCCGGCTCCGGCGGCAACGGTGGCGGCTCGTCCAACTTCGACGGCGGAGCCAGTGTCGGCCGAGCCTCGGTGGTCATTCGTCGCCCCCATAAGCAGTACCGCTTTGCCAGTGCTGCGCCGCTTGCTGGGGCCGATTTGGAACTGGCTGGTGAAATCCAGCCCATTGGGGCACCACGTGGTCAGATGTTAGCGAATGCAAACGACTATCGCGCGGGCGAAATCCCACGTCTACGCCCGTGTGGGCCTCCCGTTACCCGTCGGCCACCCGGCGTTAATGTGCCCCCGCGAAACACCCGCTCAGAGAGCCGATGGCGTTGCACCGCGGCGTTGCTAGCCGGCTCCCAAATCCGCCACGCAGCGAAACCCGATGTGGGTGGTCGCGGTGTCCTGCGACTGCGGTGATCGCGCGGCCGGACGATAGCGGTGGCAGTACTCCGGCGCGCACAGATGCGAACCGCCCTTCAACGTCTGGTTGACGGTCGGATCGGCCCGCCCCGATGGTGTGCAACAGGCGTTGGACGGCTGATCGAGCCGATGGTGTGCGGAAAACTCGGTCGTAGTCCACTCCCACACGTTGCCGATCATGTCGACCAGACCAAACCCGTTGGGCGGAAACGTTCCCACCGGCGAAGTCCCCACCCAGCCCAGCGCACCGTCGTTGCGGTACGGGAACCTGCCCTGCCAGACATTGGCCATCAGTTGACCACCGGGTTTCGCCTCGTCGCCCCAACAGTAGGTGGTCATGGTTCCGGCGCGGGCCGCATACTCCCACTCGGCCTCGGTCGGCAGCCGCCGCCCGGCCCACCCCGCGTAGGCCGCAGCGTCCGGATAGGCCACCTGCACGACGGGGTGATCGGCTCTGTCCGCGACCGTGCTATCCGGGCTATCCGGACCAAACGGATGACGCCAATTCGCTCCCGGAACCCAGTCCCACCATTGCCGCCAGTCATGCAGGTCGACCAGACCAGGCGTCGGGCGGAAGACCATCGCGCCGGGGCACAGGTCGTTGGGATCCGCCCCGGGGTATAGCGCCGGGTCGATCGGTTGCTCGGCAACAGTGACGTAGCCCGTGGCTCCGACGAATTCGGCGAACTGCGCGTTCGTCACCGGGTGCCGCTCCACCGCGAAGGACCCCACGGTCACGGTGTGGATCGGCGCCTCTTCCGGGTAAAAGCTCGTCGAGCCCATGCGGAATGATCCGCCCGGCAGGTCGACCAACTCCGTGAGCACCACTTCAGGGTATGACGACCGCGACCGGCCCCGGGCACGTCGACAAGAGCCGTGCGATGCGCGCTAGTCCGATTTTCGGTACCAGGTGACCATGTACAGGCCCATCGCCCCGACCAGCGCGATCAGTACCCAGATCACCAGGGCTTGGTCGATCCAGGCACCCGGCGGTGGGCTGCCGGGAAGGAAGTTCCGGATGGGGATGACGGCGAACAGCATCGCGGCGAACCAGGTTACGAACGGCGGGACGAACTTTCTTCTGCCCAAAGCAATCTGAATGGCCACTGCGAATGCCAAGGCGGGCAGGCTGAACAGGACCAGGCAGATCCCAATGTCGAAGATCAGCGGGCCCTTGGCCCGGTGCAGCGTGATGATCACGTTGTCGGGCCGCGACGACTCCTGGCTGGCCTCGCCCACGTGCTGGACGCTGACGTCCCAGCCGTCCAACGCTCCGGTTACTTCCACACGGGCGGGTATGTATTTGCGATCATCGCCGGACCCGACGAGCACGTCGGCCGAGATGGTGTCGGTGCTGTAGGAGTCAAATGGCCAGTTACTGGGATTGCCGTGCGCCTCGATCGTGGTTGCGACCTGTGCCGGCGACTTCCCTGCCGGGTATAGCAGGTCTCCCAGGTCGTTCGGGGGATCCATGCGTACGGCGGTGTCGGTCTTCAGCACCTCAAGGCGTTGGTCGAACATTGATTCCTGGGGAATCACAAGCACTTTCACCGTGAGACGATTTGCGACGGTCTTCAGCTCCTCCAGGCGCACCAACACGATGGTGTCGTCGGTCGCATTCAGGTCTGGCGGTTTGAGCGGTCCCGCCGATTTGGCCAGCAAGTGGAAGCCGAACAGCGACAGGCCGTACACACCGAGGAAAGCCACCACAATGCCGACACCGATCAGGATGCGCCGTCCCCGCCCCTTGGCCGGCGGCGCAGGCGACGTCGCCGCAGGCGGCGTAGCGGGCGCAGGAGGCGGCGGCGCAGACGCCGGCGGCCACGCAACCGGCGGCGCAGGCGGAGGTGCCTGTGGCGTCTCAGGCGGAGGTGTCGGTCCAGCGTGATGGGTCATCTGTCACTACCTCCAGAGGGGTTTGGAACCCGCGGCTTGCCCCGTCGGCAAAGGCGGGCACACGAGGTCAGATGGTAGCGAAGCCGCGCGCCGACGGCGCGGCGACCTCAGAATTTCGCCGAAGCGTCTGCTACGTCGCCTCGACGGGGGCACGTGGCAGCCCAAACGCTGACCATTCACCCGTTGTTTGTTTGCGTGTTAGCTCGGTCGCGGTAAATGTCGTCATGTGTCGAAATCGGAGTGACTTTGGGCTGGCCCCCAACACCCCCGCGCACCGACCTGCCTCTCACCGGGTTGTCGTTCTCAAGGAGGCAATCAACGTGAAGACCAACCGACGGGGCGCCGTCATCGGCTCCGCTGTTAGCTTGCTGGCCGCGGGTGTCCTGGCGCTCTCCGGATGCAGCAACTCCCACACCACCCTGGCCTACGCCAGCGGGGTCAAGGTGGACTGCGGTGGCAAGCAGGCCTTGACCGTGAGCGGCTCGACCGCGCAAGCCAACGCAATGACCCGGTTCATCGACAGTTACAAGAAGGCCTGCCCCGGGCAGACGCTGGATTACCACGCCAACGGCTCGGGCGCCGGCGTAAGCGAATTCCTCGCCGGCAAGACCGATTTCGGCGGATCGGACATACCCCTGTCCGGCGACCAATACGCCGCCGCCAAACAACGATGCGGCGGTGCCGACGCCTGGAACCTGCCGGTGGTATTCGGCCCGATGGCCATCACCTACAACCTCGGTACCGTCGACTCTTTGGTGCTCGACGCGCCCACGATGGCCAAGATCTTCAACGGCACCATCACCCGCTGGGACGACCCTGCCCTGACCGCGCTCAATGCCTCCATGCCGGCGGAGGACATACATGTCGTCTACCGCAACGACGCATCCGGCACCACCGACAACTTCCAGTCCTACCTGCAGGCCGCATCCGGCGGAGCCTGGAATAAGGGCGTGGGCAAGATGTGGAACGGCGGCGTCGGCATCGGCGCCCAAGGCAACAAGGGCACCTCAGAGTTAGTGAAAACCACCGAGGGCGCGATCAGCTACAACGAATTGTCCTACGCGCTCCAGCAAGGGCTTTACGCCGCCGAGATCAAGACCCCGGCAAGCCGCAGGTCGTTACGCCCGGTGCGCATCGGCACCGACACGGTCGGCAAGACGATCAAGGGCGCCAAGGTCACCGGTCAAGGCAACGACCTCGTGCTCGACATCTCGTCGTTCTACAACCCCGCCCAGCCCGACGTCTACCCGATCGTCTTGGCCACCTACGAGATCGTCTGCTCCAAATACCCCGACGCCGACGTGGCGCAGGCGGTGAAGGCGTTCCTGCAGACAGCGATCGGCCCCGGCCAGGTCGACCTCAATCGAATCGGCTACATCCCGCTTTCGCCCGACTTCCAAGGACGAGTCTCAGACGCCGTCGACGCAATCAGCTAGCCCAGCTCGACCGGCTCAGGCTTTCGGCGGTTTTCGATCCCGTTGCCGAGTCCAGGCGGCGACGAACAGCGTCATCGCCGTGATCATCGCTATCAACACCCACAGCACGAAGGCTTGGTCGATCCACGAGCCCGGCGGCGGGTTGCCGGGCAGGATGTTTCGCAGCGGGACGATGGCGAACAGCATCGCGGCGTACCACGTGCAAAACGGCGGCAAGAACGACGTCCGGCCCAACACCATCGGAATGGCCACCCACAATCCCAACACGGGCAGCGCGAGCAGGACCAGGCAGATTCCCACGTCGAACACCAGCGGGCCCTTGGCCCTGTGCAACGTGATTTTCACGTCGTCCAGGATCTCCGGGTTGTCTTTGTCGTCGGGGTCATGGACGCGGGTGACGGTAGCGTCCCAGCCGTCCAAGTATCCGGCTACTTCGACGCGGGCGGGAACTCGTTGGTGGTAGTCGCCGGTGAAGACGTCCGCCGAGATCACCTCTGTGGTGTACGAATCGAATGGCCAGTTACCGGCATTCCCGTGCGCGACGACGGTGGTGGCGAGTTGCGTCGGCGCCTTTCCCTTCGCGTATTGCAGGTCGCCCAGGTCGTTAGGTGGATACAGACGCACCGCGGCGTCGGTACTGAGCACACCCATATCTTGGTCGTAGAGCGAATCTTGGGGATAAACGAGCACATTCACCGAGAGGCGATTTGCCGTGGGCTTCATTTCTTCGAGGCGCACCTGGACAACGGTGTCCTCCTTCTCGAACTTGCTCAGATCGACCTCGGGGAGCGCGGGCGCCGATTTGGTCAGTAAATGCACGCCAAGCAGCGATAGCAAGTAGGTAATGACGACGGCCAAGATGATGCCGAGACCGATCGCTATGCGCTTTGGGTGCAACGGGGGCTTTGCCGGGGGCGCCGCTGCGGGCGACTCCGATGCCGGCGGCGGCGCTGTGGGCGGCGGCGGTCCGGGAGGCGGCGGTCCGGGCGGCGGAGGCGGGGTAGTCATCCGTCGCCACCGCCGGGAGCCGTTGGCGGGCACACTCTTTCCTGCTGTCGCACCACAGCGAGCAATAGCACGGGGTCAGATGCTAGCAGCCGGGCGGCGATCAGAACATGGCTTGAGGGAATTCAGGGAATTCAGGGAACGACGACAGCAAGCTGCCGCATCAATGTGGATTTCGCGGCATCGAATGCGGCCACACCTGCCGCGCCTTGTAGTTGGATGGCGACCAGAGTACTTTTTGGTATCGGTCCAGATATGGGTCACCCTATCGGCGAAATCGTAAGTGCCTGACGGGCTTTGATATGTTCCGGTCAGCTGCTGGCTGCTGGCTCGAGAGCGGTCTCCCCGATGGTCACGGCGCCGGACGTGCCGTCGGGACCGGCCAATATCAATGCCGTCTCGCCGGTACCGACGGGCGAGCTCCAGCCGTCCGGCACGATGACGAAGATCTTGGGCGCCACCGAGTCGGACACCCGGGCCATGGCCAAGCGGCCACCACCAACGGGCGGCGGAAGGCACGTGACGGCAGCCGGTGGGATATGGCTGGGCAGCGTCGTCTCGACGCCGGGCACCGGCTCCGCTGGGTCAAAAGACGGTGTCGATGTCGTCCCACCGGCCCGAATCGCGGTTCCGGCGGTGGTCTTCTCGCAGCCCGCGACCGCCCCGGCCACCAGGCACGCCCCGCCGACGACGGCGCACACCCAACGCGCAGTACGTTCAGTCTCGCGAAAAGGCAAGCGCGAGTTCTCTTTCCAGGTCTTCGTACGGCTTGCCGGAGATGTCGACGGTGACCTGTGCGATCGTGCCGCCGGTGAATCGGTACGGCGCCTTGTAGCGTCGCGACACTTCCGAACCGGTGTTGCGCCCGACCATGATGCTGGCACCGGCCAGGCCGAACGGCCCCGGCTGTGTCGTCATATCCGGTACCGACGCGACCGCGGTTTCGTCGATGAACAGGGTGCCCACACCCAGGGGCGTGTGGCTGTTCTGCACCGTTCCGGTCCGCGAAAAGCGCGCGCCGAAAAGGTGTCTGCCCAGCGGCACCGCTCCGGGCGACGAAATCAGCTGCTCGCGCTCGCCGAGGAAGTTGTAGACGTAGTGCAGCCGCCCGTCCTGGATGAACAGCACGTGCCCGCCATGGGCGCCACCATGCTTGAACAGCACACCTTCGGCGCCGGTGGTATCCAGGGTCACGTCGGCCACCACGGAGTAGGACTGACCGCGAGGTTCGCCGGCGGCACCGATGCCCACCTCCGCGCCGTCCGGATAGTACGTGTAGGTCTGCCGATCACCGACCAGGTAGGGCCGAAACCGCGTCAGCGTTTCCACGATGTTCAAATCCGAAAGCGGCAGACCGTTGTACTTCGCGGCTTCGGAAAACCACAGCGCCTTAAGCTCTTCCAGCTTCTCGGGTTGCTCGGCAGCCAGGTCGTGGCACTGGCTGCGGTCGGCCTCGATGTGGAAAAGCTCCCAGCGATCGGCGTCGAAATGCGACCAACCCGCCGGCGTGGCGGCATGAATGGTGTTGGCGAACCAGCCCTGGTGCCATATCCCGCGGGTACCCAGCATGGTGTAGAACTGGGTTTCCTTCCCCGTGTCGGCGCTGGCATCGGCAAGGGCCGCTTTGAAACTCACGCCGTCGAGCGGTTTCTGCGCAATGCCCTTGACCGTCTCCGGCGGGGTCATGCCCAGCAGATCGTAGACGGTCGGAGTGATGTCGGAGACGTTGACGTAGTTGTCGCGAACCTCGCCGTGCGCGGGAATACCGTTGGGCCAGGAGATGATTGCCGTGTCGGCGATGCCGCCCTCGTGCGAGGCGTAGCGCTTGTACAGCTTGTAGGGCGTGTTGAAGGCCATCGCCCAGCCGATCGGGTAGTGGTTGTAGGTCTCGGGGCCGCCGAGCCGGTCGAGGAACTTCATGCTCTCTTCGACGGTGTCGATGTAGCCGTTGAAGAACTTGCCCTCGTTCACCGATCCGTTCGGCCCGCCCTCACCGCTGGCGCCGTTGTCGGAGATGACTACGATGATGGTGTTATCCAGCTGACCGGATTCTTCGAGATAGTCCAGGATCCGGCCGATCTGGGCATCGGTATAGCTCAGGAATCCGGCGAACACCTCGGCCATCCGGGAAAACAGCTTCTTCTCTTCATCGTTGAGTGAACCCCAGGGCCGCACGGTGTCCTGCAGCGGCCACGGCTCGCCTTGCGGTCCCTTTACGTCGATGTACGGGTTGATCGCCGACAGTTCGGTACCCGGCGGCACGATCCCCAGCGACTTCTGCTTTTCCAACACGATCTCGCGGTAGCGCTCGTAACCCATGTCGAACTTGCCGGCATACTTGTCGGCCCAATCTTTAAAGACATGGTGCGGGGCATGCCCGGCGCCGGGGCAGACGTAGCTGAACCACGGCTTGGTGGGTGCGATCACCTTGGCGTCGCGGATGAATTCGATGGTCTTGTCGGCGATGTCCTTCGACAGGTGGTAACCGTCCTCGGGTGTGCCCGGCGGGCTGACGGGGTGGTTGTCGTACACCAGGTCGGGGTACCACTGGTCGGTCTCGCCGCCCATGAAGCCGTAGAACCGTTCGAAGCCGCGCGAGGTCGGCCAATGCCGCCTGGTCGACGCCATATTCGACTCTTCCAGCGGGGTCAGGTGCCACTTGCCGACGCAGTAGGTGTTGTAACCACGTTCGTTCAGTACCTCCGACAGCAATGCGGTGTCGGCCGGGATCCGCCCGTTGCAGTTCGGGAAACCGTCGGTGAATTCTTCGATGGTGGCCATGCCCACGGTGGTGGCGTTGCGACCGGTCAGCAGCGACGCCCGCGTCGGTGAACACAGCGCGGTGGTGTGGAATTGCGACAGCCGCACACCGCGCTCGGCGATCCGCGACATCGCCGGCATTTCAACCAGGCCGCCGAAACAGTCCCAGGTCGCGATACCGGTATCGTCCCACACCAAATAAAGGATGTTCGGCGAATTCTCCGGCGCGGTCGGCGCCGCATATGGGCCCCAGTCCGGCTCCGAGTCGCGAATATCCAGTTCGATCTTGCCGTTAAATTCGGTCTGACCCGCCATCGCCGGCCTCACTCTCGTAGTGGACTTACCCCTCCCGGACACCGCGTGCAGATTACACCGGGAGGCGACCACCCACGCGGAGGGCTACTTGGCCTTCTCCAAGATCTCGACGAGCCGCCAGCGTTTGGTCGCCGACAGCGGACGGGTCTCCATCAGGGACACGCGGTCCCCGATGCCGGCGACGCTGTTCTCGTCGTGCGCCTTGACCTTCTTGGTGGTCCGAATGATCTTGCCGTACAACGGGTGCCGCATGCGGTCTTCCAACTCGACCACGATGGTCTTCTGCATCTTGTCGCTCACCACGTAACCGATGCGCGTCTTGCGCCGGCCGCGTGGCTTCGGAGTGGCCGGCGTGTGCTTGGGGCCTTTAGCACCGCTCGCGCCTTTCGGCGCAGCTTCTTTGGGCGCAGCTTCTTTGGGCGCAGCTTCTTTGGGCGCAGCTTCTTTGGGCGCAGCGTCCTTGGGCGCAGCGTCCTTGGGCGCGGCGGCCTTCGACGCGGCGGCCTTCGACGCGGCGGCCTTGGATGCGGCCTTCTTGGCGGGCGCCTTGGTCACCTTGGCTGGTGTGCCGGTATTAGCCTCTGCCATCACGATTCCTTCACTATTCCTTCTCGTCGCCACCGGGGCCGGATGCCAGGCCCAGTTCTCGTTCCCGCAGCACGGTGTAGATGCGTGCGATTTCCTGACGCACCGTGCGGAGCCGCCGATTGTTGGTGAGCTGGCCGGTCGCGATCTGGAAGCGGAGGTTGAACAGCTCCTCCTTGGATTCGCGCAGACGCTCGGCCAGCTCCTCGTCGGTGAGCTCGCGCAGTTCGCCGGGGGAAGTTCCCACTGCCATCAGAACTGTTCCTCTCGGGTCACGATGCGCGCCTTGATCGGCAACTTGTGGATTGCGCGGGTGAGCGCCGACCGGGCGGTTTGCTCATTGGGGTAGCTGAGCTCGAACAACACCCGGCCGGGCTTGACGTTGACCACCCACCACTCCGGCGAGCCCTTCCCAGAACCCATCCTGGTCTCGGCGGGCTTCTTGGTCAGTGGGCGGTCGGGGAAGACATTGATCCACACCTTCCCGCCACGCTTGATGTGCCGGTTGATGGCGATACGAGCGGCCTCGATCTGCCGATTGGTCACGTAGGCGTGCTCGAGGGCCTGGATGCCGTAGTCGCCGAAGTTCACCGACGTGCCGCCACTGGCGATGCCGCGCTGGCGGGGATGGTGCTGCTTGCGGTGCTTAACTTTGCGGGGAATCAGCATGATTCAGCTCTCCGTACTCTGCGGCTCGAGGGGTGGCGCGCCGTCCCCAGCGGACCCGCCGGCCGGCTCTTCGCCCGCGGCCCGCCCGGCCTCGGTGCTAGTCGCCGTGGTGCCCGACGCGCCACTGCGGCGCGGACGCGCGCCCGACGGCCGCTCGCGACGCGAACGCTCGGGGCCCGCCGGCGCGGCGACGGCCAGTTCACGTTTCCCACCGACGATGTCGCCCTTGTAAATCCACACCTTCACGCCGATCCGGCCGAAGGTGGTCTTGGCCTCGTACAGGCCGTAGTCGATGTCGGCACGCAGCGTGTGCAGCGGCACCCGCCCCTCGCGGTAGAACTCCGAGCGGCTCATCTCGGCGCCGCCGAGGCGGCCCGAGCACTGCACCCGGATGCCCTTGACGTTGGGCTGACGCATCGCCGACTGGATGGCCTTGCGCATGGCACGGCGGAACGCCACCCGGTTGCTCAACTGCTCGGCGACCCCCTGGGCCACCAATTGCGCTTGCGCCTCAGGGTTTTTGACCTCGAGGATGTTGAGCTGGACCTGCTTGCCGGTCAGCTTTTCCAGGTCCGCACGGATCCGGTCGGCCTCGGTGCCACGGCGGCCGATGACGATCCCCGGTCGGGCGGTGTGAATGTCCACCCGGACCCGGTCGCGGGTGCGCTCGATCTCCACGTCGGCGATCCCCGCGCGCTCGAGGCCGCTGGACAGCAGCCGACGGATCGCGACATCTTCCTTGACGTACTCCGAGTACAGCTTGTCGGCGTACCAGCGAGACTTCCAATCGGTGGTGATGCCCAGCCGGAAGCCGTGCGGGTTGATCTTCTGGCCCACTAGTCTGAGCCTCCCTTCGCGTCAGAAGCCTCAGACGTCTTGGCGGGCGCCTTCTTGGCGGGCGCCTTCTTGGCAGGCGCTTTAGCGGCCGAAGCCTTGGCGGGCGCCTTCTTGGCCGGAGCTTTCTTGGTGGCCGGTGCCTTGGCCGGCGCCTTCACGTCGGCAGCTTTGTTGGCAGGTGCTTTGGCGGCGGCCTTGCTGGCCTCGGCACGACGGGCGCGCGACGACTTTGCCGACCGCTGATCCTTTGCCGGGCGGCTTTCCACCACCACCGTGATGTGGCTGGTCCGTCTGCGGATCCGGAACGCACGCCCCTGGGCGCGCGGACGGATGCGCTTGGCGGTCGGACCCTCATCGGCGTAAACCGTGGCCACCACCAACGTCGCCGGGTCTAGTCCGTTGTTGTTCTGCGCGTTGGCCGCGGCACTCGCGATCACCTTGGCCACCGGCTCGCTGGCGGCCTGGGGGGCCCAGCGCAGGATGTCCAGCGCGTCGGCCACCGACCTGCCACGCACCAGGTCGATCACCCGGCGCGCCTTTCTCGGCGACACCCGCACGAACCGTGCTTTGGCGACCGCCGACGGAAATTCAGTTGTGGTACTCATCGCCGCTTGGCCTTCCGGTCGTCCTTGATGTGCCCCTTGAAGGTGCGAGTCGGCGCGAATTCACCAAGCTTGTGGCCCACCATCGCCTCGGTGACGAATACCGGGACGTGCTTGCGTCCGTCGTGCACCGCAAAGGTGTGCCCGATGAAGTCCGGAATGATCGTCGACCGGCGCGACCAGGTCTTGATGACCTGCTTGGTGTTCTTCTCGTTCTGCACGTCGACCTTCTTGAGCAGATGGTCGTCGACGAACGGGCCCTTCTTCAGGCTGCGTGGCATAGTTGGCTACTCCTGAAACTTCCCTAGCGCGAATGCTTCTTGCCGGTGCGCCGGCGTCGGACGATCAGCTTGTTACTGGCCTTGTTCGCATGGCGGGTGCGGCCCTCGGGCCTGCCCCACGGGCTGACCGGGTGACGGCCACCGGAGGTCTTACCTTCACCACCGCCGTGCGGGTGGTCCACCGGGTTCATCACCACACCGCGGACCGACGGGCGCTTGCCCTTCCACCGCATCCGGCCGGCCTTGCCCCAGTTGATGTTTGCCTGCTCGGCGTTGCCCACCTCGCCGACGGTCGCGCGGCAGCGCACGTCGACACGACGGATCTCACCGCTGGGCATACGCAGCGATGCGTAGCTACCCTCCTTGCCGAGCAACTGGATGCTCGACCCGGCCGAACGCGCGAGCTTGGCGCCTCCGCCCGGCCGCAGCTCCACGGCGTGGACCAGCGTACCGGCCGGGATGTTACGCAACGGCAGGTTGTTGCCCGGCTTGATGTCGGCGTTGGGGCCACATTCCACCACGTCACCCTGCGACAGTCCTTGCGGGGCAATGATGTAACGCTTCTCGCCGTCGAGGAAATGGAGCAGCGCGATGTTCGCGGTGCGGTTCGGGTCGTACTCGATGTGTGCGACCTTAGCGTTGACACCGTCCTTGTCGTTGCGACGGAAGTCGATCACCCGGTAGGAGCGCTTGTGACCGCCACCCTGGTGGCGGGTGGTGATCCGGCCGTGTACGTTGCGACCGCCGTGACCGTGCAGCGGGCGCACCAGTGACTTCTCCGGCTCGGACCGGGTGATCTCGGCGAAATCGGACACGCTGGCGCCGCGACGACCGGGGGTCGTCGGCTTGTACTTGCGAAGTGCCATGTCTAATCAGGTCTTTCTCTCGCGCGGCTAGGCCGGCGCTCCGAACAGGTCGATCGGCTTGCTGCCCGGCGCCAGGGTGACGATGGCGCGTTTGGTGTTCTTGCGCCTGCCGAATCCGGTCCTGGTGCGCTTGCGCTTGCCTTGTCTATTCGCGGTGTTCACCGATGCGACCTTGACCGAGAAGATCTTCTCGACAGCGATCTTGATCTGCGTCTTGTTCGAATCGGGGCGCACCACGAACGTGTACACGTTGTCGTCGAGCAGTGCGTAGGACTTCTCCGAGATGACCGGAGCCAGGATGATGTCGCGCGGGTCAACGATGGTCGCCATCAGGCCGTAACCTCCTCGGCCTCAGTCGTATTAGAGGCGGTATTCGCGGCGATATAGGCGTTGAGGGCCTCAACGCTGAACACCACGTCATCGGCGCGCAGCACGTCATAGGTGTTGAGTTGGCCGGGCGTCACGAAGTGCACACCGGGCAGGTTGCGCACGCTTTTCGCACCCGTCTCATCGCTGCGGCCGATGACGACCAGCACCTGCTTGCGGTCAGTCAGCTTGCCCAGAAACTCCTTGGCGCTCTTCGTGGAAGGAGTCTGACCGGTCACCAGTTCGGTGACCGCGTGGATGCGCCCGTTGCGGGCCCGGTCGGACAGTGCCCCGCGCAACGCCGCGGCGATCATCTTCTTGGGTGTGCGCTGGCTGTAGTCGCGCGGCTTGGGACCGTGTACGACACCGCCACCGGTGAACTGCGGGGCCCGCGTCGAGCCCTGCCGGGCGCGACCGGTCCCCTTCTGCCGGTAGGGCTTGCGGCCACCGCCGCGGACGTCGCCGCGCGTCTTGGTCGAGTGCGTCCCCTGCCGGCCCGCCGCCCGCTGCGCGGTGACGACCTGGTGCATCAGCGCGATATTGGCTGGGGCATCGAACAATTCGGCAGGCAGCTCGACGGAACCCTCGATCTTGCCGGCCGGGGTCTTGACGTCAATCTTCAGTGCCTTCTGGTCCTTTTGGGCTGCCATTACTTCTCACCTCGCTTGATCGCGCTGCGGACCATGACGAGTCCACCGGTGCGGCCCGGGACTGCGCCCTTGATCAGCAGCACGCCCTTCTCGGTATCGACCTTGTGCACCAACAGGTTTTGCACGGTCACCCGGTCGTTGCCCATGCGGCCGGACATCCGGGTGCCCTTGAACACCCGTGCGGGCGTGGCACATCCGCCGATGGAGCCCGGACGGCGGTGCACCGCCTGAGCGCCGTGGGCGGCGCCCTGCCCGCGGAAGCCGTGCCGCTTCATGGTGCCGGCGAAACCCTTGCCCTTGGAGGTACCGGTGACGTCGACGTAGGTGGCGTCGGCGAAGATCTCGGCCGTCAGCTCCTGCCCGACCTCGTATTCGGCCGCCGCGTCCGGGTTGTCCAGGCGCAGTTCGGCCAGGTACCGGCGTGGGTTGACGCCGGCGGCGCTGTACTGCCCGGTCAGTGGCTTGTTGACTTTGCGTGGGCTGATCTCGCCGTAGGCCAGCTGCACGGCGCTGTACCCATCGCGTTCCGGCGTGCGGATGCGGGTCACCACGTTCGGCCCGGCCTTGACCACGGTCACCGGCACCACTCTGTTGTTCTCGTCGAATACCTGTGTCATGCCCAGCTTGGTACCGAGAATGCCCTTTCGTGCCATTGCTCTCGAAATCTCCTACTGGATGTTGACGTCGACACTGGCCGGAAGATCAATGCGCATCAAGGCGTCAACGGTCTTCGGCGTCGGATCGAGGATGTCGATCAACCGCTTGTGGGTACGCATTTCGAAGTGCTCTCGCGAGTCTTTGTACTTGTGCGGAGAGCGGATGACGCAGTACACGTTCTTCTCGGTCGGCAGCGGCACCGGACCTACGACGCTGGCACCCGTGCGTACGACGGTCTCGACGATCTTGCGTGCCGACGCGTCAATAGCCTCATGGTCGTAGGCCTTGAGCCTGATGCGGATCTTCTGTCCCGCCACGCTTCTCCTACCTCACTCCACTTAAGGCCCGTGTCCGGACCTGGTGCCCCCAGCGCGCCGATCGACCCGGCCAACTGAGGCCGATCTAGCGTCGCGCCGGATATTGCGCCGCTGTTTACCTGTCGTGGTCCACCGGCCCCCGCGCTCGGGCATGTCACCCGCACGCAGCCTTCTCCTCGCCAATTTCAGGGCCGATTTCAGGGCCGAAATTCGTCGCGAACAAGGACGGGACCGGACGCGCCCGTTGTGGGCGCTGGTCGTATGCCCGACCAGGCGCAAACCTGGCGCAGGGCAACCTGAACAGTATGCCTTAACTCCCCGCTCAGGCCAAATCTCGGGTCGGTCTCGATTGCCGGCCTCGAGTACGTGGATTCCGCTATGCGCCACACCGTTGCAGATCGCTTTGGCTGACACCATCACCGCACCAATAAGGATTGCCGCCCTGCCAACCCGGGAAGCCTTTCAGCAGCGTGGCCTTCAGCAGCCCGGGCGCCTGCCATACCAGCTGGATCGAGTCGCCCACCGCCGTCGACGGACCCGTGCTGGGGTTAACCGTGGTGGTCTGGCCGTTGTGCAGGGCGTAGCTCAAGCCGGTGACCGTGAGCGTTAGCTGCGAGTCATCGCCAGACACCACCCCCAGCGTGTCGTACTCCGTGCAGGCGGCCTGGGGTGATTGGCTGCACGGGCCCATGCCCAGGCTCACGGCGATGGCGGCCGTCGTCGGGGTGATATCCAGGGTCGCATCGTGGACGTGCCAGTGGCCCACGAACCGGGCGCTGGCCGTTGCCGAGGTTGCCGCTGCGCTTGAGGGGGTCCCGGTCGTCGGGGACGTGCCGGTGCCGGACGTGTTCGTCGAACATCCCGCCGTACCTAACGTAATCACCGTGGCCGTGATGGCGAGCACCCATCCGAGCTTCACCATCGAGGTGTTTGTCGTCATCCGGCTGTCCCTTCAATCGTTGCGATGGACCGATAGGGATATGCCTCGAAGAGGGCTACGCTTACGCCTGCGCTACGTGGCAGCCGCGAATCATACCGGAGGGCCTGATGAACACCCCTTCGAGTCTGGCCGCCACCTTGATCGGCGCAGCGACGGTGGTGGCCCTTGTCGGCTGCTCGAGTTCCCACACCGCGACCAGTTCCGGGACCAGTTCCGGCACATCTACCGGTTCCACCACCACAGCCGCGCAATCGGCGTCGTCCTCGAGCGCGCCGGGCACCTCCCCGGCCTCGCCGACGCCCGCAGCCGGGGGGCACGGGTCGGCGGGCGGCATCGACGTCACCATCACCGCAGGGGGGCCCACGACGGTCCGGCCGGGCGGAGCGCCCATGCCGTTCAGCGTCACGCTGGCCAACACGTCGGCCGCAGGCCTCGACCACGTGGGCATGGTGGTATCCCTGGGCCACTGCTCGTGCAACCCGTCGGGCGCCGCGATGATGCCCGCCGGGTCGTTGCAGATGCTTAGCGCCGACACCAAGGCGTGGGTGACGGCACCGTACGTCGCCGAAGGGACCGGGATGGATTTCCTCACCCAACCACTCCTCGCGCCGCTCGCGATCAATCCGGGGCAGACCATCACCTATCAACTCCAGTTGCAGTTGAACGCCAACCAGAATTTCACCGTCGGCAAAGGCGACTCCGCCATCGACGTGACGATGACCAACGTCACCACCAACACCGCGCTCGGCGTTAGCCCCACGGCATCGCTGCCTATCGCCGTGGAACCGTAATCGGGGCCCAGCTAGGCGTGAACGGCCATGAGCACACCCATAATTGACCCGACATCGGACAAAGCCGCGGAGGTGTTCGCCCACCCCACGGCCTACACGGACGAGCCGCGGCTGCACGCAGCGATGGCCCACCCGCACGCCCACGCACCGGTATCGCTGGTCGACCGTCGGCCCTTACGTATCGGCGAACCGCGACGAAGAAGTGTTCGACGATCCGTTCCGCTTCGACGTCGGCCTAGATCCCAACAAGCACTTGGCACTTGCCATTCGGCTATGGCGTGCACTTCTGTCCAGGCGCGGCGCTGGCCCGCATGGAAGTGAACAGCTTCTTCACCGAGCTTCTTCCGCGGGTGAAATCCATTGAGTGCAATGGTTAACCCGAACTCATCGCCACCACGTTCGTCGGGGGGCTCACTCACCTGCCGATTCAATACTCGCTGCGCTAGTTCGGATATTTTGAGTCCGCTGTGTGTAGAGGAAACCGTCTACCGCCGCACGCGCGCATTCGCGGTAGTCGAAGTCCGACAACGTGGACAGGCGCCCCAGCACCAGTGGGCCGATCAGTAGCGCGATGGCACGGGATCGGTCGACCGCACCCAATTCGGCTGCTCCTGGGCTATCGAATGCAGCATCGAACGGTGCCGCGGATTGCTGGGCGATGCGCTCGGGCTACATTGGCGGCACGGGTAACAGCATCGACGGGCGGCGCTGCTGATCGGAGTCTGGGCGCCCGGACGTGACGGGAGACAACTGCGGTTGGTACGACGGATGCTCGCTGGTCGGGTTGGCTGAGGTTTTAGGCGCAAACGCGAATCGGCCCTCTCGGTCTGCCGTAAACGCCTCGGTGGAACCGACGATCGCGTTACGATCCGCCCTGACAAAGTTCGTCAGGAAGCGGGCGGGCCGGCTCCGACTGACAGGGGAACTTTTATGTCATTCGTGATCGCGGCGCCGGAGTATGTGGCGGCGGCAGCAACAGATCTGGCGAGTATCGGTTCGACAATCAGTTCCGCCAACTCCGCAGCCCTGGGCCCGACGTCAAGTGTGCTGGCCGCCGGTGCTGACGAGGTGTCGGCGCAGATCGCGGCGGTATTCGGCGCCCACGCGCAGGCCTATCAGGCGCTCAGCGCCCAGGCGGCATCGTTTCATCAGCAGTTCGTGCAGCTCATGAGCGGCGGCGCGGCGCAGTACGCCCTCACCGAAGCCGCCAACTCCTCGCCCCTACAGACCATCGAACAAGACATCATCGGCGTGATCAATGCGCCCAGCCAGTTGCTGACCGGTCGCCCGCTGATCGGCAACGGCGCCAACGGGACGCCCGGCAGCGGAGCAAACGGCGGCGACGCCGGGTGGCTGGTCGGCAACGGCGGGAACGGCGGGTCCGCCGCGACCGGCCAAAACGGCGGCAACGGCGGCGCCGGCGGGTTCTTCCACGGCGCCGGCGGAGCCGGTGGAGGCGGCGGGGCCGCACCATCCGGCGGGACCGGCGGGACCGGCGGAAGCGGCGGGGCCGGTGGACTGATCGACGGTGTCGGCGGGGCGGCCGGCACCGGCGGCGTCGCTGCCGGCACCCTCAATATCGGTGGAGCAGGCGGCACCGGCGGGGCAGGCGGACTCTTCGCCACGGGTGGTGTCGGCGGGGCTGGCGGGGCCAGCCTCGACTTCTTCGGAGGTCCGGGTGGTCAGGGCGGTGCCGGCGGATTCTTTGCCCCCGGGGGAGCCGGCGGCATCGGCGGCATCGGTCTCCCTGGTGGGCAAGGCGGCGGCGGCGGGGCAGGCGGATGGTTTGGTGCCGGCGGGGTCGGTGGTGCCGGCGGCAGCACCACCGGCGGAACGGGCGGTATCGGTGGGACCGGCGGAAGCGGCGGGCTGTGGGCGTCGGGGGGCGCCGGCGGCGCGGGCGGAAGTGGTGACCTATCCGGCTCCGACGGCGGTGTCGGCGGGGCCGGCGGCAGTGGCGGCGTCCTCGGTGGGGACGGCGGGCCCGGTGGGGTCGGCGGCGCCGGTGAAGTCGCCGGTAATGGTGGCGCCGGGGGCAACGCCGGCTTCTTGCGCGGCAACGGCGGAGCCGGCGGCACCGCCGGGCAGGCCAGTTTTGAGAACGGCACCGGCGGTGCCGGCGGGAAGTCCGGGCTGATCGGCAACGGCGGCAATGGTGGTGACGCGGGCTCAGGGGGGATTTTGGGCGCTGGAGGCAACGGCGGCGACGCTCAACTGGCCGGCGACGGCGGCAACGGCGGCAACTCCGGGGCCACTCCTGGCGCCGCCGGCACGGGCGGGTTGCTGTTCGGCTTGGACGGGCAGCCGGGTCAGACGTAGCCGTTTGCCGCAGCGCGAAGGGTTGCGACCAGTCATTCCCAGGCGGCAGCGGCGGCAACACCGGTATTGGCGTCACTCATGTGGGAACTTCCGGGGGCCAGCGGCCTCGGCGGGGTGTTGCTTGGCGAAGGCGGGATGCCGGGGTTGCTGTAATCGTGCGGCGGCATTCGACGCCGTTGACCGCATTTGGTCGAATTCGGGATTTGGCGGCGGCTGAAATTCGTCGGGCTCCAAGGGTGGGCCCGGACGCGCCCGAATGGGCGCTGGTCGTATGCCCGGCCAGCCGCAAACCTGGCGCAAGGCAACCTCAACGGTATGCCTTAGCTCCCCGCTCAGGCCAAATCTAAACGACGGGCTCGTGCCGTCGTTTGGTCCGACCAAGAGATCTGCTCCGACCGCTTCGCAATAAAGGCGCAAACTGCGTTCAAGGCTGGTAACCGAAATCCCAAGGTGATGCAGTCCAGCCAAGCAAGGACGACCGCCACCACCTTCTACGAGTTCGATGGTGCCATCGGCGGCGGTGAGGCGAAGAGTGTTGCCGCCGAAACCGCCTTGGTGAACGCGGCGATCAACGACACTGGATACAAAGGCGCGCACCAATAGTCGACCCGGTATCTGACAAAGCCGCGAAGATCTTCGCCCACCCCATGGCCTACACGGACGAGCCGCGGCTGCACGCTGCGCTGACCCACCTGCGCGCCCACGCGCCGGTCTCGTTCGTCGACCGTCGCCCGTACCGGCCATTCTGGGCGATCACCAAGCACGCCGACGTGATGGAGATCGAACGTGCCAACGACCTGTTCATCAGCGCGCCCCGGCCGCTGCTGGGAACTGCGATGGCAGACGATCTGGCGCAGTCGCTCCTGGACAGCGGAACGGGGTTGCACACGCTGATCCACATGGACGATCCGCAACATCGGGTGGTGCGGGCGATCGGCGCGGACTGGTTTCGCCCCAAGGCGATGCGGGCGCTGAAGGTCCGGGTCGACGAGCTGGCCAAGATCCACGTCGACAAGATGCTGGAGGCCGGCCGCCAAACCGGCGGGGAATGCGATTTCGTGCGGGAAGTCGCAAAGAATTACCCGCTCTACGTCATCATGTCGCTGCTGGGCCTGCCGGAATCGGACTTCGGACGGATGCTGCGCCTCACGCAGGAACTCTTTGGCGGCCCCATCACAACCAGACACCGAGTTTCGGCGCGGCAGCACCCCCGAAGAGCAACTCAACGTATTGCTGGAGTTCTTCAGCTACTTCAACGACCTCACCGCGGCCCGGCGCGCGCGCCCCACCGACGACCTGGCGTCGGCGATCGCCAATGCCCGGGTGGACGGCGAGCCGCTGTCGGACATCGACACCGCGTCCTACTACGTCATCGTCGCCACCGCGGGCCACGACACCACCAGCGCAACCATCGCCGGCGGGCTACACGCGCTGATCGAAACCCGGACCAGCGACAGCGGCTGACCGACGAACCCGACCTGATGCCGCTGGCCACCGAGGAAATGATCCGCTGGGTGACGCCCGTCAAGGAATTCATGCGCACCGCCACCGAGGACACCGCCATCCGCGGCGTGTCGATCGCCGAAGGCGAGGCGGTGTATCTGTCCTACGTCTCGGCCAACCGCGACGAGGAAGTGTCCGACGACCCGTTCCGCTTCGACGTCGGCCGAAACCCCAACAAGCACTTGGCATTCGGCTTCGGCATACACTTCTGCCGGGGTGCCGCCGCACTGGCCCGCATGGAAGTGAACAGCTTCTTCACCGAACTGTTGCCGCGATTGAAATCGATTCAACTCAGCGGTGAACCCGAGCTCATCGCCACCACGTTCGTCGGGGGTCTAAAGCACCTGCCCATTTCGTACTCACTGCGGTAAGTACCGGGATACGATCTGCTGATACTTCAACCGGGACCCCTGGGAGAACGATCATGTCGTTTGTAATCGCGGCGCCGGAGTTCGTGACGGCGGCGGCATCGGACATAGCGAACATCGGTTCGACGATCAGCTCGGCCAATGCGGCGGCGTGGGCTCCGACGTCGGGGGTGCTGGGCGCCGGCGCCGACGAGGTCTCGGCCGGGATCGCCGCGTTGTTCGGCAGTCACGCCCAGGCTTATCAGGCTGTCAGCGCCCAGGTGGCGTCGTTTCACGAGCAGTTTGTCCGGAGCATGACCTCGAGTGCGGCTGCGTATGCCAGCACCGAAGCCAACGCCCAGCAAACTATGCTCAACGCGGTCAACGCGCCCGCCCAGGAGCTGTTCGGGCGCCCGCTGGTCGCCAACGGCGCCAACGCGGCACCGGGGTCCGGGGCTAACGGCGGGGATGCCGGGCTGTTGTTCGGTAACGGTGGCAACGGCGGATCCGGCGTGGCCGGCGGTAAGGGCGGCAACGGAGGGGCCGGCAGTCTGTTCGGCAGCGGCGGCGCGGGAGGCGCCGGTGCGGCCTCGGCCTCGAGCACAGGCGCCGGCGGCAACGGCGGCAACGGCGGGGCCGGCGGACTGTTCGGCACCGGCGGGGCGGGCGGCGCGGGCGGGGCCAGCGGCGGGATAAGCGGCGTCGGCGGGACCGGCGGCAACGGCGGGGACGGCGCACTGGGTGGCGCCGGCGGGGCCGGCGGCAACGGCGGGACCGGCCAGAGTGGCGGCGGAGCGGGCGGTAACGGCGGAACCGGCGGACTGTTCGGCGCCGGGGGCGCCGGCGGTACCGGCGGGAGCACGGTGGTCGGCAACGCCGGGGCCGGTGGCAACGGCGGGGACGGCGGGACGTTCGGCAACGGCGGCACCGGCGGCGCCGGCGCCGAAGGCCTAGGCCCACTCACTGTTGGTGGGCCTGGCGGCGCCGGCGGGAATGCCGGGATGGTCGGCAACGGCGGCAGCGGCGGCGCCGGCGGCGGCTACGGCGGCGGCAACGCGGGCGGTGCCGGCGGCGCCGGCGGCACCGGCGGCAGCGTCATCGGCAACGGTGGGGCCGGCGGCACCGGTGGGGACTCCCACGGCGGCCCTGGCGCGAACGGCGGCAACGGCGGCAACGGCGGCTCGTTCTTGGGCAACGGCGGAGCCGGTGGCACGGGCGGAAACAACACAAATGCCCCCGCCGGGGACGGCGGCGACGGCGGCGACGCCCCGAACATCGGAGACGGCGGCAACGGCGGCGATGGGGGCAACATCATCAGCGGCGGAGCCGGCCTCACCAACGGCAACGGCGGCAATGGCGGCGATGCCCTGTCGTACGGCGACGGCGGCAACGGCGGCAACGCCGGGAGGGGCGGCTCCAATCCGGGCACAGTCGGCCTAGGCGGCAAAGCAGGAGTGAAGTACGGCGCGGCCGGGCTGGACGGACTGCCCTAGGCGGCGAGGGGCTCAGGCACCTGCCGACTCGGTGCTCGCTGCGCCAGCCCTGTGCTGGGCGCGCTGCACGTGCAGGAAGCCGTCAACGGCCGCGTACGCGCATTCGCGGTAGTCGAAGTCCGGCAAGGTGGACAGGCGCCCGAGCACCAACGGACCGATCAGCAGGGCGATCGCCCGGGACCGGTCGACCTCACCCAACTCGGCCGCCTCCGGGCTATCGAATATGGCGTCGAATGGCGCCGCGTACTGCTGGGCGATGCGTTCGCGCAACGTGGTGATCGCCGCGCTGTCGGCGGCCGGGGTGTGACGGGGTTCTGGCAAACCTTCTAGGTCGCGGCCCAGCGACAGCCAGGACATCGCCGTCAACGCCGCGGGGGCTTCCGCCACGGATTCGGCCTGCGCCAGCACAACCGCGACCAGCCGATCCCGCAGCGAACCCTCGTCGGGCGGCAGCGCGGCCGGCGGAATGAGGCTGTTGAACGCCGCTGCCAGCAAATCATTTCCGCTCGGGAAGTGGCGGTACAGCGTGGCTCGGGCTACATTGGCGCCACGGGTGACCGCATCGACGGTCACCGCACTGGGGCCCCCAGAGCGCAGCAGGGCGGCGGCGGCTTCCAGCAAACGAGCCCGGGACCGCGCCGGGCGCGGGTCGCCACTGCCGTCGGTAATTGTGATGCACCTCCCTGTTTGAGAACAAGACTATCGGTCTATGTCCGAGACTGTTAGTCTCGGAAATTAGTTCGCCCCGGGGAGGAGGCGCATGACTATGGTCGACAGTCTTGTCCGGCCTGACCAGCGTACTGATGCGGTAGGCATCGGCGGTACGCCCCGAGCCCGGGCCTGGACGCTCGCCGTGGCGTGCATGGGCGTCGGGCTGGTGGTTGGATCGATGACGGCGCTGAACACCGCGCTGGGTGACCTCGCAGTGGCTACCTCGGCGACCCAGACCCAGCTGACCTGGGTGGTCGACGGTTACACGGTGGCGCTGGCCTGCCTGCTGTTGCCCGCCGGGGCCATCGGTGACCGCTATGGCCGGCGGGGTGCGTTGCTGACCGGCTTGGTGATCTTCTCGGTTGGCTCGATGGCACCGGCAATGTTGCACACCCCGGCGCAGATCATCGCCGGACGCGCGCTGGCCGGTGTCGGCGCGGCGTTCGTCATGCCCGCGACGCTGTCGCTGCTGACCGTGGCCTATCGGAAAGCGGACCGCATGAAGGCCGTCGGGATCTGGGCCGGTACGGCCGGTTCGGGCGGGGTCCTCGGCATGATCGGATCCGGCCTGCTGCTTCGATTCTGGGACTGGCACGCGATCTTCTGGTCACTGGGCATCGCCGGGCTGACGATCTTCGCCCTGACGTGCACGGTCTCGTCGTCGCGTGACAACGACGCTCCCCGAGTCGATTGGCTGGGCGCGGTGCTGATTGGCGCGGCCGTCGCGATCGCGGTCGCCGCGATCCTGGAGGCACCCGATCGTGGCTGGAGCGACCCGCTGGTCTGGGGCGGTCTCGTCGCCGGTGTGATCATCACCGCGGTGTTCGGAATTGTCGAATTCCGGCGCCGTCAACCACTTCTAGACGTGCGGCTGTTCAGTAACCCCAGCTTCGCCACCGGGGTGGCGGCGATCGTCATCCTGTTCGGCGCAACGTTTGGTTTCTTCTATATCGGCATGCAGTATGTGCAGCAGATCATGGGTTACTCACCCCTGACGACGTCACTTGCATTCGGCCCGTTCATGGTGCCGCTGGGCATTTTCTCGGCGCTGTCATTTTGGTATGTGCCGAAACTGGGCCTGCGACTTGTGCTATTCATCGGCACGCTGCTGATGGCGGTTGGTTTCGCTTGCATGTACGGACTCAGCCTGCATTCGACGTATTCCGAATTCGCCTGGCCGACATTGATACTCGCCACCGGCATCGGAATGTGCACGGCGCCGACGACGTCGGCGATCATGGGCGCGGTTCCCGACGAAAAGCAGGGCGTCGCCTCCGCGGTAAACGACACGTCGCGAGAGATGGGTGGCGCGTTGGGAATCGCCGTGGCCGGTTCGATTCTGGCCGGGCGCTACACCCACGAACTCGCGCCGAGGCTCGCGGACTTTCCCGCGCCGGTTCGCGGCCCGGCCGGCGACTCACTGGCCAAAGCCGTCGAGCTGGCCGCCAGGCTTGGCCCGCAGGGGAGCCAACTGGCCACGCTCAGCAAGACGGCGTTCCTGACCGCCCTGCACGCTTCCACGATCACGCTGGCCGTGATCGTCGGGATCGCGGCGGTCCTGATCGCACTCTGGGCTCCCGGGCGTGACGGCCGACAGCTGCGGTTCCTGAGACGGGCGGCCCGTAAAGAGGCGTAGCCGAAATTCACTGTACGAATTCCGCCGCCCTGTGCCCCAGCATCACGATCGTGGCGTGCGGACCGCGGCTGGGAATCACCGGCAGGATGGAACCGTCGATCACCCAAAGGTTTTCGATACCGCGGACCCGGCACCGCGGGTCAACCACGGCCCCGGGGTCGCCGTCGACGCCCATCGGGGTACTGCCGCACAGGTGCTGCGACGTCGACCACACCGCCGACCCGATATGCGTTGTCGCACCGCATAGTTCGCGTGCCAATTCACTGCCTTGCCGTAGCGCGGCGACGTCTTCCGGTTCGCTGTCGTAGCGGTGCTCAATTCGCGGCGGCACCTCGGGATCGGCCGAGACCAGCGTGATGCGTCCGCGCGACCGCGGCCGCATCAGCGCCACCCCGATGTGCGGCCAGTCGCGGTGCCCGGGGGTGCCATCGCCGGTCATCGCAACGAAACCACCCGTGTACGGCCGGATCTCGAGGCCGTCGGGGGTGCTCAACACCACCTCTAACACCGGACGGTCCACGGCCACCTCCCAACTTGTCGGCAGCACCCACTCCGGGTGGTCGCCGCATGCCGTCCCAACCGGCAGCGGCACCACCACTTCGACGCCCGCTGCCCGCAGCATGGCCGGTTCGCCGACGCCGGAGAGCATCAGCAGATGAGCCGACTCAATCGCACCGGCGCACAGCACGATTCGATCGGCGGTCAACGTCACCGGACCTTCCGGCCCCACCGCGTCGACACCCACCGCGGTTGCGGCGGAGAACCGCAACCGCACCGCCCGCGTCCGCGCCAGCAGTGTCAGGTTGGGCCGTGTCAGCGCGGGTATCAAGATAGCCGGCCCCCGAGCTCACGCGTACGCCGTCAACGATGTTCAGTGGGATCGCGCCCACACCCGAAAGCATTTCCGGCCCAACGTCGTTGAGGTCGGCGATCCACGGAAACCCCGCGCGCTCGGTAGCGGCGAGGAAGGTTTCGGTGGCACCTGTCATTTCGTGTGTGCGGCGAACCAGGATGGGGCCGCTGTCGCCGTGGGCGGGGCCGTCGAAATCCAGGTCCGTCTCGATGGCCCGAAAGTGGTCGAGAACGTCAGACCAGGCCCAGCCGGGTATCGCGGCGCGGCCGAAGTCGCCGGGCAACCCGCGGCAGAAGTAGCCGCCGTTGACCGCGCCGGAACCGCCGATCGTCGCTCCCCGCACGATGGGCAATTGGCGAGCGGGCCGCTCGGTGAGCTTGGTGAGATAGCGCTGGACCAGCGGGCTGCCCACACCAATCGGTAGTTGCAAGCCATTCGCGGTCTGGGCCAGCAGCCCCGGATCGGTGAGTCCGGGCCCCGCATCGAGGACGGTCACGACATAGCGGAGGTCGGCGGAAAGACGTTCGGCAACAACTGATCCAGCACTGCCGGCACCGACGATCAGTACGTCGCTGTGCAGGACGGCTTTACTCAAGGCGGGGTCAAGGCGGCGGCTAGGTCCGAATCTGCGGTTTGAGCGCGCGAAGGTTGCGTTCGCGGACTACGCCCCGCCACAATCCCATGCCGTAGGCCAGATCGTCGATCCGCTTGAGCACCAGATAGGTGAGCAGCCCGATCGGTTGGGCGTCATCACCGGTGGCATCCCTGCGGCGCAGCCAATCCACCACCCCGTCCATAACCGCCGCGACCAACACCACCCGCCGGCACTGACGCGACACCATGGCCGCCAGCAATGCCAGCGGCCAGTAGTGCCGGCACAGGGCCGACGCCAGCTGCAGCGCCGCCGACCACAGGCCGCGGCTGGCGACCGCGAGCACATCCCGAGGCGAAGTCTCGGCGGTGCGCATGGCCCTTGCTATCCGGCGGCCCGTCAGGAGGGCGATCACGATCGACGCCAGCTGCGTGATGCTCGTCCCGAGTGCCATGAGAATCCAGGCCGTCAATGCCCACCCGGAGATCACTACCGGGGCCGTCTTGTCCGGGTGACGCACCGACAGCGGAGCCGCTGAGCCGCCGTAGAACGCCTTGCGCGCTATCCAATCCCGTAGTTCGGTGCGGTGATCGTGGGCGACCTGCGCAATCGGTTCGTAACGCAGCCGGGCGCCCGCTTCGATCAGGCGCCAACACAGGTCGACATCCTCGCCGGACAGCAAGGTCTCGTCGAACCCGCCGACGTCGCGAATGGCGGTGCAGCGACAGATGATCGCCGCGCTGGGAACGTAGGACACCGTGCTGTGGGGTAACACCGGCGCTTCCCGCTGACCGAGGTCCATTGACGAGTGCACCGCCTCATAGCGCGCCACCGCGTTCTCGCCTTGCGACAGACCGATGATGCGTGGTGCGACCAAGCCGACGGTGGGATCGCAGAAATGCCCGAGCAGCGCCTCCAACCAGCCCCGTCGCGGCGAGACATCGGAATCCATGAATGCGACGAAGTCGGTGTTGCAGGCGGCCAGACCGGTATTGCGTGCCGCCCCCGGCCCCTTGCTGCGGGGGTGGCGCAACACTTCGATGTTGCAGTGCGCGCCGATAAAGTCCTCCGGCTCAATCGGGCGCTGCGAACCGTCGTCCACCACGATGACACGCAGGCCGCGCAGTGAGCTGACCAAACGCCGCACGCCGGCGGTGTTGTCCCGCACCGGAACCACCACGGTCACGTCCCGGTGCGACGGGCCACCCGCTGGCCGCGGGTGCGCCACCGTGGCGTCCAGCAGGGTGCGGGCCAGTTGGGCGCTGACCTCGTCACGCACCTTTAGCCGGCCATCGGACAGCATGTCCTGGGCGGCGGGAGCCAGCCTCAGCAGTCGGGTGGGTGAGCCACCGAGCAGGGTCGAGCCGTCGCCGAGCACTCGCACGCGGCGGTCGACCTGAACGGCGAACCCGTCAGGCAGTCGAGCCTGAGTCATGTCAGCATCCCGTCGGCCGCCGGCGACCATCCGGCGATTCGACGGACACAGCCGTCGACCATCTCGGCGAAGATGCGCTTCCCCTCAGCTGCGGTCGCGGTGGTCGGATCCCCCAACACGCCTACCCGGCTGACCGCCGCAACCCCGCCGCGGCGCATCGACGGCAGCAACTCGGACAAGGGTGCGCCATTGCCCGCGAGCCACCGGTCGGTCAGCACGTCGGCCGGCGAAATATGCAGCAATACCGACGTTTCGGTATGGCCGGCATGAGCATCGCCACCGGCAGTGGTACACGGACACCATGCGACGTCGCGACCCTCGGCGCGCAGCTCGCGCACCGCACGCTGCAGCGCGCCGACGTTGCCGCCGTGGCCGTTGACGAAGACCAGCCGCTGCGCCCAACAGGCCGCCGACCTGCCGTATTCCACCAGCAGCATGGTCAGGGCGTCGGTGCCGATGGAGATCGTTCCGGCGAAACTTTGGTGCTCTCCGCTGGCGCCATAGGCGATCGCCGGGGCCACTAGCCAATTCCCCTCGAGGCCGTCCTGCTCGAGGCCGGCGCCGAGGCGGGGCTGGGCGGCGCGGGCGACGGCGGACGCTATCCGGGTGTCGGTATCCAGCGGCAGGTGCGGACCATGCTGCTCGGTTGACCCCAGCGGAATCATTATTGACGGCGAGGTGCCTAATACCTGGTTCGACGTCGCACTCCCCAGTTCGCCGCATAAGGGCACTTGCCGATGGTAGGCCGAATTCACCTGGCGTGCACCAATTGTTTCAACCTTCCATCGAAATTTCTTACGCCGCACTCACCGGCCACCGGACAATTCGGCTCGTCCGCCACGGCTGCCCCGCCCGTATCAGGATTGACGCGGTCGTAAGCCGATCGCCCGGGTGAAGCCGGCGGGCACCAGGACGTCGTCCGGACCGAGATCGTGAACCGACGCGTGCCCGAGGCCCATCAGTGCCGAGTCGATGCCCCCGCGCAGAATGTCCAGGACGTTTTCCACACCGGATTGCCCGGCGGCGGCGAGACCCCACAGGTATGCGCGGCCGATCATCACCGCCCGCGCTCCCAGCGCCACCGCCTTGACGACGTCGCTGCCGCGGCGGATGCCGCCGTCCATCAACACTTCGACCTGGTCACCGACCGCCTCGGCAACCGCGGGCAGGGCGCGGATCGGGGCGGGCGTGCCGTCCAAATTGTTGCCACCGTGGTTGGACACCGATATCGCCGAAACACCTGCGTCGACCGCTCTTTTGGCATCGTCGACCCGCATCACGCCCTTGAGCATGAACGGGCCGCCCCACAGTTCCCGCAACCAGGCGATGTCGTCCCAGGTCGGCGGCGGGGTGCCCATCCACTCCCCGTAGGCGGCGAAGAACGCGGGCCCGGGCTCGCCCCGGCGGCCCTGGTTGGGCACCCGCAGGTCCGGTGGGCGCAGCGTCTTGCCGAACTTCCACAGCCACCGCGGCTTGGTGATCGCCTCGGGAGACATCCGCAGCATGGTGCGCAGATTCATCTCCTCCGGGATCTTGGGGCTGCCCCAGTCGCGGCCATGCGAGAACGACCAATCGGTGGTGGCGATCAAACCGACCGCGCCGGCCTGCCGCGCCCGTTCCACCCGCTCGGCAATGGCGTCGCGCCCACCGAGCCAGTAGACCTGGAAGAAGACCTTGGGGTTGGCGGCGATGACCTCCTCGATCGGCTTGCTGGCGAAAGAGGACAGGCCCATCGCCGTTCCCCGCGCCGCCGCCGCCCGGGCGACGGCGACCTCACCATCTGGGTCTACGGCCTGCACACCGGTCGGCGAAATGATTACCGGCAGTGAAATCTCTTGCCCCATAACGGTGGTCGACAGGTCGCGCTTTTCCAGCGCCCCAATGACATGCGGCGCAAAACCGAGCTCACTGAACGCTTCGACATTGTCACCAACGGTGACGCCCTTTTCGCTGGCCGCAAGCAGGGACGAGTAAACGGATTTCGGTAACCGCCGCTTAGCGCGTTGCTGGGCGATCGCGACCGTTTCAAACCATTCGTCGGCCATGGCTACACGGGGCTTTCGTTGCACAGCCGGGCCGGTGGTCGCGTAGATAGCGTCAGCGGCACCGGTCCGCGGACCCGCCGCCCGTGGGAGTGGTCGGCCCGGGGCCGCGGTGTAATGCGTTCGCGGGCCAGCGCCGAAGCGCTGTGTCCTTGTACGCATTCGGGATCCGGCCCGTCCAGCGGCAGACCGGTGAAGAATTTGGCCGCCATGCACCCGCCCCGGCAACTGTCGTAGTGGCCGCAGCTGCCGCAGGCGCCCGCGGACTGGGGTTCGCGGAGCTCGCGAAACAGCGGGGCATTTTTCCAGACGTTGGCGAAGCCAGATCCAAAATCACTGTCAGCCAACACGTTTCCGGCCAGGAAGCGGTCATGGATGGCGAATGGGCAGGCGTACACGTCGCCCACCGGGTCGATCAGGCACACCACTCGGCCGGCTCCGCACATGTTCAGTCCGGCCAGGGCGCCGGACGGGCCGAGCGGCGACAGGTGGAAGAACGAGTCACCGGTAAGCACCCCCTCCCCCTTGGCGACCAGCCAGTCATACAGCTGGACCTGCTGGGCGGCGGTGGGGTGCAAGTCCCCCCAGACATCTGCGCCCCGGCCCGACGGCCGCAGCCGGGTGATCCGCAAGGTAGCACCGTAACGGCTTGCCAACGCGGCGAATTCGTCGAGCTGGTCGACATTGTGGCGGGTGACCACAACGGAGATCTTCGCATCCGAATAGCCGGCCGCGGCCAGGTTCTCCAGCGCGCGCACCGCCATGTCGAATGACCCGGCGCCACGCACGGCGTCGTTGACCTCGGCGGTGGCGCCATCCAGCGAGATCTGAACGTCCACGTAGTCACTGGCCGCCAACCGCGCGGCCACCTCGGGCGTGATCCGAACGCCGTTGGTAGAGAACTTCACGCCGACGTGGTGCGCGGTGGCGTAATCCACCAGTTCCCAAAAGTCCGGGCGCACGGTGGGTTCCCCGCCGCCGATGTTCACGTAGAACACCTGCATGCGTTCCAGCTCATCGATGAGGTCCATGCATTGGCGGGTGGACAACTCTTTTGGATCGCGCTTGCCCGACGACGAGAGGCAGTGCACGCAGGCCAAGTTGCACGCGTACGTCAGCTCCCAGGTCAGGCAGATGGGTGCGTCCAATCCGCGCTCGAACTGTTCGATGAGCCGGGGCACGGCAGCCGATGTCACGTAGCCTCCTGTGCTACCAGCATGTTGGAATCGGCCAGCACACCCAGCGCGTACAGGTAGGGACCCTGCCGGGAGTCGTCCACCCCCGCGGCGCGGCAGGCGGACACGACGTCGGGATGATCGGCCAGCGACTGCACCACCGTGAGGATGGTGCGATTTTTCAGAAACGACAGCTTGCGGGTGCCGAAATGGTAGAGCAGCGCGCCAAAAGGCTCCGGCCGAACCGCCACCTGCGGGTGCAACCGCCAGCCACGCTCAGGGTCGAACAGGTTTGGGTCGAACAGGTTTTCTTCCCGACCAGCCCGCGCGGGCGCCGGCACGGTCAGTAGACCCCGCACATTCCGTCGATGGACACCTCTTCGACCAGGGTCTCGGTGACCAGCTCGGTGTCGGTCTCGGTCTCAGAAAAAACGTCGTCCATGTGAATTTGCCTCTCTTGGGGTCTCGACAACGATCGGGCGATCTGGACACAATATGGCATCGAGTGCCGCAATGGAAGGGCGGGTGTGATGTTGCCCCAGTCGCGGGTGGGCCGGCGCCGCACGACGACGCCGGACCACATCACCGACGTGGCCATCGAATTGTTCACCGCCCGGGGATTTGCCGAAGTAAGCGTCGACGACGTCGCGGCGGCGGCCGGCATCGCGCGCCGCACGCTGTTCCGCTATTACGCGTCCAAGAACGCCATCCTCTGGGGCGACTTCGACGCCCACCTCACGCACCTGCAGCAGCTGCTCGACAACCTCGATCCCCGGGTTCCGCTGGGCAAGGCGCTGCGGGCGGCACTGCTGGCGTTCAATACCTTCGACGAGTGCGAGACCGCGCGGCACCGCCAACGCATGCGGGTCATCCTGCAAACCGCGGAGCTGCAGGACTATTCGATGACGATGTACGCCGGCTGGCGTGAGGTGATGGCCGGATTCGTGGCCCGCCGGTTGGGCGGCAAAACGACCGACCCACTGCCCCAGACAGTCGCCTGGACGATGCTCGGGGTCGCATTGAGCGCCTACGAACAGTGGCTGGGTGATGAATCCGTCACGTTGCCGGAGGCACTGGGGAATGCGTTCGACGTGGTCGGCACCGGGCTGAACGGGCTGGGTGCGTGAACACCGAGCATCTGGTCCACACCCTGCAGGCGCAGGGGCGGTTCTGCGGAAGCTCCGGCTCCCCGATGTACGACGAGCTGTTCGAGCTCGTGGCCAAAGACGTCGAAGCCGGCGGCGTCTTCGCGACCATTCTGTCCGGCCGCGAAGAGGATTCGGCGCGCCACGCGGTGCCGCTTCGGCTGCTCGGCGGCCTGCACCGGTTGGTACTCGATGGCCGCGCACCTTCGCTGCGCCGCTGGTATCCCAGCACCGGCGGCACCTGGGACGCCGAAGCCGCCTGGCCCGAGATCGTGCGCACCGCCGGCGCCCGAATGGACGAGCTGCGCGCGGCCCTCGATCAACCACCACAGACCAACGAGGTGGGCCGATCGGCCGCGCTGATCGGCGGGCTGATGCTTATCGGCGCTCAATTCAATTTTCCGGTAAGGCTTTTCGAGATCGGGACGAGCGCTGGGCTGAACCTGCGGGCCGACCACTACCACTACCGCTACCCCGGCGGCCAGTGGGGCCCGGTGGACTCCCCGGTGACCATCGGCGACGCATGGCACGGCGCACCGCCATCGGCGGGTGCGGTGCGGATCGCCGAACGGCGTGGGTACGACATCGCGCCCATCGACGTCACCGGCGCCGACGGGGAGATGGCCGTGCTGAGCTACGTCTGGCCGGACCAGAGCGCGCGGCTGGAGCGGCTACGCGGCGCGATTGCGGTTGCCCGCAACGTCCCGGCGCGGTTAGCGCGCCAGACGGCCGGCGACGCGGTGGCCGGCCTGACCCTCGCCGACGGCGCGCTGACCGTGCTGTGGCATTCGATCACCTGGCAGTATCTGTCCCCCGACGAACGTGCCACGGTCCGCGGCGGCGTCGACGCACTGGGCGGCCAGGCCGGTGCCTCCTCGCCGTTCGCGCACCTCACCCTCGAGCCGGCGCGCGACGGACCCGGCTCGCCGCTGAAATTTCTGGTGCGCGCCCGTAGCTGGCCCGGCGGCGAGCTGCGGATTCTGGCCGAATGCCATCCGCACGGCCCGCCGGTGGTTTGGCAGTAGTTCCCCAGAGTTCCCCAGCCGGGCCCTATCCGGATCCAAGCATCTCCGAAATCGGTGTGCCGGCAGCGATTTTGCCGCGCACCTTCATGACCTTGCCGGGCAACCCGCCGCCAACCACACCGACCAAAACACCGTCGCGCTCGTAATAAGCCAGGAACTTGCGGCCGTCGTCCTCGACGAGATGCACGATGTCGGTGGCGTGCGGCTCCCCCAGGCACTGGATCTTGACGTCGTATTGGTCGCTCCAGAAGTACGGGACGACCACGTTGGACGGTGCGTCGCGTCCCAGCATCGCGGGCACCACGACACGGGCCTGCTCGGCGACGTTGCTCCAATGTTCCACGCGCGCTTGATGTCCCATCGGATCGCGCCAGGACGCGACGTCGCCGAGCGCCCATACGTTGGGCGCGCTGGTGCGTCCGGCTTCGTCGCAGATCACCCCGTTGTCGACCTCGATGCCGCTGCCGTCCAGCCATTCGGTGGCGGGGCGTGACCCGATGCCCACGACCACCAGATCGGCCGGCATCTCCGTGCCGTCCGTCAGCACCACGCTTTCGACATGCCCCTGGCCGCGCACCTCCGCCACCCCGGCGCCGAGGCGGACATCGACGCCCTCATCGCGATGCAGCCGCGCCACCAGCTCGCCGATCTGCTCGCCGAGCACCGCCGCCAGGGGTTGCGGTTGCGGCTCAACCAGCACGACATGCACCCCGAGGCCGCGCATGCTGGCCGCCACCTCGCAGCCGATGAAGCCCGCGCCGACGACCACGGCGCGCTGGGCGGCCGAGGCGTGTTCGCGCAGCGCCATGCTCTCGTCGTACGACCGCAGCACCCGAATGCCCTCGAGATCGGGAAATGCCGGAATGCGCCGCGGCACCAGGCCGGTCGCGATGACCAACTCGTCGTAGCCGAGGACCGTCCCGTCGGCCAGCGTCACCGTCTGCTCATGAGTGTCCAGGCTGGTGGCGGCCGAACCCAGCCGCAGGGTGATGGTTTTCTCGTCGTACCACTCACGCGGTTTGAGCACGACGTCGTCGACCTCTTTGCGCAGCACTTCCTTGGAGAGCGGCGGCCGGTCGTATGGGAGATGCACCTCGTCGCTGACGATCATGATGGGACCGGTGTACTCGGCCCGGCGCAGCTGCTCGGCGGTCCGTGCGGCGGCAAGCCCCCCGCCGACGATCACTATGCCTTTATCAAATCCGTCGCTGAGCGACCTGGTGTTTGCGCTACTGGTCACGTGGTGTTCATACACGATCGCTGATCAGTACTTCAAGGCGCCCTTGTCGACGTGAATCTGCTGGCCGGACAGCGTGCCGGAACCGTCGCCGGCCAACCACACAACGACGTCGGATACTTCATCGGATGACATAAAACCCTTGTACTGCAATGGCATTGGCGGAAAGCTGTGCACGTATCGAGGATGCTTGGCGAATATCTGCATCATCGGCTCCGGCTCGATCATCGGGGTGTCGACCGAGTAGGGATGGATGGAGTTGACCCGGATACCGAACTCGCCGAGCTCGATCGCCAGCGAATTGGTCAGCCCTACGAGTCCGTGCTTGCTCGCCGAGTAATGGCTATTGCCCGGTGTGGCCTTCAGGCCCGCCGACGAGCTCACGATGACGATGGAGCCACCGTTGCCGGCCTCGATCATCGAGGGAATCGCGGCACGCAGGGTGCGCCAGGTGCCCGTCAGGTTGATCCCGATGACGGTGTCCCACTGTTCATCGGTGAGCTCCCAGAGCCGGCCCCAGCCCAGCACGCCGGCATTTGCCACCAGGATGTCGAGCCGGCCGAACTGTTCGACGCCGTCGGCCACCAGTTGGCGCAGGGCCGCGTCGTCGCGGATGTCCGCCTCGCGTGCCAATATCTTGCGGCCCTCGGCTTCCACCAAGCGGACGGTCTCGCTGAGATCCGCCGGTGTGGCCGGCGGGTAGGTCAGGGCGCTGGACACCGGCGCGCACACGTCGAGCGCGATGATGTCGGCGCCCTCCCGCGCGAGCCGCACCGCATGCGACCGCCCCTGGGCCCGAGCGGCACCGGTAATAAATGCCACCCGCCCGTGCAGTGATCCGGTTTGTGCAGACACGCTGACAGGCTAACAGCGGAACTGAAACGTGTTCTAACTCGCCCCGGCGTTCGCGCCGGGCGTCAGATTTCGGAGATGATCTGGGCGCGTCGGCTGCTGTATTCCTGCTCGGTCAACGCGCCGCTGGTGTGCAGCGTCTCGAGCTCGGCAAGCCGTTCGCCGATCGACTGTTGCGGTGGCGCGGCGACCGGCGCCGCTGGTTGGGCTACCCCGGCCGGAGCCGCCTGCGCCTGCTCGGCCGCGCGACGTACCACCGCCTGGATCTGCTGACGCAGCACCGGATTCGACCGGATGTCGACCGTCTCGTTGACCGGGACGTTGTTCGCCTTGAGGATCTGCAGGATCTCCATCAGCGGGCCGGCTTGCCCACTCAGATCGTAGGTCCTGTTGTCTTCGGCCAGGGTGAACTGCGCGGGCATCAGCCCGTTGACCAAAGCGCTACGCTCCCAGTCGATTCGGTATTTCTGGGTGGTGGGGTCAACCAGGACCACGAGCTTGCGCGCGTTGAGGTTGCCGAGCCGGGTGACGCTGGCGAGAACGCGGTCTTCACTGTCGAAAGGCGAAAACCCGGATCCGGAGATGTGCAACTGCAGTTTGACCAACGGTTGCTCGTTGATCCGGGTACCGGTCTCGGTGACTCCCCTGATCTGGGCGAGTGCGAGGACTCCGCTCTGCTCGAGCGCGGCGCTTTTGGCGGCGGACTTCGCCCCGTAGAGTGTCAGCGCCAGCGGGATCAGCACTATGAGCGCGGTGGTCCCGGCGCCCGCGTACAGCATCCACTTCTCGCTGTCCATGCCCAGGGCGAAATATCCGATCAAAAAGGCCGGTCCCACCCCACCGCAGACCAGGAAAAACAACTGCAACTTCAGATAGCGCATTAACACCTGTCTCACCTCTCATTGCTGGGAAGTCCGTGCCAGATCAGATTTCGGAGATGATTTTTGCCCGCCTGCCGGCGTATTCCTCTTCGGTAACCACACCGGAGGCGCGCAGCGTCTCCAATTCTTGGAGCCGCTGGGCAATGGGCTTTTCCGGTGCCGCCGCGACCGGCGCCGCTGGTTGGCCTACCCCGGCCGGGGCCGCCTGCGCCTGCTCGGCCGCGCGGCGTACCACCGCTTGGATCTGCTGCCGCAGCACCGGATTCGAGCGGATGTCGACCATCCGGTTCAGCGGGACGTCGTTCGCCTTGAGGATCTGCAGGATCTCCATCAGTGGGCCGGCTTGCCCACTCAGATCGTAGGTCCTGTTGTCTTCGGCCAGGGTGAACTGCGCGGGCACCAGGCCGTTGACCAAAGCGCTTCTTTCCCAGTCGATTTGGTATTTCTGTGTGGTGGGGTCGACCAGTACGACGAGCTTGCGCGCGTTGAAGTTGCCGAGCCGGGTGACGCTGGCGATTACCCGGTCCTGACTGTCAAACGGCGCGAACCCCGGTCCGGAGATGCGCAGGTTCAACTTCACCAGCGGTTGGTCGTTGATCCGGGTGCCCGTCTCGCCAAGCCCGGTGATTTGCGCCAGCGCCAGCACCCCGTGCTGTTCGAGCTCCACCTTCTTGGCGGCCGATTTCGCCCCGAAGTTGGTCAGCCAGAGCGCGATCAGCACGTCGGCAACGGTGATGACAATCCCGAGGTAAAACAACATGCTGATGGTGCTGGGCTGACCCAAGGCGAAGTAGGTGACGATAAAAATCGGACCGATAAACCCGCCGAACAGCAAAACCGTCAACTGTGTCTTTATGTAGCGCGCTAACACCTGCCCGCTCCTTAACTTGACCGAAAGGTGATGTCAGACTAGCGCCCGCGCTGCCCGCTACCGATCACAGTTATTGGATTCGGACACGCCTGGACCAGGCGCGCCGAACAGCGAACCGGAGATTCGGCCGAGTTGCACAAAGCCCGGACCGCCGATATTGGCCAATCCGGGCTTTGCGTCCTAGAGCTCTACTTGATGATCTTGGTGACCCGGCCGGCGCCGACGGTGCGGCCACCTTCACGGATCGCGAACCGCAGACCCTCGTCCATGGCGACGGGCTGGATCAGCTTCACGTGGATGACGGTGTTGTCACCCGGCATGACCATCTCCGTACCCTCCGGCAGCGTCACCACACCGGTCACGTCGGTGGTGCGGAAGTAGAACTGCGGACGGTAGTTGTTGAAGAACGGCGTGTGCCGGCCGCCCTCGTCCTTGGACAGGATGTAGACCTGGCCCTCGAACTCGGTGTGCGGCGTGGTGGTGCCGGGCTTGATGACGACCTGGCCGCGCTCGACGTCCTCACGCTTGACACCACGCAGCAGCAGCCCGACGTTGTCGCCGGCCTGCCCCTGGTCGAGCAGCTTTCGGAACATCTCCACACCGGTGACGGTGGTCTTGGTGGTGGTCGGCTTGATGCCGACGATCTCGACTTCCTCGTTCACGTTGACCACGCCGCGCTCCACGCGACCGGTGACCACAGTGCCGCGGCCGGTGATGGTGAAGACGTCCTCGACGGGCATCAGGAAAGGCTTGTCGGTCTCGCGGACCGGGTCCGGGATCGACTCGTCGACCGCATTCATCAGCTCCTCGACGGACTCGACCCACTTCGGGTCTCCCTCGAGTGCCTTCAGCGCGGACACTCGAATCACTGGAGCTTCCTCATCAAACTCCTGGTTCGCCAACAGCTCGCGGACCTCCAGCTCGACGAGCTCCAGCAGCTCCTCGTCGTCCACGGCGTCGGCCTTGTTCAGCGCGACCAGGATGTAGGGCACCCCGACCTGACGGGCCAGCAGCACGTGCTCGCGGGTCTGCGGCATCGGGCCGTCGGTGGCGGCGACCACCAGGATCGCGCCGTCCATCTGGGCCGCGCCGGTGATCATGTTCTTGATGTAGTCGGCGTGACCGGGGGCGTCGACGTGGGCGTAGTGCCGCTTGTCGGTCTGGTACTCGACGTGCGCGATATTGATGGTGATACCGCGCTGTCGCTCCTCGGGCGCGTTGTCGATCTGGTCGAACGCCTTCGTCTCGTTCAGGTCCGGAAACTTGTCGTGCAGGACCTTGGTGATAGCCGCGGTCAGTGTGGTCTTGCCGTGGTCAACGTGACCGATGGTCCCGATGTTGACGTGGGGCTTGGTCCGCTGGAACTTCGCCTTCGCCACTTTGGTGTCCTCCTGGACTTGTTGGTGCTCCTAAAAGCAGTGTTGATGTTTTCAGTTGTGCCGCGGGCGGTGGTAACCGCGTCAGCTTACTCGCAGGGTTTTCCCTACTGACCCGTCGCCTTCGCGATGATCTCCTTCGACACGTTCACCGGCACTTCGGCGTACGAGTCGAACACCATAGAGTAGTTTGCCCGGCCTTGCGTCTTGGACCGCAGGTCGCCGACGTAGCCGAACATCTCCGACAGCGGTACGTGCGCCCTGACGACGCGTGCACCGGCCCGCTCCTCCATGGCCTGGATCTGGCCACGGCGGGAGTTCAGGTCGCCGATCACGTCGCCCATGTAGGTCTCGGGCGTGGTGACCTCGACGGCCATGATCGGTTCCAGGATTACCGGCTGCGCTTGCGCGGCAGCCTTTTTCAGCACGTGCGAACCGGCGATCCTGAACGCCATTTCTGACGAGTCGACGTCGTGGTAGGCGCCGTCGAGCAGCGTGACCTTCAGGTTCACCAGCGGGTAGCCGGCCAAGACCCCGTACTGCATGGCGTCTTGCGCGCCGGCGTCCACAGACGGGATGTACTCGCGCGGGATGCGCCCACCGGTGACCTTGCTCTCGAACTCGTAGGTGGCGCCGTCCTCGCCCTTGAAAGGCTCGATGGAGATGAGCACCTTCGCGAACTGACCAGAGCCGCCGGTCTGTTTCTTGTGCGTGTACTCGACCTTGTCGACCGTGCGACGGATGGTCTCCTTGTAGGCCACCTGCGGCTTGCCGACATTGGCTTCGACCTTGAACTCGCGGCGCATGCGGTCCACCAGGATGTCCAGGTGCAACTCGCCCATGCCGCCAATCACGGTCTGGCCGGTCTCGACGTCCTGGTGCACCTTGAAGGTCGGATCTTCCTCGGCGAGCTTCTGGATCGACAGGCTCAGCTTCTCCTGGTCGCTCTTGGTCTTGGGCTCGATGGCCACCTCGATCACCGGCGCGGGGAACGTCATCGACTCGAGCACGACCTGCTGGTTCGGGTCGCACAGAGTGTCACCGGTGGTGGTGTCCTTGAGCCCGATCACCGCGTAGATGTGGCCCGCGCTGGCCCTTTCGACTGGGTTCTCCTTGTTGGAGTGCATCTGGAAGAGCTTGCCCAGACGCTCCTTCTTGCCCTTGGTCGCGTTGATGACCTGGCTGCCCGATTCGACGGTGCCCGAATACACCCGGATGTAGGTGAGCTTGCCGAAGAACGGGTGCGTGGCGATCTTGAACGCCAGCGCCGCGAACGGCTCGGCGGTGGTCGCGTTACGCACGACCTCCTCGTCCTCCTTGCCGGGCGCATGTCCGACGGCCGGCGGAACGTCCAGCGGAGACGGTAGGTAGTCGACGACGGCGTCGAGCATCGGCTGCACGCCCTTGTTCTTGAACGCGCTGCCGCACAGCACCGGGTAGATCTCGCTCGAGATCGTCAGCTTGCGGATCGCGCCCTTAATCTCGTCGATCGTGAGTTCTTCGCCGCCGACGTATTTTTCCAGCAGTTCCTCATCGGTCTCTGCGACGACCTCGAGCAGCTTGGTGCGGTATTCGTGGGCCTTCTCCGCCAGTTCGGCCGGGATCTCGACGGTGTCGTAGGTCTCGCCCAGCTTCGTCTCGCCGCGCCACACCTTGGCATTCATCTCGACCAGGTCGATGATGCCCTCGAAGTCGCCCTCGGCGCCGACGGGCAGCTGGATCGGCACGGCATTCGCCCCGAGCCGCTCCTCCATCGTGCGGACCGAGAAGTAGAAGTCAGCGCCGATCTTGTCCATCTTGTTGACAAAGCAGATGCGCGGGACGTCGTATTTGTCGGCCTGGCGCCAAACCTGCTCGGACTGCGGCTCGACGCCCTCTTTCCCGTCGAACACCGCGACGGCGCCATCCAGCACGCGCAGGTTGCGCTCCACCTCGACGGTGAAGTCGACGTGCCCGGGGGTGTCAATGATGTTGAGCTGGTTGTCTTTCCAGAACGTCGTGGTCGCCGCGGAGGTGATGGTGATCCCGCGTTCCTGCTCCTGCTCCATCCAGTCCATGGTGGCGGCGCCGTCGTGGACCTCACCGATCTTGTAGTTGATGCCGGTGTAGTAGAGGATTCGCTCGGTGGTTGTGGTTTTGCCGGCATCGATGTGCGCCATGATGCCGAAGTTGCGGACCTTGCTCAGGTCGGTCAGCACGTCCTTCTGTGCCACAGAAGTCTTCCCACTCTTTCGTTGCTCAGTTAGCTATCTGTCGCTTTGCGCCCCGGCTGGATCACCGGTGGCAATCACCAGCGATAGTGCGCAAAGGCGCGGTTTGCCTCGGCCATCTTGTGGGTGTCCTCGCGTCGCTTGACGGAGGCCCCAAGGCCATTGCTGGCATCCAGGAGCTCGTTTGCCAGCCGCTCGACCATGGTCTTCTCCCGGCGTTGCCGGGAGAAGCTCACAAGCCAACGCAGCCCCAAGGTGGTCGACCGGTCCGGACGCACCTCAACGGGCACCTGGTAGGTCGCGCCACCGACACGACGGCTGCGCACCTCGAGGGCGGGCTTGACGTTGTCGAGAGCTCGCTTGAGCGTTATGACGGGGTCGGTGCCGGTCTTGTCACGGGCATGCTCGAGCGCACCATAAACAATGCGCTCGGCCAGCGATTTCTTCCCCTTCAGCAGAACTTTGTTAACCAGCTGGGTAACCAGCTGCGACCCGTAGACAGGATCGTTGACCAACGGACGCTTGGGTGCGGGCCCCTTGCGCGGCATCAGCTCTTCTCCTTCTTGGCGCCGTAACGGCTGCGAGCCTGCTTGCGGTTCTTGACACCCTGGGTGTCGAGCGAACCACGGATGATCTTGTACCTCACACCAGGCAGGTCCTTGACTCGGCCGCCACGCACCAGCACCATCGAGTGCTCCTGCAGGTTGTGGCCTTCGCCGGGGATGTACGCCGTGACCTCGACCTGACTCGTCAGCTTGACGCGCGCAACCTTCCGAAGCGCCGAGTTCGGCTTCTTCGGAGTGGTGGTGTACACGCGGGTGCAGACGCCACGACGCTGCGGGCTGCCCTTCAGAGCCGCGGTCTTGACCTTGGCGATCTTGTCCCGTCGACCCTTGCGGACCAGCTGCTGGATGGTTGGCATCTACCGACTTTCTGTGTGGTGCGCTTCTATAGCGGTTGGCAAGTCTCTCGCATGCGCCCAGCACCGGAGCGATCCGTTGCTTCGTGGACATGCGAATTAGCCCGGCATCCCTTCCCTTACGTCAGGCGCCGTAAGCCGCCAGGCACGAGCTACCACAATACCCGCCGCCGGTCTGGCAGGTCAAAGCGGCGCCGCTTACTGGTTCTGGGGGACTTGGGCCAGTTCAGGGCCAGGTCAGCTAAGCTGCGCGCCATCGTGTGCGGTGCGCTTATCCATGCCGGCCGCCAACCGCAACACCATGTCGGAAAACACCGTGTCGGTGTCGATGTCGTCCATGACGCCCGTCATCTCCAGCAACACGAACCCATGCATTGCCGACCAGAACTCGAGCGATGCGTAAAAGGCATCCTGGCCGTCGAGCCCGTAGGAGGACAACACCGCCATCACCGGTGCGGCCGCGCCCCTGGTCGCCGCCGCGTATTCGGGGTCGTCACCGCCCAGCGGCATCCGGGTGAAGGCCGAGTACCGACCCGGATGGTGATGGGCGTAGCTGCGGTATGCACCGGCCATGACCAGCACCGCGTCATCGCGCGCGCGGCCCTCGCCGACCCTGTTCAGCATCGTGATGATGTCGTCGATGACCCGGACTCGCACGGCGCGACGCAGGTCCTCCAGGCTGTCCACATGGTTGTACAGCGACGGGCCTTTGGTGCCGAGTTGCGTCGCCAGCGCATTGATGGTCAGCGAATCCCAGCCCTCCCGGTCCAGGAAGGTGAGTGCGCCGTCGATGATGCAGCCGCGACTCAGCTTGGCCGGCCGGGCCGTGGATTTCGCTGCTTTCCCCGCACGCTGGCGCCCACCCGCTGACGGCGGTTCCGGCTGAGCTGCCATGGCGATCCTTCGATAGCAGGGTCAACTAATGACTCTAGTCGAGGCGCAAGCGTCAACCGTAGACACGCTGTACTGCGGTTTCGCGCCAACGTCAAGCAAACCGCCAGCAACAAGGGGAGTTCATAGTCTGCTACACAGCAACACGCCAGGAGCTGGACACCAGTTTCACTGGTAGTGGGTCAGTTTGACGGTTGGCGTGTCAGCCCGGGGGCCAACCCTCCGGTCGCCCGGCCTTACTTTGGCGAAGAAATGCCGCCAACGCCAGGCCGCCGACTATCAAGCCCCCGGAACCGACCAGTGCGATCACGATGATTAACAAGGGCAAAGGGATGGGGCGCGAATGGTCGAGGTTCGCGATGATGATCACTACGAGAAATCCGGCCACGACAAGAGAGGCGGCGACCCCAAAGAGGATCTTGGTGGCCCGCGACGGTGCGACCATCTTGAACCAGCCCGGCCTGCTTAGTGCCGATGGTTGCGGCTGCGGCGACTGCGCTTGTGGTGCGGGCATCCAGGTCCTTCGGCGATGATTTGTGTAGATGACCAAACCGAAGAACAGAACCAAGAAGACCGGGCCGATCCCGATCAACACGGCGTGCATTGACGCACGCTAACACTGACCTCGAAGGCTTCCCACCCGAACTCACCACTCCCGCGAATGGCTGCTGGTGTCGCCAACCGTGTGTGGACCTTCCACGACATCGCCGCGCTACTCGATTGATTCAAACTGACCCACTACCGTTTCACTTGGATGCTTGACCCAGCGTCGCTTTGTTCAGTTCCCGCGGCAGAGCGTTGTCGTCACAGAACTTGAGGTACTGCTGTACTGCTTTTTCGTAGTTGCGCAGCGTGTGCTGGCTCTTGCGCTGCCCCGTCATCTGCACAAGCCACGACTCCAGAAGGTTCTTCTAAGTCGATCGACTCGACAGCGCGCAGCTTCCTCACAGGTGACGCCATCTTAGCTCCTTCCAGCAAACGCGCTTGGCGAGTCTAGTTGACACAAGACAGCGTCATGCGTAGCGCTTACCAGGCGTTTATGCACGTCATGCACTGGCTCTGTGCTCATCCAGCAAGTCTACAGATGACTCTAGTTGACAAGGTCGGAAAAACGGCGGCGCCCGAACGGCACCAAATAAATGTGGTAACCCTGTCATCGACAGGTCGAATGCACGTACGCTATTCGAGGCTCAGTCAAGCAGATAATCCGCCCAAGCTAAGGGGGGCCCGCAGTGAATTGGACAGCCGTCGCCGGGTCGCTGGCCACTTGTGTCATCACCATCGCTGCCACACCAGCCGCCCCACCCCCGGTCGCGCACGCGAAGAACGGCGACACGCACGTCGTCGGGATGGGCCTCAACCAGGTGATCGACTGTGGCGATGCCACCCTGCTGGTCAATGGCACGGAAAATAACGTCGTGGCAAAGGGGAACTGCTGGGCGGTGACGGTCATGGGCTCGTCCAACACCGTCGTCGCCGATTCGGTCACGCACGACATCACCGTCTACGGCTACGACGAGACGGTGTTCTTCCACGGCGGTGACCCGATCATCTGGGACCGGGGCCAAGAACTGGGTATGGTTAACCGCCTGCAGCGGGTCGGCCCCTGATGCAACTCGACGCCTAATCGACGAATCGAGGAATAATGCGCGCGCACATTCCTGCATCCAGACTGGCCGCCTTCGGCGTGGCGCTGGCCGTCGTCCCCATGGCGTTCGGGCTGGCCAGCTGCAGCTCGACCGCCGGCCCGCCGGCCGGCTCGAGCACGTCGTCGAAGCCCGGGACCTCTGCCCCGGCCACCACAACAGCAACCACATCGGCAAGCAGCGGAACCGCCGCACCGACCTCATCAAGCGGCGGCCCCAGCATCAGCACTACAACCGGGAACACGGTGATCTACGGATCGATGGGGCAGACCGCCACCCTTGACTGCGCGGATGGCAAGTCGCTGGACGTGGCCGGCTCGAACGACACGCTAACCGTCACCGGAACATGTGACGCGGTGACCGTCGGCGGCACCAGCAACAACATCACCATCGACAAGATCACCAGCCACGTCACGGTGCTGGGGTTCAACAACACGGTCACCTACAAAGATGGTGACCCGAAAGTGGACAACCTCGGCTCGGGCAACACCATCAAGAAGGGCGGCTGACCGGCCTAAGAACGCATTCGAAAACTGGTCACATCCGCGCGAGTCGTCGGGTCATGAGGCCGATCATGGCGATGCCGATGACGGCCTCGTGGTGGTCGGGTCGGGTCTCGTAGGAACGCCCGCAACGACGGTGCTTGATGATCCAGCCGAACGTGCGCTCCACCACCCAAACTCGGGGCCGCACGTGGAATCCGGTGCCGCCGGGGAGCCGTTTGATGATCTCAACCCGAAGGGCGACTACACCTTTCGCCCAACCCAGCAGCCGCCCGGGGTAGCCACCGTCGGCCCAGACCAGCCGGATGCTGGAGAAGCTGCCGCGCACTGCGGCCAGTAACCGATGCGCGGCGTCGCGGTCCTGGATCGAGGCCGCGGTCACCACCACCGCCAACAGCAGCCCGCAAACATCCACCGCGATGTGGCGTTTGACCCCGTTCGTCCGTTTCCCGCCGTCCCACCCGCGACGAGACCGCGGCACGGTGTCGGCGGCGGGCACGGTCTGCGAGTCGATGACCGCTGCGGTCGGGCACCGGTCCCGCCCCCCACAGACCCGCGGCCGGTCGCGCAACGCGTCGTGGATGCCCGCCACACCCCCACGCGGACCCAGCGCACGAAGATCCCGTACACCGTCGACGCGGGCGGGAACTCCACCGGCAGCTGCCGCCAGGCGATTCCACGGCGCACGATGTACAGAATCGAATCCAGAATCAGGCGGCGACAGTACTTTTCGGGTCTGCCGCCACGACTCGCCGCATTGCCGGGCGGCGGCAGCAGCGGTTCGGACACCGCCCACTGCGTGTCGGTCAGCGACGAGGACGAATACACCGCAGACCGATGCCCATCCGAGCAGGGCGGGCACGACGGGCACGACGAGATGGAGGGAGATGGCATTGTGGGCCTCCCGGGTACCGGCAGCGACTCTTCATCCCTGACCCAACCAGGAAGCCCACCCCTACCTCACCAGCGCCGTCACGAGTTCTCGAATGCGCTCTGAGAGGAGAAAGGGACCTAGTCGGCTGACTACGCGCCCCGCCTGACGCGACCCTCACCGGGGCTTATATCGTCGTATCCTCGCGTATGTCCCGTACGGGCGGCCAACCCCATAGTGGTCTATTGGGGCGGTGTCGAGGGTTTGCAGATTGCCTGTCGGCACGCGTCGCACCCAGTGTCGGCCAGCTCCGTCGGTGAACGCCACTTCCACGCCTAGTCGCCCGTTCGGGGGCGTATTGGTTGGCCCCGCAAGGTTCAACCAGTAGTCGCCGGGCGGAAGAACCTGCACGATGGCCCGCATTCGGGCAATGCCGCCACGTTCCTGATTTAGTTCTCCTCGATAGTGAATTTCGATTGCTTCCCCGGTGCGTGTCGCGGAGCCTTGAACCCAAACGAGATAGACCACTACTTCGTATACCGCCTCGGCTGAGCTATTGGAGAAATGCACTCTCTGCGCCCAAGGGTTAGGCCCAAATTCCGGGAAAAGGGCTCGCAGTTCTTCATCAAACGGATTGCTCCATGAGCTGACCCGTCGCGCCTGGTCGAGCCGTTTCTCGATGTTCGTTTCGTTGCGGATGAGCGCGGCTTCGCGCCGGTCGGCGTCGGCTCGTCCCCTCAGCTCAAGACCGTTGACTACTGCCCATGTCAAGGTTCCAACCGTCCCCACTGCGGCGACGCCACTGATTACCAGCCCGGCGTCGATGTCTATGCCCTCGACCGTCAGAAGCATCGGCAACCCGAGGAGCACGGCTATAAGCACCGCGACTGCCCAGACAACCGCCGCGACAGTGACGAGGGAACGGATAGACACGTCGGTGACAGTAGTCGGTCGGCAGGCAATTGCACGGCAGCTCGGTCCTCCGAAAGCTCTGAGGGTACTCACCCGACCTGCGGCTTTCCTCCTGCGAAAATTCCCAGACCCGTAGAGATGGAAAATAGCTGTCCTGGCCGGGGCCGCCATGACGGGCGGGGGTGCCGGCACCCCCGCGGGGTAGTCCGTCACCCAACGTCGTCGGCCGGAGCCGCGTTGGCTTTGACCGTGTTGAGGATTTGCACGATATTGTCGACGTCGGCTTCGGGAAACACGGTGTCCGGTCCCGTGGGAGCGTGGTCGATGTAGGGGGGACTCGTAGAGCCGCGCGGCTTCCACCACCCCGTTGGCCGGGGGCCGTTGCCGGTCAACAGATGTGAATCACAGACCCTGCTTGTCCCCGTGTGAAGCTCATCCGCGAGCAGCTGTGGTACACACCCACGAGCGTCGGGCCATCCGGACGGGCGGCTGACCGGCCTAACTCGTTGGGGCGCCGTGGCGCCCCGCACCCGCGGCGAACCGCCCGGCGCCCTCCATGGCCTCGCCGGCGACGCGGGAGATGCTGGCGAACTCGAAGTCGAGTGCCTGCGATTCCGACAATCCCCACTGGTGCAGCGCCGACAACCGGTCCGATCGCAGGCACTGCTGCGGCAGCGCGGCCAGCTGCGCCGCCAGCTCCTCGGCCGCCTGTCTGGATTGACCCTTGGGCACCACCCGATTGGCCAACCCCATCGCCAGGGCTTCATCGGCCACCACACCACGGCCGGTGAGAATCATGTCCATCGCCCGGCTCTGACCGATCAGCCTGGGCAGCCGCACGGTGCCCCCGTCGATCAGCGGCACTCCCCAACGCCGGCAGAACACCCCGAACACCGCGTCCTGTTCGGCGACCCGCAGGTCGCACCAGAGCGCGAGTTCCAGACCCCCGGCGACGGCGTAGCCGCTGACCGCGGCGATCACCGGTTTGGACAGCATCATTCGCGACGGCCCCATCGGGCCCGGTCCCGTCCGGTGCACCGCATTGGCCTGCGGCGTACCGAACGCCTTCAAATCGGCCCCCGCGCAAAAGGTTCCGCCGTCACCCCACAACACGGCCACCGACGCGGTGTCGTCGCGGTCGAATTCGTCGAAGGCCGTGTAAAGCGCTGCGGCCGTGGGGCCGTTGACGGCGTTGCGCGCCTCCGGCCGATTGAGGATCACGGTGGTCACCGCGCCCCTGCGTTCCACCCGCACCGGATCACTCATGTCGCCTCCAGGAGTTGGGTCTTCGGTTGTCGTTCCACCGGGTCGCGTTGGTCGGCCAGTTCGGTGGCGAAGTCATGGTAGGAGGCGCGCAGCCGGGCACCCGGCCAATCGGCGGGCAGCAGTTCGACGGGCAGCATCGGATCGGTGAGCAGGTGGCGCACCATCGCCGCGGCCACCACGAACCGCCCGGGAGTGTCGGATGCTGTAGCCATCTCGTCGAGTAACCGATGGCCGGCTCGCGACCACCCGGGCAGGTCCCACAGCTGGTTGGCCAGTTCGGCGGGGGCGGCGTCGCGTGCCTTCAACACCCGAACCCGGACGTCGATCTCGGGATCCAGGTCCAGGTCAAGATTGTCCGGCCGCATCCACACCCCCTCGCGCAGCTCACCAAAACGCTTGTGGTGCATGGCGGTTCGCAGTGCGGCCCGGGTTCGGGCATCGTTGCCCACGCTGGTCACGATGACGATGTGCCAAAATCCTTGCCAGGCCCCAACTTGCGGTCGCATGGCCTCGTCCTGCCGCCGTTGGCGGGCCAGCAACCGATCCGAAAGCCGATAGCCGTCGGCCGACCGGATCAGGTCGCCGGCACTGACCATACGGGTCAGCGCCACCCGCAACGTCGTCTCCTTGATGCCGAAATCTGCTGTCAGCCCGATCAATTCGCTGGCGCTGGCGTGCGCGGGATGGGCGCCCAGCAGCACGCTGAGCACCACTGACCGGGCGGTCATGTTCGGCATGGGCTACACCTGCGTCCTAAACCGACGAAGCCTGACGGCCGTAATCGCCGAACGGCTCGTCGCGGTGCTTGACCGCATCCCGGAAGCCGTGTTCGACGGCGTCGGCGACGAAGGCGTGCCCCTCGGGCGTATGCCGGGCGACCCCGTCGAACACGGTGCTGACCATCCTGCTGGTGGCCACACCTTGTTGCAGCAGAGCGGAATTGAGCGCGAGTTTGACCATGATGAGCTGATTGACCGGCAGTGCCGCGATCCTTTGCACCAGCCGCTCGGTGCGCTCGTCGAGGTCCTTTGGATCTGGAGCCTCGACCGCCAGGCCCCACTCGGCGGCTTGCGCGCCGGTGATGCAATCACCGGTGAGCAACAGGCGTTTGGCCCGCTGGTCGCCGAGCCGGTGTGCCCACAGGCCCGCCGCCGGGACCCCCCACACCCGCGTCGGCGGGTAGCCGATCTTGGCATCGGCGGCGGCGATCACCTGGTCGGCGTGCAGCGCGATGTCCGTGCCGCCGGCCACGCAATAGCCGTGAATCTTGACCACCGTCGGCTTGTCGGCGTGCATCAAGCTGGAGAACCCGCGCACGAAGCGGCTCATCATCTGGTAGTCGATCATCGGGTCCCACGGCTGATTCGCGAAGTGGTTGATGGCCTGGGTCTTACCATCCAGCACTGTGCCCTGGTACGCGCTTTTAAGACCCGAGCCGCCTGCCGAGCCGGTGCCGTCGGCGTAGGCGGACAGGTCAAAGCCCGCGCAGAAGCCCGCGCCGCGGCCGGACACCAGGATGACGTGGACGTTCGGGTCCAGGTCGGCGCGCTCCACCAACGCCGAGAGCTCCAGCGGGGTGTCGGCAATGATCGCGTTGCCCTTCTCCGGCCGATTGAAGGTGATCCGCGCAACCCGCTCGGTGACCTCGTAGGTCATCGTTTTCAAGTTGTCGAAGTCGACCGGCCTGATCGCGTGCGTCATCCCTTTACTAGAGCACGCTCGAGGATGGGCGCCAGGTCCAGCCCGGTCGGCATGGTGCCGAACGCCCCGCCCCAGTGGCCGGCCAGCCGGGTTGTCAGGAACGCCTCGGCGACGGCGGGATGCCCGTGGCGCGCCAGCAGCGACCCCTGCAGCGCCAGGCAGATGTCCTCGGCGACCTTGCGGGCGCGGTACTGAATAGTCTCGAGATCGCTCAGTTGCCGCCGCAGGTTCTCGACGTGGCTGTCCAGCCGGGCATCCTGGCCCGCGCTCTGCGCCAGCTCGCCGAACAGCACTTCGACGCATTCAGGGCGAGTTGCCATGGCGCGCAACGTATCCAGCGCGCTGACGTTGCCCGAGCCCTCCCAGATGCCCATCAACGGTGCCTCGCGGTACAGTCGCGCCATACCGGAATCCTCCACATATCCGTTGCCGCCCAGGCATTCCAGCGCCTCGGCCGCGTGCGGGGTGGAGCGCTTGCACACCCAGTACTTGCTGGCCGCCAGGCCGATGCGACGGAACAGTGCTTCGGTTTCGTCCCCGCGCACCGCCTTGTCGGTGGCACCGGCCATCCGCATCGCCACCATGGTGGCGGCCTCGGCCTCCACCGCCAGATCGGCCAGCACGTTTCGCATCAGCGGCTGGTCAATCAGGTAGGCGCCGAACGCCTTTCGGTGCTGGGCATGGTGGATGGCGCGGGTCAGCCCGGTGCGCATGCTGGTGGCACTGCCCAGCGTGCAGTCCAGCCGGGTGAGGTTGACCATCTCGATGATGGTCGGCACGCCGCGACCCTCCTCGCCGACCAGCCAGGCGGTGGCACCGTCGTACTCGACCTCGCTCGAGGCGTTGGCGTGGTTGCCGAGCTTGTCCTTGAGCCGCTGCAAAAACATCCGGTTGCGGGTGCCGTCGGGCAGGATCCGCGGCAGCATGAAGCACGATAGCCCGCTGGGTGCCTGCGCGAGCACCAGGAAGATGTCACACATCGGCGCCGAGGTGAACCACTTGTGGCCGGTGAGGCTGTAGGTGCCCTCGGCGTTCGGGGTGGCCTGGGTGGTACCGGCGCGCACGTCGGAGCCGCCCTGCTTCTCGGTCATCGACATGCCCGCGGTGATGCCGGGCTTGGTAGTGGCCAGTCTCAGCTCCGGGTCGTACTCGCGGCTGGTCAGCAGCGGCTCGTAAACCTTTGCCAGCTCGGGGTTGCTTCGCAGCGCGGGCACGACGGCGTAGGTCATCGAGATCGGGCAGATGTGGCCGGGCTCGACGGTCCAGACCGAGGTCTTGGCGGCCCGCACCACGTGCGCACCCGCCCGCTCGTCGGCCCACGGCGCCGCGTGCAGGCCGTGGCGGATCGCCACGCGCATCAGCTCGTGGTAGGCCGGGTCGTATTCCACCTCGTCGACGCGGTGCCCGTATTCGTCGTGGGTGTGCAGGACGGGCCGATTTCGGTCGGCGAGCTCACCCCAGCGGTCGGCTTCGCGGCTGCCGTTGACGGCGCCGAGCTCGTTCACCTCTTCCAGGCCCCACTGGCCACCCTCGCGGATCAGGGCCTCGATGAGTACCGCGGAGGTCGCGGGGTTGTAGTCCTGCAGTGGCGGGACCTGGTTGGTGACGACATGGGTGTCTGGCATGCCATCCATATTACATTTTTTCGACAGCTGCACAATAGATGTAATGCTAGCGCGGGTGCGCGGTGAAGAATTGCCACAACTGGGCGGTCGCGAATGACGGCCACTCGTGGCCCCCGCCATCGACCGTGACCAGGACGACGCCGCGGTTGTCGGCGCATCCGGCCGTCGACGTGGTGACCCCGTCGCTGGTTTTGGCGACCGGCGCGCCACATCGATCGGCGTTGCGCCAGAAAGCATTCACGTCCTGCAGCGGCGGCCCGTTGATGGCGCCGGCGCCCTGACCGCCCTGGTACGGGACGAGCCGATCGGCCGTGCCGTGCACCTCCATCACAGATGTCGGACGCGGCGACCTGCATTCGTTGAGCTGCGTGCCCGCGACGGGGCCGATCGCGACGAAGGTGTCCGTCTCGCACGCCAGCGTGTAGGACAAGATGGCGCCGTTGCTCATGCCACTGGCGTAGACGCGCGCGGGATCGATGCGGAGATTCTTCGCGATGTCGGTCACGGCCGCTTTGATGAAACCGAGGTCGTCGACGCCGTCGCGGCCCGAATGGCCGCAGCAGCCTCCGCCGTTGGCATTCCAGGACCGGTCGAGGCCATCGGGATAGGCCACCACGAACTTCGCGGAGTTGGCCAATTGGTCCCAGCCGTAAGCTCGTTCGGCTTGCTTGGCGCTGCCGGAATACCCGTGCAACACGACAACCAACGGGGCCAACGCCGGCAACCCCGCGGGCAGGTAAAGCCGGTAGGCGCGCTCGGTGCCGCCGGTGTCGATGGTGTGGCTGCTGGTGCCGGTGACAAAGCCCTTGGGTAGCGCCGGCTCCCATGCCGAACAACCCGCGATCACCAGCGCGATGCCGAGAAGCGTGATGACCCGGAAGATGACCCGAACGAGCATGGCTACCAGCCTACGAGTCATAAATCAGGCCGGATGTGCGGCGAAGAACTCCCACAGCTTCTGAGTAAAGGAGGAGGGCCACTCGATGTGGCCTCCGCCGTCGATGGTCATGAGCACGACGCTGCGGTTGTCGGCGCATCCGGCGGTCGACGTGGTGACCTGGCCACTGGTCGTGCCTTCCGGGGCGCCGCACCGATCAACGTTGCGCCAGAATGCGTTGACCTCCGCCGCCGATGGACCGTTGATGACGCTGAAGCCCTGCCCGCCCTGGTACGGGACGAGCGGATCGGCGGTGCCGTGGATGTGCATCACCGACGTCGGATGCGGCGACCGGCACGGGTCCAGCTGTGTCGCCGCGTCCGGGCCGATCGCGGCGAAGACACCGGTGTTGCAGGCCAGCGTGGACAATCCCGCGGGTTTGTAGAGCCGATAGGTGCGGTCGCGTCCGCCGACATTGATGGTGTGCAGGCTGGTTCCGGTCACGAAGCCCGATGGTGGCGTCGGTTCCTCTGCCGAACAGCCCGCGAGCACAAGGACTACCCCAACCAGAAGCGGGGCGAATCGACGGGCCACGGCTGCTCAGCCGCTGGTTTTTTCCCGCAGAAACGCGATGTCATCCTTGCGGCCCTCGTCGGCGGTCTCGCAGATAACCGGCGCATCCGCGCCTTTGACCGCCGCCACCAGCAACTCGGTATCGATCTGGCCGGTGCCCAGGTTGGCGTGGCGGTCGCGCCCCGAACCCGCCGGGTCCTTGGAATCGTTACAGTGCACCAGATCGATGCGGCCGGTGATGGCCTTGATGCGGTCCACGGCATGGACCAGCGCCTCTCCTGCCGCCCACGCGTGACAGGTGTCCAAACAGAAGCCAATCCCGGTGTCGCCGATGACATCCCAAAGCCGGGCGATGGTATCGAAGTGGCGGGCGATCGCATGATCGCCGCCGGCGGTGTTCTCCAGGATACACCGGAACCTGGGTCTCAAGCCGGTCGAGCGCCTTGCGCCAGCGCTGGAAACCCTCGTCGAGGTCGTTGTCGTCGGCGACGTGCCCGCCGTGCACGATCACCGCGGCCGCGCCGATGTCGGCCGCCGCGTCACACGTCTCCTGCAGGATCTTGCGCGACGGGATCCGCACCCGGTTGTTCGCGGACGCGACGTTGATCAGGTACGGCGCGTGCACGTATATCGGCAGCGCCGCGGCTTTCAGCGCGGCGGCGTCGTCGCGCGGCATGGGCGCCTTCCAGCTCTGCGGGTTGCCGAGGAAAATCTGAACGACGTCGGCGCCCTCGGCCTCCGCTGCGGCCAGCGGATCCTGGGGGCTGACATGTGAACCGATGAGCACTCAGCCAGTCTAGTCGCGGCCCCGCACGGTGTTGGGTGTCGCCGATGGAACCCAATGACCTGCTGGAAGGCGGGCCGGATGGGACGAGCAACTGTTCGCCGAATTCACGGCCGCTGAACTCAGACGCCGACCAGTCACTTCTTCTGACTTGAGTTGGCGCGTGGGAATCAGTTCGGCGGCTGCGGTCAATTCGAGTTGCCGGATCGCGTCCTCGTCAAATTGCGGTGGGGCCTATGTGCCCAAACACCGGTGATGGCGATCGAGGAAGCTGCTATCTTGTGCAGGGCGCAACGTTCCACGCTCGCTGACGTTCCTTCAGGAGTGAAAGTCGTTGCAGTTCAAGGAGGCACGGCGGTGAGACCGGGTTCATGCAGACGTCCCTGTCCGAGCACATTCGGCGCCGCCGGCAAGTGGGTATACGGTTGACGCGGAACTGAAAGGCAATCCGCCGAAGTCGACGTCGACGTCGATGTGCCCAGCATCGACATGCTGACCAAAACCTTGGAACACGAACCCCAAATTCCGCGAGACGAAGAGGTGCTCGACTCATGGATCTAAGAATCGCGGGCCGCACCGCACTGGTGACGGCCTCTAGCCAAGGCCTGGGCCGCGCCTGTGCCGCCGCCCTGATTGCCGAGGGCGTGAACGTCGTCATCAACGGTCGCGATACCGGCAAGCTCGAGAAGGCCGCCGCCGAGATTCAAGCCGTGGCGACTCACGGCGCCAGTTGCGAGTTTGTCACGGCGGACCTGGCTACCGACACCGCTGTACAAGCCATCTTCGGCCAAGTCGATCAGCTGGACATCCTGGTGACCAACAACCGCGGCCCGAAACCTGCTGATATCACCGATGTCACCGACGACGACCTAGCTGAGAGCCTACGGCTGCACTACTACGTACCCATCCATCTGGTGCAGCATTACCTGCCGGGCATGCGGGAGCGACTCTTCGGGCGAATCGTCAACATCACCTCGGAAATGGTCGAGTCGCCCGTGCCGGGCATGATAGCCTCGGCGGGCGCACGCAGCGCACTGACCACCGCAATGAAAGGCGTGCAGCACGATACCGTCGCCGACAACGTGACAATCAACCAGCTACTACCGATGCTCATCGATAGCCCCCGACAAATACAGATGGCGCAATTGTTATCCGAGCACAGCGGTGTCCCCTTCGAGGAAATTCGGCGGCGGCAGGCCAACGTCACTTCGGCGAGACGGCTCGGACAGCCGGAGGAAGTAGGCGCCGCATGCGCATTCCTGTGTAGCGAACAAGCAGGCTACATCTCCGGCGTAAGTCTGGCCGTCAACGGCGGCGGACCGGTCATGGGGCTCGGCGCATGAGCAATTCAGCGTTCCCAGCACACTCCGATGCCCTGATTGTGGGCGCGGGGCCCGCCGGAATGGTGACCGCCGCCCTGCTCGAACGGCTCGGGCTCACGGTCAGGATCCTCGAGCGCTTCCCATCCCGGCTCGCCCTGCCCAAGGCCCACGTCGTTGGCCCGGTCACCCTTGACATCTGCCAGCAAGCGGGACTGGACGTCGACCGCATGACCGCCGTGGCGATCTCACCGGAGTGGGATCAGTTCGTCCGGTTCCGGACCCGGCTGTTCGGCGATCAGCTCGGCACCATCGGTTACGAGTACCAGTCCGCGGAATGGACCGCACGGCCACGAATCAACCTCTCCCAACCGCGGTTCGAAGCAATCGTCGAAGAAGATGTGCGCAAGCGCGCTGGTATCGAGCTGGTCTGTGCACGCTGGACCGGCGCGCAGGTCGAGAACGGCCACGTGGTATCCACCGCGACCGTCGATGACCAGCAGGTCCACTTCACCAGCCGATACCTGATCGGTGCCGATGGGGCCAACAGCGCGGTCCGGCAAAGCCTGGGGATATCCATGCAGACATTCGGCGAGCCGCAGCATCAGGTCAACGCCCACGTGTTCGCCGACATGCGTGCACAGCTGACCGAAGCTCCGGCCGTCTTGTACGCGCTCGTCAACCCCGAGGTAATCGGCGTCGTGATCGTCCACAACGTGGACGACCCGGACCACGACAACAGGATCGAGTGGATCTGCGGAACCCCCTACGACGGTGTGAACGTCCCAGAGATGGACATAATCAAGGAACGGGTCCGCAAGGTCATCGGAAATGACGATATTTCTTTCGAAGTGCTAGCGCTGTCCCCGTGGGTACTGACGGCGATGGTCGCCGAGCAATTCCAGGCCGGCCCGTGTTTCCTCATCGGAGACGCCGCACACCGGCTGCCACCGAGCGGTGGTCTGGGCATGAACACCGCCATACAAGACGGTGCCAATGTCGCATGGAAACTCGCCGCGGTCATCCACGGCTGGGCCGGCGAGGCTCTTTTGGATACCTATTCCGTCGAACGCCGGCCGATTGCGATCGCCAATACACTCCGCTCCCGGGAAAACTTCGATATCCACCTGCAGGCGTTAGGAGAGCTCGCGCAAGCCGCCTTCGAAGGGACCCTGCACACCATGCCCCCAGAGCAGCTCGACCAGCTCGTACAGCGGAACTCCATCGGGTTCAACAGCCCGGGGCTGCAACTCGGCTACGGTTACGGACCTGGTCAAGAGGTTGAAGATGCAACCACATTCACCCCGTCGGCGGCCGTCGGACGACGGTTGCCGCACGTCCAGGTCAATGCCGGCAACGGCAACGTGAGCCCCATCATCGACCTGGTGGACCGGGCCGATTTCACGGTCTTCGTGCAGGGCCGCGCCGATGCGTGGCGACAGACGTCCGACGGCTCAGACTTCCCGGTCACGATCGTGGATCTGGCGGGAACGGTGACGGACGAGGGATGGCTCGAACTGACCGGGCTCGCACACGAGGGCGCAGCGCTGGTGGTGCGTCCCGACGGGCATATTGCTGCCCGAGCCGCCGGCCCCCAGTCATGGCCCGGCATCCATAGCGCACTCAGCAACCACGTCCGTAAGGGCCGGCCACTTGGAACGGAGGAGATCGCATGACCGCGAAATTCCGGGAATTCGTCCCACCGGAGGACTCGCCACGCTACGCCGGCCTCGACGCTGACGCAGAAACGTACTCGGACAACATGATCAGCTTGATGCGTCTGGGCCTTGGGAAAGACAACCCACTCGACAGCACCGTTGAGACAACGAATACCCCGTTTCAGGGCGTGACCGTCGACGGGACGACCGAGCCCGGGCTTTTCGAACTCGTGGCCGAGGGCGCGCCAGTAGCCGGGATGGTGAAGGCGGCGAACCACCTGTTGTCGACCGTTACCCCCAGCGAACGCGCCAAGCTCGTCCATCCACTGACCTCGGTGATACGGCGGCGCTGGCTCAACCCGGAATTATATTTGTTCCGGCACGGACTGCGGCTCGACGAGATCACCGCCGAAACGCGAACCGCCATCTTCGATTTCCTCAAAAGCACGATGAGCGAAATAGGCTACACCAAAGTGCGGGACTGCATGTACATGAATGCGTTCCTCGGAACGGTCATGGCGGCGCCGCTGATCATGAACGAGTACAGCTACAACTTCACGCTCTTTGGACAGCCTTCGTTGACCGAACCGTGGGGCTGGCAGTTCCACGGCCATCACGTCGTGATGAACTGTCAGATAGTCGGCGAGCAGGTGGTCATGACGCCCTGTTTTTGGGGAGCCGAACCCAACGAGGTCGACCATGGTCCCCGCCGAGGCCTGAAGCTCTTCGCTGACGAGGAAAACCTCGCGGTGGAGCTCTATGAGACGCTTTCGCCGGAGCTACGCCAGCGTGTGGTGCTCTACCCGAGCGCCTACGATCCCGCGGTGCCGCCGGGCCGGGTGAGTCCGTTCGACCATCTCCATCTAGGCGGGTTCAGCCAGGACAACAGGGTCATCCCCTACGAAGGGGTCCCAGCTGCCGGCTTCGGTGCAGCCGCGCGGGACAGGCTCGTCGAGCTTATCGAGGTCTACCACCGACACCTACCCGACGGCCCGAAGGCCGCACGTATGGCGGATGTCGAAAAGCATCTCGACGACACCCATTTCTGCTGGATCGGCGGTGTGGGTCCGGACGACCCGTTCTACTACCGGATCCAAAGCCCGGTATCCATCATCGAATTCGATCATCACGCGGGAGTCTTTCTCTCGAACACCACCGCCGAGCGGTTCCACGTCCACACGCTGGTGCGAACACCCAACGGCAACGATTACGGCATGGCCCTCATCCGTCAATACTGCGAGGCGCACCAAGGCTCGCTGGCTGGACTCGACCTAAATCAATAACCGCGCAGAACCGGATACGACTGTGGTCAGTGCGGCGAGCGGATCCGGTGGGCTGACATGCGAACCGATGAGCACGTCGCCCAGTCTAGTGGCCGCCCGTCACAATGGCGGGCGTCGGCGATGGAACGCCGTGACCTGCTGGAATGCGTGGCCGCACTGGATGAGCAACTGCTCGGCGAACGCAGCGCCGACGAACTGGATCCCGAGCGGTGTACCTCGTGGCGTAACGCCCGCGGGCAGGCATATCGCTGGGTTTCCACTGACGTTGAAGGGCGCGGTCGGCAGGGCCAATTGAGCCAATCGGGTGTTCAACTCCGGGTCCTGCCCCAGAGTCCGCATGGTCTCCAGGGTGGGCGATCCAAGACCGGAACTGGGCATCAGCACGATATCCACGTCTTGGAAGACACGACGGAGAGACGCGGTGAATTCGACGCGCTGCTTGACGAGCGTCTGGTAGTCCGCCGCGCTCAATCTTCGCGCGGAGTCGATCAATCCGCGCAACGTCGGCCCGTATTCGTCGGCGCGTGCCGGATAAGTTTCGGCGTGCGCGGCCGCCGTCTCGACGCCGCGCATCTTTCCGAAAGCCGCCACGATCCGATCAAGTGCCGGCAGCTCGACCTCGACGACGGGCCACCCGATGCCTTCGAGCGTGGTGATGACGTCGGCCATCATGGCCTTCGTGTCCTCGTCGAACGCCGCCATCTGTGACCAGTCCACCCCTACCCGGGGTACCTGCGGCAAAGTGAGGCAATCCGCATAGTCGGCGACGGGCTCCGGCGAGCAGGTGGGATCGCTGATATCGGCTCCCGCCATCACCGTGAGCAAGGCTCCCACGTCGCGAGCGCTTCGGGCGATGGGTCCGACGTGGTCGAAACTAGCTGCGAGTTCAACGATTCCGTGCCGGCTGACCCGGCCCCACGTCGGTTTGAGCCCGGTGACACCGCACATGCTGGTCGGAAATCGAATCGATCCCCCGGTGTCTGATCCAATTGAGCCGAAGCACAATCCCGCCGCGGTGGCGACGCCGCAGCCGCTCGAGGACACGCCCGCCCACGTTGCCGGGTCCCAGGGATTGACCGGTGCCGGAATGCAGGGGTGGTAGCCGAGATACGCGCCCTCCGTCATGGCCAACTTGCCGATGATCACGGCGCCGGCGGCGCGCAGCTTCGCGACAACCGTAGCGTCGTATGGCGGCCAAAAGTCACGAAAGATGGTGGTACCGGCCGCGGTTGGGGCGTCGACGGTGTAGCAGAGATCTTTCAGCCCGATCGGTACACCATGGAGAATGCCCTTGTAGTGGCCACGGACAATGTCGGCGTCAGCGGCGCGGGCCGCGTTCAGCGCGGAGTCCCCCGCCACGAAGACGTAGCTCTTCAGTTGCGGATCGAGCTGCTCAATTCTCCGTAGGGTCGAGAGTGTGACTTCTTCCGACTTGAGTTGCCGGGTGCGAATCAGTTCGGCGACTTCGGTCAGTTCGAGTTTCCAGATCCCGTCCTCAGATCGGCCGGTCATGTGTCGTCGGGCATCCCGACTTCGCGCTGGTCGGCCGTGACGGCCCAGCGGCTCAATCTCCAGACACCATCCTGCTTTGACGCGGTGAAGTCGTAGCAGGCGGTCAGCTCCGCGGATGGCGGGCCGCCGTCACGGATGGCGAATACCTGCACATAGCAGTGCCCGGTCGCCTCGGTCGCGCTTTGGCTGGTGATCCAGAACGAGTTCAACGCGTGTCGGCGCCGGTTGCCTTCGCGGTTGAACGCCGCCTTCCTGGCCTTGAGAAAGCTCATCACCGTATCGATGTCGCACGACAGCACCTGACCCTCGTGCCACAACACCAGCTCCGGTGACTCGGTGAACAACGCGCGAAAATCCTCGAGCCGGTCGTTGTCGTAGGTAAAGGCGTAGGCGCCGAGCAAATTGATGATCGCGAGTCGATCGGCGACGTTAAACGTAACGCCCCCAACGTCGTTGACCGCTACCGACTGCTCATCCGTCACCGCTCCACCTCCGTAATCACGCTCACTCCGTGGGTTGCCACTGCACCGCCCGCTGGCCCGCTATGAGCGCATCGATAGCGGACTCGTCATAGCCCGCCTCCCGGAGAACCTCGGATGTATGCTCGCCCAGCAGTGGCGGCGGGTACCGCAGCCAGGCGCTTTCGCTACCGCCGACATTGACCGACTGCCCGAGCAGTTTCAGCGCGCCGAGCGAACTGTGGTCGGCGGTGACGACCATACCGAGCCCGGCGGTTATCGGGTGGTCGAGAGCCTGGTCAACGGTGAGCACGGGTCCACACGGAACGCCGGATTCACCGATGATTCCCAACCATTCCCGCGTCGTCTTGGTCGCCAGCAGGTTTTCGATCAGGCGCCTCAGCTCGACGCGATGTTGCATCCGCGCGGCGTTGTCGACAAAGCGTTCCTCGTTCTCCCACGCCTGCATGCCCAGGGCTGAGCACAGCCGCTGCCACATCTTTTCGTTGCCGCATGCCAGGGTTATGGCACCATCGGCGGTTTTGAATGTCCCCTGCGGAAACATGATCGGATGATCATTGCCGTCCTGGGTCGGCACCACGCCGATGCTGAGGTACTTCTGCGCCTGGTAGGACAGCAGCGTGAGCATCGACTGCATCAGCGACCCCTCCACCACCGCGCCGACACCGGTTCGCTCTCTTTCGTACAGGGCAGCCAGGACGCCGACCGCGCCGAACACACCGGTCGAGGAGTCCGCGACGGCGATCCCAACCCGAAGGGGTCCGGTGTCGGGGGTGCCGGTGACGCTCATCAAACCCGAAATCGCTTGCGCGGTCTGGTCGAATCCGGGCAGTGCCGACCCGGGTGGACGCTGGCCGAAGCCGCTCAACGCGACGTACACCAACCGCGGATACAACTCCCGTAGGGTTTCCGCGCCCAACCCCATGGCCTCCGCGGTACCGGGTTTGAAGTTATGCACGAACACGTCGGCATCGCGGATCAGGTCGCGGCATGCCGCCATGCCTTCCGCGGTTCGCAGATCGAGGGCAACGCTGCGCTTATTTCGGTTCGACGCAAGGTAACAGACGCTCTCGGTGCCATGGAATGGCCCGGCCTCGCGAGCCGGGTCGCCGGTGGGAAGCGCCTCCACCTTGATGACATCGGCACCCAAATCAGCCAGCAGCATGGTCAAAGTGGGACCGGACAGGTACCGGGTCAGGTCCACCACGCGAATGCCGTCCAGCGCTGCCATCTCAGATCACAACGCTAACGATCAAACCTGGGCGGGCGTCCCTGACTGAAGGCCGCCACGCCTTCTCGCAGGTCCGCTCCCTCATAGGCTTCGACACTGAACCGGATCAGGGCGTCCGTGTCGGCGGCGGTCAGCGCCCGGCCGTGCATATTGGCAACCGCTTTCGACGCGCGCATGGTGACCGCCGATTGCCGACAGATCTGGCCCACAAGTCTGGCCGTCGCGTCCGCCAAATCGTCGGGCGCGACGACCTTCTGCACCAATCCCCAGCGGGCGGCGTCCGTTACGTCGATCAGTTCGCCGCTGAACAACAAATACTTCAGGGCCGCCGGACCGATCAGGCGCGCGACGGAGTCGGCCTCGGTGAAGCCGAGGATGACCCCGAGCTTGCCGATCGGGATGCCGAAGCGGGCATCGTCGCTGGCGATGCGCACATCGCAGGCGGTGCTCAGCTCACAACCGCCGCCGACGGCAAGCCCGCGGATCGCCGCGATGACCGGAACCGGCACCGCGACCAATGCGGTGAGAGCGGCGGCCACGCTCTCGTTGTAGATGGCCGCGTCCCCGGCGCTCATCCGGGTGTCTGGAAACTCTTTGATGTCGGCGCCCGCGGCGAACGCCCTGTCGCCGGCGCCGCGAAGCACCACCGCCCGCAGCTCGCGGTCGCCCGCGAGTTCGTCGAACAGCAGCTTAAGGCGGCGCCAGCTGGCCAAATTCAGCGCATTCTGCGCCTGCGGATGACTCAGCGTGACGACCGCGACGTCTCGGTGGCGTTGCAGCGCAACGCGATCGGTGACCGCTTCGGCGGGTGGCTGGGCGGCCAGCAGCTGACTTAACCCGAGCTCCAGACCGCCGTCGTCCTGACTCACGCCGACATCCGCCGAGCAGCGCTCGCGCTACCTACCGGTAGTCCTACCGATAATCCGAGTAACCGTAGTCGTCCAGCGGAACCGCTGCTCCGGTGCTCTGACCGAAGTCCGGGCTGTAGTACTGATCCTCGTAGGACGGGATCGTGTACGCCGCGGCCCGGGCCTCCTCGGTGGGTTGCACCTGGATGTTGCGGTAGCGGTTGATACCGGTACCGGCCGGGATCAGCTTTCCGATGATCACGTTCTCCTTCAGACCCTGCAGCTTGTCGCTGCGGCAGTTGATCGCCGCATCGGTCAGCACGCGCGTGGTCTCCTGGAACGACGCCGCACTCAGCCACGAGTCGGTGGCCAGCGACGCCTTCGTGATACCCATCAGCACGGGGCGGCCGGCGGCGGGCTCGCCGCCCTCCGACACCACCCGGCGGTTCGACGCCTCGAACTCCGCGCGGTCGATCAGCGAACCGGGCAGGAACTCCGTCGAGCCCGAGTCGATGATGGTGACGCGGCGCAGCATCTGGCGAACGATCACCTCGATGTGCTTGTCGTGGATCGACACACCCTGAGCGCGGTAGACATCCTGGACCTCACGGACGAGGTGGATCTGCACCTCGCGGGGGCCCTGAACGCGCAGCACCTCGTGCGGGTCGGCGGAGCCCTCCATCAGCTGCTGGCCCACCTCGACGTGGTCGCCGTCGGAGAGCACCCGCTCGGAACCGTCCTCGTGCTTGAACACCCGCAGCCGTTGCCGCTTGGACAGCTTGTCGTAGACCACTTCCTCGCCGCCGTCGTCGGGGACGACAGTGATCTTGTAGAAGCGCTCGCCGTCCTCGAGCCGGACCCGCCCGGTGACGTCGGCGATCGGCGCCTTGCCGCGCGGGATGCGGGCCTCGAACAGCTCCTGCACCCGGGGCAGACCGCCGGTGATGTCCTCACCGACACCGCCCTGGTGGAAGGTACGCATGGTCAGCTGCGTGCCGGGCTCACCGATGGACTGGGCGGCCACGATGCCGACGGCCTCGCCGATGTCGACCAGCTTGCCGGTGGCCATGGAACGCCCATAGCAGGTCGCGCACACACCGGTGCTGGTGGTGCAGGTCAACACGGAACGCACCTTGATCTGCGTGATACCGGCGGCCAGCAGGGCCTCGATCGACGGGTCGCCCAGGTCTTCACCACGCGCGACGACGACCTTGCCTGCCTCGTCGACCGCGTCGGCGCCCAGAGTTCGCGCGTACGCCGAGGTTTCGATGTACGGGTCGCGGATCAGCGTGCCGTCGGGCTGACGCTCGGCCAGCTCGACGAGGATGCCACGCTCGGTCTGGCAGTCGTGCTCGCGGACGATGACGTCCTGGCTGACGTCCACCAGACGACGGGTCAGGTAACCGGAGTCGGCGGTACGCAACGCGGTGTCCGCCAAGCCCTTTCGAGCGCCGTGGGTGTTGATGAAGTACTCCAGCACGGTCAGGCCCTCGCGGAACGACGACTTGACCGGACGCGGGATGAACTCGCCCTTCGGGTTGGTCACCAGGCCCTTCATGCCGGCCAGCGTCCGGGTCTGGGTGAAGTTACCCGTGGCACCGGAGTCGACGATCGTGATGATGGGGTTGTCGCTGGGGTAGTGCTCCCGCAGCGCCTGACCCACCTCGTCGGTGGCTTCCTTCCAGATCTCCACCAGCGCCTCGTTGCGCTCGTCGTGGTTCAAAGCGCCACGCTGGAACTGCTTTTCGACCTTGTCGGCCCGGTCCTCGTAGTAGTCGAGGATCTCCTTCTTGCGCGGCGGCACCAACACGTCGGCCATGGAAACCGTGACACCGCTGCGGGTCGCCCAGTAGAAGCCGGCGTCCTTGAGCTTGTCGACGGTCTGCGCGACCACGATCATCGGGTAGCGCTCGGCCAGGTCGTTGATGATGGCAGCCTGCACCTTCTTGTGCATCTGCTTGTTCACGAACGCATAGCCCAGCGGCAGCAGCTCGTTGAACATCACCCGGCCCAGCGTGGTCTCGGCTATCCACGCGTCACCCGGGCGCCAGCCATTGCGGCCGAACAGCTCGGCCTCGAGCTCGGCCGGCGGACGCAGCTGGGTAAGCCGCACCTTGATCTTGGCCCGTACCGACAGCACTCCGCGGTCGGACGCCATGATCGCCTCGGCCGGCGACGAGTACACGCCCGTCTCGGGGCTGTCCTTCCCAGCCGCCCGGTATTCGCCGGTGTCGCCATCGATCTCGGTGGTCAGGTAGTACAGCCCGGTCACCATGTCCAACCGCGGCATGGCCAACGGGCGGCCGGACGCGGGCGACAGGATGTTGTTGGACGACAGCATCAGGATGCGGGCCTCGGCCTGCGCCTCCGCGGAAAGCGGCAGGTGCACCGCCATCTGGTCGCCGTCGAAGTCGGCGTTGAACGCCTCACAGACCAGCGGGTGCAGCTGAATCGCCTTGCCTTCCACCAGCATTGGCTCGAAGGCCTGAATACCCAGCCGGTGCAGGGTGGGCGCGCGGTTCAGCAGCACCGGGTGCTCGGCGATGACCTCTTCCAGCACGTCCCACACCTGCGGACGCTGGCGCTCCACCATTCGCTTGGCGCTCTTGATGTTCTGCGCGTGGTTGAGGTCGACCAGACGCTTCATCACGAACGGCTTGAACAGCTCCAGCGCCATCAACTTGGGCAGACCGCACTGGTGCAGCTTTAGCTGCGGGCCGACCACGATCACAGAACGCCCCGAGTAGTCGACGCGCTTGCCCAGCAGGTTCTGCCGGAACCGGCCCTGCTTGCCCTTGAGCAGATCGCTCAGCGACTTCAGCGGACGGTTGCCCGGTCCCGTAACAGGCCTGCCGCGACGACCGTTGTCGAACAACGCATCCACGGACTCCTGCAACATCCGCTTCTCGTTGTTGACGATGATCTCGGGGGCACCCAGATCGATCAGCCTCTTGAGCCGGTTGTTGCGGTTGATCACCCGCCGGTACAGGTCATTCAAGTCGGACGTGGCGAACCGGCCACCGTCGAGCTGCACCATCGGGCGCAGCTCCGGCGGGATGACCGGGACGGCGTCGAGCACCATGCCCATCGGCGAGTTGCCCGACTGCTGGAACGCCGCGACCACCTTGAGTCGCTTGAGCGCACGAAGCTTCTTCTGCCCCTTGCCGCTTCGAATCACCTCACGCAGCGACTCGGCTTCGGCCTCGATGTCGAAGGCCTGCATCAGCTTCTGGATCGACTCCGCGCCCATGGCGCCGGTGAAGTACTCGCCGTAGCGGTCGATGAGCTCGCGGTAGAGGTTCTCGTCGACGATCAGCTGCTTGGGAGCCAACTTGGTGAAGGTGCTCCAGATGTCCTCCAGCCGGTCCAGCTCGCGCTGCGCGCGGTCGCGGATCTGACGCATTTCGCGCTCGCCGCCGTCGCGCACCTTGCGCTTGACGTCGGACTTGGCGCCCTCGTCCTCGAGCTCCTTCATGTCGGCCTCGAGCTTCTGGGCACGCGCTTCCAGCTCGGCGTCGCGCTGATCCTCAACGCCCTTGCGTTCCACCATGATTTCGGCCTCGAGCGTCGACAGCTCGTTGTGCCGCATCTCGTCGTCGACCGCGGTGATCACGTAGGCGGCGAAGTAGATGATCTTCTCGAGATCCTTCGGCGCCAGGTCCAGCAGGTACCCCAGGCGCGACGGCACACCCTTGAAGTACCAGATGTGGGTGACGGGCGCGGCCAACTCGATGTGGCCCATCCGCTCACGACGCACCTTGGCGCGGGTCACCTCGACGCCGCAGCGCTCACAGATGATGCCCTTGAAGCGGACCCGCTTGTACTTGCCGCAGTAACACTCCCAGTCGCGAGTCGGCCCGAAGATCTTCTCGCAGAACAGGCCGTCTTTCTCCGGCTTCAGCGTGCGGTAGTTGATCGTCTCCGGCTTCTTGACCTCGCCGTAAGACCATTGCCTGATGTCCTCCGCGGTGGCCAGGCCAATACGGAGTTCATCGAAGAAGTTGACGTCGAGCACGTAACTTCCTTTCCCCTTGCGGGTTTAGTAACCAATAGGACGCCGGCTGCGCTTGCGCTAGGCCAGGTCCTCGACAGATGCAGATTCGTTGCGGGACAAGTTGATTCCCAGGTTGGCCGCGGCCCGCTCAAGGTCTTCGTCCTCGCCCTCGCGCAGCTCGATCGCCGCGCCGTCGGACGACAGCACCTCGACATTGAGGCACAGCGACTGCAGCTCCTTGAGTAGCACCTTGAACGACTCGGGGATACCCGGCTCCGGGATGTTCTCGCCCTTGACGATCGCCTCGTAGACCTTGACCCGGCCGACGGTGTCGTCGGACTTGATGGTCAACAGCTCCTGCAGCGTGTACGCGGCACCATAGGCCTGCATGGCCCAGCACTCCATCTCACCGAACCGCTGGCCACCGAACTGTGCCTTACCGCCCAGCGGCTGCTGGGTGATCATCGAGTACGGGCCGGTGGAGCGGGCGTGGATCTTGTCGTCCACCAGGTGGTGCAGCTTCATGATGTACATGTAGCCAACCGTCACCGGGTACGGGAACGGCTCGCCGCTGCGCCCGTCGAACAACTTGGCCTTGCCGTCAGCGTCCACCAGCACTTCACCGTCGCGGTTGGGCAGCGTGCACGACAGCAGGCCCTGCAGCTCCTCCTCCTTGGCGCCGTCGAACACCGGGGTCGACACGATCTGGTTCGGCACGGCGTGCAGCAGCGCCTCGGGCAGGTTGACCGCCCACTCCGGCGAACCCTCGATGTTCCACCCGGACTTGGCCACCCAGCCAAGGTGGGTTTCCAGGATCTGGCCGATGTTCATCCGTCGCGGCACACCGTGCGTGTTGAGGATGATGTCCACCGGGGTGCCGTCCGGGAGGAACGGCATGTCCTCGACCGCCAGGATCTTGCCGATGACGCCCTTGTTCCCGTGCCGTCCGGCCAGCTTGTCACCGTCGGAGATCTTGCGCTTCTGGGCCACGTAGACACGCACCAGCTCGTTGACACCCGCTGCCAGTTCGTCGTCGTCCTCGCGAGAGAACACGCGAATGCCGATCACCTTGCCGGACTCGCCGTGCGGCACCTTCAGTGAGGTGTCGCGGACCTCGCGCGCCTTCTCGCCGAAGATCGCGCGCAGCAGCCGCTCCTCCGGAGTCAGCTCGGTCTCCCCCTTCGGGGTGACCTTGCCGACCAGGATGTCGCCGTCGCGAACCTCTGCGCCGATGCGCACGATGCCACGCTCGTCCAGGTCGGCCAGCACCTCGTCGGAGACGTTCGGGATGTCCCGGGTGATCTCCTCGGCGCCCAGCTTGGTGTCGCGGGCGTCGATCTCATGCTCCTCGATGTGGATCGAGGTGAGCACGTCCTCTTCGACCAGGCGGTTGGACAGGATGATCGCGTCCTCGTAGTTGTGGCCTTCCCACGGCATGACCGCCACCAGCAGGTTCTTGCCGAGCGCCATCTCACCGTTCTCGGTGCAGGGACCGTCGGCGATCACCTGGCCGGCCTCGACCCGCTCGCCGGCGTCCACGATCGGCGACTGGTTGGCGCAGGTGCCGTGGTTGGAGCGCGCGAACTTGCGCATCCGGTAGGTCCGCCGGGTGCCGTTGTCGTGCATCACCGTGATGTAGTCGGCCGACACCTCCTCGATGACGCCGCTCTCCTCGGCGACGACGACGTCGCCGGCGTCGATCGCGGCCCGCAACTCCATGCCGGTGCCCACCAGCGGCGCCTCGCTGCGCACCAGCGGAACCGCCTGGCGCTGCATGTTGGCACCCATCAGGGCACGGTTGGCGTCGTCGTGCTCGAGGAACGGGATCATGGCCGTGGCCACCGACACCATCTGCCGCGGCGAGACGTCCATGTAGTCCACCTCGGACGAGGGCACGTACTCGACCTCGCCCGCCTTGCGGCGAACCAGGACGCGGGGCTCGACGAACCGGCCGTCCTCGTCGGTCGGCGAGTTGGCCTGCGCCACCACGTGGCGGTCCTCCTCGTCGGCGGTCAGGTATTCGATCTCGTCGCTGACCACACCGTCGACCACCTTGCGGTACGGCGTCTCGATGAATCCGAACGGGTTGACCCGCGCGTACACCGACAGCGAGCCGATCAGACCGATGTTCGGACCCTCCGGGGTCTCGATCGGACACATCCGGCCGTAGTGGGACGGGTGCACGTCACGGACCTCCAGCCCCGCCCGCTCACGGGACAGACCGCCCGGCCCCAGCGCCGACAGCCGGCGCTTGTGGGTGAGACCCGACAGCGGGTTGTTCTGGTCCATGAACTGCGAGAGCTGGCTGGTGCCGAAGAACTCCTTGATCGCGGCGACCACCGGCCGGATGTTGATCAGCGTCTGCGGCGTGATCGCCTCGACGTCCTGGGTGGTCATCCGCTCCCGGACCACCCGCTCCATCCTGGACATGCCGACCCGGATCTGGTTCTGGATCAGCTCACCCACCGTGCGCAGCCGGCGGTTGCCGAAGTGGTCGATGTCGTCGGTCTCCACCGGAACCTCGACGCCGCCGGGGACGGTCATCATGGTCTGACCCTCGTGCAAGCGGACCAGGTACTCGATGGTGGCGACGACGTCTTCCTCGGTCAGCGTGGACGACGTGATCGGCTCGCCGACGTGCAGGCCGAGCTTCTTGTTGACCTTGTACCGGCCCACGCGGGCCAGGTCGTAGCGCTTCTCCTTGAAGAACAGGTTCTCCAGCAGGGTCTGCGCGGACTCCTTGGTCGGCGGCTCGCCCGGGCGCAGCTTGCGGTAGATGTCCAGCAGCGCCTCATCGGTGCCGGCGGTGTTGTCCTTCTCCAGCGTCGACATCATGATCTCGGAGAAACCGAACCGCTCGTGGATCTGCTCGTTGGTCCAGCCCAGCGCCTTGAGCAGCACGGTGACGGGCTGGCGGCGCTTGCGGTCGATGCGCACGCCGACGGTGTCGCGCTTGTCGACGTCGAACTCCAGCCACGCACCCCGGCTCGGGATCACCTTGACGCTGTGCAGCAGCTTCTCGGTGGACTTGTCGATCGTCTCGTCGAAGTACACCCCGGGCGAGCGCACCAGCTGGCTGACGACCACGCGCTCGGTCCCGTTGATGATGAAGGTGCCCTTCTCGGTCATCATCGGGAAGTCGCCCATGAACACCGTCTGGCTCTTGATCTCGCCGGTGTTGTTGTTGATGAACTCGGCCGTGACGAACAGCGGGGCCGCGTACGTCATGTCCTTGTCTTTGCACTCGTCAACCGGTGCCTTGACTTCGTCGAAACGGGGATCCGAGAAAGACAGCGACATCGAGCCGGAGAAGTCCTCGATCGGGGACAGCTCGTAGAGCACCTCTTCGAGGCCACCCACCGGCTTGACGTCTCCGCGGGTGGCCGCGGACTCGCGCCAACCCGACGAGCCGATCAACCACTCGAACGAGTCGATCTGAACGTCAAGGAGCCCCGGAACCTCGAGCGGTTCGCGGAGCTTGGCGAAAGAAACTCGGTTGGGAGCTCCGGGCACGGAGCCGTTAGCGGAACTTCCGTGAGCGGAACTTTTCGCGAGACTCTGTTCGGTAGTACCTGATGAGGGGTCTGTCTTGCTCTGGCGAAAATCTGCCAAGATGCACCCTTTCAGCACCTCGTGCGACCCAGGGGCACCGGCATCCACCGGACCTGCTCGCCGCGATAATTGTGTTAGTCGGCCGGCGAACGATCTGTCCCGATCTCACGCGCACACTTAACTAGCTGAGCTGCAAAAGGAGCTCAGGCCAAGACCACGGTGTCAAGTGGCGGGTGAGGTGGGCAGGAAGTAGCCAGCGCAACGTCCAACAATAGCGCAGGACGGCGCATTCCTCAACTACCCAGCACAAAATGTCCAGGGTGATCGGCGCTGGCTGGCATTTCGACTTTCCCGTGGACACATGCTGCCCAACAGATTGACCCGTTTGCGCCCGTCAGTCAAGGGGAGACACGTCAAGTTATCGTGAAAGTTGCCAACAAGGCCTGTCGGGAGCGCAGCCTAATGTGGCCCAACTCACCCCCCGGTTACGATGGGCGACCCCGTGCGTTTGCGTTGGCTTGGGTCTTGCCCGGTCTTACCCGGTCTTACCCGCCGAACTCGTGCGATTGGAACTTGTGGGTGCCCTCGAGGTCGTCGAGGATCGCCGCCTGGGCGCCCTTGGGCAGCGTGTGCAACATGGCGCGCACCCGAGCCTGCCGCCGTGCGATGCCCTTGCGCTCCGGCATGCCCGGCGTCGCGTGGATCTGCGGCGGCACACCCTCGATGTCCTCCGTGCCACCGGCGTGCTGGCCGGCGTCGATCATGGCCTGCTCCTCGGCCATGGTGGCCTCGTCCTTCTCCTCGGACATGCCGATCGGCCCGATGCGGCGGCCGTTGAGGAACTGGCGCACCACCGGCTCGTCGCTGGTCAGCAGCACCTCGCGCGGCCCGAACATGACCAGGTGCTTGCGGAACAACATGCCCATGTTGTCCGGCACCGTGCGGGCGATGTTGATGTTGTGCGTGACGATGAGGATGGTCGCGTCGATCTGGGCATTGATGTCCATGATCAGCTGGCTCAGGTAGGCGGTACGGACCGGGTCCAGGCCCGAGTCGGGCTCGTCGCAGAGGATGATCTGCGGGTCGAGAACCAGGGCGCGGGCCAGGCCGGCACGCTTGCGCATACCGCCGGAGATCTCGCCGGGGAACTTCTTCTCGTCACCGGTAAGACCGACCATGGCCAGCTTCTCCATGACGACGTCACGGACTTCGCTTTCCTTTTTCTTGGTGTGCTCACGCAACGGGAATGCGGTGTTGTCGTACAGGTTCATCGAGCCGAACAGCGCGCCGTCCTGGAACAGCACGCCGAACAACGTGCGGATCTCGTAGAGCTCCTTGGCCGAGCATTGGATGATGTCGGTCCCGTCGATCAGGATCTGGCCGCGTTCCGGCCGCAGCAGACCGATGAGAGATTTCAGGAAGACCGACTTGCCCGTACCCGACGGGCCCAGCAACACGCTGACCTCGCCCTGGGGGATCTCCAGGGTGACGTCTTCCCAAATCCTCGAGGACCCGAAGGACTTCGTGAGATTACTAACCTCGATAGCGACGCCCATGGGAGATCCTTCCGATGCTCGACATTTTTACAATGCCCGCCACCTGCCCCTTTGTGTGGCTTGAGTCACTGTAGCGCACGCTCGGGGCGAGACATCAGGTTGCGTCGATAACAAATCCCCATCAGGTCCTCAAGGTTCCCGCATGCTTCCCTCAATCTCGCCTCATTCATAGGCCGCCCAGTTGCCATGAAAGCCCATCGGTATCCGCTGCGGCAGGTGCACCGCGGCGACGGACTGCAAACTTTGGGCGTCCAGCAGCAGTAGCTGGCCCTCGTCGCGGCCGCGGTGATAGCCGTAGCCCATCAGGATGCCGTCGTCTTCGGCCCGGTCCGCCGGGCTTGACGCGGGGTTCGGCAGGAAGCACATCTCACCGATCAGCAGGTCGGGATCGAGTGGGGCGACCTCGCTGGACCCGGTCGCGTAGTCGTGCTTGTACAGCGGCGTCGACATTTCCGATCCGCCTGCGGCAAGGAACCCGCCCTGGATGCCGACGGTGTAGCCGAACCGGTGTCGCCCGCCCGTTAAGTTCTCGTTGATCCGCGGAAACTCCTGCGACCGATCGTCGCGGCATTCGGTGGTCACCGCACCGGTCGCCAGGTTGATGGTCCAGCGGTCCAGCGAAGGCAGACTGTCGCCGGGTCCGCGCCGGTCGCGGTCGAACATCCGCGAGTAGCGCACCACGTCGAGCACCAGGTATTCGGTGCCGTTACGGATTTCGGAAAAGGCATTGAGCGGGTGGTAGACGTAGCAGGGTTCGATGTCGAACCAGCGCACGTCACTGTTGCCGCCCTCGCGAGGCATGACCCCGATGCGCGCCGGATAGTCGGGGTTCCAGGCGTACGGGAGCCCTTGCGAGCGACGCGTGTCCCGGTTGGCTATCGCCGCGATCGGGCTGGGGATCCGGACGCGTCCGATCAGCGACTGCATCACCAGCCGGGCGGGCAGTTGCAGCCAGCTCGGCACGGCCGCGGGCATCACCTGCACCGCGTCGAACGTCACCGGCAGGTCGTAGACCACCACATACTTATCGGTCAGCGAGAAGTCATGCATCATCGGCGACCCCGACACCTCGATATCGACGGTCCGGCGCGCGTGGCCGGCGTTGTCAATCACCGAGTACTGCACGGTCCGTCCGCGCGCGAACGAGTAGGACACCGCATGCAGCTCGCCGGTGCGCGGATCGCGGTGCGGATGGGCGGTGTAGCCGCCGGGCAGGGTGCCGTCGAAATCGCAGGGGCCCACGGTGTCGAGCTCGTCGGTGAGTTCATAGTTGGCGACCCCGGCTTCGATGAGCGCCAGGGTCCGTCCGGCGTGGGCCAGCACATTGGTGTTGGCCCCGATGGACTGCATTCCGGCGCGCGGGTTGTTCCGGGTGGGCGCGGGCTCGCCGAGGGAGGCGCACACGGCCGGGCTGCGGACCCAGCGGTTGCGGTACCAGCAGGCCTTCCCGTCGCGCAGCGCCACCCCGTGCACCATGCCATCGCCGGTGAACCAGTGATAGGTCGCCGGGTCGACCTCCGCGGCGGGGTTGGGTCCGTTGCGCAGGTAGCGCCCGTTGAGGTGCTCCGGGATGTGCCCGGTGACCTGCAGGTCGGTCGCGGTCACTTCGGCGGGCACCGGCGCCAGGAAGCCTTCGAGATACGGGTTCCCGGATTTGGTGGTTTGCGTTGAAGTCATGCCTGAACTCCTATAACATTGTTATTCCAGCGTTATTGGAACCGTACGCCGCCGATGAGAAGATGGCAAGGATGACTTCCCAGACCGAGCGCAGTGTTCGTGACGAGTTGGTGCATGCTGCCGTCGCTCTGCTCGACGAACACGGGCCCGATGCGCTGCAAACCCGCAAGGTGGCCAGCGCCGCCGGCACCTCGACGATGGCGGTGTACACCCACTTCGGCGGGATGCGGGGGCTGATCGCCGAGGTCACCTCGGAGAGCCTGCGACAGTTCGACGCCGCCCTGTCGGTGCCGCAGACAGACGACCCGGTGGCCGACTTACTGGCCACCGGCATCGCCTATCGGCGCTATGCGATCGAGCGCCCGCACATGTATCGGCTGATGTTCGGCAGCACCAGCGCCCACGGCGTCAACGCTCCGGTCGTTAACATCCTGACGTTTACTGTCGCCGAGATCGAGCAGCACATCCCCAGCTTCGCGCATGTGGTGCGCGCGGTACGCCGGTCGACGCTGGCCGGCCGGATCAGCGTTGGCTCCGCGTACGACGACGAAACGGTGGTGGCCACCGCGGCCCAGTTCTGGGCGCTGATGCACGGGTTCGTGTTGCTCGAACTGGCCGGGTTTTACGGCGAGGATGGCGCGGCGGTCGGGCCGGTTCTCGGCTCGATGTTCACGAATCTATTTGTCGCCCTGGGAGATTCGCCCGAGCGGATGCGACAGTCGCTCCGCGCGGCGTTCGGCGCGGGCTAAACGCACGAAACCCCCGGGACGCCTGCGAAGTGGGTCCCGGGGGTTTTCGCGAGTTGAACTACTTGACGGTGACGGTGGCGCCGGCGGCCTCGAGCTTGGCCTTGGCCTCCTCGGCGGCCTCCTTGGCGACCTTCTCCAGCAGCGGCTTGGGTGCGCTGTCGACCAGGTCCTTGGCCTCCTTGAGGCCCAGGCCGGAGACGATCTCGCGGACGACCTTGATGACGCCGATCTTCTTTTCGCCGGCGGCCTCGAGGACGACGTCGAACTCGGTCTGCTCCTCGGCGGCCTCGGCGGCAGCGGCCGGGGCTGCACCCGCTGCGGCGACGGCGACCGGCGCGGCAGCGGTGACCTCGAAGGTCTCCTCGAACTTCTTGACGAAGTCGGAGAGCTCCAACAGGGTCATTTCCTTGAACGCGTCAAGCAGTTCGTCGCCAGAGAGCTTTGCCATGGTAAAGGGGTCCTTTCCTGATTTTGTGCTGGGTTATTCGGCTGAGGCTGGTTCTGGGGCCGGGGCCTCGGTGGTTGCCTCGGTGGTTGCCTCGGTGGCTGCCTCTGCCGGGGCCGCTGCGCCCGGTTCCGAGGCCTTCTTCTCCTGCAGTGCGGCCAACAGTCGGGCCATCTGCGACGCGGGCGCATTGAACAGCCCGGCCGCCTTGGCGAGGTTGCCCTTCATGGCGCCGGCCAGCTTGGCCAGCAACACCTCGCGCGACTCCAGGTCGGCGATGCGCTCGACCTCGGCGACGGTCAGCGGGTGACCGTCCATGTAACCGCCCTTGATGACCAGCGCCTTGTGCTCCTTGGCGAAGGTCTTGATCGCCTTGGCGGCGTCGACCGGCTCGCCGGTGACGAACGCGATCGCCGTCGGGCCGGCGAACAGCTCGTCGAGACCCTCGACGCCCGCTTCCGAAGCCGCCCGCTTGATGAGCGTGTTCTTGGCCACCGCGTAGGTCGCCGAGCCGGTCAGCGACCGGCGCAACTCGGCCAGGTTGGCGACGGTCAGCCCTCGGTACTCGGTGATCAAGGTCGCGGTCGAGTTCTTGAACTGCTCTGTAATGTCTGCAACGGCGGTGGCCTTGTCAGCCCTGGCCATGCATACCTCCTGAGGTGAAAGTCTGGGGAAAGTCGGGGTGCGACTTGCCCATTTGTGATTCACCCAGGAACGACGAACGCCCCGGCGCAGGAAGCGGCCGGGGCGTTGAAATACGCCGGCTTGCGCCGGCGGTAATGCCTCGTCCTCCTGCGTGGGCCGCCGGGATGTTCCCGGACCTTCAACCGATTGCTCGGTGACCGACGGTCTTCGGTGGATCGGCAACCACAATAGCGCGACCCGCGGCGATCAGCCAAAACGGCGCATTGACAGGCCGTTCCAGATCAGAACGGTGGTGGATCATCGTCGTGGGTGGTTCTTCCCTTTCAACGACGGGTCCCGGCTCAGTCGTCGATGTGCGTCGGTGGGTCAGTGAAGGCGAGATCCCCAGGATGCTGGTCAGGACCCATCAAATCGCAGCGCTTCTCGGGCATTAGGTAGGAACTCGCGCCGCTAGGCACCAAGCGGGTAAATGCCACGCAACGTTGCCAGGTGCCGTCCGGCTGGACGGGTCCGTCGCACTTGCTGATAACGGGTCCTCCGTACTGGCAGCCGGCGCTGGCCGGCTGCGCTGAGGCGATCAGGCCTCCGGCCATCAGCACGACAGCCAGTCCTCCGACGATGCAGTGCTTCATGGTTTCTCCCGTCACATCGCCGCACGTGCGTTTCCGAGTACTTGGGGTGGCAAATAACGTCGACAGCCCAGCCAGTAACCAATGACGCTACCGCTTATGCAACTGGTTTCTGCTGCCTCTGAGGTCGTGATCCGGAGCATTACGTCACAGGGCTCAGGTGACAGCGATGATCAGAAGACCAAAGAGCGACATCAGCACGGCCACTCCCGCAGCCAGTGCAGACGGTCCCATCGGGCCGCAAGCTGACGGGAGAGCTGCGGCGCAGCATCCCCGGCATCACCGAGCGGATGCTCATCCGTCACCTGCATGAACTGGTCGACGCCGGGGTCATCGACCGCCACGACGCCCGCACGCTGCCGCCCTGCGTGCACTATTCCATCTCGGAATACGGCATGACGCTGGCCCCTACGCCGGCGGGCTTGTGCGACTGGGGGCGAAAACACATGCAGCGCGATGGCGTTGACGCTTCGCTGCGGGCGGCCCGCTAGCTGGCTGGTCGCTGGCCGCGCGGTAGCCCTGTTGGCTTCGAGCGTGTGCGGCCGCCGTGGCCGCGGACAGGGAACGAGGCCGGAGGCCGCCCGCCAACCGCGCGGTTGGCCCGCGGCGATTAGGTGGCGGTGCCGCCGGCGCCGCCGGAGCCGGCCGTGCCGCCGGTCCCGCCGGTCCCGCCGGTGCCACCTGAGTGTGTGCCGCCGGCGGTGCCGGTGCCGCCAGCGGTGCCGGCGCTGCCGGTGGCACTGGTGCTGCCGCCGCTGCCACGAGTCCCGCCTTTACCGCCAGCGCCGCCTGCGGTGCCTGTGGCGCCGGCGCTGCCGCCGTGGCCACCACCGCCACCACCGCCGCCACCACCGGTGCCGCCGGTGCCGCCGTCGCCGGCGCCGTTGCCGCTGCCGCCGCCGGAGTTGCCACCTGCGCCGCCGGTACCCCCGACCGCGCCCGCGCCACCGACGCCCCCGGCACCAGTCGCGCCGCCACCACCACCACCACCACCGCCGCCGCTGCCACCTGTGCCGCCGTCGCCGCCGCCGTTAGCAAAAGTGCCGGCGGTGCCGCCATTGCCGCCGGTGCCAGCGGCCCCGCCCGCACCTCCAGTACCGCCCCCGCCGCTACCGGTGCCGGAGCCGCCGGTACCGCCGGCGCCGCCAGCGCCGCCGGTACCGCCGTTGCCGGCACTGCCGTCGGTAGAGTTGCCGCCAGCACCACCGTTACCGGCTGCGCCGCCGACACCGCCGATGCCGCCGTTGCCGTTGGTGCCGCCGATACCTCCGGTGCCCCCTTTGCCGCCGTTGCCGCCTTGACCTCCGACGCCGGCGCTGGTGCCGGAGCCGCCGTTGCCGCCGGTACCAGCGGCGCCGCCGGTACCACCGGTGCCGCCGTTCCCGTTGGCGGCGCCGGCCCCGCCGGCGCCTCCGGCGCCGCCGGTACCGCCGACACCACCTTTACCGCCGATGCTGAGCGAGTTGTCGCCGCCGGCCCCGCCCTTGCCGGCAGCGCCGCCGGTGCCACCATTGCCGCCGTTGCCTGTAGTAGCGTCGCCGCCAGCGCTGCCAGCACCGCCGTTGCCACCAGCGCCGCCTGGGCCGGCTTGGCCACCCTGACCAGCGGCGCCGCCTGCGCCACCGTCGCCGCCGGTTCCACCCGTCGTGCCGTTTGCGCCCGCTACGGTTACCGCTCCGCCATCCCCGCCCGTGCCGCCGGCGCCGCCTTTGTTGGCAGAGGCAGTGACGGTTTGGCCGGTGCCGAGGGCACCAGCCGCGCCGCCGGCACCACCGTTTCCGCCGTTGGCGTTGGTGCCGCCGGCACCGCCATCGCCGCCCGCCCCACCCGCGCCGCCGACGCCGGGCGAGGATGCGACCCCGTCGGTGCCGGCGCCGGCGGCGCCGCTGTTGCCGCCCGTGCCGCCGACGCCACCGGCGCCACCGTTTCCGCCGAGTTGATTACTACCGCCGGACCCGCCGTCGCCGCCATCGCCGCCGGCGCCACCGGAGCCACCTTGGCCGCCGTTGCCGCCGCCTGTGCGACCGACGCTGGCCCCTCCGGCGCCACCGGCGCCACCGGTGCCACCTAAACCGCCGGACGTACCGGCGGCACCGGTGCCGGCGCCACCGGATGTACCGGCGGTGCCGGCGCCGCCGGTGCCACCCACGCCCCCTTGGCCAGCGATGCCTACTTGGCCGCCGGTACCGCCGGTGCCCACAGCGCCGCCGGTGCCGGCGGTACCGCCGACGCCACCGGTACCACCTGTACCGCCGGCGGTTGTGCTGGTGCCGCCGGTGCCGCCGGTGCCGCCTCTGCCGCCGGTTCCGCCGGTGCCGTTGGTGCCGACGTTGGTGCCGTTGAGGCCGGAGCCGCCCTGGCCGCCGTTGCCGCCGGTGCCGCCCGCGGTGCCGGTCCCGGCGGTGGGACCGCTGGTGCCCACGGCGCCGGTGCCGCCATTGCCGCCGGTGCCGCCCTGGCCGCCGGTGCCGTTGGCCCCCGTGACCCCAGCGGTTCCGCCGGCGCCGCCGGTGCCCGCGGCCCCACCGGCGCCGCCGACGCCGGCAGTGCCGCCGGTGCCGCCATTGCCGCCGGTGCCCGCGCCGCTGCCGGTGTCGGCGGCGCCTTGGCCGCCGGTGCCGCCCTGGCCGCCCGTGCCGCCGGCCCCACCCGCGCCGCCGCTACCGTTGGTGCCGCCGGCGGCGGCGTTGCCGCCGGCCCCACCCTGGCCGCCTTGACCACCCGTACTGCCCGCACCGCCAGTACCGCCGGTGGTGCCGGTCGTGCCCTGCGCACCGGTACCACCTTGGCCGCCAACGCCACCATTGCCGGCAGTCCCCACGGTGCCGCTGGTGCCCGCGGTGCCAGCAGTCCCGCTGCCGCTGCCAGCGCTGCCGCCGACCCCCGCAGCGCCGGCGTCGCCGCCGACCCCGCCGGTCCCGCCGGTGCCCGCCCCGCTACCCGTATCAGTCGCTCCACTGCCGCCGGTGCCGCCGGTGCCGCCGGTGCCGCCGGTGCCGCCGTTGCCGCCGTTGCCGTTGGTCCCACCGGAACCCGCGGATCCGCCGGCCCCACCTTGGCCGCCTTGGCCACCCGCGCTACCCGCAACGCCAGTACCACCGCCGGTGGCGCCGGTGGTGCCCGCCGCACCTGCACCGCCTTTGCCGCCGGCGCCGCCTTTGCCGCCGACACCCGCATTGCCCGTGTTGCCCGCAGTGCCCGCGCTGCCGGTGCCGGCACCAGCCGTCCCGCCGGCCCCGCCGGCACCCGCATTGCCGCCCGCCCCGCCGGTGCCGCCTGTGCCCGCGCCGCTACCGGTGTCGGCCGCGCCGGTACCACCAGTGCCGCCGTTTCCGCCGGTGCCACCGGTGCCACCAGCGCCGCCGCTACCGTTGGTCCCGCCGGTGCCGGCGTTGCCGCCGGCCCCACCTTGGCCGCCTTGACCACCCGCGGTACCCGCATTACCAGCAGCGCCGGTCGTTCCCGTGGCGTTGCTACCCGCTACACCGGCACCGCCCTTGCCGCCGGTACCGCCAGTGCCGCCGGTTCCCGCGTTGCCGGTGCTGCCCGCGGTACCCGCGGTTCCGCTGCCGGTGCCAGCCGCCCCACCGGCCCCGCCCGCACCCGCATTGCCACCAGCCCCACCGATGCCACCGGTGCCCGCACCGCTACCGGTGTCGGTGGCGCCGGTGCCGCCGGTGCCGCCTTTGCCGCCGGTTCCGCCGGTGCCGCCTTGGCCGCCGCTGCCGTTGGTGCCGCCCACACCAGCGTTGCCACCAGCCCCACCTTGGCCGCCTTGACCACCCGCGGTGCCCGCACTGCCGGTAGCGCCGGTCGTGCCGGTGGCGTCGCTGCCCGCCGCACCGGCACCGCCCTTGCCGCCGGTGCCGCCAGTGCCGCCGGTTCCCGCGTTGCCGGTGCTGCCCGCGGTACCCGCGGTTCCGCTGCCGGTGCCAGCCGCCCCACCGGCCCCGCCCGCACCCGCGTTGCCACCGGCCCCACCGGTGCCACCGGCGCCCGCACCGCTACCGGTGTCAGCCGCACCCGCACCACCGTTTCCGCCGTTGCCGCCGGTACCGCCTATGCCGCCAGCGCCACCGCTACCGTTGGTGCCTCCGGTGCCAGCGTTGCCGCCGACCCCACCCTGGCCGCCCTGACCACCGGCGGTACCGGCACTACCGGTAAGGCCGGTGCCTCCGGTGGTGCCCGCCGCACCGGCACCGCCCTGGCCGCCTGTGCCGCCGGCGCCGCCGGTGCCCGTGTTGCCGGTACTGCCCGCGGTGCCCACGCTGCCGCTGCCGGCGCCGGCCGCCCCGCCGACCCCGCCCGCACCCGCGGTGCCGCCAGCCCCGCCGGTGCCACCGGCGCCCGCACCGCTACCGGTGTCAGCCGCACCCGCACCGCCGGTGCCCCCCTTTCCGCCGGTGCCACCAATGCCGCCGGCGCCGCCGTTACCGTTCGTGCCGCCAGTGCCGGCGGAGCCGCCCGCTCCACCCTGGCCGCCTTGGCCACCCGCGGTGCCCACACCGCCAGTACCGCCGCCGGCGCTGCCCTTGGTGCCCGCCGCACCGGCACCGCCCTGGCCACCGGTGCCGCCGGCGCCGCCAGTACCCGTGTTGCCGGTGCTGCCCGCGGTGCCCACGCTGCCGCTGCCGGTGCCGGCCCCTCCGCCGGCCCCGCCCGCACCCGCATTGCCACCGGCCCCACCGGTGCCACCGGTGCCCGCGCCGCTACCGGTGTCAGTCGCCCCGGTACCACCGCTGCCGCCTTGGCCGCCGGTTCCGCCTATGCCGCCTTGGCCGCCGCTGCCGTTGGTGCCGCCGGTGCCGGCGTTGCCGCCGGCGCCACCTTGACCGCCCTGACCACCCGCGGTACCCGCGCCGCCACCAGCGCCGGTAGTGCCGGTGGCGTTGCTGCCCGCCATACCGGCACCGCCGTTGCCGCCCTGGCCACCGGTGCCGCCAGTACCCGCGCTGCCGCTGTTGCCAGCGGTGCCCGCGTTGCCGCTGCCGGTCCCGGCCACACCACCGGCCCCGCCTGCACCCGCATTGCCACCGGCCCCACCGGTGCCACCGGTGCCCGCACCACCACCGGTATCCGCCGTGCCGGTACCACCAGTGCCGCCGGTGCCGCCGATACCACCTTGGCCGCCGGCGCCGCCGCTACCGTTCGTCCCGCCGGCGCCTCCGGCCGCCCCACCGGCACCGCCGCTGCCACCAGCACCACCGGTGGCACCTTGACCGCCTTGTCCACCATCAACATTGGTGTCATCCAGACCGGCGCCACCCGCGCCACCCTTACCGCCACCACCACCGGCGCCACCGTCACCCGCGCTGCCCGACGCGCCCTGACTCAACCCGGCACCGCCCGCACCCGCCGCCCCACCGGTGCCACCGGTGCCACCGGCACCGCCCTGGCTCCCGGCCGTGTTCAGCGCACCCGCAGTCCCGTCGCCGCCGAGGCCACCCGTGCCGCCCACACCACCGACACCACCGGTACCGCCCGCACCCTGACTGCCACCCGCGCCGCCGGCCGCCCCACCGGCACCGCCGCTGCCACCAGCACCACCGGTGGCACCTTGACCGCCTTGTCCACCATCAACATTGGTGTCATCCAGACCGGCGCCACCCGCACCACCCTTACCGCCACCACCACCGGCGCCACCATTACCCGCTTGGCCACCGGTACCCGCAGTCGAGCCGGCACCACCCGCACCCGCCGCCCCACCGGTGCCACCGGTGCCACCGGTACCGCCCTGGCTCCCGGCCGTGTTCAGCGCACCCGCAACCCCGTCGCCGCCGAGGCCACCGATACCACCCTGGCCGCCGCTACCGCCCTGACCGCCCGCACCCTGGCTGGCACCCGCGCCGCCGGCCGCCCCACCGGCACCGCCGCTGCCACCAGCACCACCGGTGGCACCTTGACCGCCTTGTCCACCATCAACATTGGTGTCATCCAGACCGGCGCCACCCGCACCACCCTTACCGCCACCACCACCGGCGCCACCATTACCCGCTTGGCCACCGGTACCCGCAGTCGAGCCGGCACCACCCGCACCCGCCGCCCCACCGGTGCCACCGGTGCCACCGGTACCGCCCTGGCTCCCGGCCGTGTTCAGCGCACCCGCAACCCCGTCGCCGCCGAGGCCACCCGTGCCGCCCACACCACCGACACCACCGGTACCGCCCGCACCCTGACTGCCACCCGCGCCGCCGGCCGCCCCACCGGCACCGCCGCTGCCACCAGCACCACCGGTGGCACCTTGACCGCCTTGTCCACCATCAACATTGGTGTCATCCAGACCGGCACCACCCGCACCACCCTTACCGCCACCACCACCGGCGCCACCATTACCCGCTTGGCCACCGGTACCCGCAGTCGAGCCGGCACCACCCGCACCCGCCGCCCCACCGGTGCCACCGGTGCCACCGGTACCGCCCTGGCTCCCGGCCGTGTTCAGCGCACCCGCAACCCCGTCGCCGCCGAGACCACCCGTGCCGCCCACACCACCGACACCACCGGTACCGCCCGCACCCTGACTGCCACCCGCGCCGCCGGCCGCCCCACCGGCACCGCCGCTGCCACCAGCACCACCGGTGGCACCTTGACCGCCTTGTCCACCATCAACATTGGTGTCATCCAGACCGGCGCCACCCGCACCACCCTTACCGCCACCACCACCGGCGCCACCATTACCCGCTTGGCCACCGGTACCCGCAGTCGAGCCGGCACCACCCGCACCCGCCGCCCCACCGGTGCCACCGGTGCCACCGGTACCGCCCTGGCTCCCGGCCGTGTTCAGCGCACCCGCAACCCCGTCGCCGCCGAGACCACCCGTGCCGCCCACACCACCGACACCACCGGTACCGCCCGCACCCTGGCTGGCACCCGCGCCGCCGGCCGCCCCACCGGCACCGCCGCTGCCACCAGCACCACCGGTGGCACCTTGACCGCCTTGTCCACCATCAACATTGGTGTCATCCAGACCGGCGCCACCCGCACCACCCTTACCGCCACCACCACCGGCGCCACCATTACCCGCTTGGCCACCGGTACCCGCAGTCGAGCCGGCACCACCCGCACCCGCCGCCCCACCGGTGCCACCGGTGCCACCGGTACCGCCCTGGCTCCCGGCCGTGTTCAGCGCACCCGCAACCCCGTCGCCGCCGAGGCCACCGATACCACCCTGGCCGCCGCTACCGCCCTGACCGCCCGCACCCTGGCTGGCACCCGCGCCGCCGGCCGCCCCACCGGCACCGCCGCTGCCACCAGCACCACCGGTGGCACCTTGACCGCCTTGTCCACCATCAACATTGGTGTCATCCAGACCGGCGCCACCCGCACCACCCTTACCGCCACCACCACCGGCGCCACCATTACCCGCTTGGCCACCGGTACCCGCAGTCGAGCCGGCACCACCCGCACCCGCCGCCCCACCGGTGCCACCGGTGCCACCGGTACCGCCCTGGCTCCCGGCCGTGTTCAGCGCACCCGCAACCCCGTCGCCGCCGAGGCCACCGATACCACCCTGGCCGCCGCTACCGCCCTGACCGCCCGCACCCTGGCTGGCACCCGCGCCGCCGGCCGCCCCACCGGCACCGCCGCTGCCACCAGCACCACCGGTGGCACCTTGACCGCCTTGTCCACCATCAACATTGGTGTCATCCAGACCGGCGCCACCCGCACCACCCTTACCGCCACCACCACCGGCGCCACCATTACCCGCTTGGCCACCGGTACCCGCAGTCGAGCCGGCACCACCCGCACCCGCCGCCCCACCGGTGCCACCGGTGCCACCGGCACCGCCCTGGCTCCCGGCCGTGTTCAGCGCACCCGCAACCCCGTCGCCGCCGAGGCCACCCGTGCCGCCCACACCACCGACACCACCGGTACCGCCCGCACCCTGACTGCGCACCCGCGCCGCCGGCCGCCCCACCGGCACCGCCGCTGCCACCAGCACCACCGGTGGCACCTTGACCGCCTTGTCCACCATCAACATTGGTGTCATCCAGACCGGCACCACCCGCACCACCCTTACCGCCACCACCACCGGCGCCACCATTACCCGCTTGGCCACCGGTACCCGCAGTCGAGCCGGCACCACCCGCACCCGCCGCCCCACCGGTGCCACCGGTGCCACCGGTACCGCCCTGGCTCCCGGCCGTGTTCAGCGCACCCGCAATCCCGTCGCCGCCGAGGCCACCCGTGCCGCCCACACCACCGACACCGCCCGGTACCGCCCGCACCCTGACTGCCACCCGCGCCGCCGGCCGCCCCACCGGCACCGCCGCTGCCACCAGCACCACCGGTGGCACCTTGACCGCCTTGTCCACCATCAACATTGGTGTCATCCAGACCGGCACCACCCGCACCACCCTTACCGCCACCACCACCGGCGCCACCATTACCCGCTTGGCCACCGGTACCCGCAGTCGAGCCGGCACCACCCGCACCCGCCGCCCCACCGGTGCCACCGGTGCCACCGGTACCGCCCTGGCTCCCGGCCGTGTTCAGCGCACCCGCAATCCCGTCGCCGCCGAGGCCACCCGTGCCGCCCACACCACCGACACCACCGGTACCGCCCGCACCCTGACTGCCACCCGCGCCGCCGGCCGCCCCACCGGCACCGCCGCTGCCACCAGCACCACCGGTGGCACCTTGACCGCCTTGTCCACCATCAACATTGGTGTCATCCAGACCGGCACCACCCGCACCACCCTTACCGCCACCACCACCGGCGCCACCATTACCCGCTTGGCCACCGGTACCCGCAGTCGAGCCGGCACCACCCGCACCCGCCGCCCCACCGGTGCCACCGGTGCCACCGGTACCGCCCTGGCTCCCGGCCGTGTTCAGCGCACCCGCAGTCCCGTCGCCGCCGAGGCCACCCGTGCCGCCCACACCACCGACACCACCGGTACCGCCCGCACCCTGACTGCCACCCGCGCCGCCGGCCGCCCCACCGGCACCGCCGCTGCCACCAGCACCACCGGTGGCACCTTGACCGCCTTGTCCACCATCAACATTGGTGTCATCCAGACCGGCACCACCCGCACCACCCTTACCGCCACCACCACCGGCGCCACCATTACCCGCTTGGCCACCGGTACCCGCAGTCGAGCCGGCACCACCCGCACCCGCCGCCCCACCGGTGCCACCGGTGCCACCGGTACCGCCCTGGCTCCCGGCCGCACCCTGGCTGGCACCCGCAGTCCCGTCGCCGCCGAGGCCACCCGTGCCGCCCACACCACCGACACCACCGGTACCGCCCGCACCCTGACTGCCACCCGCGCCGCCGGCCGCCCCACCGGCACCGCCGCTGCCACCAGCACCACCGGTGGCACCTTGACCGCCTTGTCCACCATCAACATTGGTGTCATCCAGACCGGCACCACCCGCACCACCCTTACCGCCACCACCACCGGCGCCACCGTCACCCGCGCTGCCCGACGCGCCCTGACTCAACCCGGCACCGCCCGCACCCGCCGCACCACCGGTGCCACCGGTGCCACCGGTACCGCCCTGGCTCCCCGCGGTATTACTGCCACCCGCAACCCCGTCGCCGCCGAGGCCACCGATACCACCCTGGCCGCCGCTACCGCCCTGACCGCCCGCACCCTGGCTGGCACCCGCGCCGCCGGCCGCCCCACCGGCACCGCCGCTGCCACCAGCACCACCGGTGGCACCTTGACCGCCTTGTCCACCATCAACATTGGTGTCATCCAGACCGGCGCCACCCGCACCACCCTTACCGCCACCACCACCGGCGCCACCATTACCCGCTTGGCCACCGGTACCCGCAGTCGAGCCGGCACCACCCGCACCCGCCGCACCACCGGTGCCACCGGTGCCACCGGTACCGCCCTGGCTCCCGGCCGTGTTCAGCGCACCCGCAACCCCGTCGCCGCCGAGGCCACCGATACCACCCTGGCCGCCGCTACCGCCCTGACCGCCCGCACCCTGGCTGGCACCCGCGCCGCCGGCCGCCCCACCGGCACCGCCGCTGCCACCAGCACCACCGGTGGCACCTTGACCGCCTTGTCCACCATCAACATTGGTGTCATCCAGACCGGCGCCACCCGCACCACCCTTACCGCCACCACCACCGGCGCCACCGTCACCCGCGCTGCCCGACGCGCCCTGACTCAACCCGGCACCGCCCGCACCCGCCGCACCACCGGTGCCACCGGTGCCACCGGCACCGCCCTGGCTCCCGGCCGTGTTCAGCGCACCCGCAGTCCCGTCGCCGCCGAGGCCACCCGTGCCGCCCACACCACCGACACCACCGGTACCGCCCGCACCCTGGCTGGCACCCGCGCCGCCGGCCGCCCCACCGGCACCGCCGCTGCCACCAGCACCACCGGTGGCACCTTGACCGCCTTGTCCACCATCAACATTGGTGTCATCCAGACCGGCGCCACCCGCACCACCCTTACCGCCACCACCACCGGCGCCACCATTACCCGCTTGGCCACCGGTACCCGCAGTCGAGCCGGCACCACCCGCACCCGCCGCACCGCCGGTGCCACCGGTGCCACCGGCACCGCCCTGGCTCCCGGCCGTGTTCAGCGCACCCGCAGTCCCGTCGCCGCCGAGGCCACCCGTGCCGCCCACACCACCGACACCACCGGTACCGCCCGCACCCTGGCTGGCACCCGCGCCGCCGGCCGCCCCACCGGCACCGCCGCTGCCACCAGCACCACCGGTGGCACCTTGACCGCCTTGTCCACCATCAACATTGGTGTCATCCAGACCGGCGCCACCCGCACCACCCTTACCGCCACCACCACCGGCGCCACCATTACCCGCTTGGCCACCGGTACCCGCAGTCGAGCCGGCACCACCCGCACCCGCCGCCCCACCGGTGCCACCGGTGCCACCGGTACCGCCCTGGCTCCCGGCCGTGTTCAGCGCACCCGCAACCCCGTCGCCGCCGAGGCCACCGATACCACCCTGGCCGCCGCTACCGCCCTGACCGCCCGCACCCTGGCTGGCACCCGCGCCGCCGGCCGCCCCACCGGCACCGCCGCTGCCACCAGCACCACCGGTGGCACCTTGACCGCCTTGTCCACCATCAACATTGGTGTCATCCAGACCGGCGCCACCCGCACCACCCTTACCGCCACCACCACCGGCGCCACCATTACCCGCTTGGCCACCGGTACCCGCAGTCGAGCCGGCACCACCCGCACCCGCCGCACCACCGGTGCCACCGGTGCCACCGGTACCGCCCTGGCTCCCGGCCGTGTTCAGCGCACCCGCAACCCCGTCGCCGCCGAGGCCACCGATACCACCCTGGCCGCCGCTACCGCCCTGACCGCCCGCACCCTGGCTGGCACCCGCGCCGCCGGCCGCCCCACCGGCACCGCCGCTGCCACCAGCACCACCGGTGGCACCTTGACCGCCTTGTCCACCATCAACATTGGTGTCATCCAGACCGGCGCCACCCGCACCACCCTTACCGCCACCACCACCGGCGCCACCGTCACCCGCGCTGCCCGACGCGCCCTGACTCAACCCGGCACCGCCCGCACCCGCCGCACCACCGGTGCCACCGGTGCCACCGGCACCGCCCTGGCTCCCGGCCGTGTTCAGCGCACCCGCAGTCCCGTCGCCGCCGAGGCCACCCGTGCCGCCCACACCACCGACACCACCGGTACCGCCCGCACCCTGGCTGGCACCCGCGCCGCCGGCCGCCCCACCGGCACCGCCGCTGCCACCAGCACCACCGGTGGCACCTTGACCGCCTTGTCCACCATCAACATTGGTGTCATCCAGACCGGCGCCACCCGCACCACCCTTACCGCCACCACCACCGGCGCCACCATTACCCGCTTGGCCACCGGTACCCGCAGTCGAGCCGGCACCACCCGCACCCGCCGCACCGCCGGTGCCACCGGTGCCACCGGCACCGCCCTGGCTCCCGGCCGTGTTCAGCGCACCCGCAGTCCCGTCGCCGCCGAGGCCACCGATACCACCCTGGCCGCCGCTACCGCCCTGACCGCCCGCACCCTGGCTGGCACCCGCGCCGCCGGCCGCCCCACCGGCACCGCCGCTGCCACCAGCACCACCGGTGGCACCTTGACCGCCTTGTCCACCATCAACATTGGTGTCATCCAGACCGGCGCCACCCGCACCACCCTTACCGCCACCACCACCGGCGCCACCATTACCCGCTTGGCCACCGGTACCCGCAGTCGAGCCGGCACCACCCGCACCCGCCGCCCCACCGGTGCCACCGGTGCCACCGGTACCGCCCTGGCTCCCGGCCGTGTTCAGCGCACCCGCAACCCCGTCGCCGCCGAGGCCACCGATACCACCCTGGCCGCCGCTACCGCCCTGACCGCCCGCACCCTGGCTGGCACCCGCGCCGCCGGCCGCCCCACCGGCACCGCCGCTGCCACCAGCACCACCGGTGGCACCTTGACCGCCTTGTCCACCATCAACATTGGTGTCATCCAGACCGGCACCACCCGCACCACCCTTACCGCCACCACCACCGGCGCCACCATTACCCGCTTGGCCACCGGTACCCGCAGTCGAGCCGGCACCACCCGCACCCGCCGCCCCACCGGTGCCACCGGTGCCACCGGTACCGCCCTGGCTCCCGGCCGTGTTCAGCGCACCCGCAGTCCCGTCGCCGCCGAGGCCACCCGTGCCGCCCACACCACCGACACCACCGGTACCGCCCGCACCCTGACTGCCACCCGCGCCGCCGGCCGCCCCACCGGCACCGCCGCTGCCACCAGCACCACCGGTGGCACCTTGACCGCCTTGTCCACCATCAACATTGGTGTCATCCAGACCGGCACCACCCGCACCACCCTTACCGCCACCACCACCGGCGCCACCATTACCCGCTTGGCCACCGGTACCCGCAGTCGAGCCGGCACCACCCGCACCCGCCGCCCCACCGGTGCCACCGGTGCCACCGGTACCGCCCTGGCTCCCGGCCGTGTTCAGCGCACCCGCAGTCCCGTCGCCGCCGAGGCCACCCGTGCCGCCCACACCACCGACACCACCGGTACCGCCCGCACCCTGACTGCCACCCGCGCCGCCGGCCGCCCCACCGGCACCCCCGCTGCCACCAGCACCACCGGTGGCACCTTGACCGCCTTGTCCACCATCAACATTGGTGTCATCCAGACCGGCGCCACCCGCACCACCCTTACCGCCACCACCACCGGCGCCACCGTCACCCGCGCTGCCCGACGCGCCCTGACTCAACCCGGCACCGCCCGCACCCGCCGCCCCACCGGTGCCACCGGTGCCACCGGTACCGCCCTGGCTCCCCGCGGTATTACTGCCACCCGCAGTCCCGTCGCCGCCGAGGCCGCCGATACCACCCTGGCCGCCGCTACCGCCCTGACCGCCCGCACCCTGACTGCCACCCGCGCCGCCGGCCGCCCCACCGGCACCGCCGCTGCCACCAGCACCACCGGTGGCACCTTGACCGCCTTGTCCACCATCAACATTGGTGTCATCCAGACCGGCGCCACCCGCACCACCCTTACCGCCACCACCACCGGCGCCACCGTCACCCGCGCTGCCCGAAGCGCCCTGACTCAACCCGGCACCGCCCGCACCCGCCGCACCACCGGTGCCACCGGTGCCACCGGTACCGCCCTGGCTCCCGGCCGTGTTCAGCGCACCCGCAACCCCGTCGCCGCCGAGGCCACCGATACCACCCTGGCCGCCGCTACCGCCCTGACCGCCCGCACCCTGGCTGGCACCCGCGCCGCCGGCCGCCCCACCGGCACCGCCGCTGCCACCAGCACCACCGGTGGCACCTTGACCGCCTTGTCCACCATCAACATTGGTGTCATCCAGACCGGCGCCACCCGCACCACCACTGCCACCCGCGCCGCCGGTGCCACCACTACCCGAATGACCACTCGCGCCCGTCGCGGAACCGGCACCACCCGCACCCGCAGCACCACCGGTACCACCCGTTCCGCCCGTGCCGCCAGCACCACCCGCGGTATTAACCGCACCCGCCACACCAATGCCGCCACCACCGCCGACGCCACCGACCCCGCCGTCACCGCCGGCCCCACCGGCGCCCTGGCTGCCACCCGTTCCGACACCGGCCGCCCCACCCGCGCCGCCCTTGCCGCCTGCGCCACCGGCCGCACCCCCACCACCCTGGCCGCCATCAGCCTTGGTGTCGTTAACCCCGGCCCCACCAGCGCCACCACTGCCACCCGTACCACCGGTGCCACCACTACCCGAATGGCCACTCGCGCCCGTCGCGGAACCGGCACCACCAACACCCGCTGCCCCACCGGTACCGCCGGTCCCGCCAGTGCCGCCAGTCGTATTGGCCGCACCCGCGACCCCGGCCCCGCCATGGCCACCGCTACCGCCGACCCCCCCGTCGCCACCGACACCGCCGACACCCTGCGTGGCGCCCGCCCCGCCCGCGGCCCCTCCGATACCACCCTTGCCACCCGAACCACCGGCCGCACCCACACCGCCCTGGCCGCCATCGACATTGGTGTCATCCAGCCCGGCACCACCCAGGCCACCGGCGCCACCAGCACCGCCAGCGCCGCCATTACCGGCGGTTCCCGCCGCACCTTGGCTCGAGCCGGCGCCACCAGCACCCGCCGCCCCACCGACACCACCAGTACCTCCAGTCCCGCCAGCGCCGCCCGCGGTATTGGCCGCACCCGCAACCCCGGCCCCACCATGGCCACCGACACCACCGACACCACCGCTACCGCCCCGACCACCCGCACCTTGCGAGGCCCCGGCGCCGCCGGCCGCGCCACCGGTGCCGCCGGTGCCACCGCCACCACCGGCCGTACCCATACCGCCCTGGCCAGCATCAGCCTTGGTGTCATCCAGCCCAGCACCACCCAAGCCACCGGTGCCGCCCGCACCACCACCGCCACCATTACCCGCTTGGCCACCCGTACCCGCAGTCGAGCCGGCACCACCAACACCCGCCGCACCGCCGGTACCGCCGGTGCCGCCCTGACCACCTTGCCCGCCTGCCGTATTGGCCGCACCGGCCACCCCGGACCCACCGTGGCCACCGATACCGCCAGCCCCGCCGTTACCGCCGGCCCCGCCGGCACCCTGGGTGCCACCCGTGCCGGCGCCGGCCGCCCCACCCGCGCCGCCCTTACCGCCAGCACCACCGGCCGCGCCCTGCCCGCCCTGGCCACCATCGGCCGTGGTGTCATCCAGACCAGCGCCACCAGCGCCACCACTGCCACCCGCGCCGCCGGTGCCACCACTACCCGAATGACCACTCGCGCCCGTCGCGGAACCGGCACCACCCGCACCCGCAGCACCACCGGTACCACCCGTTCCGCCCGTGCCGCCAGCACCACCCGCGGTATTAACCGCACCCGCCACACCAATGCCGCCACCACCGCCGACGCCACCGACCCCGCCGTCACCGCCGGCCCCACCGGCGCCCTGGCTGCCACCCGTTCCGACACCGGCCGCCCCACCCGCGCCGCCCTTGCCGCCTGCGCCACCGGCCGCACCCCCACCACCCTGGCCGCCATCAGCCTTGGTGTCGTTAACCCCGGCCCCACCAGCGCCACCACTGCCACCCGTACCACCGGTGCCACCACTACCCGAATGGCCACTCGCGCCCGTCGCGGAACCGGCACCACCAACACCCGCTGCCCCACCGGTACCGCCGGTCCCGCCAGTGCCGCCAGTCGTATTGGCCGCACCCGCGACCCCGGCCCCGCCATGGCCACCGCTACCGCCGACCCCCCCGTCGCCACCGACACCGCCGACACCCTGCGTGGCGCCCGCCCCGCCCGCGGCCCCTCCGATACCACCCTTGCCACCCGAACCACCGGCCGCACCCACACCGCCCTGGCCGCCATCGACATTGGTGTCATCCAGCCCGGCACCACCCAGGCCACCGGCGCCACCAGCACCGCCAGCGCCGCCATTGCCCGCGTGGCCGCTGGCACCCGCGGTCGAGCCCCTGCCACCAGCACCAGCCACCCCGCCGGCGCCGCCGGTACCCCCGATGCCACCGGTGTCTCCCACGGAATTGGCCGCACCCGCCACCCCTGCCCCGCCGTGGCCGCCGGTACCGCCCACCCCGCCGTTACCGCCGACGCCGCCGGCACCCTGAGAGGCCCCCGTCCCGCCCGCGGCCCCACCGGCACCACCGGTGCCACCGGCACCGCCGGTCGCGCCCATGCCGCCCTGGCCACCATCGGCGTTGAGATCATCCAGCCCTGCGGGGCCGGCCCCACCGGTGCCGCCGGCGCCACCAACGCCGCCGTTGCCGGCATGGCCGCTGGCACCCTTCGTCGTCCCCGAACCGCCCGCACCGGCTGCGCCCCCGGCACCACCGGCCCCCCCGCTTCCGCCCTGGCCAGCGGGCGTATTGAGCCCACCTGCAGCCCCTGTACCGCCGGCACCGCCGGCACCACCAGTACCGCCGCTCCCACCGCTCGCGCCAGCGCCCTTGGTGGCCGACCCACCGGTCCCACCGGCACCAGCGTTACCGCCGGTGCCGCCGCTGCCGGCATGCCCGGCAGCGCCCGCGGTCGACCCCGCCCCACCCTGACCAGCGGTGCCGCCAGTACCTCCAGCCCCACCGTTGCCACCCTGCCCACCGGCGGTATTGGCCACCCCGGCAACCCCGGCCCCACCCACCGCGCCGATACCACCAACTCCGCCGTCACCGCCGGCCCCGCCTGCGCCTTGGACCCCGTTTTGACCTATGGACGACAACGCCGGCCCGCCAGCCCCGCCAGCGCCACCGGCACCACCTTGACCGCCCGCACCACCGGTACCGCCTATTCCGCCGGCGGGGGTAGAGGACGTTCCGGCCGCCCCAGCCGCCCCGCTACCACCGGCCCCGCCGGCTCCGCCCAAGCCGCCAGCACCGCCGGCGCCCCCGTCGCCGTACGTGGTTCCGCCGGCCCCGCCGGCCCCGCCGACTCCGCCGGCCCCACCAGCACCGCCGGCACCGCCGGATGCGCCCGTACCGCTGCCCACACTGCCAGCCGCACCGACCCCACCAGCACCACCAGCACCACCAGCCCCGCCAGCACCGCCAAAGCCATACTGGCCCGCGTTACCACCAGGCCCGCCGGCCCCGCCCATCGCGCCGGCCGCACCCACCCCGCCGGCCCCGCCGGCCCCGCCATTACCGAGGACAGATCCGCCCAACCCGCCGGCGCCACCGGCCCCGCCACGCCCACCGTTGAACCCAACAACCCCGATCCCGCCGGCCCCGCCATTACCGCCATTACCGACCAACCCGGCGTTACCACCGGCCCCCCCGTTTTGCCCCGGTGCACCCGATCCGCCGTTACCGCCGCTGCCGACCAAAATCCCGCCGTCCCCACCGGCCTGCCCCGTCCCCGGGGCACCATCAGCGCCGTTACCGATCAGCGGCCGACCCGTCACCGCCTCCACCGGCCTGTTGACTATCCCCAAGGCCGCCTGCAGCGGCGAGCCATTGAATGCTTCGGCAGCCGTATACAAACGGCCAGCCGACGCCAGGCTCTGCACAAACCGGTCGTGAAATGCCGCCGCCTGTTTACTGAGGTCCTGATATTCCTGGGCAAAGGTGCCGAACAACTCGGCGATAGCCGCCGAGACCTCGTCGGCGGCCGCAGGCAGCACCGCCGTCGTTTCGGTCGCCACCGCCGCGTGAGCCGCCCCGATCGACGATCCAAGGCCGGCCAAATCCTCGGCCGCTGCCGCAATCACACCTGTATCGACAAGGACAATTGACATGCCGCACCACCCTGTGAGTTATGTCACAACGCATGAAATCGTATGCCCGTTAACGCGAAAATGGAGTTTTGTGGGAAATTTTTCCCTACTAATCTCGCGTAATCTCGCGTAATCTCGCGTAATCTCCCGTATCGCGGGTTTGGCGGAATCAGCGGATAGCTTGCTTCACTAATTCGATTGTGCCGCTTTGTTTTTCGTATCTTGCTTCGCGGTATCCCACAAATTGAGCACTCCACTTATCAATGAATTTATCCCGCCATGCGGGAACACATATCATTTTCTGTCCTAAAACCCGCAATGCGGGCGGTCCGTCCCGTTTTGCGCGACACACCCAGCGCCGCTGACGACTCGCCCAGCGCATGCTAAGGCTCCGGCGATCGGAAATTTGGGCCCACCCAGGGCCCGTTTTCAGCCCGGAGCTTGCCCGACCGAATGATCTCCGCCGACCGCGGCAGGCTGTACAGAAGTGCGCATCGGCATGCACCCTCACGCTGCGCGCTGTCAGGGCAAATTGATCATGATTGCTGGACGAGATTGGCGCGGCGCGCCGAGCGACCACAAACATGCTCAGCCCTCAACCTGGTTGCTGTACTCCCGCGAGCCTGGCCGCCCCAACCAGGCCGGCCTCGCCGCCGAGCTCTGCCGGCACCACGCGCAGGCCCGCCAGAAAGTCGAGCCGCGCGTAGTCGGTCAACGCCGCGCGCAGCGGGTCCAACAGCAGCCGACCGGATTTGGCGACGCCTCCCCCGATGACGACCAGGTCCAGGTCGCACACCGCCGCCACCGAGGCGATCATCGCCGCGAGCCCGGTAGCACCCCTGCGGAACGCCCGCACCGCCACCGCATCACCGGTCGCCGCGGAACGCGCCAGCTCGCTGGCACCGGCGGCGGGCGGAGCCGACCACCCGTTGGCGCGCGCCCAACGCACCAGCCACGGCCCGGCCGCGACGGTCTCGACGCAACCCCGGCCTCCGCACGTGCACGGCTCGCCGTCTTGTTCGACCACCACGTGACCGACGTGCCCGGCGTTGCCGGTGCGCCCGGCGTATGGGGCGCCGTCGAGCACCAATCCGCCCCCCACCCCGGTCGACACCACCATGCCGAGCAGGAACCGCGCACCTCGTCCGGCGCCGCGCCAATGCTCACCCAACGCCATGCAGACACCGTCACCGCCCAGCCGCACCGGGACGCCGGGCACCCCAGGAATCATGGCCGCCACCCGATCCCGCAGCGGGAACCCGCGCCAGCAGGCGATGTTGATCGGGCTGACGGTTCCGGTGGCAAGATCGACGGGGCCCGACGACGCGATGCCCACGGCACCGACCGCGCCGTCGGCGGCGCGCAACGCGTCACCGATCATCGCCTCAACCGCGGCCCAAACCTGTTCGGCTCCGACCTGTTCGGCGCCGCTGCCGGCCGGGGTAGGACAGATTGCGGTGTGCACCAACATGCCCGCGGGGTCGGCCAGGCCGGCGGCGATCTTGGTGCCACCGATGTCCAGGCACAGGGTTGCCAACTGTTGCCTGTTGGATGTATTCGAGTGCACTTCGGTGTCTTTTGGCAGCGTTCGTCGTATGGCTTGTCGTACGGCGAAGATAGCCTGGCGGCACAACTTAATCCCCGCGACTGGCCGGGATATGCCAGTTGTGGTCCAGTCGGGACCACGGCGCCGTTCGTCAGCAGTTCCAGCGGCAGCGCTGGAGACGGCGGGCCAGGCCATCGGATACCGCTGGCCTGGCGAGCCCGCGTAAGGCCGACCCGCGCAAAGCGGCGGCCGTGGGCGGTGAAGCCAGAACCCAAACCCCGCAAGGGGACGCCGAACGAGCGTGTCTATAAAACACACTCGGCGGTAACGGTGAGCATCAGTGCCGGTGGGTGTTGTCGGGCTGGCGAGGGTCGCCGGGATGCTCGTAGCCGGGGGCCAGCTCGACCAGCTCGGCCCGGCGCGCGTCCAGCCACGTGCGAAAGGCGCGGCGCCGCGCGGCGCCCAGCAAAAGCTGGGCGATCGCGGAGCGCACCTGCTCTAGCGGCGGCCCGGCCACCGGCGGGGCGCGCCAGCCGTGGCGGTCGGGGCGCGGCGGGGCGAACCGGAGCGGGTTGCGGGCGTGGTAGTCGGCCACGTCGTCGTCGCTGACCTGCACCGCCGCGGTGACAGCGGCGAACACCGCCCGGGCGCGCGGATCCGCCAGCGCCGCCGCGGCAACGCTGCCGATCTCCAGCCGGGCCGTCACATCGGGCAGCAGCTCGGCCTCGGTCGGGGCAGCGCGCGCGACAAGGCCGCGTGCCGCCGCCTCGGCGGCGACCACCCGCTCGGTCACGATCAGTTGCGTGAGCCAGCGCCGCAGTTGCCGTCCCTCGCTGGTGCCGCTCGCGGGCAGCGCGGCCGCGCGCGGACCGTTGCGCAGCCGGGCTTCGGCCGCGTCGAGTTCATCGACCGGAACCGGTGTGCCGGCGACGGTAGCTACTGGTCTCATGTGGCTCATGTCACGGTCACCTTGACCGCGGGCGAGTAGACCAGTTGACCGGCGCAGCCGACCCGGACCAGGGCCCACCACTGGCCGGGTTCCAGCCACGCCGGCGGGGTTACGTCGAAGCCGAGTTCGACAGTGCCGCGGGCGGGCAGGACGGCTCCTACGGCGGCCGGGCCGATCCACTCCCAGGTGCCCCACGGGCTGATCAGATGCGCCTCCAGTGACAGGTCGGCCCCGGCGCTGCTGCCGATCGTGACGGCCAGGCGGGCCGACCCGCCGGCGTCCAGCTCGATGTCGGCGGGCCCCCGGACGATCGAAACGAGGTAGACCAGGTCTGCCTCGGGGCGCGCGCCGACCTGCACGACGCACACGTCCTCGACCACCTGCCGCCAGGCGGTCGGCACCTCATCACCGGTGACGCGCAGCTGCGCCCGGACCGGATACAGCCCGGGCCGGCTGCGGGCCGGAATCGTCAGCGCGATCTCGGCGTCTTGGTGCTCGCCGCTGCACAGCGTGAACGGCAGCTCGGCGGGTGTGGCCGTCCAGCCGTCCGGACATATCAGCGCGACCGTGCCGTCCAGCGCGGAATCGCTGCAGTCGCTGGCCGCGGTGAGGCGCAGCACCACCTGCTCACCCGGCTCGGCGGTGGTTGACTGCGGGTGTAGGTGGGCGACGGCCGGCAGGCCACCCAGCGGTGCGGGGCCGCGGTTGTGCAGCCAGTAGCGCGCGTAGAGCGGCTGGGCGGACTCGGCTTCCGGGGCCAGCGCAGGAGCCAGTTCGAGAGCACCGGCAACCGCCCTGGGTATGTCGAGCCGAGCAAGCACGGTGGCCACTTGATATCCGTGCAGGTCAATGGATCGTTCGCGCTGTGCCGGTTTTCCAACCGGCCTTTCCAGCAGGTCGGCGAGCTGGGACGCGCGTACCTTGCCCAGTTCGGTGCCGATGACGGCGCGAGTGCCGGAACCGGTCGTCTGCACCAGGCGCAGCGCCACCGCGCCGGGGTCGACCCGCTGGGTGCGGCCGGCCGCCAGCGGGTTGCCGGCCGCCTTGAGGGCGCCCAGGTGCACCGAGTCGGCGGGGTCGACCCGCAGCAGTGAGCCCACCGGCGACAACTGGCCTTCGCGCCGTTGCGGGCAGACGGCGAGCAGCGGGTGGGAGAACTGCGCGCTGCGGGTCGGGATCCCGGCATGCCGCCAGTCGCCGTCGCCGCCGGCCAGCGCGTAGTCGAAAACGTGTGTCCAGTGCTGCAGCTGGAAGTTCGAGCCGTCGGGCGCGGTGCGGCGCGGTTCGTCGATCCAGACGCCGGACGGCCAGCCGGTGCAGGACCGCAGCAGCGCGGTGTGCAGGGTGCCCTCGGGGTCGACTGCGAAGCTCGGCACTCCCCGGTTGAGCAGCGCAACGGTGCGGGCTTCGAAAGGTTCCATTTCCGCATCCGCCCGCTGGGTGACGACGATCTCGGCGTCGCCGAGGTCGTCGGCCACCGACGCGATCGCGGCAACCAGACTTTTCTCGTCCCGGCCGTCGATCACCAGCACCGGCAGTGCTCGCACGGAACGCAGGTCGGCGCCGGGCAGCCAAACCGCTGCCAGCTGCTTCGCCGCCGGCACCCACACTCTGGCCCGGCCGGTCTTTGTCAGCTGTCGGTCGAGTTCCGCGGCGTAGGCGGGGTCGGCTTCGTCGAGCACCGCCTTGGTGAAGGCGTTGCGGGCCGGCCCACCGAGGGCGATCCGCAGGTCGGGCAGATTGGAGTCGACGTCGAGGTTGCCGTAACGCGGCTTGCCTGCGCTGCTGCAGGTGGCCGTGACGCCGGCGCGGACCAGCGCGACCATCAGTTCGCGCGCCAGCGGACCGGACACCGTCTCCGACGGCGACACCACCTCGGCCACCGACACCGCCCGGGTGTCGTCCCCGACCCGCACCCGCGCAGCCGAGGACAGCCCGAACCAGGCGTAGGCGGGGTTGTCCAGGGTCCACAGGTGCTGCGCGGTATCCACCGATTCGGGTCCACCGGAAGCGGGGTGCAGCAACGCAAACCCGCGCCCGACGACGGCGTCGCCCACCTCGCTGACCGGCATGGCGCCCGGCACCGGGCACGGCCAGCGCAGTCGCAGCAAGCGGTCTTCCCCGCTGAACTCGTGGATGGTGGTGCGACAGTCCACCCGCGCCACCCCGCGCCACAGGGTGAGGGTCTGGGTGTAGCGCAGCAGCGTGCCGATCCGGCCGTGCACCACCAGCCGCTGACCGAGTGGACCGTGGTAGGCGCGGACCTGAGCGGGCGATCCTGGTGATTCTGCCGAACCGATCACCGGCCCCTTGGGCAGCAGGTGCCACGGACCCTCACCCTGCGTGGGGTGCGACGAGTATTCCTCGTAGACGGCAAGCTCGTTGCCCACCCGGCCATCGGCGATCAGCTGCCGCCCGTCCTGAACCAGCGACGACACGGCCCCGCCGCGGGCCGCATCGACCGCCAGCCGGTAGTGCTCGTTGGCGATCTCGTAGATGTCGGCCCCGGGCGCCAACTGCCAGCCCGTCGGTTCGTCGGTGGGGACCAGCCGATAGCTCCGCCAGCCCAGCGACGGCACATCCCGCGCCAGCCAGGTGACGGAGCGCCCGTCGTGCTCGACGTGTGCGGGCAGCTCGGCGCCATCGCTGTCCAGCACCCGAACTCCAGCACCCAATGGCGTGTTCAACCGGGCAGTGACGATGTCAGTTCGCTGGTGCGTCAACGGGTTCCACACGATCACGTCGCCGGCCTGAGTATCCAGGGCAGCGGACAGCAATTCCAGGGAGTTGTCGCGGGCCGCGCGGCCCAGCTCCCACGCGTCGCGCCATCCGGTCAGCAGGTCGAGGTAGACCTGGTCGGACTCCGAGCCGGTGATGGCGTCGTGGTGGGCGCCGTAAGCCAGCTGCACCCATGCCTTGGCCATCGCCGCCTGCGGGTAGTCGGCCCCGGCCATCAGCCCGGCGAACACGGCGAAGCGCTCGGCGTCCAGGACGGCGTTCTCGGCGGCCCGGTTCGCTTGTTTGGTGTCGATGTACGACACGTCTTTGCCGGTATATATCGGGTTCATGTCGCGGGTTTGCGGCGACGCGGCTTCGCCCCGCTCGGCGAGTTCGGCTCGTACCGCCGCGAAGAATTCGCGCGGTAGCCCGCAGACGAATCGCGGCCAGGTGTAGCGCGCGGCCCAGTCGCGGTGGATGGCGGTGACCCATTTGTTCGGCGGGGTGTAGTCGGTGCCGACCGGCAGCAGCACGTTGCGGGTCAGTGCGACCTTCTTGAGCTGGTCGAACAGCTCATAGGTGGCGTGCTTGGCCTCGGCCAGCGAGGTGGACGAATCCATCCACCAGCCCGCCGAATAGTGCGCCGGCATGTAGTGGGTGAGCAGCCCGCGGCCGGACGGCGAAATCCATTCGAACTCGCTGCAGAACTGCATCCGCTCGACGTCACCGCCCGAAGCCGGACCCCATTGGTGGTGTGGTCCGCGGGCCCACGAGCTCGACGTCAGGCCGGCGTCGGCGGCCATCCCCGGGAATTGCGGGTCGTGGCCGAACACGTCGAGCTGCCACGCGGTGGCCGGGTCAGCACCCAGCACATCACGTTGAAACCCTATGCCGTGCACCAGGTTTCGAATGGTTGTCTCCGGACTGGTGAGGTTGGTGTTGGGTTCGTTGTAGGTGCCGCCCATCACTTCGACGCGGCCCTCGGCGAGGAACCGGCGCAGGTCGGCTCGGTCCTCCGGCCGGGTGTCCCAGTACGGCTTGAGGTAATCCACTTCGGCCAGCACGAATTTGTACTCCGGCTCGCGGCGAGCCATCTCCAGATGCGCGTGTACCAGTTCAAAACCGTTGGCCTGCCGGGCCCGCCCCGGCGGGTCTTCCCGCCACTGGCTGGTGTAGCCAGCCTGGGTGTTCCACCACACCGGGTCGTAGTGGAAGTGGCTGACCATGAACATCGTCCACCCGGGCTCGGCCACGATGAATTCGAAATCGAACGGTGTGCCGGCGCCGCCGGCATGCACCCGCGCGGCCCGCCGCTGTCCGACTACCGGCTGCTCGACGGTGACCGGAACCTCGACGACCTCCTCACCGGCTTGGCCCCCCAAGGCGACGGCTTTCCCCTTCAGACCATCGCCGTCGACGCGGATCGGTGTCGGCTTCCCGACCCCGGTCACCGTGATCCGTGCCAGCTGCACCGGCGCGTCCGGCGGCCCGACGAACAGTTCGGTCGAGCATGCCGAAACCATCTGCATGACCGCACTTTACGGTGGTAGGACCGGCACCGGTAAACACTTGACCGGAAGGATTGACCATGCCCGCCCTTGCCCCACCCGTGGCCGACGAACGCAGCGCCCTGCGCCAGTACCTGGCCTACCACCAGAGCGCCTATTTCGCGGTGTCCTACGGCCTGTCCGATGAACAGGCCCGTTCTGCCCCTTCGGTGAGCGCGCTGTCGATCGGCGGGCTGGTCAAACACGCCACCGCGATGCAGCGCAACTGGATGACACGGGTGGCCGCGGCGCCGGACTTGCCGCCGAAGGACCCCCGGCCGTTCGAGGAGGTCCGCAAGGAGTTCGGGGACCAGCATGTGATGCTGCCCGACGAGGCGCTGGATGGGCTGCTGCGGGCATTCGGAGCGCAGAACGTGGAATCACTGCGGCTGGTGGAAACCGCGGACCTGGATGCCGCGGTACCCGTTCCGCGCGACGTGCCATGGTTCCCCAAGGACCAGGAGGCTTGGTCGGTGCGCTGGGTGATCCTGCACGTGATCAACGAGCTGGCCCGCCACGCCGGACACGCCGACATCATCCGGGAGACCATCGACGGCGCCACCATGTACGAATTGATCGCCGGGCTGGAGAACTGGGAGCCACGGCCGTGGGTCAAGCCCTGGACTCCCAGGTAAAAAGGAGAACGTGCTGACCAGCAGCGGTATCGCGCACCGCGAAACGCCCGACGGCGCCGTGGAGCTCTACTACGAGGACCTCGGCGACCCGTCCGGCCCGGCTGCGCTGCTCATCATGGGCCTGGGCGCCCAGCTGCCCATGTGGCCCGACGGTTTCTGCGCGCAACTCGTGGGCGCCGGCTATCGCGTCATCCGGTTCGACCACCGCGACACCGGGCTGTCGGCCAAGATGCACGGGCTGCGCGCCTCCGGCCCGGTCTACCGGCGGATCGGCCGCTATCTGCTGGGCAAGCCCAGTCCGGTGCCCTACACCTTGGTCGACATGACGCAGGACGTGGTTGCGCTGCTCGACCATCTGGGCATCAGCCGGGCTCACGTGGTCGGCGCCTCGCTGGGCGGCATGATCGCGCAGATCCTGGCCGCCACCGAACCGGCCCGGGTGGCGTCGCTGGGCATCATCATGTCGACCACCGGCAAACCGTTGTCCGCGCCGCCGGCCTGGCGGGTGATCAGGCTCGCGTTCGACCCACCGGGTAAAGACGCGTCGGCCGAGGAGAAATTGGCCTACGAGGTACGCAACATCGCCGTGTTCAACGGGCCCAACTTCCTGCCGCCGGACGGCGAGCTGCGCGAGCGCGTCCGGCAACTCGCCGACCGCTGCAGCTACCCGCCCGGCATGCTGCGCCAATTAGACGCCGTGCTGGGCACCGGCAGCCTGCTGGCTTACAGCAAGGCGATCACCGCGCCCACCGTGGTGCTGCACGGTTCGGCGGATCCGATGCTGCGGCCACGCAACGGGCGCGCAGTGGCGGCGGCCATCCCGGGCGCGCGATTTGTGGTGGTCGACGGCATGGGACACGATCTTCCCGAGCCGGTCTGGCGGCCGATCGTCGAGACCCTCACCGAGAACTTCGCGCTTGCTCCCAGGGGGTGAGCGGGCTCACCCGAATTGGGACTTGACTGCGCTGGTTTGACACACTGGCTCAATGAGTACCACCAAACACCGCGAGGTGGCCAAGCTCGACCGGGTTCCCCTGCCGGTCGAAGCGGCCCGGGTAGCCAGCACAGGTTGGCAGGTCACCCGCACCGCCGCCCGCGTCATCACCAAGCTGACGGCCAAGGGTCCGTGGCAGCAGAAAGTGATCCGGCAGCTCCCGCAGACCTTTGCCGATCTCGGGCCGACCTACGTGAAGTTCGGACAGATCATTGCGTCCAGCCCCGGCGCGTTCGGTGAGTCGCTGTCCCGCGAATTCCGCGGCCTGCTCGACCGGGTGCCACCCGCCGACACCGATGAGGTGCACAAGCTCGTCGTCGAGGAACTCGGCAGTGACCCTTCGGAGCTGTTCGCCAAATGGGACGAAGAGCCGTTCGCGTCGGCGTCCATCGCCCAGGTGCACTATGCGACCCTGCACAGCGGCGAGGAGGTCGTCGTCAAGATCCAGCGGCCGGGCATCCGCCGTCGGGTCGCCGCCGACCTGCAGATCCTGAAGCGTTTCGCCCAGGCCGTCGAACTGGCCAAGCTGGGGCGCCGGCTCTCCGCACAAGACGTCGTCGCCGACTTTGCCGAAAACCTGGCCGAGGAGCTGGACTTCCGCCTCGAAGCGCAGTCGATGGACGCCTGGGTCTCCCACCTGCACGCCTCGCCGCTGGGCAAGAACATCCGGGTGCCCGATGTGCACTGGAACTTCACCAGCGAGCGGGTGTTGACGATGGAGCGGGTGCAAGGCATCCGCATCGATGACTCCGCCGCGATCCGCAAAGCCGGGTTCGACGGCGTCGAACTGGTCAAGGCGCTGGTCTTCTCGTTGTTCGAGGGCGGCCTGCGACACGGGCTGTTCCACGGCGACCTGCACGCGGGCAACCTGTACGTCGACGAGGCGGGCCGCATCGTGTTCTTCGACTTCGGAATCATGGGCCGCATCGATCCCCGCACCCGCTGGCTGTTGCGCGAACTGGTGCACGCGCTGCTGGTCAAAAAGGACCACGCCGCCGCGGGCAAGATTGTCGTGCTGATGGGCGCCGTCGGGACGGTGAAGCCCGAAGCCCAGGCCGCCAAGGACCTGGAGAAGTTCGCCACACCGCTGACCATGCAGTCGCTGGGGGATATGTCGTACGCCGACATCGGTAGGCAGCTCTCGACGCTGGCCGACGCCTACGACGTCAAGCTGCCCCGCGAGCTGGTGCTGATCGGCAAGCAGTTCCTGTACGTCGAGCGGTATATGAAATTGCTGGCGCCGAGGTGGCAGATGATGTCCGACCCGCAACTGACGGGTTACTTCGCGAACTTCATGGTCGAAGTCAGCCGCGAGCACCAGTCCGACGTCGGGGTATAAGGGTGGTCTAGTGGAAATCCGCACCGGCTATGCGATATCAGGGGCCACCGGGCGTGATCCCCAAGGGGATCATGCCCAGGGCGATCTGAAGCTGTACTACGAGGACATGGGCAACATCGACGACCCGCCCGTCCTGCTGATCATGGGGTTGGGCGCCCAACTGTTGCTGTGGCGGCCCGCCTTCTGCGAGAAGCTCGTGGGCGAGGGCCTGCGAGTCATCCGCTACGACAACCGGGACGTCGGCCTGTCCACCAAGACCGAGCGTCGGGGCTCGGGCCAGCCACTGATCCCGCGGCTGGCCCGCTTCTGGCTCGGCCTGCGCAACCAGGCCACCTACACACTGGAAGACCTGGCCGACGACGCGGGCGCCCTGCTGGACCACCTGGGCATCAAGGAGGCCCACATCGTCGGGGCCTCGATGGGCGGCATGATCGCCCAGATCTTCGCCGCCCGATTTCCCGAGCGGACCAAGACCCTGGGGATCATCTTTTCCAGCAACAACCGCGCGTTCCTGTCGCCGCCCGCCCCACGCGCCCTGCTGACGCTCCTGAAGGGTCCGCCGCCGGGTTCGCCGCGCGATGTGGTGGTCGACAATGTGGTGCGGGTCACCGGGATCACCGGCAGTCCGGCCTACCAGATGCCCGAGGAACAGATCCGTGCCGACGCCGCCGAGAGTTACGACCGCTGCTTCTATCCGATCGGCATCGGCCGGCACTTCAGCGCGGTCCTGGGCAGCGGCAGCCTGCTCCGCTATGACCGGCGCATCGTCGCGCCGACCGTGGTGATCCACGGCCGGTCCGACAAGCTGGTGCGGCCTTCCAACGGCCGCGCGGTCGCCCGCGCGATCAACGGCGCCCGACTGGTGCTATTTGACGGCATGGGCCATGACTTGCCCCAACAGCTTTGGGGTCGGTTGATCAGCGTGCTCACCAGCAACTTCGCCAAAGGCGGCCAAGACCAGAGGTACCCACTCTGAGCTGGGGAAACTCGATGACGGTTTAGCTATGCGGTATTGCATCGGTAATATGCCTCGAACATCCGTGGGGGATATTTTCGGTGCGTTTCGCATACGCGCGCCGGCGGGCCTGCGAGGCTCAGAAAGGCACATACAAGATCATGGCCGACAAGTTGACGCCGCATTTCACCGATGTGCAGGCGCACTACGACCTGTCTGACGACTTCTTCCGCCTTTTTCTGGATCCCACCCAGACCTACAGCTGCGCCTACTTCGAGCGCGACGACATGACGCTGGAAGAGGCCCAGATCGCCAAGATCGATCTGGCGCTCGGCAAGCTGGGCCTACAGCCCGGCATGACGTTGCTCGACGTCGGCTGCGGCTGGGGCGCCACCATGCGGCGGGCGATCGAGAAGTACGACGTGAACGTCGTCGGCCTGACGTTGTCGAAGAACCAGGCCGCCCACGTACAGAAGTCGCTCGACCAGATGGACAACCCGCGCAGCAAGCGGGTGCTGCTGAACGGCTGGGAGCAGTTCGACGAGCCCGTCGACCGCATCGTGTCGATCGGCGCGTTCGAGCACTTCGGCCACGAACGCTACGAAGACTTCTTCAAGATGGCCTACGGCATCTTGCCCGCAGACGGAGTGATGCTGCTGCACACGATCACCGGGCTGAGGCCCGAACAAGTGCAGGAGCGCGGTTTGCCGCTGACGTTCGAGATCGCCCGCTTCATCAAGTTCATCGTGACCGAGATCTTCCCGGGCGGCCGGCTGCCGTCGATCGAGAAGGTGGAGGAGCACTCGTCGAAGGGCGGTTTCCGGCTGACCCGCCGCCAGTCGCTGCAGCCGCACTACGCCAGGACCCTCGATCTGTGGGCCCAGGCCCTGGAGGCGCACGAGGACGAGGCCATCGCGATTCAGTCCGAAGAGGTCTACGAGCGGTACATGAAGTACCTGACCGGCTGCGCCGATGCGTTCCGGACAGGCTATATCGACGTCAACCAGTTCACGCTGGAGAAGTAGTCAGCGACGCCCGAAAAACTCAAGAAAACTCGAGCCCTGTCGGATTGTGGACGCGCCGTTCGTCGGATAGGTAGAGAGTGGAACACACCGGTTCCGCTCACTATCACGGAGGTGACCACAAATGCAGTACTTCGCTCTGTTGATCAGCAAGGAGCGAGACCTCACTCCTGAAGAGGGAGCGGCCGAGATGGCGGCGTACCAGAGCTTCCACGCCAAGGCCGCCCCGGCGATCCGTGGCGGCGATGCCCTGCTGTCGGCGGCGGACGCGGTCAACATCGCCGGCGGTCCCGACACGCCGGTCATCACGGACGGCCCATTCGCCGAAGGCGCCGAAGTAGCGGGCGGCTACTACGTTTTCGAGGCCGAGAACCTCGACGAGGTGCTGGCGCTGGCCCGCGAAATCCCGGCGGCCAAGCACGGCGCAGTCGAGGTCTGGCCGTTGGCCACCCCGGGTCTGCAACCGCAGCCGTCGCAAGGCACCCAGTGGATGGCACTGCTCCTCGAACCGCCCGCCCGGGCGGCAGAGCCCGGCTCGCCGGACTGGGACGCGATGGTGGTGCAGCACCAACAGTTCGGGGCCGCGGCGGGCCAGCACATCAGGTCCGGCGCCGGCCTGCATCCGCCGTCTACCGCGACCACCGTCCGGGTGCGCGACGGGGAGGCGCTCATCACCGACGGGCCGTACGCGGAAGGCGCCGAAGTCGCCAACGGCTTCTATGTGATCAGCGCCGGCGACCGTGACGAGGCCGTCAAGATCGCGTCGATGATCCCCGCTTCCACCGTGCAGGTGCGGCAACTGGCTGGTATCTCGGGACTCTAGCCGCACGAATGGCCAACCTGGACGGCGTCTTCCGCCGGGAATGGGGACCCGCCGTCGCCGCGCTCGCGCGGTGGTCCGGCGACCTCACCATCGCCGAGGACGCCGTTCAGGAAGCCTGCGCCGAGGCGCTTCGCAGCTGGCCCCGCGACGGTGTGCCGGAAAGTCCGGGCGGGTGGCTGGTGACGGTGGCCCGTAACCGCGCCCGCGACCGCCTTCGCCGCGAATCTGCGCGTCCCGGAAAGGAATTGGCGGCCTTGAAAAGCTACGTGGACGATATCCGGGCACGTACCGATCACACTGACCCGCATCCGGTTCGCGACGACGAGCTGCGGATGATGTTCACCTGCGCGCACCCGGCGCTGGACCGGCAGTCGCAACTGGCGCTAACCCTGCGGTTGGTGTCCGGGTTGACCGTCCCCGAGATCGCCCGCGCGCTGCTGCAGACGGAGACGGCGATCGGCCAGCGAATCACTCGCGCCAAGAACAAGATCCGGCACGCCAACATCCCGCTGCGGGTGCCACCCTCCGAGCTGCTGCCCGAACGCACACCACACGTGCTCAGTTGCATCTACTCGGTATTCACCGAAGGCTATTGGTCTACGGCCGGCCCGTCGGCGATTCGCGACGAACTGTGCGACGAAGGGGTCCGGCTGACCGGGGAACTGTGCACGCTGATGCCAGTCGAGCTGGAAGCGCACGCCTTGGCAGCCCTTGTGCTGCTGCACGATTCCCGCCGAGCAACCCGGGTGGACGGCGCCGGTGCGTTGGTCCCGCTCGAGGAGCAGGACCGTCGCCGGTGGGACCGCGGCCGGATTGCCCGCGGGTTGGACCGGCTGCGGCGGGCTGAGGGATCAACGGGACCCTACCTGCCTCAGGCGGTAATAGCGGCACTGCATGCGACGGCGCCGTCCTGGGAGCAGACCGACTGGACGACTATCTGCGCGGCCTATGACCGGCTGCTGCAGATGACCGATTCGCCGGTGGTGCGCGCCAACCGCGCGCTGGCCGTCGGTTTTCGCGACGGCCCCGACGCCGGCCTGGCGGCGCTGGAGAAGGTGGCGCACGATCCCCGGCTGGCCCGCTCGAATCTCGCCGCGTCGGTGCGCGCCGATCTACTGCGCCGCGCGGGGCGGCTCGTCGAGGCAGTCACCTGGTATCGGGTTGCGTTGGAGGCAGGCGGATCTGAGCCGGGTCGCGATTTCCTGCGGCGCCGCATCGCCGAGTGCGGCGACTAGGCATGCCCTCACGCCGACTGTGAATTTAGCGACGCGACACGCCGTCATGGCGCCGCAGGATTCACAGTCGACGGTGAACGTTAGGCCTCGGCGGCGAAGTTGCGGGTGACCGACGGGTCGACCGGAATGCCCGGGCCGGTAGTCGTCGACACGATGATCTTCTTCAGGTAGCGGCCCTTCGACGACGACGGCTTGAGCCGCAATACCTCGTCAAGCGCGGCGCCGTAGTTCTCCACCAGCGACTTCTCGTCGAACGACGCCTTCCCGATGACAAAGTGCAGGTTGGCCTGCTTGTCCACGCGGAAGTTGATCTTGCCGCCCTTGATGTCGGCCACGGCCTTGGTGACGTCGGGGGTGACGGTGCCGGTCTTGGGATTGGGCATCAGGCCGCGCGGACCAAGGATCCGGGCGATGCGACCTACCTTGGCCATCTGGTCGGGCGTGGCGATCGCGGCATCGAAGTCCAGGAAGCCGCCCTGAATCTTTTCGATCAGGTCGTCGCTGCCGACCACGTCGGCTCCCGCGGCCTGGGCCTGCTCGGCCTTTTCACCGACCGCGAACACCGCGACCCGGGCGGTCTTACCGGTGCCGTGCGGCAGGTTGACGGTGCCGCGGACCATCTGGTCCGCCTTGCGCGGGTCGACGCCGAGCCGGATCGCCACCTCGACGGTCGCGTCCTGTTTGGTCGACGACGTTTCCTTGGCGAGCTTGGCCGCCTGCATCGGGGTGTACAGGTTGCTGCGGTCCACCTTCTCGGCAGCGGCGCGATATGCCTTGCTGGTCTTGCTCATTGCTCCGTCCAATCTGACATTGGGGTCCAATCTGATGTTGGGTTGTGGTTACCGCGGGCCGAAGCTGGCCCTCCCACTTCTTTTGATTTGTCGGAATCTCCCCCGCAAGCGTGAACTATTCGACGGTGATGCCCATCGACCGGGCCGTACCGGCGATGATCTTGGCGGCGGCGTCGATGTCGTTAGCGTTGAGGTCGGATTTCTTGGTCTCGGCGATGTCGCGGACCTGGTCCCAGCTGACCTTTGCCACCTTGGTCTTGTGCGGCTCCGCCGAACCCTTGGCCACGCCGGCGGCCTTGAGCAGCAGCTTGGCGGCAGGCGGTGTCTTGAGCGCGAACGTGAAGCTGCGGTCCTCGTAGACCGTGATTTCGACCGGGATGACGTTGCCGCGCTGGTTCTCCGTCGCGGCGTTGTACGCCTTGCAGAACTCCATGATGTTGACGCCGTGCTGACCGAGCGCGGGTCCCACCGGTGGGGCAGGGTTGGCCTGCCCAGCCACGATCTGCAGCTTGATCAGCCCGGTGACTTTCTTCTTCTTCGGGGCCATGACGTGTCGATTGTTCCTTCCTGGTTCTGACTGCCCGACGGGCTAAATCTTGGAGACCTGGCCAAAGGTCAGTTCCACGGGTGTCTCGCGGCCGAAGATCGACACCAACACCTTGAGCTTCTGCTGTTCGGCATTGACCTCGTTAATCGTGGCCGGCAACGTGGCGAACGGTCCGTCCATGACCGTGACCGATTCGCCGACCTCGTAGTCGACCTCGACAACCGGACGTTCCAGCCCACCCGTCTCGACGGCGGCCGCGGTGCTGGCCGCGCCCTTGGCCGGCTTCTTCGCCGCCCCGCGCGGCAGCAGGAACTTCACCACGTCGTCAAGCGCCAGCGCCGACGGACGCGAGGTTGCGCCGACGAATCCGGTGACCCCGGGGGTGTTTCGCACCGCGGCCCACGAGTCGTCGGTCAAGTCCATGCGCACCAGGATGTAGCCGGGCAGCACCTTGCGGTTGACCTGCTTGCGCTGGCCGTTCTTGATCTCGGTGACCTCTTCGGTGGGTACCTCCACCTGGAAGATGTAGTCGCCGACGTCAAGGTTCTGCACACGGGTCTCGAGGTTGGCCTTCACCTTGTTCTCGTACCCCGCGTAGGAATGCACGACGTACCAGTCGCCGGGCTTGCTGCGCAGCTCCGTCTTCAACGCGGCCGCCGGGTCTTCGTCTTCAGGAGGGCCTTCAATCGGGCCCGCGGTCGGCTCGGCGTGCGCCTCGCCCTCGGTGACCGTGTCGATGCTGACGTCCTGTAGATCGACCGCCTCACCCGCTGACGTCTCACCGTCGAAGGTAGTCACGGTTTTCAGTCCTCTCTGTCCACTCTCAAAAGCTCAGCCGAACACCAACAGCACCAGTTTGGTCAGGCCGAAGTCTGTGAGGCCCACCAGCGCGACCATGAAGGCCAGAAACACCAGCACCACCGAGGTGTAGGTGAGCATCTGTTTGCGGTTCGGCCAGATTACCTTCCGCATTTCCGCAACGACCTGCTTGAGGTAGTTGTAGACGAACACGATCGGGTTTGCAGAACGGTCCCCGGCCTTCTTCGGCTTCTTGGCCTTCCCGGATTTCTGTGCTTTTCGGCCGGTCCGGACGGACCCAGCCCGCTCGGATTTCTGGCCCCTCTTGGCTTTCTTGGTGCCCGAGTCTTCCTTGGCGACCTTACCCTCGTCGGAAGCCTCTTCCGGCGATTCCTTGTCCTCGAGGTCCTCTTCGGCCTCCAGCATTCGCTGCCGAGACCGTTTGCCGGTAGGGCGCTGCGGCCGCGTCACAGGCTTTGTCACCACGGCCGTCCGACCTCCGCCGCTGCGGGTGTCCTCGGTTCCGCCGCCGTCGCTGGCGGCGTCGTCGGCAGCGTTGCCCTCGTCGCTCACCGCGTGCTCCTTTGTTCGCTAGCTATCCCCACGAGCCGTCCCGCTCTAAACGGGGGACTCTTTTCCCAGTGTCCACCATGGCACGATACTTATGGTCCGTCTCCTCCTCAGGCCGTCCCGGCCTGCCTCGTCGCCAGACGTTCGCCTTCAGCAGGGGCGACAGGACTTGAACCTGCAACCTGCGGTTTTGGAGACCGCTGCTCTGCCAGTTGAGCTACGCCCCTTTGCAGTGGGGCTTACATGACGCGCGCGCCCCCGCTCGTTCGATTAACGGAAAGCGCGCTGATGCTGGGAAAACCCCGAGGTCCGAGTGTACATCGGCGCGGGAGTCAGATACTAATCACGCGATTCTGATGACCTGCCCGGATTCCTTGTCCCACCTGAGCCGGCCGGAGTCCTCGGCGTACTGGCCCATGATGGTGGTGTAGGCCTCCATGACGAGCTCGCCATCGTCAGTGGTGCAGATGTTCTTGGTGACGACGATGTCGGCGCCGAACCGCTCTTGCACCGAATGCACTTCCATACGTCCCCACAGCTTGTCGCCGGCGAATATCGGCCGGTAGAACTTGAAGCTCTGGTCGACCTGGACCATCAGCAGGTTCTCCATGCCCAGGTCGACGTGCCGGAAGAAATCCAGCTGCACGTATTTGGCGAAGATGGAGACGTACGTCAGCGGAGCGACGATCGCGTCGTGGCCGAGTTTGGCGGCAGCCGACTCGTCGAAGAATGCCGGATGGTCGCATTTGGTCGCCCGGGCGAACTCGCGAAGCTGTTCGCGGCCCACGACGAAGTAGTCCGGGTACCGCCAGATCATCCCGCGGATATCGGTCTTGAGGGCCATGCGCTATGCCAGGTTGGCGCAGGCGATGGCCCGCCCGAAGATCTTCTTGCCACCGGTCGTCGCGGTCAGCGCGATGGTCACCGATTTGCTTTCGGGGTCGACGGACTTGACCCGGCCGCTGAACACCAGTTCGGCGCCCTTGCCGTCGTTGGGCACCGGTACCACCGAGGTGAACCGGACGTTGTATTCGGTGACCGCACCCGGGTCACCAACCCACGAGGTGACGTAGCCGCCGCCGATGCCCATGGTCAGCATGCCGTGGGCGATCGCGGTGTCCAGCCCGACGACCTTGGCGATCTCGTCGTCCCAGTGGATCGGGTTCAAATCACCCGAAACCCCCGCGTAGTTCACCAGATCCTGGCGGGTCAGCGGGTAGGTCCGCTCCGGAAGCTGGTCGCCCACCTTGACCGAATTGAACTCACGCAGTGCCATCAGAAAATCCCTCTCCCCCATCCTCGCCGGCACGGCCCGCCAGGGTCGTGTAGGTCTCCTGCACGGTGTCACCGGCTTCGTTGGTGATGATGTTCTTGGTCACGATGATCTGGGTGCCGTGCGACTCGCGCACCGAATCCACGTACACGTCGCAGTACAGCTTGTCGCCCGCCACGATCGGCTTCTCGAATTTCAGCACCTGGTCGACCTGGACGATCTGCTGGTCCGTGATCGCGATGCCCGCCTCGTGAAAGAACGCCGTCTGAGCCTTGTAGCCGAACACACAGATAAACGTCAACGGGGCCAGCAGCCCCCTGTAGCCGAGGTCGGCGGCCGCCTCCTCTTCGAAGAACGAGCTGTCGTCGTTCTGCACGGCCACCGCGTACTCGCGGATCTTCTCCCGCTCTACCGCGTAGTAGTCGCGGTAGCGGTAGTGCATCCCGACAATGTCTGTGGTCAATCCCACGGATGTAGAACCTACCTAGTCAACCTGAGCAAACGCTCAAGGGTCGGTTAGCGTGTCTCACGATGCGGCTGGTGCTTGCCGCAATTCCGACAGAACTTCTTCAGCTCCATGCGGTCGGGGTCGTTGCGGCGGTTCTTCTTGGTGATGTAATTGCGGTGCTTGCACACCTCGCATGCCAAAGTGATCTTCGGCCGCACGTCGGTACTGGAAGCCATGTCCGTTTCTCTCTCGCACGTCTCGTTGTTGTGTTGTAGCGATGGCCGGACTCGAACCGGCGACCTAACGATTATGAGTCGTTCGCTCTAACCGACTGAGCTACATCGCCTCTGTTGCGTGCCGCCAGCCTGCCCGGCGTCCGCCGAGCCCCCTAACGGAATCGAACCGTTGACCTTTTCCTTACCATGGAAACGCTCTACCGACTGAGCTAAGGGGGCCGTTCACCCGTAGCGACCAGTCGTGCCGCGGGCCTAAAAGAGGGTACAGCGTGGCGCGCAACGTCACCAAACCACGAGCGCGGCCCGCGGCAGCTGGCGAAGATCGTCGGGCGTAGGGCAGGTCAGAAACGATTAGCAAGCGCCAGTGCGTCGGTGCGGGACCCATGCATTGGGATCGCTGAACCCGTCGTAGTAGTCACCCTGCTGTTCGCCGTCGCCTTCTGTCTCGCCGAGAAGGTCCGAAGCGCGAGATGAACGGCGTCGCTCAGGTACCGCAATTGGTAGCGACGGATAAACTTCTTGGACCAGGTCGTCATCAATCTCGATCTCGACCCTCTTAGACATGGGTCCACATGACCAATGCGCAAAGGCCATAACCGACCAAATGGCGGGGGCGTTGGACGGTGCTGGGCGAAGTCATAGTCTGGTGACGTGTCAGATTCCGACCGGCTGTACTTCCGTCAACTGCTCTCCGGTCGCGACTTCGCGGCCGGCGACATGTTCGCGGTGCAAATGCGCAATTTCGCCTACCTGATCGGCGACCGTCAGACCGGAGACTGCGTGGTGGTCGACCCGGCGTACGCCGCCGGTGATCTACTGGACGCGCTCGAAGCCGACGGTATGCACCTGTCCGGGGTGCTGGTGACCCATCACCACCCCGACCACGTGGGCGGAGAGATGATGGGCTTCCAGCTGGCGGGATTAGCCGAACTGCTGGACCGGGCAGCTGTGCCGGTGCATGTGAATACCCATGAGGCACTTTGGGTTTCGCGGGTTACCGGGATTGGCCTGGGCGACCTCACCAGGCATGAGAACCACGACAAGCTCAGCATTGGCGATATCGAGATCGAGCTGCTGCACACTCCGGGTCACACACCCGGCAGCCAGTGCTTTCTGCTCGACGGCAGGCTGGTCGCCGGTGACACATTGTTCCTGGAAGGCTGTGGGCGCACCGACTTTCCGGGTGGCGATTCCGACGAGATCTACCGCAGCCTGCAACAGCTCGCCCAGCTGCCGGGTGACCCGACGGTGTTTCCGGGACACTGGTATTCGACTGAACCAAGTGCGTCGTTGTCGGATGTCAAGCGTTACAACTATGTGTATCGCGCCACAAATCTCGATCAGTGGCGAATGTTGATGGGCGGCTAAGGGCCTGCTAAGGGCCTGTTAGGCACCGCAGCGGAGCGCCCCGATTGGGCTGATCAGCAAAATTTTCGGCCGCAGACCGCCATGACGACTGTGATATAAGCGGAGGGTGGATTCAATGGGGTGGATCCAGGGCAGCTGGCACGGGGTGAGTGAAGTCGGGTCCAGCACCTGGTTAGCGTGGGCGGCATGGGCCGCTTTGGCGCTGGGCGTCGTCGCGTTGCTCTTTACCAACCACCAGATCCAGCGCAACCGTCAGTCGGCCGCCGAGCAGACTCGGCCGCACGTCGCCATGCTGATGGAACCGCATGCCGCCGACTGGCATGTGATCGAACTGGTGGTCCGGAATTTCGGTCGGACCGCCGCCTACGACATTCGATTTTCGTTTCCGACACCGCCGACCGTGGCCGCTTACGAAAATGCCGCTGACGGCTACGCGGATATCGTCGAACTACAGCTTCCCCGCGAATTGCCAGTTCTGGCACCCGGCCAGGAGTGGCGGATGGTGTGGGATTCGGCGCTCGACCGTGCCGAGATCGGGACCGGCATTGAGTCCAGCTTCACCGGGTCGGTGATCTACTACGACCGCCGCGAGCAGCCCCGCGGGTGGCGGTTCTGGCAACGCGAGCGGCAACCGCTGGAGACCAAGGTGGTGCTGGACTGGGCTGCCCTGCCGCCGGTTCAGCGCATCGAGTTGATGACGACGCATGACCTGGCGAAGAGGGAAAAGCAGAAACTGGAGCTGCTGCGCGGCGTGCTGACCTACTTCCACTACGCGAGCAAGGAAACGCGTCCCGAGGTGTTCCGCAGCGAGATCGACCGAATCAACCGCGCCGTGCAGGAAACCCAAGACAGGTGGCGCACCCGGCAACTCGAGGAGCCCACCGACGTCAGCCTGCGCTGGGGTGACGCGGAAAACGAACTTGGCAAGCATCGCAGCCAGCGGGCCTGACGGCGCGCCAACTCCGGCCCCGCGGCTGCGTATCGTCACTGAAGATCCAGATATCGATCTGATTCAATCGAGGGGCGGTCCCGAGCGAAGGAGCAACGTATGAGTGGCCCGGTTAGCTACGGCCGGAAGGATTCCATCGCGGTCATCAAGATGGACGACGGCAAGGTCAACGTGCTCGGCCCGACCATGCAGCAGGCCCTCAACGAGGCGATCGACCAGGCCGACAGCGACAACGTCGGGGCCCTGGTGATCACCGGAAACGAGCGGGTATTCAGTGGCGGGTTCGATCTGAAAGTCTTCAGGGCCGGCGAGGTGCAGCCCGTGATCGACATGCTCAGAGGCGGCTTCGAGCTGGCCTACCGGCTCTTGACCTACCCCAAGCCAGTGGTGATGGCCTGCACCGGCCACGCCATCGCGATGGGCGCGTTCCTGCTGTCCGCCGGCGATCACCGGATCGCGGCCCACGCGTACAACATTCAGGCCAACGAGGTTGCGATCAAGATGGTCATCCCTTACCCGGCGCTGGAGATCATAAAGCTGCGGCTGACGCCGTCGGCCTACCAACAAGCCGCCGGGCTGGCCAAGACTTTCTTCGGAGAAACCGCGTTAGCCGCGGGTTTCATCGACGAGATGGTGCTGCCCGAGATTGTGGTTAGCCGCGCCGAAGAGGCGGCGACGGAATTCTCCGGTCTCGACCAGCACGCCCATGCCGCGACCAAGTTGCGCGCACGCGCCGACGGGCTCAAAGCCATCCGCGCCGGGATCGACGGGCTCGAAGCCGAGTTCGGGCTGTAGGGCCGCGCCAATTCAAACGTTTCGCCCGTAAGGACCCGGGTAGGCATCGGGGATGTTGGAATAGACCGCAGCGCGGACCCATCGGAAGCGGGTTCAGAGAAGTGCCCGCCTTGTTCGTGCTGCGCCGCTGAGAGCGCGGCAGCAGAACTGCCCCCGGGGGAGGCTAACGGTGAAGCTGAAACTTCCCATTCGCGACCTTCATCGCTCGGAACGCGAATTGGCTCACCAGCTCAACGTGATCGCCGCGCGGCACCACAGCAACCGGGACATCCATCACCTGGCGCACGACTTGGCCGGTTGGTCGCAGCGTCATCTCAGCGCGCTGGCCGAGCATGGCCGTGACCATGGCCTGCGCCTGTCCGCCGAGTCAGGCACCGGCGCGCTCACGGGTTTTGTTAAATTGCGGATCGGCGGCAAGCTGCTGCACCGCCACCGACCGTCGTTGCTGCTGGTCGCCGATCTCCGCCGGACACACCTGCTGGCCGCGGGGACCTTGCTGGACTGGGAGCTGCTGGCCCAAGGCGCCAAAGTCGCCAGGGACGAGAAGTTGGTCGCCCTGGCCTCGCGCTGTCACCCGGAGACGCTGATTCAGATGCGCTGGGCCAACGCCATGCTCAAGGAGCTTTCGCTGCAGATTTTGGCTAGCTGATCCGGACCCGCCTGGCCGCTAAGCGACCCGTCGGAACCGCTCGAGATATTCGGCCCAGTCCCAGGTCGACAAGAATTTCTGCGCCGCCACATACCCCTTGTCGTAGAGCGCTTCGGCGTCTTTTCGGGTGATGCCGAAGTCGAGAAAGTTGACGGCCGTCGAGTCGACCCGAATCGCCCGGGCCTTGACCCAGGGCTGGTTCAGGTAGGTCTGATCGCGGCCGACGAACATGGTGGTGATCAGCTTTTCCAGCAGCGTCGGCGGCCCCAGCAAACGCAGCGCGCCCAGGCCCGGGATCACCTGGTCGTTGCCTTCGGGCAGGTTCGGCAGCACCGTGACGCCGAACGTGGGCCAGCGCGGCCTCTTGAGGTCGGGCCGGTCGAACGAGTCGATCGGGAAGTTCGACAGCACGCCACCGTCGACCAGGGTGGACGTGATCCCGTCGGCGCTGGTCAGGCTGACCGGCCGGAAGTAGAACGGGATCGCCATCGAGGCGCGCACCGCGTCTGCTACCGGTTGGTCGTCGGGATCGAGCCCATAGACCCGCCGATAGTCCCAGGGCAGCCGAACCAGCTGTCCGGTCGTCACATCGGTGACGGTGACCGCCAGCCGGTAGCGGCGCTCCTCGGGTATTTGCTTGTCGTCGAGGGCCAGATCGCCGAACGTCGTGACACCCAGGTTCTTCAGCTCGCTGCGGACCCAGCCGTGGGCAAAGTCGCCGCGGTACATGCCGGTCTCGCGCAGCAATCCCCACGCACGACCGATCAGGGGAACGGGTCCAACCGGATCCCGGAATTTGTTGTAGGGCAGTGCCAGCGCGATTTCCTTGATCTCGTTGGTGGTCAGCTGGTTGCCGCGCGACGCGGCCGCCAGGATCGAACCGACCAGCGAACCGGCCGAGACGCCGGACACCCGCAGAGGCGAGTATCCGCCGTCCATCAGGGCGACCGCCGCGCCCGCCAGCCCAATGCCCTTGACCCCGCCGCCCGAGAGAACCAGATCGGCAGGTTTGCGCTGCTCGTTCTTCACGTTCAGCCTTCGGCCGAAATCCATTGATAGGGAAGAAATTTCCCATCAAAAGTCAGGACGACGCGATCCCCCGACGGATGCGACTTCTTCTGCAGGTCGAGGCTGAAGTTGATGGCGCTCATGATGCCGTCGCCGAACTGTTCGTTGATCAGTTCCTTGATCGCGCCGCCGTACACCTGAAGCGCTTCGTACAGGCGGTAAATGGTGGGGTCGGTCGGGACCCCCCCGTTGGAAAAGGCGGGCAGCCCGCCGCGCATGGGCGATGCCGCCAGCACCGGTACCGCCGACTCGTCGAGACCCAGCATCTCGACCAGCACCTTGCCAAGCTCGACGGGAATCGGGTGTTGGCCGAGCAACGCCGACGTGGTCCACATCGCCGGCCTGTCGACGGCGTCGGCCAGCTCCTGCCACGTCAGGCCCCGTGCCAGTCGGGCAACGACGATCTGTTCGGTGATCTCGTTTCTGTTCATGGCCCTAGCATGCACGCGACACCCGGCCACGTCTGGATGTACGCTCCGCGGCGTGGGATCTTCATCCACGCGAATCGGGGTGTTATGCGGATCGTGACCGACCTGAATCGCTGCCTGGGGTATGCGCAATGCGTGCCGCTGGCCCCGGAAGTGCTCAAGCTCAGCGGCGAAGAGGCCCTGGCCCGCCTGGAAGTCAACACCGCGTTCGAGGCGTTCCTGCGCCGGGTGGAAAACCCGCGGCTGGTCGAGGACCCACCGCCCTACCGCATCAGCCAGGTGTTCCGCGGCCCAGGGCACCTGCTCGTCGATTACGACGCGATCCGGCCCTGATATCAGCCCGGTTTCGTGGCGCTGACCAGGCGCGTGGAGAACCACGGACCGCCGTACCACATGCGCCATCCGAGGTTGCGGCGCCGCACGTTTCGCCAGCCCAGCTCACCCAAGTGGGCGGCATGTTGCCGGGTCTCCCACAAGTCGGCGATGGCGAGCCGACCGCCCGGCCGCAGCACGCGGACCGCCTCGTCCAGGGCCTTTCGCCGACCGGCGCGCGTCGGAATGTTGTGGATAGCCAGGTTGCTCACGACCACGTGGACGCTGTTGTCGGCCAACGGCAGCGCGGTCATGTCGGCCGTGTGCAACTCGATGCGATCGGCGACGCGCTCCAGGGCCGCGTTGGTCAGGGTGGCCTGCTGCAAGTTGTCGGTCTGGTCGGCACGCCACAAATCGACACCGATCGCACGACCCCGCGGCAATCGCTTGGCCGCGGAAAGCAACACGGCACCGCGTCCACATCCCATGTCGAGCAGCGTTTCGTCGCCGCGCAGGCGCAGGTCATCGAGAACCCGATTCCATACGTGGAACTTGCCCGACCGCGTCGCGTAGATGTAGGAGGCCGCGGTCGCGATCAGCTCAGCGGCCGATCCCGCCGCGATTGCCGCCCCCAACCGATTGCCACGGGCCAGCCCCACGGCCGCACCCGCAAGCAGGGCAGCCGATCCGCCTCCGACGACCGCCAGCTGCGCACCCGCCGAAACGGTGTGAAAAGACCCGTCGTACCCGTAGTCGCCTCGGTGCTCGCGGACCGCAGCCGCTGGATCCGTCACCTTGCTCACCAGCGTCCGTAGTGGACGACCTCGTCGAAGGGCCGTCGATTCGGTTTGCGGATCGGCTTGAGCGGGCGATCGGCCGGATATCCGATGCCGAGCATGAAGGCCACCAGGTGGTCGTCGGGAACACCGAGGATGGCGCGGGCCTTTGCCTGATCGCCCACCGCCGAATGGCCGGTGCCGATGCCCAGGTCGGTGGCCGCGATCATCATGGCCATCGTCGCCTGACCGACGTCGTATTGGTCCGTCACCAGCCGGCGATCATCCGGCGGTACCGGGACCACAAACGCGATCGCGGCCGCGGCTCCAGCGATGTGTCCGGCGCCCCGCCAGACCGTGGAAAGCTCTTGCAGCTGAGCCTGATCGGTGACGATGACGAAGTCCCACGGCTGGCGGTTCGATGCCGACGGTGCGCGCCATCCGGCCTCGGCGATACGGTTCAGGTCGGCTTCCGAAACCGGCTCCGGCGTGTACTGCCGCACATTGCGCCGGGCGCAGATCGCATCCCAGGCTTCCATTTGACCCCTCCCTCACGGCTCCCTCGGGCACTCCTCAACCTCGAGGCCCATGGTGCCACCACCGTCCGACTAGGGTGGCGCTCGATGTCGCTTCATCTGCACCGCGCCGCGCGGACCGACCTGCTCGCCGACGGTCTCGGCGCCCTGCTGACCGATCCGCTGCCCGACCCGTTCGCCCAGGACCTGGTGCTGGTGCCGGCGCGGGGCGTGGAACGCTGGCTAAGTCAGCGGCTTTCGCATGTACTGGGGTCCAGACCTGGTCGCGACGACGGCGTCTGCGCGGGGGTGGCGTTCCGCAGTCCAGGCTCGCTGATCGCTGAGATTTCTGGGATTTCTGGGATCACCGGCACCGTCGACGACGATCCGTGGGCTCCGGATGCCATGACGTGGCCGCTGCTCGAGGTAATCGACGCCAGCCTGGACGAGCAGTGGTGCCAGACGCTGGCAAAACATTTGGGCGAGTGGGACATCGACGATGAGGCCGAGCTGCGCAAGGGGCGTCGCTATGCGGTGGCGCGCCGGCTGGCCGGGCTGTTCGCCGGCTACGCCAGGCAGCGGCCGCAGCTGCTGATCGACTGGCTGGACGGCAACGACCAAGACCTCGACCAAGACCTCGACCCCGACCTGGCCTGGCAACCCCGGCTGTGGCGGCGGCTGGTCGCGTTGGTTCCCGTCGATCCCCCGCACATCCGGCACCGCAACACCGTGGCCCGGCTGCGCGCGTCGCGCAGCGACCTGCCCACCCGATTGTCGCTGTTCGGCCACACGCGACTTGCGGTCACCGACATCGAGCTGCTCGACGCATTGGCAACCCACCACGACCTGCACCTGTGGTTGCCGCATCCCAGCGATCAGCTGTGGCGGGCGCTCAACGGCAGGCACGGCCCGATGCCACGAACCGAAGACACCAGCCGGCGTGCCGCGAAACATCCGCTGCTGCAGACGCTGGGCCGCGACCTGCGCGAGCTGCAGAGCGTGTTGCCCGCCAGGCGGGCGACCGACGAGTATCTCGGCGCGCCCCCGGAGCGCGACACCCTGCTCGGCTGGCTGCAATCCGACATTGCCGCCAATGCGCTGCGGCCCGGGAAGCGGCGGCCGTCCGCCGGCGACCGATCCGTTCAGGTCCACGCCTGCCACGGGACGGCCCGGCAGATCGACGTGCTGCGCGAGGTGCTGCTCGGCTTGTTGGAAGACGACCCGACGCTGGAGCCCCGCGACATCGTGGTGATGTGCCCCGACATCGAGACCTGCGCGCCGCTGATCGTCGCCGACTTCGGCCTCGGCGAGCTGTCCGGTGCCAGCCACCCGGCGCATCGGCTGCGGGTCCGGCTGGCCGACCGCGCGCTCACCCAGACCAACCCGCTGCTGGGCGTGGCCGGCCAATTGCTCGGCATCGCCGGTAGCCGCACCACCGCCACGCAGGTGCTCAACCTCGCTCAGGCTCCCCCGGTGCGGGCCCGCTTCGGATTCACCGACGACGATCTGGACACCATCACCTCTTGGGTGCGCGAGTCCGGCATCCGCTGGAGCTTCGATACGCCCCACCGCAAGCCCTACGGACTCGACCGGATCGTGCCCAACACCTGGCGCTTCGGGCTCGACCGCATCCTGACCGGCGTCGCGATGTCCGACGACTCCCAGGCGTGGCTGGGAACCGCGCTGCCGCTCGATGACGTCGGCAGCAACCGGGTGGAACTGGCGGGTCGGCTGGCCGAGTACGTTGACCGCCTGCAGTCGGTCGTCGACTCGCTCGACGGCATCCGCCCGCTATCGGAGTGGATAGCAGCGCTTACCGCCGGTGTCACCCAGTTGACACGGGTGGACGCCGGCGACGCCTGGCAACCCGCACAATTGCGCCGTGAGTTCACAAACATACTGGCGCAGGCTGACTTTCGCAGTAACGCCGCGCTGAGGCTGTCCGACGTGCGCGCACTGCTGGGCGAGCACCTGGCCGGGCGACCGACCCGGGCCAACTTCCGAACCGGCACCCTGACCGTGTGCACCATGGTGCCCATGCGCTCCGTCCCGCACCGCGTGGTCTGCCTGGTCGGCCTCGATGACGGCGTGTTCCCGCGGCCGGCCCTGCCCGACGGCGACGACGTGCTGGCCCGCCGGCCGATGACCGGCGAGCGCGACACCCGTTCTGAGGAAAGGCAATTGCTGCTGGATGCGATAAACGCCGCCACCGAGACGTTGGTCGTCACCTACACCGGCGCCGACGAACACACCGGGCATCCCCGGCCGCCCTCGGTGCCGCTGGCCGAGCTGCTCGACGCACTCGAGGCGACCACGTCCGCGCCGGTGCGCGAACACGTTCTGATCGAGCATCCGTTGCAGCCATTCGACATTCGCAACGTCACCCCCGGCGAACTGGTGCCCGGCCAACCGTTCACCTTCGACCCGACCGCGCTGGTGGCGGCCAGGGCCGCCGCCGGCGACCGGCACCCCGCTCCGCGCTTCTACACCGATCCTCTCCCCGAGCCGGCGCCCGACTCGGACCTGGATGTCGCGCTCGCCGATCTGCTCGCTTTCTTCCGGGATCCGGTCAAGGGATTTTTCCGTGCGCTCGACTTCACGCTGCCCTGGGAAGTCGACGAGGTCAAAGATGAAATGCCCGTCGAGATCGACAACCTGGAAGAGTGGGCGGCCGGCGATCGGATGTTGCGAGACATCTTGCGCGGCATGGACGCCGGCAAGGCAGCCGAAGCGGAATGGCGGCGAGGGACGCTACCGCCGGGACAGCTCGGCTGGCGCAAGGCTAGGGAGATTCGCGCCCAGGCGGCCGGGCTCGCCGCCGAGGCGATACGGCATCAAAGTGGTGTGCCCGAAAGCGCGCTACGACATAGACGTTTCGCTGGACGGGGGCCCGTCGGCTCACCGGGACCGTGACACCGGTCTTCGACACCCGCACAGTATCTGTCACTTACTCCAAGCTCGGCGGCAAGCATCTGCTCGAGTCGTGGATCCCGTTGCTGGCGCTGAAGGCCTGTTATCCGCGTCGCGATTGGACCGCGCTGTGCATCGGGCGCGCCAAGAAGAACGATCAGATCGAGCGGCGGCTGCTGGGCCCGCCGGCGGATTCCCGCGAAACGCTGCGCGATCTCGTGCGGCTGTATGACGCCGGACGGCGGGAGCCGCTGCCGTTGCCGATGCGGACGTCGTTCGCGTGGGCCGATGCGCGCAACTCGGACAGAGATCCCGTGAAGGTCGCCGGTTGGCGCTGGCACTCGCAAGACAACTTTCGCGGCGAGGACGCTGAGCCCGCACATGTAAGGATCTGGGGCACAAAGGCTTCCCTTGACGTACTGCTGGGCCCGCCAAATCCCGGCGAGGAGGTCCCCGGTGAGGACACCCGACTCGGCGCGCTGGCCGCCCGGCTGTGGGGGCCGCTACTACGCTCGGAACGCTCGGCGCGGGAGTTGGGCTGATGGAGCGTTTCGATCTGCTGGGCCCGCTGCCCGCGATGGGGTCCACGACCGTGCTGGAAGCCAGTGCCGGCACCGGCAAGACGTTCGCGCTGGCCGGGCTGGTCACCCGCTTCATCGCCGAGGGGGTCGCCACCCTCGACGAAATGCTGCTGATCACCTTCAGCCAGGCGGCCAGCAGGGAACTGCGGGAACGGGTCCGCTGCCAGCTCGTGGAAGCCCTGGAAGCCGTGGAAGCCCTGGAAGCCCTGGAAGCTTAGCCGTACTGGATGGCTCGCTATCCGGCATACCGAACGATCTGGTTGCCCACCTGATGGCCGGCACCGAAGCCGAACGCGACACCAGGTGCGGCCGCCTGCGCGACGCGCTCGCCGACTTCGACGCCGCTACCATCTGCACCACGCACCAGTTCTGCAGATTGGTACTCAAATCGCTTGGGGTAGCTGGTGATACCGACACCGGCGCCACCCTGGTCGAGAGCCTCGACGATCTCGTCACGCAGATTGTGGACGACCTGTACCTAGCACACTTCGGATCACAGCGTGATGAGGTGGCGCTGAGCCACCGCGATGCGCTCAAGCTGGCCCGTGCGGTGGTCGAAGACGCATGCGCCGAGCTGCGGCCGCAACGGCCCGACCCGCAATCCGTTGCGGCGGTGCGACTGCGGTTCGCCACCGATGTGCTCGAACAACTTGACCTGCGCAAGCGACGCCTCGGCATCTTCAGCTACAACGACCTACTCGATCGCCTCGCCAAGGCCCTGCAAGGCCCGGAAGGCCCGGCAGGCCCGCCGAACACGGATGGATTCGGGGGACTCGGCCGCCCGTGACCGGATGCGCCGCCGCTGGTCGATCGTCATGGTCGACGAGTTCCAGGACACCGATCCGATCCAATGGCAGGTGATCGACCGCGCGTTCAACGGCCACTGCCGGCTGGTACTGATCGGCGACCCGAAACAAGCGATCTACGGCTTTCGCGGCGGCGACATCTACACGTATCTGCAGGCCGCGGAGTCGGCCGGTGAGCGGCGGACGCTGGCGGTGAATTGGCGCAGCGACAAGGTGCTTGTCGACAGCCTGCAAACCGTGTTGCGAGGTGCCGCGCTCGGCGATGCGGCCATCGTGGTCCGTGATGTCGAGGCCCATGTCGGCGGACACCGGCTCCGAAACGCACCCCACAACCAGCCGTTTCGGCTCCGGGTGGTCAACCGCGCCCGATTCGGCTGCGACCAGACCAGGACCATCGCGATCGATCAGCTGCGCCGCCACATCTCGGCGGATCTTGCCGCCGATGTCGGGGCGCTGCTGGCCAGTAGTTCGACCTTCGACGGAAATCGGATCCAGGCCGGTGACATCGCGGTCATCGTCGAATCGGGCAAGGACGCCAGAGCGTGCCAAACCGCGCTGACGCAAGCCGGAATTCCCGCCGTCTACACCGGAGAAGGCGACGTGTTCGCCACCGATGCCGCCAAGGACTGGCGGTTCCTGTTGGACGCGGTCGACCAGACGCACCGAGCCGGGCTGGTGCGGGCCGCAGCCGCCACGGTGTTCTTCGGCAAGACGGCCGGTGACCTCGCGGACGGTGGTGACGCGCTGACCGACGAGGTGGCTGCCACGCTGCGGGATTGGGCCGACCAGCTGCGTTTGCGCGGACCGGCCGCGGTGTTCGAGGCCGCGCAGCTGGCGGGCATGGGTCGACGGGTGCTTGCCGAGCGCGGCGGCGAGCGCACCATGACCGACCTGGCCCACCTCGCGGAACTGCTGCACGCGGTAGCCCACCGCGAACGGCTGACGCTGCCGGCGCTGCGCGATTGGCTGCGCAGGCAATGCGAGGAGCGCGCCGGCGCGCCCGAACGCAGCCGGCGGATCGACAGTGACGCCGCGGCGGTGCAGATTCTGACGGTGTGGGGCGCCAAGGGATTACAGTTCCCGATCGTCTATTTGCCGTTCGCGTTCAATCGCCATGTCTTCATCGAAGACATTCCGTTGTATCACGACGACGCGGGCGTTCGATGCCTCGATATCGGCGGTCCGGGAAGTGCCGACCGCCGCAGCATCGAGGGGTTCAGCCGGGCCGAGGCGGCACGCAACGACATCCGGCTGACGTATGTCGCCCTGACGCGGGCGCAATCACAGGTGGTGGCCTGGTGGGCGCCCAGCAAGGACGAACCCAATGGCGGACTATCGCGATTGTTGCGGGGTCGGACGCTGGGCCAGGCCGACGTGCCGGATGGGTGTGTGCCCAAGACGATCTCGGACGATGAGGCGTTAGCGTGCTTTAGGGCGTGGGAAGCGGCGGGTGGCCCGGTGATCGAAGAATCATCGGTGGCCCACGTGCCCGCTGCCCCCCGGTCAGAGCCGTCGACCCGGCTGGACGTTCGGCACTTTCACCGCGCGATCGACACCACGTGGCGGCGCACCTCGTATTCGGCGCTGATCCGGGACACCCAAGTCTCCGCAGATTTCGGTGTCACCAGCGAGCCGGAGGTGACGGCACGCGACGACGAGATCGATGACGCCGCGGTCGCCGTCACACTCGACGGGCCTGCCGGCGGCGCCGCCGGCGAAAAGGTGGCCTCGCCGATGTCGGACCTACCGGCCGGCGCGACGTTCGGCTCGCTGGTGCACGCGGTGCTCGAGAACGCGGATCCCTTCGCCGCCGATCTCGCGACCGAACTGGAGGGTCAGGTGCGGGCGCATTCAAGGTGGTGGCCGGTGGACGCCGAGCCCGCCGCGTTGGCGGCCGGGTTGCTGCCGATGCACGATACGTCCCTTGGCCCGCTGACCGAAGGACTGACATTGCGCCAATTCGGGCTGCGGGATCGATTGCGGGAGTTAGACTTCGAAATTCCGTTGACAGGTGGCGACATTCGGGGTTCGGATGCGGCCGTCCGGCTTGCGGACGTGGGTGCGCTTGTTCGCGAGCATCTTGCACCCGACGATCCGCTGGCTCGTTACAGCGACCGACTGATGTCCGATGCTCTCGGTGGGCAGTCATTGCGCGGCTACCTGTCCGGCTCGATCGACGTGGTGCTGCGGTTACCCGGGCAGCGTTACCTGGTGGTCGACTACAAGACGAACATGCTCGGCCCCGCCGCGGCCGACTACAGCTTTCGGCGGCTGGCCGAAGCGATGCTGCATTCGGACTATCCTCTGCAAGCTTTGTTGTATACCGTTGTGCTGCACCGGTTCTTGCGATGGCGCCAACCCGAATATCAGCCCGCCCAGCACCTGGGCGGCGTGCTGTATCTTTTCGTGCGCGGCATGTGTGGCGCCGGGACCCCGGTGGTCGACGGGCATCCCTGCGGGGTGTTCAGTTGGCTGCCGCCGGCCTCGATGGTGGTGGCACTGTCGGACTTGCTGGACGAGGGGCGGCGAGCGGCATGAGCAGCACCGACATCGACGACCCGCTGGACTGGCGGATAGCCGTTGGCGCCGGCGGTTCACTGCGGATGTTCAACCAGGCCGGGGTGCTGGAATCCGCCGACGTGCACGTGGCGCAACGTATTACCGCGCTGGCCAAAGAGACCGATGACGCGGTGGCGCTCGCATTGGCGCTGGCGACCAGGGCATTACGCGGTGGGTCGGTATGCGTCGACCTGACGACGGTGGCGGCCGAATCCGGTGTTCCCGATCTGCCGTGGCCCGACCCGGTGGCGTGGCTGTCGGCGTTACGTGCGAGTCGGCTGCTGAGCGATCCACCCGTGTTGCGGCTGTACGACGACAGGTTGCTCTACCTTGACCGGTATTGGCGGGAGGAAGAGCAGGTGTGCGCCGATCTGCTCGCGCTATCGGTTCCCGCGGCGGCGGTCGAAGTGTCCGGCTCTGCACGGCTTTTCGGCCCCGGTTACGAAGAACAGCGGGCGGCGGCTGAAATCGCTGTGTCGCAAGCGGTTACCGTGCTGACCGGCGGGCCGGGCACCGGGAAGACCACCACCGTGGCGCGGCTATTGGCGCTGCTCGCCGAACAGGCGGGCCTGCGGATCGCGCTGGCGGCGCCCACCGGCAAGGCCGCGGCGCGGTTGACCGAAGCGATAGCAAACGAAGTCGAAAAGCTGGACTCCGTTGACCGCGACCGGCTTTCCGGCCTGCACGCGGTGACGCTGCACCGGCTGCTGGGCAGCCGGCCGGACACATCGGTTCGGTTTCGGCATCATCGGGGCAACCGGTTGCCGCACGACGTGATCGTGGTCGACGAGACGTCGATGGTGTCGCTGACCATGATGGCGCGATTGCTGGAAGCGGTGCGACCCGATGCCAGGCTGATCCTGGTCGGCGACGCCGACCAGTTGGCGTCGGTGGAAGCCGGTGCGGTGCTGGCGGATTTGGTGGACGGCCTGTCGGCGCGCAGCGACGTACGGGTGGCGGCACTGCGAACCTCGCATCGGTTCGGTGAAACGATCGGGGCCCTAGCCGATGCGATCCGGGGCGGCGACGCGGATGAGGTGCTGGCGCTGCTGCGCTCCGGTGATGAGCACCTCGAGTTCGTCGACGATGCGGACCCCTTGACACGGTTGGCGCGCATGCGCGCGATCCTGGTGCCGCATGCGTTGCGGCTGCGCGAGGCTGCGGTGTTGGGAGCCGCTGACGTGGCGTTGGCGCGGCTGGATGATCACCGGCTGCTGTGCGGGCACCGGCACGGGCCTTTTGGGGTGCAGCACTGGAACCGGCAGGTGGAGAGCTGGTTGAGCGAGGAGACCGGTTTGCCGCCCTGGTCGCAGTGGTACGCCGGACGGCCACTGCTGGTGACGGCCAACGATTACGGGCTGCGTGTCTTCAACGGCGACACCGGTATCGTGGTCACCGGCCACGACGGTGTGCGGGCGGTCATCGCCGGCGCTGCCGGACCGCTTGACTTCGCGACCAGCCGGCTGGCCGACGTCGAGACGATGCACGCCATGACGATTCACAAAAGTCAGGGCAGCCAGGCCGATGAGATCACAGTCGTCATCCCGCCCGAGGATTCGCGATTGCTGACGCGGGAATTGCTCTACACAGCGGTGACGCGGGCGAAGGCCAAGGTGCGGGTGGTGGGCTCGGAGACTTCGCTGCGGGCTGCGGTCGGGCACCGGGCGGTGCGCGCGAGCGGACTGCGGCTGCGGCTGCAGGCCACAGCGCCTAATGCTTAGAGGGAGTCAGTACCGCGACGTCGCTATGCAGGTGCGCCAGCCCTCTATCGAGAGTCAGCCACTGCCCCTTGCGGTTTCGTTCTTCACAACGACGAAATTCGCCCTGTTGCCCATGTCTGCCCGGTTCCCAATGACGCGATCTCCGGTGTCGCATCGACTGATCCGAGTCTCCCCCAGGGTCCGACATATCGCGGCCGACGGCAGCGTGGCCACGGCCCATACGCAACAATCGGGTCAGCATGGTTGACGACGACGATCCCGCACCGACATCCCGGCGACGCCACATTGCGCGGCTCGCCGTGTTCGCCGGCTTTCTACTCGGGCTGTTCTACCTAGTCGCCGTCGCGCGAGTCATCGATGTCGAGGAGGTGCGGCGGGTGGTCTCGGCGACCGGTCCCGCGGCGCCGCTGACCTATGTCGTGGTGTCGGCCGCCCTCGGCGCGTTGTTCGTGCCGGGCTCGATTCTGGCCGCGGGCAGCGGGTTTCTGTTCGGTCCGGTACTCGGTATCTTCGTGACGCTGGGCGCAACGGTGGGCACCGCGATCATCGCCAGCCTCGTCGGCCGCCGGGCCGGCCGGGATAGCGCGCGGGCGCTGCTGGGAACCGAACGCGCCGACCGCATCGACGCGCTGGTCGAACGACGCGGACTGTGGGCGGTCGTCGGTCAGCGATTCATACCCGGTATCTCCGACGCGCTCGCCTCGTATGCCTTCGGGGCGATCGGAGTTCCGTGGTGGCAGATGGCCGTCGGTGCGTTTATCGGTTCGTCGCCGCGGGCATTCGTCTACACCGCGCTGGGCGCCTCGATCGGGAATCTGTCGTCGCCGTTGGCGTACGCGGCGATAGCGGTGTGGTGCGTTACCGCCATCGTCGGCGCGTTCGCCGCGCGGCGTGGATACCAAAAATGGCGTGCGCACGCCGGTGGCGGAGAGGACGGCGCGACGGAGAGCGAAATGCCCTAGTGGCGGCGGGATCGGGGCCGGCTCTGGTCACTTCCGTCCCAGCAGTCACGCGGCCGAACCAACACGCGAAATACCCGCCTCCGAGCGACTTTTCAGCGACAAGCGCACGTGTCGTCCCGTGGCGTTAGGGTGGTCGCCATGCCTGGAACGTTCGACCCGATGCTGACCCTTGCGAGAATTCTGGCCGAGCACGGCCCATTGGACGAGGACGACATGGCGCGGCTGACTGCGAGAAGGCGGCGTGGCCGATGCGGATGCCGCAATGGACGAGTTTCTCGACGAGATCGAATGTCCGGCAAGGCAGTTGCTCGACGAACGGTGGATATGGCTGCCGACGGTGCTAGTCGGCCGAGTGTTCACGCACCGAGTCGGCACAGCCGAGTTGGCCCACGACCTCCTCACCGTGACCCCGGACCTGGACCCGATCACCGCACTCTGCGATCACGAGCAGTACCAGCGACTCGTCGACGGGTCGCCCGCACGGGTCGTGCTGGCCGAGTTCGACCATGAGCAGCTCGAGCAGCGGGGCATCCCGGCCGAGGTGGTCGACCCACTGGGGGCATTGCTGCTGGCCCCGGGCACGCTCGAGGCGTTGGGGGTGACCGAGGGCGACCTGGTCGGGGTACGGCTGACCGAATCGGGACTCGTGGTCGAGCGAGTCGAGCCGGTCGCGGATTCTGCGGTGGCCGCCCGGCTGGCCGCGACGCTCGACGCCGACGAGCCGGTGCATTTCGGCGCGGCGGTGTGGACGACGTGCGTCGAGGACCCGGAGGTCTTCACCGAGCCGCTGCCACCCCTGTCCGAGATCGTCGACGAATATGGTTTGACACATCGCGGCGAGTGGCTCGCACCAGGCGGATTCGATTTCGACAGTTGGCATTTCGAGCGTGAGTGCGCCGCGTTGGCCGCGCTTCATGACCTCGATCCCGAGGATGCGTTCACCCTGTGCACGCTGATCACGGTGTACGACCACATGGCGCTGGTGATCGCGGCCGCGAACACGGACGAGCCGCCGGGGGATGAGTTGGCCGCAACTGGCGCCGACGCGCCGGCACCCGAGGTCGACCGCTTCGACGACCTGGTCGGTGAGCTCGGGGCGGCGCTTGCCGATCCGCGGCTGGCTGACCTGTTTCTGGCCGAGACGATCGGCACCGGTCGCGACGGAGCGGCAGCGCTGGGCATGCTCGCCGAGATAGTGGAGCCACAGGTGCCGCGTGCGGCGCGGGTGGCGTTTCGCTGGCTGCGTGCCATGGCGCTAGAGCGGATCGGCGACATCGACATGGCCGAACGCGAGCTGCTGGCGGCCGAGTCGATGGATCCGGACTGGCCACTGCCGCTGCTTGACCTGGCGCGCATCGCCTCCGACCGCGGCGACGTCGAGCGCGGGCTGGCGTTGCTGCGCCGCGCCGGTGCCGAGCCGGACCACCCGCTGATGGAGCTACTACAGCGGTACCGGGCCGAGCCGCGACGCGACCTCGGCCGAAACCAGCCATGCTGGTGCGGGTCCGGCCGCAAGTACAAGAAATGCCACCTCGGGCGCGAGGAGCTGCCGCTGGCCGAGCGGGCGGGCTGGTTGTACGCCAAGGCCGCCGAGCATGCGCTGCTGACCGGATGGAACGAGCTGCTGGCCGACACCGCCTATGAACGCTGCCGCCATGCGGACGATGATCCCGACGGGCTGGACGCCGCGCTGGCCGATCCGCTCGTGCTGGACGCGGTGCTGTTCGAGGGCGGCGCGTTCGAGGAGTTCCTTGAGATGCGCGGGTCGCTGCTGCCCGCCGACGAGCGGCTGTTGGCCGAGCAGTGGTTACTGGTGGACCGGTCGGTATTCGAGGTCGAGCAGGTGCACCCAGGCCGGGGCATCACCATGCGTGATGTGCGCACGGGCGACACGCACGAGGTGCGGGAGCGGACCGCCAGTCGCCAGCTCAAGCCCGGTCAGCTGGTCTGCGCACGCGTGGTGCCCGCCGGAGACACGATGCAACTTTTCGGCGGGCTGGAACCGGTCGCGCTGCACGAGCGTGATCCGCTGATCGAGGTACTCGATGCCGAACCGGACGCGGTGACCCTGGTGGCGCAGCTGAGCCGCCGGTTCGCGCCGCTGGCGCTGACCAACACCGAGGGTGATCCGCTGACCATCTGCGAGGCCACCGTGCGTGTCGGCGACACGTCTGGGATCGAGGCCGCGCTCGACGACACCTACGGCCGGGTCGACGGCGACGAGTCGCCGCAGTGGTTCGAGCACGTCACCACCGACGGCATGCTGCGCGTCCGGGCCACCCTGGTGCTCGACGGCGACACCCTGCGGGTGGAAGCCAACAGCGAGGAGCGGATGGACCGCGTGCTGACCACGCTGGCACGCCTCGATCCCGCGATGAGCGTGGTCGAGGACGAGCGCCGCCCGATGCGCGACGCCCGCGAGGCCGCCGAGTTGGCCAAGCAGTTGCCTGCAGCCGGCGACGAGGCGCTCGACCCAGACGATCCCGAGCTGGCCGGGTTGCTCGATGAGTTCATCCGCGACTACGAGACCAAGTGGCTCGACGAGCCCATCCCGGCGCTCAACGGCCGCACGCCGCGGCAGGCCGCCGATGACCCGACCCGACGCGGCGACCTGATCAAGCTCCTGGACACCTTCCCCGCCCGTGCAGCCGGCCGCGGCGGGATGGACGCCGACCGACTGCGCGCCGCGCTCGGTCTGTAGCGTCGGACTGCGTTCACGACGCGGCCGTCGCACCGGTTTCGGCTGCGAACTTGCGGAAGTCCTTGTGGCGGGCAGCTTTCGCCGACATCCCAGGTCAGGTCGCGGCCGGCATCGGTGTTGCCGCGTCAGTGCGCCAGCCGCGTGGCGGGAAACGTCCGCTTCCCGCCACCCAAGGCGGCGTGCCCGGCGATCCTGCCGAGTAGACCGCCCTCGGTGTCCGCCAGGTTCTCCAGCAGGAGGCCGTGCCATTCCGACAGCGCGCCGGCTCGCACCTGCCCCGAATCGGTGGAACGGCGTATGTGGCGCGTCGCGGCGCCGCCTTCGCCCAGCCCGTCCAGCGCCCGGACATACTGCTCGGCGAAGCCTTCCCATGTGTCGGGAACGCGCAGCATGCGCGCGAGCGCCACGGCGAGCGTCGTCTCCTTCGTCGCGACCGGGCCCTCGCCGTAGCGGGTCCAGCCGTGCCTGCGCAGCTCCATCGATACTAAACGGCGAACAGGCTATCCCAATGCCGTGTGGCGCAGCGTGTTCCTCGCCGCGAACACCTGAAACCCGTGGCGTTCCCATATCGCACGAACTGGGACCGTGCGCCACAACGCAGGCGCGCCAGCGGTCGGACACGACGAAACCCGGGTGAGGCCCAGCCGCTTCCACGACGGCATCGTCGGAGCGACGAAGTAGTCGATAACCGTCGAAACTTCAGCGGAGCGCGAGGTCGATAAGCTGTTCCAGCGCGGACGCCGCCCGGACTCGGCATCCTCTGCACGCAAATGCGCGTCCTGGGCTTCAAGGCGTACGAGCCGTGGACTTCTTTTCAGGAACGTTGGGGACGCCTGCGGTCGCGAGACCGCTCGCGCGCGCGACACCGGCGCCGGTCCACCAGCCGCAGGTCTGACGGCCGCCCGAGTCGTAGAGCTTGCCACCCGACCGGACGATGAGACTGTTCCTGGCGAAAGTGGGGATCGCAGGTGTGCGCAGGCTATTCCGGCTGGTTCAGCTCGAGCAAGTTCCACGAAGGGATCGTGTAGGAAGGCCTGGTACCCGGCACCGGGATGAACGGGATTCGGTGCACCTCGACGCCCTGCTCAGCAGGACATTGCGGCGGCATCGACGTCGTCGACTCGGATCGCGAAGGGTTCGCGCCGGCGCTGGGTATCGGACTCCATCAGTGCACTGCTGGCCGCCGGCATCGAGCCAGTACCGCGGGTCGACAAGGCCTCCGCAGCTGCCTCATGTCGAGCACGCGCGACATAAGGCGAAGACCGTTCTTCGCTTCGGCGACACAGAGGGCGACATGGTGTACGCCGGCTGGCTTCATCACTCGATTGTGCCTCGTATTCTGCATGTCCTACATGTCGTTCAGGATCAGCGCGCCCCGCAACCTGTGGCGCGAAGGTCCGCCGCTCAGAACGGCGTGGTCGTGTCGCGGTGAGCGACCTGATGGCACCAAAGTCGCTTCCAAGGGCCGGAGCATAGATCGCCAGGATTCAGCCGGCTGGTGCCAGCATCGACTTCCACCCGTCGTCGCCAGTGTTGCTCGAGTTCTCGACGGAATAGACCACACCGTCGGGCCCAACGACCCTGCCGCTCTGCACGTCGTAAATTGCGGTGGGAACCGCGTTCGGGGTGTAGATGCACGGGTTGGGTTGCTGCCCATTGCACCGGACGGTGCCCGACCCCGGCCGCTGCAGCGGATCGCTGACGGGCGGCGGTGTGCCTGGCACCCGATTGGCGGGCAGCGGGTTCTCGCCATTGTTGACCGACGGTGCCGGGATTACCTGACCCGGCTTCACCGGCTGATCACAACGCGCGGCCGGCGCGGGGCAGGTGAGGATCTGATTGGGGTCTCCGTACCAGGGGTTGGTGCCCAGCGGCACATAAGGCCGGTCGCTGCGGCATTCCCGCGGGCTCGCCGCCCGCTTACCGGGCACGTCCACGCACGGGTAGTTGCGCGCTCCGCGAACCACATTCTGGGCGTCCATCGGGATCTTGCAGTAGGCGCCGCTCGGTAGCGGGGCGATGCTGGTGTCGGCCGGTGCCCGCCACTCCGATGCCGACATGAAGCCGGTCAGGCACGGCGGCGGCTGGTTGAGAGACAGGGCGCCGACGCCGAGTGCCGCCTGGCCGGGAAATTCCGAGGTAACCGACTGGGCGATGGAGGCCGACTCCGGCAAGAACACCAACGCCTGCTCGACTCCGTTGTGGTAGCGCTTGAGCATGTCGAGCACGACCTCGAGATTGGCCAGTGCCTGCGGCAGCGAGTCCCTCACCTCGCTGAACGTGGCGTTGACCTCGTCGGCCGTCGGCGCCGCGTTGGCCAGAATGCGACGAATCGCTGGATCCTGCTGCGCGGTCTGAGCGGCCAGCGTGTTGAGGTTGGCGGCCCAGCGCCCGATGTCGTCACCGGAATTGGCCTGGCTGTCGATGATGGGCGCCGAGTGATCGAGGATGTCGTCGATGTCGTCGATGCTGCCCCTGAAGTCGTGACCGATCCCCTGGGCGGCGTCGACCAGGCGGCGAAGGGACGGTCCAAGCCCACCCAGTGCCAGTGACGCCTCGTGGAGCAGTGAGCCAACTTTCTCCTTGGGCAGCACCGCCAATCCACGGTTGGCGGCATCGAGCGCTGGGCCGATCTGGCTGGGGACCGTGCTCTTGGTGATCGTCTGGCTGTTCTGAAGGTAAGGACCGCCGGTGCGGGTCGAAACCAGATCGAGGTACTGCTCGCCGACCGCCGACACCGAGTGCACATTGGCTGACGCATCGGTGGGGATCTGGTAGCCGTCGTCGATGCTCATCGTCGCTCGCGCGCCCCGTTCGGTTGGTTCGACGTTGGTGACCGTCCCTATGGTGATCCCCCGATACGTGACGTTGGCGGTTCGATACAGCCCCCCGGATTGCGGCAATTCGGCATAGAGCGTGTAGCGACCGATGCCGACAACACCGGGTAGTCGTAGGAAGTACCAGCACAGGACAACCACCGCGAGGACCGCGAACAGCACGAACAACACCAGCTGGATTCTGATTAGGCGAGTCAGCATCTCTTACTGGCCCCTTTCCGCCAGCGGTCCTCCCGGGGCATCATTCGGGTTCGGCGTGTAGCGGACGTCCGGGATCATGGTGGCCGGATCCCGTCCCCACGCCTGCTCGAGCGCTCGCAACATGCCCGAGAATCCCGTTCCGGTCAGGAGTGCGTTATCGAGGGCGCTGAGCGTCAGGTCGACCATGGCCGACACGTTGACATAGTCGCCGCGGATCACTTTAGGGACACCGTCGATGTTGAACGGCGCTGTGAGACCCAACCTCAACGCGCCGACCACAAGCGGCGCGGCCAGGCCGAGCTGCTGGAGTGGTCGCTGCAGCAACTGCAGGCTCTGGTGAAGGTTGGGCCGCGTATCCGACAGCGCCCGGTTGGCGACATCGCTGAACCGCCCCAGAGATTCGGTGGCATCGGCGAACAGCTCGCGCGTGTCGGCGAAATGCCGGATCAGCGGCGGGATGTCGGTAAGCACCCGATCCAGCGTGTCGTTGTGGTTCGCGATCATGGCCAGCAATTGGTTCGTCGAGTCGATTGCGCGAGTGAGGTCGCCGCGTTGGCGGTTCAGTGCGGCGGTGAATGTGTCCAGCCGCGTTGAGGAATTCGCGGACCTGATCGAGGTGGCCGTCAAGGACATTGAGGATCTCGTTTTGAATCACTTCGAGGTGCGTGATGCCACCGCCGGTGAGGATGACCGCGATGCTGGCCAACGTCCGCTCGATGGTGGGGTAGGCGGAGGAGTTCATCAACGGGATGGTGTCGCCGCTCTTCAGCGGCTGCGGCGACGGGTGGGGTGGCGCGGCCAGCTCGACGTGCTGCGTGCCCAGCAAGCTGGTCTGGCCGATCTTCGCGGTCGCGTTGGCCGGGAGCTGCACGGACGGATCGACGTCCAATGTCAGGATCGCGATCCAGTTCTTCAGCCTGATGTCTCGTACTGTGCCGACCCATACGTCGGCCACCCTCACCCGGCTGTTGGTGTTCAGCGCCAACGAGTCTGGCATCTGCACGTAGATCGTCATGTGACCCGAACCCGTGCCATGGCCGAGCGGCAGCGGCACGTTGGCGATGCCACGCCAGTCGCACGAAGTCAACAACCCCGAAGCCAATAAAGCGGCCAGCACCAGCGCGAGTCCGCGGTATCCGCCGCCGACGATCAGTCGCATCACCGTTTTCAGTGCCCGTCGGTTCGGCTTGCCGTTCGCGCTCACCGCGCTCACGCCGCGCTTCAGTGCCCAACTGTTCGGCTTGCCGTTCGCGCTCACCGCGCTCACGCCGCCCCTCACTGGCCCGGTCCGGGCTGCGAGAACCACGGCGGCGGAGGTGGATTGGACTCGTCATAGGCGTTCGGCGGTCCGGGCAGGGTGTTTCCCGGCCGCGGGGGTGCGGTGTCCGGACCACCCATCAGCTCGGCCAGCGACTCCGGGGTCAGCATGTTCGCCGTAGCCGGCTGAACCTGTGCGCCCTGCATCCCGGGCGCGACCACCCAGCCCGGCTCATGATTGCCGTGCGAAAACGGTGTGTCCCTCGAGAAGATCCCCGGGACGGTGGTGTCCTTGTACCCCGGCGGCGGGCGCAGCCGGTCCTCGGCGTAGGCAACCTCCTTGGGCAAGGTGGCCGCCGTGCCGAAAAAGTCCGCGCTGACCGGCAAGTAATTGAACTTGATCGTGTCCAGAACCGGCGCCAGATACTGTGCGCAAAGTTCGGCGGAGTCCTGATACCCAAGGCGGCTGCCGGCCTGGATGGAGCTGCAGATGAACTGAATCGGATTCGCGAAGTTCGGAAAAGCGAACATCCCCACCAGCGAGCTGTGCGCCGGGTAGTAGATGTTGTTGAAGTTGCCCGCGAAGGTGGGCAGCACGTGCAACGCCGTCTCCAGGCCGTCCCGCGGCTCGGGTTGCAGCAGGGCGGTGGTCGCGTCGGCCAGGTTGTTGACATCGTGGCCCAGCACGGATCTGTTGTCGCTCACAAACTTTCGGGCGAGCTCGAGCACGTCGTCGACCCGGGTAATCGTGTCGGCCACGTCGTGGTCGGATTTGGTGAACCAGTCGGTGAACTCGGCGAGGTCGTCGTTGAGCGCGACGAACTGCCGGTCGTTCTGGTACAGCGCGTTGATGAACTGCGCCAGGCTTCGCGTGATCGAGACGAAGTCCCCTCGGCCCTCGTTCAGCGCTGTCAACGCTTCCGACAGGCTGTTCAGCGTGTCGTGGATCTGCTTGCCCTTGCCGGCCAGGTTGTCCGCAGCCTTCTCGATGAGCTCGCCGAACGGCCCCTCCGGCTGCTCCTCCGTCGGGCCGAGCTGCCGCAGTATCCCGTTGATGGACTCGCGCAGCTGATCCCACTCGACGGGCACCTGAGTGCGTTCGACCGGGATCACCGCTCCGTCCTTCAGCACCGGCCCGTCGGTGTAGGGCGGCGACAGCTGGATGGTGCGCGAGGCCACCAGGCTGGGGTTCAGGATCGATGCCGTGGCGCCCGCGGGCACCTTGTACTTGTTGCTGTAGTGGAAGGCGACTCGCATCTTGTCGCCGGCCGGATCGATCTTGTCGATCACACCGACGCGCACACCCATGATCTGGACTTTGTCACCCGGGTACAGCGCGAGGGTCTCCGAAAAATACGCGACAACGTAAGTGTTGGTCAGTTTCCGATAGAGCTGCACTCCGACGACGAGCGCGAGGAGGGCCAACACCATGACCAACGCCCCGGCAAGCACCGCCTTGCGCGACACTTTCGGCAGTCGAAGGCTGCGGACGTCGAAGATGGTGCTCATTGGTTGCTACCTCCCGTCCCGCCGGGCGTGATGAACGGCGCCGGCAGCTGCGGCCCGGGTCCCGGTCGTGCCGGCGGTCCCGGCGGCGGGCCCGGTGCGAACGTCGAGGATGGCGGCAGTGCAGGTTGGGGGCCGGCCGGTGTCAGCGGAACGGTACGTGCTCCCGGAGGCGCATCAGCCGGCAGCGGCACCGGCGTGCCGGGAGCGTCCGGGGGCGCCTCCCCCGGGCGGCCCGCGGCCGGAATACCCGGTGCCGGTGGCGCCCCATTGGGGTTCGGCGGCGACGGCTGGACGTCGAGCGGCGCGGGGAAGGCGGGGCCACCGAATGGGCCGACGGCGGCGCCCGCGCAGGGCAGCGGATTCCACGGCCGCGGCAGACCCTCGTCCCCGACGGTGACGTTGCCACCGGGATTCCCCGGTGTGTAGGAGCACGGCGATCCGGGCGGGACGGCAGGCCCCGGATGCTGCGGCGTGCCCTCCAGCACCGGCGGCGCCGGCGGCGGCGCGCCGTTGGGGAATCGGGTGCCGTTGGGGTCGGGCCACCGGAACTCGGGCAGCCCGGCACTGCGCCAGAAGTTCTCCGGGTCGATGCCCCGCTTTTTGAACGCCGCGTCAACCCATGGCTGAAGGATCTGGTAGGGCACCAGGTTCGCCACCATCACCTTGAAGAACGGCCCAGAGCCGACGGCCTCGGTCAGGGATGCGGTGTATCTGCTGATGAGTACCAGCACATCGGCCAGGTCCTTCTTGCGCTTGACCAGTTCGTCGGTGACCGTGCTCAACTGTTGCAGCAGATGGTTGAGCCTGGGGTTTTCCTTGATCAGGCCGGACACCTGGGCTGACACGTCCGACACGTTGCTCAGCAGAATGCTCAGCGCCTGGCTGCGTTGCTTGAAGGCGGCCAGTAGCGTGTTGGCGTTGACCAGCAGCCCGTTGACCTGTTGGCTGCGGTCGCCGAGCACGCGCGCGATCTTGTTGGCGTTGGCCAGCAGTTGCTTGAGCTGCTCACCCCGCTTGCCGAGGGTGTCGGAGAATGCCTTGACAGCGTCCAGGGCCCCACTCAGATGCGGCGCCGTCTGATCGAAGGTTTCCGACAGCACCTTCAGTGAACGTTTGGTGGCCTCGATGTCCCAGCCCGTCGCCGCCTTAGTGGCATCGACGAAAACGTCGTAGACCTGGTATGGCGTGGTGGTCTGCGCCGACGGAAGGAAACCGTTGGGCTGCAACGGCTCTGAGCCGCGCGGTTCGATCTGCATATTCTTGCGGCCGAGAATGGTGTCGGTGCGAATCGCCACCCGGCTTTGCGTCCCGATCGTCCTGCCGGCCAACGAGAATCCGACCGCGACCTTGTTGCCGCGGATCGCCAGCGAGCGCACCAGACCGACTTCCACACCGGCGATTTCCACCCTGTCGCCGGTGTTGATGCCGCCCGTGTCGGTGAATTCCGCGTAGTAGGTGGGTGTGGCGAACAGCATCGGCACGCTGGTAAAGCTTTGCCCCACGGCAACTACAAGCAGCGTGACCGCCACACCCATCAGCCCCACCCGGCCGCGGTTGAACTCCGTCAGCGTCCTCATTGCGGCATGCACCTCCCGCTGGGCTGCCCGAAGAGCTTGATGGTGCGCACCGGACCGCCAGGCTGTAATCCGTTGACTTTCAGCGAGAGGTCACAGAGGTAGAAGTTGAAGAAGTCGCCGTATACGCCGCCGGATCGGCCGATGGTCCGGTAGGCGTCCGGCAGCTTGCGCAACACGTCGTCGAGAGTCGGCAGATCGTTGATGAGCGACTGCGAAATGCCCTCGAGGTGTCCGAAGGTGCTGTGCAACAACGGCCGGTCCTCACCAAGCAGGTCGGCCAGCGTGCCCGCGGCGTCGCTGATATGAGCTACCGCCGCGGCCAACGGATCGGCCCTGTTCTTCAGTCCGGTGATCAGCACCTCTAACTTGTCGACCGTTCCGTCGAACTCCTTCTGATGCTTGACGGTGGTCGCCAGCACGGTGTTCAGGTTTTTGATGATCTCGCCTATCGCCTGGTCCCGGTCGGCCAACGTTGCGGTCAGCGAAGCGGTTTGGTCGAGGATGTCGTTGATTGTGGCGCCCTGCCCACCGAACACGGTGATGATCGCCTGGGCGATCCTGTTGACCTTGTCTGGGTCCAACGCCTTGAAAAGCGGACGGAACCCGCCGATCAGGGCGTCAAGATCCAATGCCGACTGAGTGTGTTCAAGCGGGATGGTGCCGCCCGGGGCCAGCAGCTGACCGCTGTCGCCGCGCCTGAGCTCGAGGTAGCGGTCGCCGATCAGGTTGAGGTAGCGGATCGACGCAGTCGTCGCCTTATCCAGTGGCAGCCCCCTATCCACAGCGAAATCCACCAACACCCGCTTGTCCCCGTCGATCAGCGTCACCTTGGAGACCTTGCCGACCTCCACCCCGGCGGCCCGGACAAACTGCCCGGCCCGTAGCCCGCTGACATCGGTGAACATCGCGGAATACCCGGTGGTGCGATCGAAGCGCACTTGGCCGAACACGACGATGATCACCACCGTGAACACCAGCAGAACCAACCACAAGGTGCCGAGCTTGAATGCTGTGCCAGTGCCTTTCATGGATTCCTCGTCATGGGTTGATCGTGTTCTCCCCGTATTGGCGTCCCCAGACGTATTCGGTCAGCATCGGCTGGCCGAGCTCGAGGTGGTTGTACGGCGCGATGCTGGCGCCGGTGTCCATCACCAAGTACGGCGCCGGCCACAGATCCCGGGTGATCGTCTGCCAGCAGCCTGGCCGCCCACCGGGTCCACCGCGAGCGTTCACCCGGGGCAGGTTGTCCGGATAGACATAGGGGTTGGGCGCCAGCGAAATCGATCCGGCGGCCGACAGCGAATAGCCGTTGCCGCCAGCCGCATTCGCCACCGAGGGCGCAGCGTCGTGAAAATTGCGAATCGTGCAGAAAAGTTCGGGGCTGTAGGTGTCGAGCAGCTCAGCCGTGGGTACCAGGTCGGCGGCCCCGCGCACCAGATACGGACCGCCCCGGGCGAAGATGTCCTCACCGGTCTTGCCCGCGCCCACCGCCGCCAGCAACGCGGCATCCAGATCACCCTGTTGCCTGTTCAGGGTGCGCGCAGTGGTCAGCGCGTTCTGCAGAAAGGCCCACAAATCCGGCGACGCACGGGTATAGATCTCGGCGAGATCCGCAAATCGTCGTACGTCGTAGCCGAGCCGCTCTACCCGCGGGTTCAATTGCGCAAGAATATGATTGACATCGACGAGCGACTCTCCGAAAGGGCGGCCCAGCGCATCCAGCGCCTGCGCCAGCGCCGACAGCGTGGCGTTCAGCTCGATCGGATCCACCTTCTCGGCGATCGAGGTGATCGTCTCGAATAATGTGTTGAACTCGGTGGTCACCGACCGCACGTCAATCACGTCGCCCGGCGAGATTCTCTGCTGTTGCGGAGTTTCCGGCGAAGTCAACGACACATATTTATTGCCGAACAGCGTGGCCGCCTCGATTGTGGCCACCACATTGACTGGAATCAGCCTGATGTAGCGCGGATTCACCTCCAACACCAGCTTCGCCGCCGGCTTGTGGTCGCGCTCGACCTCCGAAATGCTGGCCACCCGGCCAATCGCCACCCCGTTGAAGGTAACTTTCGCGCCCGTTTCCATCACCAGCCCCGCCCGCGAAGCCACCATGGTCAACTCGGTCTTCGGCGTCAAATCGCCGCGAAACTGCAAGTACACCAACGCGAGAACCGACGCGCCCACTAACAGCAGGACCACGCCCTCCACGTACAGCAGGACCCGTCTGCTCTTCCGCGTTATCAGCGTGGTCATGGCGGTTACACCGTGAGATTGAAGTTCGGGTCGACACCGTAGAGCGCCAACTCGGCCAGTAGGACAACGACAACCACCGAGACCAGCGAAAATCGCATTGATCGTCCGACGGCCTGGCCGACGCCGACCGGGCCACCGCTCGCGGTGTAGCCGTAGTAGCAATGGGTGATCATCACCACTACCGCGATGATGACGACCTCCACGACCGACCAACCCACATCCTCGGGGCGCAGGAAGGTGCGGAAGTAGTGCTCGTACGTGCCGCTCGGCTGTCCATAGAACACCGTCGTGACGACCTGGCCGGACATGAAAGCCATGTCGAGGGCCAGGGCGTACAGCGGCACGATCACGACCAGCCCGCCCAGGATCCGTGTCGAGACCAGAAATGAGATCGAGTTGATGCCCATGACTTCCAGCGCGTCGATCTCCTCGCTGATCCGCATGGCACCCAACTGGGCGGTGGCACCGGCGCCGACTGTGGCGGCCAGCGCGACACCGGAGACGATGGGCGCAGCGACGCGTGTGTTGGCCAGTGCGGCAAAGAATCCGGTGAACGCCTCGACACCGATGTTGCCCAGCGACGCGAAGCCCTGGATGGCGATCAACGAGCCGCCGGACAGCGTCACAAAGCCGATGATCGCGACGGTGCCGCCGATAACGGCCATAGCGCCGGTGCCCATACCGATTTCGGCGGTGAGCCGCAGCGTCTCCCTGCGGTAGCGGTACAGCGCCGATCCGATCTGAATGATGCTGATCCGCGTGAACCTCGCGAAAATCCCTATCTGCTCGAGCCTTCGGGCCGCGCCGCCGCCATAGCGGTTGAGGTTGGCGGCCGTCCGCGGGTATCGGGAGCGAAATACGGTGGGAGCCGACATGTTAGCGTCCCGTCCCGAACCGCACGCCGATCGTGGTCAGCACCACGTTTACCGCGAACAGCGCGAGCACACACAACACCAGGGTCTCGTTGACAGCGGTTCCGACACCCTTGGGACCGCCCTTGGTGGTGAGCCCGCGATAACACCCGACCAAGCCGGCGATCATTCCGAACGTCGCCGACTTGACCACCGAGATGACCACCTCGGGCAAGCCGGTGACCAGGGTAAGTGTGCCGACATAGGCGCCGGCCGAAATGTGTTGGATAAAGACACCGAATACGAAACCGCCGACCAATCCGATGGTTATCACCGCGCCGTTGAGGAGTGTGGCGACGATGGTCGCGGCGACAACGCGAGGCACCACCAGCCGGTGGATGGGGTCGATGCCGAGCACCTCCATCGCGTCGATCTCCTCACGGATGGTGCGGGCACCCAGGTCGGCGCAAATGGCTGTGGCCCCGGCGCCGGCGATCACCAGAACGGTGGTCAACGGGCCCAGCTGGGTGACCGCTCCCAGCGCCGCGCCCGCGCCCGAGATGTCGGCGGCGCCGAACTCGGCCAGCAGGATGTTGAGCGTGAAGATGATGAGCACGGTCAGCGGAATCGAGACCGCAAGTGTTGGCAGTAGCGAGACACTCGTGATGAACCAGCCCTGCTCGATCGTCTCACGCCAGTGGAAGGGCCGTCGAAACAGCGCCTTGCCGGTCAGTACGCAAGTCCGATAGAACCCGCCGACCGCGTCGACCCCGGGCTGGATCTGTCCGCGGAGATATGTGGTGATCGTGGTGTGGGTGGTCATGGGCGAGCCCGAAAAGCGAACTGTTCATTGCAGTTTCGAGTTCCGTGCACCCTAGGGGCCTCGGGGGCTTCTGCCGAACTCATCATCGATTCCTTGAGCTGTCGAGTGCGGCCAGCAACGTTGTGTTCGCGAGTTCAAGCAAGTCTTCGGCAGCCTTCTTCGCGCCGGCGGGATTACCTGAGCAGATCCCATCGGCCAGACTCCGGTAGGCATCGGGATGCTTGACCTCAGCGGTCATCGCAGTGGCCAGGACAACTATCGCCGGCTCATGTGCGGCGCGAAATGCGTTGTACATCAACCGATATGCGATCGAACCAGCACCGTCGACCACATGATCCCAGAAGTTGAGCGCGTGGCGTTGCCACTCGAGCGGATCTTGCTCGGTCTCGAGCGCGCGCAGCGAATCCTCCAGCAATTCAGCCAACTCAGGTCCGTGCCGTTCGGCCGCCAGCTCCGCGACCTTCGGACCGTTACGCAGCCGAGCCTCCAGAATGCTGCGGACAACCGAGATGTCGAGTTCGCCATTGCGAAACAGCAACCGGGGCAGCAGGTCCATCCCCGCATACCGTCGGAAATCACGCACGGTGGTGACGCCGCCCTGGCGCACCTCGACGAGACCGGCCGCCGAAAGCCACTTAAGCGCCTCGCGGACAGCGGGCCGGGATACCCCGAAGACGTCTGCCAACTGACGCTCGCTGGGCAAGGCCTCGCCGGGCTCCATCTCCCCGCTGAGCACATCGGCAGCGACCTGCTCGAAGACCTCTTCCGGCACCGATCGACGAGTCACCGGCTGCAGCGCCATGCGCTCAGTGTGACGGCAGATTGGTCGGACGTCAAGTCACCAGACGTCAGGTGGTCAGACCAATATTCCCATAACTCGTCAATTCGTGAACACGGCGCTAGCCGCGCATGCTGATAGCGAACGAGGTGCTTTCGCAACCCAGATCGGCGTTAGCGTGCTGGTCACTCGGACTTCTTCGCACCAACGTCGATCTCGATGAAACCGCGGCGCAACGGACGGGCTGCTTCTTGAATTAACGACCCAAGGTTCGCTAAGTCCCCGCCCGCTGCGCGGCCACGAACAAATTCCCCGGAATGCGGTCCTCGACCTCTTTGGGTGCCCGGCGCCCATAGCCGGCCATCAGCTCGTCGGTCGCAGTCACCGTCACGTCCCAGCCGTGGCGACGGAACCAGTCACCGACGTCTTCGCGCTCCTCGAAGTACCACAGTTCGTCGGTCCTGGGGATCTCCCGCTGCGGGTCCGCTTCGGCCATGAGGGTGCGGATCCGATCCATCCGCTCCCGACGCTTCGCGCGAACCTCGGGGTCGAGAAAGGCCGATCCCAGCGCCTCCACGGCGATCCGGCTGCCGGCGGCGGTGAGGCCCTGCACCCGGTCGAACAGCAACTCTTGGGCCGCGGCCGGCAGATACGGCATCAGCCCCTCAGCCGACCAGGCGCTGGGTGCGCAGGGGTCAAAACCCGCCTGCCGCAACGCCGAAGGCCAGTCCTGACGGAGGTCGACCGGGACGGCGACCCGGTTGCAGGCCGGCTCCGCCCCGTGTTCGGCCAACGTCGAGGCTTTGAAGTCCAGCACCTTGGGCTGATCGAGCTCGTAGACCGTCATCCCGTCCGGCCCACCCGGCCAGGGCAACCGCCAGGACCGCGCGTCCAGGCCCGCCGCCAGAATCACCGCCTGACCGATGCCCGCACCGGCCGCAGAAACGAAGAACTGGTCGAAAAAGGCCGACCGCGAGGCCATATAGCCGACCATCGCCTGCATCTGCAGCGGCAGGTCGGGTTCGGCTTCGATCAGCTCGGCGGGCAATTGCGGAGCAGAATGCCAATTCCACACTCCGTCGCCCACCGCGTCGAGGAAAACCTGCGCGAACGGATCGCTGATCAAAGGATTCTCGCTGCGGGTTTCCGCCGCGCGCGCCGCGGCCACACCCAGCGCCGTCGCGCCTACGCTCTCGGTGATCTCCCAGCTATCGTTGTCGGTTCTGGCCTTGCTCATTCCCGGCCCGACTCCCCCGCGCGCTGCGCCGCCACGAACAGAGTCTTCGGGGCGGCATCCTCGATGTCCGGGGGGGTGCGGTCGTAGCGGGCCATCAGCTCCAGCGCCGGCGTCACCGTCACGTCCCAGCCGTGCCGGCGTAACCAGGCGTCGACGTCTTCGCGCTCCTCGAAGTACCACAGGTCCGAGACGTTGGGGATTTCCCGTTGGGGCTCCAGTTTGGCCATCACGTCGTGCACCCGCTGCATCCGCTCTTGCCGCTTTGCGATGGCGTCCTGGTCGAGAAAATCCGGGCCGGGCGCCTCCACCGCGATCCGGCTGCGGGGAGCGCCGAGCGTCTGAACACGCTCGAAAAGCAACTCGTGAGCGACCGCTGGCAAAAACGGCAACAGCCCCTCGGCCGACCAGGCGCTGGGTGCCGTCGGGTCGAAACCGGCCTGCTGCAACGCGGCCGGCCAGTCGTCGCGCAAGTCGATCGGAACGTGGACCAGGTTGCACGTCGGCTCTGCGCCGTGTTCGGCCAACGTCGACGACTTGAATTCCAGCACCCGGGGCTGGTCGAGTTCGTAGACCGCGGTGCCGTCCGGCCAGGGCAGCCGCCACGCGCGCGAGTCCAAACCCGCCGCCAGGATCACCACCTGGTGCACGCCGGCGCGGGTCGCGTCCAGGAAGAACTGATCGAAGAATGACGTCCGCGCCGCCATGTAGTCGACCATTCCCTGCCTCTGCGGCAACAGGTCGGGTTCGGCCTCGACGAGCTCGGCGGGTAGGTCGGGAGCCGCGAACCAGCTCCACATGCCTTCGCCGGCGGCGTCCAGGAAGACCCGCGCGAAAGGATCGGTGATCAGCGGGTTCTCACTCTCGGTTTCCGCTGCGCGGGCCGCCGCGACGCCCAGGGCCGTCGCTCCCACGCTCTCGGTGATCTCCCAGCTGTCGTTGTCGGTTCTCGCCACGCCCGTGTCCTCCAATTTCGCTAGCACGCCTACCTACCGACCCTACGCGCGCCGAAAATCAACAGGCCGCCGGTCCGGTCGTGCAAGGATCCTCAAATATGCGGGTTGACGGGCGCGACATCAGCGTTTCCGGCAGCCTGCTGCAACCGCTGACCCGACGCACCAACGACATCCTGCGGCTGATCCTGGCCGCGATTTTCCTCGCGACGGTGATCACGAGTTCAGTGATCACCCGCCCGCGCTGGATCGCGCTGGAGAAGTCCATCTCGCTGATCGTCGGGGTCCTGTCCCCCACCCAATCCGATGCGGTCTACGTGGCCTACGGGTTCGTGATTCTGGCGTTGCCGTTCATGATCCTGATCGGCCTGATCGTCGCCCGGCAGTGGAAACTGCTGGGCGCATATGCGGCCGCCGCGCTGATGGCCGCGCTGCCGTTGTCGATCAACAACAACCGCATCTCGGCGCCCCGATGGCACTTCGACCTCTCGGACAGGCTCAGCACGCTGCCCGCCCAGTTGCTCGACGACCCGCGGTGGATCGCGATGCTGGCGGCGGTGCTGACCGTATCGGGGCCCTGGCTGCCCGCGCGCTGGCGGCACTGGTGGTGGACGCTGTTGCTCGCGTTCGTGCCGATCCACCTCGTGGTCAGCGCCATCGTGCCGACCCGCTCACTGGTCGGGCTGGCGGTGGGATGGTTCGTCGGCGCGCTGGTGGTGCTGGTGGTCGGCACCCCGGCCCTGGAGGTACCGCTGGACGGTGCGGTTCGGGCGCTGGCCAAATGCGGGTTCGTGGTGTCGCGACTCACCGTGGTGCGCCCGGCCGGACCCGGGCCGCTCGTTCTTTCCAGCGATTCCGGGAATCCCGACTCGTCAGCGGCGATCGAGTTGTACGGCCCGCATCAACGCAGCGGCGGTGCGCTGCACCAGCTCTGGCGCAAACTGCGGTTGCGCGACACCGAGACCGCACCCCTGCAGACCTCGATGCGCCGCGCCGTCGAGCATCGCGCACTGATGGCCATCGCCATCGGTGACGCGGGCGTCGCCAACACGTCGACGATCGCCGTCGCCGTCCTAGACCGGGGATGGATGTTGTACGCGCACGAGCCCGTTCAAGGGATTCCGCTCGACGAATGCGCAAAGACGACGCCGGTCGCCCGGGTGTGGGAATCGCTGCGGACCCTGCACGACAATCAGATCGCGCACGGCGACCTGCGCAGCGACGAGATCACGGTCGACGGCGGCGCCGTCCTCTTCGGCGGGTTCGGAGCCGCCGAATACGGCGCCACCGACACCCAGCTCCAATCAGACATAGCCTCACTGCTGGTGACGACGACGGCGGTGTACGACGCGGAGTCCGCGGTGGGCGCGGCGATCGACGCGTTCGACAAGGACATCATCCTGGACGCCTCCCGAAGGCTCACCAAATCCGCTGTGCCAAAACGAATCCGGGAATCGGTGGCCGATGCCGGCGGCGTCATCTCCAGCAGCCGCGCCGAAGTCCAGCGCCAGACGGGTGCGGGTCAGATCAAAACCGAAACCATCACCCGGTTCACCCGCAGCCAGGTCATTCAGTTGGTACTGCTCGGTGCGCTGGTCTATGTCGCGTATCCCTTCATCAGCATGGCGCCGACGTTCTTCTCCCAGCTGCGGACCGCGAACTGGTGGTGGGCAACGTTGGGTTTGGTGATATCCGCGCTGTCCTATGTGGGTGCGGCAGCCGCTTTGTGGGCCTGCGCCGACGGCACGGTGAACTTCTGGAAGCTATCAATCGCGCAGGTGGCCAACACTTTTGCCGCGACGACCACCCCGGCGGGCGTCGGCGGGCTCGCAATGAGTACACGGATCTTGCAGAAGGGGGGCCTGAGCGCAATGCGAGCCACCGCGGCAGTGGCGCTGCAGCAATCGGTTCAGGTGATCTCCCATATCGTGTTGCTGATCTTGTTCAGCACCCTCGCCGGCGCGTCGGCGGGCCTGTCGCATTTCGTCCCGAAGGCCGCCGTGCTGTACCTGATCGCGGGTGTGGCGCTGGGTATCGTCGGCACTTTTCTGTTGGTGCCGCGGCTGCGGGGCTGGCTGTCGACGGCCGTGCGCCCGAAGTTGAACGAAATTACCAGCGACCTGGTCGAGCTCGCCCGCGAGCCAAAGCGATTGGCGTTGATCGTGCTCGGTTGTGCCGGGACCACTGTCGGTGCCGCTTTGGCGCTTTGGACCAGCATTCAAGCCTTCGGCGGCGGCGCTTCGTTCATCACCTGCGCCGTGGTGACGATGATCGGCGGAACCCTCGCCTCGGCCGCCCCGACGCCCGGCGGCGTCGGCGCCGTCGAAGCGGCGCTGATCGGTGGTCTGGCCGCCTTCGGCGTGCCCGCGGCCGTCGGCGTGCCGTCGGTGCTGCTTTATCGGGTGCTCACCTGCTGGCTTCCGGTAGTCATCGGTTGGCCGGTGATGCGCTGGCTGAGCAACAACGACATGATCTGATGGGGCCGGCGACAACGTTGGCCGTTGGCGGCGCTGTTGCGCTTCAAACGGTTTCATGCACTCCCAGCGATTGGCAGTCCCGGACAAAGCGTGACGTAGGCCATATCCGGCGACACCCAGTCGCGCCACTGCTGGCGGCTCATATTGGAGGTGAGTTTGGCACACAGCGTCTCCGGCGACGCATCCGCCGGCCATAGCCGCACCGTGGTATCGGCGCCTGCGGAGGCCAGTCGGTGACCGTCGGGGCTGAACACCACGCTGAGCACCGGGCCCGTGTGGCCATCCAGGAAGGCGCCGAACGGTTGGCCAGTTGTAGCGTCCCACAGCCGCACCGTGCCTTCGTTTTCGGCGGTGGCCAGCAGCCGTCCGTCGGGGCTGAAGACCACAGCATTCACGGTGCCGCCGTTCCCTTTCAGGGGGTCACCGACCGACTGTCCGGTTCCCCCGTCCCACAGCCGCGCCGTCTCGTCGGCGCTCGCGGTGGCCAGCCGGCGCCCATCGGGGCTGAACGCCACACTGAGTACCGGGCCGGCATGGCCGGTGAGGATGGCGACCGGTTGCCCAGTGCCAGCGTCCCACAGCCGCACCGTCTGGTCGCCGCTGGCGGAGGCCAGCCGACGACCGTCCGGGCTGAAGACCACACTGTTCACTTTGCCGGTGTGGCCGCTGAGGGTGGCGACCGACTTGCCGCCGGCGACGTCCCAGAGCCGCACCGTCTGGTCGTCGCTGGCCGAAGCCAGCTGGCGCCCGTCAGGGCTAAACACCACGCTGAGCACCGAGCGGGTGTGGCCGACCAGGGGGGCGCCGATCGGTAGGGCGGTCTCGGCGTCCCACAGCCGCACCGTCTGGTCATCGCTGGCGGAAGCCAGCCGGCGCCCATCGGGACTGAACGCCACACTGTTCACCTTGCCGGTGTGCCCGCTAAGGGGGGCGCCGACCGGTCGGCCTGTGCCGGCGTCCCACAGCCGCACCGATCGGTCGTCGCTGGCCGAGGCTAGGCGGCGCCCGTCGGGACTGAACGCCACACTGTTCACCCTGCCGGTGTGGCCGGTGAGAGGGGCGCCGACCGGTTGGCCGGCGTCCCACAGCCGCACCGTACCGTCGCTGCTGGCGGTGGCCAGCCGGCGCCCGTCGGGGCTAAACACCACACCATTCACGCCGCGGCTGTGGCCGCTGAGCGATACGCCGCGATCGTGGCCGGCGTCGGCGTCCCACAGCCGCACGGTCTGGTCAGCGCTCGCGCTGGCCAACCGACGCCCGTCGGGGCCAAACGCCACACTTTGCACAGGCGCAGTGTGGCCGCTGAGCGGCGGGCCGATCCCCTGGCCTGTGTCGGCGTCCCATACTCGGACCGTCTTATCCATGCTCGCGCTGGCCAGCCGGTGGCCGTCGGGGCTAAACACCACGCTGAGCACCGGGCCGGTGTGGCCGACCAGGGGGGCGCCGACCGGTTGGCCGGTCCGGGCGTCCCACAGGCGCACGGTCTGGTCGTCGCTACCGGTGGCGAGCCGCTGCCCGTCGGGACTGAACGCCACACTGACCACCGAGCCGGTGTGGCCGACGAGGCGGGCGCCGACCGGTTGGCCGGTCCGGGCATCCCATTGCTGAACGGTCCGATCGGTGCTGGCGGTGGCCAGCCAGTTTCCGTCCGGGCTGAACGCAACGCTTAGCACCGAGCCGGTGTGACCCCGGAGGGGGGCGCCGACCTGTTGGCCGGTCTCGGCATCCCACACCCGCGCCGTGGTGTCCAGGCTCGCGCTGGCCAGCCGGCGCCCGTCGGGGCTGAACGCCACTCCAATCACGCTGTCCTCGTGGCCGGTCAGGGGGGCACCGACCGGTTGACCGGTCTCGGCATCCCACATCCGCACCGTCCTGTCGTGGCCCACCGTGGCAAGCCGGTGACCGTCGGGTCTAAACGCCACACCATTTACCGCGCCGGTGTGGCCGGTGATGATTTTGACGGTGCTGGCTCGCTGGGCCACCGCGGTGTAGAGCGGGCCGTCGTCGGAAGGGAGGGGCAGGGCGCGCGCGGCGAGAATTTGCTGGAACGCCCGCGCGTCCCCACCGGGCTGGGTACCGGCCAGCATCTCCTGCGCCTCCTCGATCAGAATCTGCCGCTGGTCGATCAGCTTCTGCTGCAGCTGGGTCTGCGCCCCGCGTCGGCCTTGGACGGCCTGCACACTGAGCATCACCGCCACGAGGGCGATGATGGCGGTGACCGCCAACACGGCAATGAGGATCCGTGAGCGTTTCCGCAGCGCCGCCGCGCGCCGCTGGGCGGCTTCGAGTTCGGCTTGCTGGCTTTCCGCGCGGGCTGCCAACACCGCCTTGTCTTCTTCCGCGCGCCGCTGGTCGCGGTGTTCGCGTACGACACCGGTGAGCACATCGTGCGCGAGTTCTATGCGTTGCGCGCCATAGCGTTCCTCGAGCCGTAGCAGCCGCGACCCAATGAGCCGGGTTAGTTCGTCGTCGGTGAGTTGCGAAGGCATCGCGTCCTCACGGACGTAGCTGTTGCGAAGTCCGTTCTCGGTGATTAACTCGGACTCGATGAACTGCGCGACGCGCGGTGGCAGATCACGCACACATGACAGGTAGTAGTTGGACAGGATGTCATGCCCGGTGTCCTCGACCAGCTGCTCGTCGAAATGGCTCTGCCCACGGCGCTTCCGCTCCTCATTGAGCTCGCGGCAGAACAAGCTGAGCAGCGCGGGTTCCACCTCCAGAGCACCCAAAGCGTCCCAAGCGGCCAAGTCATCGCGGGGATGATCAACGTCGGCAAATGCGGTATCGCGGGCGCGGTTGAGGTCCTCGCCCGCGATGATCCCCACCACCCGGCGCGCCAGCGAACGGGGCATCATCTCTTGAGCTGGTTTGTGCACCGCATCGAGTGCCTCGCCTGCCTGCATGCGCAGCAGACGCATCCGCGAGTGCCCAGGAGCCAGGATAGGCTGGCGCCACTCTTCAAGTTCGGTGATAAAGTCTTCGCGCAGGCAAATCAATAACTTGTAATTGCGCTTCTGCAACTGGAATCTTGCCGCCACAGCCTCGTCGGCCTCGATTCGCGCCGCCAGATCGGCGGGAATGCGATTGTCGACCAGGTCACCAAGCTCATTCTTGAATTCCCGGACGAGATCCGGGACCCGCCGGCCAAGCGTAAAGAGCTCTTCGAACTGGTCGATGACAATCACCGGCGTAAGTAGACCGTTCCGCGCGCTTCGTAGCTCAAGGTCGGCGCGATGCAGGTATTCCCAAAGAGATTCATCTTCCAACGGCAGCCTTGAATCGGGCGCTTCGCCACGAATCACGTTATACACCGATTGATGTAATTGTTCAGTGGGCGGTGCCGCACCCGCATCAAGGTCGAAGCGTACGTAGGCCGGCAGCAAGTGGTGGTCGCGTAGCAAAGGGAACAGGCCCGCTCGCAGTAGCGAAGTCTTGCCGAGACCGGAGCCCCCGAACAATATTGTGACCGGGGCGTCGACAACGTGGCTCAGCAGCGATGTTGATTCATGGTCACGCCCGTGGAAGTAGCCGTGCGCGTTTTCCCCAAACGACTCGAGTCCCGGCCACGGGTTATCGCTGTCCAGCTGTTCGGCCGCGGTTGCGCTCGTCACGGCGCGACGGTCCGTCGCACAGCACGGATTTCGTCGGTCAGCATTGCGATCAGGTGTGCATCAGCCTCCCCGCAATAATGCCGCCACCGCCTCGCCCATTGATTCGTTCTGCCAGTAAGCATGTTTGCTATTCCGTGCGGTTCGTATGCGATCCAACCGAGGATATACCGTGGCGAAGTGGTGCGAGATGAGTTTCGGCGGAAATACGAAAATTGTTGTGGCACAGGAGAAAGCTTTTACTTGATGAGTACACGGTCAATTCGATCCCAGCCGGGAGCACAAGACTTCCCGCGGAAACTATGGCGTCTAGCCCTGCAAAACAAGTCCGGTGTAATCGCCGGTGTTTTTCGCGTGGCGGTAAACACCGGCCGCCTAGTCAGGTCTCAGTCAGGTCTCCGCGTTGGCAACCCAGACGAGGACGGTCGATGCCCTGCCGCTGCCGCCGACCGTGGTGGTGAGGTACACCAGGTAGTAACCCTCCAGCACGTACTGCGCCACCGTGATCGGAATGGTAACGGCCGCAGATCCATCGGCGGCGAACTGTCCCGACGCAGGTCCCGCCGTGATCCCCAGGTCGGCAGAGGTGCCGCTGATGGTGTAGTCGCCGGCGCCCTCGATCATCCGTTGAGCATCAACCTTCACGCTGCCCGTGCTGCCCGGCGCGATCACGACAACGGGGCTCGAGACGTTCACGGTCACCGCCGAAGTGCCCGCACCGAACGACGGCGGCGCCGAGGAAACCGCAGTGCCCCACACCTTGTTCGGGTAGGCGGCGAGCGAGAACGACAGGTCACCACCGGTGCGGATGATCGACTCCGGAAGGGACGTGCGGTCGGTCGCCTGCCCATCGATGCTCAGACCGTCGATGTAGCGCAGCAGGTGCGGTCCGGAAGCGCCCGGAGCGGAGATCCGGATGGATTTGCCGTCCGGAAGCGCGATGACAACGCGGTCGAACAGCGGCGCGTTGACGGTGAGGATCGAAGTTCCGGGAGTGCTCGGATACAGGCCGAGCGCCGCCCAGACGTACCAGCTGGACATCGCGCCGAGGTCGTCGTTGCCCGGCTCGCCGTCGGGTGTGGGACCGAATAGGCCGCGCACCCGGGCGACCGTCTCCTGAGTCTTCCACGGCTGACCGATGTAGTTGTACAGCCACGGCACCCCGAAGCTCGGCTCATTACCGGCCCAGAGATAGGGCTCGTTGGGTCCCACGTTGAGCCTCTGGGTGAAGCGGTCGAGCCGGTCGGCCACCGCCTTTCGGCCGCCGAGGGCGGTCACCAGACCGGCCACGTTGTGCGGCACCCACCAGACGTATTGCTCCGCGTTGCCCTCATCGAATCCGTCCTGGCCGAAGCCCGTGCGGGACTCGACGAACCCGGGCCCGTCGCGGAAGAATCCGGCCGGGCTGCGGGGCAAGATGTAATGGGTGCTGGGATTGAACAGGTTCTGCCAGTACTGTGCCCGGTTCTGGAATTCGGCGGCGGTCGCGGTATCGCCGAGCGAGTCGGCGAATCGGGAGATGGCGAAGTCGTCGACGGACCACTCCAGCGTGATCGAGGCCCCGACGATCCGGTTATCGGCGTGGAACTCCCACGTCTGGGGTGCGTAGCCCAGCCGCAGGTAGGTGCCGATGCCGGGCCGCTCCACGTAGTCGCCCAGCCCGGCACCGCCGGTGATCGCCGCGTCCACCATGTAGTGCAGTGCCGCTTTGAGGTCGAAGTCCTTGGCGCCGTAGGCGTAGAGGTTCGCGATGAGCGGCACTACATTGTCCCCGGTCATCTCACCGGTCGCGGAATTCGCAAGCGCCCAACGCGGATACGATCCACTCTGCTCGGCGTCGCGCACCAGCGACCGGGCCATGTCGCTGGCCTGCTTCGGGAAGAGGAGGCCCTGCAAGGCGGCCACGCCCCGATAGGTGTCCCAGTCGGAGAAATTGGCGTACTGGGTGTGCCCGTTTTCCACGGTGTGGATCAAGCCGTCGAATCCGATGTAGCGGCCGTCCGCGTCGTTGAAGGTGTTGGGGTGCAGCAGCGATCGGTACAGGGACGTGTAGAAGGTCCCCAGAGTGTCGCCGTCCCTGCCGGCCACCGAGATCCGCGACAGTGTGGCGTTCCATTCGGTCGATGCGGCTCTGCGAACTTGGTCGAAGCTCGCTTGGCCCTCGGCGGCCAGATTCGCCCGCGCCGCGTCGATGCCGACGTAGGAGATCGCGGTCCGCACCTCGAGCACCGAGCCGGCCGGGAATTCCACGTACCCCCCGCTGAACGGCGACGCCGCGCCGCGGGCGCCGGGATAGACCGCGTAGCCGTCCCAGGTCCCGTAGGAGGCGAACGGCTGGCTGAACTTCATCGCGAAGTACACCGTGTAGGTGTTTGCCTTTCCGCAGAATCCACCGCTGGTGGCCCATCCGGTGATCGTGGTGTTGTCGTCGCCGATCTGAATGGTCGCGCGGGAGTTGCCCGCGAGCGACGCGCCGGAGCGTACATGAAACAGGGCGGGCCGGCGGTCGTGTGGGTAGCTGAACCGGCCGACGCCGGTGTGGGTGGTGGCGGTGAGTTCCGCCTTCACGCCGGTGCCGGGGAACCGCACCGTGTAGTAGCCGGGCATACCAACCTCGGAGTTGTCGTGCGCGATCCTTTCCCAGGCGTTCCACGGCTGCGAACTGATCCCGGTGGTGGTCGGCAGCATTGAGATGTCGCCGAACGCGGCACAGCCCACCGAGGCGTGGGTCATGCTGAACCCGGTGGCGCGCGGGTTGCCGTAGGCGTAGCCGGCGTAGTTGTCGACGGTGTCGGGGGAATACTGCACCATTCCGAACGGCAGCGCGGCGCCGGGGAAATTGTCGATCTCCCCTACCGTCTCACCCCCGGTTCCGGTGCCGTTGAGCGTGTCGACGTAGTCGATCGGATTCGTAACGAATCCGGGCTCACCGTCGTAGGCGATGGGCGGAGCGGCGAGGAACGGCATGCACACCGCGCTCACCGTCACCAGCGCGATGAGGGCCTTTCGTGACCGTGACCGCATAGCTAGCTCTTACTCCACAGCCGACGGGGTGGCAACGTCGCACTACAGGTCGGCTAGTCTCATTGCCGACGTGGCCAGCGCAGGTGCCGGCCCATTTTTTCGGGAGATGCTATAGATGAAATGCTTGACGGCGGCAACCATTACCGTGGCACTGAGTCTGGCGCTCGTTGGTTGCGGGTCTGACAACAAGACCCAGACGAAGACGTCAACCTCCACCAGCACGTCGACCTCGACGGTCACGTCAACGACGGCGGCAAGCAGCACCACACCGGGCGCGCAGGCCCACAAGACCATCGCCGACTACATCACTGAGAACCACATCACGGAGACCCCCGTTCACAACGGCGATCCCGGCTCCCCCACCATCGGACTGCCGATGCCCCCGGGGTGGCAGAAGGCCGCCGAAAGCGGGGCGTCATACGGCATGATCGTGTTGGCTCAGCCCGCGAATCCCCAAGATCCGCCGACGATCGCGGCGCTCGTCGCCAAGCTCACCGGTGACGTCGACGCAGCCAAGCTCCTCCAGTACGCCCCGGGCGAGCTGGAGAATCTGCCCGGATACGAAGGCACCGGTGACGGAAGTGCGTCCACGCTCAGCGGTTTCCAGGCGTGGCAGATCAGTGGCACCTACACGAAGGACGGCAAGAAGCGCGCCGTCGCGCAGAAGACTGTGGTCATTCCCAGCCAGGGCGCCGTCTTCGTGCTTCAGCTCAACGCCGACGCACTCGACAGCGACGGCGGTCCGCTGGCGGACGCCACCAACATCATCGACGACCAGACCACAATCACCCTCTGATTCAGGATGCGGATCGCGCCGCGGAGACGAACACGCTCCGCGGCGCGCCGTCGTTAAGCCCTTCAGGAGCGCTGCGGCCGTAGCGGGCCATCAGATCCTCGGACGGCGTTGCGCTCACATCCCAGCCGTGCCCGCGCAGCCAGTCGGCGACGTCGGTGCGGTCCTCGAAGTACCACAGGTCCTCGAACTCCGGGACCTCATGCCCCGCCGCCTTCGCCACGACCTCCCGGTAGCGCTGCATCTGCGATCGCAGCCGTTCCCGGCCGTCGGGATCATTGAAATCCGGGCCGGGAGCTTCGACGGCGATCCGGCTGCCCACCACGCTCAGCGCCTGAACACGCTCGAACAGCAGATCCTGGGCGGCCGACGGCAAAAACGGCAATAGCCCCTCAGCCGACCACGCGCTCGGGGCCGAGGCATCAAACCCAGCCTGCCGCAGCGCCGTCGGCCAGTCCTGGCGTAGATCGACGGGAACCTCGACCCGGTGGCACGTCGGCTGCGCGCCGTGTTCGCGCAGCGTCGACGACTTGAACTCCAGCACCTTGGGTTGGTCGAGCTCGTACACCGTCGTCGCGTCCGGCCCGCCCGGCCCGCCCGGCCAGGGCAACCGCCACGCCCGCGAGTCCAGGCCGGCCGCCAGGATCACCACCTGCCGCACGCCGGCTTCGGCGGCCTTGGTGAAAAAGCCGTCGAAAAACGCTGTCCGAGCAGCCATGTAGTCGATCCGCATCCGCAACCGCAACGCCACGTCGGGTTCGGCGGCGGCCACGTCGGGCGGCAGCTCGGAGATCCCGAACATGTTCCACATGCCGTCGCCGGCAGCGTTCAGGAACACCCGCGCGAACGGGTCGCTGATCAGCGGATTCTCGCTCTCGGTTTCGATGGCGCGCGCCGCCGCCACCCCGAGAGCCGTCGCTCCCACGCTCTCGGTGATTTCCCAGCTGTCGTTCTCGGTTCTGGCCATAGTCACTCCCCGTCCGGCACGCCACGGTTTGACCCCGACAGTACGTGAGAATGCATCACATGAGCACCACCGATAATGGCCCCAAAAACGGCTCCGAGGCCCTGTTGGACCAGTTGAATGCGCAAGGCGTCGACTGTGTTTTCGCCTCGCCCATCGCCGTGATGGCGCCAATCTGGGAAGCGCTGTCCCGCCGCGGCGCCGAGGAGAAACCGCGTTACTTCCGATGCCGTCACGAACTGCTGGCGGTCAGCCTGGCCTCGGGCTACTACAAAGCCACCGGCCGCAGCCAGATCGTCTTTCTGCCGACGTCACTGGGAGTCCAGAACGGCTCCATGGGACTGCACACCGCGCTGCAGGAACGCACCCCGATGACCATCCTGTCGCCCGACACGCTCAGCTATGGCGAGGATCCCAACGCCGACCCCGGCCCCGAGTGGCCGTCGCTGCTGGTCGACCTGGTCGGCCCGGCGCGCAATGCCGAGGCCGTCGTCAAATGGTCCAAACGCGCCCGCACGCCCTCCGAATTGGTGCACGAGCTGCGGCGTGCCTGCTTCATCGCCCAGTCGGTGCCACGGGGCCCGACCGTGCTGGAGATCCCCTTCGATCTGCTGATCGGCGCGGGCCACGGCGAGATTCCGGCCTGGCTCGACCCCGCCCCCGTCGTAGCCACTCAGGAACAGATTGATCAAGCCGTCCAGATCCTCGCCACCGCCACCTGCCCGCTGGTCATCACCGAGCACGGCGGCCGCACCGACGGCGAGCGCGACGCCCTGGTGCGCATCGCCGAGGCGCTGTCGGCGCCGGTTTTCGAGTTCATGATGCCCGCCTACCACAATTTCCCGCGCCGCCATCCGCTCTACGGCGCGGGGCCGGTGGAGGCCGTGCTGGGCGACGCCGACGCGATCCTGTTGGCCGGCTGCAACGCGCCGTGGCATCCACCGCATCCGGCGTTGAGCCCGGGATGCGCCGTCATCCACGCAGACGAAGACCCGCTGCGTCCACGCGCCGCATACTGGGGCTACCCCACCACCCACACCATCCCAGGCGACGTGGGCCGCAACCTCGAGGCACTGGCCACCACCCTGGCGAAGCGATCCGCGACGCGGCCCCAGCAGAACGAGGTCGCCGATCGCGCCCGCCGTTGGGCGCGCCACACGGCAGAGGTTCGCGAAACCCGCATCCAGAACGCACGGCAATCCTGCTCGCAGGCAACCGATTTCGTGCCAGCGGCCGAACTGTTCCGCGCCCTGCACGACGCGCTGCCCGAGGATGCGATCTGCGTCGACGAGATCATCGCCCAGGTGCCAGACATGATTCAGTTCCTCTTCGAGCGCAAACCCATTCGGCAATTCCGCGGCTGGGCCGGAGCCCTGGGCACCAGCCTGGGAACCGCGCTGGGCGTCAAACTCGCACGGCCGCAACAACTTGTCGTGTCGATCCTGGGCGACGGGGCCTGGCACTACAACCCCGTCCCGGCCGCGCTCGGGTTCGCTGCGGAGTACGGGGTTCCGCTGCTGATCGTGCTGTGCAACAACCGCGGCTTTGCTTCGCAGACGTGGAACGTCCTGCGCTACTTCGGAGACAGTGACGCAGTTCGCGACCGCAATTTCGTCGGCGACGTTATCGCGCCGACGCCCGACTACGTGAAAGTCGCCGAAGCATATGGCGGGGTGGGCGAACGTGTCGGGCAGTCCGGCAAGCTGCGCCCAGCGCTGCAACGCGCCGTGGCGGCCGTCGCCTCCGGGAAAACATTCCTGCTCGACGTGATCGTCAATCCATAGCGTGACCTGACGAACCCTTAGGGTGAGGCGATGCCGCCGGAGAAGATCGCGCGCCCCGGGTGGCTGGTTGTCGTGCTGACCCTTGCGCTGCTCGTTTGCGGCTGCCATGCCTCGAATAAGAGCGCGGGCAATTCGACGACCAGTCCGGCGCAGCCGGCCAACAAACTCTGTACCGAGGTGGGTGGGGCATGGGACGCAAAAGCCGGGCGCTGCACGCTGAGCAAGGATGGCGCGAACGGGGTTCACGTGGAAGTGAAGGCTTCCTATCCCGTCGACCTGATGGACAACCCGACAGCAGACCCCGTGCTCGGTCCATTTGTCCGGAAGTTCTTCACCGACTACGGCCAAGCGGACACCACCGGCGCCGGGGATGCCGACCTTGCGTACCAAGTGTTCGCGTATACGCCGACCACCAAAACTGTCCTATTCCAGGCTGATTGGCACTTCAGCAGCATGCCGGACCCGAGTGGGGAGATCACGACTTTCACGTTCGACTTCGACCAGGGCAAGCAGCTGCAACTAGCCGATCTGTTCTGTCCCGGAACCGACCCGCTGAAGGCTATCCCGCCCGTCGCGCGGCCCTTTGTGCAGCAGGCACTGACCGGGTCGCCGTTTCACGTCGAGCAGTTCGAGCCGGACCAGGCCGAGGGTGAGCTGGCCGACAATTACCAGGCCTGGGCGTTGGACGGTGACGACCTGGTGCTGTACATGCCGGCCGCACGCGGCCCCGGCGGTGTTCCTCCAGGATTCATCACCCCGCACATTCCCCTGACCGAATTCTCCGCGATATCCCGCGAAAAAAGCTGCCCCGCGGCGGCGGCGCAGCCGCGCTGAGGGCTAACCTCTCGCCGCGAAAGTCGATTGGCCTTACGGTGTTGGCATGACAGAACAGTCGTACGCGATAGACGTCGGGCATCCACCGGACGCGATGCTCCGTGTGGTCAACCCGATCCTGGGCTTCTTGCTGCGCACTCCGCTCGCGCCCGTCGTAGGCAAAGGGTTCATGGTTCTCAACTTCACCGGGCGAAAGACTGGGCGGCAGTTCACACTTCCGGTGAGCGCCCACGTGATCGACAATGACCTCTATGCGCTGACTGGCGCGGCCTGGAAGCAGAACTTCCGCGGCGGCGCCCCAGCCCAGGTCGTCTACGAGGGCAAGACCAGCGCAATGCAGGGCGAACTCATCCGAGACCGCCCGGTGGTCTCCGATCTTTACCTGCGGTGCACCCAGGCCTACGGCGCCAAGCGCGCACAGCGCATGATCGGATTGAAATTCCGCGAGCAACGCGTACCCACGCTCGAGGAGTTCGCCGAGGCCGTCGACCGGATGCACCTGGCTGCCATCAAGTTCACGCCGGCCCGGTGATCAAAGTTGCTCGCGCAGTCTTTCGACGAGGCTGACCAACCGTGCGTGATGGGACCCGGCCCAGTAGATCCGCCCGCAATCCGGGCAGCGTTTGAATTCCTCGTAGTACCGGCGGGTCAACGGCTCCAGGTGATCAATCACCTCGTCTTTGGAGACCGCGGCCAACCTGCCGTTGCACCGCACGCATCGGGTGAACGGCGCCAGCCGTTGCCGCAGGTCCAGGCGTCGTAGCACCTCCAGCGTCTGCTCCTCGGGGTGCTGGGAGTGCACGAAGAGGCCATGGGTGATCGCCCTGCGCTTCAACAGGCCGCGGTCGCGGGTCAGCAGGATCCGGTGCTCGCCCAGGCTGATGTCGGCCAGGGCCGGGTCATCGGCGTCGTTCGACCAGCACACGTCGAAGCCGAGCAGCCGAAGCAGCCGCGCGAGCCGGCCCAGGTTCACATCGACGACGAATCGTGGATCACGCAACGGGACCGGCCGCAGCCTGGCCGTCGACCCGATGTCCAGCGCCTCGAACATCGGGTAGGCGGCGATCCGGTCACCGACAGCAGGCCGGCAGCCGAAGTTCTGCGGAGACCCGTTTACCAGGATGAGGTCGATCTCGGTGTGCGGAATGCCCGTCGCCTCCAACACGTCCTTGACCGTCTGATGACTGCGAAACGGGCGGCCCACGCTCACACCGCGCGACTCGGGTGGCAAGAAGTCGTTGAGCTCGGCGTATGCCCGGACCTCAACATAGGAGGCGGGGCCGTCCAGTCCTTTCACCCACCCGGCCCCGCGCCCGCGCCTGCACGGGTTGGGGTGATGATCGGCCGCGGATTGCCCGCGGCGAGCACCGTCCGTCGCACCGTCTCCGCAACGGCGTGCGCGCGGCCGTCCGGCACCAACGCGATCACACAGCCGCCGAAGCCGCCGCCGGTCATCCGGGCGCCCAGAGCGCCCGCGCCGACCGCGGTATCGGCGATCAGGTCGATGTGCTCGGTGGTGATTTCGAAGTCGTCACGCATGGAGACGTGCGAGGCCGTCATGATGTGGCCGGCTTCAATGAAGTCCGAATCACCCAATGCCGCAACGAAATCCAATACCCTGCCGTTCTCGGTGAGAACATGGCGGGCGCGGCGGGCATCGATCGTGTTCCGGATCTCGTCCAACACCGCGTGCCCACGATCCCAGATGTCACGCAACGTTGACGCTTGCAGATCGGCGGCCGCCCGCTCACACGCCGTGCGACGGTCTGCGTATTCGCCGCCGACGTGCTGATGCCGGGCCCGGGAGTCAATCAGCAGCAGCACCACACCACGCGCGTCCGGGTCGAAGGCCACCGGCGCGACGGTGAGTTCGCGAAAGTCGATCAGCAGCGCCGTCGACGGTTCCCCGAACAGCGCTGCCAGCTGGTCAAGCAAACCCGTCGGGGCGCCCACGTAGTCGTTTTCGGCCCGCTGGGCCAGCCGCGCCTGTTCGATCGGATCAATCCGGACGCCGGCGGCCGACGCGATCGCGCCCAGCGCCGCGCATTCCAACGCCGCCGAGGAAGCCAGGCCCGACCCCATCTCCACGTCGCTGTTGATCGACATCGTGCCGCCGGGCACCGAATGGCCGGCTTGACGCAGGGCCCACACCACCCCGGCCACATACGCGGGCCAGCCCGTCACCTGCCCGGGAACGGCGCCGAGCGGAAACCGTACCGCGCCGTGTGCGCGCGCGCTGTACACGGTGATCGCCTCGCTGCCGTCCGGCGCGAACGTCACCACCGTGCGCTGCGGTAGCGCGATCGGCAGCGCGAACCCCAGGTTGTAGTCGGTGTGTTCGCCGATCAGGTTGATCCGCCCGGGTGCGCCGTACCGGACGGTTGACCCGGTCATCAGCCGCGTTCCCTGAGCCGCTGGGCCACGCTTTCGGGCGTCACGTCGCTGATGAAAGCATCCATCGCCGATTCGCAGGCCGCCAAGTACTTGAGCTTGGTGGCGCTGCGCCGGATCGACATCAACTCGACGTGGAAATAGCCGTCGGCCTGGGCGCCGGTGTCGGCGAACTGGTGCAGCGCCGAAATATACGGCAGTGGACCAAAGGAAGGGGCATACATTTTGTCGAACCGACCCAACACGTCGAGGTAGACCCGCGCGAACCCGTCCAGCTCGTCCTCATCGAGTTCAACAAGGCTGTGCACGAACCTGTTCGGGTAGATGTGCACCTCGACCGGCCAACGCGCCGCGAACGGCACGAAGGCCGTGAACCGTTCGGTGCGCGCGACGATACGACTGCCGTCGGCGACCTCGCGAGCCAGCAGGTCGGCAAAGAGGTTGCCACCGTGGCGCTTCCGATGTTCGCGGGCCTGCTCCAGCATGGCGGCGGTTCGCGGTGTCAGGTAGGGGTAGCCGTAGATCTGGCCGTGCGGATGCGTCAGCGTCACCCCGATTTCCTCACCGCGGTTTTCAAAACAGAACACCTGCTCGATGCCCGGTGCGGCCATCAGGTCGCTGGTGCGATGCCGCCACGCCTCGACGACCAGCCGGGCGTGCGCCGGTTCCAACTCCGCGAACGACCCGGTGTGATCGCTGGAAAAGCAGATCACCTCGCAGCGGCCATGCCCGACGGCTGAGACAAAGCCGTCACCGGTAGTCGCGGGCGCTGGCGTCGGCGCGGGTGTCAGTGCTGGCGTCGGCTCTGTGGCTCCGGCCAGGCTCGGGAAGCGGTTCTCGAAGACGACGACGTCATAGTCGGGAGCGGGCACCTCGCTGGTCAGCCCCGTTGGACCCGGACACAGCGGGCACTGGTCGGCAGGCGGCTTGTAGGTGCGGTCCTGGCGCAGCGCCGCGATGATGACCCACTGCCCGGTTGACCGGTCGAACCGTAACTCCGACTGATCCGGGTCCCACACCGACAACGATCTGCGGTCTTCGACCGGCGCCGGAAAATGCCCGGGCAGTGCGAACAACAGCAGGTCACGGCCATCGGCCAGCTTTGCCCGCGTCGGCGCTGTCACGATCTCGAAGACTAGCTTGGCCCCAAGTGTCCCCGGCGACACAGTTCGGGTAACCATGTGGTGTTCTGCCAGCCGAGAGGGGGCCGACCGATCACCGTTCTCTACGAGCGTGCGCGCAATTGGGCGATCGGCTCCGATCCCGGATTGCTGCGACTGCGGATGGCGACCCGGACGACGGCCGCGCTGGCCTGCTCCCTGGCGATCCTCTACCTGCTGACCAGGGCGACGGGACAGCCTTTGACCGTCGCTTTGCTCGGTGTCGTGATCACCATGATCGCGGCGCGGTCCGTCAACGAGCCAGACCCCAACCAGCAGCGGATCACGATGGCACTGCTGCCGGTGCCCGCCGCGCTCGCCATCACCGCCGCGGTGCTGCTCGGGCCCCATAAGACGGTCAGCGACCTTGTCTTCGTGGTGATCGTGTTCGCCGCGGTTTACATCCGCCGCTTCGGACCGCGCGGACGGGCACTGGGCATGGTCGCGTTCATGGCCTACTTCTTCACCTTGTATCTGCGGGCCCGCATGTCGGAGTTGCCCTGGATGATCGGGGCCGTCGTGGTGGGAACGCTGTGCACGTTCGTGATGAGTAGCTACGTCCTGCCCGATCGACCGGAACGCGTGCTGCGCGCCACCGTTCGGGCGCTGCGGGCGCGGATGGCGATCGTGGTCGACACCACCGCCGAAGCGGTGCGGACCGGCCGTCTCGACGAACGGCGACGCCGCCGCACGCGGGCGCGCATCACCCGGCTCAACGAGACCGCGCTGATGGTGCAGGGTCAGATCGAAGACAAGGCCGACCCCGCCGCGCTCTGGCCCGGGGTAACCCCGGAACAATTGGCGCCCTGGCTGTTCGACGCCGAACTCGCCATCGAATGGGTCGCTACCGCCGGTCGACGAGCGGCCGAACTCGGCTCCGAAATAGCTGCCGATACCCGCGCCGAACTGGTCGGCGCGCTGACACAGCTGGCGCGCGCGATCCGCGTCCCGCAGCGCGGCGGACTCGAACGGGCCGCGAGCCAGGCCCAACGAATTCTCGACCGGCAGCCGGGCCCCACCCCGGCCGACGACCCCGCTCAAGCCGCCATCCGCCGCCTCGCCCTGGCCATGATCAACGCGGCGACAGCGACTGCCGAAGTCCGGGCGATAGTCGAAGGCGCCACTGTCGCCAGCGTCGGGCCACCATCGGGCGGCCCCGACACCGCCGAGCCCGACGAGGCCGACCAGGCCGACCAGCGGAGCAGCGGTCTGCGGCCAACCACCCGGCAGGCCATCCAGGTGGCCATCGCCGCGTCGTTGGCCATCGTCATCGGCGAGTTGGTGTCACCCGACCGCTGGTATTGGGCGGTGATCGCGGCGTTCGTTATTTTCGCCGGCACCAACTCCTGGGCCGAAACCCTCAACAAAGGCTGGCAGCGGCTGCTCGGCACCATGCTCGGCGTGCCTTGCGGCGTACTGGTGGCCACGCTGTTCGCCGGTGATCGCACCGCCTCGCTGGCCGCGATATTCGCCTGCCTGTTCTGCGCCTTCTATTTCATGACGGTCACCTACAGCCTGATGACCTTCTGGATCACCACGATGCTGGCGTTGCTGTACGGCCTGCTCGGCGAATTCTCCTTCGGCGTGCTGTTGCTACGGATCGAAGAGACCGCTATCGGCGCCGTCATCGGCGCTACCGTGGCCGTCCTGGTGCTGCCGACCAACACCAGAACCGCCATCCGCGATGACACCCGCGCGTTCTTGACGAGCCTGTCCGCCCTAATCGATATCTCCATCGCGACCATGTTCGGTGGCGACGAGACGGTGGGCCCGACCGAGCAAGCGCGTGAACTCGACCGGAAACTGCAGCAGTTCCGGGTCACCGCGAAGCCGATGTTGGCGGGGGTTGTCGGCGTCGCCAACCGCCGAAGCGTCCGACGCGGCCTGCGGCTCTTCACCGCGTGCGATCGTTACGGGCGAAGCCTGGCACGCAGCAGCGAGCGCTACCAGGACCCCGTTGGCTCGCAAGCGCAGGCCGATGCGTTCATGGCGGCCGCGGCGCAGACACAGGGCAACATCGACGCGTTGTTCGCGATCATCGACGACGCCCACGACCAGACCGTCAACTCCGCAACCGACGCCCTCGACGCCGCTGAGACCCTGGCCCGGCAGCAGGACGGCGAGGCCGAACCGAGTCCCGATACCCGACGATTCCTCACCGCGGTGCACGCGCTGCGCCAGATCGATGGGGCCGTCGTTACCGGGGCGACTAACCTGGGCGCACGCGATGGTATTTCCGGATAGGCGAACTGTGGATGATAAGTACGGATTGCTACGGCGGCCCGTACGCCACTCCATGGTTGTTGTCATCGCAACTCTGCTTCTAGTGACAGCCTGCTCGTCGAGGGGCGACCAACGCGAGTCCTCCGGGAGCACGTCAGCAGCAAAGCCACCCGTTACCGTGGGCGGTTCGACGACCCCGGCGCCGACGCCTGGCGACGCGCAGTTCTTGGTGCCGGATCTGGTCGGTGGTGTGGCCGACGTGCCTCGAACCCTGTCAGCGCCGATCACTGAGTGCGTCGTGCGCAATGACACGGCTCACCCGGTCTTCCACGGATGTATTGACTGGCACAGTGCAGTCCATGGGAACTACGCGCTGCGCGTTGTCTCACGCATTACGGGCGACACGAAATTTGTCGACATCGCCCAGTCCGTGATGTCTTCGGACGGCCTGAGCAGTGAGCTCGCGTCCGTCAACGATGGGCAAGTAAGTCAGGAGCTTCCCTACGGGTTTGCGTGGTTCCTGATCCTAGATCGAGAGGCAGCCTCGGCGGAGCTGGCGCCGTTGGCCTTGTCTGCGAGTTCTCAGCTGCGTCAGTGGATTACGCAACACATCGGGGGGAGCGAACTGTTAGCAAACGACTATCACAACCTCTCCTTCGCCGTGTTCGCTCTGCACCGGTGGTACCTCCGCTTCGCTCCTGAAGATGCCTCCGCGCTTCGTCGCACGGTGGTGCCGGCCTTAGCAAAGCGTTGGAGGGAGCCGTGCTCGCAAAGCCGGCCCAACGATGAGTTCTTCGATCCCTGTGCCAACCTCCTGCTTGCCCTCAGCGACGCTCACGCTGCCGACCACAACGTCGTGGACGACGCTGATCTCGCGAGCGTATTGGCTGCCGTCATCGCCATAGGTCCACTCGCCCCGCAAGAGCTGAGCAGTATCCACGCAGCCGGGCTCAACTTTTCTCGGTCGTGGGCGATCTATGCCGCCGCAATGGCGCTTGGTCGTCCGCAACTCGTAAAGTCGGCCGACGACTTTTTTCTTGCAACGTTCAATGCACCTCAGCTGTGGCGCGAGAATTATCACTCCTACAGCCACTGGGTCGCACAGTTCGGCGTTCATGCCCTTGACCTCCGCGAGCAAGCCCGACAGGGCCTGCTGCGAAAGTCCTGATATCTGTCTAACCGCCGACCTGAGTTAAGACAGCATTCCCAAAAGCGCCGTACGGGATACTTGCGGGTGTGCAGACTCCGCTTGTACGGATTGCAGCTATGACAAGAGAACTCATGCCGTTGAGGTTCAAGTCGACGGTGATGTTCGCTGATTTGCCAACCGTAAACTCTTGCAACACTTGGCCATCGCCGGAGATCGTGACATGTGCGGTAAGTCCATCGGGTGTATGCGGTTGCATTCCGACCACTGCGTTGAGCTCTGTGAATTTGCGGTCCAGTTGGTACGTTGTCGTCGCGGGCTTGCCTTCGCAACCGACCCACATTCCGGTCGAGGTTGGGTAACTCTGCCCGGCTAGCGTCGCGTTGATCGGCTGGCCGTTCGGCCCAACTGCGTTCGCACCCTGAAACTGTTGGTAGAGCCCTACTTTGACGGCCTGAGCTGCGCTCGTCGGCTGCAAGATTGTGGTCGGGTTGACGGGGTTGCCAGTCTGCCCCGAAGGCGGCGCGGGTCGCGCCGTTGGGCTTGGAGATGGGGCCGGGTGTGGTTTTAACAGCTGGAAGGTGATTAAGGCGGCGGCCAGGACCACGACGACCGCGGCACCCGCGGCGATCAGCGGCCACGTCAGCCGTCGGGGTGGGCGCTCGGCCCACGGCGGCGGCGTACCGATCTGCGGTGGCGGCCAGCCAGCTGGTTGGGTTTGTGGGACAGCCGACCAGTCGGGTGGGCCAGGTTGTTTCGCAGCCAGGTTCGGGTCGCCGGGCTGTTGCCACGCCGGCACCGGCATGGGCGGGGGCGGCACCTGGTCGTCACGCCGGGTGGGCGCGGGTGCTGGTCGGGTCGGGCCGGCAAACCGGGCGGGGGGGGTGTGTGGATCGCGGGCTGGTGTGGGTACCTCGGTGAGGGCGTGGTGGGCGGCGGTGGCCAAATCCCGGGCACTCTGGTAGCGCTGGTCGGGGTTTTTGGCCATACCGGCCGCGATGACCTCGTCAAACCCGGCCATGATGGCCGAGCTGACGCTGCTGGGCTGGGGCGGGTCAAGGGTCAAATGCCCAGCGATCTGTCGTTCGAGGCTGTCCCCGGGATAAGGGGTGGCGCCCGTCAGGCACTCGTACAACACACACGCCAGCGAGTACACATCAGCACGGGCATCGGCCGCGCCGGCCGAAAACCGCTCCGGAGCCATGTAGGCCATGGTGCCCACCATCATGCCGGTGCTCGTCAATCGGGTGGCCGCGGCGTCGTGAGCGATCCCGAAATCGATCAAATACACGAACTCGCGACGGGTCATCAGCGCGTTGGAGGGTTTGACGTCACGGTGTACCAGCCCGGCTTCATGCGCGGCCTCCAGCGCCGCGCCCAGCTGCTCGATCACCTTCACGGCCCGTTCCGGGCTCATCGGCCCGTCACGCTTGAGCAGACTGTGCACATCGATGCCGTTGATGACCGGCATCACCAAATACAGTCGACCGTCGATTTCCCCGGTGTCATGGATCGGGATGATGTGCGGCTCGGTCAATCGCGCGGCGGTTTGGGCCTCACGCCGGAACCGTTCCTCATACCCCGGTTCCGTGGCCAACTCAGGCGGCAACACCTTGATCGCCACGTCGCGGCCGATCACCGTGTCGTGGGCCTTATACACCTTGCCCATGGCGCCCTGGCCGATCACCGACAGCAGCCGATAGCGTCCGAACGCCACCTCATCCATCGACCGGCCTCCGTCACAGTCATCCCACCCGGTGAGACATGCTACCGATCCGCCGTTCCCCACCTCCCATTCACCGTCTCGTCGGCGCCAGTCCCACCAGTTCCGTCTTTCCCATGCTGATTCGGCGTTCTCTGGCTCATGGCGACTGTCAATGCCGCCGACCCGCACGGCCATTATGCGAGTGCTGTTCGGGCCTGGTCGATTTGGTCGTATGCGCATATCGAGGTCGAGGTCGGCACTACCATCTCCACTAGCACCTGCGCCTACACAAGCTCGAGGAGCAATGTGGTCGCCACTCCAAACCTGCCGCCGGGGTTCGACTTCACCGATCCCGAGATCTACGCGCACCGACTTCCGGTACAGGAATTAGCGGAGCTACGCCGAACGGCGCCGATCTGGTGGAATGAGCAGCCGCTTGACCAAGGCGGATTCGGCGACGGTGGCTACTGGGCGGTGACCAAACACCGCGACGTCCGCGAGGTCTCGCTGCGCAGCGATGTCTTCTCGTCGGCCGTCAAGTCCATCGTGCCGCGCTTCCGGGAGGAGTTGGCGCGGGGCCAAATCAAAGCAGGCCAGACGTCGCTGATCATGATGGACGATCCCGAACACAGCAGGCTGCGCAAGATCATCGCCCGCGGCTTCACCCCGCGGGCGGTCGAGCGACTGCGCGCCGATCTTAGTGAGCGTGCGCAGCGGATTGCAGAGCGCGCCGCGGAAGAGGGCTCAGGCGACTTCGTCCTTCAGGTGGCCTGCGAGTTGCCGCTGCAGGCCATCGCCGGCTTGCTCGGGGTACCGTCGGAGGACCGTGCCAAGTTATTCGACTGGTCCAACCAGATGATCGGGGGCGACGACCCGGAGTTCGCCGACCACGACGCGCTGACTTCTTCGGGCGAGTTGATGTGGTATGCAATGCAATTGGCGACACGCAAGGCCGAAGAACCGGGTGATGACATCGTCACGACGCTGATCCGGCCCGACGCCGACGGCCAACGGCTGTCCGACGCAGAGCTCGGCATGTTCGTGGTCACGCTGGGCATCGCCGGCAACGAGACCACCCGCAACTCGATCACGCAGGGCATGATGGCCTTCACCGATAACCCCGACCAGTGGGAACTGTTCAAGGCGCGGCGACCCAAGACCGCCGCCGACGAGATCATCCGCTGGGCTTCCCCGATCACGGCGTTCCAGCGCACCGCCCTGGCGGACACCGAGTTCGGCGGTGTGACGATCAAGAAGGGGCAGCGGGTGGTGATGTTCTACCGCTCGGCCAACTTCGACGAAGACGTCTTCGACGACCCGTACACGTTCAATATCTTGCGCGACCCCAACCCGCACTTGGGATTCGGCGGCACCGGAGCGCATTACTGCATCGGCGCCAACCTGGCACGGATGACGATCGAGGTGATGTTCAATGCGATCGCCGACCACATGCCCGACCTGACCTCGGCGGGTGATCCCGAGCGGCTGCGGTCGCCGTTCATCAGCGGCATCAAGCACTGGCCGGTGGACTACAACGGCGGGTGCCCGGTCAGGTGACATTAGCGAAGCTGACGCAAGAATTTCACAAATAGTCGGCAGTAACCTACGGGCCGACAGCAGCGAAAGGAACCCGCCATGGACAAGGACGATCCCGAGAAGCGCATCGCAGACCTTGAACGTCAACTAGCCGAGCGGGCCGGTGCCGGCGACCCCGGCGCAAAGTGGGAGTCCCAGGCGCCTCCGGCCTGGACGCCGTCCCCTGCACAGCCCGGCGCTGGGCAACCGGCTCCGCCGCCACTCATTGATTGGCAGAACCCGACGCAGGCGGCGCCCTCCTCCTTCTCGTATTCCGCCGCCCCGGCCGGGAACCGGGGAGGCGGGCGGATCGTATTGATTCTGCTGTTCGCGGGGCTCCCGATTATTTTCCTCGCGATCGGCGGGATCGTGATGATGTCAGCTTTCCATCACGCCACAAGGTCCTTGGTGCCGACGCCGCCCGCAGGGTTCTCGGTGGGTTCCCAGCCGTCGGCGGGGGGCTCCCAGCCGTCAGCGGCGGGACCGACTGCGCTGCAAACTTCCGATGGACTCAACGGGCTGCTCAACCAGATACGCAGCAAGTTCGGGGACACGATGGGCTACCAGTTGACGGTGTATCCCGATTACGCGGTTCTCGACCGCGCCGACCCACAGAACGGTCAGCACAAGAAGGGCTACTACTACAAGGGCGGCAGCTGGAGCGATTTTGGCCAGACCGAGCATGTGTCGTCGATGGATTCGCTCGTCGATCTGGGCAAGTTTGACCCCGCCGCCGTGACCGCCAAGATGGCTGGCGCGGGCCAGGCGCTCAACGTCCCCAACCCCACCTCGACCTATCTGATCGTCCAAGGTTGGCAGGGCGGGAGCACGAGGATTGCCATCTATGCCTCCGGCAATGGTGACAGCGGCTACATGGACATCAACCCGGACGGCAGCGTCATCAAAACGCATCCGCAAACCTGAACTGGACCAGACGAACTCAGCCCCGCCAAGTCCGCATCGAATTGCTGTTGCACCAAAGTAAATTCGCGCCCGGCCCGGTCACCTGACCCAACGATTTGCCCGCCTCCGACAATACGATGCGACGATATGTAGGCGATTGTCGCGCGGAGCCGGGCAAACGAAGGTCTACGGGTGGGTAACAGTTGGACGTCACCCTGCCGTCGATCTGGACGCAATACCGTGGTGCGGAATACGGAAGCCACCGATGGCTCAGTTCTGTGATGCACGGAGCATCAAATGGCGACTAGCCCGGCAAACCCGCATCGAATTGCTGTTGCACCAAGGTAAATTCGCGCCCGCGCGCGCCACGCTCCCATAGCACCCCACCCTGGGCGGTCGGGCCGGCCTTGATGAGCTCGCGTTTGAGGATTTTGTTGGTCGCGGTTCGCGGCAGCTCGGTGTTGATCCGCACATACCTCGGCCACGCCTTTGGTGACAAGTCAGCCTGAGCCGTCAGGAACTCTTCAAATTGCTTGGTCGTCAACGTCGCACCCGTGTCGAGGACGATCGCCACCATCACCTGATCGCCGACGTGTTCATCGGGGACCGCATATACGGCGACCTGGTTGATCTGCGGCAGGCGTTCCAGCACCCGCTCGATCGGGCCCGCCGCGAGGTTCTCCCCGTCCACCCGCATCCAGTCGGCGGTGCGCCCGGCCAGATAGATCCAGCCGTCGGCGTCCCGGTAGGCCAGATCCCCCGACCAATACATTCCATCCCGCATCCGCTCGTCAGTGGCGGCGGGATCGTTGTAGTAGCCGGTGAACCCGCCCGCACCGAAGGTGTTGACCAATTCGCCGACCGCTTCGTCGAAGTTGGCGAGCGCGCCGTGCTCGTCGAAAATCGCTGGCGCACATTCGGTCACGGTCTCCGGGTGGTACACGCTGACACCCGGATAGCCCTTGCCGATCGAACCCGGCGGCGTGCCGTCCTCCCGCATCACCACGACCGCGAACTCGCTGGACCCGAAGCTGTCCACCACCCGGCACCCGAAACGCCCTGCGAATTCTTGCATATCACGCTCGGTGGCTTCGTTGCCGAACACCGCACGCAACGTGTTGTCGGCATCGTCGGGCCGCTCCGGCGTGGCCAGCAGCAGCGCCAGCGGCTTGCCGACATAGTTCATGTACGTGACGCGGTAGCGGCGGACGTCAGTCAGGAACCGCGACGGTGAGAACTTGGCGGGCACCATCGCGGCACCGGAATTGATCGCCACCGCCCACCCCGCCGCCACACCGTTGGAGTGAAACAGCGGCATCGCCAGGTAACACACGTCGCCGGAGGTGATCTCGAACCGGTCCACCAGGCTGGCACCGCACATCACCGCCATCGCGTGCGCGAATCGCACGGCCTTCGGGTCACCGCTGGTGCCCGACGTGAAGATCATCATCACCGGATCGGCGCCGCCGACCTCGTGGGGAACCAGCGGTCCCGCCGCCGCCACCGCGTCGCGGTACCCGGCGCTATCGACGTCCAGGACGGTCGCACCACCCAGGTCCAGCCCGTCGATCAACGACACGTGTTCGGTGTCGACGAGCACCAGCCGGCAGTCCGCACGCCGGACGTCCGCGGCCAGGCCCTCGCCGCGACGAGTGGTGTTGATCCCACACAGCACATAGCCGCCCAAAGCGGCCGCCGCCATCGACCGCAGCATCGCCGGCGAGTTGCCCAGCAGGGCGCCGACATGCGGGGGCCGGTCGCGGTCGCCGCGAGCCAGCAGCGCCAAAAGGGCAGACGCTTCTGCCGACGCCTCGCCGAGATGCTCGCGCCAGGTCCAGATCCGGTCGCCATGAACCACCGCGGTCGTGTCATCGGCCATTCGTGACCGAAGCAGCTGCTGAACGGTCTCGAACATCGTTATGCTTCACCCTCTTTGGAGCCTCGTGCTGCGGGCCGGTAACGCAGCAGGGTGATTTCCTCACCGGGAACATCGAAGAACACCGGGGCGACCCGCATCCCGATTCTGATGCCGGACGGTTCCACGTCGGCCAGTTCCGTGGTGACCCGCGGGCCCACGTCCCATTCGACGACGGCGAGCAGTTGCGGCACGTGCGCGGCCCACGGTGGCCCCGTCGGGCGGCGCGCGACGGTGTAGGTGTACAGCGTCCCCGCACCGTCGATTTCGCGCCACTCAAGGTCGTCGGCGAGCGTCCCGGGAGCAAGCGTGCGCGGGTAGAAGACGTAGCGTCCTGCCGATGGCGAGTACTGGATGACAATCCGGTGTTCGCGCAACGCATCCCAGAACGGCCGCGACACGGGAGTCGGCTCCGGGAGCGGGCAGGGATAGCTCATGTCAGCCACCCTCCAAGAGCAGGGCGACCTGCTCGCTCATGATGCCGCCGTTGCCCGTCACGAACGCCGTGTTGCAGTCGGCGACCTGGGCCTCGCCGGAGCGGCCCATGATCTGTCGGGCACCATCGACCACATGGTGCATGCCGCCGGCCATCCCGGCCTGCCCGAAGGACAGCTGTCCCCCGGCGGTGTTGAGCGGGAAGTCGCCTCGGAAGGTTAGATCGTGTTCGGTCAGCCAGCGCATGCCCTCGCCCTTGCCGCAGAATCCGGCGTCCTCGAGCGTCATCAGCACGGTGATCGTGTAGCAGTCATAGATCGATGCGACGTCGACGTCCGCACGTTGCAGCCCGGCCATCGCGAACGCCTTGTCGGCCGCTCTGGCGATCGGCGTACGCATCAGATCGTCGGCGTAAGTGGGGGTTTTGAATCGGATGTGCTCGCCGAACCCCTTCACCCAGACGGGTCGGTGGCGGGCCCGGCGCGCCACGTCGGCGTTGGCGACGAGCACTCCGGCGCCACCCTGCACCCGCATCACGGTTTCCAGCATGTGGATCGGATCGGCGATCACCGGACTGCTCAGCACGTCGTCGGCCGTTATCGGCTTGGCGTGGAAGACCGCACCCGGGTGGGCGCACGCGTTGGCGCGTTGGTGCACCGCGATTCTGGCCAACGCCTTTGCATCGTAACCGAATTCGGCGGCGTACCGTTGCGCGATCTGCGCGTACGGGGCGTTCTGGCCGACGTTGCCGTACGGGATCTCGAACTCGGCCTGCGGTGAGCCGTAGTTGTTGCTCGATGCCCCGTACCAGCCGAGGCTTCGCCCGGGACGCCGGTCCGATTGCGGAATTTCCGACGAGCCCGGAACCACCGCCAGCACCGTGTCGCACACTCCCAGTTCGACCGCGGCCGCCGCCCGCCACACCATGCCGGCCGCGGTCGCGCCGCCCAGGTCGACCCGGTCACCGAAGTCCAGCGGAAGCCCCAGGTACTCCGACAGCGTGGCGGGCGCGAACATGTCGGACTCCGCGATGCCGTGGCACGACAAGCCGTTCACCACAACGGGATCCACGCCCGCGTCTTCGATCACCATTTTGGCCAGTGCGGCGTACTGGTCCAGGGTGAAGGACGGCGGTCGGCTCTGGTGGCGCTCGGCCGGCAATTCGGCGATGCCGATTATGGCCGCCTGGCCGCGCAGACCGGTCACGGCGCGCTCCGGCGCGGCAGTGCGACGGTCGCGGTGCCCGGCATCAGCACCTCGTCGCCGCGCCGGCAGAAAATGTCCAGATCCACGCGGGCCTCACCGTCCACCATCCGCTTGCCGGTGACCACGCCCCCGAAGGTCAGCTCCTGGCCGGGATGGGCGATCGCGCGGTTCTGCACCGCGAACGCCACCAGTCGACCCGCACCGCCGATCCAGTCGGTGAGCGCACGCGACAGCAGCGCCGCCTGCAACGGACCGTGCACGAGCACGTTGTCGTAGCCTTCGACGTCGCGCGCCCAGTCCTTGTCGTAGTGGATGCGGTGACCGTTATACGTTGCGGCACTGAAGAAGAACATCTGGGTCTCGGTCACAGTGACGGTCAGCGGCGGTATAGCGGCGCCGGTTTCGACGTCCTCGTAGCACACTTGGTCAGCCATCACAGGAATCCTCAGGGCCGCGCGATCATCGACATGGTGGCCTCGGCGACCAGTTCGCGGTCCTGATTGCGGTATTCGCCGCGCCAGGTCACCAGCACGAATCGTCCTGATCTACCTTGCTTTTCGGTAATCGACTCGATGGTGCGCACCAGCTCGATCTGGTCGTGGTGATAGGCGGGCAGGTGGAAGGTGGTGCTCTCGCCGCCGGCCATTCGCCGTGGCGCCCGCGGAAACGCCAGGCTGCCCGTGACCGCGCCGGACGACCCGTCGGGCCGCAGGTCGCCCAGCGCGCTCACGCCGAGGACCGCGTACTGCAAAAACAATGGCGGACAGGTGACATCGCGGTAGCCGTGCGCCCGTGCGTATTGCGCGTCGAACCACAGCGGGTTGTGGTCGCCGACCGCGGCGGCCCACCGCTGCCAGTCGCGCCGGTTCACCTCGCCGCTGGCGGTGGCGACGACGGTGCCGACCCGGGCCGCGGATTCGGTGTCGATCAGGCTATCGGTACTCACGGTCGCCTCTCCAATCCATCTCGCCCTCCAGCCATTTCGCGGCGACGTCGGCGCCGCCGCCCAACGTGGAGAGCACCCGGGCGCGTTCGGAGAACAGATGCAGATCGGTGTCGACCACGTAGCCCATGCCGCCATGCAGTTGGTGGGCGTCGAGCGTGATCTGTTTGACCGTGCCGGCGTGCATCCTGGCGATGGCCGTCTCCCGGGTGGCGGTGCAGCCCCGCCCGATCCAGAACACCGCCGACTGAGCGGCCAGCCGGGCCGCCGTCAGCGCGATGCGCATGTTGGCCACCAGGTGCTGGGCCGCCTGGAAGGACGCGATCGGCCGGCCGAACTGTTCACGCATTTTTGTGTATTCGACCGTGCGTTGCAGCACCGCCTCGGCGACCCCGACCAGATCCAGGCATCCCAACACCACGGCGGCGTTGGCCACCCGGCGTAGCTGCTGGGAACCGAGTCCCTCGGCGCCGCCCAGGATCCGGCGATGATCGTCGACGACCACGTCGTCGAATTCCACTGTGAACGCGCGGTGTCCGCCCATCATGGCCACCGGCTCGACGGCCAACCCGGGGGAGGCCGCAGCCGCTGCGTCCCCAATATCCAGGACGAACCCCAGGGTGCGGCCGCCCGCGTCGGCGCTCACCACGATCAGGTCAGCGAGGTCGGCGTCGGCGACGAAGTCGACCACGCCGTGCAGCCGCCAACCGTCGGTGCCCTGCCGGGCGCGCAGCGACGGGGTCAGCACGGCGGCGTCGCGCGGGTTGCACAGCGCCGTGGTGCCGCGCGCGGTCCCGGACGCCAGCGCCGGCAGCCAGGCCGCGCGCGCCTCCGGCCCGCCCAGCCAGTCGACGGCGCGGGCCGCGTGCAGCGTGTTGTGAACTACCGTGGGGCACAAGGCATATCCGGCCTCGACACAGAAGATGCCGAGATCGGTCAGCTCGCCGCCCGAGCCACCAAGATCTTCTTCGATCGCCAGCCCAAGGAGGCCGGCCTCGGAGAGCGCTTTCCACAGCGCCGGCGTGATGCGAGCGCCGTCGGGAGCGTGCAGGGCGCGGGCGAGTGTCGTCGGACAGTCGGCGGTCAGCAGGCCGCGGCACATCGCGGCCAGATCGCGTTGGTCCTGATCGGGAATCACTCTCATGCCGATCACCGACCGTAGGAGGGCATACCGTAACCGCGTTGCGCGATCACGTCCCGGAGCACTTCGTTGGTTCCGCCGCCGAAGCGCATCAGGGGCGACACGCGGTAGAGGCGCTCGAAAAATCCGTCCAGCGGCGCACCCGGGCTGCGATGTGCGATCAACCCGTCGGGCCCCAGCAAATCGATCGCCAGGTCGGCGATGCGCTGGCGCAGTTCACTGGTGAAGATCTTCTCGACGCTGACCTCGACGGTCGGGATACGCCCGCGGTCGAGCAGCGACGCGGCCTCGTAGCCCATCAGCGTCGCCACCTCGACGTCGGCCTCGGCTTGCGCGAGGCGGCGGCGAAACACCGGATTAAACGCCGGCACCGACCCGTCGCGCATCGGCCGGACGGCCAGCCCCACCAGATCATCGAGCGCGCGACGCAGATCGCCCGCGTTGGTCAACGCGCCGCGCTCCAGATCCAGGGCGCCGGTGATGTACGTCCAGCCCATGTTGACCTCACCGATCAGGTTGGTGACCGGCACCCGCACCTCGTGAAAGAACGTCTCGTTGGTCCGGTAGCCGGACCACGCGTACAGCGGGTGGATCTCGACGCCGGGGAGATCGATGGGCACCATGATCACCGAGATCCCGCGGTGGCGCGGCGCGTCGGGATCGGTACGCACGCACAACCACTCGTGGGTCGACCGTTGGGCCCCGCTGTTCCAGATCTTGGATCCGGTGATCACCCATTCGTCGCCGACGCGCTGCGCACGGGTGCGCAGGCTGGCCAGGTCGGTGCCGGCGTTCGGCTCGGAATAGCCGACCGCGCAGACGATTTCGCCCCTGGCGATGGGCGGCAGGAACTCGTTTTTGTTCTGTTCGTTGCCGTGTCGCATGATCATCGGTGCCACGGACGTGACCGTGAGATCGGGTCCCGGCACGCCCCAGTATTCGAACTCACTCATCAGCAGGTGCTGGTGCATGGCGGACAGTCCCAGGCCGCCGTACTCCGGCGGCCAGTTCAGCCCGAACCAGCCCCGCTGTCCGATCTTGCGACGGAATGCCGACAGCTCACCGCCTTGGAATTCGAGGCCGTGCTCGGCCATCTCGGCCCGCAGCGCGGGGGTGACGTTGTCCGCAAGGAACTGCCGTACCGCGGCCAGCCATGCCCGTTGCTCATCGTCGAGCTCGAAGTCCACAACGGCGACAGTAGTCGCTGGGCCGGGCGGCCTAGAGAACCATCTAGAGAAGTGGAGAGAAGGTCGCGCCGAGGCGGTTCAACAGGTCCTGCACCCGCCGTTCGTAGTCTGCGATCGCGCTCCGCGTGTCAGCGCGATTGAAGTGGTCGGCGACGGGGGTGCCGACGTCAAGGGTGTCGGCGTTTTCCCGGCCGAGGGCGCGCACCAGATCCGGCAGCAGGTTCTCGTAGTCGCGGATCGCGCGCCGCAGGTCACCCGCTTGATGGCGGCGACGCGCCAGCTGGGCGCGGCTCCTCAGGGTTTCCGGGTGATCCGAGCCGCGCAGCCGGGTTAATTCGGCCACCGTGTGCTCGAAGCTGGACACAGCGCTGACGGCGCGCCGGGGGTCGCTGTTGTCATCAGGCATCGACGGCTCCTCTCGTGAATTTATTCACGCTAGCCCCAATCGCGCCGCTCGGCATTTCGAAGCCATGCGCTGTTCACGGCGCCGAAAGGACGTAAACGCCGGATAAACCGGCGGTCTCGCTCTACGGTGGCTGGGTGCCGCCTTACCCGCCATAGTGACAGGAGGCTTCGTCAGATGACGTACGTGCTCGCGCAGCCGCAGGCGATGGCGGCGGCGGTCGCGGATGTGGCTGGACTGGGTGCGGCGATCAACGAAGCCAACGCGACCGCGGCGGGCCCGACAACCGGTGTGCCGGCGGCGGCCGCCGACGAGGTGTCAGCGGCCGCCGCAACCCTGTTCAGCTCTTATGCCCAGCAGTATCAGGCCGTCATCAAGCGGGCGGGCGCATTCCACAGCGAGTTCGCTCGCTTGCTGGCCGCCGCCGGCAACGCTTACGCCGAGGCCGAGACCGCGGCGTCCGGTGCGCTCGGGAAGCTCACCGCACCAGCTCAGGCGCTGTTGGCGCCGCTCGCGGACCCGCTGCCCACGCCCGTTGCCATTTCTTTGGTCATGACCGGCACCGGCACGCCGACACCTCCACTGCAGTACCTGAACGAGGTTTACAGCCTTTACATCTCACCCAATTTCACGACCGCCAACGTCCAGGGCCTGACCACGCCCGAGCAGCTATATCCGCTCACCGGAGTCAAGAGCTTGACCCTGAACCAGTCGCTGAGCGAGGGCGTCACGATCCTGAACAACGCGATAATTCAGGCGCGCACCAACGCAACCATCCCCGTCAACGTTTTCGGCTACTCGCAGAGCGCCGTTATCGCCTCACTGGAAATGCCGAAACTCGTCGCCGCCGGCATTCCGAGTACAGATGTGAATTTCGTGCTCATCGGTGATCCGATGAATCCCAACGGCGGCATGTTCGCGCGCTTCCCCGGTCTGACCTTCCCTACCATCGGTGGGACGTTCTACGGCGGGACCCCGGCCAACGACTATCCGACCGTCATTTACACCGGAGAATACGATGGCTACGCCGACTTCCCGCGGTATCCGATAGATATCCTCTCCGACCTCAACGCCCTGGTGGGTGTCCTAGCCGTACACGGCGGCTATCCGACTTTGACTGCCGCGCAGGTCATGTCGGCCACTCAGTTGCCGACGTCGGGGCCGACGATGACCACCTATTACATGATTCCCACCCAGAACCTGCCGCTGCTGGACCCGCTGCGTCTCATCCCGTACCTCGGGAACCCGGTTGCAGACCTGCTCCAGCCCGATCTGACCTACCTCGTCAACTGGGGCTACGGCGACCCGGCCTACGGCTATACAACCGGGCCGGCCAATGTGAACACCCCGTTCGGGTTCCTGCCGCCGCTGGGCGCAACCACCGCGCTGGGGCCCGATCTGGTCAGCGGCACCCAGCAGGGGATCGCCGCTGCCGCCAACGCCTTCCACGCCGAGGGACTCCCGTCGCTGCCCAGCCTGTCGCTGTCGGGCGTATCGAACGCGGTTGAGTCAGCTCTGTCGACGGTGCCCAGCACACTGACCCTGCCCAGCGCGGCGTCCGTGGCATCCACGATCGACAGCGTTATCTCGGGCCTGCAGGCCGCGAACACCCACGCCGCCGACGCCTTGTCGAATGCGGTCTCAACTGCTTATTCCACGCTGCTTCCGACGGCGGATATCGTCACCGGCGGCCTGGTCACTCTCCCGTCCTACGACTTCAACCTGTTCCTGAACGGCATCTCGCAAGCGGTCAACGGTGCCCCCGTTCAAGGGCTTATCAATGCGATCGGCTATCCGATCGCTGCCGACACAGCCCTGGTCCTGCTTGGACTCGGTGTCGAAGGCCTAGTCCTGTTGAACGCGGCAGTGTCGATTGTCGGCGATTTCACCAGCATCTGACGCCGCGTTCGCCCTACTGCTGCGGCGCGGGCTTCAACACACTGAATACCCCGCCTTGCGGGTCGGACAGGACGGCAGAGCGTCCCACCGACGGAATGTCGAACGGTTCCGCGATGACCTGGCCGCCCTCCGCGCCCGCCTTGGCCGCCGTCGCATCGGCGTCGTCCACCGCGAAATAGACATGCCAGTGGTTCGGCACGCCGGGCATCGGTGGTTCCATGCAGCCGCCTACGTCGGTTCCGCCGGCTTTGAGCACCCGATAGTGTTGGCCGGGCGCCATCTCCATCGTTGTGTGGGTCAGGCCAACCACCGCTTCGTAGAACGACAGCGCCAAATCCGGTTTGTCCGTGATCAATTCGTTCCAGATAACCGCGCCCGACTCGTTGACCAGCGTTGCGCCGATGTGCTGGTCGGCCTGCCATAGTCCCACCACCGCGCCGGTCGGATCGGCGACGAAGGACATCCGGCCGGCATCGCCGATGTCGAATGCCGGCATCAGCACTTGCCCACCCGCGGCTGCCACCTTGTCCACCGACGCGTCGACGTCGTCCACCGCGATGTAGGTGTTCCACGCCGGTGGCCTGCCCTCCGGGGCGCCCGGCGGCATCGGCGCGATGGCGGCCACGGTTTCTCCGTTCAACGTGGCCATTGAGTAGACGGCACCACCCCCGGGCATCTCGTTATCGTCATAGCTCCAGCCCAACAGCGACGAGTAGAACTGCTTTCCGGCCGACTGATCGGTGGTCTGCAGGTCGACCCAGTTCGGCGTACCCTGCGCGTATTCGGTTTTCTTCGGCATCATTGACCTCCCATTAGTTGGCGGATGCGTGGATGGCGGCCGGCCGACGGCCGGTGCAGGTGATCAGTCGATCGAGGATTGCGGCATCAGCCCCGGCTGCCACCGGCTCTGCGAAGCCCGCGTAGCCACGGGCCGCCGGGGTGATGGCCTTGCCGGCCACACTGAAGAACGTACTCCGACACCGGCTCGGACACAACCACCCGCCGACCAGTGGTGATCGCGAAATCCCAAGCGTGGACTAGGAATTCGAGGCACTAACGTATCGATCAATGGGCGCCGCCGAACGGATAACCCCCGGCCGGCCATCGAAAACATGTCCGAATCATGCCATAGGGCACAATTGCCATATGCAAGTAGCAATCAGCGGTGCCGGCGTCGCGGGCGCGGCGCTCGCACATTGGCTCCATCGCACCGGTCACACCCCCACGGTGATCGAGGAGGCGCCTAAGTTCCGCGACGGCGGCTACATGATCGACTTCTGGGGCGTCGGATATCAAGTCGCCAAGCGGATGGGCATCGACGACGCGATCCGCGCTGCCGGATACCAAGTCGAATGGGTTCGCTCCGTCGGCTCCGGCGGCGAGGTCAAAGCAGACGTGAACGTCGAGGCCTTTCGCCGCGTGTTAGGCGACGACCTCACCAGCCTGCCCCGCGGCGACCTGGCCGCAGCGATCTATAGCACCATCGAAGACAAGGTCGAAACGATCTTCGGTGACAGCATCGCCACCATAGACGAGCACAGTGACGGTGTCCGGCTAACCTTCGAGAAGAGCGCGCCGCGCGACTTCGACCTTGTCATCGGCGCCGACGGGTTGCACTCGAACGTGCGTCGTCTGGTCTTCGGGCCGGAGCAGGACTTCGAGCATTACCTGGGCTGCAAGGTCGCGGCGTGCGTGGTCGACGGCTACCGACCGCGCGACGAACTGGTCTACGTCATGTACAGCACTCCAGGCCGCCAGCTGGACCGCTTCGCGCTGCGTGGCGACCGGACCATGTTCTTGTTCATTTTCCGCGCCGGGCCCGACGGAACCGGAGTGGCACCAAAAGAACAGTTGCGCAATGAGTTCGGGGACGTCGGGTGGGAATCCCGGGCGATCCTGGCGGCGCTCGACAATGTCGAAGACCTGTACTTCGACGTCGTCAGCCAAGTCCGCATGGACCGCTGGTCGCGCGGGCGGGTACTGCTGATCGGCGATGCGGCCGGGTGCATTTCGCTGCTCGGCGGCGAGGGCACCGGCCTGGCGATCACCGAGGCTTACGTGCTGGCCGGCGAACTCACGCGCGCCGGCGCCGACTATCGCCGCGCCTTCGACGCCTATCAGGCGCGGATGCGTCCCTTCATCAAGAGCAAGCAGGCCAGCGCGGTGCGCTACATCCCGTTCTTCGCCACCCGGACCCGCTTCGGCCTGTGGTTCCGCAACGTGGCGATGCGCACGATGAACTTCGGGCCGATGACAACGCTTTTCGCCGGTAGTGTGCGTGACGACTTCGTGCTGCCCGAATACGACATTTAGCTTTGACGTGCCGACGTCTGCGTCGTTGCCGGCGACGCCGCAGGGGCGTCCCTAATTGCCCTGACGCGGATTTGCGCGCCGCGGTGTGGCACGAGGATGACGTGCTTGAGCTTCTGCTGTTCGTCCGGTGCGGTGGTGGTCTGCAACTCGACTCGGCTCAGCACTTCACGCAACACAACTCGGATCTCGACCATGGCGAAGCCGGCGCCGAGGCAGCGCCGATTGCCGCCGCCGAACGGCAACCAGGTGGTCGGACTCAACGCGGCGCCTAGCATCCGATCGGGATCGAACCGGTCCGGATTCGGATACAGCGCATCTGTCGCGTGTACCAGCCCAATTCCCGGGGCCACCATGACTCCGGCAGGCAGCCGGTAGCCGGCCAGCTCGACCGGCTCGGTTAGTACCCGGCCCACATCGGCCACCGGCGGCCGGATCCGCAGCGTCTCCTTCGCCACCGCGTCTAGATACTCGTCGCCGACGGAATCTCCGGCCGCGCTGGCTTCGGCCGAACGCACCGCCTTGGCCAACGCGGCCGAGTGCCGGGTCAGCCGCTCCAGCGCCCAGGACAACGCCGTCGCGCTGGTGTCATGCCCGGCCACCAGCAGCGTCATCATCTGGTCGCGCAGTTCGCGGTCCGGCATCTGCGTTCCGTCATGGGCGGCGGCGCGCACCAACATGGCCAGCGTGTCGGTGCGCGCCTCCAGGTTGGGGTCGGCGCGACGGTCGGCGATCTCTGCGTAGAGCAGGCGGTCGGCTTCCGCGAGTCGCCGACGCAGCCCGCGCCACGGGAGGTGGCGCTGCAGATTCGGGTTGGCCAGCGCAAGCGTCGCCCAGGGACCGATCTTGAGCAGCCGCGGCATGATCTTGCGCAAGGCGGCTAGCCGGACCGGGTCGGTGGCGCCAATGACCGTCCGTAGCATCACCTCCAACGTGATTTCCGACATCTTGGGCGCCACCGCGAAGCTCTTGCCCACCGGCCAGCCGGCGATGTTCGCCGCGGCGATCTCAGCCATCGACCCGGCTTGTCGCGTGACCGCGTCGCGATGAAATGGCGGCAGCATCAGACGACGCCGGTCCCGGTGCACGTCGTCGTCGATCACCAGCAGCGAGCTGTCTCCGAGTAGCCCGCTCAATATCGAGTTCGCTTCTCCTGCATGAAAGACGCTCGGGTCGCCGGCGAACACCGTCTTGATATCCGCCGGATCGCAGAGATAGACCAACGTGCCAAACCGCGGGATTCGCAACGTGAAAACGTTGCCATACCTGCGTCGGCAGGCTGCCCCAAAGCGCGGGCCATGGCGCAGCGCCAACGCTGCCTGCACCACGCTCGGAAGGGGGGGTCCGGGAGGCAGATTCGACGTGGGTTTCGCCTTTGATTGACTGATAACACAAATGCTACGACCGCGCGGAAGGCAGGCGGCGTGAACATCACCGGTAACACCATCTTCATTCCCGGTTCCACCAGCGGGATCGGTTTGGCGCTGGCGCTGCGCCTGCGCGAAAAGGGCAACACCGTGATCGTCGGGGGCCGCAGGACCGAACTGCTCGAGCGGATCGCCGCTGAGCATCCCGGGCATCCGGGCATCGACACGGTGCAGATCGACACCGCCGACGCGGCGAGTGTGCGCTCGGCCGCCGATCAGGTGCTGGCGCGTCACCCCGACCTCAACGTCGTCATCACGATGGCGGGCATCATGAACGTCGAGGACTGGCATCATCCAGACACGTTCCTCGAGTCCGCCGAGGCGATCATCACCACCAATGTGCTCGGCCCCATCCGGCTGATCGCGGCGTTCATCGAACACCTGCAAAAGCAGCCGGACGCCACCGTCGTCACCGTCTCCTCCGGCCTGGCCTTCGCGCCGCTGAAGGTCACCCCCAGCTACAACGCGTCGAAGGCCGCCATTCACATGCTCACCGAGTCGGTGCGGCTGCAGCTGGCCGATACCACGGTGAAGTTCAAGGAGCTCGAACCGCCCGCCGTGCAAACCGATCTGCTTCCCGGACAACAGGAAAGCGATTGGGCGGTGCCGCTCGATCAATACGTCGACGAGGTTATCCAGCTGCTGGAAACCCAGCCCGACGCCAACGAGATCCAGGTGGAGCGGGTCAAGTTCCTCCGCTACGCCGAGGCCCGCGGCGACTACGACAAGGTGGTGGCGACCCTTAATGCCCTTGACCCGCACGGCAATTAAGCGAGTTGCGTTCGGAATCGGTCGATTTGGGCGTACGCGTAGCTAGTCACGGCGTCGGTAGGTTTGCTGCTGACCGACACGGCGCGGCGGGTTACCTTTAACGGGTCATCGAGCTTTACGATGCGGTTCAACGCAGCGCGCTCAGAGGAGGCCGCCATAGCACTGCCCGCGTTGGTTCTGGTCCACGGCGGCGGTCTCGCCGCCGATTCGTGGGAGCTGGCCATCGAGGAGATCCACCACTTGGCACCTGAGTTGACCGTGCTTGCCCCCGACCTGCCGGGACGGCGAAACAACCCTGGGGACCTGGGGGAGCTGACCATCGCCGACTGCGTCGACTCGCTCGTCGGCGACATCGAAAGCGCCGGGTTGGCGGACATCGTCATCGTCGGTCATTCGATAGGAGGTATGACGCTGCCAGGAGTGGCCACCAAGCTTGGAGGGGCGCGGGTACGCGAGATGATCTTCGCCGCCGCCTTCCTTCCGCCCGAAGGCGCGTCACTTGTGGACAGCTTGCCGTGGCTACTCGCGAGAATCGCCCGGCGCTTCGTAAGGAGAGGCGTGCCGCGCGAAACGCCGAGATTGTTGGCGCGATTCGCGTACCTGAACGGAGTTCCTTTGCATCGCCGCCGATTCATGACCGGCAAGCTCTACCCGGAATCACTTCGCGTCCTCGTGGAGAATGTGTCCCGACGAGGAATGCCTGACGCCATTCCGCGTACCTGGATCCTCACGCTACGTGATCGCGCGATCGCGCCGAAGTTGCAACGCAAAAACATTGAGGCGCTCGGCGGAGTGCAGACGCTCATCGAGATCGATAGCTGTCATTGCCTCATGGTCAGCGAACCGGAACGGCTCGCCGGCATCCTCGTCGAATGCTGTCGGCTTTACGCATAAGAACCGGGGCGGGGCGAGCAGGTCCGGGCCACTTACCCGCCGAGGACGAAGGCCTCGACCGGCCGGTCGTGTCCGCGCAGGTTCAACGACCGCCGCGGCGCCCGGTCCATCAGCTCGTCGGCCACCCCAGCGGCGACCAGCAACTCCCCGCCGGCGGCGTGCCGTTGCATCCGTGCCGAGACGTTGACCGGATCACCGAGGGCGGTGAAGTCGAGCACCGCTCCCCCGACGTTGCCGACGTACGCGACACCCGCATTGACCGCCACCCCCAACTCGAGCCACGGCCCCTCCTCGCTGCCGTAGCCGACCGCTTTAAGCAGGTCCATCCCGGCCAGGACCGCGCTGCGCCGGTACTGCGGGCCGCTGATCCCGCGAACGAAGAAAGCCATGATCTCGTCGCCAATCAGCTTGTCGATCACCGCGTCATGCCGCAGCAAGGTCTGCGTCGCGGCGACGTAAAACCGGTTGAGCAACGCGGCGAAGTCCGCGGCAACGCCGCGCTGGCCCAGCGCCGTGGAGCCGCGTATGTCAGCGAACAGGACCGCGACATCCACCTCGGCCCCACCAGCGGGCAGCGCATCACAACATCGACTGCACAGATTGGGATTCTTGCGTGACGGGCTGAACCCGGCTGCGGCCAAAACACGTCCGGCCGGGCCACCGAAAGGGTTGTTGCAGACCTTGCATCGCGGCGCCGACGGCAGATAGCGAAACAGCCGTCGCGCCCTCACCAGGGGTGCGTGACCTTCGGTGAGCAGCTTGTCCCACGGCTGGCGTGGAATCGCCGGGGCGGGGTCGTGGGGCATGTTGACGACAACCATGCAGCAATCGTTGATCCGACGCCGTCTCGACACATGAGGCATCCGCCCCAAAACCGGTCTCATTCGGGCCAGAATGGGGGCGTGCACCCGACCCGGCCGCTGGACGGCTCGACGGGCTCGATAAAAGGCCTGCGCAGGGCCGAATTGCTGGCGGCGATATCGCTGGCGATCGATCTGGGCCTGGGACAGCCGATGGAACATATGCTGCGGGCGTCTCTGATCGCGACACGCATCGCCCAGCGGATGGGTCTCGATGCCCAGCAGCGGGCCACCGTGTACTACGCCAACTTGGTCGGCTGGATCGGTTGTCACGCCGATTCGCATGAGCTTTCGGCGCTCTTCGGCGACGACATCACCTACCGGGCCGACACGTATGCGGTGGACATGACCGGTTGGGCGTTCCTGCGCCTGATGGTTAGTCACGTGGGCCGTGGCTTGCCCAGCTGGGAGCGCGGCATCCGCTCGGCCGCCTTTGTGCTTACCGCGCGCAACCAGGTTGCCAAGATGATCCATTCGCACTGCAGTTCCGCTGGAGTTCTCTCCGATCGGATGGGACTGGATCCGCAGGTCGCGGAGGCGCTGACGTGCATCTTCGAACGCTGGGATGGCCGGGGTATGCCGAACGGCGTTCGCGGACAGGATATTCCGATCGAGATCCACATCGTTCACCTTGCCGATGTCGTCGAGGTGCACCACCGCACGGGTGGCCTGCCAGCGGCCGTCGACGTCGTCCGTTCGCGCCGTGGCACGCAGTTCAGTCCGGCCGTCGCCGAGGTGTTCGACCGGGACGCCGTGGCGATTCTCGACGGGCTGCTCGAAATGGATGTCTGGACCGCGGCGTTGGCGCAGGCACCGGATCGCGACCGTATTCTCAACGACGACGAGATCGACGAATTGCTCAGGGCTATAGCTGATTTCGTAGATCTGAAGTGTCCGTGTTCGCCGGGTTTCTCGCGCGCAGTCGCCGAACTGGTGGCCGCGGCGGCCCGACACTTGCGGATGCCGCCTGCGGACATCACTCGTCTGTACCGGGCGGGCCTCGTGCACGGCCTCGGCAGATTGGGGGTGTCCAACCAGATCTGGGATAAGAAGGGGCCGCTCAGCACGGCCGAATGGGAGCGGCTGCGGATGTATCCGTATCTGACCGGACGGATACTCAGCCGCGTCGGCGGCTTGGAGTCGGTCGCCTCGCTGGCAACCCAGCACGAGGAACGCATCGACGGGTCCGGCTTTCCCCGTGGGCTGGCCGGCGCGCAGCTGACCGCGCAGGACCGATTGCTGGCCGCCGCGGTGGCTTATCACCAACTGCTCGAGCCGCACTCCAATAAGCCCGCACTCGACGCCGACGGTGCTGCCGGTCAGCTGCGCCACGGGGCACGCGCCGGATGCCTCGATGCCGATTCGGTGAATGCCGTCTTGGCCGCTGCCGGGCATCGGACATCGCGGCGGACATCATGGCCGGGCGGGCTGACCGCCCGGGAGGTCGAGGTGCTACGACTCGTCGCGCAGGGCCGGTCCAACCGGGAAATCGCGGCCGAGCTGTTCATCGCCGAGAAGACGGCGCGCAACCACGTCGAGCGGGTGTACGCCAAGCTGGGCGTCAACAACCGCACGCAGGCGACTCTGGCGGCGATCGACCGGGGTCTGACGGGGCCCGAGCCCGTTGGCAATTGAGGCAGACGCCTCATGCGGCCACGAAGCGGCCCTACGACGATCACCACATGACTATGCAAATTCAGGAATACGATCACACTCTGGTGGGGCCGCGCGGTACGCGAGTCGACGCGGTCAACGTCGGCCGGCGGGCCGGCAGGCGTCAGATCCTTGAGGCGATGTCGCTGTCCATCGAACCGGGCGAGTTGGTCGCCATCGCCGGCGGCAGCGGAGCGGGCAAGACCACCTTGCTGGAGATCCTCGCGGGACTGCAGCCACCGTCCGCCGGGGAGGTTCGCCACGACGGCGTCCTTCGCGGCGCCCGAGGCAGCGCCGAGTCCCGGATCGGCTATGTGCCGCAGGACGACATCATCCACCTCGAGATGCCGCTGCGCCGCACGCTGCGCTACGCGGCTCGGCTGCGGCTGCCCGCGGGCACATCGGCGCCCGAGGCGGACCGGTTGGTCGAGGAGACCATGGCCGACCTCGACCTGGCCGATCGGGCCGAGGTGCCGGTCCGAGCCCTGTCCGGCGGCCAGCGCAAGCGGGCCAGCATCGCCGTGGAGCTGCTGACCCGGCCACGCCTTTTCTTCCTCGACGAGCCCACATCCGGGCTCGATCCATCGACCGCGGCCGACGTGATGCGGCTGCTGCGCCGGCTCAGCCAGCGCGGTGTCACCGTCGTCCTGACCACCCACGAACCGGCCGGCATCGACAGGTGTGACCGGGTGGTATTCCTGGCTCGCGACGGCCACCTGGCCTTCACCGGCAGCCCGATCGAAGCACGGCGCTACTTCGGCGTGGCCGACCTCAACGAGGTGTACGAGCGGCTGGCCGCTGAGCACACTCCGAAGATCTGGGCCGAGCGGTTCGCGGACAGCCGTAGGACGCCAGCAACCCGGCCCGGCCCGGCTCCTTTGGTTTCCGGGCCGCCCGGCACGGCCAACCGATCGGATGTCAAGCGCACGGGCATGATCCGCCAATGGTGGCTTCTCACGCGGCGAAACGTTGACGTCCTGCTGCGCAACCGGTTGACACTGGCGATCCTGCTCGGCTCGCCGGTGCTGGTGACGGCGATGATGGCGACGCTGTTTCGGCGCGGCGCCTTCGATCCGGGTGCCGCGGCCGGCGTCGGCCCGGCCCAGATCGTATTCTGGATCGCCTTTGATGGCTTCTTCTTCGGCCTGACCTACGGCCTGCTCCAAATCGTCGGGGAGATGGCGGTTTTCCGGCGGGAGCGCCTGGCCGGCCTCAGCGTGGGCGCCTACGTGGCATCCAAGGTGACGGCGCTGCTGCCGGTGCTGGCCTTAGTGAGCGCGGTGCTGCTGGGTGTGCTGCGGTTGCTCGGCCGGCTGCCCGCCGTCGGGTGGCACGTATACGCGTTGCTGTTCGCGACGATCGTGATCGAGGCGACCTCGGCACTGGCGCTCGGCCTGCTAGCCTCGGCCGCTGTCTCCAACGCCGCGCAAGCGGCCCTCGCGCTGCCGATGCTCTGCTTCCCTCAGGTTTTGTTCGGTGGCGCCATCGTCCCGGTTGACCAGATGGCCACACCGGGACGCGCGATGAGCTTCGTCCTATCCAACCGCCACGCATTCGAAGCATTGGGCCGCGACCTGAATCTCGACCGGTACACCACCACGCTGCCGGCGATGTCCGCCTATGGCAACACCTTTCACGGCGGTACTGGCGCCAGCCTCATCGCGCTAGCCTCGTTTGCCATTGCCCTCACGCTGGCCACGGTGTGGGTATTGGACCGGAAATCACGTGGGATATGACCATACATATTTGGCAATATGTATGGTTAAATGTGATTTTGACAGCAGGCGTCGGCGAGCTTCGAGGAGAGCGTCATGACCGTCGGGACTCTTCCCACAAGCGTTTTCGACGCCGATCTACCAACGCTCGTGTACGACACTGAGGAGACCCCCGCGGAGGTATATCCCCGCCAGCAAGCAGCGCAACGGCAAGCCCCTGTCGCGATCGGACCGTTTGGACCGGAAGTGCTCTCCTATAACCTGGTCCGTTCCGTTCTGCGTGATACCCGGTTCCAGATCCCACCCGGCATAAACCTGCTCGCCCAGGGCATCACGTCGGGTCCGTTGTGGGACAAGGTGACCAACAGCCTGCTTTGCCTTGAGGGAGACGCGCACCATCGACTGCGCAGTCTGTGTTCCAAAGCCTTCACCCCGCGAACGGTCGCGCGCCTGCACGACACCATGGCCGACGTGATCAACGAGTTGGTCGACCACGTCGCCGATGCAGGCAGCTGCGACGTCGTCACCGACATCGCGCGCCCCTACCCCGTCCCGATCATCTGCGCGCTGCTCGGCGCTCCCCGCGAGGATTGGCAACAGTTTTCCTTGTGGGCGGACGACGTCTTCAAAGCCTTCACCTTCACCGTCGACGTCCGCGAGGTGGAGCCTGTCGTCATGCGCGCGTGGCGGGAACTCGACGACTACGTCGACGACATGACGGCCCGGCGCCGGCACAGCCTGACCGACGACCTACTTTCCGACCTGATTCGCGCCGAGGACGACGGCGATCGCCTCAACGCCGCCGAACTGCGGATGCTCGCCGGAGGCCTGCTGTTGGCGGGAACGGACACCACCCGAAACCAAGTGGCCGCCTCGGTGCATGTCCTGTGCGAGCACCCGGAGCAGTGGGGGCTGCTCAAGGACCACCCCGAACTGGCGATGCGCGCGGTCGAGGAAACCATGCGGCACTCGCCGATCGCGTGCGGAACCCTTCGCCTGGTGGTCGAGGATGCCGAGCTCGATGGCTACATTTTCCCCGCGGGCACGATGGTTCTGCTGAATACCGCTGCGGCCAACCGTGATCCCACCGTGTACGACGACCCGGAGCGCGTCGACATCACTCGCGAGGACGCGCCGCCAATATTGACTTTCGGCGGCGGCGTCCATTACTGCCTGGGCGCCAACCTGGCCAGGCGCGAGATTGCCGAGGCGCTGAACGTCCTCGCCCGTCGGATGCTGGACCCGCGCATCGCCGGACCGGTGCCATGGAAGCCGATGGTGAGCCTGTCCGGGCCCAGGAGTCTGCCCATCGAGTTCCGGGCCGCGTAGTCACCCGCTCGCGAGCCGGGGGCACGCCGTCACCCGCTCGCGAGCAGACACAAAATCGCACGATCTCGGCCGCGCCAGCGCGATTTTGCGTCTGCTCGCCGTTGAAGCTGTCAGGCGATTGCCGGGTGGTGGGGCGACCAGGGATGGGCCGATTCCAGTTGGGCGGCGACGCGGATCAGGATGTCTTCCCGGCCGTAGGCGCCGGCGAGCTGGATGCCGACGGGAAGGCCGTCGGCGTTGCGGTGCAGCGGAACGTTGATCGCCGGCTGCCCGCTCATGTTGAACGGCGGCGTGAACGCGGCGAACTCGCCTCCGCGGCGCATCGGCGCCGTCGGGTGCTCGGGATTGTTCTCGAACTCGGTCAGCGGTAACGGCGGTTCGGCGACCGTCGGGGTGAGCAGCAGGTCCCAGCCGTCCGCCCACCACTGCTGCAGCGCACGCCGGAACGCATATGCCCCGGCCTGCGCCGCGGCATAGTCGACGGCGCTGACCTGCTGCGCCCGCTCGATGAGCACCCAGTTCACCGGCTCGATGTCGTCGGCGGTCACCTCCCGCCCGAGCGTCTGGCTGAATCCGCGAGCCGCCATCGCCAACTGCACCACCCACAGCGCCATGAACTTATGGGTCAACGTGGTATCGGCGAGACACGCCGGCCACGCCGGCTCGACGATGTGCCCGAGGCCCTCCAGCATCGAGCCCGCCGCGCGCACCGCCGAGACGCAATCGTCGTGCAGGAATCCGCCGCGCGGATGGAGGTCAAGCAGCCCGATACGCAGTCGACCGGGGTCGGCACCGACCTCCTCGAGGTACGGCCGCGGCGGCGCTGGTGCGATCACGGTGTCGCCGATCCCGGGACCGCGCACCGCATCGAGCAGGGCCGCCGTGTCGCGCACCGTGCGGCTCACGCACAACTCGACCCCAAGCCCCACCTCCGCGCGCTCCGGCCCGACGGTGATCCGGCCCTGGCTCGGCTTGAGCCCCACCAGCCCGCAGCAGGAGGCCGGGATGCGGATACTGCCGCCCCCGTCCGATGCGTTGGCGAACGGAACCATCCCGGCGGCCACCGCCGCGGCGGCGCCGCCACTCGACCCGCCCGGCGTACGATCCAGCGCCCACGGATTGCGGGTGGGTCCCCAGGCCACCGGCTGTGTGGTCGGCAGGCTGCCCATCTCGGGGCTGTTGGTCCGTCCGGCGATGACCAGTCCGGCCGCCTTGAACCGGGCCACCAGCGTGGTGTCGGCGGTGTCGATCTTGCCGGCCTGTTTGAGCGCCACATTGCCGTTCGACAGGGTCTGACCGGTGAAACTCGTATACAGGTCTTTGAGCAGAAATGGCACGCCGTGGAACGGTCCGTCGGGCAGGTCCGGGTCGGCGGCCACCGACCGGGCGTGCTCGAACCACTCGATGACCACGGCGTTCAACGACGGGTTCGACTCTTCGATCCGCTCGATCGCCGCCGCCAGCAGCTCGCTCGGCGTGACCTCGCGGTTGGCCACCAGCGCGGCCTGGTCTGTGGCGTCCATCCAGCGTGTCTCATCGGCAAGGCCAGTCATGGCACTGGTTTATCACGGCCGCCAAACCCAGGCCCAAGTCGCGGTATGCACCGAACGGCTCTAGGCTCAGTGGTCAGGGGTCTGAGCCGGGGGGCTTGCTGATGGGTTTCATTAAGGGTTACGCATGTCTACACACAGGGTTGCAATATTCGGCTTGGCCGCCTTTCTAGCTACCTCGTGTTCGGCGACGGTTGCGCCCCCGCCGGCGGCGCAACCGGCGACGTCCACGTCGAAGCCCGCCGCCCTCGCTAGCGTTGCCCCGCCGGCTCCCGAGACAAGTCCTTTGGCGAAAGACTGGAAAAGCTACGGCGGGACGGCCTACTTCGGCTGTCCCGAAGAATTCTCTGTCAGCAAATCGGCGCTGGAGGACATCAGGCCCAAGATATTTGATCCGAAAACAGGACAATTCACGTCACCCGCTATCCCCACCGTCCCCGCAGGGGAGAACATCACGGGTGGCATGTGCGCGCTGTCGAACACGGTCGACGATATGAAAGTCGTCTATGTGATAACGACTTCTAAGCCGGCGCAAGCACCGGCACCCGAAGTGACCAAGACGACCGCATACTTGTTCGATCTCAAGTCAAGCCAGCCGTTGGTCGCAAAAGACCTGCAAGCGCCGACTCCCGACCTGAAATTGACCGCAGCGAACCAATGGCGGCTCGCCGCGACGAGGACCGGCGTGGCGTGGTTAAACGCCTTCACCGACGGGCATATCACGACGGCGGCGCCACGGACCGTGATTCTGTCCAATACCGACCTGTCGATGACATGGAATGACCCGCAGCCAGGGCAGGTTTGGCAGGATGTTCTTGCATTCCAACGGAATACCGTGGGCAAGACGTCGGGAGCCGAGTTGCGACTGCCGACCGGCGAACCGGTATTCCAGGACAACGACATAGCGACCGTCGACGCCGAACTGTCCGAAGGCCCGGACAAACTGGTGAAGCTGACCCGCCGGGATTCTGCCAACCCCTCAGGCCCCTCAGTCCCCCCGATCGCTTCGACGATGTTCTTCGACCTCAACTCCAGGTCTATCATCAAGATCGGGGACTCGGACAAAGTATCCGGCGGCGGATTGACCGCGACATTGTCGGACGGGAAATTGTTCATTGACGGTCGCGGTTCGAATGATTCACAGTTCGGGTTCGGGGTGTGGAACCTGCGAACGCAGCAGTGGGATTTACTGAAAAATAGGGATGAAGCCAATAAAATGGCGATTTCCAAACTGACGTTCTTTGGCGACCGCCTCTACATCACCTACGCCGGCGGCACGCTGTCGGTAGTCGCCTTGCCGGCCGCGAACCCGGTCGCGTCAACCTGGTCGGTCCGGCCGTTCGGGCGAATATCCGGTTGGACACTGGTATGCCGCGGCGAAACAGCTGGGTCCTCGGGCGGAGACTGCAAGGAGATCCTGCTGGTGCAAGACCAGGACGGCCGCTACCCCGGCCCCTGGACCTGACGATCTATCGCGGTTGACGCCGACCACGGTAAGCCTGCTCCAACGCGTGTGCGCCCAAGGGTCTTGCGCGGCGTCAGCATCCTGGTAGACAGGCGTTTGAATGGACGCAAGGAGGCATCTGATGGGATCGCCATATCCACCGGGGCCGCGACTGGCCGGGCCGGTGCAAGGCATGCTGTTCCGGCGCTACCGCGCGTGGTTCCTGCCGGCGATGGCCCGTCGCTACGGCGACGTGTTTACGGTACGAATTCCGCCCTTCGCCGATCACATCGTGGTGTTCAGCCGGCCCGAACACATCAAGGAAATCTTCGCCGGCGACCCGCGCGACCTGCACGCGGGCGAAGGCAATCAAATCCTCGGACCGATCATGGGTGAGCACTCGGTGCTGCTCACCGACGAAGCAGAGCACGCCCGTGCGCGGCGTCTGCTTATGCCGGCGTTCAACGGTGCGTCGCTGCGCGGCTATCGCGACCTCGTCGCAAGCATCGCGCGCGCCGAGGTCAACCGATGGAACACCAACACCGAACTACGCGCGCTCGACCGCATGAACGCCGTGACCCTGGACGTGATCATGCGCGTCGTGTTCGGCGTAACCGACGCCCACACCCACGATCAGCTCGCGCCCCGGCTGAACCGGATGGTCAATGTCCCCTCCATCATTCTGCTCGGCTGGGTGTTCCCGAGGCTGAATCGCATCGGTCCGTGGAAACGGTTCCGCGCCAACCAGAACGAGATCGATGCGCTGCTCTACACCGAAATCCGCCGGCGTCGCCACGAGCGCGACCTGAGTCGGCGCACCGACGTGCTGTCCCGGCTGCTACAGGCCGGCAGCCAAGCCGACGAACCGGCGCTCACCGACGCCGAACTACGCGATCAGCTGATAACACTACTTCTGGCGGGACACGAAACCACCGCCGCCGCTCTGGCCTGGACACTGTATGAACTGGCACGCCATCCCGACCTGCAGCACCGCGCCTACCGGGCCGCGGTCGAAAACGACGACAAATACCTGGAGGCCGCGCTGAAGGAAAGCATGCGGCTGCATCCCGTAATCGCCGCCACCGCACGCAAACTCACCCGCGACCAAGTCATCGGCGGCTGGCAGCTACCGGCGGGCACCGTGGTCAGCACCTCGATCGTGCTGGCCCACCAACGCCGCGACAGCTACCCCGACGCGACGATCTATCGGCCCGATCGATTCCTGGACAACGAAGTCGAACCCAACACCTGGCTGCCATTCGGGGGCGGAGTCCGCCGCTGCATCGGCGCGGGATTTTCACTCATGGAGGGCATCGTTGTGCTGCGCGAAATCCTCACCCGCTACACCCTTACTCCCTCCGCCGGCGGCAGACCCGAACGCCCCTGGGTGCGCAACATCACCAGCATTCCAAGCCGACATGCTCGCATCGCGCTCGCGCCCAGAAGCGCAGTCGGGCAAGGTCAATCGCCGGATTCGCTGCGTGTCCCATGAGTGCTAGTAACCAAGACCGCGCCCAGCGGTGGCACCGCTACTGGGACAAGAAGGCTCGATCCTACGACCGCGAAATGCGGTTCATGGAGCGCACTCTTTTCGGCGACTCCCGCAGCTGGGCGTGCTCGCAGGCCCACGGCGACGTGCTCGAAGTCGCCGTGGGCACGGGTTTGAACCTGCACGCGTACCCGCCCGATGTGCGGCTGACCGGAATCGACCTCAGCGAAGGGATGCTCGCTCTCGCCCGCGCGCGGGCCCGCGACCTCGGCCGCGACGTCGAACTGCGACAAGGTGACGCGCATGCTCTGCCGTTCACCGACGCTGTCTTCGACACGGTGGTGTGCACCTTCGGGTTATGCGCGATACCGGACATCGACGCGGCACTCGACGAGATGACGCGGGTGCTCAAGCCAGACGGAAAGCTGATCCTGGTTGACCACGTCGCCAGCTCGTCTCGCATCGCGCGAGGCGTCCAGCGCGCGTACGAGGTCATCACGGTACCGATGGCCAGCGAGCATTTCCTGCGCCGGCCGCTCACCAAAGTCCTCGATCGCCCATTCGTCATCGAGCGCTCGGAAAGGTTCAAGCTCGGCCTCATCGAGCGCATCGTCGCCCGCAAGAATTAGCCGCTTGCCGTGAAACCGCTCCCCGGCTCGGGCGTCACGTTTTGCGCGGTGATCTCGTCGCCGCAGTGCGCGCAGATCAGCCGCGCGTCGGCGATCTGGCCGCAGCCGTTGTGACGCAGCACGATTGGTGGGCCGTTGGGGTTCGGCAGATGCTCGTCGCCCCATCGCATGAGCGTGACAACCGCGCCGAACAGACCGCGTCCGGCGGCGGTAAGCCGGTACTCATGCCGCTCCGGTTCCCGGGAGTACGGCACCCGCTCCAACAGTCCGACGTCGACCAGCATCCGAAGCCGCGACGAGAGCGTGGGCCGCGGAATGTTCAGGTTTCGCGCCAGCTGCCCGAAGCGGCGCACCCCGAAGAAGGCCTCCCGCAGGATCAACAACGTCCAGCGCTCACCGACCAGCTCAAGGGCACGGCCCACCGACTCCCCTTCGAAGCGATGGGACAGACGATGGGACAGATCAGAAGAATCAGAAGAAAGGGCCATGGTTCAATTACCATACCGGTTCAGGAATTGAACCGCTATGGTAACGTAACTGAACCATGCCACCAGCTCCGAATGCCGAGGCCGCAATGATCAACACCGAACCGACCGCCGCGCCACGCACCGACGACCTGGAGGCGACGACCCGGCAGATCGCAGCCGCGGCCCGGGAGATGTGGGTCGATATCGACACCGCCCGTTGCCTCCCCGACGAGCTGGTGGAGATGCTTTGCGAGAGCGGGCTATTGCGTGCGGGTGCGCCGGCAGAGGTTGACGCGTTAGAACTGCCACCACAAGTGGCGCTGCGGGCAGCCGAGGAATTGGCCCGCGGCGACGCGTCGACCGGCTGGTGCGTCGCGATCGGGATCACCAGCACGTTGCTGGTCGCCTACCTGCCGCCGTCGAGCCGCGACCAATTGTTCTCCGACGGGCGCGGCGTCGCCGCGGGCGTGTGGGCACCCCGCGGCAAGGCACGGTCGGTCGACGGTGGCGTCGTGGTCTCCGGCCGCTGGGCATTTTGCAGCGGCATCTGCCACGCCGACGTGATGTTCGCCGGATGCATGATCGGCGACCAGTCGGTGCCGTCCGTCGTCGCGTTGCGCAAGGATGATCTCCAGGTCCTCGACACATGGCACACGCTGGGATTGCGGGGCACCGGCAGTCACGACACTGTTGCCGACGAAGTGTTCGTGCCCGCCGATCGGGTTTTGTCGATCTTCGATGGGCCCGTCGTGGACCGGCCGCTGTACCGCTTTCCCCCGTTTGGATTCTTTGCGTTGTCGGTTGCCGCGCCGGCGCTGGGCAATGCGCGTGCGGCGATCGACGATCTCGTCGACTTGGCCGGCGGGAAGAAAGGCCTTGGGGCGACGCGTACGCTGGCCGAGCGCTCGGCGACGCAGGCTGCGGTCGCGGCCGCCGAGTCGGCGCTCAGCGCGGCCAGAGCGCTCTACTACGAAGCGATTGACGAAGCCTGGCAGGCCAGCCAAACCCCCGACCCGGTGCCAGTCGAACTGCGTAACCGATTGCGCCTGGCCGCAACTCACGGCATGCGAACCTCCGCCGACGTGGTACGCACCATGTACGACCTGGCGGGCGGTAGCGCGATCTACGACGACTCACCATTGCAACGACGGTTCCGCGACGCGTTCACCGCTACCGCCCACTTCCAGGTCAACGAGGCCTCACGCGAGCTCCCCGGCCGGATCCTGCTGGGCCAGCACGCCAACTCGTCGATGCTGTGACCGGACGCGTCGAAGCCGTTCTGCCGTTCTGGCTGGACCGACCCGACGAGGAAGCCCTCGACATCGCCGAAGTCGTCGGCTCGCATGCTGGGGCCGGATTGGACGCCTTGTGGATTGGCGAAATGGCGACCTATGACGCCTTCGCGTTGGCCACCGCGATCGGCCATCGCGTGCCCGGCTTGCCGCTGCGACTCGGACCACTGGCGGTCGGCGTGCGCAGCCCGGTCTCGCTCGCACTCGGCGTCAGCTCCGTCGCGTCGCTGACCGGCAGCCAAGTGGATGTGGCGCTCGGCGGTTCCAGCCCGTCGATCGTGGCGGGCTGGCACGACCGCGAGTGGGGGCACGCCGCGCCCCGCATGCGCGAGACAATCGAGTGCCTACGCTCGCTACTCGCCGGCAACCGCGGCGACTACGACGGCCAGCGGGTTCGCAGCCATGGTTTCCGGCTGCGCCAACCTCGGCCCGACACCCGCATTGCGGTCGGGGCTTTCGGACCCGCGATCACGCGGGTGGCGGCCCGGCACGCCGACGAGATCGTCCTCAATCTTGTTCCACCCCAACGGGTAACCGAAGTGCGTGCCACGATCGACCGGGTGGCCGCACGGGCCGGCCGCACCCCGCCGAGCCTGACCGTCTGGGTTCCGGCCGCATTCGAACCTGGCGATGCGGCGCGGCGCCAATTGGCCGCCCAGCTGGCGGTCTATCTCGCCCCTCCCGGATACGGCGAGATGTTCAGCGAGCTTGGCCACGGCGATCTGGTCGGGCGTGCCCGGGCCGGCGCGCGCCGCTTGGAGCTGGCGGACCACATTCCCGAGACACTGTTTGAGCAGGTCTGCCTGCTCGGTTCCACCGACCGCATCGCCGCCAGCCTGCGCGCGTACCACCGGGCCGGGGCCGACTGCGTCGCCGTCGTACCCTCCACCGCCGAGGACCCCGGTGGCCGAGCCGTGCTCGCCGCGGTCAGCGATGCGCGGACCCGCTGAAGCACCGAAGTTGCTTGGTGGACAAGACTTTTAGGTTATGTATTGAAAGGCTGATGCGCGAGCGTCACCCCGTGGTGTCGCCACGAAACATCGCTTCAATGTCGTTTTGGGTCACCGCCGGGCCAGGCAGCGGCTGGCCGGCGGCCGCACGGACGCCCTGAACGAAAAGGCGAATGTGCCGGCGGGCGACGGCTGACCAGCCCGAGCCAAGGGGCAGCGGTTGGGTGGTCATGGCACCGCAGACGATGATGTCGGTGGCGTTGACGTCGGCATGCACTGTCCCATCGGCTCGGCCGTCGGCGAGGAACCGTTCCAGGGTCGCGTTGATCCGCTGGCGGGCGCCGGTGGCCGCGTCATCGGCGAGTGGAGGTGCTCCACGCAGCGGCAGCACCAACTGATTGCCCAGATTCAGGCTTTCGTTCAGAAAGGTCTCCACCGCGTCGGCGCCCGTCTGTCCCGACTCCTCGATGCGGTCGAGCACCACGATGAGCATGCCGTAGGCGCGCAGCTCCAAGGCGTGGAGCAGCGCCGTGCGGTCGGGATATCCGCGGTAGAACGTGCCGACGCCGACACCGGCCGCCTCGGCGATGTCGGCCAGTGGGACGTTGCGCCCGCGCTGGGCCATCAGTTCGGCGGCCACCGTCAAAATCTTCTCCCGGTTCAGCAGCGCGTCGCGTCGCACCGCGCGGCTGGCCGGCCTGGGTCGAGCTGTCATCAGCTTCCCACCCTAGCACTAACCGGAACAATTCATCCGGAATATCTTGAACTCGGATGGCAACCGGCCTAGACTTAAGCGGAATCATTCGTCCGAATAATTGCGATGGGAGCAATCAGTGTCGCCGATACGGATATTGCTACTGCGGTCAGCCGCCGATCGCTGCCCGGTGACCGTCGGTAGGCGCATCATCGCCTCACGCCCTGTGGTCAGTCCGACTTTGCGCGTAGGGTCCCTTGAGGGAGCAAAGGACCGGCGATGGCGATAGCCAGGACCACTACAGCCACGACCACTAAGACGGCCGCGTCGCCGCCTGCGTCGATGAGCGTGATTGCGCAGACGCGCATCGACCCCGACCTCGGTGTCCGCCCAATTGCCAAGCGCCCCAACCTGCCGACTTCCAACTGACCCGACATCGACCCGGACGGGGGACAACAACCATGACACTGCAACTCACCGACAGCCAGCGCGCCGTGCTACGCGCCCTGGCCGACACCGTTGTTCCGTCGATTCGGCGCGATGAGGACGCCACCGGATTCTGGGCGTCCAGCGGCAGCGACTTGGGCGCCGACGCGTGCGTCGCGCAGGCCCTCGCCCAGCTCCCGCAGGAGCAGCTCGCCGGGCTGCTCGGGCTGCTGGACGGACTGCATGTGTTGGGGTTCGCGACCGGGTCGCTGCGCTCCCGCGAGCAGTTGCTGCGCAACGTCGGCATGATGGGCGTTGCGCCGGCCGCCGGCATGAACGCGCTGACCTCGCTGACGCTCGCGTTCGCCTACTGCGCACCGGACCCCGTTACCGGGATGAATCCGACGTGGCAGACGTGGGGCTACGGCGGCCCGCCGCCGTGCGCCCCCGGTGGTGGCGAGCCGCCAGCCACGTTCGTTCCCCAGGGCCCGGAGGCGGTGCTGGACGCGGACGTGTGCGTGGTCGGCTCCGGCGCGGGCGGCGGCCTGATCGCGGGTGTGCTCGCCAAGGCCGGCCTCGACGTGGTCGTGCTCGAGGCGGGTGGCAACCGCAACGAGGCCGACTTCACCGGCCTGGAGCTGCCGACGATGCAGGATATGTTCTGGCGCGGCGGGCCGACACCCACCGCTGACTTCAACGTCAGTCTGCTGGCCGCCGCGACGCTTGGTGGCGGCCCGACGATCAACTGGTCCAACTGCTTACGCACCCCGACCTGGGTGCGCGAACAGTGGGCCAGCGAATTTGGTCTGCGCGATGTCGCGGGCCCCGAGTTCGACGGTCATCTCGATGCAGTGTGCGCCCGGCTGGGGGTCAACGACCGCTGCTCGGACCTCAATGGCCCACACCAGCGCATGCGCGACGGGGCAGCGGCGCTCGGATGGTCGTTCACGACGCTGCGCCGCAACGCTGATCCCGCCTGCTACTCGCCGGACTCGGCCGGCCACATTGGCTTCGGTGACCGCTCCGGCGCCAAGCTCGACGTCCGTCGTACCTACCTGCGCGACGCGGTCGATGCCGGTGCCCGGGTGGTGGTGCACTGCACTGCCGAGCGCGTACTGGTCGAGGATGGCCGGGCGGCCGGGGTTCAGGCCGCCTATGCCGACCCGCAGACCGGTGCGACGTCGAGTGTTGCCGTGCGCGCGCCGCGGGTGGTGGTCGCCTGCGGCTCGCTGGAGTCGCCCGCCCTGCTACTGCGATCGGGGATCGGCGGTCCCGCCGTGGGGCGCTACCTGCGGCTGCACCCCGTGGTGGCCTTCTTGGGTCTCTACCCCGACGAGCAGAAGCCGTGGTGGGGCGCCCCGATGACGGCGATGATCGACGAATTCGCCAACATCGAGGACGGCTACGGCTTCCTGATTCAGAACGCGCAATGGGCGCTCTCGATCATCGCGGCCGGGATGGCGCGAGCGTCGGGCGCCGAGCACAAACAGACGATGGCCCGCCTGGAGAACGCGGCGTGGTTCATCGGGATAGCGCGGGATCGCGGACACGGCAGCGTGACGATCGACCAGCGGGGCAACGGTGTGGTGCGCTACGCGCTCACCGACGAAGTCGACGTGCGCGTCGCCCAAACGTCGCTGGAAAAGCAGATCCGCCTGCATGCCGCGGCGGGTGCCGACGAGATCGTCCCCTTCACTCCGGCGCCCACCCGCTGGCGGCGCGGCGACGACCTCGAGAAATTCATCACCGCGATGCAGCGCCTCCCGCTGCGGGTCGGCGGCCACAAGATCTTCTCCGCCCATCAGATGAGCAGCTGCCGCATGGGGGCCGACCCCACCACGTCGGTCGCCAATCCATCGGGTGAGCTGCACGACACGCCCGGCGTCTATATCGGCGACGCCAGCGCGATGCCGACCGCCAGCGGCGTGAACCCGATGATCTCGACCATGGCGCTCGCCCACCGCACCGCGGCAGCGATCGCCGCCACGGTGGGCGCCGCTCGGCCCGCCGTGCACGCGTGAGGAGGCGATCACCATGACGACGATGATTCCCACCCCTGTCCACGACCGCCTGTACATCGGCGGCCAATGGGTTCAGGCCATTGGCGACCAGACGATTGACGTCGTCAATCCCTACACCGAGGCGGTGATTGCCAGCATTCCGGCCGGCACCGCCGCCGACGTGGACCGAGCGGTGGCGGCGGCCCGAGCCGCGTTCCCAGGCTGGGCGGCCACCCCGGTCGATCGGCGCGCCGATCTGCTCGACGCCGTCGCCGAGCGGCTGTCTGAGCGCGGCGACGAGCTAGCCGCCATCATCACCAGCGAGGTCGGCACCCCGATCGGGCTGTCACGGCTCCTCCAGGTCGGTCTGCCGACGATGTCGTTCGCGTCCATGGGCGGGCTGCTGGATGAGTTGGCGCTCGAGGAGGAGGTCGGTAACTCCCTGGTGGTGCGCGAGCCGATCGGTGTCGTGGCCGCGATCGCGCCGTGGAACTACCCGCTACACCAGATGGCCGCGAAGGTCGCGCCGGCATTGGCCGCGGGGTGCACGGTGGTGCTCAAGCCCTCCGAAGTCACGCCGCTGTCCACGTTCGCGCTGGCCGAGATCTTCGAGGAGGTGGGCTTCCCGCCCGGGGTGGTCAACCTGGTCACCGGCTACGGTCAGGTGATCGGCGAGGCGATGGTCGGACACCCGGGCGTCGACATGGTCACTTTCACCGGGTCCGAGGGCGTGGGAAGGCACATCGGCGAGGTGGCCGGACGCAACCTGGTGCCCGCTGCGCTCGAGCTAGGTGGTAAGTCGGCATGCGTCGTCCTCGGCGACGCCGACATGCAGCTGGCGATCACGGCCTGCGTGACCCGTTGCCTGCTCAATTCCGGCCAGACGTGCATCGCGCTCACCCGCCTGATCGTGCCGCGCGAGCGACTGGCCGAGGCCGAGGCGATCGCAGCCGCGGTCGCGGTCGCCCACCAGCTGGGCGACCCGTTCGATCACGCCACGCAGCAGGGTCCACTGGTGTCGGCTCTGCAACGCGACCGGGTGCGCGGGTGGATCCGGCGCGGCATCGACGACGGCGCCCGTCTGGTCACCGGCGGCGCCGAACCGCCGGCGGGTCTTGACCACGGCTTCTTCGTGGCGCCGACGGTGTTCTCCGACGTGCGCAGCGACATGTCGATCGCCCGGGAGGAGATCTTCGGGCCGGTGCTGTCGATCATCGCCTTCGACGACGAGGAGGACGCGATCCGAATCGCCAATGACTCGCGCTTCGGGCTGTCGGGGGCGGTGTGGTCGGGCGACGAGGAACATGCGCTGAGCGTCGCGCGCAGGATCCGCACCGGTCAGATTGACATCAACGGCGGGGCGTTCAACCCGTGCGCGCCGTTCGGTGGGGTCGACTGCTCCGGCCATGGGCGCGAGCTGGGTGCCCACGGGCTGGAGGAGTTCTTCTATCTCAAGTCGATGCAGCGCTGAACCTAGGACCAGTAGCCGCGCATCAATTCTCGCGCCCAATCAGGTTGGCGTACATCGCCTCTGGGGCCGAACTCGCGGAGGTAGGGTTTGATGTCGAGCACCGGCGTGCCATCGATGGCGTCGAGACCGGCAACCGCTATTTCGCGTCCCCCGACGCCGATCAGGCGACATGTGGTCACGCCAATCCGGTTGGGCCGGTTCTTGCCGCGCTGGGCGAAAATGCCGACGCTGGGCCAGTCCGGATTACCGCGCGGGTGGCGCGCGCCCTCCTCGATCCTGTCCCGCGTCACCCGGTGGAACAGGTAGACGACGTCAATGTGAGAGAAGGCCTCAAGTCCGTCGAGGGCCGATTCGTCGAACCGATCCGCGAGGACGATGCTGCACGTCTCGTTGTCCCAGCCGTCATCGATCGGGTCCAAACGAGAACTCGACACGACCCCGATCGGCTCGACCTCAAATGCCGTGGCGTCGCGACCTATGACACCTCTCCTTCGATGCCGGCGAACCGATCTAACGCGCCTCGGGATTCTCCAGGACAAGTGCAACGCCCTGGCCGGAACCGATGCACACACCCAGGGCGCCATAGCGGGCGTTGCGCTCGCGCAACTCGGTGGCCAGCGTCAGTACGTAGCGGGTCCCGGTCGCACCGAAGGGATGTCCGATGGCGACGGCGCCACCGTTGGGCGTCAACCTCTCGTCGGGAATCTTGAAGCCGTCCAGTTGGTTTGGCAGTTCGCGGAGCACACCAAGCGCTTGTGCGCTGAACGCCTCGTGGACTTCCCACACGTCGACCTGTTGGGGGGACAGCCCGGCGCGCTTGATCGCCACCGGCAGCGCGTAGGCCGGCGCCATGCCCATGATCAGCGGATCGATCCCATACACGGCCGACGACACGACTCGGGCCAACGGGACAACACCGAGCTCGGCCGCGCGCTCCCCCGACGCCAGCACGATCGCGCTCGCGCCGTCGGTGAGCGGCGTGGAGTTGGCCGCGGTCATCTGCGTGGTGCCGGGTTGCACCGGCAGCGCGGCCAGTAGCTCGGCGGTGGTGTCATCGCGGATGAACTCATCGTGTTCGAACGTGCGTGCCGGCGTCTTCTTCGTCGCCGGAATCTGAACGGGCATAATCTCTTTGGCCAGCCGCCCGGAGTCACGGGCCGCCTTGGCGTGCTGTTGCGTCCGGAGCGCGAACGCGTCGATCTCCGCACGCGTCAGCTCATAGCGGTTGGCGACGTTCTGCGCGGTCTCGATCATGCTGATGTAGGCGTTGCGGGCCAGTAGCGCCGGATTGGGCGGGCCACCCGCGCCCGCCCACATCGTGTCGAGCAGCAGCACCGGTCCCCGCGGCGCGAACGGCGCATCGCCCTTCATATACGCCCAGCCGGACCGCGACATCGATTCCACCCCGCAGGCGATCCCGACACCCAGGTCACCCGCCTTGATCGCATGCGCCACATTGATGGTCGCGCTCACCGACGAGCCACAGAACCGGTTGATGGTGACACCCGCGACGCTGTCGGGAAATCCCGCCGCCAGGGCTGCCCACCGGGCAATGTCGCCCATGCCCTCGTGGGCCGGGTTGACGCAGCCGGCCACGATGTCTTCGATCTGGTCCAGGCCGACTCCGACGCGCTCACATGCGCCCTTCATCGTCATCCCGAGCAAGTCATCGGTACGGATATGCGACAGCGAACTGCCGTACTTTGCGAACGGGGTGCGAACGCCGCCAAGAACAAAAGCGTCAGTCATCGTCGACCTCCCAACGTCGTCCATATATTAGTCACTAGCCGGGGTCGACGAATCCAAGATGCTTCCTCAAAAGCCGGGATACTTGCGCCAGATGCGCTCGGTGTCTTCGTCGGCCGAGTGCCCGGAAAGGTGCCAGCTCGGGTAGTCGTAGAGGCCGTCGGCGATCTCGCAAATCACGTCGCCAAGTTCCAGCGGCTCAAGCCAATCGGTCGAAATGGCACCCACACCCAGCGCCGCTCCGAGTAGGTTGCCCGCAATCGAGCCCGTCGAGTCCGAATCGCCCTCATGGTTGACCGCCAGGACCACGCCGTCGGCAAACGACACCGCCGCAAGTGCGCAGTAAATGCCGATCGCCAACGCCTCGTCGGCCACCCAGCCCTGCCCGAGCCCGGCAACGGCATCGTGGCGGGGTCCATTGCGGCGGTCCGCGGCCTCGGCGGCCTCGACCGCGCGAAGCGTCTCGTCGTGGTCGGGGAACTCGGCGAGGATTCGTTTCGCTTCTGGCAGCGCGTCGGGCAACGCTATGCCACCGGCCAGCTGACAGATGAGGGCGGCCAACATCCCGGCGGACAACGAACCCGTCGGGTGACCGTGTGTCAGTGCCGCTAGCTCGGTACCGATCTCGAACGCCTTTCGCAGGGTGCCCCCCGGCATCCGCGAGACAAATAGCCCAACGGGCGCTACCCGCATCACGCCGCCGCATCCCTTGCTGTGGTTGCCGGCGGGCTCCCCCGGAGCGCGCATCCACCGCAGCGCCGACACGCATGTGTTGCCAGGGGCACGCCGGCTGTGCAGCTGGCGCTGCTGATAGAGCCAGCCTGTTTCGCCATCCCCACCGAACGGTTCGCCGACCTCGACCCCGTCGACCGCGGCTAGGTCCTGGGTGTGCAGCCACCGCAGATATGCGTTGGCGGTCACGCCGGTATGCGTCGATATGCCCTTCATGCATCCCCGAACCCAGTGCCTCAGCAGGCCTTCGGCGGTGAACAGCGTCATCTGGGTGTCGTCGGTGATCGTGCCGATGCCGCCGTAGGCCGGTGCGTACGCGGTGATTCCCGCCGAGCCGAATTGGCCCAGGATCTGCTCGCGGGTGTGGAATTCGACCGGTGCACCCAACGCGTCACCTACCGCGCCGCCCAGTAGGCAGCCGCGGAATACTTGTCGACGGTCGATCTCCATTCCCGCACGCTACAGCGCCGGCGTGGCCGCACGGCCGGCGCCGAACCTGCATGCCGTCAGGCGAGCCGACGAGACGGCCGGACCATCAATCCGCCAAGGAGCAAGGCCCCGGTAACCGTCAGTGGGATCGTCCAGTTACGACGCACCGCTATCGCCGCGTGGCATTGATCGACATAATTGTTTCCGCCCGAGTCGGCGACGCTGGCCTGCGTCAAAGCGCTCTGAAACCCACTGCCGCAATTGATTTGGAAGCCCCACTGATCGAAGTCAGGGAGAAAGACCGGAAACCGAAGTGCGATAAGGCCGCCCACCAGTAGCGCGACACCGGCCAGCAGGACGAGGAAGCGCTGGAAACAGTTCGTCATCAAGGCGGTCCTCAAGGCGCCGGCCACGTCGGCCGGAGGCGGAGAGCGGGTGGGGTGAGCAGTATGCCCGTGGGAGTTTCAGGCTGAGGTGTGTTTACGATCAACCGGTATCCCTATGACACCAGCGGTGCGACGGTTTGATGGGCGACGGCGATCCAGTAGGCGCCGCGCTAGCGATGGGCGACACGCTTTCTCGGGTGTGGCTGGGGACGTCCTGCGTGGAAAGATCGTTGTCTGCATCACTGGATTTCGAGTTAGGTTCGGTCCCCAATGAAGGTGCTTCTATCCATCGCGACGGTCCTGGCGAGCGCCACGGCCCTCGCGGCAACCGGGCACGCAGATACGAACGACGCGCAGTTCATCCAAAACATTCGCAACGGGATGGGCATCACCGACGGGCACGAGTACATCAACACCGCGCGCGATCTTTGCAATGAGATGCAGCACGGCAAGTCCTATGACCAAGCCGTCGTCGAGATCCGGCAGGATGAACCCTACTGGGACGCCAGCCAAGCGTCCTTTTTCGTCAGTGCCAGCGCACAGGCCTACTGCCCGGAGATTGTCGGGAATTGAGCGGACTAAACGTTGCCGGTAAAGAAGAACCCGGCACGCACGTGCGCTTCACCTCTTGCGGCGCCGTCCGGCGGACGGCGCCCGCCACGGTGTGTCCCGCGCCGTGACGACTCCGGTGCTCGACTTCGAGGGCCGTGTGGCCGACCGGCGGCACGAGCTCGCCGAACTCCGATCCGCGGTCGAAGCGGCAGGACGCGTCGGCGGAGGATGCGTCGTGCTCAGCGGGGCGCCGGGAGTTGGCAAGTCGACGCTGATGCAGGCCTTCGGCGTCGAGGTGTCCGCGCGCGACTGCGTATTTGCGTACGGGAGGTGCCGGGACGGCGCGCCCGCACCGTACTCGGCGGTGGGAGATGCGCTCGGCTCGGCTGTCCGCGCCATGGAGGCCACCGGCCCGGCAGAACGCGGTCGTTGGCGTGCGGACATCCTCGGCGGGATGTCGTCGCTGTCCGGCATCCTCGGCGACCTCGTGCCCGGGCTGGCACGAGTCCTCGGCGAGACCTCGCAGGTAGCAGACCTTGATGCAGCGGATGCTCGCCGACGGCTGCACCGCGGCGTCATCCGGCTGCTGTCCGATACCGCGTCCTACCGGCCTGTGGTGCTGGCGATCGACGACCTGCAGTGGGCAGATCGAGACACGCTGCTGCTGTTGTCCGAACTGTTGACGGTGTCGCTGCGCAACGTGTTGGTCGTCCTTGCACATCGCGCGGGCGAATTCGAGCCGGGCTCGGCGGGCCTCACCTCTGCGAGCCTGCGCAGCATCGAGCTCGGCCCACTATCCCGCGAGGACATCGAGGAGCTACTCGCTGCGGTGTGCGGCCGGAGTGTGGAGTTGGGCGACGTGGCCGGCGAATTCCACCATCGGACCGGGGGCAATCCGCTGCAGGTTCGTCAGCTGCTGTACCGCGCACAACGCGAAGGCGCCCTCACCCCGGTCGGCCCAGGCGGGCACCCCGGTTGGGACCTGCGCGTCCTCGCGTCGATCGAGGCCACCGCCACCGCCGCCGAGTTCCTCGACCGCTACCTCGGCCAGCTGCGCCCGAACGATCGGGCGGTGTTGAGTTCGCTGTCGTGCATCGGTGGCGAGTTCGACCTGGACGACGCCACGGCAGCCGCGGCGCTGCCGCCCGACGTGGTGGCCCAGGCGCTGTGGGCGTGCCTCGAGCTTCGTCTGGTCGAGGCCGTTGACAGCGGTGGCAGACGGATCGCCAACGCGATCAGTCACGATGCGCGCTACCGCTTCAGCCACGACCGGGTGGCCGAGGCGGCGCGGGAGGGACTGTCCGACGACGCCAAACGCGAGACACACCTGCGGATCGGTCGGCGGCTGGTTCAGCTGGGGGACGACCGGTTGTTCGAGGCCGCGCGCCACGTCGGCATCGGCGGATTCGGGCTCGCCGACGATGCCGAGCGCGTTCGGTTCGTCGAGGTGCTGCGGCGTGCGGCACGGAAGGCGAGGGCGCAGGCCTCGTTCCCGTTGGCGCTCGAGTACTGCCGCAACGCGCTGGACCTGCTCGGCGGTCAGCGTTGGGCCACGCACCTTCCACTGACCCGGGAGCTGCAGCTCGACGCCGCGGAGGCCGCGCTGCTGGTCGGTGAAGTGGCGGCGCTGCATGCGCTACTCGACGAGGCCGAGCAGGTGTTGCACGAGCCGGCCGACCGCGCTCGGCTCGCGTACCTCCGGGTCAAGGGACGGTACGCGCAGAACCGTCTGCAGGAGGCGATGGACACCGGGCTGCGCGCGCTGGAAGAGCTCGGCGAGCCGCTGCCATACGACGCTGGCAAGCCGCGGCTGGGCATCGAGCTGGTACGGATGAAGCTCATGATGCGCCAATGGAGCAACGAACGGTTGCTGGCGCTACCGCAGTGCGTGGACCAGCGCGTCATCGAGATCATCCGGATCCTCGCTGAGCTCCGCAGCATCTCCTACATCGTCCGCCCGAACCTCTTCCCGCTGCTGGTGCGAAAGCAACTCGATCTCACGCTGGCCCACGGCCACACGCCGTCCTCGCCGGTAGTACTCGCCAGTTATGGGCTGCTGCTGGTAATCGCCGGCGATCTCGCAGGAAGCCACCGCTTCGGCGAGGCGGGCGTGGTGCTCGCGGACCGGCCAGAATTCAGGGAGTCCCGGCCGGAGACACTGTTCCTGCACTTCAACTTCATCCGCCATTGGCGCCACCCGTTGCGTGACGGCCTGGGCATGCTTCGCGAAGCCGTCACGGAGGCGCTCGACCAGGGTGACCAGGAATTCGCCGGTTTGCTCGCCGTGACCCTGATCTCCCAGTCGATCTGGGTGGGCCGCCCGTCGACGGAGATCGACGTCCTTGCCCAATCCCTCATTCCACAGATCCGTTCGCAAGCCGTGCCGAGCACGCTGTGCCAGGCCAGTCAGCAGATGGCCCTCAACCTGATGGGCCGCAGCGAAGATCCCTTGCTCCTCGCCGGCGAGAGTGGTTATGACGAGCGGGAGGTGGTGCCTGCCGCCCGTCGCGAGGGTGACGAGGTGATCCTGAGCATCGCCGCGACGATGAAGCAGGGCGTGCACTTCTGGTCCGGCGACTATGCCGGCGCGGCCGGCGCCACCGAGGAGGCGATCGAGCGGATCGGCGGTTTGGCGGGCACCGCCGTCTCGCAACTCACCTACATGATCGGCGCCCTCAGCATGATGCAGCACGCGCCACGGGATCGCGCGACGGTGCGCTTCGTACGCAAGGCATTGGATTTCCACCGCAAGTGGGCAGCGGGTGCACCGGAAAACTACGCGGCATCGCATGCGCTGATTCAGGGGGCGTGGGCGCGAGCGCGCGGGCAACACGCTAAGGCGGAACGCTACCTTCACGAAGCAATTGAGCTCGCCGAGGAAAGCCAGCTCCCCAGTATCAGTGGGTGTGCCTACGAGGAGGCCGCAGCACTCTACGCTGCGACCGGTCGGACGACTTTTCGCGAACACATGCTGCGGTCGGCGTACCAGCGCTGGTTGAGCATGGGTGTGGCGGTGCGCACTGACTGGCTCGCTCGGGAGCATCCCTGGCTGCTCAGACGCGATCTTAAGACGGGTTCGGCTGGGATCGACCCGGTCGGCGCGCATCAGCTCCTGCGCGCGCTGTCGGGGGCGCCGACCCCGGACGGCTTGGCCAACATCATTCTGGGCTCGGTGGCGGACACGACGGGTGCGGGCCGCGTCCTGCTCGTCACCGGCGAAGCGGAGAATATGTCGGTCCGGGCGATCCATGATCACGGCGACATTTCGATTGTGGACGGGCCATGGAACGAGGTGCCCTATGACAGGAATATCGTGCGCCGCGCGATGGACGGTGGCTCCCCAGTCATCGTTGCCACCGACCACGAGGCGCCATCGATCCTCGTCGTTCCGATAAGGGTGCAGGACAAGACAATCGGCGTGATCTACGCCGAGCAGGACGGGTCCGGCAGAAGCTTCGGCGCCGAGCACGAGCAGGCCGTCGCCTTCCTGTGCGCCCAGGCTGCCGCGCCCCTGTGGAACTTCCAACTCGAGGCACGACTACGGGCCGCCGACGAGCACCGACAGTCCCTGATGGACGTGCAATCGAGATTCGTGCCCAACGAACTGCTGCGCATCCTCGACATCGACGACCTTCGCCGGGTCCGCAACGGCTACCGGGTCGAACGCGAGATGACGGTGCTCATCAGCGACATCCGCGGCTACACGACCATGCTCGAGGACATGAACGTCGGTGAGGCAAGCAACCTGGCGATGGGCTTTCTACGGGCCGTCGAGGTTCCGATCATCAGCTACAACGGCATGATTCAAGACGTGCGCGGGGACGAGGTCGTCGCCGTCTTCGAATCGGAGCCCGACGCCGTCCGGGCGGGATTGGCGATGCTGCGCTCGTTGCGCGAGCACAACAGGGAGCGGATGGCACTCGGCTCTGAGGAACTGCGGGTGGGAATCGGCATCAATACCGGCGCCGTTGGGGTTGGGCTTGTGGGTGGGGTGAACCGCATGGTGCTCACCATCATTGGCGATGCGGTGAACCTGGCGGCGCGCATCGAGAGCACCAACAAGCGCTACGGCTCCGCTTTGCTCATCTCCGATGCGACCTATGCCCGGCTCGCAGATCCGGAGCAGTTCGACGTCCGTCGCATGGAGCGCGTCTTGGTGGTCAACCGACGCCGACCCGTGACGATTTACGAAGTCTACAACGAGGATTCAGCTCCGGTTCGCGCCGCGAAGCGCTCGGCGCAGCCCACGTTCGACGAGGCCTTCGCGCTGTTCGACGCCGGCGATGTCGACCAGGCACGCGCCGCCTTCGAACGATGCCGCCGGATGCTGCCTGACGACCCCGTCGCACCGCTGCACCTGGCGCACTGCGACGCGGTGGCTCGCGGCGAGATGTCCCCCGGCCAGGAGATTGCGCTCCTGCATAAGTAGTGCACTACTCCTTTTTGGTCCACTTTCTGGAACTGTGCCGGGGTGCTGCGCACGCGTTGATCTTGTCTGCCATGATTTGAGCGACAATCGAGGAGTCGCAGCCATGTACCTGAGCGCCGAGCGGTTGGCCCTCGCCAACCAGACCGTTAAAGAGACGTTCGAGCAGACCAGCGTTGCCTGGCAGGCCATCCCGCACTGGGACACTCGCGATCCCAGCCAGACGGCGGTGCCCCAGGACAACTTGACCGCGCCATACGTGTTCCTGGACCTCAAACCGCTACCCATCGAATTCGACGTGACGCTGGCCGAGGCGATCTCGCCTAAACCCAACGCACTGCTCTCGAAAGTGATCGCCTACACCGTCAAACTCGCCGCGGCGGTCGACGATGCCGTGTTCCCTGCGCTTCGCAAGGGCGCACCCGCGGCGTCAATCGCCACCCCGGCGACGGCCGACATCCTGAAAGCTCTCATCGATGCCCGAGTGCTGGTCGAGCAAGGTGGGAACCGGGCGCCGTCGTGTCTCATCACGGACACCGCGGGGCTCAAGCAACTCACCGCATTGACGACCAGCGGGTTCCCTGGCACCGATGTGCTGTTGGCTCCGGCCAACATCAACTGCCTACAACGTGTAGAAAAGCTCGAGCAGCCCGTGCCCAAAACCAAAGCCGCCATGGCATATCTGCTTGGCCGGCGCCAGCGGATCGCAGCTGGAGGCGCGGCGGAAGCGTCAGCGGGTGAGGAGGCGCTGGACCTCGCTGTCAGCGTCCCTCCCAGCCTGGAGGTCGTCGGCGACACAGACACCAACACAATCAAGCTCAGAGTCCGCATCACCTACGCGTTAAGAATCAAGGATCCGAGCGGATACGCCGTCATCACTAATCCGTAATGACATCCACCTTGCCTCAGGCGCGCCCAGTCCCAGTGGCGTCGCACGTGCTCGAGGAGTATCTCTCCTTGTGCAAGGACGCCTGCGACGGCGAGATCAAGCGGCTGTACGGTCCCGATGAGCACGGGTCGAACGGCCTCTACGACCTGATCCTTGACTACCCCCTGCGCGGCGGGAAGGCGCTGCGGCCGGCCCTGAGCATCGCGACCTGCCTCGGGCTCGGCGGCCACCTCGAGGCGATACTGCCGACCGCTGCGACGCTGGAGCTCTACCACAACGCGTTTCTCATCCACGACGACATCGAGGACGAATCGTGGTGGCGGCGTGGCAAACCCACGCTGCACATCGACCACGGCGTGCCGATCGCCGTCAATGTCGGCGACGCCATGCTGTCGCTGTCGCTACAACCGCTGCTTGACAACGTCGAGCGGGTAGGGCTCGGGCCTGCCCTGCGCATCCTGCGAGCCGTCGCCAAGATGACCCGGCTGACCGTCGACGGTCAGGCGCTGGAGCTCGAGTGGGTTCGGTCCAACACCTGGCGACTCGATGATGACGACTACCTCAAGATGGTGGAACTCAAGACCAGCTGGTACTCGTTCATCACACCGCTACAGGCCGGCGCGATCGCTGCCGGTGCCGGACCCGAGCGGTTGGCGCCCCTGGAGTCCCTCGGCCGGCACCTCGGAGCGGCCTTCCAGATCACCGACGACCTGCTGAACCTGCGGGCGGACCCGGAGGAGTACGGCAAGGAGATCGGCGGCGACCTCTGGGAGGGCAAGCGGACGCTGATGCTGCTGCACACCTTGCGGTGTGCCGAACCGAACGACCGGGATCACGCCGTGCAGATACTGGCCAAGCGCCGCCCGGGCGCGGACGGTGAGTTAGGGCTGACCGAGCTGCTGGATCGACTCACCGCCCGCGGCCAACTGTCCCAGTTCGGTAGGGCCGAAATCGAGGCTCGGCTGCGGGGACACCATCCCTCGGAGTCGAAGAGCCTCAACGACATTCGATGGCTCTACGAATTGATGCACCGCGTCGGCTCGCTCAGGCACGCTCGGGATGTCGCCGCCCGCCATGCCCGGGAGGCGGCGCGGGCGCTTGCCGGTCTCGACTGGTTGCCACGCAGCCGCCACAGCGACGTGCTGGCCGACCTCGTGGACTACGTGCACGGGCGGACCCGATGAGCCCCGAAGCCCTGATCGCGATGCTGGCCGAGCTCGAGCGGATCCGCGAGCTCACTCTCGACCTCATCGAGCGGGAGACCCCGCGGTTGCTACCCGCCCCGCCGCACGAGGCCTGCGGGACGGAGCGGACGGTGTTCGACCTACTTCTTGGCGCGCGCCGCGCGGTTCTCGGTAACCCCGCGGCCGCCCGGGGGCTGCACGACCTGCTGGTTGCCGAGGGCCGGCGCTACGCGAACACACCTGACGGGGTGCGGCTGCGCGACGCGTTGGTCGCCTCGGAAGCAGTGGAGAACCTCCGACGCGTCTGGGAGACGGTGAGCCTCAACGTTCTCGACGGTCCCGCCGCCCCCAACGCCGCCCCCGACGCTTGGGCGGAGCTGTTGGCCGACGCTGTCGTCGGGCATGGCCTCGACGATTCCATCCTGGCCCGGCTGCGGCCCGAGGGGTTCGCATGACGCTCTCCGATCCTCGCGAGGCGCTCGCCGACCAGAGCAATTTCATTGGCTACCTGGTTGGCCTTGCCGGGCTGGCCCGGGCGGTTCAGACGTTGGCCGACGGCGACCGCCGATCCGGCCCGCCCGGCGAGTCCGACGACTTCGTGCATGTGCTGCTCGGGCTGGCGAGCCTCGGTGAGGCGATCGAAGGACTCGCCAATTCCGCTACGGTACAACCGAATCCGCCTGTTAAGGCGCCACCGCCCGCCGCAACGACTACGCGGTGGCTGCGATGAGCGCGGTGCTCGCAGGCAGCGATTTCCTCCGCGCCCCAGTGCTTGCCACCGCCCGGCCCGAGGGCTTCAAGGAGTGGCACCACTTCGTGGTCCACGGGCGCGGCTTCCGGCTCTTGGTCAACTTCAGCCTCACCAACGAGGTATTCGGCGCCGGTCAGGTCCGGCTTGCGCCACGCGTCATCGTGATCGCTCACGACGATAAATGGACCGGCGCCATCGAGCGGTTCGACGACTCCGCTCTTGAAGTTTCGGCCGATCTCGGTGAACTGACCATCGGCGGCAGCCGGATGACCGTGCTACCCGACGGCTACCGCGTGGCAATCGACCTGCCCGACAAGGGCATTCGGGGTGAACTGCAGTTCGCCTCGGCGAGTCGGCCTTTCGTGGTCAACAACCAACCGGTGGGAGACGGCCGGATGTGCTGGCTCTTCGTCCCGAGGCTGCGCACTCAGGGGTGGTTACGGATCGGAGGCCGGGAGCACCGCATCGAGAACGACCTCGCCTATCACGACCACAACTGGGGTCGGTTCTGGTGGGGCGACGACTTCGGGTGGACATGGGGCACCATTTTGCCCACCGAACGCGGGGACCCGTGGTCGATGGTATTCCTGCAGATGACCGACCGGAGCCGGCTACGCTGCCTGTCCCAGGCGCTCTACGTGTGGCATCACGATGAGCCCGCTGCGATATTCCGGCACGCCGCGGTGCAGACGCGCTCGGACGGCCTGCTCGGCCGCGCAGCGGACTGCACCTTGCCGCCCCCGATGCGGCTGCTCCTGGACGGCGAGGTGCCGGGTGTACCGGAGCGGATCGATATCACCGCCACACGGGCGGGCGACCGGGTGCACGCCGAGTTTTGTTCGCAGTCCTATGCCCGCCTGGCGCAGCCAAGCGAGGTGTGCCTCAACCGATCGACGGTGCTCTGTGAAACAGGCGGTACCGCCCGGGCGAGCGGGACGATCAACGGCGAAGACGTCGACTTCGTCGGCACGGGTGTATTCGAGTTCCTGTATGGCTGAACGGATTTCGTCGCTATTGCGCCGCTCGGCCGACCACCTGGAGCACGAGGTGCCCGACAGTTATCGCTTGCTGGTCGCCGAGCTCGGCCCGATGGTGGTCGAACTCGACGTCGACGGCGAGGTCTTTTCACTGCGCGGTGGTGACCGACTTCGGGTGTCCGAGGGTGCAGCGGAAGTGGCCGGTGCCCGGATCGTCACCTCGCGAGTCACCATCCTCGACGTGCTCGATGCCAGGGTGGGGCTTGGCGAGGCCGTGGAGGCGGGCACGGTGAGCGTCCGGGGCTCGCTCGATGACGTCCAGCGTGCTCACGACTCGCTGCTGGCCTACGTCCACGCCGCGGTCCGGGCATCCTCGCAGCCCGGACTGCTCTCCGAACTCCGGGCGGGGCCACCATGAGCGAGTGCATATCGACGCCGGGATCCTGTGAACCACGTCCCACGGTGGCGGTCCTCGGGGCCGGCATCGCCGGCCTCACCGCCGCGCAGGAACTCGCGGAGCGGGGCTTCGTCGTCACGGTGTACGAGGCTCGACCCGATGAGCGCAACGGGCTGGGATCCGAGCCAGCGAGGTCGTACCCGCCCGTCAAGCTCGGCGGCCTCGCCGCGTCTCAGTACTCGACGGTGGGCACGCACGACGGAAGCCGAGCGGAACTGCGTCCCTTCCCGGGCCGGCGGGGCCAGCCACGTCAACCTGGGCGAGCGGTCGCGGGCGAACATGGCTTCCGGTTCTTTCCGGCGTACTACCTACACATCTGGGACATGTTCCAGCGCATCCCGGTCTACCAACTCGCGGAGACGGTGAGCGGCACGGCCCGCTGGACACCGACCTCACGCACCGTCTATGACAACGTCCGGCGGGTGGTCACCCAGGGCACCACGGTCGACGGCAAGCCGTCCCTCGTCTTTCCTCGCGAACTCCCACGCAGCCCCGCCGAGTTTCTCGGCATCCTTGGCCAGCTCAAAGGATTGGGCTTCAGCGCCAGCGATGTCGCGACCTTCCAGAGCAGGCTGCTGCGCTACCTCGTCACCAGTCCGTTGCGTCGCGCAAGGGAACTGCAGAACCTGTCCTCCTACGACTTCTTCGTCGGACACGACGGCGCGACCGGGACCAACCAGTTCTCCTATACGCCAAATTTCGACGCGCTCCTGCGTGAAATGCCAAGGGTCCTCGCCGCGTTCGACTCGCGCTGGGGGGACGCGCGCACCAACATCACCACCTATCTCCAGCTGTACCTGAATATGGACCGCCGCGACGACAAGGCCGACGGGGTGCTCAACGGGCCCACCACCGAGGCGTGGTTCGACCACTGGTACCACCACCTGTCCGCACTCGGTGTCCGCTTCGTCCTAGGCGCCGCGGCCCGCCTCGATCCTCCGGCGTTCGACCCCAAACAGCCGCCCCATCTGCGACCCCGGGTGCAAATCACGTTCGCCGACGGTACGCGGGTGACTCCGGCCTACACGGTCGTCGCCGTCGACGCGCCAGTCGCCGAATACATCACCTCCGCGCTGCGCGCGGCCGGCACCGGCGGCACCGTGGCCAGGCTGGACGGTTTCACGACCTTCGCCCCCCCACCCGAAGGACCATTGCAGCCGAAGGCGACGCGGTCGCAGCGCCGGCGGGATCCCTACGCGATGGATGAGCTGGGACGAGTGCCGTGGGACCGGTTCCAAACGCTGTGCGGCATCCAGTACTACTTCGACACGGAATTCCAGCTGCTCCGGGGGCACATGTACTACGCCGGCACGGAGTGGGCGCTGTCATCGATCAACCAGCAGGGATTGTGGGAGAGGCAACCGATGCTGGACCGCGACGGCCACGTCTCGGTGCTCTCAGTCGACATCGGGGATTTCAACACCCCCTCACGTCACTTGGTCGACGAGTTCGGCCGGGGCAAGGCGGCCCGCGATTGCACTCCCGACGAAATCGCCGCGGAGGTGTGGCGCCAGATCGTCGCTGCGCTCACGAGCAACATCGAATCCGTTGCGGACGAGGTCATGCCGTGGCCCGTCTGGTATGCGCTCGACCGTGGCCTGTTAATGGCTACCGGACCCGGTCAGGGCCAAGGCCGCGTGGTTCGCAACGAAACACCGTACCTCGTTCCCATCGTCGGGGATTGGGCCAATCGACCCAGCGCCGACCCCTGGAACCCACACGAATCGTCCTGGAGTAGCGCACCGCCCGAGGACTGGTGGCTCGAAGATCTCCAGCAACGGAACTTCTGGCAAGCACGCCATGGCGGCTATCAGGTACACAACAATTCGGTGGTCTTCGCGGGCACTTGGAACAAGACGTTCACTCGGATGACGTCGATGGAGGCTGCGTGCGAGTCGGGACGCCATGCCGTCAACGCGATTCTCGACCACTACGTCTGGGTCGAATCAGGCGGTCGCGACCGCCGGGAGAAGCCCACGCTCAAATGGGAGTTTCCCTACGGCTTCCTCGATCAAGGTTTTTCGAGTCCGATTCGGCTGCCGACACCGGCCGGCGACTACTGCTATGTCTTCGACATCGAAAACCGCGAGCCGGCCGACACCCGTGGTCTGCGCAACCTGGACTCGCAATACTGCGAGCACTCGCTGCCCCCTCCGTGGGACGCACCGGCTGCGCCTTCGTTTCCTGCGTCCGTTATCCCCCCATCCGCCGGAGGTCAACAAATGTCTACGCCTGCAACCGATTACAACCAGCAGTTGCTCGCCTATCTCCAGACCTGGCGGCAGCTTCTGGAGCAGTGGATGGCCCTGACGGCCATGGCGCCCGGATTACCCTTCCCGACCGCCCCGTCCGCGCTGCCCACCGCGCCGGCGGGAGGGCAGTTCATGCCGCCCACGATGCCGTTCATGCAGCCCACGATGCCGTTCATGCAGCCCACGGCGCCGTTCACGCAGCCCACGGTGCCGTTCATGCCGCCCATGCCGCCGAGCGCTCCGGCGTCACCGACGCCACCCGCGCCGGCTGACTACACCCAGCAACTGTTCAGCTACCTTCAGGCATGGCGGCAATACCTTGAGCAGATGGCGGGCGCAAGGCCGGGCCCGTGGCAGGCGTCGACCGCGCAGCCGACCGCGCAGCCCGCCGCGCAGCCCGGCAACGCCCCGGAGGATTACCCCGCCAACGACGGCGGTAAAGCCCGTCCCGCCCGCCCGCCGGATTCGCCCACTCCGCCCGGCGACGACAGCGGGAGCAAAAGCATCCCAGAGAGCGAGGCGCGTAAGGGGAATCCGACGTGGCCGCCGGTGCTGAATTTGCCGCCCAGCAACTATAACTACAGCCAAATCTCAGCCACCGGCTTGGACCCAGCGCTCCTCTTGGACCCAGCGCTCCTCTTGGACCCAGCGCCCACCTTCGACCGTGGACCAGGGGAGCCGCTGGTGCTGAAGCGGCCCGCTTACGACTACAGGACTGATATTGTGGCCCCCCACTTCAGACCCGACCTGGCGGGCCCGCCCTTCTTGTCAGCCGGGCCCGTAGCCTCGCGCTATACATCGGAGGCAGCCGCCCAGCTTCACGAGGGTTCGCCATTTCTCGCCAAGATCGAGCGCCTCGGGCAGACGGCCTCGGCGAAGGTTGAGGAAGTCGGTCAAAAGCCCTCGCCCTGAGCGGTATTGAACGTCGTCTAGCGCAGGGGCCCTCGCATCTTCAAGACCTAGCGCGACTAGATACCACGCTTGACCTGTTGGTGCAGGTACAGGATTCGAACCTGTGTAGCTTTCGCGACGGATTTGCAGTCCGCACTTCTGGGCGTTTGCATGCGTTGGCATGTGATGGCGCGTTAGTTGTTAGTAAAAGCAGCATTTCAAAAGGCATTACGGAAAAATTTGCGTTGGCGAGATTGGCCACGTTTCGGTGACGTGTGCATACGGTCCGTTTACAGTCGCTGCTCCACCACCGCACTCACTGGGCGGATGCCTCGTCTATGTCCTGAGGCTGTGTGGGGCGGCGATCCGAAGCCGACGACGGGTGCCTCTGGACCGCAGAACTCATTAGTTGCGCCCGATTGTGAACAACGTATTGCTAAGGCACACGATTGATTTCAGTCACTCCGAATTGGCTTCAAGCTGACACCCGCCACCCATTGCCATGCCTTGCCGGCGGGAGGACGATGGAGTAGTCCGGCGGCGCCGTCGAGACGCTGCCCCACATACAACGGAGGCAGATCATGTACGCAAGAAGCACCACCATCCAGGGGCAGCCCTCGTCCATTGACGCCGGTATCGCGCATACGCGCGACAGCGTGATGCCCGCGCTGGAGGGCATCGACGGGTGCGTCGGCTTGTCCCTATTGGTCGACCGAACCTCAGGCCGCTGCATTGTTACCACCTCCTGGGAGTCCGAGGATGCGATGCGCGCAAGCGAGGAGTCCATTCGGCCGATTCGTGACCGCGCCGCCGAGCTTTTGGGTGGTACCAGGCAGGTCGAGGAATGGGAGGTCAGTGCCATGCACCGCGAGCACCCCTCCAGTGAGGGCGCCTGTGTCCGAGCCACCTGGGTCAAGGTCGACCCGGATCAGGTCGACCAAGGCATCGATTTCTACAAGATGACGATCCTGCCCGCCCTCCAGGAGCTAGAAGGTTTCTGCAGTGGCAGCCTGCTGGTGCACCGAGCGTCCGGTCGTGCCGTGGCCTCGGCGACCTTCGACAGCGTCGGAGCGATGGAGCAGAACAGGGGCCAGTTGGACAGCATCAGAGCCACGGGCAGCCAGGAAGCACGCGCAGAGGTGCTCGACGACTGCGAGTTCGAGTTGGCGGTCGCGCATCTGCGTGTGCCCGAGATGGTCTGACCGGCTGCAGGTGCCGAGACCAGTCCCCTTCTCGATCATTCTGCACATCACCACGATCCGCGTGCTGACAAACCCGAGGCGTGCGCGGGATGAACAACATACGTCCGTCGCCACGTCGGCGATGACGGCCAGCGGATAGATAACCATCAACCTGGCGACCGATGCAGAGTAGGCCACCGTCGCCCTCTACCTCGACGGCTACCTGTGCCCGGGTGATCTCGACCGCGTCGCCGACGCGCTGAACACGGGCGCGAAATCCGCTGCGGACTGGCTGCGCACTGAGGGCGGACCGAATGGTCCGCTTGGTCTGGCGCCGGTCTGCCTTGTGCCGCAAAATATTTGATACCGAACTCGCAAGGTTGCAGAGACGATCAGTTGGCTTGCGTAGGTTTGTGAAACACCAGCGTTAAACCCTGGCTGCCGGGACGGCGCTGGGATCAGATTTGCCGCACTAGCTATCATTGCTGCTCCGGTCTGTGCTGACCGCAGCCCTCAACGGCACGCGGCAGCCTCAGAGATCTTCGTGTGATCCCTTCGCAGCGAACGGATCAGTCGCATGCGCCGAGCGCGGCCAGGCAAAGCATCCCGCGTGATTGTCGTGAAATCAGAAGTTTGTTGGGGAGGTCCTTCATAGCGTTCATCACGCCAGGAGCCGACGGAGATGTGCCGCCGGGACCAACAAACGCTGTCGAGGAGGCACGTATGAAACACCGCAATGTCCGAATGATCGAAACCAACGGCATCAGACTGAAGGTGGTCGTGGAGGGCAGCGGCCCGCTGCTGCTGTTGTTGCACGGCTTTCCCCAGTGTGCGTACCTGTGGCGCAATCAGATTGACGACCTGGTCGCCGCCGGCTATCAGGTTGCTGTTCCCGATCAGCGAGGCTACGGCGGCAGCGACAAGCCGGCCGAAGCCGAAGCCTACGATCTGCTACAGCTGTCCGCCGATGCCGTCGGCATCGCCGACGCACTGGGACACGACACTTTCACGCTGGTCACCCACGACTGGGGCGCGATCGTCGGCTGGTACATCGCGTTGCTGTACCCGCGACGGGTCAAGGCGGTGTTCGCACTCAGCGTGCCACCGACCATGGGAGTGCCCGCCGGCGCTCTTACTCGGCAGGAAAACTTCGGCGACAACTTCGTCTACCCCGTCTACTTCCAGCCGCCCGGTGTCGCCGAAGCCGAACTCGACGCCGATGTGGGCAAGTCGCTGCGCATGATCTACTACGCGTACTCCGGTGACGCGCCGGCGGGGCTGTTCCTGCGCCCCAAACCGGCCAACTCGAAACTGCTTGACGGCCTGATTGACCCAGATCCGCTGCCGAGCTGGCTCACCGATGAGGATCTCGATCAGTACTGCGAGGACTACCTCGACGGGTTTCGCGGTCCGATCAACTGGTATCGCAGCATCGATCGCGGCGTCGGGCTAACTCGCCGTCTCCAGCAGGCCACGATCACGCAGCCTTCCCACTTCATGGTCGGCAGCCTGGATCCCACCAGGGCGCTTCTCGCCGACGCCTTCGCCAACCTGGAAAACAATGCACCCAATCTGCGAGGCAACGTGGTGCTCGAAGGTGCCGGGCATTGGCTTCCGCTGGAGCGCCCAAAGGAAGTCACTACCGCGCTGCTGGACTTCCTGGACGGGCTTGAGAGCTGATCGGGGCTCAATTGCGGGCGCCGGCTTGGCCATTGGTTGAGCCGGCGCCGTTCAGGCTGGCTGGCGGTGGGCGGCGCGATAGGCGCGCGGACTTTGTCCGCTGGCGCGCCGGAAGGCGTCGCTGAATGCCGACACGCCCACGTAGCCAAGGCGGTAAGCAATCTGCGAGACGGGGCTCCGGCTTTCGCGCAGCAGGCGACACGCGCGCTCGTAGCGCACCCGATTCGACAGTGCGCGGAAGCCCTGATGCTCGCGGCGTAGGTGACGGCTCAGCGTGCGGGGTCCCATATTCAACAGCGCCGCCAGCTGGTCGAGCGTGGGTTGGCAATCTTCGGCTTCGGTCAACATCAAGCTGACCCACTCACCCCAGGGCTGCTCTTGTTGCGCGTGGTCCACCAGCGACTTGCATCGGTTCTCCCACAACGCCACCAGTTTCGGCGCGGCCGTGCCGATGGGCGCGTCCAGTTGCGTGGAATCGAACACGATGCGCAGTTCGGGCAACGACGCCGCCGCGAAATGCACACGCGCCGGGGCCATCTCGCGGTAGCGATCGGCATGCGGTGGCCGTTGGATCGAGAAGAACATGTCGTAGGCGCGCAGGTGTCGTCCCATCAGCGTCGTGAGCAGGTTATGGAAGCCCCCGGCGTGGCATTCGAACATGAAGCGCATCAATTCCGGGGTCATCGCCGCGACCGGCCGATAGACCACCTCCGCGTGATCTGCGCCGCGTCGATAGTCGATGACAAATGATGGAGTGACCAGGCTGCCGAAGCGCGAGCCCACCCGCAACGCATGATCGATCGTGGTACAGCGTTGCAGCGTTTGACCCAGCGCGCCGTGCACGTCGACGTCGATGCGACGGCCAACCTCGAATCCGAGATCCTCCCGACCGGTGACCCGCTGCACATCCTCGAGCAGCGCCGTTAGTTCGGTCAGCGTCATTGAGGTGTCCGGATAGTCGAACAGGTCCACGGGCAGGCCGGCGGCAGCGAGCAGGGCGCACCGGTCGGCGCCGAACGACTCTATGCAGTCACACAGCACGGCGGTGTAGCGAACGGGAACGGTCGGATTGTAGGCAGGCACCGCGCAACCAGGTTCGGCACTGACGTGGACGCATTAACGATAGCGGAGCTCACTGGGATTGTCCGAAAGTCAGAAGTTTCTGCGGCGACGTCTCCCTACCGTGATTTCTCAGCGTACGATCCGCCGTCCGCCTGCATCAAAGGATGAAACCGACATGGCTCCAACAACCAACGGATTTACGCCGCCGCTCAATCAGCTTGCGTTGTCGGTGCTCGACTTACGACTCACCGAACGTTGGTTTCGAGAAGGCTTCGGCCTGCTACCGGCCGGCGGGAGTCGCGCGTTGATGCGCGGTCCAGTGGCGGCCCGCGTGCAGGGCCTACCCCGCGCGGCCTCGACCTGCTGGTGGCTGCTGGGCCGAAACTCCTGGTTTCAGCTCGAACTGTTCCAATTCGATCGCCCGATAGCCAAACTGATGCCGGCGGATTTCCGGCCCTGCGACATCGGCTACACCCGTATCGGGATCTGGGTCGAGGATTTCGACGCCACCATGGAAAGGCTCGCCGGACTGGGCAGCCGGCCGCTGGCTGCGCCACAGTGCGGGCGGGGTACGCGGCGTGCCTGCGTCCGCAATCCCGACGGGGTCTATGTCGAAATCATGGAAGACGATCCGTTGCCGCAATTCAACCGGCGCGGGCGCATCGATTGTCCGGCGGCGATCCGCTCGGTGACGTTGTCGGTACCCCAGTTGACCGACGTTGCCGCATTTTTCGAAGAAGGTGTTGGCCTCAAGGCCAGCACCGTGACCCTGCACACGCCAGAGCACGAGGTGTTGTGGGGCCTGGCAGACGCCACCACAGAGAGCCGGCTTTTCGATGGCGGCGAGGTCCTCATCGAGGTGGTGCAGTACCTCGATCCCGTCGGAAAGCCGCGGCCCCATGACTACCTCCTGTCCGACCAGGGCATCCTCAACATCGCCTTCGGCGCGCGGGACAGGGTGGATTTCAACGCGGTCTACCGACGTGCCGAAGCGTTTGGTGCCCAGCCCAATTGCCGACCTGTTCACCTGCCCGCGGCGGGCTCGGTGGTTTACGTCAATGACCCGCACGGCTTTTCGGTCGAGATCCTGCGCACGAAGCCCGGACTGGCAGACCGCATCTTGGGGTTCGAACCAAGACCCGTGCACAAACGACCGGATCCGGATACGCGCCGGATTGGACATAGCGTCAAGATCGACGCGCCCGCCGATGGCGTGTGGGAAGCGATCACAGATCAAGACAACATGGCCCACTGGATCGGCTTCGACCCGGTCACGGTGCGCAAAGAAGGCTGGATCGAACGTCACGGCGCCGGGTCCGAGCGTCTGATGCAAGGGCCGCTCGGAGTCGGGCGGATCGTCGAGCAAGTGGTTGCGACGAACCCTCGAAAAAGCCTGCGCTACCGAGTCATTGAAGGGTCACCGCTGATCGATCACCACGGCGAGATCACGCTGAAGCGATCCGGCGGTCACACCGAGTTGGACTGGTCGATCCGCTTTCGGCCCAAGGTCGCCGGCACTGGCGCGTTTTTGCACAAAGTGTTGCAAGCAAGGCTGCGCACCATGCTGGACGAACACCTCAGGCCCTACATCGAGTCAGCCAAGACAGAACCGGCGGTCGGATGAAATCGAATCCAGCCGACGCTGTCCGTCACGTATATGCGATATGGACGCGATCGATTCGGCCCTCGAAGGGGAACGGCGCTTTGTCGTAGTAGTCCAGCGACACCGGTGAGCCGAGGCAGACGCCGATGTCGAAGCAGTCGTTGGCGGTGAACAGCAGCGGCGCGCTGACTGGCACCCGCCCCTCGCCGAGGACCTCTGGGCCGACTCGGATGGTGATGTCGAGCGGTCCCGCGGGGCGCTGCTCGGCATAGCGGGTTTCTACCACGATGGTGGTGGGCCCCGGCGGCAGTTTGGCAGTCGCGCGGATCTTGGTGCGGGAAAGAATGAAACAGTTGTACTCGTAGCACAGGTATCCCCCGTCGAGATAGCACGTGACGCCGCCGGCCACGCCACCGAGGGCGTAAAGCACCCCGCTGGCGTCGGCGGGCAGGTCGGCTTCAATGGTGACGGTGTTGTTCTTGTTGCCCAACGCGGGCGCGCAGAACTCGGGCATACGGGTGATTTCGCCGGGAAACTCCCACTCGCGATACGGCGGCGTGATGCGCAATTCGGGGTGGAAGACGGGCACCCACAAACCACCGCCGATCGGGAGCACGGAATTGCGTGCGGCTTCGATGGCGAACAATTCGCGCATCTGGGCGAGCTTCTCGGGCATCTCGGCGGCCAGGTCGTGGGCCTGGGACCAGTCCTCGTCGAGGTTGTACAGCTCCCAGCGGTCGTTGTCGGGTGTCCAGTCTTGGATCCCGGGTGGCAATCCCGCCAGCCAGGGCACCCGCGGACCGAACGTTGAGGCCATCCAGCCGTCGTGATAGATCGCCCGACTGCCCATCACCTCGAAGTACTGCGTCTGCTTCCCCCCCGACGCCGATCGGTCGGTGAGCGTGCGGGCGAAACTTGCGCCGGCTATCGGAATTTGGGGCACACCGTTGACGATGAGCGGAGGCTCGACGCCCACGATGTCGTAGATGGTCGGCACGACGTCGTTGCAGTGCAGGAAGTGATCCCGCGGCACCGGGTCCGGCGCGATTTTCTTGGGCCAGCGGATCGCCAGCGGATTGCGGGTCCCGCCCAGATGCGAGGCGACCAGCTTCACGCCCTTGTACGGCGTGCTGCCCGCCCAGCCCCAGCCGGAGTGGTACTGATTGTCGACCTTGGGTGAGCCCAACACATCAAGGCCGCCGAGCTGCTCCAGCGCATCGATGTGCATCCGGGGAGTGGTCGGAATGCCGTTCTGCGCAAGCAGTTCGGCGATGGTGCCATCCTGACCCTCGGCCGATGATCCGTTGTCACCCCAGATGTAAAGGAACAGGGTGTTGTCCCCGTAGCCCAGCCGATCCAGCTCATCGACGATGCGGCCGACCTGTACATCGCAGTGTTCGGCGAACCCGGCCGCCACCTCCATCAGGCGGCGCTGAAACGGCCTTTCGTCCTCGGGGATGTCGTCCCAGGCCTTCATCCGCTCGTCGCGCGCGGTGAGCTCACAGTCTTGTGGGATCCAGCCCTTCTCCTTGGCGCGCTCGAAGACCCGCTGCCGGTAGGCATCCCACCCGTCGTCGAACTTCCCGGCGTAGCGGTCGGCCCACTGCTTCATGATGTGGTGCGGGCCGTGCAGGCAGCCGCTGGCCCAATACATGAAGAACGGCCTATCGGCCTGCAGCGCTTTGTGATTGCGCAGCCAGTTGATCGCGTCGTCGGCCAGGTCCTCCGAAAGGTGATAGCCCTCCTCGGGCGTCTTCGGCGGCCGCACCACCGTGGTGTTGCGCACCAGATGGGGCTCGTACTGCGAGGCCTCCCCCGCCAAGAAGCCGTAGAAATACTCGAAGCCCAATCCGGCGGGCCAGTCCTCGAATGGGCCGGCCGCCGTGGTGTCCTCCGCCGGGGTGTTATGCCACTTGCCCCACGCGCCGGTGCTGTACCCGTAATCCTTGAGCACTTCGGCCACCAGGGCGCTGCTGCGCGGGATCTTCCCGGCGTAGCCGTCCCAGTCGTTCGCAAGCTCGGCGATCTGCCCGTTGCCGATCTCATGATGGTTACGCCCGGTCAGCAGCGACGCCCGCGTCGGCGAACACATCGCGGTTGTATGGAACCGGTTGTAGCTAACACCTTCGGCGCAGATCCGGTCCATCGTCGCGGTCCGCACCTCGCCGCCGAACGTCGTCGGAAGGCCCGGACCGGCGTCGTCGATCAAAACGATCACAATGTTCGGCGAATCCCCATGCAGCCGAGACGGAGTGACACGCTGGGCGTACGTGGACTCCTGCAACGTTCGCCCAGCGATGCTCGCCGATGGCGTCGGCGGAAACGGTAACGTCGCCCCACCTGGCAGTTTCGGGGCAACCACCCCACCCGTTGAATCGGCACCAACGTTCGCGGCGGCACCCGACATGGCTGCTCCTCTGCTCGAAGCTGTGCAAGGCGGTCGCCGACGCGGCCAACCGAGCTCACGACGCCCCGAATGTACTCCCCCACGCCCCCTTCCGGCAGCGCGCTCAGACACTCTGTTACCAGGCAGCCAGCTTGCGGCAGAAACAGCCCACCGATGTCACGAGTCGCACCAGAATTGTTGTTGCAACACATAATCAAGCGCGGCCACACCGCTAAAAGGCCCCAAACGCGCACGCCAGCGACTCCGCGCTTAGCGCGCATACCGCGCGCCCCAGCCGCAGGTCCTGCCGCTCGGCGGCCGCCACGTCGGTGACAAGTACCACCTCGTTTAGTGCTCGGCATACGCCGACCCAGCGACTTCGGCCTTAAGCCGGGCGCGGTAACCGACTCAAGAGGCATGGCCGGGACCGCGGGGACGGCATCGCGCACGCGTGCGACCAAACGCTCCCAACAGACGCTGTTGCGCCGAGCGCCGGGACGGCACCGGTTAGCTCGTGCGATCAGTAGAATTTAGACCTCTAGAAACACGCTTGACCTGTTGGTGGCAGGTACTGGATTCGAACCAGTGAAGCTTACGCGACGGATTTACAGTCCGCTCCCATTGGCCGCTCGGGCAACCTGCCGCCTAGCAGGTTACAACGAACGGGTAGACAGAGCACAAACGGCTATCACCGCAGAAAGGGACGAAACGTATGGCGGACTCATCGTTCGACATCGTCAGCAAGGTCGACCGGCAGGAAGTCGACAACGCACTCAACCAGGCCGCCAAGGAGCTGGCGACGCGCTTCGACTTTCGCGGCACCGACACCAAAATCGCGTGGAAGGGCGACGAGGCCGTCGAGCTGACGTCGTCCACCGAGGAGCGCGTCAAGGCTGCCGTGGATGTGTTCAAGGAAAAGCTGATCCGCCGCGACATCTCGATGAAGGCCTTCGAGGCCGGCGAGCCGCAGGCCTCCGGCAAGACCTACAAGGTCACCGGCACCATCAAGCAGGGCATCAGCAGCGAGAACGCCAAGAAGATCACCAAGCTCATCCGCGACGAGGGACCCAAGACCGTCAAGTCCCAGATCCAGGGCGACGAGGTCCGTGTGTCCAGCAAGAAGCGCGACGACCTGCAGGCCGTCATCGCCATGCTGAAGAAGGCCGACCTCGACGTGGCGCTGCAATTCGTCAACTATCGCTAGACCGGGTCGTTCGTTTCGTGCAGTAGACTGGACTGCACGAACCGAACGCTGGAGCGCCCGCAATGACCCCCACGAAAACCGTCGCCGAGCTGGACGCCGCGAACCGACGCCTGCGTGAGAGCGCGCACGCCGTGGGCGTCGCGCTGGCGTCGGTCACGGTGTACACCGAGCCCGCCGTCGCGCGAGCCGTGCAGGCCGAGCTCAACCTCTACGCCCGCATCGAGGGCGAGTTCGGGATGCTGACCAGCACCGAAGCCGGCAAGCGGATGGGGTCGCGGTCCAGCGCACCACGCAACCTGGCCACCACGGCGCGCCGCAACAACACGCTGGTCGCGGTCCGCCAAGGCAACTACCTCTCCTACCCCGGATTCCAGTTCGGTCCGGGCGGAAAACCCCTGCCCGTCATCGCGCGCCTGATCGAGGTCGCCGACAACAGCGGCTGGTCGGAGGCGGGACTCGTGCAGTGGCTTTGCTCGCCGACCACCTACCTGGACGGCGACCGGCCGGTGGACCTGCTCACCATGGATCCGGACCGGGTCGTCGCGGTGGCGGCGGAGGCCATGGCCGTCTCTTGGTAACGAGACCAGTAGGCCGGCCCCCGGTCCCGTGCGACCCGGCCACCGCCACGCTGCGCCCAGGCCAGCTTCTCTACCGCGTTCTCTCGGCGACCCGCACCGCCACCGACTTCAACCCCGGCTACGGCGCCCCGACCCGCTTCGGCTTCTTCGGCAAGCCCACGGTGCCGATCATGTACGCCGCGGAGACCGAAGACGCGGCCATCGCCGAGACATTGCTGCACGACATCCCGGCCGAGGGCGGCCTGCTCCCCTACGACCAGTACGCGACCAAGGTGCTGGTCCGGCTGGAGGTCACGCAACGCCTGCGCGTCGCGGTCCTGCACGGCACCGGGCTGCGACGGCTCAAGGTCACCGCCGCCGAGCTCACGTCCAGCCCGGCGTCCAGCTACCCCAGCACGGTGCGCTGGGCCGAGGCGGCCCATGACGTTGGGTTGGACGGTTTGGTGTGGATGTCGCGCCAGTGCAACGACGCCAAGGCGTACGTCTTCTTCGGCGACCGGTGCGCCGACGAAAAAAACCCGGCGTTCGTCCAGGACCCGAGCCATGCGCGCATCTTCGCCAGCCCGGCCGACCAGATCTGGCTGATCGACCGGTGCGCGACCCTGCATGTCGACGTGCTGATGGAGCCGTCGTAGATCGACCAACCGGTGGGTAACTACTCTGGTGATGGATCCCGATTTCAAGCGAGGTTCACGATGACCGTGACTCCCCAGCAGGACGCCGGCTACGTCGACGTCCTCATCGTCGGCGCCGGCATCTCCGGTCTCGGCGCCGCCTATCGGATCAGGGAACGCAATCCGCACGCGACGTACACGATCCTGGAGCGGCGCGCGCGGATCGGCGGCACCTGGGATTTGTTCCGCTACCCCGGGGTGCGCTCCGACAGCAGCATGTTCACGCTGTCCTTTCCGTGGGAGCCGTGGACCCGCAGGGAAGGCGTCGCCGACGGCGAGCACATTCGCGAGTACCTGACCGACACCGCGCACAAGTACGGCATCGATCGCCACATCCGGTTCAACAGCTACGTCCGCTCAGCAGACTGGGATTCCGCCACCGACACCTGGACGGTCACCGTTGAGCAAAACGGCGCGCGCAGGCTCTACCGCAGCCGGTTCGTGTTCTTCGGCAGCGGCTACTACAACTACGACGAGGGCTACACACCGGACTTCCCCATCGTCGAACAGTTCGGCGGCACCGTCATACACCCTCAGCACTGGCCGGAAGACTTGGACTACACCGGCAAGAAGATCGTGGTGATCGGCAGCGGGGCTACCGCGGTCACGCTGATCCCGTCGCTGACCGACCGGGCCGAAAAAGTGACCATGCTGCAGCGCTCGCCGACCTACCTCATGGCGGCGTCCAAATACAGCAAGTGCGCCGCCGTCGTTCGTAAAGTGTTGCCCCCGAAGGCATCCCACTTGCTCATCCGGACATGCAGCGCACTGTCCGTGACGGTGTTCATTTTCTTGTCCCGTAAGGCACCGACGTTGGTGAAGTGGCTGCTGCGGCGCATTGCGATCAAAAACCTGCCCGACGGCTATGACGTCGACACGCATTTCAAACCGCGGTACAACCCGTGGGACCAGCGGATGTGCCTGATCCCCGACGCCGACATGTACACCGCGATCAAAGCGGGCCGCGCCGACGTGGTCACCGACCAGATCGACCATTGCGACGCCACCGGTATCGCACTCAAGTCCGGCGGACACCTCGACGCCGACATCATCGTCACCGCCACCGGCCTGAAGCTGCAGGCGCTCGGCGCGGCCACCATCAGCCTCGACGGCGTGCAGATCGATCCCTGCGACCGATTCGTCTACAAGGCACACATGCTCGAAGACGTGCCCAACCTGTTCTGGTGTGTGGGCTACACGAAAGCGTCCTGGACGCTGCGCGCCGACATTACCGCCCGGGCCACGGCAAAACTGCTGGCGCACATGGCCTCTCACGGCTACACGCACGCCGCGCCGCATCGCGGCAGTCAGCCGATGGCCGAGAAACTGTCCTGGGACATCAACGCCGGCTACGTGCTGCGGTCGCTGCACGCGCTGCCCAAGTCCGGCACCAAGCGGCCGTGGAACGTACGGCAGACCTACCACGCCGACGCCATCGACTACCGGTTCGACCGCATCTCAGAGTCGATGGTGTTCGGCCGCGCCGCCGACCGGGCGCCTTTGGCCGGATAGCCGGGTGGCCGGCTAGCCGAGTAGCCGGCACTCGAGACGAACACCTACTAAATGTCTGGTTTCGGCAATACGCTGAAGCCCATGGCAGCTGAGAAGCGCGAACCCAAAGTCGTTGTCCTCGGTGGCGGTTCCTGGGGCACCACCGTAGCGTCCATCTGCGCACGCCGCGGACCGACGCTGCAATGGGTGCGCTCCGAGGCGACCGCCAAGGACATCAACGAGCAGCATCGCAACCACCGCTACCTCGGTAATGACGTCATCCTGAGCGACACGCTGCGCGCCACCACCGACTTCGCGGAGGCCGCCAACTGCGCCGACGTCGTCGTCATGGGGGTGCCCTCGCACGGCTTCCGCGGCGTGCTCACCGAACTGGCCAAAGAACTGCGGCCGTGGGTGCCGGTGGTGTCGCTGGTCAAGGGGCTCGAGCAGGGCACCAACATGCGGATGTCGCAGATCGTGGAGGAGGTACTGCCCGGTCATCCGGCGGGCATTCTGGCCGGACCGAACATCGCCCGCGAGGTGGCCGAAGGGTACGCCGCCGCGGCGGTGCTGGCGATGCCCGACCAACACCTGGCGACCCGGCTGGCGGCGTTGTTCCGCACCCGGCGCTTCCGCGTGTACACCACCGACGACGTCGTCGGCGTCGAGGTGGCGGGCGCGTTGAAGAACGTCTTCGCCATCGCCGTTGGAATGGGTTACGCGATGGGCATCGGGGAAAACACCCGCGCGCTGGTGATCGCCCGCGCGCTGCGCGAGATGACGAAGCTAGGCGTGGCGGTGGGTGGGCACAGCGAAACCTTCCCCGGCCTGGCCGGTTTGGGCGACCTGATCGTCACCTGCACCAGCCAGCGCAGCCGCAACCGGCACGTCGGTGAACAACTCGGCGCCGGAAAGGCGATCGACGAGATCATCGCATCGATGAACCAGGTCGCCGAGGGCGTCAAGGCCGCCAGCGTGGTCATGGAGTTTGCCAACGAGTTCGGGCTGAACATGCCGATCGCCCGCGAAGTCGACGCGGTGATCAACCACGGATCGACCGTCGAGCAGGCCTATTTCGGCCTGATCGCCGAGGTCCCGGGACACGAGGTGCACGGCACAGGGTTCTGACCCGGCAGCGCGAGAAGAGGCCGCGCCAAAAATATGCAATCGGTATGCACCGGTCTCGCCGGCTTGACCCGGGCTTGACCGGGCAAATACGGTCGGCATAGTAGCCAGGCGAACCGGGCGCGCACCGTCGCGCCAGTGTAATCGCCTGTGCGCGAACATGTTACGGTGCAGTTACAACGCAATATGGGCGGGACATCGGAACGCCCCCCGCGAAAGAGCTAACGAGGGAGCCACCGATGCAGCACCTCGAACCGTTCGATAAACAAGGCGGACAACCCCTTGAGCACGGCCTTGAGCAGGACCTTGAGCACGGCCTTGAGCAGGACCAAGCCACGTCGCGAACGGACCGACTGCGATCAATTCTGCGATACGACTTGCCCTCGTCACTCGTGGTTTTCCTGGTCGCCCTTCCGTTGTCACTGGGGATCGCGATCGCTTCGGGCGCACCGGTACTCAGCGGTCTCATTGCCGCCGTCGTCGGGGGAGTCGTCGTCGGAGCCCTAGGCGGATCGCCACTGCAGGTCAGTGGCCCCGCGGCCGGGCTGACAGTGGTGGTTGCCGGCCTTATCTCCGACTTCGGTTGGGGAGTAACGTGTTTGATCACCGTGGCGGCCGGCGCCCTGCAGGTTCTGTTGGGGCTCAGCCGCGTTGCGCGAGCCGCCCTGGCGATCTCACCCGTCGTCGTGCACGCCATGCTGGCGGGGATCGGGATCACGATCGCGCTTCAACAAGCGCACGTGCTGCTCGGCGGGAAGTCCAAAAGCACGGCCTGGCACAATCTCATTGGCCTGCCGGGGCAAATTATCGGCGCACATCGGCCGGGAGTCATTCTGGGCGTACTGGTCATCGCCATCCTGGTCGCCTGGCGGTGGGTGCCGGCCAAAGTCGCCCGTGTTCCGGGCCCGTTGGTCGCCATTGTGGTGGTGACGATCGTCTCGGTGGTCTTCGGATTCCGGGTTCGCCGGATCGACCTCGAGGGATCGCCGCTGGATGCGTTGCGGCTACCGGAGATTCCCAACGGCGAATGGAGCGGCGTGGCGCTGGGCGTCATCACCGTCGCGCTCATCGCCAGCGTCGAGAGCCTGCTGTCAGCGGTTTCGGTCGACAGGATGCACACCGGTCCACGCACCGACTTCAACCGCGAGTTGATCGGCCAGGGCGCGGCCAACGTGGTGTCGGGAACCATCGGCGGACTTCCCGTTACCGGTGTAATCGTCCGCAGCTCAACGAATGTCAACGCGGGAGCGAAATCCCGCGCGTCGGGGATCATGCCTGGCTTATGGGTCCTGCTCTTCACCCTCCCCTTTGCGGGACTTGTCGAAAAGATCCCGACCGCGGCGCTCGCCGGCCTGCTCATCGTCATCGGAATTCAGCTGCTGAAGCCGGCCCACATCGAAACCGCAACGAGGCATGGAGATCTCGCCGTCTACGTGGTGACCGCGGTCAGCGTCGTCTTCCTCAACCTGCTGCACGGCGTCATGATCGGACTCGCACTGGCGATCGCGTTGACCGGGTGGCGGGTGATCAGGGCCAGGGTCGAGGCCAGGCTGGTGGGCCAGGAGTGGTACGTGCGAGTCGAGGGAGCGGCCACCTTCCTGGCCCTGCCCCGGCTGACCCGCGTGCTGGCGGCCATCCCTCCCCGCACGTCGGTCACCGTCAACATTTCCGTCAACTACCTCGACCACGCGGCGCACCAGGCGATTACCGACTGGGAGCGACAGCACCAGGCCACCGGTGGAACGGTTCGCATCCTTGGTGTGGACGAGACGGGCCAGCGGACTCGCCGTGCGGCGCGGCAGCAAATCGAACCCGAATGGCCCGAAGCCGCCGCTTAGTTCGTGCCAGCATTGGGCGTCATCGAGCCGACGCAAGAATTCCGCAAGAATTTCACCTTTATCCGGCAAGCGGTCCGGACGATCCTGGTGCTGTCGGCCAGAGCGACCGGCCCCCGAAACACGAGAAACACAACAAGAACACCACCCGAGTAGTCGTGAATGGCTGGCCGGGGCGGCGTCTCGGGTAGCCGCCCCGGTCCATTCGCCGGAAAGAAACCTCCATGAGAATCACAGCGATCGCAGTGGCCGGACTGGTGGCCGGCACGCTGGTCACAGCAAGTCCCGCGCAGGCCGAGGTGACCGCGCCACCCGCGCTCACCCTCTTCAACCCACTGCGGCCGTCCTTGCCCCTGAGCCCGCAATCCGATGCGGAGGACGTGCGGCGTCAAATCGCCGACCTGGACGCATCCTGGGACAGCCTCACCCAGGCGCAGCGGAACCAGCGGTTCACACAGATCCAGAACTCCCTGACCAATTTGGATTTCGAGACCCGCAATATCCCTCAGGATCAAAAGGCGGGGGTGGACGCGATCCTGTTGCCGTCACTCGTCAACCTCGCGAACCTCTACCGGAGAGTTCAGGTCCCTGGTTGCGGCCTCCCCACCTGCTTGCCCGGGCTGTAGCGGGGTTGGGAGCAGTTGCCGGAATACCGAGTGGTGGTGCGCGTATGGACGTTCTAGCGACGATGTTGGTGGTGTGAATTTGACTGAGTGGGCGCGTGCTCAGGGCGTTCATCCGCAGACGGGGTACCGCTGGTTGCGTGAGGGGACGGCGGTATGCCGGGCGGGTATCGGTCCCGCGGTGAGTGGTTCGGCAAGACACGCCGTCTGGCGGTCCTGCAACAGCGGCTGGCACACGTTGAGGCGGACTGGGCCGCCGGTCATGTGAGGGTGGTGCGGGGCGGCAAGCGGCTGCTGCACAACCGCCTGCACCTGGCCGAAGCCGGGCTCACCGTGGCGCAGTGGCGCGGGCAGTGGGAGGCGGCCCGCTGGTTCTTGTCCGCGGACGGGGAAACGGGCAAGCGGTTCGGCAACGAAACCGTGCGCGTCAGCCCCGACGGCGAAGTGTCGGTTCGGCTGCCGGCGCCGTTAGCGCACCTGGCCAACGCCGCGCACGCCCGCTACGTCCTGACCGGCACGGCGCGGTTTGCGCATCGGGGCCAACAATGGGCCCAGCGGGTGAGCGCGAACCAGGCGGTGGCCTACCGCATCCACTTCTCACCCGACAAACAGCGCTGGTATCTCGACGCCGCCTGGCAGCGCGCGCAGCTACCGGCGGTGCCGTTGGAGTCGCTGCGCGCCGGGGAACTGGTCGGGGTGGACATGAACGCCGATCACCTGGCCGCCTGGCGCCTTGACCCGCACGGCAACCCCATGGGTGCCCCGCGCACGTTGGGCTACGACCTGTCCGGCGGCGCCGAGCGTCGCGACGCGCAAGTCCGCCACGCCCTGACCCGTCTGCTGCACTGGGCCACCAACAACGCGATCAAGGCAATCGCCGTTGAGGACCTCGACTTCACCGACTCCACAACCCGGGAAAAACACGGCCGCCGCCGCCGGTTCCGGCAGCTCATCTCCGGCATGCCCACCGCCAAACTGCGTGCTCGACTGCTCGCCATGGCGACCCAGACCGCGATCAGCGTGATCGCCGTCGACCCCGCCTACACCAGCAAGTGGGGCTCCCAGCACTGGCACAAACCACTGGCCGCGAACTATCCACAGACCAACCGGCCACCACGCCGCGAGCGTGGCGATCGGAAGGCGCGCCCTCGGACACAGCATCCGGCGACGCGTGGCACCGCCCCAACCACACCAGAGCGATGTGGCTGAGCATCGGACCACGCAGGCCGAATCGCACGTCCCGGAGCGTGAGACAACCCGCCACCCCAGGCCAGGACCACGGACACGATCCGCTTGTCCACCCGGGGCCAAGAGCGCGGGACGTCAGGCGACCCAACACCGTTCGGGACCGCCCACCGAGCAAAACTCAGTTTCGCTCAGTGTTTAGGAACGGTCTACCCCCGCGCCATGGCCTCCAGCCGGCGAATGCGGTCCTCGATCGGCGGGTGCGTCGAGAACATCGACCCGATCCGCTCACCCGCGCGGAACGGGTTGGCGATCATCAGGTGCGCCTGGCTGGCCAGCTGCGGCTCCGGCGGCAGCGGGGCCAGTTGCACGCCGCCAGAGATCTTGCGCAGCGCCGACGCCAAGGCCAGCGGGTCACCGGTCAGCATGGCGCCCGATTCGTCTGCCTGGTACTCCCGGGACCGCGACACCGCGAGCCGAACCACCGTCGCGGCGATCGGGCCCAGCAACGCGACGAACAGCAGCGCAAGGGGGTTCTCGCCATCTCGCTCGCCGCCGAAGAAGCCGAACCACATGACCATGTTGGCCAGCGCGGTGATCACACCCGCCAGCGCGCCGGCCACACAGGAGATCAGGATGTCGCGGTTGTAGACGTGCGACAGCTCGTGGCCCAGCACAGCGCGCAGCTCGCGTTCGTTGAGGATCTCCAAGATCCCGGTGGTGCAGCAGACGGCGGCATTGCGCGGGCTGCGACCGGTGGCGAAGGCGTTGGGTGCGTTGGTGTCGCTGATGAACAGCCGCGGCATCGGCTGGTGCGCGGCGGTGGCCAGCTCACGCACGATCCGGTACATCACCGGCGCCTGCACCTCGGAAACCGGCTGCGCGTGCATCGCCCGCAGCGCCAGCTTGTCGCTGTTGTAATACGTATAGACGTTGATCCCGACGGCGAACAGGGCCGCAAATAGCAGCGCCGTCCTGCCGAACATCGCACCGACGGCCACGATCATGGTGGACATACCGACCAACAGGACGAACGTCTTCAAACTGTTGGCATGGGGATGCCAGGTCATCAGTGTCCTCCTACGAACACTCGATTAATGCTCACTACTCCTAATTCAACGCCCGAAACGCCCGTCCGGGTTCCGCGGCACGCGCGTGAGCAGTAATGGCAGCGACCCGCCGCTAGCCGTGGCGGCTCACGGTGTATTCGACCAGCGCCGCCAGCGCGCGCCGTCCGGGGACGTCGGGCAGCAGGTCAAGCTCATGACGCGCCTGCGCCGCGTACTGTGCCAGGACGTCTTTGGCCTTCGCCATACCGGGCGACGCGCGCAACAGTGTCAGCGCCTCGATCACGTCGGCGTCGTCCGTCACGGGCCCGGACAGCAGCTCGCGCAGCCGCGCGCTATCGGGTCCGGTTTCGGCCAGCGCGTAGAGCATGGGCAGGGTGTGCACCCCTTCGCGCACATCGGTGCCGGGAACCTTCCCCGACTCGTCGGGCTCGCTGTCGATGTCGATGATGTCGTCGGAGATCTGAAACGCGGTGCCGACGATGCCGCCCAGCCGGCCCAGGCGCTCGACCTGGTCGTCGTCGGCGCCGGAGAACATCGCGCCGAACCGGCCGGCCGAGTCGATCAGGCAGCCCGTCTTCTCGTGCACCACCTTCAGGTAGTACTCGACCGAATCCACGCCGTCGGCGGCGCCGCGGGTCTCGCGCATCTGCCCGGTGACCAGCTGGGCGAACGTCTCGGCGATAAGCCGCACCGCCTCCGGGCCGAGCCGTGACACCAGTCGCGACGCCGTCGCGAACAGATAGTCGCCCGCCAGGATGGCGACGTTGTTGCCCCAACGCGCGTTTGCGCTGGGCGCGCCGCGGCGCACTTCCGCCTCGTCCATCACGTCGTCGTGGTACAGCGTCGCCAGGTGCACCAACTCGATGACCGCGCCGGCGGTGGTCACCTCCCAGGCGTCAGGCCGCGGGCCGATCTGCGCGGACAGCACCGTGAACAGCGGGCGGAACCGCTTGCCACCGGCCAAGAACAGGTGCAGCAACGCATCGGTCATCACCTCGTCGGCACCGCGCAGCTCGGTGTCCATGAGCTGCTCGATCCGCGTGACTCCGTCTCGCACGGTCGCGGCAAACACGGCGTCGCCGAAATCGACACCCGCCACCACCGTCGTCGGAGTCTTCATTCGACCAACATACTGGTGAGCGTGGAGACCAATGCCGATGTGGTGGTGGTAGGCGCCGGACCCGCAGGTTCGGCGGCGGCCGCCTGGGCGGCCCGCGCTGGCAGGGACGTCCTCGTCATCGACTCGGCCAGCTTCCCCCGCGACAAGGCCTGCGGTGACGGGCTAACGCCGCGGGCGGTCGCGGAGCTGGAACGGCTGGGGCTGGGCGATTGGCTGGACACCCGCATCCGGCACCGGGGGCTGCGGATGAGCGGATTCGGCGGCGAGGTGGAAGTGGACTGGCCAGGCCCGTCGTTCCCGTCGACCGGCAGCGCGGTGGCCCGCCTGGAGTTGGACGACCGGATCCGCAAAGTCGCCGAGGAGTCCGGGGCGCGCATGCTGCTTGGAACGAAAGTCGTTGCCGCTCATCATGACTCGTCGCGACGGGTGGTTTCGCTGACGTTGGCCGACGGCACCGAGGTTGGCTGCCGGCGGCTGATCGTTGCCGACGGGGCCCGGTCTTCGCTGGGCCGCAAGCTGGGCAGGCGCTGGCATCAGGAGACGGCGTACGGCGTCGCCGCCCGCGGGTACCTGACAACCCCCCGCAGTGACGACCCCTGGCTGACGTCGCACCTGGAACTGCGCTCCCCCGACGGCGCGGTGCTGCCCGGTTACGGCTGGATTTTCCCGCTGGGCAACGGCGAGGTGAACATCGGCGTCGGGGCGCTGTCGACGTCCAAACGGCCGGCGGACCTGGCGCTGCGACCGCTGATCTCGTATTACACCGACCTGCGCCGCGACGAGTGGGGTTTCACCGGCTCGCCGCGGGCGGTGTCGTCGGCATTGCTGCCGATGGGCGGAGCGGTGTCCGGGGTGGCCGGACCGAACTGGATGCTGATCGGCGACGCCGCGGCCTGCATCAACCCACTCAACGGTGAAGGCATCGACTACGGGCTGGAAGCCGGGCGGCTGGCCGCCGAGCTGCTGGACTCGCGCGACCTGTCGCACGTGTGGCCGTCGCTGCTGCGGCACGAGTACGGCCGCGGATTTTCGGTCGCGCGCAGGCTGGCGCTGTTGCTGACCTTCCAGCGGTTCCTGCCCGCGACCGGGCCGATCGCGATGCGCTCCACCACGCTGATGACCATCGCCGTGCGGGTGATGGCCAATCTGGTCACCGACGACGACGCCGACCGGGTGGCGCGGGTGTGGCGTGGCGGCGGGCGGGTGTCGCGGCTGATCGATCGCCGGCCGCCTTTTAGCTGAGCCAGCCTTTTGGTAGCTCACGGCACCGGGCCTGATTCCGCTACCCTGGTCGAACAACTTCGGTGATCACCTTGATAGCTGAACAAGCCACAACTGTGATGAAGACTTCGGCCGTTAATCCGAGCCAACTTTGCACGTTGACCGTTATCAACTTAATTGACAAATATCTGGGCTTGACCCCGTTTGGTGGGCACAGAGTCACACGGCCTTTGCCGTCTGATTGAGTCGATCCTCGGAATCGACTGGGCTGATCATACCCAGAGCAGATCGGCGCCGGCGCCTGTCGTAGATCCGTTCGATCCAGTCGGCATCCGCGAGCTTGGCTGCTAATTTCGTCGGCCATAGGTATCGGTCGTAGAACTCGACTTTCAGTGTGCCCCAAAATGACTCGGCCGCAGCGTTGTCCCAGCACACCACGGTGCGGCCCACCGAACGCACCAGGTTATGGTCGTGCACGAACCCCGCGAGAGCCGCCGACGTGTACTGGCTTGGCCACGATCGGCGTGGCCGATCACCCCGTCGGCAGCTTCAACACCACACCTTGACCGTCAGCGTGCTCTCCTGGCCCAAGGTCATCGGTGACGTACACGTTTCCGCGGGTGTCCACCGCCAAACCCCCGGGTGATCTGAAGCCGACCATCCCAGCCGCTCCGGGCAGCGCGGTCCAGCTGTTCGACCCGCGCGCCAACCTCTTCACGCCACCGGTATCGCCTCCGGTGGTGACGTACACGTTGCCGGCGGCGTCCACTGCCAAATAGTCCTCGGGCCCAGCGGACGGTAGCTTGGTCCAGCTCGTTAAGCCTTCCAGCCGGCCCACATAGCCACAGTTCTGGCGACACGCGTTTCTGGAGAAACTGGTGTAGACGGTTCCAGCGTTGTCCACGGCCACACCATCGGGAGTGTCCCCACCACTCGACGGCAGCACGGTTTGGGCGCTCGACCCGGCCGCCAGCTTTACCAGCCGCGCGTTGTAAGTGTCGGCGACGTACACATTGTCGGCGGCATCCACCGCGACACTAAAGGGATAGTTCAGGCCGTGGAAGGGGAGGGCGGTTTGCGCGCCCGACCCGGCCGCCAGCTTGAGCACCCGATTATTGCCGGTGTCGGCGACGTATACGTCGCCTGCGGCGTCCACCGCGACACCGGCGGTGCCGGTCGAAAAGTTCACGCCCTCGACGGAGAATTTGAGGCCGGTGAATGGCAGCACGGTTTGGGTGCTCGACCCGGCGGCCAGCTTGAGCACCCGATTGGTGCCAGTGTCGGCGACGTAGACGTTGCCGGCGGAATCCACCGCCACACCGTGCGGGGTGTGCAGGCCACTGAACGGCAACGTGAACTGTCGTTCCCGATTCGCCCTCTGCTGACTGCGGTGCAGCGAACCTACGCCGATCGGGATGGTCACGCTGATGGAGATTGTTGTGGTGATTGCGGCAAGGCTAAGGACAAACGTCCAGGGCTTACGGTCCGCCCAAGCCAGAAGCGTCCGACCCGCCGATGAAAGCCGCGTAGTCCCCGCCAACACGAGACCCCGTTGCCTTCTGCCTTTGGCAACAGCTACCCCCACCCATCCGACGATCACCGCCCACAGAGCGGCGGTTCCTCCAATGGCAATCGACAACACCACTACATCGCGCCACTCGTCCATCGGCGCACGCTAGCACCGCTTCGCCGCGAGCAAAGCAAACCGCGCGACAGCGCGGAGACAAGGTCAGGCAGCTTTTGCCGTTTGATTGAGTAGGTCTTCGAAGTCGACCGGGCTGATCATACCGAGGGGTGAGTGGCGTCTGCGCCGGTTGTAAACCCGCTCGATCCAGTCGCCGACGGCGAGCTTGGCCGCCGCGCGGGTCGGCCACAGATAGCGGTCGTAGAACTCGACTTTCAAAGTCGCCCAGAATGATTCGGCCGCAGCGTTATCCCAACACACCCCAGTTCGGCCGACCGAACGAGCCACATTGTGCCGGTCAGCGAACCGTGCCAGCTGCGCGGAAGTGTATTGACAGCCGCATGCAGGATCACCTCGGTGGCCAGCTCGCCGCGCATCGCCAGAGCCATCGATAGCGCCGACTCCACCCACCGCCATCGATCTGGCCCGGCGCGCGGCCGAGAAGCGCGGCCTGCACCGCCGGGGCGCTTTTGTTATGGAAGGTCATGCCGTCGCAATCCGGCCCGCGCCGCCCGGCCCTTGACAACACGCGGAGCACGGGCGACCGGGTTAATTCTGTTGCAGGACCTCAGAACTGTGCGCGAGCGCGGTCGACTATTCATGCTGCCCGAAGGGACCGGCGGCGAAGATTTGGTTCCGTCATGTCGTGGGCGCCGCCATCTATGCCCCTCACCCGAGGTGCGGACAATTGGCTAGGTCTGCCCCGGTGCCCCGTCCAAGCCGAATAATGTGCCAGCGGACCCGCCGGCACCGGGTACCTGCAACGTCGGGGCTTCTCCTGGGTCTCCGCCGTCGCCGCCGTTGCCAATCAGCTGTGCGTTGCCGCCATGGCCCCCAAAGCCGCCCACAAGTGCGCCGACGCCGCCGTCGCCTCCGGCGCCGCCGTCGCCGATCAGCGCTGCCTTCCCGCCGTTGCCGCCGGGACCGGCGTTAGTGATTGAAGACGCCCCACCGCCGCCGCCGGCTCCGCCGTTGCCAACCAAGAAGCCGGCGGCTCCGCCATTGCCACCCGTTCCGCCGTGGCCACCGGCCCCGCCGACCCCACCCGCCCCGCCGTATCCGCCGATAATGCCACCATTGCCGCCGTCACCCCCCTGACCGCCGATGGTATTGCCCGACGACAGCAAAGCGACCCCGCCGGCGCCGCCGGCGCCGCCGGACGCGAAGAGCCCGCCGCTTCCGCCGGTCCCACCCGCGCCGGGGAATCCAAATCCGAGCGAGTTACCGGCGACCGAGCCGCCGGTGCCCCCGCCCCCGCCGGCGCCAAACCATCCTCCCGCTCCGCCGATGCCACCGGTCCCGCTGAATTCAAGTCCGAAGCCGCCAGCGCCTCCCGCTCCGCCAGGGGCAAACAGTCCGCCCGTTCCACCCTGGCCACCGTTACCTCCCCCGGTCGAGTTGCCGTCCGTGGCCCCGCCGGCTCCGCCGGCCCCGCCGGCCGCGAACAGCCCGCCGGCGCCACCGTTGCCGCCGGCACCGCCGCTAGCACTCGCGCCGAGACCGCCGATTCCGCCCGCCCCCCCGGCGCCACCGAGGAATCCGCCCGCCCCGCCGTTGCCCCCGCTTACAGCGCCGGTCCCGCCGGTCCCTCCGGCGCCGCCGGCACCACCGAAAAATCCTCCCTTGCCCCCGATGCCGCCGTTTTCGCCGGCTGCACCGGATCCGCCCGCCCCGCCGTTACCGACCAACCACCCGCCATTGGCACCGTTTGCTCCCGAGCCCGGTGCGGCGTTGGCGCCGCTACCGATCAGCGGGCGGCCCGTCAGCAGCTGGCTGGGCTCATTGATGAGGCCGAGCACACCCTGCTCGATGAGATTCAGTGGGTTGGTGTTGGCGGCCTCGGCGGCCGCGTACTGCGCCCCGGCGCCATTCATGAGTTGAACAAACTGCTCGTGAAACTGCGCCGCCTGGGCGCTGAGCGCCTGATAGGCCTGCGCGTGCGAACTGAACAGGCCGGCGATCGCCGCCGAGACTTCGTCGGCTCCCGCGGCGAGCACGCTTGACGTCGAGCCCGCGGCCGCAGAGTTGGCATTGCCAATCGCCGACCCGATATTCGCTAGATCGGTGGCTGCTGTCGACACATACTCGGGTACTGCGACGACGTACGTCATGTCTTACCGCCTCAGTCGGCCTCGGCACCACCCCGCCGATTTCGACGAATGCGATTGGAGCGTACCGCGAAGTGACTTGTAAATGGGCATTTTCGTCATGACAGGCCTACCAATTTCACATCGCATTCACGTCGCCTGCTGGAAAGCGGGGAACTGCCTGCCCACAACTAACTGTGTGCCGGCGCGCGGTACCAAGGAGTTCGCTCGGTGGATTCAGGGCTGATTGCTAGCCGGGCGGCCCGTCCCCCCTTCCGGTTCCACCGGCGGGCGACGGCACCGGCGACGGCACCGCCGGGTACGGCGGCTGAGACAGGGCGCCGCGGTTGCCGACACCGTGGTGCGCACGAGATGACCCACCCGTAACTATTCGTCACCCGCCAGCAGACCATCAAGGCGTGACAACCGGTGTGGAAGCACCAATTCTTCGACGACGGAACCGACGAATGGGCTCGGCTTAGGAGTGACAGCTTATTTGGAATACATGTGGCACCGGTGGTGGCGGTGGCGCCGGTGGTTCCGGCTAACTCGGGGCGCGCGGGCGCGGTGGTCTGGTGGGTGGTGCAGGCTAGGCCGGGTCGTGCGCGAACCCGCAAAGAGTCTTCCAAGAATCCTCCAAGAATCCGCCAAGAATCCTTCGAGATGTCGGGCGAAGCGTTGACGTAGCCGGCCCCCACGACCGGCAGGCAGCGACTAACCCACGCCATCGCCGTCAGCGACGACACGCGGGCTGGTATCTGGACTCGAGCGCCGAAAATCTTCGAACGGCGTCATGGTCCTCGAGGCGAGATTCGTATCCGCCCGAAGGCCGATGACGACGAGGTGAGAGGTAGCGATGTCGTACGTGATCGCAGCACCGGACATGCTGGCGGCGGCCGCAGCGGATATGGAGAGCATCGGCCATTCGGTCACCGCGGCCACCGTGGCGGCCGCGGCTCCGACCACCCGGGTGATCGCCGCGGGCGGTGATGAGGTCTCAGCGGCCACGCGTCGCTGTTCTCTACCCACGGCCAGGCCTATCAGGCGCTCAGCACGCAGGCGGCCGCGTTTCATGCCAAGTTCGCGCAGGCCCTGAACGGGGCGGCGGGCGCGTATGCGGCCGCCGAGGCGGCCAATGCCTCCCCGTTGCAGTCGCTGGGGCAGGATCTGCAGGCCTTGGCGGTGTTTACGCCGGTTAAGGACCTGACGGGGCGCCCGCTGCTCGGCCCCGGCACCAACGGGGCGGCGGGCACCGGGCAGGCCGGCGGCGCGGGCGGGTGGATCTTCGGCAACGGCGGTAACGGCGGGTCGGGTGCGCCCGGGCAGGCCGGCGGCGCCGGCGGTAGCGCCTTCCTGTTCGGCAACGGCGGCTCCGGCGGCGCGGGCGGGACCGGCGTTACCGGCACGGTCGGCACCACGGGCACCACGGGCAACCCGGGCGGCACTGGCAGCAACGGCGGTACCGGTGGCAATGGCGGGGCCGGCGACGTGCTCGACGTGGGCTGCGGGGAAGCGGCCATCTCGCTGCATCTGGCCGAGCGGGGTTACACCACCGTCGGGCTGGGCCTCTCACCCACCGCCATCGACCTGGCGCGGCGCGAGGCCGAGACGCGGGGCCTGACCAACGCCACCTTCGAGGTGGCCGACATCAGCGCGTTCACCGGATATGACGGCCGGTTCGGCACCATCGTCGACAGCACCCTGTTGTCCGCCCTATGATCCCGAACCTGTTCGGAGGTTAAAGCCCGCTCCGACCGGCGCCGACGCCTCGTTTCAGTCACCCCGCCGTCGGCGTAATCGTCGGAGCGCCGCGAACGGTGCGCTCTCACTTCTCCTCGGCCCGTTCCCGCCGCTGTGGAGGTGTTTACGGTTAGCGCCATGACAGTGGCGCGCTCCATCCTGCTATTCATCCTGGCCGCGATCGCTGAAATCGGCGGCGCGTGGCTGATCTGGCAAGGCGCGGCGGCGATACTGGGAACTAAAAAGAGGGCCGTCGCCTAGCCCAGTTGCCGGACCTGCAGCTCAAGATAGGTGCGGACCATAGTCAGTTCAACGCCAATTGCGGCGGCTTCGAATTGCATCAGATCGCGGTAGGTGTCGTCGGCGCGGTGTTCGATGAGGGCGTCGCGCAGGTGGTCGGTGAGCCGATCCTCCTGCCACCAGAAGTTAAGCTCGTAGCGGATCTCGTCTAGCCGCGCTACGACATCCCCATCATCCAGCGGCGATCGCCCACGCAGGATGCTTTTGAGTTGGTCGGCAAGCTGCGGGGATTGGGTACGGGCTAGCACTTCAACCCGGTCTTTGGGGTCCAGCGTGTAGAACCACGACAGGTCGACAGGTCGTGTGGGATTGTCGGGCATGACCCGAACCGTAGCCCCCTGTCGGTCTTTGCAGCGGTAGCGGCCTCGCGCAACGCAATATGGCCGAATACGTGTTAGTCGGCGAGGTTCTGCTGTGCTTCCCAGCGCGCCTGTTTGAGCACGCCGTCGAGCATGTCAGCGATCGTCTTGCTTCGGTCGTTTTGCGGGAACGCGAGGTGGGCGCCGGTTATGCAGAGCTGTTCCGCGTGATCGAAACGTACGATCTGCGCGGGCGTCAGCTGGTCGGCGAGGTCTCGCCAGGTGGTCGCGTTGCCGTCGTCCGTAGTCATGGGCCGCCTCTTAGTGTCGCGATCGCAACCCCGAGGCGTCTATCCCATTAGGCACACATATTGGGCAGGAACCGAAGTAAGCGCCGCCGTCAGTGGGAAGATGGATGCCATGCGCGGTGAGGAAAAGAAGACATTGAAATGGGTCACGGCTGGTGCCAGTCGGGACATGAGCTATACGGAGAACGGCTACCAGTATGTGATTCGTTCGGGCGACAAGGAGTACACGTTGCTCCAAAAGACGCGCTCGGAGGAGATAAACCGCAGGCAGGTCTGCGCCACCAAACAGCAGGCCTACGAGCTGGCCGAGCGCTGGGCTGCCGAGGCCGTATTGAGTCAATGAGGGACTGTGGCAGTGAACGCCGAAAGACACAGCGTTCTTTATGTAGGCCGGACCCCCCACGGTGCATCACCTAAACAGTCATGCCGGTCAGTCCGGCTCCGCTGCGTAATTTTGCGCACCATAGTCGGACAGCACGCTATTGCTCGCCCTGTGATCCTGGTCAAGCAGCGGTAAAACTACCGGAGGTGCGGACGGACGGCGCAGCACACCCGGTTACAACCCGAGGTATCCAACCGCATGGTGTATGCGCGCGGCTATAAGTCAATTAGCATTCTTCCCATGAGCATCCGTGCATGGATTGCTTTAGTCATGGTGGGCCCCGGATTGATGTGCTGTGGCGTTTATTGGCTGGCGAAGCGCCACTATTGCAATTGGGGTGGAGTTCCATTGCGGCCTGGAGATGTGTGCAACGTCCGGGGCGAACCGAAAACCTACGAGCAAATGGTCAGCGATCAGACCCACAGTGCTATCTTGGCGCTGGTCGTCGGCTCGCTGGTAACGACCGGCTATGTCGTTGCGTGGTCTGTGCATCGGAGACGACGTAGTCGAAGCCAAGATCAGCATCCGGACGCGGCTCCGCTGTTGGCGCCGCCCGGCTGGTATCCCGACCCGGCCGATGCCCGAGCCTGGCGCTACTGGGACGGTGCCCGGTGGACCTCCACGCCCCAGCCGCGCTGAAAGCCCCTTGCTGCGGCAGAGTCGTCGATAGCACGCTGTTCCACTCCATCCCCGTGGAGGCACGCGAGGGCTACCAGCAATCGATCGTGCGCGCCGCGGCGCCGGGTGCGTCCTACTTCGCACTGGTCTTCGACAAGGCGGCGGTGACCGAAGGCCCCATCAATGCGGTCACCCGCGACGAACTGCGCGACGTGGTGTCCAAGTACTGGGTCGTCGACGACACCAAGCCGGCCCGCCTGTACGCCAAGGCGCCGAAGGACTTTTTCGGCCTGCCCGGCATGCAGGTGCGTGAGGAGTCCGACGGCTTGGTGTCGGTCGGCGGCTGGCTGCTGTCGGCGCACCTGGGCTGATAAAACGGTCGGGTGTATAGTCCGGCTAATGAAGGGCAAGAGCCTCGCCGCTAGCGTTGCAATGGCGGCCCCGATGTTGGTAGGCGCCATCGCACTGGCCACACCGGCACAGGCCGACGATTACGACTACGCGTTCAACACTCAGCTGCACACCTACGGCATTTACGGCCCGCAGGACTTCAACGCCTGGCTCGCCAAGATCAGCTGCGAGCGACTGCAGAGGGGTGTGGACGGCGACGCGTACAAGTCGGCCACCTTCATCCAGCGCAACCTGCCGCTGCACACCACCCAGGGGCAAGCGTTGCAGTTCCTGGGCGCCGCGGTCGATCACTACTGCCCCGACCAGGTGGGCGTCCTGCAGCGAGCAGGCACTCAATAGGTTTCAGCTGTTCGGCCAGCCCGAACGGTGCCTGTTGGGAATTGCATCTTTCTCTGGAAGTCGTTGTTCGTTGCGGCAACGTCGCCAAAAGAACGCAAAGCACGTTCTGCACGTCCTGAGGCAGACCTTTACCTGTGCACTCAACCGGGCCCCGGCCGGGATCAAGGACTACACCACCAACCTCGCCGGCCAGACCCGTCAGGTTTCGTCATCGACGCCTACCACCAGCAACCGCACCGGGAACGCCTTCCGAATGTCCAAGCACGGCTTGCCGGCTCGGCCGACCTGCCAGCACAAACGCGAGTCGATCGAGGCGCACCTTACGCACAGTTCTTCCTTGTCACGGCACCGCCCGATGTACTGCGCTTTGCGACCCGGGCCAGCGGTGTTCTCGTTCCGAACCTTGACTAGCTCGAAGGGCCGGGCAGCCGTCTACCCCAACTACGGCCAACTAGGGCCAACTTCAGCAGTTTTGAACTGTCAGCAGTCTGAATGTTGTTAGATACGGTCTGAACTACGGATTCGCGGTTCGAGTTGCCCCCTTGATCTTGATGGGAGCCGCAGATGTCGACTTTCTTGATCGCAGCACCTGAGGTTTTGGCCGCGGCGTCGGCGGATTTGAGTGGGATCGGGGAGGCGGTCAGGGCGGCTCGGGTGTCGGCGGCGCCGTCGACGACGGGGATTGTGGCGGCGGCCGGTGATGAGGTGTCGGGGGCGATTGCCCGGTTGTTTGGCGGCTATGGGCAGGCTTATCAGTCGATGGGCGCTCAGGCGGCGGTGTTGCAGGCGCGGTTTGGGCGGTCGTTGAGCGCGGCTGCGGTCTCGTATGCGGCCGCTGAGGCCGCGAACCTGTCGTCGCTGCAGACTGTGGAGCAGACGCTGTTGGGTGCGGTGAATGCGCCGGTTGTGGCGTTGACTGGGCGCCCGCTGATCGGTAACGGCGCTAATGGGGCGCCGGGGACCGGGGCCAGCGGGGGGGCTGGGGGGTGGTTGCTCGGTGGTGGCGGGGCCGGCGGGTCGGGCGGGTCCGGTGGGGTCGGCGGCGCGGGTGGGGCCGCGGGGTTGATCGGTGCCGGTGGGGCCGGTGGGGCCGGCGGTGTCGGCGGGGCCGGCGGTGTCGGCGGGGCCGGCGGGTGGTTGTTGGGTAGCGGCGGGGCTGGTGGGGCCGGGGGGTTCGCGGCGTCGGGGACCGGTGGGGCCGGTGGGGTCGGCGGGTTTGGCGGGTTGTTGGGTGCTGGGGGGGCTGGTGGGGTCGGCGGGTTCGCGGCGTCGGGGGCCGGCGGGGTCGGTGGGGTCGGCGGGGCCGGTGGGCTGCTTGGTGGGTTGGTGGGTGCGGGCGGCGGGGTCGGTGGGGTGGGCGGGGTCGGGGTCTCCGGGGGTGTGGGCGGGTCCGGCGGGTCGGGTGGCGTGTTGTTTGGTGCCGGCGGCGGCGGTGGCACCGGTGGGGTGGGTGGTGCCGGGGACGGCGGTACCGGCGGGGCCGGCGGCGCGGCCGGCGTCGTGTTGGGTAACGGCGGGGTCGGGGGTACTGGGGGCATCAGCTATTCGGGGAATGGTGGGGTCGGCGGGGTGGGCGGGCACGCGGGCTGGCTGGGTTCGGGCGGTTCGGGTGGGGCCGGCGGCAACAACTTCGGCGGCGGCACCGGCGGGCACGGTGGGGCCGGTGGGGACGGCGGTCTGTTCGGTTTCGGCGGGACCGGTGGGGCCGGCGGGTTCGCGTCGACCGGGACCGGCGGGGCCGGCGGGGCCGGTGGGGCCGGTGGCGCGCTGGTCGGCGACGGCGGTGCGGGTGGGGCCGGGGCGCAAAGCGCGGCGGTGGTGGCCGGTGGGGTCGGCGGGGCCGGCGGCCAGGCCACGCTGTTCGGCCTGGGCGGGAACGGTGGGATCGGCGGGCTCGGCGGGACCGGTATGCCGGCGGGCGGTAGCGGCGCCGCCGGCGCCACCGGGTTGTTGTTGCCCTCGGCGGTGCTCAACGTGATCAATGCGCCCAGCCTGGCGTTGACCGGGCGCGTGTTGATCGGCAACGGGGCCGCCGGTGCGGCGGGCAGCGGGGCCGGCGGGGGGGCTGGCGGGTGGCTGCTCGGTGACGGCGGGGCCGGCGGGTCGGGCGCGGACGGGGTGCCCGGCGGGGAAGGCGGGGCCGCCGGGCTGTTGGGCAGCGGCGGGGCCGGCGGGGCCGGCGGGTTGGGGTCCTCGGGGGTCGGCAGGGCCGGCGGCCTGGGCGGGCGTGGCGGGTGGTTGTTCGGTAATGGCGGGCCCGGCGGGGACGGCGGGGTCGGCGCGGGCAGCGGTCCCGGCGGGGACGGCGGGGGTGGGGGCAACGGCGGGCGCGCCGGGTGGTTGGGTTCGGGCGGGGTGGGCGGGACCGGTGGGTTGACCGGTCAGCTCGGCAGCACTTTGCTAGCCGGCGCCGGCGGGAACGGGGGGGCCGGTGGACCGCTGAGCGGGCTGGTCGGCGCCACCGGCGGCACCGGTGGGGTGGGCGGATCGTCGATCGACTCCGCCGGCGGGGCCGGCGGGGCCGGCGGCCTGGGCGGCTCGCTGTTCAACGTCGGCGGCTCGGAGTTGGGCTCCGGCGGGGCCGGCGGTGACGGCGGGGCGAGCATGTTCAGCACCGGTGGGGCCGGCGGTCACGGCGGTGCCGGCGGTCAATACGTCGGCGCCGGCGGGTCCGGTGGGGCCGGCGGATCGGTTCTGCAACCCGGCACGGGTAGCGGCGGTGGGGGCCTCGGCGGGACCGGCGGGGCCGCGGGCTGGCTGGGCTCTGGCGGTGCCGGTGGCGCTGGCGGCACTGCGGGAACAGGCTCGGCGTCAGCCCCCGGCGGGCAGGGCGGGCTTGGCGGCAACGCGAGCATGCTCGGGATCGGTGGGGCCGGCGGGGCCGGCGGGTTCGCCGCGGCGGGCACCGGCGGGGCAGGCGGCGGTGGTGGGGGTGGCGGGTCGCTGGTGGGTAATGGCGGTCCCGGCGGGGCCGGCGCGGATGCCGCCTCCGGCTTGAGCGGCGGGGGCGGCGGGGCTGGCGGTAATGCCGTGCTGATCGGCACCGGCGGCAACGGGGGCAACGCCGGCAACGCCACGACCGTCGCGCTGATGGGCGGCGCCGGTACCGTGGGGGCCGGCGGGCTGATTGGCCTCAACGGGATCCCCGGATTGCCGATGAGTCAGAACTTGCTGGTCAACCCCGGCTTCGAAACGGCCGACCCGTCCGGGTCGGGGTACAGCTCGGTGACCATTCCGGGCTGGACGGTGACCGGCACCCCGACCGTGATCTCTTACGGCACCCTGCGCAATTATCCGTCGGCAACCTCGACTCCGATCCCGGATCTGCCCAAGGCACTGGGCTTTCCACAAAACGCGCCCGCGGGCGGCGGCAACAATTTCGCCGGCGGTGGACCCGTGGCCACCTCCACCATCAGCCAAACCGTCAATCTCAGCACCGCAGCCACTAAAATCGACACCGGCACAACGCCGTACACGCTCAGTGGACTGCTGGGCGGCTACCTGGTGGACCCGTCGAGGGCGTCGGTGCAGGTCACCTTCCTCAGCGCCGGCGGGGCCGTTTTGGGCACCGGTACGATCGGGCCGGTCACGGCGCTGGATCGCCTGGGAGTCACCGGGTTCCAGCAACAAGACGTCTCCGGGACGATCCCGGCGGGCACCCGCTCTGCGGTGGTGACCGCGACCTTCGACGACCGCAACCCGATCCTGAGCAACTACAACGACGCCTTCGCCGACAACCTGTCGTTCACCGTCGGCGATCCCACTCTGACCGCGGCCCCGCTGACCCCCCCGGCGTCCACCGTCGGCCAACTGGATCACGTGTTCGTGATCTACCTGGAGAACAAGGGCGTCGGCGACATCGTCGGCAGCGCCAACGCGCCCTACCTCAACAGCCTGATCAACACCTACGGATACGCGGACAACTACTACTCAAACGGCCACCCCAGCAGCCCCAACTACTTCCGGCTCATGGGCGGATCGGACTTCGGCATCGACTACAACCCCACCGGGAACGTCATCAACGCACCCAGCCTCATGCAAGAAATGGATCAGCAGGGCATATCGTGGGCCGGCTACGCGCAGGGCATGCCCTACCCGGGTGACGTCGTGTTGTCGGACGCCGTCGGCCAATTGCCCTTTCCCCAATTCAGCTACGTCTACAACAACACCCCCGCCTACCTGGCGACACACCTGCTCCCGCTGACGGATTTGTCCACCGCTCTGCAGACCCCGAGCACCTTCCCGAAATTCTCGTGGATCGCTGCCGACAACGCCAACGACATGGAAGGCCCTGTCAGTTCTCCTGCTGACATTGCCAAGTTCGTTGCCAGCCAGCTCACGACGCACCAGTACAACGTCGCGGCCGGCGACCAGTTCGTCCAGCAAGAGGTGTCCACCATTCAAGCCTCACCAACGTGGACTGACCCGACGCAGAAGGATGCGATCATCATCGTGACGGACGAGGACAACAACAATCTGTACCTGGGCATCGGTAACGAAGGCAACAACGTTCCGATGATCATCATCCCGAACCAAGCCGCCACGACTTACAATGCTGTGACCAACCCGATTCCGATGCAATCCGGTCACTTCGTCGCCACCAACCACTACAACGAGTACAGCCTGTTGGCCACTATTGAAGACGCCTTGAGTCCTACCCCAGGAACTCTGGCCCCGCTCACTGACAACGACATGTACGCCCAACCCATGAACGAATTCTGGACCTAAGCCTCAATCCACCGATGGATCGTGTGGCGTGAACCGTTGAATGTTTGATCTTGATTCTGTGGGTCGGGGTATAACTATTCCGCTGGTCTGCCCAGCTTTTCCGGTTGGTTCCTGGTCGTCGGGTCGGGTTGTGTCGGTCAAGTGGTGGATGGGTGACCGATTGTGTTGTGCCACAGCGCAAGCCATGCTGATTCCCAGGGCCAGTGGCTGGGCAGGTGCAGGATCGGTTTGCGTTGCGGGCGGGCCAGACGGGCGGGGATGTTGACCAACGTTCGGCGCAGTGTTGCCCCGCGGGCCTTGCCGTGTCGGCCGCCGGCGAGAACTCCCGCGGCGCGCAACAGGTTGTGGGCGATGGCCGCGCACAGCACCCAGGCGGAGTTGGCGCCAAACCGGCCAGATGGGATGCGGGCCAGGGGTCCATCGATCAGGTCGGCGAAGACGGTTTCGATGATGGCGTGGCGGCGGTGGCTGATGTCGGCGTCGGCGAGCGGTTCGGTGTTGTCGGTGAAGAACGGGTGATACCGCCACAGGGGGAATAGCCCGTCGGCTTGGGCGGCGTCTTTGACCCGGCGCACGATCAACCGGGCGGTGACCGGGCTCTTCGAGGAAGCGAAAGCGGTGTAGGAGATTTCGGCGACCTCGGCATCAGAGATCCAGGCGCCGGTGTCGGGATCTTGCACGGCGCCGGGATAGCGCACCGGGATCCAGGCGTCCTCGGCGATGGCCTCGATCGCGGCCTGCACGGCCCGGTTGCGGGTCAGCACCAGCGAGAACCGCGCCCCGGCGCGCCGGCACGCCTTGACCACAGCGGCCGAGCCGTAGGCGGCGTCACCGCGCACCACGATCTCGCCGGTCGCCCCCGCGGCGCGGGCGGTGGCGATCGCCGCGGCGACCATGCGCCCGGCACCGCGCCCGGAGCCGGTCTTGCCGGCGCGTAGCCGCATCCCGGTGATCACCGGTGCTGCGGTGTCGGTGCTAACGGTGGTGACCAACGGCGACAGGCCTTTGCGCAGCACCTGCTTACCGGCGATCTTGGTATGCCCGTAGGACGCGCCCTGTTTGGCGTGCCCGTAGACCGGGCGCAGCAACGAGTCGATGTCGACGAACGCCCGCACGTCGGCGCCTGCCAGCAGATCGACCCGCTCGCCCAGGGCGCCCAGGTGCTCCCGCAGCACCGACTCCAGCTGCCGGGCGTGACCGAAGGTGAACTCCCGCAACAACGTTCCGATCGTCGACGGCGCATACACACCCCCGAAGAGGATCTTCATCCCACCGCTGCGGACGATGTCGGCATCCTCGATGCAGTCCGCACCCGCGCACATGCCCGCGATCAGCGTCGTTAGCTTCGGAGCCGGATTGGCTGACCCCGACTTGATCCGCGGCCCCTTGATGCACACCTTCTCATCCAGCGCAGCCATCAGACCGGTCTGCTCGGCCAGCGTCATCACCGGCACCAACCCGGCACACGACACGAGATTGTCGTCATCGAACACCGCCGACGCGGCGGCGAACCTGTGGGACACTTGCACCGGAAGTGCCTTTCTGAATTGGTTTGGTTAATGCCTCGAGAACATCAATCATCCCAGCTCAGAGGGCACTTTCCTCATTCCGACACCCACCACGGAGCCAATTCATCTGTGGATCGAGGCTAAGCCTTCGGCGCGATGGCCCAGGTGGCCGATCAGGTTTTCGTCAGCTCGGCTTGTTGTTTGTGGGCTTGTACCCGGCGTGCAAGGCGACGATGCCGCCGGTCAGGTTGCGCCACCGCACCGCCGACCACCCGGCCCGCGAAACCTGGTGCGCCAGCGTCGCCTGATCGGGCCACGCCCTGATCGACTCCGCCAGGTAGACGTAGGCCTCGGGGTTGCTGGACACCGCTTGCGCCACGCGCGGCAGCGCTCGCATCAGATATTCCTTGTAGACGGTGGCGAACAGCGCGTTGGTGGGTGTGGAGAATTCGCACACCACCAACCGACCGCCGGGCCGGGTGACACGGGCCATCTCGCGCAGCGCCGCCTGCGGGTCGGCGACGTTGCGCAACCCGAAACTGATTGTCACCGCATCGAATACGCCATCGCCGAACGGCAGCCGGGTGGCGTCGCCGGCCACCTTCGGCACCCTGCGCGCGGCGCCCGCCGCCAGCATCCCGACCGAGAAATCGGCCGCCACGCACCACGCCCCGGACTTGGTCAGCTCCGCCGTCGATACCGCCGTGCCCGCCGCCAGGTCCAGCACCTTCTCGTCGGGCCTGATTCGCAGCGCCGAGCGGGTGGCTCGCCGCCAATACCGGTCCTGGCCCAGCGACAGGACGGTGTTGGTCAGGTCATAGCGGCGGGCGACGCCGTCGAACATGGACGCTACGTCCTGGGGGTTCTTGTCCAGAGCGGCGCGATTCACGACCCCAACGCTACCGGGGCGCCACCCGGCCCCGAATGGGGTCATTCCAACGTGCGGTCAATATTGTCGGTACCTTCGCTGGACGTGTTCTTGGCGCACGGTGATCTGCCCTCTGCGCTCCTCGGCGGCGACGGTGCGGGTGGTCGCGGGCAGCCGTTGGCGCACCTCGGCGAGCGGCACTTTGCTGACCGTGGTCTTCGGCAGTTCGGCCGGGGGTGACGAGTAGGTCCACCGCAAGGTGAGGAACCCGCCGCGGTGGCCGGCGGTGTCGAGCCAGTTCGGCACACCGGGGTCGGTCTCGGCGACCACGTAGCGGATTGTCCCGTCGGGGTCTGGTTCGGACTGAAATCCATTGAGACTACAGGTGTGGTTGGCGTAGTCGAGTGATTCGCCCCAGAGATTGGATAGATGGAAGCCCATATAGGCCGGCCGCACTGCGACGACGACTTCGATGACGAGGGCTTCGTCGGCTGTTAGGTCGAAGACGCCGCCGGAGTAGACGTTGGTGCTTTGGCCGCCACCCATCGCGAGGTTTGCCAGCGCGGGCTCGTTCAGGGCGTTGCGGGGCATGAGTGTGAACCCATCGCCATTCTTGTCGCCGTGTGCCTCCAAGATGACGTCATAGAACTCGTTCCAGAACCTCATCTGGTTTTCGACGATCGTGCCGATGCGACGGATGTTGCGCGCCGCGGTGGCCGGATCGGCCGGCGCGGGATGGGCGCCCTCGTTGCCGATCCGCGCGATGTGCAGGTCGGGCGATGCCTCGTGTTCCCAGTCGTGAAAGAGCATGCGGGCGATCAGGAAACACGCGGTCAAGGTCTCGTCGGCGGTGGCGGTGGCGATGAAGTTGCCGGTGTGGTCGGCCGGCCGCTGGGGCGCCAGCAGTATCTCGAACCGGCCGTCGTCGTCGACCGCGAGGTCGGAGGTATCCAGCAACCCGGTGACGACGCGCCCCCCCGGCGCCAGTTCGGCCAGACTTCCGGTGTCTCCGGCATAGACCGTGTGGGCCTCAAAGATCATGTACTGCGGCGCCTTGCGACCTTTGGCGAGCCGACCGCGCACCCGGTAGCGCTTGGCGCCGTCGATCGCCGCCGACAGGTACAGCGCATCGGCGTTGTCGATGGTCGCCTTGTCCACGGGTTGGATAGCCCGCCGGAAATAGGGGAAATCGGGATCTTCGCCGAAGGCGCGTTCGATGCCACTGAAGACGAAACCCAGCAGGTAACGGTATCCCTCCGCGAGGCCCTGTTCGGTCACCGGTGGCGCGTGCAGCTCGGCGGAGTCGACGGCGTCACGGGCGCGGGTGAGGGCGTCGATCAATTCGGTCCAGGCCGCGCGGAGAGCGACTTGGCTTGACTCAGTGGACATGTGCGTCCTCTCCTTCGGTATCCCACTGGTATTGGTCGAACAGGGCGGCCAGCCGGGTATGGATTTCCTGCGGGTCGAGACCGAATTCCTCCAGGCTGTAGCGGTGGGCCGATTCATGCCCACCACCGGCTCCCGCCGACTCGAACGCTTCGGCGGCCACCGGCCCCAGGTCGAGCTCCAACTCGTGGTAGATGCGACGCATCGTGACCTCGGGCTGCCGTATCAGGTCGCGATAGTCGACGACGATGGATCGCACGCCCTCATGCCCGGCCAGCACGTCGAGCGGACGCCGGTAGGTATCGAACGATTGATCGGCGAGCACCCGCAGCGATTTCGCGATCAGGCGCTCATCGCGGCCGCGCAGGTCCCACTCGGTCTTCAACAGCTTGAGCAGACTCGGGATCGTCTCATCCGGATTACGCATGGGCACAACGAACCTGGCATCCGGGAAGGTCTCGATCAGCGATTCGACGCGACCGCAGAAGGTGGGGTTCTTGCTCAAGTGAGTCCCCCCGCCATTGAGCGCGATTTGCCGCCGGACGCATTCTTTGTAAAAGCCCATCGCGCGTCGGCGTTTCCGTTCGGGCCACTGGTCGACGTGGTAGAAATCGAGCTCACCCATGAACGGGAACATCAGGATCCAGAACCCCGAACACAGTGACCACGTCAGAAACGCGTCGTCCTCTTCCGGAACGAAGAAACCGGTCTTGTGCATGTCGTCGGTCGGTGCGAAGCGGCGCTCCTCGATCTCGTCCAGGCGGTGCCGCAGCCGTTTTCCGAATACCGCGGCATCAACCCGAAACATCAGGCGCAGCAAGCGCTTCTCCAGCAGCGACGGGAAGAACAGCTCGTACATCAGGGCGTAGCTGAACTGCGGGTCCGCGGCCATCAGCCGATGCAGGTAGGTCGTGCCGCTGCGGGCATGCCCAATACAGAACGTCGGTGCGGTCACCGGGGTGCGGCGCAGGGATCCGAACAGGATCGGATCCAGCGCGAAGCACGCCGCGTGGATGGCCGCGATGGTAGGCACACCGACCAGGAATCCGAGGTAGCGCACCCAACGCTTCGACGCCGGTGGGTCCCTGCGCAACAGCCGAAGCATCGTCCAGTAGTTGGGCCAGTCAAAGTAGAAGCGTGTTCCCAGCATGAAATCTCCTCAGCGTGCCATAACTCAAACACTGATTCCTTGACTATGTCAAATATATATGGATACGGTGACGCTCGTGCAGGTCTTCGCCGCCATGGCCCCGGAGCTTCCCCTGGCCGCGGTCCCGGCCTATGCGCGCCGGGTGGAACGGCTGGGATTCGACGGTTTGCATGTCGCCGAGACGGTGCACGACTCGCTGGCGGCGGCGGTGCTGGCGGTGGAGCACACCACCACGATCACGGTGCGGACGGCGGTGACGTTGGCCTTCGTGCGCAGTCCGACGCTGGTCGCCTACACGGCCTGGGACCTGGCTATCCTGTCCAGCGGGCGATTTGAACTAGGGCTGGGGACGCAGATCAGGCAGAACATCGAGGGCCGCTTCGGCATGCCCTGGACCGAGCCGCGAGCACGTATGACCGAGTACGTCGCCGTGTTGGAGGCGCTGTTCGAGGCTTTCCGCACCGGGGGTGGTGTGCGTTACGAGGGTGACTCCTACCGGGTTACCCGCCTCCAGCCGTACTTCAATCCGGGGCCGAAAGACATTGACCCACCACGCATCTGGTTGGGCGCGGTGAACGCCGGTATGTGTGAGCTGGCCGGCAGGACCGCGCACGGTGTGGTGACCCATTCCACGAATTCCGACCCGGCCTATCTGCGCGACGTCGTGCGACCGGCGCTACGTCGCGGGGCGCAAGACCGCGGACATGACGACCTTCCGCTCGTCGTCGCGTCGACAGCGATAGCAACCGGCAATACCGACGCAGCGGTGGCCCTCGAACGAGAACGCCAGCGGCGCATGCTTGCCTTCTTGCTCTCGACACCGTCGTATGGACCAGCGCTCAAGAGACGAGGCTGGACCGAATTGGCCGGCCGGCTTCGCACGCTGACGCGAGAGCAGCGCTGGAACGAATTGCCCGCGGTGCTTGGCGATGTCGTGCTCGACGAACTGGTGACCTGTGGCCGGTACGATGAACTGCCCGACATCCTCCGGACGAAGTTCGAGGGCATCGCCGACGGGATTGTGCTTCCCCCCTTGGGCGATGACGACGACGATCAGCCGATCCAGGCGTGCATCCGCAGTCTTCGGGAGCCACTGTGAAATCCTCACGCAAGCCGGATTCGGTGGACTCCATCAGCGCCACACTTGCGCGAATCGTGCGGCTCAGCGTGAGTCGTTCGGCGTTCGCCCGGCAGGCGTCGGCCGCCGATACCGAGCTTTCGCAGCCGTCATACATTCTGCTGCGCGTGTTGATCGATGAGGGTCCATTGTCGATGGGGCGCCTGGCGAGTGTGGCGCACATGGACGTCGGCATGGCCACTCGCCGAGTGCAGGCCCTGGTCGATGCCGGACTCGTCACGCGACGCACTGATCCCAGCGATGGACGGGTTTGCGTCATCGACCCAACGCTGCACGGCGAACGTGCCGCCGGAGCACTACACGAGGTACGAAGGGATCACCTGGCGCGGGCGCTTTCGGGCTGGTCGGTGGCCGAGCTCCAGCAGTTCGATCGGCTGTTGACAAAGTTCCTCGAGGACACGAAGCAAACACCGATCAACGGCGCCTAGCTCACGCCTGGCTTCGCCGGAAGTGCGCGTGTTACGCCCGTCGCCTTCGCCGCGAGGAATCGTCCGCCCGCGCGGACGGGGACAGCACCGCCTCGTAGTGCCCGAGCAGCTCGTCGCAGATGACCGACCAGCTGCGGCCGAGCACACTGCGCCGGGCGGCCGGTGAGTAGCGGTGCCGTTCTTCCATCAAATGGCCGACAGCGGTGGGCAGCCGCTCCTCGAACTCGTCGACGGGCAGCAGCAGGCCGGTGCGACACGGGGCGACCAGGTCACGTGGTCCGCCGGCGTCGGGGGCGATCACCGGCAGCCCCGACGCCAGCGCTTCCTGCACGACCTGACAAAACGTCTCGTGCTCACCCGTATGCACGAACACGTCCATGCTGGCATACGCCTCGGCGAGCTCGTGGCCATACAGCGCACCGGTGAAAACCGCTGCGGGCATTGCCGATTCCAGCTTGGTTCGGTCAACGCCGTCGCCGACGATGACGACTCGCACCGCATCGCCGGCGGCCAGCGAAACCAGCCGCTCCACATGCTTTTCCGGTGCGAGCCGCCCCACGAACCCGACGATCGGCTTGCCGTCCGGCGACCACTGCCGCCGCAATGCCTCGTTGCGCGCCGAAGGCGCGTACCGTATCAGGTCGACCCCGCGTGCCCACTGGTATACCCGCGGAATACGTTGGGCAACAAGGGATTCCATTGTCACGCTGGACGGAGCCAGGGTGCGGTCGGCATAGCTGTGCAGGTGACGGAACCACGCCCACGCCGTCCGTGTCGTCATCCCGATGCCGTAGCTCGCCGCGAAACCCGGTACGTCGGTTTGATATACCGCTACCGTCGGCACTCCCAGATGGCGAGCCGCTCGCAGCCCCCCGTAACCGAGCAGCGCCGGCGACGCCAGGTGCACCACGTGGGGATCGAATCCGCGCAGCGCGCGCACCATTCGGGGCGTGGGCACACCGAGCGGCAACGAGGTCACCTTCGGGAACATGCGCGATGGCACCCGGTGCACCCGGATGCCGTCGTAGATCCGCTCAGCGCGGGGTTCGCCCGGCGGGTTGTCCGGTGCGATCACGAGGGCCTCGTGACCGGTTCGACGCAGATGCTCGAGTATCCGGATTACTGAGTTGCTGACACCATTGACATTAGGCAGGAAGGACTCGGCGACGATCGCAACGCGCACACCCCGACAGTGCCAGCGTCGGCTGTCGATAAGGTTGCCTACGGGCATACGGGACACGAAATTTGCTGGTTAAGGCGTGTCAGGCCGCGTCGGGCTCGGCATTGGATTTGCGGCGGTCCGGTCGTTTATCCAGCCACGCCAGTGCGACCAGGGCGACCGTCGCGGCCAGCCAGCACACCACCGCGATGGACCCGGCCGGGATGATCGCCAGCCCGGCGTTGCGGTGCTGGACCCGCACCAGGTTTGGATCGTTCTTGTTGTATTCAACGTAAATCCGCATGCCGGTCGCCAACTCGGACGGGTACAGCACACCCAGTTCCGGCCGGTAGGTGACGCGTTCGGAAGTGACGAACTCGATGGTGGAACGCTGCGGCCGGGCGTCGAGCACCTCCGCCTCGGCGACCCCCATGTTGCGTTGGATTGCCAGGTCGTTGCGCCAGGCGCCGGCCACCAGCAGCACCGACTGCAGTGTGACCAGACCGGTCACGATCAGCACCCCGATCCGCGCCCAGCGCAGCACAATTCGCGCCCTGGTTTTCGGCGGTTCATCACTGCGACCGTGAACTAGGATGCGTAGCAACAACTTTGGCGACATCACGCCATCACCAGGCCCTCACAAGGCGGCCTTGATAGCGGCGTGCAGCTGTCGCAGCGAGGACCGGTCGGCCTTGACTTCCAGCACCCGCATCCCGGCGCCGGGCTCGTCGAGGGCCGCGTCCAGCTCGTCGACCTCGATCTGCCGGCTCTCCACGTGATACGCGCGACACAGCGCGCCGACGTCGACGTCGTGCGGGGTGCCGAAGATTCGCGACGACACGTCGGAGAACCTCGGGTCGCCCGGCTCGAGCAGCTCGAAGATACCGCCGCCGTTGTCGTTGGACACCACGATCGTCAGGTGCCGCGGAACCGGCTCGGTGGGGCCGATCAACAGCCCGGAGCTGTCGTGGACGAACGTCAGGTCGCCGATCAGCGCGACGGTGCGGGCCGGGCGGTCAGGGCCCGCGGTGCGCTCGTGGGACCCCTCATATCCCAAAGCGGCCCCGATCGCGGTGGACACGGTGCCGTCGATGCCGGCAACACCACGGTTCGACCGCACCCGGATTCCCGCGGTTTTGAGGCCGACCAGCGCCGCGTCCCGGACCGGGTTGGACGCGCCGAGCACCAGCTGGTCACCCGGCCGCAGCGCGTCCGCCACCGCCGCGGCGACATGCAGGCCGGTGGTCAGCGGGTGCGCTGCGAGCTGGCCGCGAACCGCGGCGATGGCGTGCCGGTTGACCTCCGCACAGCGGCGCAGCCAGGCGGGGTGAGGCACCCCGGTGGTGACCGCCCTGGTGCCGGTGGCCTGTGAGTTTCCCGAGACGTCCGGCCAGCGCGGTCCGGTGGTCAGCGCGTAGACCGGCACCTGGGGGTCGGCGAGCAGCGCCGACACCGGGCGGTGCAGTGTTGGGCGGCCCAGCATGATGACCTGTTTCGGGTGCAACAGCGGCAGCGCCAGCGGGTGCAGCGGGTTGCCCCCAGACGGCGGGGCCGGCGCCGTCGGCTCGGCGACGGTCGGCAATTCAGCCAGATTGGGGTGTACGCCGGCGCCGTGCCCGGCGATGACGACGGTGTCGGGCGTCAGGTCGATATCCAGCGGCTGGTCGAACGTGACCGGCGGAGTGTGGGTCCACGGCTTGCCGTCCGGCCGGCCCTGCGGGGTGATCGCACCGTGGGGCTCGGGATCGGGGACCAGGGGCTCGCGCAGCGGGATGTCAAACTGCACGGGGCCGGCGTTGGCTGTGCGAGAACCGTTGGCGGCCGCCAACACTCGGCAGGTGGCCGATCGCCAGGTCGCGTTGAGGGATTCCAGCCGCTCGGGCGCATGCTCCGCCAGCCCCAGGCTGATGGTGGCGCGGACCTGGGTGCCGAAGTAGCCCAGCTGCTCCATGGTCTGGTTGGCCCCGGTGCCGAGCAACTCGTAGGGGCGGTTGGCCGACAGCACGATCAGCGGCACCCGCGCGTAGTTCGCTTCCACCACCGCCGGGCCGAGATTGGCCACGGCGGTGCCCGACGTCATCGCGATACACACCGGCGCGCCCGCGCCGACGGCCAGACCGATGGCCAGGTAGCCGGCGGTGCGTTCGTCGATGCGGACGTGCAGCCGGATGCGGCCGGATTGGTCGGCTTCTTGCAGCGCGAATGCCAGCGGCGCGTTCCGCTGCCCGGGGCACAACACCACGTCGCGGACGCCGCCTCGGATCAGCTCGTCAACGACGACGCGGGCCTGTGTCGTCGAGGGGTTCACCAGTACAGGGTGTCACAGCGCGGCGACGAGGCGCGCCGCGCTGCGGGCCTTGTCACATCCGCCACACTGGCCCCTGCCGGGAAGCATGTTCGATGCCGAACGACCGCCGACGAGGTCAGGCCTTGGCGCCGGCGAAGAACTGCAGCATCGCGGCGTTGACGGTCTCCGGTCGTTCGAAGAACCCGAGATGACCGGCGTCGGGTATCTGCAGATAGCGGGCGTTGGGCATGGCGTCGGCGACCTCCCGCCCCATGGCGGGTGTTGTCACCAGGTCGTCGGCGAAGCCGATCACCAGCACCGGCGCGGCGATGCTGCGGTAGGCGGGCAACCGGTTGGTCTGCGGGGAGACATCGAGCTGGCAGCGCAGTCCCGCAGTGGGCTTGATGGGCCACATGGTGAACATCCCGATCCAGTCGGCCACCGCCGCGTCGTCGTTGATCGTCTTACGCGAAAAGCTTTCCAGCAAACGAACTTTCGCATCATACGCTGGTGGCAACTCGATGCCGGAGTCATGAAGTTCGGCCTCGGCGTCGTGAAAGAACTGGCGGGACCGGTCCAGGCGGCCGCGGGTGGCCATCAGCGCGGCGGCGGTGACCAGGTCAGGCCGGACCACCATGAGTTCCTGGGCGATGAACGAGCCCATCGACACCGCGACGATGCGAGCCGGGGCGGCGCCCAGGGATTCGATCAACTCCACGGTGTCGGCGACCATGGTCTTCGTGTCGAAACCTTCGGCGTTTTCGGTCGCACCGATCCCGCGGTTGTCGAAGGTGATGCAGCGATATCCCGCCGCCAGGAACGCCGGGACCTGATGCGGGTGCCAGGTGCGGCCGGGGCCGCCGCGGCCGGCGATGAATACAACGGGTTCACCGGTCCCCTTGTCGTCGTAAGCCAGATTGGTCACCCGGACGACGGTACAAGGAGCGCGTGGCAGGCTTTGATCCGGTCGATCCACCACTGCCGGCGCTGCGGTGGCGCGGCCAGCTCGTGCAGCCGCGCCGGATCGGGCGTTACCGGCGCGACCGCCAGGAAGCCGTCGACTAGCACCGCGGCGGCGGCGACGTCTGCGGCGAACAGCCCGCCGGTGCCCAGCCCGCAGGCGTGGCCGAGTTCCGGTAAGGCCGCCGCGGCGGTCAGACCGGCTGCCATCCCGACCGCTGAATCGAGCGCGCTGGACACCACGACCGGGATATCGATACGCGCGGCGATGTCAAGCAGGGCCGAAACCCCGCCCAGCGGAGCAACTTTCAGCACCGCGACATCGGCGGCGTGGGCACGGACCACGGCCAGTGGGTCGTCGGCCTTGCGGATGCTTTCGTCGGCGGCGATCGGCACGTCGATCCGCCGGCGCAGCTCGGCGAGCTCGGCGACGGTGGCGCAGGGTTGTTCGAGGTACTCCAGCGGACCGTCGGCGGTCAGGGCGGCGGCCGCGGCCACCGCCTCGTCGACGCTCCAGCCGCCGTTGGCATCCACCCGCACGGTCGGAATCAGTTCCCGCACCGCGTTGACCCGGTCGACATCGTCGGCCAGCCGCTGCCCCAGCTCGGCGACCTTCACCTTGGCCGTGTGCGCACCAGGAAACCGGGCCAGCACCTCGCTCACCTGGGCGGCGGCAACGGCGGGCACGGTGGCGTTGATCGGGATCCGGTCGCGTCGCAGCGGCGGCGGTTCGCGGTAGGCGGCCTCGATGCCGGAGGCGAGCCAGTGCGCGGCCTCCGGCGGGCCGTATTCGACGAATGCCCCAAACTCGCCCCAACCCGCGGGCCCCTCGATCAACGCGACTTCGCGGGTGGTGATCCCGCGGAACCGCACCCGCATCGGCAGCGCGACGACATGCAGGCGGTCCAGCAAGTCCTGCAGGGACGGTGTCACTGCCGATACACCTGGCGGCCCGCCAGAAATGTCGCACGCACGTCGAGATCGGCGACCTGCTCGGGCGGCACCGTGCGGGGATCGGCCGACAGCACCACCAGGTCCGCGTACTTGCCGACCTCCAGCGAGCCGATCACGTCGTCGGAGAACAGCTGCCAGGCGGCGTCGATGGTCTGCGCGCGGATGGCCTGCTCAACCGTCAGCCGTTCTTCCGGCGCCAGCACCCGCCCGCTCGGTGCCACCCGGGTGGCAGCCACGCTGATGTTGCGCAGCGGCTCCTCAGGGGTGACCGGTGGATCGTTGTGCAACGAGATGCGCATGCCGGTAGCCACCGCGGATCCCGCTGGCATCCAACGTGATCCGCGCTCCGGCCCGAACAGACCATCGACAATGACGTCACCCCAGTAGTGGATCTGGTCAACAAAGATGCTGCACGTGACACCCAACTCTGCGGCGCGCCGGAGTTGGTCCGGCCGGATGGCGCCGACGTGTTCGAGCCGCAACCGGTGGTCTGGCTGCGGGTGCTGCCGCAGCGCCTCTTCATACACATCGAGGATGGTGTCGACGCCGGCGTCGCCCTGCACATGGCAGGCCATCTGCCAGCCCCGCGGGTAGTAAGCCCCGACGATTTCGGTCAGCTGTTCGGCGGTGTAGTTGGCGCATCCGCAGGAACCGGGCGGGATGCCGACGGCGCGGGTGGCGGCGGTGTCCAGGTACGGAAACGACAGCGAGATGTTGCCGATCCACGGCGAGCCGTCCACCCAGATCTTGATGCCCACCTGGCGCAGCATGTCGTCACCCTGGCCGGGTTTGGCGTCGGTGGACATCTGAGCATTCGAGATCTCGTAGGTGCGAAGCCGCACCGTGAGCTGCCCACGCATCTGCTCGATCATCGGCCTGAAATTCGGGTCGAAGGCCATCTCCGAACAGGTGGTCAGACCGGCACGATTCAGCCGCGCGCATTCGGCACGCAACATGGCCGGGTAGTTGGTGGGGTCGGCCACACCGGCCAAGAGCGGGAACACCGCGCCGATTTCCTCGGCGGTACCGTCGAGCTCCCCGTTGGCGTCGCGGCCATACTTGGCGCCCTTGGGGTCCGGGGTGTCGCGGGTCAGGCCGTTGAGCCACGCGGCGTGCGAATTGAAGTAAGCCTTGTGCCCGGAGTTGTGGATGATCACCAGCGGCCCGCTCGGCGCGATCTCGTCCAGCCAGGCCAGCGTCGGCTCCGGAAGGCCCGGCTGCAGCAGTGTGTCCCAACCGTTGAGGTAGGCGCCGGCGGGTCCGCGCCGCGCCTCCTCAGCGCGGATCGCTGCGACGACGTCGTCCGCGTTGCCGATGGTGACGGGCCGGATGTCGACGATCCGATCGGACAAGGCGATGGCCTCCATCAACGGATGGCCGTGTGCCTCCACGAATCCCGGCATGACGCAGCCGGAACCCACGTCGATGGTTCGAGTGCCGGAACCAATGAGCCCCGCGACGTCGGACCGGTCGCCGACGGCGATGATCCGGCCGTCGGCGACGGCGACCGCCTCGGCGGTGGGCCGCGCGTTGTCGACGGTCAGCACGGTTCCGGTAATGACGAGTTCAGCCCCAGAGTCTGCATCAGCCATGTGTTTCTCCTATGTCAAGCCGCCGCCATTTGGCAAGGCCGGATTCGGTTTCGGTAGTCGGCATGCAGGTGATGGAACACCTGCGCGAACACTGCGGCGTTTTTGGCAACGCAGAAGCCACGCTCGGTGCTGTCGCCGCTCCCTCCTGTGTTGACCGCTCCGGAACGGGTTGCTGCTAATGCATTCGGTTTCTGTCCCTAAGCCATGACCGCGGCTTATGGTGACGCTGAACTGCACTAGCCGGGGAGGACTGAGGTGGAGGGCACGCCGTTCGGACGGTACCGCCTGATCGAGTTGCTGGGCCACGGCGGCATGGGCGAAGTATGGCGAGCCTTCGACACCGCCACCGACCGGATCGTGGCGCTGAAGGTGCTTGCCGAGTACCTGTCCCAAGACGAGGTGTTTCAGCGACGGTTCCGCCGCGAAGCCCATGCGGCCGCCGGGCTGAACAGCCCGCATGTGATTCCGATCCACTTCTACGGTGAGATCGACGGCAGGCTGTTTGTCGACATGCGGCTGATCGAGGGCCGCGACCTGCAAACCGTGCTGGCTGACGGCCCGCTGGAGCCCACCCGAGCGGTGCGGATCATCGAGCAAGTGGCTAAGGCATTGCATGCCGCCCACAAGGTGGGGTTGGTGCACCGCGATGTCAAGCCGTCCAACATCTTGATCGACGAGGACGACTACGCGTATCTGATCGATTTCGGGATCGCGCGCGCCGCCGGTGAGACGGGTTTGACCGCCACCGGCGGTGTCATCGGTTCCTGGCACTACATGGCGCCGGAGCGGTTTAGCGCCAAAGAGGCCGATGCCCGCGCGGATGTGTATGCGTTGGCCTGTGTGCTGTATGAGTGCCTGACCGGGCTCACGCCCTATCTCGGCGACAGCCTCGAACAGCAGTACGCGGGCCACGTCGCGACCCCACCGCCACGGCCGTCGAGCACCAATCCCAACCTGCCCGCCGAGTTCGACAGCGTCACCGACAGGGGCCTGGCCAAAGACCCCGACCAGCGGTTTGCCACCACGGTGGAGTTGGCCCGCGCCGCCCGCGACGCGACCACCGTGCCGATTCCGCGACCGACACCGAGTCCACCGACCCTCGTAACCACCGAGCCAGCCGAGAATCGTGTCAGCGGTCAGCCGACGACCGCCGAGGCCGAGTCGCTGGATCCAACCGAGGCGGCTCCGCGGTCCCAACCCGCGCCGGGCGCCGCAATACGAGCCCGCGGGATCAGCCGGCAGTCGGTCGTGCAACCCCTCTCTAAGCAGACGAGACTTGCGTTCGGCGCGTTCACCATATTTGTCGTCGCGCTCCTCGTTGGCATCGTCATCTTGGGATACTCGTCTTTGCGCGGCGGAAACGGGTCTCCGGCTGGACCTGGGCAGATCTCCTCGGAGACGACCTCGAACGCGGCGCCGACTACGTCGACCACTTCCACCGGACCCGGCCGGCAATACACCTATGCAATCACCGGGACCAAGGCGGCTGGCGACATCATTACGGTGACATATGTCGATGCCAGCGGTCAGCGCCGCACGCAGAATAACGTCTATATCCCGTGGTCGATGACGATCACGCCGACATCCAACGACGTCGGTTCGGTCGAGGCGTCCAGCCTCTTTCGAACTAGCAGGCTGAACTGCTCGATCACCAGCGGTGACGGAACGGTGCTGTCTTCGAACTTCAACGATTCACCGCAGACGAGTTGCTAATGTCCGACCGATTTTTTTCGACACGCGACACGCTGGCCGCGTTCGATCACCTCACTCTGGTAATCCGCAACTGTTACAACGCGGGCGACACCACCGCGATCCGCTGGCCGCTGGCCGTCCTCGCCGTTCTTTTCGACCGGCTCGCACGCTACGAACCGGCGGCCACCGTCGCCGGGTTCGCGCTCGGTCCTTTATCTTCGGCGGCCTTCCCCGAAATCACCACCGCGATCACCCACCTGCGCGACGTCCTCGGCGAGGCGACCTACGAATCGCTCGCCCGCAAGGGTGAGACGATGACCACCTCCGCCATGGTGACCTACGCCTACGACCAAATCGACCAGGCCCGAGCAGAACTGAACGCGGTCTCGAAATAGACGACATTTGAGACACCGCTGGTGGTCTACACCGTCGTCGGTTCGCCCTGGTCGCTCCGTCTCTATAGTCCGTCTCAAAGATGTCTTGATAGTTCGCTTGCGCGGTAGACCGACAATCGCCGCCATTGCGGTAACCGCCATTGCGGCCAATTTTTTTCCTCATGGCCGGATGGTGGCGCCACGCTTTGCAGGAGCCGCCTCGAGTTCCGATGCGCATCTCCGATGTCGCGATCATCCGGCTAAACCTTTACGCAACACCTTTTCGCAACGACCTGAGGGCACTCCAGATCAGCTCCAAGTGATCCGCGATACGCGCATCCAGAGGCGCGGATGCCTTCATCGACCGGCGTTTTCACGAGGAGCCGGCGTTTTCACGGGGAGCCGCCGTTTTCACGGGGAGTTTCACGGCGAGGTAGTGGGAATCCGCCACCCGCCGGCCGACGGGACCGATTGCGTGGAAACGCCGGTCCGTACTCGGGCCCGAACAGTGCAGTGATCGAGGGCGCGCCCGACCCGAATTGCAACACGTTCTAGTCTTGCCACATGAGTGACGAGCTGCTGCGCAACCCGACCCACAACGGCCACCTGCTGGTGGGCGCACTCAAGCGCCACAAGAACCGGCCGGTGCTGTTCCTCGGCGACACGACGCTGACCGGTGGTCAGCTGGCCGAGCGGATCAGCCAGTACACGCAAGCATTCGAGGCACTCGGCGCCGGCACCGGTGTCACCGTCGGCCTGCTCTCGCTCAACCGTCCCGAGGTGCTGATGATCCTCGGCGCCAGCCAGACCCGGGGCTATCGGCGCACCGCGCTGCACCCGCTCGGCTCGCTGGACGATCACGCCTACGTGCTCTCCGACGCCGGAGCCACCTCGCTGATCATCGACCCCAACCCGATGTTCGTCGAGCGGGCCCTGGGGCTGCTGGAAAAGGTGGACTCGCTCAGGCAGATCCTGACCATCGGCCCGGTGCCAGAAGCACTCAGGGATGTGGCGGTGGATGTGTCGGCGGAGGCGGCCAAGTACCAGCCCAAGCCACTGGTAGTCGCGGACCTGCCACCGAACCATATCGGCGGCCTGACCTACACCGGCGGCACCACGGGCAAGCCCAAGGGCGTGATGGGCACCACCGGGAACATCGCCGCCATGACGTCGATCCAGCTCGCCGAATGGGAATGGCCGGAGCATCCGCGGTTCTTGATGTGCACGCCGCTGTCACACGCCGGCGCGGCGTTCTTCACGCCCACGGTGGTCAAGGGCGGCGAGATGGTGGTGCTGGGCAAGTTCGACCCCGCTGAGGTGCTGAGAGTCATTGAAGAGCAACGTATTACGGCGACCATGCTGGTGCCGTCGATGATCTATGCGCTGATGGACCATCCGGATTCGCACACCCGCGACCTGTCGTCGCTGGAGACGGTCTACTACGGCGCTTCCGCAATGAATCCGGTGCGGCTGGCCGAGGCGATCCGTCGCTTCGGCCCGATCTTCGCCCAGTACTACGGGCAATCCGAGGCGCCGATGGTGATCACCTACCTGGCCAAGGGCGACCACGACGAGAAGCGGCTGACCTCGTGCGGGCGCCCGACGCTGTTCGCGCGCGTCGCGCTGCTGGGTGAGGACGGCAAGCCGGTGCCGCAGGGCGATCCGGGCGAAATCTGCGTCAGCGGGCCACTTTTGGCCGGCGGTTACTGGAATTTGCCTGAGGAGACGTCCCGGACCTTTAAAGACGGCTGGCTGCACACCGGCGACATGGCCCGCGAGGACGAGGACGGTTTTTACTACATCGTCGACCGGGTCAAGGACATGATCGTCACCGGCGGCTTCAACGTGTTCCCCCGCGAGGTTGAGGATGTCGTCGCCGAGCATCCGGCCGTCGCACAGGTGTGCGTGGTCGGCGCGCCGGACGAGAAGTGGGGCGAGGCCGTCACCGCGGTGTTGGTGCTGCGCTCCGACGCGCCCCGCGATGACGCCGCGATCGAGGCGATGACCGCCGAGATCCAGGCCGCGGTCAAGGAACGCAAGGGCTCGGTGCAATCGCCCAAGCGAGTGGTTGTCGTCGACTCGCTGCCGTTGACCGCGCTGGGCAAACCGGACAAGAAGGCGGTCCGGGCGCCGTTCTGGGAAGGCGCCGGCCGCGCCGTCGGCTGAGTTTGCGCGTCGACCGCCACTCTGGCGTGTCCCCCGCAAGCGGGCGGTGCCCCCCGCTCGGCGAGTCAGACGCTGACGCCGGCCACCAGCAGGTCGAGCAGGCGGCCCGTCTGCTCGGGCGAACCGGTGACCATGAAGATGCCGAGCAGGCCCGACACCACATCGTCGGCCCCCACATCGGCGCGCAGGGTGCCGCCGTCGGCGCCGGCTCGCAGTAGCATCTCGACGGCGCCGACGATGCTGGCCCGCGTCTGACTGGGCTTGACGGCCCCGGAGTCGACCATCGCGCGCAACGACTCTGCCATCCCACGCTTGGCGGCCACGAAGCCCGCGTAGCGATCCATCCAGCGCCGCAGGGCCTCCTTCGGCGGATGCCGCCGCAGCAGCTGGCCCGCCGCGGCGGCCACTTCGGCGAGCTCGGCACGGTACACCGCCTCGATGAGCAGCTCCCGGCTCGGGAAGTGCCGGTAGAGCGTGCCGATCCCGACGCCGGCCGCGCGGGCGATCGATTCGAGCGACACCGGTCGCCCATCGGCGGCACCAAACGCCGCGGCCGCCGCCTCGAGCAACCTCTCGCGGTTGCGACGCGCGTCGGCCCGAACGCTATCAGCCAAAGCGGAGGCTCCTCCGTTTCTGTTACGCTGGACAAAGCGGAGGGTCCTCCGCATAGGTTCCAGTGTGACACGAGGTGAGCACCATGACTGACAAAACCCACCCCGGCGGTATCGGCAGCATTGGCACGGCGACGGTTGCCCGCATCGGCTACGGCGCCATGCAACTCGGCGAGGCGCCATCCCGGGAGGATGCCGCCGCGGTGCTGCGTCGCGCCGTCGAGCTCGGCGTCAACCACATCGACACCGCGTCCTTCTACACGGGCGGCGAGGTCAACGGGCACATCCGCCGGGCCCTGGCGCCCTACCGCGACGATCTCGTCATCGTCAGCAAGGTCGGCGCCGCGCACGCCCCCGACGGCCCCATACCCCTGACCGCCGCGCAGCGGCCCGCCGAGCTGCGCGCGGCGGTCGAGGACGACCTGCGCCAGCTCGGCCTGGACCACATTGCGGTGGTCAATCTGCGGCGCCTCGACCTCGGGCCCGGCCTGGCCGCCGAGGGTGACCAGATCGTCGACCTCGACGACCAACTGGCCGAGATGATCGCGCTGCGCGACCAGGGCAAGATCGGCGCGATCGGCGTCAGCAGCGTGCCACTCGAGGTGCTGCGGCGAGCGTTGCCGGCCGGAATCGTCTGCGTGCAGAACGCGTACAGCCTGCTCGACCGCACTCACGAAGACATGCTCGAATTCTGCAAGGCGCAGGGCGGGGAAGGACAGGGCGGGGAAGGAATAGCGTGGGTGCCGTTCTTCCCACTCGGATCGGCGTTCACCGGCTTCCCCAGTGTGGCCGACAACGCGGTGGTGGCCGAAGTTGCCGGCGAACTCGGCGCCACACCGGCCCAAGTCGGCCTGGCCTGGCTGCTGGCGCACGCGCCGAACACCTTCCTGATTCCCGGGACTCGCTCGATCGCACACCTCGAGGACAACGTCGGCGCGGGAAACCTCGCCCTGGACGCGGACGCACTCGCAAGGCTCGACGCCATCAGCCCGCCGGAGGCAAGCCAGCGGCACCAGCACGGCGTCGCATCCTTCCTGGACAGGTAACGTCGCTGCCATGGGCAATGGCAAACGAATCCGGCCGCCGTGGTGGCTGAAGCTCGCCAACAAGGTCTTCATCCAGATGACGCGGCTGGGAATGAGTTTCGCCGGAGAAAGCCCCGAGGTGCTGACGATGAAGGGGCGCAAAACCGGACGTGAGCGGTCGACACCGGTGACCCCGCTGACGGTCGACGGCGCCCAGTACGTAGTCGCCGGATATCCCGGCGCCGATTGGGTGGCCAACGTGCGGGCCGCCAACCAGGTGACGTTGGCCCGCGGCCGCCGCGTCCAGCGGGTGCGCATGGTGGAGTTGTCGCCTGAAGATGCGCGGCCGATTTTGCGGGCCTTCCCGGCCGAGGTGCCCAAAGGCGTCTACTTCTCGAAAGTGGCGGGGCTCGTCACCGAGGGCAGGCCCGACGAGTTCGAGGCCCTGGCCGGCCGGGTCGCGGTGTTCCGCCTGGACCCGGTCTAGCTCGATGCGGCGTGTGCTGCTGGCGGTGCCGCTTCTGGTGGCTACATTCCTGAGCGTGGCGCCGGCGACGCGGTCGTTCGCCGCGGCGGGTTGCGCACCGGGCGGCACCCCTCCCCCGGCCGGCGCGGCTCAACGACAGGTCGCCGATCTGGACGGCGACGGCCTTCCGGACACGTTGTGGGTCGGGCGGTTTCAGGACGGCCCGCCTTCCCAGGGCCGCATCGTCCGCGTCGTCGGCATTACCACGGCCAGCGGGGCGAACTCCGACGCGCAGATCTCGTCGGCGAGCCCAATACCGTTGACCGCCTTGGCCATTGACGCTCAGAACGACGGCGGCAACCAGATCATCGTCAGCGACGGCCGCAGCGCGCGGCTGTATACGTTCGCCGAATGCCGACTGCAGCCTGTGGTCGACATCGAGGGCGCGCCGTTCGTGTTCGATCTGCAGAATTTGCGCGACCACGGCACCGGGGTCGGCTGCAGTGATCTCGGCCCGCCGTCGGTCGGCCGCCATCTCGTCGGGCTGCAGGCGTTACAGGACCCCGAAGTTGCGGGCCAATGGACGGTGCGCCGCACCGAGATCGACCTGTACGGCACGCTGGCGAAAATCGGTCAGTCCGATACAGTAACGGCCACTTCCGCGCAGGACCCCGCGGTTACGTCGGCGGAGACAATCAGCTGCGGCGACCTCACCATCAGCAAGGACGGAGTTCAACAGCCTTGAGTGACAATCCATTCGATGCGCAGGCATGGCGAGACGTCGACGGGTTCGGCGATCTGACCGACATCACCTACCACCGCCACATCACGGATGCCACGGTGCGGGTGGCGTTCGATCGTCCGGAGGTACGCAACGCGTTTCGGCCACACACCGTCGACGAGCTGTACCGGGTGCTCGACCACGCCCGGATGTCGCCCGACGTGGGCGTGGTGCTGCTGACCGGCAACGGCCCGTCGCCGAAGGACGGCGGCTGGGCGTTTTGCTCCGGCGGCGATCAGCGCATTCGCGGGCGCAGCGGCTACCAATACGCGAGCGGAGACACCGCGGACACCGTTGATGCGGCCCGCGCCGGCCGGCTGCACATCCTCGAGGTGCAGCGGCTGATCCGGTTCATGCCCAAGGTGGTCATCTGCCTGGTCAACGGGTGGGCGGCCGGCGGCGGGCACAGCCTGCACGTGGTCTGCGACCTCACCCTGGCCAGCCGCGAGCACGCGCGTTTCAAGCAGACCGACGCCGATGTCGGCAGCTTCGACGGCGGTTACGGCAGCGCCTATCTGGCGCGTCAGGTGGGCCAGAAGTTCGCCCGCGAGATCTTCTTTCTGGGCCGCCCGTACACCGCCGAGCAGATGCACCAGATGGGCGCGGTCAACGAGGTCGTCGAGCACGCCGACCTAGAGCGGGTAGGTATGCAGTGGGCGGCCGAGATCAACGCCAAATCGCCGCAGGCGCAACGGATGCTGAAGTTCGCGTTCAATCTGATCGACGACGGTCTGGTGGGTCAGCAGCTGTTCGCCGGCGAGGCCACCCGGCTGGCCTATATGACCGACGAGGCCGTCGAGGGCCGCGACGCGTTCCTGCAAAAGCGGCCCCCGGACTGGAGTCAGTTCCCGCGGTACTTCTGAGGGGCGCGTTTCGGCGAGCCGGGGGCACCGCCCGCCTGCCAGCATCACGCCAGCGTGACGCTCGGGGCTCCGACGGCGGAGCTCCCACCTAGACTCCCCACGTGAGCAAGAGTCCGCTGCGCCGGTTGACCGAGCAGATCGCACTGGCAAGCATGCGACCGCCGATCTCGCCGCAATTGCTGGTCAACCGACCCGCGATCAAACCGATCGAACTCGCCGGTAAGCGCATCCTGCTGACCGGGGCTTCCTCGGGCATCGGCGAGGCGGCGGCCGAACGGTTCGCCCGGCACGGCGCCACGGTGGTCGTCGTCGCTCGCCGCCGGGATCTGCTGGACGCGGTAGCGGACAAGATCGCGACGTCGGGCGGCACGGCGATGTCGGTCCCCTGCGACCTCTCGGACATGGACGCCATCGACGCTCTGGTCGCCGACGTGCAGCAGCGCATCGGCGGGGTGGACATCCTGATCAACAACGCCGGCCGGTCCATTCGACGGCCGCTGGCCGAGTCGCTGGAGCGCTGGCACGACGTCGAGCGGACCATCGTGCTCAACTACTACGCGCCGCTGCGGCTCATCCGCGGGCTGGCGCCCGCAATGCTGGAACGCGGCGACGGCCACATCATCAACGTCACCACCTGGGGCGTGCTGTCGGAGGCGGCGCCGCTGTTCGCGGTGTACAACGCGTCCAAGTCCGCGCTGTCGGCGGTGAGCCGGATCAGCGAGACCGAGTGGGGCCCAAAGGGTGTGCATTCGACGACCCTGTACTACCCGCTGGTGGCCACCCCGATGATCGCACCGACGAAGGCCTACGACGGGATGCCAGCGCTGACGTCGCGGGAAGCCGCCGAGTGGATGGTGACGGCCGCCCGCACCCGGCCGGTGCGGATCGCACCGCGGATGGCGATCGCGGCCAGGGCGCTGGACACCATCGGTCCACGGTTGGTCAATACACTCATGCAGCGGCGAAACGCGCCATCCAACAACCCTCGCTAAGGGAGTTCGCCATGTCTGAAATCTGGGCAACCATTGCCACCGAGCGCGGCGCGCTCGCCAGCGACCTCGCCGACCTGACGCCGTCGCAATGGGACGCGGAGTCGCTATGCGCGGGTTGGACGGTGCGCGACATCGTCGCGCACCTGTCGGCCACCGCCTCGCTGAACCCGGCCACGTTCTTTCTGGCAATGACCAAGGCCGGGTTCAACTTCGACAAGTTCGCCAACGGTCAGATCGCCAGGCACCGCGGCACCGACGCGGCCGCCACCCTCAGCGAGTTCCGCGGCCTGCAGCATTCCACCTCCGCTCCCCCGGGCCCCAAGACCTCCTGGCTTGGCGAGGTGGTGATCCACGGCGCCGACGTCCGTCGTCCGCTGGGGATCCCGCACACGTACCCGCCGGGCGCGATTCGCGAGGTGATCGACTTCTACAAGGGCTCCAACATGCTTATCGGCTCCAAGAACCGCATCGCGGGGCTGGCGCTGCATGCCGACGATCACGACTGGCAGCACGGACAGGGCGAGCGGGTCGAGGGCCCGCTGCTGTCGCTGCTGCTCGCCATGACCGGTCGGGGCGCCGCCTGCGACGACCTCACCGGCCCCGGCGTGCAGACCCTGCGAAGCCGGTGTAACCCAACCAAATAGCACCAACTAGCCCCGACCGGATAGCCCCGACCAAATAGCGGCGTGATAGACACGAGGCCATGGAGATCCTGGCCAGCCGGATGCTGCTCCGGCCGGCGGACTATCAGCAGTCATTGAGCTTCTACCGGGACCGGATCGGGCTGGCGATTTTCCGGGATTACGGGGCGGGGACAGTATTTTTCGCCGGCGGGGGGCTGCTCGAACTGGCGGGCTACGGCAGCCCGGACCACCCCCCGGGTCCGTTCCCGGGTGCGCTGTGGCTGCAGGTCCGCGACCTGGCCGCGACCCAGGCCGAGCTGCAAAGCCGCGGGGTGCCGATCGCCCGCGAGGCGCGTCAGGAGCCCTGGGGTTTGCACGAGATGCACGTGATCGACCCGGATGGAATAACGCTGATCTTCGTCGAGGTTCCGGCTGGGCACCCGCTACGCAGCGACACCAGAGGTGAACGCCGGGGAACGGCCGGTTAACGGGAAGGTAACATCTGGCGACGAGTCGCCGTCTACTCGCATTTCACGTACTTCTCTATTCGACAAGCGAATACACCTGCTACGAGAATCAGGGCCTGTGAACATAGACGTGTTCCTCTTGATCATTGTCGTAGTAACGGCTTTGGCATTCGACTTCACCAACGGCTTCCACGACACGGGCAATGCCATGGCAACGTCCATCGCCAGCGGCGCGCTCAAACCCAAGGTGGCGGTAATACTCTCCGCGGTCTTGAATTTGATCGGTGCGTTCATGTCCACGGCGGTCGCAGCCACGATCGCCAAAGGCCTTATCGACTCGCACATCGTGACGCTGGAACTGGTGTTCGCCGGCTTGGTCGGCGGCATCGTGTGGAACCTGCTGACCTGGCTGCTCGGTATCCCGTCGAGCTCCTCGCATGCCCTGATCGGCGGCATCGTCGGTGCCACCCTGGCTGCCGTGGGCGTAAAAGGCGTGATCTGGCACAACATCGTCGGCAAGGTGATCGTGCCGGCCATCGTGGCCGCGATACTGGCCGTCGCCGTCGGGGCGCTAGCCACCTGGTTGGTCTACCGGATCACCCGAGGTGTTCCGGAAAAAAGCAGCGAGGCGGGGTTCCGGTACGGCCAGTGGGGCTCGGCCTCGCTGGTCTCGCTGGCGCACGGGACCAACGACGCGCAGAAGACGATGGGCGTGATCTTCCTGGCTCTGCTGGCCAGCAACCAGATCAGCAAGTCGGCGACCATGCCGCCGCTGTGGGTCATCGTGGCTTGCGCGATAGCGATGGCGTTGGGTACCTACCTGGGCGGCTGGCGGATCATCCGCACCCTCGGCAAGGGACTGGTGGAGATCAGGTCGCCGCAGGGCATGGCCGCCGAGTCGTCCTCGGCCGCAGTTATTCTGCTGTCCGCTCACTTCGGCTACGCGCTGTCGACGACGCAGGTCTGCACCGGGTCGGTGCTGGGCAGCGGGCTGGGCAAGCCGGGCGGCGAGGTGCGCTGGGGCGTCGCCGGCCGGATGGCGACCGCGTGGCTGGTCACGCTTCCGTTGTCGGGTTTGGTCGGCGCGGTTACCTACTGGATCGTGCACGGCATCGGCGGATACCTCGGCGCGATCATCGGCTTCGCGCTGTTGGTCGCGGTCTCTACCGTCATCTACATCCGGTCGCGCAAGGTCAAGGTCGACAGCAAGAACGTCAACGCCGAGTGGGAAGGCAGCCTGACGGCCGGACTCGACGGTGCGGACGAGCATAAACCGCCGTCCGATACGGGCCCTAAGCCACCGTCCGATACGAGCCCTAAGCTGGGCGCCCCCGCGCCCCGCCTCGGCTCCAACGACCCCACGGTCAGCGCGAGGAACGTCTCATGAGCCACTTCAGCGATTGGTTCAACTACCAGGCCTCCCTGAAGATCTTGGTCTTCGGCATGCTGGCCGGCGCCGCACTGCCAGGGCTGTTCGCCCTCGGGCTGCGGCTCCAGGCCGTCGGCACCGGACACGTAGTCGGCGCACAGGGCAGCACGCCGCAGAAGAATCCGCTGCTGGTTGGGCTCGCGTGGGCGATCTACGCGCTGGTAGTCGCGGTAATCATCCTCGCTCTGCTGTATGTCGCCCGAGACTTCATCGCCCATCACACGCACTATCCCTTCCTGGGAGCCAAACCTAAGTAGCATCGAATCGTGGTCCACCGTGTTGCCGACCCCCTCATGGAGTGGGAGTGATCGCCAAGTGAACCGATTCCTGAACTCAGTTGTCTCGTGGTTGCGCGCCGGTTATCCGGAGGGCATTCCAACGACCGACACCTTCGCGGTGCTCGCGCTGCTGTCCCGCCGATTGACCAACGACGAGGTCAAACTCGTGGCCAACGAACTGATGCAGCGCGAGGGGTTCGACAAAATCGACATCGGTGTGCTGATCAGCAAGCTCATCGACGAGCTGCCGTCGCCGGACGACATCGCGCGGGTGCGGACACGGTTGGCCGCCAAGGGCTGGCCGCTCGACGACCCGCACGAAGACGGAGCCAACACATAGCCGTCCTGCGTGCGCTGCGCGTCGCGCCGGGCTCGGCCGCCCCTGTGCTGTTGCCGGCCCTGGAACGGGTGTTGGACGGCCGTGATCCCGCGATGGTCGTGGTGCCGGCCCATCATGATCACCAAGCCGAGCTGGCCGCGCTGCGCGTCGGCTCCGAGATCGACGACGACGTGGCCCTGGTGGCGACCACGTCGGGAACCACCGGCGCACCCAAGGGCGCCCTGCTGACCGCCGCCGCCCTGACCGCCAGCGCGTCGGCCACCCACCACCGTCTCGGCGGGCCCGCTAGTTGGCTGCTGGCGTTGCCGCCGTATCACATCGCCGGGCTGCAGGTGCTGGTGCGCAGCGTGCTGGCCGGTACCGCGCCCGTCGAGCTGGACGTGTCCAAGGGCTGGGATACCGCCGAATTGCCCGGCGCGGTGCGCCGATTGGGCGCGGGTCGCCGGTACACCTCGCTGGTCGCCGCCCAGCTGGCCAAGGCCCTCACCGACCCGGCGGCCGCGGCCGCGCTCGCCGAATTGGACGCCGTGCTGATCGGCGGCGGACCGGCGCCGCGGCCGATCCTCGACGCCGCGGCCGCCGCCGGCGTCGCGGTGGTCCGCACCTACGGGATGAGCGAGACCGCGGGCGGCTGTGTGTACGACGGTGTGCCGCTCGACGGCGTCCGGCTGCGCGTGCCGGCCGACGGGCGCCTGGCCATCGGCGGCGCCGTGCTGGCCAAGGGCTATCGCAATCCGGTGGTGCCCGACCCCTTCGCCGAACCGGGCTGGTTTCGCACCGACGACCTTGGCGCCGTGGATGATTCGGGCGTGCTGACCGTATTGGGCCGCGCCGACGATGCGATCAGCACCGGCGGGTTGACCGTGCTGCCGCAGCCCGTCGAGGCCGCGCTGTGCGCCCATCCCGCGGTCAGCGACTGCGCCGTGTTCGGGCGTGCCGACGACCGGCTGGGCCAGCGGGTGGTCGCAGCGATTGTGGTGAGCGAGGGTTACCAACCACCGACGCTGGACACGCTGCGCGCCCTGGTGGCACGCACCCTGGACGCCACGGCCGCACCGCGCGAGTTGCACATCGTCGACGAGCTGCCGCGCCGCGGCATCGGCAAGGTCGACCGGACGGCACTGGTCCGCCGGTTGGCCGGCGAAGGCGATCAATAGGCTGATCGCTCGTGCGGGTTGGTCGCCGGGAGGCAGCGCGGGAGGGACTGGCCGTTGCGGTCGCGGCCGTCCTGGTGGCGGCCGCGTTTGTGCTGCCGCGGTTGAACTTGGGCGTCAGGCCGCGCCGGGACATCGGGCTGGAGCGGTTCGGCACGCATGCGGGTGCAGCGCCGATCTTCGGCTATTGGGAGATCCACGCGGGCTGGGGAACCGCGCCGGCGATTCTCATCGCGGTGGCCGCCGTGGCGTGGGGATCAGTTGTGGCGCAGCGGCTTTCGTGGCGAGCGCTGACGCTGGGCACCTGGGCCACCGCCTGCGGGTGGGCGTTTTCCCTGGCGATGATCGACGGCTGGCAGCGCGGCTTCGCCGGCCGGCTGACCACCCGGGACGAGTACCTGTGGCAGGTGCCGAGCATCACCGACATCCCGGCCACGCTGCGCACGTTCTCTCACCGGATACTCGACTTCCAGCCGAACTCCTGGGTCACTCATGTGTCGGGGCACCCGCCGGGCGCGCTGCTGACGTTCGTATGGCTGGACCGGATCGGTCTGCACGGCGGCGCCTGGGCCGGGCTGTTGTGCCTGCTGGTCGGCTCCAGCGCGGCGGCGGCCGTGGTGGTCGCCGTCCGCGCCCTGGCCGACGAGCAGACCGCGCGGCGGGCCGCGCCGTTCGTCGCGGTGGCGCCAACCGCGATCTGGGTCGCGGTGTCGGCCGACGGATATTTCGCCGGGGTCGCGGCTTGGGGTATCGCGCTGTTGGCGGTGGCGGTGCACCGCCCGGTGCGATTCCCGGCGCTGGTAGCCGCGGCTGCGGGTGTGCTGCTGGGCTGGGCGGTTTTCCTGAGTTACGGCCTGATATTGCTGGGATTTGCGGCATTGGCGGTGCTGGTTGCCGCGGGCCATCGGGGAGCGGACTGGCGTGCGGCCCTGCGGGCCCTCGGCCCGGCTACCCTGACCGCGGTGACGGTCGCGGTGACCTTTGCCGTGGCGGGTTTTTACTGGTTCGACGGCTATAACCTGGTGCAGCAGCGCTATTGGCAGGGGGTCGCCAAGGACCGGCCGTTCCAGTATTGGTGGTGGGGCAATCTGGCGTGCGTGGTGTGCGCGATCGGGCTGGGCAGCGTGGCCGGACTCAGCCGGGTGTTCGACAAAGACGCTATCCGTCGCCGGGCCGGTTTCCACCTGCTGCTGCTGGCGACGCTGGCGGCCATCGTCTGCGCCGACTTGAGCATGCTGAGCAAGGCCGAGACGGAACGGATCTGGCTGCCGTTCACCGTCTGGCTCACCGCGGCGCCCGCGTTGCTGCCGCTGCGGTCACAGCGTCTGTGGTTGGCGCTCAACGCCGCCGGGGCCCTGCTGCTGAACAGCGTCATCTTCACGAACTGGTAACCGGGGTGTGCGCCGACTCAGAGTCCGGCCGCGCGGGTGGCCCGGGCGAACCGACTGGCGGGTGCGCACGCACCGCGAACCGCGTCGACGTCGCCGACGACGTCGAAGTCAGCCAGCCGCGGCACCGGCGTCACGTCAATACCGTTGTCGCGCAACGCCTTCAGCGTCAGATCTCCGGTGTCGGACCGGGACATCGCAACGGTGCGCAGGCATTCGGCCGACGCCGGCGTCCGGACCCCGAGCACCCACCAGCCGCCGTCGCATGCCAATCCGAGCACGGCCGGCGCCTCGAGCAGCCGGCGGGCGCAATCGGCCAGCAGGTCGGCGGTCACCTGGGGCGTGTCCATCCCGATTTGCAGCACCGGGTACCCGTCGGACCCCCTGTGCGCGTCGGCGTGCGCGTTGGCGAGCCGGTCGGCGAAGTCGTCGCCGCGCTGGCCGATCACCGTGAACGACTCCAGTCGGCGACGGATCTCGGTGCCCCGGGCGGCGCCGTTCAGATCGCCGGTCAGCGCCACCACCCGCGCGGCGACCGGCGCGGCGGCCACCGCGTCCAGCGTGTCCAGCAGCGCGGCGGCGGCGATGTCGGCGGCCACGTGATCGCCGACCGTCGCCGCGAGCCGCGTCTTGGCCCGCCCGGGCTCCGGGGCCTTGGCAACCACCAGCACGGTCACCGGCAGCGGGCTCATGAGATTACTTTCCAGAAGTCCAGGATGGCGGTGATGCTGCCCCGCAGCGATCCGCTGACCTTGGATTTGCCGCCCGTGCGGGGGCCGTAACCGACGTCGAGTTCGACGACGCGCCAGCCCGCGGCCGCGGCGCGGACCAGCAATTCCAGCGGATACCCCGACCGTCTGTCGGCGACACCCAGGTTCAGCAGCGCCTCTCGCCCGGCCACCCGCATCGGCGCGATGTCGTGCACCGGCAGCCCGTGGTGGGTGCGCAGCCGCCAGCTCATCACCACGGTCCCCACCCGGGCCACCCACGGCCAGTGCAGCCCGGGCACCGGCCGCCGGCGGCCGATCACCAGATCGGCGCCCCTGTCGAGTTCGGCGACCAGCCGGGGCAAGTCGCCGGCATCCATCGAGCCGTCGGCGTCGATCACCGCCACAATCGGGGTCGTCGCGGCGACCACGCCGGCGTGCACCGCCGAGCCGTACCCGGGCCGCGGTTCGGCGACCACCTTGGCGCCGTGCCGGGTCGCGACCCCGGCGGTGTCATCGGTGCTGTTGTTGTCCACGACCAGCGCCCGATAGCCCGCCGGAATGGCCGCCAGCACCGCCGGCAGCGACGCCTCCTCGTTGAGGCAGGGCAGCACCACGGTGACCAGATCGTCGGCCATGCCCTCCGACCATAGGGGCGATCGCGAGAGCGGCAAAGCCGGGCGAAGCGGGTCGACACCATCAGGACCAGGGGAGGCCCTGATCAAAAGCCCGGTCAGTGCGACTTCGGGGCCTGCGTCGGCGGCTTCGGCGCGACGGTCTGCGGCTGCTGCGTCGGCGGCTTCGGCGCGACGGTCTGCGGCTGCTGCGTCGGCGGCTTCGGGGCGACGGTCGGCTGCGGGGCCACCGTCTGCGTCGGCTTCGGGGCGGGGGCCGCGGTCGTCGGGGCGGGGGCCGCGGTCGTCGGGGCGGGGGCCGCCGTCGTCGGGACCGGGGCCGCCGTCGTCGTCGGCTTCGGGGCCTCCGTCGTGGGCGGCGTGGTCACCGCCGCGGTTGTCGGCGGCGTCGTCACCACCGCGGTCGTTGGCGGGGTGGTCGTCACGGGCGGTTGTGTCGGCGGGGTGGTCGTCACGGGCGGTTGTGTCGGCGGGGTGGTCGTCACGAGCGGTTGCGTCGGCGGGGTGGTCGTCACGACCGGTTGCGTCGGCGGAGTGGTCGTCACGGGCGGTTGCGTCGGCGGGGTGGTCGTCACGTACGGCGGCCGGTACGGCGGATAGTACGGCCGCCAGCCAGGCCACGGGATGAAGATCGGGATCGGAATCGGCGCGTTCGGGTTGGGCGTGAATGCGGGCACGTTGGGCGGCGCCACCGGCGCAGGCGTCCCCACCGCACCCGGCGACACCGACGGCGCGGGAATGTAGCCGTTGGAGTCCGCGATGACGCCGCCCTGGTATCCGGCGTTGGGCTGATCAGACGGGGGCGCCGGCACCGGCGCCTGCTGCTGGGTCGGCAACAGCGGCATGAACTTCCCCGGGGCGGCGTTCTGCAGTCCCACCACCGGTTCCTGCGCCGCTGCCGGCCGGACCACCACCGCGACCGCGACCGCCAACGTGGCGAACCCGATGACCGCAAATGCGACGACGGCGTTGCCGAGAAGCAATGACCGGCGGCTGAGTGGCACCGGCCCGGTATCGGCCTCGCCGTCGTCATACTCGTCGTCGAATTCGTCGAGCCCGTCGGCCGGAAGCAGTTCGTCATCCCCGGCCATCGAGTACGCCAGCTGTTGCTCCGCGGGCGAGCTCCCCATGCCAGAGGTGGGCGAGATGCCGGTCGCGCCAGCGGCGGCCTGTGTCGCGGGGGCCATCGCCGTCGCGTCCGGAGCGTACGGCGACGCGGGAGCCATCGCCGTCGCGTCCGGAGCGTACGGCGACGCGGGAGCCATCGCCGTCGCGTCCGGAGCGTACGGCAACGCGGGAGCCATCTGCGTCGCCGGAGACATCGCCGTCGCGTCACCCGCGTGCCCGGCCGCCAGCGCCGCGCCGCGGGCGAGCGCGAACGCGGGGTCGTCGGGAACCACGACCCGCATATGCTTCCTGGTGCGCAGTATGTCTGCCGCCTCGATGAGGTTCGCCGCGGTGCCCACCAGAAATGCGGCGTCTACCTCGAACTGCGCGAAGCGCAGAAGATCCTCGAACACGTCGGCGGCCGCCGCGGCGGCGGCGGCCGCGTCGGCGGCGTGCTCCAGCCCGACGGCGGCCAGCACGCTCGCCAGCGCGTCGGCGCCCAGCGCGAACAACGTCGCGGCCTCGTCGGTGATCAGGAACAGCACCGAGCCGGGTCCCCCGCCAGCGCCCAAGATCGTATGCAGCAGCGCGGTCGCTGCCTGCAGTTGCGAGACGGCCGCGACATTCGGCGCCCCGGCGCCGGCTAAGGCCTGGCACAGCGCGTCTGCTTGAGCTTGATCCGGCGAATAAACCTGTGTCCCGACGAGGCTGCGGCCCTCGGCGGCCAGCGACTGCTGCGCGTTGACCACCGCCGGGATCAATGGCTCGAACGAGTACATCGGCAACTCGACCACCAAATGCTGGATCGCCACCGAACCGCCGGCGCCGGGCCCGACGAGCGCCAACCGCGCGACGGAGCCGGCGACGGCTATCCCCAGCACCGCGTCCGTCGCCGCCAGCCTTCGTAAGCCGAACGGCACCCCGGCTTTCCTGGTCCGGTCGTCGTCTTCGGGCTCGTCCGCCGCCTCCATCGGAAGAAGCCCGGAATCACCGGCCATCGAGTACGCCAGCTCCGGTCCGATCTGGGCGCCCCTCGCCGTCACGTCCACTGCGGGCGGTATCCCGGGGGACATCGCGGGGGACATCCCGGTCGCGTCCCCGGCCAGCGCGGCCGACATCGCCGCGCCGCGGGCGAGCGCGAAGGTGGGGTCCTCGACGGTCTGCACCCGCATGGTCGAGGTGTTTTGAAACTGACCGGCGAACCTTTCGGTGGCCTCAGCGGATGTTCCCACCACCAGGACGTCCTGCGGGGCGTCGGGCCGCTCGCCCAGCCGGGCCATCAACGTGTCGAAGGTGGCGGTGTCGTCGGCGCCCGCAAGCGGCGCGGCGGCCAGCAGCGTCGGCGGCGCATCGTCGGAACCCGGCGCCGACAGCGTCGCGGTCTCATCGCCCACCAGCAACACAGCGGATCCGGGTCGGCCGGTGCCCAGCAGGGCCGTCGCCGCCTCCGACTCCGACAGCACCACGACGTTGTGGACGCCGGAGTCTTCCAACGCCCGCCGCAGCTGGTCGGCTTTGGGATGGTCCGTCCAGCACAGCCGGGTGGCGATCAGCCGGTGGTTTTCGTCGGCCAACAGCCGGTTCGTGCCGACCACCGTCTCGGTCAACTTCGGCACCGGATTGTCAGCCACGTCAACGACGGATTGGTCGATCACCCCCGTCGCGCCCGACCCGACCAGCGCCAAACGGGCGACGCGGCCTGTGACCGCAACCCCCAAAACGACGTCCATCGCGGCTCTCCTTTGGCTGGCCACCCCACAACCAGCAATCTCCCGGCACCATTACACTGCGATCCCGACGGCAGTATCCATTATTGGGATTAGATTCGCCTATGAGCGCAGCGTAACCGGATCCCGCAAACACCGGTACGGTTGCCCCTGAAGCAACTTTGCACCAACTTCCTGAAGTTTCTGTCCTCAGCCGCTGCCGCGGCGCCCGAACGGAGACTATGTTCGCAAGCAACGTCCTTGATTCCCGGGGGGCACCGTGAGCCAGAGCAGCGACGACGCGCCTACCGGCCCCATCGGCACGCGGGCCCGGCGAATGCCGCCCGTGGCAGGCGACCCGACACGCCGATGGAACGTCGCCCGGGACCTGTTCGCCGGCGCGCTGCTGGTTGTTGCGCTCTTCCTCCCGTGGAACCTGTACTTCGGTTTCGGAATCCCGAACAGCAAGACGGTCGTGTTCGCGGTGCTGGGGGCGGTGACACTGCTTTCGCTCGTGTCGATCCCGCTGACCTATGCGGTCAAGCCCGCCCGGGCGGGCCGGGTCCGTCTCGCTCTCAACTTCCCTTATCGGCTGCTGGTAGTTGCCTTCATCGTCTTCGACGTGTTCCAGACGATCAAAGCCGGCGGCAGTGTGCGGGTGCCGGGTGGCGTCGGGCCGGGAGCCTGGGTCGGGCTGGCCGGCTCGCTGTTGACCTCGCAGCCGCTGCTCACCGGCGCCCCGGCAGATCCGGCCGACGACGCAGAGTTCCGCGGGTGGGCGAAGTCCGCCCAGATCCTCGGTTACGCATCGATGTTCGGTGCCGCGCTGAGCACGGCCTTCCACCTGTGCTGGCGGGTCAGGTACGCATTGCACCCCGCGTCCGGTTCGGCTGGCTTCGGCAAGCAGAACATCGCGGTCATCGCGACCGCGGTGGTGTACGGCGTGGTGGCACTTGTCGCCGTGCTGGTCGCGTCCAGGTGGATCCTGCGCACCACGCGTGCTTCCCAGCTTGCGATCATCTCGCTCGGGGCGTCGACGCTGGTCGCCGGGATCGTGGTGTGGCTCCTTCCCGTCGGTCGTGACATCGACGCCTTCCACGGCATAGCGCAGAACACTTCGACGGCCGGGGTCGGCTACGAGGGCTATCTGGCGTGGGCTGCGGCCGCCGCGATTTTCGCGCCGCGGACCCTGTTCCGCTACCGCAACGTCCGCCGGGACGACGAGGACCCGTGGCGCACGGCCGCACGAATGGGCTTGCTGCTCATCGCCGTCTGGTGTCTGGGGTCGGTGTTGATGAGGATCACCGACCTGTTCGTCGCGGCGACGCTGAATTTCCCGTTCTCGCGCTACGACATCATGACGCTGGCCGCGTTCGATCTGGCCACCGCGATCCTCGCGATCTGGCTTCGCGTCAACCTGGCCAACGACTCGGTATCCGCCAGGCTGATCTCGTCGTTGTGCGGGCTGGTGGTCACGCTCAGCATGGCGCGCGTCGTGGTGGGCGTTGAGCTGGCTCCGCGGTTCCAAGCACCCCCCAACGGCGGATGGACCAACCCGGTCTACGGAAACAACCTCGCCCAGCAGATCACCAGCACCTTCGATGTGGTGCTGTGTGGGCTCGCGCTCGGCATCCTTGTCGCCGCCATCATCACCGGTCAACTCAGCGGTCGACGCCGGCGGGGCCAACGGCGCCGCGCCGCCGCCCACGCCCGCCGCGCGGCGCGTCCGGCCCCGGCGCCCGCTGCTGCGACGAACCGTATCCCGGCCTCTCCGATGAACGCGCCGACCACGGCGATGCCGCTGGCGGCCCGGTCGCCCAGGATTTTCCGGGGCGACGACTCCGCCACGCGGGAGATCCAGGTCCCGGTCCAGACGCCTAGGATCTACCGGCCGCCGGACGACTCGAGCTAGAGCGGGCACCGAGTTACCGCAACGGCGCGAACGCGAAATCGCGCAGGCCCTCCCGCGGATCGATGGCCGCGCGGAACCCCAGCACCTCGGCGGCCCGGCTCGGATCGGCGACGATGTGGCGCACGTCGCCGCTGCGATACTGCCCGGTGATGACCGGGGACAGCGTGTCGTCGCGTGCATCGCACAGCGCGGCGGCCACCTCCAGGATCGAGATGGGCCGCCCCGAGCAGACATTGAAGGCCGTAAAGCCGGCGGTGAAGCCGGATCGGTCGGTCTCTGACAGCTGCATCGCCGCGAGGTTCGCGGCGGCCACATCGTCGACGTGCACGAAGTCACGCATCTGACCGCCGTCTTCGAAGACCTTTGGCGGCTCGCCCTTTTCGACGGAGGAGCGGAAGATCGCCGCCACTCCCGAGTACGGGGTATCGCGCGGCATGCCGGGGCCGTAGACGTTGTGGTAGCGCAATGCCACCACCGAGCCGCCCGTCGCCTCCGACCACGCCAGCGCGTAATGCTCCTGCGCGGTCTTGCTGGCCGCGTAGAGGCTGCGCGGCGCCACGGCGGCATCCTCGCCCACCAATAGCCATGTCACCGCCACCCCACAGACCGGGCATCGGTGTTCGAAGATCCCGGCGTCGAGGTCGGCGCGCCGCCGCGGCAGCGGATCGACCGGTCCGTGCTCGGGGCAGCCGTAGTGGCCCTGCCCGTACACCACCATCGACGACGCCAGCACCAAACGGCGCACCCCGGCGGAGTACATCTGCGCCAGCAGCACCGTGGTGGCGAAATCGTTGTGGCTGCCGTAGGCGGGAGCGTCGGCGGCGTCCACGCCGGCGCCCACCATCGCGGCCTGATGACACACCAGGTCCACACCGTCGAGCAGCGCGGCCAGCGCGTCGGCGTCGCGGACGTCGACCTGTCGGCATCCCGGCGGTAACACCGGGTTTGGTCCGTGCGCGGCGGGCAGCAAGGCGTCGACGCCGACGACGTCATGGCCCGCCGCGCGCAGCGCCGCGTCCACCCGCGACCCGATGAAACCGGCCGCTCCGGTCAGCAACACCCTCACGGCAGCTCCAGTGGCAACGTGACGCCCGTGTGCGGCAGGCAGTGCGTGCAGGTGCGCTCGGCGGCGACCCGGCCGATCGCCGTGCGCAGCAGGTTCTTCAGCAGCCCGATGTTCTTTTCGAATTGGTCGAACACGTCGACGACTTTCACGCCCTCCCCGGCCGCGACACCCGCATCCAGATCGGTTACCAAAGCTATTGCCGCATAGCATATTTCGAGCTCACGGGCGAGCACCGCCTCCGGGTAGCCGGTCATGTTGACCAGGCCGAACCCGGCGGCGGCGAACCATCGGCTTTCGGCGCGGGTGGAAAATCGCGGTCCCTGGATCACCACCATGGTCCCGCGGTCGACTAGGCCGGGCAGGCCGGGCAGACCGGTGACCCCGATGATCGAGGCCCGCAACGTCGGGCAGTACGGATCGGCGAAGTCGACGTGCACAGCACCGGAATCGAAGTAGGTATCGGCGCGGCCCCTGGTGCGGTCGACCAGCTGATCGGGCACCACCACGGTCCCGGGGCCGATTTCGGGGTTCAGGCTGCCGACCGCGCACGGCGCGAAGACCCGCCGGACGCCGAGCTTGCGCAGGGCCCACATGTTGGCCCGATACGGCACGGTGTGCGCCGGGTACTGGTGGTTTGCACCGTGTCGGGGCAGGAAAGCGACCTCGTGCTGCCCGATGGCGCCCACCGTGATCGGGGCGCTGGGCTCGCCATACGGGGTGTCGAGGTGGACGTCGCGCGTATCGGACCCGAGGAAGGTGTAGAAGCCGCTGCCGCCGATTACTCCGAGCACCCGCCCATTGTGGTGCATAGGGCAGGATGCGGTGGTGGCCAGTTTCGCGCAGTGGATCTCCGGCGCGCGTCCGCGCACGCTGCCCAACGCGGTGGCGCCGGTGGTCGCGGGCACCGGCGCGGCGGCGTGGCTGCACTCCGCCGTGTGGTGGAAAGCGCTGCTGGCGCTGGCCGTCGCGGTGGCGCTGATCATCGGGGTCAACTACGCGAACGACTACTCCGACGGCATCCGCGGCACCGACGACGACCGGGCCGGCCCAGTGCGGTTGGTGGGCTCGCGGCTGGCGACCCCGCGATCGGTGCTGACGGCGGCGATTGCGGGCCTGGCCGTCGCCGCGGTGGCCGGGTTGGCGCTGGCGCTGCTGACCGCGCCGTGGCTGATCGCGGTCGGCGCCGCCTGTATCGCCGGCGCCTGGCTGTATACCGGCGGGTCGAAGCCCTACGGCTATGCGGGTTTTGGCGAGGTCGCGGTGTTCGTGTTCTTCGGCCTGGTCGCCGTGCTCGGCACGCAGTACACGCAGGCGCTGCGGGTGGACTGGGTGGGGCTGGTGCTGGCGGTGTCGACGGGAGCGCTGTCGTCGTCGGTGCTGGTCGCCAACAACCTGCGGGACATCCCAACCGACGCCCAGTCGCACAAGATCACCCTGGCGGTGCGCCTGGGCGATGCCCGCACCCGGGTGCTGTACCAGGTGCTGGTGGGCAGCGCCGCAGTTCTGACCCTGGTGCTGATGGTGGCGACGCCGTGGTGTGCCGTGGGACTGGTGGCCACGCCGCTGGCGCTGCGCGCGGTTGCGCCGGTGCGATCCGGCCGCGTTGGGCCGGACTTGATCCCGGTGCTGCGTGATACCGGGCTGGCGATGGTGGTGTGGGCGACCGTGGTGGCGGTGGCGTTAGCACTGGCGGCCTAACTGCGCGAGCGCCATCTGGCGCCCGGTTAAGCGGCCTTGTCGAGCAGCGCGAGGATCGACGCACGCAACTGAGCGGTGTAGACGTGTTCGGTGATCAGGCCGACGGCCGCCTTGTCGCCGCTGCGCAGAACGCCCAGCAGCAGGTGCTCGCAGCCGATCTCATGATCCTTGTGGGCCACCGCTTCTCGCACCGCCAGCTCGAGGGACTTCTTGGCGGTGCGGGTGAACGGGATACGGCTGGACCGGCGCTGCCGGCTGCGCCGGCGGCCCGACCTAGACAGCGCGTTGTCGAAAGCATCGGTGCCGAAGGTGCGTGCCACGCTGTCGCGCACGGCCCGCAGGTCGATGCCGATGGCGCGCAGTGCCTCGGCGTCCTCGGCGTCCTCGTCGGTCGTCGGGGACGTCTCGATCAGCCGGCTCCGCACCACGTCGGCGGTCACCCCGTAGCCGCTCAACACCGCGGACAGGTCATTCCCGGCCGCCTGCAGGATCCCGAGCAGCAGGTGCTGCGGGGCGATTTCGCGGGCCCGCAGTTCGCGAGCCTCCTCCTGGGCGAGCACGACGGCGACTCGGGCGTGCCGGGTGAAGCGCTCGAACATGCGTCATCTCCTCCGGTTGTACTTTTGGTGCACGGCCTGCCGGCTCACGCCGAGGGCCTCGGCAATGGCCTGCCAGCTCCAGCCCTGTTCGCGCGCGTTGGCGACGTGGATCGCCTCCAGGCGCTCCTGCAGCCGCTGCAGGGCGCGCACCGCGCGCAGCCCAACGGCCGGGTCGGCGGTGCCCGCGGCGTCGGCGGCCGACCCCATCGAGAGATCGGGCAGTCCCGCAAGATCCGGCAACTCACTCATGGGTGTCAATCTAACTTGACACACCAGCGGTGTCAACAAAACTTGACGCTGTGGGCCGCGAGAGCGCGGCTACGTCGGCGGCAGCTTCACCACCCGGTTCGCATAAGAATCGGCAACGTAGACGTTGCCGGCGTTGTCCACGGCCAGCGCCGCCGCCTTTCGGACATTGGTGAACGGCAACGGCATTGCGCTGGTCGCCCCCGGCGGCAATTTGAATACCTGATTGCTGTTCAGGTCGATGAAGTACACGTTGCCCGTACTGTCTGCGGCAACCGCTTCGTTCGCGAACTCCGGCTGTCGGTGCAAGGACACAAAGTCCGTCGCGCCCGCTGGCAGCTTCCGTACCCCACTGCCGCTGGTGCCGACGTAGACGTTGCCGGCGGTGTCCACCGCGATATGTGCGGGCTGCGCGTAGGGAACCACCAATACCGTCGGGTTGGTCTGTCCCGCAGGAACTTTCAGCACGCGCGGATTGCCGCGAAAGCCGCCGGCAAGGTAAAGCGTGCCTGCGCTGTCGACCGCCAAGCCGCCGGGTGTGTCGAGACCGGTGACAGGGATCGTGGTCCAGCTCGTCGCCCCTGCGGCCAGCTTTACCACCGCGTTGCTCTTTGCGTTTGAGACGTAGACAGCACCGCTGCCGTCCACCGCCAAGGCTTTGTAGCCTTCGGCGGGCAGGCCGGTGGGCGGAAGCTGCGTCGCGGTGGTGGACCCGGCAGGTAGTTTCCACACCCCTTTTTCGTCGACGACGTAGACGTTGCCGGCGTTGTCGACCGCCACACCCATCGGGTAGGAGAGTCCGGAAAAGGGTAGGACGACCTGCGGCGCCGGAAGGCTGTCCGTCGTCGGAGATGCCGGCGAACCAGCCGACGAGTGGTGTGCGCGGGTGAACGCGACGGTTCCGGCGACAGCGGCCGCGATGAGGATCATCACCGCGGCGCCGATGGCCAGCGCGATCTTCCCGCTTCGACGCGACCGCACGGGGGTCGGCGGCTCCTGCGCCGGCCGAGGAGAAGACCAGTCTCCGCGCGGTTGCGGCGGAGCCAACCGCGTGTGCTGCCGCCGGATGTCGTCGACCGGCGCTGCGGTGGTCTCGTCGACTCGGGTGGGCCCAGGCTCTGGCTCGGCGGGCGCCGGGGCGGGTGGTGGCGCCGGCGCCGGGACGGGTGGTGGCGCCGGCGGCGGGACGGGTGGTGGCGCCGGCGCGGGAATCGGCACGGTCGCCGCGTCGCGCGCCATGTCGACAGTGGTGGCGTACCGGAGGTCAGGGTTTTTGGCCAAGCCCTTGTCGGTGACCCGATCGAACCCGGACAAGTTGGGGTCGGCGCTGGGGGGCCGTGGGGGCGGGGCGCCGACGTGGCCGGCGTATTGCTGCTCGAAGCTGCCGCCGGGGTAAGGGGTGTCCCCGGTCAGGCATTCGTAGAGGACGCAGGCCAGTGCGTACACGTCGGCGCGGGCGTCGGCCTCTTTGGCACTGAACCGCTCGGGCGCCATATATTGCGGCGAGCCGATGAATCGCCCGGGAAGGCTCAAACCGATAGAACCGGCGGCCCGCGCGATGCCGAAATCGATCAAGTAGGCATAGTCTTCGTCATCCAGCAAAATGTTGGACGGTTTGACATCCCGGTGCACCAGCCCAACCTTGTGGGCGGCATGCAGTGCCCTGGCCACCTGCTCGACGATCCGCACCGCCCGGCCCGGCTCCAACGGGCCGTCGGCCAAGACGGTTTGCAGGTCGCGCCCCTCGATCAGCCGCATGTCGACGAACAGCCTGCCGTCGATTTCGCCGAAGAAATGGATCGGTATCACGTGCGCATTGTTCAACTGCGCGGCTACCTGGGCTTCGCGGCGGAACCTCTCCTGATACACCTCGTCGTGCGACAAGAATTCGGGAAGCAGCTTCAGGGCCACGTCCCGGTTTGTGGCGGTGTCGTAGGCGCGCCAAACCTCACCCATGCCGCCGCGGCCGAGTAGCCCGATCAGCCGGTAGCGCCCGAACGGAGTTCCGTCCGCACCCCCCGAATCATCGGCGGCGTCTGTTTGGGGCGGTTCATCGGTCACGTGCGCCTCGCCTCGGGCGTGATCTGCGGCCGCATGCCGCAGCCGGCACGGGTGACATGCATCCGCACCTCCCATTTTCTTTCGACGGGCCTGAGCTGGTGACGTCACGGTGCACCGGAGGCCTTGGCGAATCCTCAGAGAGTTTTCTTGACGCTGCGGCTCGCAGAGGGCGGCCCCGACATGGCCCTCTCAGCGACCCTCTAAGGATGGCCCGAGAACAACATGCCTACAGTCTTAGTACACCAATAGAGGACAGGCATGACGGAAATCTCCACGACCAGCGGGCCCAAAAAAGTAGGTCTGCTCAGCGTAGGGTCGTACCGGCCCGAGCGTGTGGTCACCAACGACGAGATCTGCGAGAAGATCGACTCTTCCGATGAGTGGATCTACTCGCGAAGCGGGATCAAGACACGCAGATTCGCCGCCGACGACGAATCCGCCGCCTCCATGGCGGTCGAGGCCGGTCGACGGGCAATTTCAAACGCGTCACTGTCCGCAACCGACATCGACGGCGTGATCGTGACCACCAACACCCATTTCCTGCAAACCCCGCCGGCCGCACCGATGGTCGCGTCGGCGCTGGGCGCCAAGGGTGTGCTCGGGTTCGACATCTCGGCGGGGTGCGCCGGGTTCGGTTACGCGCTCAGCACGGCAGCCGACATGATCCGCGGCGGCGGCGCCGCCAAGATCCTGGTGGTCGGCACCGAGAAGCTATCCCCCACGATCGACATGTACGACCGGGGCAACTGCTTCATCTTTGCCGACGGCGCAGCCGGGGTGGTGGTGGGCGAGACAGACTTTCAAGGCATCGGACCGACCATCGCGGGTAGCGACGGTGAACAGGCCAATGCCATCCGCCAGGACATCGACTGGATCACCTTCGCGCAGAACCCAAGTGGCCCACGCCCGTTCGTGCGGCTGGAAGGTCCCGCGGTCTTCCGTTGGGCGGCATTCCAAATGGGCGACGTCGGCCGGCGGGCATTGGAAGCCGCCGGGGTCGGACCCGACCAGATAGACGTGTTCGTGCCGCACCAGGCCAACAGCCGAATCAATGAGCTGCTGGTCAAGAACCTGCAGTTGCGGCCGGACGCAATCGTCGCCAACGACATTGAGCAGGCCGGGAACACGTCGGCGGCTTCCGTTCCGCTGGCGATCGCGCAACTGATGGAGACGGGCGCGGCCAAGCCACGCGATCTGGCCCTGCTGATCGGCTACGGCGCGGGCCTCACTTACGCGGCGCAGGTCGTGCGGATGCCGCTGCATAGCGACGCGTAACGTTCACTCCTCGGCGGGCTCGTCGTCGGGCACCTCGTCGGGGACGGGCTCTCCACGCAGACGGGCCCGCAGGCGTTCGCGTTCCGCGCGCCGACCCGCACCGGCCACGGCAAGCGCGGCGGTAGCGCGCCGGCGCAGTGGGGCGAACAGCCAGATGCCCAGCGGCATCGCGATGATCAGGGCGAACAACACCGCTATGACCAAGGGAAATTGACCAACCCCGACCAACCGCGCGACCCCGTAGATCGCGCCGCTGAGCGCGACCACCAGCAGCAGCCGGGCCGCCGCGTAAAGCGACACAGCAAGGACCACTCGTTCCCCAGTGCTGTTCGGCCTCGGCCCTTCTGACACGGGTTGAGCCTACGGCGCGCGTATATTCGCTCCAAGGAGGTGTCAAGTGCAGTATCTGCTCCTCGTCCTGGTTTTGGGGACGCTGATTTACATTGGCTGGCGCGCGGCGCGGTCACAGATCAACCGACCGAAGAGTCGCGTCATCGGGCCCGACGACGATCCGGATTTCCTGCGGCGACTAGGGGGGCGCTGATTCAGTGGGCCGGCTTCGGCGCGCCTGGGTCGGTTGGCGCGGCGGTGCCGCGGGGATCGGTGTGCGGCGTTGGGACGTAAATCGGTAGCTGCACCGGCCCGCATCGGCAGCAGCGCGGGACTGGGGCTCCTCTGAGAGCTCCCGTGATGCGGGGTGGCCTCTGTTGCATCCTCGCCCAGCGCACCGAACTACCCGCGCTGACCTGCACCAACGTTATGTTCGCAAACGGCCAAACGAACGACGTCCGGCCCTACCCCGCGGCAGTCGCGGTCCTCGAGGGCACGCGAAGAGCTAACCCGGGCTAAATCGTGCCTCTCGACACCTCGCGTTCAGGACCCAGTTAGGCCAGCGCCGGGTTGTGCCGCGGGTCGTTGGGGAAGCCATCGGCGACGACGGCTGCCAGCTCGGTAAGCGCCTCGCGGGTCGGCCGCCGCAACCTGTCGAGGCTGATCTCGGCGCCCTCCTCGAGATGCGGGTCCTGCGGCACCAGCCGCACCGCGCGGCAGCGTCGGGCGAAGTGATCGATCACCTTGTTCATGTCGACATTCCCGGTGCGTCGCCGCACCCCGTTGATCACCACGATCGCATTGCGCACCAGGTCTTCGTGGCCATGCGCCTCCAGCCAGTCCAGCGTCGCCGAGGCGCTGCGCGCGCCATCGATGGATCCCGAGCTGAGCACGATCAGAACATCGGCCTTGGCCAGCACCGACGACATCGCCGAGTGCAACAGTCCGGTGCCGCAGTCGGTGAGCACCAGGCCGTAGAACCGCTCCAGGACTTGCAGGGCGCGGGCGTAGTCGTCGGCACTGAACGCGTCCGACACCGCCGGATCGCTTTCCGACGCCAGCACTTCCAGTCCGGACGGGCCCTGAGAGGTGTAGCGGCGGATGTCGCTGTAGCGCTCGATGGCTGCGGCGTCGTGCAGCAATTGACGCACGCTGGACACGGTCTCCAGCGGGACCTTTTGACTGAGGGTGCCGCGGTCGGGGCTGGCGTCCACGGCCACCACGCGGTTGCCCCGCAGCGCGGCGAAGGTGGACCCCAGGGTCGCGGTGATGGTGGTTTTGCCGACGCCGCCCTTCAGCGACAACAGCGCGACCCGGTAGCAGCCCCGCAGCGGCTTGTTCACCTGAGCCACCAGGTCGTTGTAACGGGCGGCCCGAGGGCTCTCCCCCACATTGATCAGCTGACCCGACAGCACGTAGAGCAACCGGCGCCAGCCCTGTGACGGCGGTGGTGCGACCGGCCGCAAAAGCATGCCGGTGGACAGTTCCGGATACGGCGAGTGCGGCAACGGCTCCGGGCGGTACGGGGCTTGCACCGGGTGCACGGGCTCCTCGCCGGGGCCACCGTAGTAGCCCCCGAATCCCCCCGGGCCGACCGGCGGGATGCCGGTGTCCGTCGAATCCCAGGGCGGCATTCCGGCGGGTGCCGTCGAGGGTGTGACGGCCCTCGGGTCGGGTCGGGGCTGCCGCCGCTCGGTGCGGAATCCGGCGAAGGCCCGGGTCGGTGCTTCGCCGTCGGGATCTGCGGTTGGTTGGCCGGGGTACGGCGCCGGCGGCAATTGGGTGGTCGGATGATCGATGCCTGGAGCGCCCTGGTGAGTTTCGAACGTTCGGTTCGCCTCGACCCCCGTAGTTTGATGATCGGACACGCGTAGTTCCCCCTTGCCGTAGTGCTCGGGTCGACTGGCTGAACGTCAGCCAACGCCCGCATACGAATGCAGGCCCACTGTCACCAGGTTAACGAAGAACAGATTGAAGACCATGGCCACGAATCCCACCACGTTGATCCAGGCCGCCTTCCTGTCCCGCCATCCCGCGGTTGACCTGGCGTGCAGATACGCCGCATAGACCACCCATGCGACGAACGACACAGTCTCCTTGGGATCCCAGCCCCAGTACCTGCCCCAGGCCTCTTCGGCCCAGACTGCACCGAAAATTACCCCGAAACCGAAGACCGGAAACGCGAAGATCGTCGTTCGATAGGCGATCCGGTCCAGCGTCTGGGCGTCGGGCAAACGCTGCACCACCCGCGCCAGCCGGCCTTCGGTGTCGGGGTCACCCAGCCGTGAGGTGCGCAACAGGAACAGGATGCTGGCGATGCCGGCGACCAGGAACACCCCCGAACCCAGGCTGACCACCGACACGTGAATCGGCAGCCAGTAGGACTGCAGCGCCGGCATCACCGGAGCGGCATTGGCGTAGAGCCAGCGCCCGGAAACCGTGAGCAGGATCAGCACCGGCACCAGCAGGAAAACCCACAGCGGGCGGTATTGCGGGCGGCGCAGCACGATCGCGCCGGCGACCAACCCGGACAGGCACGTCAGGTTGATGAACTCGTACATGTTGCCCCAGGGCACCCGCATGGTGGCCAGGCCGCGCAGCACGACGCACGCCAGCAGCAAGCCGATGCCCAGGTAGACCACGGCCAGCCCGGCCCGCCCGACGCGTTCGTCGAACGGCCGCGCTGCAACGTCCGCCACGATGCCGGGGGTCGCGCTGTCGGCGGCCACATTTTTTTGGGCCCCGACCAGTACCCGAGCGCGGTCGTCCGCGCGGCGGCCGCCGACGTAAGCCAGCTCGAAGGCCAGCAGCAGCAACGCGACCACGAGCGCCACCACCGCCGAAGTGAACGCCCAGTCGGAGTAGCGCGCCAGGCCGATGTTGACGTGCAGGGTGTTCATTTGACGTCCACCTGAGAACTCCTTCGCGACGCTGGGGTCTCCTCGGGCGCGCCGGACCCGCCGAGTCCGTCCAGTAGCCGCTCGCCGAGCTTCTCGAACTCATCGCCCCACCCGGAATTGTCGGTGCGCGCCAGGCCGCCCACCTCGACGGTCACCGTACCCGGCGCCTGGCCGGCCCCGTCCGTCACTGGGGTAAGGCGCACCCACACCCGGCGACGGCGCACCAGCAGCGACACCAGCAGTCCGGCCATCATCGTGATGGCGAAAACCAGCACCCAGGTCTGGCCGGGGTCATGCGAGACCTGCAGGTTCACGAACGGCACCGCCCCATCGAAGCGGACGACCGTGCCGGCGGCCGGGCCCTGATCCAGCCGGACCTCTTCGCCGGCCCGCAGGTTGACTCGCTTTTCCTTGGTCAGCCTGCCCTGCTCGATCAGCCGGTGATCCAGGGTGAACAGCGACTGGGGCCGCCCGCTGTCCAGGCCGGTGTCGCCGCGGTAGATGTCGATGGCCACCGCGGGAGCGTCCAGAGCCGGGAACCGCGACGACAACAGGGTGCCGTCCAGTTGCGCGGTTGGCGCCAGCAGGCCCTGGATGGCGATTTCGTGCTTGCGTCGCTCGGTGGGGTTCGGGTAGCTACCGGCGGGCGGGTCGATGCGCATTACACCCGACGACAGCAGGGTCTGGGGGTTGTCGGGTCGCCATTGGACGGTCGACATGCGCGTCTGCCCGTCCGGGAAGGTCACCGTGAAGGTGGGTGCGTAGCCGTGCCCCTGCAGGTACACCCGGTCGCCGCCGATGCGCAGCGGGTGGTTGACCTCCAGCCGGTACGGCCGCCAGCTGTTGGCGGCCAGATCGTTGCCGGACTGATAGTCGATGTCCGCGGCAAAGGAGGTGGCCTGGCCCGACGGCAGGTAGTGCGCCGCAAAGTCGTTGACCCGGATGCACATCGGGTGCAGGGAGGTGCCGTCGACGGTGTTGCCGGCACGGAAGGAATCGAACGCGGCCGGCGATGCCGAGCAGAAGCCCGGGCCGCCGTCGGCGATGACGATCACGTTCCCCTCGTAGCCGAAGAGCTTGCCGACGGCCACCGCGACCAGCAGGCCCAGCAGCGAGAAGTGGAAGAGCAGGTTGCCGAATTCGCGCAGATAGCCCTTTTCGGCGGAGACCTCCACGGTTTCTCCGGAGCGCCGGGTGGTGGTGCGCCAGCCGCGCAGGCGCCCCGCGATGGTGCCGGCCAGGGTGTCGGGCTCGCCGACGAGCTGCGCGCTGGCGTGCTTGGGCAGCCGGCCCAAGTTGCGCGGGGCAGCCACCGGCCTGGCGCGCAGGCCGCGAGCCTGCTCGACCATCCGCGGGGTCAGGCAGCCGACGAGCGACACGAACAGCAGCGCGTAGATGGCGCTGAACCAGAAGCTGGAGAACACGTTGAAGGCCTGCACCGCATCCAGCCAAGGGCCGACGACCGGATGAGCGGCGAGGTAATCGTCGACCTTGCCGGCGTTGAGGCTGCGCTGCGGCAGCAGCGCACCCGGTATCGCGCCCAGGGCCAGCAAGAACAGCAGCACCAGCGCGGTCCCCATCGAGGTCAGCGACCGCCACGTGTTGCGCGCCTTGACCGCGAGCAGACGCAAAATCGCACCAAAACGCCCCGTTTGGTGCGATTTTGCGTCTGCTCGCGCAACCTCTGGGGCACTCAAATCGGCAACCTCACGTCGGAAACGAACGCGTCGCGCAGCCAGGAGACGACGTCGTTCCACACCCCGGTGACCAGTGCGGCGCCGACGGCGATCAGCAGCGCGCCGCCGAAGATCTGGATAGCCCGGGTGTGGCGGCGCAGCCAGCCCAAGCCCGCCACGGCCCCCGCCGAACCGAACGCCAGCAGCACGAACGGGATCCCCAGCCCCAGGCAGTAGGCGATCACCAGCACGATCCCGCGCGCCACATTCGCGCCCTGGGTGGCCGAGGCCACGGCGATCACCCCGGTCAGCGTCGGCCCCAGACACGGCGTCCAGCCGAGCGCGAACACAGCGCCCAGCACCGGCGCCCCGGCCACCGTCGTCAACTGCCGCGGGCCGAACCGGGCCTGGCGCTGCAGCGCCGGAATGAAGCCGACGAACACCAGCCCCATCACGATCGTCAGCACCCCGCCGACCCGCTGCAACAGCAGCTGGTTGGTGACCAGCGTGCCGGTCATGCCGAGCACGGCGACGGTGCCGAGCACGAACACCGTGGTAAACCCGGCCACGAACAACACCGCCGATCCCGCGACCCGCCATCGCGCGGCGGGCCGGGCTTTGACCGCAGCCGGCCCGGCCTGCGCACCAGCCTGCTCACCGGCCTGCTCATCGACGCCGACGACCGCCGCCAGGTAGGACAGGTAACCCGGCACCAGCGGCACCACGCACGGCGAGGCGAACGACACCAGCCCGGCAAGCAGACACACCCCCACCGCCACCAGCAGCGGCCCGGCGGCGGCGATCTCGGTGAACCCGGTCATTGCTCGTGGGCCAATCGTTGGACCATCGGCTGCAGGTCCTCGGTCAGCAATTCACGGAGAAACACCGCCGCGACCCGGTGCTGACGGTCCAGCACCAGCGTGGACGGGATGACGGTGGTGGGGTATTTGCCGCCGAAGGCGATGAGCGTGCGCATCGGGGGGTCGTAGATGGACGGAAACGTCACGTGGTGGTCATTGACGAAATCCTGGGCCGCCTGGCGGCTGTTGTCGCGGACATCGATGCCGAGGAACGACACCCCAGATCCGCGGGTGGCGTCATAGACCCACTGCAGCTGGGTGACCTCGGCTCGGCAGGGTCCACACCACTGCCCCCACACGTTGATGACCACGACCTGCCCGGCGAAGTCGTCCAGCGAAATGGTGCGTGCCGGATCCATCAGGTCGGGCGCGGAAAGGGGTCCGGGGTGGCCGCGGCTGGCGGGCGGATCGTAGAAGATGTCGGTCTTGCCGCCGGGCGAGACGAATTCGAAGGTGCCGCCCTGCGCCACCGCGTCGCGACCGGAACAGCCCGTAAGCAGGGTCACCAATACCGCTCCGGCGATCGCCAACCGCAGCATGCTCAAGTGCCCGCCGGTTGGGAGTACTCCACGTCGACCAGCCGGTCCCCGTCGTACACAAAGGTCGTCACCGATGCCAGCGCGCAGTCCCGGCGCCGCGGATCGTGCCAGAGCCGCTTACCGGTCAGGTGGAGCCGCAGCGTCCACACCGGCAGTTGGTGGCTGACGCAGACCACCTCGTGGCCGGCGCCGCGGGCCAGCGCCTTGTCCACCGCGGTCGTCATCCGGTCCGCGATCTCCACGTAGGGCTCGCCCCACGACGGGGTGAACGGGTTGCGCAGCTGCCACCAAAACCGCGGGTCCCGCCAGGCGCCGTCGCCCGGGCCGACGCGCCTGCCCTCGAAATAGTTGGCCGACTCGATCAGGTCGGGGTCGGTGTCCACCGGCAGGTCGTGGTGCGCGGCGATTGGCGCGGCCGTTTCCTGGGCCCGCTGCAGCGGAGAGGCGATCACCGCGACGATGTTGCGGTGAGCCAGCGCGTCGGCGACGGCCTGCGCCTGCGCCTTGCCCCTTTCGGAGAGGTGGAATCCGGGTAGCCGGCCGTAGAGGACGCCGGTGGGGTTGTGCACCTCGCCGTGGCGCATCACGTGGACCCGGGTTTGCTCGGCCATCAGGATTCCCGCTCCCGCGCTGCGGCTTCCGCCGCTGCGGGCAGGGCGTCGGCGATGCGCTCGAACGCCGTGTCGTCGAGCGCGGACGACACGAACCACGCCTCGAAGGCACTGCACGGCGGATAGACGCCCGCCTCCAGCAGCGCGTGGAAGAACGCCGGATACCGCCACGTCTGGCTGCCGCGCGCGGACGCGAAGTCGGTCACCGGCGTCTCGGCGAAGAACACGCTGAGCATGTTGCCGGCCCGCGGAATCTGGTGTGGCACACCGACATTCGTCAGCGTCTCGGTGAGCAGCCCGGCCAGCCGCTCGGCGTTGGCGTCCAGTGCCGCGTAGACCGCGTCGTCGGCGGTGCGCAACGTGGCCAGCCCGGCGGCCACCGCGACCGGATTACCGGACAGCGTCCCGGCTTGATACACCGGCCCCAGCGGCGCCAATCGCTCCATCACCGCGGCCCGGCCGCCGAACGCGGCGGCCGGCAGCCCGCCGCTCATCACCTTGCCGAAGGTGAACAGGTCAGCGGCGACCGGATCGATTCCGTACCAACCACTTCGGCTGACCCGGAAACCCGTCATCACCTCGTCGACGATCAGCAGCGCGCCGTGCTCGGCGGTGATCGCGCGCAGCGCCGCGTTGTAGCCGGGCGCGGGTGGGACCACGCCCATGTTGCCGGGGCTGGCTTCGGTGATCACCGCGGCGATCTGGTCGCCGAATCGGGCGAATGTCTGCCGCACTGCGTCGATATCGTTGTACGGCAACACAATTGTGTCGGCGGCGGTGGCACCGGTGACCCCGGGTGAGGACGGCAGGCCCAGTGTCGCCACCCCGGAACCCGCGTCGGCGAGCAGCGCGTCGACATGGCCGTGGTAGCAGCCGGAGAACTTGACGATCTTGGCCCGGCCGGTGAACCCGCGGGCCAGCCGGACCGCGCTCATGGTGGCCTCGGTGCCCGAGTTCACCAGCCGTATCCGCTCGACGGGCGCCACCCGCCCGATGATCTCGGCGGCCAGCTGGGTCTCCGCCGGGGTCGGCGCTCCGAACGACAGCCCGGAGGCGGCGGCCTTGGCGACGGCGTCGACGACGGCCGGGTGCGCGTGGCCGAGGATCATCGGGCCCCACGAGCAGACCAGGTCGACGTAACGGTTGTCGTCGGCGTCGGTGAGCCAGCAGCCGCGAGCCTCGGTGATGAAGCGCGGCGTGCCGCCCACCGCGGTGAAGGCGCGAACCGGAGAGTTCACCCCGCCGGGAATGACCGCGCAGGCATCCTCGAACAGCTGCGCGGATGCCCGCACGGAGGCACCGGTCGCGGCGGCCACCTGGTCAGCACTTCCCACGACAACTAGTGTTCCAGCCGCCGCGACCCGTTCGACTGTGGGGTGTTGGAGGGGTGCAGTAGTTCATCAGGGGTTGCGCGCGGCTTTGATCACCGCGTCCACGATGTGACGGATGCGCTCTGCCGCTTCATCGGGATCGGGCTGGCCGGCATCGAGCCAGGCGATGACGGCGTCCGTGGTGAGCGTCGGTAGTAAAGCCGCCGCCCAGCTGCGCCATCGGTCGTCGGCAACATCGGCGAGGTAGCGGTCGGTGATCTCGGTCGCCGTCAATCGAGATGTCTCGATGACGTCGCGGAATTCGGGTTCGCGCGGGGCGTAGCGGAACAACAGTCGAAAAGCGGCCGGGTCCTCGGACGCGGCTCGCAACAGGGCGGGGATGGTGGTGTCGTCGAAATCGTCGGCCCCGACGACCTCCTGCAGCCGGGCACCGCAGGACCCGAGCACGGCCCGGTAGAGGTCCGCCTTTGAGGCAAAGTGCCGGTACAGAATCACGGGAGTGACGCCGGCTTCCGCGGCGACGACGTCGAGGCCGGTGTTGGTGAACCCAGCGCTGGCAAACGCACGGGTGGCGGCGCCGAGGATCTGTTCACGCCGTTCCGCACGCGGCATCCGCTGAGTCAGCGCAGCCCTCGCAGTTGTCACCGCGACCTCCTCTTGTCAACGATATGTTGTACAAGTTATCTTATACAAACAGCCTTATACAATGTCTTCGATGCTTGGAGCCTCTGATATGGAGGTTGGGGTGACCACATCAACCCAGTTGCCGCACTTGCCGTTCCGGCACACGCATCCACTCGAAACCGCACCCGCGCTGCGTGAACTGCAGTCACACGGCGCCGTCCACCGGGTTCGCACCCCGGTGGGCGACGAAGCCTGGCTGGTCACCAGCTACGCCCACGTACGCGAGCTGCTCGACGACCACAGGCTGGGCCGCTCACACCGGCGACCCGAGACCGCCGCGCGCAGCGGTGAATCGGCGCTGTTCGGGGGCCCACTGGGCGACTTCGATACCGAAGCGGCCGATCACGCCCGGATGCGCGCGCTGCTGCAACCACACTTCTCGCCCAAGCATCTGCGATCGCTGATACCCAGGGTGGAAGCACTGACCGCGGGGCTGCTGGACGATCTGGACGAGCAAGGACCGCCCGCTGACCTGCACGCGAAATTGGCGCTGCCATTACCCATTCTGGTGATCTGCGAGCTGCTCGGAGTGCCCTATGCCGATCGCGACCAGTTCCGTCGCTGGACCAGCGATGCCGCCAACGTGTGCGATCACGCCCGCTCCGAGCGTGGACTGGCAGAGCTCTACCGCTACGGCATCGACTTGGTCAGGCACAAGCGCAGGCATCCCGGGGACCCCGACGATGTGATATCACGGCTGTCCGCGACCGACGGGGTCTCCGACGAGGAGGCCGCCGCCAGCTCCATGCACCTGTTGTTTGCCGGACATGAGACCACAGTGGTGCAGATCGGCTGGGACGCAGCGCTGTTGCTCACGAATCCAGGTAGCTGGCAGGCACTATCGGAGGACACGGCACTGATCCCCAACGCGGTCGAGGAGCTGTTCCGGGCATCGAGCCGAGGCGGCGCCGGCATTGCCGGTATTCCGCGCTATGCGCGCACGGACGTCCAGATCGATAGTGTCACGATCCGGGCCGGGGACCTGATCCTGCTGGACATCGGATCGGCCAATCACGATCCCGCGGTGTTCACCGACCCCGATTCTGTGGCTCTCGACCGCAAACAAGCGGCTCACCTCACCTTCGGATACGGGGCGCACTACTGCATCGGCGCGCCCCTGGCCCGCATCGAACTCAAAACTGTTTTTGCCCAACTGATTCCGCGATTCCCATCGATGCGGCTCACCGTTGATCCCGCAACACTGAACGTACGTCATGACGTATTGGCCGGCGGGCTCGGCGAACTGCCGGTGTGTTGGTGAAACCACTAGCCTGCCAAGCGTGCCGCCCATCGTCGAAAATCAAGCGGTGATCCCGCAATCGGCCGCCGCCATCGCACTCGCCAGGGTGAGCGGTCCGCGACGATCCGCGGGCGGCTCACGCTGATGCAGAACACCGCCGGGCATCCCACGTGGACCCTGGCTATCTGGCGTTCCGCCAGGCCGCGGCGGCGTTCATGAGATCTGCGCCGTGGACTCCTCAACCCGCCGATTCGCCTACAGCCCTGGAGGTCGCCGCCTGGCTGGAGTTCATTCGCCATCCGACCGCCGTGAGCTGGTATCGCGCCCACAGCATGAGCGTCGTCGGCGCCCACCTCGAACACCGGCAGCTCGCGCCCGGCGAGTCGCGCGTCGAACGCTTCTTCCTCAACCCGGTGCTGATGCGGGTGCTCTACGCCCATGCGCTGGTCGCCGCGCCCCGGCTCGCGCTCGGTTGGCCGGCCTTCGCCGTCCGGCCACTCGGCGATCCGCGGCCGCACATGAGCCGCACATGACCGGCATATTCCTGTCGCTGTTCCGGGTGCTCCCCGACCGCTACCCGTTCGGCGAACGATACGCCCCACCTGCGGGCCGAAGACAGAATTGGGCATCTCCTCCCGTTGGCCTCATCCAAACTCCGGCGCTGTGGCACAATCTGCCGATGGGCCGCAAAAGCACTGCAGTTGAAGCCGCGGTCGGAGAGATCGCGGCCCCCAGCACGCGGCCGTTCGCCGTGCGGTCATTCATGCATTGGACGAGCTTTAAGGGCGTAGCGGCATACATGTATTTCTGGGTGACCATTTTTATGACCCGCTGGGGTAAGGCCAATGACGTCCTGTTCATCAACTGGGGTTACGAAGATGACCCTCCGATGAACATCCCCCTTGACGCGTCGGACGAGCCAAGCCGATACAGCATCCAGCTGTATCACCGAACGGCAACGCAAGTAGATCTCGGAGGCAAACAGGTTCTAGAGGTCGGTTGTGGTCATGGCGGGGGAGCTTCCTACCTCATGCGCACGTTGCGCCCGGCCGCCTATACCGGCCTGGACCTCAACTGGGCGGGCATTAGGTTCTGTCGCAGGGCACACAAAATGCATGGGTTGGAATTCAAACAAGGCGATGCGGAGAAGTTGCCGTTCCCCGACCAATCCTTCGATGCCGTAATCAATGTCGAATCGTCGCACTGCTACCCGCACCTTTCGCGTTTCTTGGCCGAAGTGGAGCGTGTGCTCCGGCCCGGAGGACATTTTGTGTACTCCGACATGCGCCAAGCGGCTGAGATACCCACCTGGCAGGCGACGATAGCCGATGCCCCGATGCGGCTGCTGTCGGAGAAGGTCATAAATGCCGAGGTTCTGCGTGGGCTGGAAAAGAATTCGGCACAGCAAGCCAGGATGATCAAACGTACTTTCCCTGCCCCCATCCGCCGGATAGCCCGCCCAGTATTTGGTTTGAAAGGTGGGTCGTTCTTCCAAAGCCTACAAAATGGGGGGATCTCCTACCGGATGTTTTGCTTCGTGAAACCGTGACGTGCTCGCTGGCTGCGCATCGAGATCTTGGCTGGTGCCGACCCGCACGTAGGCGAGGATCGCGGCCACACTAACGACCGTTCCGTTGCCCGCCGACAGCAAGGATCTGAGAATCGTCGCGCGAGACTGGATTTGAGACACCGCGACCTGTTAGCCGGCGGCGAAGCGGCCGCCCTGTCACGTGTCTCGGTTCTCTAGATTCGAGCGGTTTGTGCACAAGTGAATTTGCCACGGAGATTCTGCGGATTCGCCAGGGGTTTCATGGGGCGATCTTGGGTCGAGGCACGTAGCCAACCTGTGGGCGACATGTGGCCCCGACATGTAACTTTCACTACTACGGGCAGTCAGTTAGGTGGCTTGGTGCGACACCCCGGTTAGTGCGAATTCGACCATCCACCGGGGCGTCTCGGCAAGCAGTGGGACTGCGACGGCTCGCTTGGGGAGCCACACATGCTTTCGTCCCTTTTGCACCGCCACCACGGTTTTGCTAGCTACTTTATCGGCAGGGACGGCCGGTAGTAGCCCTGCGCGACGCAAGCGGCGGAAGGACTCCGCGGTGGGCCGGTAGGTCTCAGCTTTGGCAAGCATGTCTGTCGGGATCGGTCCCAGTTGCACCAGCGTCGTGGATATCGGTAGCCCGCGCAGATCCGCTCGCAGTCCGCCGGTGAAATGCGAAAGTGCAGCCTTAGACGCCGAGTAGGCAACAAGACCAGGGATAGTCGTAGAGCCCACCATCGAAGATACGTTGACAATATGGCCGCCGTTTCGTTGCAGCATCCGAGGGATTGCTTGTCTGCAGAGTTCAGCCGCGGCCAAGTAGTTGACCTGGGTAACCCTGCGTAGCTCATCAGCGTGTATAGCGGTGAAACCGGCGACGACGACCTCCCCGGCATTGTTGACCAGGACATCGACCGGCCCCGCTTCATCTTCAATGTCGGCGAAAAGTGTCGCTACCTGCGCGGGGTCTGAAAGGTCAGCGGTATGAGCAGTGCCCCCGAGTTCGTTCGCAAGTTCCTTGAGCGTGTCCTCGGTCCGTGCAACAAGCGCGACGATCGCACCGGCACGTCGGAAGGCGTGGGCAAGTGCCGCGCCGATGCCTCGCGACGCGCCGGTGATAAGTACCCGCTTGCCCTGCAAGTTCATGGGCGAAATTGTAGGTCGCTCCGAGACCGGAGTTCAGCCGGGGACCCCCCGACCTCCCGTAGGAACGTCGTTACTACCGGTAGCCGGCGCCCTTGGCGCCAGTCCAATGCGACGCCACGCGCCGTCGCGGGCGGGTCGGCTGACGCGCAGGCCGCTGCCCGCGACGCCCACGGGTTGAAGTCGGTTGGTACCGACGAGTTGTATGGGTGGTATGCAATTTCCTCAAGGGCTGGCGCGGTTCAACCGCCACGTCACCAACCCCATTCAGCGGATGTGGGCCGGTTGGGCCCCACCATTTGCCATCATCGAGCACGTCGGACGTCGTTCCGGAAAGCCTTACCGGACGCCGGTGAACGTTTTCACCGCCAGCGTCGGCGGCAAACCCGGCGTGGCGGTGTTCCTGAGCTACGGCCCCGACCGCGACTGGCTGAAGAACCTGAAGGCCGCTGGAGGCGGCAAGATGCGCCGCAACGGCAAGACGTTCGGCATCGCCGACCCGCAGGTGCTGACCAGGGAAGAAGCGGCGGAGCACGTAACCCGCGGCCGGCGAGTCTTTGCGCGGGTTCCGTTCGAGCAGGCGGTGTTGTTCACCCGGACTTCCTGAGACCGGGTTGACACCGCGTTGACCAAGCTCACCGCGATCGTCGAGCGGCCGGTCCGGCTCTACGGCGGCCCGCGCGGCGGTCCCGCCAACGCGGTGGTCAACTTCGGCAGCCACACGGTCTCGCTGGTCGCGCTGATCACCGACGCGGTCCGCGGTGGAAAAGCCGTGGTCGGGGTGGCCTTCGACTCGATCGGCCGGTTCGCCCAGAGCGGGATCTTGCGCGACCGGATGATCCCGCGGGTGCTGGCGGCGCCCGCGGATGCACTGCTGGACGACGCGGGCCGGATCGACCCGGCCGCAGTTTCGGCGCGCGCGCTCGCCGATGAGAAACCGGGCGGCCACGGGGACCGGGCGGCGGCCGCCGCCGCGCTCGAACTGGCGTGCTGGGACCTGGCCGCCAAACTCGACGACGAGCCCGCCTATGCGACCATCGCGCGTCGCTTCCGGCGGGATCCCGCCCCGGTGGTCGCGGTGTATGCGGCCGGCGGCTACTACTACCCGGACGGCGACCTGGCCGGCTTGCAAGAAGAGGTGCGCGGCTACCGCGACCTGGGCTACGACGCGGTCAAGATGAAGATCGGGGGCGCGCCCCGAAACATCGACGTGGCCCGCATCGAGGCGGTGATCGACGCCGTCGGCGACGCGGGACGGGTTGCGGTCGACGCGAACGGCGGGTTCGACCGGTCCGCCGCGACGCGGTGGGCGACGGCGCTGGCGCCCTACGGGCTGCGCTGGTACGAAGAGCCCGGCGATCCACTGGATTTCGAGCTGAACCGCGCGGTGACCGATTGCTATGGCGGCGCCGTCGCCACCGGTGAAAACCTGTTCTCGGTGCCCGACGTGACCAACCTGGTTCGGTACGGCGGCATGCGCCCGGGGCGCGACATCTTCCAGATGGACGCCGGCCTGAGCTACGGATTGGGCGAGTACGCGCGGATGCTCGAGGTGCTCGAGGCCAACGGTTTCGATCGCCGGTTCGCCTTCCCGCATGGCGGGCACCTGATCAACCTGCACATCGCGGCCGGCCTGGGCCTGGGTGGGTGCGAGTCGTATCCCGGAGTGTTCCAGCCCTTCGGCGGTTATCCCGACGGCTGCGTTGTGACCGAGGGCCGGATCGCGCCGACGGACGCGCCGGGCTTCGGGCTCGAACAGAAGCCCGGGCTCGCCGAGCTGATCACCGACCTCACGTCCTGACCCGGGAGTGTGCGCATGAAGATCGCGGTAATCGGTTGCGGGGCGATGGGTTCGATCTATGCCGCCAAACTCGGCGCCGCGGGCAACGAGGTGCTGGCCATCGACGCGGATCGGGCCAGCATCGATCAGATCGCGCGGCACGGGCTGCGCGTCACCGGCCCCGGCGCCGACCAGGTGGTCCCACTGCGGGCCGCCACCGCCGCACCCGCCGAGGCGATGGACCTCGTCGTGCTCGCCGTCAAGGCCGCCGACGTGACAGCCGGTGCGCGGCAAGCTCTTCCGATGCTGGGCGCGGCGACGCCGGTGCTGACGATCCAGAATGGCCTCGGCTCGGCGGAGACCGTCGCCGGCATCGTCGGGGAGGAGCGGGTCGCGGTCGGGATCGCCAGCGGGTTCGGGGCTGCACGCATCGGTCCCGGGCATGTGCATCACAACGCCATGCGTGCGATGCGCTTTGGCGCCTACTCGTCGCTGCCCTGCCCGACGGTCGAGGCGATCGCACGGGCCTGGACCGACGCCGGATTCGACGCCGCCGCGGTCACCGACATCGCGGCCATGCAGTGGGAGAAGCTGATCTGCAACGTCGCCTACAGCGCGCCGTGCGCCCTGACCGGCATGACCGTGGGCCAGGTGATGGAGGACCCGGAGATGGGGGCGGTGAGCCGGGCCGCGGCGGCGGAGGCATACGACGTCGCGCGGGCGTCCGGCATCGCGGTCGCCGTCACCGATCCGGTCGCGCACGTCCGGGCGTTCGGCGCGGGAATGCCCGATGCCAAGCCGTCGGCGCTGCTCGACCACGAGGCGCACCGGGTCAGCGAGATCGACGTCATCAACGGAGCGGTGCCGCGGCAGGGCGCACGCGTCGGCGTCTCGGCGCCGGTGAACGCGACCCTGACCGCGGTGGTCAAGGCGATCGAACGACAGTGGAGCGCAGGCGAATTGGGCTGAGCCGGTCCCGTTGCGGCGATCCCGTCGCGCCGCCGAGCCGGTCCCGTCGCCCCGCCGAGCTGGGGGCACCGCCCGCTTGCGGGGGACACGCCAGAGTGGGGTTCGGCGCCCAGCGTCACCCCAGCGTGGCGTTCGGCGCAGTCGGGCCGGGGAGTTTGATAGTTGGCATGCAACTACAGCAATGGCTCGCCCGGTTCAACCGGCATGTCATCAACCCGATCCAGCGGCTGGAGGCGGGCTGGACCCCGCTACACGGCCTCCTCGAGCACGTCGGCCGGCGCTCCGGCAAGGCCTATCGCACCCCGCTAGTCGTCTTCAGCGCCGACGTGGACGGACAGCCGGGGGTAGCAATATTGCTGACCTACGGCCCAAACCGCGACTGGCTGAAGAACATCACCGCGGCCGGCGGCGGGCGGATGCAGCGTTACGGCAAGACCTTCGGTGTCGCCGACCCGCACGTGGTGACCAAGGCCGAGGCGGCACCGCACGTCGCGCGTGGCTGGCGGCCGATCTTCGCCAGGCTGCCGTTCGAAAAGGCGGTACTGCTCACTCGGACTTTCTAGGCTTCCTAGCCTTTCTAAGGTCGGCTGATTCGGGCGTGGGCCCGCCTCCGAGATCGGGCAAAATACAACCCCAGCACCACCGCCCAGGACAGCAGGCTGAGCCAGAGCTGACTGCGCGCCGAGCGGTCGAACGCCATCTGCACCAGCACCGCGGTGATACCGGCCAGCGTGAGGATCGACAGCACCGGGAAGAACCACATCTTCACCCGTAGCTTTTCGGCGGGTGTCCGGCGGCGCAGCACGATCTCCGACACCGCTATCAGCCAGTAGACGAACAAGATGATGGCGCCCGACGAGTTGAGCAGGAAGAGGAACACCGTGCGGGGCGCCAGCCACGCCATGATGACGCAGAGGAAGCCGACGGCCGACGAAAACAAGATGGCGATGTGGGGAACCCCACGCCGGCTGAGCTTGACCAGCTGCGCCGGTGCCTGTTGCCGGTGGGCGAGCACGAACAGCATCCGCGACGAGGTGTACAAGCCCGAGTTCAGGCAGGACAGCACGGCGGTGAGCACCACCGCGTTCATCAGCTGGTCGGCACCCGATAGCCCCATGTGCTTGAGCGCGGCAACATAGGGCGAGGCGCCGAGTTCCACGGAGTTCCACGGCAACACCACGACGAGCAGAAAGACCGACCCGACGAAGAAGATCGCGATCCGCGCGACCACCGATCTCATCGCCTTCTGGATTGCCCGCTCCGGCTCCCGGCTTTCGGCGGCCGCGATGGTGACCACTTCCGCGCCGACCATGGAGAAGATCACCACCACGATGGCCGCGAAGACGGCCCAGACGCCTTTCGGGAAGAATCCGCCGTGCGCAGTGAGGTTGCTGAAGTCCATGTGATGGCCCGGCAGGACTCCCAGGGCGAAGAGCGTGCCGACGACCAGAAAGATCACGATGGTCGCGACTTTGATGCCGGCGAACCAGAATTCGAACTCGCCATACGAGGACACCGAGAACAGGTTGGTCGCGGTCATCAGCACCATCAGACACAGCGCCGATAGCCAAAGCGGCATTGGGAACCAGTAATTGAGGACTTTGCCGCCGGCTACCGCCTCGAAGCCGACCACGATCACCCAGAAGTACCAATACAGCCAGGCAACCGAAAACCCCGCCCACTCACCCAGTGCCTTCGCCGCATAATCGGCGAACGATCCGGTCGACGGATTTGCGGTGGCCATCTCGCCCAACATCCGCATCACCAAAACGATCAGCAGACCGCAGACCGCGTAGGTCAGGAAGGCGGCGGGTCCGGTGTCGCGGATCACCACACCCGACCCCACGAACAGTCCGGCGCCGATGACGCCGCCGATGGCGATCATGCTGAGTTGCCGCTGCGACAGGCCTTGGCGCAGTTCTGGAAGTGGTACTCGATGCGGGAGGCTCGGACTCGCTCTGGGCCTGATTGCCAGGAAGTGGATCAGGTCCGCCTTGGGCGTGCGGCAGCATGACGGGACGCTAGCACCGCTTTATTGGCGAGGCACGATTTTGCCCCTGGTGCGCAGCCATGCTGATCAGCGTTACTGCCATACCGATGCCGCTCGCGGCCTCCGGCCGAGAAGTTAGTCCAGGCGAGTGGCTACCACCGACCACACCGGAATGTGCACCCGATAGTCCTGCAGCAGCGGGCCGATGACGTCCAGCTGGCGCTTCAGCGGCTGCATCTTTTCCACCGTGTCGCCCTGCGCTTCGGCCATGATCGCGCTCATGGCGTCGAACGCCTGAGGGCCGAACCGTGCCAGGTAAGTCGTGCCGCCCAGGTAGTCCAGGCGCCACCCGCTCGCCCCGAGCACACGCTCGAAGTTCTCGGCGGGTATGCCCACCCACTGAATCCCGTTGACGTTGTGGTGGCTGAATTCGAACATGAACAACCGCGCGCCGGGTTTGGTGGCCCGGTGCAGCGCCTGCGCGTACCGGATCTGGACCGCTTCGTCGTCCATCAGCACGTGATAGAAAGCGCTGTCCACCACGGTGTCGAACCGGCCCTCCAAGCCGTCCAGCCTGGTGGCGTCGGCCACCTGGAAATCGACCTGGACCCCGGCCCGCTCGGCGTTGCACTTGGCTCGCGCGATCGCGGTTGGCGAACCATCCACCCCGGTGGTCGAAAACCCATGCGACGCATAGTGAATCGCGTGATAGCCGGGGCCGGTACCCGGGTCTAGCACCTCACCGCGGATCGCGCCGTAGGCCACCAACTGCTGCACCACCGGCTGCGGACCGCCGATGTCCCACGGGATCAGCCCGTCGGTGTGCTCCGCTTCGCCGTACAACGGCTCGAAACCTGCAACGCTGTAGTCCGTTGTCATCTTCTGCTCCATTTTGTAGACGATATCGTTCACTAATCGCACAGCGTAACCGGCATAGTGAAGGAACGCAAACGTCCACTAACGACGAGCGCGTTGATCGGCTCAGACATGCAGTTTTGCCCTCGGACGAGCGCCGTCGCGAACGCGCGTGCCCGATGACCTCTGAACGCACAGCTCGACAAGGGAACCCCAACGCGAGCGGGGGGAAACCGGCGCCCTCAATCGGGGCCTACGCCACTGGTGTACGCACTCATCGCGCCGACCTGGAACGCAGCAGGCGAAAAAATGTGCACGCCACGTTGGCCACGTCAAGAGGCATCCATGTCAGCAACGATTCACCCTCGGCATAGCGCGGGTTGAGCGCGGTGTAGAAGCGTGCGTGGGGATCGTCTTGCAGCCTGAGCAGTCGCGACGGCTCACGCAGGCTGGTGGCTTCACGCACCACCCAGGGATTGCCGCTGGTCGGCACGTACCCTCGCCGCCTAGTGAGCTCGGGGACAAGCGCCTTGACGTGCTCCGGCGTCGGCAGCGTGGGGTGCGGATAGGCCCGCGACGGACTCGCGGCCAGCAGGCGATAGACGGCCGGCGTCGTGCTACGAGTCAAGTAGGCAAGCGGAGTGAATGGTTCGCGGAGCTTGAATCGCAGCGCGTGGCGCAAACCGAACAGCGCGCTGGCCGGACCGCCGTGATAGCCCAGCCGGAAAAACACTCCCGCGCAGAAGACCGCGTAGGTGCGGCCCGCGTGTTCCACTCTTTCCGTGGCGACGTAGGAGTAACCCCCGAGTTCACCGCGCGCGCCGTAGAACAGCGCGACGCGAACCTCGCCGGCGCCGAAGACCAGTGCTTCGAACACCTCGCGCGAGTCGCCGCAGACTGTCTCGCAGTAGATCTCGTAGAGCTGGTCGATCAGCCCGATGCGCCGCATGGGATCGAGCGACCTGGATTCGACGTATTCCGTGCGCACGATGCGTCGACTGGCCGTGCACGGGCGCCGGCCGCGCGGGGCGGTTCCGCCTGTCCGAGGCACCAGTGAGAGCCACCGTGCGGCTTGGCGGAGTCCATTGGGATGGGCATTTAGCAGCCGCAATATCTCAGCCGCTCGGGATAGCACCTGGATCCGGCCGCCGATGTCGGTCTCTTCACAACTCATTGGTGAATACCTCCTGGTTTTCGGTTTTGGGTAGGTTTGGGCGCCGGGCCAGTCCGTCGTTTGACGAACTCAGGTCCGATGGGGCAGAGCCTTTTTGCCGGCTACGCGGTGGGTACGGTGTCGCGTCGGATTCTGTTGCGGTAGAGCCTTCCGGTTGCCGCTCGTGGAATGGTCTTGGTGGATCGGACGCCTACGGAGGCGGGTACCAGTAGCGAGGGCGGCATCATGCTGTGCGTGCCGGCCAGTTGCGCCTCGTAGACATGCGGGCAATTGGCCGCCACTAATGCGATGACGTCACCGTCGCTGAGATCGAGATCGCGCAGGTGCTGGGCGAATTGGTCAGCGCGTTGGTCGAACTCGCGGTAGCTGACGACGGCGCCATCGTCGCTGATGATCCCCGGTTTGTCGGGTATCGAGGATGCCCTGTCGATCATCGTGGCACCTCGTGCTCGTAGGGGCAGTTGTTGGCGGGGGGCCAGGCTCCGACGCCGAGTCATGTTTGTCATGGGCCGGTCGGGGGAGCGGGATTGCGCACTCCGTCGATGAGGAGTCGCGCGAATTCCTTTGCGTGTTTGGCGTGCTTGTCGGCATCCAGGGGGGCGTCGCCGAACAGTCGGCTGGTTAGCGCGATACTGCTGAACATTGCACCCGAGCCCGCAGTGATGGCGAAAAAGAGTGTCGCCGGCGGCACCCGGCGCAGGGTTCCGTCCTCGACGAGCGACAGATACAGCGGCCCGAATCTACGCGCGACTTTCATGATGTAGTGATCAGTGATGTGGTTGATCCGCTCACTGGGGTGGGTTGACTCGACGTTCATCAGCCGAAATAGGTCGGGGTGCGCAGCCGAGTAGCTCGCGAAGGTCTCGATGAAGTGCCGCAACCGCCCGAGATCGTCGGCGCCATCCTCGGGTTCGGCGGTCAGCGCTGCCACGAACGGACCGAAGCCGTGATCGACCGCGGCGTACCACAGATTGAGTTTGGATCCGTATTTCTGGTGCAGCAGGTTGTGGCTTACGCCGAGGTCACGTTGCAGCTTGACCAGGGACACCCCTTCGTAGCCGTAGACGGCGAATGCGGCCAAGGCTGCAGCGAGGACCTCATCGTCACTGACCGGTGATTGCCCGGTGGTGGGTCGACCACGGCGTCGCCCGGATGCTGATGCTGTCATGGCGGCATCGTAGGGAATCGCTGCGGCTGGCGCGTCGACCTGCAACACGTGGGACTGGACTACCGACTCGAAGTCCACTTAGACCCGTTTCAAAAGCGTTGTCAACGAAGGAGTCCGAGACGGCGTCACTGACTGCGCGATGACTCCCAACGGCGACGCGGTAACTCGCCTACCGCGCGCGGTCTCCCGGTTCGCGAAGTACCGAAACGACGATGGAATCGGTACTACATCCAGGACTGGCACGTGGTCTCGCCTCTCGCTATGTGCGCCGGCCCGGCGCGCCCGCGGGAAATGACGATAACAGATATATTGAAGACCATCAATATATCTGTTACCACGAGATGCTCGGCGCCGCCTCGACCGAGCCGCTGCCAGATGCGCGGATCGGCGGCTCCTGAATTCCATGTCCGGATCTAGCGGCATGCCTAAGCCGGCGGTGCAGGCGCTTGTCGGGGATCAACGCAGCGTCTACCTGTTCCCAGCCCCCTCCATCACACGCTGCCGGGTGTGGTCAGCACCCCTCGAAGCCGTTGGTTTCGGCGGCGCCGCAGATCTGTCGCAGGTAGCGCAGCGTCGCGGGGCGATCGCCGTGCATCGCCGTGCCGTGCCCGCCCGCGACCAGGTTCCGCGAATCTCCGTAGGTCGGCAAGAACCAGTGGAAAGCCAAACTCACCCACGCATCGTCTCCGGCGGCGGCGCGGGACGCGAGGGTTGAAACCTGCCAGATCGGATCCCCCTTACGGGTTACCGGTTTTCGGATTGAGCGTGAGCGTCGGTTGCCTATTCTCGTTGGGACCAGTGAAATCGAACATCGCGTCCAGTGCGGCCGCCCGCTCGTCGAACGAGTGATCGCCGATGCGGCCGGTACCCCAATTGTCTTCGATGAACCGGAGGATCGACGTTTGGTCGGTTAGCGTGTGGTCCACGAAATTTGTTCTGGCATAGGGCGAAATCACCAGCAGCGGCAGTCGCGGACCATAGCCGCACCGACCCTGGTAGGCGATGGTCACGGCGGCCGGATCGCCGCATCGGCCCGGACCGTTATACGCGTCTTCGGGCGTGGTGGAAGGCATTACGATCACCGGCGGTCTGTGGTCGTACCAGCCGTCGGAGTCGTCGTAGGCGATGACGATCGCCATATCCTTCCATTCCGGAAGCCGTTGCAGGTGGTTGACCGTCTCGACGAGGAACTGCTGTTCGTCGAGCGGATCCGAGTAACTGGCGTGCCCATCCTGGTAGGCCGGTGGTTTCAGGATGCTGACCGACGGCAGGTGACCTCCATCGGCGGCGGCCCAGAAGTCCGACAGGTCGTATTGGTGATTGGCTTGGTCGCCACGGCCGATCTTGTCCGTCCCGGTCGGTGGCAGATGGTGCGGGTTGGCGGTGGACGGGTAGTACTGGAATGGCTCGTGGTGGGGGATGTAGTCGGTCCTGGGGCCGAACGGCAAAGGTCCGGCTTTGCCGCTGCCGCCCAGGATTTCACCGATGTTGTGAGTCGCGTTGCACTCGGCCTTGCCGTCCGGCGTCCTACTCGTCGGCTTGAAGCCGCCCTGAAAGTAGCCCCACGTGACGCCCTTCGCGTTGAGCAGATCACCGATGTTCTTGTTATTGGTGCTGAACTGCACCTGTTCCCGGTAGGAGCAGTCGTCATCGAGCGGTTGCGGATCTTCGATAACGGTGCCTTGTCCGTTGCCGGCGTCATCTATCACCATGTGCAGCGGGAACGACCCGCCGCTCGGCACGAATTTCTTTGTTATTCCATGGGTTTGGCCTGACACCAGGTTGATATGACCGGGCAGCGAAGGGCCGAAAACGGTACCGCGGAAGTTGTCGCTCAGGGAGTAGTGCTGGGCGTAGTTCCACAGCGCGGTCACCGAGTTGCCGTCGTAGTAAGACATCACCAGGCCATCAGCGCTGTAGAACGGCGCTGCGCATGGGTCACCTTCGTCGTTTTGGAACTGGTCCATCGCACCGCCGTTGGCGGATAACTGTTCGCGTTGGTATTCGTGATGCTGATCGCAGGTCACCTGCTGAAGCGGCCCGCCCAGCCGAAACGGCTTAACCCAATTGGGATTGTGCGTCAACAGGTCTGGGGTGAGGCCGTTGACCGTCGGGGTGTCCGGTTTGGCCGTGAACGGTTGGCCATCGGTGTTGGCGGCGTGCGGATAGGTCCCGAAGTAGTGGTCAAAGGAGATGTTCTCCTGATAGATGACCACCAGATGTTTGATGGGTGTCGCGGTTGCGGGCTCGGCGGCCGGGGTGGTCTTCTGCGAGCACGCGGCGACCAGAACGAGCACCGCGACCACGGCAACGAAGCGGCGCCGCGACCGCGGATAGAGGAAGCTCGTGCGCTGCAATCCCATGCCGAGAACCGGTACCGGTTCAAGTCACTCAGCCAGCGTCTATTAGGTAAACGCCTGATGAACACGAGATGTACGACGGGCCGCAATCGCCAGCGCCGATCTCGGGTGAGTCAGCAGGCGAGCTGATTTGCCAGCTCGCCGAAATCATCGACGACGATATCGTGCGACGGGTCCGGGGTGGCACCGAGCGGAGATGACTCCTTTCCCCATTCTCCTGGCCGGCGCACGAATGCGGTCTTGAAGCCCACCGCGCGTGCTGCCATGAGGTCGACGTCATGGGCCGCAATAAGCAGGATCTCGTCCGGCGGATAGCCCAGCCATCGAGCGCAGGTGGTGTAGGCCTCGGGGTGGGTCTTGTAGCTGCCGATCATCTCGCACGAGACGATGCAGTCCCAGATCAGCCCGTTGTGGCGCGCGGTGTCGACGATCATCGACGTGGACAGAATCGTGAACGAGGCCATCACGTAGCGCTTCCGGAGCCTCTCGCTGGCTGCCGGAAAGTCGGGCCAGCAATCCAGCTTGTGCCAGGCCTGCTGGATCTCGATCCGGTCCGCGACGGTGAAAGCCGACCAGCCCCGCTCACCGGCCAGCTCGTCGACGACTCGTCGATGGACGTCGTCGATATTGAAGTCGGGTTGAACTTGCCGAACCATGACCATCAGCGCGCGGCGGCGGTATTCGTTGGCCGCGGCTGGCCAGTCATCGTCGACGCCGCGGCGCTCGCCGACTATCGCCAAGGCGGCAGCGATCCCGTGATGCCAGTCGAGAATCGTTCCCCCGGTGTCGAAGGCCAGGGCCTTTACGTGCAGGGTCATGCGTTCTCCTTTGCGCCTCAATACACCGATCTTATTTTCCGAAGCTCGTTCGCTGGCTAAAACGACGCGAGCGATCGTCAAGGACCAGCAATGGACGAGCAATAACAGGCATCCCGCCGCCGGCCAGCCGTCGGAAAGAGAGCTAACCGCGACCGACCGTGCGCCGCAATCCGCTTCGGCGACAACACGTTTCGGAGATGGCCAGGCTAGTTCGAGCCGGGAAGAGCATGCCGCTTCGGTCACCGCCAGATGAACCTGACATCACAATCGCACCCACACCGCGTTTCCGTGCCGGTACAGCGCGGTCGGCGCGGCACTATGACGCTCGTGCGTGACCTGACTCGCCGTTCGGTGCTGCAGATGGGCGCCGGTGCCGGCATGGGAGCTGCTGGCGTGTGGGCGTTGAGCGGTTTGCTGGATCCGCTGCAGCCGCAAGCGGCGCCGCCTTCAATAGAAGCGCCACCAGCGCCACTGGCGCCTGCGCCGTTCGAGCCCCCGACCGCGGGCAGCGCGCTGCCGACCAAGCTGACCGGATCGTTCGTTTCGGCGGCCCGCGGCGGCATCAAGACCAATTGGGTGATTGCCCTGCCGCCGGGCCAGACCGGGTTGCTGCGTCCGGTGATCGCGTTGCACGGCATGGACGGCAACGCCGACCAGATGCTGAAGATGGGCGCCCAGGAAGTGTTGGCCCAGCTGGTCAAGGAAGGCAAGCCACCGTTCGCGGTGGTCGGCGTCGACGGCGGCAATACCTATTGGCACCGAAGGGCTTCGGGCGGGGACTCGGGTGCGATGGTGCTCGACGAGCTGTTGCCGATGCTGTCGTCGATGGGCATGGACACCTCCCGGGTGGGCTTTATGGGATGGTCGATGGGCGGATACGGGGCGCTGCTGCTGGGTGCCCGGCTTGGCCCGGCGCGGACCGCCGGGATCTGCGCGATCAGCCCGGCGCTGTACACCTCGTTCACCGGCAGCGCGCCCGGCGCGTTCGACAGCTACGACGACTGGGTGCAAAACAGCGTGACGGGTCTGCCGGCGCTGACACAGATCCCGCTGCGCATCGATTGCGGCACCGGCGACCGCTTCTATTTCGCCACCCGCCAGTTCGTCAACCAACTGAAAAAGCAGCCGGCGGGCAGCTTCTCCGCCGGTGGCCACGACGTGGATTATTGGCGCGCGCAATTGCCCGGCGAGTTGTTCTGGATGGCCTCCTAGCCGATGTGGAACACTGCACCGAATGGGTAGCAGCCACGACGTTGATGACAGTGCCACAGGCCGAGCCCCTTAGCCCGCCCCGTGCGGAGGGCAGGAACCGGCCGCATCCCCGGTTTCGCCAAGATATCGAGGGCTTGCGCGCCGTCGCGGTGCTGGCGGTCGTCCTGTATCACGCGAGTGTGCCCGGTACCACCGGGGGCTATATCGGCGTGGACGTTTTCTTCGTCATCTCCGGCTTTCTGATCACCGGGCTGCTGTGGCGGGAGGTGACCACCACCGATGCCGTCCGACTCGGCCGCTTCTACGGTGCGCGAGCCCGGCGACTGCTGCCGGCCTCGGCCGCCGTCGGCACCATCACCGCGATAGTCGCGGCAGTGGTACTGCCGCCGTTGCAGGCCCGCAACGTGCTCGGTGACGGCATCGCCAGTGCGCTTTACGTCGGCAACTACCGGTTCGCCATGCACGGCACTGACTACCTGGCCGCCGACACCCCGCCGTCACCGTTCCAGCACTATTGGTCGCTCGGTGTAGAAGAGCAGTTTTATCTCTTATGGCCGGCATTGATCATCGGTACGGCGTGGTTCGTCTGGCGTTTCGCACTTGTCCTGAGCCGTTCCCGCGGAGTGTCGCGGTTGAACCCATACGTGTTGGTCCTTGCGGTGGTCGCCCTGGCGTCGTTCGGATTGTCCCTGGCGTGGACTCACACGACCCCGCCGTGGGCGTTCTTCTCGCTGCCCACCCGTGCCTGGGAGCTGGCCGCGGGTGGGCTGGTGGCCCTATCCGCCGACCACTGGCGCCGACTGCCGACACGGGCCGCCGCCGTCGCTGGATGGGGCGGTCTGGCGCTGATCCTGCTGACCTGCACTCAGCTGGGGCCGCATACTCCGTACCCTGGCACGGCCGCTCTGCTGCCCGTGCTGGGCACCGCGCTGGTGATCGGCGGCGGCTGCGTCGACAGCGGCCTGGGGGTCGGTCGGGTGCTGTCGCTGTCGACGATGACGGCTGTCGGCCGGGTGTCGTACTCGTGGTATCTCTGGCACTGGCCTGTGCTGCTGCTGATGCCGCGGTTGCTGGGTGAGCCCCCGGGCCTGCCCAGCAGGTTGGCAGCCATCATCGTCTCCGCCGGGCTGGCCGTGATCACGCTGCACCTCGTCGAGAACCCCTGCCGGTTCGCCGCCCGTCTACGACGATCGGCGGCGGGCAGCCTCGCTGTGGGCGGCGCTGTCACCGCGGTCACGGTGTGTGTTTCCCTGATATTTCTGATGCTGGTGCCTGCGCCGGTCGGGCGTGGGGTGGCCGCGTCGGCGCCGAGGATCACCGTGCTGCCACCACCGACGAACGCCACCGTCGACCCGCATGACGCGGCGGTCCAACAGGGCTTCGCCCAAGCGCAGGCCGCGGTCGCGGCGTCGGCGAACCTGAAGGCTGTCCCGTCGAACCTGACCCCGCCGCTTGCCGATGCGGCGGCCGACAAGCCGGCCGTTTTCCTCAACGGTTGCGTGCGCTCCTGGCGCGAGGTCGGACAAAGTGTGTGTGCGACGGGCGCCACCGCCTCGGTGACAACGGTGGCCCTGGTCGGTGACTCGCACGCGGCGATGTGGGATCCGGCGTTCCAGCAGGTCGTCGAGGAGCGGCACTGGCGGCTGGAGACCCTGGGCAAGGTGACCTGTCCACTGATGGACTTGCCGATCACCAGCCCCTACCTGGGCCGCGAGTTCGACGAGTGCGTGCAGTGGCGCGACGATATCATGGCCCGCTTGCAGGCTGAGCATCCACGGCTGATCGTGCTGAGCATGTCGCGGCGCTACGGCGCCGACTTCGGTTTCACCTCATATGACCCAGCGTGGATCGACACCCTGAGCCGCCTGGTGCACCAGCTGCACAGCACCGGTGCGACGGTCCTGGTTCTTGGACCGATCCCGGACCCGCATTCGACCGTGCCCACCTGCCTGTCCGACCACCTGGGCGATGCCTCCGCCTGCTCGCCCGCGCGGCCGGTGGCGGTGAACGAGGCCGGCGTCGCGGCGGAGCAGGCGGCGACCGAGGCGGGTGGCGGTAACTACGCGGATCTCAGCCCGCTGTTCTGCACCGCCGATCGCTGTCCCGTTATCGTCGGCAACACCCTGGTGTTTCGGGACGACAATCACGTGACGATCGAGTACGCCCAGGTACTGGCACCCGTAATCGGCGCTCTCGCCGACCGCGCCCTGGCCAGCGGGTGAACCTATTCCCGAAGCCGCACGTGTTATCAGTGAAAGGTTTCGGGAGGTTCGAGATGACGCCACTGCTGCTGGTCTGCCTGTCGGCGACCATGCCACTGGTCGGCATGGGCCTGCTGAATTTGCAAGCGCGCCTAGAGCGTTGGGACTACGAACGGCACGCCGAAGACTGAAGAAGACTGAAACGTCAACCGTGTCACCGCCATGTCACCGCCACGAAGGCGCACTCAGCTGGACAACTGCGAGCGAATCAGCGGTGCGATTTTGCCGGCCAGATACTCATGCCCAGCGTCGTTCGGGTGCACCCCGTCCGGGCCGATCAGGTCGGGCCTGTCGACGAACCAGCGCTCGCTGATCGGATCGACGAACACCGCTCCTGCGGCCCGGGCCGCGGCTCTGAGCATGTCGCGAACCTGCAGCATCGAGTCGGGTACATCGGCGGTCGGCCACGGCGGTCCGATCACCAGCAACCTCGCCGACCGCGCAATCCCGCGGGCCAGATAGAAGTCATTGCGGGCCCTTACGATCAGCAGCTCGGGACCGACCCCGTCGTCGTTGCGGGAACCGAAGAAAACCACCAGTGCGTCGTCCGGCTTGACCGCCCTGGCGGTCAGATCCTCGAAGAGGCTGCCGCGGTCGCCGGCCACGGCATAGCCGGCTCTGCCCTCGGCTGACACGTCGGATGCGATCTGCAGGCCTCGCTGCGCGAGCGTCCGCCACGCAATAACGGTCCATGATTTCGCACCCAGGCCGCCCTCGTCGGTGCCGGTGGTGTAAGAGTCGCCGATGACGGCGACGTGCTTCAGCCGGAAATCCAGGGTCAATAGGTCATAGGGACGCACGCGCGCCGGGTGTGGTTGGACGACCACGCCAACTGCAACCGCCAGACCAACGACAAGCGTGATCGCGCGACTCACCAACACCTGCACCGGCCGGTTCCTCCCCTAGCCAGTGTCACACCGCGCGCTGGGAAACCGCTTCCAGTGCACCGTCGATCTGCTGACCCTTGGTGCTTACCGGCTCGTCGGCCTCGGCTTCCGGGGGCGCGGGTCTGATGTCAACCATCCTGCGCATCCAACGGCGGGCGGGCTCTTCGACAAAGTGATACATCAGGCTCGACAAAGCGATCGCGAACGCGATCAGGCCCAGGATGTTCCACTTCCACGGGGAGTCGGACTGCCAGGGGGTGAGCTGGAACTGCACCACGGCCCACGTCCAAGCAGTGTGCACCAGCTCGTGCACCATGTAGAGGCAGAACGAGATCTGGCCGCCGTAGACCAGCACCCGGGTCGACAGCAGCCTCGGCAGGCTGCCCATGCCGACCGCCAGCGTGATCACCAGCGGAACGAACAGCACGTCGACCACGCCGCTGCCGTCCAGCACCCCGTGGATCGGGTGCGCATAGAGCAGGTAGAGGACGCCCACCATCGCGACGATCAGGAGCAGGGAAACGTACCCGACCACGCGGCGGGCGCGGTCGCTCAGCTCCAACCGCCGCACGGCGGCGCAGGCCAGCGCACCCGCGGTGAACTGCGTGACGATGCGCGGCAGCCAGCTCCACGGCGTGTAGAAGAAGCCGCTGGTCAGCAACAGCACCATCGGCGGCAACTGCGCCACCAAGGCCAGAATCATCAGGGTCCGCGCCCGCGTGGCGAGCTTCATCCGGAAGATCACCAGAATGAGCACGCCGAACAGCAGGTAGGCCAGCCATTCCGCGCTGATCGACCAGGCCGGCCCATCCCAGCTCGTCCCGTCGAAGAACGGCTCAAACCACAGCTGGACCAGCAGGACCTGGCGCACGTAGCTGATCGCGGTGAGCTTGCCCACGTCGGGCGACGGCACGTGACCGACGTGCAGGGTGAGGATTATCCACAGCGCGGCCAGGTGCAGCGTGACCAGGTAAACCGGCCACACCCTGGCCAGCCGCAGCCACAGGAAGTGAACCGTCTTGCGCGTCGACCACGACTTGCCCATCCGGTCGAGGTAGTTGTAGGCCAGCACGAACCCACTGAGGATGAAGAATAGGTCGACGCCTTGGGCGCCGCAGTTGAGCACGGGCGCGAGGTTCTCGCGGAAATCGGGCGAGATATCGCTCACCATCGGCCGGAAGTGGAAGAGCACCACCCACACCGAGGCGACGATGCGGAGTCCCGTCAGGGCCTTGATTTCGCCCTTGATCTCTCCGGCTCGCACGCTGTTCTTTCCGTCTGGACTCTGCTGTTAGGTTCGCGTTCTGGTCGGCCGACCAAGCGATCTCGCCCTATCGCACGCCCCCCGACTAGCGATCGGCAGCTATGGCAGCCTAACAGCGCGAGGGCCGCGGCGGCGTGACAGGACGTGGTGTGCCCCGGCAAAAGGCATTCAGGACGCGTTGGGCAGGGGCCCGGGGCGCCCCAGACGCCCCGGAAGTCAGTTCTTTAGCAAAGAGTTAGACGCGGCTGTCGGTCTCCTTAAGTTTCGGGAGCAGCGTTGAGCACATGGTTGGTCGACGGTGGGTGGGCCTCGCGCACCGCCACGGGGAATGGGGCTGCACATGACTATCGCGATCACCACGCCGGCTGCCATGTGGGCTTCGAACGCCGCGACTCGGCAGGCCAACTACACCTTCGACTGCAGTGGCGCTCAGATTCGGGCGCACTGCCGTCACCTGGCGACGGTGGTGACCATCCGAGGCGAAATCGACGCCGTCAATGTCGATCGGGCCAGCGCGTACCTTCGGCGCTTCATCGTCGGGACAAACCCTGTGGTGCTCGACCTGAGCGGCGTGAGCCATTTTGCTCCGGCCGGTGTCTCGCTGTTGTACACGGTCGATGAGGATTGCCGCGCCGCTTCAGTGGAGTGGACATTGGTCCCGAGCCCGGCGGTGTTCGAGCTGCTCGGTGAGGGCGAAGAGTACGACGACGGGGCCATATTCCCGATCGCACGTTCGGTACACGAGGCGCTGCGCAGCCTGGCCGACGCCATCGCCCGCCGCCGGCAGCTGGTGCTGTCGCTCATCGGGACGACGGGCTAGAGCCCCGCCCGCCGCAGCCCGGCAATTCCGACCACCGCCAGCACCCCGGCGAGCATCGCCAGCAGCATGGTCAGCAGCAGCTGCTGGGGGTTATAAACCAACGACATGGTGACGGGTTGGCCGTCGGCGATGGGCGCGACGGCCACCACGTGCCGCGCGTGTAACCAGCTCACCGCGGCACCCACCAGCGCGAGGCAGGCCAGGCCGAGCTCGGCCAGCACCCGAAAGCGGACCCGGTTGCGGGCGATCACTGTGACGACCCGGCGTCGTCGCCGTCTTCGATGTCGACGATCTCCGATCGAGCGGGCGCGACGCGCTCTTGGACGAGCGGGGTCAGCGCCGCCCGAAGGTTGCGATGACGACGCGCCCAGGCCTGTGCGGTGCGGCCCCCGGTGAGCTTCAGCCCGATGCCGACGCGGTGGCGCGGTACCCCGTTGATTTCGCCGAGCGTCCGCGCCTCCTGCCAGGGCGCCAGCGGCAGCCCGGACTGAACGGAATTCTCGGCCTCCGGGTATATCTTGACGATTTCGCGTACCAGGATGGTCTCGGTGCCGTGACGCAGCGCGTCTTCGGTCAGTTCGACCGAGGTGTGGATGCGCGCCGCCTTGATCTGTATTGCCAAAAACAGCGAGATCATCACCATGAAAACCGCCGGAACCAGCAACCCAACGCCATGGTGGCTGGACATTTGGATCAGGATCAACGTCACCGCCGCAGCCGGGCCCAACAGCAGTAAATACCAGCTGCCGCCGGGTTCGTAGAACAACGGCTTGGGTTCGGTATCCCCTGCTCGTGTCATCATCATGTCCAGCTCCATTGCAGCCGTTGCCGCCGAGTGTTTTAGTGACACGCTCGTGCGGGTCCCCCTTGCGGGGTTTGGGTTCTGGCTTCACCGCCCACGGCCACCGCGTTACGCGGGTCGGTCTTACGCAGGCTCGCCAGGCCAGCGGTATCCACTGGTCTGGCCCGCCGTCTCCAGCGCTGCCGCTGGAACTGCTGACGAACGGCGCCGTGGTCCCGACTGGACCACAACTGGCGTATCCCGGCCAGTCACGGGGATTAAGTTGTGCCGCCAGCTTATCTTCGCTGTACGACAAGCCGGTGCTAGACCACACCGAAGTGCACTCGAATACACCCAGGCGGCAACAGTTGCCAACCCCCATCTTGTGATTGTTACCTGGCGCCTGCGCCCGTCACAAAAGCCAGCCCGCGGCGTCGGCGGCCCAGTAGGTGAGCACGATGTCGGCTCCGGCGCGCCGGATGCTGGTCAGCGATTCCAACGCCGCGGCACGTTCGTCGATCCAGTTGTTGGCCGCCGCCGCACAAATCATCGCGTACTCCCCCGAGACTTGATAGGCGGCCACCGGCACCGGCGAGATGCCCGCGGCCGCCGCCACCACATCGAGGTACCCCATCGCGGGTTTGACCATCACGATGTCGGCGCCCTCCTCGATATCCAGCTCGATCTCGCGCACCGCCTCCCTTAGGTTGCCCGGCTCCTGCTGGTAGGTGCGCCGGTCGCCCGACAGGCTCGAGCTCACCGCCTCGCGGAACGGGCCGTAGAACGCCGAGGCGAACTTGGCGGCGTAGGCCAGGATCACCACGTCGGTGTGGCCGGCGGCGTCCAGTCCGCCCCGGATCGCACCCACCTGGCCATCCATCATCCCGCTCGGCCCGACCACGTGTGCGCCCGATTCCGCTTGCGCCACAGCCAATTCCACGTAGCGGGACAGAGTGGCGTCGTTATCGACGCGGCCCCGGTCGTCGAGAACGCCGCAGTGCCCGTGGTCGGTGAACTCGTCCAGGCAGGTGTCCGCCATCAACACGGTCGCGTCACCGAGATCCTTGGACAGGTCGCGAAGGGCGACGTTGAGGATGCCGTCCGGGTCGGTGCCCGCCGAGCCGGCCGCGTCCTTGTCGGCCTGGCGCGGAACACCGAACAGCATCAGCCCGCCCACCCCGGCGGTGACGGCATGGACGGCGGCGCTGCGCAGCGAATCCCGGGTGTGCTGCACCACACCCGGCATAGAGGCTATCGGCCGTGGTTCGTCTATCCCGTCGGCAACAAACATCGGCAGCACCAAATGCCTTGCTTCCAAGGACGTTTGCGTCACCAAGCGACGAATCGCAGGGGTCGAGCGAAGCCGGCGCGGGCGGTGCCGCGGGTAGCCACTAACTGTCATTGTGGCGACCCGCCACTAGCGCCTGCGGCTCTTCTTGCGCGGCGGTGGCAGCGCGCCCTCGGCGCGCAGGCGCGCCGCATGCTCGGCCAGTGCGTCGACCAACGGTCCGACCGCGGCGGTATCGGGCTGGACATCCACCCGCAGGCCGAATTCGGCCGCGGTCTCGGCGGTCTTGGGCCCAATGCAGGCGATGATGGTCCGCGCGTGCGGCTTGCCGGCAATGCCCACCAGGTTTCGCACCGTGGAGCTGGAGGTGAAGCACACCGCGTCGAAGCCGCCCGTCTTGATCATTTCGCGGGTGGCCGCCGGTGGCGGTGCGGCCCGCACGGTCCGGTAGGCGGTGACGTCCTCGATTTCCCAGCCACGCTCGCGCAATCCTTCGGCCAGCGTTTCGGTGGCGATGTCGGCGCGCGGCAGCAAGACACGGTTCACCGGATCGAAAATGCTGTCGTAGGGCGGGAATTCGTCTAACAGGCCGATCGAGGACTGTTCCCCGGCCGGCACCAGCTCGGGGCTGATCCCGAAGGCGCGGACGCGGTCGGCCGTCGATTCGCCGACGCAGGCGATCTTCACCCCGGAGAACGCGCGGGCGTCCAGACCGAACTCACCGAACTTCTCCCACACCGCGCGCACCGCATTGGTGGAGGTGAACACCACCCATTGGAAACGGCCGTCGACCAGGCCCTTGACCGCACGTTCCATCTGAGCGGGGCTGCGCGGCGGCTCGACGGCGATGGTGGGCACCTCGACCGGCAGCGCGCCGTAGGACGTCAGCCGCTCGCTCATCTCGCCGGCCTGATCCTTGGTGCGCGGCACCAATACGGTCCAACCGTAAAGTGCCCGACTCTCCCACCAGTTCAGCTTTGCCCGGCTGGTCACCGTCTTGCCGATGGTCACCACCAGCGGCCCGGCCTGGGGGCCCCTCCCGCTTGCGGGGGACGGATCCGCGCCGCTTGCGTGGGACAGCCTTGCGTCGACGGAGCTCAGGACGCCCGGGTCGGTCAATCCGTGCAGTGTGGTCTCGACGGAACGCTGCTGGCAGGTGGTGCCGTGCGCGGTCACCACGCAGGGCGTGGTCTCGGCCAGCTCGTGATCGATCAGGGTGCGGGCCGCGTCGGCCAGATGCGATGCGGTGGCTTGCAGGATCAACGGCCCGGGTGCCGCCGCCAGCGCCTCCCAGTCGATCTCGGTGATGTCGGAGCGTACGTCGGCGACCGTGTACGACGAGCCCAGCGGCAGCCCCGCATAGGTTGGTACGGCGCTGGTTGCGGCCAGGCCGGGCACGATCTCGATGTGCAGATGGGTGCGTGCCACGGCGTTCACCTCGGTGATCACCGCGTCCACCGTGAGTGGATCGCCCGCCACCAGCCGCACCACGTCGGCACCCAAACGGGCCTCCGCGGTCAGCGTCTTGGCGACTTCGGCGGGATCACCTACCGCCGGGCGGATGTCGGGGCCACCGGACACCAACGCCGACGCGGCCTGCTCACCGTCGGGGGAAGCTCCCCCGGCGGCCCCCGGGACCGGTTCGGCGGGCACCGGGCCGGAGACGGGTGGCAGGTCCTTGCCGATCAGCGCCAGCACCGCCTCGGGTACGTCGGGATCGGTGAAGACCAGGGCCGCGTTCGCCAGTACCGTGGCGGCCCGTGTGGTCAGCAATCCCGGGTCACCGGGACCCGAGCCCACGAACGTGATGTGGCCCGGTCTCGGCTTACGCCCTCGCGTCGTCATTGTCGCTCCCACTCAACTTCTCAACTTCCTCGCGCGGGGTCTTGCCGCGCTCCCCACATCAGCTCCCGGGCGCCCAGCTCGAATAGCTCCGCGGCGACCGAGAGCCCAAGCTCCCGTGCCCGACCGGAACTGCCGATACCGGACGCGCGGATCACGTCGGATCCGTCCAGTGCCGCTACGCAGGCACGTAGCGACAGCTCTTCGAAGACGCGGCCTTCCTCATCGATGGACTCGACCACTTCGGCGATCGCGCCCACCGGTGCGGAGCAGCCGGCCTCCAGTTCGGCCAACAGGGCTCGTTCAGCGGTGACCGCCGTGCGGGTGTCGGCGTCGTCCAACTCCGACAGCACTGCCGCCAACCGGCTGTCGCCGGCGCGGCATTCGACCGCGAGAGCACCTTGAGCCGGTGCCGGCAACATTTGCACCGGCTCAAGCGTCTCGGTGACATCATCGAGGCGGCCCAGCCGGGCCAGACCGGCCCGGGCCACCACGATGGCGTCAAGATCACCACTTCTTACCCTGTTCAACCTGGTATCTAGGTTGCCTCGTAGGGGGCGGATTTCCAAACCGAGACCCAATGCTCTAAGCTGAGCGGCCCGCCGCGGGGAGGACGTGCCTACCAGCGATCCGGCCGGCAACTCCCCGAGCGTCAGCCCGTCGCGGGCTACCAGCGCGTCGCGGGGGTCATTCCGCGGCGGTATCGCGGCAATCGTGAACCTTGGGTCGTCGGCGGTTGGCAAATCCTTGTGCGAGTGCACCGCCGCATCGACGCGGCCGTCTTCGATGGCCTCACGCAGCGCGGTGGTGAAGACGCCCACCCCGAGACTTTCGATGGGCGCCGACGACTGGTCACCCGCGGTGCTGATGATCACCAACTCCGCGGGGTGGCCGTTGGCGACGAGGGCGTCTCTGATGACGGCAGCCTGGGTGGTGGCCAGCAGACTGCCCCGGGTACCTATCCGGATCACTTGAGTCAAACGGTTACTCGGCGGATTGCGTTGGGGCGGATTGTTGTGGGCTGCCCGGTAATCCGGACATTTCACCGGCGGTGGCGACGGCGTCCACGGCGGTCTGGTCGAGTTCGAAAAGCTCACGCAACGCCTCGGCGTAGCTGTCACCGCCGGGGGCACTGGCGAGCTGCTTGATTCGCACTGTGGGCGCGTGCAACAGCTTGTCCACCACCCGCCGCACGGTGCGGGCCACCTCCTCGCGCTCGGCGTTCTGTAAGCCAGGCAGCCGGTTGTCCAGGCGCAGCAATTCGGCTTCGACCACGTCGGCGGCTCGCTGGCGCAACGCGGTCACCGTCGGTGTGACCTCGGCCATCCGCTGTCCCACCAGATAGGCGGCGACTTCGGTCGAGACGATGTGGCGGGCGGCTTCGACGTCGTCGGCGGCGGCATGGGCCGATGGTTCATGTTGCACGCGGTCCACATCGACGACCCAGACACCGGGCAGCCCGGCCACCGCAGGATCGACATCACGCGGCATGCCGAGGTCGCATATCACCAGCGGCTGGGCCGCCTCGTCGCGCTGGGCGGCGGCCAGCGCGTGATGCACGTCGGCCAGCGAAACCACTGGGCTCAGCGCCCCCGTACAGGTGACCACCACGTCGGCACCCGCCAATGCCTGGGCCAGCCCGTCCAGCATCAGCGCCTCGGCCGGCACGCCCGATTCGCGGATCCTGCGGACCAGCCGCTGCGCCCGAGAGAACGACCGGTTGAGTACCAGAATGTTCCCGACGCCGGCACGGCCCAGGTGTGCCGCCGAGAGTGCGCCCATCGCCCCGGCGCCGATAACCACCGCGGTCTTGCCCGCCAGTCCGCCCAGCTTGCGATCCGCCATGCCCAGGGCCACCGACACCACCGAGGCACCGGCGGCGTCGATGCCCGTTTCGGAATGCACCCGCTTACCCACCGACAGCGCCCGCTGAGCCAGCTCGTGCAGCACCCGGCCGACGGTGCGGTGGGCCTCGCCGGCGGCATAAGCACGGCGCACCTGACCAAGCACCTGCTGCTCGCCGATTACCGCTGAATCCAGACCGCTGGCAACCACGAACAGGTGCTCGACGGCGGCCTCGCTGTAGCGGACGTAGGCGTGCTTGGTCAGGTCACCCATCGTCATGCCGGAGTGTTCCGAGAGCACCTGGCCGATCACCGACAATCCGGCGTGGAAGGCCTCCACCACGGCGTAGACCTCGACGCGGTTACACGTCGACAGCACCATCGCCTCGGTCACCAACGGCGACTGCAGCACCCGGTCGACGATCTTGACCTGATCGGATTCGTCGATGCTGAGTTGTTCCAAGATGGAGACCGGAGCACTGCGGTGCGAAACTCCGAAGAGCAGGATGCTCACGGCAGCATCACCTGGCCAGCTCCTTTGCTATGCGCCAGTATGTGGACTGGTGTCTACGGTAATCGTTTAACGGGTGGGCTACCAAATCTCGCGACCAGCCAGATCCGCACGCAGCCGGGCCTCGTCGACCTCCCAGTAGCTGTGTTCGCGGCCGTCCAGCAGGATCACCGGCAGACGGTCGCCAAACTCGGCCCGCAGGCCGGGGTTACCCGTCGACGCCGCGGCGTCGACGTCGGTCGTAGCCAAGTCGAAGCCCAGCTCATCGGCCAGTTCCGCGAGCTGCGCGTGTACCCGCAGGCAGATCGCGCACCCGTCGCGGGTCAGCAGCTCCACCTGCGGCCGGCCTGGGGCCTGCGTCATGGCCACCAGTGTGGCATCTGACTCGCGGGTGACTCGCCTGGTGAATTGTGGCGGTGTTGGGAAGTGGTTACGTTGCGGCTGTGGCCGGTAATGCCAACCTGCGCGTCGATCCTGCGCTGATGCACGGTTTCGCCCAGGGCCTGCGGGGCGGTGCCGAGGATCTGCGGAACCGGTTGGCCGATCTTGACGAGCAGGTCGGCGAGATGCTGGGCGGCTGGCGGGGGGCGTCGGGCGCCGCCTACACCTCCGCGTGGGAGTTGTGGCATCGCGGAGCCAGTGAGGTGCAGGTGGGGTTGTCGATCCTGGCGACCCTGGTGGCCCAGGCCGGTGCGGGTTACCAACAGAACGAGGCGGCATCGGAGCACGTGCTGCGAGAGGTCGACGATGGCTGAGGCGTTTCGCGTGGATCCCGAAGCGTTGGGTGAAGCGGTGCAGCGGATGGCGGAATTTCAACGTTATGCCGAAAGCATGCTCAGCGAAATCGACTCTCTGGTAGCCAATCTGCACACGTCGTGGTCGGGAGAAGGCGCGTCGGGACATGCCGAAGCGCACCGGCATTGGGCCCGGGGCGAGGCCATGATGCACGAGGCGTTGGCCCGGTTACAAATCGCGGGTGCGACCGCACACCACAACTACACCAGCGTCATATCAACAAATTCGGCCATGTGGCATTGATGCGGCGGCGCGCTAACTCGGGATCGTGCATCTTTGGCGACCGACGCGCCGCGAGAGCGAAATTCCGATGCGTGAACTCGGCGACGCAATAACGGCATCCCCGACGCGCTGAAACGACCTTAAACGTCGAAACTAGTTATGATGCTGTATTTTTCGAGCGCTGGGGGGAGCCGAAGGAGGGATCCGAACGCCATTAATGTCGCGATTGTCGCGGCTATCGAAGGTTCCGAAATTCCACATGTCGATAAGGAAAATGTGTCCGAGATATTGGGCACAGAGCAAGGCGAAATGCCCGCGCCACGAGTCCTAGAGCTAGTTCGCGAAGCCGTCAGCATCCCGCTCGAATGGGGCACACCGGCGACGGACGTCACGCCAGCGTGTCCCCCGCAAGCGGGCGGCGCCCCCAGCTCGGCGACGGAAATCACGCCAGCGTGACGCTCGCCCCCATGAAAGCTCCGGATAGTGTTGATACGGCCACAAGACCGGCCACCGGGCAGGCGCAGCGATTTAGGAGGTTTCGCGATGGCTTCCTCTGACCCGGGCAGCGCGGACCCTAACGGTCGCGTTGACCTGCAATCGCTGGCCGACAACGCCAGCGCCAATCGCGCACTAGACGACCTGCACGCCGCGGTCGCAGATGACCACAGCCAACCGCAACCGCCGATCGACCTGACCGCGGCCGCCTTTTTCGATGTGGATAACACGCTGGTGCAGGGCTCGTCGGCGGTGCATTTCGGCCGTGGACTGGCCGCTCGCAACTACTTCACCTATCGCGATGTGCTCGGATTCATCTACGCCCAGGCCAAGTTCCAGTTGCTCGGCACGGAGAACAGCGACGACGTCGCCGCCGGCCGGCGCAAAGCGCTGGCGTTCATCGAGGGCCGGTCCGTCGAGCAGCTGGTGGCTCTGGGTGAAGAGATTTACGACGAGATCATCGCCGACAAGATCTGGACGGGCACCCGCGAGCTGACTCAGATGCACCTCGATGCCGGCCAGCAGGTCTGGCTGATCACCGCCACGCCGTACGAGCTGGCGGCGACCATCGCGCGCAGACTCGACCTGACCGGCGCATTGGGCACCGTCGCCGAATCGGTGGATGGCGTGTTCACCGGCAGGCTGGTCGGCGAGATTCTGCACGGCACCGGCAAAGCCCACGCGGTGCGGTCGCTGGCAATCCGCGAGGGCCTCAATCTCAAGCGCTGCACCGCGTATTCCGACAGCTTCAATGACGTACCCATGTTGTCGCTGGTGGGCACCGCGGTCGCCATCAACCCCGACGCCCGGCTGCGCAGCCATGCCCGCGAAAGGGGCTGGGAGATCCGCGACTTCCGGACCGCCCGCAAGGCGGCCCGGATCGGGGTGCCGTCGGCCCTGGCGCTGGGCGCGGCCGGCGGCGCGTTGGCGGCTCTGGCGTCGCGACGCCAATCACGCTGATAAGCTGCGCCGCTGAGCAACCATTTGAGCGGAGAGCGGTAGCGCCATGACAGTTCCCGAAGAAGCCCAAGCAATCATCGGTAAGCATTACCGTCAGGCGGACTACTTCGACGTCGGCCGCGAGAAGATCCGTGAGTTCGCAGCCGCGGTCAAAAACGATCACCCGATGCACTACAACGAGGCTGACTCCGCCGAGGCCGGCTACCCGGGGCTGGTGGCCCCGCTGACCTTCCTAGCGATCGCCGGGCGGCGCGTGCAGCTGGAAATCTTCACCAAGTTCCACATCCCGATCAACATGGCCCGGGTCTTCCACCGCGACCAGAAGTTCAAGTTCTACCGGCCGATCCTGGCCAAGGATAGGCTGTATTTCGACACCCACCTTGACTCGGTGATCGAATCCCACGGCACCGTGATCGCGGAAATTCGAAGCGAAGTCACAGACGCCGAGGGAAAGCCGGTCATGACCAGCATCGTCACCATGATGGGCGAGGCCGCCAACCAAGAAGCCGGCGCCGCTGCAGAAACCGTCGCCGCGATCGCAGCGATCTGAAGGGCGAAAGGCGAATTACGGTCGCGTCAATGAGCGATCCAGGCGCCAAAAAGCCGCAAAGAGCTCAGCCGAAGAAGACGTTGCGGCGGCCGGCCAACAGCCGGTACAGCGTCTGCTGGATCGTCTCACGCACCTGATCGGTCAGCTCGAAGGTGATCATCGGGTCCTCAGCGTCGCCGGGCGCGTAGTCGTTGGTGTAGATCGGCTCACCGAACGCGATCCGCCATTTCGACGGCAACGGCACCAGGCCCGCGGGACCGGCCAACGGGAACAGCGGCGTGATCGGGAAGTACGGCAGGCCGAACAGCCGCGCCAGCAGCTTGACATCGGTCAGCATCGGGTAGATCTCTTCGGAGCCGATGATCGAGCACGGCACGATCGGTGCCTTGGTGCGGATGGCCGCCGAGACAAAGCCGCCGCGGCCGAACCTCTGCAACCGATAGCGGTCCTCGAAACGCTTGCCCAGGCCCTTGTAGCCCTCCGGGAATACGGCGGTGAGCTCGCCCGAGGCGAGTAGCCGTTGCGCGTCCATCGTGCAGGCCATGGTGTGGCCCGCCTTGCGCGCAGCTTCGCCGATGACGGGTATGTCGAACACCATGTCGGCCGCCAGCAGTCGCAGGTCCCGCTCGGCCGGATGCTCGTCGTGAACCGCCACCGACAGCATCAACCCGTCGAACGGCAACACCCCGGCATGGTTGGCCACCAGCAGCGCGGCGCCATCGCTCGGGAGGTTCTCGATACCGCTGACTTCGACCCGGAACCATGATTTGAAAAAGAACCTCAGCAAAGGCCGAAGGATCGCGTTGTTGAAGTGCGGATCGAACCCGAACTCGTCGACGGTGTAGTCACCAGTCATCCGTTTCCGAAGGAATCCGGCCACCGCGGCGACGTGCTGGGCAAGCTCGTTGAGTGGTGCTTCGGCTGCCGATGTCGCACCTGCCGCACGCCGATGCTCTTCCATCTCTCGGACGACGCCGGCGATCTGTTCAGCCGACGCGTGGCCGTTGGGGTCAGAGAGTAACGAGGGATGTTGACGGGACGCTTCGGCCCGTTGCCCGTTTCTCCGCTTCGCCGCTACCCGATCCCGATTAGTGTGCAGTGGAATGACATTCGCTCTGGTTTCACCCGCCACGATATCTACCTGACCCCACCCCATGGAATTGGATTTCGGCTACCCAAGCGCTGCGCCAGCGCGATGGCCCGACCTTCCAAGGAGCGTACCCGATGCGGGTCGATAATGGGAGTCAAGCCTCGGCCGCGGACGTAGTCGTCGAACGCCTCCGCCGTCGTCCACTTGGGCTCAAAGCCGAGTTCGGTGCGCATCCGAGTCGTGTCCATGACGCGGCCATAACTCAAGTAGTTGAACTGATCACGAGTGATTTCGTTGTAGCGATTCGCCCGTCTCAGCGAATCAAGAGCCCACACGCCAAAGCCGGGTACCGGCAACGGGATTCGACCCGCCCGGCGGATCGCCTGCGACAGCATGATGATGCCGCTGGCGCCGATGTTGAAGGTGCCGGCCTTGCCTGTCATCGCCGCGCGCTCCAGCGCGCCCAGCGCATCCTGCTCGTGCAGCAACTGCAGCCGCGCGTCGCGGCCGAACATCGTCGGTACGAAAGGCCCGGCCAGATATCGCGACAGCGTGGTGTCCATCGCCGGGCCAATCAGGTTGGCCAGCCGCAGAATGGTCACCGCGATATCGGGCCTGCGCCGGCCCAACCCGCGCGCATAACTCTCGATATCGAGGCTGTCCTTGGCAAAGCCGTCACGGAAAGGTCGGCGGCTACTGCTGTTCTCGGTGAACATCACCGGATCGTGTGGATGCGACCCGTAAACCTCGGATGTGGACTTCAGCACGACGCGGCGTACCGACGGCGCCTTCTGGCAGGCCGCGAACAGTTGCATCGCGCCCATCACATTGAGTTCCTTCAACGCCGCGCTGCCACCGGACCGCGGCGCGTATGACGCCGCCGCGGCGTGCACCACCGTGTCGACCTCGCCATTTCGAATCACCTTGGCGATAAACGGATTACGAATATCGGCGCGGACAAATTCGGCCCGCCCCATCCGGCGCAGCATGTCCTTGCTCGGCGCGATGGCATCCACCGCGATGACGCCGTTGATCAACGGATTCTGCGCGAGCCGCGCGGTCAGGTAACCGCCCAGGAACCGGCAGGCGCCCGTAACCAGCACCACCTTGGGGTAATGCACGGCACCGCCCGCCCCGGCACCGTCCTGACCGTGGGAGGAATCCACTCAGACAGCCTAGCGGGTAGCGGAAACGGCGACGTTACAGGCGAGTGACGGTCCGCGCGGGCCGGGCCTACTCACGCTTTCCAGCGGCTTACTTGCCAAGTTTCCGGCGCTGCACCCGGGTGCGACGCAGCAGCTTGCGGTGCTTTTTCTTTGACATACGCTTGCGCCGCTTCTTGATTACTGAACCCATAACTCCGCTATCTGACCCGTGACCGGTTTTTATAAAGGACCCGGTAACTTTACCCGGCCGGCGCCATGGAACACCAAACGGACGCCGCGTGACCGCCGCTTGACGGCCGTCACGCGCGCAGATCCAGCGGTGCAGGAGGGTTCTAAACTATTAGCCCGCGTCGAAGTACGAGGTCTCCAGCATGTCGTGGACGGCTTTGGCGTGCACCCGGAAGGACCGCCCAACCCGAACCGCTGGCAGTTCGCCGTTGTGCACCAACCGGTACACGGTCATCTTGGAGACCCGCATCAGCGCCGCCACCTCGGCCACGGTGAGAAATTGTGTCCTGGTCGGCTGACCCTCGGCCGAACCGGCGTCCCGCGCCGATTTACCGCCAGCCGAATCCCGCGCCGATGGCCCGTTCGTAGACGTCATCGCAACCCAATCGTGTCAGGCTCGCGCAATGCCAACGGCTTCCCCTCCGCTGACACCCACACGTGCATACACAGAGGAGAATAGCGGGACTAGTGGGGTTACTGGTACTGGTGGGGGATAATCAGTTCAAAATTCTTGAATTATTCCGATGTAATTCTTAGCTGCTCAGAGCGGATTTTGGCGGCCTGGACGGCGGCGTCGACGGCCACCCGCAAGCCCCCGCGTTCGAGTTCGCGCAGCGCAGCGGCGGTGGTGCCGCCCGGCGAGGTGACCGTGGCTCGCAGTTGCGCCGCTGTGGCGTCGGCCAGCAACCCCATCGACTCCCCCTTGGCCGGCGGCCTGTCCTGATTCATCCGTTCGAGCAGCATCGCCGCTGACCCGGCCATCGTCTGCGCGGTCAGGTCAGCAGCCACCTGACGACTCAAACCCACCGCGACGCCGGCGTCCACCAGTGCCTCGACCATCAGGAAGAAATACGCCGGACCCGAACCGGACAGCGCGGTCACCGCATCCATCTGCTGCTCGGGGACGGTCAGCACGCCGCCTACCGCGTCGAACAGGGCCGACACCTCCTCGAGCTGCTGGCCAGTGACGAAACGACCCTTGGCCAGCGCCGTCACCCCCGCGCCCACCAATGCCGCCGCGTTCGGCATCGCCCGGATCACCGGCGTCCCGGCCGGCAGCTTGGACTCGAAGTACGCGATCGTGATGCCCGCGGCCACGGTGACAAACACCTGCTCGGCGCTGTCGTCCTCGGCCGCGGCAGCCGCACGAGCCAGGTCCCCCATCACGAACTCGACGTCGGCGGGCTTCACCGCGACGACGACGAACGTCGCGTTGTCCACGGCATCGGTCACCGACGGTGTCACCAACACCGAATAGGTGTCCGCCAGGTACCTGGCGCGATCGGGCATCCGTTCGGCGACCACCAGGTCTTTAACCTGCCGTCCCGCCCGCAATAGCCCCGACAGCAGCGCCTCGCCGATGTTGCCGCCACCGATGATCGCGATTCTTGCCATGCCGCAAAGCATCGCAGACACGGACTCTTACCGAGCGGCGGGCACCATCGCCAACTGGTGCGACTGCACCACGATGCGGCCCAGACTGTCGACGACGAGGTGGTCCTCGTCGAACCAGTCCTGCCCGATCTCCAGGCAGGTGCAGATCACCCGCAGCCAGCCGTCGGCGGGCAAGCCCCGCAGGAACGCGGTGAGCTGGACGGTCGGCGCCCAGCCGGTGCGCTCCACCGCGAAAGTCACCGGCGCCGACAAATCCCCGCACATCAGCGCGAACAGCGGATCCGGGGCGACGCCGCGCGGGCGCGCCCACATCTGGATCACCGGCGGCCGCCCGTCCGTCACGGGCCGCAGCGTGGAAAGCATCGGCCGGACGTCGCAGCCCTCGCCCAGGTGCACCAGGCCGGCCAGTGGGTGGCCGGGCCCGATCGGCGCTATGTTGCCGGGCGGTTCCGGCGGCATCAGATCCACGACCGGGTTCGCCGACAGCAGTGGGCCGGCCGGGTCACCCGGCAGGTAATGCTCGGGTTCGCCGAGGTTGACCACGGCGTGCACCGCGGTGCGGTCGCCCTGGGTGAGCTCGACATCGACCACGCTGACCCGGCGGCCCCGCTTGCGGATCAACGTCTGCAGCCGCATCGGCCCCGGATCGGGCGCCCACAGGAAGCTGGCCGAGACGCAGACCGGCTGCAATACGGGCGCAAGCGCGCCCCCGCAGACGGTGCGGGCGGCGTTGGCGCACAACGCCAGCATCGCGCCGCCGTGCACCTTGGGCCCGATGGTCCAGTGGTGGTTCAGCTCGCCCTCAAACAGGCCAGGGCCGGCCTCCCGCAGCGTCATTGCGGCAGTGAATAACGCGTTCATGGTCTCCTGTAAAGGCCTGTAAAGGGTTTGTGATCTCGGTGAAAATCACCGCAGCAGGTGCGTGCGGGCGAACTGCAACGATTCGGCCAGCATGACTTCCCGCTCACTGGCCGAACGCGCGCTTGATGTCGACACTTCCAAAATGACGTGGCCGGCGAAATGGCCGCCGGCCAGCATCTGGCAGGTCTCGGCGGTAGGTTGCGAACCCCGGCCGGGTACCAGGTGCTCGTCGGCGGGCAACCCGCTGCCGTCGCACAGGTGCAGATGCACCAACCCGGAGCCCATCCGGCGCGCCATCTCCAGCGCGTCGGTGCGCCGGCGGTCGCGGTATGCGACAGGTCCAGCGTGTAGTGCGCGTGGTTGCCGTCCAGCGGGTCATACGACGGCGCGAACGCCGAAATCGCCGGTCCCGGGCCACCGCCGCGCCTGCGCATCCGCTCCAGTGACTGATCGGCCCCGAAAAACCGGTCCGCCCGGAACGGGAACATGTTTTCCACCGCGACCATCACGTCGCTGGATGCCTCGAGGGCGAAAACCTGGTCGCTGAATCCCTCGGCGTAGCGCCGTTGCCAGCGAAACGGCGGATGCACGACGACCGTCTGCGCGCCCAGTTCCTCGGCCGCTCGCACGCTGCGTTCCAGCTTGAGAATCGGGTTGGCGCCCCACACCCGTTGCGAGATCAGCAGGCAGGGCGCATGCACGGACAACACCGGCACGCTGTAGCGCCGCGACAGCTTCTGAACGGCATCGATGTCCTGACTGACCGACTCGCTCCACACCATCAGCTCGACCCCGTCGTAGCCGAGTCTGGCCGCATACTCGAACGCGGCCTCGGCCCGCAATGGGTACACCGAGGCCGTCGACAGACCGACTTTGATTGCTGGGCGCACTGTCTCTAGTGGTGGCGCCTAGCCCGATTGTAAGGACAGCGCCAACGGTCCCCAGGTGATCAGCGCCCCGACCGCAACCGCGATCAACGTACTGGCGATGTCCTCGGTTTTTCGAACAACCCGCACTCCGACCACCAGGCCAAGGATGACCAGCACCGATAGCACCAGCGCCACGACGGCGTTCCATTGCCAGAGCTGGTCGAAGGCGACGAACAGCCCGGCGCCGAACGCCACGGCCAGGATCGACTGCAGCACGATCACGCCGCCGTGCCACACCGCTTCGAATCGGCCCGCCGACCGATGGGTACCCGCGGCCGCCTCGTCGAGTCGGTGTTCGACTCCGGCGATTCGGCCGCTCAGATCCTCCACGCTGATGCGTCCCTCGCCGCGCCGCCGAGCCAGCTCGTCGGCGAGGGTCTGCCCGCCGAACAGCGTCCCGTCCGAAGCCTGCAGATAGGAACGCACGTAAGCGGAATCCTCGGTGTCGGTTTCCGCCTCACGCACCTCGGAATCCATCACGTCCACCGGGATGTCGGCGTAGTTCTCCGCCGGATCAGGACTCATGTGCTCGGCCCCGGATTGCGATTCCGGCGCTCGCGGATCTACCGGGTCCTCATGGTCGCTTCCGGTCCGGGGCAGCGGCCGCGGGTATTCACTGCGCTCCGGCCCCGACCCGCGTCGGCCAGCGGCGGGGACTTGGGCCAGCGCGGTTGGGGTTCGGACCAGTAGGCCTTTTTGGCGTGGTCTTCGGCGACCCGCCCCGACTGCGGGGCCGACTCGGCAACCTGGGCTCCCCCGTTGGCCGAATGGTCGTCCTCTTCGTGGAGATCCTTGTGAAGGTCCTCGCGGACATCCGCGGGGCGATCCGTCGCCTCGTGATGATCATCGCGGATGACCGGAATCTCACCGGTCAGCTCGGCGACGGTGACCGCGTCGCTGTCGCCGCGCCGACGGCGTCGCCGTCTGGTGACCGAAGGCTCGCCGATGGTTCCATTCCTGGCCAGCAATTCGGCCACCGAGATCGGACGGGTCGCTTTGCTCTCTGTCTCGGGGTGTGGTCCGGTCATGGTTTGTCGCCTCTCGATCGGTTAGCCGCGTTCCGATCAACTGCCTGGCCTCCAGCATCCCGCACCGAAGTCTCTACGAGGGCGGTTCCGTCAGCTTCGCTATCGAGTTTGCGCAGGATCAGACCTTCCCGCAGGGCCCACGGGCAGATATCCACCGTTTCAATCGACAGCGCTCGCATGCTCGCCTCCGCCACCAGGGCACCTGCCACGATCTGCGGTGCCCGCTCGGCGCTAACTCCTTCCAGTTCCGCGCGGTCAGCGGTCGTCATCCTAGAGATGAAAGATATGAGTTGTCTGAGGCCGTTTGCCGTGAGTGTCCTCTTCACCCGTGGTCCGGCGGCCGACGGCGCCGCGCCGGTGAGCCGCGCCAGCGAGCGAAACGTCTTCGACGTCGCTACCGCGAGGTCGGGGCTGCCGGCGTCCAGGACGGTCACGCTGGCATCCGCCAGCTCGGCATCCAGCCAATCACGCAGCATCGCCATCCGGCGCCGGCCGGGCGGGTCGTCGGACAGCCACTCGCGGGTCAACCGTCCGGCGCCCAGCGGCAACGACAACGCGACGTCGGGTTCCTCGTCGACGCCGCTGGACAACTTCCAGCGAGCCGCCGCCGATGTCGAGGTTGATGATTCGCCCCGCGCTCCACCCGAACCACCGGCGCACCGCCAGGAAGGTCAGCCGCGACTCGTCGACCCCGCGCAGCACCTGCAACTCGACGCCGGTCTCCTTGCGGCACCCGGGCCAGCACGTCGTCGGAATTCTCGGCGTCCCGGACCGCGGATGTCGCGAAGGCCATCAACTCGGCGCAGCCGGAGCTGACGCGCGATCTTGGCGAACTCGTCGATCGTGGAAATCAGCTTGTCTGCGCCGCGCTTGGTGATCTTGCCCGAGCTGTCGGTCGCCTCGGCCAGTCGCAGCGTGGCTTTGGTCGAACTCATCGGCATCGGATGCCCACCGCGGTGGGCATCTACCACCAGCAGATGGACCGTGTTACTGCCCACGTCGAGCACGCCCAATCGCACAGCAATCAAACCTAGCCGGGCGACGATGCGGGCCGCGTAGCGGCCCGCGTGAGAGCCCGGGCAAACCGATACGACGCGGGCCGGGCTGCGGGCAGGAATCGTGGTCTAACGTTGGAACCGTGGCAAATTCGCGCCAGGAGCCCGTGCCTCCGGGGCAAGAGGTCGAGTTGGATTTCGCCCGCGAGTGGGTGGAGTTCTACGACCCGGAAAACCCCGAGCATCTGATCGCGGCCGACCTCACCTGGTTGCTGTCGCGATGGACGTGCGTGTTCGGCACGCCGGCCTGCCGGGGCACCGTCGCGGGCAGGCCGCACGACGGGTGTTGCTCGCACGGTGCGTTCCTGTCCGACGACGACGACCGCGCCCGGTTGGACGACGCGGTGAAAGAGCTGACCAAAGACGACTGGCAATTCCGGGAAAAAGGCTTGGGCAGCAAGGGCTATCTGGAACTCGACGAGCACGATGGCCAACCCCAATACCGCACCCGCAAACACAAGGATGCCTGCATCTTCTTGAACCGGCCCGGGTTTGCCGGCGGCGTCGGCTGCGCGCTGCACAGCAAAGCCCTCAAGCTGGGCGTGCCGCCACTGACGATGAAACCCGACGTCTGCTGGCAGTTGCCCATCCGGCGCAGCCAGGAGTGGGTGACCCGGCCCGATGGCATCGAGATCCTGAAGACCACCGTCACCGAATATGACCGCCGCGGATGGGGATCCGGTGGCGCCGATCTGCACTGGTATTGCACCGGCGATCCGGCCGCCCACGTCGGCACCAAGCAGGTGTGGCAGAGTCTGGCCGACGAACTCACCGAACTGCTCGGCGCGAAGGCCTACGCCGAGCTGGCCGCAATTTGCAAGCGCCGCAGCCGATTAGGGCTCGTCGCCGTGCATCCTGCAACGCGGGCGGCCCGGTAGCCGCACACCGCTCGGGGAGGGAAAGCCGTGGCCGAAAACCAGCCACCGACCCAGTTTGTGATGCGCAAGCTCCCCCACATCACCGTGCTGTTTTGGGCGCTCAAGATCGTCGCGACAACGCTCGGGGAAACCGGGGGCGACCTGGTCGCCCAGACCCTGCGAGTCGGCTACCTGGTCAGCACGCTGATTTTCTTCGCGCTCCTGGTGGTGGCGCTGGTCTTCCAGTTGAAAGCCGGCCGGTTTCATCCGGCGCTCTACTGGACGGTGATCGCGCTGACCAGCACCGCCGGCACCACACTGTCGGACCTGATGAACCGCACCGCCGGATTCGGCTACACCGGCGGCGCGCTGGTGCTGAGCACCGGGCTGGCGATCGTGTTCGTGCTGTGGTGGCGCAGCGGGCAAACGCTGGACGTCGAAAACGTCGCCACCTTCCGCGGGGAGCTGCTCTATTGGATCGCCATCGTGTTCTCCAACAGCCTGGGCACCTCCAGCGGCGACTTCCTCGCCGACGTCGTGGGGTTCGGGTTCCGGGACAGCGCGCTGCTGCTGTCGGGGATCATGCTGGCGCTACTCGGCGCGCATTACTTCACCCGCATCAACAGCATGGTGCTGTTCTGGATCGCGTTCGTGCTGACCCGCCCGCTGGGCGCCACCGGCGGGGATTCGCTGAGCAAGCCTCGCGAACTGGGCGGCCTGGGGTGGGGCACCGAGTGGACGTCGGCGGCACTGCTGGCCGCCCTGATCGCGCTGATCGTCTACCAGACCGGCTACCTTCGTCGCCATCCGCTCGACCCGGTACCGCTGCCGGTTAATCGCCGAACCGGCGAACCCCAGCAACCCAATGGCGAACTCGTCACCCGGTCGCGGTGAGGGACCCCTCAGGCCTCTTTGCGGTACGACGCCACCATGCGCAGCGCGCTGGCCTGAAGGTAGGCCTCGACGGACGCGGCGGCCGCCGCCGCGTCGCACGCCAGCACGGCGTCGGTGATCGCCCGCAGGTCGGCCACCACCGGCTCGGCGTCGTCATAGGCGCCGGTGAGCTCGTGCTCGCGGCCGCCGAAGGCGTGCTCGACCCAGCGATATAGCAATCCCAATGCACGGTTGCGGGTGCTGTGGATAAGCACCCGGAAGTAGGCGAGATCGGCCGCCTGCCGCGCCGCGGCCGTGTCCGCCTGCTGCACCGCCGCCAGCGCTGCGCCTAACGCCTCGGCATCCTCGGGCACACTCCGCAACACCGCCAGCCGGCCGATCAACGGGCCCAGCGCGGCGCGGATCTCCAGCAACTCGACCAGGAACTCGGGACCGAGTTTGCGGACCAGCGCCTCGACCACCGCCGGATTGGTGAGGCCCTCGGGGTCTCGCACCACATTGCCGCTGCCGTGCCGGGCCTCGATCAGGCCCATCTGCTGCAACCTGGCCAGACCCTGCCGCAGCGAGGTGCGATTGACACCCAGCTGCTCGGCCAGCTCCCGCTCCGGCGGCAGGGTCGAGCCCGGCGGGAAGGCGCCGTCGAGAATGGCGTCGGCGATCGACGCAGCGATCTGTTCGTCCACACGCTGGCGATCGGGCGGCTGGATCGGACTTGACTGGTTCATTGGCTCAACCAATATAGTGGATGAACCGGCACCACACCCAGAACCAGCAGTGTGTCGGGCTCGATAAGACATCGGCTGTGCGTCCGGAGCGGAAAACGGGAGGTAGCAGCAGTGGACGACGAAATGCGATCGGCCGTCGCCCCCCGGTGGCGGGGTAAGGCCGGGCGCCTGGAGGTCTGGTACGCGACCCTGTCGGATCCGGCGACCAGCGCCGGCCTGTGGGTTCACTGCGAGACGGTCGCCCCAACCCAGGGTCCGCCCTACGCGCACGGCTGGGTGACCTGGTTTCCCGCCGACGGTCCGCCGCGCACCGAGCGGTTTGGCCCCGAGCCCGCCGAGCCCACCCGGCCCGCGGCCGGGGAAGCCTGGTTCGACGCCGCGGGCGTACAAGCGCGCCACGAGCGGCTGACCGGACGTGCGCGATCGATCGCCTGGGACATGTCCTGGAAGGACACCGCTGCCCCGCTGTGGACGTTTCCCCGCCTGACGTGGGAGCGCGAGTTGCTGCCCGGCGCCCAAGTTGTCCTCGCCCCCACTGCCGACTTCACCGGCTCGCTGACCGTCGGCGAAACCACCCACCGGGTCGACGACTGGCGCGGCGCCGTCGCCCACATCTACGGGCATGGCAACGCCAAGCGCTGGGGGTGGATCCATGCCGACCTCGGCAACGGCGATGTCCTGGAGGCGGTCACCGCGGTGTCGCACAAGCCCGGACTGCGCAAGCTGGCGCCGATGGCGTTCATTCGCTTCCGCATCGACGGAAAGGACTGGCCCGCAAGCACTTTGCCGTCGCTGCGGATGCGGACCACGCTCGGCCCGCAGCACTGGCAGCTGGAAGGCCGCATCGGTGGCCGCAATGTGCTCATCCGAGTCGACCAGCCCCCGGACAGGTGCGTGAGCCTGGAATACACCGATCCCGACGGGGGCCGCGCGGTATGCACCAATACCGAACAGGCCGACATCCACATCGAGATCGACGACCGGCATTGGTCGGTGCTGGGCAGCGGGCATGCCGAGGTCGGCCTGCGCGGAGCCCCCGATGGAAGTGGAGCGCCCGCCATCAACGAAAGGATCCCAGAATGAGCTTCCTGCTCGACCCACCGCTGCTGTTCGCCTCCGGAGTGCTCATCGAGCGCGGCCTGCCCGAAGAACGTCGCGACGTGGCAGAGGCCGCCACCCTCGGCGTCTTCTTCGGCGGGTCATTCGGGCTGTACCACAACGTGCCCGGGCTGGGGGTGCTGTGGCGCCCGTTCCGCGCGCGCAACGGCCGTGACTTCATGTGGAACAGTGGCGTTTTCGGCGTGCAGACGGAAGAGGCACGCTGGCCGCTGCACGCGGCGGCCGGGGGCATCTTCGCGACGTACCCGTTCTTCATCAAGCTCGGGCGAAAGCTCGGGCGCCGGAAGTGAGCCGGCTGGCAGATCGGGCTTTGGCGTCCTTCGGCGCCGCGCTGCTGCCCGAGGAGCACGGCGGCCCGTCGCCGGCCCAGCTGGTCGATCGCGTCGACCGATACCTGGCGCGGATGCCGGCGACATCACGGCTGGGGCTGCGCGCCGGGCTGCTGTCACTGGCTGCGGCGGGCCACCTCACCACCGGCCGTTCGTTGTCCCGGCTTGGCCCCGGTCAACGCGACCGGGTACTGCGGCGCGTGGCCGCACTGAGCCCCGAAGCCGGTGCGGCCGTCGAGGCCCTGAAGGTGATGGTGCTGCTCGCCAACGGCGCCGACACCTATGCGCCGGAGTTGCTCACCAAGGCCCAGGAGCACGACGTAGCCCGTCCCGACGCGGCCTTGACCATCACGCCGTCGACCGAGAGCCGGTCGGTCGTTACCACCGACGCGGTGATCGTCGGGTCCGGCGCCGGTGGCGCGATGGCGGCCCGCACCCTGGCACGGGCCGGCTTGGACGTCGTCGTCCTCGAGGAGGGGCGCCGCTGGACGGTCGAGGAGTTCCGCACCGCCCATCCGATCGACCGCTACGCCGGGTTGTACCGCGGCGCCGGGACCACCATCGCGCTGGGCCGCCCGTCGGTGGTGCTGCCCATCGGCCGGGCGGTGGGTGGCACCACCGTGGTGAACTCCGGCACCTGCTTCCGGCCGCCGCTCGCCGTGCAGCGGCGCTGGCGCGACGAGTTCGGTCTCGGCCTGGCCGACCCGGATCGACTCGCCGAGCGTCTCGACGACGTCGAGCACACGCTGCGCGTCGCGCCGGTGCCGCTGGACGTCATGGGCCGCAACGGACGCCTGCTACTGGCGGCCGCCGAAACGCTGGGCTGGCGCGCGGCGCCCATCCCCCGCAACGCGCCCGGCTGTGAAGGCTGTTGCCAGTGCGCGATCGGCTGCCCACGCAACGCCAAGTTCGGCGTGCACCTCAACGCGCTGCCACAGGCGTGTGCGGCCGGCGCGCGGATCATCTCGCGGGCACGCGTCGAACGGGTGCTACATCGGCACGGCCGCGCCCGCGGCGTGCGAGCCCGCCGGCCCGACGGCACCGCGCTCGACGTACTCGCGGACACGGTCATCGTCGCCGCCGGCGCCACCGAGACGCCAGGGTTGTTGCGGCGCAGCGGAATTGGCGCCCACCCGCGTCTGGGCCGAAACCTCGCACTGCATCCGGCGATCATGCTGGCCGGACGCTTCGACCACGATGTCGTCGCCTGGCACGGGGTGCTGCAGAGCGCCGCCGTCCATGAGTTCCACGAGTCCGACGGGGTGCTGATCGAAGCGACGTCTACGCCGCCGGGCATGGGGTCGCTGGTCTTCCCCGGCTACGGCGCCGAGCTGCTGGGCTGGCTGGACCGGGCGCCTCAGGTCGCGACGTTCGGCGCGATGGTGGCCGATCGTGGCGTGGGCTCGGTGCGCTCGGTGCGCGGCGAGACACTGGTGCGCTACCACATCGCCGACGACGACATCGCCAAGCTGGTGGTCGCGATCGAGGCCATGGGCCGGCTGCTGTTCGCCGGGGGCGCGGTGGAGGTGCTCACCGGTCTGCCCGGCGCGCCGGCCGTGACGTCGCTGCCTGCGCTGCAGGAGGCGCTGCGCAGCAGCAACCCGAGAAGCCTGCACCTGGCCGCCTTCCATCCGACGGGCACCGCGGCCGCGGGCTCCGATGAACAGCTCTGTCCGGTCGACGAGACCGGTCGGCTGCGCGGCGTCGAAGGTGTGTGGGTTGCCGACGCGTCGATCCTGCCCAGTAGCCCGGAGGTGAACCCGCAGCTCTCGATCATGGCGCTGGCACTCGCGGTTGCCGATGAAGTGGTTGCATACGTGAGGTGACTGCCGACTACCAATGGATTCTTGACGCCATACATTCATTTAAGTACGACGTTGCTTCGCTCGTGCCACCGGTTTTCGAGGCATACGCACGGGTGTTTCACCCGGCCTACGAGATAGAAATGCCCGAGCCGCGTTATCCCGTCTCGTGGAAAGCCGTGGCGGAGGCCAACAATCGAATCGCACACCCGGCCATGGAATGGGGCTCCCTGGTCGGCTCCTGGGATTTACGGAGCCAGCCGGGCCTTTGGGATCGCCCGCCGGATGTCGGGCGACTTCCCGTTCCCACCGCCGAGGAGCTGAGTCGCGTCCTGCGGCAATGCTCGGGCGTCGACAGGGTGATGTACGCCCTGTGGAACGGGTACGGCGGGATCGACCCGATAGAGAATGCCGAGATCATTGAGCTGCCGAACCGCCCGATGTATCTAATAACCGGCTCAATCGCCGACGCGAGCGAGCCGTTCGGGATACCCGGTCGCACCGCGAGTCTATGGTGGGCATCCGATCGACAATGGTGTGCGGCCACCGACGTCGATCTGATGACAACGCATGTCGGCGCCAGCGCGCACTGCATACGGGCAATCGTCAGTAGCGATGCGCTGGAAGCGATGCCGGTCCCCAGCGATCAACACGTCACATGGAACGCGGACACGATCAACCCGCTTCCGGATCCTCCGTACGGGTTGCCGCTCTAGCCTTCCAGCTTGTAGCCCAACCCGCGCACCGTCACCAGGTGCACCGGGTTGGCGGGGTCGGCCTCGATCTTGGACCGCAACCGCTTGACGTGGACGTCGAGGGTCTTGGTATCGCCCACGTAGTCGGCGCCCCAGACCCGATCGATCAGCTGTCCGCGGGTCAGCACCCGCCCGCTGTTGCGCATCAGGTATTCGAGCAAGTCAAATTCCTTGAGCGGCAACGTGACTGAGTCACCGTTCACCGAGACGACGTGCCGTTCGACATCCATCCTTACCGGGCCGGACTCCAGCACTCCGTCGCTGATTTCGGAGTCGTCGTCGCCACCACGGCGCAGCACCGCCCGGATCCGGGCGATCAGTTCACGCGCTGAGTAGGGCTTGGTCACATAGTCGTCGGCGCCCAGCTCCAGGCCGACCACCTTGTCGATTTCGCTGTCCCGAGCGGTCACCATGATCACCGGGACGCTGGAACGGGCACGCAGCTGCTTGCACACATCAGTGCCCGACATTCCCGGCAGCATCAAATCGAGCAGCACGATGTCAGCGCCGGCGCGATCGAACTCGGCTAGCGCCGACGGCCCATCGGTTACCACCGTGGCCTCGAAGCCCTCCTTGCGCAGCAGAAATGCCAGCGGATCGGCCAGCGACTCCTCGTCCTCCACGATCAGCACACTGGTCATCTACTCAGTTCTTCCTCTCTCTGGGATCTGCCGGGCCGCACGTCGCGACCCCGCGGCTGTTCGAGCTCGTCATCGCCGTCCCGATAAGCCGGAATCGACAAGGTGAACGTCGATCCGGTTCCCGGCTTGCTCCACACGCCGATGCTGCCATTGTGGTTGGCCGCGACGTGCTTGACGATGGCCAGCCCCAGCCCGCTGCCGCCGGTGGCCCGGGAGCGTGCCTTGTCCCCGCGGAAGAACCGCTCGAAGACGCGCTCCTGGTCTTCCAGAGCGATCCCGATGCCCCGGTCGGTGACGGCGATCTCGATGTTGTCTCCGCGGCGCCGACGACTGATCGTCACCAGCGATCCACGCGGCGAGTAGGCGATCGCATTGGACACCAGATTGGCCAGCGCGGTAACCAGCAGGGTTTGGTCCCCCAGCAACCGCAGGCCGCTTGGCGCGTCGGTGCGAACCTCGATCGCAGCGTTTTCGGCGGCCACCTTATGGCGCGAAATCGCTTCGGACACAATGGTATCGACTTCGACGTCGGTTACGTTTGGCAACCGCTCGGCACCCTGCAGCCGGGACAGCTCGATCAGCTCGGCGACCATGTCCCCCAGCCGGTTGGCCTCGATGAGCACCTTCTCGCCGAACCGGCGAACGGTGTCGGCGTCGTCCGCCGACGCAAGCAGGGCCTCGGCGAGCAAGGCCATGGCTCCGACCGGAGTCTTGAGCTCGTGACTGACGTTGGCCACGAAGTCACGCCTGGCCGCCTCCATGCGCGCATAGTCCGACTGGTCGTGGACGAAGACCACCGCGAACCGGCGGTCTTCCTCACTGAGCAGCCGGGCGTGCCCGTGCACCGATAGCCCGGAGCGGCCCGCGGCCGAACGCTTTCCGGGTGACAGGTCGAACTCGACGTCTTCGCCGCCCAGCGCTTCCTGCGCGGCCCGCCAAGCTTGGTCGTCGAGCTGCCGGTCGCGCACCAGGCCCAGCTCCCTGGCGCGTTCATTGAGATAAACCACGTCCCGATGGGTATCGACCACCGCAGCGCCCAGGGGCATCAGCTCGACGATGCGTTGCAGCATCTGCGAGACGGTGATCCCCGCCCGCTCGGTGGCCGCCCGTTGGCGGCGCTCGGCTACCCGCAGCGACAGCCGGGTTCCGACCACAACACCTATGGCCAGACCCAGTGCCGACAAGACCCCGGCCAGCAACAGCGCCGAGAACACAGTCACATACAAAATCCTACAAATCCGGTGAACGCCGCCCTAGCGGAGCGAGGCCAAAATCGGACAAGTCACATCATGGGCCACATGTGTTCCTCTCCTGTTCACGGGATGTTTGGCAAAGAGAGCTTTTTGACACCTACCCGGCGCCCGTCACGGTTCACGCGCGACCCTGACTGGCAACCGCGGCGGCACCGGCGGCGGCCGCCTCCGGGTCGAGATAGGTGCCGCCCGGCACCACCGGCCGCAGCTTGGCATCCAGGTCGTAGCGCAGCGGAATTCCGGTTGGGATGTTGAGTGCGACTATCGCGTCGTCGGACATCTGATCGAGGTGCTTGACCAGCGCGCGCAGAGAGTTGCCGTGCGCGACGATCAGCACCGTCTTACCGGTCCGCAGGTCCGGGACGATGACGTCGGTGAAGTACGGCAGGAACCGGGCCACCACGTCAGCCAGGCATTCGGTCAGCGGGCCGCCGTCGATGTTGGCGTAACGCGGGTCGGCGTCCTGGCTGAACTCGCTGCCCTGCTCGATCGGCGGTGGCGGCGTGTCGTAGCTGCGCCGCCAGGTCATGAACTGCTCTTCGCCGTAGCGAGCCCTGGTCTCGGCCTTGTCCAGACCCTGAAGCGCGCCGTAGTGGCGTTCGTTGAGCCGCCAGCTCCGTTTCACCGGAATCCACAGCCGGTCGGCGGTGTCTAGCGTCAGGTGCGCGGTGGTGATCGCGCGGCGCAGCAGCGATGTGTAGAGCACGTCGGGCAACAGGTCGTGCTCGATCAGCAGCTCGCCGCTTCGAATCGCTTCGGTCCGGCCCTTTTCGGTCAGCCCGACGTCCACCCAGCCGGTGAACAGGTTGAGGGCATTCCATTCGCTCTCGCCGTGGCGGAGCAGCACCAGCGTGGCAGTGTCTCCCATGGCGGTTAGTCTGCCACGCAGTCCCTCAGTCTTCGTCGTCTTCGTCGTCGATTAGATGAGCGAACGCCTGCAGGTTCTGCAGCGACTCGCCGCGGGATACCCGCCACTCCCACTCTTTTTGAATCGACGACCGAAAACCCAACTCCAGCAACGTATTAAAGTCCGAGTCCACGGCTTCGAGCACCTGCCCGAGCACCCGGTCGATCTCGTCGGCGTCGACCGAGGCCAGCGACATCCGGCCCACCAGGTAGATATCCCCCACGTTGTCCAGCGTGTAGGCCACCCCGTAGAGCCGGCGGTTGCGCTTGAGCAGGAACCGGTAGACGCCCTCGTGGTTCTCGTCGGGCTTACGGCAGACGAACGCCTCCACGCGTACCGAATGCTCGCCGATGCTGAGGATTGTGTTGGTCTTGAGCTTGCGCTCGCCGGGCAATTCCACGACCAGTCCCGGCGGCCCGCCGCGCGCGCCGGGATGCGGCGAGTAGGGCAGCTTGCTGGCCTGCAGTGCCCGCTCGATCGCCGCCTGCACGTCCTGCACGCGGGTCATGAGCGCCGTCCCCCGCAAGCGGGTGGTGCCCCCACTCCCCCGCAAGCGGGCGGTGCCCCCACTGCATCGTCGCCGGCGCTGGCCGTCATGCGCCGACCCCGCGACGCGGTGTCCAGCGCCGCGGCTTGCGCATCGATGCCCGATCCAATTTCAGCCCGCCCCGGCGCTGGCGCTCGGCGGTGAAGTTGCCGATCGCGCGTCGGTAGCTGGCCAGCAGCGCATCGGTGGTGTTTTCCCAGGAGAACGTGGCCGCGTGCGCGGCGGCAGCGCGGCTCATCGCGTCGGACTGCGGCGCGCTCAACCGCAGCAGCTGATCGAGGGCGTCCGCCCATTGACCGACGTCGTGCCCGGACACCAGGGTGCCGGTGATCCCGTCGCGCACCGCCACCGGCAGACCGCCGACCGCAGCCGCCACCACCGGCGTGCCGCACGCCTGCGCCTCGACGGCAACCAGGCCGAACGATTCCGAATAACTCGGCACCGCAACCAGATCGGCGGCCCGCAGCAAGGTGGCCAGATCCGCGCGAGACTGCGGCGGCAAAAACGTCACCCGTTCGGTGATGCCGAGTTCGCCGGCCAGCCGAACCAGTCCGTCCGGCGCCTGAAGACCACTGCCCGACGGTCCGCCGGCCACGACGACGCGCACCCCGGGCAGTTTCGCGGCGGCACGCAGCACGATGTCGGGTGCCTTCAGCGGCTGGATCCGTCCGACGAAAGCCACCAGGTGGCCGTCCAGCGCAAGCCCCAGCGCGGCGCGAGCGGACCGACGGCCACCCGGGCGGAAGACGTCCAGGTCGACGCCGGGATGGGCCACGTCGATTCGCGACGGCTCGGCGCTGTGGATCGAAATCAGTTGTCTCGCTTCATCATCGGTGTTAACGATGAGCCGATCCGCCTCGTCGACGACCTGCTGCTCGCCGACGGTGCGCAACGGCGGCTCGGGCGAGTCACCGTCTGCCAGCGCCGCGTTCTTCACCGCCGCCAGCGTGTGCGCGGTATGCACCAACGGCACCGCCCAGCGGTCACGGGCCAACCAGCCGACCTGACCCGACAGCCAGTAGTGCGAGTGCACGATGTCGTAGTAGCCCGGCTCGTGTGCCGCTTCAGCGCGCAGCACGCCCGCCGCGAACGCGCAGAGCTGAGTGGGCAGATCGTATTTGTCCAGGCCTTCGAATGGCCCCGCCACCACGTTGCGCACCAGCACACCGGCCGCCACCCGCACGATCGGTGGATCGGCGGACGCCGTGGCCCGGGTGAAGATCTCAACCTCGATACCCCGCCGTGCCAAGTGCAGGGCGCTCTGCAACACGTAGACGTTCATGCCGCCTGCGTCGCCGGTGCCGGGCTGGGCCAGCGGTGAGGTGTGCACCGCCAACACCGCGACCCGGCGTGGGTCATTCAGTACCGAGACGCCCCGATCGCCCCTACTAGTTGACCCCACGCTCTCATCTTTACAGGAGCCGCCGTTGGCGCTGTTAGGCAGAAGACTCAGGCGCGGCTTCCGGCAGCGGGGAGACCAGTGTCCCGGACCGGCGCATCGCCCCCAGCGGATCGGCGTAAAGGCCGCCCAGCGACACAATCCCCGCCCCGGCCTCCTGTACCCGGTTGCCAAAGGCGGTGACGCGGATATCACGCGACGGCAGCACCGAACGTGCGGCGAACGCCGCCTCCACGTGTTCCATCCCCTCCGGGTATTCGGTGAACGCCTGGCCGCCGACCACCAGCTCGTCGGGATTGAGCAGATCACGCAGTAACGCGACCGCCTCACCGAGCACCCGGGCCCGCTCCGCCAGCAAATCTTTGGCCTGCTGGTTGCCGGCGCGGGCCACCCGCAGCAGGTCGGTGATGGGGGTGGTGGACCCGCCGATGCGGGTCGCGGGCGCCCCACTAGCCAAGCCGGGCAGGATTCGCAGCCGGCGGGCCGCGGCCAGCACCGCCTCGTCGCTGACGGTGGATTCCAGCTGCCCGGTCCCGCCGAGCAGCTCGGAGTGGGCGGGCAAGGCGGCGATGGTGCCGGGGCCGCTGGCCGGGCAGTGCACCCGCCCGCCGATCACCAGCGCATAGCCCACGGTCTCGCGGGCGTAGACATACAGGCTGGTCGGCGAGCTCGGCGCGAACCGGCGCATGCCGAGCAGCAGCTCGGCTCCGGCCATGGCGTCGACGTGCGACGCCACCGACACCGGTAGCCCCAGCGCGTCGGCCAGCACCGGCCCCACCGGTGCCTGCCGCCAGCCCAGCCGGGTGTGATCGACGTGGCCGGTGGCACTGTCGACCGTGCCACCGATGGCCACCCCGACCCACAGCGGCCGGCGCCGATGCCAACGCCGCAGGTACCGGCTGGCGCTCTCGGCCAGCGACGTCAGCGCCGCCCCGGCAGCGCTGAGCGGCGTCGGTGTCTCGACCGTGTCGAGGGTGCGACCGAACAGGTCGGTGGCCACGATGCTGGTGGTTCGTGCGCCGATATGCACGCCCAGCGTCACGAACGGCTCGTGGTTGACCTCCACGGGCACCCGCGGGCGCCCGATGGCCCCGGAGACCGCCAAATCGGCCCGCTCCCGCAGCAAACCCGCGTCAAGCAACGCGATGACCTGGCGGTTCACCGTGGCGATGCTGAGCGAGGTGACGCCGGCGATCACGTCACGGCCGACCGGACCGCGCAATCGCACCGCACGGAAGACGGACGAAGCGGCCGAGTCAGATAGGTGCAGCGAGGGCGGCACAATTTGGCGGTGTAACCGCAGCGAGCCGTTGCGGCTGGGCGAACGGTGGGTGTGACTGAGGGCGGTGGTGCGCACTGGCGTCCTTAATCCGAGTTCCTGGGCCGGTCTTGGCCGCATTTGCTGACTGTGTCTGTGTCAGGCGCGGCAAAGTGCGCGGCAACAACACGCACATGCCGCGAATAGACACGCGGTGGTGGTGTTGAACAGGGCGCTGCGGTGCACTCCAGGAATTTAGCACGTTTATTAGAGTTATCCCGATGACAACGGCAGACGCGCACCAACCAGTCGCAGTGGTCACCGGTGCGAGCTCCGGAATCGGCGAGGCAACCGCCAGGACCCTTGCCGCGCAAGGGTTTCACGTGGTCTCGGTAGCGCGCCGCGCGGACCGGATCACCGCACTGGCCGACGAGATCGCCGGTTCCGCCGTTGTGACAGACGTCACAGACGACGAGGCGGTCGAGGCGCTGGCGCGCGGATTGAGCCGCGTCGACGTGCTGGTCAACAACGCCGGTGGAGCCCGGGGGCTGGAATTCGTCGCCGACGCCGACTTGGAGCACTGGCGGTGGATGTGGGAGACCAACGTGATGGGCACATTGCGGGTCACCCGCGCGCTGCTGCCCAAGCTGATCGACTCCGGCGACGGCCTGATCGTCACCGTCACTTCGATTGCGGCGCTGGAAGTTTACGACGGCGGCGCCGGCTACACCGCGGCCAAGCACGCGCAGGGCGCGCTACACCGCACGCTGCGCGGCGAGCTACTGGGAAAGCCGGTGCGCCTCACCGAGATCGCTCCCGGCGCCGTTGAAACCGAATTCTCGCTGGTTCGCTTCGAGGGCGACCAGCAACGCGCCGACGCCGTCTACACCGGCATGACGCCGCTGGTGGCCGAAGATATCGCCGAAGTGATCGGTTTCGTGGCCTCGCGGCCCTCCCACGTCAATTTGGACCAGATCGTCATCAAGCCCCGCGACCAAGCGTCAGCCGGCCGATTTAACCGCCGGGGCTAGGCGTCCCCGGACTAGGGGCGGTGGTCGTCGTGGGGGTGCCCGAAAGGGTCGGCGCATTCGACGGTGTGACCGGCGCGGTGACGGGGATCTGGGAGGCCGGCGGGTGCGCCGTCGGGGGCGGCAGCGCCGACATCGACACCCAGGTGTCCCAGTCCACGGCCCAGTCCCAGATGTCGCCGTCGGAGTAGGACAACTGGATCGAGCTGCCGGTCACCTCGACCGGGTCGCCGTAGATCGCGGTGGCGTAGTACTCCGCGGCGTCGGACGTCGACAGGTTGATGCAGCCGTTGGTGACGTTGGTGTTCCCCTGCGCGCCCGCGCTGGACGGGTTGGCGTGGATGAACTCGCCGTTGTTGGAGATCCGCACCGCCCAGCGTTCGTGCGCGTTGCTGTAGCCGGCGGCCGGGTTGGACATGTAGAAGTCGGCGTACTTCTCGGTGACCACGTGGATGCCGTTGCGGGTGACGTTGCGGGCCTTGTCCGCCTCGCCGTAGCTGCACGGGAAGTCCATGATGACGCCTGCGTCGGTGACGACCTGGATGCGGTGCGACGTGACCTCGGCCTTGACCACCTGCTTGCGGCCGGTCTGGATCTTCAGCGACATGTCCTGCAGGCCGTAGGCGCCGTCCCCGAACGGCAGGCCATAAAACTTGGCGTCGACGAAGATGCTGGTGCCCGCCGGGTAGTACTCGCGGGACCGGTAGTGGATGCGGGCGCCCTGCTGCTCGTCGGGCAGCCACGCCCAGCTGCCCTCGACGGGCGGGTTGGTGGTGATGGAGATCGCCTTCTCGACGGCGGCCTTATCGCTGATCGGTGCATCGAACTGGATGATGATCGGCACCGCGACCCCGACGGTCTGTCCGTCGGCGAGCTGGAATCCCCCGTCAATCTTCTTGCTGGGAGTTACCGTCGTGAACTTGCCCGCGACCGGAAGCGCCTTGCCGTCGTGGCCGACGGCCGAACCGCTCCAGGTATAGCTGGTCTCGTAGCCCAGTGCCTCGGTGGTCGTGTAGACGGTGCGGTCCTCGTTGAAGGCACCCGCGACGACCTTGCCCGACGAGTTCGTCAATGCGACGTGCTGGAACCAGCCGTCGCTGACCTCGACGCTGATCGGCGCGATCGGCACCACGTCTTTGGACGCATCGGCCGGCTGGAACTTCAGCCGCGCCGCCGGAGGCGGTTTCTTCTCGGACGACTTGGTGACGTTGCCGGCACACGCGGCCAGTACGCTCGGCGCGAACACACCGACCCCGAGGGCGGCCAAAGCCACGCGCCGGTTGATCGGCCCCTGACTTTGGGGGGCGCTGGATGTGGTCACGACACACCAAGATACCGGGCCGGACCAACCCGAGGCGCCCGCCGAGCCGGCCACCAGGGCTCGAAGAAGGGGTATTCCAGCACGAAACTAGCAGCTACAGCGCGCATCCGACGAGGACAGGCTCGGGTTGCAGTGTGATACCAAACACATCGCGAACCCCGTCGCGGACGGTGCGGGCCAACTCCAGCACGTCCGCGGCGGTGGCGCTGCCCCGGTTCGTCAGCGCCAGCGCGTGTTTGGTGGACAGCCGGCAGGGGGCTTGCCGCCCACTCGAATCGGGGTAGGGATAGCCCTTGCTGAATCCGGCCCGCTCCACCAGCCAGCCGGCGGCCAGCTTGACGCCATCCGGCGCCGGATAGTGCGGCACCGGCCCGTCCATCCTGCTGGCCAGGCGGTCATAGACGTCCGGTGCGACCACCGGGTTGGTGAAGAACGACCCCACGCTCCAGGTGTCATGGTCCGCCCCGTCGAGCACCATGCCCTTGCGGGCCCGCAGGGTCAGCACCGCCTCGCGCACCGCTTGCGGGTCGGCGCGGTCGCCGCTGGTCGCGTCCAACGCCGCCGTCAGCTCGCCGTAGCGCAACGGCGCACTGCGCCCCGAAGCATCCAGTGCGAACTCCACTTCCAGCACCACAGCGGGCGTCTGAAGACCCACCGCCCGCTTCAAAACGCTAGTGCGATAACCGAAACGCAATTGGCTGGCAGGAATCCAGCCAACGGTGCCGCTGCCCCGATCCAGCAGCCGGACCCGAGTGATGGTGTCGGACACTTCCGCGCCGTACGCGCCCACGTTCTGTACCGGGGTCGCCCCGGCCGATCCGGGGATCCCGGACAGGCATTCCAGCCCGCCCAGACCGTGCTCGATGGCCGTGACCACCACGTCATCCCAGACCGCACCCGCCTCCGCGCGCACCAGGTTTCCGTCGATGGTGATGCCGTCGTTGGCCAGCCGCACCGCCGTCAGATCGGTCAGGGTGTCGGCGACCACCAGGTTCGAGCCACCAGCAAACACCAGCAGCGGGCCAGCGTCCCCGCCGTCGGCTTGCGCGTCCAGCTGCCGCAACACGGCGACCACCTGTTCGGTGCTGGTGCACGTGACGACGCGTCGGGCGACCGGTCCCACCCGCAGCGTGGTCAACGGCGCTAGCGACACCGCCGCCGCGACTTGCGCACCGGCAAAGGGCGAACCGATCACGGCCCGTAACGGTAGCCTGGCCTGCTATGCCTCGTTCATTCGACACGTCCGCCGATTATGACGGCAGCGTCGAGGTTCTCCATCGGGCTTTCAGCGATGCGGACTACTGGCGGGCCAGGCTGACCGATTCCGGTGGCGACGAAACGCGGCTGGAGTCGATGCGGGTCGGCGGCGAGCCCGGACACGACAACACCGTCGAAGTCGCCATGCTGCAGGTGGTCCACAGTAAGAACCTGCCGGCCCTGGTCACGCAGCTGCACCGGGGCGATCTCCAGATAAGGCGCACGGAGAGCTGGGGCCCGATCATCGACGGCACCGCAGCCGCGTCCCTCGGCGTCTCGATCACGGACGCTCCGGTGAATCTGTCGGGCACCGCCGTCCTGTCGCCCACCGCCGACGGCGGCTCCCGCATGCGGGTCATGGTCACCGTCCAGGTGCGTGTCCCCATCGTCGGCGGCAAGGTGGAGAAGTTCCTCGTCGCCCACTTGACGGGGGTGGTGGAAGCCGAGCAGCGCTTCACCGCGGCGTGGATCAAGGACCATGCCTGATTGCCGGCCTGAGTGGTCGCCCGCGCCGTTGCGCGGCTGGCGGTGCCCCTACGCACCCGCAAGCGGGGGGACCCCCAACACGCCGCGCCGGCGTGCATCGTCGCCGGGCTTAAGCTGGCGCGCATGCGTATCGCGTTGGCGCAAATCCTCAGCGGCACCGATCCGACAGCGAACCTGCGCCTCGTGCGCGACTACGCCGGGCGGGCGGCCGACGCCGGCGCGAAGCTGGTGGTGTTCCCCGAGGCAACGATGTGCCGGTTCGGCGTTCCGCTGGCACCGATCGCCGAGCCCGTCGACGGGCCTTGGACAGACGGTGTCCGGCGAATCGCGACCGAGACCGGCATCACCGTGGTCGCCGGCATGTTCACACCGTCCGGGGACGGGCGCGTGCGCAACACACTGATCGCGGTCGGACCGGGCATTCCCAACCAGCCGGACGAGCACTACCACAAGATTCACCTGTATGACGCGTTCGGGTTCACCGAGTCGCGTACGGTCGCACCCGGGCACGAGCCGGTGGTGATCACCGTCGATGACGTCCGGGTCGGGTTATCGATTTGCTACGACATCCGCTTTCCGGCGCTCTACACCGAGCTGGCCCGCCGCGGCGCGCAGCTGATCACCGTCTGCGCGTCGTGGGGTTCCGGCCCCGGCAAACTCGAGCAATGGACGTTGCTGGCCCGCGCCCGGGCGCTCGACTCGATGAGCTACGTCGCCGCGGCCGGTCAGGCTGATCCAGGCACCTTGAAGTCGAGCTCAGGCGCCCCCACCGGGGTGGGCGGCAGCCTGGTGGCCTCACCATTCGGCGAGGTGCTGGCGTCGGCCGGCGCTGACCCGCAACTGGTGGTCACCGACATCGATGTCGACAAGGTGGCCGCGGCTCGGGAAAGCATCGCGGTGCTGCGCAACCACTCGCCCTTTGCTCAGGTTGATAGGGCAGAATCACACGGGTGACGAACCCGCAAGGACCACCCAACGACCCGTCGAGGTGGGGGCGTCCCGACACCCCCAGTCCCGTTGGCAATCCGCAGGCGCCAACCGAGCGGATCCAGCAGGTCCCGCCCGGACCTGGTCGTCCATCAGAGCCACCGACCATGCCTGGCCCGATCACCGAGCAGACCGAGCAGATCGGAGTGGCCAATGCGGGCGCACGGCGACCCGGCACCCCACCGCCGATCCCGCCCGCGGCCCCGGCGCCGCAGCTGGCTGCGCCGGGCGACGAGCCGGCCCAGGCGAAACGGAAGCGCCGCTTCCTGCGTGACCCGCTGTCCATCGTTCTGGTCTTGATCATCGTGGTTGCGCTCGTCATCACCGGGCTGATCTTTGCCGAGTGGTTCGCCCGTCGCACCGCGAACACCAAGATCGCCCAGGTGGTGGCATGCGAGGTCAAGGATCAGGCAACCGCGAAGTTCGGCGTGACGCCGTTGGTGCTGTGGCAGCTCGCCACCCAACACTTCACCAACATCTCGGTGGAGACGGCGGGGAACCAGATCCGCGACGCCAAAGGCATGAAGATCCAAATCACGATCCAGAACGTTCAACTCAGGGACACCCCCACTTCCAAAGGCACGATCGGCGCAATTGACGCCACCATCACCTGGACGTCTCAGGGCATCAAGGAGTCGGTGCAGAACGGCATTCCGGTGCTGGGTCCCTTCGTGACCAACACCGTGACCACTGACCCCAAGGACGGCACCGTCGAGTTGAAGGGCTTGCTGAACGACATCACGGCCAAGCCGGTGATTTCCGGTGGTGGCTTGGAGCTGCAGATCGTGAATTTCAACACCCTCGGCTTCACGATGCCCAAGGAGACCGTCCAGTCGACCCTGAACGACTTCACCAGCAACCTGACCAAGAACTATCCGCTGGGTATCCACGCGGACAGCGTGGAAGTCACCTCGACGGGTGTAACCAGCCACTTCTCCAGCCAGAACGCCAACATCCCCACCGGTCAGGGCGGTCAGGACCCCTGCTTCGAGGTCATCTGACGCGTCCCTGAGTGTCGTGGCCCCTAAGCATCGTGGCTAAGACCGTCGAGCACCGCTCGGGTGCCCGACAGGCCCAGCCTGGTGGCGCCCGCGCTCAGCATCCCGAGTGCGTCGGCGGCGGTGCGGATGCCTCCGCTGGCCTTGACCCCTAGCCGCCCGCCGACGGTCTCGGACATCAGCGCGACGGCACGCACCGACGCTCCGCCGGAGGGATGAAACCCGGTCGAGGTCTTGACGAAGTCCGCGCCGGCGTCCTCGGCGGCACGACACACATCTGCCAACGTGCGCCCGTTGGCCCGGTCCAACAGCAGCGCCGACTCCACGATCACCTTGAGCACGGCGCCGGGCACCGCGGCCCGCACCGCCTCGATATCGGAGCGCACCGCGTCGAGATCTCCGGCCAGCGCGGCACCGACGTCGATGACCATGTCGATCTCAGTGGCACCGGATGCTACGGCGGCAGCCGCTTCTTGAGCCTTCACCGAGGACACGTGCTTGCCCGACGGAAAACCCGCCACCGCCGCCACCCGGAGCCCCGGAGCGCCGGCGGCAACCGCCACCGGCACCATCGACGGCGAGACGCACACCGCGTAGACACCCAGCTCCTCGGCTTCGGCAACCAGAGCGGTCACATCAGTGGGGGTTGCCTCGGGTTTGAGCAGGGTGTGGTCGACCAGCGCGGCCAACTGGCCCCGGGTGAGTTGGTCCGGCACTAGAACGGTTCCCCGGAGCCGTCGTGGCCGCCGGGATTGCAGCCGGACGCGACCATCTCGGCGTCGTCGACGACAGGCCGCCACGGTTCGATGTTCCAGCTGGTCTTGCCGGGTTGCACGATTTCGGCGAACTGCCAGTGGCAGAGGAACTGCGCGCGCATGCCGGGGGCATCGGCGTCAGGTGACAGCACCAGCACCTCGGCCCACGCCTCGTCGGCGGCGTCCGTCGTCCCGAGCCGTCTGGCCGCCGCCCGCGCCGATGGCGTCGGGAAAACCCGCAGGCTGGACAGGTTCTGGCGGCCCCAATGCGTCCATTCGGTGTGGTCCACAAAGGGAGGCGAATACGACGGACTCGACACACCGGTGCCGGGATCCGGCGCGGGGTCGGCCACAGCGGGTGCCGTCCCCGACAGCGGGCCCAGCAGGACGACCAGCACCGCCGCCGGCGCAGCGACGAGGGCCTTCATCCCACTAGCGCGACTTGCCCTGAATTTCGAGGAGTTTGGGGCGTACGTCCACCAGGTAGACACCGGCGGCGCAGGCGGCGATCACGATCCCAAGCACCTGGAAAAAGGGATACAAGATCGAGGTCGCCACGACCGCCACACCGAGGATGACTAACCACACTGGCTTGGTCAGCTTCTCAGCGGCGGTATAGGCGTCAGGGCGCTGCAAGGCCGCGTGCACAAACGCGTACACCGTCGTCAGCAAGACGGCGACTTGCAAGACCAACATGACCATACCCACGAGGTTCACGTCATAAGGGTATGCGGGCACCGTGCAAAACGTCGACTCGGAGTTGCCCACCAGGGGCAACTCCGAGTCGAATGTGTCGCTAGCCCGAGCCGCCCCAACGGGACGGCTCGGATCCTAACTACTTCTGGGTGACCTTCTTGGCCGCCTTCTTGGCAGGCGCAGCCTTCTTGGCCGGAGCCGCCTTCTTGGCCGGAGCCGCCTTCTTGGCCGGAGCGGCCTTCTTGGCCGGAGCGGCCTTCTTCGCCGCCTTCTTGGGCAGCTCGATGCCGACCAGCTTGGCCGCACGCTCACCAACGGCGCGGGTCCGCGACGACACGGTGCCCAGCGCCTCCTGGGTCAGCTCGACGGCCTGGTCCACGGACGCCTGGGCGCGAGCCGACGCGTCCTCGAAGGCCGACTGGCTGCGCAGCCGCTCCAGGGCGGCCTCGCCGCGCTCGACCAGCTCGCTGTAGCGGCTGGTCGCGGCCTCCACGTAGCCCTCGGCGGCCTTGCGCAGCTCGTCAGAGGTGAACCGCTCACGCAGCCCGCGGAGCTGCTCGGGGAGGTCCTCTCGCAGCTCGGTCAGGCGAGCACGGCTCTCCTCGACCCGGCTGCGGGTGTCGCCGCGGGTCTCCACGGCACGCTCGCGCAGGTCGGTGATCAGGTCGTTGACGGTGGCCAGGGCCAAGTCAGCCGCACCCAACGCGGCCAGCAACGGAGCACGCAGGTCTTCGATGTTCGGGTTTTCAGCCATGTTGTTTCCTTTCATGCATTGGTTTCGTGATCGGCGTAATTACTTGTCTGGTATGGGAGTTAGGGCAAGCGTCGGCTCCTCAGCGAGGAGAGTCAAGACCCGCGGATTGACTGAACACGCGACTTGCTAGGGAACCTCCTGATTCCTCGGGTCGGTTGAAGATCATGTCTGTTTCGGCCACTCGCCAGACCCCTCTGCTGTCGGGTAACCGATGTGCCGCCTATCTAGACATCACCGGTCTAGACATCACCGGCTGGTGTGGCTTGGGTGGCCCGATCGTCAGTGTTCGGGCTCGGTTCCGAGTGGGCCCCTGAGTGGGTGGGACACTCCTCGCGGATGGCTTCGTTCTGAAACGTGAACGACGCGTAGATATCGAGCAGGACCTGCTTCTGGCGCTCGGTAATCGCGGTGTCGGTGATGATCGCGTCCCGCACTGGTTTGGTCTCGCCGGGTTCGAGAATCCCGGCCCGCACGTAGAGGACCTCGGCGGAAAGCCGCAGTGCCTTCGCGATCTGGGCCAGGACGTCGGCGGACGGTTTGCGCAATCCGCGCTCCACCTGGCTCAGGTACGGATTGCTGACACCGGAGCGTGCGGCGAGCTGACGCACCGAGACGTGCGCCGTCTCGCGCTGGCTCCTGATGAAGCTGCCGATGTCGGAGGCCACTTCGGAGGCCGCGGTAGACACCTTGGCGGAGAGCTTCTCCTCGGGTGGCATCGCGTACTCCTTAGGCTTACCTGCTTTGACAGGCACCAGAGTACGGATGAGTGCTTGCATTTGCAAGCGCTTGTTAGCACGCCCTAGAACAGCAGCTGCGCGACGGCGTAGATCACCAGGCCCGCCAACGCGCCCACCACGGTACCGTTGATCCGAATAAACTGCAGGTCACGGCCCACATGCAGTTCGATGCGCCGGCTGGCTTCCTCGGCGTCCCAGCGCTCGATCGTCTCGGTGATGATCGCTGTGATCTCCACCCCATACTGCGAAACCAGATGCTGGGCCGCTCGCACCATCCAGTTGTCGACCTTGTCGCGCAGCTCGGCGTCGTCGCGCAGTGATTCCCCGATCCGAATCACCGTGTCAGCGATCCGGGTGCGCAGCGTGCTGGACGGGTCGTCGACACCCTCGAGCACCAGCCGTTTGAGCGTCCGCCACGCCGTCGCGGCGGCGTTGGCGATCTCGTCGCGCGCCATCAGCTGCTCCTTGACCGCATCGGCGCGCGCAATGGTGTCCGGGTCGTGCTGGAGATCGTCGGCGAACTCGAACAGGAAGCGGGTCGCCGAACGACGCAGTTCGTGGTCGGGGTTGCGGCGCACCTTGTCGGTGAAGTCCATCAACTCACGGTGGATGCGGTCGCCGACGAGATGGTCGATGAATCTGGGCGACCAGCTCGGCGAGTCGCGCTCGACCACTCTCTGAATGACCTCGCCGGCATTCAGTGACCACTGGAACGCCCGGTCGGCCAGCAACTGGATCAGGGCCTCCTGCCGGTTCTCGGCAAGCAGCGTCCCCAGCACCCGGCCCACCGGCGGACCCCACTGCGGTTCTGCGATGCGGCGCACGATCATCCGGTCGATCACCTGCTGGACCTCGTCGTCGCGCAGCAGCTCCACCAGCACCCGCAGCACGGTCGCCGCCTCGTTCGCGACCCGTTGCGCATGCGAGGCATCCGACAGCCACTTGCCGAGCCGGCTGGGCACCTGCGCGTCGCGCAGCTTGGCCTCGACGACGGGCGGGGACAGGAAGTTCTCCCGCACAAAGGTCCCCAGGCCCTCGCCGAGCTGGTCTTTCTTGCGTTTGATGATCGCGGTGTGCGGGATAGGGATGCCCATCGGATGTTTGAAGAGCGCGGTGACGGCGAACCAGTCCGCCAGGGCGCCCACCATGCCGGCTTCCGCGGCGGCACCGACGTAACCGACCCAAACCGGCGCGGTGCCATGCGCCTGCGCCCACCGACAGGCCAGGAAGACCACGGTGGCACCGACCAGGAAGCCCAGCGCCACCGTCTTCATCCGGCGCAGCCCCACCCGGCGCTCGGCGTCCGCCGTCGGATCAGCCCCGGCGAACGATTCCGCGAAGGACGCGCGAACCCGCTGCGCCCCCGTCGACGGTGCGATCAAGTCCTGCCCAGGCGTCGGCGGTCCTGACACGTCGGCTCTGTGTACCACCACACCATCATGTCTCGCCTTTCTATCTCCGGGGCCAGTTAGTGTGACGACACTGTCCCGGCAACGCCCAGCCGCATGCGCCCATCCGCCGGACGGGGCCCAACAAGCCGTAGTATTCAAGGCGTCTAATGAGTGGGATTCGGCAAAGTAACAAAGGGTATTCCGGGCAGTGACCGCAAGAACGGATGGTCGCAAGCGGCGCTGGCACCAGCACAAGGTGGAGCGCCGCAATGAGTTGGTGGATGGCACCATCGATGCGCTTCGCCGCCACGACCGCCACCTGAGCATGGACGAAATTGCCGCGGAGATCGGGGTCTCCAAGACCGTGCTGTACCGCTACTTCGTCGACAAGAACGACCTGACGACCGCCGTCATGATGCGGTTCACCCAGACCACGTTGATTCCCAACATGGCGGCCGCGCTGACATCGACTCTGGATGGCATCGACCTGACCCGCGAGGTCATCCGGGTGTACGTCGAGACCGTGGCGAACGAACCCGAGCCGTATCGGTTCGTGATGGCGAACAGCTCGGCCGCCAAGAGCAAAGTGATCGCCGACTCCGAGCGGATCATTGCCCGCATGCTGGCGGTTGTGATGCGCCAGCGCATGCGGCAAGCAGGCGTGGACACCGGCGGGGCGGAGCCCTGGTCCTACTTGATCGTCGGCGGCGTCCAACTGGCCACCCACTCGTGGATGTCGAACCCGCGGATCAGCAGCGACGAGCTGATCGACTACCTGACCATGCTCAGTTGGAACGCACTGTGCGGGATCGTCGAGGTCGGCGGATCGCTGGAGAAGTTCCGCGAGGAGCCGCATCCTTCGCCGATCGTCCCGCCCCGGGAACTCTGAAGGGGTAGCAGACCGGTCTAGTCTCGAAGGATGCCTGAGGTGAGCGTGGGCTCACGGCTGAAGTCGTGGGTATACGCACTTCGCACCACCAATCCGCCGCCCGACGGGCCGATCGACACCGTCACGCGCTGGCTTGTCGTCACCCGCGCGGCGCTGCTACCGATGACGCTGTTCTCCGGGCTGGTCGCCGCGCTGTTAGCGGTCGGCAAGCCTGGCCTGGATTGGCGCTGGCTGGTGCTGGCGGTGCTGGGGATCACGCTCGCGCACACCGCCAACAACCTGATGAACGACCTGTACGACACCCAGGTCGGCACCGACACCGCCGATTACCCGCGTGCCCTTTATGCCCCGCACCCGGTGCTGTCCGGGCTGGTCAGCCGTCGCACCCTCGGGCTGGCGATTCTCCTGGTGAATTTGGCCGACCTAGCCATCCTCGTGACGCTGACCTGGGCCCGGGGCTGGCCAGTGGTTGCCTTCGCGCTCAGCGGATTCGCTCTGAGCGTCGCTTACACGGCCCCACCGCTGCGGCTGAAGAAGCGCGGGCTGGGCGAACCCGACGTTTTCGTCGTATGGGGTCCGCTGATGATTTGCGGCACGTACTACTCCGCGGTGGGCGCGGTGGGGTGGAATGTCCTGCTGGCGTCGCTGCCCTACGGCCTGTTGTGCACGACGGTGCTGATGGGCAAGCACATCGACAAGATCCCCTATGACAAGCCGCTCGGCATCCGGACGCTGCCCGTGCTGCTCGGTGCGCCGCGCGCCCGCGCCGTGACGCTGGCCATGACGGTCGGGTTCTACGTGCTGGTCGCGGCCGCCGTCGCGGTGCGCGCCATGCCGTGGCCCGCGCTGGTCGTCGCCTTGGCTTTGCCCAGGCTGGTGAGGGTGTGGCCGTATTTCCGTCGCCCACCACCCGACCAGCCACCACCGAACTTTCCGGTGTGGCCGTTGTGGTACGCCGCGCTGGCATGGGTGCACGTGCGTCAGGCGGGCGGACTGCTCGTCGCGGGCCTCGCGATCGGCGCCTTGTTGCGCGCACTGTGAATCCATCCCAAATGCGACCGAAGAGCCCACGCGAAGGCGACTAGGGCCGCTCGACCGGCTAGCATGATCGGAATGCATCGGGGGCGCACCAGGGTGCATCGTTTGCGACGCCGTGAACGCCTCCCAGATACAGAAAGGCTCTCCTCGTATGTCCGCGCAGCTCACGCCGCATTTCGGAAACGTGCAAGCCCACTACGATATCTCCGACGACTTCTTCCGGCTGTTCCTGGACCCCACCCAGACCTACAGCTGCGCCTACTTCGAGCGTGACGACATGACGCTCCAGGAGGCCCAGATCGCCAAGATCGACCTGGCGCTGGGAAAGCTCGGGCTCGAGCCCGGGATGACGCTGCTGGACATCGGCTGCGGCTGGGGCGCCACCATGAGACGGGCCATCGAGAAGTACGACGTCAACGTCGTGGGCCTGACGTTGTCCGAGAACCAGGCCGGCCACGTTCAGAAGATGTTCGACGAGATGGACACACCCCGCACCCGGCGGGTGCTGCTGGACGGCTGGGAGAAGTTCGACGAGCCCGTCGACCGCATCGTCTCGATCGGTGCCTTCGAGCACTTCGGCCGCCAACGCTATCCCCGCTTCTTCCGTATGGCCTACGAGGTGCTGCCGGCCGACGGCGTGATGCTGCTCCACACCATACGTGCCGGTTTCAACACCTTCAAAGAAGCCAGGGAGCGGGGCATGCCGTTGACCCGCGAAATCGTTCACTTCACCCAATTCATCCTGGCCGAGATCTTCCCCGGCGGCTGGCTGCCAACGGCCGCGACGGTTGAAGAATGTGTTGCCGCGGCGGGTTTCAAGCTGACGCGCAGCCAGTCGTTGCAGCTGCACTACGCCAGAACCCTGGACATATGGGCTGCCGCGCTCGAGGCCAACAGGGACAAAGCCATCGCGATGCAATCGGAGGAGGTTTACGACCGGTACATGAAGTACCTGACTGGCTGCGCGGGTCTGTTCCGCCGAGGGTGGACCGACGTCACCCAGTTCACTTTGGAAAAGTAACAACACATAGCGGTACGGGGCGATCCCGCCGGCGCCGTCACTTCGTCAGGGTGAACTGCCCCACGTTGCTGATGCCCTTGCGGAAGAAATTCTCGCATCCGGTGAGATAGTGCATATAACGTTCGTAGATCTCTTCGGACTGGATAGCGATCGCCCTTTCCTTGTTGGCCTCCAGATTAGCCGCCCAGATGTTCAGGGTGCGCTCATAATGCTCCCGCAGAAACTGCACCTTTTCGACCGAGAACCCAGCGGCCTCCGCGAACTTGAAGATATCTTCTTTAGCCGGCAACTGTCCGCCCGGGAAGATCACGGTGCCAATGAACTTCATGAAATGAATATCGCTCATCGTCACTGTGACGCCCCTCTCGTGCATCTGCCGCTGGGTGTAGGTCATAATGGTGTGCAGCAACATGCGACCGTCGTCGGGCAGGATGCTGTACGCGCGTTCGAAGAACTTGGTGTATCGCTCCTTCTTGAAGGCTTCGAAGGCGCCGATGCTGACGATCCGGTCGACCTTGTCCTCGAACTCTTCCCAGCCCTGCAGCCGTATCTCGACGTTACGCTCGGTGGGAATTGTGGCCAATTTGGCTCTGCTGTACTCGGACTGATTGCGACTGAGCGTAATCCCGATGACGTTGACGTCGAACTTTTCGATCGCTCGAATGAGCGCCCCGCCCCAGCCGCAGCCGATGTCCAGCAACGTCATCCCAGGCTCAAGATTCAGCTTTCCAAGCGCCAAGTCGAACTTCGCGTTTTGCGCTTCCTCGAGGGTCATGTCATCGCGCTCGAAGTATGCGCAGGTGTAGCCCATCGTGGGGCCTAGGAATAGCGAGAAGAACTCATCAGAAACGTCATAAATCGACTGTGACTCTTCGTAATACGGCCGCAACTCGGTCATCGTCGCTCGATACCTCTCGTTTGTTGATCGACGAGCATCGTACCCCGCCCGCTCAAGGGCTGTCACACTTGGCGCACGCTTGTCAGCCACTTGTCAGGGGCCCGGTCAACCGGATTCAGTACGTATAGAAACCCCGACCCGATTTCTTGCCCAGCAGACCCGCCTCGACCATCCGCAGCAACAGCGGCGGCGGACCGTACTGCGGTTCCTTGAATTCTTCGAACATCTTGTCGGCAATCAGCTTGAGGGTGTCCAGGCCCACAAGATCAGAAAGCCGCAGCGGACCCATCGGGTGCGAGAGCCCGGCGACAACCGCCTTGTCGACATCTTCGACGCTGGCAAATCCGGCCTCGACCATGCGGATCGCCGAGAGCAGATAAGGGATCAGCAGCGCGTTCACCACAAAGCCGGACCGGTCGGAGCAGCGCACTACTTGTTTGCCCAGAACCGTACTAGCAAACTCGTCGGTGCGGGCGGCGGCCGCTTCGTCGGTGACCAGCGTGCTGACCAACTCCACCAGCGGCAGCACCGGGACCGGATTGAAGAAGTGCAGGCCCAGCACGCGCTGCGGGTTCTTGGTGGCCGCGGCGATCTTCATGATGGGGATGCTCGAGGTGTTCGACGCGAGCACCGCATCGGGATCGGTGACGACTCGGTCGAGTTCTGCGAAGATCTGGGTCTTGACGGTCTCGTCCTCGATGACGGCCTCGATGACCAATTGCCGGTCGGCTAAGTCATTGAGGTCTGTGGTGAAGGTCAGCTTCTCGAGCGCCCGGTCGCGCTCGCGCTCTGTCACCTTGCCCGCGCTGACGCCACGCTCCAGTGACTTCACGATGCGGCTGCGTCCCGCCGTGATCAGCGCTTCGGTGGTCTCGAACACTGTCACGCCGACACCGGCGCGGACGGAGACCTCGGCGATGCCGGACCCCATCTGCCCCGCCCCGACAACCCCTACCCGCTGGATCGCTGCATCGCCCACTGTTTTCTCTCTCCGCAAGTCGTCTTGTCGTGCACCGCGATAGGCCCCGCCCAGGTTGGCTGGGCGGGGCCTATGCTGTCAACTTCTCTCCGGCCGCCGAATGTGAAGTCACGGCGAAAAATCCGCCGCCGAAAATTCGCCATAGGTTCACGCTCGGCGTGGCTCAACTCGGTGGCTCAGGCCAGATGGTTCCACTTCCTCGTCGCGGGCTGCGCCCGCTCCTCGTCAGTGGAACTGGCCCTCTTCGGTGGAACCGGTCAGGGCGGTGGTCGACGAGTTCGGGTCGACCGTGGTTGCGATCCGGTCGAAGTACCCGGCGCCGACCTCGCGCTGGTGCTTGGTCGCCGTGTAGCCACGCTCCTCCGCCTCGAACTCGCGCTCCTGCAACTCGACATAGGCACTCATCTGGTTGCGGGCGTAGCCATAGGCCAGGTCGAACATCGAGTAGTTCAGGGCGTGGAAGCCGGCCAGCGTGATGAACTGGAACTTGAATCCCATTGACGCAAGCTCCTTTTGGAACTTGGCGATGGTGGCGTCGTCTAGGTGCTTGCGCCAGTTGAACGACGGCGAGCAGTTGTACGCCAGCATCTGGTCCGGGTAAGCGCCCTTGACCGCTTCGGAGAACTTCCGCGCGACCTCGAGGTCCGGGGTGCCGGTCTCCATCCAGATCAGGTCGGCGAACGGCGCGTAGGCCTTCGCCCGCGCGATGCAGGGCTCGATGCCGTTCTTGGTCCGGTAGAAGCCCTCCCGGGTCCGCTCGCCGGTGATGAACGGTTGATCGCGCTCGTCGACGTCGGACGTGATGAGGGTGGCCGCTTCGGCGTCGGTACGAGCGATCACGACGGTGGAAACGTCGCACACGTCGGCCGCCAGTCGCGCCGAGGTGAGGGTGCGGATGTGCTGCTGGGTCGGGATCAGCACCTTGCCGCCCAGGTGACCACACTTCTTCTCCGAGGCCAGCTGGTCCTCCCAGTGCGAACCCGCGACACCGGCGGCGATCAGCGCCTTTTGCAATTCGAAGACATTGAGCGCCCCACCGAACCCGGCCTCGCCGTCGGCGACGATCGGCGCCAGCCAGTTCTGCACCGACTTGTCGCCCTCGACCTTGGCGATCTGGTCGGCGCGCATCAGCGCGTTGTTGATCCGGCGGACCACCTGCGGCACCGAGTTGGCCGGGTACAGGCTCTGGTCCGGGTAGGTGTGGCCGGAGAGGTTGGCGTCACCGGCGACCTGCCAACCCGACAGGTAGATGGCCTTCAGGCCGGCGCGCACTTGCTGGACGGCCTGGTTGCCGGTCAGGGCGCCGAGCGCGTTGACCCACTCCAGGTCGTGCAGTTCGTCCCACAACACCTCCGCACCGCGGCGGGCCAGGGTGTTCTCCTCGACCACGCTGCCCTGCAGGGCGACGACGTCGGCTGCGGTGTAGGTGCGGGTGACGTCCTTCCAGCGGGGATTGGTGTCCCAGTCCTGCTGAATCTGCTCGGCGCTCTTCGGGGTGCCAACGACAGACATTCGGGTGCTCCTTAACGGTCCTTCATTGCTGAGTTGCGGTAAGCCGCACCGCCGTCCGCCGGTGGCTAGCGACTTAACTTCACTGATGTGCTAACTCGACGATGGCACAGCATGTTCCCGGCTGCCACCCATTTCAATTGCCAATTTAGGCAACGACTTTGCGCGATTTTGCGAAGTTTGCGAAGGCGCCAGATTTCTTAACCGTTTCAGAAGCTACCGGCCAGTAACCATGAATTCGCAGGTCAACCGGGCATTTACCGGGGGTCCCCGAACACGGCGGTTTAGCTACAGAGCGAAGAGCGAGGCGACGGCCTTTGTCTCGTCGCCGACGACATATGTGAGCGTTGTAACAGCGCGATCCGCCAGGCCGGCACCGAATTGATCGGTCGAGCCGGCCGGGTGAACGTGCGAAATGATCTCCAGCTTGTCGCCCAGCGCGACCGGCGCCTCGTGCTCGATGGTCACCCGCAGCGGTCCCTGCAGCAGTTCGGGGTGGGACGCCAGGTAGTCCTCGATCACGCTCCAGTACACCGAGTTGTTCACGTGGTCGAACAGGTCGATGTCGGTGACCCGGACCGGGAACTCGTGGATTTCCGTCGCATCGTCACGGCTGCCCGGTTTCAGATAGCGCTTCCACCGCAACCGGCCCTCCGACGTGGTCTTGTGCAGGCCTTCCAGGAAGTCTTCAGACATGCGCGCCGGCATCTCGGTTTCCCGGTTGACGTGGATCCAGAAGGCCTCGGATTCGATCAGGCCGCCGTTGCGTCCGTCCACGCGGACCCGCATCTCACACCACCGGTTCGAGGTTCCCGAACACCAGCGCCGCAGCCGAAGCATGTCACGGAACTCGGTCGGGCGGATCAGGTCAACCATGGTGCGCTGCACGATCCATAGCGGATGGGTGTCCTCGAAGCCCATCTCGCGCAGTTGGTCCTGGCCGATGTCCTGGATGTGCCGCGCAGCCGCGTCCAACCGCAGCCGGCCCGTGCGGTTGATATCACCCATGCGCAGCGGCCATTCGCCATCGAACACGTCGGGGCTGCCGTCGGGCACCGGCATTAAATTTTTGTCCAGGCTCACGGCTTCGCTCCCCGTTTCCTCTTCGTGGTGCCCCGCGGATACCCCCGGGTTACCCGATGCGAATCATGCCAACGACGTCCAACAAATACCAATCCCACCTTCGTGCCAACTCTGCGAAGCACGTCTTCGCACCGCCCGGTAAACTGCGTCGAGTGTCCAAAACGTTCGTGGGCTCACGCGTTCGTCAGCTGCGTAGTGAGCGCGGGTTCAGTCAAGCCGCCCTGGCCCAGATGCTGGAGATCTCACCGAGTTACCTCAACCAGATCGAGCACGACGTTCGGCCGCTGACGGTGGCCGTGTTGCTGCGGATCACCGAGGTGTTCGGGGTGGACGCGACCTTCTTCGCGCCCCAGGACGACACCCGGCTCGTCGCCGAGCTGCGAGAGGTGACGCTGGACCGCGACCTGGACATCGACGTCGATCCGCCCGAGGTCGCGGAAATGGTCAGCGCCCATCCCAGCCTGGCCCGCGCGGTGGTCAACCTGCACCGGCGCTACCGGATCACCACCGCGCAGCTGGCTGCCGCCACCGAGGAGCGGTTCTCCGACGGCAGTGGCACCGGGTCGATCACCATGCCGCACGAAGAAGTGCGCGACTACTTCTATCAACGGCAGAACTACCTGCACGAGCTGGACACCGCGGCCGAGGACCTCACCGTCCAGATGCGGCTGCACCACGGCGACCTGGCCCGTGAGTTGACCCGCCGACTCACCGAGGTACACGGAGTGCGCATCAACAGGCGCATCGACCTCGGCGACACCGTGCTGCACCGCTACGACCCCAGGACCAACACGCTGGAAATCAGCAGTCACCTCGCGTTGGGTCAGCAGGTATTCAAGATGGCCGCCGAATTGGCCTACCTGGAGTTCGGTGACTTGATCGACAGCATGGTCGAAGAGGGCAAGTTCACCAGCGACGAGTCGCACACACTGGCCCGGCTGGGGCTGGCCAATTACTTCGCCGCGGCCGCGGTGCTGCCCTACCGCCAGTTCCACGACGTCGCTGAGAATTTCCGCTACGACGTCGAGCGGCTGTCGGCGTTCTACTCGGTGAGCTACGAGACGATCGCGCACCGGCTCTCGACGCTGCAACGGCCGTCGATGCGGGGCGTGCCGTTCTCGTTCATCCGGGTGGATCGAGCCGGCAACATGTCAAAACGCCAGTCGGCCACGGGTTTTCACTTTTCCTCCAGCGGAGGCACCTGCCCGTTATGGAACGTCTACGAAACGTTCGGCAACCCCGGCAAGATCCTGGTGCAGATAGCCGAGATGCCCGACGGCCGCAACTACATGTGGGTGGCCCGCACAGTTGAGCGCCGCGCCGCGCGGTATGGTCAGCCCGGAAAGACCTTCGCGATCGGGCTGGGTTGCGAACTTCGCCAGGCACACCGGCTCATCTACTCGGAAGGACTCGATTTGTCGGGGGACACGAACATTGCGGCAACACCCATCGGCGCGGGTTGCCGTGTCTGTGAACGTGACAACTGCCCGCAGCGGGCGTTCCCCGCTTTGGGGCGCGCACTCGATCTCGATGAGCACCGCAGCACCGTGTCCCCGTATCTGGTGAAACAAGCATGAGCGCCGCTCAAGAGGGCCAAACCGGCCCCGTCGGCCGAATCCCGTCCGGCCGGTTCCGCGAGCTCGGACCGATCAACTGGGTCGCCGCGAAGTTGGGCGCGCGCGCGGTGCGGGCGCCGGAGATGCATCTGTTCAACACGTTGGGCCAACGCCAGCTGCTGTTCTGGCTCTGGGGGCTCTACAACGGCCGACTGCTACGCGGGCGGCTGCCGGTGATCGACACCGAGCTGGTGATCCTGCGGGTCGCGCATCTGCGTTCCTGCGAATACGAGCTGCAGCACCATCGCAAAATGGCGCGCGCTCGAGGCCTGGACGCGGGCCTGCAGGCCACGATTTTCGCCTGGCCCGACGTCACAGAAGACGCCCGCAACAGCCTCAGCCCCCGGCAGCAGGCGCTGCTGGCGGCCACCGACGAGTTCGTCCTGGGCCGCACGATCACCGACCCCACCTGGCAGCGGCTGGCCAGTCACCTGGATCCGCCACGGCTGATCGAATTCTGCTTGCTCGCAGGCCAATACGACGGGCTGGCCGCGACGATGTCCGCGCTCGACATCCCGTTGGACAACCCAGGGTAGTCAGGCCCAGACGGCGGCGATGTCGGCCAGCACGGCCAACGTCAGCACCACGGGCAGTACCGGCAGGCCGAACGCGAACGTCGCCCACAGATCCTTGTGGCGCTTGCGCAACGACCAGCCCCACACTCCGGCGACGACGGCCAAGACAACCGAGCCGATCAGGACGATCAGGCTCCACTGGCTCACCGTCGTGAAGTCCTCGCCGATCGAAATGGCCACTAGCCAGAGCACGTAGCCGGCGGCCAACCCGCTGATGGCACCCACAATGGCATCACCGTTCAGGTCGCGAATCATCGGCCAGCTCAGAAATTGATCATGTGGCCGACGAGGCCGTGGAAGCACTCCTGCAACGCTTCTGACATCGTCGGATGAGTGTGCACATTGCGAGCCAGCTCGTTGGCGGTCAGATCCCATTTCTGCGCCAGCGTGAGCTCCGGCAGCAGCTCGGACACATCGTGGCCGATGATGTGTCCGCCCAGCAGCTCCAAGTACTTGGCGTCGGCGACGAGCTTGACGAAACCGCTGGGGTCGCCCGTACCGTGCGCTTTGGCGTTGGCGGTGAACGGGAACTTGGCCACCACCACGTCGTAACCTTCGTCGCGGGCTTGTTGCTCGGTGAGTCCGAAGCTGGCGACCTGTGGCTGGCAGAACGTCGCGCGGGGCAACATGCGATAGTCGCCAAGCGCCAAAGTCTCTGCGCCGGCGATGGTTTCGGCCGCCACCACACCCTGGGCCTCGGCAACGTGCGCCAGCATCAGCAGCCCGGTGACGTCACCGATGGCGTAGATGTGGCCGACGTTGGTGCGCATGTAGTCGTCGATGCCGATGGCCTTGCGTTCGGTCAGCGCGACGCCGGCCTTGTCCAGCCCGTAGCCCTCGACGTTGGGCGCAAACCCGATGGCCTGCAACACCTTATCGGCCTTGAGATCCTCGGACTTGCCATCCTTGCTGACGGTCACCGTGACCAGCGAGCCGTCATCGGAGATGGATTCGACCTTGGTGTCGGTGAGAACCTTGACGCCCAGCTTCTTGAACTGCTTTTCGATCTCCTTGGACACGTCGGCGTCCTCGTTGGGCAGTGCACGCGGCAGGAATTCCACGATGGTCACGTCAACGCCGTAGTTCTTCAGGACGTAGCCGAACTCCATGCCGATAGCGCCGGCTCCGGCGATGATGATCGATTCCGGCAACTCCCGGGACAGGATCTGCTCCTCGTAGGTGACCACGTTTTGAGACAGCGACGTGCCGGGGACGAGCCGGGTGCTGCTGCCGGTGGCGATGATGCAGTTGTCGAACGTGACCGTCAGCGGATTTTCAGCGCCCTCATTGTTGGGGTCGTTGAGTTCGACGGCCAACGTGTTGGGGTCGGTGAAGCGGCCGTATCCGTGGATCTCGGTGATCTTGTTCTTCTTCATCAGGAAGTGCACACCGGCGACGCGACCCTCGGCCACCTTTCGGCTGCGGTCGTAGGCGATCCCGTAGTCGAAGCTGGCCTCACCGCTGATGCCAAAAGCTTTGGCCTCCCTGGTGAAGATGTAGGCCAGCTCGGCGTTGCGCAGCAACGCCTTGGACGGGATGCAGCCGACGTTGAGGCAGACTCCGCCCCAGTACTTCGGCTCCACGACTGCGGTGTTGAGCCCTAGCTGTGCGGCACGAATTGCAGCGACATATCCGCCGGGACCGGCTCCGAGGACAACGACGTCATAGTGGGTCACGGGCACTACCCTAACGGCCCGGCAGAACAGGCAGAACAGCTAGTAAGGAATGACACCGACCAGACAGTGACCAACGCGCTCGCAGTAGTAATAGCCGTACAGGGGCGCCGCGGCGGCCACGGAGGCAAATGGCCCCGACATCACCGCGAGCGCCAGCGCCGAGACCACTGGTCGGCCCTCCACCATCGCCAGCATGACGCCGGCCACACTGCACGCCACGACGTAGACCAGGACCATGAACACCGGCCCGGTCTTGTCGATGGTGTGATACCACCAATAGAACAGGCTCAGCCCGACTTGCCCGGCGGCGAGCCACACGCCGAAGATCACCAGCACCAACTTCCACCACTTCAGGTACTGGTATCGCCCGGGCAGGGTGACCGGAACGGCAGCCGACTCGGTCGCCGAATCATGGTCTGCAGCCGGCGGCGTCGCCTCGAGATCGTCCGTGAGCTTGTCCGAGGGCTTTCCAGTAATCTCAGCCTTCGCCGGCTGGCCGACCAGCGGCACCGGCTGCGAGTCGGTGTCATCGAAATTCGGCACGAACGGCACCGAGGGCTCGCCGGTGTCGAAATCCGGCACGAACGGCTCGGTCCCCGGGTTCGAAGAATTCGGAGCCCGATCCTGCTCGGCCTCCTCTTCAGGTTTGTCAGGCACCGGACACGACCTGCAGCGCGACCAGGACACCGAACCAACCCGGCGCCAACGCAAGGATGAAGGCGCCCAGCGCCGTCACCCAGCGACGCCCGGACAACAGGATCACCAGCAGCCCCAACACGCTGGGAATCCCGACCACCAGAGCAATGACGACGTCCGGCCGGATCCGCTCGTGGGCTCCCACGGCGACGGCCACCCCCGCCAGCAGCCCGATCGCGTTACCGATCAGCATGGCGCCGGCCAGCAGCCAGGGCCGGGGAAGGGGGATCACGGTGTACGACCTTACTGCGGCTATCGGCTACTGATGCGGCACGTTCCCGGCGCGGCTCCCTCCTCGAGGGCGACCACCGGACCGCTTACCGACGGGCGTTCGCCACGCGCGTAAGTGGCACCCGTGATCACCGGTATGGTCTGTAACAGCGCTTTCTCGGCGTCGGTGAAGACCCGGCCGCGGCTGAGGAACCGCACGCCCTCCGGTGCCTCCAGACTGAATCCGCCGCCGCGGCCCGGCACCACGTCGATCACCAGCTGGGTGGGTTTCTCTCCCCGATAGTGCGCCTGATACTGCGGGCCCGAGATCCACACCGGCACCCCCTCTGAATCTGGGGGGCCGACATCGAGCACTCCGAGCAACACGTCGCGGTCACCGACGAGGAAGTCCCCGCGCGGGTAGCACATCGGCGAGGACCCGTCACAGCAGCCACCGGACTGGTGGAACATCACCGGACCATGCCGATCCTGCAGTCGGGCCAGCAATTCTGCGGCCGCTGTGGTGATCACCACCCCCGGAGGGGCGCTGGGCTGCCCCGTCATCAGAAGAATCCCCCTATCAGAAGAATCCCTGCGCCTTGTCGGAGTAGGACACCAAAAGGTTCTTGGTCTGCTGGTAGTGGTCGAGCGCCATCTGGTGGGTCTCCCGACCGAAGCCGGACTGCTTGTAGCCGCCGAACGCCGCGTGCGGCGGGTACACGTGGTAGCAGTTGATCCACACCCGGCCCGCTTTGATGTCGCGGCCGGCCCGGTAGGCGGTGTTGCCGTCGCGGCTCCAGACGCCGGCACCCAGGCCGTAGAGGGTGTCGTTGGCGATGGAGATCGCGTCGTCGTAGTCACTGAACGACGTCACGGCCACCACCGGTCCGAAGATCTCCTCCTGGAAGATCCGCATCTTGTTGTTGCCGGCAAAGATCGTCGGCTGCACGTAGTAGCCGCCCGACAGGTCGCCACCCAGCTCGGCGCGCTCGCCACCGGTGATCAGCTTGGCACCCTCGTCCTTGCCGATTTCGATGTAGGACAAGATCTTTTCCAGCTGGTCGTTGGACGCCTGCGAACCCTGCATCGTCTGGATGTCCAGCGGATCGCCCTGCCGCACCGCCTTGGTGCGGATCGCGGCCAGCTCCAGGAACTCGTCGTGGATGTCGGCCTGAATCATGCTGCGCGACGGGCAGGTACACACCTCGCCCTGGTTGAGGGCGAACATGGTGAACCCTTCCAGCGCCTTGTCCTGGAAGTCGTCATTGGCGGCCATCACGTCGGAGAAGAAGATGTTGGGGCTCTTGCCGCCGAGTTCCAGGGTGACCGGAATCAGGTTGTGCGAGGCGTATTGCATGATCAGGCGCCCGGTGGTGGTTTCGCCGGTGAACGAGACCTTGGCGATCCGGTCGCTGGAGGCCAGCGGCTTGCCGGCTTCGACGCCGAAACCGCTGACGACGTTGACCACCCCGGGCGGAATCACGTCGCCGATCAGCGACATCAGATACAGGATTGAGGCCGGTGTCTGCTCCGCCGGTTTGAGCACCACCGTGTTGCCGGCCGCTATGGCCGGCGCCAGTTTCCAGGCGCCCATCAGGATCGGGAAGTTCCACGGAATGATCTGCCCGACCACGCCGAGCGGCTCGTGGAAGTGGTAGGCGACGGTGTCCTCGTCGATCTGCGACAGCGAACCCTCCTGGGCGCGGATCGCGGCGGCGAAATACCGGAAATGGTCGGCCGCCAGCGGGATGTCGGCGGCCAGCGCCTCCCGGATGGGCTTGCCGTTGTCCCAGACTTCGGCCACCGCCAGCGCGTTGGTGTTTTCGTCGATCCGGTCGGCGATCTTGTTCAGGATCGCCGCCCGTTCGGCGGGGGCGCTCTTGCCCCAGGCCGGCGCGGCCGCGTGCGCGGCGTCGAGGGCCTTGTCGATATCGGTCTCGTCCGACCGCGCCACCTCGCAGAACGTCTGGCCGGTCACCGGCGTGGTGTTCTCGAAGTAGAGACCCTTGGCGGGCGCGACCCACTGGCCCCCGATGAAGTTGTCGTATCGGGATTCGTACGACATCAGTGCGCCCTCGGTACCCGGACGTTGGAAAACAGTCATCGGCTCGGCTCCTCGTTGACCCGCAAATTCATGGATGTAACGCAACTCACACTACCGTCGCCGCCACAATGTCTTCCATGGCATCCGAGGCTCCCATTGGCGACAGCACACCCGACGACTCGTACCTGTGGCTCGAGGACGTCACGGATGAGAAGGCACTGGACTGGGTACGCGCACAGGACGAACCGACGCTGACGGAGTTCTGCGACGAGCGATTCGAACAGATGCGCACCGAAACTCTCGAGGTGCTCGACACGGATGCCCGAATCCCCTACGTACGGCGCCGCGGCGACTACCTCTACAACTTCTGGCGCGACGCCACCAATCCGCGCGGGCTGTGGCGGCGCACCACCCTGGAGAGCTACCGGAGCGACTCCCCCGAGTGGGACGTGCTGATCGACGTAGATGAACTGGGCCGGATGGACGACCAGAAATGGGTGTGGGGTGGTGCGACGGTGATCGAACCGGAGTTCACCCGCGGGCTGGTCAGTCTCTCCCCCGGCGGCTCGGACGCGGTGATTGTGCGTGAATTCGACATGGTGACGCGCGAATTCGTCGCCGACGGGTTCGAGCTGCCGGAAGCCAAGTCGTTCGTCAGCTGGGCGGACCCGGACACCGTGCTGGTAGGCACCGACTTCGGCGCCGACTCGCTCACCGAATCCGGCTACCCGCGGATCGTCAAGCGATGGCGTCGGGGCACACCGCTGACCGACGCGGAGACGATCTTCGAGGGGTCGCGCACCGACGTCAACGCGGTGGGGGATGTCGACCGGACGCCGGGCTTCGAACGCACCTTTCTAGCCCGCTCGATCGACTTCTGGACCAGGGAGAGATACGAACTACGGGGTTCTGAAACGAGCCCAGAACTGATCCCCATCGACGTGCCCACCGACGTGAGCAGCTTGTCGATTCACCGCGAGTGGCTGTTGATCGACTTGCGCACCGACTGGTCCGTCGGCGGCGCCACATACCGAGCCGGCACGCTACTGGCCGCGAACTACGACGACTTCCTTTCCGGTACAAGAGAATTAAAAGTTGTATTCGAACCCGACGAGCACACCTGCCTGCATCAATACGCGTGGACCCGCGACCGGCTGTTGCTCGTCACACTGGCCGACGTGGCCAGCCGGATCGAGATCGTGACACCCGGCACCTGGCAACGCGAACCGATCTCCGGAATCCCGGCCGCAACCAACACCTTGATCGTCGCCGCCGACGACACCGGCGACGAGTTCTTTCTCGACTCCAGCGGATTCGTCTCGCCCTCGCGGCTGCTGCGCGGCACCGGGGGAGAGCAATTGGACCGGATCAAGTCCGCCCCCGCCTTCTTCGACGCCGAAAACATCACCGTGGCACAGCATTTCGTGGCATCGAAGGACGCGACGTTGATCCCGTACTTCGTTGTACGACCCGGCAGTCCAAACGGTGCCGACGGTTCCCGCGGGCCGGGCCCGACGCTGCTGTATGGCTACGGCGGATTCGAGTCGTCCAACACACCGGGCTACAGCGGGGTGCTGGGCCGGATATGGCTGTCACGCGGGGGCACTTACGTGCTGGCCAACATCCGCGGCGGCGGCGAGTACGGGCCGGGCTGGCACACCCAGGCCATCCGCGAGGGCCGGCACAAGGTCGACGAGGACTTCGCCGCGGTGGCCGACGATCTGGTGAAACGCGGCATCACCACCGTGGGGCAGCTCGGTGCGCGCGGCGGCAGCAACGGCGGGCTGCTGATGGGCATCATGCTGACGAAATACCCGGAGAAATTCGGCGCGCTGGTCTGCGACGTGCCGCTGCTGGACATGAAGCGCTACCACCTGTTGCTGGCCGGCGCTTCCTGGGTGGCCGAGTACGGCGACCCGGACAATCCGGACGACTGGAAATTCATCTCCGAATACTCGCCCTACCAAAACATTTCGGCGAACCGCAAGTACCCGCCGGTTTTGTTCACCACGTCCACCCGCGACGACCGGGTGCATCCGGGGCATGCCCGCAAAATGACGGCGGCTCTGCACGCCGCGGGGCATCGGGCCTGGTTATACGAGAACATCGAGGGCGGGCATGGCGGCGCAGCCGACAACGAGCAGGCCGCGTTCGTCACGTCGCTGAGTTTCTCGTTCCTGCATCACGTGCTGGGCGGGTCAGGTGACTGAGAAAATCGAGAGCCCGGACGACCCGGAGAATATGGACGAATTTGGTGCGCTGGATCCGTTCTTCCGGGTCATCGAAGAAGGCCTGACAGGATTCGTCGACGGCGAGCACTTCTTCGACATGCTGGCCGAGGATGTCGTCTTCGACTTCGTCATCACGGTTCCGGATTACCCGCGCCACGTCGTCGGCCGGGACAACCTCATCGAGCTCTTCCGGGGCTACGGTTCCACGTTCCACCTGGACCGCTGCTACGACCTGCGGGTACATCATTCGCCGTCAACGTCGACCGTCGTGCTCGAATACTCGTCCGAGGGCACGGTCGTGCCCACCGGCTACCCGTACGGCAACCGATACATCTCGGTGGTCACCGTCAAGGACCGCAAGGTCAGCCAGTGGCGCGACTACCTCGATCCGCTGCGCGTCTTCGCCGCCCTCGACGGACGGCCCTTCGAACCTCGGTAAGAGTCTCGCTGGACAACCGGGCCGCCAACCGGCTTCGCTTGGGCCATGAAAAGACCCGAGCCGACACCCGACTTCGAGACCCTGCTGTACAGGACGGCCGGGCCGGTCGCCACCATTACGCTCAACCGACCGGAGCAGCTCAACACCATCGTCCCGCCCATGCCCGACGAGATCGAGGCGGCCATCGGGCTGGCCGAGCGCGACCAGGACATCAAGGTCATCGTGCTGCGCGGCGCCGGCCGCGCCTTCTCCGGCGGCTACGACTTCGGCGGCGGCTTCCAGCAGTGGGGCGAAGGCATGATGACGGATGGGAAGTGGGACCCGGGCAAGGACTTCGCGATGGTCACCGCCCGCGAGACCGGGCCGACGCAGAAGTTCATGGCCATCTGGCGGGCGTCCAAACCGGTGATCGCGCAGGTGCACGGCTGGTGCGTCGGCGGGGCCAGCGACTACGCCCTGTGCGCCGACCTCGTGATCGCCAGCGAAGACGCCGTGATCGGCACCCCGTACAGCCGGATGTGGGGCGCCTATCTGACCGGCATGTGGCTGTATCGGCTGAGCCTGGCCAAGGTGAAATGGCACTCACTGACCGGGCGGCCGCTGACCGGCGTCCAGGCCGCCGAGGTCGAGCTGATCAACGAGGCGGTGCCGTTCGCGCGACTCGAGGCCCGGGTCGCCGAGATCGCCGCCGAGCTGGCGCAGATCCCGTTGTCGCAACTGCGGGCGCAGAAGCTGATCGTCAACCAGGCCTACGAGAACATGGGCCTGGCCTCCACCCAGATGCTGGGCGGCATCCTCGACGGCCTGATGCGGAACACCCCCGATGCGCTGGAGTTCATCCATACCGCCCAAACCCAGGGCGTGCGCGCCGCGGTCGAACGGCGCGACGGTCCGTTCGGTGACTACAGCCAGGCCCCTCCCGAGCTGCGGCCGGATCCCGCACATGTCATCGTGCCTGATGGCGATGGATAGTGAGGTGAACTACGAATATGGCCCGTGGGCTCACATCCGGACCCTGGAAGTGTTACGGTAACGACTATGTCTCGGCTGAGTTCCGGCCTGCGTGCAGGCGCTGTATTGCTGTCCCTCGGTATCGCCGCTGCAGTCTTCCCCAAGGCGGCAGTAGCCGATTCCACGGACGATTTCCCGGTACCTCGCAGAATGATCGCGACCACTTGCGACGCCGAACAGTATCTGGCGGCCGCGAGGGATACCAGTCCGGTGTACTACCAGCGGTACATGATCGACTTCAACAACCACGCGAACCTTCAGCCAGCGGTGATTAACAAGGCGCATTGGTTTTTCTCGTTGTCACCGGCGGAGCGCAGGGACTATTCCGACAACTTCTACAATGGCGATCCGCTGACGTTCGCCTGGGTCAATCACATGAAGATCTTCTTCAACAACAAGGGCGTCGTCGCCAAAGCCACCGACGTGTGCAACCAATACCCGGCGGGCGACATGTCGGTCTGGAACTGGTCATAAGGCACTTTCGGGATATCTAGTCAGCGAAACGGTAGACAGTCGGCACGGATGCTGACGACGGTCCGCTGTAGCGGATGTTGTCGAGGAAGGTGTGGATCATGGGCGCACTGAAATTCGCCGGCTTGGCGATATTGACGGCGGCGGTGGCTCCAATCGCGGTCCTCATCGGAAGTGGCCCAGCGCGTGCCGATAGCGATCTCGGTCAACCATGCTCGCCGGAAGGCGCGAAAGTATGGGGGAACCCCGGCCCGATCTACTGCCAGCGCAACGCGGATGGGCAACTGCAGTGGGTGCCCATACCTGCCTCAGCAATCTGTGTGGCGTTCTGCGTGAATCACCCCTAGGGACGATCGGGGGCGTCGTCGTCAAGTCCACCGACGCGTGCAACGCATACCCAACCGGCGACATGTCGGTGTGGAACTGGTCATAGCGTCATAGCTTGCCCGCCCTCGTTGTCCCCCAATCGGGGGACACCGAAATCCTCCCGTGAGCAGCCATTCGGCGGATAGCTGTTGCGGACTCGCGGCGGAATAGTGGCAGAGGTCCGCAAGGTAACCATCGTGGAGGTGGGGTCGCATGAACCAAGCACCGAGTAACGAAATCCCAGACACCCTGGTGTCCCTGGACTGGTATGACATCAAGTGCCAATCCGACTTGGGCTGCTCCAACCCAGCGACGCACGTCGTGCATGTGCACGCCGTGGATGAGTGCCACAACCCAAACCTCGACCCGTCCGGAAACCTCGTCGGCATCCTGTGCGTCATCTGCACAGACACCATTGTGAGGCAAGTTCAGCAGCGGGTGGGCTGGCTGACCCGCCATCCGGGCGTCTTCTGCCTGACGTGCGGGGCGCAGGTACGCGAGACGAATGACGTCCTGCGCAACGTCGCGGCGTTGTGATCCGCGCACCGTTAGATCACCGTTAGTCACCGTTATTCACCGTTTGTCACCGAAGACGGTGGTCCAATCGTTCCGGATGCTGACTACCGTCCAGCCCTTGGCTTTCGCTTCATCGAGCGCCTTTTCAGCGCCGGCGATGTAGTCGAATTCGCGGTCGGCGTCGTCGTGGCGCACCAGCAAGCACAGCGCAGGTCCGGAGGCCTGCGTGTACTGCAGCATCTGGATGTCGCCGTTGGAGTTTCCCGCGGCCAGGATTGGCCGCCGTCCGGTACGCCCCCAAATCCGCACTGGCTTGACCGGGGCCCCCAAACAGCTAGGTCGAGGAACTCCGGCCGCGACGTTGTCAGCAGGTGACCGTCCTGGAAGTCCAGGCCGACCGAGCTCCCGATCACCCGCTCCGGCGGCAGCCCGTACATCTGCGCGGTGACGGGCCGCATGAAATCGCGGCCGCGGCCAGAGGCGATGTAGGTGGTAAACCCGTGGGCCTCCAGGTGGCGCAGCAGCTCGACCATCGGCACGTACCCGCAGGCGGTGTAGGGCCGGTTCAAGGTCGGGTGCGCGGCGTCGGCGAAAAAGGCCCGCACCCGCTCGGCGTGCTCCTCCACGGTCAGCCCCTGGTGGGTCGAAAGAATTGCTCCCGCAAGGATTTTGACCGGCTCGTCATCACCGTGTGTAGTGCTTGGTGACGGCGTCGTCGAACCAGGACAGGTCGCCAGCCGCGGCGGCCTGATACGGCTGCCTGTCCGTCAGCGAGGCGTCCGCGGCCGCCAGCTGAGCGAGTCGGCGCACCAGGAAATCCAGCTGAATGTAGGCCGGCTTCTCACACCACAGGGTGCCGTCGTTGTCGAACACCGCGACCCGCTCCTCGCCGGCCACGAAATCCGGGCCGCCCGGTGTCGTGACCCGCCCGACGAAGTCGACGATGGCCGACTTCGCGGGCCCGTCGCTCTATGACTCCAGCATCGAGGCCCCGACTAGTCTTTGGCCAGATACTCTTTGAGCTTCTCGACCGCGTGGTCGATGCTGAAGCTGGCCGGCGGGTGCCGCGGCGGGAATTCCTTGAACGTCTCCAGGAATTTGGTGGCCATCGCCGTCGCGTAGAACACGAAGAAGTCTCGCCGAATCATCCAGTCCCAGTACGTGTTCGAGGTGAGGTCGGCATATTCGAACGGGTCGGTGCGCAGGTTGAACAGCTTGGGCACCCGCAGCGGGGTGAACGGTTCGGCCCAGATCTGCAGGGTGCCCTGGCAGCGCTGTTCGGCGAACACTACCTTCCAATTCTCGAACCGCATGGCGACCAGATCGCCATCGTCGGAGAAGTAGAAGAAGCCGCGGCGCGGGCTGTGCTCGACCTCGCCCATCAGGTAAGGCAGCAGATTGAAGCCGTCGATGTGGACCTTGTATTCGATGTCGCCCATCTAGTAGCCCTTCTTGAGCTTTCCGCTGACGTCGGGGTCTCCGGCGGCGGCCAGCAGCGTCGGCAGCCAGTCGTGGTGCTGCATGATGTCGTTGGAGACGGTGCCCGCCTTGATTTTTCCCGGCCAGCGGATCATCTCCGGCACCCGAAATGCGCCCTCCCAGTTGGTGTTCTTCTCACTGCGGAATGGCGTGGTGCCGCAATCGGGCCAGGTGTTGCGGTGTGGGCCGTTGTCGGTGGAGTAGATGACGATGGTGTCGTCGGCGATGCCGAGCGTCCAGGACGTCGAGCACCTGGCCCACGTTCTTGTCGTGGTCGATCATCGTGTCGTGGTACGGCGACTGCCACAACCCGGCCTGGCCCAGGCTCGCTGGCTTGGTATGGGTGAACACGTGCATGTGGGTGAAGTTGCACCAAACAAAGAACGGCTTACCCGCGCCGTGCTGTCGCTTGATGTAATCGACTGTGGCTTCGGCGATCTCGTCGTCAATGGTTTCCATCCGCTTCTTGTTCAGCGGCCCGGTGTCCTCGATGGCCTGCTTACCGACCGGCCCGTACTTCGGGTCGTCGGGTTCGTCGGACACCTCGGCGGTGGCCTGGCATTTGAGTACGCCCCGCGGATGCGCCAGCTCGTATAGCAGCGGGAACTGATCCTTGTGTGGATAGTCCTGCTGCTCGGGTTCTTCCTCGGCGTTGAGGTGATACAGGTTGCCGAAGAACTCGTCGAACCCGTGCACCGTCGGCAGGTACTTGTTCAGGTCGCCGAAGTGGTTCTTGCCGAACTGGCCGGTGGCGTAGCCCAGCGGCTTGAGCAGTTCGGCGATCGTCGGATCCTCTGCGACCCAACCAATGTCGGCGCCGGGCACGCCGACCTTGCTCATTCCGGTGCGGTACACACTCTGCCCGCCGATGAACGCGGCGCGGCCCGCCGTGCAGCTCTGCTCACCGTAGGAATCGGTGGACCGCATCCCCTCGTTGGCGATGCGGTCGATGTTCGGTGTGCGATAGCCCATCATGCCGTCGCTGTAACAACTCAGGTTGGTGATCCCGATGTCGTCACCCCAGATCACCAGGATGTTGGGCTTACCGTCAGGCATGAATCCCATCCCTTCTCGCGTCCTCAACCGGGATGCTACGGATATCCCAGATCGTCGAGAAGGGCGTGCCCGCCGCGGGCCTTAGCGACCCTACACCGACCGGCCGTTAGTAGTGCGGCGTGGTCGCCGGGAAGCGATCGGTGTTCGCCGAATCGAGCGATTCGCCGCTCCTGGCAGGCGGCTCTTCCTTGGGCAGCATGAAGGCGCGAACGGCCGAACGGGATCCGTACGGCCGCAGCATCCGGCTCGCCGGGCGAGTGCGTACCTGTGTTGGCCACCAGAACCAGCGCCCCATCAGCGCGGCGACGGACGGCATCATGAACGAGCGCACGATCAACGTGTCGAACAACAGACCCAGCCCGATCGTGGTGCCGACCTGCCCCATCACTATCAAAGGGCTGAACACGAAGGACGACATGGTGGCGGCGAACACCAGGCCCGCGGACGTCACCACCGCGCCGGTGCCGGCCATCGAGCGGATGATCCCGGTCTTGATTCCGGCCTGGATCTCCTCTTTGAAACGGGAAACCAACAGCAGGTTATAGTCGGATCCCACCGCCAACAGCAGGATTACGGACATCGCGAGCACCATCCAGTGCAATTCGAAGCCCATGATGTCCTGCCACACCAGCACCGAAAGCCCGAACGAGGCACCCAACGAAATCAGCACGGTACCCACAATGGTGACCGCGGCAACCAGACTCCGGGTGATGATCAGCATGATGATCAAAATGAGGCAGGCCGCCGATATTCCGGCGATCATCAAGTCGTACTTGGACCCGTCGCGCATATCCTTGTAGACCGCGGCGGTGCCGCCCAGCCAGATCTTGGCACCCTCGAGCGGTGTCCCCTTGATGGCTTCCTTCGCCGCGTTCTTGATCGGCTCGACGTGCGAAATCCCTTCAGGCGTAGCGGGATCCCCTTCATGGGAGATGATGAACCGGGCCGCGTGCCCGTCCGGCGACACGAACATCTTCAGACCCCGCTTGAAATCCGGGTTGTCGAAGACTTCCGGCGGAATATAGAACGAATCGTCGTTCTTGGCGGCGTCGAACGCCTGCCCCATAGCGGTCGAGTTCTGGCTCATCACGTCCATCTGGTCATACAGCGACGACATGGAGCTGTGCATGGTCAGCATCATCTGCTTCATGGTCGTCATGGTCGCGATCATCGGCGGCATCTGCGCCAGCATCTGCGGCAACAACGCGTCCAACTGGGAGATGTCACCCGTAAGGTACGCGAACTTTTCGACGATCTGATCCAAACCGTCGAGAGCGTCGAAGATGGATCGGATCGCCCAGCAGGCGGGGATGTCGAAGCAGTGCTTCTCCCAGTAGAAGTAGCTGCGCAGAGGCCGGAAGAAATCGTCGAAATCGGCGATGTGGTCCCGCAATTGGGCTGTGACGTCCAACATTTCATGGGTGAGGCCATCCATGTGGTGCGTGACAGCGGCCATTTGCGCCGTGATGTTGTACATGCGCTGCATCGTGTCGATCGAATCCTGCATCGCGTCGGCCTGCTTGAGCATGTCGGCCATGCGTTGGTGCATATACTGCTGATTCTCGACCTGCGTCGTGTTTTGCATGCTGATCTGGAACGGGATCGACGTGTGCTCGATCGGCGTTCCCAACGGCCTGGTTATCGCCTGGACACGCGCGACACCCGGGACGTGGAAGACGCCCCTGGCGATCCGGTCCAACACCAGCATCCCGGCCGGATTGCGCAGATCGTGATCGGTCTCGACCAGCAGCAATTCGGGATTCATCCGGGCGTTGGAAAAGTGGCGCTCCGCGGCGTCATATCCGATATTCGCCTTGGTGTAGCTCGGTAGATACTTGCGATTGTCGTAATTCGTCTTGTACCCGGGCAGGGCGAGCAACCCGATCAGCGCGATCGCGACGGAAACCGCCAGAATCGGGCCGGGCCAACGCACGATGGCGGTGCCCACGCGCCGCCATCCCCGCGTGCGCATCTTCCGCTTGGGGTCGAACAGCCCGAAGCGACTCCCCACCGTCAACACGGCCGGGCCGAGGGTGAGCGCGGCGAAGACGGCAACGAGCATTCCCACCGCGCAAGGCAGGCCGAGCGTCTGGAAATAGGGCAGCCGGGTAAAGCTGAGGCAGTACATCGCGCCGGCGATGGTCAGGCCGGAGCCCAGCACCACGTGCGCGGTCCCGTGGAACATGGTGTAGAAGGCCTGGTCCCGGTCCTCACCGAACGACCGCGCTTCCTGGTATCGGCCGAGGACGAAAATCGCATAGTCGGTCCCGGCCGCGATTGCCATCAACACCAGCAGATTAACCGCGAAGGTCGAAAGGCCAATGATGTTGTTATGAGCCAGGAATGCGACAACTTGGCGGGCCGCGAACAGCTCGATCACCACCATCAGCAGGGTGATGAACACGGTGATAATCGAGCGGTAGACCCACAGCAACATCAAGATGATCACCACGAAGGTGATCATGGTGACCAAAATGACGCCCTTCTCACCGGCGGCCGACTGATCGGCCGTCAGCGCCGCCGCGCCCGTCACGTAAGCCTTGACCCCATGCGGCGAAGGCACGCTCGCCACGATGTCGCGGACGGCTTGGACGGACTCGTTGGCCTTGCTCTCGCCCTGGTTGCCGGCGAGATAGAGCTGCACATAGGCCGCCTTGCCATCGGAGCTTTGCGAGCCGGCCGCCGTCAGCGGATCCCCCCAGAAGTCCTGGACGTGCTCTACGTGCTTTTTGTCCGCCTCGAGCTTCTGGATCAGTTGGTCGTAGAAATGGTGGGCGTCGTCGCCGAGCGGTGCGTCCCCCTCCAGGACGATCATGATCGCGCTGTCGCTGTCGAATTCGTTGAACACCTTGCCGACGCGCTTCATCGCCTGCATCGACGCCGCCTCGTTCGGGCTCATCGACACCGTGTGGGCTTTGCCGACTTTGTCCAGGCTGGGCACGAACACACTCAGGACGACGACGAGTCCGATCCAGCCCAGGACGATCAGCGGCGCAAACTTGTGGACCGACCGTGCAAAGATCGGCATGTGCGGGAGCCCGGCGGCCCGGTTGTCGGTGGTCATGCCGACTTCACTATGCAGAAGGTTTGGGCATTCATTCCGCTCGCCGACCTTTCATCTTTGACGACGTCGTTCACGGTGATGCGGCAGCCGATCTGGTCGGTGTCGGCTTGCGCGACGACGTTGACGCTCACCGAGGGGAGCGTCGTGGTGACCGATAGCGTCCAGGGCAAGGGCACATTGGTTGCCTTCTGCGGCTGGGCATTGATGTCCAAATAGTTGATGTTCGCGATCGTCCCGGCAGGGCCCCACACCTCGTAGACCACATGCTTGGGATTGAACGGTTTGATGTCATCCTGCATGCCGCTGGTGATCGGGTGGTTGTCGTGATAGCCAAAGAAGCTGCGGAGTCGGGTAACGCAGAACGCCGCGACCGCGACCACGACCACGATGACCAGTACGATCCACACCTTTTTCACCGCGTCGGCAATTGGAATCCTGGCCATCCAATCACCTCCCGCCAACCGGACGCGTGCGCGCCCATTCCCATCGATTGCTTTGCTGCGCTAAGTACCTTAACCGCATCGGCGAAACCTCGCGCGGCGCGGGCCGGTAAACGGAATTCGGGGTAACCCAAATCACTCTCACTTCGCACCTTCTTCCGCGCAGGGCGATCCGGAGGCGAGGCCGATGCAGGTGGCGGTCAGCACTCGGGTGAGTGCGGATGCGAATTCGATATTCCATTCGGGCGGCAGGGCTTCGGGCTCCTCGGCATAGACGTCAGAGAGCCGCTCCGGGGGATTGGCGATCTGCCAGAAAGCGGAGGCCAAGGAGTAAGCGGCTATCAGGGTGTCGAAGGCCCCCGAACGCCCGAGCACGGGTAGGGCGCGCTCGATCGCGTCCGCCAGTGCGATCGCGGCGGCGGAAATGGTCCGCCGGATCTCGACAACCCGCTCGATTTCCACCTCGTGCTCGAGGTGCAGATGAACGTTGGCCAGCAGGTCACAAAACAGCGGGTCGGCGGCCAGACCGTTGGCCAACGTCTCGGCCACTCGCTTCGACGACATCGGACCGGGCTCGCCCAACTTCTCGCACACCGTAGCCGACCACCGCACCCAACCTTCCGCGGCCAGATGTAGCAGCACCTCTTTGTGGGAGGTGAAGTAGCGGCGCACCGCGGAGTAGTGGATTCCGGCGCGGCTGGCGACCGCCGTCAAAGTTACCGACGCAACGCCGGTCTCGACCGCGAGCGAGCGCGCGGCTTCCACGAGCGCGTCCGCACGCTGGCGCTTGTTTTCCTCCGTGCGGGCGCGCCGGAAGGTCATTTGCGCCACCGGCTGAGGATAACGCACATCGCGTGATTTGTATAACGCACATGATGTGATTTGTGAAGCGCCCGGGCGGCCCCCTAGCCTGCCGTTACGCACGTGATATGCGTTACACTCCAGTGCGCGAAGGGAAGGAGTCGACAGACCCGGAGCTGGACGTGACCAAGCCATCATCGAGGATTTGTTTAGTTAGGCAAGGCTTGGTTACGCTCGGGCCGGTAGTTGAACATCGTCGAGCGGCGGGCGCGAACAGTCCGCCTGGCGGAAATGTCAACCGGCGAAGGGAATTCCAATTTTCAAGGTGCTGTCGCGGACTTGGATTCCACTGGTCATCCTGGCGGTGGTGATCGCCGGGGGATTCATTGTGTACCGCGTCCACGGTTACTTCGGCTCCGAGAAACGCGAGTCGTACGCGGACAGCAACCTGGAAAGTCCCAAGCCGTTCAATCCCAAGCGACTGGATTACGAGGTCTTCGGCCCAGCCGGAACGGTCGCCGACATCAGCTATTTCGACGTCAATTCCGACCCCCGGCGAGTCGACGGGGCACAGTTGCCGTGGTCGTTACATATCACCACGACCCTGGCCGCAGTGATGGGAAACATTGTGGCGCAGGGCAATAGCGACAGCATCGGCTGCCGGATCACGGTGGACGGCGTGGTCAAAGCCGAGCATGTTTCCAACGAGGTCAACGCCTACACCTACTGCATGGTGAAATCCGCGTGAGTACGAGATTCGCGAACGACCCCGACACGGCTGCCCACACCGAACGGCCGTTCATCGCAAGGATGATCCACCGGCTAGCGGTGCCGATCATCCTGGGCTGGCTGGCGATTGTCTTCTGCCTCAGTTTCTTTGTCCCGTCGCTGGAAGAGGTCGGGCAAGAGCGTTCGGTGTCGCTAAGCCCCAAGGACGCGCCGTCGTACGTGGCGATGAAGAAGATCGGCGCGGCGTTCAAGGAGGGAAACTCCGACAGTGCGGCGATGATCGTCCTGGAAGGCGATCAGCCGCTCGGCGACGAAGCCCACAAGTTTTACGACACCCTGATTCGCAAGTTGCGGGCCGACAAGCACGTGCAGAGCATCCAGGACTTCTGGGGGGATCCACTCACGGCGGCGGGTGCGCAAAGCAACGACGGTAAGGCCGCCTATGTCCAAGTGAATCTCGCCGGTAACCAAGGCGAGCCGCTGGCCAACGAATCCGTCGAAGCGGTCCGCAAGATCGTCGCGCAGACGCCCGCACCGCCCGGGGTAAAAGCCTGGGTCACCGGGGCATCGGCGCTCGCTGCGGATATGCACCACGCCGGCGACAAATCCATGATCAGGATCACCGCGACGACGGTCTGCGTGATTTTTCTGATGTTGCTTTTGGTATACCGATCGATCATCACCGTGATTCTGCTGCTGCTCACGGTCGGGATCGAATTGACGGCTGCGCGGGGCGCCGTCGCGCTACTCGGGCATACCGGGGCTATCGGACTTACCACCTTCGCCGTCAGCCTGCTCACTTCGCTGGCGATCGCGGCCGGTACGGACTACGGAATATTCATCATCGGGCGCTACCAAGAGGCCCGTCAGGCCGGCGAGGACAAAGAAGCCGCCTTCTACACCATGTACCGGGGGACCGCCCACGTCATCCTGGGCTCCGGGTTGACGATTGCCGGGGCGACCTTTTGCCTCAGCTTCGCCCGGATGCCCTACTTCGAAACCCTGGGTATCCCCTGCGCAGTCGGGATGCTGGCCGCGGTGGCGGTGGCATTGACGCTGGGACCGGCGGTGCTGACCATCGGCAGCCGTTTCGGCCTATTCGACCCCAAGCGGCTGATCAAGGTTCGCGGCTGGCGCCGGGTCGGCACCATGGTGGTCCGGTGGCCGCTGCCCGTGCTGGCCGCCACCTGCGCGGTCGCCCTGGTCGGGCTGCTGACGCTGCCGGGATACAAGGCCAGCTATAACGACCGGGCCTACCTGCCGACATTCATCCCCGCCAACCAAGGATTTGCCGCCGCGGATCGCCATTTCTCGCAGGCCCGCATGAAGCCCGAGGTTTTGATGATCGAGTCCGATCATGATTTGCGAAATCCGGCGGACTTCCTGGTCTTGGACAAGCTGGCCAAGGGCGTCTTCCGGGTCCCGGGAATATCCCGAGTGCAAGCCATAACCAGACCCGACGGAACGGCAATGGACCACACGACCATACCGTTTCAGATAAGCATGCAAAATGCCGGTCAGGTACAGACCTTGAAATACCAGCGCGACCGGATGAACGACATGCTGAAACAGGCCGACGACATGGCCAAGACGATCGTCACGATGCGGCGGATGTACGCCATAATGACCCAACTCGCCGACACCACCCACCGCATGGTCGGCGACACCGTAGAGATGCAGGAAATCACCGACGAGCTGCGCGACCACATCGCGGATTTCGAAGATTTCTGGCGACCGATCCGCAGCTATTTCTACTGGGAACGGCACTGTTCCGACATTCCGATCTGCTGGTCGTTACGATCGATATTCGACGCGCTGGACGGCGTGGACCAGATCACCGACAAACTAAACAAACTCATCGGTGACATCAAACAGCTGGACGTGCTGATGCCGCAGATGCTCGCGCAGTTCCCGCCGATGATCGACACCATGGAAAGCATGCGGACCATGATGCTGACCATGCACAGCACCATGTCCGGAATCATGGATCAGATGAACGAGATGAGCGACAACGCGAATGCCATGGGGAAGGCTTTCGACGCCGCCAAGAACGACGACTCGTTCTATCTTCCGCCCGAGGTTTTCAAGAACGCCGACTTCAAGCGCGCCGAGAATTCATTCCTGTCACCCGACGGACACGCGGCCCGCTTCATCATTTTGCATAGAGGGGACCCCGCCACAGCCGAGGGTATCGCGAGTATCAACGCGATACGCACGGCGGCCGAGGAGTCGCTGAAGGGAACTCCGTTGGAGGACTCCAAGATCTACCTGGCCGGAACGGCGGCCGTCTTCAAGGACATCTCCGAGGGCGCCGAATGGGATCTGGTGATCGCGGGGATTTCTTCGCTCTGCCTCATTTTCATCATCATGCTGCTCATCACGCGCGCCTTTGTTGCCGCCGCGGTGATCGTCGGTACGGTGGCGGTTTCACTGGGCGCATCCTTTGGCCTGTCCGTGCTGGTCTGGCAGCATATTTTGGGCATCCAATTGCACTGGCTGGTGCTCGCGATGTCCGTCATCGTCCTGTTGGCGGTGGGATCCGACTACAACCTGCTCCTGGTCTCCCGGTTCAAACAGGAAATACACGCCGGGCTGAAGACGGGCATCATCCGTTCGATGGGCGGCACCGGCAAGGTCGTGACGAACGCGGGCCTGGTGTTCGCCTTCACCATGGCTTCCATGGCCGTCAGCGATTTACGGGTGGTGGGACAGGTGGGCACCACCATCGGTCTGGGGCTGCTGTTCGACACCTTGATCGTGCGCTCGTTCATGACGCCGTCTATCGCCGCGCTGCTGGGCCGCTGGTTCTGGTGGCCGATCAGAGTGCGCAGCAGACCCGCCAGGACCCCGACCGCGCCGGCCGAACCGCAGCCGGACCGCTCCCTCGCTTACAGCGACTAGCCGTCTGGTTCGCCTCCGCTACGGGGTCCCGTCCGTTCCGGTATTGCCCAACAGTCGCCCGCGCATACCACCGGTCCCGCCGGCGAACCCACCGCTCCCGTTGCCGCCATTACCACCGCTGCCGATGAGGTCCGCATTGCCGCCGTCGCCGCCGCTGGCTCCAGCGCCCGCGACCGCTGAACCTGCGTCGCCGCCCGCCCCGCCATTGCCGATCAGCCCGGCGTTGCCGCCGGCGCCGCCCGAGCCACCGTGCTCACCGGCCGTTGGCATAAGGCCGCCCCGCCCGCCGTCACCGCCGTTCCCCCATAGCATCCCGCCGCTGCCGCCATTACCGCCCGGAGTGTTGTCCAAACTCGGTGCGCCCGCCCCGCCGTTGCCGATGAAATGGGCGTTGCCGCCGTTGCCTCCCGCCGAACCAAGCAACCCAAAGCCACCGGTGCCGCCGTTGCCGAACAACGACCCGCCATCCGCGCCGGGCAGTCCGTTCCCACCACCGCCGCCGTTGCCGATGAGCAGCCCGGCCCGGCCGGCCTTGCCGCCAGTCGGACTGCCGATGCCCCCGGTGCCGCCGTTGCCAATCCATTGGGCGTCGCCGCCGTTGCCGCCGATGCCGACGGTAGAGCCCTGGGAGCTGCCGCCGTCGCCGCCGTTGCCTACGAGCAGCCCGCCGGTGCCACCGTGGCCACCGAACCCGAGGCCGAAACCGCCCAGGCCGCCCACCCCGCCGCTGCCGAACAGGCCGGCGTTGCCGCCACTACCACCGGCCCCTCCGTTGGCCGCGGCACTGTCGCCACCTTGCCCGCCATTGCCGCCGCTGCCGAACAACAACCCGCCGTTGCTTCCTTGCCCGCCGGCGCCACCCTTGGCGAGAAGGAGATCGGAGCCGCCCGCCCCTCCGGCCCCACCGTTGCCGATCAACCCGGCGGCCCCGCCGTTACCACCGGCCCCTCCGGCGCCGCTGACACCGGACCCGCCGTTGCCGCCGTTGCCGATCAGCCAGCCGCCGTCGGTGCCGTTGGCCCCGGTGCCGGCGGCCCCATCGGTCCCGTTACCGAACAGCGGGCGGCCGGTGAAGGTTTTCCAGGGCGAAAGTAAGTCAAGAACGCTTTGCAGAGGCGCGGCGTTGGCGGCCTCGGTGGCCGCATTAGAGCCCACACCGGCGCCGAGGGCCTGCACAAACTGATCGTGAAAGGCCGCCGCTCAGGCGCTGAGCGCCTGATAGCCCTGGGCGTGTTTGCCGAACAACGCCGCAATCGCCGCCGACACCTCGTCGGCGCCCGCCGCCACCACCGCCGTGGTCGGGGCGGCCGCGGCCGCATTCGCCGAGTCGATCGTCGACCCGATATTCGCCAGAACCACTGCCGCCGCCGTCACCAACTGCGGCGCCGCAATCACAAATGACATCAGTCACCTCCCGACAGGACCCGCTATCGAGAAACCGGTAGTAAAAGATCCTATCCCCGTCCACGGGCTGGCCCATCCGAAATCGCGGCTCGCCTCTGTGGCCCTACGGGGTCCCGTCCTCTCCGGTATCGCCGGACAGTAGCCCGCCTTTACCACCGGTCCCGCCGGGGTACCCGCCGCTCCCGTTGCCGCCGTTACCACCGCTACCGATCAAAAATGCATCGCCGCCGTGGCCGCCGCCGGCTCCAGTGTCCGAGTCGGCCGCGTCTCCTGCGTCACCGCCAGCCCCGCCATTGCCGATCAGCCCGGCCTTGCCGCCGGCGCCGCCCGAGCCGCCGTGCTCACCGGCCGTTAACATAACGCCACCCTGCCCGCCGGCACCACCGTTTCCCCATAGCATCCCGCCGTTGCCGCCATTACCGCCCGCATTGGCCACGCCACTACCGCCCTGGCCGCCGGCACCACCGCTTCCCCATAGCATCCCGCCGTTGCCGCCATTACCGCCCGCATTGGCCACGCCACTACCGCCCTGGCCGCCGGCACCACCGCTTCCCCATAGCATCCCGCCGTTGCCGCCATTACCGCCCGCATTGGCCACGCTGTTACCGCCCGCCCCGCCGGTGCCGACGAAATGGGCGTTGCCGCCGTTGGCTCCCGCCAAACCAGGCATCCCAACGCCACCGGCGCCGCCATTGCCCCTCAGCCACCCGCCATCCGCGCCGGGCATTCCATCTCCACCACTGCCGCCGTCGCCGATGAGCAGCCCGGCTCTGCCGGCCGCGCCACCGAGCGGGTCGCCGACGCCCCCGTTGCCGCCCCTGCCAATTAATCCGGCGTCGCCGCCGTCGCCGCCGATGCCGCCGATAGAGCCGCCGCCGTAGCCGCCCTTGCCTATGAACAGCCCGCCGCTGCCACCGCTGCCGCCGTGTCCACCGAACACGTGGAAATCCAACGAGGGAGCGGAACCGCCCATGCCGCCCGTGCCGCCCCAGCCCAGCAGGCCGGCGTTGCCGCCATTACCACCGTCCCCGTTGGCCCCGGAAAAGTCGCCGCCCCGCCCGCCATCGCCACCATTGCCGAACAACAACCCGCCATGGGCACCTTGGCCGCCGGTGCCACCCTTGCTGAGAAAGAAATCGGCGCCGCCCGCCCCTCCGGCCCCGCCGTTGCCGATCAACCCGGCGGCCCCGCCGTTACCACCTGGTGCTCCGGCGGCGCTGAAACCAAACCCGGCGTTGCCGCCGATGCCGCCGTTGCCGATCAATCCGGCGGCCCCGCCGTTACCACCTGGCGCTGGGAGTCCGCTGTAACCGGGCGCGGCGTTGCCGCCGTTGCCGCCGTTGCCGAACAGCCACCCGCCATCCGCGCCGGGCCGTCCGTTTCCACCACCGCCGCCGTCGCCGATGAGCAGCCCGGCTCTGCCGGCCGTGCCGCCGACCGGGCCGCCGAAGCTGGAGCCCCCGGTGCCGCCGTTGCCAATCCATCGGGCGTCGCCGCCGTTGCCGGCGATACCGGTTCCGAAAGTGTTGCCGCCGTCGCCGCCGTCGCCCATGAACAGCCCGCCGGTTCCACCGTTGCCGCCGTTGCCGGCGTGGCCACCGAACGAGGGGCCGTAACCGCCGCCGCCGCCGGCCCCGCCCCTGCCGAACAGGCCGGCGTTGCCGCCACCACCACCGACCCCTCCGTTGACCCCCCCGTAAGACGCGTCGCCGCCTTGCCCGCCGTTGCCGCCGCTGCCGGACAACAACCCGCCGTTGGCACCTTGGCCACCGGCGCCAGCGTTGCCGCCAGAGGAATTGGAGCCGCCCGCCCCTCCGGACCCGCCGTTGCCGATCAACCCGGCGGCCCCGCCCTTGCCACCGGCCCCTCCGATCGAGCTGACACCGGACCCGCCGTTGCCGCCGTTGCCGACCAGCCAGCCGCCGTCGGCGCCGTTGGCCCCGGTGCCGGCCGCCCCATCGGTCCCGTTACCGAACAGCGGGCGGCCGGTGAGGGTTTTCCAGGGCGAAAATGAGCCCTCAATGCTCTGCATCGGCGACGCGTTGGCGGCCTCGGTGGCCGCATAAGAGCCCGCGGCGGCGCTGAGGGTCTGCACAAACTGATCGTGAAAGGCCGCCGCTTGCGCGCTGAGCGCCCGATAGACCTGGGCATGTTCGCCGAATAACGCCGCAATCGCCGCAGACACCTCGTCGGCGCCGGCCGCCACCACTCCGGTGGTCCGGACCGCCGCGGCCGCATTCGCCGACTCGATCGTCGACCCGATACTCGCCAGATCCCCCGCCGCCGCCGTCACCAGCTGCGGCGCCGCAATCACGGACGACATCAGGCAATCGTCACTCGCTTAAGTCGCGACGTTCCCAGTAGTGGGCTACTGGGAACGCTACTGCAATCTCGCCCCATCTCGGCGCTGTGTTACTTGAGTTCGGGTTGACCCACCCGAAATCGCGGCTGTTACGAATAGCAGTCATGCATACCATCGCGCTGATCGGGTTCCTCGGCGGCCTGATCACGGGCATCTCCCCGTGCATCCTGCCGGTGCTCCCGGTGGTGTTCTTCTCCGGCGTGAACAGCACCCGGGCGGCGCGGCCATACCTGGTGATCGCGGGCCTGGTGTGCAGCTTCAGCGTGGTCACCCTCCTGGGGTCCGCCCTGCTGTCGGCGCTGCATCTGCCGCAGGACGCGATCCGGTGGGCCGCCCTGGTGACGCTGACGCTGATCGGCCTCGGGCTGATCTTCCGCCCGCTGCAGCACCTGCTCGAGCGACCGTTCGCCCGCATCCCGCAGCGTCAAATCGGCTTCGGCGGCTTGGGCAGAAGCGGTTTCGGACTCGGTCTGACGCTGGGCGCGCTGTATGTGCCGTGCGCCGGACCGGTGCTGGCGGCGATCGTGGTCGCCGGCGGCACCGCACACATCGGAGTGGCGACGCTGGTCTTGACCGCGACATTCGCGGTCGGTACCGCGCTACCGCTGCTGGTTTTCGCGCTGGCCGGGCGGCGCGTCGCCGAACGGGTCTCCGCGTTCCGGCGCCGGCAGCGCGCGATCCAGATCGCCGGCGGAATCACGATGATCGTGCTGGCGGTGGCGCTGGTCTTCAACCTCCCCGCGATGCTGCAGCGCGCCGTCCCCGACTACGCAGTGGCCTTTCAAAAGGCCATGCAGAAAGGGATCGGGGCCGACGATATCCGGCGCAGGCTCAACCCGGGCAGCGCGGTAAACGGCCAGCTGGCCGACTGTACCGACGGCTCTCACCAGCTGCAACAGTGCGGACCCGCACCCGCCGTAACCGGGATCACCCAGTGGCTCAACACCCCGGACGGCAAACCCGTCGACCTCTCGTCGTTGCGGGGCAAGGTGGTGTTGATCGACTTCTGGGCGTACTCGTGCATCAACTGCCAACGCGCCATCCCGCACGTGGTCGACTGGTACAACCGGTACCGGGACGACGGTTTGGTGGTCATCGGGGTGCACACCCCGGAGTACGCCTTCGAACGGGTCCCCGGCAATGTCGCCAGCGCCGCCGCCGCGCTGCACATCACCTACCCCATCGCGCTGGACAACGACTACAAGACGTGGAACAACTACCAGAACCTGTACTGGCCGGCGGAGTATCTGATCGACGCGCACGGAACCGTTCGGCATACCAAATTCGGCGAGGGCGACTACGACGGAACCGAACGACTCGTCCGCGAACTGCTGATGGACGCCACCCCGGAGGTCGGGCTACCCGCTCCGGTGAGCTCACCAGACACCACACCGCGCACCCGACTCACCCCGGAGACCTACCTGGGTGTCGACAAAACCGGAAACTACGGCGGCGACGGCGAATACCAGGCGGGTAGCGCGACGTTCGGCTACCCGGCGAAGCTGGCCTATGACAAGTTCGCGCTGCGCGGTCGCTGGACCTTGGACGACCAGGGCGCCACCGCCGACAGCGACGATGCCGCCATTGCCCTCAACTACACCGCGAAGGCCGTCTACGCCGTCGTCGGCGGTACCGGCACCCTCACCGTGACCCGGGACGGACAAACCACCACGACGCCGATCGGCGGGCCTCCCACCCTGCATCAGATTGTGGGCAAGGACTCTGGGGACACCGCACACCGCGATCAGCTCGACATGCGGGTCACTAAAGGCCTGCAAGTGTTTTCGTTCACCTTCGGCTAAAACACCTTTAAGACACCGGTAAGCACCGTGGCGCCCATCCGCCAGCTCGGTGGCTCCGAATAGGTGTTGTGGAGCAGCTGGAAACTCGTTCGGTAGCGGTCATCGGCAGTGGCGTGGCCGGCCTCACCGCCGCCTACGTCTTGTCCGGGCGCGACCGGGTGACGCTATACGAGGCCGACGTTCGGCTCGGCGGCCACGCGCATACGCACTTAGTCGACGATGGCGCCGGCGGGGTGGTGGGTGTCGATTCGGCGTTCCTGGTGCACAACGACCGGACCTATCCAACGCTGTGCCGATTGTTCGACGAACTCGGTGTGGCCACCCAAGAGTCGGAAATGTCGATGTCGGTGCGTGCCGACGACATCGGACTGGAATATGCCGGAGCTCTCGGAGCGCGTGGGCTGTTCGCCTGCCGGCAGTCACTGCGTCCCCGCTATCTGCGAATGCTCGCCGAGATCGTCCGCTTCCACCGCGCCGCGATTCGACTGCTGACCGACGGCCCCGGTATTGCTGACGACCTGGAGACGTTGGAAGCCTTCCTGAACCGGCACCGCTTCTCGTCGTACTTCGTCGACTACTTCATCACGCCCTTGATCGCAGCGGTGTGGTCCTGCGCGGGCGCCGACGCCCTGCGCTATCCGGCGCGGTATCTGTTCGTCTTCCTCGACCACCACGGCATGCTTTCGGTTTTCGGCGCCCCAACGTGGCGCACGGTGACCGGCGGATCGGCAAATTACGTGCAGGCCATCGCATCCCGGCTGCGCGAGGTATTGGTCGCGACACCGGTACACTCGCTGCGGCGGATGCCCGACGGCGTACTGGTGCAAGCGGGAAACGGCGCGCCGCGGTTGTTTGACGCGGCCGTCGTCGCCGTGCACCCAGACCAGGCGCTGCTGCTGCTCGACGACCCGACGCCGGCGCAGCGCGCGGTCCTCGGCGCAATCCCGTACTCGACCAACCGCGCCCAGCTGCACACCGACTCCTCGGTACTGCCCCGCCACCGCGGCGCCCGCGCATCGTGGAACTACCTGGTGTCACCCGGCCGCGACCACGTCGTCGTGAGCTACGACATCAGCAGGCTGATGCGGTTGGACACGCAGCAGCGGTTCCTGGTGACCCTCGGCGGCCATGACCTGGTCGAGCCTAGGTCGGTGCTCGCCGACATGACCTACAGCCATCCGCTGTACACACCGGAATCGGTTGCGGCCCAGGACTTATTGCCGACCCTCGATGACGATCGGGTGGTGTTCGCGGGCGCCTACCACGGCTGGGGATTCCATGAGGACGGCGCCGCCTCGGGACTGCGCGCCGCCCGCCGGCTCGGCGCCGACTGGCCGGCGGCAGCCCGGCGGGGGGCCCGAGAGGCGGTGGTCGGATGCTGACTTCGACTCATCGGCTGACGCCGGCGATCTACCACACCACGATCACCCATTTTCGAGCCACACCGGTGCGCCATTCGTTCGAATACCAAAGCTACAGCTGGTATGTCGACATCGACGAGCTGCCCCGCCTGCCCTGGTGGCTGCGACCGTTCGCACGGTTCCGTGCCGACGACCATTTTGCCGGCCCACCGAATGATTCGCTGCGCGAACGCATTAACGCCTTCTTCGCCGAACGCGACGTTGCCGCCCCCCGGGGCCGCATCACCGCGCTGCTGCAGGCGCGCGTGTTGGGGTATGTGTTCAATCCGCTGAGCGTCTTTTGGTGCCACGACCGAGACGGCCAGCTGTGTCATGTGATCGCCGAAGTACACAACACCTACGGCGAACGCCACGCCTACCTGCTGCCACCGGCCGACGTGCCGGTGATGACCGCCAAGAAGTTCTACGTCTCGCCGTTCAATGAGGTGGACGGCTACTACCTGGTGCGAGCCCCACGACCCGACAACGAAGTCGACATCACCGTGGCGCTGCACCGTGATCAACGGCCGACGTTGCCGGAGTTCGTCGCCAACCTGCGCGGCGAGCGCCGACCGGCAACAGCCCGGCAACTCGCGATCATGCAAATCATTTCGCCGCTGGCGCCGCTGCTGGTGGCCATCCGCATCCGAATACAGGGGATCAAGTTGTGGTTACGTCGAGTTCCAGTGGTACCGCGATGAGCCTGTCAACCATCCAGGAAGCCATCCAAAGGCCGTCTCGAATTCCTTTGGGGGCAATCGATTCCGAGCTGTGGCCGGCGGTGGCGAAGGTGCCGTCGGGCCCGCTCTCCGCGGCATCGGCGGTGGTCGCCGACCGGCTGCTGCGGCTCGCCGCGGCACGGCTACCGCTGCGTCTGGTCCACCCCGACGGCGGCGTGATCGGCGCCGCCGATCCGACCGCACCGACAATGCTGATCCACCAGCCGGACGCGCTGGCCCGCCGGATCGGCCGGCACGGCCTGATCGGTTTCGGGGAGTCCTACATGGCCGGCGAATGGTCGTCAAACGACCTCACGCGGGTGCTGACGGTCTTCGCCACGTCGGTGGCCGACCTGCTGCCGCGAACGTTGCAGCGGCTGCGTCCGATCGGGCCGGCGTTTCGGCCCCGGTGGCGCAGCGCCAACCGGGATCAGGCGCGCCGCAACGTCGCTTCGCACTATGACCTGTCGAACGACCTGTTCGCCGAATTCCTCGACGAAACCATGACGTACTCGTGCGGGCTGTTCAGCGACCTGGGAGCCCGAACACCGACGTGGCCCGATTTGGCCGCGGCCCAACGACGCAAGATCGATCGGCTGCTCGACACCGCCGGCGTCCGGCACGGCAGCCGGGTTCTCGAGATCGGCACCGGATGGGGCGAGCTGTGCATCCGAGCGGCGGCCCGCGGAGCGCAGGTCCGCTCGGTGACCCTGTCGGTCGAGCAGCAGCGCCTGGCGCGGCTTCGGGTTGCCGCGTCAGGCCTGTCCGATCTGGTTCAGATCGACCTCTGCGACTACCGCGACGTCGAAGGTTGTTACGATGCAGTGGTTTCCGTCGAGATGATCGAGGCGGTGGGCTACCATGCCTGGCCCCGGTATTTCGGTGCGCTCGAAGGGCTGGTGCGGCCGGGTGGACGGGTAGCGATCCAGGCCATCACCATGCCGCACGACCGGATGCTGGCCACCCGCAACACCCACACCTGGATCCAGAAGTACATCTTTCCGGGCGGACTGTTACCGTCCACCCGGGCCATCGTCGACATTACCGAGCGGCAGACCGCTTTACGCACCGTCGACATGACCTCGCTGCGTGCGCATTACGCCGAGACCCTGCGGCTGTGGCGGGAACGGTTCACGCAGCGGCGAGATGCGTTGGCGCAGTTGGGCTTCGATGAGGTGTTCGGGCGGATGTGGGAGCTGTATCTGGCTTACTCCGAGGCGGGTTTCCGGTCCGGCTATCTCGACGTTTACCAGTGGACGTTCGCCCGAGAGGCAGACACATGTGCCCGCTGAACTATACCGACCTCCTGCAGGTATCCGGCGCCTCGCTGGCGGCCCTCGCGGTGGTGCATTCGGTCACGTTCGCTATCGGCAGGCGAATCGGGCGCTACAACGTCGTCGATGTGGCATGGGGCCTGGGCTTCGTCGCCATCGCCGCCGTCGCCGCAACGCTGGGCCACGGTGACCCGACCCGGCGGTGGCTGCTGCTGGCCCTGGTGGCGATCTGGGGCCTGCGCCTGAGCTGGCACATACAGCGCAAGACCGTCGGTCACGGGGAGGACCGCCGCTACGCCGCCCTGTTGCGGAACGCCACGGTCGGCCAGGTGGTGCGCAAAGTCTTTCTGCTGCAAGGCTGCATCACCTGGTTCGTGTCGTTGCCGCTGCAGCTGTCTGCGGTGACCGGCGCCACGCCCAAGCCGCTCCTCGCCGTCACGGTGCTGGGCGTGGCCGTGTGGCTGGTGGGTGTCATTTTCGAAGCCATCGGCGATCGACAGCTGCGGGTCTTCAAGTCCGACCCGGCGAATCGCGGCGTGGTGATGGACCGCGGCCTGTGGTCCTGGACGCGCCACCCCAACTACTTCGGCGACGCAACCGTCTGGTGGGGGTTGTGGCTGATCACCATCACCGGCTGGCTGTCGCTGGTCACCGTTGGCTCGCCGCTGCTGATGACCTACTTCCTGGTGTATGTGACCGGCGCCCGGTTGACCGAGAAATTGATGGCCGGCCGTCCCGGATTCGAGGAATACCAGGCACGGACCGCGTTTTTCTTCCCTAGGCCACCCAGATCGGCACGGCGATGAGGGACGATAGGCTACCGGTCAATGACTGGACCGCCACAACTGAGCAGCGACCTGGACGCGTTGCTGCGCCGGGTCGCGCGCGGCGACAGCGATGCGTTCGCCGCGGTCTACGACCTCACCAAATCTCGGGTGTATGGGCTGGTGGTCCGGGTGCTGCGTGACGTCGGCTACAGCGAAGAAACCACCCAGGAGATCTATCTCGAGGTGTGGCGGACGGCGTCGGAGTACAACTCCGCCAGGGGTTCCGCGCTGGGCTGGCTGCTGACCATCGCGCACCGGCGTGCCGTCGACCGGGTACGCAGCGAGCAAGCCGGCAGCCGCCGGGAATCCACTTACGGCGCGGCCAACGTCGACCCGGCCGGCGGCCCCCGCGGTGACATTGTCGCCGACTCCGCGATCGCCGGAGATGAACGGCGCCGGGTGGTCGCGTGCCTCGATGCGTTGACGGACGCGCAGCGCCAATGCATCGAGCTGGCCTACTACCACGGACTGACGTATGCCGAGGTGTCGCAGCGGTTGGCCGCCAATCTGTCGACTATCAAATCACGCATCCGCGACGCGCTGCGCGGCCTGCGGAATTGCCTGGACGTGCCATGACCGAACCGACCGATTTCGAGCTGCTCGAGCTGGCCACCCCGTATGGCCTGCACGCCGTGTCCGATGCTGAGCGGGCCGAGATCGACCGCCGGGTCGCCGCCGCGCCGTCGGCGGTCGCGGCGGCCTTTGCCGACGAGGTTCGCGCCGTCCGCGACACCATGGCGGTACTGTCGGCGGCCACCACAGCCGAGCCGCCGGCACCGCTGCGAGCAGCCGTTCTGGCTGCGGTAAAGCCGGAAAAGCGACGCCAGTCATCCTGGCGCACAAAGGCTTTCGCTTCCGCAGCGGCCGTCGCCATCGGGCTGGCGGGTTACGGCCTCGGGGTGATGACGCGACCGCACCCGACCCCGACGGTCGCCGAGCAAGTCATGTCGGCTCGGGATATGAAATCGGTCTCCCGCCCACTCGCGACCGGAACGGCCACGGTGATGTTCTCCCTCGACCGCAACGCGGGTGTGCTGGTGATGAACAACGTGCCGCCGCCGTCGTCGGGAACCGTCTACCAGATGTGGCTGATCGACGCCAACGGCCCAAGGTCCGCGGGAACCATGGGCCCCGCGGCGGTGCAGCCGACGACGATGGCGACGCTAGACAACCTCGACCAATGCAGGATGCTGGCTTTCACCGTCGAGCCGGGCGCGGGATCGCCGCAGCCGACGACCCCGATCTTGGCCGAGTTGCCGCTGCGTTAGGCCTTCTTGCGCACGCTGCCCAGAATCGCGGCGATCACGCCGGATCCGACCAGCCCAACCCCGGTGATCAGCGTCAAGTCGAGCCATTGATGCAGGCCGGCCTCCGCATGACCGACCATCACTTCGGCGATCCGGCGGATATCTCCGGTGGTCTGATTGAGCGCGTCGTTGACATACCGGCCGCCGACCTCGATGCCCGCCCACCCGGCCGCGCCGACGAGCAGCGCTGAAACGCCGAGGCTGGTCAGCGCCTTGCCGCGGCGCCGCGCGGCAACCAGCGTGAGCAGCCCGAACACACCGGTTAGGGCCGACGCACCGATGCTCACCCAGGGGCCCCAGGTGGCGAGCCGACTCAGTTGTCCCTGCCGCAACGGCTGGGATGCACCAGGCACCGACACCGTCAGCGGAACCGCCAGCGTCGCGGGCACCTTCACGTTGTAGTTGCTCAATATCTGCTGAATCGAGCTGTCGTTGAGCATCGGGGCCAGGTCGACCACCCATGCGTCGCCGGACCGTGCATCGCTGAACAACCAGCGATGCGCCTCCCGGTTCACCTGGGCGAACAGCGGCGGAAACTCTCGCCCGGCCGTGAATGCGGCGGCGGCGGCGTGCACTCGCGAGCTGTCGACCGGTCCCCCGCCGTGCGCGGCGATCAGCGCCATCGCCCGAGTGGTGAGCTCACCGGCCACCGCGGACTGCAGCGCCGGATCGCCCGCGGCTTTCTGCGCCATCATCGCGTAGCGGTCCTCGTTGACGATGTTCATCTGCGCCCACATCGCCGGGACCGCCACCGCCAGGACAACCGTGGTGGCCAGCCACAGCACCAACCTGAATATCGCGGCCGCGAATCGCACTTGGCCAATCTAGGTCAATCTAGGGTGCGATACCCCGCACGTAGGCGGCCTGCCCGAGGTGCTGTGCGCAGTCGTCGATGATGCTCACCAACCGCGCGCTGGCGGTTACCGGCGGATCCCAGCTGGTGTCCACGATCCGGGCCAGCTCGTCGGCGGTCACGCTGGCGATGTATTCCAGGGTGAGCTTGTGTACCGCGTGGTAGTAGCCGGCCAACAGCCCGGCCGGAGCCCGCACCTTCGCCACCTCTTGGGCGCTGTGGCCGTAGCCGGTGTCATGGCGCGGCAGATCCAGCGCGAAGCGGTCCACCCAGCCGTCGCGCGTCCACACCTCCTCGACACCGGCCACATGGGCCAGCTGAATGTCTTGCACCCGCGCGCTGTGCCAGATCAGCCAGGCGATGCTGTTGGCGTTCGGCGTCGGTCGATAGTCGGACACCTCATCGGTGAGCCCGCCGGTGAGCTCATCGACGTGTTCGATCAATCGGGTGAACGCGTCGCGCAGTAGCTCTTGCGTGGCGGCGTCGGTGCCTGTCATACCGGTGACACTACGGGCTGCCAGATGCGGTGTGACACACCGCTTCGACGTTGTTCCCGTCGGGATCGCGCACGAAGGCCCCGAAGTAACCGGGGTGATATTCGGGCCACAGCCGCGGCGCGTGCAACGACTCGGCACCCAGCCCCACCCTGAAACTCAATGGGCGTCGTGGAAAGCGCGCACCGCATCTTCGTCGGCCGCCTCGAAAGCGAGGTGGATTTCCCGGTTGGGTCCCATGCCGGCCCCATCAGAGATCCAGAACGCCGGTTTGCCGTTCCGGCCGTAGCCGATGGCCCTGCCGAAATCCATCTGCCGCGAGAAGCCGAGCGCACCCAGCACCGTGTCGTAGAACCGCGTAGCTTTCGCGTAGTCGGCGCAGTTGATTCCGGTGTGGTCGATCACACGGTTGATCCTGGCATGACGCACCGACACGGTCGTAGATTAGTTAGATGACCTACAACCTCCTCATCCGCAATGGCACCATCGTCGACGGGCTGGGAGGTGAGCCTTACGTCGGCGACGTCGCCGTCCAAGACGGCGTAATCAAAGCGGTGGGACACGACGGTGCCCTCAAGGGCGACACCGCCGTCCGGGAAATCGACGCGACCGGCCTGCTGGTCACGCCGGGCTTCGTCGACCTGCACACCCACTACGACGGCCAGGCCATCTGGTCGGATCGTTTGACCCCGTCGTCGGCGCACGGGGTCACCACGGTGGTGATGGGCAACTGCGGGGTCGGCTTCGCGCCGTGCCGCAAGGAAGACCACGACGTCCTCGTCGACGTGATGGCCGGCGTCGAGGACATCCCCGGCGTCGTGATGACCGACGGCCTGCCCTGGACCTGGGAAACCTTCCCCGAATACATGGACGCGCTGGAAGCGGGCAAGCGCGATATCGATGTCGCCGCCTACCTGCCGCATTCCCCGCTGCGGGTCTACGTGATGGGTCAGCGCGGCGCCGACCGCGAGCCGGCCACCGCCGAGGACCTCGCGAAGATGCGGGCGCTGGCCAAGGAGGCCATCGAGATCGGCGCTCTCGGTTTCGCGTCGTCACGGCTGACCATCCACAAGACCGAGAGCGGTTCGCCGATCCCGAGCTACGACGCCGCCCGAGAGGAGATCGAAGAGATCGCCAGAGGCGTGGTCGACGCCGGCGGCGGGCTGCTGCAATTCGTCCCCGACATTCCCGCCGGCGGCTACCAGCCCGTGCTTCAGACGGTTTTCGACGTGGCCGAGGATGTCGGGCTGCCGGTCACCTTCACCATGGTGGTCGCCAACTCGGGCGACCCGACCTGGCCGGACGCCATCACCATGGTCGAGAAGGCCAATAAAAAGGCGGGGGCGGGTGGGGCACAATTTACCGCGCAGCTGCTGCCGCGCCCGATCGGCCTGATCATCGGGCTGCAGCTGAGCGCCAACCCATTCGTGCTCTACCCCAGCTACCGCGAGATCGCGCACCTGCCGCTGGCCGAGCGCGTCGCCGAGATGCGCAAGCCCGAGGTCCGTGCCCGCATACTCGCCGACAAGCCCGGCGCCGGGCACCCAATCCTTTACGTCGCGCAGATGTGGGATTGGATCTTCCCGCTGGGGGAGCACCCCAATTACGAACCCGACCCGTCGGACAGCATCGGGGCCAGGGCCCGGGCCAAGGGTGTGAACCCGATGGAGGAGGCCTACGACCGGCTGCTCGACGACGACGGGCGCGCCATGCTCCTGGTCGCGACGAGCAACCTGGAGAGCAACTCGCTGGACACCGTCGGCAAACTGCTGCACCGCGACGACGTGGTACTGGGTCTCGGCGACGGCGGCGCGCACTACGGGATGATCTGCGACGCCAGTTACTCGACGTTCTTCCTGGCGCACTGGGCACGCGATCGAAGGTCCGGACGCTTCACGGTGGCCGAGGCCGTCCGCGAACTGACGTCGGTGCCGGCGCGCATCGCCGGCCTGGCCGACCGCGGGCGCATCGCCGTCGGCTACAAGGCCGACCTCAACGTCATCGATCACGCCGCGTTGCGGCTGAACAAGCCGGTGATAAGCTATGATCTCCCCGCCGGCGGCCGACGCCTGGACCAGACGGCCGAGGGCTACGTCGCGACGGTCGTCGCCGGGCAGCTAATCGCCGAAAACGGGGCGCCGACCGATGCGCGACCCGGGAAATTGGTCCGCGGCCGCCAGTCAGCTCCCGGGTCCGGCTGAAACGCCACGACAACGGCCCTCGCCCGTTAGGTTTAAGTAGTGACAAACCCGCATTTCGCGTGGTTGCCGCCAGAAATCAACTCGGCACTAATGTACGCCGGTCCCGGGTCGGGACCGCTACTTGCTGCGGCCGCAGCATGGAACGAGTTGGCTGGCGAGTTGCATGGATCGGCATCGTCGTTTTTGTCGGTGACTTCAGATTTGGCCGGCGGTTCCTGGCTGGGTCCTTCGTCTGCGGCCATGATGGCCCTGGCGGCCCAGTATTCGAGCTTTCTCCGGACGGCGGCCACCCAGGCGGAGCAGGCAGCCGGCCAGGCCGGGGTCGCAGCGGGCGCATTCGAGGCGGCGCTGGTGGCCACGGTGCAGCCCGCGGTGGTGGCGGCCAATCGCGCCCTGGTGCAGGTATTGGCGGCCACGAACTGGTTGGGGCAAAACGCACCGGCCATCATGGACATCGAGGCCGCATACGAGCAAATGTGGGCATTGGACGTCGTGGCCATGTCGGGGTACCACTTCGACGCCTCGCAGGCGGCGCAGCAATTGGCGCCCTGGCGGCAGCTCCTACAGGCCATCGGCCCCAACCAGGCCGGGAACAGCGCCAAGAATGGTGGCACCTTCAACATCCTCGGCTTGTTGGGCAGCGCGAGCTCGGGCGCGGGAAGTTCCCAAGGACCCAACGCCGGCGGCGTAAATCTGGGCTACGGGAACACGGGTAGCAACAACCTGGGCTTCGGCAACTTCGGCAACTCAAATATCGGCGTCGCCAACACCGGCAGCTTTGACATCGGGTTCGGGCTCACCGGCGATCATCAGATCGGCTTCGGCGGCTTCAATTCGGGTAGCGGCAACATCGGCTTCGGGAACTCCGGAACCGGGAACATCGGATTTTTCAACTCCGGCACCGGGAACGTGGGTATCGGGAATTCGGGATCCTTCAACTCCGGCATCTTGAACTCGGGGGCAGCCGGCACCCCGGCCTTGTGGTCCAGCTTGGGGGGGACGCAGGCAAGCCCGGAGGGGGCCCTGCTCAACTCCAGCAACTACGCCACGGGCAGCAGTCTCAACGCGGCAAACCTCGGCTCGAGTATGCTCAACTCGACCGGCGCAGGTACGGGCAGCTTCAATCCCGGCCTGGCAAGCCCAGTCCTGGCAAACCCGAGCATAGCCAGTTCGGTCGCCCCCTTGGTCGGGCCAACCCCGGCCTTCACGGCGCCCGCCGCTCCCGCCGCCTTCGATGCGGGCGCCCCGAGCGCCAGTGCCGCCAACGCGCCGAGTGTCCCAAGCGCCGTCGCGAGCCTGCGAAGCACGTCCCAGACCGGCTTCCTCAACTCGGCCGGCAACGATTCGGTTTCGCGAAACGCGACTTCCCGTAACCCGGATGTCGACAGCGCGACTACGAACGGCACGGGCATCCCCGCCTCCGGCTTCTTCAAATCCGACCTCGGCTCCAACGTCATCCCGCTCTTCAGGCAGCCCAGCCCAACCGACTAGGGCCCGGCTTGTGGCGGGGCCGTGCCTCTGGCGCGCCTATCCTCGAAACCTATGAGCGACAAGGGCGCAAAGGGCGCGAAAAAGGTAGACCTCAAGCGGCTGGCCGCGGCCTTGCCCGACTTCCCGTTCGCCTACCTGATCACCGTCGATGACAGCTATCGCGCGCACACCGTGACGGTGGAACCGATGCTGCGCGGGGCCATCCTCGAGGTCGGGCTCATCGGGGGACGCACCAGCAAAAACCTGGACCACCACCGCGAAGTCACGTTGCTGTGGCCGCCGGCCGAGCCGGGCGGTTACTCGCTGATCGTCGACGGCAAAGCCGAGGTATCGGAGGACCCTGAGAACTCAGGCGAGATCGCCCGGTGCGGTGTGGTGCCCACCCGCGCGCTGCTGCACCGCGAGGCGGACTCCCCCTCGGCGGCCAGGGGCTGCCTGCACGACTGCGAGGTGTTCTCGCTACCCGCCTGACCCGTACAGTCGTTCGCGTGAGCCGCGTCGCACCGCTCGCCCCGCCGTGGAGCGAGGAAGATGCCACTGCCATCAACAGCTGGGGTCACCCAGACCGCACCTACGAGCCGCTGCTTCTGGTGCGTTGCCTGCAGCGCCATCCGGCGCTGGCCACCCGGCTGCGCAAGCTCGGTGAATCGCTCTACGTCGCAGCGCTTTTGCCGCCGCGAACGCGGACGATCGCGATCCTTCGGATCTGCGCGTTGGTTGGCTGCGAGTACGAGTGGGGCGGGCAGGCGGCGTTCTGGGGGCCGATCGCGCGCGTCAGCGACGACGAGTGCGACGCGCTGGTGACCGGCGGCAAGGATGCCCCCGCCGACCCGCGCTGGACCCCGGCCGAGCGGACGCTGATCGAGGCGGTGGACGAGCTGGAGCGCACCGGCTCGTGGTCGGAGGCGACCTGGATGGCACTGGGCCGCGACCTCGACGACGAGCAACGGATCGAATTGCTCACGGCCGTCGGCTGGTACCGCACGATTTGCACGCTGTGCAACGCGCTCGCGCTTCCGGTGGAGGGCTGGATGCGGCGCTGGCCCCTAGGGCGCTGACCGGTCCCTGCCTAGGTCCCTCTTGAGCCCTGGATGCTGGTTTTTCAATAGCGGGAGCAGCAGCCGTCGCGGCATGAACTGGAACAGGCGGGAGCTGACTTGGCTCGATAACCCGGGGATCACCGTGCCGCGGTCGCGGTCGAGCGCGTCGATCCCGGCCCGCGCCACCTCACGCGACGGCTTCCACATGAACTTCGGGAACGCGTTCGCGAACGTCCGCTCGTCCATGCCCGCGTTCTTCAGGAACTCGGTGCGCACCGGCCCGGGATCCAGCAGCGCGACGGTGACACCGGTGCCGGCGAGCTCGCCGCGCAGTCCCTGGGGTAGGACCTCACGAACGCCTTGGTGGCGGCGTAGCCGATCTGCCCCGGGAACGGGTGGAAGCCGGCGGTGGATCCGACGTTGAGGATCGCGCCGCGCCCGCGCGGCACCATCTGCTGGACCGCGCGGGTGGTCAGGTCGATGACCGCCTCGACGTTGACGCGCACCTGGGCGATCTCGTCGTCGACGGACGTTTTCGTCACCGATCCGATGGTGCCGATGCCCGCATTGTTGACCAGAATCTCGGCGGTCAGCCCGCGGCGCTCGACCTCGTCGAACAGGCCGGCACGAGCGGCGGAATCCGCGACGTCGCAGGCGATCACCTCGACATGCGAGCCGCGGCCGGCGAGCTCGCCGGCCAACTCGCGCAGCCGGTCTTCGCGGCGGGCGACGAGCGTCACGCCGTGGCCGCGGTCGGCCAGCTCGCGGGCGATGTCGGTGCCGATGCCCGACGATGCCCCGGTGACGACGGCGGTACTGGTGGGTGAGGGAGTCGGAAGGGCCACGCGTTAAACGTACAAGGGTCGTCGAGCGTGGGCCCTACGTACGAGAACCGACCTCCCCGCGTCCATAGGCCCCACGCTCGACGAGCTTGGTTCTGACGCGCTCAACGATCACCTGCGGCCGCGCCAGCATCGCGGCGCTGACTCTGATCACGATCCAGCCAGCGGCTTCCAAAAGGGCGATGCGCTCGATGTCCCAGGCCCGCTGTTGCGGGTCTTCCCAGTGCTGGATGCCGTCGTATTCGACAGCGACCTTCCACTCACGCCACCCCATATCGACGCGTATGCGTCGTGAATGCAGGTTCCGAAACTCGATCTGAGTCTCCGGTCTGGGAAGTCCAGCGGCGATTAAAAGCAACCGCACCCTGGTTTCCTGCGGCGACTCCGCACCACCGTCGGCCAACTCCAGGGCGGCCTGCAATCGTCTAATACCGCGCGCCCCCGGATGCCGGTCGGCCAAAGCGACGACCTCCGCGGGCTTCATACCCGTCGCATTGAGCAACGCATCCAGGATCGGCATCGCCCTGACGGGCGGCAGGCCACAACCGATATCGAACGCCGTTCGCGCAGCAGTCGTCACACGCAGACCCCGGATCGTGCGTACCTCGTTAGCGGCCAGCTGATAGCTGCGAACAATGATCCCGCGCTGGCAATGGCGATCGGCGCGCAGGATCTCCGCGGGTGCGGCCGCATCGAGCCATTTAGTGCCGAGTACCGCGGCGGCGGACTGACCGGCGAGTATCGCGCCCGTCGACAGCCCGGCCGCACGTGCCTTGACGGCTGCAGTCATCTCCGCTTCCTTGTCTATGTACACGTCGCGGAACACGCGTCGATATCGAGTGCGCAATTGATTGCGGGTGAGGGCGCCGCGCTTGAGGGCTGCGCTGCCGAGAAAGGGAATGGCGTCCACGGCGTCATGCTGATCGTCCGGCGGCTTTTTGGTGTGCCGCGAGCGTGGGGCCTGTGGACAAATATTGATGTGTGGACGTACTTATCTCCCACACTCGAAACGCGGAAAAGCCCGGCCCCGCCATTGGGACCGGGCTTTTCCGTTCCGGGACGCTAGAAGTCCATACCGCCCATGCCGCCGGTCGGGTCGCCCGCGGGAGCGGCCGCCTTCTCCGGCTTGTCCGCGACGACGGCCTCGGTGGTCAGGAACAGCGCCGCGATGGACGCCGCGTTCTGCAGCGCCGAACGGGTCACCTTCACCGGGTCGGCAACGCCGGCCTTCAACAGGTCCTCGTACTCATTGGTCTGCGCGTTCAGACCGTGACCCGCCGGCAGGTTGCGCACCTTCTCGGCGACAACCCCGGGCTCCAGCCCGGAGTTGAAGGCGATCTGCTTGAGCGGAGCCTCCAGCGCCACCTTGACGATGTTGGCGCCGGTCGCCTCGTCACCGGACAGCTTGAGCTCGTCCAGCGTCGGGGCCGCTTGCAGCAGGGCCACGCCGCCGCCGGCGACGATGCCCTCCTCGACGGCCGCCTTGGCGTTGCGGACCGCGTCCTCGATGCGGTGCTTGCGCTCCTTGAGCTCCACCTCGGTGGCGGCACCGGCCTTGATCACCGCAACACCGCCGGCCAGCTTGGCCAGGCGCTCCTGCAGCTTCTCGCGGTCGTAGTCGGAGTCGCTGTTCTCGATCTCCTGGCGGATCTGGGACACCCGCCCCGCGATGGCGTCGGCGTCGCCGTCGCCGTCGACGATGGTCGTCTCGTCCTTGGTGATGACCACCTTGCGGGCCTTGCCCAGCAGCGACAGGTCGGCCGTCTCCAGCGAGAGGCCGACCTCTTCGCTGATGACCTGGCCACCGGTGAGGATGGCCATGTCCTGCAGCATCGCCTTGCGGCGGTCACCGAAGCCGGGGGCCTTGACCGCCACCGACTTGAAGGTGCCGCGGATCTTGTTGACGACCAGGGTGGACAGCGCCTCGCCCTCGACGTCCTCGGCGATGATGAGCAGCGGCTTGCCGCCCTGGATGACCTTCTCCAGCAGCGGCAGCAGGTCCTTGACGGTCGACACCTTGGAGCTGACCAGCAGGATGTAGGGCTCATCCAGGATGGCTTCCTGACGCTCGGCGTCGGTGACGAAGTAGCCCGAGATGTAGCCCTTGTCGAACCGCATGCCCTCGGTGAGCTCGAGCTGCAGGCCGAAGGTGTTGGACTCCTCGACCGTGATGACGCCCTCGTTGCCGACCTTGTCCATCGCCTCGGCGATCAGGTCGCCGATCGACTGGTCGCCGGCGGAGATGCCAGCGGTGGCAGCGATCTGCTCCTTGGTCTCGACGTCCTTGGCCGACTTGAGCAGCGTCTCGGTGACCTTTTCGACGGCCCTCTCGATGCCGCGCTTGAGAGCCAGCGGGTTGGCGCCGGCCGCGACGTTGCGCAGACCCTCGCGGACCAGCGCCTGAGCCAGCACGGTGGCCGTCGTGGTGCCGTCTCCGGCGACGTCGTCGGTCTTCTTGGCGACTTCCTTGACCAGCTCGGCGCCGATCTTCTCGTACGGGTCCTCCAGCTCGATCTCCTTGGCGATGGACACACCATCGTTGGTGATCGTGGGGGCACCCCACTTCTTCTCCAGGACGACGTTGCGGCCCTTGGGACCCAGCGTCACCTTTACCGCGTCGGCGAGGGCGTTCAGGCCCCGCTCGAGGCCGCGACGGGCCTCTTCGTCGTACGCAATTATCTTGGCCATTGCGAAGTGATTCCTCCGGATTGGGGATGACACGTATTGGCCGGGTGCGGTGCCCGCGACGGACGACCACAGCGATTTGGCGCTGGGCCTCACCGACCCGACCTAGCACTCACCGGTCGTGAGTGCCAAGTCATTTTTAGCACTCGCCCATGTCGAGTGCAAGGAGCCCGGCGGCAATGCCCGGGCCGTTCAGGGCAGATCGAGCAGCTGCTCGTAGAAACCGCCGAAGCCGCCGCAGCGACTGATCAGATGGATCTCCAGGATCCAATGGCAGAGGCGGCCGCTTGGATCCGCGCGCCGCATCGGCTTGTCCGATCCGGGCATGATGTACCACTCGACTCCGGTACCGGCGATCTTCTTGTGCGGGAACTCCCCGAGCAAATGACCGGCGATGGAACTGCCGAACTCGAAACCCTCGGCGTGAGTCACCCCTACGACGAAGTCGAACAAATCGGCCCCGGTGACGTCAGGGTGACTGTCGAAATAGTCGCGACCGGCCTGCCATACCCGTGGAAGTGCATCGCGGAGGGCCTTTTTGTCCGGATCATCGCTCAACACGAACGTACGGCCGAAGTCGGCCTCCCACTCCTCGAAGATTGGCCCCAGGTCCAGGAAAACGATGTCGTCGTCAGCGATCACCCGGTCCGGAGGGCGCTCCTGGAAAGGTTGCAGGGTGTTCTCGCCGGCTCGCACGATCCGCCGATGCCAGTGCCGAGTCACTCCAAACATCTCCGCGGCGAGGTCGTGAATGTCGTTGGACAACTCCTGCTCTCCGACGCCGGGGCGAATCATGACGCGCCGTTCGATCTCGTCGAACAGCTGGGCCGCCTTCCGCTGGGCGTCGAGAAGCCGTTCCACCCGGACTTCTTCCTCTGCTGCTGCTGCTTCCCTGGCCCCCTGCCCCTGCACACCAGCGATGTTATAGCCGTACGACCGGGGCCCGGCCACTACCGCTTCGCGCGCAAACCATCGACGACGACGTCGGTCACCCGCTCGGCCAGCTCCGAGTTGTACGCCTCCATCGCCTGGCATCCGACCAGGATCGTCTTCACTTCGCGCACGCTGATGTCTTGACGCGCGGTGCCGGCTTCCTGCGCGGCGCGAAGCAGCTCGCCGAGCACGGCCAGGAATGCGTCCTCGGCCTCGGGCGCGGCGCTTGCGATGTCGATGCCGAATCCGGCCAGCGCGTCGACCAGGCCACGGTCCGTCGCGCCCCACTGCAACACAATCGAGCGCAGATAGGCGAAGAGCGCTTCCCCAGGCGCGTCGGATTTCAGCAGCGCGTACCCGTCGTCGACGAGGTGTTGCATCCGGTCTTCGATGACCGCCTGAAACAGCGCATCCTTCGTCGGGAAATGCCGATAGACGGTGCCGGCCCCGACTCCGGCGCGCCGGGCGATCTCGTCGATCGGCACGGACAAGCCTTCTGCCGCGAAGGTTTCGTAGGCGACCTCCAGCACCCGCGCCCGGTTGCGGGCCGCGTCTGCGCGAAGCGGCCGGGCAGGTTGCGCCATCTCACACCAATCTGGCCCTGGGATTGACCCCGAACTGGCCATAGCCTGACGATTGCAAAACGGGGCGCACGTTCCGTATAGTCGTGATTAACCGGAGCGCCCGCCCCGTTTACTTCATTCTAGCGAGGAGTTTCTCATGGACAAGTGGACCACCGCCGACATTCCGGACCAGACGAACCGGGTTGCCGTCATCACCGGAGCCAACACCGGCCTGGGCTACGAGACCGCCCTGGCGCTCGCCGAGCACGGCGCCCACGTGGTGCTGGCGGTGCGCAATCTCGAGAAGGGCAAGGACGCAGCCGCGAGCATCACCGCCAAGAGTCCACACGCCGATGTCGTGCTACAGGAGCTCGACCTGACGTCACTGGAGTCCATCCACGACGCCGCGGACAAACTGCGTTCCGACTACGACGGCATCGACCTGCTGATCAACAACGCGGGCGTGATGTACACGCCGAAGTCGACCACCAAGGACGGCTTCGAGCTGCAGTTCGGCACGAATCACCTCGGCCACTTCGCATTCACCGGCCAGCTGCTGGAGCGGCTGTTGCCGGTCGCGGGCTCCCGGGTTGTGACGGTCAGCAGCATTGGCCACCGCATCCGCGCCGACATTCATTTCGACGATTTGCAGTGGGAACGCAGCTACGGCCGGGTCGCGGCCTACGGGCAGGCCAAGCTCGCCAACCTGCTGTTCACGTACGAACTGCAGCGACGGCTCGCCGCGCACGGCACGACGATCGCCGTGGCCGCCCACCCCGGCGGCTCGCGCACCGAGCTGATGCGCAACCTGCCCGCGCTGATTGCCCGCGCTTCCGCGGTGGTCGAACCGATTTTCCAGGAAGCCGCCATGGGCGCGCTGCCGACATTGCGGGCGGCCACCGACCCGGGGGTAATCGGCGGGCAGTACTTCGGCCCCGACGGCTTCGCGCAAACGCGCGGCTACCCAAAGGTGGTGGCGTCCAGCAAGAAGTCCCATGACGCCGCGCTGCAGCGCCGGTTGTGGGCGGTCTCGGAGGAGCTCACCGGGGTGGTGTATCCCGTCGGCTGACCGCCCGATTCGGAGCACACTGGAAATATGTCCCTCTACGTGCCGCCCTACCCGCCGCCCCGCTACACGAAGGACGAACCTGAGGTCAGCGCCCGACTGAGGCGGGGCGAGTCGCCGGCGGACCATGAATGGCACGGAACCGCGTACCACTACCTGGCCAATCAGCAGGCCACCGGCGGCGATTACGGCCTATACCGGGTCGACATCGCCCCGGCCGGCGGCGGGCCCGGGCCGCACTTTCACCGCGCCATGTCCGAGGCGTTCTTCGTGCTGTCCGGGAGGATGAAGCTCTACAACGGCGAGGAGTGGGTGGACGGTCATCAGGGCGACTTCCTGTACGTCCCCCCCGGCGGCGTCCACGGTTTCCGCAATGAGGCCGACGAGCCCGCATCGATGCTGATGCTCTTCTCTCCCGGCGCACCACGCGAGGCCTACTTCGAAGGTTTCGCCCAGTTGGCGGACCTGACTGACGACGAACGCAGGGAGTGGTTCGACCGTCACGACAACTTCTTCATCCGGTAGCGAGGTTGCCGTCGACGTAGCGCTGCAGGTTGGGGCTGATCGCGGCGACCGCTTCGGCATCGGTCATCGACGCGACGGGCTCGATCTTCCAGACGTAGCGCATCAGCGCGAAGCCCATCATCTGTGACGAGACGAGCCCGCTGCGGACCAGGCGGTCTCGTTTGTCGCGACCGAGATGTGAGACGCCCATCAGGCTGCCCTCGACGACGCGCCGCAGCTTCTCACGGGTGGTCGGCTCGTGCGCAGCCGTCTGCAGGATGGCGCGCAGCGTCGGCCCGATCTCGTCGTCGGCCCAGCTAGCCAGCAGTAACTCGATCAACGCCACGCCGAGCCGCTCGATCGGGGTGATCCACACCTTGGCGATGCTGTCCAGCCATTTCTGCGGCGGGTTGGTCGCGGCGTCCAGCAGACCCTCCTTCGATCCGAAGTAGTGGTAGACGAGCGCGGGGTCCACGTCCGCCGCGCGCGCGATCGCCCGGATGGTGGTTCCGGCCCAGCCGTGCTGGGCGAACTCGTCGCGCGCGGCGGCCAGGATCCGCGCGGAGAGCACCCCACGTTCATCTCGCGGACCGGGGGTTATCGCCTTCTTAGCGACCTTCTTGGCGACCTTCTTAGCGACCTCAGGCATGAGTTTCATCATAGCGTGAATTTCCTCTTGTGTTGAGACTAGATTCAACGTACCGTGAAACTCGGAATTTCAACGAGCCGTGAAAAGCAGGGAGCAGCGATGGGCACCACATCACCAAACCCCGACGTGATGGTCGTCGGCGCCGGACCTGTCGGCCTGGTCGCCGCCAGCGAGCTCGCCCGCCGCGGCATCCGGGTGCGGGTGATCGACAAGCTGGCAGAACCGACCGACCAGTCCCGCGCCATCGCAGTGCACGCCCGCAGCCTGGACATGTTCGACCGGATGGGCATCGTCGACGAGCTGGTGAGCACCGGGATCAAGGCCATCGCGATGCAGCTCTACGCCGGGCACCGCAAGCTGTTTCGCATCCCGCTCGGCGACGTCGACAGCGCGTTCCCGTTCACGTTGACCACCGCGCAGACCGACACCGAGCGGGTGCTGGGCCAGCACCTGGAGTCGCTCGGCGTGACCGTCGACCACGGTGTCGAGCTGGTGACACTGAGCCAGGACGCCGATGCCGTGCACCTCACCCTGCGCGGCGAAGACGGATCGACCGAGCAGGTCAGCGCCTCCTGGGTGATCGGGGCCGACGGCGGGCACAGCACGGTGCGGAAGATGGTCGGCACCAAGCTCGCCGGGTCCTTCGTCGGCGAGCGCTTCCTGCTCGGGGACGTCGACGCCGAGCACTCGCTGGACCTGGACTCCATGCACACCTTCTTCTCCCCCGACGGGCCGGTCGTGGTGCTGCCGATGCGGGACGGCCGGATGCGCTTCCTCGCCGAGGTGCACGACGCGCCCGGCACTCCGATGAACATGCATCCGACCCAGGCCGAGCTGCAGGCGATCCTGGACCGGCGGATCGGCGGCATCAAGGTGGTGCGCTCGCACTGGCTGACCAGCTTCGAGATCCACCACGCGCGGGTGCCGGCGTACCGCTGGGGCCGGGTCTTCCTGGCCGGCGATGCCGCCCACATCCACAGCCCGGCCGGCGGCCAGGGCATGAATACCGGCATGCAGGACGCTTTCAACCTGGCCTGGAAGCTGGCGGCGGTGGTCAACGGCGACGGCGGCGAGACACTGCTCGACAGCTACCAGGCCGAGCGCATTCCGGTCGCCGACAGCGTGATCGCGTTCACCAATCGACTCACCAAGGCCGGCACGCTGTCCGGTGTGCCGCGCCGGATCCGCGACATGGTGATTCGGATACTGTCGCATATCCCGGCGGCGCGACGTTTCATGGCCGAGACCGCCGAAGAGGTCAACATCGCCTATCGCAAGAGCCCGATCGCCGTGAGCCGGGGTCCCAGGAACGCCAAAGTGGCCGCCGGCGAGCATCTTCCGCACGTGGTCGACGCGGCGGTGCAAAAGCAGCTCAGTGTCGTGTGCGGCGCGCAGAACACCGGCCACGTCGTGCTCACCGTCGCGGCCGGGCAACCGGCCCCGGCCGCGGGAGAAGGTCAGGTCCAGGTACTGGTCACCACCGACGACACCCACGTCGCGGGATATGACACCGTCATCGCTGATCCGAAAGGCCTTGTGGCACAGAGCTTCGGATTAAACAATGGTGGGCGCGTCGTGATCCGCCCGGACGGCTACATCGGTGCCGTCGCCTCCCTCGACGACACGACAACGGTCGCCGACTACTTCGCCAAGATTAGGAGCTGAATACCATGTACACCTACGACGTCACCGCCGCGGCCATGTTCGAGGACCGCACCCATCAGTTCGAGAAGTTCGGCATCCCGCTCGACGAGATCAAGCAGGTCGGAGCGGCCGTCACCGACATGTGGGCCGACGCGCCCGGTGGCTGGGTGTACGAATGGTCCAAGCTGGCCAGGGAATACGCCGAACGCGGCGACCACTACATGGCGGCACTGATCTACGGCTGCGCCAAGTTCCCGTGCCTGACCGACCAGGCGCGGGTGCGGGCCATGCAGAACCAGCTCGAGCAGTTTGAGCTCGCGGCCAAGGACTTCCCGGTGGCCTTCGAGCGCCGCATCATCAGCGTGCCCTACCGGGACGGCACCGTCGAGGTGCCCGTCCACCTGTACTCCACCGACGCCGACTTCGCCGCCCGTCCGGTGCTGATCGCCAGCGGCGGCGTCGACACCTGGAAGATGGACATCCACCCGTGGTGGGTCGGGTTCACCATGGGCGCCGGGGTGTCCACGCTGGCCTTCGACCACCCCGGCACCGGCGAGACGGCGACCCCGCTCGACGAGCACGCCGACGAGGTTATCCGTGGAATCGCCGACTACGCCCGAACACTCGGCGACGGCAGGGTCGCGCACTTCGGCGCATCGTTCGGCGGAAACTTCTCCGCGATGTCAGGGCTGGCCGGGATTGTCGATGCCGCCGTCGATCTCGGCGGTCCGGTTGACCACGCCTTCGAGACCGAGAACGTGCAGCGGCTGCCCTACGGCATGCACGACATCCTCGGCAACGCCATGCACTGGAACCACTCGCCCACCCTCGACGAGCTCAGCGCCGGTCTGGGACAGCTGCGCCGACGGGATCTGCTTGCCCAGCAGAGTAATTCGCCAATGCTGGTGATCAACGGCGCCGACGACTACTTCATCCCGCAGTCGGACACCCTGGTCTTCCAGGGTCGCCCGAACACCGAGGTGCACCTGATCGGGGGCACCGGCCACTGCGCGATGAGCAAGGCCCCCGAGGTGGTGCCGAAGATCATCGCCTGGCTCAAGGCGCAATTCTAAGCACCGCGAGCAGACGCCGAATCGCCCTTGTTGATAACAAATAGCCGGGAAACAACGGCTGTTCGCCGTCGTTGCGGACGAAGAGGCAGCGCAGCACAGGACAGGCCCGAAAGAGGCGATTACCCAGCCATCGATGTCCATGACTCGGCGTCGCGCGGCGCCGCCTGTCAAGCTTCCTCAACTCTCGTCTGTGGCCCGACCGCCCAACAGGTTATGCCGTAGGCACCATTGTCGGCAGTGCGTCCTCAGTATCGTCGCGAAGCGCCGACGTTCGCCAACGTCATCAACGTCCTGATCAGCGATTTACTGGCTGCGCCAACGTGGTCAATTTGTACAAACGCGCAAGTCGACTTGTTAGCATCGAGTGGACGGGATCGAGTGCTTTAGGGTGCTCGACGCCTGGAAGGTCGCGGGCACCGCTGACAGGATCGGGCGCTATCGCGGCCGGCTGGTGATCGCCGACATCAAAACCGGCTCCACCGACTACCCGCACAAGATGACCATGCAACTCGCTTGCTACGCAAGGTCATTGCCCTACGACATCGCCACCGACAGCCGCCGGCCCGCCGGCCCGCCGGCCCGCCGACACTGGTTTAGATCTGTCCCGCGGCCTGATCATCCACTTGCCACCTGGCCGGGGGCGTTGCGACCTGTACGAGATCGACATTGAAACGGGCCGGGGGGCAGCACAACTGGATTATCGGGTGTGGAAGTGGCGTGACGTGAGGAGGCTGCTGACCCCCAGCCGACTCTGCCGGTTTCGCCGACCTGGCCCGCACCGCCCCAAACATCCAGGCGCTACGTGAGGTATGGCGAGACGCCAAGCGCCTCAGGGCATTAACGAAAGACTTCATCGCCATTGTCGAGAAGCGCCGCATATAACTGGCGGCGAAAAGCAAATGAGAAAGACATGTAAAGGTCAAAGTTCGACCTCGATCGGATACCGGTAGCCCTAGTAAACCTCGCCGAAATCGCCACAAACGACCAATCCTGGCAGCAACACACCAGGCAACAACTTGACGATGCCCCGATGACGGACCGGCGCGTCGATCCCGTTCGGCGCTGAACGGCCGCTTCCACAGCTTCGCCATGGCAGCGGCTCCGACGTCCTCGGGTACGCCGATGTTCTTGCACATCGGCGCGTCGGATTCGCCGAATTCCTTGATGACGCGCGTCACTTGCTTAGGCAATGCGGCGTCCGTACTGGTCACGTTCTACTTCAGCGGGAGATCGACCGGCTGATCGGACAGCGCCGCCCGCAGTTTCGACAGTTTGACGATCAACTTGTCGTTGACGGCAACCGGGCCGTCGAACTCCGGTGCTCCGCGACGGCCGGACAGTTATATGGTGAGCCGGTGGAGGGCACGCCGTTCGGGCACTACCGACTGATCGAGTTCTTGGGTCGCGGCGGGATGGGTGAGGTGTGGCGGGCCCGTGACACAGAGGCCGATCGCATTGTCGCCATTAAGGTGTTGCCCGCGCTCCTGTCCGAGGATGAAGAGTTTCAGAAGCGGTTCCGCCGTGAAGCACACGCTGCAGCGCGATTGAACAGTCCCCACGTCATTCCCATCCACCGCTACGGCGAGATTGACGGTCGTCTCTACCTTGATATGCGGCTCATCGAAGGCCGCGACCTTGCCGCCGTGCTGGCAGACGGCGCACTGGATCCGGCCCGCGCGATCCACATCGTTGGCCAGGTCGCCAAGGCGCTGCAGGCCGCCCACCGGGTCGGCCTGCTGCACCGCGACATCAAGCCCTCCAACATCCTGCTCGATGAAGACGACTTCGCCTATCTGATCGACTTTGGGATCGCCCGCACGATCGGCGAGACGCGAATGACCCAGACCGGCGGCGCGATCGGCACCTATAACTACATCGCGCCGGAGCGATTGGCGATCGGAGTCGATGAGGATGCCCGCGCCGACATCTACTCGCTGGCGTGCGTTCTGTATGAGTGCCTGACCGGCGGCCCGCCGTTTCCCGGGGAGACGATGCCGCAACTTGTTGCCGCGCACCTTCATGCCCCGCCGCCGCGGCCCTCGATAACCCGGCCGGGTGTGCCCGCCGAGATTGACGAGGTGATCGCTACGGGCATGGCGAAAGACCCCAATAATCGGTATGCCACCACCGTCGAGTTGGCCAATGCTGCACGCGACGCGATCACCGCCCCCATTCCCAGACCGACGCCGAGTCCCGCGCCGCATCAGCAAGCCGCGCAGCCGCCAGCCGGTCCTGTCCCGGCGCCGGCCTTCGCCTCCGACCAGCGACAACAACCCCCGCCCAGCCCATGGGCCCCGGCGGCGGCCCGACTCCGTCCGGAATCGCCTGCCTATCGCGCTCCGCAGTTCGCGTCGCCCGCCCCGCAAGATCAGCGGACCCGCTCCCCGATGCCGCTAAGCCCACAACTGCCCACCCCCGCAAGGGTCGGCGGGATCAGTCGGCGCACCACAATCGCGCTCATCACCGGCGCCATTGCACTAGTCGCGGTGATCGCAGCGGTCGTCGGCATTTCCGCCCTCGTCAAATACTCCGCGTCTGAGTCGGTCCCGCTATCGCCACCGCCGACGTTGGCTACCAGCTCGACCGGATCGAACAGCCCCCCCAACGCGCAGGGAGAAGCGGAGGTCATCATCGGCGGTACGCCACAAATCGTCAGCGGCCCGGTGGTGTGCGCGACCAACGGAGGCAGACTCTCCATCACGATCGGCGACATCGTAATCGGCCTGGCGCAAGACGGTTCGGTGGTCCACAACGCCGCGCTCGGCACGGTCGGCGGTGTTGCCATGAGTTTCACCGAGGGTGCGCCCGGCAACAGCGCGACTGCCACTAAGAACGGCAACAGCTACAAGGTCACCGGCACGGCCACCGGTGTGGACAATGCGCGACAGATGGTCAGCAAGGACTTTTCGGTCAACGTCACGTGCCCCTAGAACGGCGGGGGCTCAAGCCAGCGCGTGCAGGTGAAGCTCTACATGGACACCTCCCACGCGGGACAGCGCCAAGGAGCAGCTATCGCGGGAAGAGACCACAGAAACGTCCAACCGTCACTGCACCCGGCCGCCAAAACCGGGCCCGATCGACCCACGGATATGTCAGGAAGGCCACAAATGGGGCGATTTTGCGTCCGCTCGCCACCCTTTAGCGCAGGTGGTCACGCCCGTTAGTTCGGCGGGCATCAGATCACGATGCGTTACGCCACGAGCGGTTTCGGGCTATCTATTATCGAGTACTCAGTGGCGTCGCCGGAGATCACCCGGCTGCGTTCACCGCGCACGCTCACCGGGATGTCGCCGGCCAGCGTGATCCGGCGCATGCTGCGGGGTTGGTCGCCGTAGTCCGAGACGGCGTAATGCTGGGTCGCCCGGTTATCCCACATCGCGACATCGCCGCGGTCCCAGTTCCATCGAATGGTGTTCTCCAGCCAAGTTATGCGGTCCTGGTAGATCCGGAATAGCACCTGCGACTCGGCGCCGTTGACCCCCAGAATCGACTTGGCGAATGCACCGAGGAGCAGCGCCCGCTCACCTGTCTCCGGATGCACCCGCACCACCGGGTGATGGGTTTCGAAATGGGTCGAGTGAAATTCGGCGGCGTACTTCAGTGCCGCTTCCGGGTTGGCCTCGATTGCCGCCAGCTTGGCGGGATCGATTTGGGCATAATCGAAAGCATTGTTATGCACTGCCCACAGGTTGTCCGCGAGTTCCTGTAGAGGCTGTGGAAGCTGTTGATACGCGGCGGCGGTGGAGGCCCAGGTGGTGGTGCCGCCGTAAGGAGGCAATTCGACCGCACGCAGGATGGAGGCTTTCGGTGGGCGGTCGACAAAGGTGACGTCTGTGTGCCATTGGTTGGCGCCGCCACCCCCGATGGACTCCAGCCGCATGACACGGCTCCCGTCGAACTTCAACGTCGGGTGGGGAGTCGTGGGCACTCCCAGGCTCTCGGCGAAGGCAAAGTGGGACTCGTCGTCCAGGTGATGCTGTCCGCGGAAGAACAACACTTTGTGGGTGGCTAGCGCCTGATTGACCGCAGTCGCGGTCTCGGCATCGAGGTCACCGAGTCGCACCCCGTCGACGCGTGCACCGATGTTCTCGCCCAGTTTCACTACACGAAGATCGCTATTCATGGCTATCCCCTCAGATCTTTCGCGTCGAGGCACCGTAACGTGGCCCGCTTTCGGTTACTGTAGACACATGACTACGCCGAACGCAAAGCGTTATATGAGGCCGCGGCCGGAGGCTGGATCTAGCGAGCGCGAGCCGTCGCACCGGTAGTCGCCCTCGACCAGTTCACGCGTTCGTTCAAAGAACGTCCGGCCGCTGTAGGGCAGTTGGGTGACGACCTTGCCGCTTCGATGCCGAAAGTAGTTGGTGCAGGCGAGCCAGACCTTGCCCTCCATGGCGGCCTGGATCTCGTCGTTGTAGCGGCGCTGCGCGTCGGACGTAACCTCGACGGCGCGCGCCCCGCGACTACCCATCACGTCGAGGATGCGGCGGATGAAGGTGGTCTGCGCCTCATGGATGTAGATGATCGAGTTGACCCCATTTGTGTTGGGGCCGTACAGCATAAAGAAGTTCGGATATCCGGTCACCAACGTGCCGAAGTAGGCTTCCGCGCCGTCGCTCCAGTCGTCGCGCAGACGGCGGCCGCCGGTTCCGTACACGTCGATGCTGGACAGGTACTCGGCGGCCTTGAACCCGGTGCCGTAGATGACGGTGTCGACGCGGTGTTCGACGCCGTCGACGGTGCGGACCCCCCGCTCCGTCAGCTCGCCGATAGCCGTCGTTTCCAGCTTGACGTGCGGCAGCGCGAAAGTGGGGTACCAGTCGCGCGACATCAGCGGCCGCTTGCAGCCGGCCGGATAGTCGGGCGTCAGCTTTGCCCGCAACTCCGGATCGGCCACCTTGCGGGTCAGGTAGCTCCGGGCCAGTTCGGTCGCTTCGCGGGTTTGCGCGGCGTCGGCGTCGAAACTGGATGATTCGTAGGCATCGAAGGCTTCGTCGCGCAGCTTTTGCGCCGCGCTCGGGTCGCGTTCGAACAGCTCGTGCTGCTCGGGGGTGAACGGGAAGTCGAATCGGGGCGCAATCCAGATCGGCGTCCGCTGAAACACCGTCAGATGCGCGGTCTGCGGCGCAATCGCGGGAATGTACTGCACCGCGCTGGCGCCGGTGCCGATGGACGCGACCCGTTCCCCGGCCGTCGACTTAGCGTGATCCCAACGCGCCGAATGGAATTGGCGTCCGCGAAACCGCTGCGCCCCCGGGATGTCCGGGATGTTGGGCACGTCGAGCATCCCGACTGCACTCACCACGGCGTCGACGTCATGCTCTTCGCCGGCGTCGGTGGTAAGCGTCCAGCGTTGCCTGCTGTCCGACCACCGCACCGTGGTGATTGCGGTGCCCGGCCGCAGACGTGCGCCAAGCCCGTGGTCGACAGCGACCTTCTGCAGATACTCCAGGATCTCGGGCTGGTTCGCATACGTCTTGCTCCACCGCGGGTTGAGCGCGAAAGAGTACGAGTACAGATGCGACGGGACATCGCAGGCCGCACCAGGAAACGTGTTGTGGCGCCAGGTCCCGCCGAAGCCGTCGGCGCGGTCGAAGATCGTGAAATCGTATCCGCCACCGGCGAGTTGAATCCCCATCGCGATGCCGCCGGCGCCCGCACCGATGATGCCGACCTTCGGCTTTACCCCCATTGCGAAAAGTAGGGACGCTCGGGCCGGCTTTTTTCCACCAGGATGAACACCACGCCCCAGGGATCGACAAACCAGGTGGTGCGCACCCGGGCGACATCCGCGATTCCGCTGACGAGGAAGCGCACTCCCTTGCTCTCCAACTCCGCGCGCGTGGCTTCTATGTCCTCACAGATCAGCCCGACGTGCGAGAGCCCGTGGTCGGCTAGGGATCGATGACCCTCGCCGCCTTCGATGTTGAGGTACTCGATCACCTCGAGCACCCGGTCGCCGTCCCCGAATTCTGGGCCGAACCCGACGATGGCCGCTTTCATGGTGGGATCCGACAACAGTTCACCCATGTCGTCGCGAATGGCGTTACCGGCCATGACGTATGGCGGCGAGAGCACACGCAGGCCCAATACATCGCGGTAGAACGCCACCGCGGCCTCACAATCGGGAACGCACACCCCGGCGTGGGCCAACCCGGTAATCACGTTCTCAAGCTTACTCAACGCAACCGGTATGTTGAGGTCAATGAATTCAACCGCCCAGACCCGTAAGTGGTCAGAGGCCGACGTGCCGGACCAGACCGGCCGCGTCGTCATCGTCACCGGCTCCAACACCGGCATCGGATACCAAAGCGCCGCCATGCTCGCCTACCGCGGCGCGCGCGTGGTGCTCGCGGTGCGCAACCCCGAGAAGGGCAACGCCGCCCTGGCACGCATCGTCGCGTCCAGCCCGCCCGCCGACGTGACACTGCAGGAACTCGACCTGAGCTCGCTGGACTCGGTGCGCGCCGCCGCCGCTGCGCTGCGCTCCGACTACCCGCGCATCGACTTGCTGATCAACAACGCCGGGGTGATGTGGACGCCGAAGCAGGTCACCCGGGATGGCTTCGAAATGCAGTTCGGCACAAACCATCTCGGTCATTTCGCGCTGACCGGGCTGCTGCTCGACCACCTGCTGCCGATCAAGGGTTCGCGGGTGGTGACGGTCAGCAGCCTGGGTCATCGGTTGCGCGCCTCGATCCATTTCGACGACCTGCAGTGGGAACGGCGTTACGACCGGATCGCTGCCTACGGGCAATCCAAGCTGGCCAACCTGCTGTTCACCTACGAATTGCAGCGCCGGCTGAGTGCCCGACCGGGTGCGGCCAAGTCCACCATCGCGGTGGCCGCACACCCTGGCGGCACCAACACCGAACTGGCCCGCAACCTGCCGCGAATCCTCAAGCCCGTCGCCGACATCCTTGGGCCGGTCCTCTTCCAGAGCCCGAAGATGGGCGCCCTGCCGACGCTGCGTGCCGCCACCGATCCGGCCGTCCAGGGCGGCCAGTACTACGGCCCCGACGGTTTGGGTGAGCAGCGCGGCCACCCGAAAGTCGTTCAGTCCAGCGCGCAGTCGCACGACGAGGATCTGCAACACCGGCTCTGGACGGTCTCCGAAGAACTCACCGGCGTGAGCTTTCCGGTCTAGGCGACGCCACGCGCACCCGGCCCCGGCACCACGCGGACGTCGCGCGTCGCAAGCGGAGCGTGTCCCGCGTCGCAGCCCAGCCGCACCGAAACCGGCTCGCCGCAGTCCCGATGGCGCAGCACCACCGCCGGCCCGGCCTCGTCGGCTGCCCAACGATCGCCCCACTGCATCAGTGCAACCACAGCCGGCAGCAGGTCGCGTCCCTTATCCGTCAGGCGGTATTCGTCGCGCCGGCGACCACGATCGTCCCGGTACGCCTGCTTCTGCAGCAGTCCGTTGTCCACCAGCGTCTTCAGCCGGGCTGACAGGAGATTGCGCGCACATCCCAGCGCGGCATGGAAATCGTCGAAACGGCGCACGCCGTAGAACGCTTCACGCAGCACCAGCAGCGTCCACTTCTCCCCCACCACGCTCAGGGTGCGGGCGATTGAACAGTTCGACGAGCTGTAGCGGAGACGATCCGGGTGCATTGCATCAGCCTAGCTGGGTTGACAATCAAGACTCAGGATAGTTAGGTTTATGGAGTAAACCCAGCTTGCTTTCCGGAGGTAGTTCCATGCCCATGCTCGATGCCTTCATCCCTGCGGGCGCCTTGTCCCCCGAGGCCGAACACGCACTGTTGTCGCAGCTCACCGACATCCTGTTGCGCAATGAGGGCGCCGACCCCGCTGATCCGCGGACCCGCGACATCGCCTGGGTTTTCTTGCACCGCCCTGCCGCGGTGTTCGTCGGCGGCGAGCCGGCCACCGCGCCGCGCTACCGGTTCGTCGCCTCGGTTCCGGAGGGACAATTCGACGACAAGCGGCGAGCCGCGATCGTGGCCGAAGTCACCGACGCGGTTCTTGCCGCCGAAGGCGGCGCCTATCCCGCTGACCCGCAACGGGTTTGGGTATTCCCGAACGAGCTTCCGGACGGCACCTGGGGTGCCGGCGGACGCATCAATACCCTGGCCGACATCGTGGGCTACGTGACCGGTGATCCCGATGCGGGACGCGCCTATGCGGAACGGCGGCTGTCGCAGCGGCGTGCGGTCGGCGTCTGAGCGAGGTCACGCCCGGCTGCGGCGGGGCCGATAATGGCGGGGTGCGATCTGTCGAAGAACATCAACGCGTCGTAGCGGAGATGATCCGCGCCCGTCCGGCGGCCACGGTTCCGCTCGCCGAGGCGCAAGGTCTGGTGTTGGCCCATGACGTGGTCGCGCAGCTGTCGCTGCCGGTGTTCGACAACTCCGCGATGGACGGCTACGCGGTGCGCGCCGAGGACACGGCCGGCGCGACACCCGAACACCCAGTGGTTTTGCCTGTCGCCGAAGACATTCCGGCCGGGCGCACCGACGAATTGACGCTGCGTCCGGCAACCGCGCATCGGATCATGACCGGCGCTCCGGTACCGGCCGGGGCCACGGCCATCGTGCCGGTCGAAGCCACCGACGGCGGCACGGATAAGGTGGCGATCCACGACAGCCCCCCGCCTGGCAAGCACATCCGGCGCGCGGGCGAAGACGTCGCCGCCGGCACCACCGTGCTGCGCACGGGCCAGCCCGTGACGCCGGCGATGCTCGGCCTGGCCGCGGCGCTGGGACTGGCCGAGCTACCCGTGGTCCCGAGGCAGCGCGTGCTGGTGATCTCCACCGGGTCGGAGCTGGTAGCACCGGGCCGTCCGCTCCGGCCGGGGCAGATCTATGAATCCAACTCGATCATGTTGGCCGGGGCCTTTCGCGACGCGGGCGCCGAGGTGATCGCCGTCGCCACCGCCGAAGACGACGTCGCGCAGTTCGGCGCGATCATCGACCGCTACGCCGCCCTTGAGGCCCCCGGGGCCGCCCCGGAGCCCCAAGTGGACCTGATCGTCACCAGCGGCGGCGTCAGCGCCGGGGCCTACGAAGTCGTCAAGGACGCGTTCGGGCGCGAGGGTATTCAAGGCGATCAGGGGGTGGAATTCGTCAAGGTGGCGATGCAGCCGGGAATGCCGCAGGGCATCGGAAGCGTGGCCGGTACCACGATCGTCACGCTGCCGGGCAACCCGGTGAGCGCCCTGGTGTCCTTCGAGGTGTTCATCCGGCCCGCGCTGCGCAGCGCCATGGGACTGCCGGATCCGGATCGGCCGCACCGGACCGCGGTGCTCACCGAGACGCTGACCTCTCCGCGGGGCAAGCGCCAGTTCCGGCGCGCGATACTCGACCCCGAGGCAGCGACCGTCATCAGTTACGGCCCACCGGCGTCCCACCATTTGCGCTGGCTGGCGTCGGCCAACGCACTCCTGGACATCCCGGAGGACGTCGTGGAGGTGTCGGCCGGAACCGAGCTGCAGGTCTGGGATCTCAGATAGCCCAAAGCTCCGTAAGATGACCGCGTGGCACGACGCCCCCGCGGCCCCTCCTCTGAGCGAGGCCCCGCACACCTTTTGAAGTTGGTCCGTTCCGCCATTCCACCGGTGCACCCCGCCGGACGCCCGTTCATCTCCGCCGGCCTGGCCGTCGCCTCAGCCGGGGCTTTGGGCCAGGCGGTCACCGGGCGTAACTACCGGTGGCTACGCCGGGCCGGTCTGTTGGCCGCGGGCGCCTGCGCCGGCTTTTTCCGGCACCCCCCGCGGGTGCCACCCACCCGGCCCGGCGCCATCGTGGCGCCCGCCGACGGCGTCATCTGCGTGATCGACGCCGCGGCCCCGCCGGCGGAACTCAGCATGGGCACCGAGCCGCTGCCCCGGGTCAGCATCTTCCTGTCCATCTTGGACGCCCACGTGCAGCGCGCCCCGGTCAGCGGCGAGGTGATCGGCGTGCAACACCGGCCGGGCCGCTTCGGGTCGGCCGACCTGCCGGCCGCGAGCACCGACAACGAGCGCACCAGCGTGCGGATCCGCACGGCCGGCCGCGCCGAGGTCTCAGAGGTCATAGTCGTGCAGATCGCGGGACTGGTGGCGCGCCGCATCGTCTGCGACGCACACGTCGGGGACAAACTGACGATCGGTGACACCTACGGCCTGATCCGGTTCGGCTCCCGGTTGGACACTTACCTGCCGCCGGGCACGGAGCCGATAGTGAAGGTGGGCCAGCGCGCGATCGCCGGCGAGACCGTGCTGGCAGAGCTGCCATGACCAACAAGCCCCGGGGCAGGCGGACGGTCGACCTGCATCTCGTGCCCAGCGGATTGACCGTGCTTTCCATCTGCGCGGGTCTGACCTCGATCAAGTTTGCCCTCGATCACAAGCCGGTGCCCGCGATGGCATTGATCGCCGTGGCGGCCATCCTCGATGCCCTGGATGGCCGGGTGGCCCGCATCCTGGACGCCCAGTCGCGGATGGGCGCCGAAATCGACTCCCTGGCCGACGCGGTGAATTTCGGGGTGACACCCGCGCTGGTGGTCTACGTGTCGCTGTTGTCGAAGTGGCCGGTCGGTTGGGTGGTGGTGCTGCTGTACGCGGTGTGCGTCGTATTACGGCTGGCGAGGTACAACGCCCAGATGGACGACGGGACCCTGCCCCCCTACGCAGGTGAATTCTTCGTCGGGATGCCCGCGCCGGCCGGCGCAGTCTCCATGATCGGCCTCATCGGCCTGAAACTGCAGTTCGGCGAGGGCTGGTGGACCTCGGTGTGGTTCCTGGCCTTCTGGATCACAGGGACGTCGCTCCTCATGGTCAGCGCGATCCCGATGAAGAAGATGCACACCGTGGCGATTCCGCCGAACCGGGCCGCCCTGTTGCTGGCGGTGCTGGTGGCCGTCGCGGGAGCCGCGGTGCTGGCTCCCTACATCCTCATCTGGGTGATCATCATTTCCTACGTGTGCCATATCCCTTTCGCGGTGCGCAGCAAGCGCTGGCTCGCCAAACACCCCGAGGTGTGGGACGACAAACCCAAGGAACGGCGCGCAGTGCGGCGCGCGAACCGCCGCGCGCAGCCCAACCGCCGGTCGATGGCGCGGCTGCGCAGGCCGGGCGGGCGATCGATGGCGCGGCTGGGGCTGCGCAAGCCGGGCGGGCGACTACCGTGACTTCCCCGGGTTCAGGCCCGGGTTCAGACGCCGCTTCAGGCGCCGGCTCGGGCTCCGGTACAGGGGCGGGGCACCTCGCTCTTATCGCCCGGCTGAACACCTCGGCAGTGGACTCCCGCCGCGGCGTGATCCGGCTGCACCCGAATGCCGTTGCCGCTCTTGGTATCCGGGAGTGGGACGCGGTGTCGCTGACCGGATCGCGGATCACGGCGGCGGTCGCGGGACTGGCCGCGCAGGACATCCCCGTCGGCACCGTGCTGCTCGACGACGTGACGCTGTCCAATGCCGGGCTGCGCGAGGGCACCGAGGTGATCGTCGGCCCGGTCGTCGTTTACGGCGCGCGGTCGGTGACGCTGAGCGGTTCGGCGCTGGCCAGCCAGTCACTTTCGTCGGTCACCCTGCGCCAGGCCTTGCTCGGCAAGGTGATGACCGTCGGCGACGCGGTGTCCCTGCTGCCCCGCGACCTGGGCCCCGGCACATCCACGTCGGCCGCCACCCGCGCACTGGCGGCCTCGGTCGGGATCAGCTGGACCTCGGAACTGTTGACCGTCACCGGGGTAGACCCCGACGGTCCGGTCAGCGTGCAGCCGAACTCGCTGGTCACCTGGGGCACCGGCGTCCCGTACGGCGCCGCGACAACCCCGCATGAACAGCTGGCCACCGGGGCCCCGGAGGTCCTTGTCGAGGAGCTCAAGGGCTCGCAGCCGCAGGCCGCCAAGCTCGCCGAATGGCTCAAGCTCGCACTCGACGAACCACACCTGCTGAAGACATTGGGCGCCGCCAGCAACCTCGGTGTGCTGGTATCGGGTCCGGCCGGCGTGGGCAAGGTGACGCTGGTGCGCGCGGTGTGCGACGGCCGCAGGCGAGTGGAAATGGACGGCCCCGCAGTCGGCGCGCTGAGCGCCGACGACAGGCTCAAAGCCGTGGCCTCGGCGGTGACGAAGATTCGCGATGGTGGCGGGGTGCTGCTGATCGCCGACGTCGACGCCCTGCTGCCGGCCACCGCCGAGCCGGTGGCCGCCCTGATCCTGGCTGAACTGCGCATCGCCGTAGCCACCGACGGCGTCGCATTGATCGCCACCTCCGCGCATCCCGACCAGCTCGATCCCCGGCTGCGCGCCCCCGATTTGTGCGACCGAGAGCTGGGTTTGCCGTTGCCCGATGCCGCCACCCGCAAGGCGCTCTTGGAGGCGTTGCTCAAACGGGTACCCACCGGTGATCTCGATCTCGATGAGATCGCCAGCCGCACTCCGGGTTTCGTCGTTGCCGACCTGGCTGCGCTGATACGTGAGGCGGCGCTGCGGGCAGCCTCTCGCGCCAGCTCCGACGGCCAGCCACCGAAGCTGAACCAGGACGATCTCGTTGGTGCGCTCAGCGTCATCCGGCCGCTGTCCCGCTCGGCCAGCGCGGAGCTGACCGTTGGGAACGTCACGCTCGACGATGTCGGTGACATGGTGGAGGCCAAACAGGCCCTGACCGAAGCGGTGCTGTGGCCGTTGCAGCACCCCGACACCTTCGCCCGGTTGGGTGTCGATCCGCCGCGCGGGGTGCTGCTGTACGGTCCGCCCGGCTGCGGCAAGACCTTCCTGGTGCGGGCGCTGGCCAGCACCGGGCAGCTGAGCGTGCAGGCGGTCAAAGGCTCCGAGCTGATGGACAAGTGGGTGGGCTCTTCGGAGAAAGCGGTCCGTGAATTGTTCCGGCGGGCGCGCGATTCGGCGCCGTCGCTGGTGTTCCTCGACGAGGTGGACGCGCTGGCGCCCCGGCGCGGGCAGAGCTTCGACTCCGGCGTGACCGATCGCGTGGTGGCTTCGCTGCTGACCGAACTCGACGGCATCGATCCGCTGCGCGACGTCGTGGTGGTGGGCGCCACCAACCGACCCGACCTGATCGACCCGGCGCTGCTGCGGCCCGGACGGCTGGAACGCCTGGTGTTCGTCGAACCGCCCGACGCCGCCGCGCGCCTCGAAATCCTGCGCACCGCAGGCAAATCGATTCCACTGAGTGCCGACGTCAACCTGAAAAAGGTGGCCGCCGGACTCGACGGCTACAGCGCCGCCGACTGTGTGGCGCTGCTGCGGGAAGCCGCGCTGACGGCGATGCGGCGTTCCATCGACGCCGCCGACGTCACCGCCTTCGACCTTGCGGCGGCCCGCAAAAACGTGCGCCCGTCGCTGGATCCCGTTCAGGTCGAGTCGCTACGCGCGTTCGCCAAATCCCTCTAGCACCGCCCGCGCCGAGGCCGCGACATCGGCTTCCAGCCACGACGGCATCGGCTCGTCGTGAGCGTGCCGCCGAACGACGGCATAGGGCAGGTCGGCCACGGCTCTGTTCATCGCGTCGACCGCCCGCGGATCGCTGCTCCCGTAAAGCCGTTCGGCCAACTCGTGCACTCGCTCGACAAGCGGGGCGTTCATGGCGGCGAGCGTCTTGTGGAACGCGGGGTCGGGTTGGCCGTCGAGCAGATCACCCGGACGGATTGTGAGCAACAGCCGGGCATCCTCCGGGAGCTCGCGGGCGAAGCTGATCGCGGCCACGGCCATCGCGACCGCGGTGTCGGCCGCGGTCCCGGCCTGCGGGGCCATCGCCCGCGCCTGGAAACGTTCGAGTGCGCGCAGCCAGGCGGCGATCACCACGCCGTCGCGATTGCCGAACCGGTGATACAGCGTTCCGGCCGGTGCGCCGCTCGCCTTTGCGATCGCCGCGACACTCGCCGCGCGCGGCCCGCCCGCGAGCACCAGCGCTCGCGTTGCGTCCAGGATCACATCGGTTTTGTGCTTCCGCGGCGGTGCCACGATCTAGTACATTCCTTCTATATGGAACGATTGCCCTATATCGATGAGCATGCTATCTCAATCGACGCATCGGCGGCGCAAACCTGGACGGCGCTGCTGCGAGTGATGTGTCGCGATCCCAACGACCCGGCCACGGTGCCGGTGGGTTTCAAGCTTGAGGAAGCGACGCCGCCGCAACGGCTGGCGCTGCAGGGCCGGCACCTGTTTGCCCGCTACCGCCTGGCGTTCGCGCTGGAGCCGGATCACGGCCGCGTGCGGCTGCGGGCGGTCACCTGGGCCGCCTTTCCCGGCCTGCACGGCAAGGTCTATCGCGCGCTGGTGATCGGCAGCGGCGCTCACCGGGTGGTGGTGCGCCGCATGCTCAGACGGATAGCGGCAGTGGCGCGCCCACCCGCCGCAGTGGCTTAATCGGAAAGTTGAAACTCCACTATCGCGGCGACCGAATCCACGGCCTCGCTAAGCGCCGCCCGCCGGTCGCCGGCCGACGGCGCCGACAGCACCGCGTAGCGGTCAGCCGCGCCGATCGGTAGGCGAGATGCCAAGGCGTACAGCCGCTGCCCGGCGTCGTCCGGATCGGCCCGGTCGGCGCCGAGCAGCACGTCGCGGCCGGGCAGCGCAGCGCCCCGGGCGTCGGCGATCCGCTCGAATAAGGCCATCATCCGGTCTTCGATGTCGAGGAGCTGCGCTTCGGATACCGGATCCCCCGGCTCGTCGGGCCATAGGCGCGCCGTCGCGCGCGGATAGGGGTCGTCGGGCAGCCAGTCACACACCCGGATTCGCTCGCCGGTCCGGCAGTGTAGGGCAAATCGGCCCGAGCCGGTTTCGACACATTCGGTAATCCGGGCCAGCACGCCGACGTCACTGCGCGAGTCCCCGCCGCCGACCTCACGGCCCTGTGAGATCAGCACGACGCCGAAGCGGGGTTCGGGGCTGCGCATGCAGTCGGCCACCAGGGCTTGGTAGCGCGGCTCGAAGATGCGCAGCGGCAGGTCCTCGCCCGGCAGCAGTGCGGACTCGAGCGGAAACATGGCCAACTCAACGGGTTCGGGCATAGGGTCCCGGGGCTAGACCTCTCCGGACCTCTCTGGACCTCTCAGCCAATACCGGTGTTGCCGTCGCTACCGTGGGCGCCCGTAGACCCGGTGCCGCCGGCAAATCCGGTGCCGCCCGTGGTGGACCCGGTCCCGGGGTCGCCGGCGGCCCCGCCCGTGCCACCGCCGCCGCCCACGGCGCCTTGACCGCCGGCGCCGGCGTTGCCCGGCTCGCCTCTGTATCGCGTCCCGCCGCCGTCACCGCCGTCACCGCCATTACCGCCTTTGCCTCCGACGCCACCCCTGCCGCCGTCGCCGGCGTCACCGCCGGCGCCCGCGGTTGCCGTAGCGCCCGTGGCGGTACCGCCGTCGGCGCCGTCACCGCCGGCGCCACCGGGCGCCCCAGTGCCGCCGGCACCGCCCGCCCCGCCGGCGCCGCCGCTACCGCCGACGCCGAAGAACCCGCCACGACCACCGGAGCCCCCGGCGCCACCGCCGCCGCCGGCTTGGCCCGTCGCGCCGGTGCCGCCGTTACCGCCGTTGCCTCCGTCTCCCCCAACGGCGGTACCCAAGGTGGCCGTGGCGTCGCCGCCTGCACCGCCGCCACCGCCCTGCGTGCCGGTGCCCGCGGCGCCGGACGCGCCGTTGCCGCCCGGACCCCCGGTCGCCGTCGCTATTGCCGCGGTCGCAACCATGGCCGGTCCGCCATGGCCCCCGGCGCCGTTGGCGCCGCCGCTGCTGCCGGCGCCCCCGGCGCCACCGTCGCCGCCGGTCGCGCTGCCGGCGCCGGTGTTGGTGGCCGCCCCGCCCGTGCCGCCGGTGCCACCCGCGGCGTTAGTCCCGCCGCTGCCGCCTGCACCGCCCGCACCGCCGGTAACGCCAGAGCCGTTGGACGTGCCGTCGCCGCCGTCACCGCCGTTGGCGCCGCCCTGCCCCGCGGTACTGCCAGCGGTGCCGTTGGTGCCGGCGGTGCCGTCACCGCTGGGGTTGGCCGCGGGCGTGCCAGGCGCCGTGAGATGGCCGGTCGTCTGGTCTGGCGGGTTGGCGCCCACCGCGGCGCCGGCCGCCCCGGCGCCGCCGTTCCCGCCACTACCGCCGTTGCCGAGCAGCCCGGCAGTGCCGCCGTTCCCGCCCGCGCCGCCGGCACCGCCGACGACGGTGGCGTTCCCGCCGTTACCGCCGTTCCCGCCGTTGCCGCGCCACGTTCCACCGCTGCCGCCGGCTCCGCCCTTCCCATCGGAACCGCCATTACCGCCATTACCGCCGTTGCCGAGCAGCCCGGCGGCGCCACCGGCACCGCCGGTGGCGCCGGCGTTCGTGCTGGCACCACCGTTACCCCCGTTACCGAGTAGCCAGCCGCCGGCCCCGCCGGCTTGCCCGACCCCGCCAACGGTCCCCCCGTTTACGCCGTCGCCGATCAGCGGACGGCCCGTCAGCAATGCAAGGGGCTGGAACAACGACAGGTTCTTGATGGTCTGCAACACCGAAACGTTGGCGGCCTCGGAACTGGCGTACGTTGCCGCACCCGTGTTCATCGCCTGTACGAATTGGTTGTGAAACGCCGCCGCCTTCGCACTTAGCTCCTGATAGGCCTGGCCGTGCGCGCCGAACAGCGCCGCGATGGCCGCCGATACCTCGTCGCCAGCCGCGGCCAGCACCCCCGTCGTCGGGGCCACCGCGCTCGCATTGGCCGAAGAGATCGTCGAACCGATGTTCGCTAAATCCGAAGCCGCCGCCGCCACCATCTCGGGCGCTGCGATGACAAACGACATGGGACGCCTCCCACCAATTTGGACAAACCAGCAAAAAGTCGGGATTACACTTGTGCACAATTAGGCAGAGCACAGCGTACCGCGATCCGGACGCGGCCAATGAGTTTGTTTGCCCGTCGGAGGCCAAATATTGGCTAAATGTTGGTTAAATGGCTAACTGAGCAATTCAGCGCTCGGCTTGAGCTGCCAGACGCATCTGTCAACTGGACTTGCCGGCCTGACCGTCGGCGGCTATGCCGGGGTTGCCGGGGTTGCCGGGGCTGCTGGGAAACCGTTTTCGTCTGTGCCGGCAGCGCCGCCGGCGCCGCCGACGCCCCCGGCGGCACCGTGGCCGCCGGTACCGCCGACGCCGTGGCTGCCGCTGCTGCCGAACAGTCCGCCCGCACCGCCCGCGCCGCCGTCCCCGCCGATACCGCCAGTACCGCCGTCACCACCATCGCCGCCGTCGCCGCCGTTACCGCCCGGACCGTTCTGTGCCGGCATGCCCAACGTCGGACCGCCCTTTCCGCCGGTGCCGCCCGCGCCGCCGTCGGCACCGGTGCCACCGTCGGCACCGATGCCACCGTGACCCCCGTCGCCGCCGACGCCGAACAGCAACCCGCCCCGACCGCCGGCCCCTCCGGCACCGCCGGCACCGCCGGCCATGCCGTCGCCGCCGCGACCGCCCTGGCCGCCGGCGCCCCCGTCGGCCTCGGCTGTCGGAGGAAGGCCCCCGCCATTGGCGAAACCGCCATTGCCGCCGTTACCGCCCGCGGCGCCGGTGCCGCCCGCACCGCCGGCACCGCCGTCACCCCCAATCGTCTTTCCCGCACCCCCGGTGAAGTTGAAAACGTTCCCGCCGTTGCCGCCGTTGCCGCCGGTACCGCCGGGACCACCCGCACCCCCGGCGCCGCCGGCACCGCCGGCACCCCCTGTGACGGGCATATCGACTTGGGGTTGGGCCATTCCGCCGGTGCCGCCGTTACCGCCCGAGGCGCCGGTGCCGCCGCCACCGCCGGTCCCGCCGGTCCCGCCGGTAATGCTGGTGACGGTTGTTGGGTTGGTAGTAGCCGCCGACCCGCCGTCGGTGCCGGGAGCGCCGGCGATCCCAGCCATCGTGCTGTTCGCACCGTTGGCGCCGACACCACCGTTCCCATTGGGGTTATCCGTGCCAGCTGCGCCCAAGGGCAGCTGGCCGTTCTGGCTGTATGCCGGGTTGACGGCGGCCCCGCCGGCCACCCCGTCGCCGCCGGACCCACCGGCGCCGCCATGGCCGTAGAGGAACGCGTCGCCGCCGGCACCGCCGGCCCCACCCTGCCCGCTTGCGGCGGTGGCGCTGCCGCCGTTACCGCTCAGCAGGCCGCCGTTGCCGCCCTTGCCGCCGGCCGCGCCGGCCCCGCCGTTACCGCCGGCTCCGCCGTTGCCGATCAGACCCGCGGCTCCACCGGCGCCGCCGGCTTGACCCGCGCCGCCGTTCGCCCCGGCCCCGCCGTTGCCGTATAGGATCCCACCGGCCGCGCCGCTACCGCCGGCCGTCGTCGCATCGGCACCGTTGCCGAAGAGCGGTCGACCCAACAGTGCCTGGGTCGGCGCATTGACCGCGCTGAGCGCCTCTTGTCCGACGGACTGCAAGGTCGCCTGCAGCGGAGAAGCGTTAGCGGCCTCTGCGCTCGCGTACGCCGTGGCGCCCGCGTTCAGGACCTGTACGAACTGGGCGTGAAACTGCGCCGCCTGGCGCTGAGCGCCTGATACGCCTGGGCGTGCGGCCCGAACAATGCCGCGATCGCCGCCGACACCTCATCGGCGCCCGCAGCGATAACTCCCGTCGTCGGGGCCACGGCCGCCGTATTGGCCGCGCCGATCGCTGATCCGATATTCGCCAAATCCGTCGCTGCCGCCGCCACCCATTCCGGTGCTGCAACCACAAATGACATGGGAACCTCCCACTATGCGGGAAAACTCAGCAAAAACGTAAGTCACCCAATAGAACTCGACAGGAGCGCAGCTTATCGCTGCTCGCGGGACGCCATGGCGCTTCGGGGGAAATGGATTGTGCGGGCCGAGCAACCGTTCAACAATTCGGGCGCGGCTAAATGTCCAGCTCAGCAACCAGCGCATCGACGACCGCGCGGAGGTCGCCGTCATGCTCCTCGGCCACCCGACGCTGCCGCTGGTATGAGGCACCCTCGCGCCATATGTCGGCCACCGCGGCCAGCTCGTCAACGCAATGCAGCGACTTGGCGACCGGCTCCAGCCTGGTCAGCACATCGGCGAGATCGTCGGTAACCAACCGCTCGTTGCTGTCGGCATCCAAGATGATCACCGCGTCCAGGCCGTAGCGAGCGGCGCGCCATTTGTTCTCCTGGACATGCCAGGGCGGCATGGACGGCAGCGACTCGCCGGCGTCGAGCCGGCGGTCCAGGTCGACAACCAGACAGTGCGTCAATGCGACCAGCGCGCCGAGTTCGCGCAGGTTGGACACGCCGTCGCAGACCCTCACCTCGAGGGTGCCCAGATGCGGTGATGGCCTTATGTCCCAACGGATTTCGTCCATATGGTCGATGATGCCAGTCTTCTTCTGGTCGTAAACGAAGCCTTCGAACTCCGCCCAGGTCTGAAAGTGAAACGGCAGCCCGGCGGTCGGCAGCTGCTGAAACATCATGGCCCGATTACTCGCGTATCCGGTGTCAACGCCGCCCCACCACGGCGACGACGCCGACAGCGCCAGCAGGTGCGGGTAATAGTTGAGCAGCGACGTCATGATCGGCATCACTTTGTTCGCCGACGAGATCCCGATGTGGACGTGCACGCCCCAGATCAGCATCTGCCGGCCCCACCACTGGGTGCGCTTGATCAGCTCGGCGTAGCGCGGCGCGTCGGTGAGCTTCTGGGTGGACCACTGGGCGAACGGATGCGTGCCGGCGGAGAACAACTCCATCCCGCGATCCCGGACAATCCGGCGGGCCGGGCCCAACGTGGTGCGCAGATCCTCCATGGCCTGCCCGGCACTGTCGCAGATGCCGCTGACAACTTCGACCGTGTTGCGCAGCAATTCCTTGTGCACACGCGGGTTTTCGCCGATCTCGGCGATGACGGCGGTGGCTTCGTTGCTCAGGTCCCGGGTCTGCGCGTCGACGAGGGCGAATTCCCATTCCACCCCGATGGTCGACCGCGGTGAGCGGGCGAAGTCGATATGGTCAGTTGCCCTGTTGACCGCCGGGCTAGCCGGAACCAATGACACCGCACGCCACCCGCTTGCCGGCGTCACCGGTGGTCATCGTCGTTTCGTCGGGACCCGGCGTCCCGTTGACCTGGTTGTAGCGATCCGCCGGAATGTTGCCGAAGTTGTCGGCGCCGGCGTGAATGATGATCGCGGTCTTCTCACCGGTTGTCAGGTCCTCCATGGTGAAGGCGTCGGTGGTAGTCACCAGCATCGCGGTGCCGTCTTTGCGCACCTGCAGCGAGGTGAGGTCACCGCTGGAGTGCCCGGTGTGCCCCGGCAGCTGGAGGTGCCCGCCGGCGGACAGGAAGTCCCCGGGAGCACCGGCGCCGCCCGGGGCGAGTGAGTTGGGCTCACACTTGCCCACCTTGTGGATGTGCACTCCGTGGAAACCGGGCGACAGATAACCACCGGCGGTCGTCGCGATCGTGATGGTGGCAAAGCCGTTGTTGAACTCGAACTTCGCCGTCGCCACCTCGGTGCCGTCGGGTGCCTTCAGGTGGGCGGTGGTGTTCGGTGCCCCCGCCGGCGCCGGCGCAGTCTCGGGACCCGAGGTTCCCGCCGCCGCGGATGCTCCGGTCCAGATCGCCGGGGTGGTACCAAGGGTTGTCGACGCGTGTTGGGGCGACGAGCACGCACTTACCAGCGCGACGCAACTGGCCGCAGACAGCGCGGACATGGTGACGGCGACATTGCGGTGACCGGCGAATTTGGGCATAGCGAGAGCCTAGCGTGACGACCCCCTAAGTTTGGAGCGGGCTGGAACAGCCCGCGGGGAGAGTCGCGCAATCAGATTTCAGCCCGCAGCGAGTCAGCCCGTCACCAAGACGATGACACCGGGCGGCTGGTTGGCAAGGGCGGGGATCCGCGCCTCGACGGGTGCCCCCAGCTTCTGGCCCACCGCGTCCGCGGTGGCGCGCTCGCCCTCGGCGTCGCTGTAGTACACCGTGGTGGAGGTCACATCGGGCACCGCCAGGTTCCCGACGTCGGTGACCTTAAAGCCGGCGGCTATCAGCTGGTCCTTCGTGCGCGCCGCTACGCCCGCTGTCGAGGAGATGTTGTATATGCGTACCTCGGCCTGGTTGGCCGGGGCAGGCTTGGGGCTTGTCGAGGTCGACGCCGAAGCGGTGCTGGTTGTGCTCACACTCGACGCCGGCGACGCCGATTCATCATCGGCGTTCCCGGACGAGCCCAGGGCCTGCCACCCGAGCAGCAGGAATATGACGCCAAGAAATATCAGCACCATCACCATGGCCCGCAGGGGGAGCCCCGAAGAATCGGGGACACGCTCGTTCATCGAGCCCACTGTAGCCAGGTGCAGGCCGGAACCTGCAAAAGCACTTGGGCCGTCAGGTGACCTCGAAGCCGAGACGCCGGGCCGCACGCGCCTTTTGGCGGCTGGCGCGCAGCCGTCGCAACCGCTTCACCAGCATCGGGTCAGCGGCTAACGCCTCCGGTCGATCGACCAGCGCATTGAGTACCTGGTAGTAGCGCGTCGCCGACATCGAGAACAACTCTTTGATCGCTTCTTCCTTGACACCGGCAAACTTCCACCACTGACGTTCGAATGCCAGGATGTCGTGCTCGCGGCGGGTGAGCCCATCGGCGATTTCAGAGTCGTCCCCCGCTCGATTTGCCCGCGCCATGGCGCTGTCCATATCGCTTCCCCTGGACCCTTCCGGCGGATTCCCAAATTGCTCGAATGATTTGACTTAAATAGGCGCATGTTTCGGCGAATATTGAACCACGCCGCGAAGTGTTGAGCCGTAACCCGGACCCGCGAGTCGGCCGAGTCGCTTAGATTGCCCGCCGCTTCGCACGCCTGGCTAAGCTACCCGACCATGGCAGTCGTACCCATTCGCATAGTGGGAGATACCATCTTGCACACCCCCACGACGCCGGTGCAGGTCGGCGCCGACGGTTCGCTACCGGGGGATCTGGCCGAACTGGTCGCCAGCCTCTACGACACCATGGACGCCGCCCACGGGGTCGGCCTGGCCGCCAACCAGATCGGGCACGGACTGCGACTGTTCGTCTACGACTGCGCCGACGACCGCGGACAGACCGCCCGCCGCCGCGGCGTCGTGATCAACCCGGTGCTGGAAACCTCCGAAATACCCGAGACCATGCCCGACCCGGGCGACGACGACGAGGGGTGCCTGTCGGTCCCCGGCGAATCGTTCCCCACCGGACGCGCGAAGTGGTCGCGGGTCACCGGCCTGGACGCCGACGGCAATCCGGTGGACATCGAGGGCACCGGCCTGTTTGCCCGCATGCTGCAGCACGAAACCGGGCACCTGGATGGGTTCCTGTATCTGGACCGTCTCATCGGCCGGCACGCCCGCGCCGCCAAACGGGCCGTCAAGTCGCACGGCTGGGGCGTTCCCGGGCTGTCGTGGCTGCCGGGCGAGGGGCCCGACCCGTTCGGTCACTGATGGTCTCGTGGCCGGAGGTCGGGACGCGGGTGACGGTTCGGTACCGCCGGCCCGCCGGATCGATCCCGCCGCTTACCGATGCGGTGGGGCACCTCCTGGCGATCGATCCGGTGGTGCGGGTGCACACGAAGACGGGCGCGGTGGTCGAGTGCGCGCCCTCCGACGTAGTCGCGCTGCGGGTATTGACCGACACACCGGTGCGCACCGCCGAGATCCGGGCGCTGGAACACGCGGCCGCCGCGGACCGGCCCGACGTTGAATCGACCTGGCTGGACGGCTGGCTGCTAAGGGCCGGGCACGGGGCCGCTATGGAAGCCAATTCAGCAGTGCCGCTCGCTATTTCGGCTCGACCAAATACGATCCCCGCGATCGTCGCCTGGTACGCGCACCGCGACCTGACGCCGCGATTGGCCATCCCCGACCGATTGCTGCGGCCGCCGCCGGGCCTGGAGAGCGAACACACCGAGCAAATCCTGGTGCGCGACGTGCCCGATGTGCCCGACGTGCCCGACGGGCCTCACGGCTCGCCCGAGCGTCACGCTGGCGTGCAGCTCGACAACGGACGCCACGCTGACGTGAAGTTCGGCGAGTTCGCCCGTGCGGCGGTGACCGACGCGCCGGACGGCACCCGTTGGGTGGGCCTGGTGGGCCTGTCTGACGTCCGCGCGGCCGACGACCACCGCGGCGCATGCCGGGACTGCGAGGCGCTGCTGGCCTGGGGTGCGCGGCACGGCGCGACCCGTGGCTACCTGCGGGTTGCTGAGCGCGACGCGAACGCGATCGCCGTCGCCGCATCCCTGGGTTTCCGGTTGCACCACCGGACCCGCTACTTCCCGGTCCGGCCCGGCGCCTGGGATACCGTCTAGCCATGCCCGACGGCACGATTGATGGCGGCGACCCGTCCCCCGCAAGCGGGAGGTACCCCCAGCGCCCGGCTTCGCCGCGCTTGCGATCCCCGCTCCTGCGGCTGGCCACCTGGAACGTCAACTCGATTCGCACCCGCCTGGACCGCGTCGTCGACTGGCTGGCACGCGCCGAAGTCGACGTGCTGGCCATGCAGGAGACCAAGTGCTCGGATAGCCAGTTCCCCACCCTGCCGTTGTTCGAACTCGGCTACGAGGTGGCGCACGTCGGCTTCAATCAGTGGAACGGCGTGGCGATCGCCTCCCGCGTCGGGCTGGACGATGTGCAGATCGGCTTCGACGGCCAGCCCGGCTGGAGCAGCAAGCCAGAAGCGACCGCGGCGGCCGAAGCCCGGGCCTTGGGCGCTACCTGCGGCGGCGTACGGGTATGGAGCCTGTATGTGCCCAACGGCCGCACCCTTGACGATCCCCACTACATCTACAAACTCAATTGGCTTGCCGCGCTGCGTGATAAGGCCGAAGGTTGGCTGCGCGACGATCCCGCCGCTCCGATCGCACTCGTCGGCGACTGGAATATCGCCCCTACCGACGAAGACGTCTGGAGCACCGAGTTTTATCAGGGCTCAACACACGTCTCCGAGCCGGAACGCAAGGCATTCAACGCCGTTGTCGAAGCGCAATTCACCGACGTGGTAAGGCCATTCACCCCGGGACCCGGCGTCTACACCTACTGGGACTACACCCAGCTGCGGTTTCCGAAGAGGCAGGGCATGCGCATCGACTTCATCCTGGCCTCGCCGGCGTTGGCCGGCCGCGTCGTCGATGCGCAGATCGTGCGCGAGGAGCGCAAAGGCAAGGCGCCCAGTGATCACGCGCCGGTGCTGGTTGATGTGAAACCGGCCTGAGTTACCCGCCTGGCCGGCTTCGCCGCCGTTAAAATTACCCACGCGCAAGTTAACTGGCCGAAATTCCGTGAGGCGGTCGTTGTCTGCGCGTATGCGACGTGGCAGGCTGGTGATGCTGTTCACTTCGCGTTCAACAGGAATACGAGCGGCATCAACGTGGTCGCAGCCAGAGCGACCGAAGACCAGGGAGTCATGATGAGTGTCGTCGGCGGGGCAGTCCGCAGCGTCGGTAAAACGGTGAGTCGTGCGGCGACGGTGACCACAGCGACCGCGGGCGCAGTGGGTGGCGCCGCGGTGAACGGAGTCGTCGGCGGTGTAACGGGAGCCGCGCAGGGCGTTAAGCGCGGAGTCAGCGCGGGTAGTCACTCGACGCCGGCAGCCGCCTTGGCCCTTGGTGCGCTTGGCGTCGCCGGGCTGGTCGAGTGGCCGGTGCTGTTAGCCGTCGGTGGCGGCGCGCTGCTGCTGAGCAAGATGAACCGCAAACCAGAGCCGCCTGCACCGGTCGCGAAGGCGACCCTCAAGCCGGTACCCAGCGAGCCGGAGCCGAAGAAAGCCGCGCCGGCGAAGGCCGCCAGTAAACCAGCGGCCAAGAAGACGGCTGGCCGGCGGGCGGGCGCCACAGAGTTGCGCAGCACAAACTGATCGGCACTGTTACCTTTTGACCATAGGCGCATCCATACGATCTATGCCGTTGCGCGCTCTCGGTATGGGCTTCCAGGTAACCACCGCCCTAGCCAGTGCATCGGTGAGCACCGCGGCAAACGTCGCGGGGACCCTGGGGAAGAGCGCGGGCGCGGTTGCCAAAGCCGGCATCGGGGCCGGCCTCGAGGTGGCGGGCATCCCGCTGCGCGAAGGAGCCAAAGCGCTCCCCGGCGAGCTGTCGCGTGAAACGCTCAGTCGGCGCTGTTGGCGTGGCGAGAATCGCGCCTGGATCGAGGTGCGCGGCCTTCACGACGCGGTCGACGGCGAACTGGGGCGGGTTGTGCTGGACGCGGTCCGGACCCACCCCGGCGTCACCTCGGCCAGCCTGAACCACCCCTTGTCGCGGGTGGTCGTGGAAATCGGCGATCAGGACACGTCGCTGAGCGACCTTTGCCGTGCCGTCGGCGACGCCGAAAAACGTTGCTGCCCAATCCAAAGCCCGCAAGAGCCGACACCGGCTACGCCAAGTCTGCCGGGCGACGGCGTGGTGCTGGCGACCCGCGCGCTCACCGTCGCCGTCAACGCGGCGGGGCTGGGCATCGCCTACACCGGCCGAATGCTGCTCTGGAACAAACTGCCGAACCCGGTCGTCGCGGGCGTGACGTTCTTCGACTACCAGCCCCGGCTGCGCCGTCTGCTCGAGAACCGTATTGGCGGGCCCGCCACCGACACCGTCATGACGCTCGTCGTGGCGGCGACGCAAACCCTCGGCCAGTCAACGACGTCATTGGCGATCGGGCTGACGATGCAATCGCTGAAGGCCGCCGAGTCCCACGCCGAGGCGCGATCCTGGCGGGGGCATGAACCCAGGTTGGCATTGCACGCCGACCAGCCGCCCGCCGATCCGTCGTCACGGCGGCAAGCGCCCGCCGCGAAATCCGAGACCAGCACCGAGCGTTTCGCGCTGATCCAGGCGCTGAGCGCCGGGCTGATCGGCGCCGGCACCCGCAACGTGAACATGGCCGCCACCGCGGTGCAGGTGACCACGCCAAAGGCCACCCGCACCGCCCCGGAGGCATTCGCCACCACGCTGGGGCGGGGATTGGCCGATCGGCATTCGGTGTTGCCGTTGCGCCCGGCGGCCCTGCGGCGGCTGCACAAGGTCGACGCGATCGTCATCGACCCCCGGGTGTTGTGTACCGACACCTTGCGGGTGGCGCGCATTCGCGGCGCCGACGACAGCGAGCTGTCCGCAGGGTGGAATCGAGCCCAGCTCATGCTGGAGAAAAGCAGCCTGCGCCCGGGCTGGCATCCGGTGCGCGCGATATCGGGCAGCCGGACGAATTCCAAAGTCGAGGCGCTTTTCCTTCCCACACACGATCCACTGGCGTCGGCCGTAGTGGCCGAGGCACACCGCACCGGGGTGGAGCTGATCTCGGTCGACGTCGACTCCCTGGACGAGTTGCGACCGGCGTTCGACGAAATCCGACCCGTGCAGAACGGAGCACGCGGCTCCATCGACGACGCCCTTGCCCGCGCGGTGGCCGACCTGCAGGAGGCGGGCCGCACCGTAGCGGTGTTGTCATCGTCTGCCGCACAAGCGATTTCGTCCGCCGACCTGGCACTGGGCATGCTGCCGCGACAAGACGCCGATCCGCCCGCGTGGCACGCCGATCTTTTGTTGCCCGATCTGGCCGCAGCCTGGCGGGTGCTGCACGCGCTGCCGGCGGCCAAGACCGCAACGCAGCGAGGCGTCGGGCTGTCGGCGGGCGCAACGGCCATGGGATCGCTCTTGATGATCCCGACCGTCCGGGGCATCGGCCCGGGACCGGTCAACCTCGGGGCGGCGGCCGGTCTGCTCTCCGGATACCTGCTGGCACGCGGGGTCATGAACGCAGACACGCCGCGCCCACTCGCCGTCCACGAATGGCACGCGATGTCGGGCGAGCAGGTTCGCAAGGCCTTGCCCACACCCGACTCCGAGCCGGGCGGCGACCTGGAAACGGCTCCTCGAATCGCGCAACTGGGCGCATCGCCCGGACACGCCGTTTGGCAGTTCATCAAAGCCGTCCGCGCCGAGCTGACCGACCCGCTGACTCCCATCCTGGCGCTGGGTTCGGCGGCCAGCGCAGTGCTCGGTTCGCCCGTCGATGCGGTGTTGGTCTTCTCGGTGCTGGCCGGGAACTCGGTGCTGGCCGCCAGCCAGCGGCTGCGCGCCGAAAACCGACTGAACCGGCTTCTGGCTCAGCAGATTCCGCCGGCCAGAAAGGTGATAACCGGTCCGGCAGGGGAGCGGGCCTACACCGATGTCATCGCGGCGCAGCTGCGGCCCGGCGATGTCATCGAGGTGCGGACCCACGAGGTGGCGCCCGCCGACGCTCGGGTCATCGAGGAGGTCGACGTCGAGGTCGACGAGTCGACGCTCACCGGTGAGTCGCTGTCGGTGGAGAAGCAGGCCGAGGCCACGCCCGGTGCCCCCCTCGCCGAGCGTCGCTGCATGCTCTATGCCGGGACCACCGTCGTGACGGGAACCGCGGTAGCCGTGGTGACCGCCGTCGGGGCCGACACCCAGCAACGTCGTGCGGCCGAGCTGGTGTCCGCCGACCTTTCCTCCGAGATCGGCCTGCAGCACCAGCTCAGCCAGCTCACCAATCAGGCCTTTCCGGTGAGCGTGGGCGGTGGTGCAGTGGTCGGCGCGCTCGGGTTGTTGCGCCGCGTCGGTTTGCAGCAGGCAGTCGCCAGCGGCATCGCCATCGCGGTCGCCGCGGTTCCCGAAGGGATGCCGTTGGTGGCGACGCTTGCGCAGGCGGCGTCGGCGCGACGACTGACGAAGTTCGGTGCGCTGGTCCGCGTTCCGCGTTCGGTGGAGGCGCTTGGCCGTGTCGAGGTGGTCTGCTTCGACAAGACTGGGACACTCAGCCAGAACCGCCTGCGGGTTGCGCACGTCCACCCGGCGCCGGGCTACTCAGGCGAGGAGGTACTGCGCTGCGCGGCCCACGCCGCCCCGGCGTCGAACGACAGCAGGCAGGCGCACGCGACCGATGCGGCCATTGTCGAGGCCGCCTCTGAGATAAACAAAGAGAGCGGCGGGGCCGCCGACGGCTCGACCTCCAAAGCACCCACCGCTCACCTTCCCTTCCGCTCCGGCAGGTCGTTCTCGGCCTCGGTGACCGGCAGCGAGCTCACCGTCAAGGGCGCGCCGGAGGTCGTATTGGCCGCCTGCGCTGACGTCGATTCGTCCACCCAACAACCCTGGGAGCACATCGTCGGTGAACTGGCCGCCGGCGGGCTGCGGGTGATTGCGGTCGCGCAGCGCCGGCTGACGCCAAAACAGGCCCAGGCGATCAAGGACAACCCCGACGACATCTCCGAATTCACGCATGACGGGTTGACACTCGCGGGGTTCCTCGGTCTGTCGGACACCCCGCGCCCCGAAGCCGCCGGCCTGCTTGCGAATCTGCGCCAGCAAGGCGTGGGCATCAAGCTGATCACCGGCGATCATCCGATCACGGCCAAGGCCATTGCCGAGGAGCTGGGTCTGTCGGTCGCCGCCGAGCAAGTCATCAGCGGTTCGGAGTGGGATGCGCTGTCCCGCAAGGACCAAGAGCGCGTCGTGACCGAACTGGTGATCTTCGCCCGGATGACACCGGAGAACAAAGTCCAGGTCGTTCAGACGCTCGAAAGTGTCGGAGTGCTGTGCGCGATGGTCGGCGACGGCTCCAACGACGCCGCCGCCATCCGGGCCGCCACCGTCGGTATCGGGGTGGTCGCGGGAGGCAGCGACCCGGCTCACATGGCTGCCGACGTCGTGCTGGTCGACGCCCGTATCGAGGGGCTGCTGCACGCCATCGAGGAAGGACGCCAACTCTGGCGGCGGGTGCAGGCGGCGGTGTCCGTGCTGCTCGGCGGCAACGCCGGCGAGGTGTTGTTCGCCATCATCGGCAGTGCGATCACCGGCATCTCGCCGCTGAACACGCGGCAGCTGCTGCTGGTCAACACGATGACCGATGCGCTGCCGGCCGCCGCCCTGGCGGTCAGCAAGCCCAGTGGCCCGGTCGATCCCGGCCTACGCGGCGCGGATCAGCCCGCGCTGTGGCGTGCGGTCGTCATCCGTGGCACCACCACCGCCGCCGCCGCGACGATAGCTTGGGCAATGGCCGGCGTCACCGGGCCGCCGCTTCCGCAACGCGCATCGACGGTGGCGTTGGTCGCGCTGGTGGGCGCCGAATTGGGCCAGACACTGCTGGAATCTCACGCCCCGATGGTGGTGCTCACCGCGGTGGGCTCGCTTGCGGTGATGGGGACGCTGATCAGCATTCCAGTGGCCAGCCAACTGCTCGGCTGCACCCCGCTTGATCCCGTCGGGTGGGCTCAGGGTCTGGGAGCCGCGGCTGCTGCGACCGTCGTCATTGGCGTTGTGAACGCCGCGCTGGATCGTCGGGGCACGTCGGAGACGGAGCCACCTGAGCCTGCGGCGGCGACGGACGACGAGCCGCCCGGTCGGTCTCGCGGATTTCCACCACCCCAGCACGCCACAACAACGCATATAACTCCCTCAGCGGCCGGGTCAGCACCCGAGAGAACGTCCAAGCTATCGGATCGGTCGTTATCTGATCCCTCAGGGCGTCGGAGGTCGCCATACGTCCGACGGTGACCGCGCCACCCGGCTCACTGGCAAACCCTTCGTTACTGAAAGGCAAATGATGGCGGAAAAAAAGGCTCGTCAGGGAACGTCCCAGCGTGAGGCCGTGCAGCAAATCCGCGAAGGCGAAACCTTCGTGGTGAACCTGCCGGTGCTCGGACAAACCGAAATACCGCGGCCCGAGCAGCTGGCCTACTACGGCGGTCTGGCCGCGCTTGCTGCTTTCGAACTCATCGAATGGCCGGTCGCTCTCGTCATCGCCGCCGGACACCTACTGGCCAGCAACCACCACAACAAGCTCCTCGAAGAACTCGGCGAGGCGATGGAAGAGATCTGAATCTGATGGCGGCGCCCGCTACCGGCCGGGTTCGGCGGCGATGCGCTCGTGAGCCGTCAGCAACAGATGGTCGAACTGACTTTGCAGGGTGGCCGGCGGGGGCGGCAGCGCGACGACGTCCTCGAGCAGTTGCTTTGCCAACGCGCGCAACTTGGTGTTTGTCTCTTGCGAGCGCCACTGCAGGACACGAAAGGCCTGCTCCGCGCTGACCCGGTAGACAGCCATCAGCACACCTTTGGCCTGCTCGATCGCCGCTCGGTTCTCGAATAGGTCCGGCAGCGCCTCGTCGAGCACCTCTTGCCGCGTCTCGGACCTGGTTTCGTCGATCGTCGCGGTGAGGTCGACGTAATAGCCCGCGGTCCCCACCACCGCACCCTCGTCGTCCAATATTCGATCGGCCACGACAATCGCGTCGTGCACCGAGCCCCCGGTGTCGACGAACCGGTGCCGACTCGAGAACGACTCCCGCGAGTGCAACGCATGATCGAGCAGATCCTGGACGTGCGCACGGTCTTCCGGATGCTTGTGCGACAACAGCAATTTGGTCGTCGGCGCCACAGATCCGGGTTCGTAGCCGTGCATCCGCGCTACCTCGTCGGACCATTCCCAGCGTTCACCGACGAACCAGAAGCGAAAGCTGCCGACGTTCAGATACTCGGCGCCGGCCTGCGCCGCGCCGGTTTGCTCGATGCGGGTCTGGGTGGGTTTGGTAGCGCCCGCCGACTTGGGCTGTCGCACCTTTGCATCATCCCACGGCTTCCATCCCCCCTGCACACCATCGGCGCACTGCGCTAGCGTGGGAGGGGCCTGGCGACGATGCGAATCGCGCAGCGATTCGAGGAGGAGCCGGGCAATCGAAAATAGCCTGCAACTCAACCCACGCGGGAGCGCACGCCGAGTGCGCTGAGAGGACGGCTTGGGGCCGTCGACCGTACGAACCTGACCGGGTAATGCCGGCGTAGGGAGATTAAAAATATGACCGTCACCGTCGAACCCTCCGTGACCACCGGACCCATCGCGGGCAGCAGCAAGGCTTACCGCGACGTGGCGTCCCCCGGCGGCGGGGCCATTCTCCGGGTGCCGTTCCGGCGGGTGCACCTGTCCACCGGAGATCACTTCGATCTCTACGACACTTCCGGGCCGTACACCCATTCGGATCCGGTGATCGACCTGACATCCGGGCTACCACCGCGGCCCGGAATCGTCCGCGATCGCGGCACTCAGCTGCAACGGGCCCGCGCCGGCGAGATCAGCGCCGAGATGGCGTTCATCGCCGCCCGCGAGGCCATGCCGGCCGAGCTGGTCCGCGACGAGGTCGCCCGCGGTCGCGCGGTGATCCCGGCCAACCACAATCACCCCGAGAGCGAGCCGATGATCATCGGCAAGGCATTCGCGGTCAAGGTCAACGCAAACATCGGCAACTCCGCGGTGACGTCATCGATCGCCGAGGAAGTCGACAAGATGGTGTGGGCCACCCGCTGGGGTGCGGACACCATCATGGACCTGTCCACCGGCAAGAACATCCACGAAACCCGCGAGTGGATCCTGCGCAATTCGCCGGTGCCGGTCGGCACGGTGCCCATCTACCAGGCGTTGGAAAAGGTCAAGGGCGATCCGACCGAGCTGACCTGGGAGATCTACCGCGACACCGTGATCGAGCAGTGCGAACAGGGCGTGGACTACATGACCGTGCACGCTGGGGTGCTGCTGCGCTATGTGCCGCTAACCGCCAAACGGGTCACCGGCATCGTGTCCCGCGGCGGGTCGATCATGGCGGCCTGGTGCCTGGCCCACCATCAGGAGTCATTCCTGTACACCAACTTTGCGGAGCTGTGCGACATCTTCGCGCGTTACGACGTCACCTTCTCGCTGGGCGACGGGCTGCGGCCGGGTTCCATCGCCGACGCGAACGACGCCGCGCAGTTCGCCGAGCTGCGCACATTGGGCGAGCTGACCAAGATCGCGAAAGCCCATGGCGCACAAGTGATGATCGAAGGTCCCGGGCACATCCCGATGCACAAGATTGTCGAGAACGTGCGGCTGGAAGAGGAACTGTGCGAGGAGGCCCCGTTCTACACCCTGGGTCCGCTGGCCACCGACATCGCGCCGGCCTACGACCACATCACGTCGGCGATCGGCGCGGCCATCATCGCCCAGGCCGGCACCGCGATGCTGTGCTACGTCACCCCGAAGGAACACCTGGGGCTGCCGGACCGCAAGGATGTCAAGGACGGGGTGATCGCCTACAAGATCGCCGCGCACTCAGCAGACCTGGCCAAGGGGCACCCCCGCGCCCAGGAGCGCGACGACGCGTTGAGCACGGCGCGGTTCGAATTCCGGTGGAACGACCAGTTCGCATTGTCGTTGGACCCTGATACGGCAAAGGAATTCCACGACGAGACGCTGCCGGCCGAGCCGGCCAAGACCGCACACTTCTGCTCCATGTGCGGGCCGAAGTTCTGTTCCATGCGCATCACCCAAGATGTCCGCGACTACGCCGCCGCACATGGGCTAGACAGCGAGGAAGCGATCGAAGCTGCCCTCCAAAAGGAAATGGCCGAGAAGTCGCGCGAGTTCGCCGAGCACGGCAACCGGGTGTATCTGCCGATCACCCAGTGAGCTTCCTGCCGCTGGCACCGCCGGGCGCCACGCCGCACCGGGTGCTGACCATTGCCGGATCAGACTCCGGGGGTGGCGCCGGCATCCAGGCCGACATGCGCACCATGGCGCTGCTTGGTGTGCATGCGTGCGTCGCGGTGACCGCGGTGACCGTGCAGAACACCCTGGGGGTCAAGGGCTTTCACGAGGTCCCCGACGATTTCGTGGCCAGTCAGATCGAAGCGGTGGTCACCGATATCGGCATCCAGGCCGCCAAGACCGGGATGCTGGCCTCGTCCGGCATCATCGCCGCGGTGGCCGCCGCGTGGCGTCGGCTGGAATTGACGGTTCCGCTCGTGGTCGACCCGGTGTGCGCATCCATGCACGGCGACCCACTAATGGCGCGAGAGGCCCTGCATTCGCTTCGCGATCAACTGTTTCCGTTGGCCACGCTGGTTACCCCGAATCTGGACGAGGTGCGCCTGCTGGTCGGCATCGATGTGGTCGACACCGAGTCGCAGCGCGCCGCGGCCAAGGCCCTGCACGCGCTGGGCCCACGGTGGGTGCTGGTCAAGGGCGGTCACCTGCGGTCGTCGGACCGCAGTTGCGACCTCCTCTACGGTGGGCCCGCTGAAGGCGCCGAGTTCTACGAGTTCGACGCGCCGCGGCTACCCACCGGCAACGACCACGGCGGCGGTGACACGCTGGCCGCCGCGGCTGCCTGCGCGCTGGCGCACGGGTTCACCGTGCCCGACGCGGTCGGCTTCGGCAAGCGATGGGTGACCGAATGCCTGCGCGCCGCCTATCCGCTGGGTCATGGCCACGGCCCCGTCTCTCCCCTGTTCAGGCTCACATGAACCTCGACCAGATCGCGGGCATCGCCGACGAACCCGAAGGTGACGCAAGAGGAATCGTCATCCTCACCCACGGCGCCGGCGGCAGCCGGGAATCCAAACTGTTGCAACAGGTTTGCGACGAATGGGCGCGGCGTGGCTGGCTGGCGGTGCGCTACAACCTGCCGTACCGCCGGCGCCGGCCCAAGGGACCGCCGTCCGGTTCGGCGGCGACCGACCGCGCCGGAATCGTCGAGGCGATAACCGTGTGCCGCGGCCTTGCCGACGGCCCGCTGATCGCCGGCGGGCACTCCTACGGCGGGCGGCAGACGTCGATGGTGGTCGCCAGCCAGCAAACACCCTCAAACGAGGTGGATGCGCTCACCCTGTTCTCCTATCCGGTCCATCCACCGGGTAAGCCGGAGCGTCCCCGCACCGAGCACCTGCCGGACATCACGGTGCCGACGGTGTTCACCTTCGGAACGTCGGATCCGTTCGGCACGCCCGCGGAGGTGCGCGATGCGGCGGCGCTGATCGCCGGGCCGACCGAGCTCGTCGAGATCACCGGCGCCCGGCACGACTTGGGTTCGAAGACCCTCGACGTCGCCGGCCTGGCGGTTGACGCGGCGCTGCGTCTGCTTGGATTGCCGGGACGCCAAACAACGTAAGCTCCATCAGTTTTCGCACGCACGCCTGCGTGTAGGCCGACTCGGCCCCTGAGTTTGCGGAGTCCACCATCCGGCCCAGATCGACTACCAGCGCCATGGCGGCGTGCACCAGGAACCGCGCCTGCAACGGCGTGAGCGACGGCCGCGCAGCCGTCAGCAGCCGCACCCAGGAGTCGATCGTCGACAGTTGCACATTGCGCAACAGCATTTGGTCGGCGGGTGTCAGGTTGACCCGTTCGGTGTAATAGACCGCCGCCAGTTCCGGGTTGGCGAACGATGTTGCCACATAGGCATCGATCAGCAGGGTCAACGCCTGGCGGGGTTCGGTGAGGGCGCCCAGCACGGGTGACAGCTGGCCGGAGATCAGGTCGGCCGCACGGCGCAGTCCGGTCGCCAGGATCTCGCACTTGCCGGAAAAGTACCGATAGATCCCGGACACCGGTATCCCGGCGGCGGAGGCGATATGGGCCATGCTGGTCTCGGAGTAGCCCCGGTCTTTGAACAACATCATCGACGCGTGCAGCAGTGCCTCGTAGACACCGGCATCATCGGCAAAAATCCGCCAGGGCACCGGGCGAGGAAAGACATCGCCGGGTTGAGGAAGCTCAGCGGCAAGGATCGACGAGGCCGCCCCAGCCAACAGCACCCGGATCTCGCCGGCCGGCAGCCGCAGCCCGTGATCGACGATGCTGCCGATTGCACTGAGCACCCCGGCCGACAGCATCCACCGCTGCGACGAACTCAACGACGGCCGAATCATCATGAGCGGCTTCTGGACTCGCCGATTCACCTGCTTCAGTTGACCGGTCAGCACGGCCTGGTCCTCGGCGCGCAGATAACGGGCCTGCCAGCGGTACAGGCCGCCCGAATCGCGATTGTCCAGCGTCGCCTCGATGAGCGCGTCGACGAGCCGATCCAGCGTCCCAGCCGGATCGGCCTCGTCCGGTTGCAGGTCGGTGCAGTCGAGGAGTTGCTGACTCAGGGCCAGCACAGCGCCACGGAAGAGGTCGTACTTGCCGGCGTAGTGCCGGTACAGCGCGGTGGCGGAGACCCCGACCTTGGCCGCGATGGTTTCCATGCTGACCGCGTGATACCCCTGCGCGCTGAATGCCTCGGCCGACGCACGGGCGATCTGCGCTTTGCGGTCCTTCGGCCGCCGCCGAATGCCAGCATCGACGGTTGACACCGCCTCACCATATCCCGTCTACCGCGCTGGCAGAATCTTCATTAACATAATGGACGCTCGGGGATGCTCGGGGGTGCTCCGGCGTTCTTAAGCCGAAGGGGACGCATATGTTGACGCACATGTTGGAGACGATCCGCAAGGTGCTCGATTTCCGGGTCTCCATCGGCCAGCTGATTGCCATTGGATTGATCCTCGGCACACCATATCTACTGGTAGGCACAATCTGGTCGATGACACACACCGAGCATTTGCACCAAATGCATGGGATCGATCTGGCCGTGTCTTTCCTGGGGTCGATCGTGTCGTGGCCGGTTCTGCTGTTCTCGAACGTCTGCATGACGTGACCCGCTGAGCTAGGCGAATCAGGCGTTAACTTTTATGGAGAAGTCGTGAGTCGTCGTCAGATGTACATCGGAATCGCCGGCCTGCTGCTGGCGGTCATCGGACTGGCGGAACGACGCTCGCACGATTCGCCGCGCAACCAAACGGTATGGCCCGGAGGCGGGTGTGGCAAACGCAGTTGAGATTAGCCGCATGTGCCTTGCCGCCGTGATGACGTAGCGCACACCCCCGAAGGCATCCAGGTGCGCCAACACAGTGTTGAAGTGCTGCTTCGCCGGATCAAACAAGTGGTCAAGCAGCACCGGCGCGTCGCGTCTTCTGGCAGGGTTATAGCGGACGAGAGAGCAAAGGAGCGTCTCTACTGCTTCCGCTTTCGACCTGGAGCGCACCGAGGGGCTTGCGGCAAGACCCGGGTCATGGCGCAAAATCGCTGGCCGACACCAGAACTGGCGCGACGCGGTGGCGGCGAAGCCACGGAAAGTGGGGCAAACGTGTCGTCTCGAGGGTACGAAGACGAATTGGAGTTAGAACAGAGCTACGTGAATGGGCTTTACGCGCGGCTCGACGCCGAGCGCGCGCGAGCCAAAGGCAGGTACCGCGCGGCGTTAGGGCGAGAGGGCGACGCGCTGGCGGATCGGGACGCCGAGGTGCGTGCAGTGGCCAAAGAGGTGAAGCGGCTGGACGTGGCGGACTACGGGCTGTGTTTCGGGCGGTTGGATGCCATTTCGGGCGAACGTTTCTACATCGGCCGCATCGGACTTTTCGAAGCGGAGAACGAGTATGAGCCGTTGCTGCTTGATTGGCGGGCGCCGGCGGCGCGCGCCTTCTACGTCGCTACCGCCGCCAGCCCGGAGAACATGCGCCGGCGGCGCCAGTTTCACACCCGTGATCGACGCGTGGTCGATTTCACCGACGAGACGTTCGGCCGCCCCGGTGCCGCAGAGCCGGGAGTCTCCGAAGATTCAGCCCTACTCGCGGCGGTCAACGCACCGCGCGGTGAGGGGATGCGCGACATCGTGGCGACGATCCAAGCCGAACAGGACGAGATCATCCGGCTCGACCATCCCGGAGTGCTGGTGATCGAGGGCGGCCCGGGCACCGGTAAGACGGTGGTGGCGCTGCACCGCGTCGCGTATTTGCTGTACACCCAGCAGGAGCGGATCGAACGCCACGGTGTGCTGGTGATCGGACCCAACTCCGCATTCCTCAACCACGTCGACCGCGTCCTACCGTCGTTGGGCGAGTCCAGCGTGGTGTTCATGACGGCCGGCGATTTGGTGCCCGGCCTGCACGTCACCGCCGAGGACGCCCCGCTCCCGGCGCGCCTCAAGGGCTCGCTGAAGATCCTGGACGTGCTCGCGGCGGCGGTCGCCGATCGGCAGCGGCTGCCCGAACAACCGCTATTGATCGAACTGGCGGACGTCACGATGCGGATCGACGCCGAGACGGCGGAGTGGGCCAGGGAGGAAGCGCGCGCCAGCGGCCTGCCGCACAACCAGGCCCGCGCGGTCTTCAGCGACATCGTCACGTGGGTGCTCACCGAACGGGCGATCGCCCGGCTCGGCCGGGGCTGGCTGACCCGGGATGATCGGGCAGCCTGGGAGAAACTGCGGACGGACCTGCTCGACGAGCTCGCCGAAAACGACCAGTTCACCGCCGCGCTCGACCGGCTCTGGCCCATACTCACACCCGAAACGCTGTTGGCACCGCTTTACGCCTCTCCCGAACGACTGCACGCGGCAGGCGCCCACCAGGCGCTGTGCCGCGCCGACGGCGAGGCCTGGACGGTATCGGACGTGCCGCTGCTCGACGAACTTGTCGACCTGCTGGGCCGCGACAAGCAGGCAGACCAAACCGCTGAGCGGGAACGGAATCACGAGGCCGAGTACGCAGCGGGCGTGCTGAACCTCCTCGAAGTTGCGAGCGAGGACTCGATGGACGACGAGGAGCAGCTGCGCGCCCAGCACATGATCTACGCGGAGGACCTGGCCGAGCGCTTCCTGGAGCGCGACGTCCGTGAACTCGCCGAACGCGCTGCTGCGGACCGGGACTGGACCTACCGGCACGTCGTGGTCGACGAAGCCCAAGAACTCTCCGAAATGGACTGGCGGGTGTTGATGCGGCGCTGCCCGGGCCGATCCTTCACCGTCGTCGGCGATCTCGCCCAACGCCGGTCGGAGGCCGGCGCGACATCGTGGGCCGCGATGCTGGAGCGCTACGTGCCTGGCCGCTGGATCTACCGGCCACTGTCGGTGAACTACCGCACCCCCGCGGAGATCATGAATGTCGCGGCTGCGCTGCTCGCCGAGTTCGCGCCCGCGGTCCAGCCACCGGAGTCGGTCCGCGCGTGCGGTGTCCAGCCATGGTCCAGGCGGGTCGATGAAGACGAACTGCCCACTGCCATCGAGGAATTCGTCCGGAACGAAGCCGGCCGTGAAGGCACCAGCGTCGTGATCGGGCCACCGGGTGTGCCGGGCGCCGTGGTACCGGCAGAGACGAAGGGACTGGAGTTCGACGCCGTCCTGGTCGTGGATCCGCAACGCATCCTCGCCAACGGCCCGCGCGGCGCGGCCGAACTCTATGTCGCCCTCACCCGCGCCACCCAACGCCTTGGCGTCCTGCACCGGGAACCGCTGCCGAAGGCGCTTGCCGGCCTCGCCGAATACGCAGTCGCCCATGCGGATTCCAGAACGTAGTCGCTAAAACGGCCGCTGGTTCGTCAGGATCGGGTGGCGGAGTTTCGGTTCCGCGGTGACGGGAACTCATTGAAGCGGGAAACCGCGAGGACTTACTGATCCAACCCACAACGGGTTGGAATCCGGCGGATTTATCCGTCCGGAGGACGTCAACTATCTCGATCAGTACGACGTGTATGGGGTCAAGATCACCTGCGGCAACTGCTTGCGCTCCAACCTCGGCCAGGCTGCCCAACCCGACGGCCACGACGCGGTGCGGCAGTGTGGCACCGCACTACTGGTCCGTCGTGCCTGGGCAATTTCCGCCGTCGCGATCGGGTGGCTACTCATCACCCGCTTCCTGGCGATCTGGGTACACAGCGACAAATTAACAGGCGAATCGACAGTTCAGACTGGACAGTTTTAGCTGTCTAGTTTAAGGTGGATGAGGTGGACGGCACTACCGAATCCGCTGAGTCGTCGCTGGCGGCGGCCCGCGATCTGCGGGTGTTGTTCAGCCGGCTGCGACGTCGGTTGCGCGAAGTCGCGGTTGGTGGCGGTCTGACACCGTCGCAGACGGCGGTGCTCACCCGGCTCTGGAAAGAGGGGGCGTCATCGGCCAGCGCGCTGGCCGGTGCCGAGCGGGTGCGTCCACAGTCCATGGCCACGATAGTGGCCGCCCTCGAGCAACGCGGGCTCATCGATCGCACACCCGACCCGGAAGACGGCCGGCGCCAGGTCATTTCGTTGACCGATGCGGGTCGTCGACGCGCCGAGAGCGACCGGCAGGTGCGTGAGGAGTGGCTGGCGCGCGCTATGCGGGAGCGCTACTCCGAGCCCGAGCGTCGCATCATCGTTGACGCATTGTCCCTGCTCGAGCGGTTGACCGAGTGAAAGGGTGAGGATTGCAATGGAATTCGGAGTGCACTTTATTGACTTTCTGCCAGGGGACCCGGCGAGGCTGGGCCCAACGCTGGCTGAGGCGGCCAGGGCCGCCCAGCAGGGCGGCGCGACGATGTTCACCTTGGCCGACCATTTCTTTCAGATGGAAAATCTTGGGCGAGCACAGGATCCGTTCCTCGAGGGCTACACATCGTTGGGCTTTTTGGCCGGACAGACCACGACTATCGACCTCACCTTGCTGGTCACCGGGGTGACCTATCGCTATCCAGGGCTGCTGGCGAAAGCGGTCACCACCCTTGACGTGCTGAGCCAGGGCCGGTCGATGTTGGGGCTGGGCGCTGCGTGGTATGAAAGGGAACACACCGCCCTGGGTATTCCCTATCCACCGCTGAGCACACGCTTCGAGATGCTCGAAGAGACGCTGCAGATCTGCGGGCAGATGTGGAGCGACGACGACGGGCCGTACCACGGCAAGCATTACCAGTTGGCCGAGACAATCTGTGAGCCACAACCGATTCGACGCCCTCCGATTCTAATCGGCGGCGACGGCGAGAAGAAGACGCTACGGCTGGTCGCGCAATACGCCGACGTCTGGAACAGCATGGCCAACGACGTCGATGAGCTCAAACACAAGATCCAGGCTCTCAACCGCCACTGCGACACGGTGGGCCGGGATCCCGGCGAAATCCGCAAGACTTTCGGCCGTCTTTTGGTGGTCGACCCCTTCGAGGACACCGACGAGTACCTGAGGACCGTCGAACGCTACGCCGAGCTTGGCATCGAGCTGATCAACGTCGGTCCGCTGCCCGGGAACCCCGACCCCGTCGGCTTCATCCGTCGGTTCGGCGATCAACTAATGCCTAGGCTCGCCGAGATCGCCTGAGACAACTGCAATCCCGGTTATCCCGGATAGCGCGAGTAGCACGCGTCCATATTGCCGGTTACGCCGCCGCGAAACGCCGCTATCCGAGTGAATCCGGCGGGCACGCTGACCCCGTCCGCGTCGCTGGCGACCAGATGGTTGGTGAGCAGCCCGGAAACGGCTTCGTCCAGGTCGCCGGCGGTCAGCAGAAGCTGCTTATTGGAGGGCAGCGCTATGGGTTCGGCCATCTTGCGGTGGGCAACACCGGTCAGGCACGCGGTCCGCAGGGCGGTCCAGGGGCTCTGCATCGGTAGGCCGCGTTCGTGCTGCACCGCCAGCGCGTACCTCGACATCACGATCGACAGCGCAGTGTCGTCACCTTGCGGCAGACTGTGCTGCTTCATGTCGGCTTTCTTGCCCATCCTCGCCAGCGCGGGCAGATCGACCACGATGGTGTTGGTGGCCGGGCAGTACGACGCCGGTGGGCTGGCCTTCGCATCGGGGCAATCGGCCGGGTTGTAGGACAAGGTTGGCGCTTGCTTGGGTTTGAAGATCTGTCCCATCAGCTCCATCAGCGTCGACAAGGTGTCTTGGTTGATCGCGACCTCGCCGGTTTCCGGGTCCCCGTTTTCGTCAGTCCGCAGATTCTTCGGCAGGTCACCACGGCGCTGCTCGATTTCCTGCTGATTGATGCCGGCGCAGGCCGAAGCGCCGGTGATGAAGCCCATCTGGAAGGCACTGACCCGATCCAGCGCCGACCCGTGCTCGTCGTCGTTTTGGGTGTCGGCGTCCATGACCGGGTCACGGGTGGTGATGATCCCCGCCAGCACGTGGTCGAGTCCGTCGGCCGTGCTCAGCGTGAAGCGCTTCGACTTACCGTTGGCGACCCAGTACATGTAGACGCCCGCGAAGCAATCGGCTTGCTGCTCACGGACAATGGTGGGGTCCTTTCTGGTCACCAGTTTCGCCATATTCTGCAGCGCGTGCCCGAACTCGTGTGCCAACACACCAGTGACGGACATGTCGCCGAAGTACTTTTGCGCGATCGCCATGAACTCGCCGCGATCCCAGGCGATCAAGTTGCAGCGCAAGCTGAAGAAGGCGTTGACGAGCTTGTAGGTTTGGTTGTGGCAGACAACCGGGCTGCTGGGGTCGGTGGAGTCGTAGGAAACCAGCTTGCTCGGCGGGTTGTAGCTGCCCTTGAGCGAATCTTTGTAAACCGCCTGCCAGTACTCCTCGATGTCGTTGATCGACAGCAACGACAACTTGTCGATCGCTCCGTTGTTGGTGTTGACCACCGTGCCGGTCGGAGCGGGTGCGTTCGAGCGGGGCCCGCTCGCACCGTTGGTCGCGGGCAGGCCGCCCACTCGGAATGGGTCGTTGAGCATCGACAGGGCCCGGCCTTCGACGAAAGTGGTGCACCCTGCCACCACCAGTGCGGCCGCGGCGCCGGCGATCGCCGCCCTGATCGGCGCCATCGCCCGATTTCGCGCGTGGTTATTCATCAACAAACCCCGTCCCGACCGGCCTGCGCGGCAGCATTAGCGGACCAATTCTAAAGCCGTTGGTTTGCGGCCATACGCTGGCCAAGCCGAGATCGCCTGAGCTATCCCGCATACCGTGAGTAGCAGGCGTCCATGTTGCCGCCCACGCCGGCACGGAAGGCGGCGATCCGGGTGAAACCGGCCGGCACGCTGGTGCCGTCAGCGTCGCTGGCGGCCATGTGATTGGCGAGCAGCCCCGAGACCGCTTTATCGAGATCGCCGGCGGTCAGCAGCAGCTGCTTGTGGGACGGCACCTCTATGGGCTCGGCCATCTTGCGGTGCGTATACCCGGTCAGACACGCCGTCCGCAGCGCGGTCCACGGACTCTGCATCGGGAGGCCGCGGTCGTGCTGCACCGCCAGCGTGTATCTCGACATCACCATCGAGAGGGCGGTGTCGTCACCTTGCGGCAACCGGTGTTCCTCTCTCCCGGCGACCTTTGCCAGAGTGGCGAGCGCGGGCAGGTCGACCACGATGGTGTTGGTGGCCGGGCAGTAGGACGCCGGTGGGCTGGCCTTCGCATCGGGGCAATTGGCGGGCTGGTACGACAGCGTTGGCGGTTGCTTGGGGTTGAAGATCTTTCCCATGACCTCCATCAGCGTCGACAAGGTGTCCTCGTTGATCGGGACTTCACCGGTCTCCGCTGCCCCGCTGGAGTCGACCCGCAAGGTCTTCGGAAGGTCACCGCGGCGCTGCTCGATTTCCTTCGTGTTGATCGCTGCGCATGCCGACGCGCCGCTGACGAACCCCATCTGGAAGGCACTGACCCGATCCAGGGCCGACCCGTGTTCGTCGTCGCTTTCCTTGTCCTCCACCGGGTCGCGAAGGGTGATCAGGCCCGCGAGCACGCGGTCGAGCCCATCACCGGTGCTCAGTGTGAAGCGCGGCGACTTGCCGGATGCCACCCAATACAGGTAGACACCCGCGAAACAATCGGCTTGCTGCTCGAAGACGATGGTGGGGTCGTTTCTGGTGACCAATTTCGCCATCGACTGCAGGGCGTGGCCGAACTCGTGGGCTAACACGCCGGTGATGGACATATCGCCGAAATATTGCTTCCCCAATGGGAACAACTCCCCGCGATCCCAGGCGATCAAGTCGCACCGCCCGCTGTAAAAGGCGTTGACGTCCTTGTAGGTCTTCCGGTGGCAAACGCTCGGACTGTTGGGATCGGTGGAGTCGTAGGAAACCAGCTTGTCGACCGGCTTGAACTTGCCCTTCAGAGATGCGGTGTAGGCCGCCTTCCAGTACTCCTCGATGTCGTTGATCGACAGCAGCGCCAACTTGTCGATCGCCCCGTTGTCGGTGTTGACCACACTGCCCGTCGGAGCCGGTGCGTTCGAGCGGGGCCCGCTGGGACCGTTGGCCGCGGGCAAATCCCCCACCCGGAACGGGTCGTTGAGCATCGACAACGCGCGCCCGCCCACCACCGTGGTGCAGCCCGCCAACACGAGAATCGCCCCGGCACAAGCGATCACCGCCCGCACTGCCTCGATCGCCCTGCGGTTATACATTCGGCACATTCTAGGGCCGTTGGTTTATTTGGGGGCCTTGTTCGCACGGACGCGGTTCCGACGCGAGCATCCCTAGATCGTCACCCAGGGGAAACGATCACCAGGGCGCCGGCTAAGTCGTATTTGACCATCTTGGACGCGCGTGGGCCCTTGATCTCAACCCAAATTTCGGGTGCGGGGTCGTTTGCCGTCGTTTTCCTGACCTGTACCCATTCGATCTTGGGGCTTTCGGCGACGCCGGAGTCCTTGGGTGCGGAGTTCATCGCTTGGGCCAAGACGTCTGGTTTGACGGTGTCGCCCTTGAACGCGTTCATCTCGATTGCGCCCGACCCGTTTTGGCTAACGTCGACCGGTGTGACCTGCACACTCCCACCCTGGTAGGTATATCTATCGACGTTTTCTCGCTTGTTTGGATTGATCGCATCGACGTGAAGGGAGTACTCATTGATGAGGACCACCTCGTAATCGGCCGGGTTGGCGCCGATCTTGGCGTTGATCGCGGCGAACGCCTGGGTCATTTTTTCCACAGTCCACTGCGAAATATTTCCCGCTCCCGCGGCAGACTGGAGTTCACTGAGCTTTGAACAGCCTGCCGATGTCAAAAAGACCGCGCCCGCCAGCGCGACAGCCGTAATGCGCCGATGTACCAACATTGTTCTGCCTTCCGAAACCTGAATCTCTACAGTTCACGCCGCAATTCGAGGGTTATATCCTCGCATGACTGCCGTGCCGTCGGGTAGCTGCTGGTCAGGCCGGCCTTCCGTCCCGTCATGCGTTGGGACAAAAATTCCCGAGAATCTGTCGGCAGTTATCTTTATTGATGAGGCCCGGTGGCGCCGGCGGCGGCGGCGCTGGTGGATTATCTCCATCCCAAATGTTTTGGGCGACATTACCCTGCCCGAAGTACACGTAGTAGTAGGTATGGCAGATGTTGTTATCCCAAATTACTGGGTTGGTGACGTGATTACCGGTCGGCGGCAAGGCTTGCCCTGGGCACCAGTGACATGGCCCTTGCGGGTGGTCGTCCGGACAGCCCGGCCAAGCGTTTAGCGGCGCAGGACCAGGTTGGGCCTCAGCGGTACCCGTAGTCAGACCGCCGGCCATCGCGAGGCTGCCCGATAGCAGCGCCCCCGCGATAATCGCCTTCAGGGTGCGGGTGGTGGGCAGGGTGCGGGTGGTGGGCAGGGTGCGGGTGGTGGGCATGGTGATTCCTTCCGCTGCCGTCGGGTCGTAGGCTAACGCCGCCCGCTTGCGAAATTCTTGCGTCTGGTTTGCTACCGACCACGCCGCCGCGACCGCGCGTACCTCTTCCCCGGATCCTGGTGATATCACCGCACGGGAACACCAGGATTCCCCCGCGCTTAAGCGGGTAGTACTTCCAGGATGAAGAACATCGCACATGTCGCAGCATCAACGCTCGCAATGACCGCGAGTTTAGGGCTTGCGGGTTTGGGGGTTGCTGCCGTAGCCCAGGCCCAACCAGCGCCGTTCCCGGATTATCACTGGTGCCCCGGCCAGTGGTGGGATCCGGGGTGGGGCGACAACTGGGACGGGGGTCGCTGCCACGACGACCACTGGTTCGACGGTGACGCCCGCGACCAGGGCCACTGGCACAATGGCCCGTACGACCAGCACTGGGGAGGCGGGAACCCCGGCGACCAGCACGGGCCAGGGGGGAACCCGGGCGGCCGGCACTGAGGAGTTATAAGCGGGATCCGGTGACCCTGGACTTTGATGGTCCGACGACCGGCTACGGGACCCGGGTGCGATGCCGCCGGTCGTGGGACGGGACGCCGTTGACGCCCCCGATTGACTCCGCGTAAGAGCCCACCGCGAACGCCACACCAGAACCCATGACCGCCAATACTTCCCGGTTGACGTTGTCGATGGTGTCCCGCGCTCTCAGATAGTTAGGGTCGAACCAGAGGCCGAGCTGACCACCTGTAGTATGACGGCTTGCGAAAATGCTTGCTGTTCAACGGTGATCGACATAGCGGCGCTCGTATCCGTGCCGTGCGTCGCCGCGACTATGATCACCATGATTAGGTAGACCAGGGTAAACGCGACCAGAACCCCGCCAACAATTATTCCGGCAAGTGCCATACCGCGGCCACCTTGACCCGTCTTCTTAATCTGGCCCAGCGCGATAAAGCCAAAGATCAACCCCAGGATGGGCCCGATGACGCAAAGCCACCCCAACAAGGAACTCACCAACGACGCGATGGCCATCCCGTTCGTACCGACGCCTTGTGGCGGCGGGTAACCCACCCCCGGCGGCGGATAACCATAACCGCCTGGTGGTGACGGCTGATAGCCATAGCCGCCAGGTTGTGACGGCGGATAGTTAGGCGGTTGTTCCGTCAAGGCGGCCTCCTACGGAATCACAATCCCGTCATGAATTAGCTGGGATGAAGTCGCACATACTTTACTTCCGAGTCGTACCTGGCGCCAGAGAGCGCGTTGACTCACCAAAGATGCCCGCGTAGCCCCCTTCGTTGCCTCAAATGAGAATGCCCGCGTGCGGCGTGTCGTCCGAACGTCAGAGCGGGGTTGCGCTAGCGCCGGAGAATGGGATTGACAATGGCAGAGCGCAAGGCCGTGACGAAGGCGATCGCGACCCGCTACAGGCGGGCGGACAAGGCCGGTAAAGCGAAGATCCTCGATGAATTGTGCGCCACGACGGGGTGGCATCGCGATCATGCTCGCAAGGCGTTGCGTGGCGCCCTGCGGCCACGGGTGGTCCGCCAGCGGATGTCACGTCCACCGAAGTATGGTCCGAAAGTCATTGCGGCACTGATCTTCTGCTGGGCGGTGCTGGGCATGCCGGCCGGTAAGCGGCTGGCGCCGATGCTGGGCGAGCTGGTGGACAGACTGCGTCGCTTCGAGGAGCTGGACATCGACGACGACACCGCCGCACTGCTGGCGGGCATGTCGGCGGCCACCATCGACCGCCGCCTGGCGCCCGAGCGCAAGAAGCACGAGCTGAAGGGCCGCAGCCACACCAAACCGGGGACGCTGCTCAAAAGCCAGATCCCGATCCGCACCTGGGCCGACTGGGACGATGCGGTGCCCGGGTTCGTTGAGATCGACCTGGTCGGCCATGAGGGCGGCAACGCCGCTGGTGAGCACGCCTTCACCCTGACCGTCACCGACATCGCCACCGGGTGGACCGAGAACCGCAGCGTGCCCAACAAGGCCCGTAAATGGGTGCTGGCCGCCCTCGACGACATCGCCAAGATCATGCCGTTCCCGATCCTGGGTGTGGACAGCGACTGCGGATCGGAGTTCATCAATTACCACCTGCTGGCGTGGTGCGAGCAGCGCCAGATCACCTTCACCCGGTCGCGGTCCGGCAACAAAAACGACGGCTGCTACGTGGAGCAGAAGAACTGGGCGGTCGTGCGCACCGTGGTCGGCTACCATCGTTACGACACCAAGGCAGAACTGTTGTTGCTCAACAAAATTTGGACATTGCAGTCACTGCTGACCAACTACTTCTACCCGCAGCAAAAACTCGTCTCCAAGGTCCGTACCGGGGCGAAGGTGTCCAAGAAATACGACACCGCCACGACTCCACACCGCCGCGCCGAGCGCCACGAGGCGGTCTCCGCCGAGGACAAGGCGATCCTCGCTGACGCCTACACCGGCATCAACCCCGCCGCCGTCCAGCGCCAGATCCAGGCCCTGACCGCAGAGCTACTCACGATCACCACCAGCAAGGCCGGACCGGCCAAGAAAGCCCCCGCCACGCGGGCATCCTCGGATGAGGCAACGAATCACTCCTCGCGGGCATCTTGACGTGATGCAATACGGATAGTTCAGCGTGGCATGCCGCTCTGGCAACCCAGCTGATCGGCCCCGGCAGCCAGCGCCACGCTATGGCACCCGCGCACGATGCCGCGTGTCGTGGGGCGCGACGCCGTTGACTCCCCCGATTGACTCCGCGTAGCTGCCCACCGCGAACGCCACTCCAGAACCCATGACCGCCAATGCTTCCCGGTTGATGTTGTCGATGGTGTCCCGAGCGCTCAGATAGTTAGGGTCGAACCAGAGGCCGGGCTGACCACCCCAGAGTCGTGCCTGCACAGTGGTTTTGGGCTGCGCAGCACCAGTGGTCATACCACCGATCGGTACACCCGCCACCATGAAGGGGTGGTAGTCGGCCCTAGTGGTCAATGGCATGTCGGCCGGCCGCTTCCCGGCCAGACTCAGATAGGCGGACAGGGTGCGCTCAATGCCGGCAGACCCCTCCGGCACATCACCGAATGCCACACCGGGCGCGGGCGGGCCGGACTGGTCTCCATCGTCGGTGAAGAAGCCCGCGTTCGGCGAGCCCAGCATGTCGAAGTTCAGATATAGCGCAATGTCGTTGAGTCGTTCGCGGTCCAGGCCGAACAGGTAGTCCATTACGCCGTTGAGCCCGTCCTCCTCGGCTCCCCAGAAGACGAACCGCACCGCGTTGTTCACCGGCGGTAACGGACCCAACTGCAGCGCCGTTTCCAGCACCGCCGCCACCCCGGACCCGCTGTCGTTGATACCCGGACTGTCACGCGGGCTGTCCAGGTGGGTGCCGACCATAACCACCTCATTCGGCGAGCCGGTCTTGGTCTGTGCCAACACGTTTCGTGAGGTGATCTTGATGGTCTCGGCGTCCAAGACCAGACCCACCGGCGCGGTGGCACGCGCCAGCGCGGCGGCGCCGGTGGCGCCGACAACCGCGACCGGCACCGTCAGCTGGTTGTAGTAACCGGGGTTGAACAACGTCGGCGGAGCTCCCGCACCCCCGGTGGGCTGGCTGACCACGATCAGCGCCGCCGCGCCCCTGGCCACCGCGCTGTTCTGCTTGTCGACCACCGAACAGCGGGTGTCGTCGGTGAAGGCGATCGCACCCTTCGGCACGCCGGAGGGGTAGTCGCTGGGCGAGCAGCCGGCCAGTTGCGTGGGCCAGACCAGCTGCCCGGTCAGCCCGCCGGGAGGCGTCCGGACTAGCAGTGAGGCCTGGTCGACCTGATAGCTACGGCCGGCAACCGTGACCGCAGGCTTACCCGGCGATACCGTGTACAACCGGTCGAACTGCGGCGTCGTTACCCCAAAACCCCTGTCGCGCAATGTTTTCGCCACGTATTCCACACTGGCGTCGTAACCCGGTGTGCCGTCTGACCGGTTGCCCCTGTTGGCGTTGGCGATATCCTGCAGCGCGCGCAGGTGGGTGAACATCCGCTCCGCGGTCACCTTCGCGGCCAACGAACGGCCCAGATCCGGCGCCGCGGCCGGCGGCCCCGGCGCAGACGACGAGCAGGCCGTCAGCACAACAATCAACAGCAGGACCGTGCCCAGGCCACGAACCCTGGCCGGCATCACGGCTTGGCGGCGAGCACGTGACGCGTGCGGTCCGCCATGACCGGAACACCGTTATGACCGCTGAGGTCCTGCGCGTACAGACCCATCGCATAGGCGACGCCGGCGCCGTTGATGCCCAGCGCGGTGCGGTCGATGTGGTCGAGGGTGTCCCCCTTCTGGTGGTAGTTGGGGTCGAACGGCTCGTTGGCCGTCCCGCCCCACAGCTTGGCCTGTTCGGCGGACATCTTGTTCTCCGCCCCGGAGAACAGGCCGCCCGACGGGATGCCCGCCAAGGTGAATCCGTCGTAGTCGGAGCGACCGTCGAACGAGGTGTCCTGCGCGGTCTTGCCGGCCGATTTCAGGTAGGCCACCAGGGTGCGTTCGATACCGGCCGAGCCTTCGGGTACCACCGGCTGGCCGCGGGTGTCCGCCGGCAGCGATTGGTCTCCATCGTAGGTGAAATAGCCCGGATTGGGTGACGCCAGCATGTCGAAGTTCAGGTACAGCGCAATGCTCTTCAGCGCGTCGATGTCCAATGACTCGACGTAGTTGCGCGACCCAATCAGTCCGAGTTCCTCCGCACCCCAGAAGCCGAACCGCACCGCGTTGTGCACCTGCGGTGAATTCCCCAGTTGCACTGCGGTTTCTAGGACCGCGGCCACCCCTGAGCCGTTGTCGTTGATGCCCGGCCCGGCGGGCACGCTGTCCAGGTGCGCGCCGGCCATCACCACGTCGGTGGGCGACCCCGTCTTGGTTTGCGCGATGATGTTGCGGGCCTTGAAGCTCTCGACGCTCGCATTGAGCTTGATGGTGGCCGGTCCGGACTTCCCGCGCAGCTGCAAGCCGTCGGACTTGGTGACGCTGACAACCGGAATCTTGACGTCGGTGTTTGCTCCCAGGGTGCCGCCCATGTGCTGCTCGTCCACGTTGTCGACAACGATCATTCCCACCGCGCCGCGCTGCACCGCGGCGTCCTCCTTTTGGGAGAACGGGCAGGTGCCACGGTTCACCATGACCACGGCACCTTGCGCCGGCAACCCGTCGTATTCCGAGGGCGTGCAGCCTGGACTTTCATCGGCGGGCGCGGCCACCAGCGGCCCGGTCACCCCGTCCGCCGGGGTGCCGAGACTGTATTCCACCGCGCGGGCCTCCATCGTTTTACCGCCGAGGGCCACCGACCCCTTTTCGGCGTGGAACACGCGGGCGGAGAACTCGGGCGTTTGCACGTCAAAACCGCTGTTGCGCAACGTGTTCACCACGTAGTCGACGCTGGCTTCATAGCCTGGGGTGCCAACCGCCCTGGTGCCGTTGTTGGCGTTTGCGATGTCCTGCAATTTCCGCAGGTGCGCCATCATGCCGTCGGCAGTGACCTTGTTGTGTAGCGCGGTTGCGAATTCGGCGGCGGCAGGGTTGCTGGTCGCTTGTTGCGAGTTTGCCGGGCAATGGGAGCACCCGGCCAGAGATGCGACAACGGCTACCACGGCGAACACCGCCGTCAACGTCCTTAATTTGTTCACCATTGCGCCCAAGGTTAGACGCGATAGCCGCAATTAGACATACAGCCCGGTAAACGGCGCAAAGGGTATGTTGCGCACCACAAACCAAGCCAACACCAACGACAGCGTCACCCATGCAGCCCAGCGATGATGTTGCCAACTCGCGATCCGCCGGCCCGTCACGCGGCCGTAGGTCCACGACAGGTACGCCCACACCAGCAACCCCAACGCCACCAGGCCCAGCGCGTTAAACCTCGCGGCCGCCAACAGATCGCCGTGCATCAGCGAATACAACATCCGCATGCTGCCGCATCCGGGGCAGTCGATACCTAACAGCGCCTTGGTGGGGCATACCGGCAGCGGGCCGTGCGGGGTGGTCGGATCACCCACCCAGATGGCCGCGCACACCAACGTCGTGGACGCGGCCACCAGCAGTGGTGCACCCAAACTCAGCGGGACCGACCCTTGGCGGGTCACCATGAGCGCAACCCGGGCTTAGAACATCGCGGCCAGCATCGCTGCGTTCGTGTGCACGTTGAAGACACCAACACCGCATACAAAATCCCGTAGATGATAGACCGACAGCGCCAGAGCGATGACCGACCAGGTCACCCACTTCTTGGCGCTGTCGGCGGCAGCCTGCGCCTCGGCGTACTGACCGCTGTGCCACATACCCGACTGACCTGGCTGGACTTGACGATGGCAACAATCCCAAGGAAGACAGCAGAACAACAACCAAAATGGACAACACCAAGTAGTTGTTCGGCGCTTGCCCGGCGGGCTGCTGCGGCGGGTAACCGGGCGGGGGCTGTGCAGTCATACAGTTCTCCAAGTCAAGAGACGTTAGCTGGCGATAAAGCGGTGCTTACCATACCCGAGAGGCGTAGTAAGGGCATCACCAACCGAAAAACTCATTCCCGGGCATCGCCCGTGCATTTGTCCGACCATTATCCGGGCATCGTCAGGGTATCGTCGCGACATCGCCATGGCCTGCAACAATTTCCAGCGGAATGTGTTACATGGTCAGGGGATAGTCCTACGATGCCTTTAGCAAGGCCGCCGCACCGCCGGTCCGACAACGGTCAGGAGTCAATGATGTCTCACCTCGCCAACGCGCTGCGAGCCGCGACGGCTGCAGCGCTGATGGGCAGTTTCGCCTGCCTTGGTACGGCCACCGCAACCGCGGACCCCAACACCGGCGCCACAACAGATGTGAACAAACTTGCCGGCACGATGTCGAAGGGCTACAGCCTCAGCAACTGCACCGCTCAGCCGATCGAAGGGGCTCAACTGGCCGCGCTCACTTGCGGACAAAGCCCCGACGCCAGCGGGCCCGTCGAAGGCAAGTACATCCTCTTCAGCACCATCGACGATATGAACGCCATGTTCAAAACCAGCATCAAAGACGACGTCCTGACCACCTGTGGGGACGCCGGCCAGTCGCCGACCCCATGGCACTCGGCCAACGCCACGACCAACGCAGGACAGGTGGCATGCGGGACATACCAAGGCGCAGCCGAGATTATCTGGACCACCGACGCCAAGAACGTGTTGAGCTATATCCGCGGATCCAACACCGACGTCGCGGCGCTCTACCAGTGGTGGCGCACCAACGGCTGACCTTCACCGTTGGGCTACAACTGATTTGAAAACTGATTTGACACCAGTTCGGCGACCGCGCGCATCCCGGCAGCGTTAGGGTGCAGCGGGGCCGGCGAACCCGGTAGCGGCACACCGTATCTCGCCGGCCCGATCGTCCACGGCGCAGCCGACCAAGCATGGTGGTCCCGGCTGGCCCCGGCGGCGCCGGCGACCTCGCAACCCGTCGCCGCCGCGGCGTCGGCGGTGAGTCGTTGCAGGGTGGCGGCCACATGGCGGCCCAGGCCGGCGTCGGCCTCCGAAAGCGGAGCGGCCGAAACGCCCGCAGGCGGCAGCAACGTCAAGTAGTCGACGAAACAGACTCGGGCACTTGGGGCGCGCTGGCGCAATGCTTGACCCACCGCGCACAACGAGCCGAACACGTCGTCCAGGGCTCGATCGCGTGCGTCGCGGTGCAGCAGTTCGGATATGCGCTCACCTAGCAACGGCAGGCGCCGCGCGAAACCTGGCAGCGACGCGGCCATCAGCAGCGGCACGTAACCGACGTCGTTGCCGCCGATGGTGACCGTCACCAAGGCCTCCGAGCCATCCAGCGCGGCGATTTGCGGTGGCACGCCGCGCTGACGATCGGTGAGCACGTGCACGGTCGTGGCACCGGAAAACGTGACGTCGACCAGCTGGAGGTTCAGTCGTTCGGCGACCAGATGCGGGTAGTTGCGGGCCGATCGGCCGGAAAACCAAGGCGCACCCGCCGCGCGGGGCCGGATACCTGGACCGGCGGCCATCGAACTGCCCAGCGCCACATACCGTTTGATTGGACTCGTCACTTCGTTGATCGTCCGCCCGTCCTAACGTGACGGGCTGGAAGCTTGCGCCCAGAAGCGTTTTGGGATCCGCCCGGCCCGGCGCGCCAGATAGCCGGCGGTGACGGCGGCGGCCATCGCGGCCGCCATGGCCGGCGGGTCGGCGGCCCGGGTCACCGCGGTGGCCAACAGCACCGCGTCACAACCCAACTCCATCGCCAGCGCGGCGTCGCTCGCGGTGCCGATGCCGGCGTCGAGCACCACCGGAACGCCGGCCCGGGCGACGATCATCTCGATGTTGTGCGGATTGGTGATGCCAAGGCCGGTCCCGATCGGCGCGCCGAGCGGCATCACCGCCGCGCAACCGGTGTCCTCCAGCCGACGGGCCAGCGCCGGGTCGTCATTCGTGTAGGGCAGGACCACGAACCCATCGTCCACCAATTGCTCTGCGGCCCGGACCAATTCAACCGCGTCGGGCAGCAGGGTGCGTTCGTCGGCGATCACCTCGAGCTTGATCCAGTTGGTGTTGAGCGCTTCGCGGGCCAGTTGAGCGGTAAGCACCGCCTCGCCGGCGCTGCGGCAGCCCGCGGTGTTGGGCAGCGGCGTGATGCCCAGCCGATTGAGCACGTCGAGCAGCCCGGTTCCGCCGTCGGCGTCGACCCGGCGCATCGCAACGGTGGTCAGCTCGGTGCCCGACGCGATCAACGCGTCTTCCAGCACCGCCAAATTGGTCGCTCCGCCGGTTCCCATGATGAGTCGCGAGGTGAAGCTGCGGTCCGCGATCGTTAATTTCGAATCAACCACCCTGCACCGCCGTCACCACCTCGAGCCGCGCACCATCGAAAAGCGTTGTTGTCCAGTTTGATCGGGGCAGCACGGACATGTCCAATACCACCGCGATACCCCGATCCGGGAAGCCCAGCGACTTGAGCACCGCCGCAACGGTGGTCTGCTCGCCGACCTCGACTGGTTTCTCGTTGACGATGACAATCATAAGACGATCACTCCCCTGGCTCCCACCGGGATAAGTTCGGACACAATCTGCTCGGCGGTCCAGGGTGCCAACAGAAACCCTGATCGGCCGTGGCCGGCGGCGACCAGGGTCCGGTCATCCAGCCGCTGCACCAGCGGCAGGTTATCCGGTGTCATCGGGCGCAGCCCCGCGGCGCACTCGGCCAGTTCGTACTCGCCCAGCGCCGGCAGCACCGCACAGGCGTCGTCGAGCAGGTCGCGCACTCCCGACACGACGGGAGCGGTGTCGCGGCCGTGTTCGTACTGGGTGGCGCCGACGACCACCCCGTCCGCACGTGGCACCAGGTACACCTGTCGCCCGTGCACCCGCGCACGAATTACCCTCTGCAACAACGGCATACAACCCTTCCGCCAACGCAGCCGCAGCACCTCGCCCTTCACCGGGCGCACCGGCAATCCGGGCCACAACGCGGGGGCGTCAACGCCACTGGCGATCACCACGGCGTCGCCCTCAACGCGGGACAGGTCGGTCACCGGCCCCGCCCACCGAACTCCGCGACGCTCGCAGTCGAGGCGCAGCGCGTCGAGCACTGCCCGATTGTCCACCGCCAGTTCGGTGGGCGCCCGGAAGCCGTGCCGGATGCCTTGTGCCAGAAGGGGTTCGACGTCGCGGGCGGCCGACTCCCAGATCACCGGGTGCCCCTGTTCGGACAGCCAGTCCGCAACGGTACGCAGGTCCGCGACATCGGCTTGGTCGACGGCCACCACCAGCGATTCGCGCGCGGTGATCACCTCCGGCGGCAGCCCGTCGGTAAAGCCGCCGTCGCGCCACAGCCGCAGTGACTGCAGGCCCAGCCGCAACAGTCGTTCCTCGCCGGGCCAGCCTTCACTGTGCGGGGCCAGCATGCCGCCGGCGACCCAGGACGCGCCTTGTTCGCCGGTGCGGTGTACCCGCACGGACCATCCGGCCTGAGCGGCCCGGCGCGCCACCGATAGTCCGATGATGCCGCCGCCGATAACCGCCAGCGTCTCCCTGGACGTGCGGGTCGTGCTGGTCATTCCGGGGGCCTCCCTTCGCCGGCATGATCCGGATCAGGTGTGACGGTAAGGGCAGGTCCAAGTTGCAAGCTGGCTTGCAAGATGGCTTTCAAAATGGCGGGCCCACTCTCAGCCCCGCTCCCGGGACTCCCGTGTGTTGTTCAGGGTCCACGCTAGCGCGCTACCGTCGCGATGTGCACGCATCTGGTCCATGGCTCCGTGTCCGGCTCGTCACGTCGAAACTGTATCTCTGCACCGACGCGCGGCGAGAGCGCGGCGATCTGGCCGAATTCGTCGAGGCCGCCCTGGCCGGCGGGGTCGACATCGTCCAGCTGCGCGACAAGGGCTCGGTGGGTGAGCAGAAATTCGGCCCGCTCGAGGTGCGCGACGAGCTGGCCGCGTGCGAGATCCTTTGTGACGCGGCGCGCCGGCACGACGCCCTGTTCGCGGTCAACGACCGCGCCGACATCGCCCGCGCGGCGTGCGCCGACGTGCTGCACCTGGGCCAGGGCGACCTGCCGCTGAGCGTGGCGCGAGACATCGTCGGGCCGGACACGGTGATCGGCCTGTCCTCCCATGACGCCTTCCAGGCCGCCGCGGCCCAGGCCGGGGACGCCGATTATTTCTGCGTCGGTCCCTGCTGGCCGACCCCAACGAAGCCGGGGCGCGCGGCGCCGGGCCTGCGGCTGGTAAAGGACGCCCGGAAAATCAGCTCTGAACTCGGGGGCGGGAAACCCTGGTTCGCGATCGGCGGCATCGACGCCCGGCGGCTGCCCGACGTGCTGGACGCGGGTGCCCGCCGGATCGTGGTGGTGCGGGCGATCACCGCGGCCGAGGACCCACGGGCCGCGGCCGAACAGCTCAGTTCAGCGCTTGCAGCAGCGAGGTGATCCGGGGACTCAGCTGCGACGGCGCCTGATCCGCCTGAAGTGGATCGCCCGGCATGCACCAGATGAACACTCCGGCCTCGATCTCACACGTGCGCGGCAGACGCCGCCGCCGTTCGTCGCCGCGGGCCAGCGGCACGGTGGCCGGGGCCGTGCGCAACCGTTGCCAGCTGGCCGCGAATCCGGGATGCAGCGGCAGCGCGGCCACCTCGTCCTCGCCGACCCAGCGCAGCTCGGTGCTTTCCCGATTGGGCACGGTGTGCAGCAACTCGTCTGCGTCGGCCACGACCGTGGTGTAGGTCCAGTGCGTGCCACCGATCCCGGAGACTTCAGCCGTGACCACCGTCGCGCGCACGGCAAGGCGCTCGGCGCGAAGTCCGGCCTCCTCGCGCGCTTCGCGCACGGCGGTCTCCTCCGGGGTCTCGTGACTGTCTCGAGCGCCGCCCGGCAGACCCCAGGTGCCGCCCTGATGGCTCCACACGGCCCGATGCTGCAGCAATACCGCGGGGGTGCCGTCCGGCCGCGGCGCCCGCAGCAGCAGACCGGCCGCGCCATACCTGCCCCAGTAGTGCGCGCCGCCGTCGGATATCACCCATCCGTCACCGTCGCCGTGCACCGGATAAGGATATGCAGTCCAATTGGGATAATTGGGTACGCCTCCCCCCATCCACCGGAACATGCTCTTAGAATTCGCTTATAGAGGCAATTCGCTTGTAGATGTTCGTGAGATGGCCGAAAGACGAGGTCGGAAGCAAACGTGACGGTTGAGCTGGCGCACCCGTCGACCGAGCCGCTGGGGTTGCGGTCGCCGGCCGAACCCGCCCATCCCCGCTGGTGGTTCATCTCGACGACTCCTGGCCGCATCCTGACCATCGGGATCGTGCTGGCTTCCCTGGGCGTCGCCAGCGCGTTCGCCACCTCGACGACCATCAACCACCGGCAGCAGGTGCTCACCACCGTTTTGAATCACACCGAGCCGCTGTCGTTCGCCGCCGGACGCCTCTACACCATGCTGTCGATCGCCGACGCCGCGGCGGCCACCGCGTTCATCGCCCAAGCTGAACCGCGCACCGTGCGGCAACGCTATGAGCAGGCCATCACCGACGCCGGGGTGGCCGTGACGCGGGCGTCGAGCGGGCTGACCGACGCACCGCTGGTGGAACTACTGGGCCGGATCAACGCCGAACTGGCCGTCTATACCGGGTTGATCGAGATCGCGCGGACCAACAACCGGGAAGGCAACCCGGTGGGTTCGTCCTACCTGTCGGAAGCGTCGGGGTTGATGCAATCGACGATCCTGCCCGACGCCAAACGGCTCTACGATGCGACGTCAAAGCGGGTGGACACGGAAACCACTGCCTCCACTACCTTCCCGGCTCCGGTGATCTTCATCATCGCCACCACCATCGTCTTCGGCGTGTTCTCCCATCGTTGGCTGGCCCGGCGCACCAGGCGCCGGATCAACCCGGGTCTTGTCGTGGGCGCCCTCGGTATTCTCGTCATGGTGGTGTGGGTCGGAACCGCGTTGACCATTTCAACGACCGCCAGCCGCAGTGCCAAAGACACCGCGGCTGATTCGCTGAGGACCGTTACCAACGTCGAGATCACGGCTCAGCAGGCGCGAGCCGACGAGACGTTGTCGCTGATCCGCCGCGGCGACGAAGAGATCCGCAAGCAGTCCTTCTACCAGCGCATCGACTCCATGCACGTACAGCTCGACCACTACATGTCCCGCCCCGACGCCGTCGACAAGGCCGACCTGCAGGGCGCGGACCAGCTGCTGGTCCGCTGGCGGCAGGCCAACGACCGGATCAACGCCTACATATCGGTGGGCAACTACCGGGCCGCCACCCAGGTTGCGCTCGGGAACGGTGAGGACGACTCCACCCCCGCATTCGACAAGCTGGACGAAGCGCTGGTCAAAGCCATGGACCAAAGCCGCACCCACCTGCGCAGCGACGTCCTCAACGCCCGCAGCGGGCTGTCTGGCGCGCAGCTCGGCGGCGTTGTGCTCAGCCTGAGCGCCGCCTGCGCGGTCGCCCTCGGCCTCTGGCCCCGGCTGAAGGAATACCGGTGATGACGCGCATGGTGGGGGTCCGGCGAGCGTGCGGCCTGCTCGCCGCGACGATCCTGCTGGCCGGGTGCGGCCAAGCGGAATCCCTGACCGTGATGACGGTGCCGACGCTGCCGCCGCCCACACCGCTCGGCATGGAGCAAATGCCTCCGGAGCCGCCACTGCCGACGGACAACACCAGCGAAAACTGCAACCCGACCGCCAGCCTGCGCCCCTTCGCCACCAAGGCTGAGGCCGACGCCGCGGTCGCCGACATCCGCGCCCGGGGCAGGCTGATCGTCGGGCTCGACATCGGCAGCAACCTGTTCAGCTTCCGCGACCCGATCACCGGCGAGATCACCGGGTTCGACGTGGACATCGCCGGCGAGATCGCGCGCGACATCTTCGGCTCCCCGTCGCATGTCGAATACCGGATTCTGTCGGCCGCCGAGCGCACCACCGCGCTGCAGAACTCGTCCGTCGACGTCGTCGCCAAGACCATGACCATCACCTGCGACCGACGCAAGGTGGTGAATTTCTCCACCGTCTACCTCGACGCCAACCAGCGCATTCTCGCCCCGCGTGACTCGCCGATCGTCAAGGTGTCGGATCTGTCCGGCAAGCGAGTCTGCGTGGCGAGGGGCACCACATCACTGCAGCGGATCCAGGAGATCTCGCCGTCGCCGGTCATCGTGTCCGTGGTGAACTGGGCCGACTGCCTGGTCGCCATGCAACAGCGGGAGATCGACGCGGTCAGCACCGACGACTCGATCCTCGCCGGGCTGGTCGAAGAAGACCCCTACCTGCACATCGTCGGGCCGAACATGGCCAGCCAGCCCTACGGCGTCGGAATCAACCTGAACAACACCGCGCTGGTCCGGTTCGTCAACGGCACGCTGGAACGCATCCGCCGGGACGGAACGTGGAACACGTTGTACCGCAAGTGGTTGGCGGTCCTCGGCCCGGCACCCGCCCCGCCGACGCCGAGGTACGTGGACTGATGGCCGACCCCGACTCCGAAGACGTGGGCCCCGCCACCCAGCGGGCGGAACCGCCGACCGGCGCGACGGGTATGCGCACACCGGCCACCCAGGCGGTGTTCCGGCCCGATTTCGACGACGACGACGATTTGCCGCATATCTCCATCCCCACTGTGGACACCGAGCCGCAAGAACGGATGACGGTGGCGACGCGGGTGCTCCCGGCACTCAGGCAGCTCGGCGGCGGTCTGGTGGAGATTCCCCGGGTGCCGGACATCGATCCGCTCGAGGCCCTGATGACCAATCCGGTGGTGCCGGAGTCCAAGCGGTTCTGCTGGAACTGCGGACGGCCGGTCGGCCGGTCTACCCCCGAGGACAGGGGGGCGTCGGAGGGCTGGTGCCCACACTGCGGCAGTCCGTATACGTTCCTGCCCCAGCTCCGCGCAGGCGACATCATCGCCAACCAGTACGAGGTCAAGGGCTGCATCGCGCACGGCGGGTTGGGCTGGGTCTACCTGGCGCTCGATCACAACGTCAACGACCGCCCGGTGGTGCTCAAAGGGCTGGTCCACTCCGGTGACGCCGAGGCACAGGCGATCGCGATGGCCGAACGGCAGTTCCTCGCCGAGGTGGTGCACCCGCAGATCGTGCAGATCTTCAACTTCGTCGAGCACACGGACCGACACGGGGACCCGGTCGGCTACATCGTCATGGAGTACATCGGCGGGCAATCGCTCCAGCAGAACAAGGGCGAGAAACTGCCGGTCGCCGAGGCGATCGCCTACCTGCTGGACATCCTGCCGGCGCTGAGCTATCTGCATTCCATCGGCCTGGTCTACAACGACCTGAAGCCGGAGAACATCATGCTCACCGAAGAGCAGCTCAAGCTGATCGACCTGGGCGCGGTGTCGCGGGTCAACTCGTTCGGCTATCTGTACGGCACGCCCGGCTTCCAGGCGCCGGAGATCGTGCGGACCGGGCCGACGGTGGCCACCGACATCTACACCGTGGGGCGCACGCTGGCCGCTCTTACGCTGAACCTGCGCACCCGCAATGGCCGCTACGCGGACGGGTTGCCCGAAGACGACCCGCTGCTGACCACCTGCGACTCGTACGGACGGTTGCTGCGCCGCGCCATCGACCCCGATCCGCGGCGCCGGTTCACCTCGGCCGAGGAGATGTCCGCGCAGCTGATGGGCGTGCTGCGCGAGGTGGTGGCCCAGGACACCGGGGCGGCCCGGCCCGGTCTGTCGACGGTCTTCAGCCCGAGCCGCTCGACGTTCGGCGTCGACCTGCTGGTCGCGCACACCGACGTGTACCTGGACGGCCAGGTGCATTCGGAGAAGTTGACCGCCAAGGAAATCGTGACCGCCCTGTCGGTACCGCTGGTCGATCCGACCGACGTGGCCGCCCCGGTGCTGCAGTCGACAATGCTCTCCCAGCCGGTGCAGACGTTGGACTCGCTGCGCGCGGCCCGCCACGGCGTGCTGGATGCCGACGGAGCGGACGTGACCGAGTCGATCGAGCTCCCGCTGATGGAAGTCCGCGCACTACTGGACCTGGGCGATGTAGCCAAGGCCACCCGAAAACTCGATGACCTGGCCGAGCGGGTCGGCTGGCGATGGCGGTTGGTCTGGTACAAGGCCGTCGAGGAGCTGCTCACCGGTGACTACGACTCCGCCATCAAACATTTCACGGAGGTGCTCGACACCTTTCCCGGTGAGCTGGCGCCCAAACTGGCGCTGGCCGCCACCGCAGAGCTGGCCGGCGAGGCCGACGAGCACAGGTTCTACCGGACCGTGTGGCGCACCAACGACGGCGCGATCTCGGCGGCCTTCGGGCTGGCCAGATTTCAGTCGGCCGAGGGCGAGCGAACGAGCGCGGTGCGCACGCTCGATGAGGTGCCGCCCACCTCGCGGCATTTCACGACCGCGCGGCTGACCAGTGCGGTGACCCTGCTGTCCGGCCGATCGACGGCCGAAATCACCGAGGAGCAGATCCGCGACGCAGCCCGGCGGGTGGAGGCGCTGCCGCCCACCGAACCACGCGTGCTGCAGATCCGCGCTCTGGTACTGGGTGGGGCGATGGACTGGCTGGACAACAACGAGGCGAGCACCAACCACATTCTCGGTTTCCCGTTCACCCAACACGGGCTGCGGCTGGGTGTCGAGGCATCGCTGCGCAGCCTGGCCCGGGTGGCGCCCACCCAGCGGCACCGCTACACGCTGGTGGACATGGCCAACACGGTGCGCCCGACCAGCACGTTCTAAGAGTTGGGCCCGACAAAACCCGATCAACCGCCCAAAAACCTCCAAAAAACTCAGCCAATTTTCAGCTCGGCCGTTCACAGTTGACGCATGGCCGGGCAGTCCCCGCAGTGGGTCGCGACGGCCCGTGTGCTGCGGCGGGCCGGGTTCGGGGCCACGGGCCCCGAGGTGGACGCGCTGGTCACCCGGGACTGGGCGGCCTACGTCGACGCGATGCTGGACGCCGGCCCCGACGCTGACCCGGGTGCGGTCGCCACGCCGATGCCCACCCTGGCGACGCCGCGTGCCCCCGGCAGAGCCGCGACGCCGGCGGCCCGCAAAGAGTTCGGCCGCCAACTGGCTGAACAGGCGGGCATCCTGTCGGCCTGGTGGCTGAGCCGCATGGTCGCCGTCCAGCTGCCGGTCCATGAGAAGTTAACACTGTTGTGGCACAACCACTTTGCCACTTCCACGCAGAAGGTTCGGGTGGCGGCGTACATGGCCGCGCAGAACCAGAAGCTGCGCACCTTGTCGCTGGGCGATTTCCGTACCCTGGCGTACTCGATGCTGACCGACGCGGCGATGTTGCGCTGGCTGGACGGGCAGACCAATACCGCCAAGGCTCCCAATGAAAACCTGGCGCGCGAATTCATGGAGCTGTTCGCGTTGGGCCACGGCAACGGCTACACCGAGGACGACGTGCGTGCCGGTGCCCGGGCGCTGACCGGATGGGTCATCGGCGCCGACGGCCAAACGTCGGTGATCCCTAAGCGCCATGACTTCACCGCCAAGACGCTGTTTGGCCGGACCGGCACTTTCGACGCGGCGGGCTTCTGTGACGCGGTGCTGGCTGCGCCCAAGTCCGCGGAATACATCGCGGGACGTCTGTGGCAGCAATTGGCTTCCGACGAGCCGCCATCGCCGCAATCGCTGGACCGGCTGGTGTCCGCTTACGGCCCGGGACGCAACCTGCGGGCGCTGACTCGGGCGATCCTGACCGACGACGAGTTCACCCGCGGCCGCTCGGCTGTCGTCAACACCCCGATCGAGTGGCTTGTCGGGGTGATCCGGGCGCTTCGGGTACCGATCAACGACCCCAAGCAGCTCAAGATCGCCGAAACGACGTTACGGGCGCTGGGCCAACGGCCGTTCTATCCACCGAGCGTCGGCGGCTGGCCGCACGGCCAGGTGTGGCTGTCCACCGCCAGCGCCGAGGCCCGGTTGCGCGCCGCGAGCCGGCTGGCGAACTCCGGTGACCTGTCGATTATCGAGAGTGCCGCCCCCGGCGACCGCCTCGACGCGGCCGGCTATCTGATCGGCGTCGGAGCCTGGTCGGACCGGAGCGCCGACGCGCTCGAGCCCCTGGTGCGCAGACCACCGCAGTTGGTCGCAGTCGCCGTCAACACGCCCGAATACCTGACGTCATAGCGAGATCGCCGATGCCCGAGATCAATCGCCGCAGATTCCTGATCGCCAGCGCGGGCGTGGGCGCGGCCGGCCTGCTGTCCGGCGCGGTCGCGGTCAGCTGGCCCGACCTGATGCGCGCCGCCCGGGACCGGCCGCTGGCCGACGACGCCGGCGTGCTGGTGATCGTCACGCTGTACGGCGGCAACGACGGGATCAACACTTTGATCCCCTACGCCGACAACGCTTATCATGACGCGCGGCCAGAACTTGCCTACGCCCCGGGCGACGTCTTGCACCTGGACTCCCAGCTCGGCCTCAACCCGGGGATGAAGGGTCTGGCCCAACTCTGGAACCAGCGGCGACTCGCCATCGTGCGCGGGGTGGGCTATCCCCGGCCCGACCACAGCCACTTCCGGTCCATGGACATCTGGCAGACAGCGCAGCCGGCCGAGCCCGTCGCCACCGGCTGGATCGGCCGTTGGCTGGACGCCACCGGCGACGACCCGCTGCGTGCGGTCAACATCGGGCCCGTCCTGCCCACCCTGGCCGTCGGCGAAAGGTACACGGCGGCAGCACTTTCGACGGCTCAGGTGCCGCCCGCTCAAGCGGAGCGGCTCGACACGATCATGGGCGCGCTGGGCATCGATGACCCCGGCGACACCCCGGCGATGGCGGCGGTGCGCAAGGCCTATCGCGCCGCGCGCACCACCAACGCGAGGTTCGCCGCCATCAAGCCCATGAAAACCCCAGCCAAAGAACACAACTCACTGGGCACCCAGCTGAGCTTGGTTGCCTCCGCCGTGCGGGCCCGCGTCCCGACGCGGGTGTACACGGTGCAACTCGGCGGCTTCGACACGCACGCCAACGAACGCGAAACCCAGCAGCGGCTGTTGCAGACCTTGGACGAAGCCGTGTCGCCGTTCCTGCAGGAGATGGCCGGCGATCCCTGCGGACGCAACGTCGTCCTGATGGTGTACTCGGAGTTCGGCCGCAGGGTAGTTGCCAACGCTTCGCACGGCACCGATCACGGGACCGCCGGCCCCGTCTTCGTCGCGGGCGCACCCGTCAAGGGCGGGTTCTACGGCGAAGAGCCCAGCCTGACCGACCTCGACCACGGAGACCTCAAGTTCACCACCGACTTTCGCGATGTCTACTACGAACTGCTGTGGCGCACCGTCGGGACCGACCCCACGCCGTCGGTCGGAACGGGTCGCACCGCGCTGGGCTTTCTATGAACCTGCTACCCCGCTGTTGGCCTTTTCTTGACTTCGGCGTCAAATATCCTCCGAATCCACCAACAGACGGTGGCGGCGCGCCCACAATGGGCACTGCTAACTCCAACGGTTGGAGCGGGCAAAGGGAACGATTGTGCAAGACGGTGTGCGGTTCGGCGTACTCGGGCCATTGCAGGTGAGTGTCGACGGTTCGGTTGTACCGTTAGGCACCCCCAAGCAACGCGCGGTGCTGGCGATGTTGCTGATCAATCGCAACCGACCGGTCAGCGCCAATTCATTGGTCGACGCGGCCTGGGAGCAAGGACCTCCTGCGGCGGCGCGAACCACGCTTTCCTCGTACGTGTCAAATCTGCGTCGCCTTCTGGCCGGCGCCGGCGCAAAAAGCCGCGACATCTTGGCCAGCGCACCGCCCGGGTACCGGCTCGCGGTTCTGGACAGCCAATACGACCTCGGCCGCTTCGTGACCGAAAAGAGCGCTGGTGCTCGAGGGGCCGCGGATGGGCGATTCGAGGAGGCTAGCGGCCACTTGTCGGCCGCACTGGCGCAGTGGCGTGGTCCCGTGCTCGACGACTTGCGCGACTTCAACTTCGTCGATGCCTTTGCTACGGGACTGGTCGAGGAAAAGGTTGTGACACAGATCGCTCGTGCCGAAGCGGAAATCGCTTGCGGGCGAGCCCATTCGCTGATCGGCGAGCTCGAGGCACTCGCCGCCGACCACCCTTACCGAGAGCCGCTTTGGGCGCAGCTGATCAGCGCTTACTACTTGGCCGACCGCCAATCCGATGCGCTCGACGCCTATCACAGACTGAGGAACATCCTGGCCGAGGACCTGGGCGTCGACCCGGGTGCCACAGTGGGCGGGCTGTACGAGCGCATCCTTCGTCACGAGTCGCTCGACGTCCGCAAGACCGCCCAGTCGACTGCCGACGAGACCGTGCGGACCCTCTCGGCGCGCCTCGCGTCGCGCCCGGGCATCGCCTACGGCCCCTCGCTCCGCGACGCGGACAAACGCAGGTATCCACTGGTCGCCACAACCACCCGTATCGGGCGCAGCCTGGACAACGACGTTGTCCTTTCTAGTGCCAAGGTCAGCCGTCTGCACGCAGTGATCGTCGACACCGGCTCGAGTTTCGTCATAGTCGATTTGACATCAGCAAACGGCGTCTACGTTTCTGGCCGACGGGTCCGCACCAGCGCCGTCTTAACCGAAGGTGACCCGATTCGCATATCCGAACACGAGTTGATCTTCGAAAGCACTTCCCGAGCGCCAGTCGCCGACGAGTAGTGCCACCACTCCGATGCCTTCGGCGCTGCCACCCGATCCAGGTCCCTGAGGCTCGCACCGCGTCACCGCAACTTTCCCTTGAGCGCCATAAACATTTCATAAACATGCGATGGGACGGTTGCGTGGTCCGACTGTCCGGAACCATAGACACCAGCAGGAACCGCAATGTTGTCCCAGCCCTTCTCCACGAATCTTCCGAAGACCAATGACATCGATAGACGAATCTGCGTGTTGCATCAAGTGTTCGAACTGAACGACGGGCACAAGGTCAACGTGTCGGTAGGTGGTCTTTTTGCGCTCCTGACGGAAAGCTAAGTACGACAAAGTATTTGAGGATCTCCCAGGGCCGGCCGACGCAATTGCGAAGGCTCCTACAGCAAGCGCATCGGAGATTGCGAGCGCGGTCGCATTCAAAAAATTCGTAAGGGTCGGGGAAAGGAAATGACCATGTACAGCGCAACCTGCGTCGCCGCCGCAGAGGCGATGCCGTTTACCGAGTGCTCGACTGGTATCAGCCTTAGCGAGTTAAGCGTCAACGTCGACGTCCCGGCTCCCCCATCGGCGGCTCCCTCGCGGGTTGACCGTCCGCGGCGCATCATTCGTAGCGAATACCTGCGAATGGCATCACTTGCGGCCGCGCAGCGTTCCATGGTGATCGACCAGCTCTACGGTATCTACAGCGAGACCGTGCAGGGCGACACGCGCGAGCAGTTCGAGGCGCAGGTCTTCGGCGGCGGCAAGGTTCGCCTCGCGCTCTTCTACGGCGCACGCGACGAGCTCGCGGGTTTCACATACGCCGGCATCGATCGCATGAACCACGGGGGGCGTACACATGCGGTGTTCTGCGCCGGCGTGTTCTTCCGACTGGGCTGTCAAGGCGGAAAATCGGGCGCGCTGTTCGGGCTGCGCGAGGCGCTGCGCTTCAAGCTACGTGAACCGCGAACCCCGCTGGCCTACTGCACACGCAGCTCGTCACCGGCCGTGTACCGCCTCCTGGCCTCGACAATGCCCGAGATTTACCCGAGCCGCCGCTACCAGACGCCGGCAGACATCGAGGCGGTCGTGCACGCGTTCGGCGTCCGACGGAAGTACGTCCCGGTCGGCGAGGGACCCTGGGTCGTGAGTTCAGGCGCCACGCCGCGCAACGCATCGCGGATGCGCCGCATCAACGGCGACCCCGAGGCGCGGTTCTATACCGAGCTCAATCCCCGCTACGCCGACTGCGAAGCCCTGGTGGTCTGGATACCCCTCGGCCCGGTCAACATCGTCGGCGGATTGTGGCGCCTGCTCCGTGGACGGCTGGCCCGATGAGCGAGATTTCACACGGCTCTTCAGCAGAGCGCGCCCGGCCAGCGTTGGTCGCGTCAGTTGCGGGCGCGTCGTGCGGCAGCTGGGCCGGGTTCGCCCACCACACCCTCGGCTTGGGCGTGGCGCTGCGCGCGGGCTTGACGCAGGTTGTGCTGAGCCTGACCGCAACGGTGGTGCTCGCGCTGGTGCTCGAGCGGCTGTTCCGCCGGCAGTCGAATCCCTTGCGCGGATTTTGGTTTGCCGCTGGCGGGACATCGATGCTAGGAACGGCTTGGCTCGTTGTGGGCCATGCGCTGGCGGGCACGCCGCACATCGCGGTGACGATCACACCCCCTATGATCCTCGGCGCCGTATTCAGCTTCGCCTACGCGCGTACGCTGTTCGTGCGCGCTGCGCGGGGCGGAGAGTTCGCTGCAGCGCTTATCACTTCGGCGTCCGGCCCATCAAATCTTCCGACTCCAACGCGCCCCAAACGGGCCGCATGGCTGAAAGGGTGCTGCAGACGGGGCCAGGTCCCTGTCTGATTGCGAACTTCACCCAGGCGAAGCTAGCGAGTTCTGGGAAATTGCCTCAGCGACATCAGACATCCTCAGCGCGGTGCCTTCGTTCCAGGCTGCCTGGAACTCCTCAGTGCTGAGCTGCTCACGGATGTGACGTTCACAATCGGTGTGGAATGTTCCGAAGGAGGCACACGAGAGCGGGGCTGCGCTGATGCGACTTATTTCGGCGGCCGCCGCCAGCAGGACCGCGGCTTGCCGCGGCCGGTGACGCGATTCCGTGACCCACGCCAAGACCTCCAGCGTGTTTGCGACGGCGTACTCGTCATTCACTTGGATGGCAATTTCCACGGCCTGCTGCAGCATCTGTTCGGCTCGGTCCAGGTCGCTCAGCCGCCAGTAAGCGGCGCCAACCGTGCCCAATGCGACCGCCAGTATCTCGTAGCCGCCCCCGGCTTGGGCCAACTCGACACCTTTTTCGGACCAGGCCAACGCACTGCGGGCGTCGCCTGAAATCAAGTCCAGCCAGCTCATGGCCGACCTGGAGTTCGTCTGCACTTCAAAGTCATCGGTGGTGTCCATGGCCCGCTGCAGGCTGTCACGTGCGTGATCGAGGTTGCCGATGATCAAGGCGGTGTAGCCCTCGTAGAAGTCGATCCTGCCGCGCGTGACGGGGTCGTCGACGACCTCGAGGAGGGTACGCGCCTCGGCGATCCGGCTGGCGGCCGTCACCGGGTCGCCGTGTCGCAGACTGAGGTGTGCGGTGGTGAACAGTGCCTGGATGCGCTGCACGCTGGGCTCGGGTGAGAGGGCGGCCAGGGCACGGTTTGCCCATTGGCAGCCTTCGCTGAGCGATGCGTGGTTGGCCCAGAACCGGCGCAGGGCGGCGGTGATGTCCGCCGCCACCAGTGGGGCATCGATGAGGCTGAATTGCAGGGCTTCGCGGATGTTGGGCAGTTCGCGGGTAAGGCGGTGGACCCAGTGGAGTTGTTGAGGCCCATACCATTGGGCCTCCGCCTC
>CAWJSU010000009.1:0-869134 GCA_963845595.1 uncultured Actinomycetota bacterium
CCCTGACCGCCGGCCCCACCGCTGCCCGCGGTGCCGGTGCCGCTACCGCTGCTGGTGCCCCCGGTGCCGCCGGTACCACCCTCACCGGCCGCCCCACCGTTAGCGGCCGCGCCGGTGCCACCGGTACCGCCGGTCCCGGCGGTCTCGGCACCGAAGCCGGTGCCGCCCTGACCGCCCTGCCCGCCGGCGCCCCCGGCGCCGCGGTTGCCGGCCTCGCTGCCGGCCTGGCTGCCGGCCCCGCCGTCGCCGCCGCTGCCGGCGCCGGCCCCGCCGCTGGCACCGCCTTGGCCGCCGGTGCCGCCCGCGCCGCCGGCCCCGCCGGCCAGGCTGCTGCCGCCGGCGCCGCCCTGCCCCCCGGTCGCGCCGGAGTCGGTGGCGTCACCGGCACCGCCCTGACCGCCGGCCCCACCGCTGCCCGCGGCGGCGGTCCCGGCGCTGCTGGTGCCCCCGGTGCCGCCGGTACCGCCCTCACCGGCCGCCCCGCCGTTGGCCGCCGCGCCGGTGCCACCGGTGCCGCCCACCCCCCCGGCAACGCCGACCAAGCCGGTGCCGCCCTGCCCGCCCTGCCCGCCCGCCCCGCCCGCGCCGCCACTGCCAGCCTGGCTGCCAGCCCCACCATCGCCGCCGGCCCCGGCGCCGTCGCCGCTGGCACCGCCTTGGCCGCCGGTGCCGCCCGCGCCGCCGTTGTCGCCAGTGGCGGCGGCTACGCCGCCAGCGCCACCTTGGCCCCCGGTGGCGCCGGTGTCGGTGCCGTCGCCGGCACCGCCCTGACCACCGGTGCCACCCGCGCCCGCGGTGCCGGTGCCGCTACCGCTGCTGGTGCCCCCGGCGCCGCCGGTACCGCCCTCACCGGCCGCGCCGAAGTTGGCGGCCGCGCCGGTGCCACCGGCGCCGCCGGTCCCGGCGGTCTCGGCACCGAAGCCGGTGCCGCCCTGACCGCCCTGCCCGCCGGCCCCGCCCGCGCCGCCACTGCCAGCCTGGCTGCCAGCCCCACCATCGCCGCCGGCCCCGGCGCCGGCCCCGCCGCTGGCACCGCCCTGGCCGCCGGTGCCGCCCGCGCCGCCGTAGTCGCCGGTGGCGGCGGCTACGCCGCCAGCGCCACCTTGGCCCCCGGTTGCGCCAGTGTCGGTGCCGTCGCCGGCACCGCCCTGACCACCGGCGCCACCGGCGCCCGCGGTGCCGGTGCCGCTACCGCTGCTGGTGCCCCCGGCGCCGCCGGCACCACCCTCACCGGCCGCCCCACCGTTAGCGGCCGCGCCGGTGCCACCGGTACCGCCGGTCCCGGCGGTCTCGGCACCGAACCCGGTGCCGCCCTGACCGCCCTGCCCGCCGGCCCCGCCCGCGCCGCCACTGCCAGCCTCGCTGCCGGCCCCACCATCGCCGCCGGCCCCGGCGCCGGCCCCGCCGCTGGCACCGCCCTGACCGCCGGTGCCGCCCGCGCCGCCGGCACCGCCGGCCAGGCTGCTGCCGCCGGCGCCGCCCTGCCCCCCGGTCGCGCCGGAGTCGGTGGCGTCACCGGCACCGCCCTGACCGCCGGCCCCGCCGCTGCCCGCGGCGCCGGTCCCGGCGCTGCTGGTGCCCCCGGTGCCGCCGGTACCGCCCTCACCGGCCGCCCCACCGTTAGCCGCCGCGCCGGTGCCACCGGTGCCGCCCACCCCCCCGGCAACGCCGACCAAGCCGGTGCCGCCCTGACCGCCCTGCCCGCCGGCCCCGCCCGCGCCGCCACTGCCAGCCTGGCTGCCAGCCCCACCATCGCCGCCGGCCCCGGCGCCGTCGCCGCTGGCACCGCCTTGGCCGCCGGTGCCGCCCGCGCCGCCGTTGTCGCCAGTGGCGGCGGCTACGCCGCCGGCGCCACCTTGGCCGCCGGTGGCGCCGGTGTCGGTGCCGTCGCCGTCACCGCCCTGACCGCCGCTGCCGCCGGCGCCCGCGGTGCCGGTGCCGCTACCGCTGCTGGTGCCCCCGGCGCCGCCGGTACCGCCCTCACCGGCCGCGCCGAAGTTGGCGGCCGCGCCGGTGCCACCGGTGCCGCCCATCCCGGCGGTCTCGGCACCGAAGCCGGTGCCGCCCTGACCGCCCTGCCCGCCGGCCCCGCCCGCGCCGCCACTGCCAGCCTGGCTGCCAGCCCCACCATCGCCGCCGGCCCCGGCGCCGGCCCCGCCGCTGGCACCGCCCTGGCCGCCGGTGCCGCCCGCGCCGCCGTTGTCGCCGGTGGCGGCGGCTACGCCGCCGGCGCCACCTTGGCCGCCGGTTGCGCCAGTGTCGGTGCCGTCGCCGTCGCCGGCACCGCCCTGACCGCCGGCGCCGCCGGCGCCCGCGGTGCCGGTGCCGCTACCGCTGCTGGTGCCACCGGTACCGCCGGTACCGCCCTCACCGGCCGCCCCACCGTTAGCGGCCGCGCCGGTACCACCGGTACCGCCGGTCCCGGCGGTCTCGGCACCGAAGCCGGTGCCGCCCTGACCGCCCTGCCCGCCGGCGCCCCCGGCGCCGCGGTTGCCGGCCTCGCTGCCGGCCTGGCTGCCGGCCCCGCCGTCGCCGCCGCTGCCGGCGCCGGCCCCGCCGCTGGCACCGCCCTGACCGCCGGTGCCGCCCGCGCCGCCGGCCCCGCCGGCCAGGCTGCTGCCGCCGGCGCCGCCCTGCCCCCCGGTCGCGCCGGAGTCGGTGGCGTCACCGGCACCGCCCTGACCGCCGGCCCCACCGCTGCCCGCGGTGGCGGTGCCCCCGTCGCTGCTGGTGCCCCCGGTGCCGCCGGTACCGCCCTCACCGGCCGCCCCGCCGTTAGCCGCCGCGCCGGTGCCACCGGTGCCGCCCACCCCCCCGGCAACGCCGACCAAGCCGGTGCCGCCCTGACCGCCCTGCCCGCCGGCCCCGCCCGCGCCGCCACTGCCAGCCTGGCTGCCGGCCCCACCATCGCCGCCGGCCCCGGCGCCGTCGCCGCTGGCACCGCCTTGGCCGCCGGTGCCGCCCGCGCCGCCGTTGTCGCCAGTGGCGGCGGCTACGCCGCCGGCGCCACCTTGGCCGCCGGTGGCGCCGGTGTCGGGGCCGTCGCCGGCACCGCCCTGACCGCCGGTGCCGCCGGCGCCCGCGGTGCCGGTGCCGCTACCGCTGCTGGTGCCACCGGCGCCGCCGGTACCGCCCTCACCGGCCGCGCCGAAGTTGGCGGCCGCGCCGGTGCCACCGGCGCCGCCCATCCCGGCGGTCTCGGCACCGAAGCCGGTGCCGCCCTGACCGCCCTGCCCGCCGGCCCCGCCCGCGCCGCCACTGCCAGCCTCGCTGCCGGCCCCACCATCGCCGCCGGCCCCGGCGCCGGCCCCGCCGCTGGCACCGCCCTGGCCGCCGGTGCCGCCCGCGCCGCCGTTGTCGCCGGTGGCGGCGGCTACGCCGCCAGCGCCACCTTGGCCGCCAGTGGCGCCAGTGTCGGTGCCGTCGCCGTCGCCGCCACCGCCCTGACCGCCGGCGCCACCGGCGCCCGCGGTGCCGGTGCCGCTACCGCTGCTGGTGCCCCCGGCGCCGCCGGTACCACCCTCACCGGCCGCCCCACCGTTAGCGGCCGCGCCGGTGCCACCGCTGCCGCCCATCCCGCCGGCATCGCCGAAGCCGGTGCCGCCCTGACCGCCCTGCCCGCCGGCCCCGCCGGCGCCGCCACTGCCAGCCTGGCTGCCGGCCCCACCATCGCCGCCGGCCCCGGCGCCGGCCCCGCCGCTGGCACCGCCCTGGCCGCCGGTGCCGCCCGCGCCGCCGGCCCCGCCCGCCAGGCTGCTGCCGCCGGCGCCGCCCTGCCCCCCGCTCGCGCCGGAGTCGGTGGCGTCACCGGCACCGCCCTGCCCGCCCGCCCCACCGCTGCCCGCGGCGCCGGTCCCGGCGCTGCTGGTGCCCCCGGTGCCACCGGTACCGCCCACACCGGCCGCCCCGCCGTTAGCCGCCGCGCCGGTGCCACCGCTGCCGCCCATCCCGCCGGCATCGCCGAAGCCGGTGCCGCCCTGACCGCCCTGCCCGCCGGCCCCGCCGGCCCCGCCACTGCCAGCCTGGCTGCCGGCCCCACCATCGCCGCCGGCCCCGCCGCCGGCCCCGCCAGTGGCACCGCCCTGGCCGCCGGCGCCGCCCGCACCGCCGTTGTCCCCGGTGGCGGCGGCTACGCCGCCGGCGCCACCTTGGCCCCCGGTTGCGCCGGTGTCGGTGCCGTCGCCGGCACCGCCCTGACCGCCGGTGCCACCGGCGCCCGCGGTGCCGGTGCCGCTACCGCTGCTGGTGCCCCCGGCGCCGCCGGTACCGCCCTCACCGGCCGCCCCGCCGTTAGCCGCCGCGCCGGTGCCACCGGTACCGCCGGTCCCGGCCGTCTCGGCACCAAACCCGGTGCCGCCCTGACCGCCCTGCCCGCCGGCCCCGCCGGCGCCGCCACTGCCAGCCTGGCTGCCGGCCCCACCATCGCCGCCGGCCCCGGCGCCGGCCCCGCCGCTGGCACCGCCTTGGCCGCCGGTGCCGCCCGCGCCGCCGTTGTCGCCGGTGGCGGCGGCTACGCCGCCGGCGCCACCTTGGCCGCCGGTTGCGCCAGTGTCGGTGCCGTCGCCGTCGCCGGCACCGCCCTGACCGCCGGCGCCGCCGGCGCCCGCGGTGCCGGTGCCGCTACCGCTGCTGGTGCCCCCGGCGCCGCCGGTACCGCCCTCACCGGCCGCCCCACCGTTAGCGGCCGCGCCGGTGCCACCGGTACCGCCGGTCCCGGCGGTCTCGGCACCGAACCCGGTGCCGCCCTGACCGCCCTGCCCGCCGGCGCCCCCGGCGCCGCGGTTGCCGGCCTCGCTGCCGGCCTCGCTGCCGGCCCCGCCGTCGCCGCCGCTGCCGGCGCCGGCCCCGCCGCTGGCACCGCCCTGACCGCCGGTGCCGCCCGCGCCGCCGGCCCCGCCGGCCAGGCTGCTGCCGCCGGCGCCGCCCTGCCCCCCGGTCGCGCCGGAGTCGGTGGCGTCACCGGCACCGCCCTGACCGCCGGCCCCACCGCTGCCCGCGGCGGCGGTCCCGGCGCTGCTGGTGCCCCCGGTGCCGCCGGTACCGCCCTCACCGGCCGCCCCGCCGTTGGCCGCCGCGCCGGTGCCACCGGTGCCGCCCATCCCCCCGGCAACGCCGACCAAGCCGGTGCCGCCCTGCCCGCCCTGCCCGCCGGCCCCGCCGGCGCCGCCACTGCCAGCCTGGCTGCCGGCCCCGCCGTCGCCGCCGGTCCCGGCGCCGTCGCCGCTGGCACCGCCTTGGCCGCCGGTGCCGCCCGCGCCGCCGTTGTCGCCAGTGGCGGCGGCTACGCCGCCGGCGCCACCTTGGCCCCCGGTGGCGCCGGTGTCGGTGCCGTCGCCGGCACCGCCCTGACCGCCGGTGCCGCCGGCGCCCGCGGTGCCGGTGCCGCTACCGCTGCTGGTGCCACCGGCGCCGCCGGTACCGCCCTCACCGGCCGCCCCACCGTTAGCGGCCGCGCCGGTGCCACCGGTACCGCCGGTCCCGGCGGTCTCGGCACCGAACCCGGTGCCGCCCTGACCGCCCTGCCCGCCGGCGCCCCCGGCGCCGCGGTTGCCGGCCTCGCTGCCGGCCTCGCTGCCGGCCCCGCCGTCGCCGCCGCTGCCGGCGCCGGCCCCGCCGCTGGCACCGCCCTGACCGCCGGTGCCGCCCGCGCCGCCGGCCCCGCCGGCCAGGCTGCTGCCGCCGGCGCCGCCCTGCCCCCCGGTCGCGCCGGAGTCGGTGGCGTCACCGGCACCGCCCTGACCGCCGGCCCCACCGCTGCCCGCGGCGGCGGTCCCGGCGCTGCTGGTGCCCCCGGTGCCGCCGGTACCGCCCTCACCGGCCGCCCCGCCGTTGGCCGCCGCGCCGGTGCCACCGGTGCCGCCCATCCCCCCGGCAACGCCGACCAAGCCGGTGCCGCCCTGCCCGCCCTGCCCGCCGGCCCCGCCGGCGCCGCCACTGCCAGCCTGGCTGCCGGCCCCGCCGTCGCCGCCGGTCCCGGCGCCGTCGCCGCCGCTGGCACCGCCCTGACCGCCGGTGCCGCCCGCGCCGCCGGCCCCGCCGGCCAGGCTGCTGCCGCCGGCGCCGCCCTGCCCCCCGGTCGCGCCGGAGTCGGTGGCGTCACCGGCACCGCCCTGACCGCCGGCCCCGCCGCTGCCCGCGGCGCCGGTCCCGGCGCTGCTGGTGCCCCCGGTGCCGCCGGTACCGCCCACACCGGCCGCCCCACCGTTGGCCGCCGCGCCGGTGCCACCGGTACCGCCCATCCCGCCGGCGTCGCCGAAGCCGGTGCCGCCCTGACCGCCCTGCCCGCCGGCCCCCCCGGCGCCGCCACTGCCAGCCTGGCTGCCGGCCCCACCATCGCCGCCGCTGCCGGCGCCGGCCCCGCCAGTGGCACCGCCCTGGCCGCCGGTGCCGCCCGCACCGCCGTTGTCCCCGGTGGCGGCGGCTACGCCGCCGGCGCCACCTTGGCCCCCGGTTGCGCCAGTGTCGGTGCCGTCGCCGGCACCGCCCTGACCCCCGGTGCCACCGGCGCCCGCGGTGCCGGTGCCGCTACCGCTGCTGGTGCCACCGGCGCCGCCATTGCCGCCCACACCGGCCGCCCCGCCGTTGGCGGCCGCGCCGTCGCCGCCGGTGCCGCCCACACCGCCGTTACCGCTGGTAGCACCCACCCCCCCGGCCGCCCCACCAGTCCCCCCGGCACCGCCGCCACCGCCAGACCCGCCCGCGGCCCCAGCCGCGGCCGCCGCAGTCCCCGTGCCCCCATTACCACCAGCCCCGGCGTCACCGCCATCACCGTTGGTCCCCGTACCGGTGCCACCGGTACCGGCCGCCCCACCGTGACCACCGTTGCCCCCGGCGCCGCCGCTACCACCGGAGGTGCCAGCCGCCCCGCCGCTACTCGACGGGTCATAACCATCACCACCGCCACCACCGGTGCCACCGGCGCCACCACTGCCGTTGGCCACCAGCGCCCCGCCCGCAGCACCACCGGTGCCACCCGCACCACCCTCGCCACCAGTCCCACCACCCGGGCTGCCCACCGTGCCGGCCGCACCACCACCACCATCACCGCCGCCGCCCCCGTTACCGCCGGCCGCATCACTGCCCACAGCCCCACCGTTGGCCGCCCCGGCCGACCCACCACCACCACCGTTACCACCGGCACCACCGCCACCACCAGCACCGCCGCCAGCACCGGCACCGCCGGTGCCGCCCACACCGCCGTTACCGCTGGTAGCACCCACCCCCCCGGCCGCCCCACCAGTCCCCCCGGCACCGCCGCCACCGCCAGACCCGCCCGCGGCCCCAGCCGCGGCCGCCGCAGTCCCCGTGCCCCCATTACCACCAGCCCCGGCGTCACCGCCATCACCGTTGGTCCCCGTACCGGTGCCACCGGTACCGGCCGCCCCACCGTGACCACCGTTGCCCCCGGCGCCGCCGCTACCACCGGAGGTGCCAGCCGCCCCGCCGCTACTCGACGGGTCATAACCATCACCACCGCCACCACCGGTGCCACCGGCGCCACCACTGCCGTTGGCCACCAGCGCCCCGCCCGCAGCACCACCGGTGCCACCCGCACCACCCTCGCCACCAGTCCCACCACCCGGGCTGCCCACCGTGCCGGCCGCACCACCACCACCATCACCGCCGCCGCCCCCGTTACCGCCGGCCGCATCACTGCCCACAGCCCCACCGTTGGCCGCCCCGGCCGACCCACCACCACCACCGTTACCACCGGCACCACCGCCACCACCAGCACCGCCGCCAGCACCGGCACCGCCGGTGCCGCCCACACCGCCGTTACCGCTGGTAGCACCCACCCCCCCGGCCGCCCCACCAGTCCCCCCGGCACCGCCGCCACCGCCAGACCCGCCCGCGGCCCCAGCCGCGGCCGCCGCAGTCCCCGTGCCCCCATTACCACCAGCCCCGGCGTCACCGCCATCACCGTTGGTCCCCGTACCGGTGCCACCGGTACCGGCCGCCCCACCGTGACCACCGTTGCCCCCGGCGCCGCCGCTACCACCGGAGGTGCCAGCCGCCCCGCCGCTACTCGACGGGTCATAACCATCACCACCGCCACCACCGGTGCCACCGGCGCCACCACTGCCGTTGGCCACCAGCGCCCCGCCCGCAGCACCACCGGTGCCACCCGCACCACCCTCGCCACCAGTCCCACCACCCGGGCTGCCCACCGTGCCGGCCGCACCACCACCACCATCACCGCCGCCGCCCCCGTTACCGCCGGCCGCATCACTGCCCACAGCCCCACCGTTGGCCGCCCCGGCCGACCCACCACCACCACCGTTACCACCGGCACCACCGCCACCACCAGCACCGCCGCCAGCACCGGCACCGCCGGTGCCGCCCACACCGCCGTTACCGCTGGTAGCACCCACCCCCCCGGCCGCCCCACCAGTCCCCCCGGCACCGCCGCCACCGCCAGACCCGCCCGCGGCCCCAGCCGCGGCCGCCGCAGTCCCCGTGCCCCCATTACCACCAGCCCCGGCGTCACCGCCATCACCGGCGGACCCGAATATCAGCTGCTTGTTAGCGCCGCCGGCCCCACCGGCCCCGCCGGTACCGCCAGCCTGACCGGCCGCCCCGGCCGCCCCGGCCGCGCCAGCCCCGCCCGCCCCGCCGTCGCCGCCGTGCCCTCCGCCCAGCAGCCCACTGGCCCCGCCGGCCCCACCGTTTCCGCCGGACCCGCCCGCGGTCACCGCGGCCCCGCCCGCTCCGCCAGCACCACCGGCCCCGAACAGGCCCGCCGAGCCACCAGCCCCACCGGCCTGACCAGCACCGCCGGACCCACCATTGCCGCCGTTGCCGTAGATCCACCCGCCGTTGCCGCCGGTGGCCCCAGTCCCCGCCGCCCCATTGGCGCCGTTGCCAACCAACGGGCGCCCCGTCAGCGACTCCCATGGCGAAAAGAACGCCAGCTGTTCCAGGCTCTGCAGCGGCGAGATGTTGGCCGCCTCAGCAGCCGCATACGCCCGCGCACCAGAGCCCAATGCCTGCACAAACTGGTCGTGAAACAGCGCCGTCTGACTGCTCAGCTTCTGATAGTCGCGGGCGTAGGCGCCAAACAACGCCGAGATCGCCCCCGACACCTCATCCTCAGCCGCCGGCACCACCGACGTCGTCGACGACAAAGCCGCCGCATTAGCGGCTCTGAGCGCCGCCCCAATCCCGGTCAAATCCTGCGACGCCGAGGCCAAAACATCAGGCGAAACAAGCACGAACGACGACATCGGTGTCTCCCATCAGACGGCATACCCAGCCTCGGGAAAGCTCAAGGCAACCGGGTACGGTACGCCTTTCGACTTCTATTTCGACCACATTGTGCAAAGTGGTCCCATTCGATTCCACGTTGATTCCACGTCGCCGAAATGCACCCGAAACAGCCGGTCACGAATCGCGGTGACCACGTGACTAAGAACGTGTTTGGGAAGGGCTTATGTGCCCGCCGCCCTTGCTGGTTGCCAGGGCCGGCGCCCGTGTGGTGGCGCGAGGCGGCGAGCCATGAGTCCGATCATCGCCCACTTGACCACGGGCTTCGGAGTGGTTGGGCAGGCGCTCGTAGTCGCGGTCGGGGCGGCGACAGCGGTAGAGCCAGGCAAGGATTCGTTCCACGACCCAGCGGCGCGGGAGCACCTCGAGGGTACGCTGCCCCTCGGGTTTTCGAACGATCTCAAGTGCGGCAGTGCAGCTTGACCCAGTCGACGAGCTTGCCGGCGTAACCACCGTCTGCCCAGACCAGTGCGATCCAGGGCATGGCCATGCGCGCGCAGTCAAGGACCCGGTGCCCGCCGTCGCGGTCCTGCACGCTGGCCGCGGTCACCCGCACCACGATCAGCAGGCCGAGGGTATCGACGACCACGTGTCGTTTGCGGCCGTTGACCTTCTTGCCGGCGTCGTAACCTCGGCTGTCCTTGCCTACGGTGTCGGCGCCTTTGTCCGACTGGGCATCGAGGTTCCCAGCGCTGGCCATCGGGTCACGGCCCACCGCGTCACGCACGTTCCGCTCGCAGCGCGTTGTGGATCCGATCGGTGACACCGCCATCATTCCAGGCCTTGAAATACCGACACACCGTCTCCCACGGCGGAAAGTCATGCGGCAATTGCCGCCACGAGCAACCGGTGCGGTTCACATACAGGACCGCATCCACGATCAGACGCCGCGAATGGCCGGCTGGGCGCCCACCCGGACGGGGCTGCACCATCGCGGCAACCAATTCCCACTGCGGCCGGTCAGGTCCGACGGGTACCACGTGGTTTCGCAGGCACACACGAACCATCACATTGGACACAGGAACCTCACTAATCACGCAGGCGCGCCGACCCCTTCCCGAACACGCACTTAGCTCAGGCGGAGGCTCCGTCGGGCAGGAGCTTTCGAACACGACGCGCTTGTCTCGCAACGTCGATGGATCGTCGGCCTCAAAGGCCGTCGCTAGCGAAGCAGACGCAAGGATTCCGCAAGTGGCCCGCAATAACCTATGGCCCAGCTGCCAATGGGAAGGACCGTGGACAATTTGCTGACGGATCACGACGATCCCGAGAAACGCATCGCCGCGCTGGAAAATCGGCTTGCTGAGCAGAAGCGCGGCGCGGATCCGACACCTGCGATCTCGCACGACGCGGCTACGTCGCGCAGTTTCGTGGCATCGGCCGCCGCGCCCAGCACCAAGCAGATGATGAAGTACACCTACGGGTTCATCTTCGCGGGCATGGCGTTGCTCGGCACCCTGCAAGCCGCGACTGCCACTCGTTGAGAAACTCGGCTTGGCCGCCAATCTGGAAGACAAGGCTAGAGCCGAACGTGACGGGGATGGCCGCGGGTCGACCGCCGCCCCTGGGGCCCGGACCGCGCCCGCTTTCCGGCCGGCCCGACGGCCCAGGACCAAGCTATGGATCTTTGGCATCGTTGCTTTCTTCACGATCCCCCCGCTCATCTGGATCCCCGTGAGCATTGTGCTCAACCGGCATCAGCAACAAGCCGATCAGGTAAAAGCGGATCGGGAACGGCCCTTCGCGCTGCCGTTCACCGACCTGCGCGTTCCGCACGGCGTGGCGGTGGACGCTGCCGGCAACGTCTACGTCGCTGACGGTCGCACCAATCGGGTGCTCAAGCTGGCGGCCGGGTCGAACACCCAAACCGTGCTGCCGTTCACCGGCCTCGATCTTGCCGCCGGCGTCGTAAACGAATCCACCGGCAGCGTGGCGGTGGATGCCGCCGGCAACGTCTACGTCACCGACACCGGCCACAACAAGGTGCTCAAGCTGGCGGCCGGGTCGAGCACCCCAACCCTCCTGCCGTTCAGCGGTGTGGATTTTCCCGAGGGTGTGGCGGTGGACTCCGCCGGCACGGTGTACGTCGCCGACGAACACCACAATCGGGTGGTGAAGCTGGCGGCCGGGTCGAGCACCCAAACGGTGCTGCCGTCGATGGGCAGATGGGTTACTCCGCATAATCTGGCGGTGGACGCCACCGGCACCGTCTACGCCAGCGTCGACGTGAGCTGCGGAAGGAGCTCGTGTAGCTACGTGATGAGGCTGTCGCCCGGGTCGAACACCTGGACCAGGCTGCCGTCCCCCGGAAACGAAGAGTACGTGGCAGCCGACACCGCCGGCAACGTGTACGTCATGACGTTAGGTGACACCGGAGGCGTGATGAGGCTGGCGCCCGGGTCGAGCGACTGGACAGAGCTGCCCGGGGCGCACCGCTTCATAGACCCCCAGGGCTTGGCGGTGGACACCCACGGCAACATGTACGTCACCGATCACACCGGTGCCCGGCCGCCGGACAGTCTGTTCGGCATTTGGCCGGTTGGGCAGGACAACGCTCTGGGTTTCGTGCTCAAGCTGCCCGTGGGCTGACCGGGTCGCTGAGGGCGTCGCCTCGGACGAGGTCAGCTCACGGTAAGGGACATAATCGCCTGGAGCGCGTTGGGGCCACCGCCGATCGTCACGGTGAGAGTACCGCTGCCCGCACCCACCGCACCGACCCCGACGGTGTCCTGATCGCTTGCACCGGGGTCTAGCGGATTTACGTTGCGTCCGAACGAAGTCAGCAGGATGCCAGTGGAATCCGACAATTCGGCCACGACACTCGCTGACGGCGATGGCTCGTCGCCAATGTTGACGACTTTCCAGATCACCGAGAACTGCACGTGCGCGTTAACCGGGTCAGGACTGATCTGCGGATAGTCATCGTCGAAATCGAGCTGGAATCCCATGACGGTCTCCTTGCTGGTTGAGGTAACTGGCTTTGCGGTCGTTCCAATGGTCGTCGGCCCGATAACTGTCCCGGTCCCTTGCCGTCCGGCGGGGGACGTGCTGGTGCAGCTGTCGTCATGTTAAGCACATCCTTCGTGTCTGTCGCGGCTCGTCGGCCAGCTGAGCCACCGCGTCGGGCCGCACGACCGGGGCCGACCAGCAAATAGGCGAAAGGTCTTCCGCCGGCCCCAGATTTGGAGTAGAACCGAGATCAGCGGCGCATGCGGGCCGTGTCAGAGGGGCGCCGTCTGCGGTGGACTGAGGTGTTGCAGACGGTGATGAACGATCCGGGTGGTCGCCGACGATGCAACACACCTGACGTTAGCCACACCGGGCGACGCGCCTGTCTGAGAAGCTGTACGTCACTGAGAAGGCCTTGATCGACCCGCCGAAGGAGCCTTGCCAATGTCTGCCACCATCGTCCTCGACACTCAGGTCACATTTGTCACTGACCCGGTAACTCCCTGCGCCGGCGAGGATTTCAGCGTTTCGTGGCAGGAGGTGAACACAGGCGACGATGACTCCGATGGATACCAAGACATCTTCGACATGGATGACCAAGGCACTGGCGACAGCCAACAATTGGCTTGCGACCCGTTGCCGGCCGGCGAGTCGGTCCAGCGATCGCTCACCTTCAATCTGCCCTCTGGTGACTACAAGATGTCATTGGTCATCAACGGTCAAGGCCCGTTCCCACTGGGCAACGTCATCATCGATGAATGCGAGTGACGCCGTCGCGTGGCCGCCGCTGAAGCCACTCCACTGATTCTTGGCGCAGCGGGCAAAGTGCTCTTCTTGCTAGCACAAGCAAGCAAGTTGCACGGTCCCCACCGCCAAGCGTCGCCACGGCCGACATGATCACCGCCATGGAGCGGGTCGCTTCGCCCGTTCGGCGGGATCGAAATCGACAGCGCGACGCCGCGTTGCCGAACGGAACCGCAGCGGCGCGAGCTCGGCGACTCACGATCGTTCACGTTGCTGCAGCCGCTCGGCGACAAGCCAGCCCTAGAGGTGGGCGCTGATGGTCACTGCCACCCCGTCCACCGTCGGTGACGTCCTGCGCACACTGCTCGATCAGGCGATTCGCGAAGCCGGTGAGCAGCCCGGCCACCTCAACGACTTGTTCCAGCAGATGGGCCGGGATGCAGATACCATCGTCGACAAAGTCGAGAAACTGCCCGGCGACGCCCTTGACGCGTTGCACAAGCCGCCGTTCCAGCCGCCGGACTGGTGGTCGCTGCTGGTGTTTCTGATGGTCCGCATCGTGGATCTGCTCGGCGACGACCACTTGAGCCTGGGCTATCGTCACCCCGACGGATGGTCGCGGATGCTTACCCTCACCTACTCCGAGGACCCGCTCAATCCCGATGACTCCGCGGCCGCAACGGTGGGTGTCGCGGTCACCGATCCCGATGTGACGCATGGCATCTGGCTGCAAGTTCTCAAGGATTTCACGTTCAGCAAGGCGACGAGCTCGCTGGCGCTGCAGATTACCGCCAACGGCCAAGCCGACTGGAAATACACCTTCGGCGCCGCCATGACGCCGCCCGGTCCCCAGGCAAACGTCGACATCGACATCCGCTGGACACCGTGGAACCCCGACCTGCATCCGGCAGGGGGTGCGTTCGGATTCGACGTCGGCCCGATCCACCTGCACCTGAGCCTGACCTCCCCCCAGGGCCCGCTGTACACGGTCACGCTGGGTCTGGGAACCGACAACGCTCCCGGCGTCGAGGCCTCACTCGACGTCGGTCAGGCGCTCGGGCCGGCGCTGCGCAGCTTCGTCAACATCGCCCCGATCGACGAAAGCTATTCACCCCAGCTGGTTCTCACCCAAGGCGCCGGACCCCAGTTCAGCCTCGGCCACCGCGGCATCGGCTGACCGAGGCAGCAGACAGGAGCGAGCCCGATGGCTGACAAACCCTCAGTGTCCGTCGACCTGGCGGTCGGCGGAACCGTGGACGGCGCCAACAGCTCGGTGATGCTGGCCCTGTCCGCCAGCGCCAGCCTGCCGCTGCCCGCCGTGCAGGTCGAAGTCGATGACTTCGGTGCCCAAGTCGTGCTCAACGTGGTGTCCGGGCCTAACGGCCTGGCGCTGGTCCCCGAATTCCAGGGCCCCGACGGGCCATCCGCGGCTTCGCTGAGCGTCGAGCTACCGATGGTGACCGGCGGCGGCAAGCTCGCCGACGCTGGCGACACCGGCGACACCGGCGACGAATGGAGCGGCGCCGCCACTTTAACGATGGGGCCCCTCAAGATCGCCGGGTACGCCCTCCTGGCGCCGAGCTCGCTGCTGATCGCGCTCAGCGCCCGCTTCCCGCAACCCGGCATCCAGATCGGCTTCGGCTTCGCAATCTCCGGTGCCGGCGGCATCTTCGGGGTCAACCGGCGTTCCGACACCCAGGCGATCACCTCGGCCGTTCTCGACGGCAGCCTGGGCAACCTGCTCTTCCCCAACGATCCCGAACACGACATCGATCACATCCTCGGCATCCTGCCCCGGCTCTTCCCGCCGCAACCGGGTCAGGCGCTGTTCGGGCCGATGCTCGAAATCAACTGGGGCGGCGGGCTGTTACGCGCCCAAGCGGCGCTGCTGCTGGAGGCACCCGATCCGGTGCGGTTGACCCTCATCGGCCGGCTCCTCGTCGACCTACCCACCCCCGACACCTCGCTGGTGCACCTGCAGGCAACGTTCGCCGCGGTCGCCGATCTCAGCGTCCCCGAATTCCGCCTCATCGCCAGCCTCACCGGCTCCTACATCGTCGGACTGACCCTCACCGGCGATCTGTTCCTGCTCATCCGCGGCGGCCCCGACGCCACATTCGTCCTGTCGGTGGGCGGATTCCATCCCGCGGTGCGCCCACCCGCCGGCGTGCCCGCCCTGCAACGCGTCGGGATGGCGATGGGCCTGTCCGTCGCCGAGATCCGCTACGAGGCGTATTTCGCGGTCACCACCTGCAGCGTGCAGTTCGGCGCGAAAGCCGAGTTGATCGCCGAGGTCGCCGGCTGCGGTGTGCACGGCTCCCTCGGGTTCGACGCGCTCGTTGAAACGGTCCCGAAATTCCATTTCAGCGTCGATATCACCGCCCTCGCCGAGGTCGAAGTCGCCGGCGAAACCCTGCTCGGGGTGCGGCTATCCGGACTCCTGGAAGGCCCCGCCCCCTGGCATGTGCGCCTGCACGGCGAGGTCGAGGTGCTGTTCGTATCGGTGTCGCTGACCATCGACGAAACCCTCGGCAGCGCCCCAGCCGCGGTGACCACCGTGCCCGACGTGAAAGGCGAACTCCTCAAGGCGATGTCGGATGCCGGCGCGTGGACCCTGCACCCGCCGACCGCGGACGCCGACGGCGTGCTGCTCTCGCCCACGGCCGCCGCCCAGGTGGCGGCCGGCGCCCTCCTGCATCCCGCGGGCCGCCTCGAGGTGCGCCAGCGGCTGCTGCCCTTCACGGTGACCCTCGACCGGTTCGGCGGCGCGGCCGTGCCCGCCCAACGCTGGGAGCTCACCGGGGTGCGGCTCCGCGACGGCGTCCCGGTGCTCCCGCCCGACCAACCCGTCACCGACCAATTCGCGCTCGGCATGTTCCGCACCCTGTCCCAGGACGAACAGCTATCCAACACCGGATTCACCGCGCTGCCCTGCGGCGGGGCCCTCACCCCTGGCGGGGTCGTCACCGCCGACGCACGCAGCACCGACTTCGACTGGGACACCGTCATCGTCGGCCCGGACCTCTCCGCCGCACCCGCCGACCCGGCGGTGCTGACCGCCGTAGCGAATTTCGACCTCACCACCTTTATCCCGGCCACCGGCCGCCCACAGCTCACCGGCTGGGACCCCCAGCAGCCGATCACCGTGCTGGCCGAGGCGCCAACCGCCGTTATCAATCAAGAACCCGTGGTGGGACTGGCCCCGGTCCCCGCGGCGTCCGTCACCCCGCTCGGATCCCACGTCATCGCCGACGAAACGGTGCGCCAACGCGCCGCCACCGGCGTCACCGCCGGAGTCGTCGAACTATGGGAGCTGCCGTGACCACCCTGCGGTTCGCGTCCTGGGCCCAGCCCGCCGCCGGTGCATCCGACGCCGCCGTCGATCCCGTCGACACCATCCTCGATCACCCCCCGGACCCGCCGGCGATCGCTGCCCTGACCCCCGTTGCCGTCCTCAGCGAAGACCTCAGCGCCACCAGCTACCCCGCCCCCAGCGCCACCCCGATCGATCTGCTCGGACCCGAACACGTGATCGGACTGCAACCCGGGCAGATCACCGGCCGCTTCCCGGTACCCGGCTCCATCGGTTCGGAGGCCATCAACTTGGCCGCGGTCGAGTTCGCCGCCACCGACCTGCCGTGGCGGTTCTCCCCCGCCCGCGCCGGCGCCGCGCAACGACTCCGACCATGGCTCGTGCTCATCGTCACGCCGATCACGATCGGCATCACACCCGCCAACCCGCTGCCCACCATGACCGTGCCGGTGCGGTTGCTGCCCGACCTCGCCGAAAGCTGGGGATGGGCCCACGTCCAACTCGACGACGACGCCGGACCGGCGGGCCGATCCCGGCTGCTGTGCCCGCTCAAACTGCCGCCCAACGTCACACTGCAGGCCGCTGTCGTGCCGGCGTTTTACGGCGGTGTGCAAGCCGGTCTCCACCAAACCGTCGACCCAGCACGCGCACACGCCCCGGCATGGACCCTCGATCAGCCCATCGACGCCGTCCTACCGGTCTACGACTATTGGCAATTCGCCACCGGCCAAGACGCCGACTTCGAATTCCTGGCCCGACGCATCCGCCCCGCCCGCCCAGACATGCTCGGCGACTTCGGATATCGCCAAATTGACATCACCACACCGTGGCCCGGCGACGACCCCTTGGCCGACCACCCCGTCACCATCCCGGTCGGAGGCGCCCTGCGGCCCTTCGGCGACCCGCCCGCGCCCCCCGCCACACCCGCAGACCTGGCCACTTTTGCGAACCGGATCGTCACCGAGATCGCCGCCACCGCCACCGGCGACCTCGGGCCCCCGCTGCGCGGGGGGCCGCAGGCAATGCGCTCCACCATCGCACCCGCTGGTGGGGACTGGCTCGACGACGCCAACCGCGACCCGTCGCACCGCATGGCCGCCGCGCGCGGCGCCGACTGGGTAATGGCCAACCAGGAAGACCTGATGGCCGCGGCGTGGACCCAGGCCGGCCAGATCCGAGACGCGGCCCGCAAACTCGCACTCAGCCGCGCCGCCGCCGCGATCACCGAATCCCTGCAAGCCCACCACATCGACACGCTCAGCGCCGACGAGCTCGTTGCCGTCACCGCACCCGCAGCCGGGCGCGCGCGCGTCGGCGGCCCCGATCAACCCACGCTGCACGCCGCGCTGCGCTCCACCGCCATACCCGACGGCGTCGCCAGCACCGCTATGGCGCGCTTCACCCGCCGCGCCGGTGTCGTCGGGCGGGGCACCGGAACAACGACGCTGGCGACCCGCGCCGCCGCCGGCGCCCTCAGCCACGCGATCGCCGCCGCCGCGCCCACCGCTCGACTCGCCGCGGTCAGATACGCCCAACCCCCACCCGCCGGAGACGACACCAACGTCCTCGCGACAACGATCAACACCACCCGCGTCAACACCGTTGCGACCGCAGCCACCGCGCTATGGGTGGCCTCCCAAGTGGCCAAAACCCAAGGCGCGACTGTCGGCACCACCTTCACCACCGCCCTCAACGCCGACCCGAACTTCATAAAAGGCCCCTCCAGCGTGGCGCCCGACCTCGGAACCCCAGCCGTCCGCACCTCCGTCGCCGCGGCCATCGCCCATGACCTACTCAACGCCGCCGCATCGGCAACCCCGGCCGCCGGCGCGGTCACCGTTCGCCCGGACGGTCTGCTGATCGACGCCGACGCCATCTCGGGCGTGGTCCGCGGCTCCTTCGACACCGTTACCGCCGTGCACAGCCGGCTCGCGGCCACCATCGAGCGCAACGGCGCGCCGGTGACCGCCCTCGATCCAGTCCTGCCGGCACCGGACGTGCCCGTACCCATGGCCAGCGCCATGCTCGACCGCGACCCGGAATGGTTCCTGCCCGGCATTGGCGATTTCCCTTTGGACCGGGGCACTTTGCTGTCCGCCGACGACGCCTTCATCGAGTCTGTGATGCTCGGCGCCAACACCGAACTGCTCGCCGAATTCCTCTGGCGCGAATTCCCCACCGACCGACGCGGCACCCCCATCCGCCGGTTCTGGCCCCGCCCCGACAACGCCACCGACATCACCCCGATCCACCAATGGGCCGGTGCGCTCGGCAGCCACACCACCACTGCGCAAGACCAGACCACGGTCATCCTCATCCGCGCCGAACTGTTCCTGCGCTACCCCACCACGGTGGTGTTGGCCGCCCCGGCCGAGGTCGACCCTGCTAACCCAAACCAACTGCGCCCCAACGGAACAGCCGATAGTTGGCAAGCGCCCCTGTTCACCCTCAGCATCGATGCCTCCACCCGCGCTCTCGGATTCACCATCCCCAGCGGCCAGGTCCGCGCGCCCGTCAGCCCGAGCGCTCCGGGCTGGTTCTTCGTGGTCATCGAACCCCCGACCGGCATCCGGTTCGGGTTCGACCTCGCCAGCGACCCTCCCGTGCCGCCGCCACCCCCGCCACCGCCGCCTCCCTCCCCCGCCACCTGGAACGACCTGACCTGGGACGACGTCATCGATGACCGCGGATTCGCCACCGCACGCCGACCCATCACCCCGCAATCGCCCGGCCCGGCACCGGCGCCCCAATGGGGCGGCTCGGCCGCCTGCGCCGCGGACGTGGCCCGCATCGCCCTGCAACGCCGCGTGCTGGTGGCGCTGCACGCCTCGACCATGATCCCCGTCCAGGATTAACGCCGATGCCAACCATCCGCATTGACACCAGCGCCCTGGCCGTGCGCACTTTTCGCCTCGACGGCCTGGACGTGCCCAGTTTCGATGGCAGCGCCGGGGTGAACATCGACCTCGCCGCCGGCTCATATGTCTTCCACCAGCTCAACACCGACGCCCAGATCCCGTTCCTGGTGACCGCCAACGGTGAAGTGGCCATCGATATGGGCAGCGCCCGCTGCGCCCTCGGCGGCACCAACACGCTGACCGTGCACGGCCTCCCCATCACCATCGACGGCACCGGCCTGCCGCACGACCTGGACACCCACAACTGGTACATCGACAACAACGGCTCAACCACGCTGTCGCGCAGCACCACTCACCAAGTCAACCTGCTGCCCCTGCCATCCCCGACGTATCGGTTCCTGTCGCCGACCGGCGAGTGGAGTGCCGGGGTTTTCAACATCGCCTTCGACGGCACCATCGAAGTCGACCCCCAGTACGCGCAGACCTTTGTCGTCTCCGACACCACGCTCACCGTCACGGGGTTTCCGATCACCATCGACGGCACCGCCTTGCCGCACGACCTGGACACCCACGGCTGGTATCACGACGACGACGGGTCAACCACCCTGTCACGCAAGACCACCCATGACGTCACAGTGCTGCCCCTGCAGTCCTCGGTGTATCGGTTCCTGTCCCCGACCGGGGTCTGGAGCGCCGGCGTCTTCAATGTCTCCCTGGACGGCCAAGTGGTCGTCGACCCGCAATACCAACTCGTATTCCAGCCCTTTGCAAACACGTTGACCGTCACCGGCGCTCTGGTCAGCCTCGACGCCATGGGCCTACCGCACGACCTGAGAACCACCTGGTGCTTCGACGACAACGGATCCAACGTGCTCTCGCGCACCCAGGGTCATCTGATCACGGTGATGCCCCTGCAGACCCCGGCGTATCGATTCCTGTCCCCGACCGGGGCATCGAGCGCCGGCGTCTTCAACATCGCCCTCGACGGCACCATCGACGTCGACCCCCAGTACGCGCAGACGTTCGTCGTATCAGACAACTTGCTGACCGTCACAGGTTTTCAGATCACCATCGACGGCCGCTCGCTGTCGCACGACCTCGACACCGTCAGCTGGTACCACGACGCCACCGGGGCCACCACCCTCTCCCGCAACACCACCCACCAGGTCACCGTCCTGCCGCTGCAGGCCCCGGTCTATCGATTCCTCACCCCGGCCGCGTCCTGGACCGACGCGGCATTCAACGTCTCCCCCGACGGCCAACTGCAGGTCGCCCCGGAAGATGCGCGCAACTTCGTCGTGACCGATGATGTCTTGACCGTCCGCGGGTACGCCATCAGAATCGAGGGCCGCGCCCTCGCCCATGGCCTTTCGCTCGACGGCTTCTCGGCGATCATGCCGATGCTGAGCACAAACCAGACCCTGGTGCTGCTGCCGCTGATGGCCGGCACGCCCTACATCGTGCGCGAACAACCGGCACAAGAACCCGCGTACCGCTTCCTGGTCAACAGCGACGGCACCGTGACCCCGCTCGACCCGGGACCCACCCTCAGCCGCACCGGCCCGGCCAGTGGCCGCCTGCTCTCCGAGCTACGCCGCGCCGTCAACGCCGCCGAAATCGCCTACGACCGCTTCGACTTCCTCGTTAACGCCGGCCCCGCCCAAGCCGCCACCTACGGCACCGCCTACACCGCCGCCCAACAAAGCCTGGCCACCGCCCGCGCGGCGCTGGCCAGCGCCGCGTCCGCCGAACTCCCGCTGTGGCCAGGCGACGACCACCCGGTACCCGTGCTGTTGTGGCCGGTCCGCCTTGAGGTGCGCTACTTCCCCAACGAACAGCACCCGACCGCCGACCCCGCGCTGGCCATCCGCGTCATCCCCGATGACGTCGCGATCCAGACTTTCGAACCCGAGCTCACCGACACCGAATACCAAGCGGCCCAATCGTATTGGACGACGGTGAGCGCGCCCGCCGCCACCGACGACGACAAATCCGCGGCCTGGAGCACTATCTTGACCCAACTGGGCCCCGCCCGGGCGGCATGGGCCGTGGAAGTTATGCACCCGACGCTCGACGCCACCGGCACCCCCCACTTTCCCGACGTCGGCCACCGCGACACCACCTGGACACAGCCGGCAACCAGCCTGCTGCTGCCGAACCGCTTCATCTTCCGCGGCTGGCGCAACGGCAACATCGCATTCGAGGTCGTCGGCGCCGACGTGCCCGCGGGCCTCACCTTCGGACCCGACCCCGTCGAACTCAGCGGCGACCAACCGCCGCCCTTCGGCTGGTCCACCGGCGCACAGTGGATGATCCACTTCGACGAAGCCGTCGGCGTCGGCATGGGCGTCGTCGTCCCCCTCGACGGCCCCAACGTCGCGTTCGACGAGATCATGGTCCTCGGCATCGTCGATGACGTCGCCGACGATGCCCCCGATGATGCCGCCACCCGCCTCGCCCGCAGCCTGCAAGGCCACCTCTACACCAATGGCATGACCTTCCCGCCGTCGGACGCACCCACCAACAACACCCCCGGCACCCGCTCGGACTGGACCAGCGCGCCCACCATGCGCACCCCCGACGAAGTGGCCGCCGCCGTGGCCGCCGAAGACCCCACCGGCGGGCAGCCCGCAGTCCGGCTGGCCGACGCGCTCGGCTTCACCGGCCCCGCCACACCCGGCCAACCGGGCCGACGCGACCTACTGACTGCCGCCGGCGGCACCGACCGCGACGACGAACACGACTTCAGCCGTTCCTGGCAGGTGTTTCAAGCGTTGGAACCCTACCTGGACGACGACACGCCCACGGGTTGGCTGACGGAGCCCGACATCGTCACTCACTTCACCGCCTTCGTGCGGCCCCGCGGCCCGCTGCCACCGGTGCGCATCGGCCGCCAGCCCTACGGAATCCTCCCGGTCACTCCTCTGGCGCTGTGGGTGAACGCCGCAGGCGAACCCGTTCCCGACCAGATGGTGAAGCGCCTACTCGGCTTGCACGGCTTCATCGGCCGCTACCTGCCGATGTCGCCGCGGGTCGGACGTGGGCCCGACCAAGACGAGGTCCTGATGGACCTGCTGCGCCGGCTACCCGAATCGACCCACATCGTCCCCGCGGAGGTAGGGGTCGGGGCAACGGGCCCGCAGCAACACGTCTTGCCCGACCTATTCCCCGCCCTGTCGTGGACGATCGGCACCCCTGCCATCTCCAACCCCGTCACGCTTGCCGCGCGCGGCGACCAGATACCGCTGCCACTGGTGGACATGGTCGAATCCGTCCTGCAATGGCTCGACGACCTGAAGACCGTGGTGGCCAACCCCGGTACCCAGCTCCCCCCCGAGCCGCCGTGGGTCGCCTGGGCCAGCGACCCAGACGCCCTCGCCACCCTCCCGCTGTTCGCGGCCTTGATGGTGCAAACCATCGGCATGGCACTGCTTGTGGCCACGGAGGCAATTGCCGCCGGCGGCGACGTCAACACCGACCCCCTCAAATCCGCCCTGGGCAAGTTGACCGGCTTAACCCAACTGACCGACTGGGTCAACGGCGACCAGGGCCACAACGATCGCCTCCTCGCCGCCATCATCGAAGCCCAAACCAGCCGCGTCGACGCGTGGGCCACCTCACTGGCCACCGCCCGGCTGCAGACCGTGCGCACCGCCGCCCCCACGGGCATCCGCGTCGGCGCCTATGGCTGGCTCGTCGACGTCCAGCCCACCCCACCCGTCGTGAGCGACACCGACGCCGGGTGGGTCATGACACCGTCGATGCAGCACGCCGCCACCGCCGCCGTGCTGCATTCCGGGTATGCCGCCCACGCCAACCCGCAAGCCTTCGCCGTCGACTTGACCTCAACCCGGGTCCGCACCGCCCTATCTACCCTGGCCGCCCTCCGGCAGGGACGCACCCTCGAGGAACTCCTGGGCTACCAGCTCGAACGCGCCCTGCACGACGCCGGGGCCGACAACCTGATCGCCCCGCTACGCCAGGCATTCCCGCTGCCCCCCGCCGATCCGACGCTGGGCGGAGCCACCGCCGCCGCAGCCGCGGCCGCTGACCACGGCGAACGCCTCGTCGTCGACGGCGATGCCGCCCGCCGCAACGGCACCGCCTTCATCAATCAGCCGCGCACCGTGCCGCTAAGCAACCTCGACAAGCTGGCACCACTGTTGGCCGACCTCGACGACACCGTCGACGCTATGGGCGATGTGCTGCTGGCCGAAAGCGTGCACCAACTCGTCGGCGGATCACCGCTGCGCGCCGGACTGGCCGCCGACACCGTCGGCAAGGCCGCCCCGGTACCCGACACCTTCGACGTGCTCACGACCCCGCGCAGCCACGTCACCGTGTCGCACACCGCTGCGGTCGCCCTCGCCGTCGGCGCCCCGGCAGGGTGGCACCCGTCGCCGCGCGCCGCGCTCGACCCCGTCGCCGAGACCCTGGCCGGGTGGGCGCTCGGCTCGGCCGCCGACTGGACGGTCACCATCACCGCCGCCGACGGCTCGCCCACCGCCTTCCCCCTGGCCGACGTCGACACCGCCGCGATCGACGTCATCGTCGAGGCGACCGACCCGATCGACAGCAGCGCGCTGGCCGCGTGGATCCGCTCCCTTCGCGGCGCCGAGGGCACCGTCACCATCCGCCGCGCCGACGCCCTCGGCGCGGACTCCGCCCTGCCGGTGCTGGCCAACACCGTGCGCGCCGTCCTCAGCGGGGCCCGACCCGCCGCCGCGGCGGGCACCGCGCTTTCGCCCACCACCCCGGGCCCACCCGCCGACCTCCCCGGCCTGGCGCAGCGCATCGACGCCTGGTGGGCCGCGGTCACCGCCGCGTTGGCGGCTTGGCCGAACGGTTCATCCGGCGACCAGGCCACGGCGATCGCGACACTGGCCCGCGCCGGGGTCAGCGGCATCCGATTCGACTCGCTCACCACCGTCGGGCCCGCACTGCAGCAACGCCTGAGCCGACCCGGGTTGCCGATCGCGCCGCCAGCGGCCGACGCCGACCCGACCGCGTGGCTGGCCGGCGCCCGCGGGACCGTGGCCGCGGTCGTCGGCGGCTGGTTCACCGCCGCCCCGCTGTGGACGGGCGGGCTGGCCGACTGGGCCGAACTGGGCGGCGACCTCCCGCCCGGCAGCCCGATCGGCAGCGACGACGTCGAGGACTGGCTGCGCACCCATCGCGACGTCCGCGCCGGCGTCTCCGCCCTCTGCGACGCCGTCGGCGTCATCGGCGCCGTCGGCGCGGGTCTGCCCGTATGGACGGTGCGGCAAGGCCGCACCACCACCTCACCCACGCCGCTGACCGGCTGGGTGGGCCGCGCCCATCCGGGCGCGCGGTCCGCCGTGCACCTGGCCACCCTTCGTGTCGGTGCCGCCGGCGCGCCGTCGCGGGCCCTGCTGCTCATCGACCAATGGCTCGAAAATCTGCCCGCCGCACCGAAACCCGGCGAATCCAGTTCGCCCATCCCCGATCACACCGCCGGACTCGGCTTCCGCGTCGACCGACCCGATGCCCGCGCGCCCCAAGCGCTGCTGCTGGCCGTACCACCCGACCTGACGCGCGGATGGGCACTGGAAGACCTGCACGCCGCCGTCGAGGAAGCACTGTGGTGGACTCGCGCGCGTCCGCTCGACAGCACCGACCTACCCGAACTGCGATGGGCACTGGGATGACCACTCGCTACCTATCCATCGCCCGCGCCGCCGGCGTCGAAGAGGGGCTGGCCGCCCGACTCGCCGACCCGCTGTGGATGCTGGCCCGGCAATGGCAGTTCGGCGAATTCCGCGGCGACGACGCCGGCTCGGCCACCCTGGTCACCGTCGACGGCGTCGCCTACCACCCCAGCTGGTGGCGACCCGAACCGGACGAGACCAATCTCACCGCCCAGCCGTGGCAATCCTGGACCGTGCTCGACGGCCCCCTGGAATCACTCATCGAAGCCGAACCGGACACCGGCACAGCGTGGTTGAGACTGCGCATCGACGGCGGGGTACGCGCCCGCCGCGCCCTGCTGGCCGCTGGGCTCGGCGGCTTCGCCACCGCGCTGAACACCCTGGCGCCCTGGCCGACCGATCCGAGCAACACGCCGACCGCCACCGCGGCCGCCGACGTTCTCGCCATCTCCGCGACCCCCGACGGTGCGGCGCTGGCCTCGCTGATCGCCCCGTGGCAGGCTCCGGGCACACCCCTGCCCGGCGCCGTGGCCAGCGCCATCGGCGCCAGCCCAACCCAGCTCGCCGCCTTTGCCGATGCGATGCGCAGCTGGCTGGCCTGGTGGCTCCCGCGCGCCGCGGCCACCCCGCAACCCAACCCCACTCCGATCACCGCCGGGGTCACAGCCGACCCGCCAGCTTGGGATCCGCACCGCCTCGAACACCGCGGCACCCTCGCCTTTGCCGCGGCACCCACACTGCGCCTGCACGTCGACCGCTATCCCGGCGGCGGCCTGGACTGGTACGGCGCGGACGCCCAAACCGGTGCCCCGACCGAACTGCCCGCAACGCCCGCACCTCCCGCGGCGGTCGCTACGCCCAAATCCGTCGGCGCCACCGGCGTGCCGCTGCCCGTCACGTTCGCCGGCATGGCTGCGCCCCGCTTCTGGGAATTCGAAGACGCCGAGGTCGACTTCGGCTCCATCGACGCCTCACCCGCCGACCTGGCCCGCGTGCTGCTCGTCGAATACACCACCGTCTACGGCAACGACTGGTTCGCGCTGCCGATCCGGCTGCCCGTCGGGTCACTCGTGCGCATCGACTCGGTCAGTGTCACCGACTCCTTCGACGGGGTGCAGCACTTGGACCCGATGGCCCAGCACAGCTCCGGGTGGCGGCTTTACTCGCAGGGCGCCCCCGCCGCCGCCCCCGAACTGGCCGTCAACTACTTCTGGTGCGCGCCCACCCTGTCGCAGCGGCTGGTCAGCCCCGAGATCGAAAGGGTCACCGCCCGCCGCGACGAAATGGCCAATACCGCCTGGGCCGTCGTCGAAAAGGCCGCCGACAGCATCGGCCGCCCCTACGACGTCCCCGCCGAGAAGGCCGAGCTGCCGCCGGTCAGCGTGCCGCCCCACTACCTCGTGCAAACCCCCGTGGCCGACAACTGGTTTCCGCTGGCCCCCAAACCCGTCGACATCGCCTCCATCCGACTCGAACTCGAACCGCTGGTGCAGCGCGCACAGGGACAGATCGTCGAAACCCACCCGCCCGGGGCGATTCTGGCCGGCGCGTGGTGGATCCATGAAGAAGAACTCGGGCCGGCCGGCCTGACGCTAAACCGCACCGTCAAACTCGCCCGCTGGCACGACGGCACCACCACACGCTGGGTCGGCCGCGACGTCTGGCCCGGCATCGGCGAGGCGTCCAGCGGGCTGCTGTGGGACACCGTCGTCGAGTAACAATCAGGCCAGCGTGGTAAAGGCGGCCCGGCCAGTCAATTCCCAACCCAGCGGGCCCTGCAGCACACCATTGATCGCGGCGCGCAGACTCCCAACGGTCACCACTTCGCCCATCGCACCATCGGCGTCCACTGCGGCCACACCGCGCAGCCGCGGCGGATACGGTGCCCGCAGCACCACTGCGGCGTCGCTGAGATCATCGACGGCCTGGCCCGACAGCACCACCGCCAGCGGCCACACAATGTCGGCGTGCCAGGTGGGGAACGTGCCCAAATAGGCTGAGAGGAAGCCGATTTGATCATCGACAGCGAGGAACTGTTCGGGCGGATCGGTCCACCCGGCGGCGCGCAACTGGTCGGTCGTCATCGCCGCGATCCCATAGCTGCCCGCGGGATGATAGGCGTCGAAGCGCAGCCCCGACAGCAGATACAGCATCGCGAGCACCTGCGCCCCGGACGCCCCGAACTTCGGAGCCACCCCCACGATCGCGCGAACCTCGATGTCAGTCAGCCTCGCCGTCGCCTCCGCCAATACGGGTGTGTGACTGCCGTACATGATCGTCGCGTCCACGATCTGATCGTTGGCCGGCAACCCGGGAAACACCGTCGAAATGGGCTGTTTAACCAGGCCGGTTCCGGCCGGAACGTTGAGCGAGTCGGGAGTAGTTCCGAGCGAAGCGACCTGCTGCGGGGTGTCGGCGGTAAACCAGCGCACCGGCTCACCGGGAATGGCGATCGTCGGCAGTCCGGTGGGAACGGACGTCGGCTGCGGCGAACCCATGGAGAAGTCACGCAGATCCAACGCGGTGATCGTGTTGGCGGGGCTGCCCATCATGTTGGGCGCCATGAGAATCGGGCCGGCGTCCCACGACACCACGTGCGCGGGCAATGCGAAGGTCACCGGCTGGGGGCCCAGCATCAGTGTCGGTTGTTTGACCGAGCGCGGATCCGGAACCGCCGAGCCCTTGTCGACATCGACGTATTGGTAATCGGAGTGGTCATCAGTGAACTTCAGTACGGTTCCTGACACCGGATAGACCCCGAACTGGGTAGCGGCCGCGTTGGAAAACGGGTCACGCAGGCTGGGCCACAACTGATCCCGGGACACGGATTTCGACCATGTGCGTCCGCCGTCGGCCGCGGAGTCAAACCATGTGACGTTCTTGCGTCCGATGAAATACGCCCGGTATGGCACCGTCGTTCTCGGCATTTCTTACGGCCCCCCCTTCAGTCGACGTCCAGCCCGGCCCAGCCGACGCCCCTACCGCTGATGGATGCGAGTGATTCCAGCAAGGCCACTGCGGACACCTGGCGCCCAATTCTAGAGTCGCGCAGACGCCATGGATCGGCGAATTACCAAACCCACGCCACCACACAGGCATAACAAGGCCGGTCATAATCGGCTCCCCACTCGGTATATCCGCGCTGGGAGCGCCCGCCAGGACGGGCCACACCGCGAGCTCTCCAGCGCGACTGGGGGTGCGCCCGAAGGCCGCGCTCGGAGTAAGAATTCAGCTGCGGTGGCCCGTTCTGCCTTACCCATCGTCGACTACTTGCGTGAATTAGCGAGAGACCGGGCAGGTATGGACGGATCTTGAATTTGCCGGCCTAATAGGTTGCTACCGATCGGCTGGCCGCTCGCGCAGCTCGTCATATTTGAAATCACTTGGCACCTAGGCCACTTGGCCGGAATCAACGTTCTTCGACAGCGAAGCAGACGCAAGAATCTCGCAAGTGGTCGACGATAACCTACGGGCCGGCAACCGCGAAAAGGAACCGCCATGGACAATTTGCTGATGGATCAGGACGACCCAGAGAAACGCATCGCCGACCCGCAGGGCACCGCCCCGGACGGGGCACCACCCCCGGACGCCGGGACCACGGTCCCGCCAGGTTTCCGGCCCGCACGACGGCCTGGGACCAAGCTCTTGATCATTGCCGTCGTTCTTGTCTTCGGGATCGGCCCGCTCGTCTGGGTCACCACGCACATCGTGATGTCCGGTGATCAGCAACAAGCAAATCAGCTGACTGCGGATCGGGAACGGCAGTTCGCGCTGGCGTTCACCGGCCTGCGCCTTCCCCACGGTGTTGCGGTGGATGCCGTCGGCAACGTCTACGTCGCCGACACCCACACCAATCGGGTGCTGAAGCTGGCGGCCGGGTCGAACTCCCAAACCGTGCTGCCGTTCACCGGCCTCGATCTCTGCGGCGACACCATCGACGAATCCACCGCCGGTGTTGCGGTGGATGCCGTCGGCAACGTCTACCTCACAGACACCTGCCACAACAAGGTGCTCAAGCTGGCGCCCGGGTCGAACACCCAAACCTTGCTGCCGTTCTCCGGCGTGGACTTCCCCGAGGGTGTCGCGGTGGACACCGCCGGCACCGTGTACGTCGCCGACCGTAACCACGGTCGGGTGGTGAAGTTGGCGGCCGGGTCGAGCAACCAATCCGTGCTGCCGTCGATCCGCAAATGGGGCACTCCGGATGATGTCGCGGCAGACACCACCGGCGCCGTCTACATCGGCATAAACGGAAAGCGCACCTACCTATTGAGGCTGGCGCCCGGGTCGGACACCTGGACCCAGCTGCCGTCCCCCGGCCACCAGCAGTTTGTGGCGGTGGACGCCGCCGGCAACGTGTACGTCAGCAGGTCAGGCGACACGGGAGGCGTGGTGAAGTTGGCGCCCGGGTCGAGCGACTGGACAGAGCTGCCCGGGGAGCACCGCTTCGTAGACCCCCAGGGTTTGGCAGTGGACACCCGTGGAAACGTGTACGTCACCGATCACACCGGTGACCGGGCGCAGGCATTCTTCTTCAAATGGGCGGTCACCGAAGATAACGCTCAAGGCTTCGTGGTCAGGCTGCCGGCGGGCTGACTCGAAGGGAGTCCGTGCGGCTTCGCGCGGAAACATCCTTCGAAATGACCGTTCTCGATTCCGACGGTCGGCATGAACGAGTGGGCCACGACCGGGCCGACTAGCCGAAATCCCGCCTCCCGCAACGCTATGGAAAGCTCGCGGGACTCCGGACTCGTCATCCGGCCATCGGCCCAGCTCCGTAGCCGATGGTGCGTACGAGGTTGATGCTGCCACGCCAGTTGCGACAACGAGCATTTCGACAGGAGACGAGCGTTGTGCAGCGTGGCTTCGATCTTTCGTCGATTGCGAACGATAGAGGTATCGGCCATCAGTCGTTCGACGTCGTCGGGGGTCATCGCGGCCACAGCTGTGGGGTTGAATCCGTGAAACGCTGTGCGCAAGTTGTTTCGCTTGTCGAAGGCGGTCGCCCATGACAGGCCGTTTTCGAAGTACGTCAGCGCAAGCGCTTCGAACAGCGTGACCTCGTCGTGTGTCGGCGTTCCCCATTCGTGATCGTGATAGGCGCTCAAATCGCGGCCCGTCTCGGTAGCCCAACGGCAGCGGGTGACGCCGTCGGCGGCGTATACAACGGTGGCCAGCTCTGGTGGGATGCCGACACCCGCCATCGCCTTCATCCCACCGTCCCATCAGCCGTATTTGCGCTTTGCCGTCGGGCTTTCGTCATAGTGGCGCACGCATCTCTCAACTGTCTTGGGGCACCTCGGCGAATCCCGGGTTTCCCTCGTCTACAACGGAATTGAACCGGTACCGAGTCGTGAGCCGCTCGCTGATCTCTTCGATCGCGCTCTCGGGAAGCGCAGTGACATCGAAGTTCTCGCTGATCCGTGCCGGGGTGACGGATCCCGTGAGAACTGCGCTCCCGCGCTGAATACCCCAGGCCAGAAGCACTTGCGCGGGGGTTTTTCCATGACGCTGAGCGATCGAGACAATGAGGGGGTCGTCGAGCAGACGCGGTTCCAAGCCGTGTCCCAGCGAAGCGAAGGCCAAGAGCACGATCCCATGCGTCTTGCGCAATTCGTGGAGTTCCCATTGCGGGTGATACGGGTGTGACTCGACCTCGACGACCGCCGGCTTGATTCGGGCGGTTTCGACGATCTTCAGAGTGCCCGCGACGTCGATATCGGACAGCCCTATCGCTCGCGAAAGTCCCTCGTCGACAAGGGACTCCATCGCGCCCCAGGTCTCCTCCAGCGTGATGCCGTCGTCGTAAATGACCGCTCCATGCGCGTCGCGGGGATCTTGGTCGTCACCGGGCTTGAACGCGAACGGAGTGTGCACCAGATACAGATCGATCGCGTCCAGCCCGAGCCTGTCCAGGCTGGCCTGCAGCGCGGGCTTGACCCGTTCGGGTCGGTGGTTGTTGTTCCACAGCTTCGTGGTCACAAACAGGTCCTCGCGGCGCACGGTCCCGGCCGCGAACAGATCCTTGAGCGCCGCGCCGACCTCCGCTTCGTTGCGGTACCGCTCGGCAGCGTCGAGGTGCCGGAAACCCACCTCGACCGCCGTCTTGACGGCGTTTCGCGTCTTTTTGTTGTCGGAGAGCGACGTCCCAAACCCGAGCGCCGGAATCTCACCGCTGCCGTTGTTCAGGACAAATCTCTGCTGAGTCAGATTCTCAGTCGACGCCATGGCTTTCGTCCTCCTCTGTTCCTTGATTTCCATTGGTGAGGGCCTGTTAAGGGACCTGGTCATCAGCCACTCTCCTCCAGGGATCGGATCTGAGCGACCACGTTGTTGTCGCGGATGCGGTCGCCGAATGCGGGCGCCAGCGCAGGCTGCTGCGGCTCGGGGTAGGTGGTCAGGTTTGCCATGGGGAGCCATCCTTGCGGGTCGCGAAGCGGTAGGTCTCCTGGCTGTACTATAGATGACCAGTCGTCTATTAATCAAGACCCGAGTTTCCGGCATGCCTCGAAATAACAGATCAGTGCAGAAGCGCCGGGAGGGTGACCCCTTCGAACCGGTCATATGGGGTGCGACTGCGGGTCACTTTCCCGCGAAGGGCCGCGCCTTCCCAGGCCTCGAGTAGCTGGGAGGCGAGCTCCCCCGCATCGACATCCCCCCGAACGTCGCCGGAGGCCCGCTGGCCGGACCGCACACACGCACCAAGAGCCCCGTCCCAGCGGTCGAGAATGCTGACCAGCTCGGTGCGTACCGGTTCGCTCGCACCACCCAGCTCCAGCGACAGGTTGCCGACCAGGCAGCCGAGCAGGAAGTCGCCGGACTCGTGTTCGTCGGCGAGGGCATGGAAGAAGCGTGTGATTCGCTCCTGCGTTGACCCGTCCGCGTCCAGGATTGGTAGCAGCCGCGCCTCGATATCGGCCCAATAATGCTCGAGGATCGCCGCTGCAAAAGCTTCCTTGCTGGCGAAATACGCGTAGAACGACCCTTTCGGCACGCCGGCTACGTCGGTGATGTCTTTGACGCCGCTGGCGGCGAATCCGCGCGCGTGCACGAGTTCGAGCCCCGCCGCGAGCAGGCGGCGGCGCACCTCTGGGTTGGGCGGGCGCGGCACAGCCGCAATAGTAGTCGACCGGTCGGTTATCTTCGAAACGGACCGTCGTGCTCGGTGTCACGGGGACGGCGCATAGATGGCGTCGGCGGCCACTGAGGCGACACCGAGTTCACCGGCGACGGCGTCAATCGCGTGCTGCGCGATGTTGGGGTCCACCCGGCGGTCGGGGGTGAAGTACGGCCCGACGTAGCGCTCGTAGTGTCGTTGCGCTTCATCACGCGTGAGTCGATCGAGGAACCAGGCGATGTAGTCGACGGCCAGGCGGGGTTGTTCGGCAAGGGTCCGCAGCGCCCGTTGATTGGCCCGCACCAGGCCCTGCAGCGCAGGGCTGTCCAGCGGGATGTGGACGGGGTCCACGGTGACGCCGACGGTGGGGATCTGGAAGTGATCGCCGACCCAGGCCAGCAGGTGGAACCCTTCTTCCTCGGCGACCTGTTCGGGTGCGAGCGTGCTGCCTACGTAGGCCGCGTCGATCGAGCCGTCCCGAAGGCGTCGCAGGTCCATCTGGTAGTCACCCGGATGGCGCACCACACAGTCCAGGTCGCGGTCAGGGTCGAGGCCGTGCTTACGCAGGACGATCCGGGCGAAACAACCGGGAGGGCTACCGGCCGCGTGGACGGCCAGGCGCCGTCCCCGGAGATCCGCCATGGACGTCACATCGGCGCTACCGAGAAACCAGAACAGCGGACGGTCGGTGTTGACGCTGAGCACTGTCCAACCGATCCCGTCGGTCAGCCGCGACAACAGGGCCCGACCCAGACCGATCACCGCGCAACGGCGCAAACGCTCCGCTTTCCAGCTGACCCCGTCGCGGATCGCGACGTGGACACCTTCATCCGCGTAATAGCCCTCCTGGTCGGCAACATAGGCGACCAGCTCCTCATGGATACCGCGCCCGACATAGGCCAGATCGATCGTCTGCACAGCCAAGACCCCATTTCCGATCTGGTGACTCCCGTTGCCGCGGAGCTGGTTTCAGTCCATCGCAAGGCCGCCGTTGACCTCCATGTAGTGGCCGGTGGTGAAACCGGCATCCTCACTCGCCAAGAAAGCCACCGTCTTGGCCACCTCGTCGGGGCGCACCAGGCGCCCCATGGGGTTGGTTGCTCCGAGTTGACTCGCTTCCCCCGTCGTCAACTGCCCGGTCACCTTTGTTTCGGCCACCGTGGCGGGCGCGACGAGGTTGGCGGTGATCCCGTGCGGCGCCACCTCGAGTGCGATGTACCGGACAAACTGGTCCAGTGCCGCCTTGGCGGTGCCCAGCGTGATCATGCCTTCGCGGGGCCGGCGGGACAATCCGGTGCTGAGATAGACCAGCCGACCGTAGCCGCGGGAAATCATACCCGGGACAACGGCTTTCGTTAGCAGGAAGGCGGCGTGCAGCTCTCGGTCGAGCTTGCCGCCGAGTTGCTCCCAACTGAGATCGGCGAACGAGGTGACATCAAACGGGATCAGTGCGTTGTGCACGAGCACGTCAACCCGGCCCCATTTTTCGTTGGTTTCCTCGACCATCGCGGCGACATCGTCGGGTGCGGTGACGTCGGCCCGAATCGCCACGGCCTCGCCGCCGGCTACGGCCACGGCCCGGACCACCTCGTCTGCCTGCTCGGCACTGGACCGGTAGTTGACGACCACCCGAAATCCGTTCTCCGCGAGTACTTTTGCGGTTTCCGCACCGATTCCCCGGCTGGCTCCGGTGACCACCGCAACACGATCCATCAGCGTTAACTCCGTCTCAATCCACTGTCTGGCTGGCGTGCCGATCTGTGACGGTTCCCTGGCGGCCAGACGGAGGGACGATCTCGCCGTCGTCGCGCGCCGCGCCGGCAAGCCCGAACAATACGCCTGTGATAAACCTCGGTAAAGGGTGCTAGATGCTAGTGCCGCCCTCGTCAAGCGTGTCGAGCCAGCTCGCCCGCCCAAACGACTCTGAATTCGCCATTTGCTGGGTTTCATTGGGACACAACGGTGCGCGGCCCCAGATCAACCAGTAAGGTCGCCAACCGTGAGTGACTGCTTTCAGAAGCTGGGCGATTTGGAGGCGGCCGCACAAGAGGCGCCCGGTCTGGCGGCCGCTGTGTCGGCCCGGCTGGTTGCCGAAGACATCGTGTCGGGTGAGCTCACCGATTGCGTACTCGCGGGCCGGGGTCGTCGACGTGGTCTTCGCCACGGCAACGCACTCGAGAATCCCGATGACGCCGGCGGTGCCTGGACCACGTTGTGGACCAGCGGGTTAGAGATCGAAGTCGCGCGTCAGGTCTACTACGGCGGGGGAGGCGGCGTGAGCGACGCGGCCTGCCCAAACTGCGGAAACATCGAAAGATTCCGCGATTTCAGCAAAGCCCTCGACGACTGGTTCAACTTGGGCATCGCCGATCATGCGTGCCCAGCCTGCACTCGACGCAGCGTGATCAACGACTGGGTCCTCGAACCTCAATGGGGCGTCGGACACCTTCAACTCACCTTTCGGAACCGGCCGCCACTCAGCAAGCAGTTCCGACACGAGGTCTCCGCCCACCTGAGCCAGCACCGCCTGCTCTACATCTATGACAAGTTCCAGAGACACGATGCGGCATCGAAAATGCGTTGCCAGTTAATCGATTTAAGGTCATCATGCCAGTGGCCGCCGGGCCGGCCGTTACGCGGCCAGACGCTTGGGTTGACGATTAATGAGGAGTCGGGATTGTGAAGCTGGCAGAGGCGTTGTCGCTGCGGGCAAACGCGGCGCGCCGGATCGAGCAGCTGCGCTCTCGCATCGTGAGCAACGCTCGCTATCAAGAAGGCGAAGACCCTGCCGAGGACGCCGGATCTCTACTCGCCGAAGCCGGCGAGGTGTGGCGTCAGTACGAAACCCTCATCCGGCGCATCAATCGCACCGACGCCGCAACGGCGATCGCTGCGCACGGCACTCTTACCGACGCGCTGGCCCGCCGAGACGCGCTGCGCCTGCGCCCCTATGTGGTGACGGCTGCGGCAGACGCGGCGGCAGGAAACAGCCAGCCCGGCTACTCGCGGCAGCTGCGGTCTGAGCTAAAAATGCTGTCCGCCTTACCTGTTGCCGAGTTGCGCGCCCAAGCCGATGAGCTGGCGGGAGAGCTTCGTGAGCTCGATGTTCGGATCCAACGCTCCAACTGGGAGGCAGAGCTGCTGGATTAATAGGCCGAGGTGGAGCAGGTAGTTGTCGCGGAGGCATGCACAGGCCCTGACCGGCGGGCAAAGCCCGGTCTCTCCTGGCGCACGAAGGGCAGTGCTGAGGGTTCGACTCCCTCGTCACAGCGCAGCCCAGCATTGCGTACAGGTGATAGGGCACAGCACACAGCACATCACCACGTGCAGATCCGTGACGACGAGGGTCGGCATGGGGCATCCACGGACCAGTACTGTGCCACGGGTCGACAGCGGCATGCCGATGTCGCCGGTTCGCCTGCACAGCAAGATGTTTGCGGTCTCCGGAAAGGGGAACGCGGCGAACGCGAGTACAGTAGCTCCGATGGCTGTCGCCTCGTCGAACGAGCGGATGATCGCCGGGGTCTCCGCCGCGTCCGTCTCGCTCGGGGTGGCCCAGTTGGTGGGCATCCCGTTCGGTGCGCGGGCCGATGCGCGTGCTGCGATCGGCTCCGCGGCCATCGACCTGACACCGGGGCCCATCAAAGAGTGGGCGATTCAGACCCTGGGCTCTCTGGACAAACTCTTCGTCGCCGTCGTCGTGCTCGTGGTGATCGCGACGATCGCTGCAATCGCCGGGACCCTCGAGACTCGGCGCCGCCCACTCGGCAGCGCCGTGATCGCCACGGCGGGCGTCCTCGGATGCATCGCAGTGCTGTCGCGGCCGGGCGCGGCAGCACTCGACATGATCCCCACCGTCGCGGGCGCCGCCTGCGGCGTGGCGGCCCTACGCTTGCTCACCCGTCGGTTCTGGTCCGGCCTAGAAGACCCAAAAGACCCGGAAGACAGCGCCGACCACGACGAGCCGAATGCCGGCAGGCGCAGGTTGGTCATGCTCGGATTGCTCGGATTCGGAGTAGTGAGTGGCGTGGTGGGTGCGGTCATCACCCGGTTGGTGCACTCGGTGGCCGCCGACCGCAACAGCTTCACACTTCCCCGACCGCGCACCTCGGCGCCACCAATACCTGCTGACGTGCAACCGAACGGCGTTGCGCTACCGAGCTTTGTCACCGCCAGCGCCGACTTCTACCGGGTGGACACCGCGCTGAGTGTTCCTCAACTCAGCCACGGCGACTGGCGGCTGCGCATCCACGGCATGGTGGACCGCGAAGGCACCTACAGCTTCAACGACCTCGCCGACTTCGACGTTGTCGAAATGGTGACGACGTTAACCTGCGTGTCGAATCCAGTTGGAGGCGGCCTGATTTCGACAGGCGTCTGGATAGGCTACCGAGTGGCTGATCTGCTCGCGCGAGCCGGTGTGCACGCGGACGCAGATATGTTGCTCTCGACGTCGATCGACGGGTTCACCGCCGGCACGCCAGTGGAGGCGCTCACCGACGGCCGCGACGCGCTCCTGGCGGTCGGCCTCAACGGACAGGCACTGCCGATCGAGCATGGCTACCCGGCCCGTCTGGTAGTACCCGGGCTCTACGGGTACGTGTCGGCCACCAAATGGGTCGTCGAGATGGAGCTGACCCGCTTCGACCGAGCAGCGGCGTACTGGACGCGGATGGGCTGGGCACCGCGTGCACCCATCAAGACCGAGTCGCGGATCGACGTGCCGAAAGGTGGTCAGACAGTGCCGATGGGGCCCGTGGTGTTCGGCGGTGTCGCGTGGGCACAGAATCGTGGAGTGCGGGCTGTGGAGGTCCGCATCGACGATGGCGGGTGGCAATCCGCTGAACGGGGCGCGAGCTATTCCAACCAGACCTGGCGATTGTGGAGCTTCCCGTGGCAGGCGAAAAGCCCTGGGAAACACACCATCACCGTGCGCGCCACCGACAACACCGGAACTGTCCAAACTGCGGATCAGGTTGACACCGTCCCGGACGGCGCCACCGGCTGGCACACGGTGCACTTCACCGTGGCCGAGAAATGAAGCACTGTTGCAGCGCTATTTCGAAGACATTTTCCGCCAGCTGAATACCGCAATGACGATGCCGATCAGCGCCGTGATCGGACCAATGACGGACCAGGTCGTTGTGTTGCTCATCGGGCTACCACCAAGCACTCCGAATCCCTGGAGCGCCCAGATCAGACCGAACAAGGCAACGATCAACCCGACCGCGAATGTAATGACGAAGCCCCTTCTCATATGGGGATGCTACGCGCGGGAGAGGGGATGGAAGTGCCTTGATATCGCCGAACCGCCACCGACCCGTCCAACGGTCGGTCCGCTCCGAATTACAGTAGACCGCGATCCGTGGGAGGGCGCGCCGTGAGGTTTCGCTTACCTGAGCTTTACGTCATGAAACTAGGTTGGGAGTTGTGATGAACAAAGGCAGGACGCCGGTCGCGTTGTCTGCTGCGGCGGCCGCGCTCGTCGTGGCAATCGGGTGGGGCGCTGTGGCGGGGCCGCCACCCGACACGACCGCGACGAGGTTCTTGTCCAGCGCGACACCCGCGCCTTCGCCCGCCCCCGCCGATCGGGCCAGCGGCGGGGGAGCCTTACCCGTCGTTCCGGTCGGCGGCGGCGCCTGCATCAGCGGCCTCAACTGCGGCTGCATTCGCTACATCACCTGCCCCGGTACTGTCCGGAAACGCCCGCTCCCTCCCGCCAATAGCCATCCACCGGATGCGCCCGCCGCCCCGAGCCCCGGTGGCGGCTAGTTTGACGCCGAGTTCGCGTTCCATGCGGTCGATCCGGTTGACCCGTGCGAAATTGGTGCACGCCAAGTCTTTCCGCAGCGACCGTGAGCGTTGGTTAGCGTGAGCTAGCCTGAGGGTGAGTAGTTGATGATTATGGAGCCGCTGGTGGGCACGGGGCCCATGTTGGTCACGGTTTCTGTGTCCGGGGGGCCGGTGGCCGTGAACATCAAGTTCGGCGGGTTGATCGAGAGAGTGCCCGGAGGGGCCTGGATGAAGAACTTGACGTTAGCGGGGATGCCGGTATCGTTTGCGACCTGGAAGGTGAGGGGTTGGTTGGGGTTCACGGGACTAACGTTCAAAATGCCCATCCCGGGCGGGGGGCTTGCCCCGAGTTGCCCAACAGCCCCACTCTGGCCGGACAGCAACCCGCCGGCCCCGCCAATACCGCCGGCCGCGCCGGTGCCGCCTTGCAGAGCGGACAGGTCGATGGTCTGGGAGTTGGCGAGCGATTGGGTGTAGATTCCGCCGGCCCCACCGTTACCGCCGGCCCCGCCATCGCCAAACAACCCGGCGGCCCCACCGGCGCCGCCGACACCGCCGGTAGAGTTCGCTGCGCCCAGCGCGGCTGCACCACCGCTTCCGCCGGCCCCGCCGCTGCCGGAATACCACCCGCCGCGACCGCCGGTCCCGCCGTTGCCACCCAACCAGCCGCTGCCCCCGGCCCCGCCATTGCCGATCAACCCCGCAGCGCCACCGTTACCACCGGCCGCGGTGGTGGCGCCGCCGGTGAAGCTGTAGCCGTTGCCACCATCGCCAAACAAGTACCCACCGGCCTGCCCGTTGGGGCTCGACGCGGTGCCGCTGACCCCGTTGCCGACCAACGGACGCCCCGTCAGCAACTCAACGGGCGAAAAGACCCCCAGCTGTTCCAGGCTCTGCAACGGCGAGACGTTGGCCGCCTCGGCGCTGGCATAAGCGAGTCCAGCCTGGTTCACCGACTGGGTGAACTGCGCGTGAAACGCGCTCATTTCAGCGCTGAGCGCCTGGTAGTCCTGTGCGTGCCCGGCAAACAGCGACACCAGCGCCGCAGACACCTCATCAGTGCCGGCGGCCAGAACCCCGGTGGTCGGGGCCGCCGCCGCCGCCGTGGCCTCACTCAACGCCGAGCCGATGTTCTCCAATTGTCCGGCCGTCTCGCCTACAAACTCTGGCACCACCGTTACAAAGGGCACAGCCCACCTCCGACGCCTTGCAGCGATGACTCGGTAATCGTTGAGGAAAATAACCCTACCGCCAATTGACGCTTCGGTCTTGACTTCCGCGAACAGTGTGAACACGAATCACGGTCACTACGACACGAACTTTTTTTCAGACCCGCATATCTCGTCGATTCCAAGACACAAAATTTCAAAATTGAGCAAGCATGGGCGCGCCAACGCAAGCGTTGACCTGCGATCTTCGCCCGGCAGGCGGGCGACACCATCAGGACGTTAATCCTTCCGCGACGGGAGTGCGATGGCCAACATCATCATCTGCTTCGGCGGCACGGGGGCGAAATGGGCCACCGCCCGAACGCCGGGGACAGATCAAAAAACGGGGACTCGCCACAAAGTTCTATGGCCAATTTTCAAAATCGATGGTCACGATTTTGGCCGTCGTTAACCGGGACCCACTGTCGCACGGGCAATTATCGCGCGCCGGCGGGGCGTTCAGGGATACTCGCACGCGTCATCGGCGGGTGCAGAAACCGCAATTCGCCGGGTCGATAGAGCTGTGCCGGACGGCCACCGTCACGGGTGGTGGTTCGCCCGGTGGGAACGAGAAGCCCCTCGGTTCGGGTGACCTTGCGGTGAAAGTTCCGGCTGTCCAGCTCCGTGCCCCAAACGATCTCGTATACCCGCCGCAGTTCGGCCACGGTGAACTCACCCGCACAGAATGTGGTCGCCAGCGGGGTGTACTCGAGCTTGGCGCGTGCCCGTTCCACGCCGTCGGCCAGGATCTCGCGGTGATCGAACGCGAGCCTGGTCGTCATCAGTTCGGATACGGGTGCCCAGCGCGCACCGGCAGCATCGCCGCCTGCGGCCGGTAGCGGGAGGTCGGGCGCCAGGCCCAGATACGCGACCGTGATCACCCGCATACGCGGATCACGTTGCGGTGCACCGTAGCTGGCCAGCTGCTCCAGGTGCAGCCGGTCGACGGGCACACCGGTCTCCTCCATCAGCTCACGGGCCCCAGCCTCGTCAAGGTCCTCGCCGGGGCGAACGAATCCGCCGGGCAGTGCCCACCGGCCGGCGTAGGGCGCCTGCCCGCGTCGGACCACCAACGCACACAGCTCGTCGTCCCGGATGGTCAATGCCACGAGGTCGACGGTCACCGCCACCGGCGGATAGTCGTTCAGCTCGTAACGCGGCATCAAATCAGATTAATCGTCGGATTGACGAAAAGCGATCTATGTGCTTAGCGTCACTGAGACGATAACGAGAAGGAGGTGGCCGCCATGGCCGTCATCACCCACTACCACCTGCGCGTCGAGCCCACCGCACACATCCGCGCACTGCGCCGAGGCAAGCTCGTGCACGACGGACTCGGTCTGGCGTTCTGGTTTCTTCCACTGACCGCGGCGATGTCGGAGATCCCGCTCGACGACCGCGAGCTGCCGTTGCTATTTCACGCCAGGACGGCCGATTTCCAGGATGTGGCCATACAGGCCACCGTGACGTACCGCATCGTCGACCCGACGCTGGCCGCGCAGCGCATCGACTTTTCGATCGACACCGATACCGGCTACTGGCGGTCGGCTCCCCTGGAGCAGGTGGCCGGAATGCTCACCGAATCCGCTCAGCAGCACGGGCTGGACCTGCTGGCCCGCACCACGTTGGCCTCGGCGCTGGTGGACGGGATCAGCACGGTACGGGAACGAATGGCCACGGGGCTCGCCAACGACACGCGACTCACCGAAACCGGTATTGCGGTAATTGGGGTTCGCGTGGTGGCGATTCGTCCCGAGCCGGAGGTGGAACGCGCGCTGCAGACCCCGACCCGCGAACAGGTCCAGCAGGAGGCGGACCGCGCCACTTTCGAGCGCCGGGCGCTGGCGGTGGAACGGGAACGGGCCATCGGCGAGAACGAACTGCAGACCAAGATCGAACTGGCGCGCCGCGAGGAGGAGCTGGTTGCGCAGAACGGCGCCAACGATCGCCTGAAAACGCAGGAATCCTGGGCGGCCGACGCGATCGCCACCGAAGCGCAGGCCCGCCGTGAAGTACAGCTGGCCGATGCGAAGGCACAAGCCACCCGACTGGTGGGCGACGCCGAAGCTGCCGCCGAGTCCGCGCGGCTGGCCGCCTACCGCGACCTGTCCGAGGCCACCCTGCTGGGCCTGGCGGTCAAGGAACTGGCCGCCAACCTGCCCAAGATCGAGCACCTGGTGTTGACGCCGGATTTGCTGGCACCGGTGCTGGCCCGACTGGGGGCTCGTCGGCGGGGGGCAGGTGCGTTGTGACGCTCCCACCGAGGGTGGTGCTGGTGCACCGGCGCACCGAACTCGACGATGCCGTGGCCCGGCACGGCACCCACGGGCAGGCGGCGTTCTTCCTGTCCAGCCGCGGGCGCAGCATCGATGAGCTCAAGCTCCGGCACACGCGCACCCAGTCGGCCCTGGCAGTCGTCGCCGCCGCGATTCCGGCGGACTGGCGACGCGGCCGGGTCGAGCGGGCGGACCTGTCCCGATTTCTGTTCGAGCCCAGCGACGTCGTGATCGTGGTCGGGCAGGACGGGCTGGTGGCCAACGCCGCCAAGTACCTCGATGGTCAGCCGGTGATCGGCGTCAATCCGGAACCGATCGCAACGCCGGGGTGTTGGTGCGGCACACCCCCGACGCCGCCGGCGCGCTGATCCGGGCCACGGTGCAAAACAGCGCCGATGTTGGGCCGCGCACCATGGTCGCCGCCGTGACCGATGACGGGCAGCAGCTAGTCCGAAGTTCCCCCTGGTCCGGTGACGTGTTGGGGTATTGACCTGGGGTTTTGTGGTTTCGTGGTGTGGATGTACTGACTACGGCAGTCCGTGACGGTGGGAGACGCCGAGCAGTTCGAAGGCTCGGCGTTGCAGCGGGGTAGGTGTGGTGGTTTTAGTGAACGTCGGCAGGTCGTCGGTGGGCTGAATCTGGTTGGCGCAGATGGTGGCCAAGTCGGCGAGCAGGCTGGTGAAGCTGTGCACCGGGGTGTTCTCGGGGGTGCGTTTGCGGGCGGCCTTGGCCAGCGCGGCATCGGAGCGCTGGGCGGGCTCGACGGGGGTGGTGCGTTTGTCGGCGGCGGCGGGTTTGTCGTTGTCGACAAACAGGATTGGGGCCAGGGCCTGTTTCATGTGCCAGCTGATGTAGTAGGACAGCATGCGCAAGAACATGTGGGCGCGCACCCGGTCGGCCAGCCGGTGGCGGATGGGACGCACGTCGAGCTCGCCGTTGAGGGTGCGGAAGAACCGCTCGACGTCTTCGAGTCCTTTGTAGCGGGCCACCACATCAGCCTGGTCGAGACCGTCGGCGGGCAGGCTGGTGCGCAGCACGTAGATGCCGTCCAGGGCGGCCTCGGCGGCGATGGCGTCCTGGTCGCGCGAGAAGCTAAACGCAGTGTCGGTGATCTCGGTGTGGAAGTGCTTGGCCATTTTGTAGTGGTTGATCACCTTGCCGACCCGCAGGGCGATGCGCTCGGTGCCGCGCAGGGGGCGACGGGTGCGACGGGTGGCCGCTGCGATGGTTTGCAGCTGGTTTTCGGTGGCGGCCAACAGATCTTGGCGTTTACGGGTGCGCTGTTCGGCCAGGGCGGGGTTGCGGCAGCACACCAGCCGCTCCCCGGGAAAGTCTGGCGAGCTGATTTCGACGAGGTCTTGCTCGTCAAACAGCGACAGCTGCAGCGCCTCGGCGGCCACCAGGGCCTTGATCTGGGGAGCGCGCAACGCCGAAATCCAATCCAATTCGGCCGGGCGCAGCTCGTCGGTGATGCGTGCGCTGGTGAGCATGCCGCGATCACCCACCAAACAGACGCGGGCCAGCCCGAACCGATCCTTGAGTTTTGTGATCTGGGCGGTCAGGGTCTTGGGGTCGGCGGTGTTGCCGTCGAACACCTCGATCGCGATCGGCACCCCGGCGGTCGAACACAGCAGCCCGTAGACGATCTGCAGCCGGCCTTTGACCCCGTCACGGGCGTGCCCAATTTTGCCCAGCGGGCAGTGCCGGCCCTCAAACGCCGCCGAGGACACGTCATAGAGCACCAGCGTCCCATCAGCTAAATGCCGCTTGGCTAATGCCTTTTCGATGGCGTCCTGGCGTTCAAGCACCCAGTCCATCGCCTCATACAGGTCGTCTTCATCGCAGCCGGACAACCCCAACACCTCACCCAGGGTGCTGGTGGCGGTGGCGGTGCGCAGCCCACGGGCGCACGCCAGCTTCGAGGCCGGTGCGATCACCTGCGCCACCAGCATCGCGGTCACCAGATCGCGCCGCCGCGAGCTTGTCGGGTCGATCAGCTCCTCCACCCCGAGGTGGCGCGCGGTGCCCAACACCGCGGCGACATGCCCGTGCGGCAAGCTGCGGCCGATCTCAAAGGCAGCCGCCAGATCCATCGTGGGCGGCAGGCCTTTGAGCGCTCGCTGCAGTTTCTCCACTTTGTGCTCGGGCCAGCGTGACAGGTTGGCCAGGGTGCGGACTTTGACCTTGCCGTGCTCGCGGTAGCTTTCCCGCAGCAGCACCGCCGGCGGTGACCCGCGGTTGGGCACCCGCGTGACATACATGTATACATGATCTCATATTCAGATCCTGAATACGCCTACATCAGTCCATGACACACCGTACATGTCTGGCTATTACATGTTTACAAATTCCACTCCTCAAAGACACAGAACACCAGCTCGCAACGGCCGTGCAGGATCAGACCAGCCCCCAAAAGGGGGAACTTCGGGCTAGTGGCCGTCAACGAGCTCTTCGTCGGTCACACCAGCCATCAAACCGCGCGCTACACGCTCGCGTTGCCTGACGGCCGTGCCGAGCCCCAGGCGTCGTCCGGAGTGATCGTCTCCACTGGAACCGGCGCCACCGGGTGGTGTCGCTCGGTCTGGGAACAACGCAGAAGCAGCGTCGTATCGCCGGGACCGACCGAACCCCGGCTCGCGTGGTTCGTCCGCGAGGCCTGGCCGTCGCCCGCAACAGGCACGTCCCTGGTGGAGGGGGATCTGGCCTCGAGTAGAGGGCCAGCGACGCTGACCGTCGACGTGGAGTCGGATCGGTTGGTGGTGTTCGGCGACGGCATCGAAAGCGATGCGTTGGCCCTGTCCTGGGGCCAACGGCTGACGCTGCGACTGGCCGCGCGACAGCTACGGCTCGTGCGTTGAATGATCTCTGCGAGTCAGATCCCTGATACTGATCGTCGCGGATAACCTTCCAGACGCCAGCCTCGCTGGATCCGTTAGGCCGAAGTTAAGGCTGTTGAGATAGGTGAATCCCCGGGTTGGCCTGGGGATTCGTTGGTTTTGGTGTGGGGTTGTTCTGGCTACGCGGCGATGGTGAGTGGGATCGGGGAATTGATGAGTTCGAAGGCGCGGCGTTGGGTGGGGGTGGCGTCGGTGAGTTTGTCGATGTCGATGTCGGTGTCGGTGTAGCGGATCCGGTCGCGGGTGAGGGTGGCCAGGTGCTCGAGCAGATCGCGGAAGCCGCGCACTGGGTTGCCGGTGGCGTCGTGTTTGGTGGCGGCCTTGGCTTGGGCTGCTGGGGAACGCTGTGCGGGGGCGACGGGGTTGTCCCGGGTCGGCGGTGTTTCGTCGGTGAAGGTCAGTGGCGCCCAGGCCTTGCGTAGGTGCCAGACCAGGTAGCAGGCGAGCATGCAGATCAGCACGTGGGCTTTGACGCGGTCGTTGAGGCGGTGGTGGATGGGCCGCAGGTCTAGGTCGTCGGATTTGATGATGCGAAAGTCGCGTTCGATGTTGGCCAGGTTCTTGTAGCCGGTGACCACCGCGGCGGGGTCGAGGGTGTCGGCGTCGACGCTGGTGCGCAGTACGTAGATGCCGTCGAGGGCGGCTTCGGCGGCGATGCGGTCGAGGTCACGCTCGAAACCGAAGTGGGTGTCGGTGATCTCGCGCCGGAAGTGCTTGCCCATCTTGTATTTCCCGATGGCCGCACCGACCGCTTCGCCGATCTTGCCGGCCCCGCGCAAGGTGCCCGCGGTGACCCGCCCGGCGATCGCGGCCAGTAATTTCTCGGTGGCTTGCAGCAGGTCTTGACGTTTACGGGCGCGTTGGTCGGCCAGAGCGGGGTTGCGGCAGGCGATCAGGCGTTCGCCGGGGTAGTCGGGGTGGGTGATCTCGGCGAGGTCTTGGGTATCGAACAGGCTCATCTGCAGCGGCCCGTCGTCGCGGGCCAGTTTGGCGATCGCGGGTGCGCGTAGCGCGGTGATCCAATCGAAATCGGTGGGGCTTTCGGGGTGGTCGTTGAGTTTGCGTAGCGCGTCGATGCGCGCAGTGGTGATCATGCCGCGATCACCGACCAGCACCAGGTTGGCGAGGTGCAGCTTGTCTTTGACGACCTCGACGATCTCGGTGAACGATTCCGGATCCGCGGTGGCACCGCCGAACACCCGGACCGCGACCGGGCGTCCAGCCGGGTCGCACAGCACCCCGTATTCGATCTGCTCGCAACCCTTTTTACCGTCGCGGGAATAGCCGCGCGCGGCCAGCTGGCAGCATCGCCCGGTCACCCACGCCGAGGTCAGGTCAAACAGCGCCATCCGCGACGGATTAGCTTGCGGGCCAAGGTGTTTGTCGGCGAGCCTCTTCTCGATCGCGTCCTGCCGGTCGGTCAGCCAGTCCATGGCGGCGTAAATCTCGTCGGTGCAGGCCTCAGCCACGCCCAAATCGGGTCCCAGGGTGGTGTCCGACCACCACGACAGGGTGGACCGCTTGGGCTTGGGCCGCACCACCCGCGAGATGATCAACGCGACCACCAGATCCCGGTCTCGGCACGGCGGGCCCAGCAACGCGGCCAAACCGAGCTTGCGCGCCATCGCGGCCACCGCGGCCACGTGCCCATGCGGCAGGGAACGCGACTTGCTGAACTCCGATCCGGCCGCCACCAGCGTCTGGCCCTTCAGCGTCGCCTCGATCGCGTCGACCGCCTCCGGCGGCAGCATCGACAGGTTGGCCACGGTCTCGTTGCGCACTGCGGACCCGTCGCGGTAGGTGCGTCGCAGGTAGGCCGACGTGTACTGGCGGTGCTGGCCCTGCTTGTCCACGTGCGTCTTGTGAACTCTGACTACGTGAACCCGGCCCTGCTGACGCGGCATAGCCAGAATAATACTCGATTACAGTCCATACACGAGGGCGACACGCTCAATATTCTGACTACATTCCTACGCCAGTTCAGAGCCGTTTGTCCAGCTCAAGCATCAGATCGTGCCCGAAAGCCGTCGCAACTTCGGGTTAGGCCGCGCCCACCAACTCGAGGCGTCCCCAGCCCGCCGTGGCGGTGAGGTAGAAGTCGCTCAGCGCGCACGAAAGGTCCTGTTCTAAGGCCTCATTCGAGTTCTCACCACCCGGCTGATAGGCAATGACCGTGACGAAAACCCGTCCATGCGCTCGTCCCGAGCCCAATGCCAGTCGTCCGCCGGCGCGGTAGGCGATCTCCTTCGTCACGCCCGGGAAGAGAGACATCATGGAGAAGTAGTCGGCGTCGGTGCCGTCTACCCGAGTGGCGGCCGGATCGACCGCACCGAGGTTGGATGCGATGACGGTGGTCGGGCCGCCGGCGGCCACACTGACCATCCGCCGCAGTATCCGTCGCGGCACGAAGGGAACGAGCGCCAATAGTTTCCACCGATCGTCGGGCGTCTCCTGGTGCCGGATCAGCGCTTGCTTGATCGCGGACCGGATCCCGCGCAGGTCACCGGTTGCGGGTGCGGGGCCGATCGTGATGTCGACATTCGAGATCGCGTTGGCGCGGGTATCGCCGGGCACGCGCTCGTTGACGGCCATCGCCAAGGTGAGCGTGCCGTCTGCGGCGACCCGCCCCATCCGTTGCGCCAAGCGGACCGCCAATCCCGAGAACAGCGCGTTGCTGGTCCCCCCGAGCGCCCGTGCCCGGGCGTCCCACTCCTCGGCGTCGACGAAGATCGTTGCGGTTGGGAGAGTGACGCGTTCGTCCGCCCCGGCGGCCGGTTTTTTGGGCAACTTGGTCGCCGGCGGGGCGCCCGAGCCGGCAGCGGCGCCGCCACGCCGGGCCAAACGCGCTCCGGCTGCGACGGCGCGGCCCATGCCCCTGGTGTCACGTGCGGTTTGGCGGGCGTCTTCGCGCAGCGCCCGCCCCCGCCGGCGTGACCCGGCGGCGGGCCAGTCGATCGCATCGTCGCGCCCGCAGGCCGCGTTGGCCACCGCCTCGCACAGCCCGAGGCCGTCGGCGAGGGCATGCGAGGTGACCAGGCTCACCCCCGCACCGCCATCGGTGAACGGGAGCACCGCAAGGTGCAAACCGGGTCCGTGCTCGGAATCCACTCCGGCATGGGTCTGTTCGTTCAGCCAGGCCTGGAATTCTGCACGCGGTCGCGGCCGGGCGATCTCGATGTCGGCCGCGTCGCCGGACGTTACCCAGCGGGCGCGGCCGAACGGCAATGGGGATCGTTCGATGCGGCGGGATAACCATCCCCGCTGAAGATGGTGGTGGAACCGACGCAGACCCTCGAAGTCGATTGCACCGTTGTACACCCACACGCATTGCAGCAGGCCGGTGGCTCCGGTCGCTCGCTCGCCGAGGAACATGGATTGATCGGTCAGATCGAGTACATTGTTCATTTTCCTAAGCCCTTCTAGTCGAAGTCTTAATGCTTGCAAGCGAATTCGGCTCCGCCCGTGCATCTTTGGAGGGCCACCAGTTCGCCCGCCCGATCAGTGCCGCCAAGGCCGGCACGGTGATGGTGCGCACCACGAAGGTGTCGATTAACAGGCCCATGCCGATGATGAACCCGGTTTGGATCATGGTTGAGACGCTGCCGAAGAGCAGGCCGAACATCGAGGCGGCGAAGATGACACCGGCCGAGGTGATGACCCCACCGGTCAGACCGACCGCACGAATGATGCCGGAGCGGATGCCGGAGCCTGACTCTTCGCGAATTCGCGTGATCAGCAACAGGTTGTAGTCGGCTCCGACCGCCACCAGCACGATGAATGCCGTCGCCGGCACATTGAACGAGATGGCTTGGTGCAGCATGAACTGGAAGAAGAGCACTCCCACGCCCAACGCCGACAGGTACGAGATCGCCACGGAAGCAATGAGATACAGCGGGGCCACGATCGCCCGGAGCAGGAGGATGAGGATGACGAGGACCACGAGCAGGGTGATGATGACGATCAGTCGAAGGTCGTCGTTGTAGTAGCTGCGCACCGCGCTGTACATCGCGGTGGTGCCCAGCACCGATATCGACGCATCCGACAGCGAGGTGTTGGGCTGCGCGCCCCGCGCCGTGTCGAGAATCGATGTCACCTGGTCCATCGCGGCCGTGCTGAACCCATCGAATTTTGTTTCAACGAGGTAGCGCACCGAGTGCCCGTCGGGCGAGATGAACATCTTCGCGGCGTTCTTGAAATCGTCCGAGTTGAGCACCTGGGACGGGATGTACATGCCCCCCATGGAGGTTGATGCGGCATCCCGCTTCATCGACAACAGCACGTCGGCCGCCTGGGTCAGGCCCGAACCCATCTGCTTGGTCTGGTCGACGAGTGTGTGCACGCCCTGGGCCAGCCGACGGCTACCGTCGGCCAGTTGGTCGGCAACCCCCTGCAGGCCCGCAATCTTGCCCGGTGCGCCGGCGGTGTCGCCAGCCGCTGCCCGCAGACCGCTGCCCGCCGTTGCCAACAGCGTCGTCAGACTCTGCACAGCCGCCTGCAGGCTTTGCAGCTCCGGAGTGGCACCCAACGTACCGTTGTTTCGCGCCGCGACGAGCTGCGCAATCCGGGACTGGCACGCCGGATCTGAGTTGCACGCCGGATTGTTGCTCAAAGCGTCGAGCATCGAGCTCGCCGAGGCGGTAACGCCATTGGCGAATGTCGAAGCGGGCCCATTCGCGAGTCCACGGATGTTGTCCAGCAGGTTGGCGGCCCCGGCGAGTTGTTGCTGCGCCTGGCTCAGCGTCGCGGTGAGCTGGGTCATCGGCCCACTGGCGCCGCGGATTTGGTCGCGGACCTGAGCGAGGGCGGCGGCCAGTTGGTCGGCGCCATTGGTCAGCGCGTCGAGGTCGTTGGTTCTGTCGCTGATCTGCGTCGAGGCGTCGCCGAGCTTGCCGCCGACCGCACCGGCCTGAAAGCTGAGCTTGGCTTGATCGAGCGGCTGGCCGGTTGGTCGCGTAATACCGCGCACCGCAGCGATATTGGGCAGCTGCGACACGCGTTGCGCCATCTGGTCCAGGTCGGCCAGGGCCTGCGGTGTCCGCAGGTCGTGGGGCGAGCGCATGTAAATGTACTGCGGCAGCAGCGCACTCGTCGAAAAGTGGCCTGCCATCGTCGAAAAGCCGACATTGCTGGGCGCCGATGACGGCAATTGCAGGCGGTCGTTGTAGGTGGGGTGCAGAAAGGCCGCGCAGGCGGCCAGCGCGATCAGCACCGACAGACTTACCACCAGATGAGCTTTGGGCCGGCGGACGATGTTAACCGCGGACCGCTGCCACAGCCGGCCAGCGGACCGCTGTCGTGGCGTCACCCATCCGCGCCGGCCCGCGAGCACCAGGATGGCCGGCAACAGCGTGATAGCGGCAAGAAACGCGATGGCGATCGAAATCGCAAGTGCTGGACCAACAGTCGTGAACGCGGGCAGCCGGGTGAAGATCATGCCGAGGAAGGTGATGACGACGGTGGCGGCCGAGCCCGCGATGACCTTGCCGATCGAGCTCAGTGCCTTGCGGACCGCCTGGTCGGAATCCGTGCCGCCCCGGAGGTACTCGTGGTAGCGGCTGATCAGGAAGACGGCGTAGTCGGTGCCGGCGCCGACGATCATCGCCGTCATCAACACAATCGTCAGCGCTGATACCCCGAGCCCGACCTGGGCCAGCGCGGACACCACGCCCTGCGCCGACGCCACCGACACCCCGATGGTGATCAACGGCACCAGTACGGTCACCGGCCGTCGGTAGATCACCGCCAGGATGATCAGCACCAACAATGCGGTGGCAATCTCGATCAAGTGCATGTCACGCGAGATGACGATCGACAGGTCGGCGACCATGGCAGCCTGCCCGGTGACGTCCGCTGTCAGCGAAGAGCCCGCGGTAGCGCGTTTGGCGATTTCGCTGACCCGTTGGTAGGCCTGGGTGGACTCCGGCGATCCGACCGCCGGGCGCAGCATGACCACCATGTAGACGGCTTTGTTGTCGGCGCTGGCCATCAGTGGCCGCAGTGCGGGTGTGGTCACGCTGTCCTGCACGCCGGTCACGTCGTGAGCGTCGCCCCGTAACGCGTCGGCCAGCTTGCGGTACACGTCCTCATCGCCGGGTTGCAGACCCCGATTGTCGGTGAGGACGACGACCAAGGCGTTCTGGGCCGATTCACCGAAATCCTTGGCCATCTGCTCGGCTGCCGCCATGGCTTGGGGCGGCAGCGGCTGCAGCGTCTTGCTCTCCACCACCTTGGTCAAGGGCGGGAAGGCCACGGCCAGCACGGCGACCGCAGCGACCCAGGCGGCGATCATCAACCACGGCGCGCGTACCACAAAGCGACCCAGCACCGAGAACACGTCGATGCGTGCCCAGGTCCTACGGGTGGGCTGCTTTTTGAGCATGCTGAAGCCTTCATTCAGTCGTGGATGGGTTGGCCAGGGGGACGCCGGGTGCGTGTTACGCGAACCGCACACCTACCGGATCGAGGCATTGGCCGGCCGCTGGCTGGGCGTCGAGTTTTGCGACCATTTTCGGGCTGCTTATTCGGCTGCGATCAGAATCCACCGAACGCGTCGATCAAGCCCGCGGAGCCGCGCCGCTTCACCGAATTCGGCGCCCGCGATCTAGAACAATCTCAACCCCCCCGCACCCGGTATGTCCGATTCGACATGTCTAGAGGTCCTCCCTATGACCGAGCTGTGAAATTCAGATGCGTTAGCTACGCATGCATGACCTGGACATGCCGCGCCAAGCTACTGGCCTAGGACGCGCGCGAACGGATACGACCTGGTGGAGAAGTGCGAGTCGACGATGCACATGATGTGGCCGCCAGCGCAGCGCCAGCTCTACGGTGAGCTCAACAAGCTGGCCGTCCAAAGGGATGATCAAGAGCACCGACGTCGGGCCGAGTTGTTCGAAACAAATTCTACCAGCCGAAATTGCGCTGCCCGGCAGCACTTTTGTGATGCGCAGCACGTCGTCGGCGAGGTTTCCGCGGGCGACGCGCGTGTGCTAGTTCGACCCGACGAGCGCTGACCGCTGGTGACGCTGGTCGAAAAGATCGCGGCGCGTGGCAGCAAGCCGCGAGTCATCCTGCGGATCGCAGTGCCAACCTAATGCCGCTCGCAGGGCACAATCACTACTTCCGCAGGGTGAATTGATTGACGTCGGTGTAGCCCTTGCGGAAGAGATCCGCGCAGCCGGTGAGGTACCTCATGTACCGCTCGTAGACCTCTTCGGACTGAATCGCGATGGCCTCGCTTTTGTGTGCCTCCAGGGCCGCGGCCCATATGTCTAGGGTCTTCGCGTAATGCCGCTGCAGCGATTGGCGACGGGCCAGCTTGAAGCCGGCCTTCAGCGCGTGCTCCTTCACCATCTGGATGGTCGGCAGAAAGCCGCCCGGGAAGATTTCGGTTTTCATGAAATCGCTGAAGTTGATCAGATCCATCGTTAGCGGCAAGCCGGACTCGATCAATTGCTGCTCCGAGACGACGGTGATCGTGTGCAGCAGCATTAGGCCGTCAGCCGGCAGCATGCTGTAGGCCCTCGTGAAGAAGTCGTCGTAGCGATCGAGGCCGAAGTGCTCGAAGGCGCCGATTGACACGATGCGGTCGACGGGCTCGTCGAACTGTTCCCAACCCATGAGCAGCACTCGCCTGCTGCGCGGGTCCCCCGCAAGCGGGCGGTGCCCCCAGTCCATTTCGTCGAACGACTTTTGTACGTGGGCGGCTTGGTTCTTGGACAGCGTCAAGCCGATGACGTCGACGTCGCATTTCTCGATGGCCCGCCGCATGGTGGCGCCCCAGCCGCAGCCGATGTCGAGCAGTGACATGCCTGGCTGCAGGCCCAGCTTGGAAAGCGTGAGGTCGATCTTGGCGATCTGCGCGTCTTCCAGTGTCGTGTCCTCGCCCAGGAAGTAGGCGCAACTGTAGGTCTGGGTGGGGTCGAGGAACAGGCGGAAGAAGTCGTCAGATAGGTCGTAGTGCGCCTGCACATCCGCGAAATGCGGCGCGAGGTCCTCAGCCATGTTTCTGTTGCCTTTCCCTGGGCCCCGCCGGCGTGATGTGCCAGGTAGGCCGTTTTGGTGGTCCAGTCGCTATGCGTCTTGGGGTTGGTCGGTCGTGGTCCACTGTAGGGCGAACTCCGGGGTGAGTTCGCTGTGGGCGGAGTGGGCGCCTCCGTCCCCGGCGGAGCCCGATTGCCGACCTCCCGGGGACATGGACAAGATGCGCCATCGCAGCGCATCCGGAAGCCGCCCGCCACCACGAGTTGAGCAGTTCGTCGCGTAGCCGGCCGTTGAACTGTAGGTTCTCAAACTGCGCGCCGGACGGCGGCTCCTCCACCTTGGTGGTTTGCAAAATTCTCACCCCAGATGGCGGACACGTATTTCTCATCTTCGTGGCGGATCCTAGAACGGTACGGCCGGCCGTACTTGTTCTGCTATCGAAAGTTCCCGGTTGTGCGGCCACACCGCGCGCGTGACGACGAGGACGTTGCGGTGGACACCTGATCGGCTGGCACGTCTAACCTGACGAGAAGATTAAGGTGAGATGGGTTCGCGGGGTGAGCGGGCTCAGGGCTGGGCGGCTCGGTTAGGACGCTTGGTCGAGGGTGACGTGGTAGCCCATGGCTTCGAGTTGGCGGACGGCGTTGTTCCGCGCTTTCTGCGGGTTGAGCCGGGTGAAATAGTCGCCGCCGGGATCGTGGTAGGTGGTGTTGGTCGTGGCGATGTTCCAGATCGCGACGAGCAGCGCGCGTTGAACGGCGACGTTGGCTTTGAGCGGGCCGCGGCGGGTGGCGATCCGGCGGTATTTGGCGGCCAGGTAGGTGTCGCGGGTATGGGAGATCGACATCGCCGCGGTGCCGAGGGCACCTTGCAGGTACGGGTTGCCCGGTCGGGTGCGGCGCGATTTGACCTTGCCGGCTGATTCGTTGTTGCCCGGGGTGGTGCCCGCCCACGACGCGAGGTGCTGTGCGGTGGGGAATGTGGTCATGTCGGCTCCGGTCTCGGCGACGACGATGTCGGCGGTGAACCCACCGATGCCGGGGATGGTGCAGATCAGGTCGCGGAAGTCGCGGAAGGGCTCCATCAGCACCTCGATTCGATCGGTGAGTTGCTCTATGGCCGCGGTGTGCTGGTCGATCAAGTCCAGGTGCATGCGGGTCAGAAACGCGTGATGGGAGTTGAACCGGCCGTAGAGGGCTTCGGTCAGTTGCGGGATTTTCATCCGCATCCGTTTCTTGGCGAGGTCGGCCATGGCCGCCGGATCGGTTTCGCCGGCAAGCAAGGCTTGCAGCATCGCCCGCGAGGAGGCGCCGTTGAGATCAGCGGCGACCGAGGACAGTTTGATCCCGGCGTCCTCGAGCAGCTTTTCCAACCGCTGGATCTCGCGCGTGCGTTCCCGAGTCACGGCGGTGCGGGTGCGGGTCAGGTCGCGCAACTGCCGGATCGGTTCAGGTGGAACGAACGACCCGCGGACCAGACCATGGGCGCCGAGCTGAGCAAGCCAGGTTGCATCAGCGACGTCTTCTCCGAACTAAGGCTATCTTGACTGTTGAGTTCGTATTCTGTTGTGTCAGAACCGATTTAAGAGTTTTTGTGGTCGGTGGCGCGTCCGGCGGTGTCGGTGAAGCTGGGGATGCCCAGTTGGACGGTTTTGGGGCTCTTCACAGTTGAGGGTGTGGTGCAGGTCGGCGCGTCGTTGCCGGGGTAGGGGTCAAGGTCTTCCGAGGATGGGAGTTTCCACGCTGCCCATCAGGAAGACCTCGACGTGCACGACGCTACCGGTGGTGCGGGCTTCGCCTGCGCTGATGTGACCACTTTCTGCCGCCTTGATGAGCTCGGGTTGGAGGTGACAGGGCAGCGCGTGGATCCCGATCGTGCGGTGCTGGCCTGCCGCATCACCGACGAGGACCGGTGGTGTCGACGCTGTGGGGAGCAAGGCGCGCTGTGCGTGACACCGTGACCCGGCAACTTGCCCATGAGCCGTTCGGGTGGCGGCCCACCACCTTGGTGGTCTTGGTCCGCCGCTATCGGTGCGCCAGCTGCGCTCATGTGTGGCGCCAAGACACCGGTAAGGCGGCCGAGCCGCGGGCCAAGCTCTCCCGTCGCGGGTTGCGCTGGGCATTGGAAGCCCTTGTGTGCCAGCACCTGAGCGTGGCCCGAGTCGCCGAAGCGCTCGCGGTGTCCTGGAACACGGCCAACAACGCGGTGTTGGCCGAAGGCAAGCGGGTTCTGATCGACGATCCCGGCCGATTCGACGGTGTGAGGGTGATCGGGGTCGATGAACACGTGTGGCGCCACACCCGCCGCGGCGACAAATACGTCACGGTGATCATCGATCTGACCGCGGTGCGCGACGGCACTGGACCGGCACGGCTGCTCGACATGGTCGAAGGACGCTCCAAACAGGCCTTCCAACAGTGGTTGGCCGACCGGCCGCAACAGTGGCGCGACGGTGTGGAAGTCGTTGCCATGGACGGATTTAGCGGGTTCAAGACCGCCACCACCGAAGAGCTCCCCGACGCGGTGAGCGTGATGGACCCGTTTCATGTTGTTCGGCTGGCCGGCAACGCACTCGATGAGTGCCGACGCCGCGTCCAGCAGGCCACCTGTGGGCACCGCGGCCGCAAGACCGACCCGCTCTACAGCGCACGGCGCACCCTGCACACCGGGGCCGATCTGCTCACCGACAAGCAGAAGAACCGACTCGATGCCCTGTTCGCCGCCGACGCCCATATCGAGGTCGAGGTCACCTGGTCGATCTATCAGCGCACCGTCGCCGCCTACCGCCAACCCGACCGAAACACGGGCCGCACGATGATGCAGGCACTGATCAACTCGCTCAGCACTGGCGTCCCAAACGCTCTGCACGAGCTGATCACCCTCGGACGCACACTCAAGAAACGCGCCGGCGACATCCTGGCCTACTTCGACCGTCCCGGCACCAGTAACGGCCCGACCGAAGCGATCAACGGCCGACTCGAACACCTTCGCGGCTCCGCCCTCGGCTTTCGCAACCTCACCAACTACATCGCCAGATCACTACTGGAAACCGGCGGATTCAGACCCCAACTACACCCTCAATCATGAAGAGCCGGTTTTGGTGCGGCTGGCGCTGATCTGGTCCATCTGGGCCAGTTTGGCGTTGGCGCCGGCCAGGCTGACCTTGAGGCCCTCGGCCTCGCCGTACCAGCGGTGGGATTCGGCTTCGGCGATGCGGGCGATGAGGTTGTCCGCGGATCTCTTCCAGCCGGGCGCGGGCGACCGGATCCGGGCGCAGTAGCGGGCAGCGTAGACAGCTGTGTTCGTGGATGCAGGGAGTGTCATAGGAGCGGCCGCAATCGCCGATGGCGACCTTGCGGCGTTGGAAGTGGCCGACGAACTCGGCCCATTCGGCGTCGGTGGGAGTGCGGTATTCCTCGCCGGGGCGCAGCGCCCGGCGGCGGGCGATGAAGGCGCGATGCCCGTTGATCACTTCCTCGGGGTAGACGGCCTTATACCCCATGGTGGTGTTGATGTCACGGTGACCGGCGACCAGTTGGGCGATGTGCGGGGGCATGCCGTGAACGAAACTGGTAATGAGCGGTTTACCTGCTGTGCTGAATGGGTCTAGGGCGTGGTCGTGTGTTGGGGGGTATTCGTCATGTCTGGTGATTGCGGGCTCTGGCGAGTTCGGCGGCGTAACCGGACCAGTCGCCTCCGGCCTGACGCATCCATTTGACCGCCGTGGTCGGTGCGAGGCCGAGGAGGTCGGCGAGCACCGCGGCGGGTAGTTGGGCGGCCAGGTCGATCAGCGCTGCGCGGCGTCCGGGTTGGGCCCTGATGCCTAGGGCGCGGAGCCGTTCACCGAGTCGGCTGGCGGTGATGGGTTTGCCGGGCAGTCCGCCGGGGAACAGCCAGTCGGTTTGGGGCGGTGAGCCAGTTCCGGTGTAGGCGCGTCCGTTGCGGGCCAGCTCGGTGAGGACCTTGCCGAGCGGGTCGGGGACGGGAATGTCGTGTTCGCCGAGTTTGGACGTGCACGGTGCCGTCACGGGTGGCGACCTGGTTGGTGGTTATGGCCGCAATCCGGGACAACTGTTGTCCGTAGAGCAGCAGTAGGCAGCCGGCGGCCCGGTCGGTGGGATCGAGGGTTTCATCGTGCAGCAGTCGGGCGGTCAGGGTCCACCGCTGGTCGGGGTTGGTGGCGGTGCCGGTGTTGTGTGTCGGGCCGGCGACGGTCAGGGTTGGGCTGTGTCCATGGCGGGCGGCCCAGGTGAGGAAGTCGCGTACTTGGCCGGCGGCGGGGCCGGTGGCCAGCCAGGTGTCGGCGTCGGCCTGGGTGCATTCGGTCAGGGCGCGGTCGTGGGCGTGTAGCCAGGCGAGGAACTCGGCGGCGGCGCGGATGTTGCGTCGGGCGTGGCCGGTGTAGCTGCGTGGCCGGGCGGCGCGTTGGGCGCTAGCTCGCAGTCGGCGCATCACCTGCCAGGTGGCGTAGCCGCGTAGTTGCCGCTGTGCGTTCTCGGGGGTGACGGTGTGCAGGATGTCGTCGAGCCATTGTTCGGTGCGGGTGAGTTCTTCATCGCGGGGCGCGAGTACGTCAGCGGCGGTGAGCATGTGGCGCAGGAAGTCCGCGGCCCGGCGCCGCGGGTGGGCATCGAGGGCTTGGTGAGTTGCCGGTAGCGTTCCGGCGGCTAGGTCGGCCAGCAGCGCCGCGCCGTGGCTAGGGGCCAGCCAGTTCAGCGCCGATCTCGGGTTGCGGGCCGCGCAGATCGTCGCGAGCAGCGACGCTAGCCGGGCCGGGACTTGGCCGTCGGCTCCGGTGAGCAGTGCTGTGGTGCGCCGCCGCAGACTGCATTGGGCACAACGGTTTTGCTCGTAGAGTTTGTCTTCGATACCGCAGTCGGTGCAGGTGTGGGTTACCGGTAGCCCGGCGCAGTCGGCGCAGGTATCGGCGTGCGGGCCAGGCGGGGCTACCAGTCGCCGCTGCTCACCGCAGCCGCTGCATCGGCCACGATGCCGCAGCGCGGCGGTGTAACACGGGTCGCAGACCGGTCCCTCAGGCCAACGGGCCGCCGGTGGGCGCTGCGCGCCGCAGCGGGCGCACGCAGCGGTGCTCTTCGGTGAACACGACGGGCAGATCGGTTGGTCGGTGTCGGCGAAGTTGCATTCCCGGTGCTTGGCGCACACGCTGCAGACCGCATCGGGCATCCGGTAGCAGTTCACGCAGATGTCGGCCGCGCCGTCGCGGCCCCGCAGCGCGATCGGTGCGGTCTTGCCGCAGCGTCCGCAGGTGCGATCAGCGCGGCCGCAGTGGCGTCGACACAGCTCACAAATCGGCCCTCCGGCGGCGTCTCGCGCAGCGACCGGTTTGAGTCGTCCGCAACTGCTGCAGGCGCTGGCCCGCTGCCAGGCTCGGCAGCGCTGGCATACGCCTGCGCCATCGCCGCGTGTCAAAGGCTTGCCGGTCCGTCCGCAGCGTACGCAGCGAGGAACGGTGAGAACGGCTGAGCCGCAAGCGATCAGCTCGATCGTCAGTCTCCCCGCGATCGGCGGTGCGCCCTGTTGCAGCGCCAGCGGCCCGCCAGCTAGCGCCCGCTCCAGATGCCCCAGCGCCTGCCCGCCGGCAGCCACCGAGTCGACCGCGGCCGCCACGATGCTGCGCGGCATGGTGGGGTCAGCGGCAGCCGCCAGGTCCACCACCCGCTCCCGTCGGCAGCCCGGACAGCTGCAGCGGCGGTGCGCGGGCAACTCGTGCCCGGCCGGGCAGCGTGCGCTCGCAGTCTTGGCGCTATGCGCCGGCATCCGGTGCCACCCTGGCGCGGCGCGGTCGGGGCAACGGCACCGACTCCGGTGGGGTCGGGCGTTTCGTGGCGCCGGCGATCGGTTCGACAAGATCGCCGGGCTGGCAATCGAGGATGTCGCACAGCACGGCCAGCGTTTGCAGTGATAACCGCTCGGGCACCCGCGTCACCAGCCGGTAGACCTGTTCACGGGACAGCACCACACCCCGATCGGCCAGCAGCGGCCGCAGATCAGTGGTGGCATACATGTCTCGATCGGCCATCAGCCGCCGCAGATGCCACCGGTACCCAATCTTCTTTCTCGCCATCGCGATCACCCCTGTTCACTGTGGTAGGCGCGGGCCAGCGCGCTACGTAACATCCGGTTACGGGCATCTTGGCCGACCGTGGTGTAGACGGCGGTAGTCGATGCCCAGGAGTGGCCGGCCTGCCACTGCACGAACAGCGGATCCGCGCCGTCTTCGATCAGGTGCGATATATACGAGCGCAGGCAATGCACCGAAAGATCAGCAGGCAGGCCGGCCAGGTTGCGCAGCTGGCCAAAGCGGTCATCGACCTGACGAACCGAGATCCGCGCGCCCCGCTCGGTCAGCCACAGCGCGGGATGCTCGCCGGCACCGTAGCGGGGGCGGACCTCACTGACATACTGCTCGAGCGCCTCGGCCGCCCACGGCATCACCGTGGCCACCGCGCGCCGCCGCGGCGGGCTGCCTTTCATCGCCTTGCCGTATCGCACATGGCACACACCGCGGCTACCCAGCTCCGGAGCGGCCGGGTTGACCGCGAAGTCGTTGACGTCCAACATCGCCGCCTCCCGCCGGCGCAACCCCCAGGCGTAGATCACCTTGAACAGCGTGGCGTCCCGGAACGCCGCCAACTGCCCCTTGCGCCGCGAGCAACCCGCCCGCTCCACCAAATCGTCGGCGGCATCGAAAAACGCCTGCAGCTCGGTCCGACTCAGCGGCCGACGCCCCGGCCGTCCTTCATAGGCAGCCGCGTGCGTGGTGCTGTTGTGCTCGCCGATCACCTGCGCCGGTACCCCCCACACCGACTCGCTGATCGCACTCGGCGACCCAGCCATAGCGCGGATCGCAGACATAATCCAGGAACAAGGCAAGCGCGCCTTGGTAGGCGCGGAGCGTCGAGTGCACCCACCCACCCGAGGCCAGCCACGATTCCGCTTGCGCCGAGCTCCACTGCCACGGCCAGCAGCGCGTGAACGCCACGAACCGCCGCACGATCCGCTCTCGCCCGTCGATCAGTGGCCCACTTAACCGCCGCGCTTGCTGCTGGCGGCGCCAACCGGCCAGCATCGCCTCGAACAACTCCTGCCCCGCCGAAACCGACACATCTCCGTCGGCGGTCACCAGCGCCAGCCCGCCCGGCCGTTCCACCACCAAAGCCCTCCAGACACACCAGATGCATCAACCGGTCACCCACCGCAACCGAATCCGAAGCAACATCCTGGCATCCAACGCAACCAGACGCCCGAAACCCCTGCTGCACGGCGTGTCTCGGCTGCCGACCGCTCCGGTGACCGACCCGGACGAAACGTCAAGCCCCTGCTAGAAAGCGTTCACGCCTTCCGGAGAATGATGCATCCAATGCAACTCCGCTCATTTTGGCGTCGGTAATGAACAGCCGCCGAAAGTCGTGGAAGGTGTAGCGCATCGGTTGGCCGGCAGCATCCTTGACGCCGATCTGGGTGAGCGCATGGTCGAGGTAATCGCGCAGCACGGTCTGGCTGACGGCGCGATGGTCCAGGCGGCGCCGACATTGGAACAGCAACGGCATCGGCGGGTTGTAGAGGCGTTCGGCCTGGTCGTAGGACACCACCAGCGGGACGTCGGGCCCATCGCCGCGGATACGGGCGACGATGGTCGACAACACATCCGCAAGCTCCGGTGAAATCACCAAAATTCGCTCGGCGTCGGTCTTGGACGGGACAATCTGCAGCAGCGGGATGAGTTCCCCGGTGCTCGGCAGCCGGTATTGGATGAGGCTGTGGTGGGACAGCTCGGTGAGTTCTTCGATGCGGATTCCTGTGTGCCGCAATACTTCTACCATGGCCCAGGTCCAAAACCCGCGGTGTTCTTCGAAGCTGAGGTCGCGCCGAGCTCCGCTGTCGGGGTCCTCAGCCCAGACGCGGCCGCTGGTCTGGGTCTTTAGCACCGCCCGGCGCAGGGTTGTCCCGGAGGCGGTGAACAACTCGCTGGGTTGGGTCTGTTCGGCGGCGGCGAGCAGCTCGGCGGTGCGGGCCCGTTCGCCTGCCACCCAGGCGAGCAAGGTAGGCAGCACCGGCAGCCGTTCACGGGTGCGGGTGTCCATGCGCGACTTGCACCGGCAGCCGTTCACGGGTGCGGGTGTCCATGCGCGACTTGCGCTGCAGGCGGGCCTTCTTGTGGGAAGCGTCGCTGGCGCTGACCGGACACCGGACCGCCCACGGCCCCCAGCGAGCAGGGTCGTCGTCGGCCCATTCGGCTAGGTCGAGGTAGAAGGCCCGCACGGCGGTCAGCACACTGCGGCCATCCAGCCGCGGCACGCTGACCTGGCCCTGGCCCTGGCCCTTGGTGGCCTTGGGGCGGGTGAGCACGCGCTGCTTCCACGCCGCGGCGACGTCGCGGGGCAGCTGCAGCGAGTCGATGCCGGGATGGTGGGCCTCCAGATCGGCCCAAAACAGCTTGCCAAGCGGGTAGGCCAGGTGCTGCAGGGTGGAGAAGTCCACCGCCGGCTGGCGTTCGCGCAGGTAGTCCACCAGCACGTCGCGCACCGGCCCACACGCGATGCGGTAGCGGTCGATCAGCTGCTCGCAGCTGGGTTGTCCGCGGCTGGAGAACATTTCGATCGCGGCGGGCGCGTCCGGGCCAAGATCGCCGTGCGCGCGCAGCAGCTGATAAAACAACGGGCTTTCGGCGTGCCGGTCGTTGCTGGTCCGCGTGCGCGCAGCGGTGGCCAGCAACTCGAGGCAGTCGCCGACTTGCACCGCCGCGACGTTTCCGCCCTTGGCGGCCATGATGATCGCGATGTTGGTCAGCGCCCGCTGCTGGCATTGCAACCCGATTCGGTCCTGACTCAGCGTAGTGAGCTCGGCGAACACCGCTCCGTCGCGGGTGCGGGCCATCTCGGGGGCCAGGTTGTGGCGCGCCGGGGCGAACCGCAGCAGCCAGTGCAGGCTGGGCCGGATCACATCGGCGCAGATCAGCACCAGCAGCCCCGAGGTCAGGTGCGGCAGCGGCTTGGCGCGGTCGACGCCGACCAACAAACGCCAGTCCGGTTGGTCCTCGGCGCCGCTGGCGGCCCACCGCTGCTGCCAACTGTCGCCGGGCTGCCCATACAGCCAGCCCAGCACCGCGAGCACCCCCAATCGCCGGTTGCGTTGGCTGCCGGGGTTGTCCAATACGAAGGGCGCCGCCAGCACCCGCTCGGCCACCGCGGATCGGCGCGCCTGGGTGGCCGGCCACAACGGGGCCAGTGGCCGTGGCGGGAACGCCGCGACCAGTTGTGTCCCGGTGGATTTCCCCGATCCCGCCGCCGGTGTTGAGCCCACGGCTGGGGCTACCTGGGAGGTGTCGACGGCGGTCACGACCCGGCCTCACCGAAGAGGATCTGCAGGCTCTCGGCGCGATACCCCGGCGCCGGGGGCGTCGCCGGATCGCGGTCGCGGCGCCGGGCGTGATAGGCCAGCACCTCGGCGATCACGTCCTGGGTCACCGGGTTCAGATAGCGCTGGGTGGTCGACAGGTGGACGTGGCCGAGCACCCACTGCACATCGGTCAACGGCATCTGCGGGTCACGGGCCATCCGATACGCCGCGGTGTGACGCAGATCGTGCAACGTCCAGTTCGCCCCCAAGGCCGCGTTGGCCCGGTTGAACATCGCGCGGGCCGCGTCATACCGCAACGCCCGCAACGGCTCTCGCAACGTCCACCACAACGGCTGATCTCGTCCGGTCGGCGCCAGCCGGGCCAGCTGCACCTGATACAACCGCAGCCACACGAACGCATCCGGCGCCGCAGGCAACGGCTGCAAAGCGCGGGTCCCCTTGCGGATCACCGTGATCAACTGCTGTCCCGGATCGATATCGGCGACCGTGGCACCCAGCAACTCCGAGGCCCGCGCCCCAGTCGAAACCCAGAACGCGACCAACGCCCGGTCACGATGCGAGCCCAACTGCGCGAACAACTCGTCGAACCGCTCGTCGGGGATACAGCGCGGCGCCCGGTCCACCACCTTCGGCCGATACCGCCCGCTGCGATGCCCTGCGAACGGCTCCATCGGATTGTGATGGGCCTCCGTGCGGCCGGCACCGCGATAGCGGGCCAGCGGGAACGGGTTGACCATCGGCCCGCTGCCCGCCTCCAAGTGGAAGTCGTAGAACCCCCGCAGCACCGTCTCGCAATGCGCCGCCGTCGCCGCCGCATACCGGCTACCGCGCACCGCCTTGCCGGTCACCGCATTCACGCCCGGCCCGGTGCCTGACCGCGCTACGGCACCACCATCACCGTCTGGGTGCCGCCAGTGTGGCCGCACCGGCTTGTCCGCGATCTGCAGCCAGCGACAGAAATCGCGGGCCTCCACCCGAGTCGCCTGATCCCAGGCCACCCCCAGCGCCCACAAGAACCGAAACCACCGCAACAGATCCATCCCGTAGGAACGCTGCGTGGTCGCCGGTCGCCCGCACGCCGTCAACTCCGCGAAATACGCCGCGGCCGGCGCGACGACCGCACCGTCGCTATCAACCAGCCGATACGGCTGAAATAGATCGCCGGTGCCCTCCAACGCACCCCGACCCGGCACCACCAGCACCGCCAAATCCCGCGGCTGTTCTCCATCGCCCACCACGAACAGCGAACCTAGCCAGCCGAACGCCTCCCGGCACGCACCCGCCCCCAACTGCCTGCGATAGTTCGGTCAACACGTCTGTTTTGCGACCGGGCAGACCCTTGGCGTGCGCGGCGTTGACCAGCATCACCTCCACACCAGGTAGATCCTCCAGCAGGTAATAGAACGGCTTCCAATAGTCGCCGGTGGCTTCCATCACGACACACGTAACCTGCTGTGCGGCAAGATGATCCCGCAAAGCCATGATCTGTCGGGTCGTCGCCCCGAACGTGGTCACTGTTTCACCGGTCTTGCGGCGCCCTGCGCCGTTGATCCGGACACAGACTTTGGCGTCCTTCTTTGAAATGTCCAGGCCCGCACAGCGCGGATGAATGATCTCCACGGCGCAACTCCCTTCTCTCGTAGCCCACCGCGAAGGTGTCCGTCGTGGGGAGGGCAGGAGAGTCGGAAGTCTGACGCACGGGCTCAAGGCACCAATCCACGGTTCCCGTGGAAGCCCTCCGCCGCCATGCTGACTTACAGGCTCAAAGCACCAAGGTCTTTGCGGGGACAACCACGACGAGCACCAATAATGATCCCGCCGCTCCTGACGCGAGCACAACAGGTGACCACCGCCGAATCTTCGCGAACCACGGTGCGCCAAACGGCGCCGGTCTGCTGACTTGGCTCACGAATCGGGATCCGCGGTAGTCGCAGCGGGTTGACCTGTTGCTTTCCGACGTGGGCTGGGGGGATGTGCGCACTAAATTCAGCGCGGGGATCGGGCGGCCCGGATTTGTCGTAGGTGGCTGCGATGATGACGTGATGTCTTCGACCGCATCCGCTGGCGCCGTGGTGGCCAGTCCTAGCGAGCGTCTTGAGGTGCTGTTCGAGGAGCTGGCGGAGTTGACCGGTCAGCGCAACGCGATTGATGGGCGCATCGTTGAGATCGTGGCCGAGATCGATCGCGACCAATTGTGCGGCGCCACCGGCGCGCGGTCGGTGCCGGCGTTGGTGGCCTGGAAGACCGGCTGCTCGCCGGCAAACGCCCACACGATCACCACCATCGCGAGCCGGCTCAAGGAGTTCCCACGCTGCGCCCAAGGCATGCGAGAGGGCCGGCTGTCGCTGGATCAGGTCGGCGTCATCGCGGCGCGGGCCGGCGAGGGATCCGATGAGCACTACGCGCAGCTGGCGCGCTGCGCCACGGTCAATCAGCTGCGCACCGCGGTCAAGCTGGAACCGCGACCCGAACCCGAACCTCGGCCCGAGCCCGAGCGCTCGATCACCACGACCACCAACGAGCAGGGCAGTTGCTACCGGATCACACTTGCCCACCGTGACGCCGCGAAGTTCGACGCCGCCTTGCAGTCTCATCGTGATGCGCTGATCGCCGAGTGGAAGCACGATCACGGCATCGGCGAGGGCGCTTCAGATCAGCGGCCCCCGTTGCCTACCACCGCCGAGGCGTTTATGCGCCTGGTCGAGGCTGGATGGGACGCCGAGGCGGCCCGCCGCCCGCACGGGCAGCACACCACCGTGGTGGTGCATGTCGACGTTGAGCAGCGCGCTGCGGCACTGCATCTGGGTCCGCTGCTCACCGACGCCGAACGACGATACCTGACATGTGATGCCACGTGTGAAGTCTGGTTCGAACGTCACGGCGAGGTCATTGGTGCCGGCCGGGCGACCCGCCTGATCAACCGGCGGCTTCGCCGCGCGCTGGAGCATCGCCACCGCATGTGCGCGGTTCCTGGCTGTGGTGCCACCCGTGGTCTGCACGCCCATCACATCCGGCACTGGGAAGACGGCGGCCCCACGGAGTTGGCCAACCTGGTGCTGCTATGCCCTTATCATCACCGGTTGCACCATCGTGGCGTCCTCACCATCACCGGACCCCCAGGCGCTCTCACCGTCACCGACAACGCCGGCCGATTACTGAGCCCGGGATCGCTGGCGCGCCCACCAACTCAACCCCCGCCCGCGGTGGCGCCCTGCCCGGGACCTACCGGCGAGCGCGCCGACTGGTGGTGGTATGACCCCTTCCAACCCCAACCACCACCGACCAACAACTAGCTTGGTTACCGGGGCCGGTCACCACCGGCAATGTATCGAAGCTCAAACACGTTGGAGCACCAAGAAATTCGTTCACACTACCCGGCTGCCTACCGCGTCGCGGACATCGGGGCCGACAACCAAACCCGCACCGCCGCCGACCCGCTGACCCCAAGACCTCCGCAACCCCTCATCAACACCCCGCGGTGACAGTGCGCACTGACACGAAAATTGAGGTGACCACGAGCTGGCGACCACTGATGGAACTGCCGGTTCATCGTGTCGCGCTGGATGCCTTATGCGGTGTCAGCGAGCGGTGTGAGGGTGACGGTGTAGCCAAGTGCTTCGAGCTGGTGCACGGCGTGGGCTTTGGTTTTGGCCGGTTTGCGCAGGGTGTAGTAGTCGGTGCCGAGTTCGCGGTAGAACGCGCCGTTGGTGAGCATGTTCCACGCGGTGATGATCAGGGCGTGTTCAACGGCGACGAGCGCACGCATCGGCCCGCGTCGGGATTTGATCCGCTGGTATTTGGCGGAGAAGAACGTGTTTTTCGACCGCGCCGCCGACATTGCAGAGACTCCAAGTGCACCTTTGAGATACGAGTTACCCGGACGTGTCTTGGTGGATTTCACCCGGCCGGCGGATTCGTTGGACCCCGGTGAGACCCCTGCCCAGGAAGCCAGGTGCCCCGCGCTGGGGAACACGCTCATGTCCCCGCCAGTCTCGGCGATGAACACTTCAGCTGTCTTGGTGGAGAACCCGGGGATGCTCGTTAGCAGTTCCCGGGCGGTGCGAAAGATGACATGTGATGGGGACCCCCTCAGCTCAGACGCTCGTTGATATGGCGTCAGAGAAATTTTTCGGGAGCTTGAGGAGGTCCCACTGATGACGATGGTAGGCGGGTTTGACGTGCACCGGAAGCAGATCACGTTTGATTACGTGGACGACGACGGCTTGGTGCACTCCGGTCAGATTCGGCCGGCCACACGCAAGACACTGCGGGGTTGGCTGGGCGAGCACTGCGCGAGCGGGGACGCGGAGTTTGCGCTGGAGGGCTGTACGGGGTGGCGGTATGTGGTCGAGGAGCTGGCCATGGCGGGTGTGGTGGCGCATGTGGGGGATCCGGCCGAGATCGCGGGGTTGCGGGGGCCCAAGAAGCGGGCCAAGACCGACCGTGCCGATGCGCGGCTTTTGCGGACGCTGTTGGTGGAGGGCCGGTTCCCCGAGTCGTGGATCCCGCCGGCGCATGTGGTGGAGGTTCGCACCTTGGGCCGGTTGTACTGCGCGCTGATGGAGCAGCGCCGCGCCTGGCAGCAGCGCATCCACGCCCAGTTGTTTCATCAGGGCTGCCCGCCGGTCACCGCATTGCTGTCGGTGGCGGGTCGCGACGCACTCGCCGGTGCGGAGTTGTCGGGGGTGGGACGCCAGTATGTGGACACGGCGCTGCGGCGCATTGATGAGCTCGATGCCGAGATTGTGCCGCTGCGAGCACAATTGGTGAACTTCGCCCGACACCAGCAGGGCTGTCAGGCGCTGCAGGCCCGCCACTACGGCATCGGGTGGTTATGCGCGGCGATCATCTGGGCCGAGATCGGTGACGCGCGCCGGTTTTCCAGCTCTGATCAGCTGGTGCGCTTCGCGGGCATGGACGTCACCGTGTATTCCTCGGATGCCAAACGCTCACCCGGGCATCTGTCCCGGCAAGGCTCGCCCGAGCTGCGTTGGGCCACCTTCGAGGCGGCCAAGTCCGCGGCTCGGCGCGGTTCCCCGGATTACGGCTACTACCACCAGCTGGCGGTCAAGCACGACGGCCACAACGGCAAGAACCCGACCCTGGCGGTCGAACGCAAAATCTTGCGCCGCTGCTATCACACGCTGCGTGAACTCGGTGATGCCGCGCTGAGCCCACCCCAACCCGTCCGGGAGGCCGCCTGAGATGCCAGCTGTGCGTGCCTTGCCCATACATCAATTGATGCCCGCGGTCAGCTCCTATAAGCCCCCTGCCGCCACCCGCTGTCTGGGTGGACGCCCTGGAAAGAATGAGCGGCCGCACCCATCACCAGCCCGCACGCCGGGCACCCCATCCATCATCATGTCGCCGGACCCTCGTCCGTGGACCCAGATAAGGCTGGGCGCCGGCACGCCACGCTTTGCTCTCTTCGGCCCTGAGCACTCACGGAGGCGCCACATGACTTGAACCGCAACATCTTTACCTCACTCCGCGCCGACCCAGTATGCGGCGCATCCTCGTCGGCATCGAGGTCGTTCGTCCTCGCTGCGCTGCGGGCGCTCCACCTCGACCCCGACTTGCGGTCCACCGCCCTGAACACGGAGCGGAAGTGAGATCGAACAACGATGAAACAACCAACGGATCCACCTTTACGGGGGTCCCCAACACAGATAAGCTGGTGCGCTTCGCGGGCATGGACGTCACCGTGTATTCCTCGGATGCCAAACGCTCACCCGGGCATCTGTCCCGGCAAGGCTCGCCCGAGCTGCGTTGGGCCACCTTCGAGGCGGCCAAGTCCGCGGCTCGGCGCGGTTCCCCGGATTACGGCTACTACCACCAGCTGGCGGTCAAGCACGACGGCCACAACGGCAAGAACCCGACCCTGGCGGTCGAACGCAAAATCTTGCGCCGCTGCTATCACACGCTGCGTGAACTCGGTGATGCCGCGCTGAGCCCACCCCAACCCGTCCGGGAGGCCGCCTGAGATGCCAGCTGTGCGTGCCTTGCCCATACATCAATTGATGCCCGCGGTCAGCTCCTATAAGCCCCCTGCCGCCACCCGCTGTCTGGGTGGACGCCCTGGAAAGAATGAGCGGCCGCACCCATCACCAGCCCGCACGCCGGGCACCCCATCCATCATCATGTCGCCGGACCCTCGTCCGTGGACCCAGATAAGGCTGGGCGCCGGCACGCCACGCTTTGCTCTCTTCGGCCCTGAGCACTCACGGAGGCGCCACATGACTTGAACCGCAACATCTTTACCTCACTCCGCGCCGACCCAGTATGCGGCGCATCCTCGTCGGCCTCGAGGTCGTTCGTCCTCGCTGCGCTGCGGGCGCTCCACCTCGACCCCGACTTGCGGTCCACCGCCCTGAACACGGAGCGGAAGTGAGATCGAACAACGATGAAACAACCTAACGGATCCACCTTTACGGGGGTCCCCAACACAGATAAGGGGGCCATCGCTTCCTCGATGCGCGCGTCGAGACGACTGATATCGGCGCTATGAACATCGATGCGGTCGAGGAACAGCCGCGCCATGAACGCGTGATGCGCACTGAACCGGCCGATCAACGCCTCGGTCAGGTCCGGGATCTTGCGGCGAAGGGTTCGTTTGGCCAGATCGGCGATCACAGCGGGATCATCCTGGCCAGCGATCAGGGCTTCAAGCATCGCCCGCCCGGACACCCCGGTGATGTCGGTGGCCACCGAGGACAGTTTGATCCCGGCATCTTCGAGCAGCTTCTCCAGCCGCTGCACCTCGCGTGAACGTTCCCGGGTGATGTGGGTGCGGGTGCGGGTCAGATCCCGCAGCGCCCGAATCAGTGGTGGCGGTACCAACGACGCCGTCACCAGACCGTGCGCCCCGAGATCGGCCAGCCACGCAGCATCGGAGACGTCGCTCTTGCGCCCGGGTACATTGCGCACCCGCGATGCGTTAACCAGCATCATATCCAGCTCATCATCGAGCAGGTAGTAGAACGGTTTCCAGTAGTCGCTGGTGGACTCAATCACCACACAGGTGACCTTCTGCGCGATCAGATGCTCACGCAACGCCAGGATCTGAGAAGTCGTCGCGCCCCATGTCGTCACCGTCGATGACGCTCGTCTGCGTCCTTGGCCCTGAATCCGCACGCAGACCTTCGCGTCTTTCTTCGAGCAGTCGATTCCCGCGCACCGCGGGTGCACCACATCCATCGAAACTCACCGCCTTCAACGAGATTGACAAACAGGTGTGCTTCGGGGAGAGCAGGATGAAACAGAATTCTGACACTCGTGCTCGACGGCAACATTCCACGGTCCCCGTGGACAGGGCTCTCCACCCTCAAGCTAATTTGCGGGCTCACAGGCAACATAGTGCAACCGGGGTCGGCCGAAACACTCTCCAGCATGAACCTTCGCCGCCTTGCCGCTGAACCCCAGCGCAGGCCCCGTTCAGAACCGCAACGAACTCGCGGAATTTTCGATCACCACGGTGGGAGCGAAGCGGCCTGACAAGCTAATTTGAGCCAAGTCGGGCCTAGAACGGTACGGCCGGCCGTACAGTTCTGCTATCGAAAGTTCCCGGTTGTGCGGCCACACCGCGCGCGTGACGACGAGGACGTTGCGGTGGACACCTGATCGGCTGGCACGTCTAAATCGCCCGCAGTGACGTTGCGCAACAGGACTACCATCGTCCGTTCACGACCGTGATCCTAAAATCGTGCGGTTGTCCACGTCTTGAGCTGTATCGCTGTCACGCGAGTAGAGGTGTTGCCAGCGCGGTGACGATTACCCCGTCGGCGTCGGCCCCTTGGTTTGAGCGTCGTCCCTACTTGAATCGAGGGCTGTAGACCATCCGAGGAAATCGCCGACGTAGTCTGCATCCGCGGCCAGCTTCTTATCGTCGACCGATTTGCTGGCGCTTGACTTGTTGCGTTCGGCTATTCTCTTGAAGATGTCTTCGGCTTCCTTTTTGCCAAGCAAATCACTGAGGATGCCCCTAAGCCTGCTTTCCTTGTCTCTCGTGTCGGCTGTTCCGTTCTCTATTTTGGTGAGCACGTGGACCGCCGAACGCAGCGCACCCTCGATGAAGGCGTGGTAGTCGGAATACGCTTCGCCGCAGACGTGCAGGTGAACTTCCGTGCCTTTAGCGCTCTTTACCTTCCAGTGAGCGAGCTCGGCGAGGGTCTTCCAGTACTCGCGGTTGGGTCGCCACGTGTGAGATGCGGCGCCGTAGGGTTCTCGGCCCCAGTCCATGATCCCGCACCAGATGATGTCCTCGGGTGCGATCTTGACGCCCTCGTTCTCGTTGACGTACTCGACGAACCGGCTTTTGATTCGCGCGCGCAGGGTTTGAACCGCGTCGGCGTCGACGTCCTTGGGACTTTTGCGGCATAGTTCCTCGATGTCGGCCTGGGTTGGCCCGGGGACGTAGTTGGCCCAGAACGCGGCGGCCGGCCGGTCGGTGTAGAGCATGATGAGGCCGCGGCGGCTTTCTTTGATGCGGGATTTCCAGAAGTACGCTTCTCGCGTCGGGTATCGCGTTGCGCCCGGGTTGGCACGCACGTCTTCTTCCCACCAGCGTTCACGGACAATGAAGAACGCTTTCAGCAGCTGGAAGGGTAGCGCTGAGTGCAGATGGTCGAGGAATTTGTTCTTGTCGTTTTGTTCTGACTCGGCAGTGGTGTCCCACAGGTTCGAGTTTTGTATGAGCTTTTCTGCGGGGACCGTCGGCAAGGCTATGATGACGCGATCAAAAGCTGTTGTCGGCGCCGGTTTTTCGGATAACTTGACTTTGATCTTGGTTGTCTTGTCGTTGTCTAATGTGAGATCGGTGATCGTCGCCTCACGGTGGATCTTCAGTGAGCCGCCATTGTCGTAGGTCACCTCGTCTTTATCGTTGGGGATACCTGTCGCGTCCACGAGTTTCTCGATGACGGACTGCATGCCGCCGAAGACTCCCTCCAGATGGCTGCTGATGGAGATTTGACGCAGCCACCACGTCAGCCATTCCGCGGCGTTAGGGTTTTCAGGTATCAGGTGATAAAACGTCCCGAGTTCACGAATTTTGCTGATCGCGTTGTGACTGAGGTAGGCCGCCATCAGGTTCCAGAAGCCCATCGTGTATAGATCGATATAATCTTCGGCTCCGTACAGAACGGGAATTCGACCGTACCGTTGGATAACCCAGAAGTCGTCTTCGCGCAGGTCGTTGCGTACCCAGGATTCGAAGATCGGTTCGGATGGCCGCTGCGTTGTTGCCCCTTTGCTTAGCTTCTCGATGAGAGCCTTGTGCTTGCCCTTAAATTTCTTGTACTTCTTTTTTGCCTCCCGATCTTTTTTACCGCTGAGCGGCGATTTTGTCTCATCGAAGTGCAGGTCGACGACCGCGCGACACAGGCCAAGCTTCAACAGCTCGAGCGGATTCTTCCCTTCTTCCTCCGGTTTGAGGTCATAGACTGGATCGCCGGCAGATGCAGGAGACGAGAACGCAGGAAAGCGTTGCATTCGAACCAGATCGGACGCCTTGCCAACCTTTTTCGGCGGTCCGTCATTGAGGCCCGGAATGTTGAGCCGCTTCAGGAGGAAGGCCAGCATTCGTTGGACTTCCAGTTCGATGCGCATCGGACCAAATTCCGCGTTGAACTCCAAGCCATCCCACAAACGCTTGTCATATTCTGGTGCGCTGAACAAGTGCCCGGGCTGCGGCTTCTTCTTGTCGTCTGACTCCTCGCCTGACTCAGCTCCTTTCTCCTCTGAGTCCTTCTCCGATTTCGGGTCCTCTTCCAGTCGCAGCGGGTCTTCTGGACACAACGTCCATGGTGGCTCCGAAGGCCGCTTCAGTAAGTCTGGATGCAGTGCCTTCTCGAGGACAGCCTCTAGTTTGATCGGCGTGCGATTCGCGTCGTGCGTGCGTTCGACCTCGTTCAGCATCTCCGGGTTGAATCTGAATGACCGGATTCGTCCGCCGAGGACGTCTGATGACTCGAACAGCTCCACCTTATGGCCGTCGTCTGCGAGTACATAGGCGCAAAACAGGCCCGCGATACCTCCCCCGATGATCGCGATCTGTTCGCCGTTCAGATCGGATGGATCGGGCGGAGATTGTCCTCTCTTTTGCGATTCGCTCACCTTTTACCCTCGCTTTACTTGTCTGAAAGCGGTCGCCCAGGTGTTCCTGGGTCGGGTGACCGACGTCTTAGTAGCGATTCCGGTCAGCGGTATCGTAAATCCGGATTGCCGGAGGTGAGGGCGATTTTGAGCGTATTTCTGCCGCCGGCAGGCCGTTATCGCCGGCCGCTGGCACCCGAGATGCATCGAATCGTCAATCACCGCAGTCGGTTTAGGCGTGAAGACGCCTCATTCGATGAGATGGGCGACGGTTACCGGTAAACCGCCATATTCGTTCCCGCCATATTCGTTCCCGCCGTATTCCTCCCCGATACGCAGCAGCGCATCGGTCCACATGTGGCAGGGGAGAGGCATTGATTGCCGGGATGGCTGTGCCCTGATTGACCGGCGCGTCCCTGCAAGCTTGCGAAGCCAATTCGTTTGCTGAAGCGTGCAACCGGCCTCGGTGTCAACCTAGGCTAGGTTGATACGCGACGTATCATGCGTGATACGCTGTGTATCATCGAGAGAGGAGCAGTCGATGACCACCGTCGAACGTATCGCCCACCAGGCGCAGATTCGCCAGGCCCAGGAACGCCTGCACCGTATCGATGAGATGCGCGACGCCGATCAACTCAGGCAGTCAGGCAAAACTCAACGAGAAATCGCCGACATCCTCGGCACCACGCAGCCGCGCGTGGGACGCCTACTGCGGGGGGCACGTGCGCTCGGTGTCACGCCAACCCCCGAGGAACTCATCCTGCGCGCCACGGTCGAGCACACCCCGCGCGAAGTGCTGGTCGAACAGCTCCGCGCGCTCGACTACACCTCCACCGAGTTCGCGCCGTACCCCCACGAGGGTTCCGTTCCCGGAACGTGGACCCAGGTCAGCGCTGCTCATCTACTCGGACTACTCAGCGACGAGGAATACGAGAGTGTCAGCTCCGCCGTCAAGCCGCCGACTCCGGAATAGAGTCCATTCCCAGCTCGCTGCCCTCCTCGCCGGAGGGCAGCTTGCTGTTGTCCCCGGCGCAGTGCAGAACTATCTGGACGATCGGCTTATCCAGCAGATCGCGCACGAGTACCGAGCGCAACGCCCCGATGCGCCGACGGGCGGTCGCGCGGCGATCATCACCGCGGGCGTGCCCGGAGCAGGAAAGTCCGTCGCGCTCAACGCAATCGCCGCGGGCTACCGCCGCGTCGACCCCGACGACATTAAAGACATCCTCCTGGCGCGGCTGGAAAGGACGGGACTTCTCGATATCCGTCACCAACACGCTCTCGCAGATGGCAAATCGGTGAGTCCTGCCGAACTATCGGGTTGGGTACACACCGCGTCCACCGAGGCTGCAGACCGTGTTCGGACCATGTCGATGCAAATAGGGGAGAACTTCGTGATGGAGGGAACGCTCTCCTGGTACAAACTCCCCACCCTTCACGTCGACGAACTGGCCCTGGGTGATTACGAACGACTCACCATCCTCGACATCGAAGTTCCCCGCATCGTCGCCGTCGAACAGTCCAAACACCGTTGGTGGGACGGACGGCAAACCGGACGCACCCGATACGGCGTTGAGCTCGGAGGCCGCTTCATCTCCGAATCTGATCTCGGTGGGTTCTATGGCCGACCGCGCATAGCCTCCAAATGCGCGGCCAACGCCCGAAAGCTCTACGGCAACGCAAACAAAGCCGGTATTCAGGCAGAAGTTCTCATCATCAGTCGGGCGGCAAACGGTGCGGAGTACCGCGCTGGTCTTACACCCGACGGCGACGTTCGACCGTGGCAAGATGCTCCGCTCGGCGCCGTCTGCATCGGCTGCGGGGCAATTCTCAAGGACCACCAAGCGATCCTCAAAGGCGTCGGACGGTTGTGCGCCCACAGGTGCTCACACGGTTGAATTCCCAACCCTAGGGGCCGGTACTGAGACGCGGCAACGCCGAACGAAATTAACTGCAGCGCGATATGGTGACCGACGTTTACCGGTAACCCTCAATATTCGATCTCGTCGTATTCGGGCGCGCGGGGCTGATGCCATGGCTCCAGAATCGCCGAGTGGCTGATGTCCGATCGTCTTGGTTTCGGTGCCCGGCTGAGCGTCGATGTCATCACTCGCCAGGCACACAGTCCCGTTTGCCAGTGCGCCGATTGTCGGCTCTATGAATTGGCCCCGGTGCGGGCGGCTTAACGTGAGGACATGGTTTCTTCGTCGATCAGCCCGAAAGCGCGCAAGGGCATCAGCAGCCGCATAGCGGGGCGTGGACTCTTCGCCACGGAGCAAATCAGCGCCTGTGAGCTCGTTGCTGTTAAGGGCGGCCACATCTTGACTACGAAGCGACTGCGTGAATTACCGGACCCGCTACCGAACTCGGAAATTCAGATCGCAGACGGGCTGCACCTCGTGACGGTATCGCCGGAGGGCATCGTCAAGTTGTTTGAGACATTTTGTGGCACAGCCGATGTTAGCGTAACGGCCGGCGCAATCTATTGTCTGACAGTGTTTGTCACGCCGCTGCGGCGGCTGTGATTTCGTCCCAGACCGCGAAGCGGTTGGTCATTTCGGTTCGCCATTGGGGTGCACTCATCAGATGACGACGGGGCCCAAAGTGGCCTCGAATGTGGCTGAACGCGAACAGGAACCGTTGGGCATGTCCAGGTGAGGCGAAGCGCTTCATCACCTTTTCCCGGACCCTGGTCGGCTGATGAGAGTTTTCAGCCCGATTGTTGAGGTACTTCGAGCGCCGATGCTCCACCGAGGCCAAAAGCTCACGGTGCGCGGGCTGATAGCTGGTGAGTTTGTCGGTGACGATCACCCGAGGCACATACCGCAGACCCTTGAGCAGCTTACGGAAAAACCGCTGTGCCACTTTAGCGTTTCGGCGCGACTGCACCAAGATGTCGAGCACTTCGCCATCCTGGTCGACCGCACGCCACAGGTAATGGGTGATCCCGTTGATCTTGATGAACGCCTCATCGAGGTGCCATTTGTCGCCAGGACGGGGGCGCCGTGCGCGTAGCTGGTTGGCGTAGGCCAGCCCGAACTTCGCACACCAGGACCGGATCGTCTCGTAGGTGACGATCACCCCGCGGGCCAGCATCAACTCCCCAATGTCACGCAGGCTCAACGCAAAACGGTGATACAGCCACACCGCGTAGCTCATGACCTCGATCGGATACCGGTAGCCCTTGTACCCTGCCGCAGTCGCCACAACGACCGATCCTGCCAGCACCACACCAAGGACAACAACTTGACGATGCCCTGAAGAGGCCTACCGCGCGAATCTTCGAGGTAGTCCCCGGCATGAACGCCCCAACGGCCTAGCATCGTTGCATGCCCGAGGATCATAAATCCGAGCCGCCCGACCAGGCCAACACAGAGCAGGCACACAAAGCGCCGACAACGGCACAAACAGCCAACACCGAGCAGACACAAAAGCCAACAACATCCGAACCGGGTAGCGGCGAACCCCAAGCGTCGAGAGCGCCCGAGACCAGCAACAAAGCCGCTGATCAATCTAGCGGAATCACAGTAACGGTTCAGCAACAGGAGCCGAAGAAACGCCCACTAGGGAAAGTACTTGGTGCCCTAGGAGCATTAATTACCGCTCTGCTGGGCTTCTTTCTCGGAGTCGCATCAACCCAAGTGTCGGACTATGTCAAACGCGCGAACGACTGCATCGACGCTCTAGAGCAGTACAACATCGGCGTTGCTGCCAATTTTATAATTGCATGGGATTCTGAGCGCCATCCTGAAGCTTTTTCTCCGGACCAGGTGTCAACGGCGATTTCAAAATACGTGGCTCAGGTTGATGCGCCTTATAACAAAGCTCTCGCCACGTGTCCACTGGACCTAAACCAAGACAGAGAATACTTGGATGAAAACAGACGTAAAGACTTTGTGACAAATTATAATAGAATGGACAAGTGTATGAGTAAGTCCGGAGTCGGATGTTCCGAAGATGATGTAGATTCTCTCGCACCGGCGGTGACGTCATCGGCATTGGCCTTGGTGAAAGACGCCCAAGAGGTCCCGGCCTGGGGCATAGTGCGCCGGGCGCAGTACGTGCTCACCCACTGGTACTAACCCTCACGTAGCTAGGCCATAGCACGAGTCGTCGTCAGGGTTCTGGTACTTCGTCAGGGTTCTGGTACTTCGTCAGGGTTCTGGTACTTCGTGGCGAGTTGCGCGTTACCTTCGCTTTCGCCGGCTCCTACCTTCGCCCCAAGCGCGATCTGGAGACCATCGACTCCGAGCTGCGGTCGGTGGCGATGCTCCGCGAACCTACTTGAATTAGAGCCTCACCTCGCCATGTTGGCGAATCGCGACAAGTGGAGTTGATGCGCGACTGTGACCGTCTTGGTCGGGCCGTTACGGTGTTTGGCGAGAATAAAATCCGCCTCTCCCCCACGCGGATCGTCGCGGTCGAAGGCGTCCGGCCGGTGGAGCAGGATAACCATGTCGCTATCTTGTTCGAGCGAGTTATGGGCCGCGACACCATTTGCAACGAAATTATGCGTGCCACTTACGGTTCCGTCATAGACGTCTTGTTCCCCGAGGCTCGTGATTTCAACGATTCTATCCCAAAACACATCGCTCGTGGCGAGTGCATGAATGGCCTTATCTTCGAGCAGCGCAGCAACACGGTGCAACTTCGTCCGACCTGGCGCGAACTTCCACCTGGACCCGCCAAACGTCGAATTCGTAGCGCGGCCGAGCTTGCTCTGCGTAATTCCTTTGGCCGCGAGTACCGTTTGTACGCTAGCCCACACCTCTTTCGGTATGGTATCCCCGCCTGGTCGCGGTGTTCGCGAGCTCAGCTGTTCGAGAACCTCCCTCGCACTGCGCTCGCGTGCGCCATGCACACCTGCCTTGGTAAGAAACGCGGTTTGGTTTCCTCTCCCGTCGATCCGCAAATGCCAGCAGTCTCGATATCCCGTCTTACGTACTCGGGTTACCCGGCTTTGCACTCCGATACGAAGCAGCAATTGGGCGACGTCATCGACTAGCCGTCTACTAGTTGATGCATAGTAGATTTTCCCCTGCCCACCCACGGCATCCCACCGCACTGACCCATCCGTCGCCCAAAGGTGCCGCAGGAATAACGCCACCTGGTCATTGGGGGCGCGAAATACGGCCTCCGGCACGAACTTCTCGTGGCTGCGCCGCCCGAACAGTCCCAGCCCGTCGAGCCATGCCGTGATCGGGTTCCTCCTGCCGCGTGCTACCCGGTCCGGCGACGGCAACCGCAGCGTCGTCACCCGTGCCGCCGGGTACTCGTCCCGCACCGCGGTCACGCCGAAATGCGCGGCCGAGATCGTGACCGCCGCGAGGTTCGCCTCGTCCACCGACGCGTAGCGGATCTGCTGGTTCTTCACACACGACCCATCGCCGATCATGTGGGCAAGCAGCATCACCTCGGAATCTTCCATCCGCTGTGTGTCGACCGGCTCCGGCACCCGCCGGGGTACCGCAATGCGATCCCCAACCTTGAGCTGCTCCAACGGCGTCCAGCCATCGAGTTTCATGAACGGATGGTTACCGGTGGCCTCGACTTCACGTCCCGAGGCAAGCCGAAGCCGGAACACCTCCTTGTGTCCACTGGGGAACACGTTGGTCATCGGCCCGGCCACCATACGCAGCTGCTCGTCAAGCGACCAGACCAGCGGGCGCTCGCCGGTCCGCATGAGTTCACCGAAGGTGACCTCGGCGCCGGTGTCCGCGCGCAAGATCCGTGTGGCCGCGGTAAGACATCCCGACTCTCGGAGGTCGGACAGCATTGGCTTCTTGTCGGTGCGCTGCTCGGGACCGCGGTTCAGCTGGCTGATGGCGACCACGGGAACCTCGAGTTCCTTGGCCAACAACTTCAGATGCCGCGAGAACTCCGACACTTCCACCTGTCGCGACTCGTGCTTCTTACCCGACGTCATCAGCTGCAGGTAGTCGACCACGACCAGCTTAAGGTCGGCTTTCTGGCGCAGCCGGCGCGCCTTGGCGCGGATCTCCATCATCGTCAGGTTGGGTGAGTCGTCGATATACAGTGGGGCCTCGCTGATCTCGCTCATCCGCCGCGCCAGCCGCGTCCAGTCGTCATCATTCATCCGGCCCGAACGCATATCGGACAGCTTGATTTTCGCCTCCGCCGACAGCAGCCGCATCACGATCTCGGACTTGCTCATCTCCAGCGAAAAGATGACGCTGGCCATGCGGTGCTTGATCGAACACGAGCGCATGAAGTCAAGCCCGAGGGTGGAATTGTGCGTCGGCACCATCCCCCGGCCGGCCAGATACAGATGCGCGGCATTGTCCACCTGGACGCAGCGCACCGGAACACTGTCCACCCGCCGCACCGAGTCGACCTGCAGCACCGGGGCCATCAAGGCGGTGCTCCCGCGCTGGGCGTGGCCTGTGATCGACCCCGCCGCGGCGACAGTGTCCAGGCCGCAACGCAACTGAGCCGACCTCCGGATGCCGCGACAAGTCGGCCATTGGTGCATAGCGTCGGCAACAACGACCGTGCCGTCGGAGAATTCGATCTCGTAGCACGGCCGCCCCAACAACACCTCCGTGGCGGCCACCACCCGCGTCGACAGCCCGTCGGCATCGAGCAACACATCACCGACCGCGACGTCGCCCATCGTCGTCCAACCGGCCGGCGTTGGCAGCGGCGTATCCAGCGCGAGCGCCTTGCCCACACCAGGCCGGGCCGCAACGATAATCATCTGCCCCGGATGCAGCCCATTGGTCACCTCGTCGAGTTCGGTGAACCCGGTCGGCACGCCGCGCGACATACCGCCGCTGGAGGCGATGGCGTCGATCTCATCCATCGTCGGCTGCAGCAGATCCTCAAGCGGTACGAAGTCCTCGGAAAGCCGTCGGTCGGCAACGTCGTAGATTTCGGCCTGCGCGCGGTCGACCACCTCGGCAACATCGGCACCCTCGGCGCCGGCGTAGCCGTACTGGACGACCCGCGTTCCGGCCTCTACCAGCCGGCGCAGCAGCGCCTTCTCGGCCACGATGCCCGCGTAGTAGCCCGCGTTGGCGGCCGTCGGCACGGTCGAGATCAGAGTGTGCAAATAGGGCGCGCCGCCGATCCGGCGCAGCATCCCGCGGCGGTCCAGTTCGGCGGCGACCGTGACCGCGTCGGCCGGCTCCCCGCGCCCGTACAGGTCCAGGATCGCGTCGTAGACGTTCTGGTGCGCCGGGCGATAGAAGTCGCCGGGCCGCAGGCGTTCCAGCACATCGGCGATGGCGTCCTTGCTCAGCAGCATCCCGCCCAGCACCGACTGCTCGGCGGCCAGGTCCTGTGGGGGCTGCCGACCGAAATCCTCACTTGGTGATGAGGCGTCCATGCCGGGGTGCGGCAGATCATCGACGACCGCCATGGGCCCTCACCTCCTCTGACATAGGCCGATTCGAACATAGATTCGACAGCTGACGGTCAGAGCGTAAGCTAAGGCACTGACACCCCCGCCCCAAGTACCCGCATTACTTCGCGCCGGGACGACGGTAAACGTTGCTGGCGAGTCCTCCAAGGGGCGGCTGTTCATGAAGCTGTGCATCGTGTGTGCATATCCGTCGACACCAGTGTTGAACGGGGTGTGGAAAACCTGTGGATTAATCCGAGGGGTTGCAACATCACTGCAGATAAGGGTCGTACAACGACACCCATTTGGTGTGGACAACAATCTCTTCGGCGTGTCGGCCCAGGTTACTGCGTCGGGCGTGTTGGCTTTCGGCCAGATTTTCGCCGCGTTACGGGTCGGTAAAGCGGGTTGCCCGGGGACCCGTGCGAAATAGTTCGCCAGCCTCGCCGCCGCGGCCGGCGCTCAACGCACCAGCGGGCCCGGCGGGGGCCGATCACGGCCGCCGCCGGGGGTCAGCAAATGCTGCGGCTTAGCTGTCGGCGACGACGTCGAGGGAAACCACGACATCGATTTCAGGGTGCAGGTGCACCGACACCGCGTGAGTCCCGATTGACTTGATATGCGATTTCGGCAGCCGGACGATCCGCTTGTCCAGGTTTGGGCCGCCCGCCTTCTTGATGGCGGCGACCACATCACCGGGGGTCACCGAGCCGAACAATTTGCCGGAATCGGCCGCCGTCCGCACTGCCAGCGCGACCGGGCCCAGCGCCTCGATCGCCGTCTTGATTTCAGTGGCGTGCTCGAGGCCGCGCACCGTCTTGGTTTCGCGGGCCCGGCGGATCCCGTCGGCCTGCTGCTGGGCGCCGCGCGAGGCGACGATCGCCAGGCCGCGTGGGAGCAGGAAGTTGCGGCCGTAGCCGTCCTTGACCTCGACCGTGTCGCCGACGGAACCCAGGTGGTCGACATCAGCCGTCAGAATCAGCTTCATCGTTTTCGTAGCTTTCCGTTGTGCTTCGACAGTTACTGCCGGTTACCGCGAAGCGGAGGTAAAGGGCAGCAGGGCCACCTCGCGGGCGTTCTTGACCGCGATCGCGATATCCCGCTGGTGCTGCACGCAGTTCCCGGTAACCCGGCGGGCGCGGATCTTGCCGCGCTCGCTGATGTAGGTGCGCAGCAGCGTGGTGTCCTTGTAGTCGATGTTCTGGCCCTTCTTGGAGCAGAAGACGCATTTACGCGCCTTGATCGGCTTTTCCGGAGCCGGGCGCCGCTTGCTGGACTTGGCCATGAATGTCTTTCTTTGTCGTCTCTTACTGGTCTGAAAATCTCGATGTCAGAAGGGCGGCTCTTCGTCGCCGCCGCCGAAGGAGCCCGAAGCCGGCGCACTCCCCCACGGGTCGTCCGCGGGTGCGCTGCTCGCGGGTGCGCCGCTGGGCTGCGCCGGCGCCGGCGCCGGACGGGATCCGCCGCCACCACCGCCGCCAAAGCCGCCACCGCCGCCGCTGCGGCTGGCCTTGTTGACCTTGGCGGTCGCGTACCGAAGCGAGGGTCCGATCTCGTCGACCTCGACCTCGACGACGGTGCGCTTCTCACCCTCGCGCGTCTCGAAGGAACGTTGCTTGAGCCGCCCGGTGACGATCACCCGCGCTCCCCGGGTCAGGCTTTCGGCCACATTCTCGGCGGCCTCCCGCCAGATGTTGCAGCGCAGGAACAGCGCCTCGGCGTCCTTCCATTCCCCGGTCTGCCGGTCATAGATCCGCGGCGTGGATGCGACGGTGAAATTCGCGACGGCGGCACCCGATGGAGTGAACCGCAGTTCGGGGTCGGCGGTCAGATTTCCGACAACGGTGATGGTGGTGTCACCAGCCACAATTTCCTCCTGGGTCCGCTCGCCGGCAGTGGATGGGCCGACGGTGGATGGTCGTGAGCATGTTCTCGCCGAGCCTACGCAAGAGCACAGACAATGGGCAGTCAGTGCTTGTCGGTGCGCATCACCTTGGTGCGCAACACCGACTCGTTGAGGCTGAGCTGACGGTCGAGCTCGGACACCGTGGCCGGCGCGGCCTTCAGGTCGATGACGACGTAAATGCCCTCGGCATGCTTGGCGATCTCGTACGCCAGCCTGCGCTTGCCCCAGATGTCGATCTTCTCGACCTTTCCGCCGTCCTTGCGGACGACGTTGAGAAACGTCTCCAAGGACGGGGCCACGGTGCGTTCGTCGAGCGTGGGGTCAAGAATGACCATGATTTCGTATGGACGCATGGAAACCTCACCACCTCCTCTGGTCTGTGCGGCCACGGTCGGTCCGTGGCAGGAGGGTCGCCTGCGTCGGCAACCGCACCAGGCTACCGGACGTGGGGCTCAGGTCAAAAAGGCCCCCAAAGGGCCGCCAAATTGCGGGCGATCAGTTCACTTCCTCGACTGCGCGTATTCGCCGGCCCTGGCCTTCGTCGCGTCGTCGGCCTTGGCCAGCGCGCCCGAGTCGAACGGCGGCTGCGGGTCGTATTCGATGAGCAGCTGAGCAGCCTGCGCGGCCTCTCGATCGACTAGCAGCTCAACCAGCCGCAAGGCCATATCGATGCCGCTGGACACCCCAGCCGCGGTGATGATGCGCTGCGGTAGATGCTCGACGACGCGGTCGGGGACGTACCGCGCACCCAACTCGTTGAGCAGCTGCGCGGCCCCCCAGTGCGTTGTCGCGGTAAGTCCATCGAGCAGGCCCGCGGCGGCGAGCAACAGCGCACCCGTGCACACCGAGGTGGTGAACGTGGTGTGCGGGTGGACCGATTGCAGCCAGCCGCGGATGGTCTCGTCGTGGATCAACTGGCGGGTACCGATACCGCCGGGGACGACCACGACATCGGGTGCGCCTACTTCGTCGAAGCTGGCATCGCAGGTGACGCCGAGCATGTCGTTTTCGGTACGCACTTCACCCCGCTGCTGCCCGACGAACAACACGTCGATCGACGGAATGCGTTGCAGGACTTCGTAAGGCCCGACGGCGTCCAGTGCGGTGAATCGCGGGAAGAGTGGGATCGCGACCAGCATCATGCCTGCCTTACGCCGGCCTCGGTGTCGGCTTCGGTGTCGGTGTCGGCTTCGGTGTCGGTGTCGGCGTCGGCTTCGGTGTCGGTGTCGGTGTCGGCGTCGGCTCGGGATGGTGCCGCCGGGACCGACCGCCGCAGCCCGGCCGGACGCAGCCAGTCCGGGAGCCAACCGGGCGGGACGTCGGGGGCGCGGTCGAACGGCCCGCCCGCCGGATCGTCCACACGCCCACCCCAGCGCACCAGATCCTCGTCGGGCCGATAGATCTGGCGGACCACCAGAGCACACAGCAGCACGACCGCGATGTCGCGCAGCAGCACCGTCGCAGTGAACCACTGCTCAGGCAGCGAGCGATTCGGATTGCCATACAGGTAATACATCCGCGGCACCCACACCAGCGCGTCAATCGTCATCCACGCCAGCAGTATCCGGCGGTGCGGCAGGGCCAGCACGGCCAGCGGCACCAACCACAGCGAAAACTGCGGGCTCCACACTTTGTTGGTCAACAGGAATGTCGCCACCACCAAGAACGCCAGCTGCGCCACCCGCGGCCGCTGTGGGGCGGTGAGCGCAATATAAGCGATTGCCGCACAAGACAATACGAATAAGACCGTGACCACCGTGTTGAGCACCACCGGCGGCTCCCACAGACCCAGCTTGGGATCGAAACCGCTCCAGCCGGTGAACGATTTCACGACGTTGTACAGCGAGTCCATATCGTCCCCGCGCCGTGCGTTGAGCCGGAAAAACTCCGACCACCCCCGCGGAAAGAGCAGCAGCACAGGCAAATTCACCAAAAACCAGGTCAGTATCGCCGCGACTGCGGTGCGCGCCACACCACCGAGGCGCCCGGTGCGGATTCCCAGTACAAACAACGGGCCTAAGAACAACAATGGATACAGCTTGGCCCCGGCGCCCAATCCGATCAACACACCGGCCAGCACCGGTCTTCGCCGCGCCCACGCCAGCAGCCCGCTCATCGCGAATGCCGTTGCCAGGGCGTCGAAGTTGGTGAAGATCTGGAAGATCACCAGTGGAGAGGCGGCCACCAGGGCGCCATCCCAAATCCGGCGGCCGGACATACCCGTGGTCGCCCACACGGTCGCCAGCCACGCCAGCGCCAGCCCGAACGCGGCGATGTCGAAGAACATCACCACCTCGGCGATCACCGGAAGGGCGGCGAGCTTGCTGACCGCGGTGTAGGTCTTGGCCAGCGCCATCGACACGTACTGGTAGACCCCGGTCAGCACCGGATACTCCATGTATCGCTCCGCGGGCCGGCCGTCGAAGCGCGTCTGCGGCGCGCCGCTGGCGTCGCTTTCGATCCAGCTCGACTTGTACGGAAATTTGCCCTGGTTCAACAACTCCGCGCCGTAGAGCGGCACCGTGTCGGAGTAGCACAACTCGTAGTAGGCGCGCTGATTATCCCAGTTGGCGACGCGCTGATCACCCGGCCCGCTGCCGGTGCTCTGCAGGCAGGCCGCCTTCGTCGACCAGCCAAGCGCCAGAAACACCAGCGCGATCGCAAACATCACCCGCAGCGGGGTCATCAGCCGAGTGCGGCCGATTAGCGCGTGCCGGCCTACCGGTCCACCGACGACCTCCGCCAGCGCGGCGCCCAAATAATCGGTGCGGCTGGGGCAATCGCGGTTATCGGCGCTACGCAGATCGGCGGCCAGCGGCTCCGGCGAGGTTGTGGCCACCTTCCTTTCAGCGCCGGTCACGGCGGCGATTGGGCAGGCGGTTGGCTGGGGGGCGCCGACGGCGGCGGCGTGATAGTGATCGTGGTGGGCGGACCCACCGGGATGGTGACGCCCGGCGCCACCTCCACAGTGGGCTGGATGACGGTCTCCGACGGAGCCGCCGGCGCCACCGGTGGCGGAGGCGGCGCGGCCGGCACACCGGCGTAACCGCCGATGTCGGTCGGCTTCGGGAAGGTCTCGTTGGCGGTGCCCTTCAGCGCGCCGTCCATGGTCGCCTTCCAGATGTCGGACGACAGGCCCGAGCCGTAAATGGCCCCGCCGGAGGCGGTGACCAGCGGCACGTCGCCTTCGGTTGTGCCCACCCACACCGCCGTCGAAAGCGACGGCGTGTACCCAACCATCCAGGCGTCCTTGTTCGAGCTGGTGTCACCCAGCTGCGTGGTTCCGGTCTTGGCCGCCGACGCCCGTCCGCCGGCCAGGCTGTGGCCGCGCGAATAGCCGGCGATCGGTTGCATGGCCGCGGTGACGTTGTCGGCCACCGCCTTGGGGAGGCGCTGTTCGCCCGCGTCGTCCCTACCGGTGGCGTCGAAAAGCACCTGGCCTTCCGCGTTGACGACCTTTTGCACGAAGTGCGGCTTGTGATAGATGCCGGACGCGGCCAGCGTGGCGTAGGCCGAGGCCATGTCGATCACCCGGGTCTGATACTGGCCCAGCACGACACCGTTGTTGGGTGGCCCGCCCTTGCCATCTTCGGACAGGGTGTGTGCGACGCCGGGGAAGCCGGTTGCGATTCCGGCCTGGTGGGCCGCGTCGGCGACCGCGACCGGACCGCCGTTGAGCTTGAGCATCAGCCGGTAATAGGAGGTGTTGAGCGACTGCTTGAGCGCCTCGGCGATGTTGCAGGTCCCGCAGCTCTCACCCTCGACGTTGGTGATCTTGATGCCGTCGACCGTGAGCGGCGAGCTGTCTACCTGGTACCCCAGACCGATCCCCTGCTCGAGGGCGGCCACCAGAGCAAACACCTTGAACGACGATCCCGTCTGCAGCCCGGCCTGCGCGAAGTCAAATCCCTGAGCGTCATTGCCGCCGTAATAGGCCCGTATCGCGCCGTTGTGCGGATCGATCGATGCCACGGCGGCCCGCATGTCGGAAGCCTGCCCCTCGAGGTACTTCGCCACCGCCTTCTCCGCCGCCTGCTGGGCCTGCGGTTCGATCGTGGTGGTGACCTGCAGTCCCTGCGTGTTCAAGGTCTGCTCGTCGACGTTGAAAAGCTCCATCAGCTCCTTAGTCACCTGGCGCTGGATCAGACCGTTGGGCCCGGTGGTCTGGTTCTGCGCGCGGGCCTGATCCGGCGGCACGGTCGAGGGAAAGACCTGCGCCGCGCGGTCACTCGGTGACAGGGCCTTGGTCTCCACCATGCCGTCGAGGACCCAGTTCCAGCGGGCCTCGGCGCCCTTGGGATCGACGGCCGGGTCCAGCGTCGACGGCCGCCGGATCAGTGCCGCCAGCAACGCCCCTTCGGAGACGGTGAGCTGTTCGACGGGCTTGCCGAAATACGCCTTGGCCGCGGCCGAAATCCCGTAGGCGCCGCGGCCGAAGTAGATGATGTTCAGGTAGGCCTGCAGCACATCGTCTTTGGACCACTCCCCCGACATCTTGGTCGCGATCACCAGTTCCTTGGACTTGCGCAGCACACCGGCGAGCCCGTGTTGCGCGGAGCCGACAAGGGCGTTCTTCACGTACTGCTGGGTGATGGTCGAGCCGCCCTGCAGATCACCGTTGCCGAACAGGTTGTTCCCCACCGCCCGCGCGAAGCCGCGGAAATCGAAGCCGGGGTTCGTATAGAAGTTGCGGTCTTCGGCGGCGATCACCGCCTGGCGCACGTGGACCGGCACCTGGCTGAGATTGACGTCGACCCGATTACCCTCGGGCGGAACAATTTTCGCGATCTCCGAGCCGTCGGCGGCCAGGATCGTCGACACCTGGTTGGTACGGATATCACCCGGCTTGGGAACGTCAACAATGAGGTAGGCCATAGCGAAGGTCACGATCGGCAGGAAGAAAATCATCGCCGCGGTGAGATAGAGCCCGCGCCGCAGCCACGTCCAGTTCACCTGGTGGTTGAGCTGCTGGAGCCAGGTCCCGTTCGCCCGCGGCCCAGCGCCGCCCTTAGGTGGAGGCCCGGATCCGCGTGGCGGTTCGCCCGGTGGGCGGCGGCCGGGCTGCGGCCGCAGATGTCGAGGAGGCCTTCCTGGCGGTTTGTCCAGCGCGGCCTTGACCTCTTCGATCGGATCGCGCCTTGGGGGTGTCGGGGGCTGCGCGGGTCCCGAGTGCATGGATCTGGCACGCGTGGGGGCATCCATCGCGGCCTTGACCGCCTCGATGGAGTCCGCCTGCCCGGGCGATCGGTCATCGGTGACGGGCGGCAGGATCCTGGTCAACCGGTCGTCGGGGGGAACCGCACGGCGCTGGCCCGGTCCACGACGACCGTCCTGGCGGTCGCCCTCATCGGGAGTCGAATGCTTGCCCGCACGCTCAGTCGCTGACCCGTTCGGGTCGTCGCTGGACAACTGTTCGTGGCGCCCTTCGCTATTCACTGGCCGTGCGGGCGCCATTGCGCGCCGTCCGCGTGCCGCGCGTCCCCCGGGGGGGAGGTGCCGTGCGTGCCGCGCCGAGCACATATGACTTGACCAAGTGATTCCAGCTGCAGGTTCGGCATACCTCCACCACATGGACCGCGAATTCTTCGAAGCGAGTCGCCAGCAAAACCAACTCTTCGGCGGTGCGCGCCGAGCCCGAAACCGCGCCCAAGTGTTCGCCGAACACCCACGACACCAGCGTGAGTTGCTCCTTACGGCAGATCGGGCACATCACCTGGCTCGGTTTCCCGTGAAACTTGGCGGCGCGCAGCAGGTAGGGGTTTGCGTCACACACGTCGGACACACCGGTGCGGCCGGAGTACACCGCGGCCAGCACCGAGCGACGCTTAAGCGCGTATTCCACCACCTGTCGCTGCAGTCGCACGCTGACCAGAGTACGTCCCCAACCGCACCACCGAAACGCAACCGATGCGGTTGCCCGGCCCGAGTCAGGTATTCGGCAATCACTTTTGGCACCCGCCTTCTACGATCGCCTCAGGCGCGGGGAAATGGCTCGAGGCACCGCTCAGCGGCGGGGTACCAACGATGACCTGGGCCAAAGACAATGACTCCACGGGGGCGAACCCACGACATAAGCGCACCGGGATCGGATCAGCGCCGCGGTCGCCCAGATGCAGGCCTCCTGCAAGCCTGGAGTGCCCCGGTGAACCCCGTCGTCACGTTTGATTTGCCCTGGTAAAGACCCGCCGCTCCCGGATTGGGCCGCACCCAAATCGCTGTGACAAATACCGCACCAACACCAGGTAGTGTTGTGGCAAATATATCGAAACGATACGATGACGCGAGCTGTCGGACCATCGTAACGAATCACGTGACTAGCCACGCAAAGGAGGTGACTCGATGCTGGAACTCGCCATCCTGGGTCTCCTCATCGAATCGCCGATGCACGGCTACGAACTGCGTAAGCGGCTGACCGGCTTACTTGGCGCGTTCCGGGCGCTTTCGTATGGCTCGCTGTACCCCGCCCTGCGACGCATGCAAGCCGACGGTGTGATCGCCGAGAACGCGGCACCGGCCGGGACTCCGGTGCGGCGTGCCCGGCGGGTCTACCAGCTGACCGATGCAGGCCGCCAGCGCTTCGGTGAGCTAGTGGCCGACACCGGTCCGCACAACTACACAGACGACGGCTTCGGGGTGCACCTGGCGTTCTTCAACCGCACCCCGGCAGAGGCGCGGATGCGCATCCTGGAAGGCCGCCGCCGTCAGGTCGAGGAACGCCGAGAAGGACTGCGCGAGGCGTTGGCGCGGGCCAGCAGCTCGTTCGACCGCTACACCCGCCAACTGCATCAGCTCGGGCTCGAATCCAGTGAGCGTGAAGTCAAGTGGCTCAACGAGCTCATCGCCGCCGAACGGGCTATGCCCGGAGCTGCGGAACACACGTAAATTCCTGCACGGCCCCAAGCACCAAACGAACCACCCCCCGCAATACCAGACAAAAAGTCATGAGGTTAAGGAGAACGCCCTATGAGTGAGCACAAGTCCGTAGGGGCACCGGAGGCGCAGACCGAGGTACGAGTCGCCCTCGTCGGCGTCGGGAACTGCGCGTCCTCGCTGGTCCAGGGCGTTCAGTACTACTTCGACGCCGACGAGAACAGCACCGTGCCCGGTCTGATGCACGTGACGTTCGGGCAGTATCACGTCCGCGACGTGAAGTTCGTGGCCGCATTCGACGTGGACGCCAAGAAGGTCGGCTTCGACCTCTCAGAGGCGATCTTCGCGTCGGAAAACAACACGATCAAGATCGCCGACGTGCCGCCCACCAACGTGACCGTGCAACGTGGCCCCACGCTCGACGGCATCGGTAAGTACTACGCCGACGCCATCGAGGTGTCCGACGCCGACCCCGTCGACGTGGTCAAGGTGCTCAAGGACGCCGAGGTCGACGTGCTGGTGTCCTACCTGCCGGTGGGCTCCGAGGAGGCCGACAAGTTCTACGCCCAGTGCGCCATCGACGCCGGTGCGGCGTTTGTGAACGCGCTGCCGGTGTTCATCGCCTCCGACCCGGTGTGGGCCAAGAAGTTCGCCGACGCCGGCGTTCCGATCGTCGGCGACGACATCAAGAGCCAGGTCGGCGCGACCATTACCCACCGGGTGATGGCCAAGCTGTTCGAGGACCGCGGCGTGCAGCTGGACCGCACCATGCAGCTCAACGTCGGCGGCAACATGGACTTCAAGAACATGCTCGAGCGCGAGCGACTCGAGTCCAAGAAGATTTCCAAGACGCAGGCCGTCACCAGCAACCTGCAGCGCGAGTTCAAGACCAAGGACGTGCACATCGGCCCGTCCGACCACGTGGGCTGGCTCGACGACCGCAAGTGGGCCTACGTCCGGCTGGAGGGCCGCGCGTTCGGTGACGTGCCACTGAACCTGGAGTACAAACTCGAGGTTTGGGACTCGCCGAACTCCGCGGGGGTCATCATCGACGCGGTACGCGCCGCGAAGATTGCCAAGGACCGCGGCATCGGCGGCCCGGTGGTCGCGGCGTCGGCCTACCTGATGAAGAGCCCGCCGCAGCAGCTGCCCGACGATATCGCCCGTGCTCAGCTCGAAGAGTTCATCATCGAGGGCTAGTTCGAACGACGATGCGCGCTGCGAAGCGGCGCGCTGTGTGGGGACAAGCGGGTGGAACCATCGGCGCGTCGAACGCCGGGCACGGCGCAGCGGGCGCCACCCATCGAGGGTTAGCTCCTATCGCCAGGCGCTTCGCGTCCGGATGCACCGATCTGCCCGCCTCACAGCGACAGCGTGACGCCTCCCTGGCGTTTCCGGGACGATTGTCGCTCGGAGCGGGCAAACGGATACACCCGAGGTCTCGTTACTGAAGTGACAGTTGGGCCTTCGCGGGGCCTTGGAGCCCGCTGGACGCCCATCCCCTTACAGAACTGCTGTGCAGATGCTTAGCATTACTCGCATGCAGCCCGCTGCGTTCTTGCGAACCACGCTGCCCCTCGACCTGTCCAGGCTGACGGAGCTGGACAGCGGCCGCTACCACTCGATTTGGTTCCCGGATCACCTGGTCAGCTTCTGGCCCGACGCGATCTGGACTCCCGAATTCACCGACCTGGCCAGCGCGTCGCCGTCGCCGCACCGCCACCTGGACGGGCTGGCGGTCGCGGCAGCGGCTGCAGTGCTGACCGAGAAGGTTCCGCTTGTCAGCGCGGTTGTCGACACCGTGCGCCGCCACCCCTGCATGCTGGCCCAGACGGCGCTGACCATCGACCACCTGGCCAAGGGCCGTTTCGTGCTCGGTCTGGGGAGCGGCGAGAGCGAGAACACGCTGCCGTACGGCTTCGACTTCTCCCGCCCGGTCAGCCGTTTCGAGGAAGCGCTGACGGTGATCCGGTTGCTGTGGGAAAGCGACGGCCCGATCGACTTTGACGGACGGTTCTACTCACTGCGGCACGCCCGCTTGGACACCGAACCGTACGAAGGCCGGTTACCGCAGGTCTGGATTGGCGCCAGCGGCCCGCGCATGCTCGACATCGCCGGCCGCCATGCCGACGGGTGGTGGCCGGCGGGCGCCTGGACTCCAGAGCACTACGCCGAGATGCTGCGCGCGGTAAGGGCATCCGCTGACCGCGCCGGCCGCGATCCGATGGCGATCACGCCCTGCTTCATCCAAGTGTGTCTGATCGGCGAGGACGAAGGCGCGCTCGCCGACATCCTGCGAGCCCCGTTGGTCAAGGCGTTTCTGCTACAAGTCTCGGCACAGACGTTGCGTGGCTTCGGGTTTGAACACCCCATGGGCGACGGCTGGCGTGGATTTCAGGACATCGACCCGGCAGTGCTCACCCGCGAGCGGGTCATTGCGTTCCTGGACAAGGTGCAGCCCGAGATGATCCTTGCCGTCGTGCCGCACGGAACACCCACGGAGGTCGCCAAGACCATCAAGACATTTGTGGACGCCGGCTTGCGGGTACCCAAGATCCTCGATTACGGCGCCATGGCCGGTCAGAAGTACGCGGCGTCGTCGGCGGCGAACGTCCGCGCGACCGAGGACCAACTGATGCGGCTGTGCGAAGGCCCAGTGTGACCGCACACTTGGACGCCGCCGAGCTGCTGCGCGCCGCGGAAGCCGAAACCGGATTGCACGACTACGGCGACCCCACCTTGCCGGGGCGCTTCTCGGTCGCAGTCGATCATTTGAACGGCATCGGCATGGACGCCGAAGGCAACTCCCAAGCGGCGCGGGTGTGTCGATGGCTGCTGACCTCGCGACTCGAGTTCATCGAAGACCGCAACCGCTACCCGGTCGGCGACGAAGTGGCCGAGGCACCGATGTTCGTCACCGGCGAACCCCGTTCGGGCACAACGCTCATGCACGCGCTGATGTCCGTCGATCCGCACGCGCGGGCAATGAGATTTTGGGAGGTGATGTATCCGTCGCCGCCGCCGGGCCTGGCCGGACCGGACGACGAGCGACGCGAGCGGGCCGACGCCGACTGGCGGGAGATCAACGCCAAGATGCCCAAGTGGCTGCACAGCCATCCCTACAACGACATGCTGGGCGACGGCCTGCCCGAAGACGAACGCACCTGGGCGTTCGATTTCCGGGTGATGACGCCCACCGCGTGGTGGCGGGTGCCGATGCAGTCGCTGGTCGGGGGTCTGGCCACCGACGCGAGAGCGCAGTACCGGATACATAAGGCCATGCTGCAACAGCTGCAATATAACCGCCCGCGAAAGTATTGGGTTCTGAAAGGTTTTCACGGATTTCGGCTCAAGGAGATGTTCGAGACGTACCCGGACGCCGCGATGGTCTGGCTGCACCGGGACCCGGTGCAGGTCGCCGCGTCCCGGACCATGATGATGGCTGACATCATGGACGGCATCGTCGGATCCGTCGACCTGCACGCCGAAGCCAAGAAGCACCTGGAGATGACCCGTGCCAGCATCGCCAACACCATGAGCAATCCCCTAGTCGACGATCCGCGCATCCTGCACGTTCGCTACACCGACTTCATTACCGATCCGGTCGCCACGGTCAGCCGTTACTACAAATTCTGTGGCCGAAAGCTCACGCCTGAAGCCGAATCGGCGATGCGCACCTATCTTGCCGACAATCGCGGTGACCGGCACGGAAAGTTCAGGTACTCCACCCAGCTGCTGACCGACATCGGCGAAGACCTCGACGCGCTGCACGCCGAATTCCGGCCGTTCCGTGAACGATTCGGCGTCGCGATCGAAGTCCGGTCCTGACATGACGGCGGTCCTAATATGACGGCGGCAGCAGCACACAAGCGCCTGTCTGTGCACACCGTCACCTTTTACGGCGCCCCGCTGGCCGCACTCGAGGCGCATTGGGCGGCGCTCGGCGTGAGCCGGCTGAGTGTCCTCGACACGCAGGTGCTAGATCCCGAATTCCCAATGCTGCTGCAGCGCAATGCCTATACCGTTGAAGCTGTTTACCACCTTTTCGCCGGCGGCCGGCTGAGCAGCGACCCGCACGCCGCCCAGGATGCGCTGTCCGCGGTAATCGACGCCGCGGCCAATGTGGGCGCGCGTACCGTCTACCTACTGACCGGCGGCCGCGGCACTCTCTCCTGGACGCAGGCCGCCGAACGGTTCTGCGCTATGATCACCCCTTGCGTCGAGCACGCGAACCGGGCCGGCGTAGCCCTGGCGATAGAGAACGCGTCCAGCCTCTACGTGGACATTCATATCGCCCATACCCTGCGCGACACCATCACTCTGGCCCAGCTGTGCGGGCTGGGTATCTGCATCGACGTGTTTCACTGCTGGGCCGAGAGCGAATTCGAAGCGCTGGTGCAGCGTGCCCTGCCGCGAACCGAGCTCGTCCAGTTGAGCGACTACGTGCTGGGTGACCGCGCACTGCCGGGCCGAGCGGTTCCCGGCGACGGCACGATTCCGATCGAACCGTTCGTCGCCCAGATGCTCGCCGGGGGCTATGCGCACGGGTTCGACCTGGAACTCATCGGCCCCCGAATCGAGAACGAGGGCCGCCTCGAATCCGCCCGGCGCGCATGCGAAGTCGTCGGGGCAATGCTCAACAGATTGGGTGCATAACGTGGCGTACGGAGACGGTCCCGACGACGCCGCACTGGAATCGGCGTGGCGCGCATTCTGCGAACAGCTGCAGCGCGCCGGGGAGCAGGTCTTCAAAGACGCGAACGCGACTTCCGGCGCGCAGCGTGTCGACGCGTTTCGCTTTCTCACTCAGAACCTCGGCCAGGCTTTCGATCTGGCGCTCGAGACCCGCGACACCCGCTATCCCGCGCTGCACACCTTCTGCGGCCCGACCCGCAAGCTCGGCGGCGACTGCGCCGACTTCACCTACCGGCAGGCATGGATCGACGGGCGGTCGGCCTACCGGCTGACCGGCAACCGCGGTACCGCGCGATTTTTCAACATCACGGTCCAGGGTCCGCGCGTACCCGGGCCCGGCGTGCTGCACGAGCCCTTCGGCGACACCCCGGAGGCCAACGTGTTCGGCCATCAACTCAGCGTCGCCGACCACGGAGAATTCGAGCTCTACATCGGTGGGCCCGAGCGCGGGCCCAACTGGTTGCCTACCACTCCGATGTCGCGAAAGCTGTTCATCCGCCAGGGGTTTGACCGTTGGGATGAGCTGCCCGCGCAGATGAGAATCGAGCGGATCGACATGGACTCCCCGAAGCCGCTGCCCACGCCCGAGGTCATGGTCGCGGCGATGGGCTGGGCCGGTGATTTCGTCACCGGTCTGATGTCGGATTGGCCGGAGTTTCCCTTCAGGTACGGAGGTGTCGACGCCGACCATCCGAACACGTTTCCCACCCTTTCGGGCCTTTCAGGCACCGACGCGACGCCAACAACACAAGCCGACACCAAGCGCGGCCGCGCCGCGGCCAACATGTATTGGGAGCTCGGGGCCGACGAGGCGCTCATCGTCGAGTTCGAGGCCCATGACGGACTGTGGATGTTCACCAACATGGGTGTCTTCTTCAACAGCATGGATTACCTCTACCGCCCGGTGAGCTACACGCCGAGCCGCACGCAGACGGACACCGACGGCCGAATTCGTCTGGTCATGGCGCATCGTGATCCGGAAGTCCACAACTGGCTGGACACCCAGGGCTTCGAACGTGGCAACCTGACCTACCGCCACATGCTCGACAGCCGGCCCGCCGTACTGAATACCCGGGTGGTCAAGTACGACGAGCTGACGAGTGTTCTGCCGGCCGGCACCGCCATGGTCACTGCGGCGCAACGCAGCGCCGCGATGTGGGAGCGGTTCCACGGCATTCGGCGTCGCTTCGTTTTTTAGCGGTTCCCCCATCACATGTCATCTGCCGTTTCTTGCCGTCCTCTAATGTCAGAGCTTGTGCCCGAGATCCACGAGATCCCCGAGATCCCCGAGATCCCCGAAGACGAACTGGCCGGACTCACCGAGTTTTCGCTGCTGTCCGAGAACGCCGAACAGGCCGGCGTCGCGGGTCCGCTGCCTGACGTGCAGCGGGTCGAGGCGGGTACGCCGCACGGCAAAATCAGCTCGCTGCGCTGGGGCGAGGCGCCCCCGCGGATCGTGTTTCTGCACGGCGGCGGGCAGAACGCGCACACCTGGGACACCGTGATCGTCGGCCTCGGTGAGCCGGCGCTGGCGGTCGACCTGCCCGGCCACGGCCATTCCGGCTGGCGTGAAGACGGCGACTACTCGCCGCAACACAACGCCGACGCCCTGGTGCCGGTGCTGCGTGAGCATGCCTCGGGCACCGACCTCGTGGTGGGCATGTCGCTGGGCGGGTTGACCGCGATACGCCTGGCGGCGGCAGCACCCGACCTGGTGGATGAACTGGTTCTCATCGACGTCACCCCGTCGGCGTTGCACCGGCACGCCGAGCTGACCGCCGAGCAGCAAGGCACGGTGGCACTGATGCATGGCGAGCGGGAGTTCCCCAGCTTTCAGGCCATGCTGGACCTGACCATCGCCGCGGCGCCGCACCGCGAGGTGAAGGCGCTCCGCCGCGGCGTGTTCCACAACTCCCGCCGCCTCGACAACGGCAACTGGGCCTGGCGCTACGACGCCATCCGCGCGGTCCCCGACTTCGCCAGTCTGTGGGACGACGTGGACGCGCTGTCGGCGCCCATCACGCTGGTGCGCGGCGGCTCATCGGGCTTCGTCACCGACCAGGACGCATCCGAACTCAGCCGTCGCGCAACACATTTCCGCACCGCACACGTCGTCGAGAACTCGGGCCACTCCGTGCAAAGTGACCAGCCCCGCGCGCTGATCGACATCCTGCGTGGAGTGCTCGAGGCGCACTGATGATGGTGTGAAGGCCGCGAAAGGACGCGCAATGCCTGCGGCATAGGTTGGTCCTATGACTTCTGATCTTCCCGTCCGCATCGGTGTGCAGTTGCAACCGCAGCACGCCCCGCACTACCGCGACATCCGCGACGCAGTTCACCGCTGCGAAGACATCGGCGTCGACATCGCCTTCAACTGGGACCATTTCTTCCCGCTCTACGGCGATCCCGACGGCGCACATTTCGAATGCTGGACCATGCTCGGAGCCTGGGCGGAGCAGACATCGCGCATCCAGATCGGCGCGCTGGTGACGTGCAACTCCTATCGCAATCCGGAGCTGCTGGCCGACATGGCCCGCACCGTCGACCACATCTCGGACGGCCGGCTCGTCCTGGGGATCGGTTCGGGCTGGAAACAAAAGGACTACGACCAATACGGTTACGAATTCGGTACCGTCGGCAGCCGCCTCGACGACATGGCCGGCGCGCTACCCCGGATCAAGGCGCGGCTGGACAAGCTCAACCCAGCGCCGACCCGCGACATCCCGGTCCTGATCGGCGGCGGGGGTGAACGCAAGACCCTGCGGCTGGTCGCCGAATACGCCAACCTTTGGCACAGCTTCACCTCGGCCGCCGAGCTGCCAGCCAAGTCGGCCGTCCTCGAGCGGCACTGCGCCGACGTCGGTCGGGACCCGGCAACCATCGAACGCTCGGCCGCGGTCGAGACCGGCGGTGGGCTGATCACCAGCGCCGAAACCCTGGTTGGCCTGGGCGTCACGCTGCTGACCGTGGGTTGCGGCGGCCCGGGATACGACCTGACCGCTGCGGAGGCGCTGTGCCGCTGGCGTGACAATCGCTAAGCCGTGTTGTTGCCGTGTGGTCGGCACAGCCTCCGCTTCATCCCCGAAACGCCTGAATCGACGGGCCAAGTCGTGAGAAACTTGCCTGCGCTGGTGGCGGGAGTGGGGGCTGAAAGAAAACGATGCCGAAGAAATACGGGGTCAAAGAAAAAGACCAGGTTGTTTCGCACATCCTCAACCTGGTGTTAACCGGTAAGTTGCGCAGCGGCGACCGTGTCGATCGCAACGAGATCGCGCATGGCCTGGGGGTGAGCCGCGTGCCCATTCAGGAGGCGCTGGTCCAGCTCGAACACGACGGGATCGTGGCCACCCGCTATCACCGGGGCGCGTTCGTCGAGCGGTTCGACGAGTCCACCGTCCTCGAGCATCACGAACTCGACGGCCTGCTCAACGGCATTGCCTCGGCGCGCGCGGCCACCAACCCGACGCCGCGGATCCTGGGGCAACTGGACGCGCTCATGCGATCGCTGCGCGTCGCGAGAGAACCCCGTACCTTCGCGGAAATCGCCGCCGAGTACCGGCACACCGTCAACGACGAGTACGCGGGACCGCGGCTACACGCCGCGATCCGCGGCTCGCAGAACCTCATCCCCCGCGTGTTCTGGACGAGCTACCAAACCAACCGCGACGATATGTTGCCGTTCTACGAGGACGAGAACTCCGCGATCCACCGGCACGACCCGGAAGCCGCGCGGGCGGCCTGTGTCGGCCGCTCCCATCGGATGGCGCAGTCCATGCTGGCTGAACTGTTTCGGCGCAGGGTGTTCGCCGCGCCCGAGGCCCTAGAGAACGGGATCGAGAACGGGATCGAGAACGGGATGGAAAACGGGATCGAGAACGGGATTCCGGCGCCAATCCGGGTACCCGCCGCGATCGACGCGGCCTGCCCCGAGCCGTCGATCGCGCTCTAACAGGCCGAGATCGTCTCCGCTCGATACGGTGACGGTGATGAGTGTGCGCGAGAGCCCGCGGGCCAGGCGCGGCGCAAAACTGCTCGGACTGGCGGCGACCATCCTGATGGTGTGCAGCCTCGCGCTGGCTGGAATGGCTGGAATGGCGGGGCCCGCAGCCGCCGACCGGAACCAATGCGCGCCAGCCGGCTTGGACAGTGCCACCGTCTTACCGAAAAACCTGACCGAATCCGGGCCGGTGAACTCCGAAGACAGCCAAACGACGGCTACGGTCGAGCCGCTGAGCTCGGTGAACATTGGCGCACTGGGACTCGGCACGCCAGGGGTGCTGACCGTCGGCACGTTGTCGGACGCCCCGCCGAACATTTGCGTCAATCCCGCCGGACAATTCAGCGGCTTCGACAACCAGCTGTTGCAAGCCCTTGCCGACAAGCTGGGCCTGCAACTCCGCTTCTTCGCCACCGACTTCTCCGGTCTGCTCGCCCAGGTGGCGTCCCGACGCTTCGACATCGGCTCGGCGAACATCAAAGCCACCGACGCGCGGCGGCGCACCGTCGCCTTTACCAACGGCTACGACTTCGGCTACTACGCGCTCGTGGTGCCGGCGGGCTCGGCGATCACCAAATTCAGTGATCTCGCGGCCGACCAGCGCATCGGAGTGGTTCAGGGCACCGTCGAGGAGTCGTACGTTGTCGACTCCTTGCACCTGCAACCGGTGAAGTACCCCGGCTTTGCCACGCTGTACGCCAGCCTCAAGGCCCGCCAGATCGACGCGTGGGTCGCCCCGGCGACCCTGGCATCGACCGTAATGCGACCGGGCGACCCGGCGGCGGTCGTCGCGAACGCTTTCAGCGCAGGCAATTTCGTGGCCTATGCGGTCGCCAAGGACAACGAGCCGTTGGTCGATGCGCTCAACGCCGCGCTGGACGCCGTCATCGCCGACGGTACCTGGGCGAAGCTGTACAGCCAGTGGGTGCCCCGGACGCTGCCGCCGGGCTGGAAACCCGGGTCGAAGGCCGCCCCCGGGCCGACACCGCCGGACTTCGCCGCGATCGCCGCCAGTCACCACCGTCAGCCGGTCAGCCCGGCCGCGCCCAAGTCGACGCTGGCCCAGTTGCGCGACTCGTTCTTCGACTGGGACATGTACCGACAAGCCTTCCCCATTCTGCTCACCACGGGGTTGCCCAATACGTTGATCCTGACCAACAGCGCCCTCACTATCGGGCTGGCGCTGGGCATGGTGCTGGCGATGGCCGGGATGTCGCATTCACGCTGGCTGCGCTGGCCGGCGCGGGTGTACACCGATATCTTCCGCGGTCTTCCCGAGCCGGTGATCATCCTGATCATCGGGCTGGGCGTCGGGCCGTTGGTGAGCGGGCTGACGCACAACAACCCCTACCCCTTGGGCATTGCCGCACTGGGCATGATGGCAGCCGCCTACATCGGCGAGATTCTGCGTTCGGGTATTCAAAGCGTCGACCCCGGTCAACTCGAGGCCTCCCGTGCGCTCGGATTCAGCTATTGGGCCGCGATGCGGCTGGTGGTGGTGCCGCAGGGAATACGACGGGTGTTGCCGGCACTGGTCAATCAGGCCATCGCGCTGTTGAAGGGCTCCGCGCTGGTGTACTTCCTGGGCTTGGTCGCCCAACAGCGAGAGCTTTTTCAGGTGGGCCGCGACCTCAACGCACAGACCGGCAACTTGTCGCCATTAGTGGCCGCCGGTCTCTTCTACCTGTTATTGACTGTTCCGTTAACGCATTTGGTGAACTTTATCGATATCCGGCTTCGCCGCGGCGGCGCCGCTGCTGAGAAAGAACAGGATGCCAACGTGGTCACGTCGACGTTCGGCCAGGGGATGACATGACCGCCGACACCGCGGAACGGACATCAGTATCGTTGGCAGGCAGGGATATTCACCAAACTCTTGGCGGGGCGAAGGTGCTGCGCGGCGTCGATATCGAGGCCCCCGCGGGCAGCACGGTGGCGGTGATTGGACCGTCTGGCTCAGGTAAGTCGACGCTGCTGCGCAGCCTGAACCGACTGTATGAGCCCGATAGTGGCGACATCCTGCTGGACGACCGGTCGGTGTTGAGCGACAATCCCGACCAGCTCCGCCAGCGCATCGGCATGGTGTTCCAGCATTACAATCTCTTCCCGCATCTGAGCATCCTGAAGAATGTCGCGCTGGCGCCGTGCAAGTTGCGGGGACTGGCTACCGAGGCGGCCCGGGAACTCGCCGTGACTCAGCTGGACCGAGTTGGCCTGAAGCACAAGGCCGATGCCCGCCCCGGCATGCTGTCCGGTGGCCAACAACAACGCGTTGCGATCGCCCGCGCGCTGGCCATGGCCCCGCAGGTGATGTTCTTTGACGAGGCGACCGCGGCGCTGGATCCGGAAATGGTCAAAGGAGCCCTGGCACTTATCGCCGACCTCGGCACCGACGGCATGACAATGCTTGTCGTCACGCACGAAATGGGCTTCGCCCGGTCGGCATCGGACACCGTTGTCTTTATGGATCATGGCAAGGTCGTGGAATCCGGGCCGCCCGAGCAGATATTCGAGGCCGCAGAGACGGAACGGCTGCAGCGATTTCTGTCCCAAGTACTCTGACGACCTAAAACTGCCTCGCGATACCTTCAACGCCGCACATATCGGGTTAGACTGCCGACTTATGGCAGACAGCAAGTGCAGTGCGCCCGAGGTAACGGAGCTGGCGGAGGGGCTGCACCGTGCGCTGTCCAAACTGTTTTCCATCTTGCGGCGCGGGGACCCCAACACCGACACGACTGGTGACCTGACCCTGGCGCAGCTCTCCATTCTGGTCACGTTGCTCGACCAGGGACCCATCCGGATGACGGACCTGGCCGCGCACGAACGGGTGCGGACTCCCACCACCACGGTCGCGATCCGCCGGCTGGAGAAGATCGGACTGGTTAAGCGGTCGCGTGATCCATCCGACCTGCGGGCCGTGCTCGTCGATATCACCCCGCGAGGGCGGGCGGTCCTCAGCGAGTCGCTGGCTAACCGGCGTGCGGCGCTGGCCGCGATGCTCAGCCAACTCCCCCAGTCCGACTTGCACACCCTGATCAAGGCGCTGGCGCCGCTGGAACGCCTGGCCTCTGGTGAGCCGGCGTCCAGCCCTGCGGGTGATTCACCTGCGCGCAAGCAAGCGTGAAAGTATCTTGCTGCCAACGACCTTGGCGCTGCTCGTAAACTGAAGGCATGCCAACTGCACTCATCACGGGCGCCAGCCGCGGTATCGGATCGGCTATCGCCACGGCGCTGGCACCGTCGCACAGCCTGCTGTTGGCCGGCCGGCCCTCCGACCGGCTCGACGCCGTCGCGAACCGACTGGGCGCCACAACATTTCCGCTTGACTTGACCGACGCCGGCGAGATCGAGGCCAGCTGCGAAATCGTCGACGAACTCGATGTGCTGGTGCACAGTGCGGGATTGTCGATACCCGGCCATGTCGCCGATTCGGATGTCGACGAGTGGCGCGCCACCTTCGACGTCAATGTCTTTGGGGCGGTGGCCCTTACCTTGGCGCTGTTGCCCGCGCTCCGGCGCGCCCGCGGTCGGGTGGTGTTCGTCAACTCCGGCGCGGGACGCATTGTTTCGCCGGGTATGGCCTCGTACGCGGCCAGTAAGTTCGCATTACGCGCGTTCGCCGACTCGCTGCGCGAGGACGAGCCGGAGCTGCGGGTAACGACCGTGTTTCCCGGCCGCACCGATACCGACATGCAGCGTGAGCTCGTCGCATTCGAAGGCGGCCCGTACGACCCCACCAAGTACTTGCGGCCCGAGACCGTCGCCGCGGCGGTCGTCAATGTGCTGGCCACCGCACCCGACGGTCACCTGCATGAGGTGGTGCTGCGGCCCGGCCGGCATTAGTTAGACGCCGTCGGACAACCCCTAGACGACCAAGTTGATCAGCCGGCCGGCGACCACGATCACTTTGCGCGGGGTAGCACCGGCCAGGAACGCCTGGACCTTATCGTCGGCCAGGGCGGCGGCTATCACCGCGTCCTCGTCAGCGTCGGCGGCCACCACCACTCGGCCCCGCACCTTGCCGTTGACCTGTACCACGTATTCGACGGTGTCCTCGACGAGGTAGGCGGGATCGGCTTCCGGGAAGGGGCCATGCGCCAACGACGTGGTGTGGCCCAACCGCAGCCATAGCTCCTCCGCCAGATGCGGGGCCAGCGGTGCCAGCATGAGCACCAGCGGCTCCGCCGCCGCCCGGGGCACCGCGTCACGGTGCTCTTTGGTCAGGTAATTGGTGTACTCGATCAGCTTGGCCCCGGCGGTGTTGTTACGCAGTGCCGCATAGTCTTCGGACACGCCGGCGATGGTGCGGTGCAGCGCCCGCAGGGTGCCGGTGTCCAGTTGGCCGTCACCGTCGACAACCCGGGTGTCGCCGGTGTCCTCGTCGACCACCAGCCGCCATACCCGCTGCAAAAAGCGGTGCCCGCCGACGACGTCTTTCGTAGCCCAGGGACGCGACGCCTCCAATGGGCCCATCGACATCTCGTACACCCGCAGGGTGTCGGCGCCATACGCCTCGCAGATTTCGTCGGGCGATATCGAATTCTTCAGGCTCTTACCGATTTTCCCGAATTCCTGAAAGACTTCGATCTCTCCGTCTGGCCCCCGATAGACAAAGCCGTCGCCACGCTCGACCACCATGTCTGCCGGTACGTACGAGCCGCGGGCGTCGGTGTAGGCGAAGGCCTGAATCATGCCCTGGTTGACCAGCCTGCGATAGGGCTCGCGGGAAGTGACGTGACCCAGGTCGTATAAGACCTTGTGCCAGAATCGCGAATACAACAGGTGCAGCACGGCGTGCTCCGCACCGCCGACATACATGTCGACGCCGCCGGGATCGTCCGGGCCGTGTTCGGCTGGCCGGGGGCCCATCCAGTACGCTTCGTTTTCCTTGGCGCAGAACCGCTCTGAGTTGTGCGAATCGGTGTAGCGCAATTCGTACCACGAACTGCCGGCCCACTGTGGCATCGTGTTGGTGTCGCGAGTGTACGGCTTCAAGCCGTCGCCGAGATCCAGCTCGACGTGCACCCATTCGGTCGCCTTGGCCAGCGGCGGCGACGGCTCGCTACCGGCGTCGTCGGGGTCGAACAACACTGGAGAATAGTCCTTTACATCGGGCAGCTCGACCGGCAGTGCGGCCTCATCGACCGCATGCGGGCGTCCGTCGCTGTCGTAGACGATCGGGAATGGCTCACCCCAATACCGCTGCCTCGCGAAAAGCCAGTCACGCAGCTTGAATTCGATGCGAGCTTGGCCACGGCCCTCGGACTCCAAGTGGGAGATGATGCGCTCCTTGGCCGCCGCCACGTTCATTCCGTCGAGGAATCCGGAGTTCACCAGCACGCCGTCGCCCGCATACGCGGCCTGCGAGATATCACCGCCCGCAACGACTTCGACGATCGGCAGGCCAAGCTCACTGGCGAAGTCCCAGTCCCGCTGGTCATGGCCGGGAACAGCCATGATCGCCCCGGTGCCGTATCCGGCCAGCACGTAATCGGCTATGAAGATCGGCACCGGTTTACCGTTGACCGGGTTGATGGCGTAACTGCCCAAGAAAACGCCGGTCTTCTCCCTACTCTCCTGACGCTCGAGATCCGACTTCGCGGCAATCGCGCCGCGGTAGGCGGCCACGGCCGTACCGGGTGTGGCGGCGCCGTACGTCCAACGCGGGTCGGTCCCGTCCGGCCAGGCGGCGGCGATCAGATCGTCGACCAGGTCGTGCTCGGGCGCCAGCACCAGGTACGTGGCGCCGAACAGCGTGTCCTGCCGGGTGGTAAACACCTCGATATCGACTTCTGTTCCCGCGGCGGCGCCGCGGCTCAAGGTCGCCGAGAACAGCGCCTGCGCGCCGGTGGAGCGGCCAATCCAGTTGCGCTGCATGGTTTTGATCGGTTCCGGCCAGTCCAGCACGTCGAGGTCGTCGATCAGCCGGTCGGAATACGCGGTGATGCGCATCATCCACTGCCGCAACCGCTTCCGGAACACCGGGAAGTTGCCGCGGTCGCTGCGGCCGTCCGCGGTGACCTCCTCGTTGGCCAGCACCGTACCCAGGCCGGGACACCAGTTGACCATCGAGTCGGCCCGGTAGACCAGTCGGCGGCTGTCGATCACGTCGGCCCGCTCCCCCGCCGACATCGTGGCCCAATCCCGGCCGTCTTCGAGACGGCGCGCACCGGAATCGAATTCGGCGATCAGCTCGGCGATCGGACGGGCTTTGTTGGCGGTGGCGTCGAACCAGGCGTTGTAGATCTGCAGGAAGATCCACTGGGTCCACTTGTAGAACTCGTCATCGGTGCTCGAGAAGCTTCGTCGGCTGTCGTGGCCGAGACCCAGCCGGCCCAGCTGGCGCCGGTAGTTGACGATGTTGGCCTCGGTCCGGATGCGTGGATGGGTGCCCGTCTGTACCGCGTACTGTTCGGCGGGCAACCCGAAAGAGTCGAAACCCAACGCGTGCAGCACATTACGCCCCGTCATCCGGAAGTAGCGGGCGTAGACGTCCGTGGCGATGTAGCCCAGCAGGTGCCCGACGTGCAGCCCGTCACCCGATGGATAAGGGAACATGTCCTGCACGAACAGCTTGTCGTCCGGTATCGGGGATCCGTCGGTCGGAGCCAGTGCGCCCACCGGGTTGGGCACGTTGAACGTCCCGAGCCGGGCCCAATTGTCCTGCCAGGTGGTTTCGATGCGGGCCGCCAGCTCCGCGGTATAGCGGCATCGCGGAGCAGCGGTCGGGGATTCGGTCACCTGAACAGGGTATAAGGGGGCCGGGTCGGCCAGCGCAGGCCGATCCGTCGGCCACGGGTTGATATCGGTTCCGTTGCGCACCGGTCAGAGCTTCATCCCAGGTCTATTTCGAGCCTGTTCACCGGGTTTGACCACCGGTTACAGTCAGCCTCTAACGACGGGTGCTCGGTACCAGAGCTACGCCCGATCCAGTGGGGAAGGACCGACGGAGATGACTCACATCGCACGAACGTGGCGGGTATTCGCGGGAGGTCTGGCCGCCGGCGCGATCGGTGTCGTGACCTTCGCTGGCGCCACCGCGTCGGCGGATCCGCTGCTCGCGCCGACACCCCCCACCCCCGCTGTCCCGGCTGTCCCCGCGGCCCCCGTTGTCCCCGCGCCGGGCGTCCCGGTACTTAACGGCGCGACCACTCCCGGCGGCGCCAACACCAACAGGTTCGTCACGACCCCGCCGGGGTCCTATCCGGCCGGGGCGCCGGCTCCCGCCGCAACTCCCGGGGCACCGGGGACGCCCACGATCGGCGCCGTGTCGCCGACACCCCCGTCGGCCACTCCCGCGGTCACCGGAACGCTTCGTGATTACCTGCAGGCGAAGGGCGTCAAGCTCGAGGCGCAACGGCCCCAGGGGTTCAAGGCGCTCGAGATCACCCTGCCGATGCCCTCGCGCTGGACTCAGGTGCCCGATCCTAATGTGCCCGATGCATTCCTGGTGATCGCCGACCGGCTCGGCAGCAGCCTGTACACGTCGAACGCGCAGGTGGTGGTGTACAAGCTGGTCGGTAACTTCGATCCCAGGGAGGCCATCACGCACGGCTTCGCCGACAGCCAGCAACTGCTCGCGTGGCAGACCACCAACGCCTCACAGGCCGATTTCCTCGGCTTCCCATCGTCGATCATCGAGGGCACGTACCGCCAGAACGACATGACGCTCAACACCTCGCGGCGCCACATCATCGCGACGTCCGGGGCCGACAAGTATCTGGTGTCGTTGTCGGTGACCACCGGGTTGTCGAGCGCGGTCGCCGACGGACCGGCCACCGACGCGATCATCAACGGGTTCCTGGTGGCCGCGCCCGGGGCGCCCGCACCGGTGCCCGCTCAAGCGCCCACCGCGACGCCGGGTGCGACTGCAACGACGGGTGCGACCCCAACTACGGGTGCGACTCCGGCGACGGGTGCGACTCCGGCGACGGGTGCGACTCCGGCGACGGGTGCGGCACCCGTCGGGCTACCCGCGCAGGCGCCCGCTACGGCTCCGGTCGCGCTGCCCGCGCAGGCGCCCGCTACACCGCCGGTCGGGCTACCCGCGCAGGCGCCCGCTACGGCGCCGGTCGGGCTACCCGCGCAGACGCCCGCGTCCGGCCAGACACCCGGCCAGCAGTCCCTGCCCAACCTGCTCGCCCTGGTGCCCGGGCTACCGCCGTTGCCTAACCTGAACCTGAACCTGACGGGAGCCCCGCAGCACTGATTTCGGCGCCCACGACAGGCCCGTCGCCGGGCCCGTGGAGCCGGGCGCGCGGAACGACTACCGGACTCGTATTGTGTGCCCATGGTGATCGCGGGCGTGCTATGCGTGTGTGCGGCGTTCCTTTCCGCCGGGTTCGGGACCTGGTCGCTCTCCAACACGCAGGCCGTCGGCGCCACCGCGCTGGCGCTGCGCGCGATGGCGCCGACGCAGTTGGCGGCCGCGGTCATGCTGGCCGCCGGCGGCGCGGTGGCTTTGGCCGCGTCCCCGCACACCGGTCTGGTGCTGGTGATCGTCTGTGTCACCGGCGCCCTGGGCACCCTTGCCGCCGGCTCCTGGCAGAGCGCGCGATACGCGCTGCGCCGGGAGGCCATCGGGGCAAAATGCGCCGGTAACTGCGCAGTCTGCACCTCGTCCTGCCACTAACACCGTGCTCAGGCCGTTATGTTGAAACGGCTGACGGCCATCCCGGTCGACTGCTTTCTGCTGGCGCTCGCGGCCACGGTGGGTCTTGCCGCTGCTGGTCGTGTACACGGCCTTCTCCATGGGCATGGTCGAGGGAATTTGGGCCAGCGCCGATCCGTGGCAGTTGGTCTCGGTCACCGTCATCGCCACCGTGCTGCTCGCGGTGGTGCTGATGTGCACCAGGGTTGCCGGCCGGCTGGCCCGACTCGACCGCGGCGACGCGATCGTGCTGCTGTTCTGCGATTCGAAAAAGAGCCTGGCGTCCGGCCTAGATTTTGCCAGATAACGGTCTTTAAGCCGAGGGACAGCTATCTGTACGGCAATGAAGGCACCGAGGGAGGCGAGCTGGGGTATCACTGCCATCACGACCGGGCTCGGTTGGGTGCAGGCTGCAGAGACCGTGGTGGTGATTGGCAAACCGACCAAGGCCGACGTCGAGGCGTGCTGGAACCTCGGCACGACCGTAGCCGCTCAGTTGATGGGATGAGTCAACCGCGCGGAAGGTCGCTGGTTCGATCCCAGCCGGGACCACCAGGTCAGAGCGTTTTCAGCCCCTGATGCACAATGTGTGCACAACATCGGCGCGTTTTCCCCGGCGCTGAAACGGTAGGTGGGACCCCCACACTGCCAGTGTGAATATGAGTGTGCTGGTGCGTATCTCGATGTCTGCTGCGTGTCGATCCGTGCACGTCACATGGTGGTTTTCGTAGTTATGTGTCCAGTGCGTATTTGCGGGTGATCGAGAGTCTTAGGACACAGTTAGGACACGATGATCACCGCGCGGCTGGCTGGCAAATGTCATGCCACCGCCGCAACTGGGCTGTAAGGGACTGCCACGCCGGAATGTCGGCCAAGCCCAGGGTCGTGGTGTAAGAGTTCGTTCGATCGCGTGACCCTTCGTGGGGCAGTTTAGGCGGTCAGGGCTGGTGTGGTGGTGGTTTGCTGGCCGGCGGGTTGGTCTGTGCTGGTCAGCGTGGCTCGGGCGCGGGTGAGGACGTCGAGGCCGAGGTAGCGCCGTCCTTCGATCCATTCGTCGTGTTGTTCGGCGAGCACGGCGCCGACCAGGCGGATGATGGAGGTCCGGTCGGGGAAGATGCCCACGACGTCGGTCCGGCGCCGAACCTCTCGATTGAGGCGCTCCTGGGGATTATTGGACCAGATCTGGCGCCAGATCTGTTTGGGGAAGGCGGTGAACGCCAGCAGATCCACGCGGGCGCCATCGAGGTGCTCGGCCACTTTGGGAAGCTTGTCGGTGAGCGCGTCGAGTACCCGATCGTATTGAGCGACAACAGATTCCGCATCGGGTTGGTCGAAGATGGAGTGCAACAGGGTGCGTACCCACGGCCAGGACGATTTGGGGGTGACCGACATCAGGTTGACCGCGTAATGAGTTCTGCACCGTTGCCAGGCCGCCCCGGGCAAGGTGGCCCCGATCGCGGCCACCAGCCCCGGGTGGGCGTCACTGGTGACCAGCGCAACCCCGGACAGGCCGCGGGCGACCAAATCGCGGAAGAACGCCAGCCAGCCCGCCCCATCTTCGGCGGAGGTGACCTGTACCCCAGGATTTCCCGGTAGCCCTCGGCGTTGACGCCGGTGGCGATCAGGGTGTGCACGCCGATGACGCGGCCGTTCTCACGCACCTTGAGCACCAGGGCGTCAGCGGCAACGAATGTGTACGGGCCAGCGTCGAGGGGGCGGGTGCGGAAGGCCTCCACGGTCTCATCGAGCTCGGCGGCCATGACCGAGACCTGGGACTTGGAAAGTCTTGTCACGCCCAGGGATTCGACGAGGCGTTCCATCCGCCGGGTGGACACGCCCAGCAGATAGCAGGTCGCCACCACCGACGTCAGTGCCCGCTCGGCGCGCTTGCGCCGCTCTAAAAGCCAGTCCGGGAAATAGCTCCCCGAACGCAGCTTAGGGATCGCCACGTCCATGGTCCCGGCGCGAGTGTCGAAATCACGAGGCCGGTAGCCGTTGCGGCTATTGGACCGCTCGTCGCTGCGCTGGCGGTAGCCCGCACCACAGATGGCGTCGGCTTCCGCGCCCATCAGAGCGTGGATGAACGCCGACAGCAGACCACGCAGCAGATCCGGGCTCGCCTGCGCGAGTTGATCAGCCAGCAGCTTCTCGACGTCGATAGGGTGGGATGAGGTCATCGCGTTGTTCTCCTTCGATTGACTTTGCCGGTCAGTTCGAAGGATCACGCGATGACCGCCCTCTACCGGGCTACGACACGCCCACCAGGCCTAACCGCCCATACACCACGCCCCTGGACGTAACTGGAATGTCGTCACCAGCGCCGAACGGCCCACCATAGCCCGCAAGCCCGGCAGATCTCGCCCGCGGTGGTGAATGGACACTGATGTCGAAGTCTCCGCCAAGAGCGTCTTAGCGCGTCGGTATCAGCCGTGTGGGCCGCTTGCGCCGTGTGTGCGGTACAGCGACCCGCCAGTGCCGCCGGCCGCACCGGTCGTTTTGGGCTGTTACATCGATAAATCGGCCGCCAGAACGCCGACTAAATCACGACCTACTACAGCCACCAACCGCCGACGTCTGCCCCGCCGGCGCCGCCGCCACCACCACCGGTAGCGCCGGAGCCGCCACCGCCACCGCCGCCGCCGCCGCCGGTGCCGAACAGCCAGCCGCCCGCGCCGCCGGCACCGCCAGCACCGCCGCCGCCGACGCCGCCAACGGCGGCGGCGCCGCCGCCGCCGAGGCCGCCGCCGGTGCCGCCGCCGCCGGGTTCGGCACCGTCGGCGGTGCCGCCGGCGGCACCGCTGCCCGTGTCGCCGCTGCCGCCACCACCGCCGGCACCGCCGTTGCCGTACAGCCACCCGCCGTTGCCGCCGGTGCCGCCGGTGCCGCCCGGGCTGCCGGTCATTTGGTTGCCGGTACCACCGCCGCCGCCGACCCCGCCGTTGCCGATCAGCCCGGCAGAGCCGCCCTTACCGCCAGCCAGGCTGGACCCGGCTGGCTCGGAGTAGCCGGTACCGCCGTTGCCGTACAGCCACCCGCCGGCCCCACCATTAGGGTTGGTCGCCGTCCCGTTGGCGCCATTGCCCACCAGCGCGCGCCCGGTCAGCTGCACGAAGGGCGCGTTGATCGCGCCCTGCACGTCCTGCTCCAACGTCTGCAACGGCGACACATTGGCCGCCTCCGCGCCCGCATACGAGCCCGCCGCGCCGTTCAGCGCCTGCACAAACTGGGTGTGGAACGCCGCCACATCCTTACTCAGCTGTTGATAGGCCGCGCCGTGCTGGGAAAACAGGTTCGCGATCGCCGTCGACACCTCATCACCGGCGGCGGCGACCACCGCGGTGGTCGGAGCCGCGGCCACCGCATGCGCGGCGGTCAGCCCCGAGCCGATGCCCTCCACATCCGTCGCCGCCGCCGCCAGCACGTCCGGGACCGCCACCACATACGACATCGCTCCCCCTTGAACACCAAAACTGTGTCCAGAGCGTACGCTGATCGAACGATATTTCAGCGTTCCGCCAAGCGTTCACCCCTCCCGTCAGGACCGCATTACCGTCGAGCACGGCCAACGTCGTCAATCCCCAAGTCGAGTCCCCCGCAATATTCGGGGAGCCTGCCCACAAAGTCTTCCTGACCTCGGCAGTCGAACGACCGGGCAACAGTGGAGGGCCCATCGTCGCGCAGGACGGGCGCGTGATTGGCCTCGCTATCGACCACACACGCGGAGGGCGCCGCGCCAGCGCCGGGACAACAAGAACAAGCCAGGAGCCGGAAACCGATTCGCAACAGCGGCCGAGTTCTGCCGAATCGTCCCCGTTCTACCGCGGAATCCCCGCCGGTGAAATTGTTAAAGCGATTGAGCAGCTTGGGGTTACGGACCTTGCGGTGCTTGAGGATTCTGCCTAAACCTACATGCAGGCAAGCCGGGAAGGGTGACCACGCATATGGACGGTGCTATCGCGAGCACATGGATCGGAGCCGGGTCTGCACTGGCCGGGGCGCTTATTGGTTTCGGCGGATCGTTTCTGAGTCTTCGCCGCACCCAGGCCGCCGACTACAAGAAGTCTCTCCGTGAGGCCGTCGAAGGTGTTCTGACACTGCGCGAGTCACTACAATCTGCGCAGCAGGGACTGTTCGTTGCTGGCGTCCAGCGTCTCGACGTCCGCGAGACGTCGCTTGACGAGTTCTACACGCATCGCGACATCTACTACGACCTGTGTCGCGATGTCCTGCACGCCTGCATTACGGTCAAACTCCTCACCGGCGATTCCAAGACCGTGTCGGCTCTCAGAGAGCTCGAGCGGATCTGCGGCAATAAACATCGCGGCGACCCGATCATTCACGGAGGCCGCAGTCTTACTGAAGAAGGTACCGCACTGAAGAATCAGACTGCTGATGCCTTCGACGCGCTTCAAAGGGCAGCCCGAGGCGTGCTCGTCGGCGCGAAATCGACTGATCCTGACTAGAAATACGCATCTACGCAAGCCGAACAACCTCATTAAGACCCGACGCTGCAGTCTGCTCGCAAAGCATGGCCCATGACCGCGGCCATCGGCGATCGCCGAGCGAGCGTGTTTGTACCGACAGATGGCTGTGATACGCGAGACCAGGGCGACTCTCTGCGGATTCACTTTCGGACCACACTCCTGATCGGCACGACGACGTCATCGACGTACACCATCCATCCGCCAATGGAGCGGTCCTCGTGCTACATCCGACGAAGCCGATCATCACGCTCACTGCGGCCACCCTCGCGGTCCTGGAAGATTAGGACCGTCTCGTCGAACGACCGTACTGAGGACAACCATGAGCAATCATCGCTACCGGGTCGACGTACGGCCCGACGGCCCCAACAGCTACCTCCTCCGCGTACCCGAGCTTGACGGCACAAACGGCATTGATGAGGTAGCTGGCAAGTGTGAAGACCTTCCGGACCTCGAGCAGGAAGCTAAATCACTCGTTGCGACAGTACTGAACGTCAGCCCAGACGAGATCGAGGTCGATATCCGCTGGGACACAAGCGGACAACCCCTCGAAGTGTGCCGTGACCGCGTCCTACGCGCTGGCGAGATCCGCCGCCAGATCGGTGACCTGTGGTCCGAATACATCGACCGCGTGCCTCGACGGTTTGCAGTCGAGCCGTCCGAAACGCCAGACCATCGGCACGGGCTGATATCACCGTTCATCTTGTCAACGTATCGAGTGACATCCGGCCCAGCGGAGCCGCGGGAAACACATTGCCTCTCTCACCTAACCAGCAGGCCCTCGGCGGTGAACTGGCCAGCGGTGTAGCGCGGCGAGTCCACGCCGGCCGTCCAGCTCACCGGCGCCTCGGGGTACTCACGCCCGAGCCCGAAAACCAGCACTATGGGCCAGCTCTCGGTCCAAGCGGCACCGCGGCAAACGCACTTGTAGCTTGCCGTCGCGCGCGGGCCGCCGCCCCAGCTGACAGACTCGGCGTCGGTGAGACCTCCAAGCTCCCACGCCCCAGCCCGTTGGGGCAGTAGCTCGGCAACCAAAACGACTCGACCAGCCGCCCAGGGCAGCGCTGTCGGCTGTGCCTCGTCATCCACTTCATCTGTGCGGCAACGGGTGCAGTATTGTCCGCAACGGTCATGACGTTGACCCTTTCTGGTGGTCGCCCGCACCGGGTTGTGGCTGGCCCGGCGCGGGCATTTTTCTTTTAATTCGGTTGCGCCGCTGGATATCTCACGGTGGCACCACTCTCAACCGTGCCAATTCGTGGCGGGCTTTGTCCCGCGGCGATGTTGCCGGTGCAGCTTGCGCGTCACCGTCACGGCCGCGGCGCGCCAGCGCCCCGATACGGCGCGTCAACGTCAGCGCCGCCGAGTCGAAGCGGGTCAACGAGGCCTCCAGCCTCTCGGAGACATGCTCGCCGTCGATCAGCGGCGAGTCCCTCAGCAGCTCGCTCAACGGTTCGCGGTAGGGCGCCGCGATCTCGACAAGTAGCCCCGCCCACTGGCCGGCCACCAGCTGGGCCGCCGTGATGGTGGGCCGCGCCGGCGGCGGCACCGCCAAGTCCAGCAGCATCCGCTTGGCGAGCCCGCGTTGGTCGATGTGCACATGCGCGCATCGCCGCACAGCGTCGGCGTGCACCACCATGGCCGCGATCTCGCTGACCGACTCGTGGACGGCTTCGGCGACCTTGTTCACCGGCCCCGCCAGGGTCGCCGGATCGTCCAGTCCGGCCACAGCCGCCGCCAACGGTTGGCATATGGCGGAGATCTCGCCGGGCAGGTCGAACTCGGCGGGCCAGGCGAACGGCAGCTTGGCGCGCCGGGCGGCGCGGCACTGCTCCTGGGTTATCGGCTCGACGTAGCGCGGCCTGGCCACGGCGGGTGAACGCTCGCCGGCTTTCAGCTTGCGGTGCAGGGCGCCCGCGGCGTCGTCGATGAGCCGTAGCGCGGCCTCCAGTTGTTCGCTGACAGTAGGCCAACCGCGGCGATCCGGGGCCGCGTTGGCCAGCAGGGCGCTCAGCGGCCCGCTGAACGGTTTTACGTGGACGGTGAGCAACGGATTACCCAGGCGCCGGATTGCCACAGCCCCTGGAGCGATCGCAGGCCGCCGTGGACGCGGTGCGGCGTCGATCAGCCGCCGAAGCTCCCGGCCGCGCTCGTCCAGCGGCAGGTGCGCACAGCGCCGTTGGGCCTCAGCTTTGGCGATCATCGCGGCCACGCACCGCAACGCGGCGTGAACCGCGTCGATCAGCTCGTTGACGTGCTCGGTGTAGTGGAGCGGGTTGGGCCGGCCGGCGACACGGCGTGCCAGCGGGCCCAACCGATGCGGCAACGGGCTGGGCGATCGGCTCGACTTCTGCGTCGTCCGGGCTTGGGCCGGTGGTGGGGGAGGCGCGTTAGTTTCGGCTCACGTCGATTGGGTGGCTGGCGAGCAATGAAAGCGGCCACGGCTGCCGACGCAGCACCTGTCCCCACAGGTCGTCGCGCGGCCCAACCAGAACGTCAGATGGCAACGCCGACAATACAATCCAGTCGTCGCGCTCGATCTCGCCTTCCAACTGGCCAATGGTCCAGCCGGAGTACCCCGCGTAGATCCGCACCCCTTCCACCAGCGGTGCGATGTGGTCGGGCTCGGCGTCCAGGTCGACCATCGCCAACCGGCCGGCCACATGCCGCAGGCCCGGCACGCCGGTCGGATCGGCGCCGATCCGTAGCACCGCCAGACATAACGCCGCATCGCGCTTGACGGGCCCACCGATGAACATCGTCTTGGGCTTGGCAGCCAGTTTGGCCCACTGCGGCAACACGTTGTAGACGGCGGTCTCGCTGGACCGGTTGAGCACCACACCCAGCGTGCCGCCATCGTTGTGTTCAACGATGTAGATCACGCTGCGCCGAAACGTCGGTTCAAGAAGATCGGTGTTAGCCAACAGCAAGGTACCCGCGCGCACCCGAGGTGTTGTGGGTGCGACATGGTCCTCCGGATCTTCGTGCTGCGCCACGACACCATCATCGCACCCCTCGCAATATCACCCGGGGCAAACGATACCGGCGGACGAATATTTGTACTGTTGTTGGGGCGGCGCACACCGAGGCGAACGCTCTCGTGGAAGTGGGGCAGTGATTCAAACCCGGACTCAGTCGCGCGCGCCCGCCGACCTTTGGCGGACCGTGCGCAGCTTGCCGGATTTCTGGCGACTGCTGCAGGTCCGCATGGCAAGTCAATTTGGCGACGGCCTCTTCCAGGCCGGGATGGCCGGAGCGCTGCTGTTCAACCCCGACCGAGCGGCCGACCCGATGGCGATCGCGCGGGCGTTCGCGGTGCTGTTCCTGCCGTATTCACTGCTGGGACCATTCGCTGGGGCGCTGATGGACCGGTGGGATCGACGGCTGGTGCTCGTCGGCGCCACCGTTGGCCGGCTGATCCTGATCGCCGGGATCGGCACGATTCTTGCTCTCCGGGCCGGCGAGCTCCCGCTGTTGTGTGCGGCGCTGCTCGCCAACGGCCTGTCCCGGTTCGTCGCGTCCGGCCTGTCGGCGGCGCTGCCCCATGTGGTGCCGCGCGAGCGGGTGGTGACCATGAACTCGGCAGCCACCGCGTGCGGGGCGGTCGCGGCCTTCCTGGGCGCCAACTTCATGCTGTTGCCCCGCTGGATCGCGGGCCCGGGGGATAGGGGCGCCGCCGCCATCATTTTCACGGCAGCGATTCCCGTATTGCTTGCGTTGTGGCTGTCGTGGCGGTTCGGCCCCCGGGTACTGGGCCCGGACGACACCCAGCAAGCCATCCACGGATCGGTCGCCTACGCGGTGATGACCGGCTGGCTACACGGCGTGCGAACGGTGGTGCGGCGCCCGACCGTCGCGGCCACCCTGTCCGGCCTGGCCGCGCACCGAATGGTGGTCGGCATCAACTCGCTGATTCTGCTGGTGCTGGTGCATCACACGAAGGCGGCCGCGACCGGCGGGCTGGGCATCGCGCTGGTGTTCTTCGGCGCGTCGGGGCTTGGATCCTTTCTGGCCACCGTGCTGACCCCGCCCTCGGTACGCCGCTGGGGGCGCTTCGCCACGGCGAACGGCGCATTAGCGGCCGCCGCGCTCGTCCAGGTCGCCGGTGCCGCACTGCTGCTACCGCTCATGGTGGCGTGCAGCTTCTTCATTGGGGTGGCGGGTCAAATGATCAAGCTGTGCGCCGACTCGGCGGTGCAGATCGACGTCGACGATGCCCTTCGCGGACATGTGTTCGCCGTACAGGATGCGTTGTTCTGGGTCGCGTTCATCGTGTCGATCACCATTGCCGCGACGCTGATTCCCGACGACGGCCGCGCTCCCACGTTTGTGCTGTTCGGGTCCGGGCTGTACCTGCTCGGGCTGCTCGTGCACAGCGTCGTCGGCTGGCGCGGCCAGTCGGCGGACGATCGTTAAGGAGGCAAAGATGGCGGGTCCCGGGCCGATCGTGGCCGACCTGCGTGCGGAAAGCGACGACCTCGACCAGCTGGTGGCATCACTTCCAGCGGACCGCTGGGCCGATCTGACGCCGGCGCCGGGTTGGACCATCGCGCACCAGATCGGACACCTGTTGTGGACCGACCGCGTATCGCTGCTCTCGGTCACCGACGAGGCGGGGTTCGCTGACGCGCTGGCCGCGGCGACGGCGGATCCCGCCGGATTCGTGGACAGGGGTGCCGAGGAAGTGGCGACCATGCCGCCGGCCGAACTGCTCAGCGACTGGCGAGACACCCGTGGTCGGTTGCACGAGGCGTTGCTCACGGCTACCGACGGCAGAAAATTGCCGTGGTTCGGGCCGCCGATGAGCGCAGCGTCGATGGCGACCGCGCGGCTGATGGAAACCTGGGCGCACGGGCTCGACGTCGCCGACGCCCTCGGAGTCAAGCGGCCCGCCACCGACCGGATGCGGTCGATCGCGCATCTCGGGGTCCGCACGCGCGATTACGCCTTCGTCGTCAACAATCTTGCTCCGCCGACCGAGCCGTTCCTGGTCGAGCTGCGAGGGCCGGGCGGCGACACCTGGTCATGGGGTCCGGCGGACGCCGCGCAGCGCGTCACCGGCTCCGCCGAGGACTTTTGCTACCTGGTCACCCAGCGCCGCGCGCTCAACACCCTCGACCTCACCGCGGACGGCCCCGACGCCCAGCGCTGGCTGACTATCGCGCAAGCCTTCGCCGGCCCGCCCGGCCCAGGGCGATGAGCGCGCCGCTGCGCGCCAAGATCCCAAATTGACGCATAGGTCATCGTTGGTCCACGCTTTGCGGATGGCTAGGGTCGAGCCGTTTGTCGGGGGTAGCACGCTGATTGGGCGCCGCGTGCCGGCCGTGCAGGACGGCTGCGCTGAGGCCCTGGCATGTTGACCGTTGGTTCGGTATTCGCTGGCTACCGCATCGAGCGGCTGCTGGGCGCCGGTGGAATGGGCACGGTTTATCTGGCCCGGAACCCCGAGCTGCCACGCAGCGACGCGCTGAAGGTGCTTAGCGGCGACTTGTCACGGGATCCGGGTTTCCGGGCCCGGTTTATCCGGGAAGCCGACGTGGCCGCGTCGCTGGATCACCCCAATATCGTTTCGGTCCATCGGCGCGGCGAGTTCGACGGCCAGTTGTGGATTGCGATGCAGTTCGTCGACGGCACTGACGCCGATAACGCGTTGCGGGCGGGCACGATGACCCCGGCACGCGCGGTGCACATCGTCAGCCAGGTGGGAAAGGCGCTCGATTACGCCCACCAACGGGGCGTGGTTCATCGTGATGTCAAACCGGCGAACTTTCTGCTGTCCGGGCCGGCCGGTCCCGATGAGCGGGTGCTGCTGGGGGATTTCGGCATTGCCCGCGCGCTCGGCGATGTCGGGTTGACCGTCACCGGGTCGGTGGTTGCGACCCTTTCCTACGCTGCGCCAGAGGCACTGAGCGGACAGCCGATTGACGGCCGAGCCGATATTTATTCGTTGGGGTGCACGCTTTTTCGCATGCTGACGGGTCAAGCGCCGTTCGCGGGGGCCGACGGACTGGGCGGTGTGATGGCGGCGCACCTGCACGCGCCGCCGCCACGGGTGACCGATCGGGTGCCGGGGTTTTCTCCGCGGATGGACGCGGTGATCGCCACCGCGATGGCCAAAGACCCTGCGCGGCGGTTCGCTTCTGCGCAACAGTTCGGCGCGGCAGCCGCAGCGGCCCTCAGCGAGGACCGATCGTCCATAACGGCTCCGTGGCAACCGATTCCGAGCGACCAGGTCGGTTCCTATCCACACCCAAACGGGGGAGGCAACCCGCCGTCGTGGCAGCACCCCGGCCCGGGACCCACCGTGATGCGGACACTCCCACCGCCCACTTATCCGGTTCAGCCGCCGCCGTGGCAGATCGGGCCGGCCCCGCCTCGGGGCAACCGACGTCGGCGGCGGTGGATCGCCGCGTCGGTCAGCTTGGCCGCCATCGTCGCTGTCGCCACAGCGGTGATACTGACCGTGACAATGCGCTCAACAGACGCTTCGCCCAACGCTCGCGGGTCCGGTTCCCCGAAAACCACGACAACGACGCCGGCGCCCGTGCCCGTCTCGGCGCTGCCGGGATTGTTGCTGCCGCCGGACCAAGTGGCGGGCATCATCGGCGCCCCGGGCACTCTGCAGATAATGCCAACCCGTTCAACGCTTTACGATGACACCGCGGAGATCGTTGAGAACAAGGAATGCATCAGCGCATTTGGGCCGGCTGAACACGTGACCTACGGCGACAGCGGGTGGACCGGCGCGCAACTGCAGTACCTGCGCGACGAAAACTTCGAACACGAAGCCTTCCAGGGCGTCATCGCCTTTCCCACCGCCGCGGCCGCGCAAAAGCTGGTCTCAGACCAACAGGCGCTGTGGGCAAAGTGTGCGAAGAAAACCATCACGCTCAACAAACCCACCGCGCAGCAACACCGCGTCCTGGGTCCTCTTGTCAACGACAATGGCGCTCTGTCAATGGTTTCCGTCTTGCAAGAGGGAGCCGGCCGCGGGTGTGAGCATGCACTGGGCGCCCGCAATAACGTCGTCATCGATACCAATGTCTGCCGTCAGGACGTCACCAATCAGGGCGTCGACCTGCTCAACGCGATCGCCGCGAAAGTCATTTCTTAGGGCCCGCCTAGACATCACCGGGAGATTTTGGCCAGGATGGCATTAACGATCTTCGCCGCCTGGCCGTTGAGGACGGTCTCGTCGCGGCCGCACACCTGAACCTCGCCGACAACGTTGGAACGAGCAGTGATCGTGTGTGCGCAACCGGCGCCGCCGCCACCCTCCTGCCGGAGAAGTAAAACGTTGACGCCGTCTGATCTGGTAGGGCCAAAGGCCCAAAAATTCCGCTGCACCCCTTCTTCGGTGACTGCCAGCGGCCTGCCCTCGCAGTCCTTCCAGTGGCTGAAGGTGCTGTCGACAAGCGCCTGCGCGTCGTCGGCGCCGCCGAATGCGACAACACCCTCAAAGACGTGTCGATTGTGCTGATCCTCCGCCTCTTGCCGGTAGGGGTACAGGTAATGCGAGCCCCGGTATGTGATCTCTTCCCCAACAGTCAATGCCCCCGCGCACTTCGGATCGGAGACAAATCCGGCAGGCAGTTCGTTAAGGGAGGCGAACGTACCGGTAGCCGCCAGCGCAGGCGCGCCGATGATCGCGCCGATGTCCGCGGTCGTGAGGAGCAGCGACGGCAACTCGGAGGGCTTCACCAAACGCGTTCCCGAAGAGGCGATTTCGGTCGCATAGACGGCTCGGCCCGCAACCACGTGCGCGCAGGCGGAAAGAAATACCGTTGTCGCCGCGACAAAGATCGTCGCCAACGCCCTGGGTCTCATCACTGCCGGATCCGTGCGGCGATCTTATGGACGATGTCTACCGCTCGATCAAGGGCGGTGTCTTTGCCGTAGACCGTGACATCGATTGCGATGTTGTTGCGGACCGCGAGAACGCGGCTGGCCGTCGTGATTGGCGAACGCCAGGTCATCGTCAGGGCACCGTCGTCGGTGACGGCGAAATCGCCGAAGACCACCTCCATCGGCGAGCCGCGCTGGGTCAGGTCGGTTACTTTGCGGTTGGCGCATTGCGCCCACGGCTTCTTCTGGCCGGCGAGGAACTCGCCGGCCAGGTCAGCGACGGGAAAACTCACCAGCGCCTGGATGGCCCAGCTGGGAAAAAGCACCCCTTGTGGTGGACCCAGTTCGGGACGTCCCATCACTTGCAGCACCCCGTCTTGCCAGCCACTACCCGTGTAGGCGACCCGTTCGGCGGGATACCACGGCTCCGCGCACTCCTTTTCCACGAGATAGTCCGAATCATCACCGATCCCCTCCCCGATCGGGGTCGGATCGAGTTTGCTGCCCAATATTGCGCCGATCTGATCGGTGGTGAGTAGCAGCCCCTTGAGGTCAGCCATCGGTACTGGCGGCACCGTCGTGGGCGTGGTCGGTTCGGCCCCGGTGGGTTCCTCAGACGATCTCGTCAAGACGCCGGCGGTAACGCCGGCGACGACCAACAGAAGCACCGTCAACGCCGCAATGATCCACCGGTGCCTCCGCCGCGCCACTCGTGGCCGCCGGTAGGCGGGTGGCGCCATCCCGGGGTATGCGGGCGGGGCGCCCACTGGCGTCATCATGGTGCGTGGGTCGCCAAGAGGCTGCCACCATGGCGCGTCGGCCGGCGCACTCGGGTAGGAACTCACGGCACCGCTGGGGATCACCCGCCACGGCGCGGTCATCTGGCCGCCGCCGCCACGGAGCGCTTCCGTCGCCGCCGCGGCAAGTTGGCCTGCCGCCTGGAAACGGTTCGCTGGATCCTTTGCCATTGCCCTCGCGATCACCGAATCCAAACCCGTTGGCAGGCTGGGCACTTGCTCGGTGACGTGCGGCGGCGGCTGCTGCAGATGCGCCAGCATCATCGCCGGCACACTGGTGGCGGGGAAGGGAGTCTTGCCGGTCAGCAGCCGAACGAGGGCGCATCCCAATGAATACAGGTCCGCCCGATGGTCGAAAGGCATGCCGGCGATGACCTCAGGCGCGGCATAGGACACCGTCGCCACCAGCGACCCCGTCATCGTCAGCCCGTGGTCATCGAGCGCGCGCGCAATACCGAAGTCGCCCAGCAGCACTCGCTCATAGTCGCCGCTGTCGCCGGACAACATGAAGTTGGCCGGTTTGACGTCGCGGTGGACGATGTTGCGCTGGTGGGCATGGTCCAGCGCTTTCGCGATCTCGGCGACGATGTGCACCGCGCGGGCCGGTGTCATGGTGCCTACGCGCAGTGCCTCATCGGCGTCGGTGCCGTCAACGAACTGCATCGCGATCCACAGTTGCCCGTCGTCGGTTTCGCCCCGTCGGTAAATCGACACGATGTTGGGATGGCTGAGACCAGCGGCGACATCGGCTTCACGAATGAAGCGGGCTCGGAAATCCCGATCACGCGACAACTCGGCCGAGAGCACTTTCAGCGCATCCCGGCGGGGCAACGTTGGGTTTTGGGCCAGGTATACGGTGCCCATTCCGCCCGTTCCGAGGACCCGCTCGATACGGTACCCGGCCACCACCGAACCGACCGTCAGCATGATTGGAAACCGCGAGACCCCGGATGGGTAGCAACAAGCTGCTCCGAAATAACAGAGCATCCCGCGGAGCGCGCCGCCCGTGCGATGCGATCTCCAGTTACACCAACCGCCGACCCCATTAGGCCGGGTAACTCATCTGTGCACACTAGCCACCATCATTGCCTAGCCGCCTGCGTTGAGGACGCGCAAGCGTGTTGCTTCGGCACGGCCTCACGACCCCTTGATACGCGCGCCGATTTCGTCGGCAGCCTGACCCGCCCCGCCGCCCGGGGCGGCTTTGCACACCTTAACGTCGACGACCACGTTCTTCGCCGGCTGAAGGGCGCGCTCACAGTGCTGTTGGGGCCCTGCCTGACTGGTCATCACATGAGCGTTGATGGCCGTCAAGGCGGGCTTGCCGAATGCCAGTTGCACCGGGGCCTGACCCGGCGGGTTCACGGTGATTGTCCGGTCGGCGCACCGCTGCCATTGGTCGGCTTGTTCAGCCACCACAACCTCGGCCGTGTCGGCGCTGGGGAACGCCACGACGGCTTCGACGACGGTGTTGAGCTTCATTGGATCATCCTTGCCGACCAGCGTCCGCACTACGACAGCGATGTAGCCCGAATTGGCGTAGATCGTTGTCTGGGCCGGTGCATACGCGCCGACACACTCCTTCTCCGGCACCTGCGAAGAGGCATCCATCATCGTCGAGGTGGTTCCGGCTGCTTCCATCGTCACGCTCGTGAATAGTTCCGTCTCGCCGGCATACAACAGCAGGCCCGGCAGTGCGGACACCGGCAGCGTCGGTGTCGCGGATGCGGTGGTAGTTGCAGCGGTGCTGGCGGTTGTTTGCGGCGAGACAAGCGGCCGCCCGGTGGGCCCGGTTAGCTTGAACGCCAGGGCGATTCCCGCGGCGAGGAGAACGACCGCACCGAGCGCCCCGAGCAACTGCCACCGGCGCCGGCGGCGAGCGGGGAGGCCCGCCTGCGGCTTCGGCGGCTGGCCGAACGGCGCCATCCGGGCGGGTTGGCCCGCCGGCGCCGGCATCGTGCGGACGTCCGCCGGGGGTCGCCACCAACCGCCGTCCACCGGCTTGGGAAGGGACACCACGTCGGCGCTGGGGACGGGCCGCAGCACCGCGCCCGATGGAGGCTCGTCGCGCAGGGCCTCGACCATGGCCGACGCGAACTCGGGTGCCGACTGGAAGCGTCGATCGGGATCTTTGGCCAGCGCGGTGGTGATCACCGAATCCAACGCCGCAGGGAGGCCTCGCACGCGATCGGCCAACCGCGGCGGTCGCTGGTATAGGTGCGCCATCATCACCGCGGCGGGCCCGTTGGCGGCCACGTCGGCGAACGGCGCCTTGCCGGTCAGCAGGCGAAAAAGACTGCACCCCAACGAATAAAGATCGGAGCGCCCGTCCGAGCCGTTACCGGCCAGCACCTCCGGGGCCGCGTAAGCCATTGTCGCGACAAATGATCCGGTTGCCGTCAATCCGACGTCGTCAAGGGCACGCGCGACGCCGAAGTCGGCCAGCAGCACCCGCTCGGGCCCGCCCTTCTCACTCGAAAGCAAAAAGTTGGCGGGCTTGATGTCGCGGTGCACCACCTGGTGGTGATGGGCGTAGTCCAGTGCCAGGGCGACCTCACCGATGATGTGCACCGCGCGCGCTGGTGTCATGGTTCCGGCGCGCAGTGCGGCCTCCGCGTCGATGCCTTTGACATACTGCATCGCGATCCACAATTGGCCGTCCTCGGTTTCGCCGCGGTCGTAGATCGACACGATGTTGGGGTGCGCAAGGCTGGCGGCGATGTCCGCCTCGCGGATGAACCGGGCTCGAAACTCTCGGTTGAGCGACAGCTCCGCGGAAAGCACCTTCAGCGCCTCGCGCCGGGGTAGCTCGGGATTTTGCACCAGGTACACGGTGCCCATTCCGCCTGTACCGAGGACGCTTTCGACCATATAACCGGCCACGACCGACCCGACGTCAATCATGTGGACAGCGACCGCTCACCGCGAGAAGGGCCGCAACATAGACAGTTTCAGCTGACGATCCACCTCGGACACTACCGCGGATCGCTCGCATCGCCGCCCACGATGACGCGTGCCCGCGTCACAGCGTCCTTGTCGGAATCGCCGCCCCTGTCACGCGCCAGCATGCCCGCCGGCGACAGCGGCATCGGGGCACCGCCCACCCCGGTTGACGCGGTGGGACCGCGTAGTTCGGCGGCGTTGAGCACACCGGCGCGCAGGCTGGTCGGTCTGCCCCCGGTCTCCGGTTCGAAACTGCTGGTGGGACGCGTGTAGCTGGTAAGGCCCGCGCCCGGGAAGGCGCCGAGCCCGCTCGCACCGCCGGAAGCGGTGGCGCCGAGGCCACCCGCGGAGCCGGCCAGCACGGGTTCGGCGACCGACCCGGCCGCGGCGGCATTCGCCGCTCCTCCCGTAGGAAACATGCCGGCCATCGACTGAATCATCCCTTGCGGCAGGCTTGTTACGCCCTGAACCGCCTCCATCGGAGTATTGAGCACCTGGTTGAGCGGCTCGGTCACACTCGAGACCATCGACATCGGTTGTTGCAGCAGGGAACTGAACTGGCCGCTGGCATCGGCGGGCGCTGCCGCTGTCTGCCCTGCGGTCGCAGTGGCCTGCGTCGACACCTGCATCACGTTGTTCATGCCGGTCTGCCCCGCCGCTTGGGCCACTGCCTCTCCTGCCTCCGCCGGCGCGGCCGGCGACGCGCCCATCGGGGCGACGGGCGGGGGAACCGCCAATGAGGCGACCAGCGTGCTCAGCGTCCCGGAATACGTCCAGCCGATGCCCGAATTGTGCGGCCAGTGTTCGCCGAAGTACTCCAGATCCCGTTCGGCGATCGCCGGGAGGTTCTGCCCGAACCAGTTGGTGGCGTTCAGGACGGTCCACTCGTCCCGGTTGGTCTGCGAGACCACCGATGGGATAACCGAGGACTGCGCGATCGTGAAGGCCTGCACGGCCGCTTGGGTGACGGCGATTTTGTGCGCTGTCCAGCCCACCAGTGTCTGCAATCCGAGGTTGAGTCCCGTATTGACCAGCATCGAGGCAACCGCACCAAAACCCTGCCATTGCGCGGCCGTTGCCAGCGCGTTGACCGCGGAAAGACCCATCGAGAGTTCTTTATTCGCAGTCTCGGTGACCCACACCAGGTTGTTGGCGAGCACCGACGCGGCGTTGCCTCCCTCGAAAGTCAGCGCGATAACCTCCGGGGGCCCTGTCCACCTCGGATCGGGCATGCCTTCCTCTTAAAAGTGGATCGCGTTGATCGCCTCGACGGACGTGGTAGTGACGGAAGCCAGGCCTTGCGCGCCGGCGAAAGCGCCCCGCTGTCCAACATGTTCGGCCGACGTGGCGAGGTAGGCCGCACCGGCGGCGTTGAGCACGGCCGCGAACTCCGCGGAATCGGCATCCGGGGCCATCGGGATAACGCCGGTGAGCGCGGCGGCCCCGGCCGCCGTCGTGGCCGCCATTTCCTCGCTAATCCCAGCCTCGGCCGCTGCCGACAAGTCGACGGCGCCCGGGACCATGCTGAAGTTAAGGCCACCCATATCTGCCTCCCATTTTCGATTGCCGCTCGCGGAGTTGCCTGATTCTAGGGTGGCCCACAAGAGCTGTCGAATCACCATGCGCCGAGCGCCCGCGACCAGGCGAATCCTCCTATTCCGGGGCTCCTACCAGCACTCCCTCGATCGTGCCATCGGTGCCGACCAGCAGACCACGTCCCGCGGGCAGTTGTTGTGCGCTGATTCTGCCGAACACCTTGACCGCAGCCGGATCGTTGTCCATGAATAACGTGGGCGCCCGCGAACTGGTCATCTTCTGCAGAAATGGGTTCGTCACCGATACCCCCGCCCAGTTTCCGGGCAGCCGCGAGGCGATGATGTGCAGGCCGATCTCTCGGCTGCGTTCGATCAATCCCCACAGCGCCGCCGTTGCCGCAACCTTGCCGATCATTCCGTGTGGCCTGAGCTCTTGCTCGTCGTCGATCAGAATGAAGTGGTGCGGACCTTCCCAGGTGCGCCGGCTCAGCAATTCTTCCTGGCTCAGGCCTGAGGGCGGCAGACGGTCGCGCATGATCTGCGCCAATCCCTCGATCACCTGATCGATGTCGTCTTGGGTATAGGCGTAGGCACGCACATGCGGACCCCGGATCTTGCCGATCAGCGAAGTCTTGGGATCGATGATGGTGATCTGAGCCTGCTCAGGGCGCAACCGCGCTGCAATCGCTTGCCCAAACGCCGCCAGCGTCGTGGTCTTGCCGCACAGTTGGCGGCCCAACACGAGTATGTTTGGCACCATTCGGGTCGCCAAAGCCACCGGCCGCAAAGCACTTTCGCCGATCGCGAATGGGATGTTCAGCGGATCGGCGGCCTCGGCGGTGTCCGCGAACGCGGCAACGACTTGGCTGAGCTGTATACGCTCGGGCAGTCGCGCCAATTTCTCCACCCTGCCGGCGCCGGTCAAATCGGCGATGCGCGCACCGATCCCGCGAGTCGCGACTCGCTCACCGGTGGCTCCGATGAGCTCCGGTAGTCCGACGAGCAACTCGTAGCCATCGCGAGTGACGCCGAACCCGGGCCGGTCCAGTGTGTTGCGGGCAGCCTTTCGCCGCTCGAAGCCCTCACCCATCTGGGTTTCGTCAGGGTTGCTCAGCCGCAGTTGGATTCGTGCGTTCGACACATTCACCAGCTGCTGCTTCTGACCCACCAACCACCCGGTGGCGCTGGTCATGACATGCACCCCGTACGACAGACCCTGGCGGGCGATCGCGACCACCCGGTCACCCATCGCGGCATCCTTCTCGTAGATGTCGCTGAAGTTGTCAACGACGAGATAGACGTCGCCGAACTTGTCGTCGGGATCGGTGCGGCCGCCCCCGTCCGTGGGGATCATCGGGCTGCCGGCCCACTCGACTGTGCCGAACCGCCGTTCCCGGAATTCGGAGATGTCGATTTGGTACTTCTTGAACGAGACTTCGCGAGCAAGGATCAGCCCCGCAATCGAGGCTACGGTGCGCGACACGCCCTCGCTGTCGGTCTGGCTGACCACCGACGCGACGTGTGGCAGGTCCTCGATCGGGTACAACGACGCGCCAATGCAGAAGAAAGTGACCCGCTCGGGGCGGTACATCAGTGCCGCGGAGGTCATCAATGTCATCAACGTGGTGGACTTGCCGCGCTGAGCGGTCGCGACCACCATGACATTGTCCATCTCGGCGTCGATGGTGTGCACACGTTGGGCGTGCTCTTCCGGTATGTCCACGATTCCAACCGGGAACACCAACCCCGCGTTCTGCCCGTAGTCGACATCCCATGGCTTACCGCGCCAACGGGCCACCAGCGAATCGATCGGCTCGCTGGATTCCAAAGGCGGAAGCCAGATCTGGTGCGGTGGGCGGGCCGGGTGCGAGACCAACGATTCTCGGATGACGTCGACCAGCTTCTTCTTGCGGAAGCCGTCTGAATGGAAGAGGAACTCGTCCGGTTCCTCGGGTGCGTCGGCGACAGCCAACGCCGCGGTGTCCGCCTCACTGAGCGGCTGGTACGCCCAGGTGTACGAGCGGGGCCGAGAAAAGCTCACGGCCACTGTCTGGTTCACGTTGACCGCGCGCTTCGGCACCACGAAGGGCGCCGACACGTAAAAGCACCGGAACTGCTCCAGATCGCGCGGCCCAACCTTGAGCAGGGCGTACCCGTTCTCCTTCGACGGAAGGTGCAGCGCCGCGTCACTACCGATCACGTCACGGGAGTCCTCCGCGGTCTCGGCGCGCAGGGCTACCCGGAATGCGATGTTGCTCTTGACTTTGCTGAGCGACGATAGATCCAATCGCTGGCCGCCGAGCGTAAAGAAGACATTGCAGCCGCGACCCTCCTGCCCGATGTGAATGACCAGATCGATCCACTCAGGATGATGAATGAACAACTCGAGGTACTCGTCGATGATCACCAGCAAGATCGGTACCGGCTCCAAATCCCTTCCGGCGAGCCGCATCTCTTCGTATTCATTGGCGTCCCGTGCCCCGGCGTCCTTGAAAAGCCAGTAACGTCTTGCGATCTCGCCGTTGATGGCCTTTCGCATCCGCTCGGCCAGATGGCGGTCGTCCTTGCCCAGGTTGGACAACGAGCCGGCGACGTGCGGAAATCCCTGCAGGTCTTGGGCCGCCGACTCGAACTTCATGTCGACGAAGATCACGATGAACGTTTCCGGCGAGTGTGTCAGTGCGATCCCGCTGCACAACGACAGGAAGTACTCCGACTTGCCGGACCCGGACGTGCCGATCACCACGGAATGGAACCCGTAGCCACCGAAATCCTTGGCACGCAATATGACGTGCTGCAGCTCACCGCCTTGCTTGACGCCGACGGGTACCGTCGCCCATTTGTGGTCGCCACGACCCCGGCTGTCCGCCCAGAGCCTGTCCACGTCCAGCTCCCGGGGGTCGGTGATTCCCAGCGCCCGCAGTAGTTCACCGCCCTGACTGTCGGTCTCGGACAATGCCCCGGCGCTCATCGGGTGCCAGCGGGCCAGCGCACGCGCGTACCGGTTAGCGGTGCTCTCGGCGAGCAGATCCGCCACGGCATAGAAGGTGCCGCGGTGTCTGAGCCTGCCGTCCCGCAGCACGAAACGCTGGTTCTCCTCGTCGAATCCGATGCCGACACCGACCCGGGTGGCCAACCTCAGCACCGTGATGGCGGCCATGCCCTTCTGCCCGGTTACGCCCTCCCACTGCTCGGGCGTACCCACGTTGTCATCGACGATCGCCCAGTGCGGACCCAGCGCCGGGCCGCTCGTCGACTCCATTGGCGACGGCATCAACGTGGGGCTGCTTCCGACCGGTGGCGTCCATGGTCCACGGCCCTTGCGGTGCAGTTCGGCATCGAGTGCCTCTTCCAGCCCTGTTGGGGACGTGAAGACCAACCGGCGCAGTCCGCAGGCATCGAACATCTCGTCGTGCTGGTTGTGCGGCAACCACACCAACCACGACCACAGCTCGGGATACCGGGTGACCACGATGATTTTGAGATCGTGTGGGCTGTGGTACACCGCCAGGCAGCACAATATCGAGCGCGCGAGGCTGTGCAGTTCGCTCGGATCGTCGGAGATGAAGCTGAATCCGGGCTTCGATCGCAGGCTCAACACCTTTCCGATCCCGCGGATCTTGCTCTGCTCCAGGATGAAATCCCTTAGCGCACCACCGGTTACCGGCTCGAGCTCCTCACCGATCGGAACGTCGGGCCACTGCAGCGAAACCGCCGATTCACTGGCCTGCTGCATGCCGATCCCTAGGCGCACGTCGAGGAAATCCGGGTCGCCCGGACGCCGCTCCCACATCCGCGGACCCCCGATGACGGTGTCCAGTCGCTGCGGATCACCGTGCACGAAGAGCTGGCTCCGACGCTGATCGTGGGCGGCGCGCTGCACTTCGTCGCGGTCCTCGTCGAGCTGGCGCAAATAGCTGCGGCGCTGCTTTTCTTGCTCCCCCCAGCCGATCCGGCGGCCGCGACCGAAGCGTCCGCTGAACATCAGCGTGCCGAACCCGACCAAGCCGATCATCGGGAAGAAACCCGATTGTACCGATCGAACCCCCGATGCGTACATCACCACCAGCGTGCCGATGATCCCCACCAGCAGCGCCGGCAGCGCAATCATCAGCAGGATGTTGCGCGGTTCGCGTTCCGGCAACGCCAAGGGCGCACCGACCGCGATTCGCACCGGCGGAACGTTCGGCGGCGGCTGGCGGATGCCGCGGATGAAGCCTCGTTTGGACATACCTAGCCCCCGGCGGTCTGCTCGTTGGAATCGGGAATGGGCGCCACCGCGCCGCCTGCGGGCAGAGCGTCGCGCGCAACCAAGGCGGCGTCGCGGCTGATTGCCGGCCCGGCTGCGAAAGTGGCCACCATTGGCCATGGTGCTTGCACGGCCAGGCGCGGATCGAGCCCGAGCGCCTGCAGGGTCCGTTGATCCGACTGAATCCCATACCGAACACCCTGCGGCGAAAGCCAATACAAACTTTCCCGACTGCCCGACGCCGCGACGCCGCTCGTCACGGCAACGAAGTTGGCCGCTCCCGGCAACACCAATGTCTGCTGCGCTTCGGCCGAATCGGGCGCGCGGTCGTCGCGAACCAGGCGCACCAAGTGAGTGTCCATGCCGATCGGGACGGGCAACCCGCGCCCGGTCAGGTTGGTTATCCTCGCCTGCCGGTCCCCGGACTGCTTCTCCCACCCGACGCACGTCACCGGATTGGCCAATGTGTCAACGAATTCCAGCTTTCCCGACGGGTAGTAGTCGACGTTCAGCACGTCGACGACCGGAATGTGGATCAGCTTGTCCGGGGCGACCAACGTCGGCGTTGTCGAGCCCTGCGAGTTCCCGGTGCGCAACAGGTCCGCGACGAAGCCGGTGATCTTCTGCACGCCGCCCTCCAGCAGCGCGTAGAAGCCGTTGACCGTCCCGTTGGCGTCGCGGGTTTCCAGCACGCTGCCCACCTTGGAGTCGGGCAACCAGCGTGACGGTGTTCCCGCCGCCGGGATCGCCGGCAACACAAGAGGTTCCGTTGATGGCATGGCATCGTAAAGCGCGTTGGAGATTTCGATCGGATACGTCACCCCGGGATCGAGGCCGAGATTGAAAGTCACCGATCGATCGGTTGGGTCGATGCGGGACCGTTGCCCGCCCCAGATCACATAGGTGGCGCCCTTATGGGTCGCAAGGACGGCTTGCGCGGGGCCCATTGCCGCGGCCCGGCCGCCGGGCGAGAGCTGCCCGGCAATTGCGGTGACCAGTGGAGCCGCCCCGGTGCCGCGGGCGGCCGCGGTGTCGCAAACCGACCACGCCGACACGGAACTCGATGTGATCGGCAGGCTGTCCGGGGCACCGGGAATTCCGATCATCGGACCGGTTGGGTACCTGGCGATTTCACTGGCCTTGACCCAGGCGGGGGTGCCCGCATTGCCGACCGCTAACCGTGCGGAGGTCAAGTTGAGCGCGGGGTAGAGGCGCCCATTGATCTTCGCGTAGACCGCGCCGGTGTCGCGGTCGCCGATGATGGCCGACTGGCCGATCAAACCCGCGGGCTTCATGACATGAAGTAGCGCCATCCAGCCGACGCCGATAAGGACGAGCACGATCGACAACGCGACCGCCGCTTGCTGTTTGCGGTCGTCGTGCTTCATCCGCACCGAGAACCTGGTGATCGCGGCCCGCAAGCGCCGGTTGTAGAAGAGGTGCCCCGAATTCTGGTCTCGGTTGGACAAATTGAGTGGCACAGTCATTCTCCTCTCGGCAGTCGAAGCGGATTCGTGCGTTGCATCGACCTCTACGTCAATGCAGCGGTCCGCTGTACCTTGCTTGGTTTTCGGCGGCCACCTCTTCGCGTAACGCTGCGATCGCGAGGTTCAACCTGTCAGTCAACTCCCCATGCGTGTAGCCGGTCATTACACCCGGATGCAAGCTCAACTCGAGCAACTTGCCGTCCGAATTTGCAACGGCGTGAATATCGTCCAAGTCGACGCTGTAGGTGACGGTTTCGGCCTGCGCGACCAGGGCTTCCCACCTATCCGCCGCCTCATTCAGTTCACGTAGTACAGATTCGACGAGATCTCGATCCTTCAGGTCGCTGCGCTCGCTGCGACGGCCCGACCCCGACACGTTGACAGTATGTCGACCGCTCCAACCAGCGTCAATTCACGCTGTCGGGTCCCGCTTTGGGCGCCGAGCGTCACGCGGGCGTGACGCCGGGCACCGAATGTCACGCTGGCGTGTCCCCCGCAAGCGGGCGGTGCCCCCAGCTCGAGGGCGCCCGGGGTACCAACCGGCCCGACGTCACGGACTGGCGGCCCACCGGCTGGCCGGGGGAGCGTTGAGTTTCTGGAACCAGGCCAGGTGATAATTCGCCGATAACGAATCGCCAGTGACAATGCCTTCGGTGGCGGCCAACAACATGCAGTTGAGCAGAAGCGCGGGATCGACAGCCGGATACTGGTCCAGCAGCCGGTAGCGCGCGGTGTCGAGATACACCCGCAGCAGGTCGACCTCTTCCGCGGCGATGCCAGTTCCCGCAGCGGCCGCCTTGGCCAACGTGTACACCATCCGCGGCAGTCCGTTGCGCCAGTGCGTGACCGCACCCAGCTCCCATCCGAGATCGTCGACGGCTGGCAGCTCGCGGGGCCGCATCGAGAATTCCGTCGCGGCGAAGTCGGCCGACCAGCCAACGGAATCGCCGGGACCATAGGTGGCGGCGCACGTTGTGTTGCCGAGCAGTGCGGAGGCCTTGCCGTTGCGCCGATCGGGTTCCAACAACCGCACGCCCTCCGGCAGCGCGATACCGGGAGGTATCCACCCGTGTGCGAAGTCGGTGACCACCACCGTCGTTCCGTCGTCGCGATCGCCGACCGCCCAGTTCAGCCGTGGTTCCTGACGGGCCACGAACGCAAGGAGCCGCCGCAGCCGATCACTGCTGGATTCGGTCGCTTGCTGGTAAGCCGGTTCCGCAGGCTGAGCTGGTGAGGGCTCGGGTTCGGCGTCCTGCCGATGCTGCGCCGGAGCGTTCGCGGCAGGCGGTTGCGCAGCGGGTTGCACCACTGTGACGGCGGGTATGACTTGTGTCTTTTCGACGTCCCGCTCGGCGCAGTCTTCGGCAATTTGGCGGCGCGGCGATGCCGAGTGTTCCCGGGGCGCCGCGGTGACCTCCGGGCGCAACTGACGAACCGTTGACCGAACTCGTTGCTCGGCGCGGGCGCGGGCTTCGTTGATGACTCGGGCTTCCGCTGCCTGCCGCGCCGCACCAGCCAGACCCCCGCGCCTGATCATCTTCAGCTCGTCGTTGGCGCTGTTGCTGATCCGGTGCAGATCCACCTTGAGATACTCTGCGAGCGTGGCGGTTTCGCCGGTGGCCACCGAGAGTTCGGCAGGCCAAAGCCCACCGATCACCCAGGGGGTGCAATCGATGCGAGGGCTGAAGGTCGGAATCGCCAGGGATTCCTGGGCCGCTCTCCGGAGGCGCTGGCGCGCCGCCATTCGACCGAAGATCGCCACCGGGCAAGCGTACCGGCATCTGGGCGCGGCATTCTGCAGGCGGTGAATTGTGCGGATGCCCGGGGCCTGGGTAGCGTGGGGCTATGGCTGATTCTGCGCTGCAGCAGCAACTCGACGAAGTGCGTGCTCTGCTGCGCCGTGCGCGAGAGTTGTTCGGCGCCAACCCCATCGAGCCGCCAACTGATATCGCACCCGATCCCGATACCGCCAAGACCTGGCTGGTTTAGGCTGGTTTAGGCTGTCGCCACTTTCAGTCCCATTGGATTGACCAGGATATCGCCTTTTCGATTTGGCCCGCTTAATCCGCGGTGTCACGGCGGCGCAGTTGGTGCGCCAGCAGTACCTCAATCGCCGCATCGAGGTCGTCCGGGGTAGGAACCGCCGCGGACGGGGTGTGTCCGGCCGCGACAATCTCGTCGCGAACTTCCAGCAACGCTTTGAGGCATGACACGTCGGCGGTGAGCAGGATGCCCTGCGCCAGGGTCTCGGCGTCGGTGTCCATCGCCGCCTCGCTCAGCGCAACGCTGTGCACGTATCCGCCGCGGCAGGAGCGGACCAGGATGTGTCCGCTCGGGTGAACAGTGTCGAAGGCGGGGTTAGCCTCGAGACCAGCCTCTGTCATCGACGTGTCAATGGCCCTTGTCGACGATGCCGCCGAGGTTGCGCGCCGCATCTTCCTCGTGCTGCTCCCACAACGTCGCCGACGCCTTCAGGTTATGGGCCAATGCGGCGTGGTCATCGGCTTGTTGCTGGTAGCACTGCCGTCTGAGCTCGAGCAGTTCACGTCCGGCGTCGCGCAGCTCGCTGAAGATCGGCCCGAGGGAGTCCAGGCTCTCCTGGATGGCGGCGTGCGACGACGGGACGGTCCGCAAATGCTCAGAGGTCTGCTGGTGATGGTCTGCGGCTTGACGCAACTGCGCGGGCACCACATGGATTCGATCTGCCATCCGCTGTCTCCTCTTCAGGCCCGGCGGTGCGACCGCCCGGCTGCCTATTGTGCCGTGGTCGACTCAACCGACACAGCCGCCGGCCGGGTTGGTGTCGGTCTTTCGGTCTGCGCCGGCGCTGTCCCCGGCACGGTTGCGGCCGGTGCCGCCGGCGGATGTTCCCAGCCTAGAAAGCTCGGCCCGCTCACGGTGGAGATGTGCTGAATCTGGCCGTCCAGGAGGGCTTTACTGTGGCCGAGGGCGAGTGCGTGGCGATCGGTGAACATACCGACATCTCCCGGCGTGAGCCGCGCTGGGTCGACCGGACTGGTGACCGCCGTCCCCGGCGGAGGGATGGTGATTCCCTGCTGGCGGAACGCATCTGCGATCGACGCCCCGCCAACTGCCGCGTTGATGGCCGCCGCGATCTGTGGGCTGGCGGCGGTCACTGTCTCCCCGTCGGGCAACGTGACAGTCGTCGGAGCCGGCGGTGACGGTTCGGGCTTCTCGCCTGAGGCTTCCTTTTCCCCGTCGTCTTTGTGTGCGTCGCGTTCGTCTGACGATGCGTGATCCTTCGCCGCCTGCGCTTCATCGATATCCGTCGGTTCGTGTTCGGTTCCGATGCCGCCGAGCAGTCTGGAAAGGGGGAGCCCGCCTGCGCTATTCAGGCCTGGGATGGACCCCGGCAGCGACGAACCGCCCGGGACTGATCCTGCGCCCAGGCTGGGAATGCTCGGCATCATCGGCGTCATCGGCATCGTCGGCGCTGAAGAACCCGTCGTCGGATCCGACGCGGGTGAGTCCCCGGCCAACAAACTCGGATCGTCAAGCAACAGCGGATCAAGGTATGGATCGCCGCCCGCATCTCGCACTGTCGCGGGCCGCTGGCTGGCGCCGCGCGCGGGTGCGCCATCCGGGACGGTCGGTCCCGGCCGCCGTTCGTCGGCGACGCCCGGCCCCGCTTTCGAGGCGTTGTACAGCGATGTCCAGGCGGCCATCAGCGCCGACTTCGACGTGTCATCCAGGCTCGCGTTCGCGACCACCGCACGGATGTCGCGGAGCTTGCCGATGAGGAACCGCTGGAAATCACGCGCCCCGGCCGGCGTGTCCAGGTCAGATCGCGTCCGTACCGCGGCTTCGGTTTCCTGCTGCAGCTTTTTCAGCGCCTCGCTGCCCTCGACGGTGCTTGCGTGTGCGTTCAGGATTGCCGAAATTACCTGCAGGTCGAGCTGCGCGTTTGCTGAATTCTGGTGGGCAAGTGCGGCTTCGGCGGTTGCGATGGCCTCGGCGGCGGCGCCCTGCTGCGGTTCCCCCGGCGTCGCGGGGGCCGGCCCGAACAGGTCCGGATGTTGTTGGCGGATCTTGGCCACAATTGCGTCGAGTTGTGCCGAGCTTGTCCAGGGTGTGACAACAGCGGCCACCTCGTCGGGCGTCAGCCCTACCAGCCACGCATTCGGATCGCCGGTTCTGCCCCCGACATACTTGAGCACGGCGAGTAGGTCGCTATACGTCGACATCGGCTACGCACGCGGCCCTCGGGCGAGGTAGCGACCCATCCATGCCGAGTGACGGTACTAACCCGACTCCCTGTCGACAATTCACCCCGCGGAAGCTGTGTATCGTGCCCGCAGGCCTTGTAACACAGTGGCTTTCGCATGATCGAATTCGTGAGCATGCGCGACGACGGACGCGATCTCTCGTTGTTTGGCAACCAGAAACCTCTGCAACTCACGCGCGCCCATCGGCGTATCGACGGCAATGCCGGCCTGGTCCGGCATTGCGCGGTCGATCTCGGCGGCGATCGCGTCCAGCCGGCTGACGCTCTCGCACATTGCGGCGTGAGCGCTGGCCAGTGCGTCGGCCAGCGCTCGGTCGGCTTCGGCGACCGAGCTGTGTTGACTTGCCAGCGCTGCCTGTCGGGCCTGAATGGCGGCTAGCGATGATGCGGCTTGCTCCGACATGGGTTCAACCTTTCTCGGACCTTCTCTACCACGGCCGGCGGATCTGCACGTTGCTGCCCAGTGGGCTGATCCGGACCGAGGCGCCCGAGTAGGGGGCTTCGACGACCAGATTGTTGCCGATGGCCAGCTGCACGTGTCCGGCGTGGGGAAAGACGAGATCGCCCGGCCGGACCTGCGAACGCGGCACTGGGCTCCCGTCATTGATCTGCTGGTAGGTGGTGCGGTCCAAGTGAATACCCGCCTGGGCGTAGGACCATTGCACCAGCCCCGAACAGTCGAACTGATCGGGCCCGGTCGCGCCCCAGACGTAAGGATGGCCCAGTCGCGACAACGCGGCGCGCACCGCAATTCCGGCGCGGCCGTTCGCTGCCGGAAGCCGCATCCCGGCCAATCCGCGGCCGTGATGGTGCAACATCCGGTAGCGCAGCGCCCGCAGCGCCGCGCGATGCCGTCCGGCCCGCAACCGGGCCGACAGCACGTGCGCCCGTTGCGCGCGCAGTCGCGCCACCCGACGGCGCATCGCCTCACGCTGGGCCAGCGGCGTGACCGGAGGAACGGCGGCGTCCGAGCGGGCTTCGTCGAGGACGCTCTTGGTCAGCTCGCGGGCCTGGACCCGATCTTGTTGGGCGCCGGCAATGACCGCCGCGGCCGCGGCATCCGTCCGCGCTGCCGACTGCAGCGCTTCTCGGCTGCGCTGGGCCGCGAGCCGATAAGCGCTATGTCCCGCGCCGAGATTCAGCCCGGCGCCGCGCTCAAGCAGTCCGCTGTAATGAGCGGTGCCCGCATCCAGCCTCGGGTGCCGGGTGCTACCGGCGAACATTTGATGAGCGCGGCTCAGCGCTTCCACTTCGCTTTCGATCACTGGCGCTCCTCGTGCTGGTCACGGCTTTCCGACTCGACCGCATCGGCGAATGCGCGAACGCGTGGCAGGGCTCCCGCCGGGATGACCCCCCGGTTCCGCATATCCCACATGTCGTCGATGCCAACGCCGAGCAATGCCGCGATGACCGCTTCCGGTAACGACGACGCCCCGCAGGCCCGATCGAATCGAGCGCTCAAACTGGCGGGCATCCGCTTCAGCAGGTCGGTGCGCGTCGCCTCGATCTCCTGTAGATGCCCCATCAGCCGGCCCGTCGAGTCGGCGCCGGCGTTGACCGCCACCCGCCATGAGCTGGCGGCGAGCATCTCGGCCTTCACGCACTGCGCGATCACGAGGAGAATATACGTCTCATATTCGTTTGATGTTGCCGCAGGCAGTCGATCGATCAACGATTTGATGGTATCGAGCTGCGCTTCGGCGTAGCCCTCGAGCACGTCGGTGTCGCTATGGCGATCGACCACAACCGTCGCGGCACGTCGTGCGGACATCGCCGCGGGTGGCTGCGCCGCGATCAGCCGGGCCAGCTCCGCGTCGGGATCTGCGGCCACCAACAGCCGCGAGTAGGTGCCCGGCGGCAAACCCAGCCCGTTTTCGACCTTCTGAACTGTGCTTTTGTGTGGCTTGCGGGCGCCGCGCTCCAGATAGCTCAGTCCCATGATGCTGACGCCGGTCGCGGCGGCCAGCTCTGCCAGTGACCAGTCGCGCGACTCCCGCAATGTGCGGATCGCCGCGCCCGCCGACTCACGGCTCACCGCAGGCTGTGCAATTCGCGGGCCATAGGCCGGATACTACACAGCAGGCACGTCCATCCTCTGTTTATACGTTTTTGTCTCGTTTCTCTTGCGTGATCACGGCGGGTATGTATACGCTTCCAGCTACGTTTCGCCAGATAAGGAGACCGACACATGGGACACCCCTGCGCAACCAACCCGGAATTGTGGTTCGGATACCCCGACGACGACACCGGTGACGGTGCGGCGAAAGCGCGCGCTTACGAACGGTCGGCCACCGAGGCGCGCATCCAATGCCTGCGCCGCTGCCCGTTGGCACAGCAGCGACGGTGTGCCCAACACGCGATCAAGCATCGAGAGGAGTACGGCGTTTGGGCCGGCGTCAAACTTCCCGGCGGCCAGTACCGCAAGCGCGAACAGCTGGCTCGGGCACACGACATTTTGCGGCGCATCGCCGTCGGCGATATCAACTCCCGACAGCTGCCTGAGAACGCGGCGCTGCTGGCCCGCCACGAAGACGAGGCCGTTGCGCTGGCCGCGGTCGTCTTGCACCTGCCGATCGCACAAGTTGGCCCCCGAACTGCCGCGTAGCAATGCCGCCGGAGCGCCAGTTTGCTGACCCCCCCGGCGGGGCTCGATGTCGAGGCTCGCGGCCAGCGAGGTCGCCGTCAAGGCCACCGAACGCGCCATCCAGACCATGGGCGGCTGGGGCTATATCACCGACCACCCGTTGGCGAAGTGGTATCGAGATGCCACGCCGTACACCATCTTTGAAGGCACCAGCGAGATTCAGCGGATGGTCATCTCCAACGCGCTGGGCGCGGCCGTGGGCACCCCGCCGCTACACGTGGTGATCGAGCCCTCCGGGGGAGCGTTGAATCGGGTGTTCGGCCGCGGCACCCCCCTGCGGTCGCGCGCCGCCGATGCCGCGTTATCGATACAGGATCGGATTCCCGAACCTGTCATGCGGGTCGCCATGAAGGTGTTGCAGCCACCCGGCAGGTGAACTCCGGGGAGTACTGTCGCGGTGATGAGCAACCTCGAGACCGCACCGGCCGAAGTCGCCTGCAGCGCTTCACCGCTCGCGGGTATCTCGCCGGTTGTGCAAGTGCTCCATCCCCGCGAGGTTCCGCTCGGTGGACCGAGGGCGCTCCAGGTGCGACGCACACTGCCGCTGCGACGACGCTCCCTGATCGGTGCGTGGTGTTTTGTCGACCACTACGGACCTGTGACCGCGCACATGGACGTCCCGCCTCATCCGCACACGGGACTACAAACCGTGAGTTGGTTGTTCAGTGGGGAAGTGGAGCACCGTGATAGCGCAGGCGTGCACGCCATGATCCGGCCCGGCGAGCTGAACCTGATGACCGCGGGCACGGGCATTTGTCATTCCGAGGTGTCGGTGGCATCGGATGCTGTTTTGCACGGTGTGCAGCTGTGGGTGGCACTGCCTGACTCCGATCGTGACACCGGACGCGATTTCGCCCACTATGCGCCCCCACCCGTTTCGCTCCCGGGAGCGGTGGCGCGGGTATTCCTTGGGGAGGCGGCCGGCAGCCACTCGCCGGTGCGCACGTTCACTTCGCTGCTCGGCGCGCAGATCGATTTAGACACGAACGCTGCGCTGGACATCGATGTGGACCCGGCATTCGAACACGGCGTGCTGTGCGACTCCGGCCCCGTTGAGATGACCGGGACGACGCTCGAGTTCGGCGACCTGGGCTACCAAGGGCCGGGTAGCTCGTCGCTCAACTTACGCAATGTGGGGGATCGGGCCGCGCGAGTGATGCTGCTGGGCGGCACCCCCTTCACCGAAGAACTCCTGATGTGGTGGAACTTCGTCGGGCGCAGCCACGAGGACATCGTCCGTTATCGGCAACTTTGGCAGGACGCCGATGAACGCTTCGGCGCGGTCCAGGGGTACCAGGGCTCAGTGGCCCGATTGCCCGCCCCGCCAATGCCAACCACCCGCCTGCGGCCACGGCCGCTACCGAACAGAGGGGAATCCGAATGACTGTCGACAAGACAGGCGCAGAAACCGCGGTCACCGCCCACGACAGCACGTACAGCATCGCCGTCGAGGGCAAAGCCGTGGGCCACGCCGATTTCGCCGACCGTGGCGACCAGCGAGTCTTTTACCACACCGTGACCGATCCCGAATTCGGCGGGCGGGGCCTGGCAACCATCCTTGTCGAAAACGCCCTGAACGCCACCCGGGATGAGGGCAAACGAATCGTCCCGGTGTGCTCGATGGTGGCCACGGTGCTCAAGAAGCATCCCGAATTCGATGCCATCACCGACCCCGTCACCGCCGAGATCGACCGGTGGTTGCAGGCGCAAAGCTGACCCGCCCAGCCAATTCGGTTGGCCGATCGAGCCTTAGCCGTGCTACCGCGCGCTGGGTTCCGACGGCGTGCCGCGCGGGTATGGGTGGGCTTACCTCTAACTGTCGCAGCGCATTTCGCCGGGCCGTTCTCGCCAACTGGGCCTAGAACACCGACGACACGATCGCCAATGCTGGCCCGCGTTCGGGCGCACCTCATCCATCTTTCGGGTGCCAGTTGCACCGCGTTGGCCGCCTTGGCGGCGCAACAGCGACAGGCGATTTGGGACTACTTCGGGCGAATCATCGGTCAAGTCCCCCGAATAGCAATCGTCTCGAGCAAAATGGCAGGGACGCAGCGCCTCGGCCCGACAGCAACGCTCCCTCGGTTGCCGTCACCGGAGCCGCCGGCGCCCTGGGGGCCGGATCGATCGGAGGAAATGACATGGACTTCGCGGTACTGCCGCCCGAGATCAACTCCGCCCGAATGTACGTCGGCCCTGGCTCGGGACCGATGCTGGCCGCTGCGGCGGCGTGGGACGGGCTGGCTGCCGAGCTGCATTCGGTGGCGAGCGCCTATCAGTCGGCGATCGCGGGGCTGACCGCTGGGCCGTGGCTGGGCCCGTCATCGGCGACGATGGCTGCCGCGGCCGCCCCGTATGTGGCGTGGTTGAGAGGCGCTGCCGGGCAAGCCGAGCAGACGGCAAACCAGGCCACCGCGGCGGCGGCCGCCTACGACGCGGCGTTCGCGGAGACGGTGCCGCCGCCGGTGGTCGCGGCCAACCGCACCCAGCTGATGGCGCTGGTGGCGACGAACATCTTCGGGCAGAACACCCCGGCGATAGCGACCACCGAAACCCAGTACGCCGAGATGTGGGCCCAGGATGCGGCCGCCATGTACGGCTACGCGGGTTCGTCGGCGTCGGCGACCACGCTGACGCCGTTCAACTCGCCACCGCAGAGCACTAATCCGGGCGGGTCGGCGAGCCAAGCCGCCGCTGTCGGCCAAACCACCGGCACTTCCGCCGGCAACGTACAAAGCACCGTCGCGTCGACCCAGCAAGCCTTGTCCGCGGTACCCAGCACGCTGAGCAGCCTTGCGACCCCGGCTGCAGCCGACCCCCTGACGCCGCTGCAACTGTTGGACCTGCTCAGCGATCTGATTGCAGTTTTTCTCGACGCACCAGCCAGCCTGTCTGGACTTGGTATAGACGCACCACTGACGCTCGTGGGTCTTCCCTACGACATTGTCGGTGCCCTGACTGGTTTCCACACGGACGACATTGTCAGTGGGTGGGCAGGGGTACAGCCATGGCCGGGCGCGGCACCGGTGCCGCCGACGCCGTTTCCGGTGATCACGAACCTGGGCACGCCGGTCTCGGCGGGCATGGGCGAAGCCAACATGCTCGGGCGGTTGTCGGTGCCGCCGGGCTGGACTGCGGCGGCCCCCGAGATACGCCCGCTGGCGATAGCGTTGCCGGCTGCCAGTGTCGCCGCCGTGGAGGCCTCCACGGCTGGCGCGGGAAGCGTGTTCAGCCAGATGGCCCTTGCGGGCATGGCCGGGAGTGCGGTGGGCGGCACCGCCGGCGCCGGTGGCTCGAAAGCCCGGGAGCGGACCGGCGAGCGGGTGGGGGCGCCGACGCGCAAGCCGGCCGAACCCGCGCAGCCCGAGGCGACGGAGCCGCCGCAGCGTCCGGCAGGCGGCCCGATTACGGGGATCGCCGCGGAGCTCCGTGAACTGGCTTCGCTGCGCGACGCGGGAATCCTTACCCAGGAGGAATTCACCGAGCAGAAACGACGCCTGCTCCCGCAGTGAACCAGACAATGTCGTCAAGCCGCCCACTTCTGGCCTCAGCGCGGTAATTCCCGCCTGGATGCGGCCGGACCAGCGTGCGCGCGATTTGTCGCATGAGTTATTTAGTGGCGTCTAAAGTGCTCCCTGGGCAGGGTGCTCACCAGCGCTGAGGAGGCATGGTGGACGAGACGGCATTCGGCCGCTACCGGCTGATCAAGCTGCTGGGTCGCGGCGGCATGGGCGAGGTGTGGCTGGCCCATGACACCGGTATCGACCGCGACGTTGCGCTGAAGATGCTGCTGCCGCATTTCGCCCAGGACCACGAGTTTGAGCAACGCTTCCGCCGCGAAGCCCGCGCCGCCGCACGTCTGGACGATCCCCACGTCGTGCCGATCTACGACGTCGGGGAATTAGACGGTCGGCTCTATGTGACCATGCGGCCGGTCAAGGGCGGTGATCTGCAAAGCGTGCTCAAGAACGGACCGCTGGATCCCGAGCGTGCCGTCAAGATCGTCGAGCAGGTCGCTTCCGCGCTGAATGCCGCGCACAAGGCGGGATTGGTACACCGCGACGTGAAACCGTCCAACGTGCTGCTCACCGAGGACGATTTCGCGTACCTGATCGATTTCGGGATCGCCCGCGCGGCCGGTGAGACCGGCTTGACCAGCACCGGCGCCACTATCGGCACGTGGTCCTACATGGCACCGGAACGTTTCAAGGACGGAGAAATCGCTCCGAGCTCGGATGTGTATGCCCTGGCGTGCGTGCTTTATCAGTGCCTGACCGGTGAACTGCCCTTCACCGCAAAGACCCTCGAGCAGGTCGCGGTGGCGCACATGGTCAGTCCGGCGCCCAGGCCCTCGCTAACCCACCCGGGCGTACCGTCGGACCTGGACGCGGTGATCGCGGCGGGTATGGCCAAAGACCCGACCTCGCGTTATCCCACGACAGTGGAATTGGCCACCGCCGCCCGCACCGCCCTGCGAAACTCACCGCCAACCGAGGCGACCATGCAGGCCCCACGGCCTAGCGAATCGGCCGCCGCTCCAGCCGAATCGCCCACGCCGCCTGACGATTGGCGCACTGTCGCTTCGGGATCACCTACAGCACACGCCCTAATGACAGGTCCCGCGGAACCCACCCAGCGACGACCGGACCCGACGCCCCAACCACAAGAATCCCCACCGCGAGCGCCTCGCAACAAGAAAGTGGTATGGGGGGCCGTTGCCGCCGGCATCGCCGTGATCGCGATCGTCAGCCTGGTGCTGGCGTTGACCAACCGCGGCAACCCCGCTCGCGCGCCCCTGGCCAGCCCCAGCCCGAGCGGCCCCAGCGCGAGCGGCCCGCCGCCGAACACCGGCCCATTCACCGGGACCTTCACCGTCGACTTCGGCCCGATGACCAAACTTTCCGGAGATCCGGTCAGCGCTGCGGCGCCGCCGTTTAAGGAGACCTGGCGGCTGCGGTCGGCGTGCGGAGCCGCCGGATGTGTGGCCACCGCAATAGCCGGTGGTTTTCCTGTGGCGAACTTGATTTTCGACGACCTCGGCGGGCGGTGGCTGGCGGTAACCACATCGCCCGGTGCTGCTCATCAAGACAAAGACAGCCCGCTCTGCAACGGAGCGGGCGAATGGTTTGAAGTGGTGTCGCTGCAGCCACGGCCGGATGGAGCAATGTCCGGCGAATGGATAGCGGAAGATCCGTCATTAGCGTGTTATCACAAGCGAACCTTAAGCTTCACCCGGACTGGCGATACCGATATTTCTGCCCTACCTGACCCGGCCGGACAGGCGCCACGCGTGATGTCGCCGGCGGAGGCCCTTCATGGCAGGTACCGTTTCACCTTTTCCGCAGTTCGTACCAGCGAACCCTTCGATTTTTCCGTGGAAACAGACTGCCTGCGTACGGGTGACCGGTGCATTAGCTTTTTCGTTTACGTACCCCAGAGCGTGAATCCTTTCGTCTTCGAAAACGGCAAGTGGACGCAGAATTCAATAACTCCCGTCGACTGCAGCGCAGGGGGTACTGACCGCGTCACGGAGACCAGCGGATTCCCCCTCCCCCAACCGCCCCAAGACCCGATCAGCAGGCTCACCGGGCACGGTCGCCGAGACTTTGTAACAACGAGTACCGCCTGCCGCAGTGGAGACTTCGACTTCACCATTGTTCGCACGGGCGACTGAAGGGTGCCCTACGGGCACGGCCCTGTGTATTGCCCAAATGCGCACGCCTGCTCCCGCGCTGAATCCCCGCGGCTAACCGCAGATCCCCGGGTGCGGCGGCGGTACGTAGCCACCGTCTGCGGCAAAGCCCTCGACGGGTCGTCGAGCGTAGCCGTAAGGGATCGCGTCGGTCAGGTAGTAGGTCTCAAACAGGGTGGCGGCTTGCTCGGCGGTGAAAACTTCAGAGCGGCTGAGCATTTCGGTGCTTCGCGGCAACACGATCGCAATGTCGTGGGGCGCCTGAGCGGTGTCGGGCCGCCCCAACGTCGAGCGGACCGAGACCGCGCCCCAGTACTGCCCGCCGGGCTCCCGGATTTCGACGGTCATCGCGTCGGCGGTGCCCGCGGCTTGTAGGTAACACACGGCGGCATGATCGTGTTCGGCCCCTGGGGGCGGCCGCTTTTCGAGAATCATGGCCCACATGCCGCGGCCATCGAACTCGTGCAGGCTCGTCCGGAAATTGCCTCGGTGGCGGCCGCGGACCAGACCGACAGTGGTCGAGGGCTCGTCTTCGCGCAGCCGCTGAAGGCTATGGGTGGGCGTCAAGCCCGCCTTGAACGCCGCGTACGCGTCCGGTCCCTTCCCGTAGGCAGAGAGCAGTTCCAACACGTTGGCATCGGAGGACATGTTGCCGCGTTCACCGCGAGCCAGCGCGGCGTCGGCCAGCGCTGCGGCCCGCACACCCTTGCCGGCGGCGATCAGCGTGGTGATCTCGCGCTGCAGATGCATGGCACGCGTTGGATCGTCGGCGGGCGCGTGCGCCACGGCCAGGAAATCCGCCGCGGTGGAGCCAGCGGCTTGATATCGATCTTCCAGCCCACCGGGTCCGGGCCGCCGTGGTACTGGGCTAGCGATGTGATGTACACGTCGTCGACGAGGAATCCTTCCCCGGATACAAAGCGCATTTTGTGTCGCCGGCACGTTCGCTGAAAAGCAGCGGACCACTCTTTCCAATCGATCGATGTCATGGGCTAACCACGGACCAAATGCGCACTGCCGTCATGTAATTCGTCAAAACGGACATTCATCGGAGTGACGTCGGGGACATCGCCGCCGGCGACCACCGCCCGGGTGATCGGAGTGAGCGCACCGAACAGCGTTTCCACCTCGTCGTCGCTGAGCGCATCCAGCGCCGACAGGGCAAGTGTGTCGGTTCTGGATTCGATGCGGTCCTTCAGCTCCCGGCCGGCGGCGGTCAGCGACCCGTCGTCGTTGAGCAGCCCCCGCGCGGCCAGTCCTTGTTCGAGGTGAGCCCACTCCGCGTCGTCGTAGTCGCGGGCGCGGGCCATGTAGTCGCGGGGGACCCGGCCCGCCGCGGCGTGTAGCACGTTCGACTCGCGGCCTGAGACGCCAGCGGCGGTCAGTACCGCCACATGAGCGTCGCCGCGCTGCTCGCGCAACAGCGTCGCGGCATGCCAGAGCGCCTCCAGCGGATTGTCCGGCCACGGCAGCGCCAGGTTCGCGGCGAACAGCGGTCGCCCGTCGAGCGGTGCGCTGCGTGCTGCCTTTCCCGCTAATTCGGCTGCGACACGGACGTTTTCATCTACGTCGAGGCCGCCGTAGCGACGCAGCGCCGCGACCGCTGAGTCCTGACGAACGCGCAACGCGGCTTCGGGACCGGCGATCTCCCACGCCGCCGGCAGGGCCTTGGCGACCCGCGCGGGGGCGAAGTTATAGAAGATCGCGGTCACCAGCTGCGGCGGCGCCATGCCCAGCGGCGCCGACCGGGCGGCGAAGTAGCCCATCCAGAAGCCTCGGTAACCCAGCCCGTCGAGCGCCGACCTCGCCTCCGGCGCGAAGTAGGTGACGGCATGCACCGGCTCGAATCGATGGAAGAAACGTCGCGCCAGTCCCGGTTCTCTGCGCACCGTCGCAGTTAACCACCCGCGGCTGTGTACCAACGCCGCAACCCACTGAGCGTCACAGCCGCAGCGGACTTAGTCGTATTCGTCGTCATTCGCGCGTGGGCGAACCTCGTCCCGCTCACCGAATAACGGGCGGCGCACCTGCTGGTGCCCGTAGACGCCCTCGGTATAGGCCGTCTCGGCGTGCTGGCTGAGGTCGACACCGCTCACCTCGTCCTCGGCGCTGACCCGGAACGCCATGAAACGCTCGATCAGCGTGGCCAGCACATAGCTCACCGCGAAAGCGTAGAGGCCTGACCAACGGTATGGAGATGAAGCTCATCATGATCATGTTGAGCACGCCGGTGCTGCGTACCATGCCGCCGTAGAAGATCGCCAACCCGGGCGTCATCAACAGCACGAGTGCGGTGCTGGCCAGCAGCCAGGCGGTGGCGGCGGGATCGATGTCCAACTCTGCGGCTCCTTCGATAGTTGTCGATGCGGATGTCGGCGCGAATTTCCAGATAGACGGTAGACGGCGACGATTTGTCGACAGCGGCCGCGCTTGGTGCGAAAAGCTGCGCACCGAGGTGTATCACTTCTCGTGTTGAAACAACCACGATGAGTAGCCATCGCTAGGCCGACCCGGCCCCTGAGGCTGCGTGAGCCGTTGTCTCGGGCCCATACGAACGGGATACCTCGTTTGTCCAGATGCGAGACCGCGAGGCGGAGTGGATGCCTCGACTCCGTCGCTAGCCAGCGGCTTCGAGGAGCGCCTTGAGTCGGGCAAGGTCCTTGGCAGTGGCACGCTTGATTGCCATCGACAGGATGGGCGTCATGATTCCCCAAAACCCCGACGGCTCACCACGGTTGCGCAGCGTCATCCTCGTTGTACTGTTCGGACCTTCCTCCCAGAGGTAAGTCGTCTCCATCGGGAATGGCCCTTGCGCCGTACGCATCACGAACCGCGTCGCAGGCTGCAGATCTACCACCTCATAGGTGTAGCTCAGCGCGCGTCCGAGGAACCGGGCGGTGAACGCGAATCGCGATCCAACGGCTGCGGGCTTGGGTGAGTTCCACTGCACCGCTGTGATGTTGACATACCAGGCCGTTGCGTTATCCGGATCTGAGGAATATGCGGCAACCGCGCCTCGGGGCCGAGCAATGACAATCTCAGTTGTCACATCCACTGTCCTCATCTCACTCCTAATCTTGTTGTGCCGACCATTCGGCGATACGGCGTGTGCGGTATCGCCGTTCCGGTGCGGTGACCGAGTCGTCGCTGAGCGAGGCGCGGGTCACCGCTACCGCTTCGCGGTACTTGCCCACGCGGGCTAACAGTTCGCCGCGCACCGCGAGGCAGCGCTGGTCGGGCACAAGCTGGTCGAGTGCGTGCAGTCCCGCGGCGGCACCGTCTGATTCCGCGACGGCGACCGCCCGGGCCAGCGCCGCCGGCGCGCTTGGCTGCACCGACAACAACAGGTCGTAGAGCCGGACGATCTCGTCCCAGTTGGTGGCGTCGTATGACACCGCGCAGGCGTGCTCGGCGGCGATCGCGGCCTGCAGCTGGTAGGGATCGGCAACCGCTCCGGTGCGGCGCAGCGACTCATCAATCAGTTGCAGCGCCTCCGCAATCGCGCCGGCGTCCCATGATGACCGGTTCTGCTCGGCAAGCGGCACCGGGTCGCCGTGGCGGTCGAGCCTTGCTGCGCGGCGTGACTCGGTCAAAAGCATCAACGCCAAAACAGCCATCGGAGACGGTTCATCGGGCATCAAATCGTGCACAAGCCGGGCCAGCCGCAGTGCCTCGCGAGCCCCATCCACGTCGGTCAACTGATCGCCGCCGGCCGCGCTGTGCGCGATCGTGTAGGACGCATGCAGCACCGCACACACCGCCGCGAGGCGCGCTGGCAGGTCCCCGTCCGCCGGCACGCGGTAGGGGATGCCGGCGCGGGCGATCTTGGCCCGAGTCCTTGTCAGGCGCTTGGCAACCGCGCTCTCGCTCGTCAACAGGACCGCCGCAATCTGCGCCGGCGACAGTCCGCACAGCGTGCGCAGCGCGAGGGTCACCTGAGCGTCCAGGCTCAGCGCCGGGTGACAGCAGGTGAAGATCAGCCGTAGCTGATCGTCTGCCACCACGGTCTCGGGCGGCAGCTCGGGCACCGCGAGCTCCACGCTGGCACGCTCCTTGTGCGCTCTAGCCCCCTCGCGGCGCAGCAGGTCAATCGCGACCCGCCGCGCGGTCACGGTCAACCAAGCGCGCGGGTCGGCGGGCACACCGTTTCGCGGCCAGTCCCGCAACGCACGCAATGCCGCTTCCTGTACCGCGTCCTCGGCTAGCTGCAACGACCCGACAGTCCGGACAAGGGTGGCCAGGATACGTCCCCCCTCCGCCCGGACAGTCGCGGCGAGCACCCGGTCGGAACTGATCACCCGGGCCGCCAAAGTTGGCTGCACGGGCGTCTCTTAGCCGAAATCGATGATGGGACGCACCTCCACGGCACCATCCCACGCTGCTGGAATTTCGGCAGCGATGCGCAGGGCCTCGTCCAGATCGGCGGCCTCGATGAGGTAGAAACCGGTCAGCGCCTCCTTCGTCTCGGCGTACGGGCCATCGCTGGTGACGACGTCCCCACCGCGCGCGCCGGTAACACGAACCGTCGTCGCCGTGTCCGTCGGATACAGCGCGGCACCGCCTCGGATCCGTTCGGCGTGGTCCTGCCCGAACTTCATGTACTCGGCCATGTCCCCGGCCTGCTCGGGCGCCGACCAGTCGACGTCCCTGGTGTAGGTCAATGCGGCGTACTGCGGCATAGCTTTCCTCCTGTCCACATCAGGATCCGGGCCTCTTCCCGAATTCTCACTAAAGGGACGAATGGAGCGTGCCGCATTAGGACACCTTGGTGACGCCGTCACCGACAACCTACGGTGAGGCTACTCAATACCGTTGACAGCCGTGATGGCTGCCTGCTGGCGGACGGATTGATTGCGTCGCGGCCCTTTGGAATTACTGGCGCAACCAACAGAAAGACCCCGGCCGACGGCCGGGGAATCTGTAACCCATGACTCGACTCATCACAAATGGTGGGCGAAGGGGGACTTGAACCCCCACGTCCCGAAGGACACTGGCACCTGAAGCCAGCGCGTCTGCCATTCCGCCACTCGCCCCGACGACAACCGATGGACCATACCACTGTAGTGGCCGCAGGCCCCAACCGATTCACAGGGCTCAGCAGGCTTTTCGGCGCGGCGCGGTCCGGCCACAAACCGCTCTGAGCTGCGGCGATGCGATTCTCAGAGTTCTCACGGTGACGTAGCCTCACGATATCCCGATACCATGCTGGGGTGATACGACACGCGGGCGAGGCGTTTGCTTTGCGCCGGCGTTTTATGTGGATAAACGCTGATTGATGGGTAGCCAAAGGGGGCTAGTTCAGCGCATCGAGCGCAAGCTTGAGGTGACGGTAGGCGATGCGTTTGCTCGGATGTTCGGAGGATCGATTGTCCCGCAAGAGGTTGAGGCGTTGCTGCGGCGCGAAGCGGCCGACGGCGTGCGATCTCTGCAGGGTAACCGCCTTTTGGCGCCCAACGAATACATCATTACCCTCGGTATTCACGACTTTGAGAAGGTGAGCGCCGATCCGGACCTCACGGCTAACGCTTTCGCGAGGTACTTGGCCGACTATCTCGATGAACAGGGGTGGCAAACGTATGGTGAGGTGGTCGTCCGGTTCGAGCAGTCATCGAACCTGCACACCGGCCAGTTCCGCGCCCGCGGTGCTGTCAACCCCGATATCGAGCCCCGCTCGACGATCAATGATCCCGCCCGGCCACAATCAAATCACGCGTTCGGCGCAGAACCAGGAGTAGCACCAATGACTGACAATTCGAGCTACCGCGGGGGTCAGGGGCAGGGACGGCCCGGCGATGAGTACTACGACGACCGCTACGGCCGTCCGCAAGACGATCCCCAGGGCGGACCGGACCCACGAGGCGGATATCCGCCAGAACAAGGCGGCTACCCGCCGCCGCAGGGCTATCCGCCGCCTCGCCATCCCGACCAGGGCGGTTACCCCGACCAAGGCGGGTACCCCGGAGGCGGCTACCCAGACCAGGGCCAGGGCGGCTACCCCGGGGGCGGTTACCCCGACCAACGCGGGTACCCAGACCAGGGCGGCTACCCCGACCAGGGCGGCTACCCCGGGGGCGGCTACCCCGACCAACGCGGGTACCAGGGCCAGGGCGGCTACCCCGACCAGGGCCAGGGTGGGTACCCCGACCATGGCCAGGGTGGGTACCCCGACCAGGGCCAGGGTGGCTATCCGCCGCCGTCCTATGAGCAGCGTCCTCCCGCTGCTGCGGGCTATGGCCAAGGCGGCCAAGGCTATGACCAGGGCTACCGCCCGGGCGGCGACTACGCTGCACCGAGCGCTCCTCCCGGCCAACCTGCTGGCGGCCAACCGGGCTATGGCGGCGGGTATGGCGATTACGGTCGCGGGCCCGCTCGCCCGGACGAGGGTGGCTATCCCCCCCAGGGCTCCCCGCCGCCGCCAGAACAACGGCCCGCCTATCCCGACCAGGGCGGTGGGTACGACCAGGGTTACCAGCAGGGCGGGGGATACGGTCAGCAGGACTACAGCCAAGGCGACTACACCCAGTACGCCGCGGCCCCGCCCGGCGCGGGGTATGCCGCCCCACCCGGCGGGTACGGCGAGCCCGCCAGGAGCGAATACGACTACGGCCAGCCAAGCGCCCCCGCGGAATACGGCCAGCCGGCCGCCGGCGGCTACGGCGATTACGCGCAGGGCGGCTACGGGTCCGCGCCCGCGGGAATAGCGGTCACCCTGCAACTCGACGACGGCAGCGGCCGGACCTACCAGCTACGCGAAGGCTCCAACATCGTGGGTCGCGGACAGGACGCCCAATTCCGGCTGCCCGACACTGGTGTATCACGACGGCATCTGGAGATCCGCTGGGACGGACAGGTCGCGCTCCTCTCCGACCTCAACTCCACTAATGGCACCACCGTCAACAACGCACCGGTACAGGAGTGGCAGTTGGCCGATGGCGACGTGATCCGTTTGGGCCACTCCGAGATCATCGTCCGCATTCACTGAACCCGTTGGGCTCAAAGCTGCCGAGCTTCGCCCCGCGTCGACCACCGTCCAAGTATCGTGACGTAGCTGAGGTGCTCGGTATTACGGGTTAGAGGTACGGCGCCAGGACGGAAAGGACGCCAGATGCAGGGACTAGTACTGCAACTGACGCGCGCCGGATTTTTGATGTTGTTGTGGGTATTCATCTGGTCCGTGCTGCGGATCTTGAAGACCGACATCTACGCGCCCACCGGGGCTGTCATGGTGCGTCGCGGCCTGGCGTTGCGTGGCACGCTGCTGCCGTCGCGCCAGCACCGAACCGCGGCGCGCTATCTGGTGGTGACCGACGGGGCGCTGAAGGGCGCGCGCATCACCCTCAGCGGGCAGCCCGTCTTGATCGGACGCGCCGACGACTCCACCTTGGTGCTCACCGATGATTACGCCTCGACGAGGCACGCCCGGCTTTCTCAGCGCGGCTCGGAATGGTATGTCGAGGATCTAGGATCGACAAACGGCACTTACCTTGACAGGGCGAAGGTGACGACTGCGGTACGAGTCCCCATGGGAACGCCGGTTCGGATCGGCAAGACGGCAATCGAGTTGCGCCCGTGACCCGCGCCGGCGCCGATGCAGAGCAAAAGTGCGATGTGGGGGCACGCCCCCACAAGGAGCGGCGCGCAATAACCTTCGCCGACGACGATGATGCCGGCTCGGCAGGTTTTCCAGCCGGGATCGTGGGGGTACCACCCGCTTGCGTGGGAGAGTGGCGCTCGTGACTTTGGCCCTGCGATATGCCGCCCGCAGCGATCGGGGCCTGGTACGCGCCAACAACGAAGACTCGGTCTACGCCGGCGCACGGCTACTGGCACTCGCCGACGGCATGGGTGGCCACGCAGCCGGTGAGGTGGCGTCTCAGTTAGTGATCGCCGCATTGGCCCACCTCGACGACGACGAGCCCGGCGGCGACCTGCTGGGCAAGCTCGAGGCCGCGGTACGCGCCGGCAACTCGGCCATCGCCGCCCAGGTCGAGATGGAGCCCGATCTCGAAGGCATGGGGACCACGCTCACCGCAATCCTGTTCGCGGGCAACCGACTTGGGCTGGTGCACATCGGTGACTCGCGCGGCTACCTGATGCGCGACGGCGAGCTGGCGCAGATCACCAAGGACGACACCTTTGTCCAAACCTTGGTCGACGAGGGCCGGATCACCGCGGAGGAGGCGCACAGCCACCCGCAACGGTCGCTGATCATGCGGGCTTTGACCGGCCACGAGGTCGAACCCACCCTGACCATGCGAGAAGCGCGTGCCGGTGACCGTTACCTGTTGTGCTCGGACGGGCTGTCCGACCCGGTGAGCGACGAAACCATCGCCGAGGCCCTGCAAATCCCCGACGTTTCCGAAAGTGCCTACCGCCTCATCGAATTGGCGCTGCGCGGCGGCGGCCCCGATAACGTGACCGTCGTCGTCGCCGACGTCGTCGACGAAGAATACGGCCAGACCCAGCCGATTCTGGCCGGGGCGGTATCCGGAGACGACGACCACGACCAGGCCACCCTGCCCAACACCGCGGCCGGCCGGGCCTCAGCCATCAGACCGCGCCCAGAGGTCGCCAAACGCATTCCGCCGCAACCCGAGCCAGAGAGCCGGCCACGGCGCCCGCGGTGGCGGATGCTCATCGTCATCGCTTTGGTGCTGCTGGTGGTCCTTGCGGGCCTGGCCATCGGGCGGGCAGTCATCAAAAGCCACTACTACATCGACGAATACAACGGCAAGGTGACCATCCTGCGGGGAATTCAGGGCAGCCTGTTGGGCATATCGCTTTACCAGCCCTACCTGGTGGCCTGTGTCAAGGCCAGCAACGAGGTGTCCCTGATCAGTTACGGCCAGTCCGGTCCCCTCGACTGCCACTTGCTGACGCTGCAGGATCTGCGCCCACCCGGACAGAAACAGGTTCAGTCCCGGCAACTGCCGGGAGGCACCCTGGATCAGGCCGAATCCCAGCTGCGGAAATTGTTGGCGGACTCTTTGCTTCCGCCCTGCCCGCCGCCGGCCCGCGCCACATCGCCGCCCAACCCCAGCACCGGCGGGACCCCGGAGCAAAGCCCCACAACATCGCCGACGTCGACCACACCCACTACCAGCGCCACCCCGGGCGCCAGCACCACACCCACCACCAGTACGAGTCCCACGAGTCCGACGAGCAGCGCCGCAACTTCCTCGCCGACAGCGCCCGCGACCACATCTCCGCCTGCCAACTCGCAGCCGGTGACCGCGGCCCCATCAACCCCACCTCGGCCGGGCATCGAGTGCCGGGCGGCGGCATGACCACGCAACGCCAGCCGCCGGTCACGGTGACACCTCCGTTGCCCACCCGACGCAACGCCGAACTGCTGCTGTTGTGCTTCGCCGCCGTGATCACCGTGGCTGCGTTGCTTATCGTGGAAGCCAACCAGGAGCGGGGTTTGCGCTGGGACCTGATCAGCTACGGTCTGGCATTCCTTACCGTCTTTGGATGCGCGCATCTGGCCGTTAGGCGCTTCGCCCCCTACACCGACCCACTACTGCTGCCAATAGTGGCGCTGCTCAACGGGCTTGGCCTGGTGATGATCCACCGACTCGACCTCGTCGACAATGAGGTCAACGGTCGCCACCATCCCAGTGCAAGCCAGCAGATGCTGTGGACCCTGATCGGAGTGGCCACGTTCGCGCTCGTGGTGACCTTCTTGAAAGACCATCGACAGCTCGCGCGCTACGGCTACATCTGTGGGGTCTCGGGTCTGGTTTTCTTGGTGATTCCCGCGCTACTGCCGGCAAAGTGGTCCGAGCAGGGCGGCGCCAAAATCTGGATTCGCTTTTCGGACTTTTCCATTCAGCCCGCTGAGTTTTCGAAAATTCTGCTGCTGATCTTCTTCTCGGCGGTGCTGGTCGCCAAGCGCGGGCTGTTCACCAGCGTCGGCAAGCATTTGATGGGCATGAACCTGCCCCGCCCGCGAGACCTGGCGCCGGTCCTGGCCGCCTGGGTGATCTCGATAGGTGTGATGGTCTTCGAGAAAGACCTCGGGACTTCGCTGCTGCTCTACGCGTCGTTTTTGGTGGTGGTGTATCTGGCCACTCAGCGCTTCAGTTGGGTCGTCATCGGTCTGTTGCTGTTCGCCGTTGGAAGCGTTGCGGCGTACTTCATGTTCGGCCACGTCCGGGTTCGCGTGCGCATGTGGTGGGACCCGTTCGTCGACCCCGACGGCAGCGGCTATCAGCTCGTCCAGTCGATGTTCAGCTTTGCTACCGGCGGCATCTTCGGCACCGGGCTGGGCAACGGTCAGCCCGACACCGTGCCCGCGGCGTCGACCGATTTCATCGTCGCCGCGTTCGGCGAAGAGCTTGGACTAGTGGGCTTGGCGGCCCTTCTCATGCTGTACACAATCGTCATCGTCCGGGGATTGCGCACGGCGATCGCGACGCGCGAAAGCTTCGGCAAGCTGCTCGCCGCGGGCCTGGCATCGACGCTGGCCATCCAGCTGTTCATCGTCGTCGGCGGTGTGACCCGGCTCATCCCGTTGACCGGGTTGACCACGCCGTGGATGTCCTACGGTGGGTCGTCGTTGCTGTCGAACTACGTGCTGCTGGCCATCCTGGCCCGCATCTCCCACGGCGCTCGACGTCCGCTGCGCACCCGCCCACGCGACACGTCGCCGATCGCGGCGGCCGGCACCGAGGTGATCCAGAAGGTATGAACGCCTCTCTGCGCCGGATCTCGGTGACCGTGATGGCGCTGATCGTGCTGCTGTTGCTCAACGCCACATATACGCAGGTATTCACCGCCGACGGGCTACGCGCCGACCCCCGCAACCAGCGAATCCTGCTCGACGAGTATTCGCGTCAGCGCGGGCAGATCACCGCCGGCGGCCAGCTGCTGGCCTATTCAGTGGCCACTGACAGCCGCTTCCGTTTCCTGCGGGTCTATCCCAGTGCCGAGATGTACGCCCCGATCACCGGTTTCTACTCGCTGCGTTACTCCAGTACGGGCCTGGAACGGGCCGAGGATGGGGTATTGAACGGGTCCGACGAGCGGCTATTCGGGCGCCGGTTGGCCGACTTCTTCACCGGTCGCGATCCCCGCGGCGGCAATGTCGACACCACCATCAACCCTCGCGTGCAGCAGGCCGCCTGGGACGCGATGCAGCAAGGTTGCGGTGGGCCGCCCTGCAAGGGAGCCGTCGTCGCCCTGGAACCGTCCACCGGCAAGATTCTGGCGATGGTCTCGTCGCCGTCCTATAACCCCAATCTGCTGGCGTCGCACGATCCCGGGGAGCAGGCGCTAGCCTGGCAGCGCTTTCGCGACAGCCCTGATTCCCCAATGACCAACCGCGCCATCTCCGAGACCTATCCACCTGGATCCACGTTCAAAGTGATCACGACGGCGGCGGCGCTGCAGGCCGGCGCCACGGATAGCGAGCAGTTGACCGCGGCGGCCAAAATTCCGCTGCCCGATAGCACCGCCACTCTGGAGAACTACGGTGGCGCTCCATGCGGCGACGGCAGTGCGCCGACCGTGCCCTTGAGCCAGGCCTTCGCCCTGTCGTGCAACACCGCGTTCGTCCAGCTGGGCCTCGCCACCGGCGCCGACGCCCTGCGCAGCATGGCGCGTTCATTCGGACTGGACAGCACACCGAGCGTAATTCCGCTGCAGGTCGCCGAATCGACGGTCGGGATAATTCCCGACGCCGCGGCGCTGGGGATGTCAAGCATCGGCCAGAAAGACGTCGCGCTGACACCACTGGAGAACGCAGAGGTCGCCGCCACCATCGCAAATGGCGGGGTAATGATGCAGCCCTACCTTCTCGACAGCCTCAAGGGGCCAGACCTGGCCAACATCAGTACCACCGCCCCATATCAGCAGCGCCGCGCTGTGTCGCCGCAGGTCGCCGCTAAGCTAACAGAGCTGATGGTCGGCGCCGAGAAGGTCGCACAACAGAAGGGGGCCATTCCCGGCGTGCAGATCGCATCCAAGACTGGTACCGCAGAGCATGGCGCCGACCCGCGTCACACTCCACCGCACGCGTGGTACATCGCCTTCGCGCCCGCGCAAGCCCCGAAGGTCGCGGTAGCGGTATTGATAGAGAACGGCGCGGACCGGCTGTCCGCAACGGGGGGAGCGCTCGCCGCGCCGATCGGGCGGGCCGTGATCCAGGCCGCGCTGCAGGGGGGACCATGAGTCCCCGCGTTGGTGTCACGCTATCTGGCAGGTATCGCCTGCAGCGGCTCATCGCCACCGGAGGCATGGGCCAGGTCTGGGAGGCGGTAGACAGTCGGCTCGGCCGGCGCGTCGCGGTCAAGGTGCTCAAGGGGGAGTTCTCCCAGGACCCCGAGTTCATCGAACGGTTCCGCGCCGAGGCGCGCACCACCGCGATGCTCAACCACCCCGGAATCGCTCAGGTGCACGATTACGGCGAGAGCCAGCTGGACGGGGAGGGCCGCACCGCCTACCTGGTGATGGAGCTGGTCAACGGCGAGCCGCTGAATTCGGTGCTCAAGCGCACCGGCCGGCTGTCGCTGCGGCACGCACTGGACATGCTCGAGCAGACGGGCCGTGCCCTTCAAGTTGCGCATGCCGCCGGCCTGGTACACCGCGACGTCAAACCGGGCAACATCATGATCACCCCCACCGGGCAGGTGAAGATCACCGACTTCGGTATCGCCAAGGCCGTCGACGCCGCGCCGGTGACCCAAACGGGCATGGTGATGGGGACCGCCCAATACATCGCACCCGAACAGGCCCTGGGTCACGACGCGACTCCGGCCAGCGACGTCTATGCGCTGGGAGTTGTCGGCTACGAGGTGGTTTCGGGTAAGCGGCCGTTCACCGGTGACGGCGCCCTGACGGTGGCGATGAAGCACATCAAGGAGCCCCCGCCGCCGTTGCCCGCCGACCTACCACCCAACGTGCGGGAACTCATCGAGATAACGCTGGTGAAGAACCCCGGTATGCGCTACCGCAGTGGGGGACCGTTCGCCGACGCCGTCGCCGCGGTACGGGCCGGCCGCCGTCCCCCGAGGCCCAGCGCGACACCGCCTCCCGGCCGGGCCTCGCCGGCCGCCATCCCGTCCAGCCCACCGGCCAGGGCCCCGGCCAGCCTCAGCAGCCGCACCCCTCCGCCCCGATCCCGACCGTCAACGGGCCCGCAACGCCCACCGGCGGCGCGCCGCACCTTCTCGTCCGGCCAGCGCGCGCTGCTATGGGCCGCCGGGGTCCTTGGTGCGCTGGCAATCATCATCGCCGTGCTCATCCTTATGAGTCACGGTCCGGACAACGGGCCGCAGCAAACGCCCGTGCCGACCGTCACCCAAACCGAGAGCACATCGGTCCCCGCGACCCCGCCAGCCGGCAAGACTTCCAACGGTGCTGGGACCGGCCACCGCCTTCCCCTGGATTGGACGGATCGCGATGCAACAGGTAATTCTGGACTGCACAACGGGCCGCCCGGACTTGGCCCGCTCGACCACCCGCTGACGCCCCACACGTCACCGGCCCCACACGAGACACCGCAATGACCACCCCTCAGCAGCTGTCCGACCGCTACGAACTGGGCGACATCCTCGGTTTCGGAGGCATGTCGGAGGTTCACCTGGCCCGCGACCTCCGGTTGCACCGCGACGTCGCGGTCAAAGTGCTGCGTGCTGATCTGGCCCGCGATCCCAGCTTCTATCTGCGCTTCCGGCGTGAAGCGCAAAACGCCGCGGCGCTGAATCACCAGTCCATCGTCGCGGTGTACGACACCGGCGAGGCAGATACACCCGCCGGTCCGCTGCCCTACATCGTGATGGAGTACGTCGACGGCGTAACCCTGCGCGACATCGTGCACAACGAGGGTCCACTGCCACCCCGGCGGGCCATCGAGATCATCGCCGACGCCTGCCAAGCGCTGAATTTCAGCCACCAGAACGGCATCATCCATCGCGACGTCAAGCCGGCGAACATCATGATCAGCACCACCAATGCGGTCAAGGTGATGGATTTCGGGATCGCACGCGCGATTGCCGACAGCGGCAACAGCGTCACCCAGACCGCGGCCGTGATCGGAACCGCCCAATACCTTTCCCCCGAACAGGCCCGCGGCGATCCCGTCGACGCCAGATCCGATGTGTATTCGTTGGGCTGCGTTCTTTACGAAATCCTCACCGGCGAGCCACCTTTCACCGGGGACTCGCCCGTGGCGGTCGCCTATCAGCATGTCCGCGAAGACCCGATTCCGCCGTCGAAACGTCATGCGGGCGTCTCCGCAGACCTTGACGCCGTCGTCCTCAAGGCGCTGGCCAAGAACCCGGAAAACCGCTATCAGACCGCAGCGGAGATGCGCGCCGATTTGGTCCGGGTGCACAGCGGCGAGCCGCCCGAGGCACCCAAGGTGTTCACCGACGCCGAGCGGACCTCGCTGCTGTCGTACGCGGGCCATGGGGGTCCGCGCACCGACCCACTACCTCGTCAGGCCTTATATGATTCCGACCGCGATCGGGGTGGTTCGGTCGGTCGCTGGGCGGTCACGGTTGCCGTGCTGGCCGTGGTGACCATCGTCGTCGTCATCGCCTTCAGAACGTTCGGTGGCAATACCCGCGACATTCAGGTGCCCGATGTCCGGGGGCAGGTGCGCGACGACGCCATCGCCACCCTGCAAAACCGTGGCTTCAAAACGCGCACCCTGCAGAAACCCGACTCCACGATCCCGCCCGACCACGTCATCAATACCGACCCCGGTGCCAACGCCTCGGTAAGCGCGGGCGACGAGATCACCATCAACGTCTCCACCGGACCTGAGCAACGCCAAGTACCCGATGTAACCGGTTTGAGTTACGCCGACGCGGTTACCAAGCTGAAAGCGGCCGGCTTCAGCAACTTCAAACAGACGAGCGCGGTGTCGAACCCCGAGCAACTCAACAAAGTTATCTTGACCAACCCGCAGGCGAATCAGATATCGGCGATCAACAACGTGATCACGATCATCATCGGTTCCGGACCGGAGAACAAGCAGATTCCCGACGTCGCCGGCCAGACTGTGGACGTCGCGAAGACAAACCTCGAAGTTTACGGCTTCACCAAGATCAGCGAGGCGCAGGTGGACAGCCTCAAACCAGCCGGTGAAGTGATAGGCACCAACCCGCCCAAGGGCCAGACGGTTCCGCTGGACTCGATGATCGAATTGCAGGTGTCCAAGGGCAACCAATTCCCGATGCCCGACCTGAGCGGCATGTACTGGGCCGACGCCGAACCGCGGTTACGCGCGCTGGGCTGGACCGGGGTGCTGGACAAGGGCCCAGACGTCGACGCCGGTGGTTCCCTGCACGCCAAGGTGGTGCGTCAGAGCCCGGCGCCGGGAACCGGAGTCAACAAGGACGGGATCATCACGCTGAGCTTCGGTCAGTAGCCGACGGCTGTGCCGGCCGCTTCAGCGCCCGGAAAGTGTGGGCGGACCGCAGCCAGCACCTCGTTCTCCAGCCGGCGGACCAGGGTGTCGTCGCGCGCCCACCCGCAATACGTCAGCCAATTGGCCAACATCCGATGCCCGCCCTCGGTCAGGATCGACTCCGGGTGGAACTGCACACCGTGGATCGGCAGCGCGGTGTGACGCACCGCCATGATCACACCGCTGCGCGTGCGGGCCGTGACCTCCAGCCCCGCCGGCAACGACTCCGGCAGGATGGTCAGCGAGTGGTATCTGGTCGCCGTGAATGGGTCCGGAAGCCCTTGCAGCACACCGACATTCGTGTGGTACACGCTGCTGGTTTTGCCGTGCAGCAGCTCGGGTGCGCGGTCAACCGTGGCGCCGAATGCCACGCCGATGGCCTGGTGCCCGAGGCAAACCCCCAGCAGTGGGGTCTGCGCCGCGGCGCACGCGTGCACCAGGCTGACCGACGCGCCCGCGCGTTCCGGGGTGCCCGGACCCGGGCTGAGCAGGACACCGGCGAACTGCTTCGCGATGGCCGCATGCTGATCGGATGGGCCGGATAGCCGGCTGTCGTCATTGCGCCACACCTCGGCCTCGACTCCGAGCTGGCCCAGGTACTGCACCAGGTTGAAGACGAAGCTGTCGTAGTTGTCGACGACCAGGATCCGCATCGTGTCAGGCTACCTTGACGGTCAGTACCCCAGGGGTCCGGCGGGCTGTGCGAAATGCATCCGGACCGGCTCGGAATGGCCGGCGATCTGCACATCGGGCTTGACCTCTTCGTGGTAGCCGAGGCCGAATCGGATCACGTACTGCTTGTAGAGCGTCACCAGGGGAGCGGCGGCCAACGCCGCTTGCATGGTCGCGGCATTGCCGATCGCCGTGATCGTGTAGGGCGGGCTGTAGGTGCGGCCGTTGAGCAGCAGCGTGTTCCCCACACAGCGAGGTACCGAGGTTGCGATGATGCGCTGGTCCTGCATCTGGATCGCCTCCGCGCCACCACTCCATAACGCGTTGAGGACGGCCTGGATGTCTTGCTGATGGACCACCAGGTCATCGGGGGACGCATCGCGCGGGAACCGGCCGTTGGCGTCGCGCTGTGCGTCCTGCAGGGTCACCACCAGGCCCGGCCCGTGCACCGCGTCCATACCCGCCTCGCCGGCCAGCTCGGCGGATCGCCTCAGCATCGCCGACAACGCTGCATCGGAGGACCGGCCGTGCGCCGCGTCAAGCTTGTGTTCCAGCGCGTCCCGCTGCGTGCTCAGCCGGTTGACCGATTCCTGCGCCTCACGGACCAGATCGACCAGACGCGGCGCGTCACTGCGGCGAATCTCGGCGCCGCCGGATACCCCGTGCGTGGCGGCCAGCAGGAGCCCGGCCAGCAAGCACACCAGTGGCACTCCGAACCGCCACGGTGAGCGGCGCGTGTCCGTCATGAGCTCTCCGTTTCCTGATCACGGGGCGTGGTGAGTTAGTCTCGTAGCCAAGCTCTGCGTGTAGCTGCAATCGTTATCGTTGCACCCCGTCCCGATCACCGTGTTGTTGACGTAGTCCCGATGTATGCCGAGGTAACAATGCCCAAGTCCAAGGTCCGCAAGAAGAACGACTTCACCGTGAGCGCGGTGAGCCGCATACCGGTGAAGGTCAAGGTCGGACCGTCCAGTGTGTGGTTTGTCTCGTTGTTCATCGGGCTGATGCTGATCGGCCTCGTCTGGTTGATGGTGTTCCAGTTGGCCGCCGTCGGAAGCCAGGCCCCGGCTGCGCTGAATTGGATGGCGCAACTCGGCCCGTGGAACTACGCCATCGCATTCGCTTTCATGATCACCGGTTTGTTGCTCACGATGCGCTGGCATTAACGGACGCCGAAGATCTAATGAATTCATCTTGGGGTCGATCTTTCACTGGGCCAGCAACCTTACGGTCACACAATCACACGCGTGTGATTTATCCCCACTGTTGATAGCGTTTGTGGATAACTGCATCGGCAGTGGTGGGAGGGGCTAGGAAGCGTATGCAGCAAACTTCCTGGGAGCCACGTCCGGCGGGAATCGCTGCTTATGGGCTCGGCGGCGTTGCGATGGCTATCGCCTGTGTGACCTTGGTCACAGATCCGCCGGGGCGCGTTATGAGCGGCGTTGCCGCGGTGGGTTTGATCTTGTTTGCGGGATTATCCTGGCGCGCACGTCCGAAGCTGGCAATTACCTCCGACGGGCTGGCGGTCCGGAGCTGGTTCCGGACGCAACTATTCCGGCGCTCCGACATCAAGATCATCCGGATCAGCGAGTTCCGTCGATATACCCGCAAAGTCCGGTTGCTCGAGCTCGAAACCGTCAACGGGGGCCTGGTGATCTTCTCCCGTTGGGACCTCGGAACCGAGCCATTGGAAGTGCTCGACGCCCTCACCGAAGAGGGTTACGCGGGCCCTGGAAAAGGTCGTAAAGGCCGGAAAAGGTCGTAAAGGCCGCAAAGTCTGAGTTCTAAACGCTTCGAAAGCGCGGGTGCGTTTGGCAGCGCTTAAGAGATCGTGATGGACTCGATCACGACCGGATCGGATGGCCGGTCGTTGCCGTCGGTGGCCGTGGTCGCGATCGCGTCGACGACCCGCTGCGACTCGGGTTCGGTCACTTCGCCGAAGATGGTATGGCGCCGATTCAAGTGCGGCGTCTGGCCCACGGTGATGAAGAACTGTGAGCCGTTGGTGCCTGGGCCGGCGTTGGCCATCGCCAGCAGGTAGGGCTTGTCGAACGACAGCTCAGGGTGGAATTCGTCGGCGAACTTGTAGCCCGGGCCGCCGCGACCGGTCCCGGTCGGGTCGCCGCCCTGGATCATGAAGCCGCGGATCACCCGGTGGAAGGCGGCACCGTCGTAGAACGGACCAGAGGGACCGCCCGACGCGTTTTGGGTCGAGTACTCCTTAGTGCCCTGCGCCAGGCCAACGAAGTTGGCGACGGTCTTGGGCGCATGGTTTCCGAACAGGGCGACCTTGATGTCGCCGCGGTTGGTGTGGAGCGTTGCGGTGGCGGTCTGAATCGGGCTGTTAGTCACGACATGAGAGTCTGCCATTAGGCGCGGGCACGCCCGCACCGGGTATCACCCCGCCGCGGCCGGACGTCGAAACCACGCGGGCACCCCCGCAATTGGCCCCCCAAGCTCACCCGAAGCCGCAATGATGGCAATCTGATGAGGTACAGACGATAGGGGACAGAGAGGCGGCAGATGCGCGCTAAGTCGGAGATCCGGTTGACCCCGCGGGAGCGACTGACCCGGGGCCTGACCTACACGGCGGTGGGACCGGTGGACGTCACCCGAGGCGTTGTCGGGCTTGGCGTTCATTCGGCACATGCGACCGCGTCGGAGCTCCGACGCCGTTACCGGGAGGGCAGGCTGGCCCTCCCGATAAAGGAACTCGCTGCCGCCCAAGAAACGATCGCCCAAGAGCTGGCCGCCGCGCAGGAGGTGGTAACAAACCTGCCGCAGGCCCTGCAGGAGGCGCGCAAGAAGCACCGTCACCCGAAGCGCCCCTGGGTGATCGCGGCGGCCGCTGTCGTGACGTTGGCCGTTGGTGGCGTCACGTTCAGCATCGTCCGGCGCTCAATGCGCCCGGAGCCGTCATCGCTTCCACCGAGTGTGGACGTGCAACCGCGCCCGTAAGCGCCGATTAGTTACTCGGGGATTATTTGGGGACGACCTTGGCGGCGATCTGGTCCGCCATGATGACGCCCTGATTTGTCAGGCTGTAGCTGCATGCCATCAAATCGATCACCACGTTGTTGGCGGCGGTCAATGCCCGCTGACACGTCCAGCCGTTGGCATTCTGCTGGGATCTCGCGGCGCTGAGCGTGCCGTTGGAAAGGGACACCGGGCCCACCGTCCACTGATTGACTCGGCCGCTGTTGCCGCTGTCAGTGAAGCCACGGTTGGCGCAGGCCGCCCAGGAGTGCGACGAGGCGCTGACAAACGCCGCCGCCGCCGGTGCCGACGGAAACAACACGACAGCCTGGATAAGCGAATGGGTTAGACGTTGCTGCCCCTGCTTGTCGGCGAGCATTGCCAAACGCGTCGCGGTCCATCCGCCGCCGGCGTAAACGTTGGTCTGAATCGGATAGGCCAGGGGTAGGCACTCAGGCGGGGACACCTCCTTGCTCGAGTCAAACGGGGCGCTGAGAGTCGTGGTGATCGTCAACGCGGTGGCGCCCAACGCGCCGTTGCTCTCCGCGGTGCTGAGCAGCAACCTGTCCAGGGCACCTTCGAGGACTGGGGGCGCGGTGGTGGTCGTCGTGGTGGGGGCGCCGGTCGAGGTTGTGGTGCCGGGCGGACTGGTGGTGCCGGACGGGGTGGTGGCGGCGGGCGGAGTGGTGGTGCTGCTCGCTGCCGGTGTGGTGGAGTTCCTGGAGACGAAGTGAACGCCCGCGGCCGCAAGGGCGGCCACCACGATCAGAGCGGCGGCGACCAGCACCATCCAACGCTTGTTCTTAGCGTTCTTAGCGCGCGGTGCGGCTGTCCGGGCGGCGGGCCGGCGGGCTGCTGTGGTGGAGCGGGCTGGGCCGGCCGTGCGGGACCGTCAAGGGGTCCAGGTTGTGGGACCGGCGGCCAGCCGGGTGGGCGTAGTTGAGCCAGGGGAAGGGTCGGTTCGACTGACCGCCGCCGCGCCGCGGGCGACCGCACGGGTCGGCTGGTGTGGTCAACCCGAGCGGTCGTGTGGTCAACCCGAGTGGCCGCGGCAGTCAGGGCGCCACGGGCGGCGCCGGCCAATTCACGCGCGCTCCGATAGCGCGCGTCGGGCGCTTTGGCCATGCCCGCCGCGACGACCTCGTCGAACCCGGCCCCGATGGCGGGGCGCAGCGCGCTGGGCTGGGGCGGGTCGAGGGTCAAATGCGCGGTAATCTGCCCTTCGATGCTGTCGCACTCATAGGGTGCGCGGCCGGTCAGGCACTCATACAGCACACACGCCAGCGAGTACACATCGGCGCGGGCATCGATGGTACCGGCCATAAACCGCTCCGGAGCCATGTAGGCCAGGGTGCCCACGGCCACGCCGGTGCTCGTCAGTCGGGCGGCCGCAGCGTCGTGGGCGATGCCGAAGTCGATCAGATACACGAAGTCATCGCCGGTGAGCAACGCGTTGGACGGTTTGATATCGCGGTGCACCAGTCCGGCGGCGTGCGCGGCATTCAAAGCGGCGGCGAGCTGTTCGATCACCCGCACCGCCCGTTGCGGACGCATCGGCCCCTCACGCTGCAGCAGGGTGTGGACGTCGATGCCGTCGATGATCGGCATCGCCAAGTACAGCCGACCGTCGATTTCGCCGGCCTCATGGATCGGGACGATGTGCGGCTCGGTCAACCGGGCGGCGGTGTAGGCCTCGCGCCGAAACCGTTCCTCATATCCCGGTTCGGTAGCCAACTCGCGCGGCAACACTTTGATCGCCACATAGCGATCCATCATGGTGTCGTGGGCCCGGTACACCTTGCCCATGCCGCCCTCGCCGATCACCTCGATCAGCCGATAGCGCCCGAACGCCACCTCATCCACGCGCGGCCTGCCCCGACACAGTCAGAATGCTAGCCATCCGCCATATCCAGCGCGTTTCTTTCGTTGTGTAGGAGACTGCGGGAATGCGAGGGCCGGAAGCCGAGGCGGAACGGGGGCTGGGAGGCGGCGAGCGCCAGATCATCGATTTGACGACGCCGCTGGGTTTGAGGACGGCGTTTCGGTTTCCTCTGCAGTCACGAGTGGCGCGCTGGGAGGTGATCCAGGGCGGGTTATGGCTGCTGGTGCCGGGGGTGGGATGGATTCTGAACATGGGGCACCGGATCGCGATGACGCACCGGATGCAGCATGGGCTGCCTGCGTGGCCGGCATGGGTCGATTATCCGGCGCTGCTGCGGCACGGGACCATCACGCTGCTGGGGATGATCGAGTACCACCTGCCGGCGGTGATTTGTGGGTATCTGGGGTGGCGGTGGGGGATGGGCTGGTCGTGGCGGCGGTGCTGTGGGTGGTGGCAACGCTGGCGGTGCCGGGGTACATGTCCCACTATTGCCATCAGTTGGACCCGCGGGAGGTGTTTGATCCGCTACGGGCGATGCGCCGGGTGATTCAGGGCGGCCGGGCGTATTGGCACGCCTGGCTGATCGCGCTGGCGGGGCTGGTGTGCTCGTTCCTCGGGCTGCTCGTGTTTGGGATTGGGTTTTTGCTTACCAGCGTGTGGTTTTGGCAGGTGGCAGGGTTTTCGTTTGCGACGGTATTTAGCCGGAGGTTTGGCCTGACGGTTAGTTCCCCCGGACCCTGACGAACGCGGCCTGCGCACTGACCGGTACTCCTCAGACCGTTCCAGCAACTCTGCCTTCCCGAATATCATTGTGTGACAAGGGTTTCGGCTTGATTTTGGAACACCCGGGGTGAGCGCGAAGGTCGCGCCAGGTGTTCAGTGCTGCTGGCCGTCCGGTTCGGCTGTCGACCCAGGCTCGTCAGGCGTGCGTACAGTGAAGGTCCGGCTGCTCACAGCAGGGCCGGGGATCTTCGGCTCTTCCGGCCACAAGGTCACCGCCCGCGCGGCGGCTGCGCGGATCGCCGCCCCGTCCAGCTCCGCCTGGGTCTCCGCTGCCCCGTATTCAGGCCAGGCTGCCACGAATGTCACCGGGCCGTCCGGTGGCAGCGGGTGCACCCAGAACTTGCAGTCATACCGCTGCGGAGTCCCACCGCTGCTGCCAGGCATCAGGAACACGTGTTCGCGATCGTCAGGCAACCGGGGGCCGCCGGTGGTCGCGCCGCGCCGCCCGTCGGCGTACAGAACACCCAGCCGCAGGACGTCACCGGATGCTTCCGGGCCGCGTCGCCCGAAGCGGTCGAATGGGTCGTTTAAGCCCGGCACGTTCGCGTGCTTGCTGCCGCGCATCCGAACGTGAGCAGTGAACTCGAACCCGTTCGGGTAGGCGCAAATGCCGCCGATTGCCACCGCTGCCTCCTCGGTACGGATAAGCAGCAGTTCGCCGGGGACCGATCCGGGGATCACCGCATCTGGTTGCATATAGGCGGGCCGAGCGTGTCGCACCGGCTCGCGAGGCGGCGGCTGGGGGATCGAATCAAAGAAGCTCATGCGTGGCACGGTATCGTCGCCGGCGATCTGCGACTCCCTCAATACGCATTTGCATGGCGCTCAACGGGCATCGAGGATTCTGCCATGCGCGTTGGCGTGTTCGATCCGACGCCCGCGTAGCGATACACCGCCATCGATGCCGTGGAGGGCCCCGGATATACCGATCACCATTCGAATTTTCCTGCAGGATGGTTGTTCATCAGCCGTTGCCGTTCTCCTCGCGCAAGGCTTGCATCGACAAGTTGCCGAGCAGCTGCCGGCCAGCATCGGTGCGGAGCTGCGGAAGCAGCGCGGCGACGGCACCGGAGGCCGTCAGCGCCAGATGCACAAGACCGTCAGGCGAAGTGGCTGCGTCGCGGAGCACCTCATACTCGGCGCTGGGATTCCCGGAGTGCTGTGCCATCGCAATCTGAGCTACGAGCCGGTTGTCGCGGTCGAGATCGACCTCGTCGGCGGAGCACGCCAAGGTCAACGTTTCGCCGATCTCCGCGACTTCGTCCGGTTCGCACAGCTGAGCCACCAATTGCCACAAAATCGACACGGTGGCGCGGATCAGCTGTGGCAGCCGGTCAGCGGGAATGACGTCCATGTCGATGACGACGCGCATGCCCGTTTCGTCGCCGCGCTCCCCGTGCTGAATAAGCGCCAACGCGCGGCGGAAGTCCGCTGCGCCCACAGGGGCCTCATCACTACTCATCCTGTCCCCATCTCGTTCCCAATATCTCGATCAAAGCCTGTTGGCCGGTTGTGGTTTTGGGTTCTTCCGGCCACCGGCGCCCGAGCACGTCGATGAGCGCTTCGGCGCCGGTCCTGGGCCGCTGCGGTTCCTGCCGTGGCCATCTTTTCGCCTGAAGCTCCGTCAAGGCGAGTTAGGAGTTGCAACCAGGCTTGACCTGCACTTTTAACTTGTGGAGCCTAGGGGACTCGAACCCCTGACCCCTGCCTTGCAAAGGCAGTGCTCTACCAACTGAGCTAAGGCCCCTCGTCGTGACCCGGCGCGTGACCGGGTGGGTCAACCGCCGCCACGTGCCAGACCTCGACGCCGCGTCGGGACCGCGCCACCGTCGCCGCCACCACAGCGACCAATGCCAGCGGCAATGCGAGCCTCACACAACGTCTTGACGGGCACATGGTTGTGGGCCTGGGAGGACTCGAACCTCCGACCTCTTCGTTATCAGCGAAGCGCTCTAACCGCCTGAGCTACAGGCCCGTAACACGCGTACGGCCGAGCGACGAGATTACCGCACTCGCCGCTCCACACCCAAAAAAGCTAGTCCCGATCCGCGAGGGTCACTTCAATGCCGCCGATCAGATCAGTAGCCAGGTTGTAGACGAACGCAGCGATTGTTGCCATCGCGGTCAGCAGGACGATATTGACCAACCCGATCAAGATTGCCCCGCCGAAGATGGTGCCACTGGAGACAAGCTCTGCGCTGCTGCCGCTGGTGTTGTTGAGCAAGTCACCGACGTTGCTGTTCAGCTTGGCCCACACGCCCATGCCGCCGAGCACCAGGTAGAGGAAGGCCACTGCGATCATCCAGACGAAGAACAACGCCACCGAGAGCATCAAGGACACTTTCAGCGTGCTCCACGGATCGATCCGGCGGATCTGCATGCTGGCCCGAACCGGACCGCGGGTTCGCCGCGAGACCTGCACATGGCCTTCACGGCTTTCTCGCGATTCCCGCGATTCCCGGGGCTCTCGGGGTTCACGCGCTTCCCGGGGCCCTCGGGTTTCTCGGGCTTCAGACGTCGCCGAACGGACCGAGCCCGATGTGCTCCCCGCTCCAACCCCAGCCTCCGAGCGTTCGGGTGCGCGTTTGCGTTGCGCGGCCCGGGGTAGTGGCCCGGAAAGATCGGGCAACTCGCTGGCGTAGGCCTCGGCGGACGGGCCCTCGTGGCGTGGCCCAACAGCTTCTAACTCCTCCGTTGGAGGGTTTTTCCCCTGCGATTGGGTGCTGCCCGTTGCCGACGCGCCGGGGATGAAGCGGTTCAGCCGGGCGTCCGCGCCAGACGGCGAGGCTGACGAGCGTGCCTCGCTCGGTGGCTCCGGCTGGCGAGGCGCCGAGTTGACCGCGCGGGCGGCGCCCCGCTGCCAAGGCGGCGATTCTGCGGTATCCGGGCTGCTACGAGCCCCTTGGCCGGACGTCGCCCGGTGTGCACCGGCACGCTCGACCGAACTATCGCCATTCGGGCTGTCGCCCTTTTTGAGGGGCCCCGGCTCGTTCGGTGAAGTCACCCCGACTCCTTACATTCCTACCTAGGCCGCCCGGGCGGTGGCAGTCGCATTATGTCCGGTCCGGCTGAGTTTAATTGCCCGGCTCCTTTGCGAGCCGAGCCGCAGCCCGCATCGTCACCGGGCTGAGTTTAGTTGTCCGGCTCCTTTGCGAGCCGAGAAGCCGGGCTAGCTGCCGCCCGACTCACCTTCCCCGCCGTTTTCGTCGGCGTTTTCTTCGGCGTTGCGTGCAATCGCTAACAGTGTGTCGCCGTCACCCAGGTTCATCAACCGAACGCCCTTGGTCTGCCGTCCTGCCTTGCGGACCTGGCGCGCCGCGGTGCGGATTACGCCGCCCCCGGAGGTGATCGCGTACAGCTCGCTGTCGTCGTCGACAATCAACGCTCCGACCAGCCTGCCACGCCGGCGGTCATACATCACGGTCAGGACGCCCTTGCCGCCGCGGCCCTGCACCGGGTACTCCTCGATCGCGGTGCGTTTGGCGTAGCCCCCTGACGTCGCGATCAGCAGGTAGGTGCCCTCGCGGACCATGTTCAGCGACAGCAGCCGGTCGTCGGCGTTGAACCGCATGCCCTGCACACCGGAGGTGGCGCGGCCCATCGGCCGCAGCGCCTCGTCCGTCGCCGAGAACCGGATGGACTGCCCGTTCGCCGAGACCAGCAGCAAGTCGTCCTCGGAGGAGCACAGCACCGCACCGACTAACTCGTCGTTGTCGCGCAGGTTGATCGCCACGATCCCACCCGACCGGTTGGAGTCGAAGTCGGTCAGCTTGGACTTCTTGACCAGGCCATTCTGGGTGGCCAGCACCAGGTAAGGGGCGTCCTCGTAGCTCTGGATCTGGATGACCTGCGCTATGCGCTCCTCGGGCTGGAACGCCAGCAGGTTGGCGACGTGCTGACCGCGCGCCGTCCGGGAGGCCTCCGGCAGCTCGTAGGCCTTGGCCCGGTACACCCGGCCCTGGGTGGTGAAGAACAGGATCCAGTCGTGCGTCGAGCACACAAAGAAGTGCCGCACGATGTCGTCCTGCTTCAGCCCGGCGCCCTGCACGCCCTTACCGCCGCGTTTCTGGCTGCGGTACAGGTCGGTCTTGGTGCGCTTGGCATATCCGGTCTCGGTAATGGTGACGACGACCTCTTCGCGGGCGATCAGATCCTCGTCGCTGACGTCGCCGTCGGCCGCGATGATCCGGGTACGACGGTCGTCACCGTGCTTTTCGACGATCTCGCCGAGCTCATCGCGCACGATGCCGCGCTGCCGCGCCGGTTTGGCCAGGATGTCCTCCAGGTCGGCGATCTCGGCTTCGATCTTGGCCAGGTCGTCGACGATCCGCTGGCGTTCCAGGGCGGCCAGTCGCCGCAGCTGCATGTCCAGGATGGCCTGGGCCTGGATTTCGTCGACGTCGAGCAGCTCGATCAGGCCGGCCCGGGCGATGTCGACGGTCTCCGACGCCCGGATCAACGCGATGACTTCGTCCAGCGCGTCGAGGGCCTTGACCAGTCCGCGCAAAATGTGGGCGCGCTCGTTGGCCTTGCGCAGCCGGTAGGTGGTGCGCCGGACGATGACGTCGAGTTGGTGTTCGACGTAGTGGCGGATCATCTGGTCCAGCCGCAGCGTCCGCGGCACGCCGTCGACGATCGACAGCATGTTGGCGCCGAAGCTGGTCTGCAGCTGGGTGTGCTTGTGGAGATTGTTCAGCACGACCTTGGCCACCGCGTCGCGCTTGATCTCGACGACGATGCGCACGCCGACCCGGTCGCTGCCCTGGTCCTCAACGTTGGAAATGCCGGCGAGCCTGCCATCGCGGACTTGGTCGGCGATCGAGGTGATGAAGTTGTCGTGGTTCACCTGATAGGGCAGCTCGGTGATGACGATCGAGGTGCGCCCGCGCAAGTCCTCCTCGATCTCCACCACGCCACGCATGCGGATGGAGCCGCGCCCCGTGGTGTAGGCGTCGTGAATCCCTTGGGTACCAACAATCAAGCCGGCCGTGGGGAAGTCGGGGCCCTTGACCCGACCCATAACCGCGGCCAACGTTGCCTCTTCATCGGCTTCGTAATTCTCCAGGCACCAGAACACCGCCTCGGCGAGTTCGCGCAGATTGTGCGGCGGAATGTTGGTCGCCATGCCGACCGCGATGCCGCCGGAACCGTTGGCCAACAGGTTGGGGAACCGGCTGGGCAGCACGGTCGGTTCCTGCACCCGGCCGTCATAGTTGGGGATGAAATCGACTGTCTCCTCGTCGATTTCACGCAACATCTCCATCGCCAGCGGGGTCAGCCGGGCTTCGGTGTTGTGGCTGACGAAGCCGTTGGTGAGGAAGGCGTGGTCGTCGGTGTCGACGCGCAGGCTGTACACCGGCTGCACGCCGACTTCGGTCACGGACGCGACGCGCGCGTAGTAGAACCGGCCGTCGGTGAGGTCAGTCGCGATGGCGCGGACGTCAGGGTCGGCGATGTGCGCCAAGATTTCCGCGCCACGGGTCCGCCAGCGCTGGATTCGGTCGACGTTGTGGCGGTTCAGCCAATCTTTGTCGACCCACCGTCCGCCGCAGTGTTTACGAATGAACTTGGCCAGTCCCGGCACGTGGTCGCTGTCCATGCCGGCGCATGGAGGCATGGAAGACAGGATCGTGGTCAGCTTGGTTTGCTTGGCACCACCGAAACCGATGTGGGCTGCGAACATCTCGGCCTGAGCCCGATTGGTGATTACAACTTTGCATTCGCCCGTCGCATGCCGGTAGCGCCGGGACACGACTCCGAATTCCAGCAGTATCTGCTGAACATCGGCGGCCAGGCGCTCGCTGCGGGTCGAGTAGGAAACCTGAATCGTGTTGCGCGGCAACTCAGAGCACGACCCGTCACCTTCGAAGAGCGCCTGCAGAAATGCACGCTTGACCGGTACGGGGGATTGCCACAGCCAATCGGGGATCGACTTGTCGGCGGATCGCTGCCCGCACAGTTCGCCCAGGCGCGTCTTCCTCAGTGCGCTGAGATTCTGGACGTCGAGTTCGTACAGCAGCGAGCCCGAGGCGATATATGCGCTGGGACACATAGCGCTTTCCGCCGACGACCGTGTCGAAGGCCGCCACCACCATGTCGAAGTACTCGCGGTCCAGATTGTTGAACCCGGCCCGCGTGCCAGACCCGAAGCCCTCGCTGATAAACGCTCCGAGCAGCAGCGCCTCCAGCGTGGCGTGCCAGTCCGCCGGCCCGAATTCCGCAGGCGGCGTCCGCTGGATAACGATATGGTCGTCGGGGCGGATCTCCTCGATCAGCTTCCAGAGCAACGTCGGCACGCCGCCGGCGTCGACCAGGCACAACAGCGGGTGGTTCGCAGTGCCGGTGACCTCATAGCCTTCGGAAGTACGGACGGTGAACGTCTGATGCTCGCCCGAATGGAACAGGCAATCGGCCGCAACCGGGTTGCCGTGACGATCGAGGACCTTCAACTCGACCGCGCGATCCGAGTTGGGCCGGGCCCCCGCGACGATATCGCCGATCCGCACAGACCGCCCAAAAGGCAAGCGCACCAACGCATCTCCGGACAAACAATAGCGCATCGCGGCCGGCGGGTCGTTGCCCGGCGAGCCGAAGTTGCCCTGCCCGTCGACCAGCGGATAACGCAGCGACCACGGCTGCGCCATCCGCACCAAGGTGTCGTAGATCGACGCGTCGCCGTGCGGGTGGTAGTTGCCCATCGTCTCGGCGACCGATCGCGCCGACTTCGCGTGGCTGCGGTCCGGGCGGAACCCGGAGTCGAACATCGCGTAGAGCACCCGGCGGTGCACCGGCTTGAGACCGTCGCGCACCTCCGGCAGCGCGCGGCCCACGATCACGCTCATCGCGTAATCGATGTAGCTGCGCTGCATCTCCTGCTGAATGTCAACCGGTTCGATCCGGTCGACGGGTCCGTCGCCGGGCGGCAGCGTGGTATCAGTCATATTCCTTCAGGGTCCCTCGTTTTCAGTTGGCGTGCCTGATTCATCAGACATCCAGGAAACGAACATCCTTGGCGTTGCGGGTAATAAAGCTTCGGCGCGCCTCGACGTCTTCGCCCATCAGGATGGAGAACAACTCGTCGGCGGCCGCAGCGTCGTCGAGGGTGATTTGTCGCAAAACCCGGACCGACGGGTCCATCGTGGTTTCCCACAGCTCCTTGGCGTCCATTTCGCCCAGACCCTTGTAGCGCTGGATGCCGTCTTCCTTGTTGATCTTCTTGCCGGCCTTCTGTCCCACCTCCAACAGGCCGTCGCGCTCACGGTCGGAGTATGCGAATTCTGGTTCGCTGCGCTGCCACTTGAGCTTGTACAGCGGCGGCTGCGCCAAAAACACGTGCCCGTTCTCGATCAGCGGCCGCATGAACCGGAACAGCAGCGTCAACAGCAGCGTCGAGATGTGCTGGCCGTCAACGTCGGCGTCGGCCATCAGCACGATCTTGTGATACCGCAGCTTGGTGAGGTCAAATTCGTCATGAATCCCCGTACCCAGCGCCGTGATGATCGCCTGGACTTCGGTGTTCTTCAGCACCCGGTCGATGCGCGCCTTCTCGACATTGATGATCTTGCCGCGCAACGGCAGGATTGCCTGGAACATCGAATCGCGACCGCTCTTGGCCGAGCCGCCGGCCGAATCGCCCTCCACGACATACAGTTCCGACTTGCGCGGATCGGTCGAGCGGCAGTCGGCGAGCTTGCCCGGCAGGCCGCCGAGATCGGTGGCGCTCTTACGGCGCACCAACTCTCGCGCCTTGCGTGCCGCGATCCGGGCCTGCGCCGACGACACCGCCTTGTTCACAACAACTTTTGCGTCTGCGGGATTGGCTTCGAACCAGTGGGTGAGCTGTTCGTTGCAGACCTTCTGCACAAACGACTTAACTTCGGTGTTGCCCAGCTTGGTTTTGGTCTGACCCTCGAACTGCGGTTCGCTGACCTTGACCGAGATAACCGCGGCCAGGCCTTCCCGGATATCGTCGCCGGTCAGGTTGGGGTCCTTTTCCTTCAGCAGCTTCTTGTCCTTGGCGTACTTGTTCACCACCGACGTCAGCGCGCTGCGGAAGCCCTCCTCGTGGGTACCGCCTTCATGGGTGTTGATGGTGTTGGCGAAGGTGTGCACCGATTCCGAATAGCCGGCGTTCCACTGCATCGCGATCTCGACTTCGTGACCGGGCCCCTTGCCGGAGAAATCGACAATGCTGCTGTGGATCGGGCTCTTAGTACGGTTGATGTGTTTGACGTAATCGACCAGACCACCGGGGTAATGGAAGGTGCGGCGTTTAACCTTGTGCGGCGCAGCGGATTCGGCCGCCCGCTCGCTGGCCGACTTCGGTGCCTCGGCCACATCGCTGACGACCTCGTCGACCACTTCGGCCGGGGTCACCCGCTCGTCGGTCAGGTTGATGGTCAGCCCCTTGTTGAGGAAAGCCATCTCCTGCAGCCGGCGCGCGACGGTTTCGAAGTCGTACTCGGTGGTTTCGAAGATGGTCGAGTCCGCCCAAAACCGCACCGTCGAACCGGTCTTCTTCGTTGGCGCGCCCTGTTTGAGGCCTACGGGTTCGGACTTCTCGTAAACCTGCGACCACTCATAGCCGTCGCGCTTGATCTCAACCTCGAGCCGGGAGGACAAGGCGTTGACCACCGACACGCCGACACCATGCAAACCACCCGATATTGCATAGGCGTCGGAGTCGAACTTGCCGCCGGCGTGCAGTTGGGTCATCACCACATCGACGGTGGGGATGCCCGAGGCGTGCATGGCGACCGGGATGCCGCGGCCGTTGTCAACGACTTCTACTCCGCCGTCCTCGAGTAGCACCACGTTGACGGTGGTCGCGTAACCGGCCATCGCCTCGTCGACCGCGTTGTCGACTACCTCCCAGACCAGGTGGTGCAGACCCCGCTCGCCAGTGGACCCGATATACATGCTGGGGCGTTTGCGGACGGCCTCCAACCCTTCGAGGATGGTGATGGATGCAGCGCCATATTCGTCTTGGGCCTTCTTCTTCTGGGCAGCCACGGTCCGAATGCTCTCCTTGGGGTTGCATGCGAGCGGTCCAGTCACCGCAGCAGTCGCATCACTCCACTCTACCGTGAGCGCGGGTCCGCACCGATTTTCTGGGAGCGTTTCTGCCTGTCTGGTCGCGTCGTGCGCTCGATTTCTTTATTCCCGGCGCGTCCCGACGTTAGCCGCGCGCCTCCGTTTCGTTCTGGCGGCTCTGAGCCGTCTGTTGATCAAGGCCCATCTGGGGATACTTTGAGCCGTTGAATGAGCTACCCGTAGGTGTCGCGCGGGCCTCTGCCGGCGATGTGCCGCGGCCCCTTGCGCCACGACGGCGACGTCGGGCCGGTAATTTTCAGCGACGTCACCACACCGTTGCCGACGGCCGCGGCGATTTTGGCCAGCAACTGCGCCCGCATCACCCGCAACTGTGTCGCCCATGCCGTGGATTCGGCGGCCACGCTGAGCACCCCGTCCCTCAGGGCGATCGGGCTCGCATGGTCGGCGATCTCCTTGCCGACCACCACCGGCCATTGCCCCAGCACGGTTCCCTCGGCGACATGCGCCGACCAGCCGCGTGTTTTCGCCAGTTCACGTGCGGCCCGCCCCAAGGGTTGCGGATCGCGGACGTCGGGACCGGGTCCCGACCAGCTGCGCCGCCGTCCAGCGCCGCGGCGCCAACCAGGTGGCACCGCCAAGCCGCGCCCGGCGTTCTTTCCCTGCGCGCGGGCGGCAGCACGGGCCTCCTCCAGAGTGCGCCTGACCAAGTCGATACCGGCCAACTCGCTTGGCTTTTCGCCCCGTTCGGAGTCAGGCCGGTCACCCGAGCCGTCCACAATTAGCTTTTCGCCCCGTTCGGAGTCAGGCCGGTCACCCGAGCCGCCCACAATTAGCTTTTCGCCCCGTTCGGAGTCAGGCCGGTCATCCGAGCCGCTCACAATTGCACCACCGATACCCGTCCAGACTCGCCGTCGCGCAAGTCGATATTCACCCGCCTAGCGTCCCAGCCGGCGGGAATGTCCTCCAGCACCGCGGCGGTTACCAGGACTTGTTCGGCCGACTCGGCCACCGTTGCCAACGCGAGACGCCGCGCGAGATCGAGTTCGGCGAACACGTCGTCAAGCAACAACACCGGTTCGCCGCCATCGGCGCGCAACAATTCATACGCCGCCAACCGGAGCGCCACCGCCAGTGACCACGATTCCCCTTGGCTGGCAAAGCCTTTCGCGGGTTGATCGCCCAGCCGCAGCTCAAGCTCGTCGCGGTGCGGCCCAACAAGGCACATGCCACGTTCCAACTCCGCGTCCCGACGCACCGAGAGCGCAGCCAGCAGACCTGCTTCCAGCAATCCACGATCGGTCCCCGTGCCAGGCTCGACATCGAAGCTGGCGCGATAGCCGATGGACGCCGGACGCGATTCCGGTGCCAACAGCTGATAGGCCTTTTCCACCTCCGGCGCCAACTGGTTCACCAGCTCGATGCGGGCGGCCATCAATTCAGCACCGTGCTCGGCCAACCGGCTGTCCCACACGTCAAGGGTCTCCAGCGCACCCTGATCGCCTCGATACCGTGCTCCGGAAACGGACTTGAGCAGCGCCGTACGCTGCCGCAGCACTTTGTCATAGTCGGCGCGCACCCCCGCGATGACCGGACGGCACACGGTGGCCAGGTCGTCCAGGTAGCGGCGCCGGTCCGCCGGATCGCCGCGAACCAAGGCCAAATCCTCTGGAGCAAACAACACCGCGCGCAGTACACCGACCACCTCGCGCGTACTGCGGACGGGTGACCGGTTCAACCGGCCCTTGTTCGCCCGTCCCGCGGCAATCTCCAAATCAACCGCACATTCTCTTCCTTCGTTGACCACGATCGTGGAAACCACCGCGCGACTTGCGCCCGCGCGAATCAGCGGCATGTCGGTACCCACCCGATGCGAACCAAGGGTGGTCGAATACCACAAAGCCTCAATCAGATTCGTCTTACCATAACCGTTGGGACCGACGAACACCGTCCGGCCCGGATGCAATTCAAGCTCGGCGTGCTCCCAGGAACGGAAGTCACGCAGCCCCAAATGCCGGACGTACACCTACCCGGGCAACCGGACTGGCATCAACAAATAGACATAGTCCGTCGGCAACGCGGGAAAAGGACCAGGACCGCTCGGGTGGCTGTCGTCGTCGAGCGCCGGCCGCAGCAACGCGGGCTTACCCGGCGTGGTAAAGCCAAACGACACCCGTTCCGAATGCACCGACCCCAGCCCGTCGGTCAGATAGGTCGGGTTGAACGCGATGGTCAACGGTTCGCCGGCGTAATCGACGGCCAGGTCTTCTTCGGCCCGGCCCACATCGTCGGCGCCGGCAGAAAGCCGCAACATGCCATCGGCGAATTCCATGCGGACTTGTGCGCCACGGTCGGCGACCAATGCCACTAGCTTGATCGCTTCGGTGAGCTCGGCCACGTTGATCGTGGCCACCGCGCTGTGCTCCGCGGGCAACAACTGCCGAAACTTCGGGAACTCGGCGTCCAGAAGTCGAGTGGTGCTGCGCTTCCCGTTACCGCTGATGCCGAGCAGCCCGTCCTTCCCCACGCCCGTTCCGGCGCCCAGCGACAAACGAACTTCAGAATCATCGCCGCCCGCTTTGGCGGCCTCGGCGAGCGTCTTGGCCGGTACCAGCACGGCCGCCTGGACATCGGGCGACGACGCCGACCATGTCAGCTCGCGAACCGCCAGCCGAAACCTGTCGGTAGCAGCCAAAACCACCGTCTCACCCGAGATCTCAACCCGAATACCGGTCAGCATGGGCAAGGTGTCGTCTCGGCCGGCCGCGATGGCAACCTGACTGATCGCCTCGGCGAACACTTCCGCCGGCAACGTCCCCGTCTCCTCCGGCAGGGTCGGCAACGTCGGGTAATCCTCAACCGCCATCGTCGGCAGCGAAAACCTGGCGTTTCCGCAGGTCAGTGAGACGCGGTTACCGTCCACATCGAAGTCGACCGGCTTGTTCGGCAGTGCCTTGGTAATGTCTGACAGCAACCTGCCGGACACCAAAACGCTTCCAGGAGAAGCTATTTCGGCCGCCACCTGCGCCTCGGCGGACACCTCGTAATCGAATCCAGAGATCGTCAGGCCCTCGTCCGTGCCGGTCAGCAACACCCCGGACAGGACCGGCACCGCGGGCCTGGTAGGCAGATTCTTGGCCACCCACGACACCGCTTCGGCGAACGACTCTCGCACCAAACGGAACTTCAAATCGGTGAGGCTAGCTCTTGTCGTCGCCACGTCCATAGCTCCCCTTCACCTAACAGCGAGTTCAACTTCCAGTGGCTAGCCCCGCCAGCCGTAAACGGCAGTCGAAGAACAACCGTAGATCTTCGAACGCCAAGTTGAAAGCTAATCGCAAACGCCGACAAGCCGGATCAGCGAGAGCGTAGCGAGGCCTGCGCAACGCGGCGTCCCCAAGCCTGTACTTCAAAGAAGAAACAACGAAGAGATCTCAGTAACAGTATTAAAGGCTGTGCGTTTTGAGGATAGACCAGCCTTGGCGCTGGTCGGGAAGTCATCGGCTTGTGCATGACCGCGTTGACAACTGTGTGTTCGTTGTCGGGCAATTGGGGATGAGCGACGACCGTGTGCGCAGGCCCGAGTGCTACACGGCTGTTCGAGTGGGTTGTGCACAGTGCTGCGCACACCACAGGGGTGTGGCTGGTGTGACGCGGGTGCGAGAAGTTTCTCGAAAAAAATTCTGCCAAGTCAGCGCTTGGAGCGCTGACGGATGCGAGTGGTGAGTTCCTTGACGTGATCGAACACTTCACGTCGCTGGGCCATCTCGGACAAGATCTTCCGTTGTGCGTACATGACCGTGGTGTGATCGCGGCCGAACGCCTGGCCGATTTTGGGCAGTGAGAGGTCGGTGAGCTCCCGGCACAGATACATTGCGATCTGCCTGGACTGTGCCAGCGCTCGGGTCTTGCCCGGCCCGCGCAGCTCTTCGACCGTGGTGTCGAAGTATTCGGCGGTGGCGGCCATGATGGTAGCGGCGCTGATTTGCATGGTGCTGGCGTCGGCGATCAAGTCGCGAAGCACAATCTCGGCCAGCGCCTTGTCGATCGGGGTCTTATTCAGCGAGGCAAACGCGGTGACCCGGATGAGGGCTCCCTCGAGTTCGCGGATGTTGCGTTCGATGCTGCTGGCGATCAGCTCGAGCACGTCGTCGGGCACTGCCAGCCGTTCCATCTGTGCTTTTTTGCGCAGGATGGCGATGCGGGTTTCGAGTTCCGGCGGCTGCACGTCGGTGATCAGGCCCCACTCGAACCGGGTCCTCAGCCGGTCTTCGAGGGTGGCGAGTTGTTTCGGCGGGCGGTCGGATGAGATGACGATCTGCTTGTTGGCGTTATGCAGCGTGTTGAAGGTGTGGAAGAACTCCTCCTGGATACCTTCTTTGCCCTCGATGAATTGGATGTCGTCGACGAGCAACACGTCGACATCGCGGTAACTGCGCTTGAAAGCAACTTTGCGGTCGTCGCGAAGAGAGTTGATGAAGTCGTTGGTGAATTCCTCGGTTGACACGTACTTGACCCGCATGCCCGGGAAGAGTCGTTGGGCGTAGTTGCCGGCGGCGTGCAGCAGGTGTGTCTTGCCAAGCCCGGACTCGCCCCAAATGAAGAGCGGGTTGTAGGCCCGGGCCGGTGCTTCGGCGATGGCCAGGGCGGCGGCATGGGCGAACCGGTTGGAGGCCCCGATGACGAACGTATCGAAGGTGTAGCGGCGGTTGAGGCTGGCTCCCACCGGCGGCGCCGATTCGGTGTGGTGCGAGCGTTCGCTGAAGTAGGTCGGCCAGCTCTGCGGACCACCGCCGTTGAGGGCTTCACCGTTGTCAGCGTTGTCATAGCCGTCGTCTGTGTCGGTCGCTTCGACTCCGGGGTCCTCAAGCGGTGGAAAGGCGGGATCGTCGGCATCGTCGGGGGAGGGTGGGGCGATGCGCACTCCGAGTTGAATCTGCTGTCCGAGTCGACGGCTGAGGGCGTCGGTGATCGGTGTGCGCAGGTGGCGTTCGATCTCATTTTGCACAAAGCTGCTTGGCACCGACAAAAGGGCAAACCCCTCAACGATGGTGAGTGGTTGGACAAGATTCAGCCATGCTCTTTGCTGAGGCGTCAGCGGCGTCATCAGGGTGGTGCGGTTGGGTGGCACGCCGTCTGGGGTGGACTCGCCGTTGAGCTCGGAAACGACCGCGTTCCATACTTTGGTGAAGCCTGAACCAGGGTCATCGGTCAACGACGCATCTCCCTGATTCTCGGAAATTTCGGGTCGTGGTACGACCAGCTCGGTGGTGGCAACGCAACTGTCCACATAGTTATACACAGGTGTGGACAGGATGGTCGTAAGCGAACCGCAGCCTGTTGGTAGCGGCCCGCGATCTCCGTGCTGGAGACAACCGGCGAAGGTTATCTAGGCAGCCAGTCGATCCGTCATCCTCGCTTCGTTGTCGACCGCCGCTCCGGTGGCGAAACGGCACTGCCCGAAGCTAACAGTTTTCCGCGCGGCTGCCAACCGTTATGTTCCACTCCAATCGGGTTCTTTCGGCTTCTGTCGGGTCACTGCCCAGATTGCTTCCCGCTGCCCTGCTGACAACGTTTGTTTACACAACGTTCGGGTGGGTGCGTGTAGCGGGCCGCCGGCATCAGGGCTTGGGGCAGGCCAGGTTTGACCCAGCGGAGGCTCATCAGTACCCTCAAACAGTCGCCCGAAAGTCGGCGATACGGCTGCGACCCACCGATGTTCTGCTTGGGGACCGCGCCGGCCAGCAGCAGGACCACCCCGACCGACCCGCAGACTAACAAAGTTCTGACCCAGTTGTGACGCGTGAGCGGCCGGAGGCATTGCCACAAACGATGCCGCACACAGCGAGGAGAATGCCGTGACCAAGGGCAAGCGGACCTTCCAGCCGAATAACCGGCGACGAGCCCGCGTGCACGGTTTCCGCCTGCGGATGCGCACCCGCGCTGGACGTGCGATCGTCTCCAACCGGCGCCGTAAGGGTCGCCGCGCGTTATCTGCCTGATCGCAACGTCGGGTTTCTTGGCGGTGCTTCCGGCACGCAACCGCATGAGGCGGTCGACCGAGTTCGACGCGACGGTAAAGCACGGGATGCGAACCGTGCAGCCAGACCTCGTCGTTCACGTCCGCCGGGCGCACACCCCGGATCAGCCTGATGGTCCGCGGGGGCCGCGCGTCGGCCTGATAGTCGGCAAACCGGTCGGTTCGGCCGTCGAACGCCATCGGGTCGCCCGCCGGCTGCGGCATGTCGCGCGAACCATGTTAGGTGATCTCCATCAATCCGATGAGGTGGTGATCCGTGCGCTGCCGAGCAGCCGGCACGTGTCGTCCGCATGGCTAGAACAGCAGCTGCGAACCGGGTTGCGACGCGCTATCGAGTTGGCGGGAACGGACCGGTGAGTCCGTTGGCACGCGTGCACGCAGGCGCCCACAGCATCGGTATGGCCGGGGTGCGTGGACTGGTCTTTCTGATCCGGCTCTACCGGCATATGGTTTCGCCGCTGCGGCCGGCGTCGTGCCGCTTTGTTCCGACCTGTAGCCAATACGCGGTTGATGCGCTGACCGAGTACGGCTTGGTCCGGGGAGGCTGGTTGGCCGCAGCCAGGCTCGCCAAGTGCGGACCGTGGCATCGGGGAGGATGGGATCCGATACCGGAGCGTGTACCAAATGGCCCGGGCCGTCCGGCGGGCTCCGACGACATCGGCAACGCCTGGGGGCCCCCGGCGCAGCTAGGGGAAGGTGAGTCTTTTGTCGTTTGATCTGTTCAGTCTTGACTTCGTCTACTACCCAGTGTCGTGGATCATGTGGGTCTGGTACAAGCTGTTCGGCGCTCTGCTGGGACCATCGAGCTTTTTCGCGTGGGCGCTGGCGGTGATGTTTTTGGTGTTCACCTTGCGTGCGTTGCTGTACCAGCCGTTCGTCAAACAGATCCGCACCACTCGGCAGATGCAGGAACTGCAACCACAGATCAAGGCGCTGCAAAAGAAGTACAGCAAGGACCGCCAGCGCATGGCGCTCGAGATGCAAAAACTGCAACGCGAGCACGGGTTCAATCCCATCCTGGGTTGCCTGCCGATGCTGGCGCAGATACCGGTGTTCCTCGGGCTCTACCACGTCTTGCGATCGTTCAACCGGACGACCGGGGGTTTCGGTCAGCCGCACATGTCGGTGGTCGAGAACCGGATGACGGGGAACTACATGTTCACCCCGGCCGACGTCGGGCACTTCCTGGACGCCAACTTGTGGGGCGCCCCGATCGGCGCGTTCATGACACAGCACGCCGGATTGGACGCGTTCACGCACTTTAGTCGTCCCGCGGTGATCGCGGTCGGGACGCCGGTGATGCTCCTGGCCGGGATTGCGACGTACTTCAACAGTCGCGCGTCCGTGGCACGGCAGAGCGTGGAGGCGGCCGCGAATCCGCAGACCGCGATGATGAACAAGATGGCGCTGTACGTGTTTCCGTTGGGCGTTGTGGTCGGTGGTCCGTTTCTTCCGCTGGCGATCATTTTGTACTGGTTCGCGAACAACATCTGGACCTTCGGTCAGCAGCACTATGTGTTCAACATGATCGAGAAAGAGGAAGAGGCGAAAAAGAAGGAAGCCATCCAGCGACGCGCGGCGCACGCGCCAGCGCCGGGAGCCAAGCCCAAACGCCCCCCGAAGGCGGGACAGGGAAGCGGTATCGGGTCACGACAAGATAACGCGGTGGGCGACGACGACGGCGCCGAGTCGAGCTCCGCGGAAACGGACGGCTCCGGTGCTGACGAGGCCGAGACGAAGGCGGCCGAGACTCGGCCGAACACGTCGAACACGCCGAACCGAGCCGGACGCAACAGCAGCCCGACCAACCGCGCACCACGGCCGGGCGCGCGGCCGAAAAGACCCAAACGCTGACGAGCGCGGGAAAGCTCGATCGCCCGAAAACAACAAAGACCCGTGAATGAAAAGAGGTAAAGCCATGACGGACGCCGAAACCACCGAGCGCGACGTTGATACCGAAACAGTCGACGCGGCACCTGTCGATGCCGAGGAGGATGCGGCGACGGGCGAAGCCGGCGAGGACCTCGAGGAGCGTTTGGTCGCTGAGGGGGAGATCGCCGGCGACTACCTGGAAGAGCTGTTGGATCTGCTGGACTTCGACGGCGATATCGATCTGGATGTCGAGGGCAACCGCGCGGTGGTGAGCATTGACGGCAGTGAGGACCTGAACAAGTTGGTCGGCCGGGGCGGCGAAGTACTCGACGCTTTGCAAGAACTCACCCGGCTGGCGGTACACCAGAGGACGGGCGTGCGGAGCCGGCTGATGCTCGACATCGCAAGCTGGCGACGTCGGCGGCGGGAGGAATTGGCCGCGCTGGGTGACAAAGTGGCGCGCCGGGTGCTCGCTAGCGGTGAGCGCGAAGAGCTCGCTCCGATGACGCCGTTCGAGCGCAAGATCGTGCACGATGCCGTCGCTGCAGTGCCGGGAGTGCACAGCGAAAGCGAGGGCGTGGAGCCGTCGCGACGCGTCGTCATTCTGCACGACTAAGCGGACCGAGTTACAGCTGTGTAGTTCCTAGGGCCCTCGCCCGGGCCCGGAAGACCAAGAAGAGCAGAGGAATGTTTCACGTGAAACATGTCGGCCCTTGCGAGGTGTCTCAGTCGACGGCGAACGCAAGGGCCGCGCCCGACGCCGCGTCCGCGCTCTTCGGCACGCGGCTCGACCTTGCACAGCGATACGCGGAACTCTTGGCGGAGGCCGGGGTGGAACGCGGTCTGATCGGACCACACGAGGTCCCCCGACTCTGGGAGCGGCATCTGCTGAACAGCGCATCGGTAAGCGAGCTCCTCGATCCGGGTGATCGGGTGGTGGACATCGGCAGCGGTGCCGGCTTGCCCGGACTGCCGTTGGCGATCGCCCGGCCGGATGTCCGGGTTGTTCTCCTGGAGCCACTCCTGCGCCGCGTCGACTTTCTCCGCGAGGTGGTGACCGAACTAGGGCTACCCGTCGAGGTTGTGCGCGGCCGCGCCGAGGAGCCATGGGTACGGGACCGTATTGGGGAGACGGATGTCGCGGTGTCACGAGCCGTGGCGGCACTGGACAAGTTGACGAAGTGGAGTATGCCGTTGCTTAGAGCGGACGGGCGGATGCTCGCGATCAAGGGGGAGCGCGCTCCCGACGAACTCCGGCAACACCGGCGTGTGATGGCCGCATTGGGCGCCGTTGATGTCAGGGTGGTCACATGTGGCGCGAACTATTTGCGTCCGCCCGCAACCGTGGTGTCGGCGCGACGTGGCAAGCAGAGTCGACACGCACCGGCCCGGGCGGCAAGCAGGAGGGCACGATGAGTTCGCCACATGGCTGGCCCCACGCGCAGCCGGCGTCGGCACCGGTGGTGCCGCAGGGGACGGTGCCGCCCGTGCCCGTGCCCGCGCCCGCGCCCGTCGCGCCGGGCGCGGCGCCCGCGAATGTTTCACGTGAAACATCGAACGATCTCGACACCCCGATCGGCGCCGCCGCGGAACGCGCCATGCGGGTCCTGCATACCGCCCACGAGCCGCTGCCGAGGCCGCGCCAGCCCCGGCTGTTCACAATCGCGAACCAAAAGGGCGGCGTCGGCAAAACCACCACCGCGGTCAACCTCGCCGCCGCGCTCGCGGTACAGGGACTCAAGACGCTCGTCATCGACCTGGATCCCCAGGGCAACGCGAGCACGGCACTCGGCATCACCGACCGCCCGTCCGGCACGCCGTCGTCGTACGAGGTACTCCTCGGCGAAGTACCATTGCAGGCCGCGTTGCGCCGCAGCCCGCACAGCGACCGACTGTTCTGTGTTCCCGCGACGATCGATCTGGCCGGCGCCGAGATCGAATTGGTCAGCATGGTCGCGCGCGAGAATCGTTTGCGCACCGCCCTGGCCCAGCTGCAGGACTTCGACTTCGACTACATCTTTATCGACTGTCCGCCGTCGCTCGGATTACTGACGATCAATGCACTCGTCGCCGCGCCCGAGGTGATGATCCCGATCCAGTGTGAGTACTACGCGCTCGAGGGCGTGTCACAGCTGATGCGCAACATCGAGATGGTGAGGGCCCACCTCAATCCTCGGCTCGACGTGACGACGGTGATCCTCACCATGTACGACGGCCGGACAAAGCTCGCCGACCAGGTGGCCGAAGAGGTGCGCCGGTACTTCGGAGCCAAGGTGCTACGCACGGTGATTCCGCGCAGCGTCAAGGTCTCCGAGGCACCGGGCTACAGCATGACGATCATCGATTACGACCCCGGTTCACGCGGGGCGATGAGCTACCTTGACGCGAGCCGGGAACTCGCCGGGCGTGATCGGCCACCATCCGCGAAGGGACAACCATGACCCAGCCGTTGCGCAAGAAGGGCGGCCTCGGCCGGGGCCTGGCTTCGCTGATCCCCACGGGCCCCACCGGCGAGTCAGGGCCGCCGACGTTTGGTCCGCGGATGGGGGAGGCTGCCGCCAATGTTCTGATCGGAGGTCCGACGCCGGACGGCGCGATAGGCGCGGTGTACCGCGAGATCCCGCCGGCCGACATCGAGGCCAACCCCCGTCAGCCACGGCAGGTCTTCGATGAGGAGGCCCTGTCCGAGCTCGTGCACTCCATCCGTGAGTTCGGCCTGCTGCAGCCGATCGTGGTGCGGGCGGTGGCCGGAACGCAGAGCGGCGCGCGCTACCAGATCGTGATGGGGGAGCGGCGCTGGCGGGCAGCCCAGGAGGCGGGCCTGGCCACCATCCCGGCCATCGTGCGCGAGACCGGTGATGACAACCTGCTGCGCGACGCCCTCTTGGAAAACATCCATCGGGCACAGCTGAACCCCCTGGAAGAGGCGGCGGCCTATCAGCAGCTGCTCGACGAATTCGGGGTTACCCACGATGAACTGGCGGCGCGCATCGGCCGCTCGCGGCCACTGATCACCAACATGATCCGGCTACTGAAGCTGCCGATCCCGGTGCAGCGCCGAGTGGCGGCGGGCGTACTGTCGGCCGGCCATGCCCGTGCGCTGTTGTCGTTAGAGGCCGGCGCCGAGGCACAGGAGGAATTGGCCAGCCGGATCGTGGCGGAGGGCCTGTCGGTGCGGGCGACCGAGGAAGCGGTCACCCTGACCAACCGCGGCGACATCACCATCACACCGTCGCCGCAGCGCCGCAAGCCGATCCAGATGCCCGGTCTTCAAGACATTGCTGAGCGCCTGTCAACGGCCTTCGATACCCGGGTCACGGTCAGCCTCGGCAAACGCAAGGGGAGGATCGTGGTGGAGTTTGGCTCGGTGGAGGACTTGCAGCGAATCGTCGCGATGATGACTCCGCGCAAGGCATGAACGGGCATACGCCGTAATTACGTCACTGTGACACTGCGACCGCTTCGCGATGCGATACAGCCCACTGCGGCACCGGAATTAGATCCAGACCCCATGTGCATCAAGCTATTTCGACAACCGGCCGGCCGGTGCGACGGGCGGGCGTCGGTTATGGCGTCGCGGTCGAGGTGGGATTCCAGACACCGGCGCGACGAGGACAAACTCTCCTATCCAGGAGGGGCTGTCGGTGCATATCCTGGAGGGGCTGTTGGTGCACACGGACCGCATGGCGGTTCGCTGCGGAGCACCGCACGGAGACCAGGAGACTAGTGTCCGCTCGAATAACACCGCTGCGGCTCGAAGCGTTCGAGCAACTTCCCAAGCACGCGCGCCGCTGCGTCTTCTGGGAGGTCGACCCCGCGACCCTCGGTAACCAAGACCACCTCGCAGACCCGGAGTTCGAAAAGGAAGCCTGGCTGTCGATGGTGATGCTGGAGTGGGGCTCGTGCGGGCAGGTCGCGACGGAGGTCCCGGACGAACGGAGCCACAGCGAGCCGCCGTGCCTGGGGTATGTGCTCTACGCTCCGCCGGGCGCGGTACCGCGGGCACATCGGTTCCCCACCGCGCCGGTGTCTCCGGACGCGGTGCTGTTGACGTCGATGGGTGTCGAGCTCGGGCAGGCCGCCGACGATCTGCCACACAGCCTCATCGCCCGGGTGATCGACGAGTTGGTCCGGCGCGGAGTCCGGGCGCTGGAGGCGTTTGGTCGCACCCAGGCGGCCACCGAGTTGCAAGATCCGCGCACGGCGGACCCGGATGTCGCGCCGGTGTTGGAAGCGCTCGGGGACTGCTCGGTCGACCACTGCATCATCGACGCCGACTTTTTGCAGGACGTCGGTTTCGTCGTGGTGGCACCGCACCCGTACTTCCCGCGGCTTCGGCTTGAGCTGGACAAGGGTTTGGGATGGAAAGCCGAAGTCGAGGCCGCCCTCGAGCGCCTGCTTGCGAATGCTCAGCTGCAGCAGCCGGTCGGGGCGGGGTCCACGACCAGCAACGCATTGAAAGCATTGAAAGCCCAGTGAATCGGTTGGGCCCTGCAGGGCCCACCAGGTTACGAACTTCTGCTGGCCCGTTCCACCGATAGTTCGTGGGCGAGGAGCTCGGCGAAGGTGAACGTGCCGGTGGGCCGATCGTTCTTGCCCAGCAGATAGAGCCGCTTGACCGCGGCGAGAATACCCTCGGCGATCGCATCGCGGGTCTGCGCCCCGACCAGCATCCCGCAGTCGCGAGGGTTGGTGATGTAGCCGACATCGACCTGAACCGTCGGCATCCGAGTCAGTCTCAGCAGATCCCAGGTGCGGCCGTGGGTACGACAATCCCGCAAACCGGTACGGGCGACCACTTCTCGCTGAATGAAATCGGCCAGATTGCGGCCAATGGTGGAGACCGAACCATGCGAGTTGCCAAAGTGGAAGGAGGCCACGCCGTTAGCCGAAGAGCTGGCCTGAGTTTCGCAGCGCAGGCTGATCATCAGGTCTGCGCCCACATTATTAGCGGTAGCTGCTCGTTCGGCGTCCGATGGGCTGCGATTGGTCGGCCGGGACAGGAAGGTTTCCATGCCAATGGCGGTCATCCTGCCCTCAAGTCGACTTGCTAAGTCCCACAACACATCTGCTTCACTGATAGGTCCATTCGGACCCTGCGTGATCAGACCGTGGTCGGCACCGCCGCGGCCCGGATCGATAATGATGCGCTTGCCCGACAGTTTCGGGCCGGACCGGCGGACCAGCTCTTCTTCACGAATGGCGTGTGGCGAGCCGCCCGTGACTCGTGAACTCAGAAAGTACAAGGAGCGCAACGTTTCCGGGCCACAGATGCCATCGGCGGCAAGGCCGTACTCGCGCTGATACGACATCAACGCATTGTGGGTCTGCAACCCGAAATGTCCGTCGACCAGGCCGGTGTAGAAGCCAAGTTCCTGCAGTCGCGCCTGCAACGTGGCGACGTCGTCACCGTACAGCGGGGCGCCGAATTGGTGATACAGCGTGCGAGCGCCGAGCCGGTAGGAGGCTTCTTTCAGCGCCCGGTAGGTGGCTTCGCCGACAATGCCGTCCACCAGCAGTCCGCGATGCTGCTGGAAGGCACGCACCGCGTGGTCCAGCTCGCCGTCGAACACGTCGAGTGCCACATGTCGGCCGGTGCTCAAGTCCTCGTCGGGATTGTCCAGCAGCCCTAGTGCAGCCAGCGCGGCCCGGATCTCAGTGACAGCGGCGCTTCGGTCACCACAGCGCAACGCGTCGCCATTTTCGCGGCGCGGACTCGACATACCAGAGGCCCTCCGAGACTCTCGAGCGCTCAACAGACACGGTGACACATACACAACAGCTACCCGTATTGTCGCAGATCGTGGCCGATTTCGGGAAAACCCCAGGCCAAGTGTGCGCCTGGTGGCGCGATCTCGACCGGGGTCAGGTGAGGTTGGGAACCTGGTCGGAAAGCTCGCGCAACAACGCCGCCTTACCCTTGGCGCCGACGATCCGCTTCACCGGCTGGCCGTCCTTGAACAAGATCATGGTCGGGATCGACACGACCTGGAAATCGCGCGCTGTCTCCGGATTGGCGTCCACGTCCAACTTGGCGACGGTGAGTTGGCCGGCCCGCTCGGCCGCGATTTCCTCGAGTACCGGCGCCACCATCTTGCATGGTCCACACCAGGTTGCCCAAAAGTCAACCAGCACAGGCTTATTGCTAGCCAACACGTCCGTGGAGAAGGACGCGTCGGAAACTTCTATTGTGGCTCCGGCGTTTTCGGCGTCGGTCATCGTGGTGCTCCAATCAATGTGTCGGTACTGTCCGCGTTTCCCGCGTCTGCCGTGCCACCGGCGGACGCGTCTGATTCCGCATGCTCCGCGAGCCAACGCTCGGCGTCTATGGCCGCGGCGCAACCACTTCCGGCGGCCGTGACCGCCTGCCGGTAGGTGCGGTCCACCAGGTCGCCGGCCGCGAATACACCGTCCAGCGTGGTGCTGGTGGTTGGTCCCTGCACCAGCACGTAACCGTCCGGGTCGACGTCGACGGCATCGCGCACCAGGCTGGACCGCGGCTCGTGGCCGATTGCGACGAACACGCCGGTCACCGCGAGCGCGGTTTCCTCGCCGGTTTTGGTGTTGTGCAGCCGCAGTCCCGTCACCGTGGTGTCGCCGTCGACCGCGACGACGGTGTGATTGGTGATGAATTTGATCTTCTCGTTGTTGCGGGCGCGGTTGAGCATGATCTTTGAGGCCCGGAACTCGTCGCGGCGGTGCACCAGCGTGACGCTGCTGGCGAACCGGGTCAAAAACAGGGCCTCTTCCATCGCCGAGTCACCGCCGCCGATAACGGCGATGTCCTGGTCCCGGAAGAAGAACCCGTCACAGGTGGCACACGAACTCACGCCGCGCCCCAGCAACTCCTGCTCGCCGGGCACCTGCAGGTAGCGCGCGGCGGCGCCCATCGCCAAGATGACGGCCCGGGCCCGGTGCGTTTCCCCGTCCGCGGTGACGACCGATTTGATCGGTCCGCCCAGCGATACCGACTCGACGTCTTCCATCCGCAGGTCCGCGCCAAATCGCAGGGCTTGCTCGCGCATCTCGTCCATCAGCTCCGGGCCGGTGATGCCGTCGCGAAAGCCGGGGTAGTTCTCCACCTCGGTTGTGGTCATCAACGCGCCGCCGAAAGCGCTGCCCTCGAAGACCAGCGGTGCCAGCTGCGCGCGCGCGGTGTAGAGGGCTGCGGTGTATCCGGCGGGGCCGGAGCCGATGACGATGACGTCGTGAACTGTGTCAGGAGCTGACGGGGCGGCGGTCATACGAGCCTTTCAGGTACTAAATGCTTAAAGCTATGTCTACGAACGCCAGCGTAGGCGGGGGTGTTCCCCGCGCGCTGGGCGCCACACCTGCATACCCCTAGGAGCGGGGGATCTCGGTGCTGGCCAACAGGCCGGTATCGGCCGCGCTGCAATTCGGCGCGACCGCAAAGACCGCCAGTTTGTCGGGCGTGTCGCCGGGCAGCACCAGCAGTACGGCGGGGCGGACGTTGATGTCGATCGGCCGTGCGCCCAGCACCCGGGTGGATGCCGGATACCCGAGCCCGCTGAGGCAGGACGCGCGGCGCGACGGATCGTTGAGGGTGCCGTCGAGGGCGCCGAAGTCGGGACCGTGGTCGAGCAGGCCCAGGATCTGCGCCTGCGATAGCGGGATCGTCATGGGGGGCAGTGAGACCGTGATGTGCTCGGCGGTCACCGGCGTGCTCGGCGTCGGCGCGGGCGCGGTCAGCAATGCCGCCGTGCCGAAGCCGATCGCGGCAACGACGGCGCAGAGGCCCGCCACACCGGCGATCACCCGGGCCGGGCGGATCTGCGGTCGGGCCGAGTGAGCGGCGCCGCCGGCCGGTGATCCGCTCGCTGACCTCAGCGCCGCGGAGATCCTGGCGGCGACTCCAGGGGGAGGGTCCGGCGCCGGCGCCGCGCCCGCGGCGGCGAGGTCGCAACGCACCTGGTTCAGGGTGCGAAGGAGCTCGGCTGCCTCCGGATCTTCGCGGACACGGCCACGTACCCGGGCGGCGACGTCGTCATCGAGCAGACCGGCCTGTAGATCGGCGAGGAGCGCCACCGTCAGCGGCGGTTCGTGCGCGCCAGCTGCGTGCGGGTCTTGCGGATCCCCTGGCTCGTTGGCTGGCTCTCTGTCGGCTTCACCCATCCGCCCCAGTGTCCGTCATGCACAGCCCGACGGCCATGCACAGGCCTGGCGGGTCGTTGACGTACGGCCTACTGCTGACCCGCAGGGCGGTCCGGTGCGGCGTGCGCGCCGGTGTTGACGCCGGTGTTGAGGTAGCCCAGCAGTTCGGCCAGGCGCACCCGGGCACGCGCGCACCGGCTCTTGACCGTGCCCTCGGCAACGCCCAGCAGCTGGGCGGTGTCGGCGATCGAATAGCCCTGCATATCGACCGCCACCACCGCGGCCCGTTGCCGCACGGGTAGCCGCATCAGCGCCCGCTGCACCACGATCGCCGTCTCGACCTGGGCCGTCCGATCGGCTACCGGATAGACGTCCTCCAGCGGGCTGGTCGGGCGGGCTTTGGCGCGCCGCAGCCGGTCCAGGCAGGCATTGACCACGATGCGGTGCAGCCAGCTGTGCACCGAGGCGTCGTACCGAAAGGAGCCGGCGCCGCGATGTGCCGACAGCATGGCGTCCTGCAGCGCGTCCTCGGCATCCTCAGGGGTGCGGCTGGTGAGTCGCGCGAGCCGGTGCAGCTGCCGGTGATGACGGCGGAACAGCTCGGCGAAGGCGTGGCGGTCGCCGGCAACGTGCGCGGCCAGCAGTTCGGCGTCACTGCGTTTCCGCCCATCACCGGGTTTCCGCCCGTCGTTGCGCTTTCGCCCAGTGTCGCCGCCCAAAGCCACGGCCGGGACAGTAACCAATCGGTTGTCACTCGGCACTTCACCCGGATGCGCCGGGCGGACCGGGCGTTAGGACGCCGCCTGAACCGTGATCTCCGCGATCTCGGCGCGGTTTTTGCCGTCGGTACTTCCCAACGTGGAAATCCACACCAGCAGATACGACGTCGGTGAGGCGGCCTTGACCGGGATGACGTTACGACCGGGCTTTAGCGCTGTCGCCGGAGTCAGCACCGTGGTGTCGTCCACCGTCGCCGGCGACTGCGTGGTTGCCGAACGAATCTCCACCTTGGTCCCGGTGCTGGGAGTCTCGATGGTGACCGCGCCGATCACCGTGGGCTTGGGCAGCGCCAACATCAACCCCTCACCCTTCTTCCAATTGGGGAACGGGGTGGCGTCTTGGTAGATCTCGGTTTGCCAGGACGTATTCGGGTCACCGTCGATCGCCAGCGCGGCCTGGCCGGGGTTGTCGGGTTCGCCGTCGGGGAAGTAGACCGTTGCCTTGGTGGGTTTGACGACGCTGCCCGCGGGTGCGGAACTGACGCTCGACGAGGACGACGATGACGACGGCGCGTTGAGGCCGAGTTCGTCTTTGTTGAGACCACCGTTCAGGTTTCCGAAGACCTTGTTCACCAGCGACGCGATCACCACCAGGGCCACCACAAGGATCGTGAATCCCACGACCATACCGACCAGCATGTTGCGGCGCCGGTGGCCGAATACCGAGTATTGTCGATTGGCCGGCCGGCTGGGCCTGACCCGTGCCGGGGGTTCGGGTTCGGCTTCGTCGATCGGACCGAGCACCTCGGTGCGGTCGGCCACCGCGGTCGCCTGCTGCAACAGATTCAAAAGCGTTGACGCGCTGCGTATCCCACCATCTTCTTGGACCGACCGGACGGCGACGGCGGAAATCTGGAAGGGGATATCGCGGTCGATGAGGGTGGGCTCGACGGGATTGCCCGTGGCGTCGCGCGCTGCCGGCGCCAGCCCGCTGCGCACCCCGTGCTCCCGCAGCGGCCAGCGGTTGACCAGCAGTGCGTACAGGGCCGCGCCGATGCCGCGGATGTCCTCCTGCGGGTTGGCGTCGGGCATCGTCGCCGGGTAGGCCAGCACGACATCGCCGTCGATGCTGACGCGCACCCGGCTGGGGTGGTCGATCGACAGCGCGACACCGGCGCGGTGGGCGGCGTCGGCGGCGGCGGCCAAGGACTGCATCGCCCGGACGGCGCCGACCGGCGAGGGTGACGTGTCGGCGACCTCCTGCAACGAACCGCCGCGAATCCACTCTGAGACCACCAAACCGCCGGAACCGGTGTGCAGAACGTCGAGTACCCGGGCGATACCGGGTTTGTCGATGCGGCTGAGCCGCAACGTGCGGGCCAGGATCTCCTGCAGGACGTCGTCGGGCAGGGCCCCGTCCGGGTCGACGAAGGTCAGCGCGACTTGCCGATCCAGCGCGGTGTCCAGCGCCTGCCAGAACTGCAACGGGGGTGCGCCACCGTGGAAGACCAGCAGCCGGTAGCGGCCACCGGCGATACGGGCGCCGGGAACCAAGTGCACGTCGTCTGCCGGTGCGGACGGCCCCCCGCCGCGCTCGGGGGGCGCATCGAAGGGAATCGGCCCGCGGCCGTCGGCCCCGAAATCGCCGTTCAACTTGTCGGACTGACGCGGCCCCGACACGCGTTCCGGGTCGAGGTCGGACGAAATGTCGGGCTGGACGTCGTCGGCAGCCGGCCGCGGCAACTCGGGGCCTGACCCTAAGCCAGATCCGGCGCCGGATGGGGCGCTCTCCCGTGGGCGGTCGGTCACCTCCGGTCCTTTCGCTATCCGGGCTGTAGCTGCGCGCTCCGGAGGCCTGCGCCGGATCGGCTCCTGGACCGCATTTGCCCCCGGCTGGGACGAATTCCTCTGCTCAGGGTACGTGACCGGGCGGTGCCGGGACGATTGATGCTGCACAGTCGCCGTCCGGGGCCCCGCCGCCAGGCGCTCGCGCCCGAAGCGGCGCCGCACGGCGCCCAGTGCCGCCTGCGCCTCGGGGACCCGAGCGAAGACCATGACCACGGCGATCACGGGCAGCATGATCGCGGCCAGCACCAACAACCGCAGCAGCGAACCGCCGCCGCCGCCGTGGGCCGTCCACTCGCCCAGCTTCAGCAGCCGATCAGCCACGTACGCGAGCAGTCCGGCAAGCAAGGAGGCGGTGATCGTCACCAGGATGGTCCGCATCTCGGCGGCGCCGACCAGGTGGGCACCGGCGGGCACCAGGGCACGCCGCAGCAGGATGTAGCCGACGATCGCGCCGGCCAGAAATCCGAGCCCATTGGCCAGCCCGAGATAGCCGGCGACCATTGCGGGGTCACCGGTGACGTGGGGCGCCAGCAGCGAGCCGATGACCTTGACGACCGTGATGACGACGATGAGGGCGATCGGCGTCCAGGGTTGGTCCCGGGCATAGAAGACGCGTAGCTGCAATAACACCAGCCCATACGGGATCAAGGTGAACGCCGACAACGCGATCGCGGCGCCCAGGTACCCGGCGTCGACACCGCCGAAATGGCCGTATGCGAATAACGCGCTGCCGATCGCGGGCCCGCCGACGGTCATGAACGCGACTATCGGGATCAGCGTGATCAGCGTCAGTCGGGTGGCCAGCGACAGGTCTGCGAGCACGGCCCGGGTGTCGTTGGCGGCGGCGTTGCGACTCAGCCGCGGCATGACGACGGTGAGCACCGTGACGCCGATCATGCCGTACGGCAGCATCAGCACCAGCCAGGTGTAGTTGTAGATGGCGGGGCCGGAAGCTGCTGCCGTGCTTGCGATCTGGTTGCCGACCACCAGGCCGAGCTGGCTGATCAGCACATAAAGCACCATTGCGGCGGCCATCGCGCCGAAGCGCTTGAGGCGCTGATCGATTCCCCACAATGGGCGCAGGCTGACGTGTTCGCGCCGTAGCGCCACCAGCAGCACCGCGGTCTGCGCGAACACCCCCAAGTTGGTGCCGATCCCGAGCACCAGCAGCTTGGTGTTGCCCATCTCGACGGGATTGACCGACAGCTCACCGGGGACGGCCAGATAAACCCCCAGGGTCGCGATCGCGACGATGTTGTTGACGACCGGCGCCCACGCTGTCGGTCCGAACACGTTGCGGGTGTTCAGGATCGCCATGAACACCGACGTCAGGCCGTAGGCGAGCACCTGGGGCAGCAGCAGGTACGCGAAGGCGGTGGTCAGGGGCTCGTTGACCTGCGGATTTCGGCCTAGCATCAGCCGCACCAACAACGGCGCTGCGAGCACCGACAGCGTCGTGGCAACCAGCAGCAGCGCGGTGACCAACGTCACCAGGCGCCGCACGAATGCCGCGCCGCCGTCGGGGTCGCCTTGCTCGGCGCGGGTCAGTACCGGCACAAAGATCGCGGTGAAAGTGGCCTCCAGCACGAGTGCGGCGATCAGGGTCGGCAGCTGATTGGCCACCGAGAAAGAGCTGGCCAGCGCGGCGCCCAGGATCGCGGCCAGCAACACAATCTTGGCGAAGCCGGTGAGCCGGCTGATCAGTGTGGCGAATGCCATCGCCCACGACCGCGATACCAGCGCGGCGTCGGACAGTTCAGGCCGTCGACGCGCCAGGTCCAGGCCCGAAGGGACTGGAGGGGTTAGACCCGTCGGTGGCGGGGCCGGGCCCCGCGGCAGCGGCGGTGATTGTGGTTCGGCCCGCCGAGGGGCGGGTTTCATACCCGGTGCTCTTCATCGACCCGCTGAGGGATCCGGCGCTGAGTGATCCGGCGCCGCGGGTCGGAGTGTCGGGTGCGGGGCGGGGCGGGGCGGTCGAGGTCGGCGCGATCGGGCTGGCCACGGAAGCGGTGCCAAAGCCGTCGTCCGGCCAGCAGCACCAGCACCGCGGCTGCGGTCATTGTGATCGCGAACAGCACCTTGCCGTAGGCGTTGGAGTGCACCGACAGCCGCACCGGCTCGCCCAGCCGCATGCCGTCCGGGGTCCGTAACGCGACGTCGATAGCGACCCGCTGGGTGAATTTCACTTCGATCGGTACCCGTAGCGGCAGGTATCCCGGCGGCAGCTCGATCTGGCCGATGTCGGTGACGGTCATCCCGGGCGGCGCGTCGACCTGGAGTCGGACCCGGATCGGAACGGCGAGGCCGTTGTGCAGGGCCAGCGGCAGCGGGCTGTGCTCGGTGGCCAAGGTGTAGGAGCCGCCCGGGTTGACGATGGTGACGGCACCAAACAAGTCGTTGATCGTTCGGCCGACGACCGCCAGCCGCTGCTGGGCCAGTCCGTTGCGGGAATCGGGCGGCTCCGATTGGCTCAGCGCCCGGAGCATGTCCTCGCGCAGCGGCGCGGTGTATTGAATGCCGGTTAACCCGGTGCGCTCGTCGGTGGTCAACGCTGCCGTCAGTCCCCACACGCGTCCGACTTCGCCGGTGATTTGGGTGGTGACCTCATCGTTGAACCGGCCGCGTGCCGACGCGTACGCGCCGGTCGGCTCGGGTGGCTCGGCGCAGGCCGCGGCGTCGGCGATCACCGCCGGCAGCGGCCGTGCCACCGCCAGGCCGGACCGGATCGCGGTGGCCAGCGTGGTCAGGATGACCTGCGCATCGTCGGCCTGCAGGTTCCACGACGCCGGCGGCACCAGGAGCTGGGTGCGAGGCGCGGCGTCCCGCTCCAAGGCGTGCCACAACATCGAGCCCAGGGCGTCCTGGCGGCGAGCCGTGTCCGAGTCGTGGGCGACCCGGACCGTCAACGAGGAGTCCACGTAGGTCGGAACGATGGGGCTGCTCCCCGCCGCTGCCAACGCGGCGCCGACGGCCGGATCGAACGGCGCGATCGCCACTTGCGGGGACAACCGCCTGGGCGTGGTGTCGACATCGGCGGTGGAGCTCGTCTCGGGAGAACCCTGCGTATCCTCCACGGAAAGGTCCGCGGCGGCGATCGCGACGGTGCTGTTGTTGGCGCCGATCAGCTCGACGGCGCGACTGGTCAACGGGCCATCCGGCGCCACGGTGGCGCCGCGGACGGAGACGACGTCCAGAATGTGGTCAACGATGTCGGCGGTGCTGCTGGTGGCGGCCGCGCTCAGCCCCGGATCGTGAACGCGTTGCAAGGCATCCAGATCGGCGAGCGCATAGGGAAACGACGTCACACACGTCCGGTGTGCCAGCGCACGTAACCGGTTCAGCCAGATGGTCGCGGCGGCCTGACCGGTGCCCGGGTGGGTCGGGGTGCCGGGTTGTTGGGCCGGGCCGTCGGGGGAGTTGGAGACGACGTAACCGCCCGTCATGGCGTTGACGGTGACGAGCAGATCCGGGTCGATGGCCAGGCACAGCGCCCGGCCGACCGCGCCGTCGGGATCGACGTCGTGGCTGGTGGCGACCTCGACCGAGGACAGCAGGGTGTCCAGCCGGCCCCCGGTGGCCAGTGAGGCGGCCAGATCGTCGTCGACCAGCCGGACCGGGATGGTGCCACCGGGTACGCCGGGGGACAATCGGGGCCGGTCGGCCAGCGGCCAGAGCATGGTGATCCACACCGGTTTCGAGGTGTCCGGCGCGACGGCGGATTCCAGGGAATCGGGTTTGTCGGGCGGGACTCCGACCACGGGCAGCAGGAACCGCGCGTTGTCGAGCCGGGCCGGCGCGCCGTAGTCGGGCGTTCCGTTGACGTTGACCAGGACCGGGTAGATCCCGGGCTGGTCGATGGCCAGCGACAGCTTGGCCATCGCGCGCACCGGAGCCGAGAGGGTGAAGCCGACCTCCTGCCCGCGCTCGAGTTGGGGCGCCACCGTGACGAAGTCCGCGGCCGGCTGGTATTGGTCGGTGCCGCCGTCCAGCGAGGTGCGCAGGGCCGCCGACGAGCCGACGGCCGCGGCGTGCTCGAGCCGGACCATCACGTCGCGGACCGGGCGGTCACCGATGTTGGTCACCACGCCGCTCACGGTGACGACGGCTTCGCTTGTGGTGGTGACCACGTCCGGGGTCACTTTATCGATGCGGACACGGACGAAGGGCGTAGCGCCGGGCTCGCCCGCGGCGGCGCGCGGTGCGGCAAGGGGTCCGGTCAACACCACCCCAAGACCGGCCACCATGCCGACCACGGTGGCCAGGCGCCACAAGCCGACCCACCAGACACGCGGCGAACTCACGGCCCTGGCCTGTGACCGTTCTTCCGCCCCGCGGTGGACTCGCTGGAGTGACGGGTGCGCGAATGCGTCTGCGGCCGTCGCCGCGGCTCGCTGGGTGGCAACGGCGGGAGCGCGGCCGGGCCGTCGCTCTGCAACTTGTCGATGAGTTCGTCGGCTACCTCGGCGAGGCGGCGCTCGTCGGCATAGGCCAGCCGGGACGGCAGTTCCTGCATCGGCACCCAGGCCACTTCGGCGACCTCGAGGTCGTCGTCGGACAGCTCGCCGCCGGAGAACCGCAGTAGATAGTGGTGCACGGTCTTGTGCACCCGACGGCCGTCGGTGACGAACCAGTAGTCGATGCGCCCCAGCGCGGCCAGCACGCTGCCGCGGATTCCCGTCTCCTCGGCGACCTCACGGATGGCGGTCTGCTCGGCGGTCTCGCCCTGTTCGATGTGGCCCTTGGGCAACGACCACAGCATCCGTCCGCGCCGGTCGACGCGACCAATCAGCGCCGCGACCTGCTCGTCGCGCGGCCCGTCGATGCCGTCGATGACGAGCCCGCCCGCGGATGTTTCGTGCACGGTGCGGAGCCGCTCCGGCGCGCGGCGCGGTGAACGAGACCTCCGTGGTTTCGTCGTCGCTGCGTCACCGGTCGGCTGGTTGTCCACGTGATGTTCGACCGAAGCGGGGGCGCCACGACCGCGGCGCCGGCCTCGGCGGCGACGTGGTTTGGCCTGTTCGCCGTCCGACATTGAAGCGATAGTAACTGGCACGGGGCCGTCTTCAGGGCATACTCGCCGCTTTGTCCAGCGGGCGATGGTACGGTGCGTTGATCGACGAACCCCCTCAACGGCCCAGTGCGGTCCGCATTGTGGCTCGGGCGGGGGCTTACCGGCGGCACCTCACGCCAGCCTGTCAGGCAAACCCCGACTAGGCTGTTCGAACGTGCCCAACGCCGCCCAGGATGCCGACCTGCTGACCAAGGCCGCGGTCGCCTTGAATCAGCACGCCACCGTGCTGAGCGGGCTGGGCTCGTTGTTCGGTGCCGCGGGCCACGAGGTGTATCTGGTCGGCGGCTCGGTGCGGGATGCCTTGTTGGGCAGGTTGAGCCCCGATCTGGACTTCGCCACCGACGCCCGCCCCGAGCAGGTGCAACGGATCGTGCGGCCGTGGGCCGACAACATGTGGGACACCGGGATCGAATACGGCACCGTGGGCGCCGGCAAAGGTGAGCACCGCCTGGAGATCACCACGTTCCGCGCCGACCGCTACGACCAGGTGTCGCGTCGTCCCGAGGTGCGCTACGGCGATAGCCTCGACGGCGATTTGGTGCGCCGCGATTTCACCGCGAACGCGATGGCGGTGCGCATCACGCCGTCCGGGCCGGGCGAATTCCTCGATCCGCTGGGGGGTTTGGCGGCGCTGCGGACCCGCGTGCTGGACACCCCGGCGGCGCCGTCGCTGTCTTTCGGTGACGACCCACTGCGCATGCTGCGTGCCGCGCGATTCGCGTCACAACTCGGCTTCACGGTCGCGCCGCGGGTGCGGGCGGCGATCGAGGAGATGGCCCCGCAGCTGGCTCGCATCAGCGCCGAACGGGTGGCCGCCGAGCTGGACAAGCTGGTGCTTGGCGACGACCCGGTCGCCGGTATCGACCTGTTGGTGCAGACCGGGATGGGCGAGGTGGTGCTGCCCGAGATCGGCGGCATGCGGATGGCAATCGACGAGCACCACCAACACAAGGACGTCTATCAGCATTCGCTGACGGTGCTGCGGCAGGCCATCGCCCTGGAGGAACCCCTCCCGGATGAAGGCCCCGATCTGGTGCTGCGCTGGGCGGCGTTGCTGCACGACATCGGCAAGCCCGCCACCCGGCGGCACGAGCCCGACGGCGGGGTCAGCTTCCACCACCACGAGGTGGTGGGCGCCAAGATGGTCCGCAAGCGGATGCGGGCGCTGAGGTACTCCAAGCAGATGGTCGACGACGTTTCGCAGCTGGTGTTTCTGCACCTGCGGTTCCACGGCTACGGCGACGGGAAGTGGACCGATTCCGCGGTGCGCCGCTACGTCACCGACGCCGGGCCGCTGCTGCCGCGGCTGCACAAGCTGGTGCGCGCCGACTGCACGACCCGCAACCAGCGCCGAGCCGCCCGGCTGCGGGCCAACTATGACCAGCTGGAGAAGCGGATCGCCGAACTGGCCGCCCAGGAGGATCTGGCACGGGTGCGCCCCGATCTGGACGGCAACAAGATCATGGCGCTGCTCGGCATTCCGGCCGGCCCGCAAGTCGGCGAGGCGTGGCGGTACTTGAAAGAGCTACGACTGGATCGCGGCCCACTGACCACCGAGGAGGCGACCGCCGAGCTGCTGGCTTGGTGGAAGGCGCGGGACGAGCCCTAGCCCATCGCTCTCGTTTGGCGTCTCAACGGCGCCTGTGGACCCAGTAACGTTGTCTACGTGCCCTCGAGCCCACCGACGTCGAACGGGTGATGGGGGGGCTGCTACCTGACCCCGACCGGAAGGTAAACCGGCGATGCCGTTCGCCGCTGGATCCGTGGTCGCCGGCTACCGAATCGAGCGCATTCTGGGAGCCGGCGGCATGGGCACCGTCTACTTGGCGCAGCACCCGTCGGTGCCGCGCCATGACGCGTTGAAGGTTCTGTCCGGAGAGCTCTCGCACGACGGGCAGTTTCGGGCCCGCTTCCTGCGGGAAGCCGAGCTGGCCGCCGCCCTGGACCACCCCAACATCGTCACCGTCTACGACCGCGGCGAAACCCCGGACGGCCAGCTGTGGATCGCGATGCAATTCGTGGACGGCACCGACGCCAGCAGCGAAGTGGCCGAATCGAAAATGACCGGCCCGCGGGCCGTGCACATCATCACCGAGGTGGCCAAGGCGCTGGACTACGCCCATTCCCGCAACCTGCTGCACCGCGACGTCAAACCGGCCAACTTCCTGCTGGCCGGGCCCGTCGGGCCCCAGGAGCGGGTGATGCTGGCCGATTTCGGGATCGCCCGCGCCCTCGACGACGCCACCAACTTGACCGCGACCGGCTCGGTGGTCGCCACCGCGGCGTACGCTGCGCCCGAGTCGGTGCTGGGCCAGCGGCTCGATCACCGCGCCGACGTCTACTCGCTGGGCTGCTCGCTGTTTCGGCTGCTGACCGGCCGCACCCCTTATGCGGAGTTCACCGGGATGTCGGGGGCGCTGATGGCCCACGTTTTGCAGCCGATCCCGCGGGCGACCCCGTTCGCCGGTTGGCTGCCGCCGGGCGTCGATGAGTTGTTCGTGCACGCGCTCGCCAAGGAGCCCGACCGGCGCTTCCAGAGCGCGGGCGCGCTGGCCGCCGCCGCGGCCGCCGTGTTGGGTGGTCAGGCCCCGGTGTTGCCGCCGGCCGGCGCGGGGGAGACCAGGGGCTGGCATGTGCCGGCGGCGCCGCCCACGGACCCGACCCTGGCGCCGCCGGACCCGCCCACCGTGCCCACCGGGCCGCAGCCGTCGCGGCTAGGCGTCCCGGGCCCACCGCCGGGGTGGGGGATGCCTCCGGGTGGCCTGGCTTCGAAACGCCGTAGGCGGCGCTGGTGGATGGCCGGCGGCGCCGCAACGGCGGCGACTGCGGCGGCGGTGGCGGTGGCCGTCGCGCTCAGCGCGACCCACACCGACGGCCACCCGGTCGCCACCCTGACGAGCTCCCCGACAGGCTCCCCGACGAGCTCCCCGACGAGCGCTGCCCCCACGGCGCAGGCGGCCAGCGCCAGCGACACCGGCCCGGTCGGCATCATCACCGATGACCCAACCTGTGAAACGTGGAAAACGATCTCATTGGAATGGACCTCGGATCCGACATTAAGTTGGGACCCCCGCAGCCCCGATAGCCCGATTAACATCCCGGCCAGCGCCTGGACCCCACAACAACGGGCGGTAATGCAAAAAATGGAAAATGTCCTGCGCGATAGTTCGGCGAAATCCATACCGTTGGCCACGGCCACCCCGCATCGAGTGATGCGGGAACTCTACGAGCAGTACATCGTCTACGCCCGCGCCTACGCGAACAGCCTCAGCAATTACTACCCCCAAGCGGATGTGAAACTTGGCCGGGCAGAAGAAATGGCATCCAACGCGCTGCTCGCTACCTGCAACGCGGTCGGCGACGGTGCCGCGGCGGCGAGAGCGGGGCTGGTGACACCGCCGGGCGTACCGGCGCGGGTGTCAGCGCCGCAGGACCCGGCGAACCCGCAGCGTTTCGTCGGCGAGGCCGACAAGGCTTCCTGCGGTGAGTGGGCGTCGGTAAACGACAAGTGGGACGCCAACCCCACCATTCAGGGTTGGGATAAGACCGACAATAAGATCCCCATCGGCCAATGGAACGCGCAGCAGAAGGCGCTCAGCGACGCGGTGGCACCGCTTTTTGTCAGCCTGGCCGACGATATCGAGCACACCGCCGGGCGCAGCAACAACCCGGTCATTCAAGATTTCGCCGAGTACGCCGCGCAATACCTGCGCGCTTACACCAAGGCGCTGCCCACTTACGGTGTCCATGACTACCAACTGAGCCTGGTTGCCAAGGAGACGCGCGGTCTGATCACCAACGCGTGCAGCGCAATGGGGGCGTAGCCAGCTAGCTAGCTAGCCATCAGAACGGCGGGGGTTCGTCGTCGTCGGTGTGGGGTGGGGCGGGTCCGGTGTAGCTTTCGGATTCGGCACGGCGGGCCAGTCGGGCCTCGCGGTTGAGGCGGCGTTCGTTGGCGATGCGTTGGGCGCGGTTTTGGGCGCGGGTGCGGCGGCGTTTGGGCATCATCGCGCTGCGCTGGCCGCAGTAGTCGGGCGGTGGGGGGTCGATTTCGGGTGTGGGCATGCCGCCGACGGCGTGGCACAGGCTGGGGAACAGCAGCGCGCTGCCCGGGGTGGTGACATAGGTGTGCCCCGAGGGCGCGGTCAGAATCAGTGTCCCGTCAGCCAGCTGCTTTTCGGCCCAGCCCCAGAAAGTTTTGAGCAGGTGATGGGTACGGCAGTAACACTTCAGGTTGCCCGCATGGGTGGGCCCGCCCTGGTCGTAGGGAATCGTGTGGTCGAGGTCGCAGTGGATCGCGGGCTGATCGCAGCCGGGCCAGCGACACGTCAGATCCCGGCAGCGCACGAAATCGGCCAGCGCCTTGGACGGCACATAGCCCGGTTCGGGCGGGGCATCCCCGGGGTTCACCAGCGGCACCAGTTTCGCCGAGGCGGCCAGCTCGGCGACCAGCTCGGGGGGGATCAGCCCGTCGGCACCCAGCGCGGCGCCCGGCGCGGCACCGCTCCCATCCAGGCTGGCCTGCTCGGCGATCACATGAATGGTCACCGGGCTGGCCGGACGCCGTTTCCCGGCCGCGCAGTCCGCGCGCCCACACCGACAGCCCAGCCGGTCAGCACCGGCGGCCAGCGCCCCCAGCGCATCGGCGCGGCGCTGGGCGCGGGTACGGGGATCGTGGTCACACACCGTGGCCGCCAACCCATCCAAGCGCTGGTCCAACGCGTGCGCGTCGGTGCGAAACAGGCTGGCCTCGAGGTAGGACATCCCGTCCTGGTCGTCGCGGATCGAGACCTCCCGGTCGCTCTGGCGCTCCTTGCGTCGGCGCACCGCATCCGCATCGGCGCGCGCGACGATCTTGTCGACCTGGGCGCCCAGCCGGCCCCGGCTCAGCGAGGGCCAGCGCACCACGTTGACGGCCAGCTGCGCGTCCACGGCGGCCAGCACCTCGGGGTCGGTGACCAGATCGGTGCGATACACGATCGTCTGAAACGCCCGATAGTCGATGTCGCCGGCCTGAAACACCTGGCCGACCTTGGGCAGGCGCTCGCGCATCGCGCGGGCGTAGCGCAGCAAGTCATCGGCTGCGCCCTGGCTGATCCGCAGCGCGGCGCCCACCTCGGCACCTACTGCCTCCATGGTGTCGATGGCCCAGTCCTGGGTCTCCGAGCAGCGCGAGAGCCGGTAGCCGAACAACTCCCCGATCGCGACCAGCTGGGCGGCCGCGGCCCGGTTCTGGGCCCGCGAGGCCGCGCAGATGCGCTCCACCAGCGCGGCCGAGGTCGGCGTCGTTGACGGGGAGCAGCGCTCGATCTGCTCATCGAGCCGGGCCGTCACCGCTGGGTCCAGCACCCGACCAGTTGCCTCGAACATGTGTTCGACACTACCAGGCCCGTGCGACAAGCGATCCTGATAACGTGGCGCGGTTGATGATGGTCGTGGCAGCCGCTGCCGGTGGTGACTCTCGCACCGACTGACGCCCTGTTGTTGGGGCGGTCGCGGTCGGGCCATTGGCGCCATTACCGATCAGCGGGCGATTGGGCAGCAGCTCGGGTGGGCGCGATCTTGCTGAACGCCGCCGTGCGCCGCTTCGCGCGCGGGACTCGCCAGCAACGTAATGCAGCAGTGGTGCGGGGGTACTGGGGAAGGATGGTGCCCATGTCGCCGCGGGCTATGCACAGCCGGCGGACGATGTTGAAGGCAGGACTGGCGACGGCGGCGGCTGCTGCTGCAGGGGCGGCGCTGCCGCTCGCCGAGGCAAGTGACGACGCGGTTGGTCTGGCGCTGCGCGCGCCGAATTCGGTGCCGTTCCCGAACTTGCCGGTCGGCAGGCCGACGGGCGCATTCCCGTTTCGGCACCTCGTCCTCGTGATGCAGGAGAACCACTCGTTCGACAACTACTTCGGCATGCTGCCGCGGCGCGGCCAGCCGGCAGCCGATGGCTTCACGTTCGACTCGAACGGTGTGCCGACCAACTCGAACCCGCTGGGTTCGCAGCACATGGTCGTCTTCCACGAACCTGACTACGCCGGCACCACGGACACGGGCAGCCAGAACTGGAATGACACGCACCACCAGATCCACGGCGGCGCGATGGACGGTTTCGCGGCCACCGGCCCCGGGTCCATGGGCTACTACGACGAGCCCGACCTGCCGTTCTACTACTCGATGGCGAAGACGTTCACGCTGGCGAACCGCTGGTTCTGCTCGGCGCCGTGCCAGACCTACCCGAACCGCCGGTTCTACATGGCGGGCACCGCGTCGGGCATCATCTCGACGAACATCAACAACATCAACACCAACTACCCGGCCAACGGCACGATCTGGGACCTGCTGACCAAGCACCGCATCAGCTGGCGCAACTACTTCAGCGACGCGCCCACCACTGCGATCATGCTGCCGACCGCCGTCAATCACCTCGTGCATCTGCGGCCCATGGCAGAGTTCTTCCTCGACGCGAAGCTCGGCACGCTGCCCGCGGTCAGCCTGGTCGACTGCAACATGGGCGCGATCAGCGGCGAGCTCGCCGAGCTGGCTCAGAACAGCATCAAGGTCCCGACCTTCGACGCGGTCCTCAACGATGTGGTCGAGGTGACGGCCCAGTCGGAGGAGAGCCCGCAAGACATTCAGTTGGGGGAGTCGTTCGTCGCCCGCGTTGTCAACGCGATCTTCAAGAGCCCTGCATGGCCGGAGACCATGCTGGTCTGGCTCTATGACGAGCACGGTGGCTACTACGACCACGTGCCGCCGCCGCCCGCGATCCCGCCCGACTCGATCCCACCGATGACCAGCCCCGGCGACGAGCCAGGCGGGTACAACATCTACGGCGTGCGCGTGCCGGCCGTCGTCGTCAGCCCGTGGTCGCGGCCGAACGCCGTGACGAACGTGGTCCACGACCACACGTCCGTCCTCGCCACGATCGAAGCGCAGTGGAACCTGCCGGCGCTTACTTACCGCGACGCCAACGCCGCAACCCTGGCCGACTTCATCGACCCCAGCGTTTTTGCGTTTCGCAGCCCGCCGACGTTGTGCGCTCCGGCCGAACCGGGGCCGGGCTTGCACCAGATCCTCGCTCACGGACAAGGGTCACCGCCGCCGCCAACAGGCTGACGCACTACGCCCGGCGGGTTACCGACGACCGTGTGACCGCAGCGTCGGTGGTGTTCTCGGCAAGCGCGGTAAGACAGAGGTGGGACGATTTGCCTGCCGCACGGCCTCGCCGGCAAACGCGAACCCGCCCTGATCCAATGATCAGACCATGTTTCTGTGGAGTGGAGCTAAGGGACCCGAACGCCTGACCCCGCACTGCCGGGGTGGGCGACTTGTACGATCCGTGTCATGCCGTTGAGCGACGGTGCGACATTCGCCGGATTCGCTATCGTTCGCCGGCTGGGGGCGGGCGGGATGGGCGATGTCTACCTAGTCCAACATCCCCGGCTGCCACGATTACAGGCGCTACGGATACTGCCGGTCGAGCTGTCGGGCGACGCGGAATTCCGGGCCCGCTTCCAACGCGAAGCCGATCTGGTTGCGTCGCTATCGCACCCGAACATCGTCGGCGTCCACGACCGTGGGGAGAGCGACGGGCAGCTGTGGATCTTGATGGGCTATGTCGACGGCATCGACGCCGCGCGGCTGCTACACGAGCGGTATCCGGAAGGCATGCCGCGCGCGGAGGCCATGGCGATTATCGCCGCCATCGCCGAGGCGCTGGACTACGCGCACGAACGCGGTCTGGTGCATCGCAACGTCAAGCCGGCCAACATCCTGCTCACCGACCCGGGCACCGCCCATAGTCGAATCTTATTGGCGGACTTGGGAATCGCGCGACGGATCAAAGACATCGACGGGTTGGCCGCAGCGGACCTCGACCGCCTCGGCTACATCGCACCCGAGCTACTGCAGAACCTGTCCTACGAAGGCCGCGCCGACCAATACTTGTTGGCCGCGACGGCCTACCACCTGCTGGCCGGCTCGGCCCCATTCGTGCATCCCAGTTCCGCCGAGGTCATCGGCGGCCATCTCGACGAACCGCCCCCGAAAATCGGCGACGTCCGCCCAGAGCTGGCCGACCTGGACGCCGCGCTGTCGCGCGCGCTGGCCAAGGATCCTGGTGCGCGTTTTCCGCGTTGCCAGGACCTGGCCATGGCACTGCAAGGCGAAACCGCAGGCCAGCCCCAACCCGCTCCTGCGCCGGCGGCAGCGCCGGCCGCTCCGCCTGAGCCGACGCTTATCGGTACGACACCCGGAGCGCCCACACCATCGTTCCCACCACCACTACCCGGCACTTACGGCCAGCCCTGGCCCGCGCCCGTCCACCCCCATCAGTGGTGGCCGCCGCAGCCGCCCAGGCGCCGCGACCGGCGGTGGTGGGTTGTCGGAGCCGCCGCCATCGTGATGGTGGCGATCGTCGTGGCCGTCGCGGTATTAACCCAGACCGGCAGGCATTCCGCCGGTAATCCGGCGGTCTCCAGCAGCCCGACCGTCACCGCCGCGGCGGCCAGCGCCGGCGACACCGGCCCGGTCGGCATCATCACCGAGGACCCCACCTGCATTACGTGGACCGTGGTCGGCCAGACCTGGCTAGCGAGTGCGCCCGTCGAGCACTGGGACACCACCCACCCCGGCCAAAAGAATCCCCTGCTGATCTCGGGCAGTGCCTGGACGCCCGACCAGAACGCGGTGATGCAAGCGACGGCAAAGGCGACCCGACTGGCGACGGTGAAAACGGCGACGTTGATCAGCACGACCCCGCACCGGGTGATGCGCGAACTCTACGAACAATTCGTCGTCTACGGGCGCGCGTTCGCCGACAGCATCGGCCCGAAGTACTTCCCGCCGGCCGCAGCCTTAGGTGGCACCACCGAGAGCCTGTTCAACGGCTTGGTCTCGATTTGCACGACCGCCGAAACCGGAGCGGCCAAGGCCCGGGCCGCGCTAGTCTCCGCCCCGGATCCACCGCCGCACGTCGCGGCGCCACAGGACCCGGCCAACCTGCAGCGATTCCTCGCCACCGGCGATCTTGCCGCGTGCGGTGAGGTGACGTCGGCGAGCAAGAAGTTCGAGGACAACCCCACTTTCAAGGATTGGGACAAGAGTGGTGTCAGCCAATCGACCCCTCAACAAAAGGCGCTTAACGATGCCGTCGTCCCGCTGATGCTCAACCTCGCCGACGACATCCAGCAGGCCGTCGCGCGCAGGAACAATCCGGTCATGTTGGATTTCGGGACCCTTCTCGCGCTATACCAACGCGTCTTCGCCAAGGCGCTGCCCACCTATTCGACGGCCGACAGTGAGCTCGAGGGGGCCGCCACCTATATGCGTTATGTCTTTCGAGATGGGTGCGCCGCGGTGGGGTCGTAGCCAGCTAGGACAACCCGTCCGTCCCGTCCAGGCCGAACAGCAGCCCGCCGGTGCCGCCCCGGCCCCCGGTGCCCGGCGTCGTGCCGGACCCGCCGTTGCCGCCGTCCCCGCCGTTGCCCAGCAGGACGGCGTTGCCGCCGGTGCCGCCGGTGCCGCCGGTATTCAGGGAGTTGCCGCCGGTGGCGCCGACGCCGCCGTCGCCGTAGAGCATGCCGCCGTTGCCGCCGCCCCCGCCAGTGCCCCCGGTGCCCTGGCCGAACCCGCCGATGCCGCCCGCGGCGCCGGACAGCGCGCCGATTGCGCCGGCTCCGCCGAGGCCGCCGTTGCCGAACAGCCCGGCAGCCCCGCCGTTACCGCCGTTCTGACCGACCGCGCCGGACCCGCCGGCGCCGCCGTTGCCGATCAAGAACCCGCCGGGCGCGCCGGGTTGCCCGGTACCCGGCGTCCCGTTGGCGCCGTCGCCGATCAGCGGGCGCCGGAAAAGAAGGTCGGTGGGCGCGTTGATCACGCTGAGGAAGGCCTGCTCGATGGTCTGCAACGGCGAAGCGTTGGCCGCCTCGGTGGCCGCATACGCCCCCGCGCCCGCGTTGAGGACCTGGACGAACTGGGCGTGAAACGCCGCCGCCTGGGCGCTGAGCCCCTGATACGCCTGGCCGTGGCTGGAAAACAGCGACGCGATGGCCGCCGACACCTCATCACCGGCGGCGACCACCACCCCGGTGGTCGAGGCCGCGGCCGCCGCGTTGGCCTCGCTGAGCGACGAGCCGATGCCCGCCAGATTTGCTGCTGCCGCCGCCACTAGCTCCGGCGTCGCGATCACGAACGACATGGGACACCTCCCACCACGTCATGACCGATGCGTCGTGGTGACCCGGACTCGCCTGGCTGGCATTGGTCACGCGCAGACTTCAAATCGTATCGTGGTGGGTTCAATCGCAGTATCGCATCACGGGCCGCGCGAAAGCACGGGAACCGTTGCCGGTGTGCAAGCGTCAGAACACCCATGGACTACTGCATGGCCGGCGACGACGGGACAGCGGCCATCTGGAATCGCCCGCCCGACCTCGACCTTGACGGTGACGGTCAGTTCGACGCGATCAGCCTGGATTTCGACGGCGACGGTCTGGCCGACGACGCTCTGGCGGACTTGGATGGCGACGGGATTGCGGATCATGCCGTGCTCGACCTCGACAATGACGGCACCCCCGAAGCTTTTTTCACCGACGACGGGTCGGGCACCTGGACGGTAGCCATGGACCGGGGCGGGCAAGTGCGGTGGTTCGGGCTCGACGGTGTCGAGCACACCGGGGGTCCGCTGGTCGACTTCGACGGCCACGGGCCCGCCGACGACCGATTGGTCGACACCGACGGCGACGGGGTGGCAGACCGGGTCTTGTGCATGGGCGAGAACGGCGTGACCGGGTACGTCGACACCGACGCTGACGGCAAGTGGAACGTGCGGCTGACCGACCTTAACGGCGACGGGCTCGCCGACGGTGCCAGCAACCTGTGATCGTCAGAACCAAGGGCAGATATATCGGCGGCATCGCCTCAACCAGCATCGGCGATCGTCCGCGGCCATCGGCGTCGCCAGCACCGTTCCTGGTCTTCTTGGTCGACCGTTTGACACGTGGCCAATTCTGGTGTCCACTAAACACCCTGTTCGGTGCCTGTGGAGCCCAGGGACATGGCCCAGGCAACAAGTGAAGTGACAGCTAGCCAAGTCGGGTCTAGCTTCTAGTGAACCCAGCTCGGGGGACCTCTATAAATCAAGGAGAACCACGATGACAGGCGGCGATACCACCAAAGTGTCGGCGGATTTGCTGCGCACCACTCAGCAGCACATCGAGTCCGCGCTGCAGACCGCGACCGCAATCGGAAATGAGTACCTGCACGGCCACGAAGACGTTGTCAATGTCTCGTCGTGGAGCGGCAATGCCAGTGCAGCGTCGCTTACGACGGCGGGCCACATTCACCACGATCTTCAGCAGATCATTGCCGGCGGTCAAAGACTGGCGCATGGCCTTGGCCGGGCGGCATCGCTCATGGAGCAGCACGAGGACGACGCGGCGCACGGTATCAACAGCCTGTTCGGCGCGGGGAGTGTAGCGACCTAAAGACGCCGCACCGCATAAATCCCCAAGTTCTCTACAGACCCAGGCAAGGAGTTATCGAATGAGCGAGATCACTTACAACTATGGAGCCATCGGAGCCTTCGCCGCTGACACCGGCCAGCGCGCGGCCCAGCTGATGGAGATCCATCAAGACATCCTGCAGCGGACCCAGGCGCTGACCGACTACTTCCTGGGCAAGGGCGCCACGGCCTTCTTCGACGCGCAAGCCCAGTTTCTGAGCGGGCTGGAGAGCCTCGCCCAGCACATCAGCGAGCACCAGCGGGTCGTGAACACCACGGCCGAGAGTGCCCACGCGACCGATATCCATATCCAGAACGGCTTCATCTAACCAGCGTGAGCTCAGGGGGCGCACGCGGCGGGTGCGCCCCCTAATCAGGTTCGGGGACAACGTGTTAACCACCACAGTCGACGGCCTATGGGCCCTGCAGGTGCTCACCGGTATTGAAGTCGTCGCCCCCGAGCTGGGGCTCAGGCCCCACCTGCCCAGCGTCGAGCCCAAGCGGCTGGCGCTGGAACACCCGGTAACCGCCGAGCTGCGGGCGGTCGGCGTTATCGACGAGGCGGACAACGTGGATAGCACGGTGGTGGAGTGGCTGACCGTTCTCTCCCGCCGCGACATCGCGCTGCTCATGCATTTCCGCATACCGGGTGACTTATCGGGCGACTGGGAACCGGCGCGGGTGCTGCTTCCGAGGTTCGCGCAATGGTGGGTGGCGATGGAACGGTCAGCGGATCTCATCCGCATCAGCGGGGCGGGAACCGCCAGTGCCGAAGGAACGGCCAGCGCGGCGCTCGACGCGCAGATCGAGCGGTTGTGCGGCACCAACGGACCCGCGGCCCTGCGCCCCGTCACGCTGGATGCCGATGCGATGCGCACCGCCGCGACCGGTCAGGAAACCCTGCGCACATTTTTGGCCGCTCAGGGACTGGAAGCCGACCAGTTGCGGATGCTGCTACTGGCCGCCGACCCCGACCGCTGCGCCCAAGCCTCGATCGTCGCGATGCAGTCGGGGGTGGACACCGGCCGGCCCACTCGGACCCACATCGAGCAAAGCGTGGTGGCTATCATCGATACGCCGGAAGGACGGCTGGTCGCCGAGCACGTCTATGCCGCGGGCAAAAAATGGATGATCATCGCCCCGGGCACCAAGAGCAACGTCGCATCCGCGGTCAACCACATGGTGCGGCGCCTGCCCGCTGAACAAGAATGGTATTCGTACCGGAAAGTTGTGTAGTCGAGAGGTATCGCGCAAATGTTAGCAACGGCATCGTGACAGATCCGTGGAAGGCTTCTTCACAGTTCTCCGGAAGAGAGCGGACCGATTCGGAGAGAACCGCCGCCCATCTCGCGGTACCAATACCAGGATTCCGTATCGGGAACATTACGCATCTCCGATATGGTTGCGCCCCGCAAAATCCCGCCGGGATCCGGCTGGCGGAAGTTCATACATCGCGCGTCGTTCCAGACCCTCAACTTAGGCGAGTCGCCCGCCGAGAGGCATTACCGGGAATTGCAGGCGCGGATACGGCGCCACATCCGCAAGCAGTACGTCATCGGGGTGGTCTCGGGTAAAGGTGGCGTCGGAAAAACGACGATGACCGCATGCGTCGGGGCGGTGTTCCGGGAATGCCGGCCCGAGAACGTGGTGGCCATCGATGCCGCGCCCGGCTTCGGCACGCTGGCCGGGCGGATCGACGAATCCCCACCGGGGGATTACGCGGCCGTCCTCAACGATACCGATGTCCAAGGTTACGCAGACATCCGAGAACACTTGGGGCAGAACAGCATCGGTCTCGATGTGCTGGCCGGGAACCGCGCGTCCGATCAGCCGCGGCCGCTGGTGCCGTCAATGTTCACCGGCGTGCTGTCCCGGCTGCGCCGCACCCACACCGTCATCGTGGTCGACACCTCCGACGACCTGGAGCATCCGGTGATGAAGGCGGTGCTCGACGCGTGCGACACGCTGGTCTTCGTCTCCGGACTGACCGCCGACGCGTCGCTGCCGGTCACCCGCGCGATCGATCTCTTGCGATCAATGGGTTACCACGAATTGGTGTCCCGCAGCATGGTCATCTTGAACGACAGCCGCAACAAATACGACCGGGATGCGCTGAACGTACCTCACCGAGCGGTTCGCGCAGTCCGGGGCGACGGTCGAATTCATGCCGTACGATCCGTATCTCGCGAGGGGCGGCATAATCGACACCCAGCACGAGTTGAAGAAAAAGACCCGACTGCGGCTATTCGAAATCACCGCGGCGTTGGCCGACAAATATATTCCAGATGCCGACAGGCCGCGCTAATGGCCCCAGTTGCTGGGTAAAGTTTCGTTTCCGGCTCGTTGCGCGGTTGCGGTCGTATGTGGGGAACACCTCGTTTCGCAGGTGTATCCGGCATCCGTGCCGATCGAGGTTTTCCTCGACGACGTCGTCGAGCTGCTGAACGACGAACTCAAGCGCAGGGGTTGCCGCCGGGCTCGAGCCCGGCGCCGGATACGAACTGCACAAGGCCAACGGCGTCCGGCTGGATATCACCAAGACACTCGACGAACTCGGCGTCGAGGACGGCGCCACGCTGGCCCTGGTTCCCGCGTTGGAAGGGTTGGCAGGCGAGTCGTTCGAGCCGCAGTACGAGTCGTTGTCCACCGGACTGGCCCGGGTCGGCAAAAAGTTATTCGAACCGGTCACGGTCCATACCGCATCGCACACGGCACTGGTCATCCTCGCGATTGTGTCGGTCACGGTGCTGGGATTGGCCGTGCGGCAACGCACTGGCCACCGACTCGCTGGTGCCCAGCATCGTGACCGGAGCCGCCGGCCTGCTGGCCGCCGGCGGTGCGGGTGCGGTGTGGCGTTGGTGGCCGCGGCGCGCCGACATGCTGGACGGTTTGGTCTGGCTTGCGGTGCCGCTGCTCGCGGTGAGCCTCGGCGGCGGTGCGCCCGGGAAGCTGGGATCCGCGCACGTGTTCGTCGCGGCCTTGGCGGTAGGGGTGCTGACCTGTGCAATCGCCGCGGCAACCGGGCGCCATATCAATGTGGCCGCGACGGTGGTGACGGTGTGTCGTACTCGGGGGGACGGTCGCCGCGGTACGGATGTGGTGGCCGATACCCGCACAGTGGCTGGGCATGTGCACGCTGGTCGCCTTGCTGCTGGTGCTGACCTTCGCCCCGACGGTCGCGCTGTGGGTCGCGCGGATCCGCCCGCCGTACTTCGGGTCGATCACCGGCCGCGATCTGTTCCGTCGCGGCGCCGGTCAACCGGCCGATGCGGTGTCGCCGGTGGACGAGGGTGCCGATGAGGAAGTGAATCCGGACACCACCCCGCGCGGCGCGCATGTCGCGGCCGCGGCGATTCGGGCCAACAGCGTGCTGACCGGAATTTGCGTGGGCGCCGGGCTGACGCTGCCGGCCGCGGTGTGGGCCACGCTGATGCCAGGCCACGACCGCAGCATTGCGGCCGCAGCGCTCGCCGGGTTGTTCGTCGTGATCTTCATCAGCCGCGGACGGGCCTTCGCCGACAAACGGCAGGCCGTCGCGCTGGTGTGCGGGGCCGCGGCCGCGACCTGCGTCGGCGTCGTCAAATACGTTGTCCACGAACCGGTTACATCGGGAGCCGCGGGTCAGTCGCTGTTGTGGGGCGCGCTGGTATTGGCAGGGTTCGGTGGCGCCGGCCTGCTGGCGGCGCTGCTGGTGCCGATCACCAGGTTCACTCCGTTGGTGCGGATGACTACCGAATGGGTCGAGATAGCAGCGATCATCGCGGCCCTTCCGCTGGCGGCGTGGATCGGCGGACTGTTCACCTGGGTGCGCATGCGATGACGCGGATTGCTGCAGCCGCCCCGGGCGGTGCCCTAAGGGGCGCGCCGCAGCGGGTCGCCGCGCTGATGCTGGCAGGTCTGCTGGTTGTTCCGCTGGCGAGTCTCCCTGCGGCGCAGGCGATTCCGCCACCAAGCGTCGATCCGGGGCGAGTGCCGGCCGACGGCAAACCCGGCCCGGATCAGCCGATGCGGCAGAGCTTTGCCTGCGCACGAACGATTACCGTGGCGGATCCCAATGTGGCGGTGACGGCGCCGGGCTTCACCATGCTGAACATCAGCAAGGCCTGGCAGTACTCAACCGGTAACGGCGTGCCGGTAGCCGTCATCGACACTGGCATCAATCCCAGTCGGCGGCTGCCCGTGGTCGCCGGCGGCGACTACATCATGGGCGGCGACGGGCTGACCGATTGCGACGCACATGGCACCATCGTGGCGTCGGTGATCGGCGCCGCCCCGCGGGGCACTCCGATGCCCGCGAGGTTGCCGAGCGCTCCGGCCTTTCCGCCGCCGGCGGGACCACCGGCGACCGACTCGGGACCACCACCACCCGGTGGGCAGCCGCCACCGCCCGCACCGCCGCCACCGCCATCCCCGGTGACGGTCACCCAAACCGTGCCGGCACCGCCACCACCGCCGTCCGACGCGCCGTCCAACGCCCCGGGGGATCCCCCCGGCGACCAGCCCGACGATCCGGAGGTGCCGCCATTATCGCCGGGCGCGCCCGACGGAATCGTCGGCGTCGCACCGCACGCGGTGATTATGTCGATCCGCCAGTCCTCGCGCGCCTATGAGCCGGTGAATCCCGGTCCTGGCGACATGGAGGGGCGCAAGAAGGCCGGCACCATCGCCTCACTGGCCAGCGCCATCGTGCACGCCGCCAACATGGGCGCCAAGGTGATCAACGTCAGCGTGACGGCATGCATCTCGGTGGTCGACCCGCTGGATCAGAGCGCCATCGGCGCCGCCGTCTGGTACGCCGCCACGGTGAAGGACGCGGTGGTCGTCGCCGCGGCAGGCAATGACAGTGAGGATGGTTGCGCCCAAAACCCGTTATTCGACCCGCTGAACGCATCCGATCCGCGCGACTGGCATCAAGTGAAAACCGTGTCGTCACCGTCGTGGTTTTCCGATTATGTGTTGTCGGTCGGTGCTGTGGACAACACGGGCGCACCGATCAGCAAGAGCCTGGCGGGGCCCTGGGTGGCCGCCGCGGCGCCCGGCGTCGGGATCATGGGATTGTCTCCGGAAACCGGGGGACCGGTGAACGCCTACCCACCGATACACCCGGGCGACAAGAACATGCCGATCTGGGGCACCAGCTTCTCAGCGGCTTATGTCAGCGGAGTGGTGGCTTTGGTGCGGGCCAAGTATCCGGGGCTATCTGCGCACCAGGTGATCAACCGGATCCTGCAGACGGCACATAATCCGCCGCGGGGAGTCGACAACCAGGTCGGTTATGGCGTGGTAGACGCGGTGGCCGCGCTGACTTTCGATGTGCCTGCGGGGGAACGCTTTCCACCGGCGGCTTCCAGCCGGGTGATCAGGCCGGCCGCCCCGCCGCCACCGCCGGACCACCGCGCCCGCGCCGTGGCGCTGGTATTCGCCGGGGTGGTGGTGCTCGCCGTCGCACTGGCCTCGCTGATCGCTCGGGCGCGGCGGGAGCGATGACGATCGCGACGAAGCTGACCATCATCGTCGGCGTCTTCGGTCTCGGTCTCATGGGCTGGATTGCCGGTGGATACCTCGGTGCCGCAATTGGTTTGGTGATCGGGGTCGCGGTGGGTGTGGTCGGATGGCGGGGCCAGCCGTTGTGGTCCTGGCTGGCGTTGTGGGGCCGGCGCCGGCGGCCCATCGGGTGGACCGAACCCCGCACGGTGGTCAATGACCGCGCCGGCGGCGGAGTCCGATACCAGGACGGCGTTGCGGCGGCGGCCGTGCAACTGCTCGGTAAGGCGCATGAGCCAACATTGTTCACCGGGTCGACGTCGGCGTACACCGAAAATGCGCTCGACGTAACCGATCTGCTGCCGATGCTGCATCAGAGCCTGGGCCTGACCGTGGATTCGCTCAGCGTGGTCACGGCGGGCGCACGGCGGCGCAGCACGGGTGACTACCCACGGGTGTACGACACGTTGATCGGCACGCCGCCCTATGGCGGTCAGCGGGAAACGTGGCTCATCGTGCGAACCTCCGCTCTCGACAACGCTGAGTCCCTGAGGTGGCGCACCTCGGTCGGCAGTGCGACGCTGGCGGCCGCCCAACGGATCAGCGCGGCCATGCGCCAACGGGGCATCCGCGCGAAGGTCGCGACCGCCACCGACATCGTCGAGTTGGAACGGCGGCTAGGCCGATCCGCGCTGGAGGTGCGCAATAGGCGTTGGAACTCGGTGCGAGGTGACCGCGGCTGGTTAACCACCTACTGGTATCAGCCCGACGACATCACCGCGGAGAAGCTGGCCCAGGCCTGGTCGATGGGTCCCGATGGAATCATGCAGAACGTAACGCACTTCCGTGACGGTCGCGCCACTGCCACCGTGACAGTGCGAAGCGCACAACCGCCGACGGCTCCGCCGAGCATGATGCTGCGGACGTTGCCGGGCGAGCAAGCGCAGGGCATTGCGGCCAGTCTTTGTGGTCCGATGCCGGCGCTGCGCGGGATCCGCCGCGGGGCGCTGCACGGTCCGCTCGTGATTCCGATCGGGCCGTCGGGCGTGCTGCTCGGCAAGGTCGCCGGCGGTAACCGGATGATGCTGCCGCTGGACGACGCGGGCGAGTTCAGCCGGGTGCACATCGCTGCCGAGGATGCGTTGGCTAAGCGGATCGTGATCCGAATGGCAGCGGCCGGCGAGCGGATCACGGTACACACTCGAAACATGCAGCGATGGGCCAGTGTTCGCATGCCGGATATCGCCATGACCGGTTCGCCTAAGCCGGTATCTGGCACGACGGTCAGCGTCGTGGACGGCACGCTGGCACCCGCGCCGCGTCCGAACACCGTGATCTCTGTTGGAGAACCAGGCGCGCCGTACCGGGGCAGCGCCAACGTCCTGATCACCCAGACCGGTCCCGCGACGGTGGAAGTAACGGTTGCCGGTCGAGCGCACTCGGTCGAGGTTGAGTTGTTCCGCGCCGAGAACCACTACGTATCGGCTGAGCCGGCATTTCTGCCAAGCCCCGAACTCGAACCGGTGGACGGACCCCAATGACCAACAGCACCAGCAGCGCCACGACGGCCGCGGCGCGCAAACGGTTCGACCAGGCGATGTCGCTCCTCGAAAGCGATGCCGCCGCGGCGGGGGCGCGGTTCCGGGAGGCAACGGAGCTGGACCCGTCGATGGCCGACGCCTGGCTCGGCCGGATCGCTGCGGGTGACGAATCGTTGTCGACCGTGCAGCAGCTCCACGCGTACGGGGCGCGGTTGCACCGGGAAACCAACCGGCTCGGCGTGCGCCTGGCGGCGCCAATCAAAGCCGGGCCGTATCTGTCCATCACGGTGACCGAGGCGTCGCATGCCGGTCTGGCGCTGGCCAGCGCTCTCATCGATGATCGCCAGTACGAGAAAGCCGAAGCGTTGCTTGCGGATTCGGCTCTACTGGACACGTGGGAGAACCACCAGTGGCAGCAATACATCCAGGTCTATTTGATGTTTGCCACCCAGCGCTGGCCCGACGTGATCCCGGTGGCAGCGGCCATCCTGCCGCCGCAGGCGATCATCATGTCGGCGGTCACTGCGGCAACCTGTACTTTGGCGGCCCATGCCGCCGCCCATCTGGGTCAGGCGCGGGTCGCACTCGACTGGACCGATCGGGTCGAGGTACGCACCGGACACGCCGGTCCGACCGAGTCTCGTCGCCAGCACCATGAAACTGCGGCCACCGCAATCGATCCCACCACCTTTCCGTTGATCGCGGCCGATCTGGCCTACGTCCGCGGCATGGCGCATCGCCAGCTGGGGGAGGAGCACACGGCACAGATCTGGCTATCTAAGGCGACGATCAACGGCGCGCTGCTCGACTCTGCGAAGCAGGCCCTGGCCGACCCCGCGCTACAGCTGGTGGTCACCGACGAGGAAGCCATCGACACCCGCACCAACAAATGGGACGTGAGCACCCAGCGGTCCGCGCAGCAGCGGCGCGAGGAGGAAGACGAACACCGGCGCGGCGAACTCCTGGCAGAGGGCCGTGCGTTGCTCGACAACCAAGTCGGGTTGGCGGAAGTCAAGCGGGCTGTGGCCGAACTGGAGGACCAGATCGAGGTCCGAGCGCTGCGCCTGGCGGCCGGACTGCCGGTGGCCAATCAGACCAACCACATGCTGCTGGTGGGACCGCCGGGCACCGGTAAGACCACCACCGCGGAGGCGCTGGGAAAGATTTACGCCGGCCTGGGTATCGTGCGGCATCCCGAGATCATCGAAGTCAAGCGGGCCGACTTCTGTGGCGAACACATCGGCGCTTCGGGACCCAGGACCAACGAGCTGATCGACCGCTCACTGGGCCGCATCCTGTTCATGGATGAGTTCTACTCACTGGTGGAGCGTCACCAGGACGGCCGGCCGGACATGATCGGCATGGAGGCGGTCAACCAACTGTTGGTGGCGCTCGAGGTGCACCGATTCGACTTCTGCTTCATCGGCGCCGGCTACGAGAAAGAGGTCGACGAGTTTCTGACCGTGAACCCGGGTCTGGCGGGCCGGTTCAACCGTAAATTGCGGTTCGAGTCCTACACGCCCGACGAGGTGGTTGAGATCGCCGTTCGCTACGGGAAGCCGCGGGCGACGGTTCTCGAACCCGCGGCCGGCGAGGCGCTGAACAAGGCGTGTGCCACGCTGCGTGCCTACCACGCGGCCGACGGCACGCACGGCATCGATGCCATGCAGAACGGGCGCTTCGCGCGCAACGTCGTTGAGCGCGCCGAGCGGCTGCGGGACTCGCGGGTCGCCGCCCAGCACCGCAGCGACAAAGGCTCGGTGACGGTTGCGGACCTACAGGCCCTACGCGCCGAGGACGTGGTCGCCGCGGTCATCGACGCGTGCGCGGAAAAGCATGTGCCAATAGAACTTTGACCGTACGAATGGGTGCACAACGCGGCCCGGTTCGGGTGTCGCAACCCGCGCGGACACCAGAAGCCGTGAGTGCATGGCGTGGTTTATCCGACGCCTACGTCTAAAATGCACGCAGGTCCGCCGAGAGATAGGAGTGGTCCGGGGGTGCGCCGTATCTTCCTGATCGCGGTGACGCTGGCGTTGCTGACCGCGCCTCCCGCCTTGGCGATCGCCCCACCCACGATAGATCCGGGCGCGCTGCCGCCCGATCAGACGGGCCCGGACACGCCCACCCAGCAGCGCGTCATGTGCTCGGCGCCGACCACCCTCCCGGATTCCAGTTTCCACGATCCGCCGTGGAGCAACTCCTACATCGGCGTCGATGCAGCCCATAAATTCGCTACCGGGGCGGGGGTAACGGTCGCCGTGATCGACACCGGCGTCAACGCCTCGCCACGGGTCCCGGCGGACCCGGGCGGCGATTTCGTCGATCAGGCCGGCAACGGCCTGTCCGACTGCGATGCGCACGGGACGCTCACCGCTTCGATCATCGCCGGCCGGCCGGGGCCCAACGACGCGTTCGTCGGCGTCGCGCCGGACGCGCGGCTGCTCTCGGTGCGCCAGACCTCGGAGGCCTTTGAGCCGGTCGGCGCGCAAACCAACCAAAACGATCCCAACTCGACACCGGCCGCCGGGTCCGTGCGCAGCCTGGCCCGCGCGGTGGTGCACGCCGCCAACCTCGGCGCGAGCGTGATCAACATCAGCGAGGCGGCCTGCTACAAGGCGACCAGACCGCTCGACGAGGCCACCTTGGGCGGCGCCATCAACTACGCGGTCAACGTCAAGAACGTGGTGATCGTCGTCGCGGCCGGCAACACCGGCGGCGATTGCTCGCAGAATCCGCTGCCCGACGCGTCCACCCCCGCCGACCCGCGCGGCTGGGCCAAGGTGCAGACGGTGGTCACGCCGGCGTGGTACGCGCCGTTGGTGCTGACCGTCGGAGGAATCGGCCAGAACGGAACACCGAGCCAGTTTTCGATGCACGGACCGTGGGTGGGCGTCGCGGCGCCGGCGGAAAACATCGTTGCGCTGGGCTACAACGGTGACCCGGTGAACGCGTTGCAGGGCAAGGAAGGCCCGGTCCCGATCGCCGGCACCTCGTTCGCCGCGGCGTATGTGTCCGGTCTCGCGGCGTTGCTGCGCCAGCGGTTTCCCGACCTGACGCCGGTGCAGATCATCAACCGGATCACCTCGACGGCGCGCCACCCCGGGGGTGGCGTCGACGACCTGGTCGGCGCTGGCGTCATCAATGCCGTCGCCGCACTGACCTGGGATATTCCGCCGGGGCCGGCGTCGGCGCCGTTCAACGTCCGGCGGCTTCCAGCGCCGGTGATTCCGCCGGGCCCCGATCACAAACCGATCATCTTTGTCACGCTGGGCGTCGTGGGCCTGCTGCTGGCACTGGGATTGGGTGCCCTGGTCGGGCGGGCAATGAGACGCCCATGAGGAATCCGATCGGACTACATCTCAGTACCGGCCGCGTGGTCGTGCTCGCGGCGCTGGCCCCGGCCTGCATCAAGCTTTTTCTGCACACGCGCTACTGGTGGGCGGGCATTGCGGTGGTGGCGCTTTTCTTCGTGCTGACCTTGGTCACCTTCTTCGGGCGGCGGATATCCGGCTGGGTGGCGGCGACATACGCGTTTCGCCGGCGGCGCCGCAGGGCGCTGGATGTCCCATCGGAGCCCGAAGTCGGTGCCACCGTGAAGCCGGGTGATCACGTTGCGGTGCGCTGGGAAGACGACGTTCTGGTGGCGGTCGTCGAACTCATCCCCCGACCGTTCACGCCGACGGTCATCGTCGACGGGAAGGCCCAGACCGACGACTTGCTGGACACCCGGCTGTTGGAGCAACTGCTGTCGGTGCACTGTCCCGACCTGGAGGCCGATATCGTCTCGGCTGGCTACCGGGTGGGTCAGACCGCGGCATTTGAGGTGCGGAAGCTCTACCAAGAGGTGATCGGCGCGGATCCGGCCCCCGCGTATCGGCGGACCTGGGTCGTGCTGCGTGCCGATGCGTTGCGCGCCAGCAAGTCGGCGTCGCGGCGCGACGTCGGCGCCGCGGGCCTGGCGCGGTATCTGGTCGCGTCGACGACGCGCATCGCGGATCAGCTGGCCAGCCACGGCGTGGACGCGGTGTGCGGACGCAGCTTCGACGACTTCGACCACGCCACCGACGTCGGCTTCGAGCGGGAGAAGTGGGCGATGATCCGGGGACACGACACCTACACCGTCGCCTACACCGCGTCGGCCGGTCCGGACGCGTGGTGGTCGACGCGGGCCGATCGCATCGTCACCCGGGTACGAGTCGCTCCCGAGACGACACCGCGGGCCTCGGTGTTGCTGACCACGCTGGCCAAGCCAAAGACGCCGCGGGGGTTCTACCGCCTCTACGGCGGTCAGCGCCCGGCGTTGGAAGGCCGAACCCTCGTCTCGTACCGCCACTGCCAGCTGCCGATCGGGTCAGCGGGCGTATTGATCGGCGAGACGGTGAATAAGTGCCCGGTCTATATGCCGTTCGACGACGTCGACGTGAGCCTGAGCCTGGCCGACGCCCCGACATTCGCGCAGTTCGCGGTGCGCGCGGCGGCGGCGGGCGGAATGGTCACGATAGGACCGAAGTTCGCCGAGTTCGCCGGGCTGATCGGCGCAGACGTCGGGCGGGTGGCGAAAGTGGCCTGGCCGCACGCGACGACGTATCTGGGCCCCCACCCCGGCAGCGAGCGAGTGATCCTCAAGCACAACGTCATCGGCACGCCGCGGCATCGCGAATTGCCGATCCAGCGGATTTCCCCGCCCGAGGAAAGCCGCTACCAGCTGACCCTGCCGAAGTAGGACGATTCGGGCCGCCGGCCAGCACTCACGGGGCGTTTGAAATCAGACGACTTACGAGAGCCTGGAAAGTCGGCCGCGGCTTGCCGCGTGGAAGTGGGCTCGGTATGACATTCTGTGCGGGTGTCCGCAGGGGGCCCGCCTTCTGGGGTTGTGACGTTTCTCTTCACCGATATCGAGGGTTCGACCCGTCGGTGGGAGACCGACGCGGGCGCGATGCGGATCGCCCTGGCCGCCCATGACGAGGTATTGCGCAAGGCGATCGAGGCGCACGGCGGTTGGTTGTTCAAGCACACCGGTGACGGAGTGTGCGCCGCGTTCGGCTCGCCGCGCTCGGCGGTGGATGCGGCGGTGGCCGCGCAACGGGCGCTGGAGTTGCCGGTGCGGATGGGGCTGGCGACCGGCGAAGCCGAGTTGCGTGAAAGTGACTACTTCGGAACGGTTTTGAATCGTGCGGCGCGGGTGATGGCCGCGGGGCACGGTGGTCAGATCCTGCTGGCCGAGTCGACGGCGGGGCTGGTCAGCGGCGTAGACCTCGTCGATTTGGGGTCGCGGCGGTTGCGGGATGTGCCGACCCCAATCGGGGTGTTCCAGGTACGAGCAGCAGGGTTGCGCACGGAGTTCCCGGCCCTGCGGGCGCCGGATGTGAGTCCGGGGAATCTGCGCCCTGCGCCCACCAGCTTCATCGGGCGCGAGTCCGAGGCCGGCGAGGTGCAAGCCGCGGTGAAGGCTCATCGGCTGGTCACGCTGACCGGGGTGGGCGGGGTCGGCAAGACCCGCCTGGCACTCGAGGTGGCGGGGCGGCTGGTCGACGAATTCCCGGACGGGGTGTGGTTTTTCGAGCTGGCCGCGGTCAGCGATCCCGCCGCGGTGCCCGACGCGGTGGCCGTGGTGCTGGGCATCACCCAACAACCTGGCCGCAGCGTGGCCCAGAGCGTGGCCGCGGCCCTGGAGGGCAGGGTGCGGTTGTTGGTGCTCGACAACTGCGAACACCTGCTGGATGCCGCTGCCGATCTGATCGAGGGCATCCTGGCGGCCTCGGCCACGACCAAGATCGTGGCCACCAGCCGCGAAGGACTCGGCCTCGCCGACGAGCGGCTGTGGCCGGTGCCCTCGCTGGACGTGGGTGCGGGCGTGGACTCGGCCGCGGTGGCCTTGTTCGTCGAACGGGCGCAGCACGTGTCGCCGCGCTTCACGGTAGGCGATGACGGCGAGGCCGCCGCGGTGGTGGAGATCTGCCGCCGCCTCGACGGGATCCCGCTGGCCATCGAGTTGGCGGCCTCGCGGATGGCGGCCATGACCGCGATCGAGGTGCGCGATCGGCTCGATCAGCGGTTGCGGCTGCTGGTGGGCTCGCGGCGGGCGCTGGAACGCCACCACACCCTGCGCCACGCCGTCGCGTGGTCCTACGACCTGCTCGAGGACACGGAAAAGGCGCTGTTGGACCGGTGTTCGGTGTTCGCCGGCGGGTTCGACCTGCACAGCGCTTGCGCCGTAGCGGGATTCCCGGACGCCCCAGACGCCCCAGATGATTTCGCCACCCTGGATCTGCTGGACGCGCTGGTGCGCAAGTCGCTGCTGGTCGCCGACAGGTCGGCGGGGCGGACCCGGTATTCGATGCTGGAGACGATCCGCCAGTTCGCCGAGGACCAACTCGTCGCCCGCGGCGAAGCGTCCGAGATTCGGGCCGCCCACTCGCGGTACTTCGCCGGACGCGAAGCCGACATCATGGCCCGGTGGGACAGCCCCCGCCAGCGACACGCCTACGACTGGTTCACTCTCGAGCTGGCCAATCTGCGCACCGCGTTTCGGTGGGCCGCCGACCACGGCGATCTGGATGTCGCCGCCACCATCGCCACCTATGTGGGGTGGCTCGGCACTTGGGTCCAAACCGTTGAGCCGATGGCCTGGGCTGAAGAGCTGATCGAGCCCGCCCGCGCGGTCGACCACCCGCGGCTGGCGTTCCTGTATGTGATTGCGTCGCTGTGCTACAGGACCGGACGGATCGAGGCGGCTGTCGGCTACAGCGACGCCGGCCAGATCGTTCTCGGCAGGAGCCGCGAGGCGCTGCCGTTCGGCATCGAAGCCACGCTTGGAGTTGTATACCTAACCATTGGGCAGCCCGCGCGGTTGGCCGAGTTGTGCCGCGCCCAGCTCGCACGCCGCCGCGACACCCACGTCTACATCCGGGCATGGCTGGTTGCCGCCCTTGCATTCGCCGGTTGCGTTGGGGAGGCGATGGATTCCGCGGAGGGCCTCATCGAGGCTGCGGAGGCAACAGGCAACCCGTCCGTGCTCGCGTTCGCGCTCGGTGCCTACGGTGTGGCTTTCCGTGACGCGGATCCCGTCGGGGCGCTTAACGCCCTGGGCCGGGGTCTGGGGATCGCTCAAGACAGCGGCAACCGCGCCAACGCGTCAATCCTGGCGTTCAGTCTGGCCGTACTTGAGGCCGAACCCGGTGACACGGTGTCCGCATTCGATCACCTCACTCTGGCAATCCGCAACTACCACAATGCGGGCGACACCACGACGCTCCGCGTCCCCCTGGCCGTCCTCGCCGTTCTTTTCGACCGGCTCGGACGCTACGAACCGGCGGCCACCATCGTCGGCTTCGCCCGCAGTCCCCTCGTCGCGGCGGGGGTCCCCGAAATCACCGCCGCGGTCGCCCACCTGCGCGATGTGCTCGGTGAGGCGACCTGCGAATCGCTCGCCCGCAAGGGTGAGACGATGACCGCCGCCGCCATGGTGACCTACGCATACGACCAGATCGACCAGGCCCGAACGGAGCTTGAACAACTGGCCACCAAGGGCGACATGAAAGATCGAGGCTAGAAAGGTGTCCGTTCAACCGGCGGCCGCGCCTTCTGGGGTTGTGACGTTTTTGTTCACCGATATCGAGGGTTCGACCCGTCGGTGGGAGGCGGACGCGGACGCGATGCGTTTGGCGCTGGCCGCCCATGACGAGGTGTTGCGTCAGGCGATCGAGGCGCACGGGGGCTGGTTGTTCAAGCACACCGGTGACGGGGTGTGTGCCGTGTTCGCGTCGCCGAGGTCAGCGGTGGATGCCGCGGTGGACGCGCAGCGGGTGTTGGAGTTGCCGGTGCGGATGGGTGTCGCGACCGGGGAAGCCGAGCTGCGCGAGGGCGACTATTTCGGTGCGGTGCTCAATCGCGCGGCGCGGGTAATGGCCGCCGGGCACGGCGGGCAGGTCCTTATGGCCGACTCGACGGCGGGTCTGCTGACCGGGGTTGATCCGTTGGATCTTGGGCCGCGCCGGTTGCGGGATCTTCCGACTCCGGTCCAGGTGTTCCAGGTCCAAGCGGAGGGACTGCGCACGGACTTTCCGCCGTTGCGGGCGCTGGACGCGGGCCCGGGCAATCTGCGCCCTGCGCCCACGAGCTTGATCGGACGCGAGTGCGAGGCCGGCGAGGTGCAAGCCGCGGTAAAGACTCATCGACTGGTCACGTTGACCGGGGTGGGCGGGGTCGGCAAAACCCGCCTGGCGCTGGAAGTCGCAACGCATCTCGCCGACGAATTCCCGGACGGGGTTTGGTTTTTCGAGCTGGCCGCAGTCACCGATCCCGCGGCGGTACCCGACGCCGTCGCGTCGGTGTTGGGCATCATCCAGCAACCGGGCAAGACAGTGACCGAGTCGGTGGCCTCCGCCTTGGAGGGCCGGTCGCGGCTGCTGGTGTTCGACAACTGCGAACACGTGGTCGACAGCGTCGCGGATCTGGTCGAGCCTATCCTCGCCGCGTCGGCGTCCGTAACGATTCTCGCGACCAGCCGCGAAGGATTGGGGGTCAGCGAAGAACAGTTATGGCGTGTCCCGTCGCTCGACGTCAACTCCGGAACCGAATCCGCCGCCGCGAACCTTTTCGTCGACCGTGCCCAAAGTGTCGTGTCGGACTTCTCGCTGGCCCAGCCCGGCGATGCGGACGCTGTAGTGGAAATCTGCCGCAGACTCGACGGCATCCCGTTAGCCATCGAGTTGGCGGCCTCGCGGATGGCGTCGATGACCGCGGGCGAGGTGCGTGATCGGCTCGATCAGCGGTTGCGACTGCTGGTGGGCTCGCGGCGGGCTCTGGAACGCCACCACACCTTGCGCCACGCCGTCGCGTGGTCCTACGACCTGCTCGACGACCCGGAAAAGGCTCTGCTGGATCGGTGTTCGGTGTTCGCCGGTGGATTCGATCTGCACAGCGCCTGCGCCGTGGCAGGATTCCCCGACGCCCCAGACGACTTCGCCACCCTGGATCTGCTCGATGCGCTGGTGCGCAAGTCGCTGCTGGTCGCCGACCGGTCGGCCGGGCGGACCCGGTTTTCGATGCTGGAGACGATCCGCCAGTTCGCCGAGGAACAGCTCGTCGCCCGTGGCGAAGCAGCCGAGGTTCGGGCCACGCACTCGCGGTACTTCGCCGGACGGGAAGCCGACATCATGGCCCGGTGGGACAGCACCCGCCAGCGTGCGGCCTACGACTGGTTCACTGTCGAGCTGGCCAATCTGCGCACCGCGTTTCGGTGGGCCGCCGACCAGGGCGATCTGGATGTCGCCGCCACCATCGCAACATATGCGGGGTTGCTCGGCGATTTGGTCCAAACCTTTGAGCCGATAGCCTGGGCTGAAGAGCTGATCGAGCCTGCCCGCGAGGTCGACCATCCCCGGCTGGCGTTCCTGTACGTGATTGCGTCGCTGTGCTACAACACCGGACGGATCGAGGCGGCTGTCGGCTACAGCGACGCCGGCCAGATCGTTCTGGGCAGGAGCCGCGATGGGCTGCCGTACGGCACCGAAGCCATGCTTGGAATGGCGTACGTGTTGATCGGGCAGCCTGAGCGGTTGGCCGAGTTGTGCCGCGCCCAACTCGCACGCCGCCGCGACACCCACGTCCACATCCGGGCATATCTGGTTGCCGCCCTTGCAGTGGCCGGTGCCGGTGGGGAGGCGATGGATTCCGCGGATGGCCTCATCGAGGCTGCGGAGGCAACGGGCAACCCGTTGTTGCTCGCGTTGGCGCTCACTGCATACGGTGCCGCTTTCCGTGACGCAGATCCCGTCGGGGCGCTTAACGCCCTCGGCCGGGGTCTGGTGATCGGCCAAGACAGCGGCAACCGCGCCAACGCGTCAGCCCTGGCGAACGTTCTGGCCGTACTCGAGGCCGAACACGGCGACACCGTGTCCGCATTCGATCACCTCACTCTGGCAATCCGCAACTACCACAATTCGGGCAACACCACCACGATCCGCAGCCCGCTGGCCGTCCTCGCCGCTCTTTTCGACCGGCTCGGACGCTACGAACCGGCGGCCACCATCGCCGGCTTCGCCCTCACTCGCATGGCGGCAGCGGCGTTGCCCGCAATCACCACCGCGATCGCCCACGTGCGCGACGTCCTCGGCGAGGCGACCTACGAATCGCTCGCCCGCAAGGGCGAGACGATGACCACCGCCGCGATGGCGACCTACGCCTACGATCAGATCGACCAGGCCCGAGCAGAACTGAACGCCGTATCGAAATAGACGGGATTTGAGCGTCTGAAAAGTACGTCGCGCAGGAGCGTTCCGGGTACGGGACGATCTCGGGCGCTGCGGAGCCGTCCGGGTCCGGCGGGGACCCGGTAGCTACACTTGCCGGACCCAATATGGGCAGCCAGAGGGGATTTCGAGTGCAACCATCATCAAGATACTGGGCGTCGCCATCGCCGCCGTTCATACCGGCTGCCGCGCCACAGCCGAAGGACGATCCGTTCTACAAGTACACCGGCACCAAGCCGCTGGCGGATATCTTGCCGGGAACAGTGCTGAAGACTCGCAGCTTCCCTTACAAGGTATTCGGCATCGTCCCGACGTTGCTCAATGCCACGCAGCTGCTCTACCGGTCGACCAGCCAGACCGGCACCCCGACCGTCAACGTCACCTCGGTCATTCAGCCGCCGATCCAGCTCGACAAGACAAAGGTGATCTCGTACCAGTCGGCTTACGACTCGCTCAACCAGAACCACGAGCCGTCGTATGCGATCTCGGGCGGACACACGCTCGGAGGAGTCGTCAACAACGTCGAGGCCGTGGTCTTCGTTCCGTTCATCGCTGATGGGTACACGATCATCGTCGCGGACACCGAGGGCCAGGGAGCGGACTTCGCCGCAGGACCCGAGTACGGAAGAAACACACTTGACTCGATCCGCGCCGCGTTCAACTCGCCGGCGGTCGACCTCCCCGGCGATGCACGGGTGGCGATGCTCGGATACTCCGGCGGTGCGATCGCCACCGAGTGGGCGGCCGAGCTCGCCCCCACGTATGCCTCCGACGTCAACAAGCGAATGATCGGCGCGGCGATGGGTGGTGTGCTCGTCCACCCAGCGCACAACCTGCATTACGTCGAGGGCAGCTTGACCTGGGCCGGCGTCATGCCGATGGCCATCGCCGGTATCGCGCGCGCATTCCACGCCAATTTCGCGCAGTACCTCAGCGACAATGGCAAAAAGATCCTCAAGGACATGCAGAAGGCATCGATCATCAACGTCTTGGCCCAGTACCCGGGCCTGACTTGGAAAGACCTGGCCAGCCAGGCGTATCCGACTCCTGAGGACATCCCGCTCTACGTCAAGTTGGTCAACAGCCTGATCATGGGGACTGGCGGTACGCCGACGATCCCGCTGTTCATCGGCCAAGGCGCCAACGGTGTGCCCGAGGGCACGCCGGATAACAAGCCGGGCATCGGTGCCGGCGACGGCGTGATGATCGCCGGCGACGTGCGCACGCTGGCGCGCGACTACTGCGCGAAGGGCACGACGGTCCACTACGAGCAGTACGACGACCTCACCCACGTCTCAAGCCTGCTGCCCTGGCTGCCCAACTCGATCGACTGGATCATGGAGCGCTTCGCCGGCGTGCCGGCACCCGACACCTGTTCATCGATCGCGCCGGGCAACCCGCTGGACCCGATTCCGGCTCCGCAATAACTCATGCGGTGTTTCATTCCAGGCTGGGTCACCCGCTTGGGCGTGACAATCAGTACTGTCCCGATCCCGCGGGCGACGCCGACGCCTATGTCGAATTAGTGGTCCGACGATGTCGCAGATGGGCCGGTGACTTCTACGTCGAGCAATGCTTGAAATCTGTGGATCGGCTCGGGAAGGGGCGTACCTTCCCGGGTGACCGAATGAAGGTTCCAAGCAAGACCGGCGCGGTAACGCTGGTCGGGAAGGTACGACCCATGCTCACTGTAGTTTCTGATTCCGCCGACCGCGGTGGTTCGGCGGCTGCGGCACCGTCGGGGTCGTCGTTGATCGACGAACTGGTCCGGGAGGGTGCGCGGCGGATGCTGGCCGAGGCGCTGCAGGCCGAAGTGGATGCCTACTGCGCCCGGTTCGCCGACGAGCGCGACGAGAACGGGCGGCGGCTGGTGGTGCGCAATGGCTATCACGAACCGCGTGAGGTGACCACCTGCGCGGGCGCGGTGGCGGTGCACGCGCCGCGCGTTAATGACAAGCGGATCGACCCGGACACCGCTGAGCGCCAGCGGTTCTCGTCGGCGATCCTGCCGCCGTGGGCGCGCAAGACCCCGCAGATCGAGGCGGTGCTGCCGCTGCTGTACCTGCACGGGCTCTCGTCGGGGGATTTTGTGCCCGCGCTGGGACAGTTCCTCGGCTCGACCAAGGGCCTGTCATCTTCGACGATCACGAAGATGACCGAGACCTGGCAGGCCGAGCAGAAGGCCTTCGCGCGGCGGGACCTGTCGAGCGTGGACTACGTGTACGTCTGGGCCGACGGCATCCACGTCAACGTTCGCCTGGAGGAGGCCAAGCTGTGCTTGCTGGTTCTGATCGGGGTGCGCGCCGACGGCCGCAAGGAACTCATCGCCCTCACCGACGGCTACCGCGAGGCCACTGAGTCATGGGCGGACTTGCTGCGCGATGCCAAGCGCCGCGGCATGCGCGCCGGTGCTGGCGATCGGCGACGGCGCGCTGGGGTTCTGGGGCGCGCTACGTGAGGTGTTACCGGACACCCGCGAACAAAGGTGCTGGTTTCACAAGATTGCGAATGTTCTTGCTGCGCTACCGAAATCGGCGCATCCGGGGGCCAAGAAGGCGCTTGCGGAGATCTGGAACGCCGAGGACAAGCGGCATGCTCTGGATGCGGTGAAGGCGTTCGAGGCGGCCTATGGCGCGAAGTTTCCCAAGGCGGTCGCCAAGATCACCGACGACGTCGAGCAGCTGCTCGCGTTCTACGACTTCCCGGCTGAACATTGGGTGCATTTGCGTACCACGAATCCGATCGAATCTACTTTTGCGACGGTGCGCAACCGGAGCAAGATCACGAAGGGCCCCGGCTCGCGGGCAGCCGGAATCGCCATGGCCTACAAGCTGATCGAGGCCGCCCAGTCACGCTGGCGCGCGATCAACGCACCCCACCTGGTGGCACTGGTCCGTGCCGGCGCTCGATTCGAGAACGGCAAACTCGTCGAACGCCCCGACGACGAAACAACCACGGAGGAGGCCGCGTAAAAGATCTTGATGTCGGGTAGGACCGCCGCATTGCTGCGGCGGTCCCCCCTCAGAACCGTACGTGCCAGTCGTCCCGGCATACGGCTCAAGCAAGCCCCGAGGACGTTGCGGGAGCTGCGGAATCCGTTGGGCTCCTGCGCAGCCCAGCCCGGAGGCTGCGATGGCAGGAAGCGTGTACCAGGTGGGTCTCGTCCGACCGGGCCGCCCGCCCGTGGTGGGTGAGATAGTCGGCGACGATAGCTCGCTTGACAACTCCCAGCCACCATCGTTCCCACTCGGAGGGGGACTGCGGGGGTTGATCGACGGTCAACAAATGATCGCCACACAGCGGGCAGCGGCCGTCCTGCTTGGCGAGCAGGCGCAGGTTGTAGCTGTCCAGTGCGGGTTTGACCTTGCGCCGCCGTTCGGTCCAGTAGCTGGCCAGGTCCGGGTCGTCGGGAGACGCCCGGCCCGTGACTAGCGTGTGTCGGACGATGGGAGTCCAGGCGAATTTGACCAGACACGCGATGTTTTCGCGGCGGTCATCCAGTGAGCGGTCGGGATCGCCGAACACCCACTGATCGTTCCTGAACTTGTTGAACCGCCCCCAGTAGCGGCGTGCGATCCACTTTTTCGGCTTCTTCGGATGCGTTCGGCGCGCCCACCTGGAGGTGAGCTGCCACATATAGTGGTCCAGCGAGCTGAAAACCTTGCTGGACACCGCACCTCGATAGTAGGCGGACCATCCCCGGATAATAGGGTTCATCCGGGCGATCACCGCCCTGGCGTTGGAGCCGCGCAGCCTGCGCATCTCCTCGGCCAACCGTTTGCGGATACGCTCGACCGCCTCCGGGCTCGGCTTGATCAACAACTTGCCCGGCCGTCTACCGTGACGGTAGCGGCGGATGTTGAATCCGAGGAAGTTGAAACCCTCTTCGAGGTGGACAATGCGCGTCTTATCCTCGTTGAAGACCAGACCCCTCGGAGCCAGCCACTGGGCAAGCTGCGCCTTGACGTGTTCGGCCTGCTCACGCGAATAGCAGCAGGCGACCATATCGTCGGCGTATCTCACCAGAACCGGGGTGCCCGCTATCGCCGCACCGGCGTAAACACCGGTCGAACTGCGGTAACGAACTCCCGCGGCCTCCTCCAGGCCATGCAGCGCCACGTTCATCAGCAACGGGCTGATCACCCCGCCTTATGAACAGCGCCGGGTTATGCGCAGCGCCGACCGGCAAAGCCTGGTGACAGCGATTTTGGGGGTCGATCACTGCGCATAACGCAGATCCTCTGATCAGGAGGCCCGGTATGGTGCCGGGCCGCATGGTCGGAGGTCAGTTATATGGCGACTTTGTCTGCGTTGGTGTCGGGCCTGGAGGCAGAGTTACAGCGTTTGGGCTATAAGGATTCGACGCTGGTTTGGTACCGGGGCTGTTGGCGGCGGATGCAGAAGTACTTCGCTGCGCGTGGTGTCGAGGAGTTCTCCCTGGATGCGGCGATGGCGTGGGTCGACGACGCGTGTGGGTTCTTCGGCAAGGAGCAGGCCGGCGCTCTGAAGCGCACCGATGTGTATTTGTTCAGGGTCGCTCAGATGCTGGGGGATTACGCGGTCCACGGGGCGGTGCTGCGCCGCTATAACCGGTCGGTGAGCAAACTGAACGCGGCTGGCGCCGAGACGGTCGCCCGGTTCCAGGAGCACCTGCGCTCGGCTGGGCGCTCGGCATCGACCGTGCGGACCTACGGGACGCTGGCCGAGGAGTTCGTCGCGTTCACCGGCACCCGCGGAGGGCTGGGCTGCTGCGACGCCGCCATGATCGGGGCGTTTGTTGCCACGCTGACTGGATACCAGTTCAAGACTGTCGAGCAGAAACTGTGCGCGGTGCGGTCGTTCCTGCGGTTCGCCTGCGCCGCCAGCCTGGTTGACGGGGCGTGCCTGGAGGCGGTGCCCGCGGCACGCTCGGCCAGGCAGGCCAGGATCCCGTCGGTGTGGGATCCGGGCGAGGTGGCCAGGATCGTGGAAGCGATCGACCGGGACAACCCTTGCGGGAAACGGGATTACGCGATCATCCTGCTGATCACCAGGCTCGGGCTGCGCGGCGTGGACATCAAGCGGCTGGAGTTCGCCGACTTCGACTGGCCGGGCAACCGGCTATTCGTGACGCAGGCCAAGACCGGTCACCGGGTGGCGTTGCCGCTGCTGAAAGATGTTGGCTGGGCGGTGATCGACTACATCCGCCATGGCCGGCCGGACTGCGACTGCCCGCAGGTGTTCGTGCGGCACATGGCCCCGATCGGCCCGTTCTCCGACCAGGATCATCTGCATCAGATTCTGGTCAAACATGCCCGCGCAGCACACGTTCCGGTGAGCGAGAAACGCCGCCATGGCATGCACTCGCTGCGGCATTCGCTGGCGACCCGGCTGATGGAAATCGGCACACCGATCGAGCAGATCGCCGACATCCTCGGTCACCAGTCCGTCGAGTCGACCGGTGTCTACCTGAAATCCTCTCTGGGCCTGCTGGCCAAGTGCGCGCTGGACCCGGACGCACCGGCGAACGGGGTGTCGCGATGAGCCCCGCTATCACGATGACCGAGGCGATCACCGCCCTGGTCACCGAAAAACGCGCCACGGGTTACAAATACCACGCCGAGGAGCGGGTGCTGACCCGGTTCGCCGCGTTCTCCGCCAGTGAGTTCCCCGGGCAGCAGGCGCCCACCCGGGCCTCGGTCGAGGCCTGGATTGCGGTCGCCCGCCGGCGCGGAGTCACCCCGGCGACCCTGCACAGCTTGGCCGCGCCGGTGCGGGAGCTGGCCCGCTGGCTGGGCCGCCGGGGCGTGGCGGCCTACGTCCTGCCCGCCGGGGCACTGCCCCGCCCCGCCCGCTACGTCCCGCACATCTACACCGACCAGGAACTGGCGGCCCTGTTCACCCAAACCGACCGCTGCCACTACGACTCGCAGGTCCCGTTCCGGCACCTGGTCATGCCGGTGCTGTTCCGCACGATCTACGCCTGCGGCCTGCGTGCCTCCGAAGCCCGGCTGCTGCGCTTCGACGACGTCGACCTCGACGCCGGGGTCTTGACAATCCGCGACGGCAAGGGCGGCAAAGACCGGCAGGTCCCAGTCAGCGCCGGGCTGCGCGACAGACTGGCCGACTACCACGCCCGCGTCGCCGGGCGCACCGGCGGGGACTGGTTCTTCCCCGGCACCGCCGGGCGCCCGCTGACGATCGGCAACATCGACAAGAACTTCCGCCGGTTTCTGTGGCAGGCCCGCATCCCCCACGGCGGCCGGGGCCATGGCCCCCGCGTCCACGATCTGCGACACACCATGGCAGTCAACAATTTTCGGTCGTGGTTCGCCGGCGGCGAGGACGTCGCCGCGTTGCTGCCGGTCCTGCAGACCTACATGGGCCACGCCTCCATCTCCGACACCGACTACTACCTGAGGCTGACCGCCGAGTCCTACCCGCACATCACCACCTGCATCCAGCGTGCCTACGGCGACGTCGTCCCACCCGTCACGGAAGGCCCCTGTGATGGCAACTGATTTCGCGGTGTTGCTGCACCGCTTCCTCACCTCGCACCTGGCCGGGCTGCGCGGCTGCTCACCCAACACGATCGCCTCCTACCGCGACACCTTCAAGCTGCTGATCGCCTGGTTCCGCGACTGCAGATCCATCCCGCCCGACAAACTCACCCTCGATCGCATCGACGCCGACGCGATCACCGTGTTCCTCGACTGGCTGGAAGCTGAACGGCACAACAGCATCTCGACCCGCAACCAGCGCCTGGCCGCGGTCAGCTCGTTCTTCCGGTGGCTGCAATCCCAGGACCCGACCAGGATGGCCGGCTGCCAGGACATCCTCGCCGTCCCCGCCAAACGCAAGGCCCAGCCGAGCGTCAATCACCTCACCATCGAGCAGACTCGCCGTCTGCTCGCCCAGCCCGACCGGTCCACCCGACGAGGCCGCCGTGACGCGACCCTGCTGGCCACCCTCTACGACACCGCCGCCAGGGTCCAGGAATTCGCCGACCTGACCGTGCGCGACATCCGCCCCCAGCCCCCTGCCCTGGCCGCGCTGACCGGCAAGGGCCGCAAAACCCGCCACGTCCCGCTCGGCAACAACACCGCAGCACTGCTGAACGCCTACCTGACCGAACACGGCCTCGACAAACCCGGCCACGACGACCACCCACTGTTCACCAACCAGCATCGCAACAAACTCAGCCGCGGCGGCATCGCCTGGATCATCGGCAAATACCAGGCCCGCGCCGGCGACCCGGCACTGGCCAGCGCCGACCTCAGCCCGCACGTCCTGCGCCACTCCAAGGCCATGCACCTCTACGAAGCAGGCGTGCCGCTGCCCTACATCCGCGACATCCTCGGACACGTCGACCTGACCACCACCGAGATCTACGCACGCGCCTCCACCGAGGCCAAACGCAAAGCCCTCGAAGCCACCTACACCGAAATCGTCACCGACGAGCTACCCGAATGGAACCACGACACCGGGCTGCTCACCTGGCTCGCCAGCCTGTGAGCCCAGCACACACCACAAGGTTATGCGCAGTGATCGACCCCCAAAATCGCTGTCACCAGGCCTTGCCGGTCGGCGCTGCGCATAACCCGGCGCTGTTCATAAGGCGGGTTATGTTCAGCTGAACATAAGCCGCCTTGGGGAGAACCCTCCTCGGTCGGCGCGAACCCGCCGTTCTCGATCACCCCGGCCTTGAGCCACTTCCGGATCATTTCCCTGGCCGGGAACGATCCGAGCTTGTCAATTAGCCCAGGATGGTCGATTTTGTCGAACGCGGCCGACAAATCGGCGTCCAGAATCCACACCCGTTGGGCTCGTGGCCCTTTGAGCGTCAGGAAAAGGGACTTGATCGCATCGGCACAGCTACGGCCCGGGCGAAACCCGTAGGAACGGGCCTCGAACCGAGCCTCCCACTCGGGCTCCAGCGCGTTGCGGACCCGCGCTTGATGACAGCGATCCATCACCACAGGGATACCGAGCGGACGCTGATTTCCGTTGGCCTTCGGAATATACACGCGCCGAACCGGCAAGGGTTCCCACGACGACCGCGAATCATGCACCCGCACCGCCATGTTCGCTCTCGCCTCGGGCGACAGGGCAACCTCCCCATCGATCCCGGCCGTTCGGCGCCCAGCATTGCGCTGAGTCACCTGTCGCACACTGACCAACGTGTTCGACCAGGAACCCAGCATCAGTTTCTGCAGCGACCGGACCGAGGCCCAGTCCTGTTCCCGCGTCGCCTTGAAGATCCTGCGCCGCAACCTCGCTACGTTTACCTCATGGACGCGCCAATCCACGACGCTCCAATCGAAAACACCCTCCGGTCCGTTCACCTCTACGGTGTCCAACTTGCCCTTCCGGTTCGCAAGGCCCTCGGCCTCGGTATTTCAAAGGCTCACCTGCCCACGTCAGCGCCCTTTCGAGCCCAGCTACCACCGCTGGTATCCGACCGGTTCCCCATGATCGCCGCCCAGGAGGAGCGGCGGCATCACGACCACAAGTCCCGCTGCCTTTCGGCCATCGGCATTCGCTTCTTGAGCATCCTGTTCCCGCCAAGGGATTCCGCCCCTCTCACGATCGGCCTACCGGCCCGAAGGCCGGACCCGACGGGGTTTCCACGTTCCACGCACACGAGATACGACCGGGGAGGGCGCCCTCTATACCCCGAGACCAGCGGTGTTCGCACGACCGGCCTGTGGCCTCCGGTCGCCGCTTGCCGCCACTACCAGCGGCCAGGTCCTATCACCCGGGTTCTCAACCCGTCTTCCCGGGCTTCAAATGACGAGGCGTCATCAAGGGTTCATTCGCATTCGCCCGTCCGGCCTTCCCCTCGCCCGGTCGCTCCCCCGGACGGAACGGGGGCCCTTGGGCTTCTTCCCTGAGCTTCGCACCCCCACGGGCAGGACCCGTCGACGCACGTCAGGGCGGGGATCGGTCACGAACACCAACCGAGAACTACGCGACCGGCATCACCGACCTCCAATCCACGAGCTCACTCACATGCGCGACATCGCGTCGCACCCACAGGTATTGACAATTGCTCTCTACGTCTTGCCCGGGGCGAGCCACCATTGTGGCAGCCTTGCCGCGGGCCAGGGCAAGATTGACCGCCCAACCAAATCCGTTCGAAAGTCCGCCGATCCGGCGGGGTTTGTCGGGGCTCCGCCAGCGGCCCGGCGCTACCGAAGCGGGGCGGATGGTCGGATCCCTCAGCACAGCTGAACGAACACCATCGACCCAGCTCAACGCGGTCACCGAGCCGGTTTCGCAATCACTGGCTGATCGGCGACGGGACAGGACAACACGCGGCATCACGCCGGGCTCCAGAATTTGGTGCGTACGCGCGCGACTTCAGCGACGATAATTGCTGTAGCACAAAGGAGGATGATTCGACATGACTCAGCCGCAGACGATGACGGTCGAGCAGACCGAGATTTTGGCCAGAGCTAACGAGCTGGAGAGCCCGATCGCGGATCCACCCAACCTGACCTCGAACGCGCCGTGCGGCCTTGACCCGGCCGTCCGCGCCGGCACACAACTCGGGTTGTCCCTCGAAAACATGAAGACCTACCTGGCCGCGGGTGTTACGGAGCGCGGCCGCCTCGCGACGTCGATGCGCAACGCGGCCAAGGCCTATGGGGACGTCGACGAAGAAGCCGCAACGACGATGAACAACGACGGGGGAACGATCTCGTCGGAGACGATCGGCGACAGCGGTACGAGCGCGCAGGGTCTGCAGGACACCCAGAGTGTGGGTTCGTCCGGCGCCGGCTATATGGATGTCAAGGTGGCGGCGGGAAAAATCGAAGAGCCGGACCAAGCCGTATCGATGGCCAACCTTGCGGACGCGTGGGCGAACTACAACCTGACGTTGCAACAGTCCGTGCAGCGGTTCCGGGCCTTTTCAAACTGGACCGGCGACGCGGCCACGGCCGTCAAGCAGTCGATGGACCAGCAAAAGGAGTGGCTGCTCTACATGGCGAAGTTGAGCAACTCGGTGGCTCAGCAGGCGCGATTCATGGCGGACCTGCAGAACTATGCGTATAAGACGCATCCGAGGTTGGCGGATGTCACATTCGTCGAACAGAAGTACAAGGCAGCCACGGACGACGCATCCAAGAACGAGTATTTGAACCTGTACATGCAGTATCAGAAAACGTCGGAGGACGTGCAGGGCCAGTACACCTCGAAAGCGTTGCTTGACCCGATAAATCCGCCGGATCCACCCGCTGCCGTCAAAATCAACCCACCACCACCCCCGCAAACACAGGGTTTGATCCCGCAACAAATTATCAGCGCGGTGGCCGGCGGTCAGGGCGGCAGCCCGCCGAGCATGCCCAGCATGCCGAGCTCGGGCGGGTCGGGCAGCGGCGGCAGCGGGGCGCCTTCCGGCGGGGGGGCGGCGCTGACGGGTGCCCACGGGGCGGCGGCCCACGCACCGGGAGGGGCGGGCGGCTCGATGAAGCCGATGTCGGTCGGGGGTCTCGGCGGCGGTGCCGCGCCGGCGATGCCGTTGGCGCCCGCGGCCGACGGCGCCGCCGATCCTTCGTCCGTGCGGCCCGCTGCGGCCGGTGACGCCGGTGCCGCGGGCCGCGGAGGCGCTGCCGCGGGCGGGGCGATGGGCGGCGGCGGCGGGGGAATGCCGATGGGTGGCCACGGTCAGGGCGCGGGCGGCTCCAAGACCAAGGGCTCTCAACAGGACGACGAAGCGCTTTACACCGAGGACCGGGCCTGGACCGAAGCCGTCATCGGCAATCGCCGGCGCCAAGATAGCAAGGAGGGCAAGTAACAATGGAATTAGATCCAGGACCAGCCCAGACATTGGCGCTGTTGGCGAAGTTTCAGTCGGCCATGGAGGGGCAGGTGAACCAGATGGCCGGCGGAGAATACAAAGCGTCAGACAACGAACAGACCGTTGATGTGACGATCAACGGATACCAGTGGCTTACCAGCATCAAGATTCAACCCGGCCTGCTGAAGGAAATTGGCGCCCAGGCGGTTAGTGCGCGGGTCAACGAGGCGCTGCAAAACGCACAGCGGGCGGCGAGTGCCTACAACGAAGTCGCGGGCGAGCAACTCGTCGCGACGCTGGACGCCATCACCAAAATGATCAACAACCCCCCGCAGTTCTGACGCATCGTCGCGGCGGCAGCTACGCGCTGCCCCGGGTGGTCCGGCGGTCCGGCGGCCAGTTCGCCGATGCCAGCCCGATCGCGCGCACCGGGCAACCACACTCATCGGTGGCTGGTCTGTGGCTGGTTCGGGGCCGCCAACCGGTGGGCGACCGCCTCTCGCGCGCGGGCATCCGCAGGCCCGTCGCGCCGCCCGATGCGTCGAGCCGATCGCCAAATTGCCGCAGCTAGCAGGGCTTAACGTCGGTTAGGCTGGTAAAGCATGACGTCCGGTACCATCGCGGCCGACTGCGCGCCCGGGCCGGTGCCAAGGCACCCTAATCGCCGGTCCCAGCCGCGCAGTGCGAACCGACCACCGCGTGCCGGGCGCTGCCGACTACTCGACAGGCGTGATCGATGCCGCCTGGCAAAAGCGGGAGGGAACTAGACGATGGGCATAGCGAGGCCGACAGGCGAGTATGCCGAGCAGATGCTCGATCCGGGCGGGTGGCCGGAGTCCGCTGAGGACACGCACTACGACCGCGCACAGGAGTACAACCAGGTTTTGCGCCAGGTCACCGATGTCCTGGATACCGCCCAACAGCAAAAGGGCGAAGTTTTCGAAGGTGGCGTTTGGTCGGGCAGTGCCGCGAACGCCGCCAACGGCGCGCTCGGCACGAACATCAATGAAATGCGGACGCTGCAGGATTATCTCGCGACCGTAATTACCTGGCACCGGCATATCGGCGATTTGATCGCACAGGCTAAGTCGGATATCGGCACCAACGTGGACACCGCTCAACGGGAGATCTGCATCCTGGAGAACGACACGGAACTCGACGCCGATGAGCGGGCCGCCGCAATTAGGTCGTTGGTCACCGAGACACACGGGGCCAATGTCAGCGTGGTCTCGAGCACCGCTGAGCAGGTGCTGGAATCCAAGAGCTGGAAACCCCCGCACAACGCCCTGCAGGATCTGCTGGACCAGAAGTCACCGCCACCCCCGGACATTCCGACCGTGGCGGTCCGGCCTCCCGGCACGCCGGACATCCCGGTCACGCCGCGCCCGGACACTCCGTTCATCCCGATGCCGGGCGGCCCGCCCCTGCCGGACACACCGGTCACACCCGTCGTACCGACTCCGGCGAACCCGATAACCCCGGTGACCCCGGTAACCCCGGTCACGCCGGGCGTCCCGGTCACCCCGGTCACGCCGGTCACGCCCCCGTCGGGCACACCGGTGATTACTCCGGTTACGCCGGTCAACCCCAGCACTCCGGTCACGCCATCCCCGACGACACCTACTGCACCCCAGGTCCAGCCCACCCCCGGGCCGAGCCCGCAGCCAACTCCAGGGCCATCGCCCGGTGGGCCGTCGACGCCAGCGCAGCCGGGAACACAAGTTCCTTCGACACCCGTTGCTCCGGGCGACCAGCCGGCAGCTCACGTGAAACCGGCGGCGGCGACGTTGGCCGACCATCCGACAATGGCAGGTGGCAGCCAACCGGCGGCGGCGGTGGGGGCCTCAGACGACGCATCATCGTCGGTGGGCATGGCGCCCGCCGCGGCGACCGGCGCACCGACTGGCTCGGCGCGGGGGGCGTCCGGCGCGTCGAGCGGCGCCGGCCCGGGAACGGGCGCGGGGCAGGGCGCGGGTTCGTCCCCGAAAGCGGGTGCGGCGTCGCGCGGCGGGGCCGGGCGCGCGCCGTTGGGGCCGTCGAGCAAGGCAGCGTCAGCGTCGGCTTCACCCTCCGCCCGAGCGGCGGGGTTGCGTCCCACGCCTCCCGCGCGCCCGCACGCTTCGGATCAGCCGGAGATGCCGGGCATCGACGCGCTCTCGCAGATCCAGGTGCCGGTTTCGAAGGCACGGGCCGCGCGCGACGCCATGGCCGCGGCCTCGTCGGCTCGCAAGTCTGATCCGCTCCGGGTGGCGCGCCGCGTGGCCGCGGCGCTGAATGCGCCCGGCATGGGCGACGGCTTCGGGTTCTTCTGGATCACCGGGTTGACCACCGACGGCGAGATCGTGGTGGCCAACAGCTACGGCCTGGCCTACATCCCCGAAGGGGTGGAGTTACCGAAGAAGGTGGAGATGGCCAGCGCCGACGGCGCGATCCCGGCCGCCGAGCGGGCACGCTCCGCGACCTACCCGGTGATGGCCGTGCAGGGCTGGGCGATGCATCACGACAAGAAGCTGCGGGCCGTGATCGGTACCGAGGAGCAGTTGGCTAATTCCGATCCTGGCGTGGCCAAGATCGTGCTGGAACCGGACGACATCCCGGAGGAAGGCAAGATGACCGGCCGGCCGCGGTTGGAGGTCGTGGATGCCGAGGCGGCGGCCAAGTTGGCAGACGCCACTGATGCGCGTTTGATCGGCCTGCTGCCCCCGGCGCCGGCCGGTGACAAGGCGCCGGAGGACAACCGCCACATGCTGTGGTTCGACGTGATGAAGCCCATGATGAGCAACGCGGCCGGCCGCGAGGTCGCACACCTGCGGGCTTTCCACACCTACGTTGACCACTGCAAAGAACTCGCGCTGCATGCGGCGCACAGCGCGGCCGACGCGGACGCCCAGCGTCCCGCCGTCGCGGACTGGCTGTACTGGCAGTCGGTCGCCAGTCTGCTTGACAGCGCCCTGGCCGACGCGTCGTAAACCGTTAGGACTGTTGTTGGCCGTTGTTGGCCATTGCCGGGGTAGCGATTGCCCGGCCCGGATCACCGCGTACGTTCCGGCAAGGCGGGCGAGATTCGGTTCCTCGTGTCCTTGACCGGTGGTGGTTTCCGGTCGCCCGAGGTTTTTGCGGTCCGGTCTGGTTGGTAGCTCTCACCGTGCGATCCTCTGGTCGCGGTGGTGTCACACCTTTCCGTCGCCGGGCCGAAAAGCCTTGGGCGCGACGCCCGAGCACGGTGGCCGCGGCCTGGTGTCGGGTGACGTATTTATAGGGACCGGAGTCATGCTCGTCAAACAAAAACTCGGCAGTATCGAACAGTGGAACACCGTTTTCCGCGATCCTGAGCTGGATGCCGTGCGTCGTGCGCACGGTTTGGTGGTGACCGGGACCTACGTCGATGCCGACGATCCGAAGACCGTCATCGTCGTGATGGATATGCACGACCTCGACAAGGCGCGGAGATTTGCCGCTTCCACCGAATTAGCGACCGCCCGCGAGCAGGCCGGCGCGATCGGCTCCCCGGACGGCGTGTGGTTCGGACCGCATCAAACCCATTGACCCGCAACACAAGACGATCAGTCCCTCACGCTCAGTACATCTGCATGTAGAGCGCAATCCGGTCCGCGTTCTCGCGGTGGTAGCGCTCACGGAGCGTCCGTTTCAGCGTGCCCGGTTCGTACCCGTGCTTCACCAAACGTCGGTCCGCAGTCTGGTCAATGTAGGCCAGCGAGTACCACAGCGCCAGCGGCGTGCCCAGGCCGACCGCGGCCCAGATGGTCGCGCCGAAGGCCAGCACCGCCAGCACCGCAGCGGCGGGCAGCGTCACCTGGACGGCGGCACGCACAACTTGGCGGAACCATCTTGTGCGACAAGTGGTGTCATGTAGTACCCACTCGCTATGGAGCGGGCCGAGCCCGCCGCCGAACGTGTACCAAATCCATTGCGGCGGGGTGGGACGAGTCATGTTGTGCGGACCTCCTTCGGCGTCCCTGTGGCCCGAGTGGGAACGACGCCCAACCCAGCCACCGGAACATATTTCAGCATTGGCGCCCGCCCCGGCATTCAGCAGAAGTCTTGATGTTGTGACCCGACTTGGCTCAAATTAGCTTGTCAGGCCGCTTCGCTCCCACCGTGGTGATCGAAAATTCCGCGAGTTCGTTGCGGTTCTGAACGGGGCCTGCGCTGGGGTTCAGCGGCAAGGCGGCGAAGGTTCATGCTGGAGAGTGTTTCGGCCGACCCCGGTTGCACTATGTTGCCTGTGAGCCCGCAAATTAGCTTGAGGGTGGAGAGCCCTGTCCACGGGGACCGTGGAATGTTGCCGTCGAGCACGAGTGTCAGAATTCTGTTTCATCCTGCTCTCCCCGAAGCACACCTGTTTGTCAATCTCGTTGAAGGCGGTGAGTTTCGATGGATGTGGTGCACCCGCGGTGCGCGGGAATCGACTGCTCGAAGAAAGACGCGAAGGTCTGCGTGCGGATTCAGGGCCAAGGACGCAGACGAGCGTCATCGACGGTGACGACATGGGGCGCGACGACTTCTCAGATCCTGGCGTTGCGTGAGCATCTGATCGCGCAGAAGGTCACCTGTGTGGTGATTGAGTCCACCAGCGACTACTGGAAACCGTTCTACTACCTGCTCGATGATGAGCTGGATATGATGCTGGTTAACGCATCGCGGGTGCGCAATGTACCCGGGCGCAAGAGCGACGTCTCCGATGCTGCGTGGCTGGCCGATCTCGGGGCGCACGGTCTGGTGACGGCGTCGTTGGTACCGCCACCACTGATTCGGGCGCTGCGGGATCTGACCCGCACCCGCACCCACATCACCCGGGAACGTTCACGCGAGGTGCAGCGGCTGGAGAAGCTGCTCGAAGATGCCGGGATCAAACTGTCCTCGGTGGCCACCGACATCACCGGGGTGTCCGGGCGGGCGATGCTTGAAGCCCTGATCGCTGGCCAGGATGATCCCGCTGTGATCGCCGATCTGGCCAAACGAACCCTTCGCCGCAAGATCCCGGACCTGACCGAGGCGTTGATCGGCCGGTTCAGTGCGCATCACGCGTTCATGGCGCGGCTGTTCCTCGACCGCATCGATGTTCATAGCGCCGATATCAGTCGTCTCGACGCGCGCATCGAGGAAGCGATGGCCCCCTTTCGCACCGCCCGGGAACTGCTAACGAGCATCCCCGGGTTCTCCACCAAGACAGCTGAAGTGTTCATCGCCGAGACTGGCGGGGACATGAGCGTGTTCCCCAGCGCGGGGCACCTGGCTTCCTGGGCAGGGGTCTCACCGGGGTCCAACGAATCCGCCGGCCGGGTGAAATCCACCAAGACACGTCCGGGTAACTCGTATCTCAAAGGTGCACTTGGAGTCTCTGCAATGTCGGCGGCGCGGTCGAAAAACACGTTCTTCTCCGCCAAATACCAGCGGATCAAATCCCGACGCGGGCCGATGCGTGCGCTCGTCGCCGTTGAACACGCCCTGATCATCACCGCGTGGAACATGCTCACCAACGGCGCGTTCTACCGCGAACTCGGCACCGACTACTACACCCTGCGCAAACCGGCCAAAACCAAAGCCCACGCCGTGCACCAGCTCGAAGCACTTGGCTACACCGTCACCCTCACACCGCTCGCTGACACCGCATAAGGCATCCAGCGCGACACGATGAACCGGCAGTTCCATCAGTGGTCGCCAGCTCGTGGTCACCTCAATTTTCGTGTCAGTGCGCACTGTCACCGCGGGGTGTTGATGAGGGGTTGCGGAGGTCTTGGGGTCAGCGGGTCGGCGGCGGTGCGGGTTTGGTTGTCGGCCCCGATGTCCGCGACGCGGTAGGCAGCCGGGTAGTGTGAACGAATTTCTTGGTGCTCCAACGTGTTTGAGCTTCGATACATTGCCGGCAGTGACCGGCCCCGGTAACCAAGCTAGTTGTTGGTCGGTGGTGGTTGGGGTTGGAAGGGGTCATACCACCACCAGTCGGCGCGCTCGCCGGTAGGTCCCGGGCAGGGCGCCACCGCGGGCGGGGGTTGAGTTGGTGGGCGCGCCAGCGATCCCGGGCTCAGTAATCGGCCGGCGTTGTCGGTGACGGTGAGAGCGCCTGGGGGTCCGGTGATGGTGAGGACGCCACGATGGTGCAACCGGTGATGATAAGGGCATAGCAGCACCAGGTTGGCCAACTCCGTGGGGCCGCCGTCTTCCCAGTGCCGGATGTGATGGGCGTGCAGACCACGGGTGGCACCACAGCCAGGAACCGCGCACATGCGGTGACGACACTCCAGCGCGCGGCGAAGCCGCCGGTTGATCAGGCGGGTCGCCCGGCCGGCACCAATGACCTCGCCGTGGCGTTCGAACCAGACTTCACACGTGGCATCACACGTCAGGTATCGTCGTTCGGCGTCGGTGAGCAGCGGACCCAGATGCAGTGCCGCAGCGCGCTGCTCAATGTCGACATGCACCACCACGGTGGTGTGCTGCCCGTGCGGCCGGCGGGCCGCCTCGGCGTCCCATCCAGCCTCGATCAGGCGCATAAACGCCTCGGCGGTGGTAGGCAACGGGGGCCGCTGATCTGAAGCGCCCTGGCCGATGCCGTGATCGTGCTTCCACTCGGCGATCAGCGCATCACGATGAGACTGCAAGGCGGCGTCGAACTTCGCGGCGTCATGGCGGGCAAGTGTGATCCGGTAGCAACTGCCCTGCTCGTTGGTGGTCGTGGTGATCGAGCGCTCGGGCTCGGGCCGAGGTTCGGGTTCGGGTCGCGGTTCCAGCTTGACCGCGGTGCGCAGCTGATTGACCGTGGCGCAGCGCGCCAGCTGCGCGTAGTGCTCATCGGATCCCTCGCCGGCCCGCGCCGCGATGACGCCGACCTGATCCAGCGACAGCCGGCCCTCTCGCATGCCTTGGGCGCAGCGCGGGAACTCCTTGAGCCGGCACGCGATGGTGGTGATCGTGTGGGCGTTTGCCGGCGAGCAGCCGGTCTTCCAGGCCACCAATGCCGGCACCGACCGCGCGCCGGTGGCGCCGCACAATTGGTCGCGATCGATCTCGGCCACGATCTCAACGATGCGCCCATCAATCGCGTTGCGCTGACCGGTCAACTCCGCCAGCTCCTCGAACAGCACCTCAAGACGCTCGCTAGGACTGGCCACCACGGCGCCAGCGGATGCGGTCGAAGACATCACGTCATCATCGCAGCCACCTCCGACATTTAGCCTTTGAGTTGAGTCCGCGGGCGGGCCGAACGTCCGACCGGGACATGGTGGTGATCCCTGAAATTTGAGTGGTCGTCCGCGGACCTGGGTGTCTGGTCGAGCGGTGTCCTTGTTCGGGAACTTGGAGCCAACCTGTGGGGTGTGGACTCCTGCTTAGAGAATGTCTGGGCCGTGGCCGCGATGGTCAGTCACCGGGCGAACAGGATCAGGGCTGACAGGAGCAGCGATATGGCGTTGACGTTGGGTATCGACGTGGCCGTGCGAGCGGCGCACCAAGCGACACTGACCCGTGACGGAGCCACGGTGTGGCGTGGCCGGAAGTTCTCGACCCGGCCTCCGGATCTGGAGCGGTTGTGGTCGGATCTCGATCGGGTTGATCCGGGCGGGTTGACCGTGGTGGTCGAGCCGACCCGCAACGCGTGGATCGTGTTGGCGGAGTGGTTTCGCCGCCGCGGGGCCCGGGTGGTGATGGTGCCCACCACTCAGTCGGCTGATCTGCGCAAGTACTACTCCAAGCACACCAAGAACGATCGGATCGACTCCGAACTGCTGGCTCGGCTGCCGCTTCTGCACCCGGAAGGATTGCGCGAGTACTCCGGTCAGGGGCCAGCGGATCCGTTGCGTCGCTTGGTCAAACAACGCGCCACAATGGTCAAACGCCGGGTCGCGGTCTACGCCCGACTCGACGCACTCGTCGAGCTCCTCGGGCCGGCGTGGTACGGGGTGCTCGGTTCGAACTACGGCATCGCGGCATTAGAGTTCCTTGCTCGCTACGCCGACCCGAACGCGGTGATCCGGCTCGGCCAGGGACGTCTGAGCCGGTTCCTGATAGCCCGGTCCAAGGGCGCGTGGCGTGAGGACCACGCCGCCGGCCTCATCGCCGCGGCCAAAGAAACCCTCGCGCTGTGGGGGCCGGAAGGGATGAACTTCGCCGAACTTGCCGACGACATCGCTCACGAAGCCGAGCAGGCGCTGTTCCTGACCGGCCAGATCAAGCAGATCGACGAGCGGGTCGCCAACCTCTACGCCGACGCCGACCCCGACGGCATCGTTGCCTCCGCTCCAGGTGTCGGGCCGGTCATCAGCGCGGTGATCGCCGGGCGGATCGGTGACCCTCACCGGTTTACCTCGCTGGCCGCGATCCGCGCCTACACCGGACTGGTCCCCAAGATCAGCCAGTCCGGGGTGAGCAAAATCGAGTCCTCGATCACCAAGGCCGGCGACCCGCTGCTACGCGAAATGCTCTGCACCGCAGCTGATCAAGCCCGCAAGGTCGACCCACAGATCGCCGCGAAATACCAGCGACTGATGACCGGGGACCGCCACCACGACTCGGCGATCTGTCACCTGGCCACACTACTGGTCACCCGCATCGCCACCTGCATGCGCAACCACCAGCCCTACGTCCTGCGCGACGTCGACGGCACCCCGATCAGCGAGGCCGACGGCCGCATGATCGTCAAGGAGCGCTACCAGATCGACCCACGCCGCCGCGACCACATTCGGCACCAGCGCATGCGAGACCGCCGCAAGCAGGTGGCGGACCAGGAGTCACAGGAGTCGCCAAGCGCTCCAACATCCCAGCCCGCCAAACACAAGGCTACGGGCCGCCAAGTCGCTTGACATCCGTTAGGAACTCAAATCCGGGCCGCCCGATCCCCGCGCTGAATTTAGTGCGCACATCCCCCCAGCCCACGCCGCAAAGCAACAGGCCAACCCGCTGCGACTACCGCGGATCCCGATTCGTGAGCCAAGTCAGGACGAGTCATGTTGTGCGGACTTCCTTCGGCGTCCCTGTGGCCCGAGTGGGAACGACGCCCAACCCAGCCACCGGAACATATTTCAGCATTGGCGCCGGCCCCGGCATTCAGCAGAAGTCTTGATGTTGTGAGGTCACAAAGCTGAGTTGTACCAGCGGGTCACCGGACACATTCAGCATCGGTCACCCAGCCCTTGGTCCGGCTGCGTACCTTCTGCCATGTTTCCCACAAATCGCGCCATCGCAGTCACCGTCACCGACACGGATCACCAGCGACCGCTGCGAATCAACCTCGCATCTGGACGGCAGCTGTCCCCATCAAACTGGCGAACAACTCACAAGCGTTGGTCTGTTTGAGAAACTCCGCGGCTGGAACGCTAGACCGTTCGTGCGGTTGGACTCGCCGGGGACTTGGCGTCGGTCCCGACGAGGTGCGTGGGGGTGCTCCCCGCGCCCTTGGTGCCGGCCGTCGCGCCGTCTCCGTCGCCGTCGGACTGATCGTCCTTGTCCTCGTCGTCCTTCTTCGTGTCGCTGGCCAGCTCAGCCGGCGCTGCGGCGGCCTGCGCGCCCCCCGAGCCCCCCTGCCCCGCCATTGAAGTCATGGTCGACAGCATCATCGGGGCCGATTGCGCCGCCATTTGCCCGGCTTGTGGAGCGAGCTGAACAAGCTGCGGCACCGTTGCCTCGACTCGCGGCGACAGCTCAGAGACCGTAGCAGAGACCTTCTCACCAAGCCCCGGCGCGACCTTATCCAGAGCCGAGCTAAGCCCCGGCACGACATTATCCAGCGACGAGCCCATCAGGCTGGAGAACTGACCCTGCACGTTCGAAGCGACACCGGCCAGCCCTTGACCACCAACGCCGAATACGGCCTGCCTCAAACTGTCGCCCAGCGACTGATCGGCCGTCGTATAGATCTCCGCCGCGGTGGACATGTTGGAAGCCGTCCTCGTGAGGGCGGCTTTGACGCCGGGCAAGCCGTCAGACACCAGTGATTCCAGGTTCGGCATCGTGGCGTTGATCGCCGAGGACACCGGATCCGAACCGGGCACCGTCATCGGCGCAGGAGCCGTCGGGAAAACCAGGCCGGCAAGTACCTGCCCTATTTCACCGAGGCGCGAGGGATCGACGGAGAGTGGTTCAGTCATCGCCGAATCCCTTCTGTACGTTTCGCATCGATCAAAATTTTACCCGACGCGTCGTAACCCGAACTGCGGCAATTTCGTCGGTCAAAATTGCAGGTTGCGGACCATGTCGTAGACGCCGGAGATCCACAGCAGCAACGGAATGATTGACGCGATCACCACACCGTCGATCAATTCCAGAATTCGCTTTTGCACCGGTGAAACGCGACGAACCTGGAACGTCGCCCCAACTATCAGCAGCACCACCACGGCCGTCGCGACATAGCTGGCGAGTATCAGCCACGCAATGTGCGGATACCAACGGCACAGCTTGATGGCCACTCCCGTCGGAATGACGACGGTTGCCGCCAGCAACGCCCACGCACACCACCGATCCGCGTAAAGCCGCGACCGAAAACCGCACATGACCGTGAGCAGAGTCGCCACCACCAAGGTGTGGATGAAGAAGTGTCCCCGCACCACCACCGCGATCGCACCGGCGGCAAGAACCAGGGTGCCGGAGGCGATGTAGCCCCGCAGCAATTGCTTGGCCAGTGTGCTGCGCTCGCTAAGCCGCACCGCCGATTCTGGCACGGAGGCGATGATGGCCCGCCAGGTCGGCGTCTCCTCGGTGCCGGCCTCGTGGGTCGCGACGGGATCAAGCAATTCGTCGTTGTCCACGGTCTCACCGGGAACGGGAATCGGCGGCAGGGCGATCCGGGCGACGGCGACGGTCAGCTTGGCCGCATTCGTCAAGATGAACAGCCCGAATGCGATCGCGCCCGCGGGCACCCAGTGCTGGTAGCCAAACCCGCAGGCGACGGCGGCCGCGACAATCGCGATCGAGGTGATCACGGTGAACGAGGAGTACTCCGAACGCTTCCGGGGACCGCCGCGCGCCAGCAGCGTCAGGAACAGGACGGTCGCGGCGGCAGCAGCAAACTGCGGCGGCCCCACCGACGTGACCCCGCGCGGCATCGGGATCGCCATGGCCGCGGCGCTGACGATCAGCGGGTACGAAGTCAGCAGCAGACTCTCGGAGAGGTCCACATTCCGGTAGAACTTGTTGGCCACGAAGGAGCCCACCAGCGCGGATAATCCCAGGACGCCGATCACCAGCGGCCAATACAGGCTGCGCCCGGTCGCCCACCATGCGCATACCGCGACGACGACGATCGGCACGGTCAACACCGGGATCGCCACCCCGATAAAGCGATCCAGCGCTTTGCGGTCGAACTCTGGCGATTCGTTGAGTACCGCGATCGCGTCGATGACGTCTTCGACGAGCGGCCGGTACCGTTCTGTGCGACTCGCCGCCACCAGGGTCAGCAGCGATCCGTCGACAATGCCGGCGTCGTCGAGCGACTGGTCCAGCTTCAGCGGCGGGGATCCGGGCCGGGCGAATGTCCACACCCCCTGGGCGGAAAAGTCGAAGCCGGCCAGGGCATCCGCCGGTGTGTCGTCCAGCAAATCGGCCAGCACCGCAACGGTGTCGTCGATGTAGGTTTCCATCGGCGCAGCGGCGGGCAGCACCAGGTCGGTCATCCGCTTGCCGGTAAGAATCGTCACCCTGGTGGTCGCGGGCCGGGCGGGAGCGGTTCCCGGTGCGGCGGCAGCGGCAGTAGGACCAGCGGCAACAGCAGGTGCGCTCAACGGCGTCCAGCCCCCTCGAAATCGTCGGACAGCGCTGCGGCCAACTCGAGAAGCCGGCGCTTGTAGGCCGGGTCGAGCAGCTCGAGCTGAATCTCGGTTCCGGCCGCGATGTGCCTGTCGAACGGCAAAACCACAACCCGGCCGGGTTGCACTTGCTGTTGGAATCGCCGTTCCAGGTCCTCGACCGGGATATTCGGTTCTTCCGGCGCGACATGGTCGATGACCACGCACGCGCGGTTCCGCAGATCGTGGAAGCCGTTCTTGTGTAGCCAGTCGAGCGCGACGGTGGCTTGCCGGGCGCTGTCGATCGATGCGTTGGTCACGATCACCACTCCGGATGCGCTGGAGAGCACGCCGCGTGTCACCGGGTCGAAAAATCCGGCCCCGCAGTCGGCCAATACCAGGTTGTAAAACTTCGATACCGCATCAACTGCGAAATCCCAATCGTCTCCGCTGAGTCCGCGCGTCGCCGCGGTGTATTCCGTTGCCGGGAGTATTTCGAGATTGAAAGAATTCACACTCGTGTATGTCCGGACGTCGTTGTAGTGCGAGAGCTCTTTATCCGTCAATAGATCACCGATGCTCGCATTAGAAGAACGCCCCGTCCGATCGGCGAGATTTCCGCAGCCCGGATCCGCATCAATGACCAGAATGCGGTCGCCCCGGACCTGGGCGAGCATCGAGCCCAAACTGGCCGTCACGGTTGTCTTGCCGGCACCGCCCTTTAGACCCACCACGCCAATTTGGTACCCCCCGCGGGGCCTTCGGCGAATTCGTCTGCGCAGGTCCAGCTCGTATTTCTCGTCAGGCGACAGGCCCGGGTTGATCCGCGTCAGCGTGTGGACCCAACGCCGCCAACCTCGTTGCGGTACCAGTTTGGGTCGCTTCCTGGCCTCCTGCTCGGCCGGGACGTCCGGCTTTGCCGGGGCGGCGTCCGGTCTGCGGGGGACGTCTGGCCTGACCGGGGCGTCCGGCCTACGGGGGACGTCCGGCCTGACGGGAGCGTCCGGTCTGACCGCGACGGCTGGCCTCACTGGGACGTCCCGCCTGACTGGGACGTCCCGCCTGACTGGGACGTCCCGCCTGACCGGGGCGTCCCGCCTGACCGGGACGTCCGGCCTGACCGCGACGTCCGGCCTGACCGGGCCACCCCGTCTGACCGGGACGTCGGGTGCCGCGTGCTGGGCGCCACCGTCGCCGATCGTGGGGGCCTCGCCGATCGGGGGGGCCAACTTCGCTTGCGCCGCGGCGGCCTTCTTTTCGCGTCGCTTGGCGCGGTGACCGAGCTTGTGATCGGGCGGGGCGGGAGGTTGCGTCGGGGCCGGCGCGGCGGCTGTGGGAGGAGCGAAGTTCGGTGCACTCCGTCCCATCGGCGGCAATGACGGATCCGGTCGGGGAGCCTGCGCCGGCCTCGACTCATCGGGTCGCGCTTGCAACGGAACGGACGGTCTCGCTGCTGTGCTCGCGCCGGCTTCTTCGGGTTCGGGGCGATAGCGATGACCCCGGCGTCCGCGTACCGAATGCTGAGGCGCACGACCCGGTTCTGGCGGGGCCGACGGGCTTGGGTGATGACCGCTGATTGGCATCGGCGGCGCGGGTGGTCTGGGCGCCGCCGGCGGAGGCCCGTTGGTGGGCATCGGGGCAAACGGGGGTTTGGGTGCGGCCGGCGGGGGCTGCTGCCATCCGCGGACCGGCATCGCGGGAGGAGGCGGTGGTTTGGGTGGGGCCGGCGGGGGCCCGCTGGTGGGCATCGGGGCCGGTGGGGGCGCGCTCGTCGGCATCGGGGCCGGCGGGGGTTCGGGTGCTTCCGACACGGGACCGGAGGCGGGCTGTGTTGGTCGGGGCCCGATTGGCATCGGGGGCGTTGGCGGTTTGGCTGAGCTCTGCGCGGGTCCGCTGATCGGCATCGGCGCCGCCGCAGGTTCGGATGGGGCCGACGGAGATTGCTCGGGCCCACCGATGGGCATTGGGGGCGGCGTTGGCGGAGCCGGAGGGGGTTCGGGCGGCGGCGGAGGGGGCTCGGGTGGGGCCTCGGGAGGGGCCGATGTGAAATGCTCCGACCAGTCCGCTACGGGCGCAGGTTGGCCGTTGGAATTGGGGGGACTATTGGGTGTGGGCGGCGAAGGCGAATCCGAAGCACCGGCGTCAAATCCGGCGTCAGATCCGGCGTCAAATGCGTCGAATTCGGTGTGCTCATTCGATTCGTCGGGAATTTCTCCGCCGTCGACAGGCCGAAACAGCTTGTCGTAATCGGCCGGCATGAGAACCCCTCAGAACTTCCTTCAGGCAGTAAACACGAGAAGGGGCGAGATCCCCTGGAACTCGCCCCGATCTCGTGTTTGGATATTCTACCCGCCGAACATACCCGCAACGCCTGATTCGGTGTGCTGCATCGCCTCGCCGGACTCGCCGATGGCCTGCGACAGGCCCTGCAGGGCCTCGTTCACCTCTTTGGAGGTGGCGTCCCAACGCTGCTGAACAGCCCGGTAGGACTCCGAACCGCTACCGCCCCACACCGACGACAGCCGGCTGAGGGCAGACTGTCCGTCGTCGAGCAGCTGGTGGATGGTGTTGACACTCGCGTTCAGCGTCTGCACGCCACTCGCGATGCCGGCAAAGTTCCATGCCTGTGACATATTTGTTGCTCCGTTTCTTCTGCTGCTAGGGGTTAGAACTGCATCTTCGAGGCCAGCGACTGCTGCGCTTCGTCGTCAGCCTTCGAGTACGAGCCCGCGGCCTGCCGGATGTTGGTCAGGATGTCGTTCAGCTCTTGGATCTGCTTCTGGCCTGCCTCGTGGAACCGCACCAGCGCGGCGCCGGCGGCGTTGCTGGCCTGGCCTTCCCACAGGCTCTTCAGCTCACCGCCAGTGCTCTCCACCGAGTGGATCTCCTTGGTGAGATCTCCGGCGATCCGTTCGAAGTTAGAAGCCTCCGCCTGGAGGGCGGCAGCATCGGTCCTCATCTCTGCCATGCTGGACTACTTTCTCTCTTTCATTGCCTCGCCAAATGTTTGGCAAGTCTTTCCGGCCCGGGTGCCGGGAAGTCTGTCACTGCGGACGCTCACCAGTCTTCCTGGTCGTCCCAGTCTGCTAGGTCGTTTTCGTCGAGTTCTTGTCGCAGCGGTGCAGGCGCCACCAACCCCGCTCTGGATGCGCCGCCGGATTGTGCGCCCTGGCCCATCGCGCCCGCGCCCAACGGGGCGGCGCCCCCTGTCGCCGTGGAACCGGCACCCGCGCCGGCGGTTGCGGCGGCCGGCATCATCGAAGGCCCAACCGGCTTTTCGAGCAACTGGGCCATCAGCGGCGTGCGGGCCAGCGATCCACCGGCACCGGGCAGCGACTCCCCGCGCAGCAGTCCCGAACCCGCGCTCGGCCCCGTTCCGCCCGCCAACGGATGGTTGGACAGCGGACTGGCACCAAGCAGGCCGATCTGCGCGCCGTCATGCCCGGGTTGGCTGCCGCCGCTGCCGCCCATGCTGCCCATCTGGCCGAACAGCGAGGTGACCTGGCTCACCGGCTGGGTGAGCTGCTGCATCGGGCCGCTCAGCTGCGCGACCTGCCCAGCGGTCGCCTGAAGCGCCTGGGCGGAGGGCATGGCGGCCGAGAGGTTGGACGTCATCCCCGACAGCTGGGTCATTCCGGACGAAAGGGTTTGGCTGGTCGCCGGATCGAGGATCGCCGTCATCGACTCAAGCTTCTGGAAAAGGGTGTTGGCGGTGGTTTCCGCCTCGTAGACGTCCATCGCCACGGCGGCCTGGGTCCACATGCGGACGAAGTAGTCGATTTCGTTGAAGCCGATCGGCATCGTGTTGATACCGAAAAAGTTGGTCGCCATCAGGACCGCAGTGGTGATGTGGTTGGTTGCGATCTCTATCAGCGAAGGTGTGGTAGCCAGTGCCTGCGTGTACGCGCCGGCCTGTGCGGCCGCCCGCGTCGCGCGCATCTGGGATTGCTGTGCCGCGGTTTGCAGCCAGGAGATCATCGGCTTGGCGGCGTCGATCGCCTTGTCGCTGCTTCCGCCGGTCCACGCCTCGCCGAGGGCATTCAGTCGCACGGCCAACTCGGCGGCCTGCGCCTCCAGAGCCGCGGCCAGCGCCTCCCACCCCATGGCGGCGGCCAGCATCGGCGCTGGTCCCGCCCCGGCCATCAGCCGGGCGGTGTTCACTTCTGGCGGCAGTGCGTGCCACTCCATCGGCGCGGTCATGGTTTCCTCTGGTTGCTATCTGTTCGTGGGTTGGACTACCAGGCCAAAATGCAGGCGGCGCGGTCGTCGACTTGGGCGTAGTTGCGGGCGACATGGTGCAGTTGGGTCGAGACCTCTTCGGCCCCCGCAGGCACCAGGCCAGCTACCGACGTCAACACGTTCGCACCCGCCGTCGCGCCGCTGAGCGCGTTCTCGCTAATTTGCGTAGCGATGTCGGCGGCGACTTGATCGTGCGACATCTGGTCCATTTGCCTACATCTCCCGTATTTACGCAGACAAAAACCATCGGTAATTGCCCAAAAACACCCCACCAGCCATCGCTGATCCTGCCTCGGTCATTGAGCTCAGGTCCTGCCCCTTGCTGGGAATGAATTAATCCTAACCGCCCGTCGGGGGTGCTGCGAACACTTCTTCTGGAGGGTCGATGTAGGCGCACTGGATGACCTCTTTGCCCTCCGGCGAAACGAGAAATGCCTGGCCAGGGGGCCGCCGCTTGACTTTGATCTCGCTGGACGGGAATTCCTGCTTGTCGCCGGAAAGGAAGATCGTCGGTGCTCCGGCCCCGAATGCGGAGCCGACGAACTTGTCCATGGTCGCCTTATATGCCTGGCTCATCAGACACGTGACAATGATGTGTAACCCGATATCCGGAGCCGCCGGCAATAACGGCGCGAGTGGCGTCATTGGCGGCGCACCACCGGCGGCGCCAACGATCATGTGCCAGTCATCGACGAGAAGCACGATGTCAAATCCGCTCCACCATGACCGCGACCGCAGCTGGGCGGTTGTCAGGTCCGTCGGTGGCAACCGCTTCCTCAGGTTATCCGCCAGGGCCTTGATGGACTCGTCCAGCGTCGAGCTGTTGCGGTTGATCGCCCCCGCGCTGAGCAGATGGCTGTCCGGCACCGCGTCCAGCAGGCCCGACCGGTAGTCCGCGAGCATGAAGCGCACCTGCTGCGGACTGTTCCGGGAACAGATCGCTCGCGCGATCGCATGCGCAGTGCGCGTCTTGCCCGATTTGGAGTTGCCGAATATCAATATGTGCGGGTTCGTGTACATGCTGGCGTAGGCCACCGACAGGTCGGTTTCGCGGATTCCCATCGGAACCGTCCAGCGGGTCCGGTAGTCGGACTCGGGTCCGGGTGGGGTGGGGTCGCATTCGTGTAGGTAGATGCGTTCCGGCAGCACCCTGACCTTGCGGTGCGTGGTCGGTGTGCTGGGCCGCGATCTGCGTCACCCCTTCGGTGATCGTCTCCACCAGGTTGTCGGCGCTGTGTACGCCGTCCAACCTGGGCACACCCATCATCAGGTGGTGCTTCTCGACCGAGAGCGCCCGTCCGGGACGATTCGCCGGGATATCCCGAGCCATGCGATCGATCTGGGTGTCGTTGACGTCGCCGAGCCGGAACTCGATCTTGGTGCCGAGGTAGTCGCGGACACGCGACTTCAGTTCCGTCCAGCGGGGTGTGGTGATGATGGTGTGGACGCCGAACGAAAGCCCTTGCGCGGACAGGTCCTGGACCATCATTTCGAGGTCGGGAAACTCACTGGTAAAGGCCGGCCAGCCGTCGATGACCAGAAATACGTCGCCGAACGGATCGGCCGCAACGGGTGAGTTCGGGTTGTTGCGCGCCTGCCGGTACGCGGCCATCGAACCGATCCGGTGCTCCTTGAAGTTAATTTCTCGTTGCCGCATGACCGCTTGCATCTCTGCGACCACTCGGGCGACCCGGTCGGGCTCCGATCGGCTCGCCACCCCGCCGACGTGCGGCAGGTTTTCGAGATAGATCAGGCCACCGCCACCGAGGTCGACGCAGTAGAACTGGACGTCCCGTGGTGAGTGCGTGGCGGCGGCCGACATAACCAGGGTCTGCAGCAGTGTCGACTTCCCGGTTTGCGGTGCGCCGCCGATGGCGATGTTGCCGCCCGCCGCGGAAACGTCGACGCCCCAGACTCCCTGGCGGTGCTGGCGCGGCTCGTCCATGATCCCCAGCGGAAAGCGCAGCTGGTGCCGGTGGTCGTCGCGCTCGATCAGTTCGTTCAGCGGTGTCGGATCGGCCAGCGGCGGCAACCACATTTTGTACGCCCGCGACTCGGGGGTGCTGAGTTGTTCCAGCACCACCTCGCGCAGCGCCCGTACGTCCGGTTCAGCGGTCATGAGCGCCCTCCTCCCCCTTGCATCCCACCGCGTCGTCGCCGGCGCGGGTCATGACGTCGTCACTGGTTCGGGAATCGGAGCAGCGGTGAACTTGTGGATCTGCATCGCTTTCCGGGTACTGCGTGGGCTGGACGGGCCACCGTCACCATTGGTTTCGTCCCCCGCCTTGGGAATGTATGTACTACCGCAATACAAGGTACTGAACTTGACGGGATCTTCCATACCCACTCGGAGAAACCCGACACCGCTCTCTTTATTGGTGATGTATTGGGCTTCCGGGGTTCCGATCACCGCCTTGGATTCGTGAGAGCTGGTGGTGCGCAGCGCGATCCGGTAGGTGAGGTTGGGCTCCAGCTTGTCGATGCGGGCCCCGCCGGTTTGCAGCGACTGGGTGGCCAGCAGCAGGTGCACGCGCAGTGATCGGCCCACGCGGCAGATGCGGTCGAACAGCCCGATGAAGTCCGGGTGACTTTGCAGCAGCTCGGCGAACTCGTCGACCACCACGAAAAGCGTTGGCAGTGGCGGTAGGTCGGCGCCGCGCTCCCGGTACTTCTCGTATTCGGCCACCCCGGACAACGCGCCGGCCGCGCCCACCTTCATCCCGGCCTGGCGCAGGATCCCCTGCCGGCGGTCGAGCTCGCCGGTCAACACCTCACCCATCCGGCTGACCAGCTCGGCCTCCTCGGCCATGTTGGTGACGACCGCGGCGGTATGCGGAAGCTTTTCCATGCCCAGGAACGTCGAACCACCCTTGAAGTCGGTGAGCAGCAGATTCACCTGGTCAGGATGGGTCGTGGCCACCAACGACAGGATCAGCGTGCGCAGGAACTCGGACTTTCCGGACCCGGTGGTTCCGATGAGCATGCCGTGCGGCCCCCCGCCGAACTCGGCGCCCTCTTTGATATCGAGGTACATCACGTTGCCGGTCTTGAGTTCGTGACCGAACGGGATCTTGAGACGGTCGCGGTCGGTGTCGGTGTACATCCGCCAACGGGTCGGGATGATGTCCTCGACGCTGTTCGCACCGACCAGCTGGTGAAATTCGGTGGCCACCTTCTTCTGCACGCGTTGGGTCTTGTCCAGGATGGTGCCGGTAATGGACCACCCGGCCAGCTTCCGTGCGATGCGCCCGGCTTGCTGCGGGGACATGTGGTCGGTTGCCGAGGTGATCTGACGGAAACTCTGGCCGGGCAGCCGGTCGTCGGCGGTGCCGTCCTCGGCCACCCGGATGCGGTAGGTAGAGCCGCGATGGTTGCCCAGCGTGATCACGGTAACCCCGGCCCTGCCGTCGGGCGGGAACCCCGCCTTGCCGCCGGTCAGGTCCACCAGCACGACGTAAGGGCCGCCGGGCAGCGAATCGGGGGCGTGCGGACCGCGGGATGCCAGATCGGCCAGACCATCCGGGCGGGTGAAGATCATCCGGGTCGGCCCGGCGGCGTCGGTCTCGGTCTGATGCTGAACCTGCGGAAGCCATTTCAGCCAGGACCAATCGGGATCGTCGGCGTCCTCGGTAAGCACCCGGATCTGCAGCAGGTCCGGCGGGTGGAACACGGCCAGGTGACAGATCATGGCTGTCAGTAGCCCCGCCGCCCCGGCCTTGTCTCCGCCGATCGCGATCGTCGGAAATGTGCGCAGCTGAAGCAATTTCGGGCAGTCATGGACCAACCCGTGGGTCCGCAGAAACTTCACCACCCACATGTGACTGACCGGCTCCAGGAACGGCTGCGGCGCCGCGGTACTGGCCGCCAGCTCGCCGCCGACGGACGGCTTCAGCAGCCGGTCCACCGCGGGCTGGTCACCAATACCGATGCGGGTGGCCGTGTAGAAGTCGGCGTTCGCCTGCCGGGACCACTGTCGCTGGGTGCCCACAATGGACAGCAAATCTTCGGGATGGGGCGCGTGATAACTGAAGAACGTCACTTGCGAGGCCGCCGAGCTTGTCACCCGGGTGCGCAGCGAGGCCAGGTAACGCAGGTACTCCTTGCGGTCGGCGTTGATCTCGGGCACCTTCTTGCTGCCGCCACCGCTGCCGCCGGCCATGCCGCCGACCATCATCATGATCATCATCAGCGGCATCATCAGCATGTAGGGCGAGAGCTGCTTGGTGCCGCCGACCACCATGATCGCGATCATGCCGATCATGCAGCCACCCATCACATAAGGAAGGATCTTCTGCATACCCGACGCCGGGATCTCGAGACCGAGGTCTTCGGGTGGGGTGAGGCTGATCTCGCCCGGGGTCAATCGGGGGCCGCGGGTGATCGTCGGGGTGAATTTCTTAGTAGTCATCAACCTGCTCCGGGGGCTCCGGGTGTTCCGGCTGGAACTTTTCGGGGGCTTGGGTCGGCCGGTAGCGTGTCGTGCTCGAGCAGGGCGGCGTCTTTGGATAGCACCGGACCGTCCACCAGCAGACGCACGATCTCCCAGGGCGCGGTCTTGGGCGACGACAGGCCCAGCGCCTTCACCGTGTCCGCGTCCGGCAGCCCGTAGCGCACACCCTCCGGATCGATGTAGTACAACGATTCGCCGTACCGCGGATCTGGCGACTGCAATGAAACGAACTTTCCGCCATCGATGTAAACGGTTGCCGTGCCGTGGATCTGCTTGATACCCGAATCCATCACCGACGGTGCTATCGGCAGATGCCGACCGCTGAGCACCGTCGTCTTCGGCGCCTGATCGCCGGGTCTGCGCTCCCACGACCAGCAAACCGTGGGCTCGTCCGGCCTGGCCACCAACTTGAGGGGATCGTTGGGCAGGGGTGACGGGTAAACCCGTTCGGGGATCCTGACGACCACGCTCGGCACCACCGAGGGCGGCGCCACCAGTCCGTGCGATGCGGTGGCGCGGAGCGCGGCAGCCGTGGTGCCGTTGACCTGCGCGATGCCGTCGGTTAGCACCACGTAGTACTGCGGGCCCTTGTCGGTGTGGATCTGGAATACCGACCCGATCACAAGATCCGGGGATAGCCCAACCGTGTTGGGTGCGCCGGCGTCCTGGATCGGCGGCAACTGCCACGCTCCGACATTGGGGAGTGCGTTGAACAAGCCCTCGGAGATGGGTGTCGCCTTGGCGGACACCGGTATTCCCACTGCCGAAGTGAGGGCCCGGTCGGACAGATCGATAGAGCGCCGGCCCTTGGGATTAACGATCCAGTTTCTGCCTTGGTATGACGCCAGAAATGCCTCGTTGGGCAGGAGCGGATCCACCGAGGGATCGATCGTCAACGGCATCGCAATCACCGACGTCTGCACCGAGGGCGAATTGCTCTCGGCTCGGGACACGGTGTCGCACAGAGTCCAGATCGACGAGGCGTCCGAGGAAACGGGTGTGGCATAGGGCGCACCGGGGATTCCGATGGTTTGGCCCTTGCGCAGCTTGCTCAGTTCGGAGGACTTCACCGCGGCAGGTTCGGCTGGGCTGCCCAGCACCAGCCGCGCCGAGGTCAGGTTGTAGACCGGGTGCAACTGCCCCGACAGCAGCACGTAGAGCTGGTTGGTCGCCCGGTCGGTGAGCAGCGTGGTGGCGCCAAGCTTGCCCTGCGGTTTGAAGTACGCCATCAACCCGGCGCCTACCAGCAGCGCCACCGCGATCACGATCCCGAGCCCGACCGAGCGGCTGTAGAACTGAATGGGGTCGTCAAACATCCGGGTGTCGCGTCGCACGATGGCATGCTCGACTCGGCGGAGTAGGAAGCGCCAACCGCTAACCTGAACCTTCGTGGTGAGGCGCAGCCCCATGGTTCACTCTCGCATGTTTGAGTCGGGCATGTTGAGATGTCCGTGAACCGTGGCGATCGCTTCGGCCATGTCTGAGCCGTTGATCTCGCGCAGTCGGTCCACGTCCAGTTGCTCGATGTCTAGCCCCTGGGCAAGCCGCATGTCACGGCACTGCTCGCTGGCCTCCACCAATTGTCGCGCGTATCGACCATTTCCGGCAACGTCGAGCGCAGGTCTGCCACGCAGGGACCGCTGCGCCAACTGCTTGGCTGCCTCCAGAAAGTTATCGCCGGCTTCCACACTTAACGTCGAGTCATCAGCAGTTGCGAGGACTTTCGCGATCTCGAGCAGTTCTTCAGGCGAGTAGGTGTCGAATTCGATCCGAGTGGCGAAGCGTGACCGCAGCCCTTCGTTGGTTTCCAGCAACCGATCGATGTCGTTGCTGTAGCCCGCGATGACCACCACCAGCCGGTCGCGGTCGTTTTCCATCCGGGCCAGCAGGGTATCCATCGCCTCTTGCCCGAACGGATCGGTGCGTCCGTCGCGTTCCTGCACCAGCGCATAGGCTTCGTCGATGAACAGCACGCCGCCCATGGCCTGATCGATCGTCTTGGCGGTCTTGACCGCTGACTGCCCCTCGTACTCGGCGACGAAATCCTTGCGCGAGGTCTCGACGAGTTTCGGTTCCGAGATGACGCCAAGCCCGGCCAGGATATTGGCCACCACCCGCGCGATCGTGGTCTTGCCCGTCCCGGGGGGTCCGGTAAAGATCATGTGCTTGCTCGGTTGCGCGACCTTCATGCCCTTGGCGGCGCGAACCCTGGCCATCATGGTCGCGGCGCGGTACCGCTCGATTTGGGTCTTGACCCGGGTGAGCCCGATCTGCCGGTCCAGCTCGGCCTGCGCGTCGGCCAGCAGCTTCTCCCGACCCGAATTGTCGGTGACCACGCTGCGGGGATCCCAGGGATCCGAGCGACGGGCGATCTGTTCGGCCGCCGTCGTCTTTAGGCGGTAGGACGGATCTTTAAGCGCCGCAGCGACTTTAGACTCCGGATGGGTGGTCTGCAACCATTCCAGCAGTGCCACCGCGGCCTCTTCGTTCCCCTGGCTGCGCCGTGCCATCGCCAGATACCACGCGATGGCGCGTGCGCACGCTTCGCCGGCGGGCGAGTCATTCGCCTCGGTCAGCCGGCGTTCGGCCTCGGTGAACAAACCAAGGTTCGCCGCGGCCACCCCGTGCGCGACGCCGGCGGCGCCGGTGAGGAACTTGTCCGGCCACTTCCCGGCGGTCTTCACTTCGTCGATCACGTCGGTCCAACGTTCGGCCGCCCCGTAAATCACCGCCTTGAGCCACGCCACCAGGTGCTCGGAGCCGGTGGCCTGGCTGCCATCCATGGCTTCCATGGCGTCGGCGTAATTGCCTTGCGCCGCTTCGGACGCGGCGAAACCCATGGTGATCGCCAGCGGCGACGTGACGGGGTAGGTGATGTCGCCGTACAGGCCGCCGATGGGGACTCTCGCATTGAGTGTGCTCATCGATAGCTGGGCGGCCCCCGCCAGCTGTCCGAAGTTCCTGCGTGAATACCAGGCGCGGAAGAGCGTCACGCGGTCTGTGTCGCCGCACCGGATCCGGCCGGCCCACGCGTCGCAGGCGGCCTCGTCGTAATTGGTGATCTCGGTGAACAGCTCCAACGCTCGTGCCTCTGACATGGGCAACATGCCGACGGCACTTTCGAACATACTGGCCAGGCGATCAATCATCTTCGCCGTAAGTATCGCTGAAGTACCGCTTGGCGAATACCTCTTCTTCTTTCGCGGCAGCCTCTTCCGGCGTCGGCAGATTCAGGGTCAGATCCACCAGTTCACGAAGCGTCTTGGTGCCTTCCGCGTCGTCGCTGAGGCTGTCGAGCAGGAAGCTGTACTGGCCGGCCCGCGCCTTTTGCCGGGCCAGGTCCGCAAGGACGAATATCTCGTCTGCGAGGTCCGATTCGGTCATGCGCTCCACTTTGTCCGTCAGCTTGACGAATTGGATTCTGCCGTCCATCAGCGCCGTTACCGCCACGGACTTGGTGGGGTTGGTCACCGTGTACAGCGCGAGGTCTCCGTAGTCTTCCTCGTCGGCCTCGGTCAGCGACTGGAGGGCGTCCAGGGTTTCCCCGGTCTCCTCGGCTCCCCCGTCCGGCCTCGGCGGGCGGCGCGAAGTCATCCCACGCGGCGGCGGGCGGCTCCTCATGGGTGGCGGGCCCGGAGAAATCCAGGGCGCCGCCGAGATCGTCGTCGTGGTCCTCGTTCCCGGATCCGTAGTGCGGTGTGCCGTCCACCATGGCGTCCCTTTCTGAACATGTATTGAGAGGAGTGGGGAGTCAGCCTCGGGGGGAGGCGTCGGCGTGATCTAACCAGCTGCCCGCCGGGAGGAGCTCCAACAGGCTCTCCAGCGCGCGTTGCAGGTTTTGTTGAGTACCGGGCAGAAAGCTTCCGTACAGCTCACCGCCGACCCGGCGGGGAAGCGATACCAGCCTGCCGTGCGGTGAGTCGAGGACACCGGCGGCAGCGTCGGTCTGCGTCGTCGTGCCGCCGGGGTGGCGTTGGCTCGCGACGATCTCCACCCAGCTGGACGGGTTCCCGACGATCTCGGCATAGACGCGGGCCGAGCTCGATGGGACACCCCGGCGGGCCAACTGCTCGGCGGTGGTGCACTCGGCGAGTTCGCTTGCGACACCCGTCATCGGCTCGACTGGTGCGGGTTCGGCGGGCCCCAGCACGCTGGTCACCATGCCCGCCAAACCGACCTGCGCAGCCACCAGCTGCAGTACCAGCAGGTCGCCGTCGCGTGCCGCGATGACATGCCGTTCGCCCTTGCGGCACACGACAAAGCGGACCATGACGCCGCCTACGTCGCGCCGCCACCACCGACCCTCGATGGTCCGGTCCGGCCGGCTGAGGGTGTCGACCATCGCCGCGACCGCGGGATGGGGTTGGCCGTAGAGGTCGAGCACTCCCTGGGTTGTGAGGTCACGCTGCACCTGTTCCCACACGACGGCTCGCAGGTCGTTTTGCGGAATGTTCAACCGAATCCCAAGCGCCGCAGGGAAATCGACTAGGTGCAGCCGGTCGGCAATCACCAACATGCCGTCGATGGTGACCTCGACGCCGACGACGTCGTCGACGAAGCCCGCGGGACCGGTAGCCAGCGGACCGGACATGATCAGAGATTAACCTGCCCGTCCAGCAGTCCCTTGCCGAACAGATCGATATTGAGGTACTGCTTGGCGGCCGCGGCCAGGGCGTTGGCGAGACCCGAAGCTACGCCTTCCAGGCCGGTACCTGCTTGGGCGCGGGTGGTTTCATACTGTTGCAGGGCGCTACTGAAGTTCGACGTGTGCGTGCCGTGGGTGTTCATGACCGCTTGGCTGACCCCGGTGGCCGACGAGATCGCACCCTTGATGTCGCCCGTGGTGTCGTTTTGCCGACCCGAGAGTATCTGAAGCCATGATGGTATGACTTTCAGGATTCCTGTCATGGGTTCGTCCCTCCTTTAGTTAAGTTTCTACTCGTTATGGTGTTGGCCCGCTAGGGGTTTCAGGGCTTTCGGGGATTTAGCCGGCCGGGTGGCGTCAGAGGACGCGCCCCTGCTGCGACTGTCCGGTGGTGCCCCCGGTGTCCTGGACGGGAGCGCGTTCGCCACCGGATGTGCCGGCGCCGGCGCCCTCGTCGTCGTCCTGCTTGACATCGCTGACCAGGGTGGCCGATTGGGCCCCGCCGGCGCCGCCGCCGCCGGCGGAAGCCAGCGAGGTGAGGCTGCCTGCCTGCCCACCGACCGAGCTGAGCATGTTCATGCCCCCACCGCCGCCGGCGAGTTGAGTCAGCTGGCTGATGGTTGCCGTCAGCTGGTTGAACGTCGGCATGCTGGCAAGGCCGAGCATGTCGGCGAAATTCATCTTCGGCAAGCCCAAGATGCCGCCCAGGAATTCCGGCAAGTTCGCCAATTCGGTCCACGAGGGCAACCTCGGGATGAGGCCGCCGAACAGGTCGGTCAGCTTCGGCAGGCCGGGGAACAAATCGGGCAACTTCGGCAGGCCGTCCAAGCCCGGGAACTTGAAGTCGGGCAACTTGAAGTCGGGGAACTTGATGTCGGGGAAGCCGGGGAACCCGGGGATGTCGGGGAACTTGATGTCCGGCAACTTGATTTCCGGGAACTTGATCCAGTCGGGCAAGTTGAAGTCCGGCGGCCACTTGAGGTCGGGCAACTTGATGTCGGGGATTAATCCCCCGATGAAGTCCAAGATGTTCTTGGGCAGCGATGTAATCAGCGAGATCAAATTGGGGATCAGTTGCGTGAGGTTCATCGCATTGTTCAGCGTCTTCAGCGTCAGCTGGAGCATTGCGTTACCGATGATAATCCCGAAAACCAGGTTCGTCGGTGCCGAGGACGCCCACGATATCGCGTCACCGATAATCGGAATGTTTTCCCACCACTTGCACCAAGACTGCAGCCTCTCGCAGTGGCCCCTGATGTTGTGCAGCGTGTCGCGGGCGTCCTGGATATATCCGGCCTGGTTCGAAACAAAGCCATTGGTCAATTGGTCCATGTTGGACATCGTCTTCATGCGAAGTTGCTGGGCGAGGTTCTGAGCGGAGTACTTCTCCGAGGCCTCACCGATCCAGTCCAGACCCGGAAAGGCGCCGTCCAGTTTGGTTTCGATGTTCTTGAACAGACCCGAACCCGTTAAAAGCGACTGCCCCAGTTCGGGAATCGATGGCTCTCCGAGCGTAAACAAGAGACCCTTAATCAGGTTGAGCGTATTCTGGCAAATTTGACTTCCCGACGCCATCGATATGCTTCCTCACACTCGCTGTCCTGTGCACTGTCATTCTCAAGTGCACCTTTGCACCGCACGTTGAGCTTAGCAGTGCTCCCAAGGGGGTCGATGCACGAATTTTTGAGGTAGGCGAGGGGATTTCGGCGACGCCGACATGCCGAGCGAACCGTCCGACCCGAGCGCGTCAATGTCCCAACGCGGCCCGGGCCAGTCTCAGGCGGACCTCAATTGATCTGCGTAAGAAGACTTTCGATCGCGTCAACGACGTTGACGGGCAACGCTTCCTCGGCTTCGGCGCGGACGATCAGCTCTTCGGCGACCCCGGCCGCTTCTGCGGTCTCCCGGGGGGAAAGGTTCGCCCGCCGCCGGGCCGCATACAACCGCTGCCCCAGCGTCGCACCCGGGGCGGACGCCCCGAGCCTCATCAGCTCGTCGTGGTGGCGCCGCACGGCGCCCAGCGCCTTGATCAGTTCCGGGGTGATCCGGCTGATGCGGGTTGCCCGAACCGCGATCGCCTCCAGCTGGCGCAGATCGGCGAGGATGGGCGCCGCTCGCACGTTGAACTCAGGATCGTCGACCGGCGGCAACGCGGCGATGGCCAGGCTGCAGCCGTCCACCGCGGCAACGACGGCCTGCGCAATCAAGGACGCGGGCCCGTCTGCGGCCGCGCCGTCTGACGCGCCGTCGGACGACGCGGGAAGTGCGGGCTCGGCGGCCGTTTCGCCGGTGGCAGGCTCACCCCGGCGGATTCGCGCGATGGTGCCGCTGGGCCACTGCAGCACCTCTTCAAGCTTGGCCCGGGTTCGTTCGCGCGGCCAACTGCGGCCCTTTTCGAACGCGATCAGCGCGCCCGCGTTGATGATTCCGTCCGCCGCGAGGCTGCGCTGGCTGATGTCGAGTTCACGACGCCGCGCGGCGGCGGCCGCTCCGGCGCGAACCATGCCGGCATCCGGCTCGCTGTTCTGGGAGTCGCTCGTGTGGTCGTCCAACTCGTCCGCCCGTTCATTTTCATGAGGCCGCAGCGGCCTGACGATTTCAAACGTCAGCTTGTCGCCTGCAGTGGGGTTGCCAAACCGGACGATCGTCCTGTCGGTGACCGTCACAGAGGTTTTCCGTCGTCCGTCGACGTACATGCCGATTGGGCTGTTGTCGAAGATCCGCCATTGCCCATCGGCGGATTCCGCGTGCAGATGCTCCTGCGAGATTCGCGGGTCATCGATCTGCACCCCGGCCTGGGGCTCCCGGCCAATGGTCACGATGCCGCGGCCGGGCTCGATCGCGTGCGAGGTTTCGCCGCTGTGCACGACCAGCAGAGCTGGCTCGGCAGTGGAGTTGGCGTTAGCCATCTGCGGTGATTCCTCGCTGACGGGTATCTGATCGGTTGGTCGCGGCAGGTCGCGGTAGTGGGGCGGGCATTCCGGTATCCCGATTCTAACCGTTGCACCCGCCCAACGCTATGGCTTCGCTACACTTCTGCATCACAATTCTGTCTCTAGGCCGGAGAGACGAGCCAATCCGGAACTACCGCTCCGCTATGGTTCTCGCTACAGCAATCGGCCAGACAGCAGCGGTTTGGGGGATCCGAGGAAATCCCCGAGGCGGACCGTGCGGCTAGTTCGGGTAGCGTGACGCGGCGCTATTATCGCAGGTAGAGTGGGTAAACGTCGGCGATCGCAGGATGCGCCGACGCGCGCGGCTGAGCGGCACGAAGACGCTACGGAACTAAACTGTTGCACTGCGACGGTTTCTGCTATAGCCTACTGATGCGTAGGACGCAGAACTGCAATGCTTCTTGGAGGATTGAGATGACCGCGACAGCTTTGTTCAACATCCCGCTGGGCGTTTGCACCCAGGACCCCGACCGCTGGACGACGACTCCTGACGCCGAGGCCAAGGCGCTGTGCCGGGCGTGCCCGCGCCGCTGGATGTGTGCGCGCGACGCCGTCGAGTCGACGGGCGCGGAAGGTCTGTGGGCAGGAGTCGTGATTCCAGAAGCCGGCCGGGCGCGCGCGTTCGCGTTGGGCCAGCTTCGATCCCTTGCCGAGCGCAACGGGTTCCCGGTGCGGGAGTCCGCCAGATCGGCATAACCCGCTGGCCCCCGGGCCGCTGATTCGAGGGGTCTGCGGCGGGGCGGCAGCGGGAAGAGGTGCACGGCCACACTTTTGAGGCTCGTCCCGCGATCAGCGAGCCTGGCCGGCGTCCAAGCAGCGCGAGAAATCTCGGAGGAGATTCCTCGCGCTGCTTTTTTGTGCGGCTGCCATTCGGGATGGCATTGCTTCGCTACGGACTCACCGGCTCGAACCGGAATACGGCGATGCGGCCGGCAAGGGCCTCGAACTCGTCGGCGGTTCCATCGCGCACCATCCCGGAGCGCTTCGCGAACGCCACCCCGACCGGCACTTGGGCCGGAAACTCCCGCAGCACCGGGCGCGCCTCTGCGGCAGTCAGCTCGACGATGCTGACCTGCTGCGAACGGCGTCCGCGCGCCAGCGTGCCGGTGCCCGCGGCGCGGGCGTTCGCGGCCCAGTCCGCGCCGGGATAACCCGCCACCACGTAAAGGCCGCCCTCGAATTCGAACGGTGTCATCGGGGTGCTGCGCAGCTGGCCCGATTTGCGACCCGGCACCGTCAGCACCATGGCGGGCCCCGTCGGTACCCCGAGCTTCTGCACCGCCATGAGCATCCTGTTCATGTGCTTGAGGTAGCGCGGTGGACGTGGTCCTGACATTTCTTGCATTTCTTGCCTCCCTAGCTGTCTATTGGGTGCTAGCTGTCTATTGCGTGAAGGCGTCGCGGTGCTCGGACACCCAATCCGCGAACGTGCGGGCCGGTCGGCCCAGAACCTTCTCGACGTCCTGGGTGACCAGGGCGGGTTTGTCGAGCGTCTCGGCGAGCATGGCCATGTACGCGTCCCCGAACTCGGCGTTGAAGCCCAGTCCGACAAACCGCTGCCGCACCACGTCCGGCGGAACCTCGAAGTACCGCAGCGGGCGATCCAGCACGGCCCCGATGACCTGCACCAGCTCCGAGTTGCTGAACGCCTTCGGACCGGTCATTGGAATCTGTTGACCGACAAGGTCATCGGTGAGCAGCGCCCGCGCCGCGACGGCCGAAATGTCGCTCTCCACAATGGGCGCGCTGGTAGCCCGTGCGTACGGCCCGGCCACCACATCGCCAGCGCGGATCTGAGCGGACCACATGCCGGCGAAATTGGTCGCGAAAACCGAAGGCCGAAGGCTCACCCACGGCAGACCCGAGTCGACAGCGAGCCGTTCCACCTCCTTGTTGCGGTCCCCGCGAAAGCGGGACGGCTGCCGCGAGAAGTCATCGTCGGCGTTGATCGCGGACAGCGCAACCAGTTTGGCGACCCCGGCGCGTACCGACCGGGCAACCACGTCGGACAGATCCGGGCCCAGTGCGCGGGAATTGAGGAAGAGCGCCGACGCACCCGTTAGCGCCTCGGCGGCCGAGCCGACCACCTCGACCCCGTCGGGAAACGTGGCCGCGTGCGGCGAGCGGGTAACCGCTCGCACCCGGGCGCCCGCGGCGCAAAGTTCGGCAACAAGGGGGCGGCCGACATTGCCGGTCGCTCCCGTTACGACGATCGTCATGGTGTGTCCTAACCGTGTGGTGTTGCGACAAAGCCCCGCAAGATGAAGCCCTGCACCAAGGACGGACTTGAACCCGGCAAAGTTACAGTTGGGACCGGTAACTTTTTCTGCCAGCAGATCGTCAATGATTCATGGACCCATCGCAGTCACGCAGTGAGCAGATCAGCGAGGCCTGGAGTCGTCACCGCCCGTACCTGGTCAATCTCGGATACCAGATACTCGGTGATGTCGGAGACGCTGAAGACGTTGCGCAAGAAGCATTTCTGCGCTTGTCGCGCGCCGATCCCAACGAGATCGACGACATCCGCGGCTGGCTGACCGTAGTCGCCAGCCGGCTCTGCCTCGATCAGGTGCGTTCGGCACGAGCCCGCTACGAACGCCCGGGGGACATCGCCGTGGCGGAGGTGAAAGTCGAATCGCGCGTTCTGGACCCGGCCGACCGGGTCACCCTCGACGACGAGGTCCGGACCGCCTTGTTGGAGGTCTTACGCAGGCTCAGTCCCGGTGAGCGGGTGGCCTTCGTGCTGCACGACGTGTTCGGCGTCCCCTTCGACTCGATCGCCGAAACCGTGGGTCGCCCCGTTGGCACCTGCCGTCAGCTGGCGCGGCGTGCGCGGGCCAAATTCGCCGGGGCACAACCGAAGGCGCAACCGAAGCTGACCGAGGTCGGCTCCGCCGAGCACCAGCTCGTCACCGAGAGATTCATCACCGCATGTGCCAACGGAGACATTGCCGCGCTGACCGCCGTGCTGGATCCCACGGTATGGGGAGTGGGGACGATACTCGCCGATCCCGCGCCGCCTCCGCAGGTCAACCACGGACCGCACGCCGTGGCCACCAACCTGCTGCGCTATATCGGGCCGGGGGTGACGCTGGTGAGCGCTCCCGTGGGGCAACCGGTGGTGCTGGCCTTCGCCGACCGGCGACTGTTCGCCGTCATCGTGCTGACCCTCCGCGGCCACCTCATCGGCAAGATCGAGGCGACCGCCGACCCGTCGGCGCGGGCGGCGGCCGGCCCGGACGGTCCCGGTCACGATTAGCGGTACCGGCCGCGATTAGCGCGATTAGTCAGACGGCAGTGCGGGCGTCCGGTCAGCGGTGCGGGCGGTCGCGTCCACCGTCGGGCCGCGCCGCGAAATATCGCGTGACCGTCGCCGCGACCTGCAGAAAACTGCGCCGCGTCGCCGGAGCCATTTCGTGGCTCACGTCGATGACGCCGCCGGGGCGCAGGTGCGGATCGAACGGCACCTCGACCACCGGCCGTCCGTGCTCGACGAACCCTCGGAGCAGCAACAACCGGGTGCGTTTGTCGGTATGCCCGTCAGAATCGTTGAGTACCACGATGGTGCGTTGCAACAGTCTCGTCAGGCCGCGATCCGACAACCAGTCCATGGTCTTCGCGGCGGCGGAGGCTCCGTCCGCCCACGGCGAGGACACCACGATCAGCGCGTCTAGATCGCGCAGGACTTCCTGGGTGACCCCCGAGTCCATCGTCGAGCCGCAGTCGATGACCGAGATCGCGAAATGCCGGTCCAGCCGTAATGCGGCTTCGCGGTAGATCGCAGGATCGAGGACCCGGCGTGGACCGGACGCCGGCTCACCGCCGAGTACGTACAGGCCGGCGGAATTGCGGCCGACGCGCGTCGTCACGTCGGTGAACGAATGCAAGTTTGTGTCGGCGGTCAGTTCCCAGAACGAGCCACTCGCCCGCGGATCGATTCTGCTGCTTAGCCGCCCAAAGGCGGTGTCGGCGTCGATGGCGACGATGCGGTCCTGCTGGCGCAGTTCGGCGAGCAGCGACCCGACACTGGCGGCGACCGAGGTTTTCCCAACGCCGCCCTTGCCCAGCACGCCGACCTTGTGGTTGCCGTGCAGCGGGGTCCGGACGGCCGCTTCGAATTGGGCGTCCTCGCGTTGCGCTGCCGAGGGACCGAGCTTGACAAGGCCAAAGGTGGCCATCCGGGCGATGCGTCGCCAACCACGCTCGGGGAGTTGTGCCGTAGGAATGCGTAGCGTCGCGGGTGGGGCGTCGGGCCAGGGACCCGCCGGTGGCGCGACAACGGGAGGTGCCGGCTGGCGCGGCGCGGCAGGGGGAGGCGGCTCCCGGCGCAGTGGCGCGGCAGGGGGAGGCGGCTCCCGGCGCAGTGGCGCGGCAGGGGGAGGCGGCGGCTGGCGCGGTGGGGCGGGGGGAGGTGCCGAGTGGCGCGGCGGGCCGGGAGGCGGCTGGCGCCGCGGGACGGGCCTGGGAGGAAGAGGAACCGCGGGAAAAGCGGGGCGGGGATCGCCGGGCTGCGGTCCATGCGGGCGTGCGGACGGGGCAGCGGGTTGGTCTGGCCGTACCCGGTCCCGCAGGAATTCGTCGCGCTCGTTCATCTGGTCCAAGGGTGCCAGGCGAATCGCCTTCGCGCGCGTGGTCGACGGACCTGACCGGTATCGCCCGGACCTCTTTTAGACTCTTATTAGGATCGTGCAAACTTGGCCGGGTCCGCCGGGAGGCTTTCGCGACGTCGCCGCTGTGCCGTGGGCGCGTGCATGGTCGAATCCGGCGGCATTGCTGCCACGCCTTATTGCGACACGTGCCGGCGTCGCGATGGCGGTCTGCGGCTCCGACGGGGATGTTCAGCGGCGTTGGAGTGGGGTGTCAGCAAACATGCCTAAACGGTTGGTGTGGCGGGCGCCCGGCCCGGACCCACACCGTCGTGGGCGGATCGCCAGCCGCTAAACTCGCATGTCGCGAGGTTGTCGACCCCTGACCGCAGCGAATTTACACTGCCGCCAGCCGGCAGGTTAGTATTGGGAAGTTGGCATGTCAGGCGGTTTTTGTCATATCGTTTTACGACTTGTCGAGACCGGTTACCAGGCCACCGTTCAGCGCTGCACGGACGAATACCTAACCGGGTCACTTCCGCCCCGCGGACAGCATATCGACAAGACCGAAGGGGTCTAGCCCGCAACCTCAGGGCGCGGCCCCCCCGGAGCCGCCAAAAGGTCGCGCAGAAAGTTCTGGTGGAGGTAGGTGGGAATGACGCCCAGGCGCGTCGGGCTGTATAACCCCGCGTTCGAGCACGACTCGTGCGGCGTGGCGATGGTCGTCGACATGCACGGCCGGCGCAGCCGCGACATTGTGGACAAGGCGATCACGGCGCTGCTCAACCTTGAACATCGCGGTGCGCAGGGCGCCGAACCGCGCAGCGGTGACGGCGCGGGGATCCTGATACAGGTCCCCGACGAATTCCTGCGGGCGGTGGTGGATTTCGAGCTGCCCGCCGCGGGCAGCTATGCCACCGGTATCGCGTTTTTGCCGCAGTCGTCCAAGGACGCGGCGGCGGCCTGCGCCGCGGTGGAGAAGATCGCCGAATCCGAGGGCCTGCAGGTGCTGGGTTGGCGCAACGTGCCCACCGACGATTCGTCGCTGGGCGCGTTGTCCCGCGACGCGATGCCCACCTTCCGACAGGTGTTCATGGCGGGCGCCCCGGGTATTTCGGGCATGGCCCTGGAACGGCGCTGCTACGTCGTCCGCAAGCGCGCCGAGCACGAACTCGGCACCAAGGGCCCCGGCCAGGACGGTCCGGGCCGCGAAACCGTGTACTTCCCAAGCCTGTCCGGCCAGACGTTGGTCTACAAGGGCATGCTGACCACCCCGCAGCTCAAGGCCTTCTACCTCGATCTGCAAGACGATCGGCTGACCAGCGCGCTGGGCATCGTGCACTCCCGGTTCTCCACCAATACCTTCCCGTCCTGGCCGTTGGCACATCCTTTCCGGCGCATCGCCCACAACGGGGAGATCAACACCGTCACCGGCAACGAGAACTGGATGCGCGCCCGTGAGGCGTTGATCACGACCGACATCTTCGGATCGGAAGACGACGTCGAAAAGCTGTTCCCGATCTGCACCCCGGGCGCCTCCGACACCGCGCGCTTCGACGAGGTGCTCGAACTGCTGCACCTGGGCGGACGCAGCCTGGCCCACGCGGTGTTGATGATGATCCCCGAGGCCTGGGAACGTCACGAGTCGATGGATCCCGCGCGGCGGGCCTTTTACCAGTACCACGCGTCGCTGATGGAGCCGTGGGACGGCCCGGCGTCGATGACGTTCACCGACGGCACCATCGTGGGCGCCGTGCTCGACCGCAATGGCTTACGCCCGTCGCGGATTTGGGTCACCGACAACGGCCTCGTGGTGATGGCTTCCGAGGCCGGGGTGCTGGACTTGGACCCCTCGACGGTGGTCCGCCGGATGCGGCTGCAGCCGGGCCGGATGTTCCTGGTGGACACCACGCAGGGCCGCATCGTCGCCGACGAGGAGATCAAGGCCGAGCTGGCCGCCGAACACCCGTATCAGGAATGGCTCGACAGGGGATTGGTTCCGCTCGAGAAGCTGCCGGCAGGCAAATACGTGCGCATGCCCCACGAGCGGCTTGTCATGCGGCAGTTGGCTTTTGGCTACACCTATGAGGAACTCAACCTGTTGGTGGCGCCGATGGTCCGTGCCGGCGCCGAACCGATCGGGTCCATGGGCACCGACACCCCGGTCGCGGTGCTGTCGCAGCGGCCCCGAATGCTCTACGACTACTTCCACCAACTCTTCGCTCAGGTGACCAACCCACCGCTGGACGCCATTCGCGAGGAGGTGGTGACCAGTTTGCAGGGCACCACCGGGGGCGAGCGCGATCTGCTCAACCCGGACGAGAGCTCCTGTCACCAGATCTCGTTGCCACAGCCGATTCTGCGTAACTTCGAGCTGGCCAAGCTGATCCACCTCGACCCCGACGACGAGGTCAACGGACGTCCGCATGGCATGCGGTCCAAGGTGATCGGCTGCCTGTACCCGGTTGCCGACGGCGGCGCCGGCCTGGCTGCCGCGCTGACCGACGTGCGCGCGCAGGCGTCCGCGGCGGTCACCGCCGGCGCGCGGCTGATCATCTTGTCCGACCGTAATTCCGACGAGCGGATGGCCCCGATTCCGTCGCTGCTCGCCGTGGCGGCCGTGCACCATCATCTGGTGCGGGAACGGACCCGCACCCAAGTCGGTCTGGTGGTGGAATCCGGTGACGCCCGCGAGGTGCACCACATGGCGCTGCTGATCGGTTGCGGCGCCGCCGCGGTCAATCCCTACCTGGTATTCGAGTCGATCGAGGACATGCTCGATCGCGGGGGCTTCGATGGTTTCGGGGGCGGCATCACCCGCAACACGGCGTTGAACAACTATGTCAAGGCCGCCGGCAAGGGTGTGCTGAAAGTGATGTCCAAGATGGGCATTTCGACGCTGGCCTCCTACACCGGCGCGCAACTGTTCCAGGCGGTCGGCATCTCGCAAGAGGTGCTCGACGAATACTTCAGCGGGCTGAGCTGCCCAACCGGCGGCGTCACCCTCGACGACATCGCCGCCGACGTCGCCGCCCGCCACCGGTTGGCTTACCTGGACCGGCCGGGCGAACGCTCCCATCGCGAACTCGAGGTCGGTGGGGAATACCAGTGGCGCCGGGAGGGCGAGTACCACCTGTTCAACCCGGACACGGTGTTCAAGCTGCAGCACGCCACGCGCACCGGGCAGTACAAGATCTTCAAGGAGTACACCCGTCTCGTCGATGACCAGAGCGAGCGGATGGCGTCGCTGCGCGGCCTGCTCAAGTTCCGCGCGGGCGTGCGGCCCCCGGTTCCGCTGGACGAGGTCGAGCCGGCCAGCGAAATCGTCAAGCGCTTCGCTACGGGGGCGATGAGCTATGGCTCGATCTCCGCCGAGGCGCACGAGACGCTCGCCATCGCGATGAACCGCCTGGGCGGCCGGTCGAACTGCGGTGAGGGCGGCGAGGACGTCAAGCGATTCGACCGCGATCCCAATGGGGACTGGCGCCGCAGCGCGGTCAAGCAGGTTGCCTCGGCGCGGTTCGGCGTCACCTCGCACTACCTGACCAACTGCACCGACATCCAGATCAAGATGGCGCAGGGCGCGAAACCCGGTGAGGGAGGACAACTTCCGGGGCACAAGGTGTACCCGTGGGTCGCCAGTGTCAGGCACTCCACACCCGGTGTCGGCCTCATCTCGCCGCCGCCGCACCACGACATCTACTCCATCGAGGACCTGGCGCAGCTGATCCACGACCTGAAGAACGCCAACCCGTCCGCGCGGGTGCACGTCAAGCTGGTCTCCGAGAACGGGGTGGGGACGGTTGCGGCCGGCGTTTCTAAAGCACACGCCGACGTGGTCCTGATCTCGGGGCATGACGGCGGCACCGGCGCGACCCCGCTGACGTCGATGAAGCACGCGGGCGCGCCGTGGGAGTTGGGGCTGGCCGAGACGCAGCAGACGCTGCTGCTCAACGGGTTACGCGACCGGATTGTCGTCCAGGTGGACGGTCAGCTCAAGACGGGTCGCGACGTGATGATTGGCGCCCTGCTCGGCGCCGAGGAGTTCGGCTTCTCCACCGCCCCGCTGGTGGTGGCCGGCTGCATCATGATGCGGGTGTGCCACCTGGACACCTGCCCGGTCGGCGTGGCCACCCAGAACCCGGTGCTACGGGAGCGGTTTACCGGCAAACCGGAATTCGTGGAGAACTTCTTCATGTTCATCGCCGAAGAGGTCCGGGAATACATGGCGCAGTTGGGTTTCCGCACCTTCAACGAGGCCGTCGGCCAGGCCGGGGCGTTGGACACCACGCTTGCCCGCGCACATTGGAAGGCACACCGGCTGGATCTGACCCCGGTTCTGCATGAGCCGGAGTCGGCGTTCATGAACCAGGACCTGTACTGCAGCTCTCGCCAGGATCACGGCCTGGACAAGGCGCTCGACCAACAGCTGATTGTGATGAGCCGCGAGGCGCTGGATTCCGGGACACCGGTCCGTTTTTCGACGACCATCAGCAACGTCAACCGCACGGTGGGCACCATGCTCGGCCATGAGCTGACGAAAGCCTATGGCGGCCAAGGCCTGCCGGACGGGACCATCGATATCACCTTCGATGGATCGGCCGGCAACAGCTTCGGCGCCTTTGTGCCCAAGGGAATCACGTTGCGTATCTACGGCGACGCCAACGACTACGTCGGCAAGGGGCTGTCCGGTGGCCGAATTGTGGTGCGACCTTCGGACAATGCGCCACAGGACTACGTTGCCGAGGACAACATCATCGGCGGCAACGTGATTCTTTTCGGTGCCACCAGCGGGGAGGTTTTCTTACGTGGCGTGGTCGGCGAACGGTTCGCGGTCCGCAACTCCGGGGCGCACGCCGTGGTCGAGGGCGTCGGCGATCACGGCTGTGAATACATGACCGGCGGCAAGGTGGTCATCCTCGGCCGCACCGGCCGTAACTTCGCGGCCGGCATGTCCGGCGGGATGGCATACGTCTACGACCCCGACGGCGAAGTGCCGTCCAACCTGAACTTCGAGATGGTCGAACTCGAGACCCTCGACTCCGATGACGCCGAGTATCTGCATGGCACCATCCAGGCGCACGTCGATGCCACCGATTCCGCCGTCGGCCAGCGGATCCTGGCGGACTGGCACGGGCAGCAGCGGCACTTCGTCAAGGTGATGCCGCGAGACTACAAGCGGGTGCTGCAAGCGATCGCCGAAGCCGAACGCGATGGCGTGGATGTCGACAAGGCGATCATGGCGGCCGCGCATGGCTGACCCGAGCGGCTTCCTCAAATACACACACCGGGAATTGCCGCAGCGACGGCCCGTGCCGCTGCGGCTGCGTGACTGGAAAGAGGTCTACCAGGAATTCGACAGCGAGACCTTGCGCGAGCAGGCCACCCGGTGCATGGACTGCGGTATTCCGTTCTGCCACAACGGATGTCCACTGGGGAACCTGATTCCGGAATGGAATGACCTGGTGCGTAGGGGCCGTTGGCGCGACGCGATCGAACGACTGCACGCGACCAACAATTTTCCCGACTTCACCGGCCGGCTGTGTCCGGCGCCATGCGAGCCGGCGTGTGTGCTCGGCATCAACCAGGATCCGGTGACGATCAAGCAGATCGAGCTGGAGATCATCGACAAGGCCTTCGATGAAGGCTGGGTGCAGCCGCTGCCGCCGTCGAAGCTGACCGGAAAAACCGTGGCCGTGGTGGGTTCGGGTCCGGCGGGTCTGGCCGCGGCTCAACAACTCACCCGCGCCGGTCACACCGTGACGGTCTTCGAGCGCGACGACCGCATTGGCGGTTTGCTGCGCTACGGCATCCCGGAATTCAAGATGGAAAAGCGCGTCCTCGAGCGGCGGCTGGACCAGATGCGGGCCGAGGGCACCGAATTCCGGCCCAGCGTCAACGTCGGCGTCGACATCACCGCCGAACAGCTGCGCGCCGATTTCGATGCGGTGGTGCTGGCCGGCGGCGCCACCGCTTGGCGCGAGCTGCGCATTCCCGGCCGCGACCTGGATGGCATCCACCAGGCGATGGAATATCTGCCGTGGGGTAACCGGGTGCAAGAGGGGGACGACGTTCTCGGACCCGATGGGGAGCCGCCGATCACCGCCAAGGGCAAGAGGGTGGTGATCATCGGCGGCGGCGACACCGGCGCCGACTGCCTGGGCACCGTCCACCGGCAAGGTGCGATCAACGTGCACCAGTTCGAGATCCTGCCGCGTCCACCGGACGCCCGCGCGGACTCCACCCCGTGGCCCACCTACCCGCTGATGTATCGGACTTCCGCGGCGCATGAGGAGGGCGGTGAGCGGGTGTTCTCGGTGAACACCGAGGAGTTCGTCGGCCAAGACGGGCGGGTCACCGCGCTCAAAGTGCACGAAGTGACCATGGAGGGCGGCAAGTTCGTCAAGGTCGAGGACTCCGATTTCGAGCTGGAGGCGGACCTGGTGCTGCTGGCGATGGGCTTTGTCGGCCCGGAGCAGCCGGGTCTGCTCACCGACCTCGGCGTGAAGTTGACCGAGCGCGGGAACGTGGCCCGCGGCGCCGACTTCGATACCTCGGTTCCCGGCGTCTTCGTCGCGGGCGACATGGGTCGCGGTCAGTCGTTGATCGTCTGGGCGATCGCCGAAGGCAGGGCCGCGGCGGCGGGCGTGGACCGGTTTCTGATGGGTTCCAGCGCGTTGCCGGCGCCCATCAAGCCCACCGCCGCACCGCTTCAGTAGTCCCACCAGTCACGCCAGAAACACACGTACCATTCCGCGGCGTGGCTTCCGCCATTTGCCAGACAGCGGGTGTCTAATGATCTATTGTTGGCCTCATCTCATAGGGGATGAGAAGTGAAGTCACATTGAGTTGGCCGATCGCAGGAGTACTACCGTGCGTAACAACCCAGGTCCAAGGTCATGGATGGGGCGAATCGCCTGGTCGTGGATTCGTCACCCACTAAAAAGCCACGAATTTCCCGCCAAGCATGAGCGTCTGGTGACCGCTCGTGAGATAATGCTGTTCGGGGTGTAGCCGTCCGCATTGTGTGCCTGGCGGTACAACAATGTGTTTGCTCAGCTTTACCGAGCTGTTATCTAGTCAGTCCCGAATCCCGGATCGCCTCCGCCAGCGGTTCCAGCACGGCTGGATCGTGCGGCGTGGCGAGGTAGACGATGCCCAGGTCCAGACCTTCGGCCGCCAGCGCGGCCGCATCCTCGACGACCTTGCCGTAGTTGCGGTCTGCCTCCAGGCGAAGGTGGGCTGACAGGGTGATCTCTTTCGGGTCGCGCCCGATGTCGGCGCAGTGTGCGGCCAGCACGTCCCGCTTGTGGGCGAACAGATCGGGCGGACCGCCGACAAAGTTCCAGTGCTGCGCGTAGCGCGCGGTGATCCGCAGGGTGCGCTTCTCTCCGCTGCCGCCGATGCAGATTGGCGGGTGCGGACGCTGCGGGCCCTTGGGGTCGTTGCGCGCGTCCTTGAGCTGGTAGTACTTGCCGTCGAAGTTCGTGCTTTCCTGGCTCAGGAGGCTGGTTAGCACCTCACAGGCTTCCCCGAACCGGTCAAAGCGCTCTTTGATCGTGCCCAGCTCGATGCCGTATGCGCCGGACTCCTGCTCGTTCCATCCGGCGCCGATGCCGAGCTCGAGTCGTCCGTTGGAGATGATGTCCAGCGCGGCAGCCATATTGGCCAACACCGCGGGGTGGCGGTAGTGGATCCCGGTGACCAGGGTGCCGAGCCGGAGCCGCGTGGTGGCCTGCGCCAACGCGGTCAGCGTCGTCCAGCCCTCCAGGCAGGGCCCGTCGCTGTCGGAAAAGATCGGGTAAAAGTGGTCGAACGTCCATCCCGATTCGTAGACGTCGATGTCGTCGGCGGCCTGCCAGACGGCGAGCATGTCGGCCCAGGTGGTGTTTTGTGGTGAAGTTTTGAACGCGAATCGCATGTATTCGACGTTAGCCGGTCTTTATGAAGCGCAACTAAACTCGTCTGGACGATGACCAACGCGCTAGGAATCGACACCAAGATCACCCTGCTGGCGGCCGGACTGATCTTTTTGCTTGCGCTCGTTCTCGGAGTCTGGAAATACCGCCAGATCATGGTCTCCGACGATCACCGGGCCCATCCATACGTCGACATCGCGCACCGGGCGGCCCTGCTGTACGCGTTCGCGACGGGGCTGATCGCGGTGTTCGTCGAATTCAGCGCCTGGCCGGCGTGGGTCAACCTCAGCGCGGCGATGGTCGTTGTGTTCTTCTTCGTCGCGGCCATAGCCGGCTACATCAGCCATGGTGTGCGGCGCGACACCGCCAACCAATTCGAACATCCCACGCGGGGATTGGAGACCTCGATGGTCCTGCTCATCCTCGGCGAAATCGGTGGCTTCGCAGTGATCTTCGTCGGCTTCATCGTTGGGCAGCTGGTATGGACCCGGTAATCGCGCTGCGCCAGATCGCCTACTACCGGGACCGAAACCGCGACGACCCCAGACGGGTGATGGCGTATCGCAACGCCGCCGACATCGTCGAAGGCCTTGACGAAGCCGCACGCGAGCGCCACGGCCAGGCCAACAGCTGGCAGTCGCTGCCGGGCATCGGCCCCAAAACCGCGAAGGTCATCGCCCAGGCCTGGTCCGGCCGCGAACCCGACCTCTTAATCGAATTACGCTCTGCCGCCCAGGATCTCGGCGGTGGTGAGGTCCGTGCCGCGCTGCGCGGGGATCTGCATCTGCATTCAAACTGGTCGGACGGGTCGGCGCCGATCGAGGAGATGATGGCCACCGCGTCGGCGCTGGGCCATGAATATTGCGCGTTGACCGACCACTCGCCGCGGCTGACGATCGCCAACGGCCTGTCACCCGAGCGGTTGCGCAAACAGCTCGACGTCATCGAGGGGTTGCGCGAAAAGTTTGCGCCGATGCGCATTCTCACCGGCATCGAGGTAGACATCCTCGACGACGGCAGCCTGGACCAGGAGCCCGAGCTGCTGGAACGCCTCGACGTCGTGGTGGCCAGCGTGCACTCGAAGTTGGCGATGGATGCCGCGGTGATGACCCGCCGCATGGTGCGCGCCGTCCGCAATGGCCACGCCGACGTGCTGGGCCACTGCACCGGCCGGCTGGTGGCCGGCGACCGCGGGATCCGGCCCGAATCGAAATTCGACGCCGAGGCGGTGTTCACCGCCTGCCGCGACCACGGCACCGCGGTGGAGATCAACTCCCGTCCCGAGCGCCGCGACCCGCCGACCCGCCTGCTGAACCTGGCGCTGGAGATCGGCTGCGTGTTCAGCATCGACACCGACGCGCACGCACCGGGCCAGCTGGACTTCCTCGGCTACGGCGCCCAGCGGGCGCTGGACGCGGGTGTTCCGCTCGACCGGATCGTCAATACCTGGCCCGCCGAACAGCTGTTGGAGTGGACCGCCTGTTGATGCTGGCCCCTTGCCCTGAACTAGCCTTTGGCTGTGGGTGTTGCAGGCCGGACTCGCTATGCCAGGTGTGGCGACATGGACATCGCCTATCAGGTGATTGGTGATGCTGCACACGACCTGGTGGTGTTGCCGTCCGCGCTGATGTCCATCGATTCCATCGCGGCCGAGCCGTCGATGAATCGCTTTCATCAACGACTGGCGTCGTTCTGCAGGGTGATCAGGTTCGACTATCGTGGGACTGGCCTTTCGTCGCGCGTTCCGTCGCCAGATGTGATTGGGCCGCAGTTTTGGGCCGTGCGGTTGCGGCAGCGGGTCACTAAAGGCCCCGGCTCCCGCGCGGCCGGTGTCGCGATGGCGTTCAAACTCATCGAGTCCGCCCAGCGCCGCTGGAGACTGATCAACGCAACCCATCTGGTCGTCCTCGTCCGCGCCGGAGCCGACTTCAAGGACGGCAAACTCGTCGAACGACCCGACCAAGCAGGAGGTCAGGATCAAGCCGCGTAACACGCCGATCCACAGACCTGGACCCAGACTTTGCCGGTGGGCACACTGTGCATGCGCCGCTACTCTCACACGAACTGCGGCGAGACGAGAGGACGGCGGCACGTGTTGCGGCGCTATGTGAAATTGCAGTTGTCCTGCCTGTCATTCGGCGTGGTCGGGCCGGGATTTTTGATCGCGTATTTCGCGATCGGCCAGCCCAGCGATGCGAAGTGGATGCTCTACGGCGGTCTGGTCGTCACCGTCGTCCTCTTTTTGATCCCCCCGGCACTGATGTACGCCGGCGCGAAATCGGAAGCAAAGGCGCGAGCGCTCGAGCAGTCCGGAGTGCTCGCGCTTGCCCAGATCGTGGGTATCAGCGAAACGGGCACAACGATCAACGATGCGCCGGTGGTCAAGATCGATCTGCACATCGAGGGCCCTGGCATCACGCCTTTCGACAGCCAGACCAAAATGAGGACCTCGATGACGCGGCAAGGCAACATCACGGCCCGAAAGCTCGTGGTGCTCGTCGATCCCACTACCAACGAGTATCAGGTTGATTGGCAGCGAAGCGCTTGGGTCAACGGCCTGGTTCCCTTTAAGTTCACGATCCGTGAGGAGAACAGGACCTATGACTTGAGCGGACAGGCCGGCCCGATGATGGAGATCCTGCGGATTCTCAAGAGCAACAAGTTAACCGTCGATGGCAAAATCGATCTGCGCTCGAACCCGGCGGTGGCTCAACAGGTCAAGGAAGTGGTCCGGCGAGCCGCAGTGCAGCCCGCACAACCCCAGCCAGCACCGGCCGCCCAGCCGCTGTTCACGCCGCCTGCACCGTCGAGCGCCCAGCGGCTCCAGGAGTTGGAGACATTACGCGCCACCGGCGCCATCTCGGACGCCGAGTACACCGCGAAGCGGCAGCAGATCATCTCCCAAATCTGAGAGGAGCAATGATCAAGACGTGTGGGTGCGACGCGATGTCGCGCATGTGAGTGAGCTCGTGGATTGGAGGTCGGTGATGCCGGTCGCGTAGTTCTCGGTTGGTGTTCGTGACCGATCCCCGCCCTGACGTGCGTCGACGGGTCCTGCCCGTGGGGGTGCGAAGCTCAGGGAAGAAGCCCAAGGGCCCCCGTTCCGTCCGGGGGAGCGACCGGGCGAGGGGAAGGCCGGACGGGCGAATGCGAATGAACCCTTGATGACGCCTCGTCATTTGAAGCCCGGGAAGACGGGTTGAGAACCCGGGTGATAGGACCTGGCCGCTGGTAGTGGCGGCAAGCGGCGACCGGAGGCCACAGGCCGGTCGTGCGAACACCGCTGGTCTCGGGGTATAGAGGGCGCCCTCCCCGGTCGTATCTCGTGTGCGTGGAACGTGGAAACCCCGTCGGGTCCGGCCTTCGGGCCGGTAGGCCGATCGTGAGAGGGGCGGAATCCCTTGGCGGGAACAGGATGCTCAAGAAGCGAATGCCGATGGCCGAAAGGCAGCGGGACTTGTGGTCGTGATGCCGCCGCTCCTCCTGGGCGGCGATCATGGGGAACCGGTCGGATACCAGCGGTGGTAGCTGGGCTCGAAAGGGCGCTGACGTGGGCAGGTGAGCCTTTGAAATACCGAGGCCGAGGGCCTTGCGAACCGGAAGGGCAAGTTGGACACCGTAGAGGTGAACGGACCGGAGGGTGTTTTCGATTGGAGCGTCGTGGATTGGCGCGTCCATGAGGTAAACGTAGCGAGGTTGCGGCGCAGGATCTTCAAGGCGACGCGGGAACAGGACTGGGCCTCGGTCCGGTCGCTGCAGAAACTGATGCTGGGTTCCTGGTCGAACACGTTGGTCAGTGTGCGACAGGTGACTCAGCGCAATGCTGGGCGCCGAACGGCCGGGATCGATGGGGAGGTTGCCCTGTCGCCCGAGGCGAGAGCGAACATGGCGGTGCGGGTGCATGATTCGCGGTCGTCGTGGGAACCCTTGCCGGTTCGGCGCGTGTATATTCCGAAGGCCAACGGAAATCAGCGTCCGCTCGGTATCCCTGTGGTGATGGATCGCTGTCATCAAGCGCGGGTCCGCAACGCGCTGGAGCCCGAGTGGGAGGCTCGGTTCGAGGCCCGTTCCTACGGGTTTCGCCCGGGCCGTAGCTGTGCCGATGCGATCAAGTCCCTTTTCCTGACGCTCAAAGGGCCACGAGCCCAACGGGTGTGGATTCTGGACGCCGATTTGTCGGCCGCGTTCGACAAAATCGACCATCCTGGGCTAATTGACAAGCTCGGATCGTTCCCGGCCAGGGAAATGATCCGGAAGTGGCTCAAGGCCGGGGTGATCGAGAACGGCGGGTTCGCGCCGACCGAGGAGGGTTCTCCCCAAGGCGGGGTGATCAGCCCGTTGCTGATGAACGTGGCGCTGCATGGCCTGGAGGAGGCCGCGGGAGTTCGTTACCGCAGTTCGACCGGTGTTTACGCCGGTGCGGCGATAGCGGGCACCCCGGTTCTGGTGAGATACGCCGACGATATGGTCGCCTGCTGCTATTCGCGTGAGCAGGCCGAACACGTCAAGGCGCAGCTTGCCCAGTGGCTGGCTCCGAGGGGTCTGGTCTTCAACGAGGATAAGACGCGCATTGTCCACCTCGAAGAGGGTTTCAACTTCCTCGGATTCAACATCCGCCGCTACCGTCACGGTAGACGGCCGGGCAAGTTGTTGATCAAGCCGAGCCCGGAGGCGGTCGAGCGTATCCGCAAACGGTTGGCCGAGGAGATGCGCAGGCTGCGCGGCTCCAACGCCAGGGCGGTGATCGCCCGGATGAACCCTATTATCCGGGGATGGTCCGCCTACTATCGAGGTGCGGTGTCCAGCAAGGTTTTCAGCTCGCTGGACCACTATATGTGGCAGCTCACCTCCAGGTGGGCGCGCCGAACGCATCCGAAGAAGCCGAAAAAGTGGATCGCACGCCGCTACTGGGGGCGGTTCAACAAGTTCAGGAACGATCAGTGGGTGTTCGGCGATCCCGACCGCTCACTGGATGACCGCCGCGAAAACATCGCGTGTCTGGTCAAATTCGCCTGGACTCCCATCGTCCGACACACGCTAGTCACGGGCCGGGCGTCTCCCGACGACCCGGACCTGGCCAGCTACTGGACCGAACGGCGGCGCAAGGTCAAACCCGCACTGGACAGCTACAACCTGCGCCTGCTCGCCAAGCAGGACGGCCGCTGCCCGCTGTGTGGCGATCATTTGTTGACCGTCGATCAACCCCCGCAGTCCCCCTCCGAGTGGGAACGATGGTGGCTGGGAGTTGTCAAGCGAGCTATCGTCGCCGACTATCTCACCCACCACGGGCGGGCGGCCCGGTCGGACGCGACCCACCTGGTACACGCTTCCTGCCATCGCAGCCTCCGGGCTGGGCTGCGCAGGAGCCCAACGGATTCCGCAGCTCCCGCAACGTCCTCGGGGCTTGCTTGAGCCGTATGCCGGGACGACTGGCACGTACGGTTCTGAGGGGGGACCGCCGCAGCAATGCGGCGGTCCTACCCGACATGACCGGCCCGGAGTCGCCTGAAAACTCCTCATCCACAGGTCTTGACAATATCTCGGCAAAACGGAAACCGATGTCGAGCGCTGAAGTGATGTCGGCCATATGGCTGAGTATGTCGTGGCTGATTGTCCCTTTCTGGGGATCCGGCGACGAGGTCTATCGCTTCGGCGCCAGGTTGCTCCGGTGATCAGCGGACGAGGGCGACTGGACTAAGACTAAACAACACGCCACCATCCCGAGGGGCCTGTCGGCGCCACCACGGGTGCCGCGGCGGGGTGTCGGTGTCGGGGCGGGCGGTCGGTAGGTCGGGGTGGTGGGACCGCAGGTCGGTGTCGCGGCTTCGCAACGCCTGCAATCACATTCGGGCTCGTAAGCGAGCAGCGATCAGTCGATGCGGCCCTGCTTGTCATAGCGCCGCTTGAACTTTCGCTGCGCGCGACGGGCGTGCGTGTTGACGAGTCCGGTCGTCGCGACCATGACTCGGGGGAGGGCGTCGATCACACGTACCTGGCCGCCGCGCCACGCGGGCACTGTCGTCACGGGCTTCGGTTTGTCGAGGACCTTCGCGACGGCCTTGACGACATCTTCGGGCTGCAACAACTTCCCGGAAAAGGACAATGCCGCCTGCGGGTCGTCCAGCTTGTCGTAGAGCATCGGCGTCCAGATGCCGTCAGGGCAAACGCAACTGATGTCGATGTGCGTGATGTCGGCCAGCCGAAGGTCGGCCAGCGTGCTCAGGGCGAACCCGATGGCGGCGTGCTTGGACGCGGCGTACACCGCCTCCCCGGGCACGGCGACCAGCCCGGCGAGCGACACGATCGTGACGACGTGCCCGCTGGACTGGCCCCGCATGACATCGAGAGCGGCGAGGGTGCCATTCATCGCGCCCAAACCATTGACCTCCATCATCAGCCGGCGGGTGTTCTCGTCCTGCTCCCAGGCCGGCCCGGTGACCAGCACACCCGCGTTGTTGATCCACAGGCCTAGCGACCCGATCCTCTCGCTCGTGGCGTGGGCGATGTCCAGGCATGCCTGCGCATCTCGGACGTCGAGCGCCGAGGCGAACGCGTCATGCCCGATCTCGGCAGCGGCGGCCTTAGCCGCAGCTAAGTCGACGTCGGTAACGTGCACGGCATACCCACGATCGGCGAGCATCCCGGCCAACGCCCGGCCCAAACCGCGTCCGGCCCCGGTGACGACAGCCCCGCTGGCGCCGGGAACCGTCATCGCGAGTCGCGGGAGAGCTGGCCGTAGTTGAGCCCGCCGTGGGTGATCCCGGGAACGACCGGCCAGAAACGCTTCAACGCCAACAGTTCCGACGACGGCTGGATCTGCAGCCAACGCGGGTCGGCCTTGCACGGGTCAGCCATGACCTTCTCCTTGACCATCGAGTCGTATTGGTCCAAAGAGTCTTCGAGGGTGTTGGCGTTCGGGACAATCTCGCGGCCGTACTGCTTGGAATACCGCTTCACGCCCGGGATCTTCGACAGCTCGGGCTGCCAGTTGTCGGCCGAGATGCCGTTCTCGGAGGAGACCCACACACCGTCGGGGGTGTTGACGACGAGCGAATGGTTGCCGTCGGTGTGGCCGGGGGTCCACATGAGGGTCACACCGACGCCGAGTTCGATGTCGCCGTCGAAGGAGATGATCGAGTTCGGGTCGACACCATCCAAACCGTCCTCGACGTACCAGGCCCACTGCATCGGGTGCAGCGATTCCAATGTCGCCAATTCCCGAGTGTGCGCGAGCAACTTGGCGTTGCCGAAGATCGGCGTCCGCGCCGCCGCCTCACCCGGGATCGGGTTGCTCGAGCCGAGGATCATCCGGGGGTCCTGGACGTGGAGGTGATCAAACGTTGCATAGTCGATGTCGTCGGCGCTCAGCCCAAGCACCCGCAGCGCGTCCTGCGGCTCGTTGTAGTACTTGAGATAAACCGCTTCAGTCAGCTTGGTCCCCAACCCCAGTGGTGCCTTCTGAACCAGTTCGATAAGGGACCGATAGAAAGGCGCTTCCGCCGACCCGGCCGCCACGGTCGGCTCGAACACCAAAACCCTACGCCCGCCGGCGAAGTCGTCATACTCGACGACCGTCATCCGGTTCATAAACGAGATCATCGGCACGTGCGGCGCGATGGCAGCCCCGTGGAAGGCGAACGCGGTCGGGTACGGCGCCGTCGCAATATCGATGGACCGCACCGCGTGAATCTGGCCCGCACTCTTGAACCGGGCCTTGTATGCCGTGGCCGCCTCGCGGACCGCAGCCAGCCTCTTCCCCCGCGGCCAGACATCGTGGACGCCCTCGAACTCGGGGATACCCCGGGCCCCGACCGCCTCCAGCGCGGACGTGTTCGCAATGGTCATCGGAGATCTCCTTCTTCTGTGTGGGCCGACATCCGGCAAGTGCGAATGGTCATGCAATAGCCACAATGTCAGGTTCGAGTGAGGTGGCCTTCTGCACGCAACCATGCCTCGGTACGTGACATGCCGACGTCGAGGGAGATCCGCGGGACCCAGCCCAGGACTCGCTCGGCCTTGACGCGCGAGTAGCCGCCAGTGCGGGTGAGGTAGAGGACGGTCTCGGCGTTGAGTTCAGAGACTCGGCCGCGGACACGGTCGGCCGTGCCCACCACGGTAGCGAGGCCGATCGCGACGGCGGTAGGAACAGTGCGCTGGGGTGGCATCCCGAGCATCCGCGCGTAGTGGCCGAAGAACTCCGCGCAGGTTACCGGCTCTGGGCCGGGCAGGTTGAAGGCGTGACCCGCAGCATCGGGGTGGGTCGCTGCCAGAAAGATCCCCTCCACGAGGTCGTCGACGTAGACGGGGGAAAAGACGCCCTTACCTCCGGCAGGCAGGATGAAGCGACCATTCTTGGTCCATTCAACGGGGATGATCGTCCACGGTCGCGACCCCGGACCATAGACATCACCGGGACGAACGATCGTGACCGCGACCTCACCGGCCGCATGGGCCTGAAAAGCGACGGCCTCCGACGCGACTTTGGTATCCACGTACGCGTGCCCGTCGGGACGCAGTGGCCACGACTCCTCGACCGTGTCGGGAAAACCGAGATCCCCGTAGGCCCGCACCGAACTCAGATGGACGACGCGCCCGACCTTGGCGCGCGCCGCGGCCTCGATGACCCGACGGGTGCCAAGGACGTTGATCTGCCACTGCTGCACGGCTGGGACCGCGTTGCTCACGACAGCAGCCGTGTGCACCACCACCGCGCACCCCTCGAGTTGGGCCTGCCACGGACTGGGGTCGACAATGTCACCCGCGACGACAGAGCGCGCGGCATCAGCGCCGCGGTCGACACCGCGTACGGCAAACCCCTTATCGCTGAAATACGCCCCGAGTGCGCGGCCGATGAACCCGCTCGCGCCGGTGATGAAGACGGCCGGTCGCTCCGAAGCATGCCCTTGCGTCGCATTCATCAAGCGCCATTTCCGTTGCGCCATTCGGCATTAACAGTGCCGTATGCGTTAGCCGATCAGTCTAACAAGGGGACGTTCCCGACGAGCATGCGACCCGGCCCGAGCTGATGCCCGGCAGGGCAACGCGACGGCGGGGCAAGTGCCGTGGCCTGCTCCGCGCCATCCCCTCAGTCGGGTAGGTGCGGCATCTCGAAGCCCGGATCCCGGCCGACCAACACACCGCGGGTGAGCGCGGATTTGCCGTAGCGACGGCGGATCTGGTCGACGGCGGTGTCCAGGTCATCCGACTCTTTTAAGGCCGGCGAACCCGCGCCGAACGGCAGCATCAGCTGCTGGGCACCGCTGCGGTCGATGCCCGACACCGCGAAACCCACCAGCGTCAAGCCACGCTGCGCGATCATCGGCGCGGACGCCGCGACCAGTTGCCGAGCGGCGGCCAATATCGGCTGCGCCGACGATGTGGCCCACGGTAACGTGCGCGACCGGGTCGCCCGGCTGAAGTCGTCGAACCGCAGCCGCAGCACCACGGTGCGACCGGAGCGCCCGGCGGCGCGCATCCGGGCGGTGATCCGGTCGATCAGTCCCACCACCACGGCGTCGATCTCGGTGGGCGACATGCGATTGCCGGCGCGGCCCAGGGCCCGCTGGGCGCCCACGGACCGGCGACGCACACCGGTGGTCACCCTACGGCGGTCGATATTGCGGGACAGCGCATACAGCTGGCGGCCCATCGCGGCGCCCAGCAGCGAAGCCAGCGTCGACTCGCTGAGCTCGGCCACGTCGGCCACCGTCTCGATGCCGTGCGCGTGCAGCTTGTCGGCGGTCACCGCACCCACGCCCCACAACCTGCGTACCGGCAACGGACGCAGGAACGCCAGCTCCTGATCGGGCGACACCAGCAGCAGCCCGTCGGGCTTGGCTTCCCGGCTGGCGACTTTGGCGAGGAACTTGGTGCGGGCGATCCCGACGGTGATGGGCAGGCCGACCCGGTCGCGCACGTCGGCGCGCAGTTGCGTTGCGATCTGGACCGGTGTGCCCGATACCCGGCGCAGCCCGCTGACGTCGAGGAACGCCTCGTCCACCGACACCGCCTCCACCACGGGTGTGCAGTTACGGAACACCTCGAACACGTCCGCGCTGGCCCGCGTGTAGGCCGACATCCGCGGCGGTACCACCACCGCGGGCGGGCACAAGCGGCGTGCCTGCGACCCGCCCATCGCGGTGCGCACGCCGTAGGCCTTGGCTTCGTAGCTGGCCGCCAGCACGACCCCGCCGCCCACGATCACCGGGCGGCCACGCAACGTCGGGTCGTCGCGCTGTTCGACGGACGCGTAGAAGGAATCCAGATCCGCGTGCAGGATGGACGCATCACATCGCACCAACATATGTTCGCATAGGTGCCCGACAAGCCCGTCGAGCCCCGGCTAGTGGCGATCGGGAGCGCTTGCGGGGGACCGGGCGAAGCGGGTCGCCACCATCGCGATTAAGCCGGCTATTGGACTGGGGCCCCGTAGATGCTGCTCACCCAGATATGCACCAGCGTGTCCAGCACGTGGGCTTCCGGGACGCACGGCTGCTCGCCGACAAACGCCGCGAACAACGTCCGCTCGTTCATCAGGTTGAGCGCGGTGGCCAACTCCTCGGCCGGCAGCGTGTCCGGCGCAGCGCCCCGCTCGCGCTCGACATCGATCACCGAGGCGGTATAGGCGATCCACTTCTGCATGAAGGTCGACCACAGTTCCCGCACCTCGGTACTGCTTGGCATGGCGCTCGTACCGGCCCGGGCCACCGCCTTGTGGGACCCGAACGTTTCGAAGAACACGTTGATCCCGGTGCGCCACATGCCTTCCCGGTCGCCGTCCGGCTCGTCGGCGAGGGCTTCCAGCGCGGTGTCCGCCTCGTTGATCACCCGGTCGAGCAGCGTCAGCAGCACCGCCTCCTTGGACGCGAAATAGAAATAGAACGTCGGGCGGGAGATCCCGGCGCCTTTGGCCAGGTCGTCGACCGAGATGTCGTTAAGCGGACGGTCCTCGAGCAGGCGCTCGGCGGTGGTGAGGATGGCCAGTTGGCGATCGTCCCCGGACGGCCGTGCGCTGCGCCGACCCCGAGAAGTCTGGCTGGCGGCGGAGGTGGTCACGACGGGCAGCTTACTCCGTGTTGAGAGTTTCGACACCACGTTGACGACCTCGACACCGCGTTGATAGCGTGGCGGTCATGACTGAGCACGTTGACGTCGTCATCGTCGGTGCCGGTATCTCCGGCGTCAGCGCGGCCTGGCACCTGCAGGACCGTTGCCCGACGAAGAGCTACGCCATCCTGGAAAAGCGCGAAGCCATGGGCGGTACCTGGGATCTTTTCCGTTACCCCGGCATTCGTTCCGACTCCGACATGTACACGCTGGGCTTCCGGTTCCGGCCCTGGACCGACCGCCAGGCCATTGCCGACGGCGCGCCCATCCTCGACTACGTCAAGAGCACCGCGGCCATGTACGGCATCGACAAGCACATCCGGTTCAATCAGCAGGTCGTCGGCGCGGACTGGTCGAGCGCGGAGAGCCGTTGGACCGTGCGGACCGAGAACAACGGCACGCCGAGCACGATTTCGTGCTCGTTCCTGTTTTTGTGCAGCGGTTATTACAACTACGAGCAGGGTTACGCGCCGACGTTCGCCGGCTCGGAGGATTTCACCGGCCCGATCATCCATCCGCAACACTGGCCCGAGGATCTCGATTACGCCGACAAGAACATCGTCGTGATCGGCAGCGGTGCCACCGCGGTCACCTTGGTTCCGGCACTGGCGAATTCGGGGGCAAAGCACGTCACGATGCTGCAGCGCTCACCCACCTACATCGTCTCGCAGCCAGAAGAGGACAACATTGCCGACAGGCTTAACCGCTGGCTGCCCGAGAAAATGGCATACGCCGCGGTTCGCTGGAAGAACGTGCTGCGACAGGTGGCGGTGTACCGGGCCTGCCAGAAGTGGCCGGACCGGATGCGGAACTTGTTCCTGGGCTTCGCCAAACGCCAGCTTCCCAAGGGCTACGACGTGCACAAGCACTTCGGTCCGAACTACAACCCGTGGGAGCAGCGCCTGTGTCTGGTCCCCAACGGCGACTTGTTCCGCGCAATCCGGCAAGGGCAGGTCGACGTGGTCACCGAAACCATCGACCGGTTCACCGCGACCGGCATCCGGCTCAGCTCGGGTCGCGAGCTGCCGGCCGACATCATCATCACCGCAACGGGATTGAACCTGCAGCTGTTCGGTGGTGCGACGGGGTCGATCGACGGAGAGCCGGTCGATCTCACCAAGACGATGGCCTACAAGGGCATGATGCTCTCCGGCCTGCCCAACATGGTCTACACCGTTGGTTACACCAACGCGTCGTGGACGCTGAAGGCCGACCTGGTGTCGGAATTCGCCTGCCGGCTGCTGAATTACATGGACGACAACGGTTTTGACACCGTGGTGGTCGAGCACCCGGCTTCCGACGTCGAGGAGCGTCCATTCATGGAGTTCACGCCGGGCTACGTGCTGCGCTCACTCGACGTGTTACCCAAGCAGGGTTCCCGCACGCCGTGGCGGCTGAACCAGAACTACCTGCGCGACATCCGGCTGATCCGGCGCGGCAAGATCGCCGACGAGGGACTCCGGTTCGCCAAAAAGCCTGCCCCCGTTGCGGCCTAGTGGCAGTTTAGCGGCGGTCTAGGTCACTGCAGCGACGACGACAATGCCGTCGTCGTCGCTGTAGGCGATATCGCTCGGTGCGAACGTCACACCTCCCAAAGCGACCTCGACAGCGCGCTCCCCGGCGCCGGTTTTGGTGCTCTTGCGTGGATTGGTGCCCAGCGCCTTGATGCCGATGTCGATGCCGCGCAGCGCGGCGGCGTCACGCACCGCGCCGTTTACCACCAACCCGGCCCAACCGTTGGAGCGGGCCAATTCGGCGATGACATCGCCGACCAGGGCCGTGTGCAGGGATCCGGCGCCGTCGATCACCAGTACCCCGCCCGCACCCGGCTGCGAGAGCACGGATTTCAGCAGCGCGTTGTCCTGGAAGCAGCGCACGGTGCTGATCCGCCCGGCGAATTCCGGGCGGCCGCCGAACTGGCGGAACTGGAGGTCGCAGCTGCGTACGTCGGGCCCGATGCTGTCGACAAGGTCGGCGGTCGGCCGAAACGGCACGCTCACTTCAGCGGCGTCGCAGTTGGCGGATCAGCAAGATCGCCAACAGGCTGAACGCGATAGCAACCACCAGTGGCACCGGCGAGCTGCTCGATATCGGCACCGAAGGTTGTTGGGTGACGGGGTTGTTGGCGCCTTCTACAGTTGACTTCGCTTGTGCCGCAGCATCTTTTGCTGCATCAAGCTGGCCGTTGGTTTCGATCCGCTGGTGTAGGTCCAGCGGCTGCTCGGCTGCCTTGGGTGGCACGGGATCCGGTGCCTTCGCGGCTGGCGCCTTTTTGGCTGGCGCGTTTTTGGCCGGTGCGTTTTTGGCGGGTGCCTTTTTGGCGGGTGCCTTTTTGGCGGGTGCCTTTTTCGCGGGCGCTTTCGCGGTCTTCTTGGCTGCCTTGGCGGGAGCCTTCTTGGCCGGCGGTGTCGATGCGCCGTCCGGTTCGTTGTTGGGTGGATCTTGCAGTTCCGCCATGCGGCCGCTCCTTCGCAGCTTTCGTGAAATTTCTCGTCGCGCGCCGAGTTAGTCGGGTCCCATCATGCCAGGACGCACGCCAGAGCCATGGTTACCGGGCCGGTCATGGCCGGCGTCGCACTGCCCATAATGCGCCGGCGCCGACGAGCGCCACGGCTAGCACTGCAAACGGCCAGGCCGGGACGTCCTCGTCATCGGTGGTGGCGACGGCCGGGGGTCCGGGTGTGCCGGTGCCGGGCACCGTCAGCCGAAACGACCAGGACCCCGACACCACGTGGCCGTCGGCGGACGTCACCCGGTAGTTCGTCGTATAGGTGCCGGCCGGTCCGAGCGGTCGCAGGCCGGCGCTGACGACCGCGCCCTGCACCGTCGGCTCGCCGCTAGTCCATAGGTTGCCGTCGGGCCCGACGACCGCCATGGCCGCGAACGTGGTCTGCAATCGCTCGTTGAAGGTCGCGCTTACCTGGTTGGGGCCGGCCGCCAGCACGGCGTTGTCGGCGGGCTCGGAGGAGACCCGCGTGGCGTGCGCGGACGCTGCCTGCGCGTTCAGGGCGGCAAGGAGCGTCAGGGCGGCCAGCAGCAGGCCAACCCAAGCGATGCGAAGCGGGTGCCTCATGTGCGCCGGCGGAGGACTAGCACCAGGCAAATACCCAACGCGCCGATTACCAGGGCCGCCCCGGCCAACAGGCGGGCGGTGTTGTCGGACGGTGAGTTCGGCTCGGGTGACCCACCGTGATGTTGGGGCGCACTGGAAGGTGGATGGTGTTCGTGTGTCACCGGACCCGCGGTGAGCGTCAGCATGGGTGCCGGATGTTCCGGCTCGCCGCCGCCGGGCAGCGGGGGCTGGTCCCACTTCACGATCGACCCGTCGGAATAGGTCTGGGTGGCCGGGAAGCTGACGGTTTCGGTGTCAGGCAACTGCACTGAAATTCGGAACAGCGCGAATTGGTTTACTCCGATGCCGCCGTTCGGGTTTGCCGTCCAGGTCACCGAATGGACCGTGCCAGAAGCCGTGTCGCGGTCGAGCTTGGCCGTCCATCCCGGCGTGGTCTCGGTGAGCGCCGATGCCACATCGGGCAGGGTGACGCTGAGCGCGGTGGTAGCGGCGCCGGTGCCGGATTCGTTGGGCACCTGGAAGGTAACGATCGCCGTGGCGCCGCGCACGGCGTCGTCGGTGCTGGCGTGGACGTGGGCCCAGGCCGGCGGGCTGCCGGCGACCGAGCCGACAACACCTAACGCGGCGGCCACGGTAAGGATGGTCAGGACGCACAACATCCATCTGCGTTGTGTTGACATGCTCGCGGCCGTCAGGTCAACCCAAGGCGGGCCATCAGATCCGCCTCGATACCGTCGAGCTGCGACGAGATCGCGGTGTGGGCCGCGCGGCGACGCGCGGGAGGCATGTTCTCCGCGGCGGTGATGGCCGCCGACAGATCGGCCAGTCGTTCGGTGATGGCGGAGACGAATTGCCTGGTTTCGGGGTCCTTGGGTTTCTTTTCTTGCACCATCCGCAACGATTGCTCCGACCCGGCGATGCGAGCCGACAACCGGGCGCCGTGCCCGGAGAACTGGCCGATCTGAGCCAGTGGAATCCCCAGCTGATCCGCGCGACGTTGGTCGATCAGCGCGCGGGCGGCCATGGCCGCTCGGTATATCAACGGCGTCAGGATCGGGGCCAGCAGCCGAGACACGGTCAGCGTCCTGCGGATCCGGGTCGGGGAGAGCAACTTGCCCTCGCGCACCGCCTTGAGTTCGGTCTCGGCGGCTTTCAGTGTCGCGCGGTCGCTGTCCCGCTGGGCTTTGAGCTGGGCCTTGAGGGCTTTGTCCGCGGCCCGCCGGTCGCCGTTGATGCGACGCCTCTCGTTCTTGGCGGCCAGCCGGGCCTCCAGGCGGGCGCGGGATTTGATCGCACGGGCTTCGGCGCGACGCGTCGCGCGGCTCTTACGCTTGCGGAACAGGCCCATTCCTGGCCGCCTCCCGGTGTCTTGTCAACTATCGCTGCGCGTGTGCGCGAGCGATGAGCCAACCCTAATCGGAAGGGGCAGATGCCAGTCCGTCAGGTCCTGCCCGACGGACCGGTCAACCCGCTCAGCTGGAGACAGCCTCGAGCCGCTCGGCCCGGCGCAGCTCGTCAACTCGCTCGACGAGGTTCTGCTGGGCTTGGGCCGACAACCCGAAGGTCCGCGTCGCGATACGGCGCACGCCATCGTCGCGCATGGTGGCCAGCCACGCCAATTCCGAGTCGAGCTTTTCGTAGTACTCGTCGTCGGTGAAGTAGGCCGGTTTGATGCGGAAGAAGTTGGCCAAGGCCGCCATCGTCGCTACCGATGGGTTGGTGCGGTTGCCCGACCGTAGCTGTGACAGGTAGGGGGCCGACATCGTGATGCCTTCGGCCTTGAGCGCCGCGATTACCTCCGCGGAAGTGTGGGGCCCGCGCCCTGGGGGATACACCGTGTCGAACAGGCGGTTAAGGCGGGCAGCGAACGTCGTGCTCATTGATATGACCTCCACTGAGCTCGAGAGGAAACTGATTCTATCTATGTATTTGCTGAACATGGTAGCGACAGTTGTGTTCACAACCAAGTGCAAACACGCCTGGATTTGGTACCCGTGTTCGGAGCGGTCAGCGACACCGCCCCTGTAGAGCATGCAACCAACTGGGTCGGGTGTCTATAAGTTGAACGGAATTCACAGGTTATCCGCAGAAAGCGTGATCAGAGGCTACGCGGCGGTTCGCCGTCGCCATGGTACGCGAAGTGATCGAGCGGGCCGTTTCGGGCGGAGACGGGCCGATCCTGGGCAACCAGCGGGCAACCCGGGGTGCGCCGGGAGCCATCTTTGCTGTCAGGAGTCTGCGCAGGCCGCGCAAGCGGGGTCGAGGTGCGGTTCGCGGCCCGCCGAGCGTCCGCTGGGGGCGACTGCCGGCGGCGCCGGGTCAGCGGGCCCGCGCCGCCGGCAACTCAGGTGATCTCCGGTGCCGTCGGGGCGGTCGAGCGCGCCATTCGGCGCCGTCGCACAGTTTGCGATGCCGCTGCGGCCGCGGCGGCCAGCACCACCGCCGCGGCGACGGCGATGGCCACCGGCCGCCATCCGAGCGCGCTGTCGAACAGCATCCACAAGCCGAATATCAGGAACAGCAGGCTGGCCAAGGCATGCAGCAACTGGTGGGGAAGCCGCTGGTGCAGCAGCGTCCCGGCCGCGATCGCCAGGCCATCGGCCAAGATCATGCCCACGGTGCTGCCGATCCACACACCGGCCCAGTCGTGATCGCTGGCCAACGTCAGCGTCGCCAGCGTCGTCTTGTCGCTCATCTCGGCGAGCACGAACGACGAAACGACGGTGAGCAGAGCGAATCGGGATTCATGGGTGGTCGAGACGTTGTCGTCGGCGCCGCTCTCACGCCAGGCCCACACCGCGAAGGCCAGGAAGGCGGCGGCGGACGCGAACGCCATCGGGCGCGTCGGCAGCGTGGCGCCCAGGAAATGGCCGACCGTCACCGAGATCCCGTGCACCGTGCAGGCCGCGATCGCAACCCCGGTCAGCACCACCCACCATCGGTAGCGCAGCGCGTAGGTCATGGTGATGAGCTGGGATCTGTCGCCGAGCTCGGCCAGGAAGACGACTCCGAGACTAAGGAGTGTGGCGGCGAGCATGCACGGCGACCTTTCGACACGTCGTCGATGACCACCCGGTCATCGAACATCGGTCGAAGGTCTCGCCCACCGTTGGAACGGTTCGCCAGCCGGGCTGTTCGCCAGTATGTCGACTCGACGATTCGGGGCTACTCCCCTTCGCTAACGTGTCCAGGCTAGCGGCCAGGTCGGGTGCGCGCCAGGAACATGACAAAGTTCGGCCGCCCGTATTCTTTGATTCGGCGCCCGAACTATATCGTTCGAATTCCCTTATGCGGCAAGCAGCATTGCCAGAATTGCGGTATCGGGATGGCTGATCGGGTCGACTCCGACGCGGCTCACCATCGATGTGATGGTGCCGTCGGCTTCCGCTTCCACCCAAGCCGCCCGATGCTCCAGTCCGAGATACGGCAGTCCAGGCAGCAGTACACATCCCGACGCCGCCCCGGTGCACTCCGGCAGCGACGGCATGGTTTCTGACGGTGGGTGCAGCATCAGCAATGCGGGGGGCTGATGAGCCGCGAAATATCCTGGCTGAATAGCCGATTCACCGAAGACGGTGCCCTCGGCGAGCACCAGGCCGACGGTGCCGGGCTCGGGCTCGTCGGGCAGTTCCTCGCGAGCACCGAACACGGTTGTGGTGGAAAGCAATCCGGGCACCGACGCGACCCGGACCGCGACCATCAACAGTTGGGCCCACTCTTTCGTCGAATCAGGCCAACGCCCAGATATCACAAACCCTTTCAGGGCACCCCGAGAATGGAAGGGAACCACCCCGATATGCCGGCCTGACCCTGTTTCCATCTCGCCCTCCGCCCTGCCCTGGAAAGCCTCCGTCCGATTAACCACACTGGTAGCTCGAATAACCAAGCATGCGCGCGGCTTAGGCACCTTGCAACTCGACACGGCCTGAAGTGCACGGGTTTACAAACGCTTATGTAGGACCAAGGGCTGCTCATATACGGCCAAGGGCGCCGCGCGATCCGCGCGACGCCCCAGCTGCTCGAGATGCAGTCAGCCGAAAGTCAGCCGAAAATCAGCCCTTGGGTTTTCGAAGTTGCTGCCGCGTAGCGCGACTGCACGTCGGCCCAGTTGACTACATTCCAGAACGCCTTGACGTAGTCGGCCTTGACGTTCTTGTACTGCAAATAGAAGGCGTGCTCCCACATGTCGACCTGCAGCAGCGGAATGATGCCGAGGGGGACATTGGCCTGCTGGTCATAGAGCTGGAAGGTGAGCAACTTGCCGCCCAGCGTGTCATAGCCGAATACCGCCCAACCCGAGCCCTGCAAGCCGTTGGCGGCGGCGCTGAACTGCGCGCGGAACTTGTCGAACGATCCGAACGCGTCATCGATGGCTGTGGCGAGGTCGCCGGTCGGCTTGTCGCCACCGTTGGGCGACAGGTTCTTCCACCAGATCGAGTGGTTGACGTGGCCGCCCAGGTGAAACGCCAGGTTCTTTTCGTTCAAGAAAATCGCGGAATGGTCGTCCTTGGCGCGTGCCTCTTCCAGCTTGGCAACCGCGTCGTTCACGCCCTTGACGTAGGCGGCGTGGTGCTTACTGTGGTGGATTTCGTTGATCTGACCGGAGATGTGCGGTTCCAGCGCTGCGTAGTCCCAGTCCAAATCGGGCAGGGTGTATTCAGCCACGGCATTCCTTCCTTCGATGATCGTTGGTGATCGTCTGACGCTAATTCGCACGGGTTCCGCCGTTCGGCGGCCTGGCCCGAACCACACTAGTCAACCCTGCTCCATGACCGCTCGCGGTGCAAGAACGACCGCTATGGGTAGATACCCCCGGATACCCGGTTGGTGTTTGGTCAAGCCAAAACGATGGCGACGAGAATCGCCAGCAACGCCAGCGCGATCAGGCCGGCCCGTAAGGCCGCGATGCGGTAGGAGTGGTTCCAGGCGGGCGAGCCAGAGTACGAGTTCGACGGGGCCGTCGAACCCGGACCGAACGAATGTGTGGCCATCAGACGCCCTTCACCAGCACATTCACCCCACCGTAGTGAGGTGAGTCACAACAAACTGTCGCGTCCGCGATCTTAGCCCCTTGGATACGGCCCACAAAAGGCGTAGAAAACGGGTGCGAAACAGCTTTGGAAAACGGCCCGGAAAAGCCGTCCGATAGCTGCCCAAAACCCACTCGCAGGCAAGGCGCTGACCTGTGGATTCTCCGCGATCGGGCGCCTCGCCGGTGGGCCCAGGGCCGGGTGCGCGGCCAGGTCGGGCGGGCGTGGCAGCGGATGATTAGCGGAACAATCGATTTCGCTCCGCCAACGGGTGCGGTTGTCGATCGCTGTTTACCCGGGAGCGCGGTGTTATCCACATTTGTGGCCGGCTGGCGATGGAGGCTCTGAGAATGACAACGCACGTTGTGGATAAAACTGTGGAAACTGTGGATAGCCCTAGGTAACTGTATCGGAGTGCGGCCTTAGCCCGGACGCGCCCGATTCGGGGCCCCGGACGCCAAGTCTGACGACGATCTCGCGGTCCACAGCGCTGCCACGGTTAGGCTGGTCCGGTGATCCAGGTGTGCGGGCAATGCGGCACTCGGTGGAACGTCCGCGAACGGCGACGGGAATGGTGTCCCCGCTGTCGTGGGGCACTGATGGCGCCCCTGCCGGACGCGCCGCCGGCCGACCCCCGGTGGAGTTCGCACCCCGGCTCGCCGGCGGCCACCACAGCCCTGCGGGCCCCCGCGTGGCAACGCATGCCGCCGCGGCTGCCGCCCGGCTTCCGGTGGATCGCGGTGCGGCCCGGCGCCGCGCCGCCGACCCGGCGCGGGCGGCGGCGCCTTGGGCCCACACCGCGCTACGCCGTGATGCCCCGTTGGGGTCTGTCGGACCGTATCGAGCAGGCTCCCGCACAGGCGCAAGCACCCGCGAAGACGGGCCCGTCGGCCGCGACGGTGCGCACCACCCTGTTCGTGACCGTGCTGGTGCTCGGCATTGCCGCGCTCGTATATGTGGTGCGCTATGCGTTGTTGATCTTCAACCGGAACACATTGTTGAACTCGCTGGTGGCCGGTGCCGTGGACTGGCTCGGGGTGCTGGCCAGTGTGGCCGCGATCGCCGCGTTGGCCCTTTGCGCTGTGGTGCTCATCCGGTGGTTGATCGCGCGGCGGGCCGCCGCCTTCTCGCACTACGCGTTGCCGGAGCCGCGCTCCCCGAGGGCGTTGTGGGCCGGCTGCCTGGTGCCGTTCGCCAACCTGCTGTGGGCTCCGGTGTACGTCCTGGAGCTGGCAGGCATCGAAAGCCTCCGCGACCGGCTACAGCGACCGATCGTGGTGTGGTGGATCGCCTGGGTGTTCAGCTACCTGGTTTCCATCTTCGCCATCGTTACCAGCCGGGCCACGGACGCCCAGAGCATCGCCAACAACACCGTCTTGATGGTGTTTGGGTATTTATTCGCGGCCGCCGCCGTGTCCGCGGTGGCCCGGGTTTTCGAAGGGTTTGAGCGCAAACCGGTCGCACGGCCCGCGCATCGCTGGGTGGTGGTCCCAGATCAACCTGCCGCGCCCGCATCTGAGGGTCCGGTTGAGTTGGAGGGGCAGGAACCGGCAGCATAGGGATATGACGTGGGCCGACGAGCTGCTCGCCGCGCACCCCTTTGTGGTTGCCCACCGCGGCGCCTCGGCCGCTCGGCCCGAACATACGCTGGCCGCCTATGATCTCGCGCTCAAGGAGGGCGCCGACGGCGTCGAATGCGATGTGCGGCTGACCCGCGACGGCCATCTGGTTTGCGTGCATGACCGCCGGCTGGACCGGACTTCGACGGGAGCCGGTCTGGTCAGCACCATGACGCTGGACCAGCTGCGCGAGCTGGAGTACGGCGCGTGGCACGACAGCTGGCGTCCAGACGGTACGCACGGTGACACCAGTCTGCTGACGCTGGACGCCCTTGTTTCGCTGGTTCTGGACTGGAACCGGCCGGTGAAGATCTTCGTCGAGACCAAGCATCCCGTCCGGTATGGCTCGCTGGTGGAAAGCAAGTTGCTGGCACTGCTGCACCGCTTCGGTATCGCCTCGCCTGCCTCCGCTGACCGCTCCCGTGCCGTGGTGATGTCGTTTTCGGCGACCGCGGTCTGGCGGATCCGGCGCGCCGCGCCGCTGCTGCCGACGGTCCTGCTCGGCAACGCCGCCCGTTACCTGACCAGCAGCGCGGCCAGCGCCGTCGGAGCCACTGCCGTCGGGCCGTCGCTGTCGGCGTTGAAGGAGTACCCGCAACTCGTGGACCGGTCCGGCGCCCAGGGCCGGTCGGTGTACTGCTGGAACGTCGACGAGTACGAAGACATCGATTTTTGCCGCGAGATCGGGGTGGCCTGGATCGCCACCCACCACCCCGGCCGCACCAAGGCCTGGGTGCAGAAAGGGCACGCCGACGCGGGAAGCGGCTAGCGGGTCGCCACCATCGAGACTAGTTCGGCGACACGTGACCGCCGGCGGCTTTCGGCGCGCCTACTCCGGCGGGCGCCGCACCCAACTCGCGGGCGACGAAGTTCTCCAGATCGAACAAGTTGGCTCCCGCGCGATCAGCGACTCGCACCAGGGTGGTCATCAGCGCGACCTCTTCGATCTGCTCCTGCAGGAACCACTGCATGAACTGCTCGCCGAGGTAGTCGCCCTCGTCGCGGGCGACGGCTGCGAGCCGGCTGACCTGCTCGGTGACCGCACGTTCCTGATCGAGCGCCAGCGCCAGCGCGTCGCGCGGCCTGTCGAATCGATTACGCACCGCGTCGACTCCGGGGATCTCGATGTGGATGTCGCGGTCGAGCAGATGCTGCACCAGCATCATCGCGTGATTTCGTTCCTCGACCGCTTGTCCGTAAAAGTGCTGTGCCAATTGCGGCAGGTCTGCGCCATCGAAATAGACCGCGATCGCTACGTATTGCTGAGCGCTTGTGAATTCGAAATAAATCTGGTCTTGCAGCAATGCATGAAATTTCATCTTCGGACCGTCATATTCGCTCATGAAAATCAGGTTAGCGCAGCTAGAGCACCATCTGCAACGAAGGTATTCCTTAGTCAGGAAAGGTATTCCTAACTACGCGCAGTGCGGCAAGACCCCTTAATCAGGTCCGGTGTAATCAGGCCAGGTTTGCCTAAGTAAACCAAGGCTACGCTGAAATACGCGATCAGAAATTTAGCGGGCTCGAGCGAGTATTTGCGCGCCACCGGCGTGCTTCAGGACTGCCCGTCGAGCGCGGCGGCGGGCACCGGTGCGTCGGCGGCCAACGCGTCGAACAACTCGCGGGCCGCGTCGTGATTCCACACCACCACGGAGCCCGCGTCGCTGTCGGTGAATTGACCGATCGGCACCGTTAGCGCCGTGGGGGAGGCGTGCAGCGCCCAGCCGAGCCGGGCCAGGTCCCAAACACGATCGCCCCGGTCAACGGTCAGGGCGTCGGCGGCCGCGTGCGGGACCGAGTACCAGCGCCACGGATTGAGCCACACCGCCGGGCTGGTGGCGCGGTGCAGCAGCGCCGACATGAACTGCCGCTGGTTGACCATCCGGTCCAGATCTGCCCTCGGCGTGTCCCGGGTCCGCACGTATCCCAGCGCGTTGCGGCCGTTCAGCTGCTGGCAGCCGGCGGGCAGGTCGATGCCCGCCAACGGATCGTTGATCGGCTCGGCCGGGCACACGGTGACCCCGCCCAGCGCGTCGACCAGGGCGCCGAACCCGCCGAACCCGATCTCGGCGTAGTGATCCAGGTGCAGCCCGGTGGCCTGCTCCACGGTCTTGGTGAGCAGGGGCGCCCCGCCGAGCGCGAATGCGGCGTTGATTTTGTCCTTGCCCTGCCCGGGGATCGGTACATACGAGTCGCGTGGGATGGACACCATGGTCGGCCGCGTGTTCGACCCCAAACCCGGCACGTGTACCAGCAGAATGGTGTCGGTTCGGCCGCTGCCGACGTCGCCGCCGGTGGTCAGCTCGCGCTGCTGTTCGGCGGTGAGGCCCTCGCGGCTGTCCGAACCGACCACCAGCCAGTTGGTGCCACGGCCGGCCGCCGGCCGACCCTGGTAGTCCGTCAGCGCCGATTCGCGGTGCAGTGACGAGTCGAACCAAGCAGCCCCGCCAATCAGGCCGATGGCGGCGAGCAGCGGACCGATCAGCAAGCTGAGCACCAGCACCCGGCGCCAGCGGCCCTTGCGACGCTTGCGACGCTTCCGGCGCTTCCGGCGCGCGCCGGGCGCGGCGGGTGGTGGCGGCGCGGCCGGTAGTCGTGGGGGTGCAACCGGCGGCGGGGAGGGTGATACCCGGCGCAGCGGGATGGTCTGCTCGGCCGCCGGTTGCGGCAGCGGGGTTTCGCGGCGAATCACCTGCGAGGGCTCTGGGCGCGCTGGCCGGGGCGGGATAGGTCGTCCATGCCCGTGAAATTCCGGTGATTGATCGCCGGTCACCTGGATAACTTACGTGTCGCGCGGCAAATCCTGCGCGCCGCCGGCCGAGATTCGGGCCTGCAAAGGGCACCCGCGCCAGTTACCGGCGAGCGCGCAGCCCGTTGACGAACGGGCAACCCATGAGCACCCGGATGGCCTGGCTGAGCCCGTTCATGTCGTCCACCGGCTTGTGGAAGGGCAGCCGGATGTCGTGGTCTCCGTCGTTGCCCTCCACCCGAAATCGCATGCCGTACCGGTCGAGACCGAGTGGCCGGACCCGTCCGCGGCGCAGCGGCGCCGGCAGCCGGGACACCAGGCGCGCGACCACGTCGTCATGGGCGGTGGCCAGGTGCCAGAGCAAGCCCGATTCGATCTCGCAAAACGGGTCGGGCCGGGCTTCGAGCAGGGCCGCCACGCTGACCGGCTCGGCGCCGGTGGCGTCGGTCACCACCACGGATGCGACCTCTAGCCGCATCAGTGCGTACCGGGTCTCGTCCGGCTCCAAGGGCCGGGCGTGGGCTGGGATATCCGGGATGCCGGGGTGTCGATCTGCAGCAGCGCCGGGCTCGGGTACTCGGTGGCGATCAGGTCAAGCATCCCCGGCACCTCGGCCGATGGAACCCGCTGCAGGTGGCCGCGTGCCCACACCAGCGAGCGGACCGGTTCGCGCACTGGAAGCGGCGCGTAGTCGGCCAGCTCCAGCAACGCTTGCGATCCGGACGCCCCGGCCCGGTCGACCGAGACCGCCACGGCGAAGGATCCGTCGTGCAGCAGGTGGTGTACGGGGGTGGCCACCGGGTCCTCGCCGTCGACGGCAAGGAGCGCGCTGCCGGCCCGTGCGCAGGCGCTGCGAATGCGCTCCGCGGTCGTCGGCGCTGCGCCGGCCAGTGGTAACATCCTTACCCTCCTTTAGGTAAGCCTAAGCTAACTTAGAACGATTGCCGCCGCAAGGCCCGGCGGCCGATCGGGCGCCACCAGGCGCGCCACTAGGCGCCACGGCCCACTAGGGTTGTGAGCGTGGCCCGCATCGCTTACCTCGGTCCCGAAGGAACTTTCACCGAGGCGGCGCTGCTGCAGATGACTGCCACCGGCCTGATTCCCGAAGGACCGGATGGCGTGCTGCGCCTGCCGATCGAGAGCACGCCCGCGGCGCTGGATGCGGTTCGTGACGGCGTCGCCGATTACGCGTGCGTCCCGATCGAGAATTCGATCGACGGGTCGGTGATGCCCACCCTGGACGGGTTGGCCAACGGTTCGCCGTTGCAGGTGTTCGCCGAGACGACGCTGGATGTGTCGTTCAGCATCGTCGTCAAACCCGGCCTCAGCTGCCGCCGAGGTACGCACGGTGGCGGCGTTCCCGGTGGCGGCGCGCACAGGTGCGGCGATGGCTCAGCGGCCACCTGCCGGGCGCGGAACTGCGGCCGGCGTACTCCAACGCCGACGCGGCGCAGCAGGTGGCCGACGGCCAGGTCGACGCCGCCGTGACGTCCCCGCTGGCCGGCGCCCAACGCGGGCTGGAAGCCCTGGCCGAAGGTGTCGTCGACGAAGCCAACGCCCGTACCCGGTTCTTTCTGGTCGGCCTGCCGGGGCCGCCGCCGGCCCGCACCGGCGCCGATCGCACGTCGGCGGTGTTGCTCATCGACAACGTGCCCGGCGCGCTGGTGGCCGCGCTGACCGAGTTCGCCATCCGCGGCATCGATCTCACCCGGCTCGAATCCCGGCCGACCCGCACCGAACTCGGCACCTATCTGTTCTTCGTGGACTGTGTCGGACACATCGACGACGCCGCCGTCGCCGAGGCACTCAAGGCGCTGCACCGTCGTTGTGCGGGCGTGCGATACCTGGGTTCCTGGCCGACCGAGTCGGCCGCGAGGGCGGTGCCGGCGCCGGCGGATGAGGCGTCGCTCTGGCTGGCGCGGCTGCGGGCAGGCCAGCCCGGGCAGGACCGGGGTCCGGGCGATGAGCGGTCGCTTGGTGCTGGTGCGACACGGCCAGTCCTACGGCAACGTCGAGCGCGACTGGACACCCGGCCGCCGGGATCCGCGCTGACCGCTCTGGGCCGTGATCAGGCCCTGGCGTTCGCCCAGGGTTCCGGGCGTCCGGCGATGCTGGCGCATTCGGTGGCCGTCCGGGCTTGCGAGACGGCCGCGGTGATCGGTGCCGAATTCGACGTGCCGGCCCACGAGTTCGCCGGCATTCACGAAGTACAGGTCGGGGAGCTGGAAAACCGCAGCGACGACGAGGCGGTCGCCGAATTCAATGCCATCTACGAGCGATGGCATCAGGGTGAGCTGGACCTGCCGCTGCCCGGCGGCGAGACCGGCAACGACGTGCTGGATCGCTACGTGCCGGTGCTCACCGACCTGCGAATGCGCTATCTCGATGACGACGACTTGAGCGGGGACATCGTCGTCGTCAGCCATGGCGCGGCGATCCGGCTGGCGTCCGCCGTGCTGGCCGGCGTGGATGGCAACTTTGCGCTGGACAACCATCTGGACAACGCCGAGTCGGTGGTGTTGGCGCCGATCACCGATGGGCGCTGGAGCTGTCTGCGGTGGGGAGTCCTGACGCCGCCGTTCTGCCCCAAGGCCCCCACATCCGAAGCCGACTCGGTGACCGACGCGGTGACGTCGACCACCGACCCGATGGGCTGAGCCGATTCTGTGGTCAGACCCCTCGGCCAATTCGCCGACCGATTCGACCAAATCAGCGCAGTCGCAGCCGACGGCATCGCAGTCGACGACGAAAGTGTGCGGCAACTCCTCCGGGCTGACGCAGCCCGGCTCGGTGCATTCGGTCCGGCTCAGCCGGCCCGTCAACCGGCCCTTTAACCAGCCCTCAGTATGGCGAATTATGGTGCCGTGGCAGTGATCCAAGCCTGCCCGGCAGTCGCGGCAGTCGGCGCTCATAAGCCGTTCATAGCACCGTGACGATACAAATCCGGGATGCCGCGCCCATGATGCCGCGCCCATGGGGGAAACAGCGCGATCAGGCCCAGCCCAGTTCTTCCAGCCGGTCGTCGTCGATGCCGAAGTGATGGGCGACTTCGTGAATCACCGTGATCGCCACCTCCTCCACCACCTCGTCGTCGGATTCGCACGCGTCCAGCAGCGCCTCGCGGTAGATCGTGATGGTGTCCGGCAGCGCCCCGGCGTAGTCGGAGTCCCGCTCGGTCAACGCCACCCCTTCATACAGTCCGAGCAGGTCGGCTTCCTCGGGGTGGCGATCTTCGACCAACACGACGACGTTGTCCATTGCGGCCGCCAGCTCGGGCGGGATCAGGTCCAGTGCGTCGGAGACGAGCTCGTCGAACCGCTGCGGGTCCATCCGCACGCCCACGCGGCTAGCCCGGGGGCGGGGTGTCGCCTGCGGGTGGCGCGCCCTCCGGTGCCTGGGTGGACGGCGGCGCTCCGCCGTCGGCCGGGGCTGGAGCCTCCGGCGCCGGGCTGGCCGTCGACGCGGGCGCTTGCGACGCCGGCGACCGAGGCTGCGTCACAACCGGCTGCTGTTGGGGCATGTGTTGTTGGGGCTGTTGTTGGGGAAGGTGCTGATTGCCCGGGTCGGTCGGAGCGCTGGGCGCCGCGGTCGGCACCTGAGCCGGGACCTGGATGGGTATCGGCGGCACGGTGAGCCGGTCCTCGGGGATGTCGGGCGGCGCGACGGGCTGCTGCCCGTTGATCAGCAGCGGCCCCTTGGCGGAGTTCACCAGGTTGGCCCAGCCACCGTTGCCCAAGGTTGCGCCGATGCTGCACGCGACCTCACGGCTACCCGCCGTCCAACTGGGCAGCGACAGGGTCGGGTAGATCAGCGTCAGGGTGGTGGTGCGCAACTGCACGGGCGCGAGGTAGGCGTCCGTCATCTTGGTGCAGGCGTCCTTGATGAATGCGTCCTGGTCCGCTTCGGCGGGCAGGGCATTGGGAAATTTCTCGGCCAGGTTGACCGTGCCGGTGACTTCCATCGCGTGCGGGGCCATGCAGTCGACCGGAACGTCGACGGGCTGGTTGGTCGTCGAGTCGATGCCCAAGCAGGTGCCGGCCGGCCAGACCTTGGACTGGTCGATGTCGGCGACCTTGCCCTTGAAGGCAATCTGCTGGTTGTTCGGGCCGGGCAGTTGCAGGCCGCACAGCATGCGCCGCTCGCCGGCCTGGCGCCACGCCCGGTCACCGGACCACAGCATGCTGATGGTGAACCTGCTGTTGGGATCGAACTTGGTGCCGAGGTAGCGGCGTACGGCGACCTCGCACTGTTCCTGGCTGATCTGCTGAATGCGAGCCGGCGATGGGGGAGCGGCGGTGGGCCCGTACTCCGAGCCCGGGAAGGTCCGCATATCGATGGACTCGGCCACTTCAAACCGGTGGTCGTCGGCGCAGTTGACGATGCTCGCGGACTCCGGGGTGCGATCCGGCCACATCAGGCAGTCACCGCCGGTGGCGCGGTTGAAGGCGGCGTTGGTCTTGGTGCCGGTGCTGGGCACCGGATTGCTGTCGATGTAGCCGGCCAGCCGCCCCGGGCCGGTCCCAACCGCCGGAATCGCGGTGACCAGTCCGGCGATCAGCAGGCCGCCCAGAGCGGCGAGCAATAGCACTCGTCTGGTCGCCGCCGGCTGCAGAGCAGTCGGCCAACGGAACCCCTCCGGCGGCTCATCCGCGTCGCCGGCCGGCGCGCCGGCGGCCGCGTCGGCGGTGTCATCGGCGGTCTCACCGGCGGTCTCGTCGGTGGTGTCACCAACGTGCTCAGCGGTGGGCTCGTCGGCCGCCTCGGCGGCGGCAAGGTCCTCTTCGGGCGCGTCCAGCATCGGGTCCATTCTGACAGGACCGCCTGGGCGGCGTGAAAATAGTTACAGAAGTGATGTCATGGGGCGGCCGGCGGCCGGCGCCGGGCCATGTGGCGCAATTCAACTGAGGCGTCAAAAGTAGTGTCAGGGCCGTGATCGAGCTGAAGTTGCTCCGGGAAGACCCCGACGCCGTGCGCCGCTCCCAACTGAAGCGGGGAGAAGACCCGGCGCTGGTGGAGGTCCTGCTGACGGCCGATGCCGCCCGCCGGGCCGCGATTTCGGCCGCCGATTCGCTGCGCGCGGAACAGAAGGCCGCCAGCAAGGGCGTGGGCGCCGCATCGGCCGAGGAACGCCCGGCGAAACTGGCGCGCGCCAAGGAACTCGCCGAGCAGGTTAAGACCGTCGAAACGGCTCAGGCCGAAGCCGAGACGGCATTCACCGCGGCGCACCTGGCGATCTCGAACGTCATTCTGGATCCGGTGCCCGCGGGCGGGGAGGACGACTACGCGGTACTCGACATCGTTGGCGATCCACCGCAGTTGAACAGCCCAAGGGATCACCTGGAACTCGGCGAGTCATTGGGCCTCATCGACATGCAGCGCGGTGCCAAGGTATCCGGATCGCGGTTCTATTTCCTGACCGGACGGGGCGCCCTGTTGCAGCTGGGCCTGCTGCAGCTGGCGCTGCGGCTGGCCGTCGAGAACGGCTTCATCCCGATGATCCCGCCGGTGCTGGTGCGCCCGGACGTGATGGCCGGCACCGGTTTCCTGGGCGCCCACGCCGACGAGGTGTACCGGGTGGAGGCCGACGACCTGTATCTGGTGGGCACCTCCGAGGTGCCGCTGGCCGGCTACCACGCCGACGAGATCCTGGACCTGTCCGGCGGGCCGCTGCGCTACGCCGGCTGGTCGTCGTGTTTCCGCCGCGAGGCCGGCAGCTACGGCAAGGACACCCGCGGCATCATCCGGGTACACCAATTCGACAAGGTGGAGGGGTTCGTCTACTGCACGCCCGCCGACGCCGAGGCCGAACACGAACGGCTGCTGGGCTGGCAGCGCGAGATGCTGGCGAAAATCGAGGTGCCGTATCGGGTGATCGATGTGGCCGCGGGCGATCTCGGTTCGTCGGCCGCCCGCAAGTTCGACTGCGAGGCGTGGGTTCCGACGCAAAGCGCCTACCGGGAGCTGACCTCGACGTCGAACTGCACTACCTTCCAGGCCCGCCGGTTGGCGACGCGCTATCGCGACGACAACGGCAAGCCGCAGATCGCGGCCACGCTCAACGGCACGCTGGGCACCACCCGATGGCTGGTCGCGATCCTGGAGAATCACCAGCGGCCCGACGGCAGCGTGCGGGTGCCCGAGGCGCTGGTTCCGTTCGTCGGCACCGAGGTGCTGGAGCCGGCCGGTTAAGGACGTGTCCCGGTCATCGAACGGCCGGGCGTGTGGCCGAAGGCGCGCCGGTAGGTGTCAATGAAGGCGCTTGGGCGTGGCCCAGCCGCATTTCAGCGCCACCGAAGTGACGTCTTGATGCTCGGCGAGCAACATAAGCGCGTGATGCAGGCGCAATTGGGGTGCGCCGCGCCGCCGCACCAAACCCGTCAGCGCCTAGGCAGCGATTTTCGGTGCCGGCTCGGCGGCTGCTTGTTGATGCCGGCGCTGGCGTTCCATGGTGGCGAAGTAGAAGGCAAACGGGAAGGCGAAGCTGGTGAAAAAGCTGGACAGAAAGAACAGCCAGGGGCGCCGCAGACCACGCCGATAGCCGTCGATGATGGTAAACACCGGCATCAGAATGACATTCGCGATCATGTAGTCCTGGTTGCCGGAGCCGCAAGCCGGGGTGGCGAACTGCCCCTTGATGAATTCCGGATAGCTGGCCGGCCCCGAGATCAGGTTGCCCTGCCCGTGCGCGGCGAGCACAAAGTGGATGTTGAACCAATAACCCAGCACGATCGACGCGATGCCGGCGGCGTAATACACGCATTCCAGCGGCGAGAGCCACGGCCCGCCCGCCGGTTTGGCGTAGACCTTCGGGTTGGACGTGATGATCCAGGCGATGCAGCCGAGCCCGAGTAGAAAGTGGACGACGATGGAGACCATGGCCGCAGTCTCACCCTGATCCCGAAGTTTTGTCAATATTGACATAACGAATTCTGAGGTACCTTACTGAAATGGTCCGGCCAGCCCAGACGGCGCGCAGCGAACGCACCCGCGAGGCGTTGCGCCAGGCCGCGGTGGTGCGCTTCCTCGCCCAGGGAGTGGCGGACACCTCGGCCGAACAGATCGCGGCCGAAGCCGGAGTCTCGTTGCGCACCTTCTACCGCCACTTCAGCTCCAAGCACGATTTGCTGTTTGCCGACTACACCGGGCTGAACTGGTTTCGCGCGGCGTTGGATGCCAGACCCACCGACGAACCGGTCATCGATTCCGTTCAGTCGGCCATCTTTGCTTTCCCCTATGATGTTGAAGCCGTTGCGAAAATCCCTGCGATGAGAGGTGGTGAGCTTGACCAGGACCGCATCGTTCGCCACATCCGCGATGTCCAGGCCGACCTGGCCGATGCCATCGAGCGGCAACTGGAAAGGCGTAGCTGCACGGCAGGGCGGACACCGGATACGCGGCTGCGCATCACCGTGACCGCCCGCTGCATTGCGGCCGCCGTATTCGGCGCGATGGAAGCTTGGATGGTTGGCGAGGATCGATCCCTCGGCGAGCTGGCGCGGATGTCGCATGCGGCGCTCGAATCGCTGCGAGACGGCATCTCCGGCACCTGGGTCACCGCAGTTTCGTCATAATTGACAAAACTTTGGCCGCGTGCCAGCCTGCAGTCTGGAGGTCAGGACATGTCTGAATACGACGCGATAGTCATCGGCGCGGGGCATAACGGGCTGGCCGCGGCGGTGCTGCTACAGCAGGCGGGCCTGCGGACCCTGTGCCTGGAATCCAAGCTCTACGCCGGAGGGATGGCCTCTACCGTGGAGCTCTTCGACGGCTACCAGTTCGAGATCGCGGGCTCGGTGCAGTTCCCGACCGCCCCGGTGGTCCGGGAGCAGCTGGGCCTGGACACCTTGCCGACGATCGATCTGGACGTGATGTCGGTGGCGCTGCGCGGTGTCGGTGACGATCCGATGGTCCAGTACAGCGATCCGATCAAGCTGTTCACCCACCTCAACGAGGTGCACGGGGCGGACGCCGTCAACGGCATGGCGGGGCTGATGGCCTGGGCCCAGGCGCCGACCCGGGCGCTGGGCCGGTTCGAGGCCGGCACGCTGCCCAAGACCTTTGACGAGATGTATGCCTGTGCCACAAACGAATTCGAACGCTCTGCCATCGATGACATGCTGTTCGGCTCGGTTACCGACGTGTTGGACCGCTATCTCCCGGACCGCGAGAAGCACGGTGCGCTGCGCGGCTCGATGACCGTGCTGGCCGTCAACACCCTCTACCGCGGGCCGGCCACGCCGGGCAGCGCCGCGGCGCTCGCCTTCGGGCTGGGCGTTCCCGACGGCGACACCATGCAGATGAAGAAGCTGCGCGGCGGCATCGGCGCGCTCACCGCGCATCTGGCTGACTCGCTGGCCAGCGGCGGCGGCGAAGTTCGGCTGCGCACGAAGGTGACCGAAATCCTGGTCAGCGACGCCCGCGTGAGCGGGGTGCGCACCGAGTCGGGGGAGACCCTGACCGCCCCGATCGTCGTCGCCGCGGTCGCGCCCGACCTGACGCTCAACGACCTGATCGACCCTGCGGTGCTGCCCCCCGACATCCGGGAACGCTATGCGCGCATCGACCACCGCGGCAGTTACCTGCAGATGCACTTCGCGCTCGACGAGGCTCCCGCCTTCGCCGCACCGTACGAGTCGCTCAACGACCCGGCCATGCAGGCGTCCATAGGCATCTTCTGCACGCCGGAGGAAGTCCAGCAGCAATGGGAGGATTGCCGCCGCGGGATCGTTCCGGCGGACCCGACGGTGGTCTTGCAGATTCCTTCGCAAAACGATCCGGACCTGGCGCCCGCGGGCAAGCACGCGGCGTCGGCGTTCGCGCTGTGGTTCCCGATCGAGGGCGGGGCCGACTATGGTCAGGCGAAGGTCGAGATGGGTCAGCGGGTGATCGACAAGATCACCCGGTTGGCGCCGAATTTCGAACGCAGCATCAGCCGGCACACCACCTTCACGCCCAGACACATGGGCGTGATGTTCGGCGCTCCCGGCGGCGACTACTGCCACGGGCTGTTCCACTCGGATCAGATAGGTCCCAACCGGCCGGGCCCGAAAGGCTTTCGCGGCCAACCGATCCCGATCGAGGGCCTCTATCTGGGCAGTACCGGATGCCACGGTGGGCCCGGGATCACCTTCATCCCCGGTTACAACGCCGCGCTGCAGGCGCTCGCCGATCTGAAGGGTTAGGGTTAGGGGTTCGGCGCGGCTATAGCGTCCAAGCGCTTGAACTTCCGGCGTTGGTATAGCTTTACGCACTCCGCTCGTCTGACCTTGCCGCTGGTGGTGAGGGGAATCGAGCCAGGGGATACCAGAACGAGATCCGACACGGTCAGGCCGTGCGAGGTCGATATAGCGGCGGTGACCTCACGCTTGACTACGTCCAGCCTGCGCATAACGTCCTCGAGGGAGCCACCGCCGCGCCTTTTGACTTCGAGCACGGTGACCAGCTTTTCGACGCCGCCATCCGGAACCGCTATCGCCGCGCACCGGCCCCCGGTGATCTCTTGGATCGTTGCCTCGATGTCGTCGGGAGAGTGGTTGCGCCCGCGGACGATCAGCAGGTCTTTGATGCGGCCGATGATGAACAGTTCACCGTCGGAAATGAAGCCCGAATCTCCAGTTCTCAGCCAGGGACCTTGGGGTGTGCCGGCCGATGGGGCGACAATCTTTCCGGCAAAGGTGCGCTCGGTCTCGGCGGGCTTGGCCCAATAGCCGGCCGCGACGTTGTCGCCGGACACCCAGATCTCTCCGACCACGTCCTGGGGACATTCGGCGCAGGTGTCGGGATCGACGACCCGGACCGTTGGCGACTTCGGCACCTCGTAACTGACCAGCGGTGTAGGGCCCTCGCTTGCACACCGCTTCGCCTGCCCGGCGGCCAGTTCGTCGGATTCGAAGTCGACGATTTTGGGTGGTTTGCCGGCTGTGCTGGTCGCCACGTACACCGTTGCTTCCGCGAGCCCATACGAGGGCCGGAGCGTCGATTCGTCGAGGTTGAACGGCGCAAACCGGTCGGCAAAGCGCTTGAGGGTCAGCGGATGTACTCGCTCGCTACCGCTGAGGATGATTCCTATGCTGCTCAGGTCGAACCCGGCCAGGTCGTCGTCCGACACTTTGCTGGCCGCCAGTTCGAAGGCGAAGTTCGGTGCTGCCGAGAACGCCCGTGCTCGCCCGACCGACTGACCTCCGGTCGCCATCAGTTGCAGCCACCGGGCCGGCCGCTGCAGGAACGCTATCGGGCTGGTGAGCACACCGGGAAGTGCTGCCATAATCGGCGCACAAACTCCGAGTACCAAACCCATGTCGTGATAGAACGGCAGCCACGACATAACAAAGCCGTCCACCGGTACAATGCCGTTTTGATGCGCGAAATAGCCGGCCACCAGCTGCCGGAAATTGGTCAACAGGTTATTATAAGTAATCATTACCCCGGCCGGGGTACGGGTGGATCCAGAAGTATATTGCAGATATACGGCACTTTGACGCTTATCGTCCTCGGTACCGGATCCGAGCGGAGCGTCCAGATCCAGCCGGTCAACCTCGACGACCGAGAGGGCGGCCTCAAAGGGCGACGCCGTAATATGTTGGGGGATATCGCCACTGACGGAAGATGTGGTGAGAATGACGGTGGGCGCCGCATCGACCACCACCGAATCAACGCGCTCATCGGTGGCGCCACCCATCGGAACCGAAAGCGGCACCGCGATAAGTCCGGCCTGCATTGAACCCAGAAAAGCGTAGATGTAATCAAGGCCTTGTGGAGCCAATATCACGGCGCGGTCACCCGGCGATGTGTAACGCCTAAGCTCCCGCGCAACATTCACCATTCGCCGATACAACTGGAACCACGTCACAGTTTCGGCAATGCCGTCCCGGTCCCGGCCGTAATCGACGTACTTGAACGCCGCGCCATCGGGGTGCAGATTGACACATTGGCGCAACATTGCGGGAATGGAAGGCTCAACCACAGGGCGTCACACTACCTCTCGGATGTCCGGGATGCGGCACGCTTCAACCTGATCGAAGGCGGGCTAGCCGGGCCACCTGGTTTTGGTGACTGGTCTGACAGCGGCCTAACGACTAGACCGGACCAGCGCGGGGATGTATTGACAGATGAGTCGATCGTAACGTCGCGGATGCCGGACATGCGCAGATCCGCGACGGATCAGCGCTTATGGGGCTCACATTTTTGGTACGTACGCACGATTTTCCGACATGTGCCCAATTGACCGACTACGCTACCGATGAGTTGTCGCTTAACGTTTGGCTTCCATTGGGGGTGGCGGGCCTGGCTGCGGTGTTGCAGTTGCAGGCTATTGGGTTGTACTCCGCTGTTGTCCCGCGTGGGGCTGTTGGGAAGAAGAGGTGGTTGGGTCGTGGGTGAGCCACGGGTGACTCCAGTTGCTGTGATTGGGATGGCGGTTCGATTGCCGGGCGGTATCGAGTCTCCTGAGCTGTTATGGGAGGCGTTGCTGCGCGGTGATGACCTGATCACCGAGGTTCCATTGGACCGGTGGGACCCGGAGGAGTTCTACGACCCGGAGCCGGGGGTGCCGGGGCGTACGGTGTGCAAGTGGGGCGGTTTTCTGGATAGGCCGGCGGATTTTGATTGCGAGTTTTTCGGGATTAGCGAGCGGGAGGCAATCAACACCGATCCGCAGCAGCGGGTGTTGCTGGAGACATCGTGGGAGGCGATGGAGCACGCGGGTCTGACGCGGGGGGCGTTGACGGGTACCCGCACCGGTGTATTTGCCGGTGTGACCCATGGTGACTACACGATGGTGGCCGCGGACGCGAATGCTTTGGAGGGGCCGTACGGCTTTTTGGGGAATAGCTTTTCGATGGCTTCGGGCCGCATCGCTTATGCGTTGGGCGTGCACGGCCCGGCGATGACGGTGGACACGGCGTGTTCGTCGGGTCTGGCGGCCGTCCATATGGCGTGCCGCAGCTTGCACGAGGCCGAATCTGATATTGCGATCGCCGCTGGGGTGTCGTTGATGCTGGAGCCGCGCAAGGCCGCGGCGGGTTCGGCGCTGGGAATGTTGTCGCCGACGGGCAAGTGTCATGCCTTCGATGTGGCCGCCGACGGGTTCGTGCCGGGCGAGGGCTGTGTGGTGCTGCTGCTCAAGCGGCTGGACGATGCGCTGGCCGCCGGGGATCGGGTGTTGGCGGTGTTGCGGGGCACGGCGGCCAATCAGGATGGGCGCACCATTAATATCGCCACCCCGTCGCAGCCCGCCCAGGCTGCGGCGTATCGGGAGGCGCTGGCCGCGGGCGGCGTGGACGCCGCCTCGGTGGGGATGGTGGAGGCCCATGGCCCGGGCACCCCGATCGGGGACCCGATCGAGTATGCGAGTTTGGCCGAGGTGTACGGGATCGAGGGCCCGTGCGCGCTGACGTCGGCGAAGACCAATTTCGGGCACACCCAGTCCACGGCGGGGGTGTTGGGGCTCGCCAAGGCCGTGTTGTCGCTGCAGCACGGCGTGGTTCCGCGGAACCTGCATTTCACGCAGTTGCCCGATGAGCTGACCACGATCGAGACGAATTTGTTTATCCCGCTGGTCACCACGCCGTGGCCGGCCAACAATGGGCATTCCGCGCCGCGGCGGGCGGCCGTGTCCTCGTATGGGTTCTCGGGCACCAACGTGCACGCGATCGTCGAGCAGCCCCCCGCCGCCGAGGGAGCCGGGGATGTGGTGCCCGTGGGTGAGGGGCCGTGGTGGTTCGCGGTGTCGGCGACGTCGGCCGAGGCGCTGCGGTCGTCCGCGGGCCGGTTGGCCGACTGGGTGGACAGCCATGCCGAGGGGCTGACGCTGACCGATCTCGGGTACACGTTGGCGCGCCGGCGCGCGCATCGGCCGGTGCGTACCGCGGTCATGGCGACCACCACCGAGGAGCTGGTGGCGCGGTTGCGGGAGGTCGCCGAGGGGGATACCCCCTACCAGGCGGCGGTGGGCCAGGATGACCGGGGCCCGGTGTGGGTGTTTTCCGGGCAGGGCTCGCAGTGGGCCGCGATGGGCGCCCAGCTGTTGGAGCGGGAGCCGGTGTTCGCTGCCACGATTGCCGAGCTGGAGCCGTTGATCGCCGCCGAGTCGGGCTTTTCGGTGACCGAGACGCTGACCGCCGCCGAGACCGTGACCGGGATCGATCGGGTGCAGCCGACCCTATTTGCCATGCAGGTCGCGTTGGCGGCCACCATGGCGTCCTACGGCGTGGTACCGGGCGCGGTGATCGGGCATTCCATGGGGGAGACCGCCGCGGCGGTGGTTGCCGGCGCCCTGAGCCTCGCGGATGGGGCGAAGGTGATCTGCCGGCGTTCGAAGCTGATGGCCAGCATCGCCGGAGACGCGGCGATGGCGTCCGTCGAGCTGCCCGCGCTGAGTGTGCAGTCGGAGTTGACCGCGCTGGGCGTCGACGACGTGGTCGTCGCGGTGGTCTCGTCACCGTCGTCGACGGTGGTGGCCGGGCCGGCCGAGTCGGTGCGCAAACTGGTGGCGGCCTGGGAGGCCCGCGAGGTGATGGCCCGCGAGGTGGCCGTGGATGTGGCCTCGCATTCCCCGCAGGTCGACCCCATTTTGGGGCAGTTGCGTGAGGAGTTGGCCGACCTGTCACCGCGTCCACCGGAGGTCGCCTACTATTCGGCTACCCTGTTCGATCCCCGGGAGCGCCCGGCGTGTGACCCCGGCTATTGGGCCGATAACCTGCGGCACACGGTGCGGTTTTCCGCGGCGGTGCGCGCGGCCCTGGATGACGGCTATCGGGTGTTCGCCGAGTTGTCCCCGCACCCGCTGTTGACCCATGCGATCGAGCAGACCGCGGCCGGGATCGGTATGCCGGTGGCCGCGCTGGCCGGGATGCGGCGCGAACAACCCCTGCCGGAAGGGTTGGCCGGTTTGGTGACCGAGGTGCACGCCGCCGGTGCGGCGGTGGACTTCGCGGTGCTCTATCCGGGCGGGCGCCTGCTGGACGCGCCGTTGCCGGCCTGGACGCACCGCTACCTGTTCCACGAGCGGGACTCGCAGGCCAGCACCGGGTTGAGTGTGGCGGTGCACCCGTTGTTGGGGGCACATGTCCGCCTGCCCGAGGAGCCCGAGCGTCACGCTTGGGCCGCCGACGTGGGCACGACTACGCTGCCCTGGCTGGGTGATCACCAGATCCACAGTGTGGCCGCCCTGCCCGGCGCCGCCTACTGCGAGATGGCGCTGGCCGCCGCGCACACGGTGCTCGGTGAGCGCGCCGAGGTGCGGGATGTGCGGTTCGAGGCGATGCTGCTGCTCGACGAGGAGACCCCGGTCTCGGCGGTGGCCACCGTCAGCGCCCCCGGGGTGGTCGAGTTCGCGGTGGAGGCCGCCATCGCGGAAGGCATGGGCCATCTGCGCCGCGCCTCCGCCACATTGCACGCCGGACCAAAGGGAATTGACGACGAGGAGCGGCCGGCCGCCTATGACATGGCCGGGCTGCTGGCCGCCCACAGCCTGCGGATCGACGGTGACGAGATGCGTAAGCGCTTCGATGAGCACGGGGTGCAGTACGGTACGGCGTTCACCGGTCTGGGAGCGGCGCTGGTCGCCGACGGCGCCGCGGACGGGACACAGAGTTCGGTGTTGGCCGACGTCGCGCTGCCCGTTTCGATCCGCTACCAGCAGAACTCCTACGGCATCCACCCGGCGCTGCTGGACGCGTGTTTCCAGGCGATCGCCGCGCACCCGCAGGTCCAGGCCGCCATCGGGGGTGGCTTGATGCTGCCGTTGGGGGTGCGCCGGCTGCGCGCCTTTGCCTCAGCGCGCAGCGCGCACTACTGCTACATCCGGGTCAGTAACGCGAGCGCGGCCGGGATCGAGGCCGACCTGGACATCCTCGACGAGCAGGGCACCGTGCTGGTCGCGGTGCAGGGCTTATTGCTGGGGGGCGGCGCCTCCGAGCAGGGCAACCGTAACCGGGTGCTTAACGAGCGGTTGCTGACCATCGAATGGAACCGCCGCGAGCTGCCCGACACCGACCCCACAGCCGGGGCGGGCCGCTGGATACTGGTCGCCACCGACAGCGGCGCGGACGCGCCGGCCGCGGCGCTGGCCGAAGCACTGCAAAGCCGTGACGCGCAGATCACCCGCCTGGCCTGGCCCGCTCTCGGTGCGCCCAGTGAGGCGGTTGAGGTGTTACGCACCCAACTGGCCGTCGGCGGGACCACCGGGCTGGTCGTCGTCACCGGACCACCCTCCGACAGCCCGGAGGGGTGCGCGGCCCGTGGTCACGACACGGTGGCCCAGGTAATCGGGATCGCCAAGGAGTTGATCGAGGTCGCCGGCGAATCGCCGCGGTTGTTTGTGCTGACCCACGGCGCCCAGACGGTGCTGGCCGGGGAGCGCCCGAATCTCGACCAGGGCGGCCTGCGGGGGCTGTTGCGGGTGATCGGCACCGAGAATCCGCACCTGCGCACCACCCACATCGATGTCGATGAGGCCACCGGCGCCGAGGCGCTGGTCCGCCAGTTGCTGGCCGACTCCGACGAGGACGAGACGGCCTGGCGCGATCAGGAGTGGTACACCGCGCGCTTGTGCCCGACCGCGCTGCGGCCCGAGGAACGCAAGAGCACCCTGGTCGATCACGCAGGAGAGGGGATGCGGTTGCAGATCCGCACCCCCGGCGACCTGCAAACCATGGAGCTGGTCGCCTTCGACCGCACCCCACCGGGGCCCGGGCAGATCGAGGTCGCCGTGACCGCGTCGAGCATCAACTTCGCCGACGTGCTGGTCGCGTTCGGCCGCTACCCCTCCTTCGAGGGACACCTGCCCCAGCCCGGCACCGACTTCGCCGGGGTGGTCAGCGCGGTCGGCCCCGACGTCACCGACCACAAAGTCGGCGATCACGTCGGGGGCATGTCCCCCAACGGGTGTTGGGGCACTTACGTCACCTGTGACGCCCGCCTGGCGGCGAAGCTGCCCGAGGGGTTGACCGATGCGCAGGCCGCCGCGGTCACCACCGCGCACGCCACCGCCTGGTACGGGCTCAATGACCTGGCCCGTATCCGGGCCGGCGACAAGGTGCTGATCCACTCGGGCACCGGCGGGGTCGGCCAGGCCGCCATCGCCATCGCGCGTTCGGTCGGGGCCGAGATCTACGCCACCGCCGGCAGCGACGGGCGCCGCCAGCTGTTGCGAGACATGGGCGTTACGCACGTCTATGACTCCCGCAGCCTCGACTTCGCCCACCAGATCCGCCAGGACACCGGCGGGTACGGGGTCGACATCGTGCTCAACTCGGTGACCGGCGCCGCCCAGCTGGCCGGCATCAAACTGCTGGCGTTGGGCGGTCGGTTCGTCGAGCTCGGCAAACGCGACATCTACGGCGACACCCGCATCGGGTTGTTCCCGTTCCGCCAAAACCTGGCCTTCTACGGCGTCGACGTCGGTCTGCTTTCGGTCAGCCACCCCGCGCAGACCCGCGAGCTGCTCGAGACCGTCTACCGGCTGACCGCCGAGGGCGCCCTGCCGATGCCGCACGCCACCCACTACCCGCTGGCCGAAGCGCCGACCGCGATACGGGTGATGAGCGCTGCCGAACACACCGGCAAACTCGTCCTCGACATCCCGCACACCGGACGCAGCAGCGTGGTGCTGCCCCCCGAACAGGCCCAGGTGTTCCGGGCCGACGGCTCCTACGTGATCACCGGCGGTCTGGGCGGACTCGGGTTGTTCCTGGCCGAGAAGATGGCCACCGCAGGCGCCGGGCGCATCGTGTTGTCCTCCCGCTCTGAGCCCAGCCAACGGGTGCTGGAAACCGTCGAGCTCATCCGCGCCGTCGGCTCCGACGTCGTCGTCGAATGCGCCGACATCGCCACCGAAGGCGCCGCCGAACGGCTGGTGGCCACCGCCACCGCGACTGGGCTACCGCTGCGTGGGATCCTGCACGCCGCCGGCGTCGTCGAAGACGCCACCCTGGCCAACATCACCGACGAATTGCTGGTCCGGGACTGGGCCCCCAAGGCCCACGGCGCCTGGCACCTGCACGAGGCGGCCGCCGGCCAACCCCTGGACTGGTTTGCCTGCTTCTCCTCCGGGGCCGCCCTGCTGGGCTCCCCCGGCCAGGGCGCCTACGCCGCAGCAAACAGCTGGCTGGATGCCTTCACGCACTGGCGGCGCGCCCAGGGACTGCCCGCCACCTCGATTGCCTGGGGAGCCTGGGCCGAGGTCGGACGCGCCACCGCGGTGGCCGAGTCCACCGGCGCGGCCATCGGCGCGGAAGAAGGCGCCTACGCCTTCGAAACCCTGCTGCGCCACAACCGCGCCTACACCGGCTACACCCCCATCATCGGGGTGCCCTGGCTCGCCGCCCTGGCCGAACGCAGCCGCTTCTTCGAGGTATTCCAAGCTGGGCAAAGCCGTACGGGCACAAGCAAATTCCGTGCCGAACTCAACGAACTGCCGCTCGAAGAATGGCCCGCGAAACTGCGCGCCATGGTCTCCGAACAAGTCGGGCTCATCCTGCGCCGCACCGTGGACCCCGACCGGCCCCTGCCCGAATACGGCATGGACTCCCTCGGAGCGCTCGAGCTCCGCACCCGCATCGAAACCGAAACCGGCATCCGTCTCAACCCCAAGAACGTCACCACCACGGTCAGAGGCCTCGCCGATTACCTGTACGAGCAAATGGCGCCCCAAGACACCCCCGCACCGTCGGTATCGTGATGGAAACGACCACGGTCGCGGCGCCTGCTGCCTGAGTGCACGTGCTGAAACACAGGAGACGACGATGCGCATTGGCCCCGTAGGGATATCGACCATCAGCGAGTGGGAGCCGAGCGCGGGTGCACTGGTTTCCTGGCACGCAACACCCGCTTCGCGTGCCAAAGCCCTTGCGGCGCCGGTGAGTGCGGTGCCGCCCAGCTACATTCAAACTCGTCATCTGCGTAGCTTTTCCCAGCAGGCGGCCCGCGGGCTCGAGCATTCACGGCTGCTGATCGCGTCGTGCGAGGTGTTCGGTCGCTGCGATGTCCGTGCCATGACGTTCGTCATCAACGCACATCTGCGCCGGCACGACACCTACCGCAGTTGGTTCGAGTACCAGGATGCCGACCACATCCTGCGGCACACCATGTCGGAGGCGGCCGATATCGAATTCGTCCCGACTGAGCACGGAGAGAAGAACATCGCGGAGCTGCGCGACCACATCTTGGCCACCCCCGATTCGCTGCAGTGGGACTGCTTCAGCTTCGGGATTATTCGGGGCCCGGACCGGTTCACGTTCTATGCGAGCGTCGATCATCTGCACGCGGACGGGCAGTTCGTTGGCGTGGGACTCATGGAGTTCCAGTCGATGTATCTCGCGCTGGCGATGGGCGAACCGCCCGTCGGGATGTCGGAGAGCGGCAGGTACGACGACTACTGCGTCCGTCAGCGCAAGTACACGTCGGCGTTGACCCTGGACTCCCCGGAAGTCCGTACCTGGGTCGACTTCGCAGAAGCCAACGACGGAACCTTTCCCAAGTTCCCGCTCCCGCTCGGTGACCCGTCGGTACCCTGCAACGGCGACCTGATCAGCGCAATGCTGCTGGACCAGCGGCAAACGGAGAAATTCGACGCCGCATGCACTGCGGCGGGCGCCCGTTTCATAGGTGGCATGTTCGCTTGCATCGCGCTGGCGCTACAGGAATTGATCGGCGCGCAAACCGGCCCGGAAGCCTCTGCAGCCGGTGGAACGTATGAAACCTATTCCGGTCTTACTCCCAAAGACACCCGCAGCACGCCAGCCGAATTGACGACGCAGGGTTGGTTCACCGGCCTGATTCCGGTGACTTTTCCCGTCGCCGCAACGTCTTTCGCCGAAACTGCCCGGGCCGCGCAGCATTCCTTCGACTTGGGCGCGGACCTGGCGAAAGTGCCGTTCGAACGCGTGGTGGAGCTGAAGCCGTCGCTGGCCAGGCCGCGGCCGCTGTTCTCCCTGGTGAACTTCTTCGACGGGCACGTCGCCCCGCTCTCGATGCTCACCCAATTGTTCGAGGGCCAAAATGTCGCTACTTGCAGCGACGGGAGGGTGACTTATCCGCTGAGTACGCTGGTGGGCCGGTTCGATGAGACCGCGGCAACCGTGATGCTCCCGGACAATCCGGTGGCTCGCGAATCCGTTACCCAATATCTGGCGGCGCTCAAATCCGTGTGTGTCCGCGTGGCAAACGGCTGGGCGCCAGATCCCGGACACAACGTCACTGAGTTGTCCGGGCAACCGGCGCGCTGACGCTCGGTGAAGAAGAGGCTGACGTGCGGGCAATCTTGCGGACTTCGGTTATTTCCAGGCGGAAATGATGTCACGGAAGACGGAAACCGTTAGCCCGGCCGAAAGCGGGGGCATCTTCCCACGGCTGGGTGCCTTCATCGTGCGTTGGCCATGGGCCGTGATCGGGTTTTGGCTCGCGCTCGCGGGCATCCTGTCGCTGACGCTGCCATCCCTGGAAGAGATCTCCCAGCGACACCCGGTGTCCATCCTGCCCGCCGACGCGCCGGCGTTGGTCACCAACCGGCACATGACCGCGGCGTTTCACGAAGCGGGGCTGCAAAGCATCGTGGTGGTGGTGCTGACGGACGACAAGGGCCTGAGCCCCGCCGACGAAGCCGTCTACCGCAAGCTGGTCGACACGCTGCGCCAGGACACCCGAGACGTCCAGATGCTGCAGGATTTCATCTCGACGCCGCCCCTGCGCGAGATCATGACCAGCAAGGATCAAAAGGCCTGGATCCTCCCGATCGGCCTGCCCGGCGACCTGGGCTCGAAGGAGTCCAAACAGGCGAATACGGCGGTCGGCGAAATCGTCAAAAAGATCGTCAAGGGAACCACCCTGAAGGCCAATCTGACCGGACCCGCCGCCACCGTCGGCGATTTGAACCTCACGGGTCAGCGAGACCGGACCCGGATCGAATTCGCGATCACAATTCTATTGTTCGTGATATTGCTGATCATCTACCGAAACCCGATCACCATGGCGCTGCCGATGATAACAATCGGCATTTCCGTATTGGTGGCGCAGAAGGTCGTGGCAGTCGTCGGCCTGATGGGCCTCGGCATCGCTAATCAGACCATTATTTTCATGAGCGGGATGATGGTCGGCGCGGGAACAGACTATGCCGTCTTTCTGATCAGCCGATATCACGACTACGTGCGGCAGGGTGAGGATTCGAATCAAGCGGTCACCAAGGCGCTGACCTCGATCGGCAAGGTGATCGCCGCCTCCGCGGCTACCGTGGCGATCACATTCCTCGGGATGGTCTTCACCCATTTGGGAATTCTTAAAACCGTCGGCCCGGTGCTGGGACTTTCGATCGCGGTGGCATTTTGCGCCGCGATAACGTTGTTACCGGCTTTGCTCGTGCTGGCCGGGCCCCGTGGTTGGATCAGGCCCCGACGCGATCTCACGCGCCGTTTCTGGCGACGTTCGGGAGTGCACATCGTGCGCAGGCCGAAGACGCATCTGCTCGCCAGCGTGCTGGTGCTGATCATTCTGGCCAGCTGCGCGGGCATGGCCCACTACAACTACGACGATCGCAAGACGCTGCCGGCTTCGGTCGAGAGTTCCATGGGATATACCGCGCTGGACCAGCACTTCCCGACCAATCTGATCATCCCGGAGTACCTCCTCGTCGAGTCGCCGCACGACTTGCGCACACCGCAGGGCCTTGCCGACCTGGAGGAGATGGCGCGGCGGGTGAGCCAGGTGCAGGGTATCTCGTCGGTCCGGGGCATCACCCGACCCATGGGCGAATCGCTGGAGCAGGCCAGGACGACGTGGCAGGCGGGCCAAATCGGCACCAAGCTGGACGAGGGTTCCAAGCTGATCGGCGACCGCTCCGGTGACCTCGACAAGCTGGCCGGCGGGGCCAACCTGATGGCCGGCGAACTGGGCAAGGTGCGGACCCAAGTCAACCAGGCCTTGGCCACCGCCGGCGGCCTGGTCGACGCCCTCTCGTTCCTGCAGGGCCTCTTCGGCGGGAACAAGATGCTCGGCGACCTCGAGGGCGCGGCACAGCTTGTCGGCAGCATGCGTTCCCTCGGCGACGCCATCGGTGCGAACGCCAACTTTGTCGCGAACAACACCGAATGGGCCTCCCCGGTGCTCAACGCGCTCAATACCAGCCCGGCGTGCGACCTCGATCCCGGCTGCGCCAACGCGCGCACCGAACTACAGCGCCTGGTCACCGCCCGCGACGATGGAACGCTCGGCAAGATATCCGAGCTGGCTCGACAGCTGCAGGCGACGCAGGCACTACAGACCCTGGCTTCAACCGTGAACGGGTTGCGCAAGGCGCTGACCACCGTGATGGGCGCCATGGGCTCGCTGGGGATGAGCGGTCCCGGCGGGATGCAGAACAAGGTCAACTTCCTCAAGAACGGCGCCAATATGCTCGCCGACGGGAGCCGCCAGCTGGCCGACGGCGTGCAACTGCTGGTCGACCAGGTGAAGAAGATGGGCGGTGGCCTCGGCGACGCGTCGGCGTTCCTGCTGGCCATGAAGGACAACGCGAACACGCCGGCGATGTCGGGCTTCTATATTCCGCCGCAGCTACTGGCGTATGCCACCGGCGGGTCGACAAACGCGCCGCCGTTGCCGGGCGCGGCGCAGGACCTGCTGAAGGGGCTGAACGTCGACCAGATCAAGAAACTTGCCTCGGCCTTCGTTTCGCCCGACGGACACGCGGTCCGGTATTTGATCCAGACCCAATACAACCCGTTCAGCACCGCCGCCATGGACCAGGTCAATGCGATCACCAATACCGCGCGCGGCGCTCAACCGAATACCACGCTTTCCGATGCCAAGATATCGGTGGGCGGGTTGCCGGTCATGCTTAAGGACACGCGCGACTACTCCGACCAAGACCTGCGCTTCGTCATCATCATGACCATCTGCGTGGTGTTGCTGATTTTGATCGCCCTGCTGCGCGCGGTCGTTGCACCGCTCTATCTGATCGGTTCGGTGATCGTTTCGTATCTGTCGGCACTCGGCATCGGCGTCATCTTCTTCCAATTCATACTCGGACGCGAAATGCATTGGAGCGTCCCCGGATTGACCTTCGTCATCTTGGTTGCCGTGGGCGCCGACTACAACATGCTGCTGATCTCCCGGATTCGGGACGAGTCTCCGCATGGCGTGCGTTCCGGCATCATTCGCACCGTGGGTTCCACCGGCGGTGTGATCACCGCGGCGGGACTGATCATGGCGGCCTCGATGTTCGGTCTGCTGTTCTCCAGCCTCAGCAGCGTCGTCCAGGGCGCATTCGTCCTGGGGACCGGGCTCCTACTGGATACCTTCCTGGTCCGCACCATCACGGTGCCCGCTATCGCGGTGCTGATCGGAAAGGCGAACTGGTGGCCGTCGCGACTGGGTGGAGGTAGCGGGGTCAGGGACTGGTTGCCGCCGCGCTGGCGTCGGAGCCGCCCTCAGAAGCGCCGGCGGCCATTGTTGCCCGAGAGTTACGAAGAGCAGTCGCCCATTTCGGACCCGATTTCGGATGCGGACTTGATCGGTTTTTCGCTGTACGACGGGCTGCGGCTCTAAGGCGCGGCGCGATAGACGATGGCCGGTTTCTCGCAGCGGCTGGCCAGGCCGCGCCTTGCTTGACGACGTGGGGGCTGCTAGTCCCTGCAGGCTCTACTTCTTGCCCTTGGGCAGCAGACCGGTGACCTTCGACAGCAGACCCTTGCCGCCCGTGCCCGCGGCCGGGGCAGCGGATAGGCCGGTTGGGGCTTTGACGGCGGAGGCGGCGCGTGAGGCCACGTTGGCGACGTTGGCGACCGTGGTGGCTACGGCGATGCCGCCGTTAACGCTTTCGATAGGGATGGAGATCGGCAGGGCGATCTCCTGGGGCAGGTGGCCGGCGCCGTGGCCCAGCTGACCCACGTTCGGTAGCGGCGCCGGTGCCGGGCCGTAGGCCCGGTCGATCATGGGTTTCAGCACCGCGTTGAGGGGCCCCGCCGCCTCGGGCGGCAAGCCGGCCATGTCCACCAGGGCCCGCACCAGCGGCAGCTCAGGGCTCTCGATCAAGTAGGTCGTCTCGGTGCCACCCCTGCCGTTGACAACGGAGGTGATGTCCCAGGGCGCAACGCGACTCGGGTCGGAGAACGCCGTGGCGCTGTGGCCGTAGTATCCGCCCGCGGTAATCCCGTTCAGGTCGGCGAGCAGATTCCCCATGCGCGTCGGCGGGTCGGAGAAGATGTCGTACTGGCCCACGACGTTGACCGTGTTGTACTGGCTCTCAACATGACCCGGAACGGTGTAGTCGATGACGGGGATGTGGGTGCCGGGCCTAAACACATGCTGGAGAAGGTTGTTGGGGTCCCCGGCCTTGATGAACGTGATCTGGTCCGGCGGGGGCGCGTGCGGGTCGGCCGCCAGCCGCGCCTGTTCTGCGTCGAGCGCCAGGGTGCCCTGGGACAGGCCGGTTGCGTAGATGGGGCCACTGGTACCACGGATGGCGGAGTCGAGGTTGTTCGTACCGATCTGCACGGACCGACCAACCGTCGGCGAATTCGGGCCCGTGATCGGCCAAACGCTGCCCGGGTAGGGAATGACCACACGGGTGGCGTTGGGGCTGTTGTAGTAGTTGGCGCCGATCTGCGGATCCGTCGCAGGGTTGAAGTGGTACAGCGACCGAAGCGGCTTATACGGGGACGGCGCGGTTCCGGGAACGATCAGCGCGGTGTCGGCCGCCGCGACGCCATTGCCGAAGATTGCTGCCGATGTGAGCATTCCTGCCGCGACACTGCCGACGAGCAGTTTGTTCATGAACTCCCCCTAGAGAGGCCCCCCGACACGGGCGTTCTTCGTAGTGTGACCCCGCCTGCTACGAGGACGAACCTTGCGCGGCATGCAATGGCTGTTGCAAGCATGCTACCGGTCTCGGGCCCTTCACGAGGTGGGAAGGCGACTTTTCGCCTACCGCCGTACGGGGCCGTTCCGGCTGCTCACAGGCCGCACAAATGCTGTTCTATGGCTGGTCGAAGGCTGCTCAAAGGCTGCTGAAACCGAGCACGAGCAAGAAGCAACCCCCCGCGGCCAGCAGGGCGGCGAGGCCCCGGTGGCTGCGAGACCGCAGCCACTCCTGCAGCGTCGCCATGAACTCGCGCGTCTTTTGCGGCGCCGCCAGGTAGCTGACGAGCGGGATTTCCACGAGTGTGAACGCCACGACGTTGAACACCAGCAGGGCCTCCGCCTGCGTCGTCGGCGGGACGCCAGCGGCAAGAATGGCGGCCATCGCGCCCAAATAGTTGGCGGAAGGCAGCGCAACTCCCAAGCCGCTCACCCATGCGACAAAAAGGGAATCGCCCTCGAGTAGTAACCGCCGCGCAAGTTCGGGCAGCCTTTTCAGGCGGCCCGGCGGTGCCGGCTCGAGCAGTGCCACACCCCCGTCGCCCCCGACTGTGCCACCCACTGAGCCACCCACTGTGGCGGGCTCCGGGCTCCGGCGGATGAGCTTGCGGAGCGAGACGTTAGTGGCCAGTACCAGGGCGACGAGCAGGGCGAGCAACCCGGCCGCAATCTGGGCCTGCGCCACGGTGAAGTTCCCGGCCAGCGGGGTGGACCGAAGGATGAACAGCATGATCAGACCCACGCCGACACCCATGGTGAAACCCCCGCACACGAATGCGAGCAGCTGCAGCATCGGGCGCCGGCGGTTCAGCATAAGCACCGCTAGACCGATCCGTATCGGTTCGAAGATCACCGCGAGCGCCATCACTAACACGGTGGTCCACATGTTGGGGAACCGTACCCCAGTTGGGACGGCTTGGGGCTGGAACCCTGGGCGAGGAAGCCGAAGGGAAGAAGGCATAGCAAACGCTTAAGTTACGTAACACGACCGTTAAGGGGAGCCGCTACGCTACCAATTCACATTGGCAATACAAGATGTCGTGGAAGCGGAGTCGGTGCGAATCGCTAGGATTCTGCCTTTGCGAATGCCCTCGCGAGCCTATTTGTCGAGGTAGTGTCATAGCAGCTACCTGACGGTACTGGTAGTGGGGGCGCCGGAGGGGCTTCTGGGCGACAGTGTTGACGCCGGCAGAAGTCGGCCAAAACATTGGCTTCGCGGACCGTTGATCTCGAACGGTCGGTGGAGGCAACAGGGCGGGGAAACAGGAGGACAAGTGTTTGCCATACGAACACTCCATGACTGGGTGCCGGATCCGGGCGCCGTCGTCTGTTGGCACGCATCACCCCGGGCGACCGACGTAGCGCGTCACGCACCCATCAATCCCGTACCCCCCAGCTACCAGCAGGCTCAACATCTTCGTCGCTATCGCGAACACGCAGCACGGGGTCTTGATCTATCGCGCCTGATGATTTTCACCTGGGATGTGGCCGGTCGGTGCGATGTCCGTGCCATGAATTACGCCATCAATGCGCACCTTCGGCGGCACGACACATACCACAGCTGGTTTGAGTACACGGATGCGGAACACATCGTTCGGCATACCATCGCCGACCCCGCCGATATCGAGCTCGTCCCGGTCCAGCATGGGGAGATGACGGCGGCAGACTTGCGCGACCACATATCGACGCCGCATCCGCTGCAGTGGGATTGCTTCTTGTTCGGGATCGTTCAGAGCAATGACCACTTCACTTTCTACGCCAGCATTGCTCATCTCTGTGTCGACCCGATGATTATGGGCGTGTTGTTCATGGAGATTCACATGATGTACGCCGCGTTGGTGGGGGGCGACGCGCCCGTCGAGCTGCCCGAGGCAGGCCGGTATGCCGAGTACTGCCTCCGGCAGCGCGAGGAAACGGCCGCTTTGACCGTGGACTCCCCCAGCGTGCGTGGGTGGATCGATTTCGCCGCGAGCAATGGCGGGACGCTGCCGTATTTCCCGTTGCCGCTGGGTGATTTGTCAAAGAACTACACGGGCAGGCTAATCACCGAAACGCTGATGGACGAGCAACAGACGGAGCGATTCGAGGCCCTCTGCGTCGCGGCCGGTGCCCGCTTCAGCGGTGGTGTATTCGCCTGCGCGGCCCTCACTGCACGCGAATTGACCGGCGCTGAAACGTTTTCCGTGGTGACCACCACCGATACACGAAGGACGCCAACAGAACTCGTGACGACGGGCTGGTTTACCGGCTTGGTTCCGATATCCGTGCCTGTCGGTGCAGGGCTTTTCGAGGATGCCGCCCGAACCGCACAGATCGCCTTCGATTCGGGTATCGACCTGGCGACCGTGCCGTTCGAGCGTGTGTTGGAGTTGGCGGCTCCCGAGGCCAGGCTCAGCCGGCCTCGCCCCGGCAATTTCGTGATGTCCTTCCTGGATGCCAGCATTGCTCCGCTTTCCACCGTCGCCAACTCCGATTTGAATTTCCGGATTTACGACGAAGGCAGGGTTTCGCATCAGGTCTCGATGTGGGTCAATCGGTACCAGCGCGAGACCACGGTGACGGTGCTGTTCCCGGATAATCCGGTCGCCCACGAATCCGTCAGCGAATACATCGCGGCCATGAAATCCGTGTATGTCCGGACCGCTGACGGCAGGCGCCGGATCTTCGCCCACTCGCTGCGGTGACGCGGCGCTAGTCGCGCTGACTCAGCAGCTCATCCAGCAGGGCGGTGAACTCGTCCGGGCGCGCCGGCGTGAAGGCGGGGCTCGGCCGGGTGCCGGGTATGTCCAAGGTGATCAGCGTCGACCTGAGCGGGCGGTGCATGTCAAGCGGTAGCCAGCGGCGGAAGTCCGAGGTGCCCCAGATACGGAACCGGTGCGTGAGCAGCCCCAGCGACTCGGCTTTGTATCCGCGGATCGTGTCCAGCGCGATGACCTTCGATGTGCCAGAAGGAAAGTGATAGCGGCGCAAGGTGATCGCCGCGCGGTCCAGTTGGACGACGCCGTCATCGTAAGTTTCGGTCATGCCCGCGAACTCCGCAGCTGGTGGCCCCGCGAGGTGAGGCAGCGGCCGTCGGCCAGATTCCACTGCCACCCATGCAGGTTGCAGGTCAGCGTGTTGCCCTCCACCACACCGAATTTCGATAGGTCGGCCTTCAGATGCGGGCAGCGCCGCTGAATCTCCCAGCCGTCCAACGTGACCGATGCACTGTCATCGTGGGTCTCGGCGAACCAGCCGTCGGCGTAGGCGATCCGTTCGTCGGTCAGGCATTTGAAGAACGTGTAGAGGTATTCGTTGTAGCCGCCGACCCGCCATGCCTCAAAGCGGGTGGACAAGAAGATGGTGTTGACCCAGTCCGGTTCGCGATCGCGCAGCACGGTCCGCACCAGCTCCGGGGCTATCGCGAACCCGTAGCGCACCTTCTCGTCGGGAATCCGTTCGCGCACGGCGCGTTTCGGAAAGTCGAGAACCACAGTTTCGGGCCCCATCACGAGTTCGACGGGGTAGCCGATGCCGTCGCAGATCTCGTTGCTTTGCAGCATGATCGGCTCGAACAGCGCGCGCAACTGCTCCAATAGCGGCTCGCCGGCCGCGGATGCCCAGCTCGCCTTCTCCGCGGCGAGCACGGGTGCCATCCGGTCGGCATAGTCGGCGATGTAGGCCGCCTTGCCGGTGGTGAAGATCGTGTCCAGTTGGCCGGCGGGCAGCGGATGGTTAAGCGAATTCAGCTCCGTGCCAGTGAAGTCCGCCGTCGACCCGGGAATCATCAGCACGCCGCGGTCGTGCCCGTGCGTGCGCATCTGGTCCAGAAACACCATTTGGTCGGGGAAGATGTTGGCCGGATCGGCGCGGTCGTCGTTGAGGTGGCGCAGCTCAGGGTCCAAAAAGCACGGCGGCCCCGCCGACGGCACCACCCAGGTCGCCCCCACCTGGTCGATGTACTGCCGAGCGCGGTCCATCTGCCGCTGCCGTTTCTGAGTGCCGAATGCCTCTTTGGCGCGCGCCGGCATGTGGTAAACCATCGGGTACCAGATCGCGCCGGAGTACTGCAGCAGATGCACATCGACGTGTCCGAACTCGGATGTGAGCACGTCCAAATCGATTGGCCGGGCGTCGTTCATGTTGAAAATCGTTGTGCTGCCGTCGGAAACCACCAGCGCCGAGTCGCCGATCGGGCCGTCGGCGGGGGCCCGCAGTGCGACGACCATGATGTCGAGGTCGCCCTTGGGCCCGGTCAGGTGGTGCTTGACCGAGTCGGTGGTCTCGAAAAATCGGTGAAACCCTAACTTCTGCAACTCATTTCGCAGGTCGGGCACCGGAAAATCGGGCAGCAGCACCACGGCGTCCTTGTTGACATGCGCGCGCAGGTGCTTGGCGTCGAAATGATCCATGTGCAGATGCGAGACATACAGATAGTCGCAGTTGCCCAAGGTGTCCCAGTCCAGCGTGCCGTTGTCCGGGAAGGGGAACCACGACGCGAAGTAGGCCGGATTGACCCAGGGGTCGCAAAGAATGCTGCCTGCGTGGGTCTGGAGCAGAAAGCCGGCATGGCCGACGCTTGTGACCTGCACAAATACCTTTCTGGCACCTGTCCGGTACCGTTCTGGGCTGCCTTGGGATCGACTCGAGCTTAGCCCGAGGTGTCAGCTGGGGGGTTGTCCGAGGCCTGCCACAGCCGACGGTAGTACTCGATGCGTGGCGGGTCCGGCTCCACGCGATAGGCAGCGAAGAATTCCGCGTCCCACTCCCGGCCGGGGTAATTCCAGCCCAGCGCCAGTGTCGCAACCGCGAGATCGGCCCACCGGTCGGCAACACCGAGACTGCCGAAGTCAACATGTCCGCAGCAACGGCCGTCGTCGTCGATCAGCGTGTTGGGCGAGCACGCGTCACCGTGGCAGACCACCAGTCGATCGACCGGCGGCGGTTCGCCGAGGCGCGCCCGGGCTACCGGTGCCAGCGCGGCGAGCCGTGAAGCCACCGACCAGTCGAATGGGCAGGACGGCACCGGCAATCGGTCGTGCAACGTGCGCAGCCCCGCACCGATGGCTCGCACCGCCACCTCCGGTGCCGCCAGCCAGCGCGGGTGTACCGCGGACAGGCCGCGCAGCGCGCCCGTGCGCAGCCACGCCCAATGCCCGTCGGCACCGACGCCCAATACGTGCGGCACCGACACGTACTGCGCCGCCCAGCGCAGCCGCCGGGCTTCCTCGGCGAAGGCCCCGACCTGGGTGGCCCCTGCCTCGGCGACCTTGATGAACTCCGCGCCGCAGGCGCGGGTCCCCACTCGAAAGGTGACACCGCCGACCTCGTTGGCCCAGACCGCCCGCACCGGCCTGCCGGCGGCGAATCGGGCCACGACCGCGGGCACCTCGGGTGGGGACGTCGGGAAGGACAAGTTCGCTCTCTTCTAGGCACTTCAGGCGGCACGCAGCTGGGAGCATTAGGCTAAATAGCTGTGGAACCGGTATACGCGACCGTCATTCAGCTTGCCCGTTTGATCTTTCGGGCACAGGGTCTAAAGATCACGGTCACCGGCGCGGAAAACCTGCCTACCAGCGGTGGTGTCGTCATCGCCGTTAACCACACCGGCTACCTCGACTTCATGTTGGCGGGTTTGCCCAGCTACCAACAGGGTCTTGGGCGCAAGGTGCGGTTCATGGCCAAGCAGGAGGTGTTCGACCACAGGATCACCGGGCCGATCATGCGCAGCCTGCGGCACATCCCGGTGGACCGGCAAGACGGGGCCGCGTCCTACGAGGCCGCGGTCAGGAATTTGAAAGACGGCGAGCTGGTCGGCGTTTATCCCGAAGCGACGATCAGCCGCAGCTTCGAGATCAAGGAATTCAAGTCGGGGGCCGCCCGGATGTCGGTCGAGGCGGGAGTGCCGATCGTTCCGCACATTATCTGGGGTGCGCAGCGGGTCTGGACCAAGGGCCACCCCAAGAAGCTGTGGCGCCCGAAGGTGCCGATCACCGTGCTGGTCGGGGAACCGATTCAGCCGACGCTGGGCACCGCGGAATTGACTGACTTGCTGCATTCACGGATGCAACATCTGCTGGAACGGGCGCAAGAACAGTACGGTCCACATCCGGCCGGTGAGTTCTGGGTACCGCACCGGCTGGGCGGCGGGGCCCCATCGCTGGCCGAAGCGGCCCGCATGGACGCCGAGGAGGCTGCGGAGAGGGCGGCTCGCCGCGCTGAGCGGGCCGATCCCGCCGGTGCGGCGGAACAGTAACCGATGGCGGAGCCCACCTATCGCATGCTGGAAATCCTGGCCCAACTTTGTGCCGCGGCCACTGGAACCCGCATCACCTACATCGGCGAGCAAAACATCCCCGATCGAGGCGGCGCCGTGGTCGCCATCAACCACACCAGCTACGTCGACTGGATGGTGGCGGGATTGGCCGTGCGTCGACGGCACCGCCGGCTGCGATACATGGTCAAGGCCGAGTTGCAGCAGGTGAAGGTGATCAATTTCCTGATCAAGCACACTAAGACCATTCCGGTGGACCGTGGCGCCGGGGCCGATGCCTACGCGGTGGCGGTGCAGCGGCTCCGCGAAGGTGAACTGGTTGGCGTGTATCCCGAGGCCACGATCAGCCGCAGCTTCGAGCTGAAGTCCTTCAAGACCGGGGCCGATCGGATGGCCAGCGAAGCAGACGTCCCGATCGTGCCCGTCATCGTCTGGGGTTCACAGCGGATCTGGACCAAGGGCCAGCCCAAAAATCTCCGTCGCAGCAAGACGCCGATCACCGCCGCGGTGGGCGCGCCCTTGCGTGCCGCCGAAGACGTCGCGCAGACCGATGCTGAGCTGCGCGAGGCGATGACCACGCTGCTACATCGGGTGCAGCACCAGTATCCGCACCCGGCCGGGGCGTACTGGGTGCCGCGCCGGCTTGGTGGCGCAGCGCCGACGCTGGCCGAGGCGGCCCAGATGGACGCCGACGAGGCCGCGGCGCGGGCAGCTAGCCGTATCCCCCATGAGTCACGGTAGGGAGAAAGGAAAAGACATGGCAGAGCCCTTTTTCCGGTTGGCGGAGTTCGTCGTTCCGGCGGCCGTCGCGTCGCAGGGAACCAAGATCACATTCCATGGCCTGGAGAACATTCCATCGCGTGGCGGCGCCTTGATCGCCCTCAACCACACCAGCTACGTGGACTGGATTCCCGCGTCGATCGCCGCCAAGGAGCGGAAGCGCCGGCTGAGGTTCATGATCAAGGCCGAAATGGCCGATGTGAAGGCGGTCAACTACGTGATCAAGCACTGCCAGCTGATTCCGGTGGACCGCACTGCGGGCGGCGATGCGTTCGCGGTGGCCGTGCAGAAGCTGCGGGAGGGTGAGCTCGTCGGCCTGCATCCCGAGGCCACCATCAGCCGCAGCTACGAACTGAGGGCGTTCAAGACCGGGGCGGCCCGGATGGCCCTGGACGCACAGGTGCCGATCATTCCCTTCATAGTCTGGGGCGCACACCGGATTTGGCCCAAAGATCATCCGAAGAATCTGATCCGCAACAAGATTCCGATCGCCGTGGCCGTCGGCCGGCCGATACCGGCGCAGGGCACCCCCGAACAGCTCAACGACGTGCTGCGCCATGCGATGAATGCGATCCTCTATCGGGTGCAAGAGGAGTACCCGCATCCCGAAGGGGAGTACTGGGTGCCGCGGCGGCTGGGTGGCGGCGCGCCGAGTCCGGATGACTCCAGGCAAATCCGACTGACTGAATTGGCCGAGCGCGCCAAGAAGCAGGGGAGCGACCGCGTGAGGCCTCCGGGGCCCCCCGAAAGCTCCCAAAGCGGACCCCGCTGACGCGGGCCCATCGTCGGCGAATGACTCCACAGTGACGCAGAAGTGACGCGGCCGGAGCGGCCAGCGCTCATCGCCTGCGACGTTGACGGCACCCTGTTCGACGACGACGAAACCGTCACGCCACGCACCCGCGCGGCGGTGCGTGCCGCCGTTGCCGGTGGCGCGCAATTTGTGCTTGCGACCGGGCGTCCGCCGCGCTGGGTGCGGCCCGTCGTCGAGGCACTTGGTTTCGCGCCGATGGCGGTGTGTGCCAACGGCGCCGTGATCTATGACCCCGCGACCGACCGGGTGGTGTCGGCACGCACCCTGGCCGTCGACACTCTGGGCGAGTTGGCCGAGATCGCGGGTCGCGCTATTCCGGGTGCCGGGCTGGCCGTCGAGCGGATCGGTAACAGCGCCCACGACACGGCGACCCCCCAGTTCGTCAGCTCGCCCGGCTACGAACACGCGTGGCTCAACCCGGACAACACCGAGGTGTCTATCGAGGACCTGCTCAGCGCGCCGGCGATCAAACTGCTGATTCGCAAGGCGGGTGCCCGCAGTGCGGATATGGCAGCTGAATTGGCCAAGTATGTCGGGATCGAGGGCGATATCACCTACTCCACCAACAACGGGCTGGTAGAGATTGTGCCGCTGGGAATCAGCAAGGCCACCGGTGTCGCCGAGGTCGCCCGGCCGCTGGGCATCACCGACGACCTGGTGGTGGCCTTTGGTGACATGCCCAACGATGTGCCGATGCTGCTGCGGGCGGGTCACGGAGTGGCGATGGGTAACGCACATCCCGACGTGCTGGCCGTCGCCGATGAGGTCACCGCGTCCAACGGTGACGAAGGGGTCGCGAGGGTGCTCGAACGCTGGTGGATTTAGTTCTCGGCAATGCGCGCCGAGTTCCCTGCCGTCCGGGGCGGCGATGTGCAAGACTTCCGGCGTGCCCGCGTTGCTGCCCGACGCCAATCACGTCCTCGTGGCCGTGAAGCCGATTAGCGCCGCGCCCGCCGACGTGAACGGACCGGAGGAACGCTAGTGCCGTCGGAACAAGACCAGCCACCCGGAGGCGGCGAGCCCGAGAAATGGAACGTGACAGGCGGCACGGGCGAGCAACCCGAGGGTGCGCCTCCGGCCGGTGCACCGAAGCACTCGCTGCCTGAACAACCCGACTTCATGCTTCCGCCGCCCTACGAGCCGGGTACGCAGGCCGACTTAACGCAACCGCTGGGCTACGCGCGGGATCAAGACGAACCCACCCCGCCATCACCGGCCGGCAGCATGACGTTCCAGGATGCGGCAACCACCCGGCCTCGCCCGCCAACGCCCGCCGAATTGCGCGCCCGGGAGAAGTTCGCCAAGAAGAAGCAGGAGGTCGAGGAGGCACTCCTCGCGGCCGAAGCCGAGCGGCGGAAGCGCAACCGCAGGCTGATCGGTGCCGCGGTCGCCGTCGGGGTGGTGGGTGTGATTGCGGGCCTGGGATATTGGGCGCTGTCCGCGCCCACCGTCTACGCCCAATGCGTTCAGGATGACACGAACGGGCAGCCGGTGATCGTGCCGGACAACTACTGCACCGGTCACACCGCGGGCATGAACGGCTTTTTCTTCTTCGGGGGCCATCAGTACCGGTACTACTACGGCAGCTCGGGTTCCATCGGTTCGCGGCCAATGGGCGGTTCGACGACCGCGCCCAGTGGCTCGACGATCAAAACCAGGTCGGGCACCACCATTTCGCGCGGCGGGCTGGGCGGCAAGTTCGGCGGCGGCGGCTCGTGAAGCGCGCCAGGGTCCAGCCGAGGCCGAACTGGCCGTCGATCGTCGAAAAGCAAGGACTGGTTTACGGGACGCCGGCGCGCGACGCGCGGGGTAAGGACCGGCCGTACTGGGACGAATCGGTGTACTACGAATTCGAGATGGACGAGATCCTGGCTCTGGAAGCCGACGTCGAGTTGATCCATTCGATGTGCCTGAACGCCGTCGAGCAGGTGGTCCTGATGGAGCGGTTCGCGGATTTCGGTCTGCCGGAATGGAGTTGGCAGCCGATCGCCGAATCATGGCGCCGCTCCGACCCGCACGTGTACGGGCGCTTCGACCTGCGCTACGACGGACGGCGGCCCGCGGTGCTGCTCGAGTACAACGCCGATACCCCCACCACGCTGCTGGAAGCCGCGATCCTGCAGTGGTATTGGCTCAAAGACAAGTTCCCCGGCGACGACCAGTGGAACTCACTGCACGAGCAGCTGGTCGACCGCTGGAAGCAGCTGCGGGATCTGCTGCCCAGCGACGAGCTGCATTTGACCTGGTCCGGTGTGGAAGCCACCGGTGAGGACCAGATCACCACGACCTATATGCAGGAGACCGCGGCGGAGGCGGGTTTCCAGACGGTCGGGTTGATGATCGAGGACCTCGGTTGGGACTCGGCCTTGGAGCGGTTCGTCGATCTGGAAGAGTCGCAGATTCACGCGGTTTTCAAGCTGTACCCGTGGGAGTGGGTGCTCGACGACGACTTCGGCAGACACGTGGTGTCGAGCCTGCCGCAAACGGCGTGGATCGAGCCGCTGTGGAAGGCGTTGCTGTCGAATAAGGCGATCCTGGGCGTGCTGTGGGAGATGTATCCGGGTCACCCGAACCTGTTGCCCGCATACATCGACGAGCCCCACGAGCTCACCGAATACGTTCGCAAACCCAAGCTCGGCCGCGAGGGTGCCAACATCAACATCGTTGGCGCCGGCCTGGATACCGCCACCGGCGGCGTCTACGGCGAGGAAGGTTACGTCTACCAGCTGCTGGACCCGTTGCCGGAATTCGACGACATGCGGCCCGCGTTGGGCGCGTGGATCGTCGGCGATTCGTCAGCCGGGCTCGGCATCCGCGAGACCGCCGGGCTGGTGACCGACGACGGCGCAGCTTTTGTCCCGCACCGAATCCCGCTGAAATGAACGGAGTTGATTCATGACGAAGACCATCGTGGCGCTCAATTCGGGCTATTGGGACGCGGGCTATTGGAACGTGCTCGCCCGCGGCGCCGGTGCCATTGTCCTGTATGCGATCGTCGGGTTGGTGTTGATGATGGTGGGTTTCTATGCCATCGACCTGACCACGCCGGGACCGCTGCGCAAGATGGTCGATGAGGGAAAGCCGAACGCAATCATCGTCTCCGCCGCCGGGATGGTCAGCATGGCGCTCATCGTGGTGCTGGCCATCTACTCGTCATCGGGAAAGCTGATGGAAGGGTTGGTGGGGTCCGCGGTCTTTGGGCTCGTCGGGATCATCGCGCAGGTGGTGATGATGAGGATCGCGACCCTGGCGATCGGTATCAATATGGACGAGTTGTTCAACGCCGACGACTTCAGCTACGACTCCCTCATGGTGGCCGCGGCGCAGTTCGCGCTGGGCATTGTGGTGGCGGTCGCGATTCTCTGACCCGCTGGCTACGTCAGTCCGAGTCAGTCCGAGTCAGTCCGAGTCAGTCCGAGTCAGTCCGAGTCAGTCCGAGTCAGTCCGAATCAGTGCGACGCTAATGCGCCACGCCGAGCAACCCGGTGCCGGGAGTGCCGGCTTTGCCCGGCGTACCAGTACCAGTTCCGCCTGACCCGCCGTTACCACCGTCGCCGATCAGCGCGTCGCCGCCGTCACCGCCGTTACCACCGGTGATGTCGGCGGATCCGCCGGCCCCGCCGTCACCGCCGTTGCCGGAGAGCAGGTCGGCGGACCCGCCGGAGCCGCCGGCCCCTCCGGTGGTGCCGACGAGCAACCCGGTGGATCCGCCGGCCCCGCCCGCCCCGCCGGCACCGAAGAGCATGGCGGCGCCGCCGGCCCCGCCGTTGATGTCGCCCAACCCGCCGGATCCGCCCGCGCCACCGGCACCGGCGAGCAGGCCGGCGGCCCCGCCAGCCCCGCCACCGCCGCCGTTGAAGCTCTGGCCCACCCCGCCGACCCCCCCGGCCCCGCCGGCACCGAGGAGCATGGCGGCGCCGCCGGCCCCGCCGGTGCCGCCGGTGCTGAGGCTGTCCCCGCCGGCGCCGCCGACGGCCGACAGCCCGGTGCCGCCGAACCCGCCAGCGCCGCCGACACCCCCGGCGGCGAACAGCCCAGTGCCACCGGCCCCGCCTGCCCCGCCGTTGCCGGTGCCGCCCACCGCGACGATGCCGCCGGCACCGCCGGCGCCGCCCGCCGCGAACAGCCCAGTGCCCCCAGCCCCGCCGGCCCCCCCGGTGGTGGCCCCGAGCCCCCCGGTGCCGCCGGCCCCGCCGACTCCGAACAGCCCGCCGGCCCCACCGTTGCCGCCGTTTTGGCCTGTCGCGCCGGACCCGCCGGCCCCGCCGTTGCCGAACAGCCACCCGCCACTCACGCCGTTTTGCCCAGTCCCCGGCGTCCCAGGAACGCCGTTGCCGAACAGCGGGCGCCCCGTCAGGTCCTGCACTGGCGAAAACACCGCGAGGCTCTGTAGGTCTTGTTCCAGCGACTGCAACGGCGATGCATTAGCCGCCTCGGCGGCCGCATACTCGCCCGCGCCGGCATGCAACAGCTGCACGAACTGCGCGTGAAACGCCGCTGCCTGGGCGCTCAGCGCCTGAAAGCCCTGAGCGTGCGCGTTGAACATCGACGCAACTGCCGCCGATACCTCGTCAGCACCCGCGGCCAGCACCCCTGTCGTGGGGAGCACGGCGGCCGCATCGGCCGCCCTGATGCTTGAACCGATATTCCCCAAATCTGTTGCGGCGGCTTCCATCACGTCCGGCATTGCGGTCACCAGTGACATGCGCACCTCCCGCCGGCGTGTCACAATCCGGCGGGCGCCCAGCCCGGGTGATCGTCGAGAACAACGCTGTTTCATCCAGCGTGGTTCTTATGCTGCTTGCGCAAACCTAAGAGAGGCTGTGTATTCGTTGGCCGTTTCCTGTTGTATGCATGCGCTTCAGCGTTTGGAGCAGGAGGCATGGGCAACTCTCGCGGCCGATAGGATTCCCGTGTCCGCCAAACATCCAAAACGGCGCTCTCACGGGAATATTCGCCTCCGACGCGTGAATGTCTAACGCACGCCTAGCCCTAGCGGTGCCACGGGCACAGGTCCCGGATAGCGATTTGGACGACCTGCGCCGCGCCGCCCGGACCCAGCGCCGGGTTCAGTGCCGCGAACTGGTTCACCATCTCCTGTCGAGTAAGGCCGGAGTCCATCAGGCCACACATATCCAGGCCCTGGTCCAGCGCCACCGTGTTACCGTTGCTGTCCCCGAAGCCGGCCGCAGCGATATCTGCCAGGAACGCACGGCGGCCGCACCCCGGACCCGGCCCCGGTGCGCGCCCTTGGGGGCATCCCGGTGCCGGACTGCCGTTCGCATCGGGCTCGGCACCCAAAGCCACGACCGCGAGGACGGCCATGGCAACTATCCCCACCCTTCGCGCGCGACCGTTAGCCCGCCTTGACGCCGACCCGATCGATACGCTGCTGTACCCGGCAAACACCTCGCCGGCATATAGCGGCATGCCGGGGCCTCGATCAAACACCCCCGCACGGTCCGCGGCATCGACCGCACCATTGAGAACTACATGGGGTGAAATTGACATCTTCTATCCATTCGGCTATGCGCGGATCTGCCGACGTCAGAGCCGCCTATGACCTGGTCTTTATGGTCAACGGTTGGGCGAGCGCGCGATGGATCGTTGCCGCAACGATGTCACCCCCCAGGCCACATCTGTTTTATTCAGCGTGATTCTTATGCTCCTCGCGCAAACTTGCGAGAGCCTGTGTTTTGGTTGGCTGTTTCCTGCCATTTGCCCGCAATTCACCGTTTGGACATCTCACTGACCAATCACGCGACATGGGCAGCTCTTGCCGCCGTCAGGGAAAGCCGCGATATGCGCCTGCGACGTGCCGCAATGTCGTTGGTCTCAATCGCTGCCCGCGCTATTCAGGACGGTGAACAGGGCGATGTCCCCTAGCGCGCAGCGCCTTTGGTGGAATCGTGCATGAGACCAGCGAGTCGGCATCAATGGTCTGGGGTCGGTAGGCCAGGGTCGGCAATCGGGCGGACATCGCCGCGATCGGGTTGTCGGCCGCCCCCGATACGCCCGACAAGAATGCCCACTCGTGCTCGTCGCTGCCGAAATAGACGACGGTGGCGAAGCTTTCATGAAAGCGCTGCCACGACCGGTGTAGTGTCTCGTTTCGCCACAGCGTCGGGCAGCCGGCCTGGCCGACGACGACAGCGCCGATTCCGCGGCATCTTTCGAGAAAATCGACAGCATAGAGCCGGTTGTGCTGTGCGGGTTCGGTTCGCTCGTCGGGAAGGTCGATCACCACGATGTCATATGGCATGGTAGATCGATCCACAAAACCCGAGCCGTCACAGTAATGTACCGCGATCGGACCGATTCCCCGTTCTGCCCTTGACAGTTCGTCCACCGAGTACCCATAGGGCAGGTGCTCCGCGCACAGCCGAACCGCCTCGCGATCGATGTCGACGTGATCGACATGCTTCGCCCCGGCGGATACGGCCAACTGACTCACCACCCCCTCACCGGAGCCGATGACGAGCACCCGTTCGATCCGCTCTGCCAGCAGCAGCGCCGGTACCAGCAGTGCCTCGTGATAGACGAGCTGACTGAGCTCGGTGCTCTGCCGCTCACCGTCACTGAACAGCGCGACGCCCTGCTCGGTGACGCCGATCAGCAGATCCTGGTATTCGGTGCGCACGCCGCAAATGACCTCGGATAGGCGCCAATTTCGGGTGAGTCCCGGCGCCAGTGGTTCGACGATCTCCCGGCCCGCGCCGCCCGCGTCAACCGTTCCCGCGAAATACGTTGGCAACGGTGCAAATCCATTGAATTCCACCGATGCATAGCTCGCCGTGTACGCGGCCGCGTGTTCGATCTCGACGCGATCGCCCGGCCGCAGCGTGCCCGGAAGCGGATAGCTTTGGTAAAGCACGTCATCGCCATCGCAGGTAGGCCCCGCGATGACGGCATCGGAAACCGGATCGCCGTCGCGCTCGGTCCGCAGCCGATACCTGATGTACTCATTCTCGGTTTCCGCAAGACCGCCATAGCGCCCGATATCCAGGTACACCCAGCGCATGCCATCGGTACCGGTCCGCACCGATACCACCTCGCACCGGATCGTGCCCGCCGATCCCACGACCACCCGTCCTGGTTCCAGCACCAGTTGGGGCGGATTCGAGCCGAAATAACGGGTCATCGCGGACACGATGGCGTCTGCGAAAAGCTCGAGTCCAGGTGCGCCGTCGGCATATGCGATTGGGAAGCCACCCCCGACGTTGATCGTCGTGAGGTCACCGATGACATCAAAGATTATTGCAGCGCAATGTATTCCGACTTCCCACGCGGCCGGGTCAAGCTGTTGCGAGCCGACATGAAAACCCACGCCTTCCGGCCGTAGCCCGAGCCGTCGAGCATGATCGAGCAGCCCGGCGGCCTCGGCGGGAGCGCAGCCGAACTTGTGGCCGAATGGCGTCACCGACGACGGAAACGCCGGCGCGATACGGCATTCCACGCCGGAGCCGCCGGCGTGTTCGGCGAGCGTGGTCATGCCGTGCTCGGTGTCGAACGCGAACCGCCGCACCCCGCCCGTCCAGGCCCGAGCCACCTCTGACGCTTTCTTGACGGTGTTGCCGAACGTCAGCAGGGAGCCGTCGATGCCCGCCGAAGCGCATGCCGCGATCTCACCGACCGATGCGACGTCAAACGCGGCACCCTCGGCAGCCAGCAGACGCAGGATCGGCTCGGCCGGATTCGCCTTGACCGCGTAGCGGATCCGCGCGTCGGGCAGCGCGGCGCGCAACGCCCGGAAGTTGGTGCGCACCGCGCCGAGATCGATCGTCAGATGCGGTGTAGCGGGCACAGCTCGCAGACTAGTAGTGCTCGAGCTGCCCCGGCTAAGTCCCCGGGTGCGCTGGCAGCGAGAAGTGTTCCGGCGGAACCGTCGGGCCGCTCGGCGTTTGCGTCGACAGCGGCGTCGAGATCCCGTCGACGACTTCGGTGACGTTGCCGGTGAGCCGCTCGAAGTTCAAGGTTCCGTGCGCGAAGTTCTGCGTGATCTGTAGTGGCTCTTGTATCTCAGCGCTGGTCGGCAATCCCAGCGGACCGCGTTCGTAGCTCAGCGCGGCCCAGGCGTCGTATATCGCGCCGGTGACGGGCTGGGGGCCGGTCTCGGGCGACCAGTACATCGCGCCTTTGGCGAACGTGACGTACCGGGCCGCACCCGCCGCGCTGTCTTCCGGCGCTGTCGGTGGGCCCAGCACACTGTTCATGCCGCCGATCGCCTGCCAGTGCTCGTAGATCGCACCGCCCTGCAGCGCCTTGATCAGCTCCTCCGGCGGATCGTTGAAATGCGACGCGATATCCCGGATCTCGTCCATCAGCGCGAAGGCGGCATTGCCCGGACAGTCGGTGTTACCGACATCGCGATGGGTGAAGATGGTGGGCAATGTCGCTGTCGAGCCGGCCGCAAAGGTGGTGTAGTGGCTACCCGCCGACTCCAGTACCACGGTGCCTTTGGGGTCGACGCCGTCCATGCCCAGGCGCCAGCCGAGCAGCCGGCCCACGGTCCGGATCTGGATCGGTGTCGGTGCCACATCGTCGAAATTGCCGATCATGGCCACACCCCAGGTGTTGCGATTGAATCCGCCGGTGTGAAATCCCTCGACCGCTTTGGTGAGCCCCCCGGCGCTGCCCTCGAACACCTGGCCGTATTTGTCGACCAACGCGTTGTATGCGATGTCGCACCAGCCCAGCGTCTTGCTGTGGTAGGTGTAGATGGCCTTGACGATCCCGGCCGACTCCTGTGGTGAGTAGTCATTGCTGCCCGCCGTGTGGTGGACTACTGCGGCGCGAATTCCGTTGTCGTACTGCGGATTACCGCATCGCAACGACTCGTCGGCGCCCCAATCCGCACGGCTGATAATGCTGGGCGCCTGGCCAGGCATCATGACGCCGGCCGGCGGCGTCCAATGCGATCCGGCGGGGGCCTGCGGCGGAGAAATGAGGATCACTGAGATGTTCTGGATGTTCTGGCCGAAGGGCTGTTCTTTGGTGGCCGGCTTGTATCCCAAGCCTTCCTTACCCGGCCGGGTGTTCGGTGACGGTCCCGCGGGCGCCTGGGTCACCGGCGCATCGACCGGACGGGTGACCGCGATCTGCACGGTCGTGGTGGTGCCGACGAACACTGGATCGGTGCTGCGCGGTCCTTCTGGTCCTTCCGAGGACCCCGCCGACCCGGCGTCGGGTGCTTCGGTTTCGTACTCGGTCTGGTACCAGGGCCCCCACGAACCGTCGGAGCGTTTGGCTCGCACTCGCGTAGAGGTGCCGGCCAGGTCGCCGGTCAGCGCTACCAGAGAAAAGGGCGTCTCCTGGGTGAGTTCGCGAACCGTGACGCCGCCGCCGAGCCCGATCAGCGGCTGCTCGGCGAGTTGGGTATCGGGAGCTGGTGGCGGCGCGGCATGGTCGCTATGGCGGGTCGGATACACAACCCACGACACGATGACGACGGTCGCCGCGATGGCGGTGAGCAACATCGTCGGTGCGCGGCTGCGGGGGGGCACCAGGCGATGTTACGTGTGTTTCTATTGTTATTTATGAGGCGACACGGTATATGGAGGCGAAAACTCCGAAAGCGTGTTCGACGGCACCGCAGAGATTAGGTGCTGGAGGTCCAGTGTGACTCTGCGGTGCCGTCTGGTGACAGGCGCGAAGGCTTTCGATGCGTTATGAGCCGGGGACCGGCGGTGTCGCTGCCGGGATGGCGGCGGCCGGAGCTGTTGCCGCCGGGATGGCGGCAGCCGGAGCTGTTGCTGCCGGGATAGCCGCGGTCGGCAGGGCCCCGGTCGGCAGGGCCCCGGTCGGCAGGGCCCCGGTCGGCAGGGCCCCGGTCGGCAGGGCCCCGGTAGCCCCGGTAGCCCCGGTGTGCAGGGCGCCGGTCGGCAGGGCGCCGGTCGGCAGGGCCCCGGTCGGTAGGGCCCCGGTGGGCAGGGCGCCGGTCGGCAGGGCGCCGATCGGCAGGCCGGCGGTCGGCAGGGCGGCACCCGGCGCACCGGCGCCGCCATTCTGGACGCCCTGCATGATCGCCGGCATGATCAGGCCCTTGAGCAGGTCGATGGCCTGACTCGCGCCCAACTGGTTGGCCGCCTGCATCAGGTCGTTGATGAGCCCGCCGCCGCCGGTGCTCCCGGTGCTGGCCGGGCTGCCCAGGCCGGTCGGGGAGGTCGCCGGCAGCCCGCCGCCGCCCAGGCCGCTGGTATCACCCAGGATCGGGTAGGTGCCGTCGGCGCCCGGGTCCAATCCGGCCGGCGTGGTGATCGGCACCTCGTTGGCGTTGGTGCCGGTCGGCGTCAGGCTCGTCGGGGTGGTCGCGCCCGGCGTGACGCCGGTCGGGCTAGTCAGCGCCGGGTTGGGCGTCGTCGCCCCCGTAGCGGGCGTCAGCGGGTTACCGGGCGTGGTGACGGAACCGGGCGTGGTTGTCGTCAGGCCGGGGCTCGTCAGGCCAGGGCTCGTCAGACCCGGGCTGGTCAGACCGGGGCTCGTCAGACCGGGGCTGGTCAGGCCCGGGCTGGTCAGGCCTGGACTGGTCAGGCCCGGACTGGTGCCGGTAGTGCCGCTCAGGGCGGGCACGTTCGGCAAGTTGACCCCGAACTGCGAGAGTCCCTGCGACAACGCGGAGATCAGCGTGTTAGGCAGGTCGGTGATGACCGCCGCCCTTTTGAATTCGTGGTGTTCGGTCGGCTTGCTGCCTGCGGTCGACTCGTAAACAAGGAAATAGGCGCATGGACTCGCGACTGCCAGGGCGGCGGCCGCGCTCATGGCTTTCGACAGCTTGCGTCGGCGTCGGTTCGGCACGGAAGTCTCCTCAATCTGGACTATTTAGTGTGTCGGGCCTGCCTGCGGCCCGAGTCTCGGCTGAGTCACGGGTGCACGGCATATAACCCCACACGATCGATGGTACGAGTGTGGTTGCTGTGACTAGAGTGGCTATATCGAATCGTGAGGGAATCGCGACCCTGGGCGTGACCACCGGCACAACGGGCGCGCCGGCAGTTCACCTGGCCGAACATCAACTACCCAAAGTCGCCAAATGGGGTTATGCCCGCGAAGTCAGATACCCTAGGCAACCGATGACAGCTCGTTTCGATCTCCTCGTCGTCGGATCCGGATTCTTCGGCCTGACGGTCGCCGAGCGGGTGGCCACCCAGCTCGACAAGCGCGTGCTCGTCGTCGAGCGGCGCCCCCATATCGGCGGCAATGCGTATTCAGAGGCCGAGCCGCAGACCGGCATCGAGGTTCACAAGTACGGTGCCCACCTCTTCCACACCTCCAACAAAAGGGTGTGGGACTACGTCGGGCAATTCACCGAGTTCACCGACTACCGGCACCGGGTATTCGCGATGCACAACGGGCAGGCATACCAATTCCCGATGGGACTGGGCCTGGTGTCGCAGTTCTTCGGCAAGTACTTCAGTCCCGAAGAAGCACGGAAGCTGATCGCGGAGCAGGCCGCTGAAATCCACACCGTGGACGCGCAGAATCTCGAGGAGAAGGCCATTTCGCTGATCGGCCGGCCGCTCTACGAGGCGTTCGTCAAGGGTTACACCGCCAAGCAGTGGCAGACCGACCCGAAAGAGTTGCCGGCGGCCAACATCACCCGGCTGCCCGTGCGCTACACCTTCGACAACCGGTACTTCAGCGACACCTATGAAGGCCTGCCCGTCGACGGTTACACGGCATGGTTGACCAAGATGGCCGCCGACGACCGTATCGAGGTCAGGCTGAACACCGACTGGTTCGGCGTGCGTGACGAACTGCGCGCCGATAGTCCCTTGGCGCCGGTGGTATACACCGGCCCGCTGGATCGCTACTTCGACTACGCGGAAGGCCGGCTCGGCTGGCGAACCCTGGACTTCGAGGTGGAAGTGCTTAGCGACTGCGGTGATTTTCAAGGCACGCCGGTGATGAACTACAACGACCCGGACGTGCCCTACACCCGCATCCACGAGTTCCGCCACTTCCATCCCGAGCGCGAGTACCCGACGGACAAGACGGTGATCATGCGGGAATACTCCCGGTTCGCCGAAGACGACGATGAGCCCTACTATCCGATCAATACCGAGGCCGACCGCGCCCTGTTGGCCGCCTATCGTTCAAGGGCGAAGTCCGAGACCGCGACGTCGAAGGTTCTGTTCGGCGGGCGGTTGGGCACCTATCAATATCTGGATATGCATATGGCGATTGCCAGCGCACTGAACATGTATGACAACGTCCTCGCGCCGCACCTGCGCGACGGCGCCCCGCTTGCCGACGAGGAAGCCGCCCGCACATGACCCGCGCCGGCGACGATGCAGCGCGAAGCAATGTGGGGGTACCTCCCGCTTGCGGGGGTGGGGGTACCACCCACTTGTGGGGGAAGGAGCGGCGTACATGACTGCCGCCAGTCTGCTGGCCCGAATAATCCTGCCGCGTCCGGGTGAACCCCTCGACGTGCGCAAGCTGTACCTGGAGGAGTCGACCACCAACTCGCGGCGCGCGCATGCGACAAGCCGCACCTCGCTGCAGATCGGCGCGGAGTCCGAGGTGTCGTTCGCCACGTACTTCAACGCGTTCCCGGCCAGCTATTGGCGCCGCTGGACGACCTGCACATCCGTGGTGTTGCGCGTCGAGCTGACCGGAGCCGGTCGCGTCGACGTCTACCGGACCAAGGCCACCGGGGCACGGATCTTTGTCGAGGGCCGCGAATTCGCCGGCAGCGGGGACGAGCCCGACATCGTCGAGGTCGAGGTCGGGCTGCAGCCATTCGAGGACGGCGGCTGGATCTGGTTCGACGTCACCACGGAGAGCAAGGTCACCCTGGTTCGCGGTGGTTGGTACGCGCCGACGCCCGCTCCGGGCGTGGCCAACGTGGCGGTCGGCATCCCGACGTTCAACCGCCCCGCGGACTGCGCCAACGCCCTGCGGGAACTCACCGCGGACCCGTTGGTGGACGAGGTGGTCGGGGCGGTGATCGTGCCCGATCAGGGCGTCCGCAAGGTGCGCGATCATCCGGACTTTCCCGCCGCGGCCGCCCGGCTCGGCAATCGGCTGTCCATCCACGACCAGCCCAACCTCGGTGGTTCCGGCGGCTACAGCCGGGTGATGTACGAGGCACTGAAAAACACTGATTGCCAACAGATCCTGTTCATGGACGACGACATCCGCATTGAGCCGGACTCAATTCTGCGGGTGTTGGCCATGCACCGCTTCGCCAAGACCCCGACGCTGGTCGGCGGCCAGATGCTCAACCTGCAGGAGCCGTCGCACCTGCACATCATGGGCGAAGTCGTCAACCGCTCGAACTTCATGTGGACCGCGGCGCCGCACGCCGAGTACGACCACGATTTCGCCGAATATCCGTTGAGCGACAACGAAGATCGCAGCAAGCTGCTGCACCGCCGCATCGATGTCGACTACAACGGCTGGTGGACGTGCATGATCCCGCGCCAAGTCGCCGAGGAGCTGGGGCAGCCGCTGCCGCTGTTCATCAAATGGGACGACGCCGACTACGGCCTGCGCGCCGCCGAGCACGGCTATCCGACGGTGACGCTGCCCGGCGCGGCGATCTGGCACATGGCCTGGAGCGACAAGGACGACGCCATCGATTGGCAGGCGTATTTCCATCTGCGCAACCGGCTGGTGGTCGCGGCGATGCACTGGGACGGTGATGTCAGCGGCCTGATCCGTAGCCACCTGAAGGCGACGCTGAAACACCTTGCTTGCCTTGAATATTCGACGGTGGCAATCCAGAACAAGGCCATCGACGACTTCCTGGCCGGCCCGGAGCACATCTTCTCGATCCTGGAATCGGCGCTGCCCGAAGTGCACCGCATGCGCAAGGAATACCCGGACGCGGTGGTGCTACCGGCGTCCAGCGAGCTGCCGCCGCCGGTGAACAGGAACCAGGTGATGGAGCCGCCAGTGAACCCGTTCTCCATCAGCTACCGGCTGGCCCGCGGGATCCTGCACAACCTCACTCAGGCCGATCCCGACGCACACCAGCGTCCGGAATTCAACGTGCCGACGCAGGACGCGCGCTGGTTCCGGCTGTGCACCGTCGACGGCGTCACCGTCACCACGGCCGACGGGTGCGGCGTGGTCTACCGCCAGCGCGATCGGCGCAAGATGTTCGCGCTGCTGCTCAAGTCGCTGCGCCGGCAGCGCCGGCTGGCGGTCAGTTTCGACGAGATGCGCAGGGTGTACCGGGGCGCGTTGCCCGTGCTGTCCAGCAAGCAGAAATGGGAGACGGCCTTGCTACCGGTCGCAAGGAGCGAGCCGCACAACAAGCACGAGCATGCCTGAAGCCCCTCTTTCGGACCCTCTTCCGGAGGCGCCGCGCGGCGAGGTGGCCGCGATGGTGGCCGTCCAGTCGGCGCTGGCTGACCAACCCGGTGCGCTGACCACGGCGCGTGGGCTGTCCCACTTCGGCGAGCACAGCATCGGCTGGGTGACCGTGTCACTGGTCGCCGCGCTCCTGGTGCCGCGCCGTCGCCGGGAGTGGCTGGTGGCCGGGGCAGGCGCGTTCGTCGCACACGCCGCCGCCGTGCTGATCAAACGGGTGGTGCGGCGCAAACGGCCGCATCATCCGGCCGTCGCGGTGAATGTCGGCACACCCAGCCAGCTGAGCTTCCCGTCGGCGCACGCCACGTCCACCACCGCCGCGGCCATCCTGATGGGCCGGGCCACCGGGTTGCGCAAGGGAGTAGGCGCCGCGGTGCTGGTCCCGCCGATGGCGCTGTCGCGGATTCTGCTCGGGGTGCACTATCCCAGCGACGTGGCCTTCGGCGTGGCGCTCGGCGCCGCCGTCGCCCGCCTTGCACTCTGGCTTGATGGAATACGGGGGCTCGATGGAATACGGGGCCTCGATGGAATACGGGGCCTCGACGGAGTGCGGGGCGTCGACGGAGGACGGGGGCTTGACGGAAAGGGTGAGCCGAATGAGTGAAGACGTGGTGACCGGGCCTCCGACAAACCTGGTCACCGGCGTGATCAAGGCGATGCGCCCGCGGCAATGGGTGAAGAACGTGCTGGTGACGCTCGCGCCGTTGGCCGCGGCGGGCCGCGGCGTCCGCTACGACTACGTCGAAGTGGCGAAGCAGGTTTCCGTGGCGTTCGTTGTGTTCAGCCTGGCGGCCTCGGCGATATACCTGATCAACGACGTGCGCGACGTCGAGGCCGACCGGGAGCACCCCACCAAGCGCTTCCGGCCCATCGCGGCCGGCGTGGTGCCCGAGTGGCTGGCGTACGCCCTGGCGGCCGTGCTGGGCGTGGCCTCTCTTGCCATCTCCTGGTGGGTGGCGCCCAACCTGGCGGTGGTGATGGCCGTCTACATCGGCATGCAACTCGCGTACTGCTTCGGCCTCAAACACCAAGCGGTGATGGACATTTGCATCGTGTCATCCGCGTATCTGCTCCGGGCCATCGCCGGGGGCGCGGCCACCGATATCCCGCTGTCGCAATGGTTTTTGCTGACGGCGGCGTTCGGGTCGCTGTTCATGGTGGCTGGTAAGCGCTACGCCGAACTGCAGGTGGCGGAGCGCACCGGAGCGGCGATCCGCAAATCGCTGGAAAGCTACACCAACACCTACCTGCGCTTCGTCTGGACGTTGTCGGCGACCGCGGTGGTGATGTGCTACGGGCTGTGGGCGTTCGAGCGTGACCACTACTCGGGGTCCTGGTTCGCGGTGTCGATGGTCCCGTTCACCATCGCGATCCTGCGCTATGCCGTGGACGTCGACGGCGGGCTGGCCGGGGAGCCCGAAGATATCGCGCTGCGTGACCGGGTGTTGCAGCTGCTGGCGCTGGCGTGGATCGCAACGGTTGGAGCCGCCGTTGCCTTCGGTTAACCCTCAACTGGAGGCCGCCGGGCCGGTATCAAGGGTCGGGTTAACGCGTCGCCGGCCCGTGGTCAGGCGGGTGAGTTGGCCGGTGTTCCCGTACGCCACCGTCGTGCGGGTCAGCCTGTGGATCAGCGTGGCGGTGGTCGTCGCGCTGTTCGGTTGGGGGAGTTGGCAACGACGCTGGATCGCCGACGACGGCCTGATCGTGTTGCGAACCGTCCGCAATCTGCTGGCCGGCAACGGACCGGTGTTCAACCAGGGTGAGCGGGTGGAGGCGAACACCTCCACGGCGTGGACATACCTGGTGTACGTGGGAAGTTGGATCGGCGGGCCGATGCGCCTGGAGTATGTGGCGCTGGCGCTGGCCCTGGTGCTTTCTTTGCTCGGAGTGGCGCTGCTGATGCTGGGTACCGGCCGCTTGTACGCACCCAGCTTGCGGGGCCGCAAGGCGATCATGCTGCCAGCCGGGGCGCTGGTCTACATCGCGCTGCCACCGGCGCGCGACTTCGCCACGTCCGGTCTGGAAAGTGGGCTGGTACTGGCCTATCTGGGTTTGCTGTGGTGGATGATGGTGTGCTGGTCGCAGCCGCTGCGGGTGCGTCCGGACAGCCAGTTATTCATCGGTGCGCTGGCCTTCGTCGCGGGGTGCAGCGTCCTGGTCCGGCCCGACCTGGCGCTGACGGGCGGGTTCGCGCTGATCATGATGCTGATCGCGGCCCGGACCTGGCGCAATCGGGTGCTGATCGTGGTGGCCGGGGGGTTCCTGCCGGTCGCTTACCAGATCTTCCGGATGGGCTACTACGCGCTGCTGGTGCCGGGGACCGCCCTGGCCAAGGATGCGGCCGGCGACAAGTGGTCACAGGGCATGATCTATCTCTCGAATTTCAACCAGCCCTACGCGCTGTGGGCGCCGGTGGTGCTGCTGGTGCCGCTGGGACTGTTTGTGATGTCGATTCGGCGCCGGCCGTCGTTCATGCGGCCGCTGGAGGCCCCCAACTACGGCAGGGTGGCCCGCGCGGTGCAAAGCCCGCCTGCCGTGGTCGTCTTCGTTCTGGTCAGCGGACTGCTGCAGGCGCTTTATTGGATCCGGCAGGGCGGCGACTTCATGCACGGCCGGGTGTTACTGGCACCGCTATTTTGTTTGCTGGCGCCGGTGGCCGTCATACCCGTCACGATTCCGGACGGAAAGGACTATGCGCGGGACACGGGTTATTGGCTGGCCGGCACCGTCAGCGTGCTGTGGCTGGGGGTCGCGGGCTGGTCGCTGTGGGCAGCAAACTCATCGGGAATGGGTGACGACGCGACCCGCGTCACCTACTCGGGGATCGTCGACGAGCGCCGCTTCTATGCGCAGGCCACCGGGCACGCCCACCCGCTGACCGCCGCCGACTACCTGGATTATCCGAGGATGGCCGCCGTCCTGGTGGCGATCGACAACACTCCGGACGGGGCCTTGCTGTTGCCGTCCGGCAACTACAACCAGTGGGACCTGGTGCCCATGGCTCCGCCGCAGCCGGGAGCTCCCCCGGGCAGCGCGCCGCTGGGATCCCAAAGGCCGCAGCACGCGGTATTTTTCACCAACCTGGGCATGGTGGGCATGAACGTCGGGCTCGATGTCAGGGTGATCGACCAGATCGGGCTGGCAAACCCTCTGGCGCAGCACACGCAGCGGTTGAAGCACGGCCGGATCGGGCATGACAAGAACCTCTTCCCGGATTGGGTTGTCGCCGATGGCCCCTGGGTGAAGCGGTATCCGGGCATTCCTGGCTACCTCGATCAGGCGTGGGTCGCGCAGGCGGCGGCTGCCCTGCAATGCCCCGAGACCCAGGCGGTGTTGAACTCGGTGCGCGCCCCGATGGGCCTGCATCGGTTTGTCTCCAACTTCCTGAACTCGTTCGAGTTCACCCAGTACGAGATTGACCGCGTGCCGCTCTACGAGCTCGCCAGGTGTGGGCTTCCGGTGCCCGACGTACCTTCGACCCCTCGTGAGTGAGGGCGCATCAATAAGATCCGCACCGCGCCGGCCGCCGGACCCGCCGCCGGGCGGGCAGGTGATCCCTGTACCAATATCGACGTGTCGATATCGACCAAATCACGGGCCTGATCCGTCCGCACGGCGTGTCGAATAGTGACAGCAAAGTCCTAGTTGGGCGCCCACCAGCACGACACGACCGGCGGGCACATGCGAGAACGCCGATTCCGCCGGGCGTGTCGGGCCCGAAAATCCCTGTGCGTAACCGCCAAATCACTGTTGCAGCGGCGTCCTCGATGCGAGCGCACGCCCGGAGTTGTGGTTGACTACACGGGCACTGCAGCGCTGTCGCATGCAGTTTGACCAATCCGCCTTAACTCAGACGCGCCCAAACGGACGCGCCGAAAGGATGAGGAAGCATAGATGAAGCTTGTTGACAAGGTTCGAGGCGCCGTGACAGGCATGCCGCGCCGACTCGTGATCGGGGCCGCCGGTGCGGCCCTGCTGTCTGGTCTGATCGGCTTCGGCGGGGGAACGGCAACCGCGGGAGCGTTCTCCCGGCCGGGCCTGCCGGTGGAGTACCTGCAGGTGCCGTCGGCGGCTATGGGCCGCGACATCAAGGTCCAGTTCCAAAGCGGCGGCGCCAACTCGCCCGCGCTGTACCTGCTCGACGGCATGCGCGCGCAAGACGACTTCAACGGCTGGGACATCAACACCCCGGCGTTCGAGTGGTACTACGAGTCGGGCATTTCGGTCGCCATGCCGGTCGGCGGGCAGTCCAGCTTCTACTCCGACTGGTACAAGCCCGCCTGCGGCAAGGCCGGCTGCACCACCTACAAGTGGGAAACCTTCCTGACCAGCGAGCTGCCGGCGTACCTGCAGAGCAGCAAGCAGGTCAAGCCGAACGGCAGCGCCGCGGTGGGTCTGTCGATGGCCGGGTCGTCGGCGCTGATCCTGGCGGCCTACCACCCCGACCAGTTCATCTACGCCGGCTCGCTGTCGGCTCTGTTGGACCCGTCCCAGGCGATGGGGCCGTCGCTGATCGGTCTGTCGATGGGTGACGCCGGCGGCTACAAGGCGTCCGACATGTGGGGACCGAAGGAGGACCCGGCGTGGCAGCGCAATGACCCGTCGTTGCAGGTTGGGAAGCTGGTCGCCAACAACACTCGCATCTGGGTGTACTGCGGCAACGGCAAGCCGTCGGATCTGGGTGGCGACAACCTGCCCGCGAAGTTCCTGGAGGGCTTCGTGCGCACCAGCAACCTGAAGTTCCAGGACGCGTACAACGCCGCCGGTGGTCACAACGCGCTGTTCAACTTCCAGGACAACGGCACCCACAGCTGGGAGTACTGGGGCCAGCAGGTCAACGCTATGAAGCCTGACCTGCAGCGGGTGCTGGGTGCGACGCCCGGCCCCGTCGGCACTGGCACCGGCACCGGCACCGGGACCGGTACCGGTACCAACCAGGGCACCTAGCCGCACCTTCTGACGGCGGCGACCCCTCGGGGTCGCCGCCGTCAGTCATTTCCGCCCGGGAGCCCGTCCGGTGTGGCGCAGTTCACTATCCTGCCTACCCTGCCTAGAGGGGCCTATCGCGGGCTGGATAGTGTGCACACACACAGCTATCGACGATGGAGGGTGGCCATGAGAGGCGTGAGGGGTCTGTCGGCGGTTCTGCGGGTGCTCTGCGTCGCCGCGCTATCGGTCATGGTTGGCGGTGTGACGGTAACGGCAACCGCGGGGAAGGCCAGGGCCGCGGGCATGGAAACCCTGATGGTGCCTTCGGCAGCGATGGGGCGCGACATCCCGGTGGCCTTCATGGCGGGCGGGCCGCACGCGGTGTACCTGCTGGATGCCTTCGACGCCGGCCCGGATGTGAGCAACTGGGTCACCGCGGGTAATGCGATGAACACGCTGGCCGGCAAGGGGGTATCGGTGGCCGCCCCCGCAGGTGGCGCGTACAGCATGTACACCAACTGGGAGCAGGACGGCAGCAAGCAGTGGGAGACCTTCCTGTCCGCCGAACTGCCCGATTGGCTGGCCGCCAATCGGGGACTGGCGCCGGGCGGCCATGCCGTCGTAGGGGCCGCCCAGGGCGGCTACGGCGCGATGGCGCTGGCCTGCTTCCATCCCGACCGGTTTGGTTTCGCCGGCTCGTTGTCGGGATTCTGTACCCGTCCGACACCACGGTGAACGGCGCGATCACCGCGGGCATGCAGCAGTTCGGCGGGGTGAACACCCAGGGGATGTGGGGCGCGGCGCAGTTGGGCCGGTGGAAGTGGCATGACCCGTGGGTGCATGCCGAGTTGCTTGCCGCGAACAACACCCGGGTCTGGGTGTGGGCCCCGAAGACCGGGGGAGCCAGCGACCCCGCCGCCATGATCGGGTATCCGGAGATCGCCGACGGGACCAACCTGGAGTTTTACCAGCAGTACCGAAACGTCGGCGGTCACAACGGCCACTTCGACTTCGGCGGCGGAGACAACGGCTGGGGATCGTGGGCGGGGCAGCTGGGCGCCATGTCGGGCGAGATCGTCGGTGCCATCCGGTAGTGGCGATCGCGAGGGCTTGCGTGGGACCGGGCGAAGCGGGTCGCCACCGTCAGCACTAGTACCGTCGTGCCGCGCCACGAGCCGGTACCGTGGTGAGAAGTGCAGCATCGGGCGGGACGGCCGCGTCGCTGCGACCCACCGACTCTGCTAGCAGGAGACTCCCATGGCCAAGACGGCCACGAACGCCCGGCGCCAGCGCCACCGAGTCCTCGCCTGGGCTGCCGCCCTGTCGATGGCGCTCGTCGTGGGGATGGTCATCTTCGCCCTGGTGGTGCTGCTGCGCGGCCCCGAAAGCCCGCCTACCGCGGTGCCGCCGGGTGTGGTGCCCCCGTCGTCCGCTACCTCAGCCCTCCCGCACAAGCCCCGGCCCGCCTCGCAAGACGCCTCCTGCCCTGACGTGCTGTTGATCAACATTCCCGGCACCTGGGAATCGGCCTCGGGGGACAACCCGGTTAACCCGATGCAATTTCCGAACGCGTTGCTGCACAACGTGACTGTGACGCTCGGCCAGCAGTTCCCCTCGTCGCGCCTGCAGACTTACACGACCCCGTACACGGCGCAGTTTCACAATCCAATGACCAACGACACGCAGATGTCCTACAACGACAGTCGGGCGGAAGGCACCCGCGCGACGGTCCAAGAGATGACCGACATGAACACCAAGTGCCCGTTGACCAGCTACGTGTTGATCGGCTTCTCGCAGGGCGCGGTGATCGCCGGTGACATCGCCAGCGATGTCGGTAACGGCCGCGGACCCGTCGATGACGACCTGGTGCTCGGCGTCACGCTGATCGCCGACGGCCGCCGCCAGCAGGACGTGGGCAACGAGATCGGGCCCAACCCGCCGGGCGAGGGCGCCGAGATCACCCTGCATGAGGTACCGGTTCTGGCCGGGCTCGGTTTGACCATGACCGGTGCGCGGCCGGACGGCTTCGGCGCGCTCAACGGCAAGTCCAACGAAATCTGCGCCCCTGGTGACCTCATCTGCGCCGCGCCTGCGGAGGCCTTCAGCGTCGCCAACCTGTCGAACACGCTGAATACGCTGGCCGGCAACGCCGGTCAGCCGGTTCATGCGATGTACGCCACACCACAGTTCTGGAATTTGGACGGGGCGCCGGCGACCGACTGGACGTTGAATTGGGCGCATGGGGTGATCGATGGCGCACCGCATCCCAAACACGGGTGACATGGCTTAACTTCGGCGGTAGTGGGCCCGATCAGCTGTACCTTGTGATTTGGTCTGCCGCGCGTCGCCGCTTAACATTAAGAGGAAAATAAGAGCACGTAAGCGTTAAGAGCATTGTGTGTTGACCCGATCGGGTCGAAGCTGGCTTGGAAGATGGCTAGAGCGACGCCGCGCGAGCGGGCGCCGTCCCGACGACCGGCCCGCGCGCAGAGGTAACCCGTCGGCGTAGCCGATCGAAAGATGGAACCACAGGAGAGGGCGGCATGGCGTACCACAACCCATTCATCGTGGATGGAAAGATCAGGTTCCCGGCCAACACGAACCTGGTCCGTCACGTGGAAAAGTGGGCGAAGGTTCGTGGCCAAAGGCTGGCCTACCGGTTCGTAGACTTCTCGACCGAACGGGACGGCGTCGAGCACGACATTCTGTGGTCCGACTTCAGCGCCCGCAACCGCGCCGTGGGGGCCCGTCTGCAGCAGGTCACCCAGCCGGGTGACCGCATCGCCATCCTGTGCCCGCAGAACCTGGACTACCTCGTCGCCTTCTTCGGCGCGCTGTATTCGGGCCGCATCGCCGTGCCGTTGTTCGACCCGGCCGAGCCGGGCCACGTGGGCCGTTTGCACGCGGTACTCGACGACTGCACGCCGTCGACGATCCTGACCACCACGGACTCCGCCGAGGGGGTCCGCAAGTTCATCAGGGCCCGGTCGGCCAAGGAACGGCCCCGCGTCATCGCCGTCGACGCGGTGCCCACCGAGGTTTCCGCCACCTGGCAGGCTCCCGACGCCGTCGAGAACACCATCGCCTACCTGCAGTACACCTCGGGCTCCACCCGTATGCCGACGGGCGTGGAGATCACCCATCTGAACCTGCCCACCAACGTGTTGCAGGTGCTCAATGCCCTGGAAGGGCAGGAGGGCGACCGCGGCTGCAGCTGGCTCCCGTTCTTCCACGACATGGGTCTGATCACCACGCTGCTATCGACGGTGCTCGGGCACAGCTTCACCTTTATGACGCCTGCCGCGTTCGTGCGCCGGCCCGGTCGCTGGATACGCTTACTCGCGCGCCATCCCGACGACCCCCCAGGTTCCGGGACCTTCTCGGCCGCGCCCAACTTCGCGTTCGAACACGCCGCCGTGCGTGGCGTGCCCCGCGACGACGAGCCGCCGCTGGACCTGAGCAACGTCAAGGGCATCCTCAACGGCAGCGAGCCGGTGTCGCCGGCCTCGATGCGCAAGTTCCTCGATGCCTTCAAGCCCTACGGCCTGAAGGAAACCGCCGTCAAGCCGTCCTACGGTCTGGCCGAGGCGACCCTGTTCGTCTCGACCACCCCGATGGACGAGGCGCCGACGGTCATCCACGTCGACCGCGACGACCTCAACAACGGCCGCTTCGCCGAGGTCGCCGCCGGCGCGCCGAACGCCGTCGCGCAGGTCTCCGCGGGCAAGGTCGGCGTCGACGAGTGGGCCGTCATCGTCGACACCGAGACGGCCAGCGAGCTGCCGGACGGGCAGATCGGCGAGATCTGGCTGCACGGCAAGAACATGGGCATCGGCTACTGGGGCAAAGAGGACCTGACGTCCGAAACCTTTAAAAACATCCTCAAGTCGCGGATCAGCGAGTCGCACGCCGAGGGAGCCCCCGACGACGGGCTATGGGTGCGCACCGGCGACTGTGGCACCTACTTCAAGGGACACCTCTATATAGCGGGCCGCATTAAGGACCTGGTCATCATCGACGGCCGCAATCACTACCCGCAGGACCTGGAGTACACGGCGCAGGAATCCACCAAGGCGCTGCGGGTCGGCTACGTGGCCGCGTTCTCGGTGCCGGCCAACCAGCTGCCCGGCAGCGTGTTCGACGACCCGCACGCCGGCCTGAAGTCCGACCGCGAGGACATCTCCGAGCAGCTGGTCGTTGTCGGCGAGCGTGCCGCCGGCACGCACAAGCTGGACTACCAGCCCATCGCCGACGAGATCCGGGCGGCCGTCGCCGTGGGGCACGGGGTGACCGTGCGTGACGTGCTGCTGGTGCAGGCCGGAACGATTCCGCGCACCTCCAGCGGCAAGATCGGTCGGCGCGCGTGCCGTACCGCCTACCTCGACGGCAGCCTGCGCAGCGGCATCGGCTCCCCGACGGTGTTCGCCACCGAATCCTGAGCCCACAACCAAAAAGGCACCCATGACTGAGATAGACGAATCCCAAACGAACGATGGGCCCCAAGGGTCCCAAGCCGACGAAGGGTCCCAAGCGACCGAAGGGTCCCAAACGAACGGGCCCGCCAAGAAGACCGACGTGACGGTCCCCGAGATGCGGCAGTGGTTGCGCAACTGGGTGGGCAAGGCCGTCGGGAAGTCGGCCGACGAGATCGACGAGTCGATCCCGATGGTGGAGCTGGGCCTGTCGTCGCGGGATGCCGTGGCGATGGCCGCCGACATCGAAGACATGACCGGTGTCACGCTGTCGATCGCGGTGGCCTTCCAGCATCCGACCATCGAATTGCTGGCGACGCGCATCGTCGAGGGCGAGCCCGAATCGCCCGACGACGGCGACGATGTTGTTGATTGGTCGCGCAACGGCCCGGCGGAGCGCGTCGACATCGCGGTCGTGGGTTTGTCGACCCGCCTCCCGGGCGACATGAACAGCCCCGAGGAAACGTGGCAGGCCTTGCTGGAAGGCCGCGACGCCATCACCGACCTGCCCGAAGGCCGCTGGTCGGAATTCCTCGAAGAGCCGCGGCTGGCCCAGCGCATCGCGAATGCCCGCACCCGCGGTGGGTACTTGAAGGACATCAAGGGCTTCGACTCCGAGTTCTTCGCGGTGGCCAAGACCGAAGCCGACAACATCGACCCGCAGCAACGGATGGCGTTGGAGCTGACCTGGGAGGCGCTCGAATACGCGCGCATCCCACCGTCGAGCCTGCGCGGCGAGGCGGTCGGCGTGTACGTCGGCGTCTCCAACAACGACTACGGCTTCTTGGCCGTCCTCGACCCGTCGGTGACGCACCCCTATGCGATCACCGGTAATGCGAGCTCGATCATCGCCAACCGGGTGTCGTACTTCTATGACTTCCGGGGCCCGTCGGTCGCCGTCGACACCGCGTGCTCGAGTTCGCTGGTGGCGATTCATCAGGGTGTGCAGGCGCTGCGCAACGGCGAGGCCGACGTCGTGGTCGCCGGCGGGGTGAACGCCCTGATCACGCCGGGGGTGACGCTCGGTTTCGACGAGATCGGCGCGGTGCTGGCCCCGGACGGCCGGATCAAGTCGTTCTCGTCGGACGCCGACGGCTACACCCGCTCCGAGGGCGCCGGCATGGTGGTGCTCAAGCGGGTCGACGACGCTCGCCGCGACGGCGACCAGATCCTGGCCGTCATAGCCGGCAGCGCCGTCAACCACGACGGCCGGTCCAACGGCCTGATCGCTCCCAACCAGGACGCGCAGGCCGAGGTGCTGCGCCGGGCCTACAAGGACGCCGGCATCGACCCGCGCACCGTCGACTACATCGAGGCGCACGGCACGGGCACCATTCTCGGTGACCCGATCGAGGCTGAGGCGCTGGGCCGGGTGGTCGGCAGGGGGCGTCCCGCAGACCGGCCGGCTTTGTTGGGCGCGGTGAAAACCAACATCGGGCACATGGAGTCGGCGGCCGGCGCGGCCAGCCTGGCCAAGGTGGTGCTGGCCCTGCAGCACGACAAGCTGCCGCCGTCGATCAACTTCGCCGGGCCCAGCCCCTACATCGACTTCGACGCGATGCGGCTGAAGATGGTCACCACGCCCACCGACTGGCCGCGCTACGGCGGCTACGCGCTGGCCGGGGTGTCGAGCTTCGGCTTCGGCGGCGCCAACGCGCACCTGGTGGTGCGCGAGGTCCTGCCGCGTGACGTCGTGGAACAGGAGGAGCGCGAACCGGCGCCCGAGACGCAGCCGGCCGCGGAAGCGGCCCCGGTCCCGGCGCGGTTCGACGAGTACGGCGACATCATCGGCTCTGATTTTTCGGCGCCCGGGGCCGAAGTGGGGGCACCTCCCGCTTGCGGGGGAGCGGAGCCCGAACTGTCGGGCCTCACCGAAGAGGCGCTGCGGCTCAAGGAGGTCGCGCTGGAAGAGCTTGCGGCACAAGAAATTACGGCACCCTTGGTGCCCTTGGCGGTGTCGGCGTTCCTGACGTCGCGCAAGAAGGCCGCGGCCGCGGAGCTGGCGGACTGGATGGAAAGCCCAGAGGGCCAGGCGTCGTCGCTGGAGTCGATCGGCCGGTCGCTGTCGCGGCGCAACCATGCGCGCTCGCGCGCGGTGGTGCTGGCGCATGACCACGAAGAGGCCATCAAGGGCCTGCGGGCGGTCGCCGACGGCAAGCAGCGACCGAACGTATTCAGCGTCGACGGGCCGGTGACCAACGGCCCGGTGTGGGTGCTGGCCGGGTTCGGCGCGCAGCACCGCAAGATGGGCAAGAGCCTGTATCTGCGCAACCCGGTGTTCGCCGAGTGGATCGAGAAGGTCGACGCGCTGGTCGCCGACGAGCTGGGCTACTCGGTGCTCGAGCTGATCCTGGACGACTCGCAGGACTACGGCATCGAAACCACCCAGGTCACCATCTTCGCGATCCAGATCGCGCTGGGTGAGCTGCTCAAGCATCACGGCGCCAAACCCGCCGCGGTGGTCGGCCAGTCGCTGGGCGAAGCCGCGTCGGCCTATTTCGCGGGCGGCCTGTCGCTGCGGGATGCGACGCGCGCGATCTGCTCGCGCTCGCATCTGATGGGCGAGGGCGAGGCGATGCTGTTCGGCGAGTACATCCGGTTGATGGCGCTGGTCGAGTATTCCGCCGAAGAGATCAAGACGGTGTTCTCCGACTTCCCGGATCTGGAGGTGTGCGTGTACGCCGCACCGACCCAGACCGTCATCGGCGGCCCGCCCGAGCAGGTGGACGCGATCATCGCCCGCGCCGAGGCCGAGGGCAAGTTCGCCCGCAAGTTCCAGACCAAGGGCGCCAGCCACACCTCGCAGATGGACCCGCTGCTCGGCGAGCTCACCGCCGAGCTGCAGGGCATCAAGCCGATGAGCCCGATGGCCGGGATCTACTCGACGGTGCATGAGGGCAGCTACGTCAAGCCCGGCAGCGAGCCGATCCACGATGTCGAGTACTGGAAGAAGGGCCTGCGCCACAGCGTCTACTTCACCCACGGGGTCCGCAACGCCGTCGACAGCGGGCACACCACGTTCCTGGAGTTGGCGCCCAACCCGGTGGCGCTGATGCAGGTGGGCCTGACGACGGCCAGCGCCGGTCTGCACGATGCCCAGCTGATCCCGACGCTGGCCCGCAAGGAGGACGAGGTCGCGTCGATCACGTCGACCATGGCGCAGCTCTACGTGTACGGCCACGACCTGGACGTGCGCACGCTGTTCACCCGCGCCGCCAGACCGGCCGACTACGCGAACATTCCGCCGACCCGGTTCAAGCGCAAGGAACACTGGCTGGACGTGCAGATGGTCGGGGGTACCAGCGTGGTGCTCGTGCCGGGGAACCATGTCGCGCTGCCGGATGGCCGCCACGTCTTCGAGTACGCGCCCAAGGGTCTCACGGACCTAGCGTCGCTGGTGCGAGCCGCTGCGGCCGTGGTGCTTCCGGATGCGCAGTTGACGGCGGCGGAACAGCGCGCGCTGCCCGCCGACGGCTCGCGACTGGTGACGACGCTGACGCGGCACCCCGGCGGCGCCTCGATTCAGGTGCATGCCCGCATCGACGAATCCTTCACGCTGGTCTACGACGCCCTGGTCTCGCGGACCGGTTCCCAATCGGTGTTGCCGGCAGCGGTCGGCGCGGGCGCGGCCATCACGGATTCCGCTGTTGCGATGGCTCCCGCCGCGACGGTGCCGGGGGACTCGCCGACGGCGGCGGCGATCGCCGCGGGCGAGGACCCTGAGGCGCTGTCGGACAACTTGACCAACCGCTATATGCCCACCGACTTCGTCAAATGGTCGCCGGAATCCGGCGAGACCATCGCCCAACGGCTGGGCACGATCGTGGCGGCGGCGATGGGTTACGAACCCGAGGACCTGCCGTGGGAGGTGCCGCTGATCGAGCTGGGCCTGGACTCGCTGATGGCGGTGCGGATCAAGAACCGTGTCGAGTACGACTTCGATCTGCCGCCGATCCAGCTGCAGGCCGTGCGCGACGCCAACCTCTACAACGTGGAGAAGCTGATCGAATACGCGATCGAGCACCGCGACGAGGTCGAGCAGCTGCACGAGCACCAGAGGGTTCAGACGGCTGAGGAGATCGCCAGGGCGCAGGCGGATTTGCTGCACGGCAAGCCCGGCCCCGAAACGCCGGCCGAAGCTTCGGCCTTGGAGGCCATGGAAGCATCCGACCTGCCGGTTCCGCCGCCGCCGACCGACCCGGCTGGCCCGTCGGGTGCGTCGGGCAATGGCGGGCAGCCGAACCTGACTGGCGCCGCGGCGGCGCTGAGCCAGGAGGCGGTCGCCAAGGCGCTGAACTCCGATGTGCCGCCGCGCGATGCGGCCGAGCGGGTTACCTTCGCTACCTGGGCGATCGTCACCGGGAAGTCCCCGGGCGGCATTTTCAACACGCTGCCCAAGCTGGACGGTGACACCGCGGCCAAGATGGCGGAGCGGCTCTCCGAGCGCGCCGAAGGGCCGATCACCGCCGAGGACGTGCTGACGTCGGAAAACATCGAGGCGCTGGCCGACAAGGTACGCGGTTACCTGGAAGCCGGGACGATCGACGGGTTCGTCCGCACCCTGCGTGCGCCGACCGAGGGTGGCTCGCAGGTACCGGTGTTCGTCTTCCATCCGGCGGGCGGCTCGACGGTGGTGTACGAGCCGCTGCTGAACCGGCTGCCGGCGGACACCCCGATGTACGGCTTAGAGCGGGTCGAAGGAACGATCGAAGAGCGTGCGGCTCAATACGTTCCGAAGCTGATCGACATGCAGGGCGACGGGCCGTTCATTCTGGTCGGCTGGTCGCTGGGCGGTGTTCTGGCCTACGCATGCGCGATCGGGCTGAAGCGGCTGGGCAAGGACGTCCGGTTCGTCGGTCTGATCGATGCGGTGCGCGCCGGCGAGGAGATCCCGCAGACCAAGGAGGAGATCCGCAAGCGCTGGGACCGCTACGCCCGGTTCGCCGAGAAGACGTTCAACGTCACCATCCCGGCGATCCCCTACGAGCAGCTCGAGGAACTGGACGACGAGGGCCAGGTCCGGTTCGTGCTGGACGCCGTCAGCCAGAGCGGTGTGCAGGTCCCGGCCGGGATCATCGAGCACCAGCGCACGTCATATCTGGACAACCGGGCCATCGACACCGCCCAGATCCAGCCATACGACGGGCATGTCACCCTCTACATGGCCGATCGCTACCATGACGACGCGATCATGTTCGAGCCGCGGTATGCCGTTCGCAAGCCGGACGGCGGCTGGGGTGAGTACGTCGCCGACCTCGAGGTCGTGCCGATCGGTGGTGAGCACATTCAGGCCATCGACGAGCCGATCATCGCCAAGGTGGGCGAGCACATGAGCCGCGCGGTTGACAACATCGAGGCTGACCGCAGCCGGACAAGTGAGGTAGGCAAGTAGTGACCGAGATGGCGCCGGCTCCTATCCAGCATTCCACCGCCGAAAAGCTGGCCGAGCTCCGCGCTCGACTGGAACTGGCCAAGGAACCCGGCGGTGAGAAGGCCGCCGCCAAGCGCGACAAGAAGGGCATCCCCAGCGCCCGCGCCCGCGTCCACGCGCTGGTCGATCCCGGCACCTTCCTGGAGATCGGTGCGCTGTGCAAAACCCCCGGGGATCCCGGCGCGTTGTACGGCGACGGCGTGGTCACCGGCCACGCGATGATCAACGGCCGACCGGTCGGGGTGTTCTCCCACGACCAGACCGTGTTTCAAGGCACAGTCGGCGAGATGTTCGGCCGCAAGGTGGCCCGGCTGATGGAGTGGTGCGCGATGGTCGGCTGCCCGATCATCGGCATCAACGATTCCGGCGGCGCCCGCATCCAGGACGCGGTCACCTCACTGGCCTGGTACGCCGAGCTGGGGCGCCGCCACGAATTGTTGTCCGGAATCGTGCCGCAGATCTCCCTCATCTTCGGTAAATGCGCTGGGGGAGCGGTCTATTCGCCGATCCAGGACGATCTCCTTGTCGCGGTGCGCGATCAGGGCTACTTCTTTGTCACCGGTCCTGACGTGATCCAGGAAGTCACTGGCGAAGAGGTCACCCTCGACGAGCTGGGTGGCGCCGACGTCCAGGCCCGCTACGGCAACATCCATCACGTCGTCGACTCCGAGGCCGAGGCATTCCAGTACGTCCGTGACTTCCTGTCGTTCCTGCCGTCTAACGTCTTTGACAAGCCGCCGGTCGTCAATCCCGGGCTAGAGCCGGACATCACCGCGACCGACCTCGAGCTCGACTCGATCATCCCGGACTCCGACAATGCGGCCTACGACATGCACGAGATCCTGCTGCGGATCTTCGACGACGGCGATTTTCTCGACGTCGCCGCTCAGGGGGGTCAGGCCATCATCACCGGCTTCGCCCGGGTCGACGGCCGCCCGGTCGGCGTGATCGCGAACCAGCCGATGTACCTGGCGGGGTCGATCGACAACGAGGCCTCCGACAAGGCAACCCGCTTCATCCGGTTCTGCGACATCTTCGAGATCCCGCTGATCTTCGTCGTCGACACTCCGGGCTTCCTGCCGGGGGCCGAGCAGGAGAAGAACGGCATCATCAAGCGCGGCGGCCGGTTCCTCTCCGCGGTCGTGGAGGCCGACGTGCCTAAGGTGACGATCACCATCCGCAAGTCCTACGGCGGTGCGTATGCGGTGATGGGCTCGCGGCAGTTGACCGCCGACTTCAACTTCGCCTGGCCGACCGCGCGGATCGCCGTGATCGGCGCCGAAGGGGCCGCGCAGCTGCTGATGAAGCGCTTCCCGGACCCGACGACGCCTGAGGCGCAGCAGATCAAGAAGGACTTCATCGACGGCTACAACCTGAACATGGCGATCCCGTGGATCGCCGCCGAGCGGGGGTTCATCGACGCGGTCATTGACCCGCACCAGACCCGGCTGCTGTTGCGCAAGTCGATGCACCTGCTGCGGGACAAGCAGCTCTGGTGGCGAGTCGGCCGCAAGCACAGCCTGCTCCCGCTCTAAGTAGTACGGCGCCCAGCGCTCGCCCAGCGTGAATACGGCGACGCGACAGGCCCTTGAATTCATGCCCGGGGGAGCGTCGGCTAGTTCACGCTCGCGTCGATGGATAACGCAGCGTCCCGTCGACGAGTTCGTCGAAACGGTCCAGCGCCTCGTCGGAGTCGGCGTCGATACCGCGCAGCGGCCCCCGATCGGCGAGATACCGCAGCGCGTACAGCCGTGCGACGAGCGCCCTGCGGTCGGTGCCGCGGGTTTCCCGTTCCCAGGCGGCCTGCTCGGTGAGCAGCGCACCGGCGTAGACGTCGCCCATGAACTGCGCCAGCGGGTATAGCCGCGCCTCCGCCACACGGCTGTCGAGGTTGGCCCAGGCCGCGATCGCCGCATCGAGGTCCTCGATGCGGCCGGCGACCAGGCTGGTGGTTTCGTCGTCGTCGGAGACCGACACCGCGTCGCGCATGCGCGCCAGCAGCGGTTCGTGCGCCCGCGACTGCTCGATGCCGCGGCGCACGTCGAGCGAGAGGATGTTGTCGGAGCCCTCCCAGATGGTGTTCACCTGTGCGTCGCGCAGCACCCGGGCCACCGGCCAGGTCTCGATATAGCCGTTGCCGCCATGCATCTCGACCGCATCCGACGCCGCGGTGATCCCGAGCCGGCAGACCTTGAGCTTGGTGACCGGCACGGCGATGCGCTGCCGGATGGTTCTGGGCTGGCGGTGGTTGGGGAATCCGATGCCGTCGAACACCAGCGCTTGGGTGGCTTCGACGTCGACGATCATTTCGGCCAGCTTGCGCCGGATCAGCGGCTTGTCGATGAGCGGCCCGCCGAACGCCTGGCGCTGGCGGGCATAACACAGCGACTCGACCAGCGCGCGGCGCGCATTGCCGAGGGCGAACGAGGCGGTGGCCAGCCGCAGTCTGTTGGTCAGCTCCATCATCCGGCCCAGGCCCTTGCCGTCGGACGCGCCGCCCTGAGCTTCTCGGCCGCTGGGTTCGCCGGACAGCAGGAAGGCCTCGGCGTCGACGAACTCGATCTCGCCGGAGGCGACCGAGCGGGTGCCGAGCTTGTCTTTGAGGCGCCGGATCCGCACGCCGTTGCGGGACCCGTCGCGGCGGTTGCGCAGCACGAGGAAACTGGCCACGCCCCGGGTCGAGTCGGGAGCCCCCACGGGTTTGGCCAGCGCGATGAACGCCTCGCCGGCGCAGTTGGACGCAAACCATTTGAAGCCATTCAGCAGCCAGGCGTCGCCGCTGGGGGTCGCGGTCGTCTCCAGCGCGCCGAGGTCCGAGCCGCCGGTGCGCTCCGTCATGAGCTGCGCGGCCTCGCCGTCCCACTCGCCGGAGTCCAACTTGGCCAGCACATAGTCGCGCACGTCGGGCGGCGCGTACGCACTCACCAGCGACCGGACCATGTTGCCGCCGGTGCCGAGCGCGCAGGCCATCCCGATATCGGCCTGATTGAGCAAGTAGTTGGCGGCGAACAGTGGCAGCGACGCCTTCACACCGGCGCGTCGCGCATCGTCGCGCAATGCCTGTAGGGCATCGAGCACCGCGCGCTTGGATTGGTTGAACGATGCCGGCATGACCACCCGGCTGATGTCGTGCCCCCACCTGTCGTAGCGCTCGAGCCGCGGGGGGTTGCGGTCGGTCTCTTCGGCCCAGCGCGTTACCGGGCCGCCCATCAGCTCGCCGATGCGCGTTAGGTGCGGCTCGGCGAAGGCCAGCTCGTCGGGCTGCAGGTAGTACGCCATGGTGAATTGCAGGCTGGGATCGGTGAGGTACCAATTCAGCCCGACGGCTCCGCGATAGTTGTCGGTTTGGTAGCGCTGCGACTTTTCCGGAGTCGAGAAGGGCAACCGGTCCACGGCCTCGATGTCGTACTCATTCATGCCGCGACGGTATAACAGCCGGGGCGTTCGGTGAAGACGGCTCGTTGCTGTCAACCCTTGGCCGGTCCGGCGAAGAAAACCAAACGGAAATCGCCTAGACAGGGGCCAGGAATTCCGACGTGTAGTACTCGGCCGGAGTCGACTCGTGTGCGTTCGGACGCTCGACAATCACCCACACGCCGGTCGCGCCTGGCCGAACACTGTCTTGCACCGTCGCCGTTCCGACGCCGGCCGCGTCGGTGTCCATGCCGGTAAAGGAGGTGCCCGGATCCCCGGGACCGCAGTTCGCAGCTGACGGCCGGGGTTCCTCGATCAGGCCGACGCTGTAATGCGTGCCCGGGTCGTTGGGGGCCGTCAGATGCACCTCCGCGACGGCGCGTGACCCGCCGGTGTGCATGTCGATCCAGCCGGTTCCCAGTATGGGGGCGGGGATCTCGGGGGGAGTGGGCTCTTGGCTGAAATCGCAATTTCTCATCCTTGCGTCCAAGGCGATCCTGGTGGCGTCGTTCGCGCCCGGGTTAGCGCCGGCGGTGCCGACCGCAAAAGTAATTGCCGAAGCGGTCAATAAAGTGATTGCCGCAGCGGAGGTTGTTAAGTGTGTTAGTGCGCGCATTTGCCCCACCATCTATGCCCGATGACCGATTCCCAACCCCGAAACCGGGTATTGACGGGATTCGCGGAATCAAAACCTCACTAGGCAGATATTCTGTTACCGGGTGAAGTCGCTTAGCCCCGCGACACCGATCGCGTGATATAGCCTGCGAGCGCATTTCCCACGGCTGCGGCTCCAAAAGTGTTGGGGTGCAGGGGAACAGCCGAACCGGCGGTCACAAAGCCTTCGATATACCGCTCGCCGGGGGCGGCGCATATGTCATGGCCCCGCGATAATGGACGTGTGTCGAAATAGTCGACGCCTAAGTTACTGGCGAGTTGCTGTTGCCGGTCGTCGAGCTCATTGAGTTTGGATTGCAAATAGTCGGAGTCGCGCGGCAGGACCGGCTGCCCCGGAAAGCAGCCGCCGGGACGCACGAAGATGCCGTACCCCACCAGGATGATTCGCGCGTTCGGTGCTTTGAGCCGGACCCAGTCGATCAGCGCGCTCCACAACGGTGACTGCGTGGTGATCACCTGCGAAATGCGGTCGACATTGCCGACCACGAACTCGTTGGTGCACGGCGGCGGATTGGGCGAATTGACCTTGCAAACCTGCGCGTCGGAGGCCAGCCCGATGTCGTTGGCGCCGATGGTGATCGTGACCAGATCGGTGCTCGCGTTGACCGCGTCGATCTGGCGGGCGACCGGCCCGTCCTTCGTCTGCTGAGAGCGGCTGGTGAGGTTTTCGGTGGTGGCTCCGCTGCACGTGACGTCGGTGAACGTGGTCGCATTGAGCCGTCGCGCCAGTACCGACGGATAGTCGTTGGTCGACTTGCGGCACCCGGCGGGTGGTGCCGGGTCCGGCACGCCCGGCGCGGCGGCGACGGAGTCGCCCATGGCGACGTAGTTCAGCCGTTTGAGCGCGTCGGGGCTGCCCAGGCCACCTGGCGGCGGCCCGGCGCAAGCGACCGCTGCGGCGACCATCAAGGCACCGACCAGCGATGCGATGCACGATGCGATGCCAAGGCGCGTCGAGCCCATGTAGCCAAGTGTTTCATTTCTGTGCGAAGCGGTATTTGTGGACAAGAGCCTAATTAGGATCTGTCCGGCGACACGGCCCGCTGCGGGTCGCGGTGCCCGGGTCGAGTCGCGCGGGACGGGCCGCGACCGGGGAGCCGCGGCACTTGGGGCGCCGACAGCTTGACGATGCCTGGTGATCTCATCAGCCGTCCAGGGATTCGGACTGGGAAGGGACCAAGGAAGTGAAAGCAACCTTGAAGAATCGAATTGCGGCAAGCGCGACGATAGTCGCCCTGACCGCCATCGCTACCGCGTGCTCGGCCACCACCCCGCCCTCCACCAGCCCGGGCGCCACGAGTCGGGCACCCAATGATGCGTTTAGTCAATGCCTGACCGCCCACGGTGTGCCCACACCACCAGAAGGGCCGCCCCCGTTAGGTACGCCGCCATCCGGGTCGCCTCCCAGTGGCGGTGCTTCGCCTAGCGGCACGGCGCCACCGACACCGCCAGCGCCACCGGGGGTGGACCAGGGCGTCTGGGAATCAGCGTGGCAGGCCTGTTCCTCGTTGGCGCCCTCACCGCCCGCGGGGTCAGCACCCAATGATGCGTTTAGTCAATGCCTGACCGCCCACGGTGTGCCCGCACCACCACCAGGGCGGCCCCCGCTAGGCATGCCGCCATCCGGGTCGCCTCCCAGTGGTAGTGCTTCACCGAGCGGCACGGCGCCACCGACACCCCCAGCGCCACCGGGAGTGGACCAGAACACCTGGAACTCGGCCTTCCAAGCCTGTTCCTCGTTGGCGCCGCAGCCACCAACTCAATAACCGGGCTTCGCGGCGAAACCGCCGCTGATTTTCCGGCTCGCCGGCCAACTCCGTTGTCAGCGTCTTGATGGCCACCTGACGACCCGGCCGACCTCGGCCACGACTGCGCCGCCCGGTGCGTCAAACGGAGCCGCTGCGCAATAGCGGTCATCGCGGACTTGTCTGCCAAATCCTGGCCTGGCCGCTTATGGTGAACCGGTGCAGGGGACCCCCTTCGGGCGCTACCGGTTGCAGGATCTGCTGGGCCGCGGCGGTATGGGTGAGGTGTGGCGCGCCTATGACACGGCGACCAAGCGAATTGTGGCGATCAAGCTGCTGCCGCCGCAGCTGGCCGCCGACCAGACGTTCGTGGCGCGGTTTCGCCGGGAGGCCGAAGCGGCCGCGCAGCTGAACAACCCGCACATCATTCCGATCCACAACTATGGCGAGATCGACGGCCGGCTATATGTCGATATGCGTCTGGTCGAGGGCCGCGACCTGGGCGAGGTGCTCGCCCGTGGGCCGTTGGCGCCGGAGCGCGCGGTGCGCATCATCGGGCAGGTGGCCACGGCGCTGCGCGCCGCGCACAAGGTCGGTCTGGTGCACCGCGACGTCAAGCCGTCCAACATTTTGATCGACGAGGACGATTTCGCGTATCTGATCGACTTCGGTATCGCCCGCGGCGCCGATCAGACCGGGCTGACCGGTACCGGTGCCATGATCGGCAGCTGGCACTACATGGCGCCGGAGCGTCTGGGGGCGCGTGAGGCCGATGCGCGCTCCGATATCTATGCGTTGGCGTGTGTGCTGTACGAGTGTCTGACCGGGAGCCGTCCGTTCCCGGGCGAGACGTTGGAAAGCCAAGTGGCCGGGCACCTGACGGTTCCGCCCCCGCGACCGTCGGCCACTCAACCCGAGGTGCCCGCCGGGTTCGATGCAGTGATCGCCAAGGGCATGGCAAAAGAACCCGAACAGCGATACCAGACCATCACCGAGCTGGCCACCGCTGTCCGGGACGCGTCCACCGTCCCAGAGCGGCGCAGCGCCGCCACCCTACTGGATGACCGCGCCGTCACTGTGCCCAATGCTGATGCCGTTGAAGAACGCCCGCGGCCTGCCGACACGGTGCTGGACTATCCCGATACCCCTCCGCCCCAACCGATTCCGGGTGTACCCGTGACCTCGACCCTGATCGCGACCCCACCACTCGCGCGCGGGGAATCGGCGCCTGGCCCCCAGGCGCGGCCGCGACTGCTTGCGCGGATGAGTCGGAGGACCCGGATCGCTTCCGGCGTAGCCGTCCTGGCGGTGATCGCAGCCGTCGCCGCCGCCGTCATTGGCGTCGTCACCGTCGGGAACCAGACATCGCAGCGGTCGGTGGCGGCTCAGCCGCCGCAGCCGCCATCCCAGATGGTGCTGCCGTTCACCGGCCTCTACACCCCCGAAGGGGTGGCGGTGGATGGCGCCGGCAACCTGTACGTCACCGACGTAAACAACCATCGGCTGGTGAAGCTGGCGGTCGGGGCGACCGCCCAGGTTGCGGTGCCGTTCCCCGACAGTGAACTCCTCGCCGGGGTGGCGGTGGATGGCGCCGGCAACCTCTACGTCGTAATCAACGCGTACCAGGGTCGGGTGCTTAAGATGGCGGCCGGGAGCACCGCCCAGACTGAGCTGCCGTTCACCGGCCTCAAAGACCCCTCCGGGGTGGCGGTGGATGGCGCCGGCAACCTGTATGTCACCGACAGCGGCAACAACCGGGTGCTGAAGCTGGTGGCCGGGACAACCACCCAGGTCGAGCTGCCGTTCACCGGCATCCAAGGCCCCGGAGGGGTGGCGGTGGATGGCGCCGGGAACCTCTACATCACCGAATTCGCCAACAATCGGCTGCTGAAGCTGGCGGTCGGGACCACGACCCAGACCGTGCTGCCATTCACCGGTCTTAAAGGCCCCACCGGGGTGGCGGTGGATCGTGCCGGCAACATCTACGTCACAGAGCAAACCAATAGCCGGGTGGTGAAGCTGGCGGCCGGGGCCACGACCCAGACCGTGCTGCCGTTCACCGGCCTCTACCTTCCCGACGCGGTGGCGGTGGATGGCGTCGGCAACCTCTACGTCGTCGACGGCGGCAACAATCAGGTCCTGAAGTTGCCCGCGGGCTGACGCGCCGTTGGACGCGCCCAAAGCTACGGTTTGATCCGGATCGGCCCGGGCGACCACCACCCGCTGCGGGTCGCGGTGCCCAATTGGAGTTGGGCGGGCCCGGCGTCTACGAGGGTGTCGAACTTGCGCAGCGATCCCCAGTCGCGGCCCCAGTCGCGGGACAGGTACGTGGACATGACGTGGGCCCGCAGCAGCAGGTCGGTGATGCCCAGCAGGCCGCCGTTGACGCCGTCCTCCCAGGTGTCGGTGTCCATCTTCTTGGCCGAGTAGTCCGGTGTGATGCGGAACTTCGGGATCTCGGTGACGCCGTTGACGTGCAGCATCGGCTGCTGGCACGGGAAGGCCAGCCCCACCGCCCAGTCCAGCAGCACGGGCTGCGTGGAGCCGACGTACTCCTGTAGGGAGCGGAGCTCCGGCACCCGTGGCGGAGTCACCGCGACCCAGTCTTCCGGCGTCAGGGACAGGTCCTCGGCCACCACGCGGACCGCCACCGCGTCGGCGGGCATGTCGGAGCGGGGGAAGCGCAGGTTGCGCCACACCTTGGGTTGCTCCCCGTAGAGGTCATAGGGCACCAGCCGCCCGGCCGGCACAACGTCACCGCCGGGACCGGGCTTGCCGTACTCCAGCACGACGGTCTGCCCGTTGGTGTGGTGGTGCAACACGCTGTTGCCGTCGATCTTGCCTGCGGCGGTCACCACCACCAGGGGGTGACCGGCATCCGGCTTCGGCAGCTGGTACCACGCCGAGGTGAGTCGGCTCTGCTGTTGCGCGCCGCTGGTGTAGCTGCCCGCCATCGGAACCTGATCGGGGTTGAGGCCGTAGGGCAGCGGTGCCGCCGACCCGTTGATGCCCGGCGCGGTCAGCTTGGTCGGCCCGTACCAGTCGTAGTCCGTGCCGGGCTGTGGGACTGCGGTCTCCCGGACCGCTTCGGCCAGAGTGCGTTCCGGTACGCCCTTAGGGGTGAAGCCTGTTGGGTTGACACCGCCCAGAGGGCCCAATGGGCCGTAATTGCCGGGGAACGGCGGCATAAAGCCGGCGTTGCTGTCCGGCTCGACGAGCACGTCGTCGGCCAGTCCGCAGCCGCCGGCGAATTCGCGCAAGTTGGCCCAGCCGTTGGAGTAGGTGGGATATTGCCGCACGATTCCGGCGACCATCGATGCGATGAACACCAGCGCCATGAATCCGGCGGCGATCGGCACCGGCGCGGCCGTCAGCGCCCGTGCCATTCGACCCTCGCCGTGGTCCCTGGACGCGAAGTGCAAATAGGTCGCGTACAGCGCGGCGATCACAAATAGTATGAAAAAGATTGTGCTGAGCGCGATTCCGGCGATCTTCGGCATCGTGCTGTTGAACGGAACGCCGTAACTGGAGACGTACCACCAGCCGTTGGTGGTGGCGAAGCACAGCGCCATCACGAACAGCAGCGCCGCCAGGAACGCCATCCGGTTGCGCGACCAGCGCAGTACCTCTCGCGACACCAGCACCGTGGTCAGCGCGGCCATCGCCGCCCCGACGGCGGCGAACAACCCGAAGTGGTGCACCCACTTGGTCGGCGTGAACATCAGGAAGAACATGGTGCCGAAGATGACACCCATCAGCCGCCATGCCGGGCCGCGAGCGACGCCGGGAATTCGCTTGCGCCGCAACATGATGAACACGGCCGTGAACAAACACAGCGCCGTGACCAAGAAGCCGAACCGGCGCGACAGCGAACCGTCGACGGTGGGCAGGATGAGGTAGTAGTAGCGCAGGTTCTCCGTGTACCACGCCTGGCTGGGCCCGATCGCGGTGCGAATCCTGGTGGCTTCCAACACCGTTGACAACGTCTGGTCGGCGAACACCACGGTGAGGATGACGGAGCCGGCTGCCAGCATCGGCGCCACCAGCGGCCAGGTTCCGACCAGGCGGTGGCGATGGACCAGGATCCGCAGGATCGGGCGGCCGCCGGCCACCAGCGCGGCGACCGCGATCAGGCCGGTGGGCTGGACACCCAGGGTGAACGCGGCGGCGATGACCGCCAGCGCCGCCGGCGTCAACCGGCTGTAGCGCATCGAACGTTCGATCAGCACGTAGGTGATCAGCGAACCGACCGCGATGATGGGCTCGGGCCGAAGGCCGTTGTCGAACGGCATCCACGCGGTCAGCAGTACCATGCCGGCCGCCCAGTTCGCGGCCTTGCTGGACGCCACCGCAGGCCCCAGCCGGGGCAGCACCTCACGCGACAGCAGCAGCCAGCACAGCAGACCGGCGATCAGGTCCGGCAACCGCATCCACAGGCTGGCGTCGCTGACGTGGGTCATCAGCGCCAGCAGGTTGTAGTACCAGCCGAACGGGTCCTCTGGGCTGCCGAACCAGCGGAAATAGTTCGACATGTAGCCGGCGCGGCCGGCGACCCGGGCCATGCCCAGGATGTAGCCGTCGTCGGAAGAATTCGCGCCAATCACATGCCACAGCAGGAACCCGAATGTCACGGTGGCATCGGCCAAGGTGAACTTGCGCCAGTTTGCCGGAATGAGCCGGCGCAGCCGCCTGCCATCCAACTGGTCCAGGCGCCACAGCGCGACCAGCGACACGACGGTGGCCAGGATAGCCACCACCATGGCAAACAGTTTCAGGGCAGTCGGAGTGGTGGAGAACCGGGTATCGATGGTCGCCGAGAACTGCAATCCGGGCGGCGCCGGACCGGTCAGGTCGGTGAACACCCCGACGATCTGCGGGCGCAGGTTCGAATCCGCAAAGCCACCGCGCAAGGGCTGGCCCGCCGGATCCTTGAGCCCGACAAAGGTCGCGAAGGTGCCGGCGCGCGTCGAGGTGACCTCGATGCGCTCACATTGCGGGGACGTCACCAGCTCGCGCGGCACGGACAGGATCACCACGTTGCGGTCGGTGACGTCCACCCGCTGTTTGTTGACGACGACGAACAGCGCGTTGAGGTTGGCGTCCTTGCCTTCCTTGGGCGCGGTGCCCAACACCACCCCGCCCGCCGCCGGCACGTCGCGCACGACGCTGCACGGCACCGTGGCCTGCACGTCTACCGGGGTCAGCGAAATGAGTGGTGCGGTAACGCTATTCAGTTGCCCGCCCTGCGGCCAGTTCAGCATCGCGGTCGTCTGCACGACGGGCAGCAGCGGTGTGGCCACCGCCAACACGAAGCCGATCAGCCCCGCGATGGTGGCCACCCAGCGGGTCAGCTGCACGTTGCCGCCCGAGCCGGGACTCCGATTGCGGTCGGCCGCCGCGGTGCCGGCCTCGTTCACCACACTCACGGGAGTGCCCTGATCGGTCCCCGCCGGCTCCAGCCGGGCACCGTGATCACGCCCTGGTCGACGACGGCTTCCGGCGCCTGGTCGGCCGGCACCAGCCGGTGGTACTGCTCGACCGAGCCCCAGTCGCGGTACCAGTCGCCGCGCAGGTAGGTAGAGATCGTCGAGGTGCTCAGCAGCGCCTGGGTGAACAGGAACGGACCGCCGGCCTCGCTCGCCTCCCACCCGTTCGATGACGCCGCCGTCTGTTTGTGATCGGGCAGGATGCGGTATTGCGGAAGTTCGGCAACGCCAAGGTGTTCGGAGAACGGCCGCTGGCACGGGAGGTTCGCGGCGGTCGCGATGTCCATCAGCACCGGGGTCTGCGATCCGATCAGTTGCTGCAGGGTCTGCAGCACCGGGACCCGCGGCGGCGTGAAGGCGAACCACTGGTCAGCACTCAAGTTCGGGTCGTAAGCGACGATGCGTGCCACGTTGGCCTCTGGTGGCGCCCAGGTAAGCGGAAACCGCAGATTGCGCCACGCCGGCTCCGGCCCGATGTCGATCGGATACATCTCTGCGAGCGGTTGCGTGGAGCCGTCGGGGCGGGCGACGCCCCACTGCAATTTCAGCTGCTGCCCGTAGGTGAAGGTGCCGTCCTCTTTGTACGACCAGATGGCGCCCGCGGCGGAGACCACCACCAGCGGCCGGTCCGGCGTGCGAGGCGGCAGCTGGTACCAGGACGAGGTGGCGGTGGCGGCCACCGAGTTTTCCCCGTAGCTGCCCATCACCGGCGTCCGTGCCGGGTCGAGGCCGAACGGTAGCGCCACGTTCGACCCGTTGACTCCGACCGGGCCTTTGCCACCCGCCGTGCCCGCGGAGTCACTCATGGCGGCGTTGGGCTTGTTCGGTGACGCGTCGGAATTCACCACCCCCGGTTTGGTCACCACCGGGTAGGACCTCAGGTCATCGCCGACGCCATCGGGTTTGAAGCCGACCGGGTTGATGCCCCCGAGGGGGCCGTCGGGCCCGAATTGCTGTCCCGGCACCGGTTGCAGCAGGCCGACATTGGGGTCGGGCTCGGCCAGCACGTCGTCGGCCATGGCGCAACTGGTGGGTGACAGGCCCGAACTGAGCGCCGCCAGGTTGGCTTTGGCGGTGGTGTAGAGGGGGTAGCGGAACACGGCGCCCTTGGCCATCGAACCGACGTCGACGAGGACCATGATCGTCGCGACCACAAGCAGCGGGGTAGAGGCCAGGACGCGGTTGCGCCGGTTGTCCTTGACCTCGGTGTGCCCGGCGTAGTCCATGCGGAAGTGGTACCAGGCGCCGAGCAGCCCGGTGAGGATCGACAACGTGAGGAACATCGAGGTCACCGGGTGGCTCGCGATAACGGGCTGGATGTCGTACCACGGCACCCCGTAGTTTCCGACGTAGAACCACCCGTTGACGCCCGAGGTGGCCCAGGCCAGCACGAACAGCAGTGCGGTGATGTAGAGCGTCAGGTTGCGCCTGCTGTGCAGGCCGATCCGGGCGACGGTGAACGCGGTGACCGCACCCAGCGCGCCGGCCAGTCCGGCGAACGCGCCGAACTGCACCGCCCACTTCGTCGGCGTGAAGTGCAGCAGCAGCAGGCCGATCGCGGTGGTGCCGATCAGCCGCCAGGCCGGGCCGCTGGCCAACCCCGGCACCCGGCCGCGGCGCAGCAGCACGAACAGCATTCCGAACAGGCACAGCAGCATCACCAGCACGCCGAACCGCCGCGACATCGACCCGTCGGAGTTGCTCTCCACCGTAAGAAAGTAGTAGCGCAGGAAGTCCTGGTACCACGCGATCGTCGGTCCGACCTTGTACTTGATGCGTAGCGACTCGGCGACCGTGGCCAGCGTTTCACTGCGGAACACCACCACCGTGATCAGCGACAACGACGCCGCCAGCACCACCAGTGGTGCCTGGGGGCACCTCCCGCTTGCGGGGGACAGCCCGTCGGTCGCCCGGCGGCGCCGGATGGTTTGGGCGACGGCCCGGGCCCCGGTCAGCAGTGCGGCGACGGCGATCAACCCCTGCGGTGCCAGGGTCGCGGTGAGCATCGCGACCACGATCGCGATCGCGGCCGGGGCCAGCCGCCGCAGCGCGATCGCGCGTTCCGCCAGCACCCAGGTGACCAGCACGCCGAGCGCGATCAGCGGCTCGGGCCGCAGGCCATTGTTGAACGGCAGCCAGGCGGCCAGGAACACCGCGCCCGCGGTGAACACCGCCGTCCGGTTGGCCGCCAGGCCGCCCTTGCCCGGGCCCAGCCGGCGCAGCATGAAGTGGCCGATGATGAGCCAGCACCCGATCCCGGCCAGCGTGGCCGGTAGCCGCATCCACACGCCGGCGGTGCTCACCGCCGCCATCTTCGACAGCACCGATTGATACCAGTCGAACGGCGCTTCCGTCGTCCCGAAGTAGCGGTAGTAGTTGGCGACGTAGCCCGCTTTGGGAGCCACCCGGGCGATGGTCAAGTTGTAGCCGTCGTCCGAGGAGGTGGCGCCGATGACGTGCCACAGCAGCAGCGTCGCGATCACCGCGGCGTCGGCGAGCCAGGTGGCCACGCCCACGCGCCACCAGGACGGACCGTGCTCACGCGGGCGGTATCGGGAGAGCCAGGCGATCGGCGACCGCCAGTTGATCAGCGTGTCGCCCCGGCTGTGGCGGTCCAGCGTGGCCAACCCGACGATCGCCACCACCACCGCCAGCACACCGAGCACCATCGCGATTTCCTTGATGGCGGTGGGCGCGAGGATGAAACGGGTGTCGACGTCGACGCGGGCCGACAGCCCGGGTTGGGCGGGCACCTTCAGATCGGTGAAGATCCCGCCGACCTGGGGTTTCTTCTCCGATGGCAGGGTGCCCGCGGCGCCGGGAATGCCGACGAATTCCGCACCCGCGGCACCGGCGTCGGCCCAGATGTGCAGCACGCTGCAGGCGCCGGCGGCGACCGCCGAGCGTTGCGCCACCGCGGCCACCGAGTCCCGGAACGCGACGACGATCACGTCCTTGTCGGCGCGCGCGAAGAGCCCGTTCTTGCCGGCATCCACGCCACCGCTGGGCAGGGTCGAGACCACCAAACCGCCGCCGGGCGGCAAGGTGGCCATCGCCGAGCAGGGGACGGAGATGTCCAGCGCCCGCGGCGCCCCGGACACCAGCGGGGCGGTGATTTGGCTGATACTGCCGTCGGGGGTGGCGCCTTGCGGCCACAAGACGGTCGCCGTGGTCTGTTTCACCGGCAGCAACGGAACCACGGCGCACAACAGCAGACCCACGATTCCGGCGACGACGGCGATCAACCGCGGGATGCGCTGGGATCGCTCGTTATCGTCGTGGGGCACGAGGGTCGATCGTAAGCGACGCCGCTTTGTCCGGTGAGGATGCACGGCCGCGGTGGGGGCGTGCGGTGGGGGCACCGCCCGCCTGCGGAGGAGAGCCGGACGATCGAATTGTGTTGCTCGAAGTCTGGCTAAATGAGCACGACCGTGCTTGGGTGGCCAATAGATAACGCGCCCCGTGACGGTATTTCACTAATAGTCGAATGAATCCAATATTTGTATAGAAAACGACAACTAAATAGGTCGCCGAGTGCACGAAAGCCCGAACGCGACCGCTAGGCACTCGCCCAGCCGGACCTAACCCGGACCTAGCCCGAATTCCGTAACAATTCTTCGTTTGGGACCGACACCATAAAGGGAAAGCCTCAGTCGCCGTGTACCCCAGCACATCGCGCGCCCTAGGGAGAGGACCTGCAGTGACCGCACCCACCAAGAACGGGCTCGAAGTAGGCATCGTGAAGCCGGACGACGGCACGCGCACGGTCACCGTGACCAGCGACATCGCCGTTGAGCGGGTGGTGAGCCTACTCAACGAGGTCGTCGCCCAGGGTGCGCTGCCCGCGCTGTAGCCGGCACGCGATCGCCGTCGCTGGGCTTGCGGTGCAGCGGGGTCGGTCTGGCACCATCGTCGACCGACGCACCGTGCCCTGACTCCCTTCAGCTACGGCGTTGCAAGGTCAGCAGTAGACACTCTGTGTCAGTCGCGCACACCACGCTGTCACAATGGGGACTTGAGGCTAGGGACCCGACCCTGGGAACCTGAGACGTCGAATTACCCGGAGGGCTGGCGGCGTGACGAATGCGGGTCTCGCGTTTGGTGTGCTGGGGCCATTGCTGATGACCACACACGGCGTTCGAGTGCCGTTGGGCCCCCCGAAACAGCGTGCGGTGCTGGCCATGCTGGTCATCAATCGCAACCGCCCGGTGTCGGTCGACTCGTTGATTGACGCGGTATGGGACCAGGATCCGGTGCCGGCGGCACGGACCAGCATCCAGTCCCACATCTCCAACCTGCGCGCAATACTCCGTAGCGCTGGGGCCGATCCGAACGCGGTGCTGGCGAGCGCGCCTCCCGGGTATCAACTCTGCGTCGCCGAGACTGATTGCGACCTGGGTCGGTTCATCGCCGAAAGGGGCGCGGGAGTCCGCGCCGCCGCCGCGAAACAATACGAGGATGCCAGCAGCCATTTTTCGACGGCCCTGGCCGAATGGCGCGGGTCGGTCCTTGATGACCTACGCGACTTCGCGTTCGTCGAAACGTTCGCCACCACCGTGTTGGAAGAAAAAGCAAACACCCACATCGCCCGCGCCGAAGCCGAGATCGCGTGCGGACGCGCCGGGATGGTGATTGGCGAGCTCGAGGCGCTCACCGCGCAGCACCCTTATCGAGAACCGCTGTGGGCGCAGCTGATCACCGCGTACTACCTCTGCGAGCGCCAATCGGACGCCCTCGGTGCCTACCGACGACTGAAAACCGCCCTGGCCGAAGGCCTCGGCATCGACCCCGGCCCGACGCTGAACGCCCTGCACGAGCGGATCCTGCGCCAGGAGCCGCTGGGCGCCGCGCCGGAATCCCAGACCACCTACAAACGCCGCGCCTACCGGGAGGAGACGGCGGAGTCGGAGATCGCCGCGCCGGGGACCCTCGTCGCGTGGCTGCGGGACGCCAACGGACACCAGTATCGGCTCAACGGTGCGACCACGCGGATCGGGCGTTTCCACGACAACGACATCGTTCTCGACGACACCGATGTCAGCCGGCACCACGCCGTCATCATCGACACCGGGACGGGTTTCGTGATCACCGATTTGCGGTCGACCAATGGTGTCGAGGTGCAGCGCAATCGGATCCGCAGCAGTGCACCCCTGGTCGACGGCGACCACGTCCGTATCTGCAGCTACGAGTTCATCTTCGAAGCAAGTACCGGCTGACGGTCGGCTACCGGCCCAGGCGTTGGGCCAGTGTGGCACGGCCCGGACCGTCGAGATCCGCGACGGCAGCGGGCCGGCCGGCCATCGCCATCAGCAGGGCTTCACCCGTCCCGGTTACCTCGGGCCCGCGGCCATGCGTCCAGTCGATGTCGGTGGCGTGCAGTCGCAGTCCTCTGATTCGGCGTGCCGCTCCGAGCCTGGGGTTGCCCGGCACCAGTCCGAGGACACGGTCGAGTCGATCTGCGGGGACGGTGCGGGGCCGGCCCAGCGTGCGCCTGATGTCTTGGTGGTGGATCGTGCCGTCGACGAGCGCGATCATCCCGCCGAAACCAGCGGTCAGCCCCTTGGGCGTCAGATGGTTGCGCAGGAATTCGATCAGCTGCTGCGGGGTCAGCGATGCGAACTCTTCGACGCCCACCTCGTTGGCCCGCACGATCCGGCCCTTCGCGAATCTCGTGAGCAGCCCCATGGTGCCCAGCTCCTCGTAGCTGATCATGTGCGCGACAACGTCTTTGACGGTCCACCCAGAGCACAGGCTGGGTGTCTCCCACTGCTGGGGTGTCAGCGTGGCCAGGAATTCTGCGAGGTCGGTCCGCTCCGCCCGGGCCATGTCCATCAGGGTGCCCGTCATGGTCGTGTCTCGACGCGAAGTAGCTGGGTGTAGCGGTCCAGATACAGCGGCCAGCCCGCGTCGCCGTCGACGCCGTCTGTGACCGACTGCCAGCCCGGACCGTGGCGGTCCAGCCGGCGGTGTTCGAGAACGACGACGTGGCGGTGGACATTCGGAGTTCGTGGCGCAGTCCGTGGCTGGGTCATGAAGCGTCTCCTTCGGCCGGTGCTTCGAGGCTTTGCGTATAGCTGGCCAGGGCTCGCGTCCAAAACCGGTCCAGCTCGGCGCGTAACACCTCAAGACCAGTCGGGTCGAGCTGGTAGACGCGACGCGTTCCCGCGGCGCGGTCGCGCACCAGCCCGGCGGACTTGAGCACTTTGAGGTGCTGCGAAACAGCCGGCCTGCTAACAGGTAGATCGCGAGCCAATTCCCCGACGGCCGACGGGCCGTGGGCAAGACGTTCCACAATGGCCCGCCTCGTCCCGTCGGCCAGTGCCAGCCAAGCATCGCCTTCCCGGTAAGTGGCCACGAACCGTAAGTATAGACTTACCGATGTTGAGCATCAACATTCGAGCCGGCTGGCGCAACGCGAATTTGGGTGTCGCTTTTCGGGTGTCGCTTTTCGAAAGTGGCGTGTCGTTCTTCGGACTGACATGCATTTGCCGCCAGCGCGGCGAACACAAGAACTTCGCAAGAATCTCGCGAGATCTGGCAAGTGGTCAGCGGCAACATGAGAACGGTGCACACCGGGCCACGACCACGTGCCGGCCAGCACGGCCGACGGCAACGAAAAGGAGCCAACCGTGAATAACCTGAGGCGGATCATTGCCGGGGCGGTGCTGTCTGGCAGCGTCGCGGTGGCCGGATTCGGGCTGGCCGCGGGTACCGCCCAGGCCAACACGCGGGGCCCATATCAATGGTGCCCAGGGCAACATTTACCGGAGACCGATGTCAAATGGGACATGAATATCTGCCACACCCGGTACTGGGTCGACTACGGGTTCCAGGCTAATCGCGGCAAATTTGTTTACGAAGGGAATAATCCACCGCCGAATCTTGGGTAAAGCCCCGGCCTCTGCTTGCCCGGACTGTAGTAGGCGTCGCCGGCTAATGGGAATCGATCGGCGCGCCCCCGTTCTCGATGGTGCCCGGTCGGATCGCGGCGCTGCTCGCGCTTATCGCCTTGTCATGGCTACTCTGCCTCAGTGGTCCGATTCGCCTGCTGGGAGCGGGGACCGCCACCTTCAAACTAAAAATTAGGAAGTCCAATGACGAGGACCGTGGTATTGGCTGGTGCGAGTGGCGCTGTTGGAAGTGAGGTGCTGCGGGCGCTGCTGGACGACTCCGATTGGGAACGGGTGCATTCACTGGTGCGCCGCCCAAGCGGGACTGATCACCCCAAACTCACCGAGCATGTTGTTGACTTCGACGATCTCGATGCGCATATCGGTTTGTTCGCCGATGCGGACGTCTTTTGCTGTCTCGGTACGACCACGTCTCAGGCGGGGTCGCGGGAGGCGTTCCGGAAGGTCGACTACGGCTACGTGGTCAAGCTTGCCCAGCTCGCCGCGGACGCTGGGGCGCTGCAGTTCCTGCTCGTCTCCGGGATTGGCACCAACTCGAAGTCGCCTATCTACTACAGCCGGGTTAAGGCCGAGGCCGAGCAGGCCGTGTCGGCAGTGAAGCTGCCTGCTGTCCAGATCTTCCGTCCGTCTCTTCTGCTCGCGTCACGCAGCGACAGCAGACCTGCTGAAGACGCGTTCAAGATGCTGACGCCATTGGCGAATCTGGTGCTGATCGGCCCGCTGGCCCGCTACAAGCCGGTGGCTACGGCTGAAGTTGCGCGCCACATGGTGGAGGTGGCCAAGGCACGGCAACCTGGTGTGCACATTCACTATTCGCACAGCTAGCCTGCTGCAGTCGTCTTTCCGGTAACTAGCCACCTTGGAACGCCCCGCGCCCACCACCCTCACCCCACCCTCACCGCGACCACGGAAAACCAAAACCGTTGAACCCCATCGCCGTCGGTTGATTCAGGGTAGGTCCGTGAAAGCCGTACTTCGGCGATTTGCGGGTCGAGCCGCGTCCGCGTCGGGTTGGGATGCCGTCACCGAGCGGTCCCGTTGCTTGCGGTCAAAACGCCGTCACAATGGGACTGAGGCTGGGGACCTGATACTGGGGACCGGGGGCCTCGAGATACTCGGAAGGCTGGCGGCGCCATGAGGAACACAGGTCTCAGGTTTGGTGTCCTGGGACCGTTGGTGATGACCGCGAACGGTCTCCGGGTGCCGCTGGGCGCCCCGAAACAGCGAGCGGTACTGGCCATGCTGGTGATCAACCGCAACCGGCCGGTGGCTGTCGATTCTTTGACTAATGCGGTATGGGACCGGGACCCCGTGCCGGCCGCACGGACCAGCATCCAGTCCTACGTGTCCACCCTGCGACAACTACTCCGCAGTGCCGGGGCTGACCCACACACGGTGCTGGCGAGCGCACCGCCGGGGTATCAACTCAGCGTCGCCGACGCCGACTGCGATGTGGGCCGTTTCATGGCCGAAAAGAACGCGGGAATCCAAGCCGCCGCCACGGGACGATTCGAGGATGCCAGCAGCCACCTGTCCGCCGCGCTGCGCGAGTGGCGCGGGCCGGTCCTGGATGACTTGCGCGAATTCGCCTTCGTCGACGCGATCGCCACCAAGCTGACGGAAGACAAAGCGGCGGCCCATACCGCCCGTGCCGCAGCCGAGATCGCCTGCGGACGCGCCGAAGCCGTCATCGGTGAGCTCGAGGCACTCACTGCCGAACACCCCCATCGTGAACCGCTGTGGGCGCAGCTGATCACCGCCTATTACCTCACCGAGCGCCAATCCGACGCCCTCGGCGCCTATCGGCGACTGAAAACGGCCCTGGCTGAGGGGCTTGGCATTGACCCAGGTCCCACAGTCAGTGCTTTGCATGAGCGGATCCTGCGCCAGGAGCCCCTGGGGTCCAAACGAGCCGACCAGACCACTCGTAAGAACAGCGTCGTCGATGTCGACCCGGGCACTGCGGTCGCCAGCGAGCCCGTCGTCGCCCGACTGCGCGACAAGAGCGGACGACAGTACCGGCTGAATGATGCGACAACCCGGATCGGGCGCCTTGCTGACAACGACATCGTTCTCGACGACACAGACGTCAGCCGCCACCATGCTCTCATCACCGATACCGGAACAGGTTTCGTCATCACCGATTTGCGATCGACCAATGGTGTCGAGGTGCAACGCAACCGAATTCGCCCCAGCGCCACCTTGGCCGATGGTGACCACATCCGTATCGGGGGCCAGGAGTTCACCTTCGAAATCCGCCCACGCTGAATGTGCCGAGCGGATCGGTCAGGTGGCCGGGCCTGACCCAGAGGAGCAGCAGTGAACCGTAAGTTTCGACTTACCAATCCGGCCTGTTGCGGGCTATTGGCAACTACGATCGCAGCCACACTTGCCATCTTGACTTGCAGAATCAATCCGCTTGGCCGCATCCAGCAAACGCAAGAATTTCTCAAGAATTTCTCGGACGTTCGGCAAGCGGGCTAAGGCAACCTGGTGTTGTCGGCCAACGCGACCGACCCCAGGAAGGGATTCGCTCCGGTGAGCTTTCCGACCTGGGAGGCATCCGGCAGATAAGGAATCACAACCATGAATGCCAACATCGCCCAAGCAGGCACTCAAGCAGACCAGAAGGCACCGAAAGTGTCCAAGCTACGCGTGGCGGCCGGTGTCGTGTTGGGCACCGTCGGTCTGTCACTCGTGGGGTCGCTGATGCCGGCCGTCGCGTCCGCAGATCCCTATGTTCCGTACAGCGGACCTCTCCACCCGGTGCGCCATTACGCCGCTGACATTCTGCACCCGGGCTGGGCCCTCACACACCCGCTTCGCGCGATAGTCCCCTGACGCCGCGCGGCGGCCAACAGCGAATTCTGCCCGCTTCCGGGTTGACAACGGCGTCACCCGGACGGTGGGGCAGAAGCGTATCTAATGTCGAAGCGGCGCCGGGTTCCACAGACCGCTGCGCGTCGCCGTCCCCAATTGCAGACGGGCGGGCTGGGCGTTGGGGTAGTAGGGCGTCAACCGTTGCAAACCACCCCAGTCCCGCGACCAGTCGTCATTCAGGTAGGTGGCCACCGTGGTCGCCTTCACCAGCAACTCGGTGACGCCCAGCGGGCCGCCGCCGTTGTTGTCCATCACCGGGGAGTTGGCCTCGGCGCCGAACCGGTCCGGCAGGATGCGCCATTTCGGTGTCTCGTCCACGCCGTTTTGATGGCCGAACGGGCGCTGGCACGGGAACGCCAGACCCACCAGCCAGTCCAGGAACACCGGATCGGCAGAGCCCACCACATCCTGCAGCGTGCGCAGCTGCGGAATACGCGGCGGAGTGACCGCGATCCAGTGCTGGGGCGCCAGATCCTCGTCGTTGGCGATCAGGCGGACCTGGGTTGCGTTGCTGGGGATCGTCGACATCGCCAACCGCAGGTTGCGCCAGGCCGGCGACGCCCCGACGTCGGCGAATTGGAACGATCCGCCGGGATGTCCGCCGGCGGCGCCGTCATCGGTGGCCCATTGCAGCTCGACCTCGCGGGGGTCGAACCGGCCGGCCGCACTCACCACCAGCAGCGGGCCCGCCTTGTCCCGCGGCGGCAATCGGTACCAGCCCGACCGCAGCATGGCGGGCACCTGCACGCCGGACCGCCAGCTGCCCAGCACCGGGGTGCGGGCCGGATCCAGGTTGTAGGGCAGCTGGGCAACCGAGCCGTTGATCCCCGGTGCCGGGTTGGTGCCGCCCTCGGTGCCGGCCTCGCTGCTGGTCACCAGCCCGTCCTCGTTGAGGAAACTGCGGTCACCCGGACGTTCCATCACCGGGTCGGCGCGGACGTCGGCGGGAATGCCGTTGGGCGTGAAGGCTTCCGAGAGCCCGCCTCCGAGTGCTTCTGCTACCGAAGGGCCCGCCGCCGCCGATACCGGGGGCAGCATGCCGGCGTTGGGATCTTGCTCCACCAATACGTCCTCGGCCAGTCCGCAGGCTTTTCGGGTGTTAAAACCGATCAACGCCTGCAGGTTTGACCGGCCCACCGACCATGCCGGGTATTGGTCGGTCATCGCCAAGGTCAGCGATAGAACCTCGAAAACCACCAGCATCCACGTCGCAATTGCCAACGGGGACTGGATGATTCCGGCCACTCGCGCCCCATGCCGGGTCCTTGGTGGTCCGTCATCGGTAGCGACGAAGTGGAACCACGCCGCCAGCAGCAGCACCAGCAAGGTCAGCCCGAGCAGCACGGTAGCAAACGCATACTTCCACGCCGGGAACGAATTCGACCACGGCACACCGAAATTGGACACATACCAGAAGCCGTTGACGCTGGCGAACGACAACGCCACCAAGAACAGCACCACGGCGGCAAACACCGTGCGGTTGCGCCGCGAACGCATCGCCGCTGCCGTCACCGCGACCGCGGCCAGCGCGCCCAGTGATCCGGCCAGCCCCGCGAACACCCCGAAGTGGTGGGTCCATTTGGTGGGCGTGAACATCATCGCGAGGAACGAAATGATGGTGATGCCGAGGATGCGGCGGCTCGGTCCGGCGGCCGTGCCCGGAATTCGGCCCTTGCGCAACGACATTGCCACCGTTATCCCGAGCGCGAGAATGAGCGCCAGCACCGCGAAGCGTCGGGCGACCGACCCGTCCGGGCTGGCCATGAACAGCCGCTCGTAGCGGATGTGTTCGTCGAACCAGCTCAGGCTGGGCCCGAGAGCACGCTTGAGGGCGGTCGCCTGCATCTCGCCGGCCAGGGTCTGGTCGCGGAAGATCAGGATGATCGTGACGGTGGCCGCGGTCAGGATGGGCGCCAGCAGCGGCACCGCACCAAACTGCTTGGACCTGCGGTGCACGATTGTTCGCAGCGGCCCGACCGCGACCAGCAGCGCACCGATGGAGGCGATGCCCGTCGGCCCGGAGAACAGGGTCAGCGCGCCTACGATGCAGGCGATCGCCACCGGCAGCAACCGATTGGTGGCCACCGCCCGCTCCACGGAACACCAAGTGACCAGAATGCCCAGGGCGATGATCGGCTCGGGCCGCAGGCCGTTGTCCAGCGGCAGCCAGGTGGCCAGGAACAATCCCGCCGCCGTCCACGCCGCCGCCCGGCTGCGCTTGACGGCGTGACCCAGCCGGGGGATGACCTCACGGCTGATCACCCACCAGCACGTCAGCGCCATCACCAGGGTGGGCAGCCGCATCCAGATGCTGGTGGTGCTGACGTGGGCCCACACCGCCAACAGGTCGTAGTACCAGCCGAATGGCGCCTCCGGGGTGCCCAACCAGCGGTAGTAGTTGGCCATGTACCCGGCGTGCTCGGATACCCGGGCCATGGTCAGGATGTAGCCGTCGTCGGAGGTGTTGGCGCCGACGAAATGCCACCACACCAGCACCGTGATGACCAGCCCATCCAGGCCGCCGATCGACCACCACCGCGCGGGCAGGAAACGCCGGTGCCGGGTGCCGTCGGCGGTGTCCAGAAGATGAAGGGCGACTAACGCAACAATGGTCAGCACCACCCCGAGGATCATCGCGGCCATCTTCAGCTGCGTGGGGCTGCTGCTGTACCGGGTGTCGATGGTGGCCGAGAAGCTCAGGCCAGGTGGCGCCGGCCCGGCCAGGTCGGTGAACACGCCGACGATCTGCGGCCGGAAGTCATACCCGCTCTTCTCACCGCGCAAGGGTGAGCCGGGATGCTCGGCGTTTGGCCCCTGCGTCAGTCCGACGAATTCGGCGATGACCCGGTCCGCGTGCGCGGTGAACGTCAGGCGCTGGCAGGCCGGGCTGAGCACCTGGCTCAGCGGAGCGGTGACCACCGGGACGTTGCGCACCACGAGCACCAGATCCTCGTTGGCGCGCTGGATGAGCAGCCCGCGGTCGACGGCCTTCGGGGCCTGCTTGGGCACCGTCGACAACAGCACCGTCTTGGACGCGTTCTGCGGCCCGGCCAGCCCGGTGGCCGCCGCACACGGCACGGAGACGTTCAGGTCGGTGGCCACGTAGCCGATCAGCGGTGCCTCGACACTCTCGAACGTGCTGTTCTGCGGCCAGTTCAGTTGGGCGGTGGTCTGGCTGACCGGCAGCACCGGGGTGGCCAACGCCAGAACGGCCCCGAGCAGACCGGCGACGACGGCGACGAGGCGGGCAATCCGATAGTTTGCGGCCGCGTCGCTCACGGACGTAGATGGTAGTTGTTTCACCGCGTCAGGTGAGGTTTCGGTGGCCATCAGCCGGTACCCGCCGGCTTGCGAATCGCCAGCACAAACGGGCCGATGCTGTGCACGGCGAACCGCGGGTCCGCGAACAGGGCGGCCCGCAACTCCACGGTGTAACGACGGACGTTGGGCTGATTCGGGTAGACGTCCTCGGCCAGCCGCAGGGTGTAGTGTTCGCCCGCACCGCGACGCATGAGGAAAACCGTAGGCGGCGGCCAGGGCGAGGTGTCCAGCGCGTGGATCAATTCGTTGGCCGTCTTGAGCTTGGACCACTTCTCGATCTGCGCTGCCCGCAGGTCGAACTGCGCCAGCGGGTTGGCGTAATGCGAGGTCAGCCCCTGAAAACCCCAGTAGGGGTAGTACGACAAGAAGCTGTAGTCGGCGGTCAGCACAACTGTCTGATCGGGCGGCCGGCCGGTGACGTGCCGGATGGTGGCGTCGATGGTCGAGTAGTACTTCTCGGAGCCCGGTGGCCGCCGGTCGCCGCGCTGGCCGTGGCCGTCGGTGTCGGTGTAGGCGATGGTGAGGTCGGGGCGCAGCACGTCGGGAATGTCCTGGCTGAACGCGATGGCCGCGGCCAGCCCGACCGCGCCGGCCACCGGGGCGATCACGCGGCCGCGCTCGTGTAGAGCAACGATGGCTTCGACGAACCCGAACGCCCCGGCGGCGACCAGCAGCACGGTCAACGTGGGCTGTAGCCGGAAGGACAGCAGCGTGGTGCGCGCCAGCGTGGTCAGCATCGACAGCAATGACCACAGGTAGACGGCCAGCACGCCGATGGCCAGGGCGCCCGCCCGCACCGACGACCGGGCGCGCACCACCAGCCACCCGGTGCCCAGCATGCAGATGGCTCCCAGCAGGGAGAACTGCAGCATCGGGAAGGTCAGCTCGGCGCCGTCGGCCGGCAGGTAGTGCGCAGCGCTGCCGGTGTTGCTGACCGGGCTGTGGGCCGCCCGCAAGAAGAACGGCAGCCAGGTGGTGGCAGCGATGGCCGCGGCGACAACGCCGATGACGGCCAGCCGGCGCAGCGGATCGACGGCGGCCTTGATGCCGGCCCGTCGCCAGCGTGACCCCACGACCGCTAGTGCCATCAGGGTGATGGTGAACGCGGTGAAGCCGAACAGCAGCGTGTACCAGGTGGCCGTAAAGCCGAGGAAGACGCCGGCACCGATCACCGCCGCCCAGCCCCCGCCGCGCTTTTCGGCGGACGCCCCCAGCTCGTCGGCGGAGGGTGCCCCTAGCTCGTCGGCGGGCGGTGCCCCCCGCTCGCCGGCGCGCAGCCCCGACCACGTCAGGACCAGCACCGGCGGCAGCAGCACCGCGATCATTGCGGAGTAGGGCTCCGGCGAGCCGTAGGCCAGCGTCACCGCCGCGGTCGCGGCGGTGACGACCAGCCCGTACTCGAAGCGGATCATCCGCCACCACAGCACCAGCGCGACCGCGACCGCGATGGTGATCGAAGTGATCGCCCACGGCTTGTAGAGCTCCCAGGCCGGCGTCCCGGTCAGCGCCGCGACCCGCCCGCCGATCCAGAACCAGCCCGGCGGGTAGAACGGCGGCAACCCGAGGTAGGTCATGTCGTGCAGGGCGGCGCTGTCGGTGAGTCGGGTCAGGTACTCGGTGCGGAACTGCTGGTCGACGGAGACGCCGAACAGATAAAGCCGGGTCGCTCCCAGCGGCATGCCCAGCGTCACGACGGTGAACGCGGACACGAACACCAGCCCGCCCAGCTGAGCCGGCAGCCGATGCCCGCGCCGCCACACCCAGCCGGTAGCGACCAGCCCGGCCAGGCAACCGACCTGGCCGACGGTGGTCAGCGCATGCAGCTGGTTGGACGACGGAAACGCGGGCCACTGCACCCTCGCGATGGCGGTCAGCGACACCACCGCGACCACGATGGCGATCATTGCCGCCAGCGCCATCTGGCCGAGGCTGGCCAGCGCGTTGCGCATGGTCAGATTGGCAGCTTGCGGAAGATGCTCCGCGGGATGTGTCGCAACACCATCATCACGTAGCGGAATGCTGCTGGCGCCCAAACCAGTTCCTTACCTTTTGCGGACGCGGTCACCGCGAGGTTGGCGACGTACTCCTTGTCGACGGTCAGCGGGGCCTCCTTGATGTGCGCACTCATTCGGGTACGCACCTGGCCGGGCCGGATCACCAGGACGCGAATCCCGTACTCGCGCAGCGCTTCCGACAATCCCAGGTAGAAGCCGTCCAGACCGGCCTTGGTGGAGCCGTAGACGAAGTTGGAGCGTCGCACCCGCTCGCCGGCCACCGTGCTCATCGCGATGATCTGGCCATAGCCCTGGGCGCGCATCTTCTCACCCAACAGCACGCCGACGGAAACTGCTGCGGTGTAATTGATTTCGGCGATCTGAACCGCCTTGCGCTGATTCTGCCACAGTTCTTCGGCGTCACCGAGCAATCCGAACGCGACAATGGCAACGTCGACGTCGCCGTTCGAGAAGGCCTGCTCGATCACCTTCGGGTGGCTGTCGGGGTCGGTGGCCTCGAAGTCGATCAGCTCCACCGACTTGGCGCCCGCGGCCTTCATCTGCGCTACCGCGTCGTCGCGGCCCGGGTCGTCGGGCATGGCCGCCAGCACGATCCGCGCGTGCGCGTTGCGCAGATAGCGCTCGCAGATGGCGAGCCCGATCTCGGAGGTGCCGCCGAGGAGCAGCACCGTCTGCGGGTTTCCTACTGCGTCAAGCACCATCTACAACAGCTCCAAACGTCGGGCCATGTCGGACGCGAACACGCCGAAGGGATCGACCTTGCGGCGCACCGCGATCCACTCGTCGATGCGGGGATACATGGCGTGGAAGGTGTCGGCGGTGGTGCGGGAGTCCTTTGCGGTGTAGAGCCGGCCGCCGAACTCCAAGACCCGACGGTCGAGCTCGCCGACGAACTCGCCCAGCCCGGCTTTGATCGGGAAGTCGACACAGATGTTCCAGCCGGGGATCGGGAAGCTCAGCGGCGCCTGGTTGCCGGGACCGAACAGCTTGAACACATTGAGGAACGAGTAGTGGCCGCTGGCTTGGATGTCGACGATGATCTTCTTGAACTCATCGACCGCCTCGGTCGGAATCACGAACTGGTACTGCAGGAATCCCGCCGAGCCATAGGCACGGTTCCATTCACCGAACATGTCCAGCGGGTGGTAGAACTGCGTCAGGTTCTGGATCTTGCCGCGATAGGTGCCGGATTTGCGGTACCAAAGTTCGCCGATCGGCCCGAAGGTGTATTTGTTGGCCAGCCCGTTCGGGAACAGGTCGGGAAACGTAAGTAGTTGCGGGGCATCGAATTTCAGCGGATTGCGGGCAAGCTTCGCCGGCAGCTGGTCCAGCCTGGCCAGCGAGCCGCGCGATACCGCGGCGCGGCCCAGTTTCGGGGGTGCGCTGATCGCGTCGAACCACGCGCTCGAATAGGTGTAGTCGGCTTCGCTGCCGTCGCTGTGCAGGGCGATGGTCTCGTCGAGGCTGGCGGTGACGTCGCCGTCGGCGATGAAATAGGCCGTCTCCGTTGGTGTCATCTCGATGGTGGCGCGCAGGATGATGCCGGTCAGGCCGTTGCCCCCCACGGTCGCCCAGAACAGCTCGGAATCCTCACCGGCCGGGGTCAGCTGGCGAATCTCGCCGCCCGCCGTCAGCAGGTCCATGCTGCGCACGTGGTTGCCGAAGCTGCCCGCGCTGTGATGATTCTTGCCGTGGATGTCGCACGCGATCGCGCCACCGACGGTGACCTGCCGCGTTCCGGGCAGCACCGGGACCCACAGCCCGAACGGCAGGGCCGCCTTCATCAGCTGGTCGAGGTTGACCCCGGCGTCGACGTCGGCCAGCGTGGTGTCGGCGCTGATGGAGTGGATGTGGTTCAGCGGCGTCATGTCGATCACCAGCCCGCCGCCGTTTTGCGCGTTGTCGCCGTAGGAGCGTCCCAGCCCGCGGGCGATTACGCCTCTTCTGTTTTGGGGGCCATTCGGTGTACCGCCGCCTGCCTGGTTACTGGCCACCCGCGCCACCGCCTTGGCGATCACCTCGGGATCGTGGGTGTGCAGCACGTTTGCCACCGACGGCGCGGTGCGGCCCCACCCGGTCAGCCGGGTCGCGGTGGTGGGAAGGTCGGTGCTGAACATCGTCAAAGAGGGTACCGCCTACCTGGCGGGCTCAGCGGATCCGGAAGATAACGGCTCGCTGCACGATGAAGTTGATCACCGTGGCGGTGCCCTGCGCGATCACGAACGCGACGGGTATCGCCCACGTCCGGTAGTGCAGTAGCGCAAGGCAGAGATGATTGAGGCCGACCTGCACGGCGAAGGTGATCGCGTAGAGCACCATGACCGCGACGAACCTGGCGGTGCTCGGTGACGCCTGAAAGGTCCATCGGCGGTTGATCAGGTAGGCGGTGATGGTGCCGACGATGAAGCTGATCGCTTTGGACAGATCGACCTGGACGCCCACCACTTTGTACAGCGTGGCGTAGAGGCCGAAATCGACGACCGCCGAAAGACCGCCGGTGACGACGAAGCGCCACAGCTGCGTCGTCAGGCTCAGGTGTGGTCGCGGCGGCGCCACCTCGGATTCTGGCGGGGTCATCGGGGTTGAAGTGTAACGGGGCCGGTCCCAGCCAGTCCCAGCCAGTCGTAGCCCCGGGGCCGCGTTACGTCGGCAACTTCACCGCAAGCAACTCGACCTGATTTTGCCCCTGCGGCGTGGAATAGGTCACGGTGTCGCCCGGTTGATGTCCGGCCAGGGCCTGCCCCAACGGACTGCGAGCGGTCAGCGTCTCTTCTTCGCGGCCGACCGGGGTCTCCTCGACGATGGAGATCACGTGCATGGTGACGACTTCTCCGTCGGGGAACCGCAGGGTCACCTCGGTGCCGCCGGGCAGTGCCTCCGACTGGTCGGAAGGCGAAGGCCCGGTCCGCAACCGCCGGTCCAGTTCATTGATCCGGTCGGCGAGGACGACGAGTTCGTCGGCCCGCTGTATCGCTTCGGCCGCGTCTCCGTGATCGCCGATCATGCCGCGGTCGTTCTTGACTTCGGCCTCCAAGAGTTCGCGCCGGTGCCGCAGCCGGGCCAACTCCGCCGCGAGTTGATCCCGCGCCGCATCCGCCAACCCCGATGATTGGACTTTCTCGCTCACGTCCGCCGCCTTATTTTCTTGTTGCCGTTTGCCGATACTGAAACGCCACGAAGCCGAATCGTGGCGTTTCAGTGATACACCATCGGGAGGCGGCCGTCACCGGTATCCGACAAGGATTTTCAGTCGGTCCCGCCCCGAATACCCACTTCGGCGGCGGTTCTATCGTGCTTTGCCCCACAGTCGGCCGACGGGCGGGCTGGCCGGCGGCGGCCAGTTGGGCCGCGAATGGCCGACCCAGCGGGCTAAATAAGTTGTCACGCACCAGCTTTCGAGATCTCGGCGCCCGGCGTCCCGCCGGCGTCGTCTTGATAGTCGAAGACCTCGCCGCGTAATGCGTCGAAAATGGCCTTGCCCTGGGATACCAGCCCGCTGGCCATCTGGGTCAGCCCTTCGGCGCCGTTGAGCACGGTGAGGTTTGCGCCGGAGAGCCCGCGCGCCGCCTGCTCCACGATTTGGGGCAGCTGGTCGATCAGCATCCGGTCCAGCGCCACCCGATCGTGCGACGCCGCGGCTTCGGCTTGGATCTTCATTTTCTCCGCGTCGGCGACGGCCAAGATCCGGACGCGTTCGGCCTCCGCCTCCGCGGGCTTGACCACCTCGGCGACCAGCTCCTGCTGGCGAAGTTCGGCGGCGCGCTCGGCGAGTTCGGTGCGCATCGCCAGCACCTCACGCTGGGACTGGGCTTCGGCCAGCGGGCCCGCCTGGGAGGCCTGCGCCTGAGCCGTGTCCACCTCGGCCTTGTATTGAGCCTTGACGATCGCGGTCTCGCGAGCGAATTCGGCCTGCTTACGCTGTGACTCCTGCTCGGCTTCCGCGGCCCGTTGGTTCGCTTGCGCCTGAGCGATCTGCGCCTGCTGCTGGATGGCCGCGGTGTGCGGTGCCGACATCGCGTTGATGTAGCCGAGGGCGCCGTCGTCGATGGACTGGATCTGCAGGGCGTCGACGGTCAGCCCGATGCGGGCCATCTCTTCCTTGGATCCGTCCAGCACCTCGGTGGCCAGCTTCTGGCGTTCCCGGATGATCTGCTCGACGGTCATCGAGCCGATGATCGAGCGCAAGTGACCGGCGAAGATCCGGCCGGTGAGCACGGCCATCTGGTCCTGGTCTGACAGGAATCGCTGCCCCGCGCTGATGATGCTCTCGGTGTCGTTGCCGACCTTGAAGGCGATCACCGACCGGACGTTGAGGGTGATGCCCTGCTGGGTGACGCACTTTTCGGCGACCTCGGACTCACACATGGCCAGCGTCAGAAACCGGACCTTACGGAAGAACGGCATGATGAAGGCGCCGTGGCCGGTGACCACGCGGAAGGGGGCGTTACCCTTGGCCCGGCCGCCGGAGATCAGCATCGCCTCATCCGGATCGGGCACTTTGTAACCGAGCATTGTTGGACTCCTTATGTTCGTTGTTCGTTTGTGTTCGTTGCTGTTGTGTATCAGGGAATTTCGATCGTCAATCCGTACCAGTGGGGTCGTCCCAGGGCTCGACGACCACCGTCCGTGCGCCTCGAACGTCCACCACCAGCACCTTGGTGCCTTTTGGTAATGGTTCGTCCGACCACGCGAGGTAGGCCTCCTTGGAGCCGCGCACGGTCAGCAGGACCTCGCCGGCGCCGCGCTCACCACGGGTAGCCAGGATCAACGTCCCGACGCGACCGATTACCGAGACGTCGCTCACGGTCGCATCCTGCCCCTTCGGGGGCACTAGCGTCGAGTTTCGTCGTGGTTGCCGGGGTAGGGCCCTGAGCTTTAGCACGTGGCGACCGGCCCGATCGCTGGTCCCGCGGTCAAGGTGACGACGTGGTTGCGGCTCTCGCGTGCCTTTATTCGAGACACCCAGACCCGGCCTGCGGTCGCCCGTCCAACGATGCCTTCGGCGGTGTCGAACGCCCAGGCCGCCGAGCCCTGCAGCCCGGTGTCGTCCATGATCCGCAGGTCGACGACGCCCCGGCCGGCCAGCAGCTCGAACAGATCGCGCTCCGGATCGTCCACGGCGATCAGCGTGGTGTGGTCGAACTGGTGTCGCAGTGCCGTCCGGATCTCCCTGAGGGGGCCGCTGGCCAGGACCAAGCCGCTGCCAGGTTCGGTATCCGCGCAAGCGAACTCGATGTCGAACGCCCGCTCGTAGCCGTGTAGGAAGAAGCGCTTCCCCTGATTGGCCCACGAGCGGTGGCAGCACGGGAGGTCGTCGAACAGCTTGCGCATGTGCAACCGTGCCGTCCGGCCGCTGGGTGCATCGGCGCGGAGCATCGTGGTGACCAGCACTCGGTCGGCCCTGGCCGTATCGCCCATCTGGGTCATCGGTCTTTCCGCCTCGCCAGCATGAGGAACATGAGGAATTCGCGTCGATCGCCGGTGTTCCCCTGCAGGGATCCGTAGAACGCCGTCGTGGTCTTGGTGGTGGTCCCGGCCACGACGTCGGACGAGATCCCGCATGCCGTCGTGCAGGTATGGACGCCCTCCACCAGGACGGCCGCCCCTCGCGGGGCGACGTGGTGGTGCAGCCACAGACCTATCCGAGTGGTCATCTCGGCCTGGACTTGAATGCCGCGCGTACGCGCTCGCACCATTCGCGCGAATTCCGGTCCACGCAAGCGTTTTTCGCTCGGAACGTATCCGATGTGCGCGACGCCGTAGAACGGACGCAGATGATGCGCGCACAAAGAATGAAATGGGATGGACCGTGCCAACACCAGTTCAGAATCGCCGTCGAGGCGCAGCATGTCTCCCTCTCTTTCCGCATCGCGCATGAGGATCACCTGTCGTCTAGGTTTTCTCGCGCACTGCATCAGCGTCGGGACGGTGCCTTGATGGATCCTCAACGGATCCTTGGTGGATTCTCAAAGGATTCTTGCCGGCGCAAGGCGCTGTCTTGGCCTTCAAGAATTCGCAGAGTTTCCTAGGAGGCCGGCACCCGAGTCTTTTCTCACACACCTAGATCGCTAGGCGCTGATGAGAAGAGGACCACCGTGAGCACCAAGAAGATCGGCATCTGGAAGGCCGTTATCGCCGCGTTGGGCGCCGCTGTGACACTGGGCTTGGCGGCGACAGGTTTGGCGGAGGCCGCCACGCAAGGCCACCCCGAGGGCGCCAGCCCGGGCCGGATGTACGGGGACCCGGCCGCCGCGGCCCCGTACTGGAGGATGCAATCTCTCGACGACTGCGCCCTGATGGCGTCTGCCGATGTGATCGCGCAACTGGTCAAGCGCGAGGTCTCCGAGCAGGAGGTCATTGCGTTGGCCCAGGGCCTGCCCAGCCGGGTCCACTACGGAGCGATCTACACGCTGCCCAGCGACATGACCCGTCCCAACCAGACCGGCCACGGCACCAACCCGCAGGACATTCCGGTGTTGTTGGCGCGCTACGGCATCAACGCCGTGTACACCAGCGAGCAAGAGGCCTCCGCGACCGGTGTCGCCACCGGCCTGGAGGCACTCGAGCACTACCTGGCCGGCGGCCACAAGGCGATCGTCGGGGTGAACGCCGAGCTTCTCTGGGGTCAACCCGTCGTGACCAAGGACCAGAGCGGCAACCCCCTGGCCGACCACGCCGTGGTGGTCACCGCTGTCGACACCGCCAACGGCAAAGTGCACCTTAACGACAGCGGGTCGGCCACCGGCAAGGACGAGACGGTGCCCATCGACGTCTTTCTCAAGTCCTGGGCCACCGGTGGTGACCAGCTGGTCGTCACCGAGCAAACCAGCTAACCGCTCAACGGTCCAACACGCTTCGGAGAGCGCCCCCGCCACGACGACCCGTGCGCAAACCGCGAGAGATTATACACTCGCTCAGGGCTGCTGTCTGCCACGCAACACAATCCAGCAAGACTGTTAAATCTGTCCGGACTCCAAACGATTGACGATGGTGGGACCGGCGGGGCTGGCGGGGCCGGTGGTGCCGCTGGGGCATCGGGATTGGGTTTCGCGGGTGCCGCGGGTGATGCCGGCACTGGCGGCACCGGCGGTCAAGGAGGTGCCGGTGGGAACGGCGACGCCGGCAGCAGCGGGGGTGGTAGCGGCTTCGCCGGCGGCCAAGGCGGCATCGGCGGGAACGGCGGTGACAGTCCTGACTTCCGCAGATAGTGGGCACGCGGATCGCCGAATTTTGGTGTTGACCAGTGCAAACGTTGGATGAGCCGATTTGGGTCGTGTTACTACACGACGCCAGTGATCCGGGCGGGTTCGTCAGTCGGCGAAAGCGGCGTCGATGCCGGGTGTGATGTCGATGTACTTGGGGGGTTCGGGCAGGTCGAGCGCGGCGAGGATGGTTTTCTGGTTGGCGGTCAGGGCGGAGCGTTGCGCGACGCGGCCGTCGGCGGTGGCGAAGGTGACCAGGTGCATGCGGTCGAGTTCGTGGCGTAGGTTGCGCCAGGTGTCGCCGGTGCGGGTTTCCGCGACGCGGATGAGAAGCAATGCCAGCCAACATAATTGGATGTGGGCGCGGATGCGGTCCTCGCGGTGGTGGTAGACCGGGCGCAGCCCCAGCGAGCTCTTGCAGTCACGCCAGCCGCGTTCGACGGCGAGCAGTTGCTTGTAGGCGGCGGCCAGATCCTCGGCGGTGAGGGTGAGGTCGGAGGTGCGTAGCAGCCACTTGCCGTCGTAGTGGGCTTCGCGTGCGGCTGCGGCGCGGTCGATGCGCAGCAGCCCGGCCTTGGTGCGCCGCAATAGTCGCCGCAGCCCGGGCTTGCTCTTCAGGGAGCCGACGAACTCGTCGCACTTGCTCTTGGACCAGGCGTCGGAGCCATGGATCAGCCCGGACAGGTGCTCGATAAGTCGCTGGCGCACCGCTGCGTCACGTTGGGCGGCATCCGGGTTGTGGCACACCACGAACCGCGCCGCGCGCGCCCCCTCGTTGTTGCCGCCGCCGGGTGCCACCCGAACCTCCTTGATCCGCAGGTTGTCGGCCACGTCGTGGTAACGGCCGGGGCGGGCCAGCGCGTCGGCGGCCTCGGCGTTGGTGTGGCGCAGCTTCTCGGCGTGGATGTAGTGCCCGCCGCCGCGCGTGAGATAGGCGCGGTTGGCCGCGGAGGCGAAGCCGCGGTCGGCGACCCACAGCAGCCGGTGCAGGTTCCACGACCCGAGGTCGTCTTTGACCGTGCGGATGATCTTCTGATCTTGGGTGTTGCCGGGAAAGGTCCAGCAGCGCACCGGGATTCCGTCGCGGGTGACCGCCATCGCGATCACGACCTGGGGCAGGTCGTCGCGGTGGTCCTTGGACTTGCCGAACCGACGCGCCCCGTTCTCGACCGGTTTCGCGGCGCCGTCGTCGGGCTCCGGTTCGGGCTGCAGGTCGGACAGTTCGTCGGCCACATCGACCTCGAAGTAGGTGGAGGTGGTATCGACAAAGACGATGTCGACATCAAGGTTTAGCAGGTGGGCGACCGAGTCGAAGATCTGCGCGGCGATCTCGCCCAGAGCCTCGAGCACAAAGTCCATCGCCCGATACGCCGCGTCGTCGGAAAATCCGGCGCAGCCGGCGATCGCGACCCGTTCGCCGACCCAGCTGGTGGCGGCCAGCTTGCTGGCCGGTTCCAATGCCCGCTGTGCCACGAGCGCGAACAGCACCCGCTCAGTCGCCTCGGCGTCCAGGCGCCGCTCGGCGGCCACCCGGTGCAGCGCTGCGCCGATGCCCAGCCGCTCCCAGAGTTGGTCGAGCAGCCACGCGCCGCCGAAGCGGCGCGAGTCCAGGATCTCGATCTCGCCGGTGTGCGCGGCCTCGATCGCCTGCCGCGGGTCGAGGAACCGCGAGATCGAGGCGACCAGCCGGGCCAGCGCGTCGCGGTCCACGGCATCCGCGCGGCCGAAGCTGTGGATCACCTTCGCCGAGGGCACCCCGGTGACCGGGTGGCGTTCGCTGTGCGCCAGCTGCAGATACGACACCGTCGACCCGTCGCGGTTCCGTCGCTTCGTCTCCCGAAGGTACACCCCTACACCGTTAGCACATACTCGCTGCTGAAGTCCAGCGACACGCCCGAAATCGTGTGCCTACACGAATTCGTCGTTTGGGTGACTCTGCAAGCCTTCTACCAGCACAATCGCTCCGCGCTACCCCGAAATGTGCCTACGAACTGCGGAAGTCGGGAACAGTACCAGCGGCGGCACCAACGGCAACGGCGGATTAGGCGGGAACGGCGGTACCGGCGGCGCCGGTGGGGCCGGCACCACAAACACCACCGGCCACTTCAACAACATCATAACCACCATCGGCGACGGCGGCGCCGCCGGCGCCGGCGGCCAAGGCGGCCAAGGCGGCCAAGCCGGCACCGGCGGTACCGGCGGGACCGCGGGCAACGGCGGCCAAGGCGGTGGGGGTGGGGTCGGTGCCGGCGGCGGTAGCGTCGGTTTGGACCAGGGTGCCGGCTGGGGCGGCAACGGCGGCAGCGGCGGGACCGGCGGGGCGGGCGGGGCGGCCGGCAGCGCGTCTGGCGCCGAAGCCGGTGCCGGCGGCGCCGGCGGGGCGGGCGGGGTTGCTGGTGCTGGCGGCACCTCAAGCGGCGACACCGCTTTCGGCGGCTGGGGTGGCACGGGCGGCACCGGTGGCACGGGTGGGGCCGGCGGAGCGGGGCCGGTGGTAGCGCTGGCGCCGGCGGCGACTGCGCTACCGGCACCGACGGCGACGCCAACGCCGCTGGTGTCGGAGGCACCGGCGGCAGCGGTGGCAACGGCGGCACCGGCGGAACGGCCGGCACCGACGGCACCGGCGGGGCGGGTGGGGCGGCGGGCGCCGCCGCCGACGGCGGCACCGCCGGCAACGCAACCGGTTTCTCCGGGAGCGGTGGCAGCGGCGGCAGCGGCGGCAACGGTGGCACCGGCGGCAATGGCGGCTCGGCCGGTAGCACCGGTACCGCCGGTGCCGGCGGCAACGGTAGCAACGGTGGCAACGGTGGCACCGGCGGCAACGGCGACCCCGCCGGTGACGGTGGCACAGGCGGTGGCGGCGGTAGTGGCGGTAACGGCGGTAATGGCGGCACCGGATCGCCCGTGGGGACCGGCGGCCTCGCCGGGTCCGGCGGCACGGGCGGCACCGGATCGCCCTCCGGCCACAAGGGTGGCACGGGCACCAACGGCAGCGATGGGTAAACCGATCGAGGGGATCCGGCGCCGACGGTAGACAGTTCGTCGGGATAGATTCTGTCGACGACTGCGCCTTGATGGCGTCTGCCGATGTGCGAACCTGAACCGAACGCGGCCGCTAGCGGCCGGAAGCCGGCCTCCAAGAATTCACGCCAAGAATTCACAGAGATTCGTGAAAGGTCTTTATAGGAGCCGTTTCTCAACAGACCACCGCCGACGGCGGAACGAGAAAAGGACCGGGCGACCACGCCGTGGTGGTGACCGGTGTCGACACCGCAGCCGGCATCGTGCACCTCAACGACAGCGGCCCGGAGAGGGGCGGGACGAGCAGGTGTCCATCGACGTGTTCATGACGGCTTGGGCCGCCGAGGACGAGGTCGGCTCCGAGCAGGAGATGATCGTCACCGCCTGAGATGCGCCGAGATTCTCGCTCCCGGGCTGGACCCAATCCGGGCTTAGACCCAGTACGGGACCCGGGCGCGGTATTGCCGCATCGCGAAAGCCGCCAGCACCCAGCCAATGACGGTCAGCACCAGCACCACCACCCAGTGCCGCAGCTCCTGGTGGGCACCCAGCAGCGGTGCGCGCACGATATCGAGGTAGTGCAGCAGCGGGTTGAGTTCGACGATGCTCGACCAGCGCCCGGCGCCCTGCTGCCGCAGCGAATCGTCGTTCCAGATGATCGGCGTCATGAAGAACAGCAACTGCACCACGGAAAACAGCAGCGGGCCGATGTCGCGGTAGCGGGTCGCCAGGATGCCGAAACATAGTGACACCCATATGGAATTGAGCACGATCAGCACCAGCGCCGGTATGACCGACAGGTCCGCCCACGACCACGGTTTGGGGAAGATGATCGCGACGACGACATAGATGACGATGTTGTGCGCGAACAGGATCATGTGCCGCCACACCAGCCGGTAGACGTGCACGCTCAACGGGGTCGGCAATTGTTTGATCAGTCCCTCGTTGGCGACGAACACGTCGGCGCCCTCCAGGATGGCGGCGTTGATCAGGTTCCAAATGATCAGCCCGAGCGTGACATACGGCAGATGCGCCGACAGTTCCAGATGAAACAGCTTCGAGTACAGGCCGCCCATCGCGACCGCGGTGGTGCCGGTCGCGATGGTGATCCAGAACGGTCCCAGCACCGAGCGGCGGTAGCGCTGCTTGATGTCCTGCCAGCCCAGGTGCAGCCACAACTCGTGACGGCGAAAGCCCTCGGCCAGATCCCCTCGGGCCCGGGTAAACGTGCGCGACTGTGCCGCCGCGTCCATGAACGTCATCAAGGCTCCCCAGCGTTGGGCTTCCCGAATATCTCGCGACGGCCCAAGCGCCGCAACCGAATCCACTCCAACAGCGCCCTGGGGTCGCGTCGGGTCACCAGGAAGAACCAGCCGAACCGGACCCACTCCTGGAACAGCAGCTTGCGCAGACCCGGTTGCGACATCAGGTAGCCGCGGTTGCGATAGGTGAAGAAGCGCTTGGCGGGGTTGTCGGGGTATTGGGTGTGCATCCGGCCGCCCAGGATCGGCTTGAACTCGTCGGATCCACAGGGATGCAGGTAGGCCGTGTCCAGGCAGGTGCCGAACGGCAAACCGGACCGGACCAGGCGCCGGTGCATTTCCACCTCGTCGCCACGGATGAACAGCCGCAAGTCGGGCACGCCGATCGCTTCCAGGGTGGATGCCCGGAACAGTGCACCGTTGAACAGCGACGCGATCCCGCGCAACAGATCCTGCCCCTCCTCAGTGTTAGAGGTACGCAATTCGCTTGCGAGCCTTCGCCAAACGAGGCCACGCCGCAACGGAAATGCCAGCCGCGCCGCGTCGTCCATGTCGCACACCATCGGCGATACCTCGGCCAGGCCGTACTTCTCGGCGCAGGCCATCAGGGTCGCCAGCACCTGGGTGTCCTGCGGGCGCCCGTCGTCGTCGGCCAGCCACACCCAATCGGCGCCTTGCGCCAACGCCTGCAACATGCCGAGCGCGAAACCGCCCGCACCGCCGAGGTTGCGGCGCGAGCCCAGGTAAGTGGTGGAGATCGGCTGGCCGGCTACCAGATCGCGAACCCGCCCGTCTTCCGCTCCATCCCCCGAAAAATCATTGTCGACCACGATCAGGTGATCGGGCAGCCGGGTCTGCGTGGTCAACACACCCAGCGACTTGGCCAGCTCATCGGGGCGCCGGTGGGTGACCACGACGGCAAAGACCGATTCATTCATCTTCACTCATCGCAAGCCCGGGAAGCCTTGTGCGCGAGCGATTTTTCGGGTTCGACCTCGGCTTGGGTATCGGCTCGGGTCTCGTTCAGCACGTCGCGCACGTGGCGGGCGGCGTCCTCGCCCTCGTAGGCGCGCACCACGTCTTCGATGCCGCCGGTGAGCTTGATCACTCCATGTTCGATCCATATCGCGGTCTTACACAGCCGTGCCAGGAATTCGTTGGAATGGCTTGCGAAAACCAGGATTCCGGAGCGCTCCACCAGGCTCTGCAGCCGCGACTGGGCCTTCTTGAGGAAGTCGGCATCCACGGCACCGATGCCTTCGTCGAGCAACAGAATCTCCGGGTCGATGCTGGTGACCACGCCCATCGCCAGCCGCACTCGCATCCCGGTGGAGTAGGTACGCAGCGGCATCGACAGGTAGTCGCCGAGTTCGGTGAACTCGGCGATCTCGTCCACCTTGGCCTGCATCTGCTTTCGGGTCTGCCCCAAAAACAGGCCGCGGACGATGATGTTCTCGTAGCCGGAGATCTCGGGGTCCATGCCGATCCCGAGATCGAAGACCGGCGCCACCCGGCCGGTGACTTTTGCCCAGCCCCGAGTCGGTTCGTAAATGCCGGACAGTACGCGCAGCAGAGTCGATTTCCCGGCCCCGTTGTGACCGACCAGACCGACACGGTCGCCCAACTCGAGCGACATGGTGATGTCCCGCAACGCCTCGATGACGACCACGTTGGATTTGTTGCGCCCGATCGTGCCGCCCGCCTTCCCCAGAAAGGCCTTCTTCAGGGAGCGCGACTTGGCGTCGAAGATGGGAAACTCGACCCACGCATTGTGGGTTTCGATGTGCGGACTGCTCGACACGACTTACAAGTATTGCCCGTGTCCGGACCCCGAGTGGCCCGACTTGCCGACTCCCGGCGGCAGCGCGCCCTGGCGCATCTGCTCCAGCTGCGCGCGGGCGGAAATCTGCTGGGCGAACAGCGCGGTCTGGATGCCGTGGAACAGCCCTTCCAGCCAGCCGACCAGCTGAGCCTGGGCGATGCGCAACTCGGCATCCGACGGGGCCGCGTCCTCGTTGAACGGCAAGGTGAGCCGGTCGAGCTCCTCGCGCAGCTCGGGTGCCAGGCCGTCTTCGAGCTCCCGGATGCTGGTGGCGTGGATCTCGCGCAGCCGGTTGCGGCTGGCTTCGTCGAGCGGCGCAACGCGCACCTCTTCGAGCAGCTGCTTGATCATCGTGCCGATACGCATCACCTTGGCGGGCTGCTCGACCAAGTCGGTCAGCGAGCGTTCGTCGGAGTCGCCGTCGTCTCCCGCGTCGTGCAGCGCCATGATCCGGGGATCGACGCCGCCGATGACCTCGATGCCATCAGAGTCGGGGCCGTCGTTGCCGGTACTCAATCCAGTCACCATCCTCTTACGGGCTTGCTAGGAATGTATGGCTGCGGCTTTTCCGCGCCATTCCCAGATTTGGGCGCCACCGTTGTCGTAGATCTTCGCCCACGACTTCGATTTCTCCAGTGACCTTAGCCCTTCCGGGACGGTGAACCCGCGAACCGTCGGCTCGCTCGTGAGAATGTAGCGGATATTGAGCACCCGGACCGCTTCGACCACCCACGGATTGCCGGTGTTGGCACGGGACCAGAAGATGTAGCGGAAATATCCGGGACCGGTTTGCTGCGGGTAGTCGTAGTGGGTCCACAGCGGGTGCAGGTCGGCGACCGCGTACATCCACGCGGTGCCGTCGACATTGGAGTTGCCGATGATGCTGTCGCGTGCGCCGGGCAGGGTCGCCAGATAGGCCATGGCGTCGAGGTCCTTCCGGTCGATGATCACCGAGTCGTACTTGTCGCCGAACAGGACCAGGTGCCGGTACAGGTAGTGCCGGCCGGTGAGCACGGTGGCGGCCACCAACAGCACCGCTGCGGCCGAGACCCACACGGGCGCGGGGAGAGGCCGGAACCGATCGGCGAGTCGCTTGGCGCCTGCCACCAACACCACGACCGCCGTGAACAGCGCGATGCCCGCCATCGGCGACACCAGCATCGTTAGCAGTGCCGACAGCCGGCGGGGGTCGTTGTAGAAGAACTGGCTGAACACTTCGATGGTGGCGCCGAGCGGGTTGCGAAACGGCGCCCCCGAGTAGATGGTCGCCACGGTCAGCACCACCCAGAGTGCCGGGGGCCACCAGATTTTCTTGTACAGAAAGATCGCCATGCCGGTGAAGGACAGCACGACGAGGCCGTATTGGGTCGGGAAGTCGTTGAGGTGGCGGGTATGCAGCAGGAGCGCGTCGATGACGCCCTGCTTCACGCTCTTGAAGCTGGGGAACGCATGCCCGGCGATGATGTCGGCCTGCCTGAGCACCCCGATGAACTGGGGTGCAAGGACCAGCCCGGTCGGCACCGCGGTTGCGGCCAGGGTCAGCGCGTCGGCGAGCCGGCCGCGCACCGGATGCCGCAGCGCGTCCAGCAGCCACCAGGCCAACAGGAACAGGATGACCACGAACCCGCCGGTGAGGTGAACCGAGAAAACGCCCACTAATGCAAGCACCGCTACCGGGATGCGGTCGCGGTGCCGCAACGTCGAGACGATCAACGCAAAAGTCGGTACCGCGACCCCATAGGCCGCCAGGTTCGGCATCGCGGCGACGCCGTACTCGACGTAGGGCACCGAGGTGAACGACGCCGAAAGCGCCGCCGCGGTGGCCGTCGCCCCTGCGGCACGACATGGAGTTGTCAGCGGGCGAGCCAGGAACCAGGTGAGGATGGCCGCGCTGGACGGAAACAACCAGACCGATGCCGCCACCGACGTCACCGTGTAGCCGGTGGTGGGTGCCGCCCCGGTGAGCTGACAGAACACCGCTGTCAGTGCGTGAAACACCGACGGGTAGTACAGCACCGCATGTGTCTCGACGTTGCGCAGCTCACCCATGTGGGTCGACGACGCCTGGCCGGTGTCGAGGATGAAGCGCACCGTGTTGGCGTGCCAGACCGCGTCCCAGGTGCTCGGAATCGATTGCCATCCCACGATGCCGCGCCACGCCGCCCAGCCGACCAACAGCGCGCCCAGCAACACCCCGGCCGCGACCGTCACCGCCGGCCAGCCGCTGATCGCGCGCGCCTCCGCCTCGGCGTCGCGATAGCGGGCGAGCGGTATCTGCAAACCCGCGATCAGCGCGCACACCGCGGCCAGTGCGGCCAGCGCCGTCCAACCGTTCCACGGTATTCCGGCCGCGCCCAAGGGAATGATCGCCAGCGCCACCACGCCGTACGTCAGCGCCGGACCCACCGCGATAGCGACTGGCCATGATAGCTGAGCGACACGCGCGACGGTTGTCCCCGGCGCGATCAGCAAAAACAATGCGATCAGCGTTCCGAAGCACAGCCCCACTCGACTAGTATGGCTGGCCGGGTGACCTGCCTCGCGAAGCCGACTGGCTGGACCGTGTTTACGGCACCCGCTGCTGCGAATTTCGCGCAATGGCCGGAGCTCTAAGGTGGCTGGCATGGCATACGACGTCGCCCGGGTGCGCGGTCTGCATCCGTCGCTGGGTGACGGGTGGGTGCACTTCGACGCGCCGGCCGGGATGTTGATCCCCGATTCCGTTGCGACCACCGTATCGACGGCATTCCGAAGGTCCAGTGCCAGCATGGTGGGTGCGCATCCGTCGGCGAGCCGCAGCGCTGCCGTCCTGGAGGCGGCGCGTGCGGCGGTGGCCGACCTGTTCAACGCCGACCCGGCGGGCGTCGTGCTTGGAGCCGATCGCGCGGTTCTGTTGTCGTCGCTGGCGGAAGCGTCGTCCTCGCGCGCGGGCCTGGGGTACGAGGTGATCGTCAGCCGCCTTGACGACGAGGCGAACATCGCCCCGTGGCTGCGGGCGGCACACCGCTACGGCGCCAAGGTGAGATGGGCCGAGGTGGACATCGAGACCGGCGAGTTGCCGACCTGGCAGTGGGAGAGCTTGATCGGCAAGGCGGCCCGGCTGGTGGCCGTCACCTCCGCGTCGGGAACGCTGGGCACGGTCACCGATTTGCGGGCAATGACCAAACTGGTCCACGACGTCGGCGGGCTGGTGGTCGTCGACCATTCCGCCGCCGCGCCCTACCGATTGCTCGATCTCAAAGAAACCGACGTCGACGCGGTGGCGGTGAATACTCTTGCGTGGGGTGGTCCGCCGATCGGCGCGATCGTGTTTCGTGATCCGGCACTGATCAACTCGTTCAGCTCGGTCTCGACCGACCCCAACGCCACAGGCCCGGCGCGCCTTGAGGTTGGCCAGCACCAGTTCGGTCTGCTGGCCGGCGCCGTAGCTAGCATCGAATACCTTGCGGCACTTGATGAGTCGGCTCGTGGCAGCAGACGCGAACGGTTGAGTGTGTCGATGCAATCGGCCGACTTGTATCTGAACCGCGTCTTCGACTACTTGATGGTGTCGTTACGGTCGTTGCCGTTGGTGATGCTGATCGGCCGTCCGGAGGCGCGGATACCGGTGGTCAGTTTCGCACTGCCGGAAGTGCCTGCCGACCGAGTGGTGCAGCGCTTGGCGGACAACGGAATCCTGGCGATCTCCGACCAGACGTCACGTGTGCTGGATGTGCTGGGCGCCAACGACATTGGCGGCGCCGTTACGGTGGGGCTGGCGCACTATTCGACGACGGCCGAAGTCGACCAGCTGGTTCGCGCGCTGGCGTCGTTCGGGTAGGCCGGTGAGCGGACGTGCCCTAAAATGCGGCGACCTCGCCGGCGTAGCCGCTTGCCTTGGTGATCTTCATGCCGTGATGCGTCGAGTCGTACGTGAAGGTAAAGTTACCGCTCCCGTCCGCCTCCACCGTCCAGCCATATCCGTGGTAGGGCTGCCCAACCGTGGGTTCGAAGGGATGCCGGCCGCCTGAGGGACTCCCCAGATTGGCGCTGCGCCACTGCAACGTCCCGCTGGTGTCCACCAGCGCCTGGTCCATCTCCGCCGGGGCTTGCGGCCAACTGCCTTCGCAGACAGCGTCGCTCGTGGAGATCTCGCACATGCCCATGCCGGTCAGCTTCACGTAGTGTGTTGACTGGATCTGGATCGGTGTGGTGGTGGTCGGCGGCGCGGACGGCGCGCCGGACCCGGCGGGCCCACTGGTTGGTGTGGCCGGAGTTTGCGAGGTGGACGAGTTCGGCTGGGCGAGTTTGTAGGTGATGCCGGCGGTGGCGAGCAGGACGACCACGCCGACGACCGCGATGATTCCGCCCAACTGAGCCGGCCGCAGTCGGGGCCGTGTTGCCGGGGCCGGCTCGGGGGAGGATCGGGGCGGGTGGCGGACGGGCTGCGGGGCGGACGAATGAGGCTCGACCGCAGCGAACCTCGCCGGCTCTCCGGTCAGGGCTTGGTGGGCCGCGGTGGCCAGCTCGGCGGCGCTTTGGTAGCGCGCGGCGGGGTCTTTGGCCATGCCGCGCGCGATCACCTCATCGAATCCCGCTGGTACATAGGGATTTTGAGCACTCGGGCGCGGCGGTTCCTGCGTCAGGTGCCCGGCGATCTGCTGCTCCATACTGTCACCGGGAAAGGGCTGGGCGCCGGTCAGGCACTCATGCAACACGCACGCCAACGCATAGACGTCCGAGCGGGAATCCGCACTGCCGGCCGTGAACCGCTCCGGGGCCATGTAGGCCAGGGTGCCAACCAACATGCCGGTGTTGGTCAGCTTGGTCGCCTGGGCGCTGCGTGCGATGCCGAAGTCGATCAGGTAGGTGAAGTCGCGCCCGGTGACGAGCGCGTTGGAGGGTTTGATATCGCGGTGCACCAACCCGGAGGCGTGAGCGGCATCCAGAGCGGCGGCCAACTGCTCGACGATGTGCACGGCGCGCTGCGGGCTCATCGGCCCCTCGCGCTCCAACAACTCATGGACATTGGTGCCCTTGATGACCGGCATCACCAGATACAGCCGACCGTCGATCTCACCGGCATCGAAGACCGGGACGATGTGCGGCTCGTTCAACCGGGCTGCGGCCTGGGCCTCACGCCGGAAACGCTCCTCATATCCGGGCTCGTTGGCCATCTCCGGCGAGAGCACCTTGATCGCCACCTCGCGATCAATCACGGTGTCGCGGGCGCGATACACCTTGCCCATGCCACCTTCGCCGATCAACGCGACCAGCCGGTAACGCCCGAACGCTACCTCATCCACCGGCCGGCCTTTCCTTGCCCCACACGGACAAAGATGCTAGTCACCAACCCCTGACCTGCCCCTCGGATTCCTTAACACCGGTCAGCGGCCTGTCAGAAGGTGTCTTGATTCTGGCCGGCGACCGCCAGGCCGTGACCGGTCGAGTCGTTGGTGAAGCGGACCCAGCCGCCGCTGGAAACGATCGTCCAGCCCAGTTCGTGCAGTGTCTGACCGTCGGAGAGCTGCTGTGGGTTCGTGGATGAGCCAACGCTCACGTTTGTGGAGACTTGGCCGTCTAGGCTCACCGCGGTGCCCGGCGCGGGATTTGGGCACGTGACGTGGTAGTTGACCTCCCCCGGCTTGCACGACTGGCAGCTGACTTGGCTCGGGGTGACGTAACACTGCCTGCCCGCGATACTCGTGATGTATTCGGACATGTCCTCCGACGACGAAGTTGGTAGGGGTGAGGAGGTCGCTTCCGGAGGCGGCGACGCGTAGGTGGGCGGAGTCGATAGTGCGGTCGGGGACGGCACGGCAACCGGGGCGGTGCGTGGCTTCGACATCCGGACGGTGATGAAGGCGACGATGGCGATCGAGACCACGGCGCCTATCGCGATTGCGGCTATCAAGCCGACCCGGCTCTGGGGCTGCGGCGTCGTGGCGGCCGGCTGAGCAGACGGCAGGTCAGCTAGTCGGGTGGCGGTTGCGGTTGCGGTCGCGGCGGCGCGGGGCCGGGCAGAGGGCGGGGTGGTCAGGGCGCGGCGGGCCGCGGTGGCCAGCTCGTTGGCGCTTTGGTAGCGCTCGTCGGGGCTCTTGGCCATGCCGCGTTCGATGACCGCGTCAAACGCGGCTGGTATTCCGCGCCGCTGGGTGCTGGGGGTCGGTGGGTCCAACGTCAGATGGCCGGCGATTTGTTGCTCCATGCTGTCGCCGGGAAAGGGCGTGGTGCCGGTCAGGCATTCGTGCAACACGCAGGCCAGCGCGTAGACGTCGGAGCGGAAGTCGGCGCGGCCTGCCATGAACCGTTCCGGGGCCATGTAGTACAGGGTGCCCAAAAACATGCCGGTGCTGGTGAGCTTGGTGGCCGTGGAGTCGTGGGCGATGCCGAAGTCGATCAGATACGCGAAATCGCGCGCTGTGATCAGCGCGTTGGAGGGTTTGATGTCGCGGTGTACCAGCCCGGCCGCATGGGCAGCGTCCAGCGCGGCGGCCAACTGGTCGACGATGTGAACGGCGCGCTGCGGGCTCATCGGCCCGTCGCGCTCTAACAGTTCACCCAACTCGATGCCGTCGACGATAGGCATCACCAAATAGAGCTGACCGTCGAATTCACCGGTGTCGTGAATCGGAATGATATGCGGCTCGGTCAATTTCGCCGCGGTCTGCGCCTCGCGGCGGAACCGCTGCTCGTAGCCGGGGCGGGTGGCCAATTCCGCGGGCAGTACCTTGATCGCCACGTCGCGTCCGAGCGCGGTGTCATGGGCGCGGTAAACCCTGCCCATACCGCCCTCGCCGATCAACGACAGCAGGCGATACCGCCCGAACGCGACTCCGTCCATTGGCCGGCCTTCCCTAACCCTCACCCCGTCAGAGAGCGTACCGACTGTCTCAGACGGTGAGCAGGATCTTGCCGGACACCTTCCCGGAGACCAGCAGTTGGTGCGCGTCGGCGGCCTGTTGGATGGGCATGCGCGCGCCGATGATCGGCCGGACCCGCCCGTCGGCAATCATCGGCCAGACCGATGCCGTCACCGCTGCGACGATCTCGCTTTTGCTGTTCGGGCCGCTGACCGGCCGGCCCCGCAACGTGGTGCCAATGACCCGCGCCCGTTTGCCGAGTAGCTTGCCGATGTTCAGCTCGCCGATCACCCCGCCCTGCATGCCGATGATGATCAGCTGTCCGTCGGGGGCCAGGGCGTCGATGTTGCGGTCCAGATAAGCCGCGCCCATGATGTCGAGGATCACATTCGCGCCAATGGCGCCGCCGGTCTCCTCCCGCAGCCGCGCGACGAAGTCCTCGTCGCGGTAGTTGATGGTGATCTGGGCGCCCAGCTCGCGACACAGGTCCAGCTTCTCCGCCGACCCGGCGGTGACCGCCACCCGCGCGCCCAACGCCCGTGCCACCTGGATCGCGTGGCTTCCGATGCCGCTCGACCCGCCCTGTAACAGGACCAGCTGGCCTTCGCCCAGGTGAGCGGTCATCACCAGGTTCGACCACACCGTGCACGCCACTTCGGGTATGCCTGCCGCGTCGACCAGGTCGACACCCTGCGGGATCGGCATCACCTGGCCGGCGGGAACGGCGGCGTACTCGGCGTAGCCGCCGCCGGACATCAAGGCGCAAACCTCTTGTCCGGCAGACCATCCGGTGGCACCCGAGCCGACTTCGGCGATGACGCCGGCCACCTCCATGCCGATGATCTGGCTGGCTCCCGGCGGGGGCGGATATTTACCGGCGGCCTGCAGCACGTCGGCGCGGTTGACACCGGCCGCGGTGACCTTGATCAGGACCTCGCCCGGTCCGGCAGTGACGTCGGGTACTTCTTGCCACACCAATTGATCGGACGATTCGGCGACGATGGCCCGCATGCCGGTCACGCTACTCCGGCTGCCCATGGCTACCCTTATCAGCGGTGGCGTGGCAGAGCGGCCTAATGCACTCGCCTTGAAAGCGAGAGACGGCCAAAACCGTCCGGGGGTTCAAATCCCTCCGCCACCGCCCTCCGCCACCGCCCGTTTTGATGTCCCTGTGATAGCCCGGTGACTGGTCGGGGGGTGGGGCTGACGGGACGCCTGTGTCGGATGCGTTAATTTTCTCTGACCTTGATTAGAGGTTTGCTCCTTCCGGTCACCCCTGGGTTCAGATCCCTATACGCTTGCCCGAATCCGTCGACCTCAGCCAGGTATCTGGGCAAATCCGCGTGCCAGCCGTCGGACGGTCTGCGGGGGAGAACTCGGGAAGGCAGGAATTTCGGCATGGTCGACGTGGCGATCGTGGGAATCGGATGCCGGTTCCCGGGCAATGTGTACGGGCCCGACCAGCTCTGGGACTTCTTACTGGCCCGTGGCGACGGGATCATCGAGGTGCCGCCGGACCGGTGGAACCTGGAGCGTTACTACGACCCCGACCCGGACACCGCGGGCCGGATGTACACCCGCAGCGGCGGCTTCCTGCAGTCCTCACTGTGGGACTTCGACCCGGAGTTTTTCGGCATCTCGCCGCGCGAAGGGTCGACCATGGACCCCCAGCAGCGGTTGTTGCTGGAGGTCGCCCAGGAAGCGATGGACGACGCGGGAGTGGCCGGCCGCGTCGCGGGTCGGCAGGTCGGCGTCTACATGGGTGCCGACTGTTCGGACAACATGCTGCTCCGCACGGGATTCATGAACGGGCGGACGGTGGATTCGCACAGTTCCACGGCCAGCACGTTCACCATGCTGTCCAACCGGATCTCGTACGTGTACGACCTGCGCGGGCCGAGCATGACCATCGACACCGCGTGTTCGTCCTCCTTGGTCGCGCTGCACGAGGCCGCCCATGCGATGGCGCGGGGCGAGATCGAGCTGGCCCTGGTCGGCGGGGTGAACGCGATGCTCCTTCCCGAGATCTTCACCGGGCTGTGCAAGAGTCGGTTCCTCGCCCCGGACGGGCACTGCAAGACCTTCGACGCCGCCGCGGACGGCTATGCCCGCGGTGAAGGTGCCGGCGTCGTCGTGCTCAAGCCGCTGGCGGACGCCACGCGTGACCATGACCGGATCTACGCCGTCGTCCGGGCCACCGGCGTCAACCAGGACGGCCGCACTCCCGGCATCACCGTGCCCAACCCCGACGCGCAGGCGGACCTGATCCGCCGGGTGACCGCCGAGTCCGGTCTACGGCCGGAACAGATCGGGTACGTCGAGGCGCACGGCACCGGTACCGCGGTCGGCGACCCCATCGAGATGACCGCCATCGGCCAGACCCTGGGCAGCGTTTCTGGCCGCGACGTCGACCTGGTCGTCGGCTCGATCAAGAACTCCATCGGCCACCTCGAAGCGGCGGCCGGCGTGGCCAGCGTGATCAAGGCGGCACTCACCCTGCATCGGCGCCAGCTGGCCCCGCAGGCGAGCCTGAACCAACTGAACCCCCAGATCCCGTTCGCGGAGCACCGGCTCCGGGTGATCACCGAGGCCGAACCCTTCCCCGCCGGCTACCCGACGGCGGCGGTATCGGTGAATGGGTTCGGCTACGGCGGCACCAATGCGCACGCGGTGCTGGTGGAGGCACCCCGGCCCACCCAGCCGGCCACCCGGCCGGCGCCGGCCCAAGTGCTGCCGATCTCCGGACGCAACGAGGTCGGCGCCCGGGCGCTGGCCCGGGAGTTGGTCCCGTTCCTCGAGGACTGGGTGGACCCGACAAACCCCCCGGTGGACCCGGGTGACTTGGTGGATGCGATGTGGTCGCGACGGCCGCACTACAGCTATCGGTTCGCCGTGCCGTTCAGCGGCCGTGATGAGTTGCTGTCCAGGCTGGCCGCGGTGGCCGACGGGTCAGTCGCCGGTGGCCGGGCGGTCGCCGACGGGACCGCGCCGGTCTTCGTGTTCAGCGGGATGGGCCCGCAGTGGTGGCGGATGGCCCGCGACCTGCTCGATGCCGACGGGCCGTTCGCCGCGGCCGCGGCCGAACTCGACACGGCATTCGTCGACCTCACCGGCTGGTCGGTGATCGACGAACTGCGCCGCGATGAGCGCGAGTCCCGGGTGGCCAGCACCGAGGTCGCCCAGCCCGCGAACTTCCTGGTGCAGGTCGGACTGACCGCGGAACTGGCGCACTACGGCGTGCTGCCCGGGGCCGTCGTCGGACACAGCGTTGGCGAGGTGAGCGCCGCATACGTCAGCGGCATCCTCGACCTGCAGGACGCCGTCAGGGTCAGCTACCACCGGTCGCGGCTGCAGGCCACCACCGCCGGTTCCGGCGGGCTGCTGGCTGTGGGTCTGAGCGAGCAGGAGGTGGCCGAGTGGATCGCCGGGCGCCAGGACATCAGCGTCTCTGCGGTGAACAGCGAGTCCGGTGTGACGCTCGGCGGTACCCACGAGGCGATCGCGGAACTCAACGAGGTGCTGGCCGACGAGGGCGTGTTTGTCCGGCGACTGCGGGTAGAGGTGCCCTACCACTCCCACTTGATGGACCCGATCCTCCCGGTACTCAGACAGGAACTGGCCGGGCTGGCCCCGCGAAAACCGGTGGTGCCGCTGTACTCCACGGTGACCGCCGCCGAGGTCACCGGGCCCGACTGGGGCGCGGAGTACTGGCCCGAAAACGTCCGTCAGCCGGTGCGGTTCGGCGACGCGATTAGCGCGCTGATCGAGTCGGGCGATCGAGTGTTCCTCGAGGTCGGCCCGCATCCGGTGTTGTCCGGCAATATCAAGGAGATCCTGCTGCGCAAGGGCGTCACGGGAACGGCGGTGAGCACCCTGAAACGCAACGCCGACGATCAGGACAGCATCCGGACGGCACTGGCCGACCTCTACGTCGCCGGCGCCCTGGACACCGACCACGCGCCGGCTGCCTCCAGCCGCGTCGCGCCGCACCGCGCGCTGCCGGTGCACCAGTTTCAGCGGCAGCGGCTGTGGTCCATGGAGCGGTCCGCCGCCGATCATCATCTGGGTACCGGTGACGCGCTCGCGCTGCCGGGCGACCCGGCCGACACCGGTCAACCCGAATGGCGGACCGACCTGGCGTCCGCTCAGTTGCCCTGGCTGCGCGATCACGTCGTCGCGGGCCTGGTGGTATTGCCCGGAACCGCCTATGTCGATGCCGCGCTCGCCGCGGCCGCCGCCGTCACCGGCAAGCCCTCCCCGGCGCTGGACGACGTGCGGTTCGTCAGTCCGTTGGTGGTGGAGACGACCGAGGTCCCGACGCTGCGCCTGAACGTGGAGTCCTCCAGCGGGCGGTTCACGGTCAGTTCGCAGAGCGGACCGAGCGCCAATTGGACCGAGCACGCGACTGGGCGCATCGTGGACGGCGCGCTGCGGCCGACGCTGAGCCTGCCGGATATTAGCGCCGCCAACGCCACCACCAGCACCACCGCCGACGAGCTCTACCCGCGCCTCGCCCAGCGAGGCCTGGTTTACGGTCCGGCCTTCAGGCGCATCGTGGACGCGCAGGTGAACCACAACAGGGCGCTGGCCCGCGTCGACGCCACTGATACCGGGGTCGCCATCTCCAACCACCAGGCGCACCCGGCGGTGTTGGACGCCGCGCTGCAGTGCGTCGCTCTGCTGGCAGAGGCGGATGACTCGGCCGCCGGCCCGGGCCATGGGGCCCAAGGGGCCCGAGGAGCGGTGGTGCCGGCCGGGATGCGGCACGTGCGCCAATTCGCCGCCCTCACCGATGAGGTCCTGGTCGGCGTGACTCGCCTGGCGCCGGAGCCGGGCGAGGCCGAGCTGGTCGCCGACGTCGTGATCACCGGACCCGACGGCGAAGTCCTGGTCGAGCTGCACCGGGTGCAGTTCCGTCCGATCACTCCGTCGCGACCGGTGCTCGAGGAACTGGATCGGCTGTGGCTGGAAGGGGTGTTCGAGCCGCGGGCGTCCCGTGACCCCAACGGCCGGGCCGACGCCCTCGCCGGCGAGCGGGTGTTCGTGGTTGCGGCGGGCGCGGAGTCCACCCGGTGGGCCCGCGACTACGCGAGCCACCGTGGCACCGAGGTGGTGCTCACGGTGGGCGGCGGCGATCCGGAACAGATCTGTGCCGAAGTGCAGGCCGAACTGCATCGGGTGCTGCAGGCCGACGGCGACGATGCGCGCCCGATGGTGGTCACCCTGATCGCGGCCACCGAAGCCGCGCCGCCGCACCCGATGCCCCGCGTCAGCGAGTTGCCCGCGATGCTGGTGGGGGTGGCCCGCGCGGCACAGAACGTGCAGGACCGGGCGCTGCTCGACGGCCACGACGTGACAATGCACGGCCTGGTGATCACCCGAAGTGCCCTGCCGGTTCCGGGGCCGGTGCCGGGCGGCGGGGAGGTGCCGGACCTGGCCGCGTCCGCCCTGGTCGGTGCCCGTCGGGTACTGCGTAACGAGCAAATGCTGCTGAACTGGCGGCTCATCGACGTCGATCACGTCACCCAGCCCGACACTGTCGTGGTGGAGTCCCTGGTCACCGGTGCCTACGCAAGTGACGACGCGGACGAGGTCGCGCTGCGCGACGACGCGCGGATGGTGATTGTCAACACGTCCGGCCTGTCCGGCCGCCTGGAGCCTCTCGACGAAGTGCGACCGCTTCCCGACGTGGAAACCAACTTCGAGATGGAAGCACCCCCCGGACGCTTGGCCGAGCTCGTGCTGCGGGAGATCCCGCGGCGTGCCCCGGGGCCCGGCGAGATCGAACTGCGAATCGACGGCATCGGCCTCAACTTCAAGGATCCGATGAAGGTTCTCGGCGTGCTCGGTGCAGCCGAACTCGCCGGCACCTGGTTCGGCACCGAACTCGGCATGGAGGGCATGGGTGTCGTCACCCGGGTCGGTCCGGGTGTCCGCGGCTTCACGGTCGGCGAGTCGCGCTTCGTCAGCGTTCCGGGGATGGCCCGCCGCTACATCACCGTCGGTTGTGACGCGGGTGCCTTCGAACCCGGTGACGGCCTGACGCTGCAGACGTGCGGGTCGGTAGTGGTGTTCATGACCGCGCATTACGCGCTCAAGCGCGCGGCCGCACTGCAGCCCGGCGAATGGGTGCTGGTGGCCGGCGGCGCCGGCGGCGTGGGGATGGCCGCGGTTCAGGTCGCCGCCAAGGCGGGTGCCCAGGTGATCGCGACCGCGTCCACTCCGGAGCGCGCCGACCTGCTTCGCACCCTCGGGGCCAAACACGTCATCGACTCCAGGTCGCTGTCGGCGGTGGAAGAGGTGGCGCAGCTCACCGGCGGGCACGGCGCCGACGTGGTGTTGAACTCCGCGCCCGGTGAGGCGGTGCTGGCGCTGCTCGAGGTGGCCGCGGAGTTCGGCCGGGTGGTCGAAGTCGGCAAGACGGAGATCTTCGCCGGCCGAGTCATCGATATGGGGGTGTTCAACAAGAACCTGTCGCTGATCTCCGTCGACATGGACCGCATGATGGCGCGCCGCAAAGACCTGGCGCGGGAGGTGAGCCGGGAAGTTCTCGCGCTGCTGCGTACCGGGGAGTACGAGCTGCTGCCCACCCGGATCATGCCGGTGTCGCAGCTGGCGGATGCCTTCGGCCAGGTGGCCCGGTCGACCCATCTGGGCCGGATCGTGCTGGACTTCAACGAGCCGGCGCCCCCGGCCAAGCGGGCCCGGCCGATCACCGACATCCGTTCGGACGCCGCCTACCTGGTCACCGGTGGTCTCGGGGACTTCGGCCTGGCCACCGCCAAGTGGCTGGCCGGCAAGGGCGCGGGCGCCATCGTGCTGGCCGGTCGAAGCGGCGCCGCCAGCCCCGGCCGGCGGGCCGCGGTCGAGGCGCTACGGGCCGGCGGCGCCGACGTGCGGGTCGAGCAGGTTGACGTGGCCGACCGGGCCAGCGTGGACGCCCTGCTTGCCAGGTTGACGGAGATGCCTGGCGGCCTGCCGCTGCGCGGCGTCTTCCACGCTGCCGGCGTGCTCGCGGATGAACCGCTGGGCACGCTCAGCGAGCAGGGTTTGAATGCGGTGTTCGCGCCCAAGGTCAACGGCGCGTTGATTCTCCACGAGGCCTTACAGGAGAACGCAGCCGGGACCGCACTCGACCACTTCGTGCTGTACAGCTCGGTGACCAGCCAGGCCGGGACCATGTCCCAGCTCAGCTACGCGGCGGCCAACGCGGTGCTGGATGGCCTGGCACACCACCGAGCGCGCCTCGGGCTACCGGCGCTGTCGGTGAACTGGGGATCGCTGGCCGGCGGCATGGCCACCACCAGCGAGCAGGTATCCGCATTCTTGGCCCTGCAGGGCGTGCGTCCGCTGCCGCTGGACGCTGCCTGCGGGTACCTGGACGCGGCGATCGGGCTGAACCCCACCCAGGCGGCGATCGCCGACATCGACTGGGCGGTCTGGGGGTCGGTGTACCCGACGTCGGCGGGCACGCCGAGGTTCGCCGACCACGTCAAGGCGGCGAAGGCCGCCGACGACGCGAGCGGGTCCGTGCGCGCCGAACTGGCGTCCATGTCGCCCGAGGAGCGGGCCGAGGCGGTCACCCAGATGCTGTGCGAGCAGCTGGCCGCGGTTTTGGGCGTGCCCGCCGAGATGGTCGACCGGGATGCCCCGCTCACCGAACTCGGCTTGGACTCGCTGATGGCCGCCGAGCTGCGCACCCGGGTCAACGTCGCGCTGGATGTGCAGCTCTCCGCGATGGAGCTGAACCGTGGCGGCGGCGTGGCCTCGCTTGCCTCTCGGCTCGCGGATCAGCTGGTGGCGCCGGCGATCTGACGTGCGGCGGTCCGCCGCGGGATGGTCAGCCGGAAGGTGCGCCAAGTCATGCCTCGACCCCATCCGTCACATTCGTCAGCTCCCGGACCCACAAGTCCGTTTGCCTGGCTCCGAGCGACAGGCGAAGAACTTCGTCACTGCCCGGCTCCGTTGTCGCTGAGAGGCGGGCAAACCGGTGTGTGCCCCGACCAGATACTCGTGTGGCCAATGTGACTCACTACGATCACCACCAGGATGGCGCCGATCGTCGCGAGAATCGCCAGGCTAGTCACATATCCGATCGCTGCGGAGCGGCCGCGATCCACCCCCGAACGTCCGATTCGACCCGGGCTGCCTTACCAGACCTCGTCGAGCATGTTCGCTGACACGTCCAGGCGCTTGAACTCGTTGTTGCGGTAACGCTCGACGCAGGCGGACCGCCGCACCTTGCCGCCGGTCGTGAACGGAATCGAACCGGGCGGGACCAGAACGAGATCGGCCACGCGCAGGTCGTGCGAGGTCGATACCGCCGACGTGATCGCCCGCCTGATCGCACGCAACTTGGGCGTCTGTCCCTCGCCGGAACCTGTTCGCTCGCTTGAGATTTCGACGATCGCGACCAGGTGCTCGGTGCCGTCATGCGGCACCGCTATTGCCGCGACCCGGCCGCCGGATATTTGCCTGATGGTGGCCTCGATGTCGTCCGGCGATTCGCCGTCGGATTCGACACCGAGATCGCCGGGATCTTCGTCGGCGTCCACCCGGGTGAACTGGCCGCTGCGGTACATCTGCACGCAGGCGCTCCGTCTGACCTTGCCGCTGGTAGTGAGGGGCAACGAGCCGGGCGCGACCGGGACGAAGTCTTCGACGCGGATCCCGTGCGCCGCCGACACCGTCGAGATGACGCCGCGCTCGACCGCTTCCACCTCCTCGACTACCTCGTCAAGGGAAATGCTGCTCGGCAGCAATTCGGCGACGACAGCGAGCTTTTCACCGTGATCGCCGGGAACGGAGATCGCAGCGACTCGGCCGTCGGTGATCTCCCGGACCGTCGCCTCGATGTCGTCCGGGTAGTGGTTACGCCCGTAGATGATCAGCAGGTCCTTGATGCGGCCCATGATGAACAGCTCGCCGTCGCTGATGACGCCCAGATCCCCGGTACGCAACCACGGCCCTTCGGGCGTGCCCGCCGAGGGGTTGACCAGGCTGGCCCGGAAGGTCAGCTCGGTCTCGTCTGGCCGGTTCCAGTAGCCCAGGGCGACGTTGTCGCCGTGCACCCAGATCTCGCCGACTGTTCCGTCCTCGTTCTCGGTCCTGGACTCCGGGTCGACGATCCGCACCAACGGCGATTCGGGCACGGCGTAGCCGACCAGTCCATGGTCGGTCGCGGTGGTGGAGTGCGCGGCGATACCGGTCGACAGCCTTTCCGCATCGAAATGCACGACGTTCGGGTAGATATCGGCGGGACTGGCCGCCACGTACACCGTCGCTTCGGCCAGCCCGTACGAGGGGCATAGCGCCTCCGGACGCAGATTGAAGGGTGCGAACCGGGCTGCGAACCGCTTCAGGGTCGCGGCATGCACCCGTTCGGCGCCGCTGATGACGTGGCTCACGTCGCTGAGATCGAGCCCGGCGATGTCTTTGTCGGAAATGCGCCGCAGCGCCAGATCCAGGGCGAAGTTCGGAGCCGGTGTGAACACCTTCGTGTGTGCGGCCATCAGCTGCAGCCAGCGCGCCGGGCGCATCAGGAAGGACATCGGACTGAATACCACGGAATGAAGTCCGGCCAGGATCGGCGAGCTCACCCCGATCCACAAACCCAGGTCGTGGTAGAAGGGCAGCCACGACACCATCGTGGTGTCCAGCGGTGCGGCCCAACCGGAATCGCCCCAGTAGCAACGCATCACCTGCTCGAAGTTGGCGGCGAGGTTGCGGTGCGAGACCATCACCCCGGCCGGCTTGCGCGTCGAGCCCGACGTGTACTGCAGATAGGCGATCTCGGCGTTCGGGTCGTGGCCGGCCAACCCGGCTGACCCGGCGAACTTCGTCGGGCCGACCCGGTCGAGGGCGTCTACCTCGATGAGCGACGGCTGGCCGCCTCGGCGCCGCAGGTAGGGTTCCATCGCGCTGGAGACGGCCGACGTCGTCAGCACGGCCGTGGGCGTCGAATCCGCCAGCACCGAACTGATCCGCTCGTCGTGGTCGCCGAGCTGCGGCACCGACAGCGGCACGGCGACCACCCCGGCCTGCAAGGCGCCGACGAACGCGACGATGTAGTCGAGGCCCTGCGGTGCCACGATGACGGCCCGGTCGCCCACCGACCCGCAGCGACCGAGCGCGTGGGCCACAACGCTGGAACGCCGGTAGAGCTGCGACCACGTCAGTATTTCGGGAACGCCTGCGGGATCGGCCGAATAGTCGACGAACGTGAATGCGGGATCATTGGGTCGCCGGCTGGCATGCTCGCGCAGGACCGTCGGAATGGCGAACTCAGGGAACAGGGTCGGCGTCCGCTCGATCCGGCAACTGCAGCTCGCCGGCCAGGTACGCGGCGAGGTCATCAATGGTCTCGTGGTCGAACAAAACCGCCGGCGAAAGCCGCTTGCCGACGACCTTTTGCAGCGCACCCGAAATCTGCACGGCGTTTCGCGAGTCGAGGCCCAACGCGTCGAACGGCTTGGTCGTGTCGATATCGGACGCTTCGCACCGCAACCTGCGGGCGAGGTCGGCCACCATCCACGCCCGCAATGAGTCGAACGTCAGCGGTCCCTCGACCGGGGGAGTCTGTTGTCTTCCAAACATTCTTTAAACCTCTTCGCTGATCGGGGTCATTTCAGAATTCGCGTCGGCAAGCCTGTTTCGCCGAAGCTTGTTGTCGATCGCCTTGCGGGACGGCATGTGCAGGTCCCACACGATGCCCACTTTGGCTAGGCCGGCAATGATCCAGCCGCTCAGATCGGGCTCCCACCAACGTATTCCGTGCCGATAGGCACCGGGAAAGGCGTGATGGTTGTTCTGCAGGCCCTCGCCGAAGGTGAGGAAAGCCACCGGCCAGTTGTTGGCGCTGTCATCACGGTTGCGGAACGGCCGCGAACCGACCATGTGGCTGATCGATCCGACGCACCACATCGCCTGATTGGCGGCGCACGTCCGCGCCAGGCCGCCGAAGATGAAACCGGAGAACGCCGCCGCCGGCGTGCCGGCGATGGCCCACTCGAGCAGCGCCGGCAGCAGCAACCCGGAGAGCGCCCAGATCTGATAGGTCCGGTTGTAGAAGTAGAGGCGTTGGTTGCGCAGCACGTCCGGCGCAAAGACGTTGAGCCGTGACTCCTGGTCGCTCAGCATCCACGGAATGTGGGCGTACCACAGGCCTTTCATCGCCCCACGAAAACCGCTTCCGCTCAAGTGCGGCGAATGCGGGTCCCCCGGCTCGTCGGCGAACCGGTGGTGACGGCGGTGGGTGGCCGTCCAGTGCAGCACCGGGCCCTCCAGCGCCATCGATCCCGCGATCATCAGCACGCCCTCGAAGAACGGGGATGTCTTGAAGGACTTGTGGGCGGCGTAGCGGTGGTATCCCACCGTCGCGCCGAAGATGTGGATCGCGTAGAACGCCGCGAACAGCGCGTAGTCGAGAGCCGTGGCCCGGCCGGTGACGATCAGATAGATCGCGACGGCGAACCCGATGGTCGGCACCCCGATGGTGACCAGCGCCACCACCTTTTTGGCGCGTGCGCTCCTCGGGTCGAGCTGCACGATCGCCCGCAACAGCGATTCGTCGGGAGTCCCGGCCGCAGTAGTTACTCCGGCTTTCATTGCCCCACCTCTCGACGCGCTGAGGACGAATTGACGTACCGGACGTTGCGCACCAGTCCCGCGTGGTCGAGCAGCCGGATGAACTCCCCGGCCAGGTCGAGTTGCCACCAATGTCGCCGGGTCTGAGCCAGCGCGGGCCGGGCGTGATGGTTGTTGTGCCACGATCCACCCATCGTGGGCGGCGCCAGCACCCCGATGTTGCGGCTCTCGTCACCCACGTCGAACTCCCGGTTGCCGATGGTGTGGCCGAGTGAGTTCACCGCCCAGACGGAATGGTCGAGCGCAAAGATCCGCGCGAAACCGCCCCACAGGACACCACCGACGAAGCCATGGACGGACTGCGTCACCGCCAGGCCGACCAGGCCCGGAGCCACGATGCCGATCACGACCAGCCAGAAGTAGCCGGTGTTGACCCCCATGACGCGGTGATCCGACAGCCAGTCCCGGGTGTGCCGGCTCCAGTCGATCTTCTTCACGGTGAACAGCCAGCCCAGGTGACCGTGCCACAACCCCTTCACGCGACCCTTCCAGCCCGGTCCTCGCGGTTTCGGCGAATGGGGATCGCGATCGGTGTCGGCGAATGCATGGTGCAGCCGATGGTTGGCCACCCAGAAGATGACCGGGCCCTGTGCTGCCATGGATCCGGCGACACCCAGGAACACCTTGACCGGCTCGGATGCCTCGAACGACCTGTGCGTGAAGTAGCGGTGCAGTCCGGCTTCCACGCCCAGCGAGGTGACGACAAACATGACCAGAAACAGCACCACGTCGGTCACCGTCAGGCCGTCGTACAGCGCGTACCCCACGGCGCCGATCATTCCCAGTGTCGGCAGACCGACGGTCAGGTAGGCGAGACGCCCAGCAAATACATCTCGTTCGCTGTCAGACCGGGAAATCCCGGCGATCGGAGAACCCGTGCTCATCCCGCGCGCTCCTGTAGCGTTCGCCGGCCGGCGTGAATCACGGTCACCTCACCCGACTCGAACATCCGCCTGGCTTCCTGTCGGCGGACCTTCCCGCTCGTCGTGGTGGGGATGGATCGCTTCGCGCACAGGTGGACGTCGGGCCCGACACCGAACTCGGCCGTCACGCTGGTCCGGATCGCCTCGATGATCGTCGCGAAATGGTCGGCCGAATCTTCGCGGCTTTCGCGGTGGCCGGCTTCGGCGAGGACGACCAGTCGTTCGGAGCCCTCGTCGGGCACGGAGAAGGCCACCGACCTTCCGACAGCCGGAGCCGCGCGACCGACGGCCGCCTCGACGTCCTGTGGATAGATGTTGCGAGCGTTGACGATGATGAGGTCCTTGATCCGGCCGGTGACGAACAACTCACCGCCGTGCAGGAACCCCAGATCACCCGTGCGCAGGTAGCGACGTTCGTCGCCGGGGAGTTGGGCGTGAAAAACCTGGTTAGTCAACGCCGCTCGGCGGTAATAGCCGGTCGCGACACTTCGCCCGGAAACCCAAATCTCACCGGTCGCACCGTCGGGCACCGCCAGCCCGCTGGCGGGGTCGACGATCTTCACCGTGTGCTCGCTGTCCACGTCGCCGCAGCTGACCAGGACGCGACCATCCCCGTCCGGCTGCGGGTCGCGCCCGGTGCGCCACCGGTTACCCCGCCGCTTACCCGCGATGAACAGCGTCGCCTCGGCCATCCCGTAACAGGGAATCAACGCGCTGCCGTCAAACCCCAGCGCCGCGGCGGCCTCGTCGAACCGCGCCAACGTGTCCACACTGACCGGCTCGGCGCCGCAATACCACTCCGTCAGACTCGACAGATCCAGGCCTTCCGCCTCACCGGCGTGCATCGCATCCACACACATATCCAGCGAGAAGTTAGGTCCCACCGCGCTGACCGCCCGGTAGTCGGAGATCGCCTTGAGCCAGAGCCGGGGCTCCTGGATGAAGTGCAACGGCGACATCAGGACCAGCGGCCAACCGTAGTAGAACGACAGCAGGATCGTGCCCATCAGACCCATGTCGTGATACGGCGGCAACCACGACACAATCACTCGGTCCGGATTGGGACCCATGTTGCGCAGTATCGCCTCGCAATTGCTCACCAGATTGTCATGAGTCAGGCACACCCCCTTGGGAGAACCCGTCGACCCCGACGTGTACTGGATGAGCGCCAACTCACCCTGGGTGATCTCCCCGGAGTCACAAAAATCGGGGCCCGGCTCGGTCGCCAGATCCTCGGGATAGCAGAGCACCGGATCAAGGCCGTCGGGTCGCAGCCGCTCCAACAAGGCCTCCATGGTGGGCTGGTACATCGCGTCGATCACGATCGCGTCGGGCCCACAGTCGACGGTGATCGCATGGAACCGGTCCAGCTCCCTGGGCCGCAGCGGCGGGAAGGACGGTACCGGGACTGCGCCGAGCCGCATGATGCCCAACAGGGCCGCGATGAAATCCAGGCTCGGATTGATCGCCAGCACCACCCGGGAACCGGCTCGGATCCCCCGGCCCGTCAGATGTGCGGCGAATTCCCCCGAGCGTGCGGCGACCTCGGCGAAGGTCCACCGGATTTCGCCTTCCGACGTGCCGTCGGAGAGGAACACATAGGCGAGGCGCTTGGACGTGGACCTGGCCCAGAGCATGTCGAGCAGCGACGGCGGGCGACTACGCACCTTCGGTTCCTCCGCGGCATCCGCGCGCGTGTGAGCACGCGACAACAGACACTGTCAACGGGGTCCCCTATCCCATCAGTCGGGCGGAACGTCGACGCACTGCATTTTGACGCCCGCGTAATCTCAGCGAATATAGCGTTTGCGCGGTGGGGACGCAGGTCATTCGCCGGCATTCATATTTCCTCATATTTCCCGTAACACGCCGGCCACATATTCCCGGCACAGGCACCACTCGCGTAACAGCGCTGACATCGAGACAGGTCAGTTTGCAGCGTATTTCGGCAAGGCGCTTAGAAGGACGGACTCCCTCAGTCGCACTTCACGACCGACTAGCGTAACTCATCGCCCGTGGCCCCGGGGTTGCTGGCAAAGCAATGCGATGTTAACTCAGGGGGCGGGGTAGTGCAGCGTGGGTGGGTAACGAAGCACCGCGGCGATCCCGTCGGCCGGGGCGTTCAGGTGGTCCCGCCGCCGGCATTGTCAAGCGGCGCGTATTTCGTCGGTAATGGTGTTCATCAGGGCGGCGTAGCGGCGCACCCCGGGGTCGCGGCCGGGCTTGCCGCTGCTGATCAAACCGGCGGCCAGTTCGCGCTCGGGGTCGGCCCACAACGCGATGTTGGTCAGGCCCAGGTGCCCGAACGCGGCCCGTGCGTTGCGCCCGAACGGCCCGAACGCTTTGGTTCCGAGGACGAACCCGGTACCCCAGCGAGCCGGCATCATCCCGAGCGCGAAATCCGGCCGCAGCCGCCGGCATTCGGCCACCGCGCCGCGCAGCGTTTCCGGCTGCATCACCCGCACGCAGTCGAGTTCGCCACCGCGACACCAGATTTCGGCGAACCGCGACATCTCGTAGGCGGTCGACACGGTGTTGGACGACGGGATGATCGTGGTGAGGAACAGCGGAGAGTTGGTGTAGGGGATGACCTCGTGCACGGTTCCGCCGATCGCCTTACGGAAGATCTGGGCGATCACCGGCGGCAATGGCTTTCCGGTGGCGTGGCTCGGTGCAACCAGCGGGAGGTCTTTCTTGGCGACACCGAAGTTCGTCCATCGGAAACCCAGCGGGTCGAGTATCTCGGCGGCGAGGATGTCGCGAATTTCCTTGCCGGTGGTCGCGTAGATGATCTCGCGCATCAGCGGACCCCAGGTCAGCGCGTGGTACATGTGCAGCAATCCTGGCCGGTAGATCGGCCGCAATTCGCCGAGCTTCTGTTGCGCGTACTCGTGGTCGTCGGCGCGTTTGAGGTCCGGCCTGGGGCCGGTCGGGAACGGAACGCCGGCGCTGTGGGTCACCACGTGGCGGATGGTGGTGCGATCCTTGCCGTGACTGGTGTAGGTCGGCAGGTACTCGCAGACACGGTCGTCGAGCGAGAAGCATCCCCGCTCGACGAGCATGTGCACCACGGTCGCGGTGATGCCCTTAGCCGCCGAGTAGACGCAGAACGGCGTGTTCGTCGTGACGGGGATCTTTTCGGCGTCGGGGGGATCGGTCGGGGCGTTGCCCCAGCCATGGCCGATGGCGCGGTTGAGCACCACGCGCCCGTGCTGTCGAATGCATAACTGGATCGCGGGGTGCATGCCGCCCTGGTACCAGTGACGCGCGGCCCGCCAGATGCGTTCGACGGCGGCGCTGTCGATTTCGGAGTGGTCCTCGTCGCCGATCGTCGTCACGGCATCCAGGTCGGCCGGGACGCGGATCCTGCCGTCTGGCGTCATGCTCGTCTGCCTCCCCACTTCAGCGAGGGTACGTGCCGCCGGGTCTCGGTGCACCGGCCTAACGTGGTCGTATGGCCACCCGCTCCCGCTATGTCGATATGATCTTGATCATCTTCGGCGTCTACTCGGTCGCCCTCGGGGCGTTCATGACGCTGTCGCCCGGCGTCTTCTTCGACACGCTCGGCGCATTCGGCACCCGCAACAACCACTACATCTTCGACAACGCATCGTTCGAGTTGCCGCTCGGTCTACTGCTGCTGGCCGCGCTGCGATGGTCGGCGTGGCGGGTGCCGGCGCTGGCCTTTGCCACCGCGCACTGGGGGCCGCCAGCTGTTGCGGGTTGAGTGGTCGGTAGTTGTCAGTGGTGTGCTGTAGGAACAGTGGCATGAATCTGGCGGTGTGGGCTGAGCGTAACGGTGTTGCGCGGGTGACTCCCTCGGCGCGCAGGGCCGCGAACTGGTTGTGGTGGATTTGGCCGAGGTTGATGACGACCTGGTGCGGGATATGACCGAGATCCTGACCTCGATGTGTGCTCGCTGGTACGGCGAACGTGCCGCGCAGAACCGGGCCAGACGAGCGATCACCGCCGCCGCTGTCGAGGATTGCGAGGCGGCGTGACGGCGACGTTCGAGATCCCTGACGGCTGGTGTGTTCAGGCGTTCCGGTTCACCCTGGACCCGACCGAGGATCAAGCCAGGTCGCTGGCGCGGCATTTCGGCGCGCGGCGCAAAGCATACAACTGGACCGTCGCCACCTTGAAAGCCGATATCGACGCGTGGCGCGCCACCGGGATCGAGACGGCGAAACCGTCACTGCGTGCCCTGCGGAAACGCTGGAACAGCGTCAAAAGCGACATCTGCGTCAACGCGCAGACCGGTGCGGTGTGGTGGCCCGAATGCTCGAAAGAGGCCTACGCCGACGGCATCGCGGGTGCCGTCGACACGTACTGGAACTGGCAGACCTCCCGCTCAGGCAAACGCGCTGGTAAACGGGTCGGATTCCCGCGGTTCAAGCGCAAAGGCCGCGACGCTGACCGAGTGTGTTGCACCACCGGCGCGATGCGCGTCGAACCCGACCGGCGTCACCTCACCCTGCCGGTGATCGGTATGGTCCGCACCCACGAGAACACCCGCCGTATCGAACGCCTCATCCGTGCCGGACGGGCGCGGGTGCTCGCGATCTGCGTGCGCCGCAACGGCACTCGATTGGACGCCAGCGTGCGGGTGCTGGTCCAACGTCCCGCCCAACCCCACGTCGCGCTAGCTGGTTCGCGGGTTGGAGTCGATGTCGGGGTGCGGCGGTTGGCGACAGTGGCCACCGCTGACGGCGTCGTGATCGAACAAGTCGCCAACCCGCGACCGCTCGACTCCGCGTTGCGGGAGCTACGCCAGGTGTGCCGGGCACGGTCGCGCTGCACGAAAGGCTCGCGGCAGTACCGGCAGCGCACCACCCAGATCTCCCGGCTGCATCGCCGGGTCAACGATGTTCGCACCCATCACCTGCATGTCCTGACAACACGATTGGCTCAAACCCACGGCCGCATCGTTGTCGAAGGGCTGGACGCGGCGGGGATGCTGCGGCAAAAAGGCCTCTCGGGTGCCCGCGCCAGACGGCGCGGACTCTCGGATGCGGCCCTGGGCACACCGCGGGGCCACCTGTCCTACAAGACGGGCTGGTACGGGTCGGAACTGGTGGTCGCTGACCGCTGGTTCCCGTCATCGAAAACCTGTCACGCCTGCGGGCATGTGCAGGACATCGAGTGGGACGAACATTGGCAATGCGACGCCTGTTCGGTGACCCACCAGCGTGATGACAACGCCGCGATCAACCTCGCACGCTACGAGGAACCCGTTAGCGTCGTCGGCCCAGTTGGGGCCGCCGTCAAGCGTGGAGCCGACCGTAAGACCGGGCCTGGTCCGGCTGGTGGCCGTGAAGCGCGGAAGGGAACCAGTCAACCGGCTGGGGAACAACCCCGAGACGGGGTGCGAGTCGCGTGATCACTAAAGATCACTCACTCGCAACGGCTGCATGCGCTCAGTCATTTTTTTCTTCCTCGACACCCATCACCGTGCCGGCACGTCGGTCGGGCTGCTGGGATTCGCCGGCTTGGCGATATCCACCGTGCTGATCGCAATTGCCTTGCGCTGCAGCTTTATTGAAGAGAAGTCTATTCGCCGGTGAACTGCGGCGGGCGCTTGGCGAAGGTGGCCGAGATGCCCTCGGTCAGGTCCTTGGACGGCAGGAACGCGGCGTTCCAGGTGGCGACGTAGCGCAGGTTCTCCGAGACGGCGGAAGTGCGTTGCTGGTCCAGGACGTCCTTGACGCCGTAGACCGCCAGGGGCGGGTTGGCGGCGATCTCGGCGGCCGTCGCATGGGCGGCCTCCAGTGCCTTGTCGGCGTCCTCGTAGACGTCGTTGACCAGGCCGATCTTCTCGGCACGGGCCGCGTCGATGTCCTTGCCCGTCAACGCCAGTTCCCGCAGGTGCCCGTCGCTCAGGATCAGCGGAAGACGCGCCAGGCTGCCCATGTCGGCGACGATGGCCAGTCTGACCTCCCGCACCGAGAACTTGGCGTCGGCGCTGGCGTAGCGGATGTCCACCGCCGAAATCAGGTCGACGGCGCCGCCGATGCACCAGCCCTGTATCGACGCGATGGTCGGTGTGCGGCAGTCGGCGACGGCGTTGATCGCCTTCTGCATCCGCAGAATCTCGGTGTGGAAGTCGGTGCGCGGGCGGGCCAGCGCGCCCTCGGCCATCAATGGGGCGAACATCCCGCCCATGGCGGGCACGTCCAGGCCGTAGCTGAAGTTCTTGCCGGACCCGGTGATGACGATGGCGCGCACCTCGCGGTCGGCATCCAGCTCCGCGAACACCTCCGGCATCTCCGACCAGAAGGCGGGTCCCATAGCGTTGCCCTTGCCCGGTCCGATCAGCGTCACCTGTGCTACCTGGTCTTTGGTTTCGACCGCGACGGATTCGTATGTATCGCCCATGTCCAGACCGTAGCGTGATCGGTATGTGCTCTGATTTGCGACCCGGACCAGACGCGCCACCGACCGACGAGCTGGCCGGCGCCGAGGCCACGCTCGCGGTGCTGCAGCAAGTTCTGCGGACCATCGCCAGCGACGACATGTCCCGTCAGAGCCCGTGTACGGAGTTCAACCTGACGGAGCTGACCGGGCATCTGCTGAACTCGATCATGGCCATCGGGGGCATGGCGTACGCCGACTTCAGCATGCGCGACCACACTGAATCGGTGGAACGACAGGTCGTTGGTGCGGCCCGGCCGGCCCTGGACGCCTGGCATCGACGTGGCCTGGAAGGCAGCGTGCCGCTGGGCGGCAACGTCATGCCCGCCAGGATTGCCGCCGCCGTCTTGTCCGTTGAATTCCTGGTCCACGCTTGGGATTACGCCGTGACGGTGGGGCGCGATGTCGATGCCGCGGATTCGCTGGCCGAATACGTGCTGGAGTTAGCGCGGGAGCTGATCAGGCCGGAGGAACGTAGCCGGGCCGGGTTCGACGACCCCGTCGAGGTGCCGTCAGATGCCGGTGCGCTGGATCAACTGATCGCGTTCACCGGCCGCAACCCGGTTCGGTAGTCGCGGCGCTGTGGCTGTTACACCCGCTCCAGGTAAAAGTAGTAATACCGGCCGCGAGCATCGGGGCCACCCGGGCCATCCGGGCCATCCGGGCCATCCTGGACGTCGACGACGCCCTTGCCGTTCATGATGCCCATCACCGCGTCGTCGTCGATCTTCTTGAAGTGGTCGTGCACGGGTTGGCCGTCATAGACCATCGTGGCGGTGACTTCGCCGCGGAAGTCCTCCAGCCAAAGGCTGGCCTCACCCTTGCCCATCGCGACGTTGGAGAACTTGTTCCCGTCGCTGTCCACACACACCAGCGGCTGCACGTCGTCGGCCGACTTGAACGTCTTGCCGAACCAGCCCGCCTTCTGCAGCTTGCCGTTCATCTTGTGTCCGGTGACGAACTCGCCGCCCTTCCACTCGCCGATCATGCCGTCGATGGTGGCCGGTTCAAGGGTCGCCCAGTAATCGTCGAGCTCGGCATCGGCAATGGGGCCGCTGCGTTCCTTGAACTCGGTGAACTTCTTGCGGGCGAGGCTCATTGGGTACTCCTCATCCAATCGCGGGCAAAGCGCAGCAGGGCGTCGTTTTCTTCGGGCGCCGCGACGGTAACCCGGACGCCGTCGGTGCGGTATGGGCGGACCAGAATGCGGGCGTTTTCGGCCTGCTGGGCGAAGTCCGCGGTGCGGGGCCCCAGCGGCAGCCAGACGAAGTTGGCCTGCGTGGGTGGCAGCGTGAACCCGGCGTCGCGCAACCCGGCGCTGACCCGGGTGCGTTCGGCGACCACACCGTCGGTGCGGGCCAGTAGCTCGCCGGCGGCGTCCAGCGAGGCGATGGCGGCGGCCTGCGCGACGCTCGACACGGTAAACGGCACATAGACCTTCTCCAGCGCGACGACCACGTCGGGGTGGCCGATCGCGTAGCCAATGCGCAGGCCCGCCAGCCCATACGCCTTCGAAAAGGTGCGCATCACAACGACGTTGGGGTGGGAGCGGACCAGCGCCAGGCTGTCCGGCAACATGCCGTCGCGGATGTACTCGATATAGGCTTCGTCGATGACGATCAGGATTTCCGGCGGGACCGCCTCGACGAAGCGGGTCAGCGCGTTGGGGTCGACGACGGTGGACGTCGGGTTGTTCGGGTTGCAGACGAAGATCAGCCGGGTGCGATCGGTGACCGCGGCCAGCATCGCGTCCAGGTCGAACGTGTGGTCGGTCAGCGGGACTTTGATCGTTTCGGCGCCGACGACGGGGACCTGCTTTGGATAGAACTCGAAACTAGGCCACCCGAATAGCACCTCGTCACCCACCGACGTGGTGATCTGCACGAGCTGCTGGCACAGGCTGACCGAACCGCAACCCACGGCGATCTGCTCGGGAGCGAAATCCGAACCCAGGTGCTTGGTCAGCGCGGACTTGAGTTCCACGCAGCAGGTGTCGGGGTAGCGGTTGACGCCATCGGTGGCTCGTTCGATGGCTGCGCGGACGCTGGGCAGCGGGCCGAACACCGTTTCATTGCTGGCCAGTTTGATGGCACCTGGCATCGTCTTGCCAGGGATATAAACAGGCAGCCCGTCCAGCTCGGGCCGCAGGCGGGCGTTCACTTCGACAGCATATGTCGCGGCTGTGTACGCTATCGCTCCGGTGGTTGCGGGATTGCGCGACAGGGTCGGGTACCCTCGGAAAGTCCACGGAGGCGTGCCAGAGCGGCCGAATGGGGCTCACTGCTAATGAGTTGTCCCCCTTAAAGGGGACCGGAGGTTCAAATCCTCTCGCCTCCGCTGGGTCCTTTCGAGAACATAACTGAACATCGGCGCCCGTAGCTCAACGGATAGAGCATCTGACTACGGATCAGAAGGTTGGGAGTTCGAATCTCTTCGGGCGCGCGCAGGTCAGAGGCTGTTTCTGGCGTCTAGGGGCGACGCTGTTAGGACTTTGACGACAGTTTTGACGATCTGACGGGTGGTCTAGGGACCGGAAAACCAGTTGTCAGAAGGTCAAGGACGGCGATCGCGTGCTCGTGCAGGTGGTCACTAGCCAGTCGATTTCGGCGACGCTGATCCGTCAACGCTGAGCAGATCCAGCATCCCGATCCGCTGGTAGAACCACTGGCGCACCCGGTCGCCCACCCTGAACACGTCCTCGGCGCCATCGTCGGCAGGATCGACGTACACCCGGAACGGGCGTGAACCCTTCGGCGTGTCAACGACTTTCACGATCTGCCTGGCCACCTCGGACGGATCGGCGTCATTGGGCGCCAGCTCGGCCAGCTTCATGCTGACCTCATCCACCAGCCCCGAATACTCCGCCTCATAGGCGGTCGCGACATACTCGTCCGCCGGCTTTCCAGCGTTGTCGAAGTGGTTGGTGCCGGAGGTGAACGAGCCAGGCACGACGATCGTCGTCTCGATGCCGAACCGGGTGAGCTCGGCCGCGTAGCTGACCGCCAGCGCGTCCTCTGCCGCCTTGGCCGCGAAGTACGGACCGAGATACGGCGGCGTGCCGCCGCGTGAACTCGACGAGCCCACCCACAGAACGAGGCCGTCGCGCTGGGCGCGCATGGCAGGCAGCACCGCACGATTGACGCGCTGCGTGGACAGCACGTTGGTGTCATACACGGCCGCGACCTGCTCGGGCGTGAACGCCTCGGTCGGGCCGAGCACCATGTGGCCGGCGTTGTGGATCACGACATCAATGCGGCGCGCTTCCGCGAGCACAGTGGCCACGGCGCCGTCGACCGACGCCTGATCCGACACATCCATCTCGACGGATCGCAGTGTCACACCGTGTTCGTCGGCGTAGCGTCGAGCCGTCGCGGCGGCCTGGGCATTGCGACCACCGACGTCCCGCATCCCCCCGTAGACAACGTGTTTGGCGTCCGCGAGGGCGCGGACCGTCATTGCGCCGAATCCGCTCGAGGCGCCGCTAACGAGGATGACTTTCGGCGTGCTCATCTCAGATCACTCCTCCGTTTGCGTAGATGATTTGGCCGTTGACCCAACGGGCGGGTCCGGCGAGGAAGGCGACGGCATCGGCGATGTCGGTGGGCTCACCCAGCCGTTGGAGCGGGGACATGTTGCGCAGGGTGTCGATGGCCTGCTGGGGCTTGCCGTCGAGGAACAGCGGCGTGGCGGTCGGGCCGGGTGCGACGGCGTTGACGGTGACGTCGCGCCCGCGCATCTCCTTGGCCAGGATCAACGTCATCGCGTCGACCGCACCCTTGGTGGCCGCGTAGCCGGTGTAGGTCGGCAGCGCGAGCTTGGTGACCGAGCTGGAGAAGTTGATGATGGCGCCGCCCTCTCGCACGCGGCGGGCGGCCTGCTGGCTGACCACAAAGGTGCCGCGCACGTTGGTGCGGTGCATGCGATCGAAGTCGTCGAGGTTCAGCTCGGTCAACGGCGAGAGCAGCATGAGACCCGCGGTGTTGACCACCACGTCGACGCCATCGAACTCTGCTTCGACCTGATCGAACAGGGCACCGACCTGGGCTTCGTCGGCGATGTCTGCGCCGACGACCATGGCGCGGCCGCCTGTGGTGGTGATCTCGTCGGCGACGGCCTGGGCGCGGTCGCGATTGCCCGAGTAGTGCACCGCGACGGCCATGCCTGCCTCGGCGAGCCGGACCGCCACGGCGTGGCCGATGCCGCCAGAGGCTCCGGAGACGATGGCAATACGGTCGGTCATCTCGATCTCCTCACTTGTGTACGATTCGTCCATATAAGCACAAAGTGTACGATGCGTCCATATATTCCTTTCGGAGGAGATTTCGATGACCGATCGACCCCGACGAGGACGCGGCAGGCGCCCCGCCGCCGAGGTGCGCGAGGAGATCCTCGAGGCCTCGGCTGAGCTGCTTTTCGACGAGGGGATGGCTGGGTTCACCATCGAGAAGATCGCCAAGCTCTCGGGTGCCAGCAAGATGACGATCTACAAGTGGTGGCCGTCCAAGGGCGCCCTCGCGCTCGACGGCTACTTTCGTCGAGTCGAGCCCCAGCTGGCTTTCCCCGATACCGGCGACATCGAGGCCGATCTGCGCACGCAGCTGCACGCCTTCTTGCGCGTGATCTGTGACAGCCCTGCCGGCCGGGTGATCGGCGAATTGATCGGCCAGGCGCAATCCGACCCGGGGCTGAAAGCAGCCTATTTGGAACGGTATTCGGGCCCCCGAAGGGCAAAGGCCGTGGCGGCTATGGAGACAGCGAAGGGCCGTATGCAGCTAAGCGCGAGTCTGGACCCCGAGACGGTGGTGGACCAACTGTGGGGCGCGTGCTATCACCGGCTGCTGCTGCCGGATCAGCCGCTGACGGATGAGTTCGTTGACGCATTGGTGGACAACCTTTTCCACGGTATCTCCGGACCTTGAAAATAATGAAACCCGGCCGGATGGCTCGGCCGGGCCTACGAATTCGTCAATGCCGCGAGCAGTCCAGCGACACTGTGACCGTGCGGTCCACGATCACAGGAACTACACCGTCGCGGACTTTTCGAAGATGTTTCGCTGACCCCCAACAACAGGCTCAGACACGCCCAGATCAAAGCCGACGACCACAATCCCAGAAGCCCCGACGCCGCCGTGAAGCGCCACCTCATTCCGCATGTCTAGCTTCCCGATCGGCCGAGTAAAAGGCGTCTTCGACGTCACCATGTTGATGGCTTCGCCACCCTTGACACATCCGATAGTCAGCTGAGGATCGCCGGGCATGAGGAAGTCTGGGCGAACGTGACTGCCCAGATTGACCCATGGCTGCGGACGACGACCGCCCAAAAGCGCGCCTACGACCAGACTCGCCGTTAGGAGGCAACGCGTGACTCAGGGAAAATCAAGCGGTGCTTGACGACGCCGCGATCTTGGCCCGGGTCAAGGAGATTGACCCGATTGTGCGCGAGCACGCCGCCGAGGCTGAACGTGGATTAACCACGGCAGTCGTCGACGCGCTGCGGTGGTCGGGCGTATTCAGGATGGCCATGCCGGCGGCTTGGGGCGGCACGGAAACCGACATCTGCAAGCAAGTCGAGATCATCGAGACTGTAGCCAGGTGCTTTCCGTCATTGTGTGTCGACGGCACATTTGGAACCTCGATCACGCTTCAGGGGGGAAGTCGATGGGATAGGGCTCGGCGAAATCAGCCGATCGTCCCACCGTGGCCCACTTGCGATCTTCGGCGAGGAGGAATTCGTCCTGGCGTATCGAGCCTTCGACGGCGTTCACGCCGAGCGGTAGGTGATAGGGCCGGTCGGTACGCCGCGCCATGCGCACCAGGATCTCGGCCGCCCGAGCCGGATCGCCCGCGGTGATGGCCTCGCTGTCGCGAACCGAATTCATTGCTCCGACGGTGTCTACGTAGTGGTCCGGGATGTCGGCAACCTCCATCGATGACCCAGCCCAGTCGGTGGCGAACCCGCTGGGTTCGACGACGAGAATCTTGATGCCGAACGGTGCCGTTTCAGTCTGCAGAACACGGGAGAACCCGTCGATCGCGAACTTTGCGGCCTGATACGACGCGATACCGGCCGACCCGCCGACCCGGCCACCCATCGACGAGAACTGAATGATCAACCCACCGCCTTGTTCACGCAGCGCCGGTATCGCAGCCTTAGACACGTTGTAGACGCCCCAGAAATTCGTCTCGAACTGGGCGCGGAAGTCCTCGTCAGTGCCGGTCTCGATCGGCGCCACGTTGGCATACCCGGCGTTGTTCACCACGACGTCGAGGCGCCCGAACCGTTCCCGGGCAGCCGCGATCGACGCCGCCGCGGCGGCTGCGTCGGTGACATCGAGCGGCAGCGCAAGGATGCGCTCCCCGTAGGTGGTCGCCAGATCGGCCAGTTGCTCGGGGCGGCGAGCGGTCGCAACGACCGCGTCACCTGCGTCGAGCGCAGCTCGGACCAGTTCGCGGCCGAACCCTCGCGACGACCCTGTGATGAACCAAACCTTACTCATCATCTCCTCCTGTTCAGTTCGCGACGGTGCGGGCGTGCGCAGCGGTGTAGCGCTCTCCCACGATCCGCCCGGGCGCGAATATGTCACTCAGGTAAGCAACTTCGTCGGTGCTGATTGCGACCGAGGTGGCCGCGAGATTCTCCCGGACGTACGCAAAGCGCTTGGTTCCCGGAATCGGTACCACGTCCAACGGTTGTGCCAACAGCCAGGCCAGGGCCAGCTGTCCCGGCCGGCAGCCCTTGTCGGCGGCCAGCTTGGCGAGGGCCGCGACTGGTTCGAGGTTGGTTGCGAGGTTGTCGGCCGAGAACCGCGGATTGCTCGCCCGGAAGTCGTTGGAGTCAAACGCGTCACCGGGTTTCAACACGCCGGTCAGCGCCGATCGGCCCAATGGGCTGAACGGCACCAACGTGATGCCGAGTTCGCGGCACGTTGCGGTGATTCCGCCCTCGACGCGCCGCTCCCAAAGCGAGTACTCACTCTGTAGCGCAGTGATGGGGTGCACGGCGTGTGCCCGGCGGATCAGGTCGGGCCCTACCTCACTGAGTCCCAGCGCGCGGACCTTGCCGGCGGTGACCAGTTGGGCCATCGCCCCGACGGTGTCTTCGATAGGGACAGACGGATCGAGCCGGTGGCAGTAGTACAGGTCGATGACGTCGGTGCCTAGTCGACGAAGGCTCGCCTCGCACGCCGCGGCGACGTACTCGGGACGCCCGTCCAGCACGATCCCGTTCCCGGCATCGTTGACCTTCACGCCGAACTTCGTTGCCAGGACCATGTTGGGGCGGCGACCATGTAGCGCTGCACCGATCAGCTGCTCGTTGTGGCCAAAACCGCGGACGTTCGTCGCGGTGGCGATGAGAGCAGCACCGTACACATCGGAGGTGTCCAGGAAGTCGACTCCGAGATCGATCGCCGATCGGATCGTCTCTACCGACTCACTGTCATCGGCGGCTCCGTAGAACTGAGACATTCCCATGCAGCCTAAGCCGACGGGGCGCACGGTCAGCTCGGAATGCCCGAGCCGCACACGAGCTGAACCTTTGGCCTCTTCGACGGTCATGACCACCTCACGCATATCTGATAGTAGCGCTATCACATATGCTGAACGCCACAGCGTGGGATTCATTCCCGAGTCGGCACGTTCCGCACGAGCAGGAAGGGATTCGGTGCGCCGTGACGCCGCCATCAACCGCGAACGGCTCGTGAGAGCCGCAGAGGAGGTCTTCGCCGAGCGGGGACCGGCCGCCACCCTCGGCGATGTCGCCAATGCGGCTGCGGTGGGTCCGGCGACGCTGTATCGCCGTTTCGCCAACAAGGACGTTCTGGTCCAGGAGGTGCTCAGCGGATTCTTTCGACGTCTGATCGACGTAGCCATCATCGCCGAGCAGTCACCTCCGGAGGCTGGCCTCGATGTCTTTCTGCGGACCGTGGGCGTCGAGCTTGCCGCCAAGGCGGGACTCTCCGCGCCGGTGTGGGGAGAACTCGCGCCCGAAGCTCTCGTCGAGGAACTGCGCCAGCTTTCGACCGAGTTACTGCGACGCGCACAACGGGCAGGTGCAGCCCGCGCGGACGTCACACCCGACGACATCACCGCTGCTGTCTGGGCGCTGCGCGGCGTCATCCAATCCGAGCGCACCGACCCGGCTCACCATGGCCATGAGCTATGGCGGCGCCATCTGGAGACGATCCTGCGGGGTTTCCGGAGTGCGCCGGGTTGACGACTATTCGGCGAAGCTGTGCTCGACGAAGCCGGAAATGTCTGGGCTATCTCGCAGAGCGCGACGCCGCGGGCGGTGGCCGCGTACTCGTGGGCAGCGGGAGTGCCGCCGTTTCGCACCGCGAGGCGGACGACAGCGCGGACGACAACGATGACGACAGTCAGGCTTCCCGACACCTTCACCTACACGACAACAGAACTCGTATCCGGCCTGGTCGAACCATCGGCCTGTGCCTACGGATCAGAAGGTTGGGAGTTCGAATCTCTTCGGGCGCGCAAAAACTGCAGGCTGGACAGGCCCGCGTATGGGCCCAGCAACGCGGCGGGGCGAGACACCGCAGCCGGCGTCAGCCGGCTCAGGGTGGAGGGGCCGGGACGCCGTCTAGGCCACGCACGCCGTTCGTGCCCTTCGCGGTGCAGGCGGAGCCGTCTGCACCGTTTTGAACGCCGCCGTGGCCGCCGGTCCCGACGGCACCGCCGGCACCCTGCGGACCGCCATGACCGCCGACGCCGCCACCGGTTGAGTCGCCCCTTGCCGCCGTTACCGGCGTTGCCGCCGGCGCCGCCCGCGGCGCCGAGCCCGGCCGTGCCGCCACCACCGCCGACGCCGCCCGTGCCACCGTCGAGCCCTTCGCCGCCGACATCGGTACCACCGACTTCGCCGGTGCCGCTGCCAGCGTCACCGCCGCGCCCGCCGTGGCCCATCCCGCCTTTGCCCCCGCCTTTGCCCGCGGTGCTACCGCCGGCCCCGCCCGCCACCGCCGCTGCCGCCGGCGCCGCCTTCGGTGCCCAAGCCCGCCGGTTCCAGCCTTCGTTTCCGTGCTGCCGTTGCCGCCGACGCCGCCTTGGTCGCCGGCGGCGCGTTGGCTGGCTGTACCGCCGGTGCCGCCGTCGCCGCCGTCGCCGTTGACCGAGTTGCCGCCGTCGCCGCCCCTGCCCGACCCCCCGGCGCTGCCGCCGGCACCGCCCCTGCCGCCGCTACCCGCCGTGCCGCCCCGGCTACCGTTGGCGCCAGAGCTGCCGTTGTCGGCCGCGGTGGCCGAGGCGCCGTTACCGCCGCCGCCAGCCAGCCAGCCAGCCCGGCCTTGCCGGCCAGACCCTTAGCGTTGGAACAGTGCCGGCATTGCCGCCGTTGCCGGCGATTGTCCCGCTGTGTCCACCATTGCCACCAGCGCCGCCATCGCCAGGCATTGCCGGTCGCGGAGTTGCCGCCGTCGCCGCCGTCGCCGACGCCGCGCCCGGTGCCGGCGTCGGAGCCGTTTCCTCCGTTGCCGGTGCGGCATGCATAACCGACCACCGCCACCGGCTCATCGAGCCGCGCACGAAGAGCAAGGTTCTGCTGCTTCAGTCGCTCGATCCGTGTCAATAAGAGCAAGGTTCTGCTGCTTCAGTCGCTCGATCCGTGTCAATGAGCGTCGGAGGGCCTCAGCTGCTCTCTCGCTTTCGCTTTCGGTCTTCTGGGGACTACTCGTAATCGCGTTCGCCGCCTAGGGCGATGTTTATGAGTTCGTTAAGGTCCATCTCTTCAAAGGCCCCCTCAGGACGGTGGGGAGCTGCGGAACTATCGTCGCCCAGCATGCCTAGAAGCACGTCGAGAATCCCTTCGTCACGAAGCCGCTGTAGTGGAATCGTGCTGATCAGGCGCTGGATTTCGACCTCAGGCGTCTCATCGACGCTGCTTTCAGATAGTTGCCGGTGAAGGTGAGTGGCCAAGGCGGCGGGGGTGGGTTGGTCGTACACCAGGGTGGCTGAAAGGCTCAGCCCGGTAGCGGTTTTGAGTCGGTTACGTAGTTCGACGGCGGTCAGCGAGGCTAACCCGTTGTCCTGGAAAGACCGGCGGGGATCGATGTCGTCGGGGTTGGAGTGGCCCAGCACAACCGCCACATGTGAACGCACCAGGCCGAGTATTAGGTCGTGTTGTTGGTCGGGGGTCAGTCCGTGCAGTCGTTGGGCCAGAGCCGATTTGACTTCGGTGGTATCGGTGGTGACCAGCCGCCGCAGGGGGTGGCGGACCAGCTGGTTGAACAGCGGCGGCAACCGGGTGCCGAGAGTGGGGTTGTCCAGCGCGGTGCGGTCCAGGCGGGCGGCCACCACGGTGGGGTGATTGGCGATGAGCGCGGTGTCGAACAACTCCAGCGCTTGATCGGTTGTCATCGCCGCGAAACCGCTGTGGCTCATTCGGGTCGGGTCGGCTTGTTCCCAGAATCCCCACGCCATCGATATGCCCGGGAGCCCGGCCGCGCGCCGGTGAGTGGCCAACCCATCCAGGAAAGCGTTGGCCGCCGCGTAATTACCCTGCCCTGGAGAGCCCACCGTGCCGGCCAGCGAGGAAAACACCACGAACATCGACAGGTTCAGATCACGGGTCAACTCATGTAGGTTCCACACCGCATCCACCTTGGCCGCCAACACCGTATCGATCCGGTCAGGGGTCAACGAGGTGATCACCGCATCATCGATCACCCCGGCGGCGTGTACGACCCCGGTCAACGGCGGGTACTGCGGGGGCAGTCCTGCCAACAACGCCGCCACCGCGTCACGATCGGCCACATCACAGGCCACCACCTGCGCCTCGGCACCGGCCTGGGTCAACTGGGCCACCAACTCGCCGGCCCCGTCGGCACGATCCCCACGGAGACTGGCCAGCACCACATGACGCGCCCCGTACCGATGCACCACATGCCGGGCCAGCACCGCACCGGCCATCCCGGTCCCACCAGTAATCAATACCGTGCCCGCCGCCAGGGCATCAGAGGTTGAATCGGGCATGGTCAGAACCACTTTGCCGACGTGGCGGGCGTGGCTGACGAATCGGAGGGCGTGTGGGGCATACCGGATGTCCCAGGTAGTGACCGGCAGCTGATGCACTGTGTGGTTGTTGAACAGTCCCGTCAACTCCCCGAGCATCTGCTCAATACGCTGCGGGCCGGCCTCAGCCAGGTCAAAGGCCCGGTACACCACCCCGGAATGTGTTTGGGCGATGGCCTCGGGGTCGCGGATGTCGGTTTTGCCCATCTCGATGAAACGCCCCCCGCGTGGCAGTAACCGCATCGAAGCGTCCACAAACTCGCCGGCCAGCGAGTTCAACACCACATCCACCCCGCGCCCTCCGGTGGCGGACAAGAACTTCTCCTCAAACTCCAGCGTGCGCGAATTTGCGATATGGTCCTCGTCGAATCCCATGGTGCGCAACGTGTCCCACTTACCGCGGCTAGCGGTGGCGAAAACCTCCACACCCCAATGCCGTGCCAACTGCACCGCCGCCATCCCCACTCCACCGGTCGCGGCATGGATCAGCACCGATTCCCCCGCCTGCACCCCGGCCAAATCCGCCAGCCCGTGATAGGCGGTCAAAAACACCATCGAGACACCGGCGGCCTCGGCGAACGACCACCCCGTCGGCACCCGAACAATCAGCCGCTGATCTACCACGGTCTCCGGACCCGCCGTACCCAACAAGCCCATCACCTGATCGCCTACAGCGACACCGGTCACACCCGTGCCCACCTCAACAACAACCCCCGCACCTTCCTCGCCCAGCTCTACGAGACCGGGAAACATTCCCAACGCCACCATCACATCGCGGAAATTGACCCCCACCGCCCGCACCGCAACCCGCACCTGCCCCACCTGCAACTGCGCATCCACCTGCGCGCAGGGCTCTATCACCACATCCTCGAAGGTCCCCCCACCCCTAACCCCCAACCGCCACAACCCATCTGGTAACGGCAGCGGTTGAGGTGTGGTCGGTGCCAGGCGTGCGGCGTAAGCGTTGCCGGAGCGGATCACCAGTTGGGTTTCCCCGCTGCCGGTCAGCGCGGCCAGATCCAGCGGCGCGTCGGTATCGACCAGCATTATCCGGCCCGGGTTTTCGCTTTGCGCCGAACGCGCCAATCCCCATACCGCGGCTGCAGCCAGATCGGTGACATCCTCGCCGGCCACTCCCACCGCACCACGGGTCAGCACCACCAATGTGGACGCTCGATCCGCAGCGAGCCAGGATTGCAGCACCCCTAACGCCTGATGAGTTGCGGTATATACCGACCCCACCACGCCCTCACCACCAGAACCCGGCTGGTCTTTGCTGCCGCACTCCCACACCACCACATCCCGATCGGCCTTGAGGACATCGCCGTCGGGAGTTGCCTTCTTACCGTTCGTCTTTGGCGCACCGGCGCCGGTCAGCAACTCGTCCCAGGTGATCACCGAGGGATGAGCGCGGTCGTCAACACTGCTGTGGTCCAGTGTGATCGGTGTCCATACCACTTCCAGCAGTTCTTGACCTGTGTCACCACCGGCCGCGGTAACCGCGGCGGCCAACTGCAGTGCGGTGATCGGCCGCACCACCAGCGACTGCACGGATAACACCGGTAACCCGGTGGTGTCGGTCAGCTCCAAGGACACCGCGCCATCGCCGGCCGGGGCGAGGCGAGCCCGTACCCGTCTGGCCCCCGCGGCGTGCAGCGATACTCCCGCCCAGGTGAACGGCAACACCATCGCAGCGACTTGCTCGGTCTTGGTGACCACCCAGGCATGCAGCACTGCATCCAACAAGGCCGGATGAATGCCAAACCCGGCGACCTCCACCCCGTCGGGCACGGCGACCTCGGCAAACACTTCCTGTCCCCGCTGCCATAGCGCCTGCAATCCTTGAAACGCCGAACCGTACCCGTAGCCGCGGGCGGCCAACCGCGCATAAGCGCCGGTCGCATCAACGGCGGTGGCCCCAGCCGGCGGCCACACCGACAAATCCGCGGCCGCGGACACCGCTGCGGGACTGGCTCCCAGCAGGCCCTGGGCGTGTAACACCCACTCCGCATTGGGCTGGTCGCCACGCGAATACACCGAGACCGGATGGCCACCGGACTCACCGGGGCCACAGACAACCACCTGCACCCGCACCGCGGCCCCGTCGGGCAGCACCAGAGGCGCTACCAGCGTCAACTCCTCCACCACCGCGCACCCGACCTCATCACCAGCGCGGATGGCCAACTCCACAAAAGCCGTCCCCGCCAGCACCACCACCCCGGCCACCGCATGATCGGCCAGCCACGGGTCAACACCCACCGCAAACCGGCCGGTCAACACCACCCCACCGGAATCGGGCCGCTCCACCACGGCACCCAACAACGCGTGCTCCGCCCCGGCCAACCCCACACCACGCACATCCGCGGCCCGACCCGACCCCGCCAACCAAAACCGCCGCCGCTGAAACGCATACGTCGGCAACTCCACCGTGCGAGCGTCACCACCGGCGAACGCCGCCGACCACTCCATACCCACACCCGCAACATGGGCCTGCCCCACCGACGTCCAAAATCGTTGCAACCCACCGTCATCGCGACCCAACGTCGGGATCACCACCGCGCCCTCGGAAGGTTCTCGCCCGCCCTCAGCGACGGTATCCTCAATCTCGGCGATCAACACTGGATTCGGACTGGGCTCAATGAACACGTTGTAGCCGTCTTCCCACAACCCACGGACCGCGGACTCGAACTGGACGGTGTCCCGGAGATTGCGATACCAGTAGTTCTCGTCCAGGTTTGCCGTGTCTACCAACCCGCCAGTGACTGTCGAATAGAACTCGATGTCGGTCGACCGCATCGGCTTTATCCCGTCTAACTCGCCGAGTAATTCAGCCTTGGACCGCTCGACTATCGGAGAATGACCCGAAACGCTCGAGGGAATCCGAAACGCTCGAACTCCTGATGATTCACACTCAACGACAATCTTCCTGAGGTCCTTTACCTCACCGGAAAGAACCGTCGTCCTAGGGCCATTGATCGCAGCGACTACCACGGCGTCCTGCCAACGGCTCAAGCGTTTCACGACCTCGGCGGCGGGCAGACAAACGACGGCCATTCCACCGGACCCCCCCGTGCCCTCCAGCTGCTCCAACAACCTGCTGCGGAGCGCCACCACCGCCGCCGCATCCCGCAGTGACAACGCCCCAGCCACATGCGCCGCGGCGATCTCGCCCTGTGAATGCCCGACCACGGCATCAGGAACCACCCCCACCTGCTGCCATAACCGGGCCAACGACACCATCACCGCCCACAACACCGGCTGCACCACATCCACCCGATCCAACCCCGGTGCACCCTCTACCCCGCGCACCACATCAAGCAGCGACCAATCCACAAACTCCGCCAACGCATCACCGCAACATCGCATCTGGTTCGCGAACACCGGCGACGCGTCCAACAACTGCACCCCCATTCCCGGCCACTGCGAACCCTGTCCGGGAAACACCATCACTGTTTTCCTTATCGACTGGGCCCGACCCACCACCACCTCGGCACTCGGCCGGCCGTCGGCCAACCCCGCCAACCCCGCCATCAACTGCAGCCGATCAGCGCCCACCACCACCGCCCGATGCTCAAACACCGACCGGGTGGTGACCAACGACCACCCCACATCCACCGGATCCAACCGCTCGTCAGCTTGTACCCAGGCCAACAACCGGCCCGCCTGCCCGGCCAGCGCCTCACCAGACTTGGCCGTCAGCACCCACGGCAACACCGACAACCCGATACCACTACCGCCGGACTCCACCAGGCCCGCATTACGCGAATCAGCCGGCCGGGCTGCGGTTTCGGTAACCTCGGTCAGCGGTGGAGCCTGCTCGAGAATCACATGCGCATTGGTGCCGCCCATCCCGAACGACGACACCCCCGCCCGCCGCGGCCGGCCCTCCTCAACCGGCCAGGGGGTAAGCGCCCGATTGACCCTTAGCCCAAGCTTCTCAAGATCAACTTTGCGGTTACTTTGGGAGTAATTGAGGCTCGCTGGAATTTCGCCATTTTCCATCGCCAGGACCGTCTTGAGCAGCCCGGCAATGCCTGCGGCGGCGCCGAGGTGGCCGATATTCGACTTCACAGAACCGACGTGCAGCGGGCGGCCACCGCGCCCCGCGAACAGCTCGCCGAGCGCCGTCGCTTCGGTGGGGTCACCCAACTTGGTGCCCGCACCATGCAATTCCACGTAATCGACATGCGTACTATCGAGGCCTGCGCGAGAGTAAGCCCGCCGCAGAACGTCAGCTTGTCCCGCAACAGAAGGCGCGGTCAATCCAGCTTCATTCCGGCCGGCGTTACCCACGACGCTTCCACGAATTACGGCACGGATCCGATCTCCATCAGCGATCGCCGCATCGAGTGGCTTCAACAGGACCAGGCCGCCCCCCTCACCCCGCACGTACCCGTCGGCGCGTTCATCGAATGTATATGTGTGGCCCGAAGTCGACAGGGCACCGAATTTCGCTTCGAGAAGCGCGGTTTCGGCGGCGAAGTTGAGATGGATCCCTCCTGCGATTGCCAGCGATGACTCACCACTCCGAAGGCTTTCGCACGCGAGATGCACCGCCACCAGAGAGGAAGATTGACCGCAATCGACGGTAAGACTGGGTCCATGCATGCCGAATGCGAATGAAATTCGGTTGGCGATCAATCCTCGGTTGAGGCCAGCAAAGGAGTGATGATCAAGATTGGCTCCGCCGTCGCGGAGGGTGAGATGCGCATAATCATCATTCATCGCTCCGACATAAACCGCAACATCATGTCCACGCATTCTGTCGGGTGTTATCAGGGACGCCTCGAGCAATTCCCATGTCAGCTCAAGAGCGAACCGCTGTCGCGGATCCATTGAACGAGCCTCACGCGGCGATATGTCGAAGAAATCTGCATCGAAATCAAATACGTTGTCGACGTATCCCTCTCGCTGCTGATCTAGCCTTGTGGGGCTTCCGAGCGGATCCAACTGGGATCTATCAGTGGGCGACGAGTTGGTAACTTCTTCGCCGCCTCGGAGAATTTCCCAGAATTCGCCCGCGTTGGAGACACCTGGAAATCGGCAAGCCACCCCAATCACGGCAACCCCTGCCGGCTGCGAGCCGTTCTCCATGGACTGACCGCCCCCCAACGTGGGATGCACCTAACCTCTCAAAGCTAACTATTTGCAGTCGCCGCTACCGTCGCGGTCGCGACGGGCCTCTGCTAACGAACGTTGATGGGCAGAAACTATACGGCTTCCGGTCCTCAGGGTTCGCACCGCCGACGGGTGCTCTCGAAGCGGTAGCACCAGGCGGTCAGGTCAACGCCGCTCTGGACAATGGTGTGAACCCCTGACGAACTACTGGTTCGCGAACGTCTCGGTGATGCCGCGAAATTTTGGCCACGCCTCTGTGGCCGCCCCGGCGGTCCGATTGACCGTCGAATCGTCGAAGCCGTCGCGGTTACCGGCCGGGCGTCCGCGCGGCCGGCGGCCCGCTAATGGCCGGCCCGGCCCGAGAGCACGTCGACGTCGGCCTCGACCGCGTTCTGGATGAGGACTGGGCACCCGGGTGCGCGGACATCCTCGATGACGTCCCAGAGCTGCGGCGAGCCGTCGCTCACCGGGTCGATCTGACCGCCGATCGGATCGACGGATGTTGACACAGGCGTAGTCCTCGCGTCGTTGACGTGGTACTGCTGACGGAACCTCGTCCGTCGTCATCGACATCGACCACAATGATCTGACGTCGACTGGCGTTGGCATTTGCTAGCATCGTCGAGACAGCGCAGGCTGACCTATACCTGCAGGTCAGGCTAGGAGCGTCTGGACGCGAGCAGGGATCTCAGCCAGCTGTTCCCACGGGGGCGAGAGAGCAGCGCCCCTCTCCAATAGGGCTTAGGCAGATTTGAGGATCAACACGCGAACCGACAGGTTCGACCACCAGCCATGGGCTATGGATCAACGATGTGGCGGGGCCAAAGCCGACGTTGTCCCCACCGCCTCGTGCTACTGCTTCGAGCGCACCCCGCGGCGGTGCGACTCTGAGGAACGGAAGCCGTATAGTTCCTGCCCGGCAATCTTCTTTCCCAGAGGCTTGTCGCGACCGAGCGGGCCCAATGCATGCATGTCGTTTGCACTGTTCTAGTATCACTCAAGGAGAAATACCGAAACTGTGCAAACATCAACGATATCCGAAATTGACACGCAGCGACCCGACCAAGACTATCTCGTTGTGGTTGGCGCAGGAGTAATGGGCACAAGCATCACAACGATGGCACTCGCGCATGGCGTTTCAGTTATGTTGATCGACATAGATGCGAATCAGCTCGACAGAGCAAGCCACCAGATCGCAACGCAACTTCGACACGGCCGCCTGTTATCCAAATTACCGTTCGACCGGCCAGTAGGTCAGCTTGCCACCGACACGAAATTCGAACTGGCTGATGGCATCATTGCCGTGGTCGAAGCGATTACCGAGAACGGCGATCTAAAACGCGAAGTTCTCCGGCAGGCCGAGGGGCAGGTCAATGTGACGACGCCACTTATTTCTAATACGTCAGGGATTCCCATCGATGAGCTCGCCAATGTCCTGGCACGCCCCGAGCGCCTTGTAGGCGCTCATTTCATGAATCCCGCCTACCTGATTAAGATGGTCGAAGTGATTCTCGGGCCACGCACGGCTCAAATCACCATCAAGGCGGTCGACACCTTGCTAAAGAGACTCGAACGACAAATGGTGATCGTGAATGATAGTCCCGGATTTGTTACAAGCCGACTATTGCACCCGATGCTCAATGACGCAGCGCGTATAGTCGAGGAGGGCGTGGCCACAGTCGAATCGATCGATTCGTTAATTGTGGGATGCCTCGGTCATTCGGTTGGTCCCCTTCGCACTGCAGACCTGATCGGGATCGACAACCTGGTCGACTCGCTGGATTCCCTATACGAACGGACCGGAGACGAACGTTACCGACCATGCAGTCTGCTTGTTGATAAAGTGAGAAGGGGTCATCTAGGTCGTAAGACCGGTTATGGATTCTACGAATACGGCGAGGGTATTGAGTGAACTCTGAGAACTATGTTGAAGCTGATTCATCGGATGGCCGCACTACAAGTGAGCTACTCTCAATGCTCAGCAACCGACTGAAGACCCCTGTGCGACCTGAACAGGACTTGTTTGCCGACGGCATGATCAATTCCATGTTTGCTTTGGAATTAGTCGTACAGATAGAAAATAAGTTTGATGTAGCCGTGGAAGGACGCGATTTGGACATGGCGAACTTTCGATCTGTAAACGCAATGGCAAACCTTGTTCGCCGGCTCACGGAACAATGACAATCTCAAAAGAACTAGCCGATCAGTGTAGTCTCGTCGACGTTCTTATTGGAGACCGAGCCTCGGAATGGGACGCGCGGGCCAAGATCCCAGGCGATGTCCTCCGGCGCCTCGGCGCAAATGGATTACTGTGCCCCCAGGTTCCTGCGTCCGTCGGGGGTGCCGGTTTCAGCAGCTTAGACGCTGGCAAGTTTACCGCGCATTTGGGCACCCGCTGCAGCTCCGTTCGCAGTGTGATGACTTCCCATGGAATGGCGGCCTGGTCCATTCAAAAGCTCGCCAATCACGACCAACGCGAGCTTTACCTACATGAGTTGACCAGCGGAAAATTGGCAGGAGTCGGATTCACAGAGTCAGGTGCAGGCAGCGACCTCTCAGAAATGACTACCCGCATAAGCCGTCACGGGCACAGCGCTGTGGTAGACGGACACAAGATTTGGGTGACTGGCGCGAGCTATGCAGATTTTGTAGTTGTGTTTGGGCGTATTGAGGATGGTGCTGCTGCGGTAGTAGTACCCCTATCTTCGCCCGGCGTACGGGTAGAACCTATCGGCGATGCACTCGGTTGCCGCGCAGCTGGGCACGCGAACATCTACTTCGATAATGTTCAGTTGCCAGAAGACAACATCTTGGGGCGTGCAGCTCAATCTCTCCCGCTGATAATAACGACCGCGCTGTCATACGGACGGCTATCTGTCGCCTGGGGTTGCGTCGGGATATTGCACGCCTGCCTCGCCCAAGCTACGTCACATGCACGAACTCGCCGACAATTCGGGAAAGCGCTGGGACAACACCAGCTAATTAAGCGCCACCTCGCGGAGCTGTACGTCCTTGAGCAATCCGCGGCGCAGCTATGCGAACATGCCAGTCGGTCATGGGACGCGGGAACGCCCGATACGCCGATAAAGGCTGTACTAGCCAAGCTGGTGAGTGCCCGAAACGCTGTTCAGGGCTCTGCGATGGCGGTGCAGATACTCGCGTCGGCAGGAGCGCGAGGCAGTGATGCGGTAGCTCGCGCCTATCGCGATTCGAAGCTCATGGAAATCATCGAGGGCAGCACGGAAATATGCCAATTGCTGTTGGCAGATCACACAATGTCATTGTATTAGATGGATCGAGTGAAGCTGGGCATGGCTCAACAAGATAGTGTTGTTAAATGTCTCGTCTGGGACCTGGATAACACCCTGTGGCACGGTACTCTAGTGGAAGCAGACCGCGTTTACATCGATGACGAAGTTCTACATACGGTCGAGATCCTTGACTCGCGCGGCATACTTCAGTCGATTGCGAGTAAAAATGATCACGATTTGGCCTGGTCATGTCTTTCCGAGCTTGGAGTTGCTGAATACTTTATCTTTCCGCAAATTGCCTGGGGCCCAAAGTCGAACTCCGTTCGATATATTGCCGAGCAGCTCAACTTTTCACAGGCGACAATTGCTTTCATCGACGATCAACCGACAGAACGTGCAGAGGTGGCTTTTCATTTGCCCGAGGTTCGTTGTTACTCCCAAAGTCAGATTGTAACCTTGCCTGGACGGCCTGAATTCAACCCGAAAGCTGTGACAATCGACGCTGGCCGACGAAGGCATATGTACCAAGCTGCTGTGCGACGAGATCAATACCGTAATGACTTCCAAGGGCCGGATGATGCTTTTTTGCGTTCGCTCGCTCTTAGGCTACGTATCGAGCGAGCAGCGCCCGAGGATCTACCGCGTGCAGAGGAGCTGACACTTCGTACCAGTCAGATGAATGCGACGGGGATTCATTACTCCGAAACGATCTTGCGAGAATTATGTGTTGATCCTGACTACGAGGTAATGTTAGTGAGTCTGGATGATCGCTTTGGGTCCCACGGCGTAGTTGGTGTTGTTCTGGTGGAGATGCACGGGGCTTATTGGCACCTCAAACTGCTCGCGACTTCGTGCCGCGTCGTCAGTTTTGGCGTGGGCGCTACAGTATTGACCTGGTTGATCGGCCATGCCTCGGATGCAGGTGTGCACTTGGTCGCGGATTTTCGTGCAACCGAACGTAATAGAATAATGGAGATAACTTACCGGTTTCTCGGTTTCACTGATTCCAGTTGCCCGTGTCATGATTTGTTGCCTCAACGCGATGGCATCGAGCGCTTGCACCTCGTCCCAGGCCGTCGAGAAGTGTCGACTGCGGTCCAACTGATTGCCCCGGATCTCAAATCTCCCTCTTCCGCGCGAGAGTGATTCCGTCTGCCATTGGCAATACGGATAAATCGATTCGGTCATCGCGGAGCAATAGCGAGTTGAGTTGTCGGATCTCAACTACCTCGGGGCTGTTATCTTCATCATCGGCCACTCTACCGAATAGCAACGTGTTGTCGATAATGATTAACCCGCCCGGCGTATTAGCGGAAATATCTTCTCGTAGTACGTACGATAGTTCGCTTTATCCGCGTCAATAAAAGCGAGGTCGACAAAGCCCGGGCCTTGTTCGATTAGGAGGATTGCGAGTGTTTCAGCGGCATCGCCAATTTTCACGTCGATTCGGCTGGCAACGCCGGCTCGTTGCCAATATTGCATTCCGATTCGCGGCCATCGATTGGTAATATCGCAGGTGATGAGCTGGCCCCCCGGCGGCAAAGCCCTCGCCATGCAGAGCGCGCTATAGCCCGTAAAGGTGCCGACTTCTAATACAACCCGAGCATTTGTGATTTTCACTAGCAGCGCGAGAAGTTGACCCTCTTCAGCCATGACTTGCATCACTCGTCCCATGGGATAAGAGGCGGTTTCTTCACGAAGTTCCCGGAGGAGCTCGTCTTCGCGCAATGACTCTGCGCGAAGGTATGCTAATACCTTTGGTGATAAGGAAGTCTGCTCTGCCATCTGTCCCCGCACATTTTGTTTGCTGCTCCGATCTGGGCAATAGAAAGATTGCTTGAACCGCTCAGTTGTCAGGTTGGGCGGAACTAATTCGGTTCAGCGGCCGTGAGAACACACTCCAAACATGACGACCCCTAGCCTGGATTTCCGTGAAACGCTGTGTTACACGGTATTGAGCTAGCGAAAGTGCCCGTCCTGCAAGGGATAATGAGACTTTCGCGAGGCCCATCATTCCGAAGCAGGGTCACTTGCTAGGTGAAGAGTAGCGCAGTGGTTTGCCGGGTGAAAGTGTCGGTGGACCGCCAGGGGGTGGTGTCACACGCGGGGTCGGCATGTCGCGTGGGATCTCGGAACTGATGGGGCTGTCGGCGCAGGTCACCGCTGTGCCGGCGGACGCGTATGAGCGCCGCGGACCCATGCTCCCGGCGACGTGTTCGCTCGGGTGGCCGACGGCGAGGACCGTCTAATGACATGCCCCTGACCACCGCCAATGGCTAGCCGAGTACAGTCACGCCATGGATGGCGCTCTAGGTGTAGATGGGGAGTAGAGTGCACCGAGCGTGCCGGCGCGCAGCGTCAACGCCACTCGGATGGGTAGCAGGTCCTCTTCCAAAGGTCTTCCGCTCTCAGACGGTGTTCTGCTTCCACACGATTATCCGCATTTGAAGGCAGGGGTAACGACTTTTGGAATCCCGCCGGGGGCTAGCCATGCTCACAAGTGACATTCTTGGGTCGGGCAGCAACACGACGCTGATCGAAAAAATGGCGTCGCCATTTTGTGCAGCTACTTCCGTGACTCGGCGGGGGCCGCATCCCAGCGGTGGTAGACGGCCAATGTTAGGCGAGGGGAAGTGATGGTTGATCGACTCCAACATGCGACCGAAGCTCTGCGAAAGGCGCTGGCTCAGGTCGAGCGGCTGAAACGCACCAATCGTGCGTTGCTGGAGCGGTCAAGCGAGCCGATTGCGATCGTCGGTATGTCCTGCCGCTTTCCGGGTGGGGTCGACACCCCGGAGCGCCTGTGGCAGATGCTTGCCGACAGCCGGGACGTGATGTCAGAGTTTCCGGACGATCGCGGATGGGATTTGGCGGGGCTGTTCGACCCGGATCCCGACATGCTCCACAAGTCCTACGTGCGCACTGGGGGCTTCGTGGATGGTGTCGCGGACTTCGATCCCTCGTTCTTTGGTGTGGGGGCGACTGAGGCGCTGGCGATGGATCCCCAGCAGCGGATGTTGCTGGAACTCTCGTGGGAGGCCTTGGAGCGGGCCGGGATTGATCCCGGCGGCTTGCGGGGCAGCCCCGCCGGGGTGTTCGTCGGAATCGTCGTCCAGGGCTACGGGATGCTCGCCGAGGAGGCCGAGGGCTACCGGCTGACGGGCATGACTTCCAGCGTCGCGTCGGGGCGGGTGTCGTATGTGCTGGGGTTAGAGGGTCCGGCGGTGTCGGTAGATACTGCGTGTTCGTCCTCGTTGGTCGCGTTGCATATGGCGGTGCAGTCGTTGCGTTCGGGTGAGTGCGATCTCGCGCTGACCGGCGGGGCGACCGTATTCGTCACGCCCACGGTGTTCGTGGAGTTCAGCCGGCATCGAGGGCTCGCGCCGGATGGTCGGTCCAAGGCCTACGCGGGCGCGGCCGACGGAGTCGGCTGGTCCGAGGGCGGCGCCATGCTGGTGGTGGAGCGGTTGTCGGATGCGCGGCGATTGGGTCATCCGGTGTTGGCGGTAGTACGGGGTTCGGCGGTCAATCAGGATGGTGCGTCGAACGGGTTGACGGCGCCGAATGGTCCCTCCCAGCAGCGGGTGGTTCGGGCGGCGCTGGCCAACGCGGGGCTCTCCGCGGCGGATGTGGATGCGGTCGAGGGGCATGGGACTGGGACCACGTTGGGCGATCCGATTGAGGCCCAGGCGCTGTTGGCGAGTTATGGGCAGGGCCGGAGTGAGCCGCTGTGGTTGGGGTCGATCAAGTCGAATATGGGTCACACGCAGGCCGCCGCGGGGGTGGCGGGTCTGATGAAGATGGTGTTGGCGCTGCGCCACGAGATGTTGCCGGCGACATTGCATGTGGATATGCCCAGTCCACACGTGGATTGGTCGGCGGGAGCGGTGTCATTGTTGACGCAGCCGCGGGCGTGGCCGGCTGAGGCTGGGGTGCCAGGTCGGCTTCGAAGGGCCGGCGTCTCGTCGTTCGGGATTAGTGGCACCAATGCGCATGTGATTGTCGAGTCGGCTCCGCCTGAGTCGGAAAGCGTCGAGGCCGGGGCCGGGGTGTCAGTGGTGCCGTGGGTTGTTTCGGCCAAGTCGGCGAGCTCCTTGGGGGCTCAGGCTGCTCGGTTGGCTGAGTATGTGGGCGCACATCCAGAGCTCGACGTCGCTGACGTGGGATGGTCGTTAGCGGGCCGGTCGACCTTCGAGCATCGGGCCGTCGTGGTCGGGGGTGACCGGGATCGGTTGCTGGCCGGGCTAGTTGAGTTGGCCGGCGACGAGCTGTGGGGGCACCTCCCGCTTGCGGGGGACGGTTCGGTCATTCGCGGCAAGGCGGTGCCCGCGGGCAAGAACGTCTTCGTCTTCCCCGGCCAAGGCTCCCAGTGGGTGGGCATGGGTATCGAATTACTCGATACCGCACCGGTGTTCGCCCAACAGATCGACAGGTGCGCTGAAGCCTTCGCGGAATTCGTCGACTGGTCGCTAACCGATGTCCTGCGTGGCGCGCCTGGTGCTCCGGGCATGGATCGTGTCGACGTGGTCCAGCCGGTGCTCTTCGCCGTGATGGTGTCGTTGGCCGAGTTGTGGAAGTCGGTCGGGGTACAGCCAGATGCTGTGATCGGCCATTCGCAAGGCGAAATCGCCTCCGCGTACGTCGCGGGAGCGCTGTCGTTGCGCGATGCGGTACGGGTGGTCACGCTGCGCAGCAAGCTGCTGAGGTCAGTGGCCAGCCCCGGCGGCATGCTGTCCATCGCATGCGGCACCGAGCGCGCACGGGACCTGTTGGCGCCCTACGGTAATCGGGTCGGCATCGCGGCCGTCAATGGCCGGTCCTCGGTCGTGGTGTCGGGTGAAGTGGCCGTGCTGGAGGAGCTCATCGGCTTCTGCGCGGACCTGGATTTGCGCACCCGCCGGATTGATGTCGACTATGCGTCGCATTCGGTTGAGGTGGAGGCGATTCGCGGCGAGCTCGTCGAGGTTCTGGCCAGTCTCGAGCCGCGTTCCTCGCGCACCGTGTTCTTTTCCACGGTGACCGGAAGCCGTTTGGATACGGCTGGTTTGGACGCCGACTACTGGTATCGCAATATCCGGCAAACTGTGCAGTTCGACCAGGCGGTGCGCAGTGCATGCGAGCACGGGTACCGGACCTTCATCGAGTCCAGCCCGCATCCCGCGTTGATCGCCGGTATCGAAGACACCTTCAACGCCTGTGCAACCAACACTTCCGGCGACACCCCGCCCGTTAACGAGGCCATCGTCATTCCCACCCTGGGCCGTGATGACGGCGGGCTCGAGCGGTTCCTGATGTCGGCCGCCTCGGCGTTTGTTGCGGGTGTGGACGTAGATTGGCGTGGCGTGTTGGGTGGGGCAGGTTTTGTGCAGTTGCCGACTTATGCCTTTGATCGACAACGGTTTTGGCTGTCCGGCGAAGGCACTGCGGCGGATGCCGCCAGCTTGGGGCTGGAAACCGGCGAGCACGCAGTGGTGGGCGCGGTGGTGGAGTTGCCAGCCTCCGGCGGGGTGTTGCTCACGGGTCGATTATCGCCCAGCGTCCATGGGTGGTTGGCCGATCACGCCGTATCCGGTGTGGCGGTATTCCCGGGCGCGGGGTTCGTCGAGTTGGCGATCCGCGCCGGCGACGAAGTCGGCTGTTCGGTGGTCGAGGAGCTGACACTGCTGGCGCCGATGATGTTGCCGGCCGGGGATTCCGGGTTGGGATCGGTTGCGGTGCAGGTGGTCGTGGGCCCCCCTGGCGATTCCGAAGAGTCGGGGCAGCGCAGTGTCTCGATCTTTTCCCGCGCCGATGCCGGTTGCGGGTGGGTGTGCCACGCCGAAGGGGCGTTGAGCTCCGGGTCGATCGAGCCGAGCGCAGATCTGTCTGCGTGGCCGCCCGTGGGTGCGGTCGCTATAGACCTGGCTGATGGTTATGAGCGGTTGGCGGCGCGCGGGTACGGCTATGGACCGGCGTTTAAAGGACTCACCGCGGCTTGGGTCCGTGGCGACGAGGTGTTCGCCGAGGTGAAGCTGCCGGACGCGGCCGGAGGAGTCAGCGGATTCGGCGTGCACCCGGCACTACTCGACGCGACGCTGCACGCCGCGGTCATAGGCAACGAGACCCCGGAAGTCGTATTGCCGTTCTCTTGGCAGGGCGTGTCGTTACATGCCGCGGGTGCGTCTGCGGTACGGGCGCGTATCGCACCGGCGGGCCCGTCGGCAGTGTCCATCGAATTGGCTGACGGGTTGGGGTTGCCGGTGCTGTCGGTGGGCGCGATGGTTGCCCGCCCGGTGACCGAGCAGCAGTTGCGGGCGGCGGTATCGGGCACGGGCCCGGACCGGCTGTTCGAGGTGGTTTGGTCACCGGTGTCCGGGGTTTCCGGGGCAGGCCCCGATGCGACCCCAGCCGATGCGACGCCGTCGCACCAACTATTCGAATCCATTGCAGGCGAACATAGTCCAGTAAAGGGAACCCATGAGCGCACGCGCCAGGTGCTGGCCACTGTGCAGTCGTGGTTGGCCGAGCGCGACTCGGGTGTGCTGGTGGTGGCCACCCGCGGCGCGATGGGGTTGGGTGGGGAGGGCGTCGCCGATTTAGCCGGCGCGGCGGTCTGGGGGTTGGTGCGGTCGGCGCAAACCGAGCACCCCGGCCGGATCGTGCTCGTGGATTCTGATGTCCCTCTTGACGATGACGCGGTAGCCACCGTTGTGGCGATCGGCGAGCCGCAGGCATTGCTCAGAGGTGGAACGGTTTACACCCCGCGGGTGCGCGGCAGCCGCGAGGTTGACGGTCTGTTGGTGCCCCCGAGTGACGGACCGTGGCGGCTGGGTCTGACCAGTGCGGGAACGTTCGAGAATCTGCAATTGGAGCCTGTCCCCAACGCCGACGCACCGTTGGAGCCCGGCTGGGTAAGGGTGAAACTGCGTGCCGTCGCTGCGAATTTCCGTGACATCATGATCACCCTGGGGATGTTCACCCACGAGGCGCTGCTCTGCAGTGAGGGCGCCGGCGTGGTGGTCGAAGTCGGTCCGGGAGTCAACGAATTCGCGGTCGGCGATTCGGTGTACGGATTCTTCCCGGACGGCAGCGGCACACTGGTGCCCGGCGATGTCCGCCTGTTACTTCCGAAGCCTGCCGAGTGGTCATACGCCGACGCCGCCGCTATATCAGTCGTTTTCATCACCGCGTACATGGCGTTTGTTCACCATGCTGACGTCAAGCGGGGGCAGCGGGTGTTGGTGCATGCCGCCACCGGCGGGGTGGGGATGGCGGCGGTCCAGCTGGCCCGGCATCTGGGTTTGGAAGTGTTCGCTACCGCGAGCCGCGGCAAGTGGAACACATTGCAGGCCCTGGGCTTTGACGATGACCACATCTCTGATTCGCGCAGCCTGGAGTTCGAGGAGAAGTTCCGATCGGTCACCGGTGGCCGCGGCATGGATGTGGTGTTGGACTCGCTAGCCGGTGAATTTGTGGATGCGTCACTGCGGCTGGTTGCTCCCGGCGGCGTGTTTTTGGAGATGGGCAAGACCGACATCCGCGACCCCGGTGTGGTCGCCGAGGAATATCCGGGTGTGCGCTACCGCGCCTTCGACCTCTTCGAGCCCACTCGCCCCCAGATGCACCAATACATGCTCGGTCTCGCCGAACTGTTTGACGCCGGAGCGCTGCGGCCGTTGCCGGTGAAAACGTTTGATATGCGGCGAGCTCGCGCGGCATTGCGGTACCTGAGCCAGGCGCGTCACATCGGCAAGGTTGTGATGACCCTGCCTGATGGGCCCGGCGGGCTGGCTTCGGGCACGGTGTTGATCACGGGTGGGACCGGCATGGCGGGTTCGACATTGGCACGGCATTTGGTGGCCCATTACGGTGTTCAGAACTTGGTGTTGCTGAGTCGGCAGGGTCCGGATGCGCCGGACTCCGCGGAGTTGATCGCTGAGTTGGAGTCGGGCGGGGCCCGGACCCAAGTGGTCGCCTGCGACGCGGCAGACCGGGCCGCGCTGGCCGAGGTAATCGCCGCTATCCAGGCGAAGCGGCCGTTGTCGGGCGTCATTCACGCGGCTGGCGTCCTTGATGACGCGGTGGTCACATCGCTGACTCCCGAGCGGGTCGATGCGGTGTTGCGGGCCAAGGCGGATGCGGCGTGGAACCTGCACGAGTTGACCGGCGATCTAAACCTGTCGGCGTTTGTGATGTTTTCCTCAATGGCCGGGCTGGTGGGGTCGTCGGGCCAGGGTAATTACGCGGCGGCCAACTCGTTCCTCGACGGCCTCGCTGCGCATCGGCGGGCGCATGGGCTGCCGGCGATCTCGCTGGGGTGGGGGCTGTGGGATCAGGCCAGCGCCATGACCGGAGGCATGGAGGTCGCCGACCGTGCCCGCCTGGGCCGCGGCGGGATCTTGGCGCTGTCCTCGGCCGAGGCGATGGAATTGTTCGATACCGCATTGATTGTCGACCAGCCATTCCTCGCGCCCGCCCGGATCGATCTCAGTGCGCTGCGGGCCCATTCGGTCGCGGTGCCACCGATGTTCACCGACCTGGTCAACGCGCCGACCCGGCGCCAGGTCGACGACTCGTTGGCCGCCGCGAAGTCGAAGTCAGCTCTGGCGCATCGTCTGCACGGGCTTCCCCAACGGGAACAACACGCCGTCCTGCTGGACCTGGTGCGTTCCCACATCGCGACCGTTTTGGGCAACACCACTGCGGAGGCGATCGACCCAGACAAGGCTTTTCAGGAGTTGGGCTTTGACTCACTGACCGCTGTCGAAATGCGTAACCGGCTTAAAACCGCGACGGGACTGGCGCTTTCACCCACACTTATCTTCGACTACCCGACACCCAACGGCCTGGCCAACTACATCCGTATCGAGCTCGCCGGAGTCCCACACGAAATCAAGCACACCGCAGCGGTTCGTGCCACCGGCGACGATCCGATCGCCATCGTCGGCATGTCGTGCCGCTACCCGGGCGGGGTGAATTCCCCTGAGGATCTTTGGGACATGGTGATGCAGCGTCGTGACGTGCTCTCCGAATTCCCGAGCGATCGCGGCTGGAACCTGACCGGGCTGTACAACCCGGATCCCGACGTTGCGGGCGCGTGTTACACGCGCACCGGGGGTTTCGTGGACGGCGTCGCAGACTTCGATCCCGCGTTCTTTGGTGTAGCGCCGAGTGAGGCGCTGGCGATGGACCCCCAGCAACGCATGCTTCTCGAGCTGTCCTGGGAAGCATTGGAAAGAGCGGGAATTGAGCCTGGAAGGTTGCGGGGCAGTGTCACCGGGGTGTTCGCCGGAATAATCGCGCAGGGCTACGGTTTGTCGTCGTCCGAAGCGGTGGAAGGCTTCCGGCTGACCGGGCAGTCGTCGAGTGTGGCGTCGGGGCGGGTGTCGTACGTACTCGGGTTGGAGGGCCCGGCGGTGTCGGTGGATACGGCGTGTTCGTCGTCGTTGGTGGCGTTGCATATGGCGGCGCAGTCGCTGCGTTCGGGCGAGTGCGACCTCGCCCTCGCCGGCGGTGTCACCGTCAACTCCACACCCGACATCTTCGTCGAGTTCAGCCGCATGCGTGGGTTGTCCGCGGATGGCCGGTGCAAGGCCTTTGCGGGGGCCGCCGATGGCACCGGATTCGCCGAGGGCGGCGGGATGTTGGTGGTGGAACGGTTGTCGGACGCGCAGCGGTTGGGGCATCCGGTGTTGGCGCTGCTCCGGGGTTCGGCGATCAATCAGGACGGTGCATCGAATGGATTGACCGCACCGAATGGTCCGTCGCAGCAGCGGGTGGTGCGCGCGGCGTTAGCCAATGCCGGGTTATCGGCGACCGATGTGGACGTAGTTGAAGGCCACGGGACGGGCACCACGTTGGGCGATCCCATTGAAGCGCAGGCGCTGTTGGCGACCTATGGGCAGGGCCGTACCGAGCCGCTGTGGTTGGGGTCGATCAAGTCGAACATGGGCCACACGCAGGCCGCTGCGGGCGTCGCTGGCGTGATCAAGATGGTCTTGGCGGTGCGCCACGAGATGCTGCCGCCTACGTTGCACGTCGATGAACCCAGCCCGCACGTGGATTGGTCGTCGGGTTCGGTGTCGTTGCTGACCGAGGCACGGCCATGGCCAGCCGAGTCGGTGCAGGGTCGGGTCAGAAGGGCCGGGGTGTCCTCGTTCGGGATCAGCGGCACCAACGCGCACGTGATTGTCGAGGCTGCGCCGGCCGCGCCCGCTGTGGACCGTCCGAAGCTGCCGGTGCTGCCGTGGGTGGTGTCGGCGAAATCGGCGTCTGCGTTGAGCTCGCAGGCTGCTCGGCTGGCCGACCATGTCCGGGCCCACGGTCAGCTTGATGTTGTTGATGTGGCGTGGTCGTTAGCGGGCCGTTCGCCGTTTGAGCAACGGGCCGTCGTTGTTGGTGGTGATCGCGACCGATTGCTGGCCGGGCTCGACGAGTTGGCCGACGACGAAGTCGTATCGGTGATTCGGGGCACCGCGACGCCGGAAGGCAAAACCGTGTTCGTCTTCCCCGGCCAAGGTTCCCAATTCCTCGGCATGGGAATGGGACTGCACGCCGGATATCCGGTATTTGCTACGGCGTTCAACACGGTCGTGGGCGAACTGGACCGCCACCTGCTGCGGCCACTGCGCGAAGTTATGTGGGGTCATGACGAAAATCTATTGAGCACCACCGAATTCGCGCAGACGGCACTGTTCGCGGTGGAAGTTGCGTTGTTCCGGTTGCTTGAATCCTGGGGTGTGCTTCCCGATTTCGTGATGGGCCACTCGGTCGGAGAGTTGTCCGCCGCGCACGTCGCCGGTGTCCTATCCTTGGAGAACGCTGCAGTCCTGGTGGCTGCCCGCGGCCGGTTGATGCAGGCGCTGCCGGCGGGCGGGGCGATGTTCGCAGTCCAGGCCACCGAAGACGAAGTGCGGCCGCTGCTGGGCGAATCCGTCGGTATCGCGGCGGTCAACGGCCCGGCCTCAGTGGTGATTTCGGGCTCTGAGGACGTGGTGATCGCCGTCGCTGACCAATTCCGGGCGGACGGCCGTCGGGTTCACCGACTGGCGGTTTCGCACGCGTTCCATTCCCCGTTGATGGACCCGATGATCGACGAATTCGGAACGCTCGCCAGCGGGTTCGCCGTCGGGCGGCCCAGCATCCCGATCGTGTCCAACCTGACCGGGCAGCAGGCGGGAGACGACTTCGCCTCGGCGGCCTACTGGAAGCGGCACGTCCGAGAAGCAGTGCGGTTCGCCGACAGCGTCCGCTTCGTGCACGCAGCCGGCGCAAGCCGTTTCCTCGAAGTCGGGCCCACTAGCGGCCTCACGGCGTCGATCGAGGAATCGCTGCCCAATGGCGAGCAGGCGCCCGTGCTAACGATGACCGCACTGCGTAAGGACCGACCAGAGCCGGCAACCCTCACCGACGCGATCGCGCAGGGATTTGTCGCCGGCATGGGTGTGGATTGGCGCGGTGTGCTCGGCGAAGCCAATTTTGTGGAGTTGCCGACGTACGCCTTTGAGCGGCGACGGTTTTGGTTGTCGCCCGATAACGTCACGGTCGATGCCGCTGGCTTGGGGTTGGCGGCCGGCGAGCACGCGCTGCTGGGCGCGGTCGTGGAGTTGCCTGCGTCGGGCGGAGTGGTGCTCACCGGGCGGCTATCGCCAAGCCTGCAGGGCTGGCTGAACGATCACGCGATTGGCGGCGTGGTGCTGTTCCCCGGGGCCGGGTTTGTCGAGCTGGCGATCCGCGCCGGCGACGAGGTCGGCTGCGGAATTGTTAGCGAGTTGAATTTGGCCGCGCCGCTGGTGTTGCCCGCCGGACCGGCAGGCGCGTCGGTCGCGGTGCAGGTAGTGGTCGATGGTCCGGACGAATCGGGCGCCCGAGCAGTGTCGGTCTTTTCCCGCGGTGAAGCCGGCTCCGGCTGGCAGTTACACGCGGAGGGCCTGCTAAGCGCGGGGTCGGTGGAGCCGACCGCGGATCTGTCGGTGTGGCCGCCGGCCGGTGCGGTCGCGGTAGACGTCGGCGACGGGTATGAGCGTCTGGCCGAGCGCGGTTACCGGTACGGCCCCGCCTTCCGGGGTTTGACCTCGATGTGGCGCCGCGGGGATGAGTTGTTCGCCGAGGTGACGCTGCCCGCAGATGCCGGTGTCTCGCTGAGGGGGTTCGGGGTCCATCCGGTGATGCTGGATGCGGCGCTGCACGCGGTGGTGCTGGCGTCCGACGATGCCGAGCTTGCGGAGGGTTCGATGCTGGTGCCGTTCTCCTGGCAGAACGTGTCCTTGCACGCCGCGGGTGCGTCGGCGGTACGGACGCGAATCGTGCCGGTAGGCCAGTGGGCGGTGTCGCTGGAGCTCGCCGATGCGTTGGGCCTGCCGGTGCTGTCGGTGGCTTCGATGGTGGCCCGGCCCGTGAGCGACCAGCAATTACTGGCCGCGGTGTCGAGCTCCGGTCCGGACCGGCTCTTTGAGGTGATCTGGTCGGCACAGCCGTCTGCCACGCTCGAACCGGTATCGGTGGGTGCCTGGGGAACAACGGAGTTGGAAGCCGCCGCGGTGGTTTACGAATCGTCGCCGCAGGTCGGCGATGCGGTAGCGGAGGTGTATGCCGCCACGCGTTCGGCGTTGGCAGTGCTGCAGTCGTGGCTAGCCCGCGACCGGGCCGGGATGCTGGTGGTGGCGACCCGGGGCGCGATGGCGTTGCCGGGGGAGGATGTCACCGACCTGGCGGGTGCGGCGGTGTGGGGGCTGGTGCGGTCCGCGCAGACCGAGCATCCTGGCCGGATCGTTCTCGTCGATGCTGATGGGCCACTCGACGGTGAAGCGATCGCCGCCGTCTTGGCGCCCGGCGAGCCGCAGGTGTTGGTGCGTGGCACAACTGTTTACACCGCGCGGGTGCGCGGCAGCCGCGCGATTAACAGCGTGTTGGTGCCCCCAGGCGACGGACCTTGGCGGTTGGGCATGAGCAGTCGCGGCACCTTTGAGAATCTGCGGTTGGAGCGAATTCCCGACGCCGATGCGCCCTTGCAGCCCGGGCAGGTTCGGGTCGCGCTGTCGGCTATCGCTGCCAACTTCCGCGATGTCATGATCGCGCTGGGCCTGTACCCCGACGAGGGCGCGGTGATGGGCATCGAGGCCTCCGGCGTCGTCCTAGAAACCGATTCGGCAGATAGCCGTTTTGTGGTCGGTGACCGGGTCATGGGCCTGTTCCCGGAAGGTACTGGCACGATTGCGACCACCGACCAGCGACTGCTGATCAACGTACCGGCGGGATGGTCACACACCGCCGCTGCCACCGCTTCGGTGGTTTTCGCCACCGCTTACTACGCGTTGGTGGACTTGGCGGACGTTAAGCCGGGGCAGCGGGTGTTGGTGCATGCCGCCGCCGGTGGAGTGGGGATGGCTGCGGTGCAGTTGGCCCGGCATCTGGGATTTGAGGTGTTCGCCACTGCCAGCCGTCGCAAGTGGGACACGCTGCGGGCCATGGGCTTTGACGAGGACCACATCTCCGATTCGCGCAGCCTGGAGTTCGAGGACAAGTTCCGGGCGGTCACGGGTGGGCGTGGCGTGGACGTGGTCTTGGACTCCCTGGCCGGTGATTTCGTTGACGCGTCGCTGCGGCTGGTCGCTCCCGGCGGGGTGTTCTTGGAGATGGGCAAGACCGACATCCGCGAACCGGGCGCTATCGCCGACGAATATTCCGGTGTCCGCTATCGCGCCTTCGACCTCCTCGAAGCCGGACCGGACCGCATCCAGCGGATCCTCGCCGAACTGGCCGCGCTGTTCGGCGAGGAAGTGCTGCGGCCGTTGCCGGCTACGACGTTCGACGTCCGGCGCGCGCCCGCGGCTCTGCGGTATCTGAGCCAGGCCCGCCACGTCGGCAAGGTCGTAATGACAGTGCCTAACGCGCCAGGTGGTGGGCTGGCCGCGGGAACCGTGTTGATCACTGGTGGTACCGGGATGGCGGGTTCGGCCTTGGCCCGACATGTGGTCGCCCGTCACGGGGTACGGAACTTGATACTGGTGAGCCGGCGTGGGCCGGATGCGCCAGGGGCCGCAGAGTTGGTGGCTGAACTGAGTGCGGTTGGTGCCCGGGCGCACGTAGTGGCCTGTGATGCGGCCGATGGGGTGGCGTTGGCCAAGGTGATCGCCGATATCCCGGTGCAGCGGCCGTTGTCGGGGGTGATCCATGCCGCCGGGGTGCTTGATGATGCGGTGGTGACGTCGCTGACGCCCGATCGGGTTGATGCGGTGTTGCGGGCCAAGGTGGACGCCGGGTGGAATCTGCACGAGTTGACCCGCGAGCTGGATCTGTCGGCGTTTGTGCTGTTTTCATCGATGGCCGGGCTGGTGGGGTCTTCGGGCCAGGGCAACTATTCAGCAGCCAACTCGTTCCTGGACGGATTGGCCGTGCATCGGCGGGCACACGGATTGCCGGCGATATCGCTGGCGTGGGGTCTGTGGGATCAGGCCAGCGCCATGACCGGTGCACTGAGCGTCGCCGATCGTGCCCGGTTCGGTCGGGACGGGATTGTCGCAATGTCCGTGGGCGAGGCACTCGAATTGATGGACACCGCCCTGATCGTCGACGAGCCGTACATCTCGCCTGCCCATATCGACTTGGCGGCGCTGCGGGTCAAGTTCGACTCGGGCGCATTGCCGCCAATGTTCGTCGATCTGATCAACGCGCCGAGGCGGCGTCAGGTTGACGACTCGCTGGCTGCGGCGAAGTCGAAGTCGGCACTGCTGCAACGCCTTGAAGGGCTGGCCGAAGACGAGCAACACGCCGTTCTGCTGGACTTGGTGCGTTCCAACGTCGCCACTGTGCTGGGAAACTCCAGCCCCCAGGCCATCGACCCGGGCAGGGCGTTCCAGGAGCTGGGCTTTGATTCGCTGACCGCTGTCGAAATGCGCAACCGGCTGAAAACCACTACTGGCCTGGCGCTTTCACCGACGCTCATCTTCGATTACCCGAACTCGGCCGCGCTGGCCGGTTACATGCACCGAGAACTCGTCGGCAGCTCGGAGCAACATGCCCCGGCCGCGGCGCCCGGGGAAGCCGAAATCCAGCGCGTTGTGGGGTCTATTCCGGTCAAGCGCCTTCGGCAGGCGGGAGTTTTAGAACTGTTGCTCGCGTTGGCAAATGAAGCCGACGGCAACGGGCAGGCGGCAGCCCCTGCAGTGACCACGGAAAAAGAACTTGCGGACATGGACCTCGACGACCTGGTCAATGCGGCGTTGATGAACGACGACGAGTAGGCAGCGGGGTCGTAGGCGGCTCCGTCTTGCCAGCAGTGCCAGATGATGCAGAGCCAGGCGAGGATGCGGACAGCGTGGGGGTGGTCGTGCCCGCGGGCGATCGCGCGGCGGTGGAGGTCAGCCGCCCAGGGGTTGGCGTGTCTGCTGTCGCCGGCGAAGTCGGTGACCGCGTCGCGGAGTTGTTTGTCTGCGGCCCAACGGAATCCGACGTGTTTGACTTTTCCGGACTGGCGGTTGGAAGGGGCGGCTTCAGCCAAGAAGGCCAACGATTCGGGGGTGGGTGTCAGCCGTCGTAGCCAATCCATGCCAGGAACCGCGCATACTGCTGAGGACGCCGCTCGCGGTGGACCACCCAACTCCGCCGAGAACCGCCCGCGCGTCCGTGGCCCGGTCGGGAGGAGCTTGTCGTGCTGAACGGGGTCGCTGGACTCGCCCTTGCCGCCCCGCGCCGGGTCCTTGCGGTCGCTTTGCTGGTCATGGTCGCCACCGCCATCTTCGGCATCCCGGTGATCGGCTCGCTGTCAGCAGGCGGGATGCGTGCTCCCGATGCTGAATCTTCGCAGGCTTCTGGTCTTCTCTCTCAGAAGTTCGGCCAGGGCGATATGGATATGTTGATCACAGTCACCGCCGACGACGGTGCTCAAGGTTCGCGCGCGACGGCGGTGGGCACCGAACTCGTTGAGCACCTTAAGAATTCAGCAGATGTGGGGCGGGTGTTGTCAGCGTGGACGGTGCCGCCTTCGGCGGCACCGGGCTACATCAGCAAGGACGGCAAGACCGGACTGGTCATCGCCGGCATCTCCGGTGGGGACAACAACGCTCCGAACAACGCCAAGCGACTGTCGGATCTGCTCGTGCATGACCGCGACGGTGTCACGGTGCGTGGTGGCGGGGAGGCCACCGTCTTCTGGCAGGTAAACGCACAAACCGAGAAGGACTTGGTGTTCGTCGAGTCACTGGCGATGCCTCTGAGTTTTCTGGTGCTGGTGTGGGTGTTTAGCGGTTTGATCGCGGCGGCGTTGCCGGTGGCCGTCGGCGGATTCGCGGTGCTGGGCGCCATGGCGTCGCTGCACGCGATCTCGCTGTTCGCCGACGTCTCGATCTTCGCGCTGAACCTGGCCGTCGCGATGGGCATGGCGCTGGCCATCGACTACACGTTGTTGATCGTGACCCGGTTCCGAGATGAGTTGGCAGAGGGCCAAAGTCGTGACGCCGCGCTGATCCGCACGATGGTCACCACGGGGCGCACGGTGCTGTTCTCGGCAATGACGGTCGCGCTGTCGATGGTCACCATGGTGCTCTTCCCTCAGTACTTCCTGAAATCGTTCGCCTACGCGGGGGTGGCGGTGGTCGCTTTCGCCGCCACCGCGGCGATCGTCGTGACGCCCGCAGCGATCGCACTACTGGGCAATCATCTCGATTCTCTGGACGTGCGCCGGTTGCTGCGCCGCATCCTGAAGCGGCCATCGCCCCAGTCTGCGCCGGTTGAGCAATGGTTCTGGTATCGGTGGACGAAAGCCGTGATGCGCCATGCGATGCCGATCGCTGCGGCTGTCATGGTGCTCCTGCTGGCGCTGGGCATGCCGTTTCTCGACGTCCGGTGGGGCTTTCCGGATGACCGGGTGCTGCCCCGCACGGCATCGGCACGCTGGGTCAACGACCAATTACGCGCCGACTTCCCCGGCAACGGAATACCAGATATCACCGTCGTCCTGCCGGACGCGGCGGGTCTGACCCCGATCGACCTGGATGGTTACGCCGCTGCGCTGTCGCGGGTGCCGGACGTGTCGGCGGTGTCCTCGCCTGACGGCACCTTCACCGACGGCAGGCTCGTCGCGCCGCCGTCGACGCCGGCGGAGATCAAAGACGGCAGCGCCTTCGTGACCGTGAGCAGCAACGCGCCTCTATTCTCCGATGCCTCGGCCCGTCAGCTGGACCGGCTGCACGCGGTTGGGACACCGGGGGGCAAGGCGGTGCAGCTGGCCGGCGTCGCCCAAAGTAACCACGACAGCGTCGAGGCGATAACCGCACGCCTGCCGCTGGTGCTGGCGATCATCGGTGGGATCACCTTATTGGTGATGTTCCTGTTGACCGGCAGCGCGATCCTGCCCGTCAAGGCCGTGCTGATGAATGTCATATCGCTGACCGCGGCGTTCGGCGCACTGGTGTGGGTGTTCCAGCAAGGGCACTTAGATGCACTGGGAACGGCACTCACCGGCACACTGGAGGTCGATCTGCCGGTGTTGTTGTTCTGCATCGCTTTTGGCGTGTCGATGGATTACGAAGTGTTCCTCATTTCACGGATACGGGAGTACTGGCTGGCATCCGACCGCGGTCCAGCCGCCAACGACGAGAGCGTCGCGCTCGGCGTGGCCCACACCGGGAGGGTCATTACGGCGGCGGCGCTGATCATGGCGATCTCATTCGCGGCGTTGATGGGCGCCCAAGTGTCGTTCATGCGGATGTTCGGGCTCGGACTGTCCCTGGCGGTGCTGGTCGACGCCACGCTGGTGCGGATGCTGCTGGTGCCGGCGTTTATGCACGTACTGGGCCGCCTCAATTGGTGGGCGCCCGTGCCGCTGGCCTCCATGCATGGTCGGTTCGGGCTGCGCGAGGGCGCCGGCCGCCTGCGAGGCGAACAAGGACCGTAGCTGGACTCTGGCGTGGAAAGCTATGGCAGCGTGCGCCGGTGCTGCGCTGCTCCAGCGTGGGGTAGCTCCTCGGTGTCGGGAGTTAGCTGACGGAATCCAACTACTTTGCTGTCCGCCTGACAACTACACCCGCAACGTGTTCAGGGTGGCTCGTTAAAGGCTTCAGCTGACGCGGCATGGAATGCAGCATTGGCTAGAACCATTAATCAACGACGCGAAAGTTTCTTCCGGAAACGGGACGCGTAGCCGCAACCGGCAGCGTAGGTTGCTGTTCAGTCAACATCATGCCCTTGGGTCGAGGGCGTCATGGAGCTTGTAGCCGCAAGGGGGCGTTGATGCGTCCAGCACGGCCGGAGACTGGTACCGCAGTACGGGTGCCTGGGGTGGCGAGCTGCCGCCAGGGCCGGCAGCAGACCGTCTCATGACGGCGTCACCACTAAGTTGCCGGGGGTTGCACCGATGAGTCGTCTTGCCATCGTCGGGATTGGATGTCGCTACGCGGGCGGAATCGATTCTGCAGAGTCGTTCTGGAACTTCGTAATCGGCAAGGGCGACGGCGTGGTGGAGATACCGGCCGAGCGCTGGAACTATCGGCGTTTCTACGACCCTGACAAGCGCGCAGCCGGACGGATGTACACCAAGCGCGGCGCTTTCCTTGACTGTGATCCCTGGCAGTTCGATGCCGATTTCTTCGGTATGTCAGCGCGCGAGGGAACAAGCATTGACCCCCAGCAGCGGCTGGTCATGGAGGTCGCCTGGGAAGCGCTCGATGATGCCGGCATGGCGGGGCGGGTATCTGGCAAGGCGGTCGGCGTGTATGTCGGTGCCTTCACTTGGGACCATTCTCTCAACGCGATGGGCCCTACGGCACTGGCTCAGCTCGATATGCACACCGCCGGGGCCGCCTCGTTCACCATGCTGTCGAATCGGCTGGCCTATGCGCTCAACCTGACCGGACCCGCGCTGACAGTCGACACCGCTTGCTCGTCGTCACTGGTCGCCTTCCATCTCGCTTGTCAGGCGATATCCAACGGTGACTGTGAGATGGCTCTGGTCGGCGGAGTCAACGCGCTGCTGCGCCCGGAAACCTTCGTCATGATGTGCAAAGGGGGTTTCCTCGCGGTAGATGGGCGTTGCAAATCGTTCTCAGCCTCCGCTGACGGCTACGGTCGCGGCGAGGGAGCCGGGATGGTTCTGCTGCGCAAGCTGGACGACGCCTTGCGCGACGGAGACCGCATCTACGCGGTCGTCGAGGCGACTGGTTCCAATCAGGACGGCCGTACGCCGGCCATCACCGTTCCGAACGGCGCTTCCCAAGAAGCATTGGCCCGTTCGGTGTGTGCGCGATCGAGTCTCGCCCCCCATCAGGTGACCTATGTCGAGGCCCATGGCACCGGAACACCGGTCGGTGATCCGGTGGAATTGGGTGCACTCGGCCGCGTATACGGCGCCGGCGCCGGCCGTGACAAGCCGCTTCCCGTGGGATCACTGAAAGCTACCTTGGGCCACACCGAGGCGGCCTCCGGCATTGCTGGTGTCATCAAGGCAGCTCTCGCTGTGCACCACAGGACACTGCCCCCGCAAGGCTGGTTCGACAGTCCCAACCCCGACATCCCCTTCGACGAACTGCGACTGGCCGTCCAGGTCGAACCTGAGCCAGTCGGCACCGATGTCCAGCGAATGGCCGTCGCTGTCAACGGTTTCGGATACGGCGGGACCAATGCGCACGTGATCATCGCGGAGTCACCCAGCGCAGCGACGTTTTCCGATCGGGCACCCCGCCGCGATGTCGAGGTGTTTCCGCTGTCGGCGCGCAGCGAGGCGGCAGCACGTGAATTGGCCGTCACCTACGCTGATGTGCTGCAGGCGGGTGCGGATGTCGAGCGGTTGGTCGAGGCCGCATGGACGCGGCGTGCGCATCACCGCCATCGAGGGGGGGTGGCGTTCTCGGATCCAGGTGATCTCGCCGAGCAGCTACGGCAGATCGCCGCTGGTGTCACCTCGCTGGGGTCAGTGGTGCCCCGGTCGGCCGGGCCGGTGTTCGTGTTCACCGGGATGGGTCCGCAGTGGTGGGCGATGGGCCGCGACCTGCTGACCGCCGGCGGCGCGTTCGCCTCGGCAGCCGCCGAGATCGACGGCGTCTTCCGCAGGATCGCGGGGTGGTCTGTGGTCGAGGAACTGTTGCGCTGCGAGGACGAGTCCCGGGTAACGTCGACGTCGGTCGCGCAGCCGGCGAACTTCCTGATCCAGGTAGCGTTGACCCGCGAACTCGCCGCGCGGGGAATCACACCGAGCGCCGTGCTCGGGCACAGCGTGGGCGAGGTGTCGGCTGCCTATGTCAGCGGCATGCTGTCGCTATTTGATGCTCTTCTCGTGGCCTATCATCGCTCCCGGCTGCAGGAAACCACCGCCGGAACGGGCGGCATGCTGGCTATAGGGCTGCCGGCCGACGAGGTGCGACCGCTGCTTGACAGCGAGCTGGCAATCGATATCGCCGCGATGAACAGCCCGTCATCGGTGACGGTTGCCGGCGACGTGTGCCAATTGGAGTCCCTCGCCGAAATTCTCACCGAGCGTGGCGTTTTCAACCGGCTGCTGCGGGTGGAGGTGCCTTACCACAGCCGCCGTATGGAACCGATCCTCAGCGAGCTGCGAACTGCGCTGTCCGGTCTCGCACCGCAGCAGCCGAGGATCCCGCTGTACTCCTCGGTTACCGCCGAAGCCGTCGCTACCGACTTCCGGGAAGACCTCTGGGATGCTGCCTATTGGTGCGCGAATGTGCGTGAGCCCGTGCGATTCGCCGACACCGTAAAGGTAATTCTGCGCGCAGGCAGCCGGGTATTCGTGGAGGTCGGCCCGCATCCGGTGCTGTCAGGAAACATCCGCGAAGTCATGTTGACGAGCGGCGAGTCGGGCGCGACGATCTCGACTCTGGACCGCGACCGACCCGACGCCGACAGCATCCGCCGCACCGTCGCCGACCTGTATTCAGCTGGTGCGCTTGATGTTTTGGCGATGTTCGGCGAGCCTGCTCCGCATTTCGCGCTTCCCCGGTATCCGTGGCAGCGTCAGCGGCTGCACCACGAACCGCCCGAAATGCAGCAGTACATGTACGGCAGGCCGAGCAGTTACGCCATGTTGGGCGATCCCGACTTCAACAACGCGTACTGCTGGGAATTACAGGTGAGCGGACAGACGCTTCCGTGGCTTGCCGATCACGTTGTCGAGGGTCGGTGCATGCTTCCCGGCGCGGCATATCTGGATGCCGCACTGAGTGCTACGTCGCTGCACACGGGGGCGACTTCGGTAGCAGCCGAGGACCTTCGGTTCCTCGCGCCGCTGGTTGTCGATCCCGCCGACGGCACCGCCTTACGCACCGAACTCGACGTGGCGAGTCGCCGCATCACGATCCGCTCCCGCCCGGCAACCAGCACGGTCTGGACCGTCCACGCCACCGGGCGACTGGTCGAGGGAACGTATGTGGCCACCAAATGTTCCATCCCGGATACCCGCGGCATGATCGAGATCGAGCCGGCGGAGTTCTACGAGGACATGGCGGGCCACGGCGTGGCTTTTGGCCCCTACTTCCGGCGTGTGACGGCGATGCGAATGAACTCGCGGCAGGCGGTCGCGACGGTGGACGCACGGCGAGCGCCGCAGGTGGCGAAGCATTTCGCGCATCCCTGCGTCATCGATGCCGCGTTGCAGATCGGCGGGCTGCTGATCGACCAGTCTGTCGGCCGCAGCCATGGGACCCTGGTCCCGATCGGTGTCGACAGTGTCCGCGTCTTCGCCCCGCTGCCCGACGAGGTCACGGTCGTCGCTCGCCGGCACCCGACCGACCCATTGCGTGCCGACATCGTGATCATGGACTCCGAAGACACTGCGTGCGCGCAGATTTTGGGCATGCGATGCGGTTCGATCAACCCCGGACGGGGGCCACTCGACCACATTGAGCCGCACTTCTACGAAGAGGTGTGGGATCTGCGTGACCCGCTGAGCAGCGCTGCGCTACAGCCGGCGGAGCAGACCGCAACGTTGGTGGTCGCCCTCGGTGATCGTCCCCACCCACGGGCACGCGAATTGTCCGACGCACTCCCACACGCCGCCTACTATGACTGCACCGGAGGCGACCGCGATGCCGACCTCGAAGCCGCGATCCTGCAGCAGCTGCGGGATTTACCACAGGATCTGCCGGGGCTTCACATCTGCGTTGTCGCCGGAGACATCACCGACGACATCGCCGCTCTGTGGGCGCTCAAGAACGTCGCCACCGCCATCGAGAGGTTCCTCGACCAGGAGCTCGGCGACCGACCCGCGCATACGTCCATATTCGGCGACGACACGTTTCACGTCAGCCTGGTCACCGAACGAGCCTTCACCCACCCCAGCGACGATTCGCCACCCAATCCCAGCCATGCCGCGTTGGCCGGAGCTCGCCGCGTCCTGCTCGGCGAGCAGCTGCGATTGCGGTGGCGTCTCGTTGACACCGACCCAGAGACCAGTCTCGCCGACCTCATCGCAGAACTGGCCGTTCCTGGTGCCTTCTGTGCAGACAATGCCGACGAACTGTTACTACACGCCGGCTTACGGTGGACCCCGGTCATCACGCGTACCCTGCCGCAACGGCTCGACGCGATGGAGAAGGCAGAGCCACTTACCGACCGGGAAGCGAACTACACCGTCGATGTGCCGAAGTCACGAATTCTCTCCGAACTGGGCTGGCGGCGCTGCCCGCGGCGATCGCCGGGTCCGCGGCAGGTGGAGCTGCACATGCTCCATGTCGGTATTGGCTACAAGGATGCGGTCAAGGCGCTCGGACTGGTCGGCGAACGCGAGTTAGGCGAGTCACATTTCCGCGCCGAGCTCGGCATGGAGGGCCTTGGAGTGGTGACCCGCATTGGACCTGGCGTGAACGACCGGCAGGTCGGGGACCTCGTGATGACCGTCGCCAGGGGGATGCTGGCCCGCTACCTGATCGCCGATGTAGCAATGTGCCTCGCCCTGCCTGCTGTTGATAGCCAGCCTTTCCGGCCCGAGCACTGCACCAGTACCGCCTCATTTGCGACGGCCGAATACTCCCTGGTCAACATCTCCCGCCTGCAGCCAGGCGAGACGGTGCTGATTCACGGCGCGGCCGGCGGCGTCGGGTCCGCCTCGATCCAAGTCGCAAAGTTCTGTGGCGCGCAGGTGATCGGCACCGCCAGCACCGATGAGCGGCGTTCCTACGCACTTGCCGCAGGCGCTGACCACATGATCGATTCGCGCTCGCTGAACTTCGTCGACGATGTCCGTGAACTCACGAACGGCCGCGGCGCAGATGTGGTCATCACCGCCGCGCCCCTGGAGATCCTTCGTCACAGCTTCGACGCCATTGCCGAGCCGGGCCGCATCGTTGAAATCGCCAAGCCCGGGATTTACACCGGCGGCATGTTGGAGATGCTGCTCTTCGAGAAGAACATCACCTACTTCTCGATCGACCTGGATCGAATGATTCGCTACAGTCCTGACGAATTCTTGGAACTCGCCGCTGCGGTGCACCGCAAATTCGTTGACGGAATCTACCGGCCCCTGCCGGTGCACATCTTTCCTGCAACCGATCTCGCGGTGGCGACCGAAGAAGCGTTCCGCTCGGAACGCATCGGCCGGATGGCGGTTCGCCTCACCGACGACGCGGTACCGGTCAAGCCCGGTTGGCAGGAATTCGTCACCGACCCCGATGGTGCCTACCTGATTACCGGCGGATACGGCGGCTTCGGACTGGCGACCGGGCGGTGGCTCGTCCGGCGCGGCGTCCGGCACCTCAGCCTGGCCGGCAGGAGCGGCGCCACAACGGATTTCGCCCGCAAACAGCTCGCCCTGTGGCGGACGTCAGGGGTCGAGGTCACCGAAGAACTGGTCGACATCATCGACGCCGACGCCGTCGCCGCCCTGGTCAATCGTTGCCACACCACCGACCATCCATTGCGGGGCATCTTCCACGCCGCCGGAGCCGTGGCCGATCAGCGGGTGCCAAATCTGGAACTCGACGCCCTCAAACGAGTCTACGAATCCAAGGTCGAGGGAGCGCGCGCACTGTGGTCGGCCGTCAGCGCGGCGGGAATCGCACTCGACCAGTTCGTCTTCTACTCGTCGGGCGGTTCGATGCTTGGCATCTTTGGGCAGTACAGCTACGCTGCGGCGAACCTTGCTGTCCAATCTCTCGCCGAAATCATTGTGCGCCAAGGTCAGCCGGCAACCTGCATCGGCTGGGGCCACATGACGGGGCGGGGCGGCGGCATGGCTGCTGATCCAACGGCAGCGAAATTCCTGGATGCCGCGGGCTTCGAGCCGATCGACATGGACGACGGCGCGATCTATCTGGAAGAGGCGCTGCGGTTGGGCATCACCCAGGCGGCGATCATCCCGATCAACTGGTCCAAGCTCAGCGGCGCGGTTGGCCATTTGCGGCATGTGCTGCGCGTCGCCGGCGTCATCGCCGTTGCGGCCGAAGCTGATTCGGCCGAGGATCGCCTGCGCGCCACCCTGGTCGCTCTCGATGAGACTAAGCGCGCCGAGGTGGTCGCCTACATGCTCGCTGAGCAGCTGGCCGTCGTGATGGGTGTGTCGGCTGAGTCGATCGACATCGACGTCCCGGTGACCGAGCTCGGCCTGGACTCACTGATGGCCGTCGAATTCGGCGCCCGCACCAGCCAGGCCCTCGGTGTGCAGCTGAATTCGCTTCCCCTGGGCCGCACCTTCGATCTTCGGCAGGCCGGTGCCCACATCGCCGAAATGATCCTGGCACGAAAGGGGCTCGCTGCGTGAGCGACAGCTGGAATGGCGTCTCGGCGCGCGAGACGGCCCGCCGTTTGCTCGCCGCGACGCAAACCGCATCGGCACCCCACGCGGCGCCGCCCGCGGCAACGCCGTCACACCGACATGCGCGCCACCCCTTCGCTGATCACCCAGACATCGTCGCCGCCTGCGAACGAAGCGCCCGCGCACGGGAAATGTTCGAACTGACGGGTATGCCAAGTCCGTTGTTCCTGCTGAGGCGAGGCCCCAACAATCCCGTGATCGACGGCCCGAACGGGCCCATGGCCAACTTCTCCAGCTACAACTACCTCGGGTTGGCCGCCCACCCCGAGGTCATCCGCGCAGCCCAGGATGCACTCGCCCAGTACGGCGCCTCAGCGTCGGCCAGTCGGGTATTCTCCGGCGGGATCGACCTTTACGCTGAGCTCGAAAGCCGGCTGGCTCGCATCTATGACGTCGACGCGGCCATCATCAGCACCAGCGGATATCTCACCAATGCCGGGGTGATCGGGTTCCTGCTCGGCGAGCGCGACGCGCTGGTCTGCGACGCCCTGGACCACGCCAGCATCGTGTCGGGCGGGCGGTGGTCGGGGGCGCGCCAGCTGACGTTTCGCCACAACGACCCGGACTCGTTGCGCACCGTCCTGCGCATGTCGCGTAGCCGCTTCGACCGGGTACTCGTTGTCGTCGAAGCCCACTACAGCATGGACGGCGACATCGGGCGCCTGCCGGAGATCGCGGCCGTCGCCCGGGAATTCCACTGCGCAGTGATGGTCGATGAGGCGCATTCGTTTGGGGTCCTCGGCTCCCACGGACACGGCGTGCGCGAACACTTCGGCCTGCCCGGCGACGCCGTGGACATCTGGATGGGCACCCTCTCCAAGGCGTTGGGCAGCTGCGGCGGGTTCATCGCCGGTGGTGGCGATCTCATCGAAGCGATCCGCACGGTCGCTCCTGGGGTCGAACAATTCACCGGCGGTCCCTCACCAGCGGCCGCGGCAGCCGCACTCGCGGCCCTCGACGTGCTCGACGATGAGCCTGACCGGCTTGTCCGGCTATGGCGCAACGCCGAGTGGTTCACCTCGGCACTACGCGATCGCCATCTGGACCTGGGGTTGTCGCAGAACACACCGATCTGTCCAGTGCTGATCCCCGGCGAATTCCAAGTCGGATTCATCTCCTCGGTACTGCTGCAACGTGGCGTCTACGTCGGCCCCGTGGTGTCGCCGGGGGTCCAGCCCGGCCAGGAACGGCTGCGGTTCTTTGTGACCAGCGAGCACACGGAAGAGCAGTTGCGCAGCACCGCCGATCTGGTGACCGAGATAAACGGATTGGTCCCTCAACTCGGCAGCGCCCTGACCATGTCGAAGGCGGCAGCAATGATCGAGGAGTTGATTGGCGGGCGGCGGCACGATGACTGAGGCGTCGCAGGTATCCAACGGGCCGAGGCGGTAAGCGCATCCGCACCACCCGACCCGGCAGGCAGTCAGGCCGATGACTGACGTGCTCTAGCTCTAGCGTGCAGGGGCACTGTCAAGGTGTGTCCTGAACGTCTGGCTGCACCGTTCGCCGCCCGAAACAAGTGGAGCACCCCGCTGTTGCTAACCGCCACAACGCTTCTCATCGCTGGAGGACCCCTGATCCCCGCCGCTTTGGCGGCGACTGGTGCAACGTGGTGCTACCCGGCAGCCGTCTAAAGGCCAACACCGGGCCTCCTAGCCGCGAACCGGGACCCGCATGCGCTCGGCGCGCCGACATGAAACTGTTGCAACCTTGGTCTGGGTGGGGTTGTCGCCGCAAAGCGAGCCGAATTCTCGACAAGCGAAGGTCTTTCGCTGCCGAAGTCCGGGTGAAGACGGCCGAACGCTTTAGATGGTGTGCCGAGGTCCGAAGTATTCGTGATCCTCGTTGTAGCCGCCGAAGCCGCTACCGACTTCCTTGTAATGGGAGAGGAACTCGATGCCTTTGAGCCATTTGACGTGCATGAAGCCGTGTTGCAGTTCGTTGCGCAGCCGCAGCGGTGCACCGTGTCCGTAGCTGAGCTGTTCGTCGTTCATGTTGTAGGCCAGCATCGTGAGGTGGTTGCTCATCTGCTTGATGTCGTGCACGTCGTAGTAGATTCCGCCGTCGGCCCCCGGGCCGAGGGAGTAGAACGCCACCCATTTGGCCTCGGGCAGGGGTTTGACGAGGTCCATGATCGTCTGCATTGAGACCCCACCCCATTTGGCGACGCCCGACCAGCCCTGGATGCAAAAGTGCTGCGTGATCTGCTCGTGGTAGGGCAGTGCACGCAACTCCGCTAACGAGAGCTCCACAGGATGTTCGACCAGACCGTAGATATGCAGCCGCCAATCCACGAAGTCGTTCTTCTCCAACTCTTTGTACTCAACGGTCTCCGGGTAGGTGCCGTTGTGCCAGAAGTACGGCGAGATGTCCTTTTCCGTGAAGGCACCCGCTCTCGGATTCACCTGCTCCAGCAGTAATTGCAGGGGGCCGATCAGCGCATACCCGACCCGCTGCACCACGCGGGGGTGGCGATAGGTGAACGGGGTGGCCGCCACCCAGCCAACGGCCGTCGCGCAGGTTCGTTTGTTATCAGACGCCGGCAGAGTTGTCACGGATTGCTGACACGCGTGGGGCGCCGCCGCAATACCAATAATTGGTATCATGGGGCTCGTGGGTAAGAACACGTCTTTCAGCCTCGACGAGCATTACAGCGCCTTCATCGACGGCGAGGTCGCCGCGGGCCGTTACCGATCGGCCAGTGACGTCGTCCGCTCCGCGTTGCGGCTGCTCGAGGACCGCGAAACTCAGCTGCGGGCACTGCGCGAAGCCCTCGACGTCGGCGAACGCAGCGGCACCTCGACACCGTTCGACTTCGACGCCTTCCTTGCCCGCAAGCGGGCCGAGGGGTCACCCGGCCGGTGAGCCGCTACCTTCTCTCACCTGCCGCCCAAGCAGACCTGGAGGAGATCTGGGACTACACCCACCACCGCTGGGGCGTAGACCAGGCCGAGGAGTACCTGCGCGAACTTCAACACGCCATCGAACGCGTCGCGGCGAATCCAGAGATCGGCCGAGCCCGCGACGAGATCCGCCCCGGCTATCGCAAGCTCGCCGCCGGGTCACACACGTTGTTCTATCGGGTCACCGCCGAGGGCGTCATCGATGTTGTGCGCGTCCTGCACCAACGCATGGACGTCGACCGCCACCTCTGACCGCACCGCTTCATCAACCAGCTTGTCGTGTCGTCGCAGTTCAGAGGCTATTTCCGGCAGCCGGGGCCGCGCTGTTGGGACGTTGACGACAGTTTTGACGAGAGTGGGCCATCGCGCTCGCCATCACTGTGCCGGGTTCAGCAGCGAATCCAGCAACGCCACGATCAACCGGTTCTATGAACCTGACCTGGCTCAAGGTCAGGGATCTCGCCTTGGCTCATCGCGCTGGCCTGCAGGTTTGTGGCTTGTTGTGAGTGAATCTGCGCACTAATTCCGGGTCGTAGGGTGGGGCCGTGTCCCCGTACGTGCGCACGGTGAAGACTGCGTCGGGCCGCGACGGCGGTGCAGATCGTGTACTTCTCCCGCCGCGGGTCCGCGGGACATCGAGCGCATTGGGTCAGCACACGACGACGCCGGACTGGCGGTCTTGAAGGCGGCCGACCGGCAGCGTCTGGCCGCCGGGCGGGTGAACTTGACATCGGCCTGGGGAAACCGGGCGCTTGCGAGCGGTGGTGGCCCTGTACAGATCACCTCGTCGCGGACGGGACACCTGTGGGACGCCCTGTCGTATGCCTACGACAACCTCGGGTTCGAGCAGGGCTCGGCGGGGACGAGCGAGGTGTTCCGGCGGCTCGTGCCCGGCCCGCATCATCGAGCCGGTGTAGACCATAAGCATGGCCAGCTACACGATTACCGCCCACAATCGGGCGATCGGGAGCGAGAACCGCATCCACGCCGACGATGTCGCCCGCCGCTACGGCTTCCGGGGCGCCCTAGTCCCGGGTGTCACCGTCTACGGGTATGTCGCAACCGGCCTGGCGGATCCCGACTGGGTGGCGCGCGGCGGAGCCGAGGTGCGCTTCCGCAAGCCCTGCTACGAAGGCGATCTCCTCGAGATCGACCTGGGGCCTGACGGCGTCATAGAAGTGCGGTCACGAGGCGAGGTTTGCGCGACCGGACGGGCATCAGTCGGTGCGGACAACTCGGGTCCGGCCGTCGTGAGCCAGGACCCCGCTCCCGAGCCCAGCTGTCGGCCCGTCGCCTCCCAGTCCTCACTCGCCGAGGGCACTTCCCTCGGATGGGTCCCGCTGCCAACTGGCGAGGAAGCTTTGACCAGATACCTCGAGAGGATCGGCGCCGCCGACTGGACCCTTGACGCCCTCCATCCGGGCATGCTCCTCGAAGGGGCGAACTGGGTGCTCGTAGCGAACGCCGTCCTGCCGCCGTGGATCCACGTCGAGTCGTCCATCACGCACCGGCGGGCTGTCCGGGTCGGCGAGCCGGTCGAGGTGCACGCGGCCGTCGCCGAGGAGTGGGAACGCAAAGGTCACCGCTTCGTCACCCTGGACGTGGCCTGGCATTCGGCTGACGACGTGGTTGCGGCGGGCCGGCACGTCGCCATATGGCAGCTCGCCGGTTCCGCCTAGAGTCGACAGATAAGTCGATCCAGAGACAGCCGACGTGCGCACTAAATTGAGCCAACTCGGGAATCCAGCAACGCCACGATCAACCGGTTCTATGAAGGCACGAATCGGATTCGGAGCGCGGTCATTGTCGCGGGCGCTGCTGCGCTGATTCTTGCCGCGTTCGGCCTCGATTCGGTATCGGAGGTCGGCGGCCTTGGTGCGCCTGCGCCCGCTTCAGCTCGCGGCAACCATCCGCACCGCGCTCTCACGCAGGTCAGGCGGATGTCTCCGCGAGGAACTGCCTGACAAAACCACGCGGTCTGTTCACTACCCCGTCTTCCGGGGATGCCAATGCTTTATGCATTCATGCAAACTAATCGTCGGTAATATGCTTCTATTATCGTCTAATGGTATGTACGCTAGGGCTCAGGTGCATCACCGGTATACACATACCCGAGCACTCAAGGGTCGGCGTAACAACCCGGGGTTGGGCTGCTCCCGGTAGCAGGGGCTCATGTCGTTGGTGACCACACAGGCAGAAGAGGTGGCGTGTATGGGGCGCGTCCGATGATCGAGATGGCCATCCTGGGGCTCGGCTCGTGGGGTCTGTGCGTCATGGAGCGGACGGTGAACCGGGCTCGCCAGATCGGGACGCCGGTGCGGCTGCACGTGATCGATCCCGCTCAGCTCGGAGGCGGGGTTTACTCCGCCGAGCAGCCCGACTTCCTGGTGCTCAACAACGCCTGCGGTCAGCTCTCCCTCTACGCCGCGCCCGAGGGAGACGCCCATCCCCCATATGCCATCGGCCTGCACCAATGGGCGGTGTGCCGCGGCTACCGCTGGGTGGGTTACGAGTGCCGCATCGGTGCCGGGGGTGACCCCATCCGAACCACCGACTACCTGCCCCGGCGATTGATGGGCGAGTACCTGGGCTGGTTCTACGACACGCTGGTGGACTACGCCCCGCCCAACCTCGAGATCGTCCGACACTACGCGGCAGCCGTCGACATCTCGCCGGCCCTCCAGGGGTGCGAGGCGGTGCTGCTCGACAACGGCACCACCCTCACCGTCGACCACGTGGTGCTGACCTCCGGGCACACCTATAACAACGAGCCCGGGGCCAACAGGGGCGTGCGCTACCAGCGGGCCTACCCCATCGAGGGCCTCGACCAGGGCGCTCCGGCCGGATCCTCGGTGGCCGTGGCCGGCATGGGCCTGGTCGGCTTCGACGTCCTCACCGCCCTCACCATCGGACGAGGCGGGACCTTCGAGGACCGGTGCGACCGGGCCGACCGCTTGCGGTACGTGCCCTCGGGCCGGGAGCCGACCATCACCCTCTACTCGCGCTCGGGCGCGCCGTACTGCGCCAAGTCGGCCACCGGCGTCGACCCCTACGGCCAATACCAGCCGGTGGTGTGCACCCCCGAGGAGTTCGCGGCGCTCACCAATCCGGGCGGGTCGCCGGTGCGGCGGCACGTGGACTTCCAGGCCGAGCTCCTCCCGCTCATCTTCGCCGAGATGCAGGCACGCCACTACATACATGCCGCCTTGCTGGCCGGGGGCGACGTCGAGTCGACCGAGGTCCGCACCGTCCTCCGCCAAGGCTGGGTCGACGGGCACTACGAGAAGGTGGTCGACGGTCTCGAGCCGCGCTACGGGCGCTTCGACGCGGCCACCCACCTCTTCGCCGGTGCGGACCGCGACTACACGTCGGCCACCGACTACCAGGGCCAGGTCTACGACATGATCGAGGACGACCTCACCGAGGCCCTGCGACCCGGGGGGAGTCCGGTCAAGGCGGCCCAGGAGGTGCTGCGCATCCTCCGGGACCAGCTGCGTTCGGTCATCGAATTCGGTGGTCTCTCCCTCGACTCCTACATCGACTTCCAGTCCAACGTCCGGGGCCGCATCAACCGGCTGGAGGCGGGCGTGCCGCCCATGCGCTCCCAGCAGCTGCTGGGGCTGCTCGACGCCGGGGTGGTGCGCATCCCGCTCGGACCGAACCCGGAGGCGGCCGCCTGCCCCGACGGCGTCCGCCTGAGCTCGACTGCCCTTGACGAGCCGACGGCCGTGACGGTCGACGGGGTGGTGCGGGGTTATCTCGACATGCCCTCGCTGGCCCGGTCGGGCTCGCCCCTGCTCAACCGTCTCTACGCCAAGGGAAGGCTGACCCAGCTCACCTACGGTGACACGCCCGTGGGCAGCGTGGCGATCAATGAGGACTTCCACCCCTACGACACCGAGGGCCGGCTGCAGCCCAACCTCTCCTTGCTGGGCGTGCTCACCGAGGGGGTGCGCTACTTCACCCACTACCTGCCCTCGCCCCGCAGCCGCCTCCGGGCCGTCTACGACGCCCAGGACTGCGTCGAGGCCGTCATCGGCTGAGCACATGACGGATTCCATGACCGGACGGGCGCGGCCGTTGGTGGCGGTGGGCTACGGGCCGCGTTGCGTTCCCGTGATGCAGCTGGTCGAAGCCGCCGCCGGCGTCTGCGACCTGCTGTGGATAATCGACACGGCCGTGCCGGCGATGGGCGAGATGGCCGATCTCCTCAACCGGTTCGGCCCCGTCGTCGACCTCGGAGGCATGAGCGCCGAGCAGGCGGTCAAGACCCTGGCCGACTGGGAGCCCGACGGCATGACCACCTACCTCGACGCCGGCATGGTCGAACTGGCCCGCGTGGCCGAGGGGCTGGGCCTCCCCTTCCACAGCCCGTCGACCGCAGCGGCCCTCACCGACAAGGCCCGCCAGCGCCGGGCGCTGGCCGACGCCGGCCTCGACATGCCCCCCTGCCACCCCGTTCGCCCCGACCACTCCGAGCTCGACCTCTCGGCCGTCGAGGCCGAGGTGGGGTGGCCCGCCGTCCTCAAGCCCCGCTCGGCCCAGGGCAGCCGCTACACCTTCCTGGTCCGCGACGGTGCCGAGCTCGAGAAGCTGCTCGGCACCCTCGGCCCGGGCCGCCCCGACATGGTCCTCGAGGGTTACCTCGCCGACGATCCAGCCCGGGCGGGCGGTCCCTACGCCGGCTACGTGTCGGTCGAGAGCGTGGTGGCCGACGGCGTCATCAGCCACCTGGCCCTGACCGGCCGCTTCCCGCCGGCCGGAAACTTCCGTGAGACGGGGTTCTTCATCCCCGCCGCCCTCGACGCCGGGAGCCGCTCGGCCGTCCTGGATCTGGCCACCCGGGCCATCGACGCCCTCGGGGTACGCACCGGGTGCCTGCACACCGAGGTCAAGCTCACACCCGACGGGCCACGCATCATCGAGGTCAACGGACGGCTGGGCGGCGGCGTGCCCGAGATGCTGCAGCGGGCCGCCGGCGTCAGCCTGCTCGAGCTCACCCTGCGGGTGGCCCTGGGCGAGTCGGTGTCCGTCGACGGGCCCGTGGCCACCGACCGCATCGGCTACCGCTTTTTCCTCCAGCCGCCGACCGTCTCGGCCACGGTGACGGCCATCGAGGGCATCAACGACTTCAGCGACCTCGCCGGGGTGGACACGGTGAGCGTCCACCAGCGCCCGGGGGCCGCGCTGGACTGGCGGGACGGCTCCGGCAACCACATCGTGGCCGTGGTCGGCTCGACCGACGACGAGGAGCAGTTGCAGGCGGCCTACCGGCTCCTGCACCAGGAGGTCACGGTCACCTACACCGACGAGAGGTATTGAGCGGCGATGAGTGTTCGACTGGCCGGAACCCTCGACACGGCGGAGGCGCCCGACGGGGCCGCGGGACCTGCGTCGTGGACGTGCGCCCTGGTCAACAACATGCCCGACGCCGCCTTCTCCGCCACCGAGCGACAGTTCGTGGGCCTTCTGGACGCCGGGTCCGGGTGTGAGACGGTACTCCTGACCCGCCACACCATGGTCGGGGTGCCCCGGGGCGAGCGGATCCAGGCGCGTATCGCCGCCGAGTACCGCCCCCTCGATGACATCACCTCGGACCCCCCCGACCTGCTGGTGGTGACCGGCTCCAACCCGATCGAGTCCCGCATCGAGGACGAGCCCTACTGGTCCGATCTGCACGGCCTGCTGAAGTGGGGGAGCGAGAACGTGCCGGCCATGGTGCTGTCCTGCCTGTCGGCCCACGCAGCCCTGGCCGTCTTCGACGGCGCCGAACGGACCACCCTGCCGGTCAAGTGCACGGGCGTCTTCGCACAGGAGGCCGACCCGACCCACCCTCTGGCCGCCGGGTTCCATGGTCCCTCGGACGCCCTTAGTCCTGCCCCACTCGCGGCTCAACGCCGTGCCCGTCGAGACGGTGGTCGCCGCCGGATACGCGGTGGCGTGTGAGTCGGAGGAGGTGGGGTGGAGCGTGGTCACGAGGACGGTGGGCCGGTCCGAGGTCGTGCTGGTCCAGGCCCATCCCGAGTACGATCCCTCGAGCCTCGTGCGCGAGTATGGTCGGGACGTGCGGCGCTACGCCGGCCACGAGCGCGACGAACTGCCCTGCCTCCCCCGGGACTGTGTGGCCGGCCCGGACTGGGACGGGCTCCGCCGGCTGCACGAGCGGGTGGTGGGCGGCGAGCGGGACCCGGCCCTGGTGGCCGCCTTCCCCTTCGACGAGGTCGGCGCCCGCGCCCCCTGGCCGTGGCGGGACGCGGCGCTGCGCCTGTACGCCAACCTGTTGGACACCATCCCGAAGAGGAGCGCCGCCTGAGGCCATGCACGACGAGACCATCGCCATCCACGGTGGCTACACACCCGACGGGACGCGGGCCGTGGCCGTGCCGATCTACCAGACGGTGGCCCACGACTTCATCGACGCCGCCCACGCGGGTGCCGTGCTCGACCTGGAGACGCCCGGCTTCCACTACAACCGGCTCAACAACCCGACCTTAGACGTCCTCGAGCAGCGCATCTGCGCCCTCGAAGGGGGGACGGCGGCCCTGGTGGTGGCTTCGGGCATGGCCGCCGTCAGCTACGCCATCCTGACGGTGGCCAGTGCCGGCTCGAACATCGTGGTGGCCCCCCAGCTCTACGGGGCCACCTTCACCTACTTCGCCCACGTGCTGCCCACCCTGGGCATCGACGCCCGCTTCGCCGTCGACGACCGAGCCGAGTCGATCGCCCCCCTCATCGACGAGAACACCCGCGCCGTCTTCTGCGAGACCATCGGCAACCCGGCCGGCAACATCGTGGACCTCGAGGCCGTGGCCGCCGTGGCCCATGCGGCCGGCGTGCCCCTCATCGTGGACAACACGGTGGCCACACCGCTCGTGCTCAAGCCCTTCGAGCACGGGGCCGATGTGGTCGTCCACTCGCTGACCAAGTTCGTGGGCGGCCACGGCACCACCCTCGGTGGGGCCATCGTGGACGGCGGCCGGTTCCCGTGGGCCGACCATCCCGACCGCTTCCCCATGTTCAACCAGCCCGAGCCCGCCTTCCACGGCGTCGTCTTCGCCCGCGACTTCCCCGAGCGGCCCTTCACCGTGCGGGCCCGCTCCACCCAGCTGCGCAACAGCGGCGCCACCCTCTCCCCCTTCAACGCCTTCCTGCTCCTGCAGGGCCTCGAGACGATGGCCGTGCGGCTCGAGCGCCACGAGGCCAACGCCCGGGCCGTGGCCGACTACCTGGCCGCCGACCCCCGGGTGGCCTGGGTGAGCTTCGCCGGCTTCCCCGACCATCCCTACCACCACCTGGTCGAGCGCTACCTCCACGGGCGCGTGCCGTCCATCGTCACCTTCGGGGCAGCGGGGGGCTACGAGGCGGGACTGGCCTTCTTCGATGCGCTCCAGCTCGTCAAGCGGCTGCTCAACCTGGGGGACGCCAAGACCCTGGCCATCCATCCGGCCTCCACCACCCACCGCCAGCTGTCCGACGAGGAGCTGGTGAAGGCCGGTATCCGGCCGGAGACGATCCGCCTGTCCATCGGGATCGAGCACATCGACGACATCATCGCCGACATCGACCAGGCTTTAGCCAAGGCCATGACCGGCCGAGCCGGCTGAGCCAGGAGGTAACGACATGTGCGGCATCACCGGGTGGGTGGACTTCTCTTCGGGACCAAACCCGAGAGCGCGTGGTGATTGACGCGATGACCGAGACGATGGCATGCCGTGGCCCCGACGCGTCCGGGGTCTGGTCTGACCGGGACGCTGCTCTCGGCCACCGCCGTCTCGCCGTGATCGATCTGGCCGGTGGGGCTCAGCCGATGTCGGTGTCCACCCCCCACGGCGACGTGGTGATGGTCTACAGCGGTGAGGCCTACAACTTCAAAGAGCTGCGCGACGAACTGACCCAGAAGGGCCAGAAGTTCCAGACCTCCAGTGATACCGAGGTCGTGCTCCGCGGTTACCTCGAGTGGGGTGAGGCGCTGGCGGATCGGCTCAACGGCATGTATGCGTTCGCCATCTGGGACGCGCGTGAACGCAGGCTCGTGATGATCCGCGATCGGATGGGCATCAAACCGCTCTACTTCTACCGCACTCCCGACGGCGTGCTGTTCGGCTCGGAGCCCAAGGCGATCCTCGCCAACCCGCTGGTCAAGCGGGTCGTCGACGTCGACGGGCTGTGTGAGATGCTCGTCCCGCTCATCAAGACTCCCAAGCACGCGGTGTGGAAGGGCATGCAGGAGGTAGAGCCCGGCACCATCGTCACCGTCGACGAGCACGGCGTCCGCGAGCGCACCTACTGGCGGCTGGAATCGAAACCGCACACCGACGACCGCGACACGACCGTCGCGCGGGTACGTGAGCTGCTTGACGACATCGTCCGTCGTCAGCTGGTCGCCGACGTTCCCGAGTGTGTGCTGTTGTCCGGTGGCCTGGACTCCAGCACCATCACCGCGCTGTCCGCACGCGAACTCAACAACCCGGTCCGTACGTTTGCCGTCGACTTCGATGCACAGGTCGAAAACTTCAAGCCCAGCGAGCTCCGTCCGACCATGGACACGCCGTATGTGCACGATGTGGCCAAGCACGTCGGTTCGGACCACACCGACATCGTGCTTGATCACACCCAGTTGGCCGACCTCGACCTCCGGCGCAAGGTGGTCAGGGCCCGCGACCTCCCGATGGGAATGGGCGACATGGACGAGTCGCTTTATCTGCTGTTCAAGGCGATCCGGCAGCAGTCGACGGTGGCGCTGTCCGGAGAGTCGGCCGACGAGATTTTCGGTGGCTACCGGCAGTTCCACGACCCGGCGGTCCAGCAGACCGATGCGTTCCCCTGGATCGCCATCGGAGACTCGGTAGTCCCGAACCAGCGCGGTCTACCTGGCAGTGCAGCGCGGCGTGGCCGCCTAGTTCGTTTGATGTACTCGGCCCGCTCCAGCGACATGTTCACGCCGGCACTACGCTCCGCCATCGACCTGGACACCTACCTGCGGGACCGCTATACCGAGGCAGTCAACGAGGTCGCGCGGGTCGACGAGGAGGACGACTTCACCCACCGGATGCGGGTGATGAGCTACCTCCACCTGACCCGGTTCATGCGGATCCTGTTGGACCGCAAGGACCGGATGAGCATGGCGGTCGGCCTGGAGGTGCGTGTTCCATTCTGCGATCACCGCCTCGTCGAATATGTCTACAACACGCCGTGGTCGCTGAAGACCTACGACGGCAGAGAGAAGAGCCTGCTGCGCGGCGCGGTCCGCGACGTGCTGCCCGAGTCGGTGGTGAAGCGGGTCAAGAGCCCGTATCCGTCCACCTCGGATCCGCAATACGATGCCGCCCTCCAGGCGCAGGCGAAGGATCTCTTGGGCACCGACGATGGTGTGTTGTTCGGTCTGATCGACCGGGCGGCGCTGGAGCAGCTGACACGGCTGGACCCCCAAGAGATGCGGCCGCTGGACAGGGAGCGGCTAGAGCGGGTCCTCGACCTGTCGGTATGGATCGACGCATACCACCCGGAAGTCGTCTACTGACATCGACCAGGTGCAAGCTCAGGCCCCTTCATTCGGCGGAGACAAGCCGGCCTCCTGCAGCAGCCGTCGCTCGTCGACCTTGCTGGAAGACGTCAAGGGCAAGTCGGCCACCAAGACGAATTGATCGGGCAGCATCGTTTCCGGGAGCCGTTCGTTGGCGGCCTGGCGGACGGCGAGAGGCGTGAGCTCGCCGTCGGGCACCACGAATGCGACGACCCCCAGATCGCCCTCCAGGTCGAAGGTCGTGCACGCCGCGGACGCGACCCCGTCGAGACCACCGAGCGCCTCGGTCACCTCGACCAAAGACATCCGCACACCATGCCGCTTGATGACGCGGTCCGAACGCCCCACGTATACGTAGTTGCCCTGGTCGTCGCGGAAGACGAGGTCACCAGTGCGGTAGAGGGTGGTTCCTTGGACGACGTCCGTCCGCAGCACACCTGCGCTCAGCGCCGGGTCGTTCAGATATCCAGCCATGAGCTGCGGTCCCCCGATGTACAGCTCGCCGACCACTCCAGGACGATCGACCAGACTTCCGTGCTCGTCAACGAGGTGGAACGAGCTCCCGGTATGAGGATGACCGATCGGCACCAGCCCCGCGTCGAGCAACTCGGGCGTCAGTTCCAGATGCGCGACGGCGATGGTCGTCTCGGTCGGGCCGTACCGGTTCACCACCCGCAGTCCCGGGCTGGCGGCCCACACCGCCCTGATATCGGCCGTGGACGGCGCCTCGCCGCCCAGGGCCATCACTCTGAGCGGGGTGTCGGCCAACCGCGGCAGCCGGCCGCTGGACCGGAGCAACCGGAGGTAGCTGGGCGAGAAGCTGGTCGCCGTGATCCCCTCGCTGTCGACAATCGAGAAGAACCTGCGTGGGAACAGGAGGGCTTCCCGGTCGGGGATGACGAGGGGGACGCCGCGCACCAGCGGAGGAAAGATGGCAGAGAAGGACCCGTCAAAGTGCACCGGCGAAACGGCTAGGGCCCGGTCGTCCGCGGTGAGTCCCACGGCGTCGGCGCATGCGTCGACTGCGGTGAAAAAGGCCTCCGGGGTAATCTGCACCCCCTTGGGGATACCGGTCGTCCCCGACGTGTAAATGATGTAGGAGACGGGGCCCGTTACGGGCGGTGGCGTTCGCCCATCTGCGACGCTCAACGCCGAAAGGGAGGTCCACGCCGTGCCGACGGGGAGTCCCGATGGCGCGGATTGGTCCGAGCCTGCGGTGATCACCTGTGCGGGCCGGCAGTCGGCCACGATCTGCGCGCGGCGGAGATCTGGATCGGTGATCGCCAGCGGAACGAACGTGACCCCCGCCCACAGACAGCCCAGTGCCGCCACCACGAAGTCCACAGAATTGCCGATCAGCAGGGCAACCCGATCCCCGGGCTCGACGCCTTTCTGAACCAAGCCGGCGGCCACTCTCCTAGCCGCGGCGCGCAACTCGCCCCGGGTCAACGCGTGATCCAGGTCCTTGACAGCGGGCCGATCCGGGGCTCGATCGGCGTGGTCCAGCACCGCACCGAGCACGCCGTGGTCCGTCACGCCTTCTCGCAGACTTCGGAGCTAGGTGCCCGCGAGCCGGGCGACCACAGGTGCGAAGGACTCCATCGCCTCGGCCGGCACCACGATGTTGGTGAAGCCCCACCTCTCGCGGCGCTGCAGAAGCCGCTCACACAATTCGTCCGAGGTGCCGATCAGGACGATCGGAAGCTCGAGCGCGTCCTCACCCGGAAGGCCGAGCATGGTTGCGGTGCGCACGGCAGCGCGGAGGCTGGCGACGATTCTGGTGGCGAAGGCCACAATCTGGAGCTCGATCGAATCGAACCGATCCGGCGCCGCTTCTCGTACCCAGGTCAGGCAACGGTCGTAGCGATCGAGCGTGGCCTGGCTCGTCGTTTCAACGCTCTTGTCGCCAATGCCCAGGCTCGCGTTGATCCCAACGGTGTCCGCCTCCCGGGCTGCGAGCGCAAGCAGCCGCTTGCTCCCACCCCCAACCATGACGCGAGGTGGCGAAGCCGGGCGAGGATCACAGCGCGCGTCGCGCACCGTGTAATGCCTCCCTGCGAATGTCGCCTCCCCCTCACTCCACAGTCGCTTAATGACAGCGAGGCTCTCGGCCAGCCGGTCCACGCGGACAGCCAGTTCGTCGAACTCGATTCCCGCTTGCTCGTAATCGGCCCGGAGCCAGCCCGCTCCAAGACCCACCTCGACCCGCCCTTCGGCTGCCAAGCCGAGCGTGGCGATCTCCTTGGCCAAGACCACAGGGTGGCGGAGGTCGTTGTTCAACACGAAGGACCCCACGTGGAGGGTCGAGGTCGCTTCGGCGGCCACGGTCATGGCTACGAGGGGCCCGAACTGGGCGTCAAGGTGGTCAGAAACGTACAGGGTCGAGTAACCGAGACCCTCGGCCATACGGGCCTGGTCCCGCCAAGCCGACATGGTTGGCGCAACCGCGCCGTACACGCCGAATCGAAACGGGAGCATCTTTCGTCGCACCTCCACTACTTGGGCATGAAAGCCGGCTCTCAACCGACCGAAAGTCATTGGAACGTCCTCATATCATGCCGTACAGTATGCGCTATGCCAACAGCGGTACGGACAGTCTGTTCGAGTTCCTCGCCGGCAGACATTGCGAAGGTGCTCAACGAAGACGGGTGTGTGGTCATTTCCGACCTCGCACCTCCCCAAACGATGGATCAGATACGGGCCGAGCTCGAGCCGTACCTCGCTGCCACCGGCGCAGGCAACACTGACTTCCTGGGCCACACCACCCACCGCACCGGCGCCCTGATCGCCCGTTCGCCGACCTCTCGCTCACTCATTACCCACCCGACGATCATCGACACGCTCGACCTCGTGTTGGGCGACCACGCCAGCACTTTCCAGGTCGACCTGACCCAGCTGGTTACCATCGGACCCGGTGAGCCTGCGCAGATGATTCATCGGGATCAGTGGTCGTTCGATCGCTACCAGTTCCCGAGGGGCTTCGAAGCCGAAGTCGCCACCATGTGGGCCGTGACCGACTTCACTGAAGAGATGGGTGCGACACGGATGGTGGTGGGCAGCCACCGGTGGGAGGACGATCCCGACGAGGTGGACCCCGCCCTGTCCTCCCCAGCGGTCATGACCAAGGGTTCGGTCCTCTTATACACGGGCTCGATATTCCACGGCGGGGGCGCCAACACCACCAAGACCTGCCGGATCGGGATGAACGTGGGCTACTCGCTCGGGTGGCTGCGCCAGGAGGAAAACCAATATCTCGCCTGCCCGCCCGAGATCGCCCGCACCCTCCCCGAGGGGCTGCTCAGGCTGATGGGCTACCAGCGCGGCTCCAACGCCATCGGCTACGTGGACGACATGCGAGAACCCCTGGACTGGCTGTACGGCAGCCCGGCGTTGATGTCGGACTTCTACAGTTACCGCCGCGCCGCTCGCAAGCGGCTCAAGGCGACCGGGACCTACGTTCCGCCCACGGAGTCTTAGCCCGGAAGCGGCCGAGACTCGAAATAATAGGTTGCGTTACGGCAGAGATGTGAGGGGAAGCGTGATACAGGACCGGATTCGTGACGTCTTAGCTGCTCATGGCCGTATGGCGGTCGATCCACGCGAGGTTGACGATCAAGCCGACCTCTACAAGCTCGGCATGACGTCGCATGCGTCGGTCGATGTCATGCTTGCGCTTGAGGATGCATTCGACATCGAGTTCCCCGATGAAGTGCTCAAGAAGTCCACCTTCGAATCCGTACGCAACATCGAGCAGGTAATCGAAGGCCTAGTCAAGTCGTCTGCGTAATGCCACGTGCGGTAGCTACATGATCACCTTGCCGGGCGAGGTTGACGGGCGCCGCGTCCGCGTCGGATGCGATGTCGTGGCCATTGAGGATGTCCAGGACTCGCTGGCAGCGTTCGGGGACCGGTACCTGCGCAAGGTTTTTACGGCGAGCGAAATCAACGACTGCCAGGGCCCCAACCGGGTGCACAGACTGGCGGCCCGGTTCGCGGCCAAGGAAGCAGTGATCAAGGCATTCGCAGAACCCGACATGCCGTTTCCCCTGCGCGAGATCGAGGTAACACGGGACGGTCCGCTGCCTCTGCTTCGTCTGAGCGGATCGGTCGCCGAGCGGGCACAACACCAAGGCTGGCTCAGCTCGTCTTTGTCGCTTTCGCACGCGGATTGCCACGCAATGGCCGTCGTTGTCGTTCTCTGTAGTCCAGCCGAGTCCGAGTAGGAAACTTCATGCGCTTCGAGTCCGCCTCTGGTCCGCGCGCCTGGGCGCTTTGGACGCAGTGCGAGGCCTCGAATATCAGGGGAATATCAGGGTCCCGTGCGAGCCTCCTGTGCGATGTTTCGTTCTCTGATGACCCAGTTCGGTGCCGGATAGCATATGTCTCTACCACTGCTTTTGTTTGTGGGACGGAGTTCACGGCTGACATGTTCGAGCAGAAGGATCGCTGCGCAACGCAACCCATTTCCCGGCCTCAGTCGACAGCGTTGTTTTAAAAAGGGGCTCTGAGCATGTCCACGTCGCGCAAACGTGATCCGGCATTGGTTTGGATGATCGGCGCGTTCGGTGGCGCGCTCGCGCTTGCCGTGGCCGTTCTGGCCGGTTACGGCACCGGTCCCGATGGCCTCAAGCTGGGGCTGCACGTCACGGCGCGCTGGGCGTTCCTTTTTTTCTGGCTTTCCTATGCCGGCGGCGCGATGGCCATCCTGTTCGGCCCGGCCTTTGCCGGGCTGGCGCGCCGGGCGCGAGTCTTGGGCTTGGCCTTCGCCACCGCGCTTATGGTCCATATCGGACTTGTCGTCTGGCTGGGCGTTGTCATCGGCCAGATTCCGCTGCAGGGCGGCGTGTTGTGGTTCTTCCTGGTCGCACTGTTCTTCGCCTGTCTGCTGGTGCTGCTGTCCTTCGGAATCGGAATGCGCAAACTGGGACGTCTGTTTCGGCCACTGCTCTTCCTGGGCACGACTTACATTCTGATCGCCTTCGGCCGGGACTTTGTGCTGGGCGCACTCGACCAGAAGACGCAGCATTGGCTCTACACCGCCGAATATGTGCCGTTCGCCCTGTTGAGCCTTATTGCAATCCCGCTGCGCCTTGCCGCGTTTCTTCGCCAGCGCTTCGGCTTGCGTTCCGCCTTGCGTTCCGGTACCGCCTGACGCACCTCGCCAAACTGTTCCATAATGGAACGAAAATTTCGGCGCTTCGCCACCTGTGAATCTCTATATCTCACGCATTTCCGGCGCGGGGCACTAGCGGATTCGATGGACTCTCAATCGACGTGATGTCCGATACGGGGATGCGCTCCGATGGGGAAACGGCAGCTACCGGCAACACCACGTTGCGGATCGCCGCCAATACGACGGGGTGATGGGCGGCATGATCGCCGGTGGGTGTGGCGATCAGGCGGGGCGGCCGCGACGTCCATTGCAGTCGGTCAAGGGCTGCCCGACCGCCTTTGGCAGTGAACTGCTCCGCATCCTCGGGCGAGACAATCAGCGTCACGTCGGTTCCACGGTGCGCAAGCGTTGTCAGAACATCCTCCGGCAGCCACACGAGTCCGACCCGGCTCAATACCCGCAGGACATATCGCGGGAGGTGGTTGTGCATAAAGCTCTTCGTCGGCTCCCGAGCCTGGTAGAGAAGCGCTTTGAGGCGCTTCGTCCTGGATTCGGAGGGGCCGCCGCCCGTGTCATTAGCCGCGTTGGCGTCGGCGCTGGCGTGTAGCGCTTGCTTCCGCGCGTCCCACTGCGGCAGCAAGGTGGAGGTGACGCCCCAATTCCATGGCCGCGGGTTGACCAGGATCGCCGACTGCGCACCGATATTGCGGGCGGTATGAGCGGCGTACCACGAGCCGGAGCAGATACCGACAAGCTCGATTTTGCCGGCATCGTGGCACGCATGTCTGGCCACCGCTATCGAGTCGGTGATGTCAGCCTTGGAAAACACGCTGCGCAAAGGGTCCCGGCTGATCTGGCTCGACAAGCCCAGTCCTGCCTGGTCCCAACGCACCGCCTGTGACCCGGCCGCTGCAATGCGACGTGACAATTCGACCCACTCCCGGGCGGGTCCTACGTGCAAGTCCTTGGCCGTCACGAAGAACAACACGGTCTTTGCGGGCGCGGGACTAAGGCGTTGGGGCAGCGTGCGGATGACGAATAGGCCGTTCGCCTCGATTCGTTCGATGCTCTCGGTAACGTCGACCCCGTCGGGCCCTTCGGCCGGCATCGTCACCGTTGGCAGGTATTGGGGTACCGCGCGATGGGTGCGAGTGGGAACGTTTCCGTCAATCCACTCGATGATCGAATCGACCGCCGTGAAAGGGATCGGTAATAACAACAACTCCCTCGGCCGGGCGCAGTCCGGCAGACCGCCGGTAACGATCGAATCGACTCCCTCGGCCGACGCCAGGGCGGTGACGCGCTTGTCGGTCTCGTCTGGTCGTCGCACCAGAAGTACTTTGTCGACGCCATGGGCGCTGACTGGATCGGCACCCATCCGCAGCGCGGCGAATTCTGCGGCGGCGTGGTCGCTCAATCGCCCGCCCATGATTGTCACTTCGCCGGGGATAGGAGCGTCCTCGCCCACCGACAACCGGTACAGCGCAGTGTGTTCACGAAGGTAACGCCTGCCCGTTCCGGGGGGATCGAGGTAGACCACGCGGTTGACCGTGTGGGATTGGGCGAGGTACTTGTCCAGGATCAGGCACCCGGCACGTATGCCGACAGCGGTCGCCGACTCCGCGCCGATCAGCGTGAGGTAGTCGAGCGCGTGGCCCACGCTTGCCACCCAGTTGGCCACCGCGTCATCACGGACCTGAGCGTATGCAGAATCACCCAAGCCCAGATAGTCAAAACGCAGCACACCGAAACCGCGGCGCGCCAGGCCGTCGGCGAGGGTCCGGTGTAGTGGGACACTGTCCATCCCCTCCTTTGCGAGCGAACCACAGATCAGTACCCCGCCCCTGATCTGGTTATCGACCGGCAGATGAACCACGCCGAACAATGGCGACTCAGGCGGTCCGAAAAATGTCGGCACCTCTGTTGTCGTCAACGGCATGTTGCGCTGGCTCCACGGTCGGCTTCCGCCGCTAGCGGATAGCCGTGCTCTTGATGTTATTTTGCTGATTTTAATCATTCGGGCCAATCGTATTCGCGTCGGCCACATCGGGGGCTCGAAACCGTGCGACCGGATGAGGCCCAAACAATTCGCTCCATTCCGAATCCGACGCATGCGCTATGCGCGACTTCACAGTCATGAGTTCACCACCCGAACGCCTCGCGCGAAGTCCTCGTAGCGGCAATTTGCCGAGAACAACGGCCATGCCGTCATCGGGGTCGTCGTCGGCAGAAGGAACGAATCGTTGGCCGTAGCGTCTGTTGCCTCGAACTTTGCTTCCTTGACTAGTTCGATCGCTTCGGAAGGGAATCTGGCCTTGCCGTCGACGTCGTCGGCAACAATTGCGGTGGCCTTTACTGCAACCCGCAGACGGGGCAAAGAAAAACAAAGAAGAAACTGAGGCAGCGCGCTACTCCGATACGTTTCTGATCCATTCACAGGAATCTCCCAACACCCCCCCAGATAACCGCGGGCTTCGGGGCCCGAGCGTAGTAGTCTAAGCCGAATATTCTAGCGGACGAGGATGTCCCGAGTTTCGCCAAACTTTGGTGGTGGCCCGGCTTTGGTGGTGGCCCGGTGAGCGTCAGGCCGCGCTCACCGGGGCATCATGCCCCATAGCGCCGACAGATTCGGCGGACTCGCGGTCGAGCGCGGAGCGGAGCCAGGATCGTCCTTATCCGGCCGTGAAAACCCCCGCTCGGCGCCGCTCAGGCGGACTCTTCTCTGGGTTCAGCCGGAGCCGTGTACATCACGTCTTCAATGCCGTGCAGGGCTTCCAGTGGCACGTTGTGGGTGATTATCTGCTCGGCGACCACGCACATCTGCGTCCTCATGTTCTGTGACATTTTGCGGAGCACTTGCAAGGCGTGCGCCGAGTCGAGATCGAAGCTCTTCATGATGATGCCTGTGGCCTGCTCGAAGAGGACTTCAGGCCAGAGCTGACTCGAATTGCCGCTGTCAGTCATCTCTGCGTACCCGGCACCGATCCAACGCTGACGTCTCACTCGGGAATTGTGAAAATACCCGCGGGTTACCGCCCACTCGGTGAGCCTGCAGGCGTTCATCCAGCAGCGCATCCGCCACATCCATCAACGGCGGCGGTCCACCCCGCTCCCGAGTCACACGGCGAAAGGCCGCCACCCGTCGCAGTTCGGCGTCGATGGTCTCGACGTCACGTATGCCGGCCTCGGCGGGCTGCCGTCCGACCGTGGAGAGATCTTCGCGTCCCACCGCATCGGTTTACCCGGCATTGGGCGTGTTAACCATTTGCCCGAGGCGTTCGTTGCCACGTATGAGTCCCGGCCGTACCTTCCAGTGCAGCCGCCAGCGGCACAACGGAACTCCGTCAGTGGCGGCGGGCGTGGGATGGCCGAACCCAGCGCACGGTCTGAGCAGGACCGAATACCCGTTATATTTTGACGTGCTAACCGGCAGACCGACATAATCTGACTGCTGCCGTGTCAGCGTCAGGGGGGCTTGCACGAACGTAGTCCACACTGAGGAGTCAACGAATGAAGAACACCGCACGATTGACCGGTCTGCTCGCTGCCGTCCTGGGCGGGATCGCAGTCGGCGCCGCCCCGATCGCGAATGCCGACGCAGCGGATGACGCTTTCCTGCAAACGCTCACGCAGAAGGGGATCACCTGGCCAAACGGCGGGGACCAATCGATGATCCAGCTCGGGCATGCGGTTTGTAGTGACTGGGATAAAGGGTTCACGTTCGACCAAACCCTCGCCGATGCGAAGACGGCGTTCACGCAGTTAAGCGACGCTTCTGTCGCCAAGATCATGGGTGCGGCGACGGGGGTTTACTGCCCGCAATACGAGAGCAAATTTAATTGATGACGTCCTGAATCACCCTGGCTGACGCTGGACGAGCATCAGCCAGGGTGCAGTGCCGTGGCTGACTTTGGCTGACTCAGGACGAGCGCCTCGTCGCCTTACAGCGGCCGGTGGACTAGGCCGGCGAGGTCTTGGCCGATGTTTCCGAAGCCGGTGTCGAGGTCTTGGGTGATGAAGTTGCCGATGCCGGTGTTGAAGATGCCGGAGATGTAGCTGCCGTAGTTGGTGAGGCCGGCCAGGTAGTCGCCGAAGTTTTCATAGCCCGAGTCGAATCCGCCCGTGCCGGGATCGTTGCTGGCGTTGAAGAAGCCCGACGTGCCGGTGCCGTTGTTGAAGAAGCCGGACCCAGCTCCGCCGCCGCTGTTGAAGAAGCCCGACGATATGGCGGTGCCGCTGTTGCTCTGGTTGAACTGCAAGATCGTGTAGGTCGTGGTGTAGTCGACCAGGAAGCCCCCGGCGGGTTCGGTCAGGTCGCTCGGATCGCCGTAGAAGTGGGCGTAGTTGACGCTTATCGGGATGGTGAGGGCAAAGGAAAGGTTGATGTTGTTGCCCGTCCACAACAAGCCGAGATCCTGGTTGCCGGCAATGAAAGCGCCGGTATCGAGATTGCCCGTGTTGGCGATGCCGGTGTTCGTGTTGCCCACGTTGTCGCTGCCGGTGTTGGTGCTGCCGATGTTGTTGTTGCCGGTGTTGGTGCTGCCGATGTTGTGGCCGCCGGTGTTGTAACTGCCGACGTTGTGGCCGCCGAAGTTGTAACTGCCGGAGTTGCCGTTGCCGGTGTTGTAGCTGCCCGAGTTGTACGAGCCGGTATTTCCGGTGCCCGAGTTGAAGAAGCCGGTGTTGCCGCTGCCGGAGTTGAACAGGCCGTGGTTTCCGCTGCCGGAGTTCAGTCCGCCGAACCCGAACTTGTTGTCGCCGGTCAGTCCGATACCGAAGTCGTTGTTGCCTGTGTTAGCAAACCCGATGTTGTTGTTACCGGTGTTGGCGAACCCGAAGTTGTGGCTGCCGAAGTTGGCGCTGCCGACATTGTTGCTGCCCGTATTGCCGGAGCCGTCGTTGTAACTGCCGTCGTTACCGGCGCCAATGTTGGAGCCGCCGAAGTTGCCGCTGCCGAAGTTGATGTTGCCCTCGTTGCCGCTGCCGAAGTTGTAGTTGCCGACGTTTCCGTTGCCGACGTTTCCGAAGCCGACGTCGCCGTAGCCCAAATTGTGAATGGGGTTCCAGCCCGAGATGTCTGCGCCCGATATTTTGATCCCGGAGAGATTGTCGATCGCCCCCAGGTTGAGCTGGCTGACGGTGCCGATATTGCCGAAGCCCGAAACGATGTTGCCGACGTTCCCGAAGCCCGACGAGCCAAAGCCGGAAAGATCGTAGTTGCCCCAGCCCGAAGTGTCGAGACCGAAGTTTCCGATGCCCGACCCACCACCAAGGCCGAAGTTGAAGAAACCCGACGACGGAAGGGTGGTCGTGTTGAAAAAGCCCGGCCCCGCCGGGATCTCGATGAGCGTGATGTTGGTAGTGAAGGTACCGGCGGTGCCGAGGTTAGCCACCACCGGGATAGTGATGTCGAGAGCCTGCGGAAACTTGTCGTCGCCCCGGACGAAGAAGCCATTGTCTTCGTTGCCCGTGATGAAAGCACCCGTGTCGAGATTGCCGGTGTTTCCGATGCCGGTATCTCCGTAGCCGGTCTGCCACAGGCCCGTGTCGTAGTTGCCCGGGTTGGCCGTGCCCGTGTTGTAGGTGCCCGCGTTGTAGGTGCCGGTGTTGTAGTTGCCCGAGTTCCCCCAACCGGTGTTGGTAGTGCCCGAGTTGGCGTAACCGGTGTTGTAGCTGCCCGTGTTGCCCACGCCCCAGTCGATTGTGCCCGAGTTCCCGAAGCCCAAGTTTTGCGTGTTGGAGTTCCCGATGCCGGCGTTTGAGATACCCGCATTCCAGATACCGTTGTTTTTGCTGTCCGCGTTCATCAAACCGAAGTTGTCGGTGCCCGCGTTCAGCGCGCCGATGTTTCCGGTACCGGCGTTGGCCAGCCCGGTGTTCCCGCTGCCCGCGTTGAACAACCCGACGTTCCCGGTGCCCGAGTTCAACAAGCCGGAGTTCCCGCTGCCCGAGTTCAGGCCACCAAAGCCGATCTGGTTATTACCGGTGAGCCCGATGCCGATGTCGTTGTTGCCCGTGTTTGCCAACCCGAGGTTGCCGGTACCCGTGTTCGCTACGCCAATGTTTTGGCTGCCAAAGTTTCCGAAACCAAAGTTGAGGTTGCCGTTGTTTCCGGAACCGTAGTTGACGAGCCCAAAGTTTCCGGAACCAAAGTTGAAGCTGCCCTCGTTTCCGGAACCGAAGTTGTCGCTGCCGAGGTTACCGCTGCCGAAGTTCCAGTCGCCGGTGTTGCCAGCGCCGAAGAAATTGAAGCTGCCGTCGTTGCCGTCGCCGAAGATGTTCAGCTTGCCGAGGTTGCCACTGCCGAGGTTGTAACTGCCGTTGTTGCCGCTGCCGAAGTTCCAGTCACCGATGTTGCCGCTACCGACGTTGAAGTCGCCGATATTGCCGCCCCCGTGGAAGATGTTAAGTTGGTTGAGCAGCGACCCGCCGATGCCGATGTTGTAGCTGCCGATATTGGCGTTGCCCAAATTCAAGTCGCCGTGGTTGGAGTTGCCCACGTTCAAGTAGCCCGAGTCGGCCAAGCCAATGTTGTGTGGCAAAACCGCCCAGATGTTGATACCCGAAAGGTCCTGCCCGGCGTTTCCGAAGCCCGAAACAAAGTCGGATAGGCTGCCGCCGCCGACGCCCTGATTGAAAAGGCCCGAAACAAAGCTACCGACATTCGCCCAGCCCGACAGCGAGCTACCGAAGTTGTACCTTCCCGAGTCGGAACCGCTGCCGCCGTTCGCGATGTTAGCCCAACCCGAATTGCCGGCACCATAATTGCCAAAACCCGATGAATCGCCCGCGCCGGTGTTATAGAAACCCGACGACGGCGACGAAGTCACATTCCCGAAGCCCGTCTGCCCCCCGACCGAGTACACCGTGATGATGCTGGAATTGGTCGTAAAAGGAGTACTCGCGAATGAGGCCAGCTCCGAATTGTAGAAACCGGGCTCGTTTTCTTCTCCGAAGAACAACAACTTGTAGGCCGTGGTCTCCGGGATCCTGTAAGAGAAGCTCAGCAGGCCCTGGTCATTGCCCCGCCAGAAGAACCCATTGTCGTCGCTGCCGCCGATGAACAACCCCGTATCGAGATTACCGGTATTCCCAAAGCCCGTATTCATATCACCCGAGTTGAAACTACCCGTATTGCCATCGCCCGCGTTAATACCGCCGGTGTTATGGCTACCGGAGTTGAAACCGCCCGTGTTGAAACTTCCCGCGCTAAAACTGCCGGTATCGACACTGCCCGAATTAAAGAAGCCCGAGCTGGCCATCCCGGAATTACCCCAACCGGTGTTGTAACTACCCGAGTTTCCGATACCCCAGTTCCCGGTTCCGGAATTGAAGAAGCCGACGTTCCCGCTGCCCGAGTTCCCGATCCCCCAGTTCCCGGTTCCGGAATTGAACAAGCCATGGTTCCCGCTACCCGAGTTCAGCCCACCAAACCCGAACTTGCCGTTACCCGTCAGCCCAATACCGATGTCGCCGCTACCCGTATTGCCAATCCCGAAGTCCTGATTGCCGGTATTCCCAAAACCGAAGTTGAGGTCGCCGTCGTTGCCGTTGCCGATATTAAAGCCACCCAGGTTGCCGCTCCCCAAATTCAGGCTACCCAGGTTGCCGCCACCCACATTGCTGCTGCCGAGGTTGCCGCTCCCGAAATTCAGGTTGCCCAAGTTGCCGGAACCAAAGTCGCTATTCCCATGATTACCCCCGCCGATATCTAGACTGCCAAGATTCGCGCCGCCAAAGTCATCACTACCAACGTTCCCAATACCAACGTTGAAGCCGCCCTCATTTGCAAGGCCGAGGGTGACGTGTATGCCGCTGAGGTTTTGGCCGGTGTGTCCGAAGCCGGAGTCCAGGTCTTGGCTGATGAAGTTGCCGGTGCCGGTGTTGAAGATGCCGGAGATGGAGTTGCCGGAGTTCGTCAGGCCGGCCAGGTAGTTGCCGTAATTTGCAAAGCCCGAGACGTGCCCGCCGCTGGGATCGTTGGTGGCGTTCAAGAAACCCGACGTGCCCGTGCCGCTGTTGTAGAAGCCGGATTCCGCACCGCCGCCGCTGTTGAAGAACCCCGACGATGGGGCGGTGCCGGTGTTGGTGTTGTCGAACTGGAAGATCGTGAAGGTCTGGGTGTAGTCGACGAGGTAGGCCCCGGCGACTTCGGTCAGGTTGCTCGGATCGCCGTAGTAGAGAGCGTAGTTGACGTTTAACGGGATGGTGATCGCAAAGGCAAGGTCGATGTTGTTCGTCGTCCAGAACAAGCCCAGGTCCTGGCTGCCGCTGATGAAAGCGCCGGTGTCGAGATTGCCCTTGTTAGCTAACCCGGTGTTGGTGTCGCCGACGTTGTCGCTGCCGGTGTTGGTGTTGCCGACGTTGTTGTTGCCGGTGTTGTCGCTGCCGACGTTGTGGCCGCCGGCGTCATAGCTGCCGACGTTGTGGCCGCCGAAGTTGTAACTGCCGGAGTTGGCGCGGCCGGTGTTGTAGCTGCCCGAGTTGAACGAGCCGGAATTTCCGGTGCCCGAGTTGAAGAAGCCGGTGTTGCCGCTGCCGGAGTTGAACAGGCCGTGGTTGCCGCTGCCCGAGTTCAGTCCGCCGAACCCGAGCTTGTTGTCCCCCGTGAGCCCGATACCGAAGTCGTTGTTGCCGGTGTTACCGAGCCCGATATTGCCGTTACCGGTATTGCCGAACCCGAAGTTGTTGCTGCCGAAGTTGCCGCTACCGACGTTGAAGCTGCCCGTGTTGCCGCCACCTTCGTCGGAGTTGCCGTCGTTGCCGCCGCCGAAGTTGGAGTTGCCCTCGTTGCCGCTGCCGTAGTTGGAACTGCCGTCGTTGCCGCTACCGAAATTGAAGCTGCCGAGGTTTCCGTTGCCGATGTTTGCGTGGCCGACGTTTCCGTAGCCCAAGTTGATGGGGCTGCCGGACCCGATGCCGAAAAGACCCGCGACGTTTAGGCCATCCATATCGATACCGGAGACGACGTCTTGGGCCGTCGCGGTGATCTGGCTGGCGGTGCCGGTATTGAACAGGCCCGAAATAGAGTTGCCGTAGTTTGCGAGGCCGGTATCGGCTGCGCCGCTGTCACGCGTGAAGTTCAACCACCCGGAAGAGCCGGTGCCATCGTTTCCGGTACCCGAGTCCGCGCCTCCAGCACCGTGGTTGAAGAAACCCGACGACGGTGCAGAAGTCGTGTTGTCAAAGCCCGGCCCCGCCGGGATGTTGAGCAACGTGATGTCGGTGGTGACGGTACCGTCGGAGCCGAGGTCGCTGGGCATCGAGATGGTGATGTTCAGACCATTCGTCCAGTTGTTGTCACTCGCCCAGAAAAAGCCGTTGTTGCTGCTGCCGGTGTTGAATGCACCCGTGTCGAGATTGCCGGTGTTGCCAAAGCCCGTATTCGTGTTACCGGTGTTCCACAGGCCCGTGTTGGAATCACCCACGTTGGCAATGCCCGTGTTGTAGTTGCCGACGTTTTCGCTGCCGGTGTTGTAGCTACCCGCGTTCGCCCACCCCGTGTTGGCGGTGCCCGAGTTTTCCCAACCGGTGTTATAGCTGCCCGTGTTTCCAAAGCCCCAGTTCCCGGTGTCCGAGTTCCCGAAGCCGAAGTTGGTATTGCCGGAGTTCCCGATGCCGAAGTTTGTGCTCCCCGCGTTCCACAAACCGACATTTTTGGTGTTCGAGTTGAACAAGCCGGTGTTGTCGGTGCCGGCGTTGACGAGGCCGAAGTTTCCAGCACCCGCATCACCGAAACCGATGTTTTGGTTGCCCGCGTTGAACAAACCGACGTTCCCGGTGCCCGAGTTGAACAAGCCGGCGTTCCCGCTGCCGGAGTTCAGGCCACCAAAGCCCACCTTGTAATTGCCGGTGAGCCCGATGCCTATGTCGCCGGCGCCGGTGTTAGCCAATCCGATGTCGGCGGAACCGGTATTCGCCAGGCCAATATTTAGGCTGCCGTTATTTGCGACACCGATGTTGAGGTCGCCAAGGTTGGCGAAACCAAAGTTACCGCTGCCAAAGTTGGCCCAACCTACGTTGAAGCCGCCATCGTTTCCGAAGCCGAAGTTGTCGCTGCCGAGGTTACCGCTGCCGAAGTTCCAGTCGCCGGTGTTGCCCGCGCCGAAGAAATTGAAGCTGCCTTCGTTGCCGTAGCTGAAGATGTTCCAGCTGCCGAGGTCGCCATCACCCAGGTTGTGACTGCCGATATTGCCGCTGCCGAAGTTCGCGTCGCCGACGTTGCCGCTACCGATGTTGAAGTCACCGACATTGCCGCCGCCGAACAAGTGGCTGTGGGTAGCCGGGAAGTTACCGATCTCGATCCCGAACAGAAGACCAAGTCCGCCCGGCGGCAACCCGCCCAGGCCGATGTTGAAATTGCCGACGTTACCGTTACCGGTGTTGAAGTGGCCATCGTTGGCGTTGCCCACGTTCCCGTAACCCGAGTCGGCAAAGCCGATATTAGCGGGCAGGTCAAGACCCGAAAGGTCCTGCCCGACGTTTGCGAAGCCCGAAACAAAGTCCGATATGCTGCCGCCGCCGACGCCCTCATTGTAATTACCGGAAACAAAGCTACCCAAATTCGCCGTGCCCGACAGCAAGCTACCGAAGTTGAACCTTCCCGAGTCGGAGCCGCTGCCGCCATGCGCGATGTTAAACCAACCCGAATTACCGGCACCATAATTGCCAAAGCCCGATGAATTACCCCCACCGGTGTTAAAGAAACCCGATGACGGCGACGAGGTCACATTCCCAAAGCCCGGCGAGCCGCCGATCGAGAATACCGTGATGGTGTCGGTGCTGGTCGTAGAAGGAAGATTGGGGAACGCGGCCAACTCCGCGTTGTAGAAACTGGGGTCATTTTCTTCCCCGAAGAGCAGCAACTTATGGGCGGTGGTCTCCGGGATCTGGTAAGAGAAGCTCATCAGGCCCTGGTCATTGCCCCTCCAGAAGAACCCGTCGTCGTCGTTGCCGGCAATGAACGCGCCCGTATCGACATTACCGGTGTTTCCAAAGCCCGTATTCGTATTACCCGAGTTGAAACTACCCGTATTGCCACTACCCGCGTTGACACCACCGGTGTTATCGCTACCGGAGTTGTAGCCGCCCGTGTTGTAACTACCAGGGTTGAAACTGCCGGTATCGACGTTGCCCGAATTCCAGAAGCCCGTATTGGCCGAGCCGGAATTACCCCAACCGGTGTTGTAGTTACCCGAGTTCCCGATACCCCAGTTCCCGGTGCCGGAATTAAAGAAGCCGATGTTCCCGCTACCCGAGTTCCCGATACCCCAGTTCCCGGTTCCGGAATTAAAGAAGCCAACGTTCCCGCTACCCGAGTTCAGCCCACCAATCCCGAACTTGCCGTTACCCGTCAGGCCGATACCGATGTCCCCGTTACCGGTATTAGCAATCCCGAAGTTTTGATTACCGGTATTTCCAAAACCGAGGTTGAGGTTGCCATTGTTGTCGCTGCCAACGTTGGAGCTACCCACGTTACTGCTGCCGAAATTCAGGCTGCCCAGGTTGCCGTTGCCCACATTGCTGTTACCGAGGTTGCCTTTGCCGAAATTCAGACTGCCGAAATTACCGTTACCAAGGTCGCTACTTCCCTGATTACCCCGGCCAATATCAAGACTGCCGTGGTTCCCGCCACCAAAATCGTAACTGCCAATATTCCCAAGGCCGATGTTAAAGCCACCCACATTCGCAAAGCCCAAGTTAGGGACCATTTGCGTCAGGCTCTGCAGCGGTGCGAGGAACGGCGCCAACTCCGAAGCGACCGCGGACGCGCCGGCGTGATAGCCAACCATTGCGGCCACATCCTGGGCCCACATTTGCTCGTAGTCGGCGTCGGCGGCCGCGATCGCGTGGGCGTTCAGTCCCAACCAGTTCGATTCGACCAACGAAACCAACTGAGCACGATTGGTCGCCACCGCCAGCGGATGCACGGCGGCTACCAGCGCCGATTCAAATTCGGCAGTGGCCGCCCGAGCCGCAGCGGCGGCCCCCGCGGCCTGGGTCGCCACCGTGCCCAGCCACCCCACATACGGCCCAGCGGCCGCGAGCATCGCCGCGGAGGCCGCACCTCGCCACGCGCCACCCGCAAGCCCCGAAGTCACCGATCCGAAGGAAGCCGCCGCCGAGCCCAGCTCGTCGGCCAACCCGTCCCAGGCCGTGGCCGCAGCAATCAGCGGCCCCGACCCCGCACCTGCATAGATCAGCGCGGAGTTGATTTCCGGCGCCAACATAGGAAATTCCATGACCCGTTAGCCTTTTCAGTTGGCTTTGATCAGCTCACTCAGGTAGCAGAAATTATCAACAATGACCGCAGCGCATGGACGGTTTGTGTGTAATCCGCAGCCGTGTACGGACTTTTCCCGTGATGCGGTTTTATAGCGTCTCTTTCGAGGGAAATTGCGCGTTTAGCTACTGGGTGGCGATATGGTCCCGAGTGCTGACGATGGACCGACTATGAACGGGTGTGGCAGCGATGTCCTTTATGACGGTTGATCCGGAGTTGTTGGCGACGGCGGCGGCGGATGTGCAGGGGATCGGCTCCGCGCTGTCTGCGGTGAACGCGGCGGTGGCTCCGACGACGACAGGGGTGCTGGCCGCGGGTGCCGATGAGGTGTCGGCAGCAATCGCGTCGCTGTTATCCGGCCACGCCTTCGACTATCAGTCGGTGAGCGCGCAGGCGGCGACGTTTCACGCGCAGTTCGTGCGGGCGCTGAGTAGCGCCGGGAACTCATACGCGCTTGCCGAGGTTGCCAACGTCAGGCCGTTGCAGTCCGGCGCGCTGGCGAGCGCGGTTCAGTCGCTGCTGTCGCGCCCCATCGTGGGCAACGGCGCCGACGGCAGCGCGTCGAATCCGAACGGGGGCGACGGGGGCTGGTTATTAGGCAACGGCGGCAAAGGCTACGACAACAGCGCAACCGCCGGGACGGTTGGCGGTAACGGCGGGGCCGCCGGGTTGTTCGGCAACGGTGGGTCCGGTGGGGCGGGAGGGTCCGGCGCGAATGGCGGTAGCGGCGGGACCGGCGGATTGGTGGATGGCACCGGCGGGTCCGGTGGGGCCGGTGGGTCCGGCGCGGCCGGCGGAAGCGGCGGGTCCGTCGGGTTGTTCGGCGACGGTGGGTCCGGTGGGGCCGGTGGGTCCGGGGCGGCCGGCGGTAGCGGCGGGACCGGCGGGTTGGCGTATGGCAACGGCGGGTCAGGCGGCACCGGCGGGAATGTCATCACCGGCAGCAACGGCGGGACCGGCGGTGCCGGCGGAGCTGCTGGGTTGTTCGGCACCGGCGGGGCCGGCGGCACCGGCGGGAGTGTCTTCACCGGCAGCGACGGCGGTAACGGCGGCAACGGCGGGTCCGGCGGCTGGCTGGATGGCAGCGGCGGTGCTGGCGGCGCTGGCGGGGATGTCGCCCAATCGGGCAACGCCGGGGCCGGCGGCACCGGGGGAGCGGCCAGGTTGTACGGCACCGGCGGGGTTGGCGGTGCCGGCGGGGAGACCGCCTTATCCGGCGACGGCGGTGCCGGAGGTGCCGGCGGAGGCGCCGGGTTCATCGGCACCGGCGGGGCCGGCGGCGACGGTGGGACCGGCGCCGGCGGGCCCGGCGGCGCGGGTGGCGCCGGTGGGGTCAGCGGGCTGATTGGCGACGGCGGCAACGGCGGCGCCGGCGCGGCCGGCGCGGCCGGCGGCGCGGGTGGCCACGGCGGGTACCTGTACGGCAACGGCGGCGACGGCGGGGGCGGCGCGACCGGCGGGGCCGGCGGCAACGGCGCGACGCTGTTCGGCAGCGGCGGGAACGGCGGGGACGGTGCCGCAGGCGGCGACGGTGGGGCGGCCGGCAGTGCCGGGCTGTTGGCCGGCAACGGCGGGTCGGGCGGATCCGGCGGCACCGGCGCCGCCGGCGTAAACGGTGGTCTGTTGTCCGGCAACGGCGGCCAAGGTGGCGACAGCTTGGACGGCGGGGTGGTCGGCGGCGCCGGCGGCCACGCCGGCTACTTGTCCGGCAACGGCGGCAACGGCGGGGCCGGCGGGGCCGGCGCCAACGGCGGGGCCGGCGGCAACGGCGCGCTGCTGTCCGGCGACGGCGGAAACGGCGGCGACGGCGGGGCCGGCGAAAGCACTGCCGGCGGCAACGGCGGCGCCGCCGGCAGTGCCGGGCTATTGGTCGGCAACGGTGGGTCCGGCGGATCCGGCGGCCAGGGCGATACCGGCTTTGAAGGCGGCACCGGCGCTAGGGGCGCAAACGGTGGGGCACTGTACGGCAATGGCGGGAGCGGCGGCGACACCTTCGCGGACGGGGTGGCCGGCGGCACCGCCGGGAACGCCGGGTTAATCGGCGGCAGCGGCGGCAACGGCGGCAACAGCGGGGGCGGCGTAAACGGTGTGGCCGGCGGGACCAGCGGACTGTTGGTCGGCGCCGGCGGCGCCGGCGGCAACGGCGGCGACGCGCTGACATCTGGGGTGGCCGGCGGCAACGGCGGCACCGGTGCCCACGGCGGGTGGCTGTACGGCGAAGGCGGCAACGGCGGCAACGGCGGGACCGGCAGCATCAGCAGCAGCAGCGCCGGCAACGGCGGCAACGGCGGCAACGGCGGGTCCGTCGGGCTGTGGGGCAGCGGCGGGGCCGGCGGCAACGGCGGCACCGGCGGGTTGCTGCTTAGCGGGGCCGGCGTTGCCGCCGGCAACGGCGGCAATGGCGGCAATAGCGGCACCGGCGGGTGGCTGTATGGCGCCGGCGGGGCCGGCGGCAACGGCGGTTTGGGAGGTGAATGCTTCCTCAGAACCGGCGGCATCGGCGGCGCCGGCGGGGCCGGTGGTAACGGCAGCCACGGCGGGTGGCTGGACGGCGTCGGCGGGGCCGGCGGCAACGGCGGTGCCGGCGGGCCCGGCGGGAACGTCAATGGGCAGGGCGGGCCCGGCGGGGCCGGCGGCATCGGCGGCGACGTCGGGCTGATCGGCGTCGGCGGGGCCGGCGGCAACGGCGGTGCCGGCGGCAACGGCGGGAATGTCAGTGGGGAGGGCATCGCCGGCGGAAACGCCGGTAACGGCGGCCACGGCGGGTGGCTGTATGGCGATGGCGGGGACGGCGGCAACGGCGGCAACGCCGGTAACGGCGACGATGAGTTCTCGGGCCAAACCGGCGGCAACGGCGGCAACGGCGGCGACGTCGGACTGATCGGCGCCGGCGGGGCCGGCGGCAACGGTGGTAGCGGCAGCACCGCCGCCGATTCGCACGGGTTGGGCGGGGCCGGCGGCAACGGTGGTAACGGCGGCAACGCTGCCGGGCTGATCGGCGACGCCGGGAACGCCGGGGCCGGCGGGGACGGCGGTGCCGGCGGTAGCAGCGGCAGCGGGCGGGGCGGCTCCGGCGGCGACGGTGGTAACGGCGGCAGCGCCGCCGGGCTGTTCGGCATCGGCGGGGACGGCGGGGCCGGCGGGACCGGCGGGGACAGCGGCAGCGGCGCCGCGGACAACGGGCTCGACGGTGCCGGTGGGCCCGGCGGGTTGCTGGCCGGCCTATCCGGGGCGGACGGGTAGCCGAGCAGCTTGTTGACTGGTCGCGGCTGACTTCTAGGGGACGGCTCAGGGCTGACTACGCATCAGCAGGCTGGAAGCTGGAATTTCTGCTTGCGCGCTTGGGTGTGTGCTGGCGCTATAAGTGTGGCAGCCAGTTTCGGCGCGTCGGCGTGACCGTCACCGTTTGAGTGACCGTGCTGGGTTGGGTGCTGGGCGAAACGGTGACAGCGCTTGGCGGAACCGTCGAAGTTCCAGTGTCAGTGCTGGTCGGGACGGTCGAAGTTCCGGTGTCGGTGCTCCACGCCGGTGTCTCGGGTGGAGTCGATTCGGTCACCGTCTCGGTCGGCTCTTCCCCCGGCCCGTGGTGATAGGAGGGCGCCGCGGCCGTGGTCGTGGTCACGGTCGTCGTGGCGGTGGTGGAGGGAGCGGGCGTGGTCGTGGACGTGGGCGTGTTCGAACCGCCGCCCGCGAGCGAGACCACCCCGTATGCCGCGAGAGCGAGCACTACCGCCCCGATTGCGCCGGACGCGACCAGCGCCAGCGGGCGGCGGTACCACGGCGTCGGCTCCGGTGATTCGGGCGTGCGCTCGTAGGGATCGTGGGACTCGTAGGAGTCGTAGGAGTCGTGGGAGTCGTAGGAGTCGTAGTAGTCGGAGCTGCCATGGCGTGCGGTCTGGGTGGGCTCAACGTAGTAATCGGGCTGCTCGGCGTGCCGCACGAGGGGAGATGCTAGCCGAGAAAACTGAATGTCAGGGGCCTATACCACAATTGAGGTCAGACCGGCGTCCAGGCGTCCCACGATTGGCCGTAGTCAAGCGTCACTTTCTGCACCTGAGTCCCACTGACGATCTCGCGAAAATGGTCCTGCCAGCCCCACCACGCGCTGATTCGAAACACGTGCTCGAACCAGCTGAGCTGATAGTCGACGGGTATGACTTCGCCCTTGTTTTCCGGCGCGAACACAGCGATCGAATTCAGGCCGATCACCGCCGCCGCGGGGAGCTGGATCTTGCCGTCACGCCAGATGTGTATTCCCGCGGAACGCGGCCCGTGGGGAGTCAGTTCGAACCCGTTGGGCAGTTCGTCGGTGTGACCGTGGCCGCATCGGTGGATGCCATATAAGACGTCGGCGATGTCGGGCCGCTTGTCGGGCAGATCGGACTTCACCGCGATCGGGAAGCGGGACTGATCGAAGTCGATCCCGGGCGATGCCATCACACAGAAGATGTCGAGCGCGTCGCGGATGGTGGACTTGAACCGGGTTGCGATTCCTACCTGCGGATACCGCTTTTTCGCGGTGCCATCGAGCGCATTGCCAGCGTGAAAAATGGCTGTATCCCACTCCTTCCTATCCCAGTGGTTGAGTGCCTGCCTGATCGAATCCGCCACTGTCACGCATCAGAGGCTATCGGGTATCAGGCGAGAATTTGCCAGGTTCTGCACGGCGCGGCCCAACGCCACGCGGAGCTGGAACTTTCACTACCCCCAGAGGGGGCGACGTCGAGGGGGCCGACCGGAACGATGTGGGCGGACCTACAGCAACCATGAGCTGGAGCGGCTAACCACGCGTTCAGGAATCCGATAATGGTGTCTTTTACGGCCGGTTTGGTATTCGGAGCAAACAACGACGCCCACCTGCAGCGGAAAATTTGGCATTTTCCGCTAATTCAGCGCACACCTCGGGAAAAGGGCGCCGCTCACGTCATTGGACGGTGGGAATCCAAATCCCGCCGTCCGGTGAAAACTTGAGGCCTCGACGGCATCGCCAACCATCCGGGCCGAGTGGCATAGCATCGGCGATGCCCGGCCAGAACCGAATTACATTGTGCCAGTCAGTAATCGGGTATCGCCCTGAGATTGCATCCGGCCGCCGCGGATCGAGGTAGTTAGACCAGCTCAAGCAATTTACTGGATTGCCAAATGGCCGTCGGATCGGCGACTAGGCTCAGTCCGGTTGGGGGGGTCGCTGATGCCCCGGTTGGAGGGACACTCATGGCGTATTTGGTGGCGGCCCCGGAGTTTCTGGCTTCGGCGGCGACGGATTTGCAGGGTATCGGCTCGGCATTAAGCGAGGCGAATGCGGCGGCGGCCGCCCCGACCACGTCGGTGCTGGCCGCGGCCGAAGACGAGGTGTCGGCGGCCATCGCATCGTTGTTTGCCGGACACGGGCAGGCCTATCAGGCGCTCAGCAGTCAGGTGGCGGCGTTTCACACCCAGTTCGTACAGGCGCTGAGTAGCGCGGGGGGCGCGTATGCCGCCGCGGAAGCGGCCAACGCCTCGCCGCTGCAGGCCGTCGAACAGAACGCGCTGGCCGCGATCAATGCGCCCGCCCAGTCGATTTTGGGGCGCCCCCTGATCGGCACCGGGACCGCTGGGACGTCGACAAGCCCGAACGGCGGGGCCGGCGGGCTGTTGTTTGGCGACGGCGGCCAAGGCTTTTCCCAAACCACCGCTGGAGCGGCCGGTGGTTCCGGCGGTTCCGCCGGTCTGTTCGGCAACGGCGGCGCCGGCGGTGGCGGTGGGGCCGGTGCGAACGGCGGGTCGGGCGGGGCCGGCGGGTTGTTGTACGGCAACGGCGGGGCCGGCGGGGCCGGCGGCGCCTTCCCCGCGGCGGCCGGGGCCGGCTTGAACGGCGGCAACGGCGGCAACGGCGGGGCCGGCGGCGCCGCCGGATTCTTGGGCACCGGCGGCGCGGGTGGGGCCGGCGGCGTCGGCCAGGTCGCCGGCGGCGGCGGCTCCACAGGACCCTACGGCGTCACCTCCGGCAGCGGCGGCAACGGCGGTGCGGGCGGCCAGGGCGGGTCGCTGTACGGCGCCGGCGGGGTCGGCGGCCAGGGTGGTGATGGCGGCGCCGGCGGCGGTGCCGGCCAAGGTTTGTTCGGCGGCGCCGGCGGGACCGGTGGCGCGGGTGGTGCCGCTGGGCTGCTCGGCAACGGCGGGGCGGGCGCGGCCGGTGGGGCCGGCGGGCTCGTCGGGGACCCCGATCCCGGCGGTACCAGCCCCAACGTCTTTGGCGGCGGAGGCAATGGCGGCGCCGGCGGCAACGGTGGCCATGGTGGGTACCTGTACGGCAACGCGGGAGCCGGCGGGCAGGGCGGGGTCGGCGGGGCCGGGGCCTTCGTGGACAGCGGCAGCAATAACGCACGGGGTTTCTTCGGCGGCAGCGGTGGGGCCGGTGGCGTCGGTGGTGCGGCCGGGCTGATGGGCGCGGGCGGGGCCGGTGGCGCAGGCGGGTCCGGCGGGCTCGACATTTGGGATAACGCCGGCAACGGCGGTGTGGGCGGCAATGGCGGTGCCGGTGGATGGCTGAACGGCAACGCCGGGAACGGCGGTCAAGGCGGAAACGGCGGTCAAGCGTACTTATTGGACAGCAACGGCGACTTCGCTAATCTCTCGGGCTCGGCCAACAACGCCGGCAATGGGGGTGCCGGCGGCACGGGTGGTGCCGCCGGGTTGGCCGGCGCCGGGGGTGCCGGCGGCGGCGGCGGGACCGGCGGGGGCGTGGGCGTCGGCGCAGGCAGTGGGGGCGCCGGCGGCAATGGCGGCCACGGTGGATGGCTATACGGCAACGCCGGGGCCGGCGGGCAAGGCGGCGCCGGCGGGGCCGGGGCTGTTGCCGACGCCAACTCCACCCCCAACGTCTTCATTGGCAACGCCGGCAACGGCGGTGCCGGTGGCAGCGGCGGTGCCGCCGGGATGATCGGCGCCGGCGGGGCGGGTGCGGCCGGCGGAGCCGGCGGAACCTCCGCACAAAATAACGGCGTGTCCGGGGTGTCCGGCGGCGGGGGCGCCGGCGGCACCGGCGGTGCGGGCGGGTGGCTGTTCGGCAACGCCGGCGCGGGTGGAAACGGCGGGTTGGGCGGTAACGGGTTCTTCGTCGACAGCACTAGCGGCTTCTTTCAGTCACTCGGTGGCGGCGCCGGCGGAGCCGGCGGCGCCGGTGGTGCCGCGGGGCTGTTCGGTAACGGCGGGGTCGGCGGTGCTGGCGGTGCCGGTGGGGCCGTCGGACTCGGCCCCGGCAGCGGTGGACGGGGCGGCGACGGCGGTGCCGGTGGGCGGCTGTTCGGCGCCGCCGGAGCCGGGGGGGCCGGTGGCGCCGGCGGTGCCGGATATGTCACCTTTGGGACCGGCGGTTGGGCGGCCAGCACCTTTGGCGGCAGCGGCGGCGCCGGTGGCACCGGCGGTGCGGCCGGATGGTTCGGCAACGGCGGGGCCGGTGGCGTCGGTGGGAACGGCGGCCTCAGCGGTTCCGGCGGCGGCGGCGCCGGGGGATCCGGTGGCGCCGGCGGGGCCGGGCGGCTGTTCGGCGACGGCGGCACCGGCGGGGCCGGCGGGCTCGGCGGGTCCGGGGTCAACAACAGCAGCACCCTAGGGATCACAGGCGACGGCGGTACCGGCGGCGCCGGCGGCGCGGGTGGCCTCAGCGGGCTGTTCGGCAACGGCGGCGGTGGCGGCGCGGGCGGCAACGGCGGGGTCACCTATCACCAAGATGATTCCGGCGGCAACGGGGGTAACGGCGGCTCCGGCGGGGCCGCGCAGCTGGCCGGCAACGGCGGCAGCGGCGGGGGCGGCGGCGCCGGCGGGGCTTCGTCCAACCCTACTTTTCCCGGTACCACTGGGCTGGCCGGGATTGGTGGCCTCGGTGGCGCGGGCGGGACGTTCACGTTGTTCGGCACCGCCGGAAACGACGGGTAGGCGACCGGGCGGCGACCCGGGCCGGAGCTACGACCGCGACTCGATCAGCCCCAGCGCCCGTTCGAACAGGTGCACCGTGGCCGCGTGGAGCTGCTCGCCGACCTCCTTCTCGGCCTTGCCCGCGCAGGCGCGGGCCAGCGTGCCCTCGATCACGATGCCGAGCTTGAAGCAGGCCAGCACGGTGTACCAGGTGATCTGCGACAAGTCGCGGCTGGTGTTGGCGGCGTAGCGCTCGAACAGGTCGCCGGTGCTGGCCAACCCGTCCTGGCCGCCCAGGGCGTGGCTGAACACGCTGGATCCGTCCGACTGGCGCCAGGTGGCCAGCAGCCAGCCCAGGTCCAGCAGCGGGTCGCCGATGGTGCACATCTCCCAGTCGACGATCGCTACCACCTCCGGCCCGGTGCGGGAGAACATCACGTTGGCGGCGTGATAGTCGCCGTGCATGATCCCGGGCGTCCAGGACGTCGGCCGGTGCTGCTCCAGCCAGGCCGCCACCCGCTCGACCCCCGGGATCTGCGGCCCCGGATAGCCGTCGTACTCCCGATAGGAGTCCAGCTCCGAAAGCCAGCGTGGCACTTGGCGTTCCAGGAAACCCGCCGGTTTGCCGAAGTCGGCCAGGCCAACCGCGACATGGTCGACCGCACCCAGCTTCGCGAGCGCGTCGGCCATCGACAGCCCCATGCCGAACCGCACGCCAGCGTCCCCCGCATGCAGCGGCGCCAACCCCTCGCCGGCGTTGAATCCGTCGATCGGTTCCATCAGGTAGAACACGGCGTCGCCGAGCACACCGGGGTCGTCGCAGGTGGCGATCAGGTGCGGGTGCGGCACGTCGGAGCCGGCCAGCGCCGCAAGGACCCTGGTTTCGCGCAGGATCACGCTGTTGCTGCGGGGCCGCAGGTGCCGCGGTCCGCGCCGCAGCACGTAGGGCCGGCCGGACCGGGTGAACCGGAGCATGACGTTCTGCGTTCCGCCGGTAACGGCGGAAACATCTTCTAGTGGGCCCTCGCCCAGTCCCTGCCCGGACATCCATTCCGCGACGGCTTCCAGGTCGACTTGGTTTGGCGGGGCCACGAACGTCAGCCCTTGGGCTGCAGCGTGTAGCGGACGGTCTGCGCCCAGATCATGCCGTCCCGGAACACGAACGTGTCGACGCCGTCGTCAACCCGGTTGGCGGCCGAATCGGCGGCCCACTCGAGGTAAAGCACATCGCCGTCGAGAATCTGGTTCTTCAGGTCCCACGCCGCCCTCGGCAGGTCCTCGAGCAGCCTGGCGAACATTCCCCGGATGGCGTCCTTACCGCGCGCGGCGCCGGCGCGCGTGATCACCACCGAGTCCTCGGTGTAGTCGGCGAGGATCCCGTCGAGGTCGCCCGCGGCCAGGGCCTGCCCGTGGTGGGCAAATACTTCCTGCGGCGTACGTGACATGGCACTCCTTCGTAACCTGTCGACTGTGTGGGAAAAAGCGTAGGCCACTCCCCAGGAGCGGCACGGACCGTCCGCGACTGGAACAATAGTGTGTGGAACTAACTAATCGGCTGTGGAGGTAGAAGAGGATGCCGCGTACCGACAATGATTCCTGGGAGATCACCCAGAGCGTGGGCGCCACCGCGCTGGGGGTTGCCGCGGCCCGTGCCGCGGAGACCGAGAGCGAAAATCCACTGATCAACGACCCGTTCGCCCGCATGTTCGTGGAAGCGGCCGGGGAGGGGATGTGGAGTGTCTACGCGAATCGCAGCCTGCTTGCCCAGGCCGCCGAAATCGATCCCGAGGTTCGGGCCCGGGCACAGCTGATGATCGACTTCATGGCCACCCGGACGGCATTTTTCGACGACTTCTTCCTCAAGGCCGCCGACACCGGTGTTCGTCAGGTGGTGATCCTGGCGTCCGGGCTGGACGCCCGCGCCTGGCGGCTACCGTGGCCCGACGGCACCGTGGTCTACGAACTGGACCAGCCCAAGGTGCTGGAATTCAAGGCGGCCACCTTGCGCCAGCATGGGGCGCAGCCGACGGCACAACTGGTGAGCATCCCGATAGACCTACGTCAGGATTGGCCAAAAGCACTGCAGGAGGCTGGGTTCGACGCATCTTGTCCGAGCGCCTGGTCGGCCGAGGGTCTGGTGCGTTACCTGCCCGCGCAGGCTCAGGATCTGTTGTTTGAACGCATGCACGCGCTGAGTGCGGCCGGCAGTTGGCTGGCGACCAACGTGCCCGGCGCGGGGTTCACCGACCCCGACCGCGTGCGGCGTCAGCGTGAGGACATGAAGCGCATGCGCGCTGTGGCCGCCCGGCTGGTCGACGTCGAGATAACGGACTACGAGGACCTCTGGTACCCCGAGGAGCGCAGACCCGTCGATGGCTGGCTGGCCGAACACGGCTGGGACGCGTCGGTGGCAACCTTCCCGGAGCTGATGGCGCGTTACGACCGCAGCGTTCCGCCGGGTCACGAAGACGCAATGCCGCCAACTCTTTTCGTGTCTGCGCAGCGGCGGGCCGGCTGATAGCGCTACCGGCGTGTCGATTGGATGAGCTAGCCCACCCGCGCGGAATTAGCCAGCAACCCGGTTCGCAGGGCGGGGTGAGGCCCGGGGGATGGGGACCCTCGGCACCGGGAGCGGTTTCGGCCGTGAAAGCACGTCGGTAGCCACCAGCTGCCCGGCAACGGGTCGGCCCGCCGGCTAACCGAGTGACGTCAGCTGCGTCGTTTGGGTTAACAGCTAAGGTGCAAACGCCAACGTGTCGGGTACCGAGCAACATGGCACGGATGTCGATGTAACAAGCACCCCTGGTGATTTCGCCGGCCAGAATTCCGGCGAAACGTTGCCCGATGTAACGCGCTGAACTGGGCGATCGTGAATAACGCTGGGCGAGTCTGTAATACGCCAGCCACCCCGCGCGGCCGTGCGGTCGCCTTCGTCATGGCGATATCGAGCCGGCGCTCGGCCGCAAAGCCCGATTGCGGGGTGCGCGGTCATGCGAACACGCCGGGTGTCGTGGCGATGAGCAAAACCGTATGCGACAACCGCTGCAGGACAGCACATGACGAGGCACAGCGCATTCACAGAGCCGACAAAGTATCCACATAGCCGCCAAACCAAGCGGCCCGCTCGGAGACTTGTTTTGCTAGAACAGAAGTCCCATGCGGCGTTGTGAATCTGTTATGTAGTAACGAGTTTCGTCCGGAAATAGCGTGGGTACGCTTTGGAGCGTGAAAAAGATCCTGCTTACCACAGCATCAACAGTCATAATGAGCGCCGGTTTAGGGCTCGCTGGTTTGGGGGCGGCTGCGGTCGCCCAAGCCCAACCGGCGCCCTTGCCGGATTATCACTGGTGCCCCGGGCAGTTTTGGGACCCAGGCTGGGGGTTCAACTGGGAAGGGGGCCGCTGCCACGATGACCACTGGCGTGACGGCGAACCTCGCGACCACGACCACTGGCACTGATATAGCACACGCGGGTGCGGTCGATCGGGTGAGCTCGGTCGTCCGGCCCCAGCTCGAATATTAGGCAGCGCACGGCCGCGCCGGGCGGGACCCGCTTCAGCCGGGTCCCGCCCCCAGCCGGTTGAACGTCAGGGCGTGATGACGATCCGTTGCGTGGATCCGGTGTCGTGCCAGGCGGCTTCGACGTCGGCGAGCCGGACGGCGCGAGCGTCGATATAGAAAGCGCCGCCGGCGATTTCCGCGGCGATGGCAGGCAGCTCGGCCAGGATGTCGCGGGTCGGCACGGAGCCCTGTCCGCTGCCGACGATCAGCAGGCGTGCGGCGCGCAGCGCCGCGGACGGGATCGCGGCGGAACCACCGGCGACCGAGCCGATCTCGATCCAGGTCAAAGGCTTTCCCCGGTCGGACCGGGTGCCGACAATGGCAGCCATCGCGTCCGCGGTAGGCGCACCCCACAGATAGTCGATGACGACGTCGACGTCACCCGCCACCTGACCCAACTCATTTGCCGCACTTGCGGTGTCACCGAGTGCAACGACGGCGTCGGCCCCGAGGTCGGTGAGGGCCGACAGCCGCTGCGGATCGCGCCCCGCGCCTATGACCTGGCGGGCGCCAAGGTGTTTGGCGACCTGCACCGCCATCCGGCCGGAGCTTCCGGTGGCGCCGAGAACCAGAACCGTTTGGCCGGGCTCGAACTGGATACGCCGGCGAAGAGCGATCCACGAGGACATCACGGGATTCATGGCCGCTGCCACTTGGATGGGGTCGGCGTCGTCCGGCAGTGCGACGCTGCGGCGCTGGTCGATGACGGTCCGCTGAGCCATCGCGCCCATGGTGGTGTCGGGCAGGACGAAGTAGCGAAGCGTGCCGTCTGGAGTGCGCCCCACCCCGTCGATACCCGGAATCAGCGGTAGGTCACCGGAACTGGTGTAGTGCGAGCCGTCGGCCTGCGATCGCACCCGCGGATGCAGGCCCGCGGCGATGACATCGACCAGGATCTCCTCGGGCGTCCGCGCCGTCGGGGTGGGGAACTCTCGGTACGCCGGTGGCTTGTCGTAGGCGGTGACAACGGCTGCGTGCATCGGATTCTCCTTAGCTGACCCCCGGGCAGAATTAAATGGTATTACGAACTAAAATAGATGGTATTGCGAACTAATGCAAGGTATGGTTACGCCCATGGGCGCGATCGATGACCTGAGGGACAGCCTGGTTCAGGTGTCATTCGCAGTGACCGCGGTGCTGAGCCGGGTGGCCGCCGAGCAGGATCTGTCGCTGACTCAGCTGCGGGTGCTGGGGATATTGCGTGACCGAGAGCCGACGATGGCCGAACTGGCAACCTACCTCGGCCTGGAGCGCTCGACGGTCAGCGGGCTCATCGACCGCGCAGTCCAGCGCGGACTGGTGCAAAAGAGCACCGATCCCGCCGACGCCCGCTCGGTGCGGGTCAGCCTCACCGCGGAGGCCAGTAGCCTCGCGCCGCGGATCATTGCCGAAGTCGGTGAGCTCATGGCGCCGATGGTCGACCGGCTCAGCGTCAGCGAACGGAACCGGCTCACCGCGTTGCTGGACAAAGTCAACGGTGCCTGACACGCTCACCGTCGCGGGCAGCCCCGGCGAGACGGGCTCGATGGCACCGCTAGGCCGTTTCTAGGCCATTTCTAGGTCGATGGCTTCATGCTTTCCACATCGGTCTTGATCGCGGCGATCGCGTCGACGGGCGTGAGATCCTGGCCCTGGCTGTCCTGCCCGAGTTGGGGCCAGCCGGCGCCGTTGGGCCCGCGCAGTTGGTCCCAGATGTCGCGGACCTTCGATAAGAGTTCGGTTTGCTCGTCGTCGGTGAGCGCCATCAGCCATCCTCCGTTCGTTGTGATGCCACACGCGGCGGCGAAATCTTGCGGTGTCAGCCCGTCGGCGGAGTTCATGTCGCAATTGCCGAACGGTGGACAACCCTGCGGCAGATTCGGGCTGTAACCGTTGCCGTCGGTGTACTGGTGTGCGACCTGCCCGGGCAGGTTCGGATTGGATCCATAACCGGCGGCGATGACGCGCAGGCCGGCCGGCGGCGTCCGCCACATGTTGTAGAAGTCAAAGCTGTTGGCGTATCCGATGATTCGGGCAGGGGAGCCCGCGTAGTCGGCCAGGTTCCAATACAGAGAGTTGATCCAGCTCGACCCGTCGCCTGGTGGGTTGCCGCCCGATTCGACGTCGAGCATCAGCGCCACCCGCGGATGTAAGCCACCCCCCGCGTCGATCATCGAGCGCACGGTATTGGCATTGTCCAGCCAATTCGGGCGGACATAGGTGTACACGATCCCGAACGTCATACGCCCGCTGTCCAAAGCGGCTCGCATCCACGCGTAGTTGGCGGCAAAGTTGTGGTCTTGATACGTGCCGTCGGAAACGCGAATCGAAAGAACCTGGTACGGATACGAGTCGTCCACGGGTACTTGATATTCGGAGACGTCGGCGAACAAGGTATCGGTCAAGGCAGCTCTTTCTCCGCAAGCGCTATGTCCAGTGTCTGTTACCCGCAATGGCGATCAACCATACCTGCCGCTCCGGCGCTCACCCTAGGTATCGTCGCGGCTATGGCTGATCGACCCGCCCGGGTTGACGACGTGCACCGGATCGCCGCGAAGATGCCCCACGTGACGCGCCTGGAAGGACCAAAGGGCAACCCCATCTATCAAGTGGGCGGAAAGTCGTTCGTGTTCTTCCGGACTCCCCAGCCCGACGCGACCGATCCAGACACCGGCGAGCGCTACGCCGACGTGATCATGCTCTGGGTGGAGTCGGAGAGCGACAAGCTGGCGCTGATCCAGGATCGGAGTTCACCGTTCTTCACCACAAACCATTTCGACGGGCATCCGTCGGTGCTGGTGCGGGCGAGCCGCCTGCCGGAGATCAGCACCACGGAGTTGACCGAGCTGATTCAGGACGCGTGGCTGTCCCGGGCGTCTAAGAGGCGAGCCGCGGCGTGGCTCGCCGATCATGCGTAACGCGGCGCATCAGAACCTGTCGAATTTGCGCCGACGATGTTTAGACACAAGTCCAACGGGTATCGCTACCGCTAGCGAGAAATCTTCTCGAAAGTAATGGAGGTTACGATGCGCGCTGGCGGAATTCTCGGCGCCATTGCGGTGGTGTGGTTACTCATAGGAGTGTTCGCCGCCTACCAGCGGCACTACTTCGAAAATGGGCCCACGAACTGCGCAGAAGCGACCACCGTCGCAATGACAGTGGTCGCGGGGCCGTTGAATTACAAATTCAATCCGGCAACAAATTGCCCGGACGTCAACGTCAATGTGCCACAGCCCAAGTAGTGAACTGGGGCCTGAACAAAGGAAGTTGTCATGATTTTAGTAGGCGTTGTCTTGCTCATTCTCGGATATGTGTTCGGCATCCATTTGTTGTGGGTGCTCGGCATCGTTTTGCTCGTGATCGGCGCGATCATGTGGGCCATGGGCTCGATGGGCCGTCCCGTGTATGGCAGGCGTCACTGGTACTGAGCCGCCCGCAGGACTGTTCACAGCAGACACATAGGAACGCCATAGCGTCGCCTCAGCGTGGCGCGGATACTGGAACCTGTGACGATGTCCCGAACCACGGTTGAGCGTGTTGTTATGTGTCGTGCCGATGGCAACCCAATCACCGTACTGGTAGTAGACGATGAAGCGGTCCTCGCCGAGATGGTGTCGATGGCGTTGCGGTACGAGGGCTGGAACATCACCACCGCAGGCGATGGATCGGCCGCGATCGCGGCGGCCCGCGCCCACCGGCCCGATGTGGTTGTGCTGGACGTGATGCTGCCCGACATGAGTGGGCTGGACGTGCTGCACAAATTGCGCGAAGAGAATCCGCAGCTGCCGGTGTTGCTGTTGACAGCCAAGGATGCCGTGGAAGACCGCATCGCGGGGCTGACGGCAGGTGGCGACGACTACGTAACCAAGCCGTTCAGCATCGAGGAGGTAGTGCTGCGGTTGCGTGCGCTGTTGCGGCGCACGGGGGTAACGACGATCGACAGCGGCGCGCAGCTGGTGGTCGGAGACCTGGTGCTGGACGAGGACAGTCACGAGGTGATGCGCGCCGGTGAACCGATCTCGTTGACGTCCACCGAGTTTGAGCTGCTGCGGTTCATGATGCGCAATGCCAAGCGGGTGCTGAGCAAGGCGCAGATCCTGGACCGGGTATGGAGCTACGACTTCGGCGGCCGGTCCAACATCGTCGAACTTTACATTTCCTACCTGCGCAAGAAGATCGACAGCGGTCGCGAACCCATGATCCACACGCTGCGCGGCGCGGGCTATGTCCTCAAGCCCGCCCGCTAGGGCGTGGCGGGCCTGGTCGCTTCGTCTCCGGCTGCTGGTCGGGCAGGTCATCGTGCTCGCCGTCGTTTGCGTGGGGATTACCACGGCGACGGAGTTGGCGCTGCGACACCACCTGGTGACGCAGCTCGACGGGCAGCTGGCCGGGACCTCCACCCGGGCGGCGTTGATGTACCCGGAACCGAAACGTCCGGGGTGGCGACATGAGCACTCCTACTATCCGAGGCCGGGCCCCGGCCCGAGATTTCTTGACGCCCCGGGCCAGCCGGCCGGCATGGTGGCCGCGGTGGTCAGCAGGGGGACGACCGTTGACGCCGGCTACCTGACCAGCAGCGGTGCCCGCGCCGCGTTGACTCCAGCCGCCCAGGCCCAACTGGAACGGATCGCCGGCGGCCGGAAACCGGTCACCGTGGACCTCGACGGGCTCGGCCGGTATCGCGTCGTCGCCGCACCCAGCCGCAGCGGGGGCGACATCATCGTCACCGGCCTGTCGATGTCGAACGTCGACGCCACGATGTTGCGGATGCTGATCATCTTGGGCATCGTCACCGTGATCGCGCTGGCCGCCGCGACGACCGCCGGCATGATCATCATCAGACGGGCACTGGCGCCGCTGCGTCGTGTCGCGCAAACGGCGAGCCGGGTCGCCGATCTGCCGTTGGCTCGAGGCGAGGTCGAACTGCCGGTGCGGGTGTCCGTATCCGACGCAAACCCCCACACTGAAGTGGGCCAACTCGGATCGGCACTGAACCAGATGCTCGACCACATCGCGGCCGCACTGTCGGCGCGACAGGCCAGCGAGACCCGGGTGCGTCAGTTCGTCGCCGACGCCAGTCACGAGCTGCGCACCCCGCTCGCCGCGATCCGCGGCTACACCGAACTCGCACAACGCATGGGCCAGAATGATGAGGACCGCGAGGCGGTGGCACACGCGATGAGCCGGGTCGCATCCGAGACCCAGCGCATAACACGCCTCGTCGAGGACCTGCTGCTGCTGGCCCGCCTGGATTCCGCCCAGCCGTTGCAACGCGAACAGGTGGATCTGTCGCGGCTGTCCGTTGACGCGGTCAGCGACGCACACGTCGCCGGACCGGATCACCAGTGGGAGCTCGACCTGCCCGAAGAACCGGTGGTTGTGCCCGGTGATGCGGCGCGGTTACACCAGGTGGTGACCAACCTGCTGGCCAACGCCCGCATCCACACCAGCGCCGGCACCGTGGTCACGACCCGATTGACCGCCGAACCGGCCCATAGCGTGCTGCAGGTGATCGACAACGGCCCCGGCATTCCGGCCACACTTCAGTCGGAAGTGTTCGAGCGATTCGCCCGCGGCGACACCTCGCGCTCGCGAAAAGGCGGCAGCACCGGGCTGGGTCTGGCGATCGTATCCGCGGTCGTCAAGGCGCACGGCGGAACCATCACGGTGAACAGCAAACCCGGTCATACCGAGTTCACGGTGCGGTTGCCACTCAATGGGTGGCAACCGCCCGCCTGCAACTCCTAGGTCACCCAGCGCAACTCGCGTCGATTTCGAACGACTTGCTCACCGGCGTCATCGGGTTGGCAGTGTCGATCCCGGTGGCCGTGCCGGTGATCTTGTAGCTGCTGCCGTTTTTGGTCGCCGAGGCGTTGCCCTGCCCGGTGCCCGGCGCGTACGCGAGCACCACTCCGTTGACGCTGCCGAGCCCGACGGATTTCACCTCGGGCGGGTTGGCAGTGGTCAGCACCGCTGCGATGCCGGTCGATGCGCCACCGATAATGATTTGGATGGTGCCGCCCATGTCTGAGCACGCGGCCGTGCCGGTTATGTTCTGGTCCTTGCCGTCGATGATGACCTTCGTTCCGCCGCCCCCGCCGGTGGTAGCGGGTGGGGAACTTTGGGGCCCGGTGCCACCCGAACTCGACTTGTTGCTCGAACACCCGGAAAGACCCACGACCAAAACTGCCGCGCTGGCTACCGCAACCGCAAGTCCACGCTTCACCTGTTCTCCTTTGCCCGATCGTTGCGGTCCGTCGGCATTGAGGGACCGTCTCGGCAGTATGCGGGCTAACTGGACTGCAAATCTAGGTACGGGCGGAAGATTCTTTTCGCATTGCTGACCGAATCGGCACCTGGCCGGTGCTTCTCGGCGGGCAGCGCTAATGGCAATGTATGGGCCGTGGAACACAAGCCCCCTACCGCGGTCATCGAGTCGGCCCATGGCAAACACACTTTGCCGTTTGACGACACAACGGATTTCGACAATGCCGATCGTGGATTCATCGCTGCCCTGTCTCCGTGTGTCATCAAAGCGGGCGACGGCCGCGTGGTGTGGGACAACGACGTGTATTCGTTTCTGTCCGGCCCCGCTCCGACATCGGTGCACCCCAGCCTGTGGCGTCAATCGACGCTTAACGCAAAACAAGGTCTCTACGAGGTGGTGCCGGGCGTCTATCAGGTGCGCGGCTTCGACCTCTCCAACATCAGCTTCATCGAGGGTGACACCGGAATCATCGTGATCGACCCGTTGGTGTCCACCGAGGTGGCCGCCGCGGCGCTGGACCTTTACCGCACCCACCGCGCCGGCGACCGCCCGGTCGTCGCGGTGATCTATACCCACAGCCACGTGGATCACTTTGGCGGCGTACTGGGCGTCACCTCGCAGGCGGACGTCGACGACGGCAAGGTGGCGGTGTTGGCGCCGGAAGGCTTCACCCAGCACGCCGTGCAGGAGAACGTCTACGCCGGTCCGGCAATGACCCGGCGTGCGACGTACATGTATGGCAGCCTGCTGGCGCGCGGGCCTGCCGAGCAGGTGGGCTGCGGGCTCGGGCAAATCCCGTCGACGGGCGAGGTCGCCGTCATCGTCCCGACCATCGACATTACGACAACCGGCGAGATGCTCGCCATCGACGGCGTGGAGATCGAGTTCCAGATGGCGCCGGGCACCGAGGCTCCAGCCGAAATGCACTTCTATTTCCCGCGATTCCGCGCGCTCTGCATGGCCGAGAACGCCACCCACAACCTGCACAACTTGTTGACCCTGCGCGGCGCGCTGGTGCGCGACCCGCACGCCTGGTCTGGGTACCTCACCGAGGCGATCGACACCTTCGCCGACCGCACCGACGTGGTCTTCGCGTCCCACCACTGGCCGACTTGGGGCCGGGAGAGCATCGTCGAATTCCTGTCGTTGCAACGCGACATGTACGCGTATTTGCATGACCAGACGCTGCGGCTGCTCAACCAGGGCTACACGGGCGTGGAGATCGCCGAAATGTTCCAGATGCCACCGGCTTTGGAGCGGGTCTGGCACACCCACGGCTATTATGGGTCGGTCAGCCACAACGTGAAGGCGGTCTACCAGCGCTACATGGGTTGGTTCGACGGGAACCCCGGCCGGCTGTGGCCCCATCCGCCGGAGGCGTTGGCGCCGCGCTACGTCGAGGCCCTGGGCGGCATCGACCGGGTGGTCGAGCTTGCCAAAGCGGCCTTCGATTCGGGCGACTTCCGCTGGGCGGCAACGCTGCTCGATCATGCGATTTTCACCGATGTTGAGCATGTCGCCGCCCGCGAGTTGTACGCCGATACGCTGGAACAGCTGGGCTACGGCGCCGAGAACGCGACATGGCGTAACTTCTTCATGTCTGGTGCGGCCGAACTGCGCGACGGCAACCTCGGCACAGCCGTGCAAATCAACTCGCCGACATTGCTTTCCCAGCTCACGCCCGAGCAGATTTTCGACAGCCTTGCGATCCGGGTCAACGGGCCGTCCAGCTGGGACCTCGACCTCACGGTCGACCTCACCTTTACCGATTTGCCGGCGAATTACCGGATCACCCTGCGCAACGGCGTACTCGTCTACCGCAAGGTCGCCGCCGACCCCGCGTCGGCGACCGTTACCGTGCGGCTGGCCAGCAAGATGCGGCTGCTGAGCGCGGCGTTCGGAGACCTCACCTCACCCGGGCTTGAGTTGTCCGGTGACGAATCTGCGCTGCAGACCCTGCTGAGCGCGCTCGACGCGCCAGACCCGAGCTTCAACATCATCACGCCTTGAGGTTTCCAGCTGTCATGCGACGTCAATAACCACCTTGCCGAGGACCTTGCGATCGGCCACGTAACGCAGTGCCGCGGGGGTTTCGTCCAACGGGAATCGTGCGCCGATGTAGGGACGGACGGTGCCCGCGGCGAACATCTGCGCCAGCTCCTCCACGTCGCGCACGGCCTCCTCGGGGTAGTCGTCGAAGAAGGTGCGGATTTCCATTCCCCGCACACAGATGTCTTTGAGCAGAACGAGGTTGAGTGGAATGGCCGGTATCGCACCCGCCGCGTAGCCCAGGGTGATGAAGGTTCCGCCGCGAGCAAGCCCCCGCAATGCCGGCTCAGAATACTTTCCGCCGACCGGGTCGAGAACCGCTCGGGCGGCATCGCCGGTCAGTTCGCGGATGCGCGTTTTCAGGTCTTCGTGGTCGTAGTCCACGACCGCCTCCGCACCGCGTCGACGGCACACCTCGAGTTTTTCGGGACTGGATGCGGCGGCGAGTACCCGGGCTTTCATTGCGACTGCCAGATCAACGGCGGCCAGGCCAACACCGCCCGCGGCGCCCAGCACCACCACCCAATCACCTTCTGCTACTTGGGCAACCGAGCGTAGGGCGTGATAGGCGGTGCGGTAGGTGACGCCAAATGCCGCGGCCGACGCGAAATCGGCGTCGTCGGGCACGAGCACCGCCTGGCTCGCGTCGAGCAGCGCCTGCTCGGCGAACCCGCCGAAGGTGGTTCCAGATACCCGCTGACCCGGGCTGAACGGCGCACCATCGCCGGCGGCGATCACTTCGCCGGCGACCTCGTTGCCCGGTATGAAGGGCGGCGGAATCTTCAGCTGATACTTGCCGGCTATTAAGAGCACGTCGGGAAAGTTGACGGCCGCGGCGCGCACCCGCACCAGCAGCTGGCCGGGACTCGGGACGGGGTTGGGAACATCGTCGATAACCAGATCCTCTGGTGTGCCGTAGGCACGGCAGACGACCGCGCGCATCAACCAACCCCCAACCCGCGTAGACAGAACCGCACCAGGTGCCCGATAGCGGCGGCGTCCGGCCGGTCGGCGGAACCCACATAGCGCCGCATGGTCGCGGCCGTGCAGGAGAACACCGCTTCCACATCGCGCTCGACGTCGCGGCTGCCCAACGCGCTGACGGGCTCGACCAGCAAATCTCGCAGCGGCCGCATCATTTCCTGATCCGCGGCGCGCCAATTGGTCCCGGCGGACATCTGCCCGGCGGCCGCGCGGCTCATGCTGATCAGGTGGGGGTCGGCGACCTGCGCCAGGGTGCCTTCGATCCAGCGGGCAACCTGGTCTTCCGGCTTGGATTCCTTGGCCATCTGATGCGCAAGGTAGGAGACGACGATCGCGACCCCGCGTTCCATGACGGCCAGGATGAGGTCATCCTTGCCGGCGAAATACCGGTAGAACGCCTTGTTCGACGAGCCGGCCTCGGCGACGATGTCGCTGACCCGAGGCGGCTCGGGTGCGACCCGTTCCATCACCCGCACCGCCGCGGCCAGGATGCGTTCGACCTCCTCGGTGGCCTCCCGCTGGCGGTCGTCGAGTGCGCGTTCCACGGCCGCGGTGACTCTGTTGTTCACGGCGAATCGGAACGCGCCGGAATATGTTCGACGAGGTCGCCGTACTTGGCGCGGGCGGCTTTGCGGCGGACATCCAGCATTTCGCTGGGCCACTCGCCGTCTTCGGCCTCATATCCCTTGAGCAGCATCCGGGCCAGGTTGATCTTGTGCGCCTCGGTCGGCCCGTCGGCCAGACCGAGCGCGATCCCGCCGAGCAGTACGTTGACCAGCGGCAGTTGATCGGTGAGCCCGAGCGCGCCGTGCACCTGAATCGCCCGCAGTGCAATGGATTTCAGAACCTGCGACGCCAGGATCTTGCAGGCGGCGATCTCGGCGCGGGCAGCACGCTCTTCGCCGTTGTCGATCAGCCACGCGGCGTGCAGCACGGTCAGCCGGAACGGTATCAACTCGGTGTAGGAGTCGGCAACGAACTCCTGCACCAACTGCTTGTCGGCGAGCAAACTCCCTTGTGTGAAACGGCTTTTCGCCCGCTTTGACATCATCTCAACCGCACGCTGCGCGACCCCGATCGAGCGCATCGCGTGGTGCAGCCGCCCGCCGGCCAATCGCGTCTGCAGAATCAGGAAGCCCTGACCGGGTTCCCCGAGCAGCGCGTCGGACGGCACCCGCACGTCGTCGTAATGCACCAGGGAATGGCCCGGTTCTCCGGCGTCGGCGCCCACCAGGTGGTGGTTGGCCGCCAGGGTGAGGCCCGCGGTGCCGGCCGGTACCAGGAACGTCGACGCTCCGACATGGACCGGAACCTCGGGATCGGTGATCGCGACGACGATGAAGAACGAGGCGACGGAGGCGTTGGAGGAGAAGTACTTCCGACCGGTGATCACCCAATCGTCACCGTCGGAGACGGCACGCGTGGTGAACACCCGCGGATCGGCGCCGCCTTGCGGTTCCGTCATCGAGAAGCACGAAAAGATCTCCCCGGACAGCAGGCCCGCCAGATAGCGGTCCTTTTGATCCTGGGTGCCGAAGCGGGCGATGATCTCGGCATTGCCGGTATCGGGTGCCTGGGTGCCGAATACTATCGGCGCCCATGGGCTGCGGCCCAGAATCTCGTTGATCAACGTCAGCTTCACCGCGCCGAAGCCCTGCCCGCCCAGCTCCGGACCCAAATGCGGTGCCCACAAACCATTGTCGCGGACCTGCTGCTTGAGCGGGTCGACGATGCGGCGGCGCTCGTCGTTCAGCGGCAGGAATTCGCAGCCCGGGAACAATACCTCGAGGGGTTCCACCTCCTCGCGCACGAACTCGCGGATCCAGTCGAGCTTCTTCTCGAACTCCGGTTCGGTGGAGAAGTCCCAAGACATTCGAATGCTCCCTCCTCGTGGTGCTCCGTTAAGGGATCCCGCCGTCGGCGCGCAGGATCGAGCCGGTGGTGAAACTTGACGCGTCGGACGCTAGAAACAGCGTGGCGCCAACAATTTCGGATGGGTCGCCGGCGCGCTGCAGCGTAAGGCCGGCGAACCTGTTGGTCTTGTCGTTCTCGAGCCCCCAGGCCTTGCTGATATCGGTCAAGTATGGACCGGCCATCAGCGTGTTGACCCGCACGCTCGGACCGAACGCCCGCGCCAACCCCTCGGTCATGGCGTTGAGCCCGGCCTTGGCGGCGGCGTAGGGAATGATATCGGCGCCCGGACGCAGCGATCCGGTGGAACTGACGTTGATGATGGAACCGCGTCCGGCCGCCACCATTCGCTCGCCCACCAACGCCGATAACCGGAAGGGGCCCTTGAGGTTGAGGTTGACCACGGAGTCGAACAGCTTCTCGGTGACGTTGGTCAGCTTGTCGTAGACCGGCGACATGCCCGCGTTGTTGATCAACGTGTCGACCTTGCCGAACCGCTCGTAGGTCGCCTCGACCAATCCGTCGAGCTGGTCCCAGCGTCCCACGTGCACCTGATGGGCCATGGCGGAGCGGCCGGTCTCGGCCTCGATCTCTTTCGCGGCGGCCACGCAGTTGTCCATGTTACGGCTGGCGATCACCACGTCGGCGCCGCAGCGCGCGGCGGCGAATGCCATCTCGCGCCCCAGGCCCCGGCTGCCGCCGGTGATCAGCACCACATGGTCGGTGAGGTCGAAAAGCGTATCTGCGTAACCCATTTCAGCCTGCCCTGCTTGGCAGTGCCCGGGCCAGCTCGGCGGCCGTGGCGATGAGCTCGGGGATCATCGTCCCGAAGGTGTCGGTGATCTTGGGGTCGACTCCTCCTTTTTGGGCCCCGAGACGTACCCCTCTCGCGTAGGTCTTCTCCAACACGATGCCCAGTTTCCAGTTGGCCAGCACCAGGTAGTAGTCGATGTTCTCGGTGGAAAGCCCGCTGAGCCTTTCGTAGTGCTCGAGTAGTTCGTTGCGGGTCGGCATGCCGCGCATGTCCAGGTAAAACCCGCCCTCGCGCGGATTTTCGCCGTCGTAGCCCAGCAGGCACCAGGCGAGGTCCAGCAGCGGATCGCCGACCGTCGTCATCTCCCAGTCCACGATCGCGGCCAGGCGCGCCGGCTCGCCGTGCGCGAACATCACGTTGGCGAACTGGTAGTCCCCGTGCATGATGCCCGGTTTGTATTGCGCGGGACGGTTGCTGCGCAACCAGTCGGCGGCCTCGTCCAGGCCCGGAAGGTCGCGCACCTTGTAGGCGTCCAGAAACTTCAGCCAGCGATCGACCTGTCGCTCGTGAAATCCGTCCGGGCGGCCGAAGCCCTCCAGGCCCTGGGCGCGCCAATCCACCCGGCCCAGCCTGGCGGCGCCCTCGACGAGCTCGAACGCCAGGCCGCGGCGGGCGCTCAAGTCGGTGTCGAAGGGCGTTGCCCAGCCGCCGTCCATCGGGCTCCACCCGTCGATCGCGTGCATGACGTAGAACGGCATGCCGAGCACCGTGCCGCTGTCGTCGGCGGCGATCAGCCCCGCGTGCGGCACGTCGGTGCCGGACAGCGCCCGGACCAGCCGGATCTCGCGTAACAGCCCGTCGATGCGGGCCGCATCGGCGCGGGTACCCGGCATCCGCAGCACCATGCGCTGGTCGGCGCGCTGGATCAGATACAGGGTGTTCTGTGAACCGCCCTTCAGCTGCTCCAGCAGCGGTTTCTCGCCGCTGCCCGGCGCATCGTGTTCATCCAGCCACCGACCCAGAACACCCGCGTCCAGTTGGGCTTCGCCAGCAATTGACATTGTCCGCACACCCCGCTCTCCGAACAGAGAATAGCATTCTCCGCGCGCTTGGGAGCCGGCACGTTCGACAAATACATCGCAATGGCCGCAATCGCGTCGAGATCGCCGCCATGGTCGTGGTTGGGGCCCGAACCACAGCCCTCACGGCAATCTCGGTGGATTCACTCCGTGTCGAGCGGGGCCGGTAGCGCCGACGCCGCAACATTTTGAAACAGTCCGCAACTTCACCAAGGGCCGGCAGTCCGGACGGGCGGGCAACGTGCCGGCTTCGTGCACCCGCCGGATTGTCGCTGGTATGCGGGCAAAAAGCAGTACGCCTCTCCGACGGACGCGTGTGGCGGATGTTACTGACGCCGCGCGCTGAGCAGGAAACCCGGCGCCGTAAAGTGGCCTTCGTTGTCGTGTTCGACGTTCGCTAACGAAGACGTGAGTGCGTCGGCGTTGCCGTAGAGCTTCGCGGGGCGGAGGTCGTCGACTCGCCAGAGGGTCGAGACGGCGTTGCGCAACTCGGTTTCGGTAAAGCCGCGCGGGCCGGGTGTGTCGCCACCGCCCTGATCGCCTAATGCGCCGGCGGCGAACGCCAGGATGTATAGCGCCGCCCCCGGCGCGGCGGCCCGAAAGATCGACTGCAGATAGTCCTGCCGTCTCTCGGGCGGGAGGGCGTGGAATAGTCCGCTGTCCAGGATGGTGCAGAAGCGGCCGTCATAACCGCGAAAGGTCGTGACGTCGGCCTGCGCGAAAGTCGCCGTCGTCAGCCCTTGTTCGGCGGCCGCCGCTGCCGCGGCCTCGACCGCTGTTGCGCTGGCGTCCAAGCCGACAACTGTGTAGCCGCGCGCGGCGAGGGCCAGCGACAGGGCGGCATGGCCGCAGCCCGCGTCCAGCACATCGCTACGGACCCTGCCCTGATCGATGAGAACCGCCAGCTCGGGCTGCGGACGGCCAATGCTCCAGGGAGGCGGCGCTTCTTGTCGGTACGCGTCGTCCCAATCCATGTCCGGTGGCGTCATCTGTCCTCCTCGAGATCAGCGTCACGGGGCGCGATGAGAAACTGGCGCTGCCCACAATCCGACGACGGGACTAAACATGCAAGTGCTCCTCGTCCGGCACGCGTTGCCGCTGCGCAGCGATCACGGCGAGGGTTCCGACCCGGATCTGTCGGACGAGGGATTGGCCCAGGTCAAGCGCCTGCCCGAGGCGCTGTCCAGATTTCCCATCGCCCGGGTGGTGAGCAGCCCGCAGCGCCGCGCCATCCAGACCGCCGAACCGGTCGCGGCTGCGCGTGAGCTGCCCGTCGAGATCGACGACCGCTTTGCCGAGTACGACCGCGACCTTGCGCTGTACATCCCCGTCGAGCAGATCCGGGAGGAAAACCCGCAAGAGTGGGCGCGGATGGCCGACGGGCGGCTGCCCAGTGCGGTCGACGAGGACGCGTTTCGCGCACGCGTCCGCGCGGCGGTCGAGGACCTGGTCGAGGCTGCCGATCCCGACGACACCGTTGCGGTGTTCAGCCACGGGGGGGTGATCAACGTGCTGCTGCACGAGATTCTGGGCACGGCCCGGCTGTTGTCCTTCCCCATCGACTACGCGTCGCTGACCCGGCTGCTGTACTCCCGGACCGGTCAGGCGACGGTGGCCAGTGTCAACGGCACCGAACATGTGTGGGACCTGTTGCCCCGAAATCAACGCTGGTGAGCGACTGGCCCACTTGAGCCATTGCCCCTGCTGAGCACGCGGCACTCGGCCCACCCCCGAACAGACCAGACCCCACGCCTGGACGTCACGGGAACAGCCGAAAAGACAGCCCCCTAAGCTGTCTGGCGCTGCATGACCCATTTCGGGTCAGCTCTTAGGTGGTAGTGATCTTCGGAGTGCTGCTCTGTGTGGCATCGCGAACCGGCTCCACGGTTGGCGGCGGCACCACATCGATGATGTCGACACTGTCGTCGACGTCGGGACTTTGCCGCCTGATCTTCCGCCAGAAGTACACGCCGGCCGCAGTGGTGAACACCAAGCAGACGGCACTGGTGACGAAGGCGCCGGTGAGAAATACCGTGAGCCAGTCGATGTCGGAGGCGAAGAAGTTCTTGTAAACCAGCAGCGTCACCGTCCCCAGATAGCCGGATGCGTCGGCGACGTAGATGAGGAAGCCGGCGTTAGCCGCCTGTCTCGTGGTAGCGATCATCCGCTCGAATAGCATCGCATTGAACGGCATATAGGCGACGTAAAGTCCAGTTCCGGTGCCGATCATCAACTGCATCGGCGTCACCCACTTGTTGATGTAGGCGAACGCGGACGCCCCCATCAAGACGGCACCACCAACGGTCATGGCGTGGATGGTCAGCAATGCCCTGAGGTTGTTCTTGATCAGTATCAAGGCGGCGAACGCCGTCAGGGTGAAGATCGCAACCGGGATTTCGCTGTTGGTGAGCACGTCCGGATTGCCCGCGAAACCGAGGGCCGCCCAGATGTCGACAGCGAAATCGTCGCGGAAGTCACGGAAGACCGTCAGCAACACGTACCCGAACACGAGAAGGAATATGCCGGGGCCATACTTTCGGAGGAACGCGATTCGCTCCGCACGGTTCATCGGACGACGTTCGGTGCGTGCGGCGATGTCCGTCACACTGGGTGGGGGCAACTGTGACAGAAACCAGACGCTGATAAACAACAGCGGCAAGAAAAGCGCGCCGGTGGCCGCAGGCATCCAGAATTCCGATACGCGTAAATCGACCATCAAGTAGATCGCGACCGTCTTCACGATGCCGGAAGACACGATGAAGCTGGCGCTGAGCATCGCGCCGAGGACCTCGGTCGTCCGCCGCCCCTCCAGGTAGCCGAAAACGAGTCCCCAGATCAAGCCCAGCGGCATCCCGTTGAGAAACAGGCCGATGAACTTTACGTTGACCGGCAAGAGGGCAAACAAGATGAGTCCGACCAGTGAGGTCAAGATCAGGATCAGGATCGCTGGCGCGCGACGCCGGGGTTCCATCTCGGCGATCACCTTGATTCCGATCACCTTCGACAGCGCGTAGCCGAGGATCTGCGAAATGACGAGCAGCGCCTTGAAGTTGAAATGGATGTGCCAACCAACGACGTCTTCGTAAGTCGCCGCCGCATATGGCTTTCGGAACGCGTACATGGAGAAGTACACGCAAAAGGCGGCCAGACCGCCGTAGAGGACGAAGAGGACACTATTCGCATTCTCGAGAGCGCGGCTGATCGCTGACCGCTTCGCCTGATTCAGGGGATTGGGTGCTGTCGAGGCAGCGGGCGAGGTACCCATAGATGTCCTGTCCTGCTAGGCGGGCCAGTCACAGCGAAGCCGGTTGATGTGTCCACCCAACGGGGTCAAGCCCAAGACTGGCTAGCGTCAGTTCCGTCTGTTCACCAAATAGAAAGACAATGTTCTTGTAGTTCAGTTCGGGAAGTGCCGCTGCGCCAAGCCGAATGCGATCGTCATGCCGACCCCGGCGGTCACGGCACGCACCGAGAGCCGGTCGCTGAGCTCGGCCACCAGGTAGGGGCCCCGCGGACTGGACGCGTAGACGCCCTGCCAACGCTCGCGAAATTTCAGACCGTCGACGCCGAGGACATCGCAGATCGCGCGGTGCAGCGTGTCGGTCGTATTTTCCGTCATGAAGGCATCGGTGGTGGGTTCGGTGTGGTGCGAGTCGCCGATGATCAGCGCGCCGTCGGGCCGTTGCGTCAGCATCACGTTGGCGTTGATGTCGAACAGGTCGGGACGCTCGGCCGCTATCCGGTCGTGCAGCGCGCGTGCGGCGTTGGTCTGGGCGAACGCGGAGTATCTGAGCAGCGATGTGGCGGTAAGCACGGCAGGGTCGATGACCATACCGTCGGGAGCCTCCACGAGCGCCATCTGCAGTGCGCAGCGCGCGATCTGGTGCTCCCGGGCGAGTTCGGGATATAGGTAGTCCACGTCGTGGCCGACGCACACGATCACCCGTTGCGCGCGCGCGGCGCCGCGCGAGGTGTGCACGCGATCGCCGTCGAATCCGAAGTAGGTGGTGTGGAAACAGATGTCGATGCCGGGCTGCTCGGCCAGCCACGCGCCCAGCCCAGCGGCGGTGACGCGGGGGTCCACGCGCAGGTCACGGCGCAGTTCGGCGCCGCCCACAATGTCGTCGGCTCCGTGATCGTTGAGTCGCTTGCGGACCTGAGCCGTGGTGAGCAACCCGATTCCGTCGTGACCGCTGGCGGAGAGTTCCTCGAGCACGGCGAGTTCGTCGGCGCGCCGTGCGACGGCCATGCCGCCGGTTTCGCGCACACCCAGGCCCGCGCGCCGGCCGACGTCGAGCCACCGTTCGCGCGCGATGCCGGCGAGCTCACCCAAGTCGCCCGACTGCCCGGTGACACAGACGTGACCGAAGTTGCGGACCGACGCGCCGACCGCCCGGCCGTCGCGCTCGAGAATCAGGACCCGCAGGCCGGCATCGAGGGCCGTGGCGGCGTGCGCGAGGCCGACGATTCCGGCGCCGACGACCACGACGTCGTAGGAGCAGTCGGAGGGAGTCTGGATGCGAGTCACGCCAACAAGACTGAGGGGTAAGGCAGTGGGGTTCAAGTCGTGCACGCGGTAACCTGCACCCCATGATCGCACTTGTTGCCCTCGACATGGCCGGCACCACCATCGACGACGGCGGAGCCGTCTACCGGGCCCTGCAACGGTCGGTGGAGGATGCCGGCGCCACCGTCGCATCCGACGACCTGCAAACCTGGATGGGCACCGACAAGGTCGAGGCAATCACCAACCTGTTGCGGCTAGGCCGCGTAGAGCCGTCGGATGATCTGGTCGCCAAGTCCTTCGACGCATTCCGCGCACATTTGCGACAGGCCTACACCGACGAACCACCGGTCGCCCTGCCCGGTGTGGTGGACACGATCGCCGGATTGCGCTCCCAGGGCATCAAAGTCGCTCTGACCACCGGATTTTCCGAGGACGTCGTCGAACCACTGCTCGCCTCGCTCGGTTGGACGGCCGGCGACGGACCCGAGCACACGGTGGACGCCGTCGTCACGACGTCCGATGTCCCCGCCGGCCGCCCGGCGCCGTACATGATCTTCCGGGCGATGGAGGCCTGCGGCGTGCGCGATGTCCGTTCGGTGCTGGTGGCCGGCGACACTGCGGTCGACATTCAGTCCGGTCGCAACGCCGGTGCCGTCGCCGTCGGTGTGCTGACCGGCAATGCCGACCGCGCCACGCTCGAGGCCGAGGATCACGATTACGTTCTCGACAGCGTCGCCGACATCCCGGCCGTGTTCGAACAGCGCCGCGCCTTCTAAGCTATTCGCGTCCGACACGACAAACACGCGCTCAGCGGAGCATATCCACGTGTCTGGCCGCGAGCGATCTACCCATGGGTGCCGATGTCTTGTTGCGGTGCGGACTACCATGACCGGAACTCGCCATCGAGCACCAGATCGCGCGCTGCGCACTGCAGATGGCGCTCGTGGAGGCTCCCGACGGCATGGTCATCGACCCTGCCGCGCTTACCGCCACATCGCTGCTCAGATACTCCGCGTTCGCCGAGACCAGCGCCGAACGCGCGCTGCACGACCGGATGGTGGCCGAGCGTCGCGACCTTATCGACATCGACGCCAACGTGATCCTGACGCAGCGCCGCGCCGGCACGCCGATCATCGGCGATTCACACCAGGTCCGAACCCGCCACCGATGTCTTCATGACCGAGGCCACGACCGAGACGCTGCACCGGGCGATGGGCTGTCGGTGCGTACGGTGACCGCCGGGATCGGCATGACGATCGCATGTGGCTTGGCGCAGCGGCACTTCCCAAACTGAGGCTCCGCTGGATGAACATAGTCCTTCTCCTGGGTGAACAACGGCATTGGAATCGCAAATGTGGGCGTGATCATGGGACTTGCATGCCAGGATGCGCGGGGGCTCGTGAAGGCAGATACCGCGAGTCGCCGTTCAAATATGCAATTTTTAACAACGACAGCTGTACGGTTTTGACACACCCCGGTCTCGGACCGCTTGATACCGGCATATTTGCTGGGACTCGAGGCCGCGGCATCGACGTGGGCGAGTCCGAACTCATCCTCAACCAGGGCCCGCTCGGGTCGGCTTAGCACGCGCTATAGGAGGGCGTTTGAGAGGCAAGCATCCGATCGACGGGATGACGCGTCGGCAATTTTTGGCGAAAGCGACTGCGGCCATGACCGCCGGTGGGGTCATGTCGCTCGCCGGTCCGATTGTTGAAAAGGCTTACGGTGCGGGGCCTTGTGGCGGTCATTTGACCGATATCGAACACATTGTGTTGTTGATGCAGGAGAATCGGTCGTTCGACCACTACTTCGGCACGCTCTCGAACGTCCGTGGGTTTGGCGACACCAGTTCACCGGTGGTGTTTAGTCAAAAGGGCTGGAACCCGGTGACGCAGGCGGTGGATCCCGCGGGTATCACGATCCCGTACCGTTTCGACACCACACGGGGTCCGCTGCTTGACGGCCAATGCGTCAACGACCCCGACCACGGCTGGACCGCCATGCACCAGTCATGGAACTTTGGAGCTAACGACGGTTGGCTTCCGGCGCAGGCCGCGGTGACTTCACTGGCGGGTGATGTCCCAGTGACAATGGGTTACCACACCCGCGCGGACATCCCGATTCACTACCTGCTTGCCGACACATTCACAATCTGTGACCATTACCATTGCTCGTTGCTGGGTGGCACCACTCCCAACCGGCTCTACTGGATGAGCGCCACGATCGACCCGGACGGCACCCATGGCGGGCCGGTGTTGGTCGAGCCCACTATCCAACCACTACTGCGGTACAGCTGGCCCACCATGCCGGACAACCTCGAAGCCGCCGGGGTCAGCTGGAAGGTCTACCAGAATAAGACGCTGGGGCCCCTCAACAACACTGTCGTCGGTTACAACGGTGTGATCAATGACTTCCAGCAGTCCGCTAATGGCAAGTCGAACCTGGCGCGCTTCGGCGTCGCTCCCACGTACCCTCACGAATTCGAGGCCGATGTCAAGAACAACACGTTGCCCCAAGTCTCCTGGGTGCTCCCGGGATTTCTTCTTTCCGAGCATCCCGCGTTGCCGACATCCTTAGGTGCGGTCGGGATTATGGACGTATTGCGGATTCTATTGTCCAATCCGGCGGTGTGGGAAAAGACGGCGTTGATCGTCAACTATGACGAGAACGGTGGCTTTTTTGACCACGTCGTTCCGCCGACAGCCCCACAGGGTACTCCTGGCGAGTGGGTCACAATCCCGAATATCAACGCGGTGAGCGGCTCCGGCGGAATCCGTGGGCCGATCGGGCTGGGGTTTCGTGTCCCTTGCTTTGTAGTTTCGCCTTATAGTCGCGGACCGTTGGTTTCCCACGACGTTTTCGACCACACGTCGACGCTGAAGTTTATCAGCAAGCGGTTCGGTGTTCCTGTTCCGAATCTCACCGCTTGGCGAAACGCTACGGTCGGCGACATGACCTCGGCTTTCAATTTCGGCGTGGCGCCCAATCTAACGAAGCCTAATCTGGATCATCCGAGGCTGAGGGCGCTTCAGACATTTGCGCAGTGCGTCCCGAATGTCGTACTGGGTTCGACGATTAAGGATTCAATTCCTTATCGCGTGCCATACCCACAAGTGATGCCTACCCAAGAAACAAGTCCCGCTCGCGGAACTCCCAGCGGACTCTGCTGACTTCACTGTGTCAGCTGACTGCCGGTACTTGGCGCCGCCCATGTCAAATTGATCGGCTCCGTCCCCGATACTCAATACTCGATAGAGCATTTGTGTTCGAATTCGCCGGGATGGGATCGCGGCCGTGATGGTCGCGCAACCGTTACCGCCGAGTGTGTTTTATAGACACGCTCGTTCGGCGTCCCCTTGCGGGGTTTGGGTTCTGGCTTCACCGCCCACGGCCGCCGCTTTGCGCGGGTCGGCCTTACGCGGGCTCGCCAGGCCAGCGGTATCCGCTGGCCTGGCCCGCCGTCTCCAGCGCTGCCGCTGGAACTGCTGACGAACGGCGCCGTGGTCCCGACTGGACCACAACTGGCATATCCCGGCCAGTCGCGGGGATTAAGTTGTGCCGCCAGGCTATCTTCGCCGTACGACAAGCCATACGACGAACGCTGCCAGAAGACACCGAAGTGCACTCGAATACACCCAACAGGCAACAGTTGGCAACCCTCACTGCCGCTGGCGGGCCCGGCCACTGCACGCCAATTACTGAGCTGTGTCAGGAGTCCTGAACACACGGCTGCATCTCCAGGATCTTCACCGCTTCCATGGCCTTCGCCGTGATGACCGCGGCTCGGCACTGTCTTATCCCCTAACGACGCGGCAGGCTTCGCTTCACGCTACGGACCGCTCAGTTGCTCCCACCACCCTGGCTTTGGTCGCTGGGCATCGACCCGAACCGTCTCCAGTCCGAGCCGCCAGCCTTTCACCGGCAGGCGACGACGAGCTTCCCATCAGGTTCGGGGAGCTTCGTTGACTGTGCTAAGTGCTAAGACGTGCGCAGCTACGGGGGCGCCGCCAGTCAAGCCAGCGACGCTGTCGGCCGCGATCGCATCGATCACGACCGCGAGCAGATTTCGGTCGGTCTATCCGGGGCTGCCGGTGCTGCCGTTGCTGCCGGTGCTGCCGTTGCCGGCGCCGCTGACGCCGCCGACGCCGCCGACGCCGCCGCCGCCGCCGAAGCCGTAGGTGCTGATGATGGCGGTGTCGCCAGTGCCGCCGTCGCCGCCGTTGCCGCCGTTGCCGCCGTTGCCGGCGTTGCCGGAGGTGGCGCTAACACCGCTGCCGACGCCGCCGTTGCCGCCGACGCCGCCGTTGCCGCCGACGCCGCCCTGACCGGCGTAGCCGCCGAAAAAGCTGGAAGGAAACGCTGCACCGGGGGCGTTGCCCCCGGTGCCGCCAACGCCGCCGGCGCCTCCGTCGGTGCCGTTGCCGCCGGTGATGCTGCCGCCGCCGCCGGACACGGAGCCAGCGCCGCCCAGCCCGCCGCCGCCGCCGGCGCCGCCGGCGCCGCCGTTGCCGGCATTGCCGGGAATGGGCCCCTCGATACCGGCATCGCCGACGTTTGCGGTACCACCGTCCCCGCCGGCGCCGCCGGCCCCGGCGTCACCGGCGTCACCGGCTGTGGCGGTCCCGGCGGTGGCGCCGAAGACCTCACCGCCAGTGCCGCCCCTGCCGCCGGCGCCGCCGTTGCCGCCGTTGCCGGCGCTACCGCCGCCGATTGCGCTGCCGCCGGTGCCGCCGGTGCCGCCGTTGCGTCCGGCGCCACCGTCGGTGGCGTCGGTACCGGTAACGGAAGTGCCGCCGGTCCCGCCACTGCCGCCGGCCCCGCCGGCGCCGCCGACGCCGGCGCTACCGCCGTCAGTGCCGGCGCCGCCGTTACCCCCGTTGCCGGCGAAGCCGCCGTTGGCGCCGGCGACCGCCAGGCTCCCCGTGGTGCCGTCGCCGCCGCGGCCGCCGGTACCGCCGGCGCCCCCGCTGCCGGCATTGCCACCGTGGATGCCGCCGAAGCCGGCGCCACCGTCCCCGCCGTTGCCGCCGGTGCCGGCGTTGCCGCCGGCGAAGTTGACGGCGGCTTGGCTGCTGGCGTTGGCACCGTCGTTGCCGTTGCCGCCGGAGCCGCCGTTGCCGCCGTTGCCGCCGTAGCCGCCGGCGGACCCGGCAGCGCCTGCGACGCCGCCGTTGCCGCCGTCGCCGCCGTTGCCGCCGGCGGCGAGGCTAAAGCCGTTGTGAGAGGTGCCGCCATCGCCGCCGTCGCCACCCGCGCCGCCGTTGCCGCCGTGGCCGCCAAGGCCGTTGAGGGCGTTGCCCACGCCCAACCCGGCTTTACCGCCGATGGCGCCCGCCCCGCCGTCAGCACCGGCGCCCCCGTTGCCGACGTAGGTGGCGGTTCCGCCATCGCCGCCGGTGCCGCCAGACCCGCCGGCACCACCATTGCCGCCGGTGAATCCGAGGCCGGTCGGACCGGTGCTGCCGTTGCTGTCGGTGGCGCCGCCGTCGCCCGCGGCGCCCGCTGCCCCGGCTGCGCCGCCCGCGCCGGCGGTGCCGATACCGGGCGCGCCGCCGCCGGCGCCGCCACTGCCGCCGTTGCCGCCGTTGCCGCCGTTGCCGCCGTTGCCGCCGTTGAAGATGTCGGTCTTGGGGATGAAGATGCCGGGGCCGGTGGAGGTGCCGCCGGTGCCGCCGGTGCCGCCCGCACCGCCGGTGCCGCCCGCACCGCCGTTGTCGCCGACGGGTACCCCGCCGCCGATACCGGGGACGGCAGGGGAGGCGCCGCCGGCGGTGCCGCCGTTGCCGCCGGAACCGGCGTTGCCGCCGGCGCCGCCGCCCAGGTCGCCGTCGGTGCCGTTGCCGCCGTTGCCGCCTTTGCCGCCGGCGCCGCCGGCGCCGCCGTTGATGCCGTGGGTGCCGCTGTAACCGGCGCCGCCATTGCCGCCGTTGCCGCCGTTGCCGCCGCTGCCGCCGGTGCCCACGGCGCCCACGAAGCCCGCGCCGGCGCCGGCCGCCCCGGGGCTGCCCCCGCCGCCGCCGTCAGCGCCGTCACCGCCGGCTCCACCGGCGCCACCCACGATGACATTGTCGCCGCCGTTGCCGCCGGCGCCGCCGCTGCCGCCGGTTCCGCCTTGGCCGCCGTTGCCGTTGAAGGCGCCACTGCCGCCGGCGGCGCCGCCCTGACCTCCCGTGGCCCCGGCCGCAGCGGCGCCGCCCTGGCCGCCGGCGCCGCCATAGGTTGCGCTGCCGCCGTTGCCGGCGACGCCGCCGGCACCGGCGGCACCACCGTTGCCGGCGACGCCGTCCGCGCCATCGGTGCTGCCGCCGTTGCCGCCGTTGCCGCCCAGGCCGGCGGTACCGCCGTTGCCGCCGTTGGGGCCACCGCTGCCCGCCCCGCCCGCACCGCCGTTGCCGCCGGCGCCGCCGGCGGCGCCGGCGCCGCCGCCGGCGCCGCTAACCGCGTCGCCGTTGCCGCCGTTGCCGCCGGCGCCGCCGTGACCGCCGGCCCCGCCGACCCCGGCGGTGCCGCCGCTGATGGCTGCGCCGCCGGCACCGCCGTTGCCGCCGTTGCCGGCGGCGCCGGCGTCGGTGCCGCTGTCGGTGCCGTTGTTGTCGACGTGGGCGTCGATGCCGTCGCCGCCGTCCCCGCCGTCCCCGCCGTTGCCGCCACTGCCGGCAATGCCGCCGGTGCTGCCGCCGCCGCTGCCGGCGTTGCCGCCGTTGCCGCCCGTCGAACTCTCGTTGCCATTGCCGCCGTGGCCGCCGTCGCCGCCGCGGCCACCGTTGCCCGCCACACCCGCACCCGAGCCGGCGGCCCCGGCGATGCCCCCGGTGCCGCCGTTGCCACCGAGTCCACCGTTGGTGCCGATGACGCCGTCCCCACCCGCACCGCCGGTGCCCGCGTTGCCGCCGTTGCCCGCGGTGGCCACCACACCCGAACCGGCGCCGGCGGCCCCGCCGGTGCCCCCGTTGCCGCCGTTTCCACCGGTGCCACCCGTGAAGCCGTCGGTGCCGGGGGAACCCGCACCGCCGGTGCCCCCGGTGCCGCCGTTGCCGCCGGTGCCATTGGTCCCGCCGACGGCGGCCGAGCCGCCGGTGCCGCCGTCGCCGCCGTCGCCGGCGTCAAATCCGGCGCCGGTGGTGCTGCTGTTGCTGATGGGGATGCCCTGAGCGCCGTTGCCGCCGTTGCCGCCGGTGCCGCCGTTACCACCGTTGCCCGTGCTGCCCGCGGTGCCCGCCGCGCCCGCACCGCTGCCGGCCGCCCCGCCGGCGCCCGCGTTGCCGCCGTTGCCGCCGACGCCGCCCTTGAAGCCGGTGCCGTTGAAGCCGTTGGTGGTCACCCCGTTGGGCCCGTCGACGCCGGCGGCGCCGGCGCCGCCGTTGCCGCCGTTGCCGCCGTTGCCGTTGGTGCCACCGGCCGCGGCCGAGCCACCGGTGCCACCAATGCCACCGACGCCACCGTCCCCGCTGACTCCGATCGCCGCGCCGTTGGTGAGGAAGCCGGTGGTCAGGGCGCCGCTGGTGCCGCCGACGCCACCGTTGCCACCGACACCGCCGGTGCCGCCGGCACCGGTACCGCTCACCGCCCCCCCGGTGCCGCCGATGCCGCCGGCACCACCGGTGCCGCCGGTGCCGCTGGTGGCCGCGGTAGTCGGGCCCCCGGCGCCCCCAATGCCCCCGGCACCGGCAGCACCACCGTCACCGCCGTTGCCGCTACCACTCGTCGCCCCGCCGGTGCCGCCGCTGCCGCCGGCACCCCCGCTGCCGCCGGCGCCGACGGTGCCGCCGGTGGCCGCCCCGCCAATGCCCCCGGTGCCGCCGATACCCGCAGCACCACCGGTGCCCCCGGCGCCGGTACCGCTGGCGGCCCCGCCGATGCCGCCGCCGCCACCGCCACCCCCGGTGCCGCCATTACCGGCGGCGCCACCCACAGTGCCGGCCCCGCCGGCGCCCCCGGCTCCGCCCGCACCCGCGGCACCACCGCCGCCGCCGTCGCCGCCGCTGCCGTCGCCGCCGGTGCCGCCCGCGCCGCCGGCACCGCCGGTGCCGCCCAGACCGCCGGTGCCGCCCGTCTGCGTGCTTTCTACGCCACCGGCCCCGCCGACCCCGCCATCACCGCCGTGGCCGCCGCCGCTGCCAGCCCCGCCGGCACCGCCAGCGCCACCCACACCGCCGGTGCCGCCCTGACCGGCGATGCCGCCGGTCATCGAGCTGTCGACACCGCCGGTCCCGCCGGCCCCGCCGGTCCCACCCGGCGTGCTGGCAGTACCGGCGCCGCCGGCCCCGCCGGTGCCCCCGGCCCCACCCCTGCCGGCCAGCGACAGCAGCTGCGCGTTGGCGCCACCGGTGCCCCCGGCCCCACCGGTGCCCCCGCCCGCCCCGCCCGCCCCGCCCGTCCCGCCGGCCCCGCCGTTTCCACCGCCGAGTAGCCCATTGGCCCCGCCGGCCCCACCTTGACCACCCGTGCCGCCCGCGGTTGTGGCGGCCCCACCCGCCCCGCCGGCCCCGCCGTGACCCCACAGACCGGCGGACCCGCCGGCCCCACCATTGCCGCCCGCCGCGCCGGACCCGCCGCTGCCGCCGCTGCCCAACAGCCACCCGCCGTCGCCGCCGGCAGCCCCGCTACCCGCCGCCCCATCGGCGCCGTTGCCCACCAGCGGGCGCCCCGTCAGCAGCTCAACGGGTTTAAAGACGGCCAAATCCGACAGGCCCGCCACTGGCGACGCATTGGCGGCCTCGGCGGCCGCATAGGCCTGCGTGCCCGAACCCAACAACCCCACGAACCGGTCATGAAACGCCGAAGCCTGCGCGCTGAGCGCCTGAAATTGCCGGCCATGCGTGCCGAACAGCGCCGCGATCGCCGCCGACACCTCGTCGTGGGCTGCGGCCACGATCGCCGTCGTGCGGGTTGCCGCCGCCGCGTTGGCCGCGTCGATCGCCTCCCCGACCCCAGCAAAGTCCGCGGCCGCCGCAGCCAACTCCTCCGGAGCTGCGGTCAGATACGACGACATCGTTGGCTCCCATTACGTGGGGGTCGACTTCCGCAATCTTCTTGGATGGCGACGCCGAACAGTACGCTGATCGTATTTGGAAGTGTCCGCGTTGGACAATTTCAGGCATCGGTTAATCCCGTGTTCACGTGCCGTTTTACCGCGACACAAAATCGACTGGGTCCTCGCAACCAGCGCCGGTAGCCCGTTCGGCTATCGAGCCTGCGTCCACGGTGAGGCCGCCCCCCGAGGTCGTACCGCCGGCGCAGTGTCGGTGCGGCTGGCGCAGGTTCGATGCGAGTAGCTGCGTCGCGCCGAGGCGATCGCCGGTGGTAAACAAGTTCGGTGACTTCAGCTGACCAACTCGAGGGGCTCGACCTGGCCGCGCTGGATGGCTATCTGCGTTCGCTGGGCCTCGAGCGCGACGGCGAGTTACGGGCGGACTTTATCTCTGGTGGCCGCTCCAACCTGACGTTCCGGGTCTACGACGACAAAACGAGCTGGCTGGTGCGACGCCCGCCGCTGCACGGGCTGACGCCGTCGGCGCACGACATGTCCCGCGAGTACCGAGTGGTTGCCGCGCTGCGGGACACACCCGTTCCGGTGGCGCACACCATCGCCCTGTGCGAGGACGACTCGGTGCTGGGTGCGCCGTTTCAGATCGTCGAATTCGTTGCCGGGCAAGTGGTGCGCCGGCGTGCCCAACTCGAGGCCTTCAATCACACCGTCATCGATGGCTGCGTCGACTCATTGATCCGGGTTCTCGTCGACTTGCACAGCGTCGACCCGAACGCCGTGGGGTTGCGCGATTTCGGCAAACCCACCGGGTACCTGGAACGCCAGGTACGTAGATGGGGCTCGCAATGGGATCTGGTGCGGCTGCCCGACGACCACCGCGACTCCGACGTGGAGCGACTGCATTCCGGTCTGCGCCAATCTATTCCGCAGCAGAGCCGCACGTCGATCGTGCACGGTGACTACCGGATCGACAACACCATCCTCGACGCCGACGACCCGACCCGGGTGCGTGCCGTCGTGGACTGGGAGCTCTCGACGCTGGGGGACCCGATCAGCGACGCGGCCCTGATGTGCGTGTACCGCGACCCCGCACTGGACCTGATAGTCAACGCGCAAGCCGCCTGGACGTCGCCGCTGCTGCCCACGGCCGACGAACTCGCCGATCGGTACTCGCTGGTTGCCGGCGTGCCGCTGGCACATTGGGAGTTTTATATGGCGCTGGCCTACTTCAAGCTCGCCATCATCGCCGCCGGCATCGATTTCCGCAGGCGTATGTCGGAGCAGGCGCAGGGCAGCGGCGACACATCGGATCACGCGCCTGAAGTGGTGGCGCCGTTGATCTCGCGTGGCCTCGACGAGCTCGCGAAGCTGCCCTCGTAGTCGCCTACTTCTTGGCTGCCGCGTAGTGCTTCTTGGCCGTCCGACGCAACTGAAGCATCCGTGCGGTGCCGACCGCGACTGTCAGCAGCCCGCCGCCCACCGCGGCCAGCAAGATGGCCACACCCAGCGGCAGGCTCCAGTGCCAGGCGAAGAACGTGAACGGCGTTGATGCCGTGTTCTGCGCGACGAAAATCAGCAACAGGATGAGTATCAGGAAGCCGACGATCAACGCCGTCCACAGGGCGCCGGCCCGGGTGAACTTGACGGCGGGATCCGCCGATGTCGTGCCGGCGGGGAGAGGCGGCGGCGCCGGTGGAACCGGCGGAGGATCCGAGGCATCCGAGGCAGAGGCGTTGCTGCTCATGCTGTCATCTTGGTCCCATCCCGCACAGATTGGAACCAAACCACGCCGGAAGGAACCAAACCACACCGGAAACCTGGCGGTGTGTGAACCTGCCGTGGCCCCACCGGCTCCTGCCTCGTGGTTTGTGTCGTTAATGTCAACGGTATGAAGATGCCGCGGCGGGTGCGGAGCGCGACCGTCCCTGCGGCAGTGTGGCTTGCGACGGTGTGCCTGATCGCAGCCTGCAGCAACGCCGATCCGCTGGGCGCGGAGACCCGCAGCATGAAGTCCATCGTGGTCGGCTCCGGTGACTTCCCGGAATCCGAGATCGTCGCGGAAATCTACGCACAGGCATTGCAGGCCAACGGCTTTGACATCGGAAGGCGAATGGGAATCGGTAGCCGAGAGACGTATATACCGGCGCTCAAGGACCATTCGATCGATCTGGTGCCGGAGTACATCGGCAACCTGCTGCTGTACTTCAAACCCGACTCGACGGCGACCATGCTCGACGCCGTCGAGTTGGAGCTCTACCAACGACTGCCCGGTGACCTGTCGATTCTGACGCCGTCGCCGGCCTCCGACACCGATACGGTCACCGTCACCAGGGAGACCGCCACCGCGTGGCATCTGAAAACAATCGCTGACTTGGCAGCGCATTCGTCGGAGGTGAAGTTTGCCGCGCCGTCGGCGTTCCAAACCCGGCCGGCCGGGCTGCCCGGGCTGCGGCAGAAGTACTCACTCGACATCAGCCCGGGCAACTTCGTCGCCATCAACGACGCCGGCGGAGCGGTGACCGTACGCATGCTGACGGAGGGACGCGTGACCGCCGCCAACATCTTCAGCACGTCACCGTCGATCTGGGATAGCCACCTGGTGGCACTTGAGGATCCGGAGCACAACTTTCTGGCCGGCAACATTGTGCCGCTGGTGAATTCGCAGAAGAAATCGGACCGTCTCAAAGATGTGCTGGACGCGGTCTCGGCGAAACTGACCTCCGCGGGTGTGGCCGCGCTCAACGCCGCGGTGTCGGGCAACAATGGCATCGATCCCGACCAGGCGGCACGAAACTGGGTGCGGGACAACGGCTTCAACCACCCAATCGGCCAATGATCCGCTTCGACAACGTCACCAAGTCGTTCGCCGGCGGCACCACCGCGCTGGACCGGCTGACCTTGGAGGTCCCGAAGGCCAAGCTGACGGTGTTCGTCGGTTCCTCCGGTAGCGGCAAGACCACGGCGCTGCGGATGATCAATCGGATGGTCGAGCCGACCTCCGGCATCATCACCGTCGACGGGGCCGACGTGGCAGGCGTAGACCCGGTGAAGCTGCGGCTCGGAATTGGCTACGTCATCCAGCATGCGGGGCTGTTGCCGCATCGTCGGGTGATCGACAACGTCGCAACGGTGCCGGTATTGAAGGGCCAGTCCCGGCGGTACGCCCGCAGAGCCGCCTACGAGCTGCTCGAACTCGTGGGACTGGATTCCAAGCTGGGCTCTCGTTACCCGGCGCAGCTCTCCGGCGGCGAGCAACAACGCGTCGGGGTGGCGCGCGCACTGGCCGCGGATCCACCGATTTTGTTGATGGACGAACCGTTCTCCGCCGTCGACCCCGTGGTTCGTCACGAGCTGCAAAACGAAATACTGCGTCTGCAAAGCGAATTGCAGAAAACCATCGTCTTCGTCACGCACGATATCGACGAGGCGCTCAGGCTCGCCGACCAGGTCGCGGTGTTCCGGGGCGGCGCGTTACAGCAATACGACGAACCCGTGGCGCTGCTGACGTCCCCCGTCAATGACTACGTCGCGAGATTCATCGGTCTGGGTCGCGGCTATCGGTGGCTGCAACTCATCGCCGCGGACCAGTTGCCGGTGCACGACGTCCAGCTGATCTCGGCGGGCCGCATCTCCGATGCCGACGCCCCGGACGACTGGGCGATAGTGGTCGACGACGAGGGCGCGCCATTGGGCTGGATAGACGCCGACGGCTTGCGGCGACACCGTGCCGGCACCGCATTGTCGGACAGCATGAGCGGCATAGGTTCGGTGTTGCGCCCGGGCGGCAACCTCAGTCAAGCCCTGGATGCGGCCCTGTCCTCGCCGGCGACGGTGGGTGTCGCCGTCGACGGTGCGGGCAAGGTCACCGGCGGCGTGCTGGCGGCCGACGTGCTGGCCGCCGTGGAAGCCCGACGCCGGCCCGAACGGGCCTGAACATGCATTACCTGCTGAACCACCTCGACGATGCCTGGGCGCTGACCAAGGTCCATCTGTGGTTGTCGTTGGTCCCGGTGCTGATCGGCCTGGCGATCGCGGTGCCGCTGGGCGTGCTGGTGCAGCGGGCGCCGATTGCGCGACGGCTGACGACGGCAACCGCCAGCCTGGTGTTTACCGTCCCGTCGCTGGCGCTGTTCGTGGCGTTGCCGATGGTCATCGGGACCCGGATCCTCGACGAGGCCAACGTCATGGTCGCGCTGACGGCCTACACCGCGGCGCTGCTGGTGCGTGCGGTGCTCGAGGCGCTGGACGCGGTGCCGGCGCAGGTGCGCGACGCCGCCACCGCCGTCGGCTACTCGCCGATTGCACGCGTGCTGAAAGTCGAACTGCCGCTGTCTATCCCGGTACTGGTCGCCGAATTGCGCGTGGTGGTGGTGACCAATATCGCGATGGTCTCGGTGGGTTCGGTGATCGGCATCGGCGGCCTGGGTACCTGGTTCACTGCGGGCTACCAAACCAACAAGTCCGATCAGATCCTGGCCGGCATCATCGCGCTGTTCGTGCTTGCGATCGTCGTCGACATGCTGATCGACCTGACCGGCCGGCTGGCCACGCCGTGGGAACAGGCGGCGCGCACCGCCCGCGGGCGGCGGGCGGTGGTGCTACCACCCGTGGGCGGCGCCCGATGAACTTCGCCGAACGGGCGGTCTCCTACCTGCTCACCGCCGACAACTGGGCCGGTCCCACCGGGCTGGCCGTGCGCACCTTGGAGCATTTGGAGTACACCGCGGTGGCAGTGGGCGCGTCGGCCCTCGTTGCGATCCCGGTCGGACTGCTGATCGGTCACACCGGCCGCGGCCAACTGCTGGTGGTGGGCGCGGTCAACGGATTACGCGCACTGCCGACGCTGGGCGTGCTGTTGCTCGGTGTGCTGGTATACGGGTTGGGCCCTGGGCCACCGTTGGTCGCCCTGATGCTGTTGGGCGTGCCGTCGTTGCTGGCCGGCACGTACGCGGGCATCGCCAATGTCGACCCGACGGTGGTCGACGCCGCCCGCGCGATGGGCATGACGGAGGCCCAGGTGCTGCTGCGCGTCGAAGTGCCGAACGCGCTACCGCTGATCCTGGGCGGGTTGCGCAGCGCCACGCTGCAGGTGGTCGCGACCGCGACGGTGGCCGCCTATGCCAGCCTTGGCGGGCTGGGCGGTTATCTGATCGACGGGATCAAGGTGCGTCAGTTCCACCTCGCCCTGGTCGGCGCGCTGATGGTCGCCGCGTTGGCGCTGTTGCTCGACGGTCTGCTGGCGCTGGCGGTATGGGTGTCGGCGCCCGGCACCGGGCGGCCGCGCAAGGCTCTCGGTCGGCGAGATGGCCTGCCGATGAAAACCCAGGGGAGCACTTGGTGACAAACTCGCCGCGGTTCGTAAACACGCTCTACGGTAGATGAGTGACCGCAGCCTCTTCTGATCCGACTCTCCGCGTCTGGCCGGCGATGTTGACTTGGCGCGCACAGGATGTCTCCCGCATGGAATCGGTACGAATCCAGTTGTCCGGCAAGCGGATCAAAGCCAACGGCCGCATCGTCGCGGCCGCCACGGCGACCAACCCGGCGTTCGGGGCCTTCTACGAATTGCAGACCGATGAGAGCGGTGCCACCAAGCGGTTCGGGTTGACCGTCACGCTGGCCGATCGGGAACGCCAGCTGGCCATCGCCCGCGACGAGGAGAACATGTGGTTGGTCACCGACCACCAGGGGCAGAAGCGAGCGGGATACAACGGCGCCCTCGACGTCGACCTGGTGCTCAGTCCGTTCTTCAATGCCCTGCCCATCCGGCGGCTCGGCTTACACGAACGGGCGGACTCGATCACGTTGCCGATGGTCTATGTGCGGGTGCCCGAGATGGTCGTCATTGCGGACACCGTGAGCTACACCAGCGAGGGGCGGCTGGACGGGATCAAGTTGCGTTCGCCGGTCGCCGACACCATCGTGCGTGTCGACGCCGACGGGTTCATCGTCGACTATCCAGGGTTGGCAGAGCGGATCTGATCACGCCGCCCGCGCGGCCCGCGGCGGCCAGTTCTTCGCGCCAATTCTCCGCGCCGATGATGACGGTGAAGATGTCGGAGCGCGGGAAGCTGTCGTAGCGCGTTCGTGCGGCGTGGCCCGCTTCGACGAGCTCGGCCACTGAGTTGTTATGGGCGAGTGATTCGCGGGCACGGCTGAGCAGGTCGATGACCCGGTCGCAGGCCGGTAGCAGCTGGCCGGAGTTGGCCTCGCACATGGCCCGGACCAGGTCCGGCGCGGTTCCCGCCACCCGGGTGCCATCGCGGAACGATCCCGCGGCCAGCGCGAACGCCAGCGGGACCTCCGCGGCGGTGACGGCCAGCGCCTCGGCGAGCAGGTGCGGCAGGTGCGAGATGGCGGCCGCCGCCGCGTCGTGCTCGTCGGATTTGGCCGGCACCACCACCGCCCCGCAGTCCAGCACCAACGTCATCACCATCGACCAGACCGCGGGGTCGACGTGGTCGTCCACGCTGACCACCCAGGGCGCTCTGTTGAACAACCCGCCGTGCCCGGAAGCCCAGCCCGAGTGCGCCGTGCCCGTCATCGGATGACCGCCGACGAAGCGCGCCAGCAGACCGGCCGCGGTGACCTCGTCGAGCACCGCGCTTTTGACGCTCGTGACGTCGGTCAGCGGGCAGTCGGGCGCCGCCTCGCGGATGTGGGCGAGCATGCTCGGCAAGGCCGGCATCGGTACGGCCAGCACGATCAACGCGTCGCTGCCGGCGGCGCGTTCCAGGGTGTCGGTGAGGTCGATGCTGGCGTCGAAGCCGTCGGCGCGGGCTCCCTGTGCGCCCTCAACCGACCGGTTGTACCCGAAGACTTCGCGGCCCGCACCCGCCGTGGCCCGCATTATCGAACCGCCGATCAGTCCCAGCCCGAGCACGCACACCGGTCTCGCCGTCGCAGTCCCAGCCACAGTCCAAGGTTGGCACAGTTCGGCGGGCTTCGGCGGGCACTGGTGCTTTCCGCGCTCGTCTGGTCTCGTCTGGTCAAGGGGCCTGGTCAGCGACTAGCGTAGGCGCCCATGGGAGCACAACGGGCCTCGTCGAAGGGCCCGGCGGCGGATGTGCCGGACGGATTCGGTGTTGCGGTCGTGCGCGAAGAGGGCCAATGGCGCTGCTCTGAGATGGCCTCCAAGTCGCTGACTAGTCTGAACGCCGCTGAGACCGAACTGCGTGAGCTGCGCAGTGCGGGGGCCGTATTCGGGCTCCTCGACGTCGACGACGAATTCTTCGTCATCGTGCGCCCGGCACCGTCGGGTACCCGCCTGCTGCTGTCGGACGCCACCGCCGCGCTGGACTACGACATCGCCGCCGAAGTCCTGGACAACCTGGACGCTGACATCGATCCCGAGGACCTCGAAGACGCGGAGCCGTTCGAGGAAGGCGACCTCGGGTTGCTGTCCGACGTCGGGCTGCCCGAGGCGGTGTTGGGAGTGATCCTCGACGAGACGGACCTGTACGCCGACGAGCAACTGGGCCGCATCGCACGAGAGATGGGCTTCGCCGACCAGCTGTCGGCGGTGATCGACCGTCTCGGTCGGTGACCACCGACGAAGACCTGATCCGTACCGCGCTGGTGGTTGCCGCGACGGCGGGACCGCGGGACGTGCCCATCGGCGCGGTGGTTATCGGTGCCGACGGAACCGAACTCGCCCGGGCGGTGAATGCCCGTGAGGCCCTTGGTGATCCGACCGCGCACGCGGAGATTCTGGCGATGCGTGCGGCGGCCGGCGTGCTGGGTGACGGGTGGCGGCTGGAAGGGACCACGCTGGCGGTCACCGTCGAACCATGCACCATGTGCGCCGGCGCGCTGGTGCTGGCTCGCATCGCGCGGCTGGTATTCGGGGCCTGGGAACCCAAGACGGGTGCGGTCGGATCGCTGTGGGACGTGGTCCGCGACCGTCGGCTCAACCATCGGCCGGCCGTGCGCGGCGGTGTGCTTGCGCAGCAGTGCGCCGCGCCCCTGGAGGCGTTCTTCGCCCGTCAGCGATTGGGGTGAGCGCCCGGTGGTTAGGTAAGCTGCTGGGCGGTGGCGTGTCCGAGCGGCCTAAGGAGCACGCCTCGAAAGCGTGTGACGGCTAACACCGTCCGAGGGTTCAAATCCCTCCGCCACCGCCACAGCTGTCGGCCGAAAACTGCAGGTAGACGCCCGTGTTGGTGTTTGCTGTGCAAATCTGGCGCCCACGCTTTGCCCACAGCTTCAGGTGGATACCGGGCACGCAGCGTAACCGCAACCGTGTCGAGATCGACGTCAAACAAGTCTGCGTTGGTGTCGAGTGTGACCTTCGCTGAGGTGCGCCCGAGCATCAATCGCAGGGCCAGGAGGTTGACCCCGGGCCGACACTTGTCAGCGATGCACCGGTGTGGCGAGTGCTTACTACAACCTCGCCTTGCCAACAACATTCTCGACCGGAATCGTGCCCGACATCGGATCGCCGGTGCACAGGATTCCTTTGAGCGCGTCGGCCGGGACGCTGGTGCAGTGGGCGCGCGAGTCCGCCGAGTGCGTCCGGTTGTCACCCATCACCCAGAGCCGTCCCGGCGGGACCGTGACCGGCCCGAACTCGCTGCCCAGGCACGGGTACACCGACGGGTCGGCCATCATTGTGCGGGGATCTAGGTACGGCTCCTTGAGCGGCTTGCCGTCGACCGTCAGGCCGGTGTCGGCACGGCATTGCACCGTCTGCCCTCCGACCGCGATGACACGTTTGACCAGGTCGTTCTCGTCGGGAGGCACGAAACCGACGAACGAGAGCACATTCTGTACCCAGCGCAACGCGGTTTCGTCGGAGCGGATCGACTTGTACCCGGTGTTCCAGTTCGGCGGCCCCTTGAACACGATGACGTCGCCGGGCTGCGGTGAGCCAAAGCGGTACGTGAATTCGTTGACCATGATGCGGTCGCCCTCATTCAGGGTCGGTGCCATGGACTCGGACGGCATCAGGTACGGCCGAGCAACGAACCGCAAAGCGACTAGGTACAAGACCACGATTAGAACCACCGCGATGGTTCCCGAGATAACGACCGTGCGCAGCATGTGGGTTTGCACTTTTGGGTCGTCGCTGAGGAATATGCCGCTTCTGCTCATCCCTGGTACTCCATCCGGTGCAGGGCTTCGATGCTGCCGTGCTCGAACTCGTTAACGTCGGCGATGGGTTCGGGGTACGCCTGCTGCATGGCGTAGTGATGGCCCTGCTGGTACGAGGCAGTACGTCGCTGGCTGACGACGCGGCCCGCGATCAGCATTCCGAGCAGCGTCACCGCGCAGATCACGCCCAGCAGAAACTTGACGGCCCTCGTGTCGGCGTGCGCCATGCCGGACGACTCGAACATCACCATCGCGCTAATGCCAACAGCGATACCGACCCTGACCACCGATCCCGCAATGTCGACAGCGTTGCCGACGGCAGGCTTGATAGCGCGCATCAGGACAGCACCACCACGATGGCGGCGGCAATAGGGCCGAGAATTTTGTTCATGTGGACCAGTTCGTTTCCTGGGTTGTGAGCGGGTGGACGGCCCGTGCCTGGTTGAAAACGTGAGTCCTCGGTCTTCGTCAGACCTAGACGACGGCGGGGCCGAAGCCCCGCCGTCGCCACCCCTCGCAAGCGGGGCGACCACGGCGGCCGGGTCGCCCCTAGTTGCAACAGCAAGAAGGTAACGGAAAATATATCAATAAAGCGGCAATTTGTTCCACGTGATGCGCCTCACAGGTCCGCCCTAAGCCGCGAACCCGGGAGCGCGGATGTCTGACCGGTGTGTCTCCACTCGGTTTCCCGGAAGGGCGCAAAGGGCCGTGGGAGACTTAGGCGCGGTGGCCGAAGGAGGCGACGATGGCGACGGTCTACGTGGTTACGGCGGGCAGCGGCGACACCTACCGCATCGAACGGGTCTACTTGGATCGCGATGAGGCATATGGGTTCGCGGAGACTTACAACGGGATCGCGCCCAACGAGCCTGTTCAGGTCGAGGAGTGGGAGACCGGCGCCCCACCCGGGGCTTACGACGGCCCGTACTGGCGCGCGCACTGGTGGGCGCGCGTGCCGGTCAGCAAGCGCCGCGCTGAGCTTCGCCATACCCGTGAGGGTGAGCGGTTCGATGACTTCGAGATCCGCCGGGAATGGTGGACCGGCGACGCGCTACCCGACGCGAAGGTGGTACGCCGCGAACTGGCCGGGATACCTCGGGTGGAGGTGGCTGGCCGGTCCAAGGAGGCGGTGGAGCAGCTGTTCTGGGACACAATTACCGAGGTCAGAGCCGATCTGGCGGGAGTGCCACGGAAGTAGTTTCCGCTCTACTGGGTAAAAAATAGAAAAATATGTGCGTGGTAATTCGACATTGCCGCCCATGATGCGTCATGATCCACCCATGGACGGACATGCCCTGGAGCGGCTCGGCCATCACATCGTGAGCAGGCGGGTGGCGCTGGGATACCGCAACCGCACCGACCTGGCCAGCAGCCTGCAGTTCACCGTGCGCACCCTGTCCGACATCGAGAACGGTGTGCGCAAGGCAAGCCCCGGAACCTACGCCATGCTGGAAAACAAACTGGGCTGGGCACCCGGCAGCATCGACACCATCCTGGCCGGTGGAGAACCCAAAGAGCTGGTCGTCAAGCTGCACCGCGACAGCCCCGAACCTCCTCGATACCCCTCCTACACGAGCGACGCTCTCGCCCGCGCCACCACGGAGGAGCTGCTACTGGAGTTGCGCCGCCGCATCATCCGGCCCCGCGAGCGACGCTACGACACCTGGGACGACCGGGACGGCCTCGATTCGCGGGGTGACTGGCCCGACGAGGGCTAGCCACCACAGAGAGAACCGGGCCAACCGTCATGCCGTTAAACAATGGTGAGTCCTTCAGTGCCGGTTCCCCCGATGCGCAAACAAATGCTACCGGCAAACGTTTACGCCAGCGTTAAATCCGTCGGAGAGCAGGCCCCCTTTTTCAACCCCAACCGAATTCGCTTTTCAGCAAACAGTTTGACGACCTGACGACCATTTGCCAACGGAACCCTGGTGGATGCGTGGCCGGCGCGGGCTGCTCGGCAGCCGATCACCTCGTCGCGGTGCTCGGTGGTTACGTTTGCCTCCGGTGGCGCCGGTACCGGCGGCACCGGCGCGCTGCTCCGCGTCCCCGGGAACAACGGGCTGAGATAGCCCGCGGGGTCGATGGGGTGGCTCCCCTCGACGACCAGCGATAACCTCGATCGCACGCCCCCCGCGCCACGACTGGGCAGATTGAGTCGGGTAGAGTCCTGCTGATCGCAGCAGGTAGTCGCCGAACGCTTGAAACAAAGGCATGTGGCGTCGTAGCTTGTTGGCAGGTTTGTCCCGAACAAGTTCATGCGGTTTCTCCCGCACAGTTCAAGCGAAGGTCGTGACATTATTTCTCCCAAGCTAACCCCCAAGTTCGAGATGGCGCAGTCGCACTATGACGTGTCTGATGACTTCTTCCGGCTTTTCCAGGACCCGACGCAGAGTTACAGCTGTGCGTACTTCGAGCGGGATGACATGACCCTCGAAGAGGCACAGATCGCGAAGATTGACCTGTCACTCGGCAAGGTGGGTCTAGAGCCCGGGATGACGCTGCTCGACATCGGCTGCGGCTGGGGTGCCTGTATCAACCGAGCCCTGGACAAGTACGACGTCAACGTCATCGGTCTGACGCTGAGTAAGAACCAGCTCGCCCACGTTCAGTCGCTTCTCGACAAGAACCCGAGCAAGCGCTCGAAGTCGGTCCAGTTGCGTGGCTGGGAAGAATGGGAAGGCAAGGTCGACCGGATCGTGTCGATCGGCGCGTTCGAGCACTTCGACTTCGACCGCTACGACGATTTCTTCAAGATCACCTATGACTCGATGCCCTCTGACGGAGTGATGCTGCTGCACACCATCACCGTGTTGCATGCCAAAGAGATGACCGCAAGGGGTTTGCCACTGACCTTTGAGCTGGCACGATTCGCCAAGTTCATGCTCACCGAGATTTTCCCCGGCTGTCGTCTCCCAACGCTCGAGATGGTGCCGGACTATGCCGCCAAGGCCGGCTACACCTGCACCCGCGTCCAGGAGATGCAGTCGCACTATTGCAAGACCTTGGATGCGTGGTCGGCGGCGTTGAAGGCACATAAGGATGAGGCCATCGCGCTGCAGGGTGAAGTGGTCTACAACCGCTATGACCGATATCTGACCGGCTGTGCGAGGTTGTTCCACGAGGGCTACCTCAGTATCGCCCAGTACACCCTGGAGAAGTAACCGGCGCGTGCAGTTGGGCTAAGCCGCTCCGCTGGCCAGCTTTCGAATCGTTTCGATTTCGTTGTCCCGATACGGCCTTCCGTCGGGCAGCAGGAGGTCGTGGAACCATACCTTCGGAGGCGCCGCGTACGGGTGATCCCACGAGTCCCACGGGAAGTAGGTCTGGGTTTTTCCGGCGACCAGACCCCAGTTGAATGCACCGACGTTGCGCTGCCGCGCAATTGGCAAGACTCCTTGGATGGTGCTGCCCTGTGACCGAGCCATGTACTCGGTGCACAGGATCGGCCGACCCAGTGGAGCAAGTTCGTTGATTCGGGCCTCGAAGCCGGCCGGATTGGCGTAGCTGTGGAACGTGATCACATCGGAGTTGTCCAGTTGAATGGCGCTGATCGCGCTGCGGCTTTGGGGATCTCCCCAGTTCCCCTGCCAGACACCGCTCGTCAACGGCTGATCAGGATCGACCGAACGCGCCCACCGGAACACCTGGGGGAGCAGCTCCGCGACAAGCTGCAGCTCGTCCTTCCTCTCCACCGAGCGATACACGCGCGAGGGGTTGTCGGGTTCATTCCACAGATCCCAACCTAAAACGCGGTCATCATTGCGGAACTGGCCCAACACTCCCGTGACGTAGTCGCGCAGAACGCCGCTGTAGCGGCGGTCGCCAAGGTGTTCGGTGCCCGGGCTCTGCACCCAACCGGAGTTGTGCACTCCGGGCCGCGGCGCGTGCTGAGGGCCCAGCCTGGGCAACGGGTCCCAACACGAGTCGAACAAGACAAAGAGCGGTTTGATGCCGTGGCGCGCCGCTATGTCGACGAACTGAGCGAGACGGCCTTGAAAGCCTTGCCGATCCTGGGTCCACAGCAGATCGTGCAGGAAGACGCGCACAGCATTGAACCCGAACGATCGGGCCCATCCCAGCTCTGCGTCGATGCGCCCGGGGTCATAAGTGTCCGCCTGAAACATCTCGAGCTGATTGATGGCGTTGGCGGGGATGTAGTTTGCGCCGACGAGCCAGCCTTGCGCTTGATACCAACTGTTGGCACGGTCAGCCGGCCATCGGGCAGCTTCCGCGGCGGCGCGGGGCACTTGGGCCAGTGCCGCGCCTGCTGCCAGCAGCAGCGGTAGCTTCAAGGCGGTTCGACGGTGCACGAAGAGACCATGTTTTCTCGGGAGGTGTGCGTGGCGCGCAAAATGAGCTGAGGTTAAGAATTGTTATCTCGTTGGCACTCAACAGATTCAGGGTACGCGGCCGGTCGTTGTCAGGGGCGGAAATCGCGAGCGTGTCGCCGCACAAAAATTAGTCGCTGAGGATGAACCCTGGATCAGCCGCGCAGTGATCTCTCGTCGATCTCCCCGTCAAACGGATCGGCCCAGACCCCCGCCACCATGCAGCCAGAATCGCCAACTGGGAGTGAACCCGCAGTTAGCCGCGGGCTCGCTAAATGCCGAGCGATGAGGGAGGCGGCGGGGCCCAGCTGTTCACCAAGAGCGGAAGTGAGATCGCTCCCGACCCGCCGGACACCACAATGATCCAGCGCCCGTCAAACGGCAGGGTCACGTCGATCTCGAAGAAGGCGAATCCCGGGAACTCGCCGACGGAGGCTTCCGGCACCTCGTACCGCCGGTATAGCGAGTCTTCGACTGTCGGAGGCCGGATCTCGACGTCAACTCGCCGATCCGAGCTGTCGGGATCGCTCTCCGTCAGCACCACAAGCAGAAGGCGGGCCTGCCGCTCGGGCCCGACCGTGAACTTGGAAAGCACGCCGCCTGACACATTGAGTTTGTTGTCTACGGTTGCAGCCTGTTCGGCCAAAAAGGCCCCGGTGAGTATCACACCGGCAAACCCTACCGGTCGAGGGTCGGCAAGGGGGTACCGGCTCTGGTATTGCCTCGGCCTACCGCGGGTGTCCTCGCGAAGCCCGGCGATGCGGCCGGCACGCGGCACCGATCCCGCTGCTCACGGTAGCCGGTAACACGTCGCCGTGAGCCTTTGCCGGCAGCGTACGCAGGCGCAGCACCATGACGTCGCGAGCAACCCACCTGGGGGCTTACTCCTACTCAGGACAGGTTTCCTGGTCAGGCGGCCAGACATCGTTGCTAACGCCTACATTTATCGACAGAAACTATATCTAGTGATTATTATCGCTATCGACATCGTTCTGCCGAGGGCGCGACTTGGCGCGTGAACAGGGGAGGAGTGCGCCTATGCAGTCCATGACATTCGACCCGAGCGCCGTTGACATCGGTCCACAAGTCGTCGACAACGCCGCCCAGGGCCTCCAGGCCGGTACCACGGCCGCGACATCGCTCGCCGAGCTGGTGCCCGCCGGGGCGGACGACGTCTCCCTGCGGGCGGTCATGGCGTTTGCGGAAGAGGCCGCCCAACTGTCGGCCCTGAACCGAGCGGCGCAACGCCGAACTCATGCGCACGGGCGAGGCCTTCACGCGGATCGCGCGGGTGTATGCGGAGACGGACGCGTTGGCTGCCGGCCGGGTCGGTGCCACGCCACTCGGCAGCTCCGAGCTGGCCCGGGTATCCGGGCTATAGGGCGCCCGCGCGGGCCCGCGACCGATCCGCGCGGCGTGTATGGCGGATTTTCGCCAAAATTTCACGTCCAGGCGCGCAATACTAAACACGTGCCTGATCGCAACGTGCTGGGTGGCCCGCTGGAGCCGTGCGGCAATGAACCACTCACCGGCTTCTACCGCGACGGCTGCTGCTCTGCGGGACCCGAGGACATCGGCCGGCACACCGTCTGCGCGGTAATGACCGCCGAGTTCCTGGAGCACCAGCGTTCCATTGGCAACGACTTGCTGACGCCGGTGCCCGAGTACCGGTTTCCCGGTCTCCTACCCGGGGACCGGTGGTGCGTCACCGCACTGAACTGGCTTCGGGCCCACCACGACGGCTGTGCGGCGCCCGTGGTGCTGGCGTGCACCAACGAGAGCACCCTCGAGGTGGTGCCCCTCGAGGCGCTCCTGGAACACAAGGTCGACGTTCCCGACGACCTGGCTAACTTGTAAGAAGGCGCGCCCCCCTTCCGGTGCTTCTCAGTGCGGACCGCCAGGGGCCGGAGCGGTCGCGGTGATGAACAACGCCGGATCGGCAACGATCACGCTCGGCGCCACATCGCCCGTGCGTGTCGCCACAAACGGTGTCCGGTAGACCGTTCCTTGAGTGCCGCACCCATTGCTGAGAATGGTGCCAATCATGAGGCCTCGAAACGTCCCGTCGGCCTGTGGGTCCCATGACCACAGGCGGGTCTCGTCGTCGCGGCCTGCCTTGTTGGTTCTTCCGCACTCCATTGGCGCCTGAAGGGTCGGCGTGCCCTGCCAACGACCGTCGGCTAGATGGACAACGCTTGTCGTGCCGGTTCCTTCCTGCTGGTTGGATTCGGCCAACTGAGACCCTGCGGCCACGCATCCGGCCGGCGTACACACGGAACGAAACGCCCACCACTCGGAGGTGGCGGCGCCCAGCCCGGTCACGGTGCCGTTAATCGTCTGGTTCTGCAGATCGAACTCCACGCGGTAGGTGCCGTCGAGGACTGGGCCCGCAACGGCTGGGGCCGCGGTGCTGGTCGGTGCGCTGGCGGTCGCCGCTGGATCGGCGACGGCGACGCCGGCCGGCACGTCGCCGACTCGAATCGCTACGACGGGGGCCACCGCCACCTGTCCTTGCAGGCCGCATTCATTGGTGAGAGCGATGCCGGTCTTTGTGCCCCGAAGGCCGCCGTCGGGCGCTGCCTCGAACGACCACGCCAGCACGACGGTGTTGGCGCCTGCGACGACTTGTCCGTCTGCTGACAGGCAGCGCGGCTGGTCAAGTTGGCGCGCAGCGGGCGCGGATTGCCAGTGACCGTCGGCGAAACGGTACTCAGCGGACTGGGCCGGGGTGCGCGCCACTTGGGGATTTTTGGTGTCCAGTTGGGTCGCGCTGGCGACGCATCCCGAGGATCCGCACGATGAGCGAAATGCCCACCAACCGATGTTGTCGGTGGTGTGCACGGCGTAGGGGGCGCCGTTGATCGTCTGCTTCTCGTAGTCGTACTCGAAGCGGTAGGTGCCATCGAGTAGGGCGGCGGGTCGGGCCGGAGTGGTTGCTGCCGCGGGGGAGGCCGCCGGGGCCGTCCCGTTCGTGGCTGCTGGCCGCTTCATGGGCTGCCTCACGTAGGCGGTGACGCCGACGACGGCGAGGATGACCGCCGCTATCGCCACCCCGGGCAGAATCCGCGACCGTCGCTTCCGGTTCGCCATATTCGACGGCACGCTTACCGCGGCTTGGGTGTCGGCCGTCGCGATCGGCGCGGCCTGGGTCGGCGCGGCCTGGGTGGGATTGGCCTGGGTGGGATCGGCCTGGGTGGGATCGGCCTGGGTCCGGTGAACAGCGTCCGAGTCGATGCCGGACCGTTCGGTGAGGGCCGCGGCGAAGTCGTGGCATCGTTCGAACCGGTCACCAGGGTTCTTAGCCAGTGCCCGCGAAAACACCTCGTCGAGGTTCTTCAATTCCGGGCGCCAACCGCTTGGCTTAGGTTGTGGTGCGGTGAGGTGCTGGCTGATGACGGCGACCGGGTTGGAATGCTGATACGGCGGCACACCGGTGAGCAGGTGAAACGCGGTGGCGGCCAGCGCGTACTGGTCGGCGCGCGCGTCAATCTCGCCGCCCATCAGCTGTTCGGGTGCCGCGTAGGTGACCGTCCCCACGGTGAAGTTCGTATCGGTCAGGCCGCTCACGTCGTCGTGGTATCGGGCTATTCCGAAGTCGGCCAATAGGATCCGGCGTCGATCGTCTTTTGGGTCGGTGAGCAGGATGTTGGCCGGTTTGACGTCACGATGCAGCAGCCCGCGCTGGTGGGCGTAGTCGAGCGCCTCGGCGACCGCGGTGATGATGGCGCACGCTTCGTGCGCCGGCATGCCGGCCGGGTACCGGCCTTTCAACAACTGCGCGGCGTCAGCTCCCTCGACGTAGTCCATCGCGATCCACAGTTGGCCATCGAACTCGCCGCGATCGTGCACCTGGACGATGTTCGGGTGCCACAGGGTGGCGGCGAGTTCGGCCTCGCGGTGGAATCTCTCCCGAAAGCCACTGTCCGCCCTGGCCAACCTTGCCGGCTCGGGCAAGATTTTCAGCGCGTCACGGCGCGGCAACCGGGGATGCTGGGCCAGATAGACCTCGCTCATCCCGCCCCGGCCGAGCAACCGCAGGATGGTGTATCCGGCGAAGGTCGCGCCGCTGGCCAACGGCATGCCGGGATCGTACCGCCGCGACCGGGCCCGGTCACGTCAAGTCACGTCAAGTCACGGCACCGGCGTCGAGTACAACCACGCATCCCACAGCGGCCGCAGTGACTCGTCAGAGTAGTTGGCCGCCAGCGCAGTGAAGTCGTCGGTGACGACGTTGCCGTGGCGATACCGAGTCGCCCAATCCCTAAGCAGCGCAAAGAATTTCTCGTCGCCCAACCGCAGGCGCAGCGTGTGCAGGGTGAGCGCACCGCGCTTGTAGACGCGATCGTCGAACATGTCACGCGGTCCGGGCTCGGCCAGCAGCAGGTCCTGCGGCTTCGCGCGCAGCTGTTCGTGGTGGCGTCGGGCGAGTTCGTCGGCGCTGGGGCCGCCGCTGTGTTCGGACCACAACCACTCCGCGTAGCAGGCGAAGCCCTCGTGCAGCCAGATGTCACGCCACCGCCGCGCGGTCACCGAGTTGCCGAACCACTGGTGCGCCAGTTCATGGGCGATCAGTGGCTCGCTGCCCCGCGTGCCATCGCAGTGATTGGCGCCGAAGATCGAAATCCCTTGGGCTTCAAGCGGTATTTCCAGCGGGTCGTCGGTGACCACGACGGTGTAGCCGTTCGCCAGCGGATACGGCCCGAACAGTTCGACGAACAGCTTCATCATCTGCGGTTGGCGGGCGAAATCGTGGTCGAAGTTGTCGCGCAGCCGTTCGGGCAAGGCCGCCTGGATCGGCACCGGTGTCCGCGCCAGCCTCGCCATCTCGTACGTACCGATCTGCAGGGTGACCAGGTAGGTCGACGTCGGCTCGGGTTGCTCGTAGGTCCACACCGTCTGCGAGGCTCGCACGCGCCGCGATACCAGCTTGCCGTTGGCCACCGCCCGGTAGCGGCTCTCGGTGCTGATCTGGATGCGGAAGGCCGCCTTGGCGCTGGGGTGGTCGTTGCACGGGAACCACGACGCGGCGCCGTTGGGTTGCCCGGCGACCAGCGCGCCGTCACTCAGTTCTTCGAAACCGACTTCACCCCAAAGTGATTGGAATGGCCTCGGTGATCCGCCGTAGCGGACGACGATCGACAGCGCAGCCCCGCTGGCGAGCTTGGATGCGAGTCGGATGCGCAACTTGCCACCGCGACAGGAGAACTGGGGGGCGCGCTTGCCGTTGACCGACACCTTCGAGACCGCCAATGCGCTGGACAGGTCGAGGGTGAGCTGTTGGAGCTCGGTGAGCGCCACCGCGATAATGGTCGCCGTCCCGGACAGCCGGTTGATCGCGACCTTGTACTCCAGCTCCAGCTCGTAGCGCGATACCCGGTAGCCGGGGTTGCCGTTGTTCGGCAGGTATTCGTCGATCACCGCGGCCGGTGCTTTCTTGGCAGAGGCTTTCACGCCGCGGTGTCCTCGACGACGCCCGCGGGTGCGTTCTTGCCATCGGACTTTTTGCCGGGTTGCTGAGGTTTCTGGGGTTTCCAGGGCCGGATCGGATTGCCCTGCCAGCGCGTCGACGGCGGCACCTCGTCGCCGCGCACCACCAGTGACGCCGGACCGACGGTCGCCCCGGCGCCCACCCGGGCCGCGGGCAGCGCGACGCAATGTGGGCCGAGGGTCGCCCCGGCTTCCAGTACTACGCTGTCCATCCGCATGATTCGGTCGTGGAACAGATGCGTCTGCACCACGCAGCCGCGGTTGACGGTGGAGCCGTCGCCGAGCGTGACGAGGTCCGCCTCGGGCAGCCAATAGGTTTCACACCACGCGCCGCGGCCGACGTCGGCGCCAAGTCCACGCAGCCACAGGTTCATAACCGGCGTCCCGCTGGCCGCGCGGGCGAACCACGGCGCCGCGACGGTCTCGACGAACGTGTCGGCCACCTCGTTGCGCCACACGAACGACGACCACAGCGGAAACTCGCCGGCCCTGATCCGGCCGACCAGAACCCATTTCGCGGCGACCGTGATAACGCAGGCGATCGCGCCCGCGGCCAGCAACACCACTCCGCCGGCCAATGCGGCCCACCAGATGCCGAACATCCGTGCCAGTGCCTGCAATGCGCCCAGTACCGCCAGCCCGATCGTGACCGTCACGAACACGGGCAGCAGCCGGAACGCCTCCACCACCGCGCGCATCACCTTCAACCGCAGTGGCGGGTCGAATGTGGTCGCCACATCGGCCTCGGCGGGACGGCGGCGCAACCGCATCGGCGGGCTGCCCAGCCAGGACGAGCCGCGCTTGGCCTTGGGGGGTGTCGCCGACAACACCGCGACCAGTCCGTCGTCGGGGACGCGCCGGCCCGGCTGGGTGATGCCGGAGTTGCCGAGGAACGCGCGCCGGCCGACGGTCGCTTCGGCCGCGTAGATCCAGCCGCCGCCGAGCTCGTAGGACGCGACCATGGTGTCGTCGGCCAAGAACGCGCCGTCTTCGATCACTGTGAACTTGGGGGTCAGCAACACCGTCGAGATCTCGGTGCCGCGGCCGACCTTGGCGCCCAGCAGCCGCAGCCAGATCGGGGTCAGCAGGCTGGCATACAGCGGGAACAGGTAATTGCGTGCGGCGTCCATGAGTCGCTCGGTCGCCCACAGCTGCCACCCGGCGCGGCTGCGCACCGGGTGGTAGCCCTCCCGCAGCCCGATCGACAGCATCCGCACGCCGACCACCGTCAGCAGCAGGTAAACCGCAAGCCCGGCCAGTGTTGCCACGGGCGTCCACAGCAGCGCGGGCAGCACCGCCTGCGACAGGCGGTGGGTGTGGCGGACCGCCACTGCGATCACCCCGAGGCCGGCAGCCACCGCGATCAACGGCAGACCGGCGAGCCCCAACGACGTAAGGCCATACCCGGCGACCCAGTGGCTCTTGCGGGCCGGCCGCTCGTCGGGCCACGGGTGGCGGGCCTTGCCCGACTTCACCGCGGGCGAGCCCTTCCAGTACTGGTTGTTCTTGATCTTGTCGATCACGCCGGAGCCGGGCGCCACGTCGGCGTTCTTGCCGACCACGGCGCCGGGAAACAGGGTGGTCCGGGCGGCGATCGTCGCGTCGTCGCCGATGGTGATCTCACCGACGTGGAATGCGTCGCCGTCGATCCAGTGCCCGCACAGGTCGACCTCGGGTTCGACCGCGCTGCGGTGCCCGAGTGTCAGCATCCCGGTGATCGGCGGAATCGAATGCAGGTCAACGCCTTTGCCGATGTTGGCGCCCAAGGCGCGAGCATAGTAAACGAGCCACGGGGCCCCGGCCAGGTTCTCGGCGCCGCTGGCCTCGGCCAGCCGCTCGGTGAACCACACCCGCAGGTGCACCGACCCGCCGCGGGGGTAGGTGCCCGGCTTCACGTTCCGCAGCAAGATCCGCGCGAACAGCACCGCGATGCCCATCCGGCCTACGGGCGTGACGAAAAGGAGGAACGCCGCGGCGATCAGCCACCAGTTCACCACCACGGTCCACGGCACCAGGTGCACGGCGTGCGCGACGTTGTTGGCCAGCGCCAGCCAGGTCACCCACTGCAGCGCCGCCAGCGTCGCCAACGGCACCGCCAAGACGGTCTGCGTCAGCTGGGTCAGCCGGGGGGTGGGTTTCACCACACGCTCGACGACCCGCGGCGGGGGATCGAGCTCGTCGAGAAACCCGGCGAGCGAGCCGAGCCGGGGGTGGTCGTACAGGTCGGCCACGGTCACCTGGGGATATTGGTGGCGCAGCGCGGCGACGAGCTGCGCGGCGGCCAGCGAGCCGCCGCCCAGCGCGAAGAAGTCCGCTTCCAGACTGTCCACTGCGGCCCCGAGCAGATCGCGCCATAACCCCGCCAGCTCGGCGGCCGTGCCGGTCAGGTTGGCGGATTCGTCCGTGCCCGAAACATCCGAGCCGCCGGGCGGCGGCCACGGCAGCGCGTCGCGGTCGACCTTGCCCGACGTGCGGGTGGGCAGCTCGTCGACCTGGACCAGCCGCGGTACCAGCGCGGCGGGCAGGTGCTGGGTGAGCTCTTTGCGTGCCTCGCTGATGTCGAACGACGGGTCCGCGCTGACCAGATAGCCGACCAGCACCGGCGTGCCCGCAGCGGTGCGGCGAACCGCCGCCGCGCCGCCGCTGACGCCGGGCAGATGAACCAGCGCGGAGTCGACCTCGCCCAGCTCGATGCGGCGGCCCCCGACCTTGACCTGGTCATCGCTTCGGCCGCAGAAGTACAGCCCGTCGCGCTCCAACCGCACCAGATCACCGCTGCGATAGGCGCGCGGCCAGTCCAGCGTCGGCATCGGAGCGTACTTCTCGGCGTCCTTCTCGATGTCCAGGTAGCGGGCCAGCCCGACGCCGCCGATCACCAGCTCGCCCACCTCGCCGTAGCCGACCGGTTGCCCAGTCGCGTCGATCACGGCCAGGTCCCAGCCCGGCAACGGCAGCCCGATGCTGATCGGCCCGGCCCCGTCGAGCCTGGCCGCGCACGCGACCACGGTGGCCTCGGTCGGGCCGTAGGTGTTCCACACCTCCCGCCCCTCGACAGCGAGCCGCTCGGCGAGCTCCGGAGGGCAGGCCTCGCCGCCAAAGATCAACAGCCGCACCGCTTCCAGTGCCTCGGCGGGCCACAGCGAGGCCAGCGCCGGCACCGTCGACACCACGGTCACGTCGCGGGTGACCAACCACGGGCCGAGGTCCATCCCGCTGCGCACCAGCGACCGCGGCGCGGGAACCAGGCAGGCGCCGTGCCGCCACGCCAACCACATCTCCTCGCAGGAGGCGTCGAACGCCACCGACAACCCGGCGAGCACCCGGTCGCCAGGCCCAATCGGGTTGTCCTGCAAGAATATCTGCGCCTCGGCGTCGACGAACGCGGCGGCGCTGCGATGGGTCACCGCCACACCTTTCGGCGTGCCGGTCGATCCGGACGTGAAGATGATCCAGGCGTCGTCCCGGCCCAGCGGTGCGGTGGCGCGCCAGCCACGCGACGAGCCGGGCCCCCTTAGCAGCCCGGTTTCGTTGATGACCGCGGCAACGTTGGCCTCATAAAACACCAATTCGGCGCGTTCATCGGGGTCGTCGGCGTCGACCGGCACGTATGCGGCGCCCGTGGCCAGCGTCGCCAGGATCGCCTCATAGAGCGAATAGCTTCCCGATGGCATCCGGATGCCGATCCTGTCCCCGCGGCCAATTCCCCTCGCGGCCAGCCAGGCCGCGCCGGCTTCGATGTCGGCGATCAGCTCGCTGTAGGTGAGCTGCACGGTGCCGTCGTCGATCGCCGCGGCGTCCGGGTAGCGCGCGGCGGTGTCGTTGAGGACGTCGATGAGCGTTCGCGGGCTCGGTGCGTCGGACGACAGCAGGTACTGCGCTGGAATCACCCAATCTTTTTACGCCGAGATTGCCCTGATGGTTGTGTTTGGAGCCCGTGCCGCAGCCATGGCGGCAATCTCGCCGAGGTTAGCGGCGCTCCAGCCAATCGGCCAGCGAGCGCCCGGCGTCCAGGACATGCCGCTCGGCGATGGCGCGTGCCCGCTCGGCGTCCTTGTCACCGAGCGCGTCGAGCAGCTGCTGGTGCTCGTCGAGCGAATGTTTCTCGTGGTCGGGGAACAGGGTGAGGAAATTGCTCGGCACGACGCGGGCCGCTTGCTTGATCTGGGTCATCAGCCGCGGGGAGTGCGCGGCGCGGTGGATCTTTTGGTGAAAATGCCAGTTGGCCTCGCCGATGCTGTCGTCACCGGACCGCCCGGCGACGTCCGTGGCGAGTTCGCGCAGCATCCCCAGTTCGTCGGGTGCCATGCGCTGCGCCGCCCACGCCGCCGCCTGGCCGGTCAGCACACCGAGAATGGTGAAGCTGTCCAGCACGTCGGCGGGACTGATGCCGATCACGGTCACGCCGCTGCGCGGGGCGACCTGGACCAGGCCTTCGAAGGAGAGCTCCAGCAACGCTTCCCGCACCGGGGTCCGGCTGGTTGCGAACTCCTCGGTGATGGCGTCCAGGTCCACCCGCGATCCCGCGGGCAGGGCCCCGGTGAGGATGCGGTCCCTGAGTTCGCGGGCGGCGCGTTCCCGCACGGTGCCGGAGATGTCGATTGCTGCCATCCGAGGATCATAGCAATTGATATCTAATATATCAGATGCTACATTTCCGACATGCCTAGAACCGAAAAGATGGCGCTCGTCGCGTTCATGCAGGCGGGCAGCACCTCCGTATACGCGGGTTCCTGGCGGCACCCCGCCACCGAACACCGCTACCTCGAGGCGTCCTATTACGCGAAAATCGGGCGGCAGCTCGAAGAAGGCCGCTTCGACCTGATGTTTTTCGACGATCGCCTGGCGATGCCCGGGGTCTACGGCGGATCGGTCGAAGACGCCGTGAAATATGGGGCCCGCCCGGTCAAGCTGGACCTCGGCGTGGTGCTCGGGGTGCTGGCGCAGGCCACGTCGCGAATTGGGCTCGGCGCGACGTATTCGACCACGTATTACGCGCCGTTCCATGTCGCGAGAACCTTCGCCACGCTGGACCACCTGTCGGGGGGTCGGGCCGCCTGGAACGTGGTCACCTCGGTCAACGACAGTGAGGCGCAGAACTTCGGTGTGGACGCCCACCTGGGTCATGACGAGCGTTACGACCGCGCCGACGAGTTCATGGACGTGGTCACCGGCCTCTGGGACACCTGGGAGGACGACGCGATACTGCACGACCGGGCGTCGGGTCGGTACGCCGACCCCGCCAAGGTCCACGAGCTGGGCCACGCAGGCCGGTACTTCTCCGCGCGTGGGCCGCTGACCGTGCCCCGCACCCCGCAGGGCAGGCCGGTGATCATCCAGGCCGGCTCCTCGGGTCGCGGACGCGAATTCGCCTCCCGCTGGGCGGAATTGATCTTCACCGGTGACCCGGGCATCGAGATCGCGCGCAGCCACTACGCCGACCAGAAAGACCGCATCGCCGATGCCGGGCGTGATCCTGCCGGGGTCCGCATCTGTCCGATGGCCTACGCTGTGGTCGGCGAGTCCGAGGCGCACGCCAAGGACCGCGAAGCCCTGTTCCTCAACGATCTGGTTCACCCGATGGCGTCGCTGACACTGTTGTCGGAGTTGATGAATTATGACTTCGCGCAACACGATTTGGACGACCCGGTGACCGATGAACTCATCGCGTCGGTCTCCGGTATCCGGGGGCTGGTGCAGAACCTGCGTACGCATATTTCGTCCACGGGCGGGGGCCGCCCTGTCACCGTGCGCGACCTGGCCGGTCATCGCGCCACGCTGTTACAGGGGCCGCGCTTCGTCGGCACCGGCGAACAGGTCGCCGATCAGATGGCCGAGTGGTTCGAAGGCGGCGCCTGCGACGGTTTCGTGCTGGCGGCAACGCATCTGCCCGGCGCGTTCGAAGACGTGGTGCGGATGGTGGTCCCGGAGCTGCAACGCCGCGGGCTGTTCCGCACCGAATACGAGTCGTCAACGCTGCGGGGACATCTTGGGCTGCAACGACCCTCGAACGTACGGGTGTGCGCCGGTGCAGATGCTTGACGGCGTGCGGGTGCTCGACCTCGCCACGTTGGCGGCCGCCCCGCTGGTCGCGACCTATCTGGGTGAGTTCGGCGCCGACGTGATCAAGGTCGAAGAACCCAGGCACGGCGATCCGATTCGGGCGTGGGGCAACCAGCGCGACGGCGTCGGGCTGATGTGGAAGTCGATATCGCGCAACAAGCGATCTGTGACGCTGGATCTGCGCTGCGCCGAGGGTCAGGCGCTGGCACGCCGCCTGGTGGGGCACGCCGATGTCGCGATCTTCAACACCCGGCCGCAGACGTTGCGCAAATGGGGTCTGGATTACCAGAGCCTGCGGGCGGTCAACGACCGGCTGGTGATGCTGCACATCACCGGATATGGCTTGACCGGGCCGAAAAGTGAGCGCCCGGGCTTCGGGACGCTCGGGGAGGCGATGAGCGGGTTCGCCCACATCACCGGTCAGGCCGGCGGTCCGCCTACCCTGCCGCCGTTCATGTTGGCCGACGGCGTCGCATCGTTGACTGCCGCCTACGCGGTGATGATGGCGCTGTACCACCGCGACGCGCACGGCGCGCCGGGACAGCTGATCGACGTCAACCTGATCGACCCGCTGGCGCGGCTGCTGGAGCAGACGCTGTTGGGCTACGACCAATTGGGCCTGGTGCCCGAGCGGTCCGGCAACCGGTGGGACATTTCGGCGCCACGCAACACGTATCAGACCGCGGATGGGCGGTGGCTGGCCATGTCGGGCAGCTCACCGGCGCTGGCACTGCGGGTGTTTCGGGCGATCGGCCGCGATGATCTGCTCGAGGACGCCGATTTCGGCGATCCGCAGCGACGGCTGGCGAGGGCCCGCGAGGTCGACGCCGTGGTGGCGGATTGGGTTGCGACCAAGACGCTTTCGGATGCGATGGCGGTGTTCGAAGAGTACGAGGTGGCCGCGGCGCCGGTGTACGACATCGCCGATTTGGTCGGCGACGAGCAGCTGTCCCATCGCGGGGTGTTCATCTCCGTCGAGGACCGACAGCTCGGGGCCATGACGGTGCAGGCCCCGGTGCCGCGTTTCTCGTCGGCGTCCGGGACCGTCGAGCACCTGGGTCCGCGCCTCGGGGAACACAACGCCGAGGTCTACGGCGAGTTGCTTGGCTTGAGCTCAACCGACATCGACGACCTGCACGCCCGAGGCGTGTTGTGACAGAAGGACTTTGATGACCGATCTGCTTCGTCGTTCCGAGCTCGCGGTGCCGGCGAGCAACGACAACATGTTCGAGAAGGCCGCCCAGTGCGGCGCCGACCTCGTGTTCCTTGACCTCGAGGACGCGGTTCCCGCGGCCTTCAAGGAGGAATCGCGCGCCAAGGCGATCGTGGGCCTCAACGACGTCGACTGGGGCCGCGCCACGCGCGCCATCCGCATCAACGGCCTGGACACCCAGTGGTGCTACCGCGACGTCATCGACGTGGTGACCAGGGTGGGCGAGAACCTCGACACCATCATCATCCCGAAGGCTCGCAGGGCCCGCGACGTCTGGTGGGTGGACGTGCTGCTCACCCAGGTGGAGGCGAAACTCGGCCTGCGCAGGCAGATTCGGCTCGAAGTGCTCATTGAAGAAGTGGAGGGCCTCGCCAACGCCGAGGAGATCGCGGTGGCCAGCCCGCGGCTGGACGCGCTGATCTTCGGGGTCGGCGACTTCTCGCTGTCGCAGGGCGCGCGGGTGGACACCAACTTCGTCCCGCTCGGCGAATACCCCGGTGACTTCTGGCATTACGCCCGCAACAAGGTCATCGTGGCGGCGCGGATCGCGGGCATCGACGCGATCGACGCACCCTACCCCGACTACCAGGATCTAGCGGGGTATGAGCGCGACGCGCGGCGAGCGTCCCTGTTGGGCTACACCGGGAAGTGGGCGATTCACCCTAACCAGGTTCCCATCGCCAACACGGTCTACTCGCCGACCGCCGACGAGATCGCCCGTGCCGAGCGCAATGTCGCGGCCTATCGGGACGCCGAGGCCAAGGGGCGCGGCGCCGTGGGGGTCAACGGTGTCCTGGTCGATGCCGCACACGTGAAGATGGCGCAGCAGACGCTGGCGCGTGCCGCGCTGATCAACGGTGGCCGCTAGGGTCCGTCATCCTCTCGGTCGGATCGCGATGGATTTGCTGTCCAGGTAGCTGTTGAGGCCTTCGGGGCCCAGTTCGCGGCCGTAGCCACTGGCCTTGACGCCGCCGAACGGCGCGGAGGGGTCCATGGTGTAGCCCTGGTTGATCCCGGGAGTGCCGGTGCTTGGCCATCTCTGCGCGCCGCTGGCCGTAGACGTCGGCGAGGCGGCGGATCGCCGCGATGCGCTCCGCGGGGGCGCAACGGCCCCAGAGTCCGGTGTCAAACGCGGCCCGCGCGGCGTTGACGGCCGCGTCGACGTCGGCGGGTCCGGCGGCCTCGGCGATCCTCGGTGTGCGGAGAAATGACTTCGATGACCCTGATGACGTCTGCCAGCGACCGCACCGTGCCCCCCCCTTCAGCACAATATCAACTACTTGCGATTAAGGCGTCGAGCATATACCGTCGGCCCCACGGACTCCTACGGACTGGAGCGGTTATGGCTCGATTCCCCAAGCCGCCGGAGGGCAGCTGGACGCAGCACTACCCGGAATTGGGCACCGGGCCGGTGTCCTATGAGGACTGCATCGATCCGGAGATCTACGACCTGGAGCGCGAAGCGATCTTCAAACGCGCCTGGCTGAATGTGGGCCGGGTTGACCAGCTTCCGCGCAAGGGCAGCTACTTCACCAAGGAGCTCAAGGTCGTCAACACGTCGATCATCTTGGTGCGCACGGCATCTGGGGCGATCAACGCGTATCACAACGTCTGCCGGCACCGCGGCAACAAGCTGGTGTGGAACGACATGCCGCTCGAGGAGACCAGCGGTGTGTGTCGTCAGTTCACCTGCAAGTACCACGCCTGGCGCTACGACCTGGACGGCAACCTGACTTTCGTGCAGCAGGAGGAGGAGTTTTTCGATCTCGACAAGACCCGCTACGGGTTGGTGTCGGTTAACTGCGAGGTCTGGGAAGGCTTTATCTTCGTCAATTTCGCGAAGAAGCCCGAACAGTCCCTGCGTGAGTTCCTGGGTCCGATGGTGACGGGTCTGGAGGGCTACCCGTTCGGCAAGCTGACCTCGCGATGGTGCTACCGCTCGGAGGTGACCGCGAACTGGAAGCTGTACCTGGACGCGTTCCAGGAGTTCTATCACGCGCCCGTGCTGCACGCGAACCAGTCGCCGACCGCCTACTCGAGGGCGGCCGCCGAGGCCGGCTTCGAGGCCCCGCACTATCGCCTGGACGGCCCGCACCGGCTGGTCAGCACGTCGGGGGTGCGGGCCTGGGAGATGCCGGACGAGATGCGCAAGCCGATCGATGACATCTGCCAGAGCGGGCTGTTCGGGCCTTGGGAGAAGCCGGATTTGGGCGAGCTGCCGGCGGGGCTGAATCCCGCGAAATGTGATCCGTGGGGGCTGGATTCGTTCCAGCTGTTCCCCAACTTCGTCATGCTCTTCTGGGGCCAGGGCTGGTATCTGACCTACCACTATTGGCCGACGTCGTTCCGCAGCCATGTCTTCGAGGGGACGCTGTATTTCCCGCAGCCCCGCACTCCGCGGGAACGCGTCGCCCAGGAACTGGCGGCGGTGACGTTCAAGGAATACGGCCTACAGGATGCCAATACGCTGGAGGCGACCCAGAGCATGATCGAGTCGCGCGCGGTCGACGGGTTCCTGCTCAACGACCAAGAGATCCTGCTGCGTCACCTGCACAAGGAGACCGCGGCCTGGATCGACGAGTACCAGCGGATGAGTCGGGCGGGAGTCTGAACGCGATGTCTCCGATATCCCAAATGCTGCCAACCGAATTCGCCGACCTCGAACCCTTCGCGCAGTGGTGCCTACCCACCGAACCGCAGCGCTACGCCAAGCGGCTGGGCAGCACGATGGTCGAAATGAAGGCCTTTTACGACGCGATCACCCCGCGTGCCGAGGAAGCCCTCGCCTACTGCGACAAGTTCCGGCTGGATGACTTACCCGACGATGTGCTGAATCTGATGCACCTGCTGTATTCGATGATCATGGTGTCGTTTCCGGTGGAGTGCTGGAAGCAGCCCCGGGTTCCCGACTCCGGTGCTTCCACCCTGGACTGCGTATCCGAGCCCGTCCCGTGACCGGTGTGACCGTGCTGCGGGCGGCCCGCTGGGTCGACGTCGACGCCGGCCGGGTTGGCTCACCGGCGGTGGTAGTGGTGGACGGACAGCGGATTACCGCAGTCAATCCCGAAGCGCCACTGCCGGATTCCGCTACCGTCGTCGACCTCGGGGACGTCACGCTGCTACCGGGCTTGATGGACATGGAACTCAATCTGCTCATCGGCGGTCCCGACGGTCCCGAGGGCTTGCCGGCGCCGATGCACGGAGTTCAAGATGACCCGGCCTATCGCACACTGCGCGGAGCGGTGAACGCGCGCACCACGTTGGATGCCGGCTTCACCACCGTGCGCAACCTCGGGCTCATGGTCAAGACGGGCGGGTACCTGCTCGACGTCGCGCTGCAGCGCGCCATCGACCAGGGCTGGCATCCCGGCCCCCGCATCTATCCCGCGGGCCACGCCGTCACCCCCTACGGCGGGCACCTGGACCCGACGGTGTTCCAGCGGCTCGCGCCCGGGATCATGCCGCTGTCGGTCGCCGAGGGCATCGCCAACGGCGTGCCCGACGTGATCGCCTGTGTCCGCTACCAGATCCGCCACGGCGCCAAGCTGATCAAGGTGTCGGCATCGGGCGGAGTCATGTCGCACAGCACCGCCCCGGGCGCTCAGCAGTACTCCGACGCGGAGTTCGCCGCCATCGCCGACGAAGCCCACCGAGCCGGGGTGCGGGTAGCCGCGCACGCCATCGGGGACACCGCGATCCGCGCCTGCATCCGGGCCGGGATCGACTGCATCGAACACGGCTTTCTGGCCACCGACGAGACCCTCCAGATGATGGTCGATCACGGCACCTTCCTGGTCTCCACCACGTATCTGACCGAGGCGATGGCCATCGACCGGATCGCGCCGGAACTGCGCAAGAAGGCGGAGGAGGTGTTCCCACGCGCAAAGGCAATGCTACCCAAGGCGATTGCCGCGGGGGTCCGCATTGCATGCGGCACGGATGCGCCGGCGATTCCGCACGGCCACAACGCCAAGGAGCTGGTGGCGCTGGTGGCGCGCGGCATGACCCCGATGCAAGCGATCCGCGCCGCCACGGTCGTGGCCGCCGAACTCGTCGAGGCCGACCACGAGTTGGGCCGACTCGCGCCCGGCTACCTGGCCGACATCATCGCCGTGCCTGGAGATCCGTCTCGCGACATCGGCGCCACACTCGCCGTCTCGTTCGTCATGAAGGACGGACGGATCTACAAGTCGCCAACGGGTTGACCCCCCAGGGAGACAGGTATGGAACTCACCGAAAACATCCTCTGGCTGCTCAAGCAGGCCTTCTACTTCTCGCTGACCAGCGTTAACGACGCGATAAGTGCGCACGGCGTCAGCACCGCCCAGATCGGTGTGCTGCGCCAACTCTCCAACGAACCCGGCCTGTCCGGCGCCGAGCTCGCCCGGCGCCTGCTGATCAGCCCGCAAGGCGTTCAGCTGGCTCTCACCGCTCTCGAACGCCGTGGGATGGTGGAACGAAAGCAGGACCCCCAGCACAAGCGCATTCTGCAGGCCTTCCTCACCGACGAAGGACGCGACGTCGTGGCCACGGTGGTGAACGACGCCCTGGCCGCGCACGAGAAGGTGTTCGGCGTACTCAGTGCCGAGGAGCAGGAGACCCTGCGTGAATTACTGAGCCGGGTAGTCGAAAAGGGTACCGGCCACGAGCTGTTCAAAGACCGCATCGAGAACTGACGTGCAGACGATGCAACACTCCCGCGCCCTGGCCTCGCCGACCGACGCCGGCCGTGTTGTCACCGAAGAGGTGACCATCGAACTCGATGGGCGCACCACCACGGTGCCCTACACGGCGGGCGATACCTTGCTGCAGACGGCCCGCATGGCGGGTCTGAGCCCACCGTCGTCGTGCGAAGTCGGTTCCTGCGGAACATGTATGGCCCGCTTGACCGAAGGCTGCGCTCCGATGATCAACAACGACGCGCTCGAGGACGACGAAGTGGAGGAGGGCTGGGTGCTGACCTGCCAGGGTTTGCCGACCAGCCGGACGGTGCGGGTGGTCTATGAGTGAGGTGGGCGTGAGCGGGGTGGGTTCCACGGTGGCATCCAGGGTGGCTCTGGTAACCGGCGGCGGCTCGGGCATGGGCGAGGCGACCTGCTACGAGCTGGGCCGGCGCGGCCTCAAGGTCGGGGTCCTCGACGTGAACGAGCAAGCGGCTCAACGCGTTACCGAAGACCTTCGGGCGAGTGGGATCACGGCCGTCGGCGTCGGCGCCGACGTCACCGACCGCGCTGCCGTCGAGCAGGCGTTCGCGAAGGTGCGCAGCGAGCTCGGTCCGGTGTCGGTCCTGGTGACGAGTGCGGGAATGTTCGGGCATGCCCCGTTCACCGAGATCACCGCGCAGTCCTGGTCGAGAATCATCGACGTCAACCTGACGGGCACATTTCACTGTTGCCAAGTCGCGATTCCGGACATGGTCGCCGCGAAATGGGGCAGGATCGTGATGATCTCGTCGTCCAGCGCCCAGCGTGGCTCGCCGTTCGCCGCCCACTACGCGGCGTCCAAGGGCGCGGTCATCACCCTGACCAAATCGCTGGCCCGCGAGTACGCCGCGCACGGCATCACCGTCAACAACATCCCCCCGTCGGGCATCGAAACACCGATGCAGCACCAGGCACAGGCGGCGGGATACGTGAAGTCCAACGAGGAAATCGCCAGGAATATCCCGATGGGCCATCTGGGTACCGGAGCCGACATCGCCGCGGCGGTCGGCTTCTTGTGCTCCGACGAGGCGGGCTTCATCACCGGCCAGGTTCTGGGCGTCAACGGGGGAGCGGTGATGTGACGAGATTGATCTTAAAAGCATCGCGACACAGGGAGGTTCACCATGACGCGATCGGGTAGGCCCCCGGAAGGGTCTTGGACTGAGCACTACCCCGAACTCGGGACCGGGCCCATCTCGTTCAGAGACTCGACGTCCAAAGAGTTCTACGAACTGGAACGCGAGGCGGTGTTCAAAAGGGCGTGGCTCAACGTCGCCCGGGTCGAGGAACTGCCCCGCACCGGCAGTTACGTCACCAAGGAGATCCAGGTCGCGCGCGCCTCGGTCATCCTCGTCAAGGGTAGGGACGAGCGGATCCGCGCCTTCCACAACGTCTGCCGCCACCGGGGAAACAAGCTGGTGTGGAACGACTTTCCCGATCGGGAGACGCGCGGGACGTGCCGGCAGTTCACCTGCAAGTACCACGGGTGGCGCTACGACCTGGAAGGTGCGCTGAAGTTCGTGCAGCAGCCCGCGGAGTTCTTCGACGTCGAAATGGCCGACTACGGATTGCGGCCGGTGCAATGCGATATCTGGAACGGCTTCATTTTCATCAACTTTGCCGCCGAGCCGCGTCAAAGTTTGCGCGAGTTCCTGGGCCCGATGATCACCGGTCTGGACGGCTACCCCTTCGGCAAGCTGACCGAGCGCTACGAGTGGGTCGCGCACAACAACAGCAATTGGAAGATCTTCGCCGACGCCTTCCAGGAGTATTACCACGTGCCGTCGCTGCACCCGCAGCAGGTGCCCTCGGCGGTGCGCGACCCGAACGCCGGATTCACCTGCGGGCACTTCCAACTCGACGGCCCCCACCGCCTGGTGTCGACGGCGGGACGGCGCCGCTGGCTGCTCCCGCCGGAGTACATGTATCCGATCGAGCTGGCCACGAAAAGCGGGCTGGTCGGCCCGTGGCGTACCCCCGACATCGGTGAGCTGCCGGCCGGCCTCAATCCCGGTGGCATCGAACCGTGGGGAATCAGCAACTTCCAGATCTTCCCGAACACCGAGATATTGATCTACGGCGGCTGGTATCTGCTGTACCGGTACTGGCCCACCTCCCACAACACCCACCGGTTTGAGGCCTACACCTACTTCCACCCGGCGCGCAACGTGCGGGAACGCATCGAACACGAAGTCGCCGCGGTGGTGCTCAAGGAGTTCGCCCTGCAAGACGCCGGCATGCTCGGTGGCACGCAGGCCGCACTGGAGTACGGCATCGTCGACGAGTTCCCGCTGGGCGACCAGGAGATCCTGGTGCGCCACCTGCACAAGGTGATCGCCGACTGGGTCGATGATTACCAGGCCTCCCAGCGCGAGAACGCCCCGGCGCCGGCGGGAGTGTGACCATGCCAGATGCTTTGCTGCCCAGCGCATTCGCGGAGCTGGAAAGATACGCCCAAACCTGGTGTCTGGCAGGCGAAACCGACCGCTGGAACGCGCGGATGGCCAGCACCATGCCCGAAATGCGCCAGTTCCACGACGCATTCTTCCCGCGGCTCGAAGAGGCCGTCGACTACTGCGACAAGTTCCCGCTCGACGACCTGCCCGACGATGTGCTCAACCTGCTGCACATGATCTATTCGCTGATCATGGTCGCCATGGCAGTGGAGGTCATGCACCAGCCCGTCCCGACCGACGCCGCCAACGCCGTCATGATCCGCACCGGCGCGCCGTTCCCGTGATATCTATCAAAAATGGAAGGACAGGCGGAGATTTTCATGAGTCTGCTCACCATCACCAAGCTCAGCGAGTCCGTCGGCGCCGAGGTCACCGGGCTGGATTCGGCCCAACTGGCCTGCGAGGACCCGGTCGACCCGGTCGGTGAGGCCATCCTGGATGCGTTGGAGGACAACGGAGTTCTGGTCTTTCGTGCACTGCGGCTCGACCCCGAGGCGCAGGTCGCGTTCTGCCGCCGCCTCGGCGAGGTTGACCACTCTTCCGACGGCCACCACCGGATCCCCGGCATCTATCCGATCACGCTGGACACATCGAAGAACTCCTCGGCGGCCTACCTGAAGGCAACGTTCGACTGGCACATCGACGGCTGCACGCCCATCGGGGACGAGTGTCCACAGAAGGCCACCGTCCTGTCGGCCGTGCAGGTCGCCGAATGGGGCGGCGAAACCGAATTCGCCAATTCCTACGCCGCCTACGACGCGCTGAGCGAGGAAGAAAAGGACCGCTTCGGCGCGTTGCGAGTCGTGCACTCGCTGGAAGCCTCCCAACGGCGCATCACGCCCGATCCCACCCCAGAACAGGTGGCGCGCTGGCGATCCCGGCGCACCCACGAACATCCCCTGGTGTGGACCCACCGCAGCGGCCGCAGGTCACTGGTGCTGGGCGCCTCGGCCGACTACGTGGTCGGCATGGACCTCGAGGAGGGTCGTGCCCTGTTGGCCGAGCTCCTGGTGCGCGCCACGGTGCCCGAAAACGTCTACAGCCACGCCTGGTCGGTCGGCGACACCGTCATCTGGGACAACCGCGGGGTCCTGCATCGAGCGGCCCCCTACGATCCCGGCTCATCGCGCGAGATGCTGCGCACCACTGTCCTCGGCGACGAACCGATCCAGTAGGCAAGACTGCGTGCGAAAGGAGATAGCTCGGATGGCCTCACTGGCAGGGAAGGTTGCCATTGTCACCGGCGGCGCATCGGGTCTCGGCCAGGGAATCGTCGAGAAATTCGCCGCTGAGGGTGCCGATGTCGTCATCGCCGACGTCAACGACGAAGCCGGCGAGAACATCGCGGCGCAATGTGGGGCCCGCGCGTGGTTCCACCATGCCGACGTTGCCGACGAGGCCGACGTCGACGCCCTCGTACAGGCCGCGGTCGACCGCTTCGGCGGCCTGGACGTCATGGTCAACAACGCCGGCATCTCCAGCAAGATGGCCAAAAGCTTTCTGCGCGCGGATCTCTCCGACTTCCACCGCGTGATGTCGGTCAACGTGCTGGGCGTCATGCTGGGTACCCAGGCCGCCGCCCGGCACATGGCGGACCGCGGCGGCGGCCGCATCATCAACATCTCGTCGATCGGCGGACTGCAGCCGGGCGGCGGCGTGATGACCTACCGCGCGTCCAAAGCCGCGGTCATCCATTTCAGCAAGAGCGTGGCCACCGAGCTCGCGCCGTTGGGCATCAGCGTGAATTGCATCGCGCCCGGCGGGATCCCGACGCCGATCTTGGCGTCGTCGGTCAGCGGTCTTCCTCCCGAGGCCGTCGAAAAGTTCATCGAGCGAACGAGAGCCAAGATGCGCAACGACCGGCCGCTGCCGAGAGAAGGAACACCCGAAGACGTCGCCGAAGGAGCGCTGTACTTCGCGACATCGGCCACCACAACCGGCACCGTGCTGGTGATTGACGGTGGCACCTCTGCTGTTGAACCGGCGTGACCGCGACGGGTTTAATCTCGATGGGTCTGGGAGCGCACACGACGCGTTGCCTTCCGCTGAGCCGTTGGGAGTGTTATGAGCATCGAACCGTTCGATGCGGGGTTGATCGAGCGCTATCTCGGCCTGCGGGAGCTTGAGTTTGACCGCGGCAGTGACGGTCGCGACTTCATTGCGATTGTTGGCTCGCAGCAGGGCAAGTTCCGGATCTGGATGCGGGTCAGCGGGCCGGCCCGGAATCTGTTGACGATTCGGGTCAGCGAGGCCGAGCGTTACGGGGCGGCGCAGCGGAACCGGTTGTTGGAGCTGGTCAACGAGTGGAACCGGGATACCCGCTGGCCCAAGGCGTATGTGCGGGAGACCTCTGACCCGGGCCAGGTCGCGGTGGTGGCCGAGAATTGCTATCCACTGACCGAGGGCATCCATTTCGCGGCGTTCACGGTGTTTGCCGATGTCACGATCGCGGGTGCCGTCCGGCTGTTCGAAAAGATCAGTCAGGCGGTCGAGTTACCGTCTGCGCACACGCTGCAACGGTGGCTGGACTGGCCGGACCCGGCCGGCACCGACGAGTAAGGCCCGAACCTAGAAGGCCGGAACCCCGTCCCGGGCCGGATGTAGCGCCCCCACCGGTGAGGTGAGCGGAATATGCAGCGCGTCAACGATTCCCGGCTCAGCTTCGCAAACCCACGGGATGGCATTGACCGCGCGCATGCCCGTTGCCAGCAAGCCGTGATCGTTATGGCTCTCCCCGGGACGATGCCCGACCTCGAACTCCGCGTCGATGCTCGGCTCCCCGTCGATGATCACCCGCCAGATGCCGTCGGTTCCACCGGTGCGGCCCTTGAGCCAATCGGGGGCGAGGTCGTCGGCGAGCCGGTCGACGTGTTCGATGGTGATGACGTCCTGGCCGTCCACCACGCCGATGCACCGTGCCCGGGTCGCGCCGACGGTGCCGGCTTCGACGAGTCCGAACGCAGTGGAGATGTCGCGCGGGGTGGCCTGGAATTCGCACGTCTCGCGGATGTGGTCAAGCTCGACGCCCAGCGCGTCGGCGACCATGGTGACCGCCGCACCCCAGCCCCAGCGCAGCGTGCCGGGCACCTTCAACCCGCCTTGGTAGTCGAGCGGCTGGCCGAACCCGAACAGCTCCCGCATGTCGTACGGGTTGCCGTAATCGGAGTAGTTGGTGATCTCGATGCCGCGCACCGAATAGACCTTGTGCGACATGGACATCAGTGCGATCGGGAACAGGTCCGCGCCAAATCCCGGCTCGATGCCCGACGAGAACAACGAGCTCCGTCCGGCTTCGGCGGCAGCTTGGATCGCGTCGATGACCTTGAGCGGCATGGAGCCGCGCGGGTACACCAGCCCCGGGATCGATGTCGTCACGACGTTCTTGCCGGCGGCCAGGATTCGGCACAGGTCGCCGATCGCTTCCTTCATCCGGTGGGGTGCCGGCGCGGCGTAGACGACGCAGTCCGCGTCGCCGTCGAGGATCACCGCGGCGCCCTGGGTGGCGAGGACACCGAGCCGATCGATGCCGGCCAGTTCGCCGGCATCCTTGCCGTTCTTGCTGTCCGAATGCACCCACACCCCGACCAGTTCGAGGTTGGGCCGGTCGGCGATCGTGCGGATGGCGTAACTCCCGACGCCACCGGTGGCCCAGACGGCGACCTTGTAGCTGGACTTCACTGATCCGACTTCCCTTCCCAGTGACGACTTTTGACCGCTTCCAGGGCTTCGGTGACGTAGCGATCCAGCGGCCGCGTGCTGCTCGATCGGCGCACCCACTGCTGAAACGCGAAATCTGCCGCGGCAAAAGCAAGTTGGACCAGCAGGCCGGGGCGGATATCGATGTCGGGGTCGGTGCCCATGCGTTGGGCGACCAGCTTGGCGGCCCGTTCCTTGTCGGCGGGTGTGTGAACCGTGACCCTGTCCAGCAGGCCCGGTGCCACCAGCAAGGCTTCCCGCCACTGTTCGGTGTCGGCCTCGTCGAACGAGCGGGTCCGGGTGATGATGGCGTTGATCAGTGCGACGTCCGGCGGCTCGCCGGCGGGTCGTTGTTCGAGCAGGTTGACAATGGCGGCGCCGCCGTGGCGAACGGGCGCCAGCAGCAATTCTTCCTTGGTCGGCACGTGCCGGAAGAAGGTACGCGGCGAAACGCCTGCGGCAGTGGCGATTTCCTCCGTGGTCACGGCGTCATATCCGCGTTCGACGAACAGCCGGAACGCCGCCCGCCTGATGTCCGCCCGGACCTGTGCGCGCTGCCGATCCCGCAGCGACTCACCGTTGGCGGTCATCGGAAGCAACCGATTCCGCCGTCGATGTGTATGGTCTGTCCGGTGATGAACGTCGCGTCGGTGCTGAGCAGGAACGCCACCAGCGCGCCCACGTCGGTGCGAACGTCGCCGATGCGCTTCATCGGAACCCGACCCACCGCCTTCGCGTAATCGTCGGGTGCGAACTGCTTCCACAGTTTGACGCCGTCGGACTCAGCGAATGGACAGATGACGTTGACGCGGATGTTGTCGCGCCCCCATTCCAGGGCGGCGACCTTCGACAGCCCACGGATGGCTTCCTTGGCGGCGGCGTAACCGCCCCACTTGGGTTCGCCGCCGGTGCCCGTCCCCGAGCCGAGGTTGACGATCGACCCGCCGCCCGCCTCGACCATCAGCGGGTGCACGGCCTGCATGAGCAGGAAGGTCGCGCGGGGGCCGACGTCGTGACCGAGCGCCAGGTCTTCCAGGGTGACGTCGACGAATGCTTTGGGCTCGTTGGTGGCTATGGCATTGTTGACCAGGCCATGCACCGTGCCGAAGGCGTCGACCGCGGCCGCCACGATCCGCGGGGCGCTGTCCGGGTCGCGCAGATCGGCGACCAGCATCTCGGCACGGCCCTTAGCCTTGAGCTCAGTGGTTGTCGCACTGAGCTTTTCGTCGAGGATGTCGACCAGCAGCACCTTTGCGCCGCGTTCCAGCAGTGCGGCGGCGATGCCCTTGCCCACGCCCTGGGCCGCGCCGGTGACGATCGCGACGTGCCCGCGCATCGAATCGGGGTGTGAGTAGGTCACTGCGCAGGTCCCATGTGCAACGGCACGCCGCGGTGCATCTCGTACGTGCTGCGCACACCGCCCGGCAATTCAATAAACTCCACCGCGGTCCCATCGGGATCCTTGACGAAAAACATTCGGACCCCGCCGATTTCGAATGGCTCCTGATCGGGGGCGTAGCCGGCCTCGCGGATGCGGCGGTGGGTTTCGTCGAGATCGGTGACGGACAGCGACACGTTGTGTATTCCGGTGATACCGCGACGGGTGGGCTTGTCTGCGGGCGGTTTGGCTCCGAGCGAGAGCAGCTCGATCATCAACCCACCCAGTAGGCCGCCAACCACGCGACCCTCCTGCTTGCGGGTCGCGTGCAGCACCGCGTCGAAAGGCTCGCCGGAGATGAGGGTTTCGAAGACGATCTCCATGCCGATCACGTCGCGGTAGAACGCCAGGGCTCGGTCCATGTCGGTGACTCCGACGACGAGGTGGCAGAACGATACGTCGTCTAGGACGCTGTTGCCGGCCACGGTGTCTACTGCCGGTTCGGGGCCGGGCGACCGGCGAACAACGGCAGATCGAGGTAGGTCTTGATGCCGGGCTCGGCGGCACAGACGTCGGGAATCGCGTTGACACAATGGTTGGCGGTGGCCACGACCCCGGGGTTTCGTTGCAGCCCTTCGGCGATCGTCGGCGGTTGCAGTCCCTTGAAGGTCAGGCTGACGGTGGGGTCGCCGGTGATCTCGACTTCGAAGCGTTCGCCGCGGCCACCGAAATTCCAGTTCGGTTCCAGGTTGTCTTCACCCATCAGCCAGTTGACCGCCGCCGTGATGACCGGCTCGTCGTCGACGAGGGCTTGCCAGCGGAACCGGCGTGCGGCCACGGTTCCCGGGCTGATCGGGAATGGTTCGTAGTCGATGCCGGAGGTCGCCACGGCGATCTCCTGAGTGGTCCTGATGTTGGGGTCGATGCGAAAGCCCATGTGGTCCGCGATCATTCGCACCGACATCTTGAAGCCCGATTCGAGCCGGCTGGCCATCGGCCCTCGCACGGCTTCCTCAGGGGGGCCGCCGAAGCCCATGATGTGTCGAACCACGTCCGGCGCGTTGTAGGTGCGGATATCGGAGAACTCCTCGGCGCGCACGTGGGTGACCGCAGAGGACAGCGAGGACACCATGAGCGGGAATCGCTCGGTGATGCCGCCGGGGTGGATGCCCGACCCGTGCAGGGTCACGCCACCCTCGAATGCGGCGTCGGCGACGGCTTTGTGACGCGGATTGCTCAGGTCGGGGTAGACCCAGCCGACCGGGGTGACCACATTCTTGCCAGACCGCAAGATCGCCACGACCTCTTCGTCTTTGGGGACCAGCGGGCTGTACATGACGCAGTCGGCGTCCAGGGCCAGCACGGCGTCGGCGCTGGAGGTGGCGGCGACACCCACGGGAGCGCTCCCGAGGATCTGACCGACGTCGCGGCCGTTCTTATCGGCGCTGTGCACCCAGCAGCCGACCAGCTCGAGCTGCGGGTGATTCAGTACGCACTCGATTGCGGCCTTGCCGACGCCTCCGGTCGCCCATTGGATGACGCGAAGCTTGGACGGGCTACTCATCGATGACCTCCCGACGTCAGGCCCCACGCGCTGACGATAGATGGCAAGTTATGTCGAATTGACAGTGACTGTCAACTACTCGCAGGGGGTGAGCTGCGGGATCCGCGCGCCGGTCGCCTTAGCTTTCCGTAAAGGTTTTGTTGAGGTGGGTGCGGAATCATGTTGATTCCGACCAAGGAGGGCAGGACAGCCCAAATCCAGACATGCGAAGCACGCGCTGAACGTGCGGTGATGAGGGCTTCCGCCAGTGCTTGTGGCGGGTGAACCGGCCGCGGGCCGAAAGCGCACGGCCGCGAATGGGAGGGAAACGCGATGCTTTTAATGACCGATGGTCCTCAGGATCGGCGAGGCGCCGAAATGAGCCTGGCCCGCCGCGAAGTACTGGGCGAGAGATGAGCGCACGCAGCAACCTGTCGAGGTTGGACCATCCGGATCTAAGCGCGGGTCGCGCGCATATTCGCCGCCGCTACGCTCTTGACGACGGCACTCCGGTCGAGGTTGTCGAAAACGGCCCGAGCTTGGCGGGTCGGTTGGCCTGGCTCGGTGCCCGGCTCGCTATCCGCCCCGTGGTGGCAATCGGTGTCCAGTTGTCGTTCATACCTTGGCCCTGGGGTCTGGTCGACCGCGCCGCTCGAGCGTTGCCGCCCATCCCCGGCACTGTTCGCACCACCGTGCAATTGCCGAACTGCGACGCTCAGTTCGTCCGCGCCAAGGACGTGCTGCCGGCCGATGGCACGCGTCGCGTCGTCGTCTACTTCCACGGCGGCGGATTCCTGACCTGTGGGGCCAACACCCACGCGCGGCTTGTCACGATGATCTCGCGCTACGCCGATGCGCCCGTGCTCGTAGTGAACTACCGCATGATGCCCAAGCATTCGCTGGGTCAGGCGATCGACGACTGCCACGATGGCTACTACTGGCTGCGCGAGCTCGGCTACAGGCCGGAGCAGATCGTGCTCGCGGGCGATTCGGCAGGAGGCTACCTCGCTTTGGCGCTGGCCGAGCGGCTGCTGGCCAAGGGTGAGCAACCGGCAGCCATGGTCTCGATGTCGCCGCTGATGCAGCTGGACGACGATCCGAAAAAGTCGCATCCCAACATCCATTCCGATGCAATGTTTGCGGGCAGAGTCTTCGGTCGCCTGGCCGACCTCGTCGCCAGGGCTGCCGCCCGCCATGCCATCGACGGAAAACCCGAAGACGTGTTCGAGCCGCTCGACCATGTTGAGCCCGGACTCCCCAGCACCCTCATCCACGTGTCGGGGTCGGAGGTCTTGCTGCACGACGCGCACTTGGCGGCGCGCCGGCTGGCGAACGCCGGGGTGCCGGTCGAATTACGGGTCTGGCCCGGACAAATGCACGTCTTCCAGCTGTGTTGCGCCTTCGTCCCGGAAGCCATTCGATCACTGCGTCAGATCGGCGCATACATCCGGGAGGCCACCGGATAATCGGCGCGGTGCACTGGTCAGGGCCGGTCCCGTCGACGAGACTTAGCGCGCTCGGCGAGGCGGGTGATCACCGAGGGCCCTTGCCCCCGCGGAGATTGCTGTGCGGCGGCCAGCAGAATGTCGACCGATTCGATGATGCCGGTGGCGATGTCATCGACGCCGGGCACCCGATCGGGGCAAACGCACACGGTTAGATCCATCACGTCGCTGTGGGGGGTCAGCGTGACGCTCAATCCGCAACCATCCACCAGCGGCGCCACGGTGTGCATGCCCACTACCCTCGCCCCGGCGCAATAGCGCGTCGCCAACGGCCCTGGGACATAGGAGACGATGCCGTGGCAGGCCGGCGTGAACGGCTGCCACCACGGAAGTCGCGTCGAGAGCGCAACGCCGGCCTGCAGCACGCTGGGTGGAAGCAGCGAGGCGAGGCGTGCGAAATCAACTCCCAGACCAGTGGAGGGCTCGGCGTTCGTGGTCAACCTTTCGGTGGCCGAATGTAAGTTGAGCAGGACCTGGACGGGGTCGTCGATGTGCACCGGAAAGCCGATGCGCGCCGGCATAGAGAGGTTCACCCCGCTGGTTGAATCGGCGTCGAACAGCGCCGGCGGCACCTGCATTACCAGCGGGCGCTCGGTAAGGCTGTCGTGGTGTCGCAGCCAGGTACGTAGGCCCAACGTGCAGGCGGCCAGCGCCACATTTGTGACGCTGCCCCCGAACGCATGGGCGATCGCCTTCAAATGAGACAGCCGGATCGAGGCGAAGGCGACCGCGCGCCGTTGGGTCAGCGGCACATTGAACACCGTGGTCGGCAGCGGCCCACCTATCGACGACGCCTCCTGGGCCGGCCCCGGACCACCCAAAACCCGCAGGCGCCGGCGCGCCGCACGCAGCACCGCGGGCACCGCCGCCGTGATCAGCGACGCGCCCAGTGCAGAATTCTCAAACAGCTCCAGCATCGTGTCGGTGACGAGTTCGGTGACGGAGGGCGGCGCACCCAGGCTCGGCTCGCGTCTTTTCTCTTTCGGGTCGTTGTGCGGATTGGTGCTCAGCAGCCGTGCCCATACCGACGCCACCGCCTCGGCAGTGTCGTTGATAATCGCAGGCGACATCTTCACCGCCAACGCCCAGCGGCCGGCCTCGAGGCCCTCGATGCTCCACGCCTCCCACAGCGGCGCAAGGCGGTCCACCGTTCCGGCGGCCAGCCCGCCGATCAGCTCGGTGAACTGGTGTCTGCCATTCGCACCAGGAACCGCAGTTGTGTGAACCTGGGGAGTCGGATCGTAGTCTTCGATCTCGGCCCACACGGGCTGACCCAAACCCAGCGGCTTACCCACCAACCGGCTGCGGAAGCGGGCCATCTGTGGCAGCGACGACGCCAACAGCTTGCCTAACCGTTGGTGGCTGACTTCGGCGGATCCGTCGATGATGACCACCGCGATGGTGTGCACCGGTGCCCCCGGGCGCCCAGTGTAAAGCGACACCCCATCCCACCCCGGCAACCCGCTCACCATCAGCGCGCCCTCATCCCCGGGGCCGAGTTCTTTCTCCGACATGGGCGGCTACCGCGTCATTCGTCTGCTGCCGCCGGCAATCGCACCGGCATCCGTGGTTGGCATATATAGGGGTGCGAGTTCCCAAGACATGGCCGGCGCCAAACATGCCGACGTACTGGTGTTCGTCCACGACGGTGCCTTTCGTGCCGCAGGGGAAAAGCGACGGGCCCGCACGGGGAAGGGCCCAGTTCGGAGGACCTTCGGTGCAGTGGACGAAGCGCGCTCGGGACGCAAGCTACTCGACTTTGGGCCTGACAACTTTGGATTTCGCCAACAAAATTGATCGGAGTCGAGGTGGGTGGCAAGGCAGCGACCGCTGCCGCCCTCGACTTAGCGCGGAAGGCGGGAGGCAATGATGGGTGTCCTCGACGGCAAGATCGCGATCGTCACCGGAACCAGTCGCGGTGTGGGCGTCGGGATCGCCCATGAACTGCTGCGCGCCGGCGCCACGGTCATCGGCTGCTCGCGCTCGCCGCTGGAGACCATTCCAGGTATCGACGCAGAACCCGAGTGGGCGAAACGTGCCTCGCAGCGGGTGTGCGATCAAGGCGATTACCGCTCGATCGACTCATTCATCGGTGCAGTCGTGGCCACCCACGGCCGCGTCGACATCCTGGTGAACAACGCCGGCGGCACCGTCCCGGCGCCGCACGCGGAGAACATTCCCGTACTCGTCCAGCGCATCCAGGGCGCCCCCCGCAGCGACGACGATTACGAACGCACCGTGCTGTTTCACGCCTACGCGGTGCAGATGAACCTCATCAGCCCACTTTGGTTCGCCATTCGCGCGTACCGGCAGATGAGCACCCAAGGCGGCACCGGGTGCATCATCAATATCTCAAGTGGCGCTGGACATCCCGCGGGATCACCGACTTTGGTCTCCTACGGTGCGGCCAAGAGCGGGCTCAACCATCTCACCCGTTCGCTGGCCGAGGAGTGGGGCCCGAAGGTTCGGGTCAACTGCATCGCGTTGGGTCCAACGATGACCGAGAATTTCCGGTCGTTTGTGCTGCCGAAGGACGATCCGACCGGCGAAAAGTACTTCGCCGCAGTGCCGTTGCAGCGTGCAGGGGAGCCCGCGGAGGTGGGCCGCGTCTGCGTTTTCCTCGCCAGCGGCGAGGCGGATTTCATCAACGGCACCACCATCGAGCACGACGGCGGGATGCTGCCCGGCGTGCTTTACGACGCGGGCTTGAAGACCATCACCGATCTGCTGTAGCGGAGTCAGGGGTTGTCCGTCGGCGCCAGCGCTTCTTGCGCCGGGGCCACCGGGACCTGCACTCCGGACGCCGCGGGCGCCCCCCCGGCCTCATCGTTCGCAATGATGAACGGTAGTGCCGCAGTCCCGTCATCGGGTTGCTGGGTGGGATAGGTGCAGTTGCGATCTCTGGCGGGATCGCATCTGTCGGCGGCGCTGGCGGGCGCGGCCCACGTCGCGATGCCACCGGCAAGAAGCACCGAGGCCACGCCTATTCCGACCGACTGTGTTGTGTGTGTCATCGCTGGCCCGCCTCTCCTGATCGCTGCTGAAACGGATTGCGTGTCGCGGGCGGCAACCCTTCCATTGTCGCAGTCGACGCCGATGCCTGGCTAGGAGCAGAAGACGAACAGTAGGAATTGTGAGCGTTTGCACGGCGGGGCATTTCGGCTGTACTGAGCCTCCGGTCCGTCTGGACCGACCTCGGTCTGCTAGGTTCCGGGTCGCAGCGACGGTAGGGGAGGCGTTGAGGAGGCGATATGCATCGGAGGGTTGCCACAGCAATGGGAATCGTCGTCGCTGCCTGCTCCGTAGGGACGCATCAGGCCGCCGCGGATAACCCGGTGTGCACGCAGACGGTGTGTGCCTTCCTGTCTCCATCGCGCAACATCAGCTGCGAGATCGACTACCAGCGCGACCCGGGAATACCCGACACAACCTACTGCCAGAGCATGTCGCCGGCACAGTCCTTGCATATGTCCCCGAGTGGGCAGCTCACAAAATGCGCGGGCGATTCTTGCCTTGGCAACCCGGGGATCGGGACTCCCACCCTCGCCTATGGCCAGACGGCTGGCATCGGCCCCTTTAGCTGTCGGTCGGAGGTCAGCGGGACCACTTGCACCGTGACCTCAGGCCGCGGCTTTACCATTTCCAGCGCAGGGGTCACATCCGTCGGGTGACGGCCGGTAGCGAACCGCGAGCCTACGACTGCCCGGACTCGGCCGCCATGATGAACGGTCGGCCCGCAGTCCCGCCGTCGGGAGCGTTGGCAGCTGCGGCGCAGCGGAGATCCACCGGTGCATCCGGCGAAAATGCAACTCCCGCAACCGGACTGAGCCGGAACCGCCTAAGCCGGGCTAACTGTCGGCATGCCGAGCACCGCGGCGGCCCCAGTCAATCGACCCGTCGTATGTCACAACGTCCCGCAGCGACGTCCCTGCGCGCTGCGCGGCCGCGAGGTGGATAGCGTCGACGCTAGGGAGCCGTCGGGGTGGCAATGTGGCAGCGTCATCGAGCAGCGAGCGGCTCAGCGCTACAAGTATCGGCACGCTGACCACGAGCTGGCGCAGAGTCTTGCGGTCGAACGGCTCTCACCGCTCATATAAGACCCATAACTAGTCCTCGGCCGAGTCCCAGTTGGGCGGTGAACCATCAAAAGCTATCAACCGTCTCACCAACGAGGAAGCGAATGGTGGCGGTCCCCTATCTACCGCGGGGAGTAACTGGTGGCTGAAACGATATGGGTGTTGCGCTCGATCTTCGTCATCGCTCCGCTCGGTGCTGTTGCCATTGACAGGCCCCTCTTCGGGAACTGGATCTGGCGCATCGACCCTGACAAGGTAGCGGGGCCGTTGGCCAGGCCGAAACGCAGGGGCACAATTTCCTCAACTTATCGCCACGAACCGAAGACCTAGCTACGGCGTCGCGTTACGCCGTGAACTCTGTTGACGTGCAATGCGTTTGTTGCACGCCAAAATTTGGGCCTCGTGTGCGAAAAGTCGTGACGTTCCTCGCCGACTTAACCCCCAGCCGCTTTTGATCGCACCGTACCTGGACGCGCCTGCACCCGAACCGATTTGGCGTTGCCGATCTTGGAAAGATCTGCGTTGCTATATATTTCGGCCCCGGTATAGGAGCGACTTCGCTCGATACTTAACGACGTAAAAGACGCGCCGTGCCGAGCCGCGGTGGTTCATGTCTCGCGTCGGCCCGCCGGGCCCGCCGCTGTCCTGAAATGTTAAAAAGTTGTCCTCTGCTGTCAAGACCAATGGGTCTGTGCTGCCGCACAGTGGGTAAGCACAGCCCCCGACGACGAAGTTTGTGGGGCAGCCCGCTGCTGGAAATCATCTCCGGCTATGCCAAGCGCGTGGCCGGCCGGCTACCAGACCAGGGCACCGAAGGCCCTTGGCGCACCGACATGGAGTACCGCGCCGATCACAAGATGCTGCGGGAAGGACCGGTCGACGACGACCACCTGCGCTTCACCATATCGCCGCCGGTGGGCAAGCCCGAGCCGGCCTTGATTGCCTGAGGAGCACACGTTGGAACTGATGTCACCGATCGACGCGCTGTTTTTGACCGCCGAGTCGCGCGAGCATCCGCTGCACGTCGGCGCACTGCAACTGTTCACCCCACCCGCGGGTGCGGGACGAAACTTTGTCCGGGAGACCCACCAGGCCATGTTGCAATGCGTCGACGTCGCACCGCTATTTCGCAAGCACCCCGTGGGATTTCACGGCGCATTCACCAACTTCGCCTGGTCCTCCGACCGCGATGTAGACCTCAGTTACCACGTGCGGCGATCCGGCTTGCCGACGCCCGGACGGGTCCGGGAGCTGCTGGAGCTGACCTCACGGCTGCACGCCAACCTGCTCGATCGGCACCGTCCGCTGTGGGAGGCGCACCTGATCGAGGGATTGAAGGACGGACGCTTCGCGATTTACACGAAGATGCACCACGCGCTGGTCGACGGAGTATCCGGAGTCACCCTGATGCGCCAGTCGATGAATACCGATGCCGGCGACGGCGATTTCCGCGTTCCCTGGTCGCCGGCGCCGCAGCGCACGGCTGACGATCAGCATCGGCGTGGTCGCTTGCAATTCATGAGCGGCCTGCTGGGATCCCTGGCCGGCCTGGCTCCGTCGACGCTTCGGCTGGCACGTGCAGCCCTACTGGAACAACAGTTGACGCTGCCCTTCGGGGCGCCACGCACCATGTTGAACGTTCCGGTCGGGGGTGCGCGGCGCTGCGCCGCCCAGTCGTGGCCACTGGACCGGGTCAAGACGGTCAAGGATGCCGCCGGGGTGAGTCTGAACGACGTGGTTCTGGCGATGTGTGCCGGCGCACTGCGCGCCTATCTGGACGACAACGACGCACTGCCGGACACGCCGCTGGTCGCGATGGTCCCGGTGAGTCTGCGCGGCGACGGTGACGCCGTCGGCGGCAACATGGTTGGGGCGGTGTTGTGCAACCTGGCCACTCACCTCGACGATCCGGCGCGACGTCTCGATGCCATCCACTCCTCGATGCGCAACAACAAGGAAGTGCTGTCACGGCTGCCGCGAGTCCAGGCGATGGCGCTGTCGATGGCGCTGCTGAGCCCGGCCGCGCTCAATGCCTTGCCCGGTTTGGCCACGGCGACTCCACCGCCGTTCAACGTCTGTATCTCGAATGTGCCGGGCTCGCGGGAGCCGTTGTACTTCAACGGCGCCCGGCTGGCCGGCAATTACCCGATGTCGCTGGTGCTTGACGGACAGGCGCTCAACATCACGCTGACCAGTAACGCGGACACCGTCGATTTCGGACTGGTCGGGTGCCGTCGCAGCGTGCCGCACCTACAGCGGGTGCTGAGTCATCTGGAGACATCGCTGAAGGAACTTGAACGCGCCGTCGGTCTATGAGGGGTGACTGACGGCCGTTCAAACCTGTGCGGTTGCCGGCGACCGGGTCTGGTTGCGGTAGGCGGCCGGCCCGGTGCCGAACCACCGATTGCACGAGCGGGTGAGCACGCTTTGCTCGGCGTAGCCGAGTTCGCGGGCCAGGTGCGACAGGCTGATGCCGGTGGTCCGTAGGTAGCGATCGGCGGCGTCCTTGCGGATCTGATCGACCAGGGCGGCGAAGTTGGTGCCCTCGTCGGCGAGCCGGCGTTGCAGTGTTTTCGGGTGCAGGTGGAACTGCTCGGCGACCACGTCGAGCGTGGCCGCCCCGGTGGGCAGCAGTTGGCGGACGATGGTACGCACCGATTCCACGATCCCCGCGCCCACCGGGGTGATGCTGCTCAGGTAGTCGACGACGGCCCGGTGCGCGACGTCGTCGCGGTTCAAGGGGCGGTTCAGATCCGCCGCGCGCACGGTGAATCCCGCAGTGCGCTCGGCGAAGTAAGGCGTACAGCCGAAGTACTCCACATAGTCGGCTTTGGATGTGAGCGGGTCGTGAGGTAGGTGCACCGCCAGCCCCGTGTACTCCCCACCCATCAGCAGGCGGAACACCCCCTGCGAGACACCCAGCGCCAGTTCCGTCGTCTGTGGGCACGTGATCGCTTCGCCGAACAAGAACTCAACCGCGATGAACGCCCGCTCCGGGTCGGCCTGCGGCGTGATGTTGATGGCGATAATCGGGCTGTATGCCGCCATGTAGGTGTTGAAGATCGCCAAGGCGCCGGCCACCGTCGCGGCGGTCCGGGCCGCCACGCCGACCGGCCCGAGGATCTCGATGCCCTGCCCCTGTGCCAGCCGCCGCCCGAAATCCCGTGTGCCCGTGGCGTCGGCAGCCGATTCGATCGCGCGTATCGCGGCGCGGATCGGAATGAAGGCGTCGTAGTTGCCCACATCCTGGTCTCGGACGCCCGCCGCGCGCAGCAGGCCGGCTGGGTCGACGCCCAATTCGGCGACCAGGGTTGGGTAGTTCGAGAGCGCGGTCCCGCGCACCACGGACATGTCGTCGACCCTCAGCGGATTGGCGCGGCGTGTCAAGGGAGCGCGGTCCCGGAATGTCAAAAGGTTGTCCCCAAGTGTCAAGACGTTCGCCTGGGTGACGGCGCATTGTTGAGGAAGTGTCGGTCACTGGGCGTGGCTCGAGCAACCCGATCGGGTGGCCGGTTTCGTGATCCCGTTCCTGCGCGAGTGGGTGGGCACGGCTACCCAAAAACCGAACTAACCAAGGAGATTCGAATGAGCACCACATTGGAGCCCAACCCCGAGCAGATCGCGGCGTTGGCTGCTCGGCCGCCCGATTCGCCGGTCGTCATGGTCAACCTGCTGAAGTTCAAGACCCCCGGTGGCTTGGAGTCCTACCTGCAGTACGGGCTGGAGGTGGCACCGCACCTCGAGCGGGTCAGTGCCGCCGTCCGCTACGCCGGCACCGCACCCGCCTTGGTCATCGGTGAAGGTGAACGGCCTTGGTGGGACAAGATTCTCATCGTCGAATACCCGACACCACAGGCGTTTATCGACATGGTGACGAGGCCGGAGTACGCGAAGGTACACGAGCACCGGGCGGCAGGACTGGAGCGCGGCGACCTGATCGCGACGTCGGTGTGGTCGATGCAAGGGGAATGATTCTGACAGGGACCGTTATCGCGGGCATTTGCCACGCGCGGTCTAATAGGTGGATGGAACTGATGGCGCCCACCGACTCGATGTTTCTGTTCGCAGAAACGCGTGAGCATCCCTTGCACGTCGGTGGCTTGTCGTTGTACGAGCCGCCGGAGGGGGCGGGCCCGGAGTTCGTCCGGGATTTCTACGACGCCCTGGTCGCCCACCAGGAATTCCAGCCCACCTTCCGCAAGCACCCGGCCACGATCATGGGCGGAATCGCTCGGGTCGCGTGGGCCTACGACGACCACGTCGATATCGACTACCACGTGCGGCGCTCGGCGCTGCCGTCGCCGGGACGGGTCCGCGAACTGCTCGAGCTGACCTCCATGCTGCACACCAACCTGCTCGATCGGCACCGCCCGCTGTGGGAACTGCACGTGGTGGAGGGGCTAAACGACGGCCGGTTCGCCATGTACCTAAAAATGCACCACGCCCTGATCGACGGTGTTTCGGCGATGAAGCTGATGCAGCGCACGCTGTCGGTTGATCCGGACGACGCCGACGTGCTGCCGATGTGGAGCCTGCCCCGGAAAAAGCGCCCAAAGTCCGGGGGCTCGTCCCCGCTGGGCTCGCTGGTCAAAATGGCTGGATCCGTTGCGGGACTTGCCCCGTCGACGGTGAAGCTGGCCAGGGCCGCGCTGTTCGAGCAGCAGTTGACGCTGCCGTTCGCGGCACCGCACACCATGCTCAACGTCAAGGTCGGGGGAGCCCGCCGGTGCGCGGCTCAGTCTTGGTCGCGGGACCGCGTGAAGAACGTCAAACAGGCCGCCGGCGTGACCATGAACGACACCGTCCTGGCGATGTGCGCCGGCGCGCTGCGCTACTACCTGATCGAACAGGATGCGCTGCCGGATGCACCGCTGATCGCGATGGTCCCGGTGAGCCTGCGCTCAGCGGCGGATGCCGACGCCGGCGGCAATCAGGTCGGCAGCGTCCTGTGCAACCTCGGCACCGACGTCGAGGATCCCGCCCAACGGATCGAGATCATCAGCGAATCCATGCGCGCCAATAAGAAAGTGCTCGCCGAATTGCCGCGGCTGCAGGTGCTCGCCTTGTCGGCGCTGAACATGGCACCGATGGCGCTGGCGGGTATCCCGGGCTTCCTCTCGACGGTGCCGCCACCGTTCAACATCGTCATCTCGAACGTGCCCGGACCGGCGGAGCAGATGTACTACGGCGGGGCGCGGTTGGACGGCAGCTACCCGATGTCGAACATCCCGGACGGCCAGGCGCTGAACATCACCCTGGTGAACAACGCGGGCAATCTCGATTTCGGTCTGGTCGGTTGCCGTCGCAGCCTGCCGCACCTGCAGCGCTTGCTCGCGCACTTGGAGTCGGCGCTCAAAGACCTCGAAGTCGCCGTCGGCGTCTAGCGACCAAGGATCACTAGTGGCCACCTCAGAGCCGCCGATGGTAGCACCGCTGCGCAGCCATCGCGGCTGAAGGACAATCAACGCCGCGGAATTTCTCGGATCACGCCGTCGTGGGTGTAATGGATCGATGGACCTCATGATGCCCACCGACTCCATGTTTCTCTTTCTCGAATCACGTGAACATCCCATGCACGTGGGTGGTTTGTCGTTGTTCGAGCCACCGCAGGGCGCCGGTCCGGAGTTCGTCCGGGAATTCACCGACAGCCTGGTCGCCAACGACAAGTTTCAGCCCACATTCCGTAAGCGCCCCGCGACGTACCAGGGCGGGGTCGCCCATGTGGCGTGGGCCTACGACGACGACATCGACGTCGACTACCACGTGCGGCGCTCGGCGCTGCCGTCCCCCGGACGGGTCCGCGATCTGCTGGAGGTGACCTCCAGGCTACATACCGCCATGCTTGATCGGCATCGCCCGCTGTGGGAACTGAACGTGATAGAGGGGCTGAACGACGGCCGGTTCGCCATCTACTTCAAAATGCACCACGCCCTGACCGACGGTGTTTCGGCGATGAAGCTGATCCAGCGCACGCTGTCGGTTGATCCGGATGACCCGGAGGTGCGGGCGATGTGGAGCTTGCCGCGGCAGCCGCGCGCGCGGTCCGGCGGCTCGTCCCCAATGAACGTGATCGGCAAGGTGGCGGGATCCGTTGTGGGGCTTGCTCCCTCGACGGTAAGGCTGGCCCGCGCCGCGCTGTTCGAGCAGCAATTGACGCTGCCGTACGGCGCACCGCGCAGCATGTTCAACGGCAAGATCGGCGGCGCCCGCCGGTGTGCCGCGCAGTCCTGGCCGGCGGACCGTCTGCTGGGCGTGAAGAAGGCCGCCGGGGTGACCTTCAACGACGCCGTGCTGGCGATGTGTTCCGGTGCGCTGCGTTACTACATGATCGAGCAGAATGCGCTGCCGGACAAACCGCTGACCGCGATGGTTCCGGTCAGCCTGCGCACCGAGGACGAGGCCGATAGCGGCGGAAATCAGGTCGGCGCCATCCTGTGCAACCTCGCCACTGACGTCGCGGACCCCGCGCAACGGATTCAATCCATCCGCGCGTCGATGCGCGGCAACAAAGAAGTGATGGCGGGAATGTCGCGGCTGCAGGTGTTGGCATTGATGGCGCTGAGCACGGCTCCGCTGACGCTGGCGGGTATCCCGGGCTTACTCTCTGCCGTGCCAACACCGTTCAACCTCGTCATCTCGAATGTGCCGGGGCCGGCAGAACCGATGTACTACGGCGGTGCCCTGCTGGACGGCAGCTATCCGCTGTCGAATATCCCGGACGGGCAGGCACTGAACATCACCCTGGTGAACAACGCCGGCAATCTCGATTTCGGGCTGGTCGGCTGCCGCCGCAGCGTGCCGCACCTGCAACGGCTGCTCCTGCACCTGGAATCGTCGCTGTCGGATTTGGAAGCGGCACTGGGGATCTGACGGTATGCTGCGGCGGTGCCCAGGCTCAGCGCGGGTGTGCTGCTGTACCGGATCCGCGACGGCGTCGTCGAAGTTCTGATCGCGCATCCGGGCGGGCCATTCTGGGCACGTAAGGACGACGGGGTCTGGTCGATCCCGAAAGGCGAGTACGCCGACGGTGACGATCCGTGGGCGGCGGCCCAGCGTGAGTTCCGCGAGGAGCTCGGGCTGCCGGTGCCGGCCGGGCCGCGCATCGACTTCGGTCCGCTCAAGCAACCCAGCGGCAAGGTCGTCACCGCCTTCGCCGTCCGGGGCGACCTGGACATCACCGACGCGCGCAGCAACACCTTCGAACTCGAGTGGCCGAAGGGCTCGGGTACGGTGCGGGAGTTCCCCGAGGTTGATCGGGTCGGCTGGTTTCCGGTGGCGCGGGCGCGCACCAAGCTGCTCAAGGGGCAGCGTGCATTTCTCGATCGATTGATGGCCGATCCGGGGTTGGCGGGATTCGCGGAGGGAACGTGAGCTGGTCCCTGGACCGGAGGTATGTTCGCAGGCATGCAGACGTTGCGGACACCCGACGACCGGTTTGAGAACTTACCTGAATTTGCTTATTCCCCAAGGTATTGCGAGGTTTCAGACGACGAGGGCGGTGTGCTGCGGGTCGCCTGGGTGCAGGATGGCCCGGGCCGCGCCGATCCTGTGCTGATGCTGCACGGCGAGCCGACGTGGTCCTACCTGTACCGCAAGATGATTCCGGTATTGGTCGCCGCCGGCCATCGCGTCATCTGCCCGGACCTGGTGGGTTTCGGTCGTTCCGACAAGCCGGCGCGCCGCGTTGACCACAGCTATGCGCGTCACGTCGAATGGATGCGTGCTTTAGCCCTCGATGTCCTCGACCTGCACAACGTGACCCTGGTCGGCCAGGATTGGGGCGGGCTCATCGGATTGCGGCTGGCCGCCGAGCATCCCGAACGGTTCGCCCGGATCGTTGTCGCCAACACCGGGTTGCCGAACGGCGAGCAGCCGATGGCCGAGGTGTGGTGGCGTTTCCGCAAGGCGATCCAGACCGCGCCGAAGCTCAACATCGGCTGGTTTATCCAGGGTGGTTGCCGCCAGCAGATGAGCGACGAGGCGCGCGCGGGCTATGACGCGCCGTTCCCCGACGACGAGTACTGCGCCGGGCCGCGGGCCATGCCCGGGCTGGTGCCGACCACTCCGGACGATCCCGCGTCAGCGGCCAACAAGTTGGCGTGGACCAAGCTTTCGGTGAGTCCGACACCCATGCTGGTCGCCTTCAGCGACGGCGACCCCATCACCGGGCCGATGGCCGAGATCTTTGCGCGCGAGATGCGCGGCGCGCAGGGCATCGAGCACCCGGTCGTGCGCGGCGCCGGGCACTTCTTACAAGAGGACGCCGGCGTAGAACTGGCCGACCGCATCGTGGCATTCCTGCGTCGCTAAGCAGGGCCGGCGCTGGCCCGCCGACGCCGCCGGTGGCGGACCACGAAGAAGGCGGTGACGATCGCGGCGATCACCAATACCAGGGCGACGAACACGAGCAGCTCGATCGGGATGACAACGTCGTGGTCTTGGTAGACCACCTGCCGGTACGCGTCATCGTTGGGTGCGTTTCCGAACGTGAAGTCCGACGAGATTTGCGACGGCTTGGGGATATTCACCAAAATCTTGGTCAGATACCCGCCATGGTTCCCGGTCAACTCGCGCAACAGTGGGTCGTGCACCGCGGTGGAGACATTGCCGGCGAACTCGACCGTGCTGGTCTGCCCGGCCTGCCCGGCGGCATCGGCGTCGGTGCGCTGTTGGCGATGATCGGACAGGGTGTAGACGGTGACTTCCTGCGGGCTCGGTGCGGCGACCGACAGACGCATCGGATACACCAGCCGCGACGACGGGAAGGTCATCTGCACCGGATTGAGCCCACCGACGATCGGGTCCGAGCTCGTCAGCCGCATCGCCACGAACGACCAGCCGTCCTTGACATAGGGACCCAGGGCGTCGGTTACCTCAGGCCGGATGGAATAGCCATTGTCGACCAACCACTTTTGCAATCCGGCCAGGTCGCCGCCGGCCAGCGTGGTGGCCTGCAGCGGGCCAAGCTGCACCTGATTGATGACGCTGGGCGGACGGGCTGACGCCGCCTGGGACAACTCGCCGTAAATTCGCCCCAGCTTCCAGTGCTCGCGCTGCTGGACCTGCGGCGCGGTGAGCGAGTCCAACTCGACGAAGGTGGCCTTGTCGCCCGCCGTTACCGTCGCGGGTGCGGGGGTGGGCACCACCAGGGCGACATTGCTGGTGCTGGCATCCAAGGCGAGCTGCATGAGGATCGTCTCGGTGGTGCCATCCCAATGCACCAGCGCGACTTCATGATTCATGGTGACCCGCTCGCCGCTCGGCGCGACAAAAGCACCGCAGGCGCATGCGTAGCTGGTGGGGCCCAGCACTATCGCGGCCAACGTGGCCAGCAGGGCCGAGGCCAGCAGGGCGGCGACAAGCCTGATTGACTGCGCCGATCGGCGCGCCCGAAGCACGGTCATGGCGCATATGCTACGGGCTGTTCGGCCGCGGGCTGCCCCCTACATTTGACGGCACCACGCGCGGCCGCACGGGCACAATGTGAGCATGACGAGCACGTCTACCGAACCGGCCGAAGCGCAGGCGCTGTTGCTGCAGCTGCTGGATCCGGCTAACCGGGCTGACCCGTATCCGGTCTACGCGAAATGCCGGGAACGCGGTCCCATTCAGCTGTTGGATGCCAACCTCACCGTCTTTTCGACCTTGTGCGACTGCGACGAGGTGCTGCGGCACCCGTCGTCGTCCAGCGACCGGAAAAACTCGACGATCGCGCAGCGAATGCTCGCGTCCGGGGAGTGGCCGAAGCCGGCGGGTCCACCGGGATTTCTGTTTCTCGATCCACCCGATCACACCCGGCTGCGCAAGCTGGTCAGCAAGGCATTCGCGCCAAAGGTGGTCAGTGCGCTACACCCCGACATCACCGCGCTGGTCGACGGATTGCTGGACCGGATCGGCGAGCGCGGCAGCTTCGACGTGATCGCCGACCTCGCATATCCGCTGCCGGTGGCCGTCATCTGCCGGCTGCTGGGGGTGCCGCTGGAGGACGAGCCGAAGTTCAGCCAGGCGTCCGCGTTGCTGGCGCAGGCGCTCGATCCGTTCGCCTCGCTCAGCGGCGCGTCACCCGATGCCTTCAAGGAACGCATCCAGGCCGGCCGGTGGCTGCGCGGATACCTCCACGCCCTGATCGAGCGCCGCCGATCGCACCCTGGCGATGACCTGCTGTCGGGTCTGATCGCGGTGGAGGAGTCCGGCGATCAGCTGACCGAAACGGAGATCGTCTCGACCTGCAATCTGCTGTTGATTGCCGGACATGAGACCACGGTCAACCTGATCGCCAATGCCATGCTGGCGATGTTGCGTCACCGGAAGCAGTGGGCGGCGCTCGGTGCGGAGCCTGATCGCGCGCCGGCGGTCATCGAGGAGACCCTGCGATACGACCCGCCGGTGCAGTTGGTCGGCCGAAATGCGGCCGAGGACATGGTCATTGGGGACACCACGGTGGTGAAGGGCGACAGCATGATACTGCTGCTGGCCGCGGCCCAGCGGGATCCCGCCGAGTACGACCGACCCGATACCTTCGACCCGGATCGGGGGACGTTGCGGCACTTGGGCTTTGGCCGCGGGGCGCACTATTGCCTGGGTGCCCCGCTGGCGCGGCTGGACGCCGGTGTGGCGCTGTCGGCGGTGACGGCCCGTTTCCCGGAGGCCCGGCTGGCCGGTGAGCCTCGGTACAAGACGAACGTCACGCTGCGCGGTATGTCGGAATTTCCCGTCGCGATCTAAGCTTGCTTTTTAACCCGTATCGGGCTTGCTCGGTTGGGTAGTGGCGCGCTTGCCGACGTGGTGCCGGGTGGCGCGCTGCTTGTTTTTGGTGCCGGGTGGGCGTCCGGGGCCGGGTCGGGCGGGTTTTGGTGCGCTGGCCGGCAGGGGTGTTGTCGGGCGGATGTTCCGAAACCCTCGGCGGACCCGCGCTGGGGTGAGCCGGCGGGGCTCGGTGGCGGGTTTCTCCCAGGGTCGGCGTAGGTCTTCGGCGAGGTCGCGGGCGAGCCGGAGTTGGGTGTGGGCGGCGATGATCAGCCAGGTCCAGCGGTCGGCCTGCTTGGGTGTGCGGACCCGGGGGCGGGTCCAGCCCAGGGTTTGCTTGAGGAACCGGAAGGTGTGTTCGATGTCGAAGCGGCGCAGGTACATTCGCCAGAGCCGGTCGATGTCGGCGGGTTCGGCGTGTGGGTGCGAGGACCACAGCCACACGGGTTTGGGATCGCGGTCGCCGGGGAGGCGGTCCACGGTCAGCCGGATCAGGGTGCCCTCGATGATCGGTAGCTGGCCTTCGTGGTGTCGCCAGGCGGTGCGGCTGGTCAAGCGCGGGTGCAGCCGGTGCCAGGCGCATGCTTGCGCGGTGCCGTAGCGGCTGGTGTGGCTGGTGGTGGTCGTGTCGGGTTCGGGGTGGGTGGCCGGGTCGGCCAGCGCGAAGGCGGGGCCGTGTTTGGCGGGACGCCCGACCGTGCCCTGTTGGGGTGGCACGGGGAAGTGCAGGACCCGGTCGCAGCGGATGCGGCCCAGCAGTTCCACTGGCAGGTCGGCCAACAGGTAGGCAAGCCGGGTGACGTCGTAGCCGGCGTCGAACACGATCAGGATGTCGGGGTCGCCGGGCCGGTGTTGGCCGGTCGCTTGGATCCGCTCGATGACCTCGCGGACCTGCGTGGCGGTCACCTCGGTGGGGTCGTCGCAGGGGCCCAGCCGCTGCGCGTCGAGGATCGCGGTCCAGCAGGTGCGGCCGGTCTCGAGTGCGGCGACGAACGAGTAGGGCCAGCCCGGGATCATCTGTGCGTTGCCTTTGCCGCGCCCGTAGACGTGGCAGAACAACCGATCCGGGCTGGTGGCCGCATCAGGGCGCAGCCACGGGCTGACGTCGACGGTGAGCGTGATCCGGCCCTGTGGGTCGCGGGGCAGCGCGAGCGTGGCCAGCGACACGCGCAGCCGGGCGACGTCGATGTGCCCGCAGGCCAGGCCGTCGTAGAGGGCGCCGTGCCCGCGGCGGTGCTCGGCGGTCAGTGACAGCTCGGGCAGCGAGACCACCGGTCCGTCGGCGCACAGCAGCGCGTCGGTGAGTTCGAACAGTGCGTCGGCGCGGCGGTGCAGGCAGGCGTGGTAGTCGCGGCGGAACCCGGCTAGTGCCCCGGCCTGTGCGGTGCGCATGTCGGTCCTCTCCGGATCACCCTACCAGACAGTATTAATACTGTCTGGTAGGGTGGGACAATGCCAGCCGACACGCCGACACAGGAGCAACGAAATGTCCGAATCAGCCGCCCGCACAGAGCAATTGGCCGATTACCAGCGGCAGTACCGGAAACTGGTAGCGCAGCTGGCCCAGATCGGGTTCATCGCCTCCGGCACCGTCATCGAACGCAGCACCCGCTGCGGCACACCCGGCTGCCGCTGCCACGCCGACCCGCCCCAGCTCCACGGCCCCTACCACCAATGGACGACCAAGGTGGCCGGCAAGACCATCACCCGCCGCCTCACCAGCCAGCAGGCCGCGCTCTACCGAGAATGGATCGACAACAACCGCCGACTTCGCCGACTCGTCACACAAATGCGCCAGATCAGCGCCCAGGCAGCGGAACTGATCCTCCCGCCAGACACGCCGGCAACCCGATCACGCACCATCGAGAAAGGTTAAAAATCAAGCTAAGCGCCGTCACCGCTATCGGCGGCTGGACTCGTCGCGGCCAGTGCGATCGAGACCGGTATGGGTGTCGCCATCTCTATGTTGGCCTGCTCGTCGTAATAAACACCGACTGTGTACTCGCCTTCGGCCTGGATCCCGAACGAAAGCTGTTGACAAAAACACCGGTATTTGGACGGTCTGTCGCCATCGTCTGGCCAGTGCCAAGCCGTTTGGAGGATCCCGCACGGCGCCCCGTCGGGACCCTTGCACGCCACGTAGACGTTCGGGTCATAGTCCCCACCGGCGGGCGCGTGCACCACGAGAACGACCGGAATCTCCGTCCATAACGGGACCTGGTCGACCTCAAAGGAGGTGGTAGGTATGCGTGTGGCATTGATCGCGCCGTCGTCGTCCAGCGTGGCCTCGCCCGCTACGAATAATGCGGCTATGTGCAGCACCACGACAGCTTAAACGCTGTTTGGTAGCGCAATTGCCACGCAGCTAATTCGTGTTGGGGCTAATTCGTGTTGCCGAGGCCGGGGACGATGTCGCCGAGGCTGAAGGTGAGCGGCTGTTCGAGTTGCTCGTAGGTGCATGAGAGTGGGTCACGGTCGGGCCGCCACCGGTTGAACTGGGCCGTGTGCCGGAACCGTCGACCTTCCATGTGGTCGTAACGGACCTCGACCACCCGCTCGGGACGAAGCGGCACGAAGGAGAGGTCCTTGCCGGCGTTCCAGCGGGAGAATTCGTTCTTGCGCGGTGTGCGCTCGCCGGCTTCGTGGGCGGCCCAGTTCCACGGATGGCCCTCGAATCCGGTGACCAGCGGCTGCAACTCGGTGTACAGCCGCCGTCGCTGCGCCATCGGGAAGGCGCCGATGACACCGACCGATGCGAGTTGACCGTCATCCTGGTAGAGCCCGAGCAGCAGCGAGCCGATCGCCTGGTCGCCGGACTTGTGTACTCGGTAGCCGGCGACCACGCAGTCCGCGGTCCGTTCATGCTTGATCTTGAACATGACGCGCTTGTCGGGCTGATACGTAATGGTCAGCGGCTTGGCGATGACGCCGTCGAGACCGGCGCCCTCGAACTCCTCGAACCATCGTTGCGCGGTCGCCAGGTCGGTGGTCGCCGGCGTGACGTGGATCGAGGGCCCCGGACCTGCCCCCGAACCAGCCACTGCGTCGACGAGCGCGGCGCGCCGTTCGCTGAATGGGCGCCGGGTGTAGTCGTCGTCGCCGAGGGCGAGCAGGTCGAACGCGATGAAGGAGGCCGGCGTTTTTTCGGCCAGCATCCGTACCCGCGAATCGGCCGGGTGGATGCGCTGTTGCAGCGCCTCGAAATCCAGGCCGTGGTCGGTCGCGATGACGATTTCACCGTCGATCACGCAGCGTTCCGGCAGTTCCGCGGTGACCGCCGCGACCAGCTCCGGGAAGTAGCGGGTCATCGGCCGTTCGTTGCGGCTGCCCAGCTCGACCTGATCGCGGTCGCGAAAGCAGATGGACCGGAATCCATCCCATTTGGGCTCGTACGACGCATCGGTCGGGATGGCCTTGACCGATTTGGCCAACATCGGCGAGACGGGCGGCATGACGGGTAAGTCCATTTGTTCATTCTGGCGTGCGGCATGCTGGAATCCAGATATGGCTGCTGCAGCGGAAGAACTCGACGTCGACGGCATCTCGGTGCGGCTGACCAACCCGGACAAGGTGTATTTCCCCACGCTGGGGTCCAACGGCACCAAGCGGCGGCTTGTCGACTATTACCTCGCCGTCGCCGGTGGTCCGATGCTGGCCGCACTGCGCGACCGGCCCACCCATCTGCAGCGTTTCCCGGATGGCATCGACGGCGAGGAGATCTACCAGAAGCGGGTTCCGCAGCATCACCCCGACTACCTTCAGACCTGCCGGGTGACGTTCCCGTCGGGCCGGACCGCGGACGCGCTGAAGGTGACCCATCCCGCGGCCATCGTATGGGCGGCGCAGATGGGCACGATCACCTTGCACCCGTGGCAGGTGCGCTGCCCCGACACCGAACACCCCGACGAGCTGCGCATCGACCTGGATCCGCAGCCCGGCACCGGCTTTGCGGAGGCGCGCGCGGTTGCGGTCAATGTGTTACGGCCGCTGCTCGACGAAATCGGTCTGGTCGGGTACCCGAAGACGTCCGGGGGCCGCGGGATCCACGTGTTCCTGCGCATCGCCACCGACTGGGACTTCATCGCGGTGCGCCGGGCCGGGATCGCGCTGGCCCGCGAGGTGGAGCGGCGCGCACCTGACGCGGTGACCACCTCGTGGTGGAAGGAGAAAAGGGGGACGCGGGTCTTTCTTGACTTCAACCAGAACGCCCGCGACCGCACCATGGCGTCGCCGTATTCGGTGCGGCGCACGCCGATCGCTACCGTGTCCACGCCGTTGACCTGGGATGAGCTGGCCCGTGCCGATCCCGACGACTACACCATGGCGACGGTGCCCGATCTGGTTCGGCGGCGCCTAATCGATGGGGACCCATGGGCGGCCATGGATGACGTGGCGCAGTCGATTGCTCCGTTGTTGGAGATGGTCGCGGCCGATGAAGAGCTCGGGCTCGGCGACATGCCGTATCCGCCGAACTACCCGAAGATGCCGGGCGAGCCGAAACGGGTTCAGCCGAGCCGAGATACGGATTTAAAGAGGGAAAACAAGGAGAGTTAGCGGCGCTGATGTGTTAGCACAACGCTCGCTCGTCCTGTCGGTTTGATTCTGGCCGTCGGGCACATTAGGCGTTGCGGCAACTATTCGGCCCGGTTCATTTCGTCGAGCGCGCTATCGGCAGCCGTAACATCTTTGAAGAATCGCTTGGGGACGACCAGGGTTTGGTTGCCAAGGATGACCGACGGCTGGAGGATGTAGCTTCCTTGCCGGCGCGGCCGACCGAAGTAGACGTTGCGGGCTTGCCGCATGGGCAGGCGTCGGGGCGGCGTCGCGCGCCCCCAGTCCACATGGAGTACGAGAATGGCCCGGTTGGTCGCCGCGATCATGTGTGCATCGAGATGGCGGAGGACAGGCAAACCGACCTTAAAGACGGCGTGGATTTGTTCGTCCGGTTCCAGGAAGGGGGTGGCCCATCGCACAAGCCTGCGCCGTTCCGGGCCAACGTTTATCCGTGCGAACGCCGGAATCCCTAGGAGGATGGCGGGAATCAGAAGCAGCACTAAGAGCAACCACAGTGTATGCGATGACCCGTTGTGAACCGTTGTTGCCGACAACTGAATATTCAGGGCCATTATTCGATTCAGCTCCACGAGGCGGCCCCCCGCCGTCGTTTACAAGTGGTCTTCGGCCGCACGACCGGCGAGCCATACGCGGCTCGGCTGGTGCGATAGGCCAGGCGCCTCGCTGATCTCCAGCCAGCCCTGCTCCCAGCACTCGTCACAGGCGCGCGGTGCCTCGGCGACAAACTGCGGGGAACCCCATATCTGAGCGTGCCCAGGAATCCTTCGGCGACGACCAACTCGGTAGCGGCCGCTTCACAGGGACGTCCGCGGACAAACGCGCTCATATGCCAAATTGACACTACACGCGCGGGGACGGGCCCAAACAACGATTTCCGCCGGATCTTCGCCTCAAGCGGGCGAAAATTCGCCCGACAACATGCCGCATGGCTGATGCTCGCCAGCTGCATCTATGCAGCTGAGCATGATCTTTAGCACGGTGGCACCCCGAAGATGCCGGCGCAGCCTCCCCGCGTTCAGCCCAGCAAGAAAGTGGCTGCGAACTGGGATGATGAGGGGAATCCGGTCTAGCCCAAGGTCTAGCCCACGCCTAAGCATCGCGCGCACTTGCCCGATAACCTTGATACGTGTCCGAGACCGTGGAGTCCCTGCGGGGCAGCTTTAACCGTTCCCTGCGGGTGGAGGGCAAGGCCGACCGCACCCTGGTCCTCTACGGCCAGTCCATCGACTACTTCAGCCGGTGGCTGGCCGAGCAGGGCCTCCCGGCTGACCGTCGACCCTGACCCGTGACTGGTAGGTGCCGGGAGTTTTCGGTGGGCTGCTCACATCAACACCATCGACGTGGCCACACCGACCACGATCGCCCCCATTAGCCCGCATATCAGTATCAGCCCGGCATTCGTCCAGGTTGTCGCCCACGAATGATGCACATTTCGAATTTCCACATTGGAAATGTCCTGCTGCAGGGCGTTCACAGTGCCCTCTGGTCGGCCTCGGCGGCCGCCTTGGCTGCCTTCAGCGTGGTCCAGATTCCGGGCACCCGGCGCACCTCGTGGTTGCCGTTGGTGGTGTAGTCGACATGGCTCACCCGCCAGCGGGTGTCAGCGAACTCGGCCTGATAGGAGCCGGTGGGACTGCAGGCGTTGACCGCCCCGGCGTAGGTCAGCGCGTAGTACTCACCCTTACGGGACTTTTGCCAGTGCAGCGCGTAGGTGGTGGCGGTGATGGCGCTTATGACAGCCTCCTCCACTGCTCGTAGTGCCCGTCGGCGCTCACCGGGGTCATTTGCTTCATCTTCTGAACTTGTTTGACGACGACGGTCGCCGTGACCATCAGCGCTAACGACATGATCAGCACCAGCCACAGGCCCCAGCCGATCTGCGGGCCGATGGTTCGTCATTTTTGTTATGTGTGGTGCGCAGGCCCCCGAAGGCGCACGCCAAGGCTTATGGCTTGATCGACCAGCGGTAACTCGCGTGCCCCCCGGCATCTCCCCCAAACCCCTACAAGGATCGTAATCTCCGCCCGCCATTGGCGTCGCTGTTTTCGTTAACTGGGATCTTGGCTTTTGCGGCCTTATCTTCAGGCTGGTGAGGAAGCCTCTCGTTACAGCGCAGCCACCGAATGGTTCGTCGTCAGTTGCTCGTATCATCCGCCTATGCCGTTGAGCGAGGGGCAGACGTTCGCTGGATATAGGATCGTGCGCCTGCTCGGCTCGGGGGGCATGGGCGAGGTATATCTGGGCGAGCACCCCCGCCTGCCGCGTCGTGACGCCGTGAAGGTGCTTCCAGCAGACGTATCGCTCTGCGCAGCGGGAGAGCACCCGTAGTTCCGGGCTTTCTGCAGTACTTCCATGGACTTGGTTGCCTATAACAGTGCAGCTTCCACACCGGCACTACAGGTCTCGCAGCCGCCGCACGGTGCAGGATGCAACGGATCTGCGTGCGCGCGCAGCGCGGGTCCTTGTTCATGCGCTAGCACTGACATCGCTCGATCCGATTGCCCAGTGCCACATTTAGGCCAATGTTGCCGCGTACCTTCGGTCAACGTGTCGTTCGACTCGACCCCATAGCTCATTCGGCTGATCTCCTCCATCGGCTGCGTTGCTGAATACAGTCGGGGCGGCGGCTTCGTGGCAGCGGGAAAGCGGGCGAGTTCTCGCCGATAACTTGCCGCATGGCAGAGTTCAGTGACCAGCATTTACGCAGGTAAGCATGGCCAAGAGCATGTCGGCACCCCGAAGATGCCGGGAGAGCCGAAGCGGGTGCAGCCAAGTCGCGACACGGATCTCAAGCGGAGTTACAAGCGAGTGTGAGCTTGCAGGTCCGCGAGGACGTCGCTCACTCACCGATGAATTCGATGCGTGGGACACCCGTCACGGCTGGAACTGGCATACATGTTCGAAAAGATCGGCCCTGGCAGCTTGTCTTTACGGTTTGCGTCGTAGCGCCGTTGGCGGTGCGCCATGATCCGCGGCTGTAGGACGGATCGCGACCAGCGCGGGTGGCCCTGACCAACTCGACCAACAACGGCGCCTGGCGCCCTATCCTGTAAAACGGGGAAACTCCGGGATCAGGAGTGACGGAGAGGCCGACGACGGCGGTAACGACGTTCGGTACCGGTGGTACCGAACGAGTCGGCTGCGCGGCTGGGGGTGCGGCGATGCGGGGGAAGCGGTAGATGGTGCGCATGAAGGGCGCCGAGGATACAGTGCCGATGCGACGGCGCCGGGCAATGGCCGCGGAGCAACAACGGGCCGGTGTCACAGAGTCGACGTTGGTGGGCCGCGGCTGGGGAGTGGCCACGTTGACGGCGATGCTGGATCGCTCGATCGAGGGTCGCGGGTCGGTGGTGGGCGTGGTCGGTCCTTCTGGCATTGGCAAAACCCGACTGGTGGGTGAAGTCATGCGGCTGGCGAAAAGCCGTGGTGTCGAAGTGTTTTCCACCTTCTGTGAGTCGCACGCCACCGACGTCCCGTTCCGGGTGGTGGCGCGTCTGCTGCGCGATGTGGGTCAGGTCACCGGTCTGGGCGATGAGACCGCCCGGACACGTCTGCGGGAACGGTTTCCGGACTCCGACCCGGAGGACATGCTGCTGCTCAATGACCTCCTGGGCATCGCCGATCCCGAGGTGGAGCTACCGAAGATCGACGTGGATGCGCGGCGGCGGCGGTTGGTCGCGCTGGTCAACACCGCCCAGCTGGCCCACACCCAACCGGCGATCATTGTGGTGGAGGATGTGCATTGGATCGACGAGGTCAGCGAATCCGTGCTCGCGGATATTCTGGCGGTGATCCCGCAGACCCCCTCGTTGGTACTAATCACCTATCGCCCGGAATACCCCGGCGCCCTGCAGCAGCTCGCCGGCGCGCAGCCCATTGCCCTAGCACCCCTGAGTGTTGCGGAAACCTCAACGCTGGTCGCTGAACTGTTGGGCCCCGATCCGTCCGCTGGTGAAATCGGCGAGATTATCGCCGCGCGGGCGGCCGGTAACCCGTTCTTCGCCGAGGAGATCACCCGTGAACTCGCCGAACGCGGCGTGCTGGTCGGACAGCGCGGCAGCTACGCCTGTCGCACGGATGTCGGTGAGGTCCGCGTGCCGGCAACGGTGCGGGAGACCATCGCCGCACGCATCGACCGGCTGGGTGCGGGGGCCAAACACACAATTGCCGCAGCGGCCGTCATCGGGTCTCGCTTCGGCTGCGATCTGCTGGCGAGGCTGGAAATCGATCCCTGTGTCGAGGAACTGATCAACGCCGAGCTCATCGACCAAGTGCGGTTCACGCCCAGCGCCGAATACGGGTTTCGGCATCCGCTGATCCGCACCGTGGCCTACGAAGCCCAACTGAAATCCGATCGTGCCGCGTTGCACCGGCGGCTGGCCGCCGGTATCGAGGCCTGCCAATCGGGATCGGCCGACCAGAATGCTGCGCTGATTGCCGCACATCTGGGGGCCGGGGGTGATGGGCACGCCGCGTATCAGTGGCATATGCGCGCCGCAACGTGGGCGACGAACCGCGACATCGCCGCGGCGCGACTGAGTTGGGAGCGCGCCCGAGCGATCGCCGACGCCTTACCCGCCGATGACCCTAGCCGGACGGCCCTGCGCATCGCTCCCCGCACCATGTTGTGCGGGACCGCCTGGCGAGTCCCCATGGACGTGGCCGGCGCCCACTTTGATGAATTGCGGCAGTTGTGCACCGCCGCCGGGGACAAGGCGTCACTGGCCGTCGGGGCCGCGGGGCTGGTGATCGATCGCGCGTATCAGGCCCGGATCCGCGAGGCGTCGCGGCTCGCATCGGAGGCCTGGGCCCTCATCGAGTCGGTCGGCGATGCGACCTTGACGGTGGGGCTGTGTGTGCCGCTGGTCTTAGGCAAGCTGCAGAGCGCCGAGTATTCGGAGGTGCTGCGATGGTCGGAGAGGGTCATCAACCTGGCCCAGGGTGACCCCGTCAAGGGCAACTTCATTATCGGGTCTCCGTTAGCGCACGCGTTGGCGGCGCGGTCCGTCGCCCGTTGGTGCCTGGGTCATCCCGGATGGTCAGACGACATGCACCGCGCCATCGCCATGGCGCGCAGCGCCGATCCGATGTCATACGTCCAGGTTGTCGGCGGCGTCTACTTCGGGGGAATACCGGGTGGCGTGATTACGCCCGATGATTCCGCGGTGCGCGAGATCGAGGATGCGCTTCGGATTGCAGAACGATGCGGTGACGACCTCGCGTTGGGGCTCGCCCTGGCGGCGCTGGGCGTTGCGCTGGTGCAGCGCCAATCGGCCGCGGGGCGTGACCGCGGACAGAAGATTCTGGCGGAGGTCAGCGAAGTGTTCCGGCGCTGGGGACACAACCTGTGTGATTTACCGATCGTCGAGGTCTACTTGGCGCGTGAGAGGGCTAGGCGTGGAGATCGTGATGGCGCCGTACCGCTCATGCGCGCCGCCGTCGACGATCTGTTCCGCGAGGGACTTCTGCTGGGGTGGGGCTTTCCTGCGACGGGAGTCCTGGTGGAGACACTGCTCGATCGCGGGGCTGACGCTGACGTTGCCGAAGCCGAGGTCGCAATTGATCGGCTGGCGCGCCTGCCCACGGACGGCCTCATGGTGCGCGACATCTGGCTGTTGCGGCTACACGCTCTACTAGCGCGGACGCGCGGTGATGCCGCGGGTTATGCGCACTTGAGGGATCGCTACCGCGACAGGGCGAGAACGCTTGACTTGGAGGGGCATATCGCGTGGGGCGAGGCCATGCCATAACCGTGGCGGAGGCGAATATTCGCCCGACAACATCCTGCATGGCTGATGCTCGCACGCTGGATAAGTGCAGGTGAGTATGGTGACCCAGTCGCGACACGGATCTCAGCAATCACAAACCAGTTGAATTGGAATCTAATTCGGGGTATTCCGGTACCTGTCGATGGCCGCTTATCGCGACGCCGGTGATCACGCGATCAAGAGCTGAGGGACTCGGCTGCTAGACGGGACACCCAAGCGGTCATGACCGGTGCGCGCTAGCAGAAGTGGGTACACCACGCAGTGGCGGGGTCAGGTTGGGAATCAGGTCACTAATCGGAAGGCGGCATCGGATGGCTCGTCACGAGGGGGGCCGGTGGGACGTCGGCATCAAGGACAACGCGGTTTACCTCGGGCGTATCTCTGAGAGCGACGAGCGGGTGTTCGAAGATTTGCTGGCGGCTGAGGAGGCCCGTGAACTAGCTGGGCTCTTGACGAAGTACGCAGACAAGTCCAACGACTCCGACGACCCCGACGAGTCCAAGGACGTCAACGACTCGGAGGACTCCGAAGACTCCGACAAGTCGTCGGACTAGATTCCCGTCCGGTCCTGCCAAAAATCGTCGCGACTGCCCTTGGGCCGCGGCATAGGAGGGGAAATGACATCAGCCGGCTCTTCCGCATCACCGCCGCTTGCCCAGCCTTACTATCTCCCGACCCTGATCGCAGCCATTGCCGCAAGTGCGGGCGTCATTATCGGCAGCCTCGGCACCTGGGCACATTTCATGGTGTTCAGTATCGGCGGCCTGGATTTTTCCAACTGGGGCGTGGCGACATTGATCCTCGGATGTATCTCCGTTGCCGGCTTAAGCGCGAACTTTGTATGGACACGGACCTCACCGACCCCGCAGTGGGCCTGTCCATTGGCCTGGGCGGTGGCCGTCGCCGGGGTCGCGTGCCTGACCGACGCTTCCATCAACGTCGGCAGGATTGTCGCGGCGCCCAAAGGCAATCTCTTCGGGGTACCGATCGGTGTGGGCGTCGGGTGGGGCCTGTGCTTCGTCGGATTTTGTTCTGCGGTGCTGTGTGTGACCGCATCGATCGTGGCCGTGCAGATCGGAAAACGCCTAGACCTAGATCAACCTATAGGCGGTTTCGCAAGTCCAAACCGCTGGTGGTTGGTGGCCGGCATCGTATCGGCTGTCGTCGTCGTCGGGGGCCTCATCTACGCATTCACGAGTCCCTTCAGCGGTATCGGAGACGCCGGTCAGGGAACCGGGATGCCTTCATTCCGGTTCCACCCCGAGGGCTATTAGCCGCTGATCACGGTGTTCCTGAACACATGAATGGAAACCCGCACCATGGCTTCTGCAACGCCTCCGGCGGCGGTGCATCAGGTCCCTCCCAGACACCGGGGGCAACGTTTCCATGCCCCCAATAAACGCCCCACCAAGTGTGGCAGCGAGTCTTGTCCCAGTCGATGGGTGACGGGCATCCGCGACCGGTCTGTGGATGAAGTCCGCTTTTTTCATCTCCGGGGCAGCATGTGTATGGCCCGGATGCGCCGGGCGGTACTGGCCCGTCTTCTGGCAGAAGGCCATGGACCCGCGGCACAGAGCGGGGCTGGGCCTGCGCGGTACTTGGGGTGAGGCCCATTCCGGTGATCGCAACGCCCGACAGTAGCGCCCCGGCAAAAATTTTCTTCAGGGTGCGTGAGGTGGCCATGGCGGCTTCCTTTCGGCTTTGCTGGGCGGCAGCATAACGCCGACCACTTGCAAGTTTCTTGCGCTTGCTCGGCCCAATCCGGGCTGCAAACTGTCTTTGCCGAACGTTGGAACCAGATACGCGAAGGACACTTTGACAGAACCCGGACGGCCGGCATGTTAAGTGGGTGCCAGTGGCCGCAGCGGCTACGTTGTCGGCGTCTCGGTGGACGCCTACTGCCCGCAATACATGCGCGACTTCGGCTAATCCGTCGAACGGCGGTCAGCTCCTGCGATGCAGAGCACTTCATCGAGGCTGGCGGTCCGCAGCCCGGCCGCCCGCGCCCGCCGGCCAAGCTCCGCGATCGGATCCCCGTCGGTGCGGATGAAACCGTGCGCCCGATCCAGCCGTGCGGTCTCAAACATGGCCGGGCCGCTGGCCACCACGTCGCAGATCACGTACCGGCCGGCGTCGGCGGTACGTCGCACCAGGTCGTCGGCGGCACTGGCGCCGGTCAGTTCCCTCGCATCGCCGAAGTTGATGCCAACCTGGAACACCTCGGGTTCGGCCTCGAGAATCGCGGTCAGGCGGCCAATGAATTGCTCCGGGGCAAAGAAACGCCAGCCCTGGCCAAGGTGCAGCCAGAAGCGTCCTTGGATCTCATCCCGGATGTGGGCAAGCTCGACGTCGGGCCCCTCTCCAGACGCAGAACCGCCGAACTCGATGAACTGGTAACGCTGCAGCAGGGTCGTTCGATCCTGTTCTGACAGACCGGCATTGACAACGAGGACGCGTACCATCCGCGGCAGGTCGAGGCAGCAGCCCAGGAACGAGTTGAGCGTCCGTTCGGTCGCACTCCGATCCGGCCCGGCGACCAGGCTGATGGTGAGCTCGCAGTCGCGTGAACCCGCGACCACGTCCCGCGCCAGCTTGCCCGGATAAGACGCCGCCGCGTCCAACAATGTTGGCGCCACGATATCGCGGTTCTCCGCAATCCTTTTCCGATCGGCGTCGGGTATGTCGTCTCGAGCCAGCAGCCGCCGGCAGATCGCGAACGACTCCTCGTGCTTGTCGATCCAGGACGCGCACACCGCTTGCTCATCGGCTGCGCGCCAGTTGTAGATCTGGGTGCGGACAAACGACGAGTCCTCGGCGGGAATCGGAATTTCGGCGGCCCGCTTGGCGAAGAGGTGGCCGAGGTGGTAGCGCTCGTCGGCGCGGTAGCGGAAGGCGATCTCATAAAGAGTCTCCGCCCGGGTCGGCCGGAACTCCCACGCCCGCAGGAAAGCGTCTTGAACCTCCGGCCACGGCTCACCGAGCTTTGACATCGATTCGGCGACCAGGTACATGCAAAAGTAGACCTCCTCATCCCCGTCGCCCAGCTGGGCCCGCCGCGCAGCCCACCTGCGCGCTTTGGCGAAATCCTCTAGATCGAAATACGTTTGGGCCAGGGAGATCATGGACCGTTTGTCATCGGGATTGCGCTCGAGCTCGGCGAGCAACACATCTCGGTCCCGTTCATACTTCTGCGGATCGCGGTTTCTGCTGCCGAGGCGTCGCGACTCGATGTAGTAGTCGCCCTCGAGGCGCTGCGTGATGTACGGGTGGTCACAGGTGGAGAACTCGTGGACGACGCCGAGGTAATACCAGCCCACACCGTCGCGGAACAACTGCCGGCGCCAGTGGATGTTGTGGGTACCCTCGTCGCGGATGCGCAGGTCATAGACATCGGCACTGAGCCGGGTGAAGTCGGGGGTGCCCGCCACCGTGTCGTCGGCATCGATAACCCAGATGTAATCGGCGTGTCCCTGGGCCAGTTTCAGCGCCTCGGACCGGTTGTGACCGAAATTCCGCCACGGGCGTTCGTACAGTTCGCCGGGAATGCCGAGACTGGCCATGTGGCCGCGGATAAGGTCTTGGGTTCCGTCTTCGGAGCCGGTGTCCACGATGACCCACGACGAAATGTAGGGCCCGACCGCGTCGAGCACCTCATGGACGATGTGTGCCTCGTTACGGACGATCATGTTGAGGCACAACGTGGGTTGCGCAATCTCTGGGCGCGACATTGCCCTAATCCTCTCAGCCTTCAAGCTCGCGGGGCAGGTCACCCATTCTCGCGAAACCTCCTTGGCGGATATCGCCCGCATCGATACCGTGTCGATACCATGCAGCATCTCGATAGCGCGGCGGTGTCGGTTATCGACACCTTGGCGGCGACCACCCGCGCCTCGATGGTGGGCATCCTATTAACGATCTGCGGGCCGCAGGTTGACTTTCGGCGTCTTGCGCTCTGACACCGTCCGGTCGTCAGAGCCGGCCGGCCGCGAACGCCGCGGCCTGATTTGTCATCCCGGACTGGACATACTGATGGTGTGCGTCCGAGTTTTTGCCTTCGGAGCAAATCGGGTCGTTGGGCACGCACAGGTCAATCGTCTTGGGCTGGTAGAGCGGGCTGATCGCCGGCACCGGGCCGCCGCCCAGCGTGCGCGCGTAGCTGCTCTCGGGATTGCCGAAGACAGCGACGGCGGCGACATGGCCGGCCACCTGGGCCGGCAGCCCATCGGTGGTCATATCGATCACTCCGGCGCCCTGAGAATATCCACCGAGCACCATTTTGGTGTCGGGGCAGTTCCCAACCGTGGATTCGACATGTGTGCGCGCATCGCCGGCGCCGGCCGGCATGCTCCTGGCGAAATCGTAGGTGGCAGGGTAGTTGACCGCGTAGACCCCGAGGGACCGCCCGGAGGCTTGCGACCTGAGCGAGTCGACGAATGCCTGACCGACCCCGCCGACGCCGGGAGCTTCATCGGTGCCGCGGGCGAACACCACTTCGACGTCGGGGCACGTGCCGGCAGCGGCGTGACCAGCGTCGATGTAGGTGCTGAACAGCGCCCACGTCACCGCCACCACCACACCGAGGATGCGAGCGATGTTGCGTGCACTCATGGCTAAATGCTGACATATCAGGGGCGATCCGTCAGTACCGATCCGGCGCGACCAGCCAGGCGGTGTGCGACGATTTGGCAAATGAAATCTGACGACCCCGAGCAGCGGATCCGCGAGTTAGAACGCGAGCTCGCCGACGCGACGGCCGGCGCGCGTCTCCCGCGGTACACCCCGGCCGGCTTCGCGCCGACGCGGCGCAACACATCGTCAATGCTCTGGGTGTCCGGGGTCCTGGTCGCGATCGCGGTGCTGACCGGGGTGACAATCTTCGTCGCGGAGTATCTTCGGCACGCTGGCGGCGGGAACGGCGGCGGGAACGGCCCGATCACCATGGCGCAGGGTGGCACGCTCGACGTCGTCGGGAGCGGACAGAACCAAACGATCGTGTGCAACGAATCCAGCCTGACGCTATCCGCAAACAACAGCGCCATTAACGTCAGCGGTCACTGCGCCAGCCTGAAGGTCACCGGCTTCGACGATCACGTCAACATCGACAGCGCCGACACCGTCGAGGTGTCCGGCTTCGGCAGCGTGGTCGCCGAGCGCGAATGCGACAACGGCAAGCTGACGTTGTCCGGCTACGGCAACACGCTCTCCGTCACCGGCCACTGCGCCGGCCTCACGGTCGCCGCTTACAACAATCGAGTGCAGCTCGACAGCGCCGACACCGTCGCGGTCACCAACTACGGCACCACGGTCTCGGTCAGCGGCCACTGCGGCGGCCTCACGGTCTCCGCGTACGACAATCACGTGCGGGTCGACAGCGCCGACACCATCGACGTCTCGGGCTTCAGCAACACGGTGACCTACCACACGGGGTCACCGAAGATCAGCCAATCCGGCTACGACATCGCGGTGACGCAGGGCTGAGATCGGGTGCGGCTCATCGCCGATATCCGGCTGACGAGAAGCGCGATCAGCGCGCCGGCCACCCCCCCGATGGCCGCCAGCGCCGATTGCCCGCACATCGCGCTATAGCCGTAGGTGGCACCGACGACGAGCAAACCCAGGTGGATGGGTGTCCAGCGCGCGAGCGAGTGCAGCCGGAAGGACAAACCCATGCCCAGCAGCAGCGCGATAACATGACCCACAGCGCTGAAGTCGAAGTCCGCCCACGCCGCCGCTACCACCGCGATGCCAAGCCACCAACCGGTCCAGGCTGGCCGCCAGCGTGACGGTATCGATGCCGTCAGGGCGCCCAGTACAGAAACCGCGCCGTAGCTGACCCCCACGTCGGTGGCCTGCGCGACGGCGATCGGCAGCCAGCCCGCCTCAATCGCGGCGACCAGGCCCGCCGCGACCAGCAACGTGGCGCCGATATGACCGACCGTGAAGGCGATGAGCAAACCCGCACCGCGCCATATCAATTCGCCCAGCGCCAGCAGGCACACCAGCCCCGGCAGCCATGCATAGATGTGACCGCCCGCCTCGACAAACGCGCTACCGACCAACGTGGTCAGCGAGCCGTGCGACAGATTGTGCAGGTTGGTGCTCATGTTACTCACCACGGTGTCTCGCGCGTGCGGACCGAGCGTCGTCAACGTGACGGAGACCGCGACCAGCGCGACGGCGTATGCCGCCGTCACGCGAACCGCCTTCGCGGCGGCCCACGTCCGCGCAGCCGCCGGCGCCCAGCGGGTGGCGCTATCACGAATGGCCATGTTAGACAACATGCTTCGCCAACTCACTGGTCGTGGCGGGGTGGGGGTGATCCGGCCAGCCCCGGTCGCGGGCCAGCAGGTCGTCGACGGTTTCGCGGCGCACCAGTTCACGAGACTCACCGCCGATGACGGCGACCAGCGGCGGGCGGCCGACCAGGTTGTTGCTCGATCCCATCGAGTGATGGTAGGCGCCGGTGCAGGCCACCGCGAGCAGATCGCCGGGGTGGATGTCGGTGGGCAGCTCGACGTCGCGGGCGATCTCGTCGCCGGTTTCGCCGTGTCGCCCCACCACCGTGACGGGTGCGGTGCGCGTCGTCTGGTGCCGGTTGGCCAGTGCCACTGTGTATTTCGGGCCGTCCAGCGCCACCCGCGGGCTGTCACTCATGCTGCCGTCCACCGCGACGAAGGTGCGCCCGCCGGGCTGGTGTCTGACGGCGATCACCCGGTACAGGGTTATCCCGGCGCGCGCGGCGATCGCGCGCCCGGGCTCGATAACGATCTGCGGGCGGGGGTAGTCGTATTCCGCGCAAGCCGATTCGAGTGCGGCATCGATGGTCGTGGCGAGTGCATGCACGCTGAGTTCCGGTTCGCCGGAAACGTACGGGACGGCGTGGCCGCCGCCGAGATTGAGCTCGGTGAGCACGACCCGGTGCCGGTCACGGACCTCTGCCATCACGGCGATCATCTGCCGGATCGCCGCACCGTAGAGCCCGGTGTCGGACAGCTGCGAGCCAAGCTGGCAGTGCAGCCCGACCACGTCGAGGCACGGCTGATCCAGCACGCGCTTGACCGCGCCGGCCGCCTGGCCACCCGCCAGGGCGAAGCCGAATTTCTGGTCCAGCACGTCACCGCCGACCGTTCGCGGCCCGCCGGTGTCGATATCGGGAATCACGCGCACCAGCACGCGTTGCCGACGGCGCACCCGCCCGGCAAGAAGCGCGATCTCGCTGGGGGAGTCGATCACGATGCGCCCCACGCCCGCGGCGGCCGCGTCGTGCAACTCGCCGGCGGTTTTGCCTGCGCCGCGCAGGATGAGTCCCGACGGCGGCACTCCGGCGGCAAGAGCGGTGGCCAACTCGCCGCCAGAGCAGACGCCCACGCCGGTACCCTCGGCGGCCACCCACCCTGCCACCGCGGTGCTGAGCAACGCCTTACCGTCATAGACCAGCTCGACACCGGGAAGCGCGGCGCGGTAGCCGCGGATACGGGCCCGAAAATCTGCCTCGTCCACCACGTAGGTGGGTGTGCCGAACTCCGCGGCGATCTCGGTGACGGCCACCCCGCCGACGCACAGGCGGCCCCGTTCGTCGACGTGGCTGCTCAGTGGCCAGATGGCGCGGTCGAGGTGCTGGTTCGACCCGTGCCGCGTCGACGGATGCAGCCCGAACAGCGTCATACTTCCAAGGTGCGGCTATGGCCAGGAATTGGCCACGTTCTTAACGCAGCCTTCACGCCCCCGTGATTAATCTTCACGGTTTTCGGCGGCTTATAGACGGCTTCTGGACTGCTTCCAGACAAGGAAGCCCAACGCGGGCCGAAGTAATGTCGGGCCCGATGATTTGCCAGCAGGGGGCCCGGGACTGACCGATAGCCTCCTATCCTTTGGGTAACCCGGAACTCGGGTGCCCGATTTGGGGAAGGGGCGGATGACGGCCGTGACGGCGTGCCGCAAGTGCGGCATTGAACTGCTCGAGCGTGCTCGGTTCTGTCACGAGTGTGGCGCGCCGGTCGCCGAGGCCGGCATGCCTGCTGAGTACAAGCAGGTGACGGTGCTGTTCGCCGACGTGGTGGGATCGATGGATATCGCCGCGGCCGTCGGTGCGGAGCGGTTGCGCGAGATCATGGCCGAAGTGGTCGACCGGTGCTCGACGGTGGTGAAGCGCTACGGCGGCACGGTGGACAAGTTCACCGGTGACGGCGTCATGGCGGTGTTTGGCGCGCCGGCCGCGCTGGAGGACCACGCGACGCGGGCGTGTTTGGCCGCACTCGGCATTCAGGACGAGGCCAAGGCCCTGGCGGATGTGGTTGATGACCGTGATGACGTGGATCTGCGGCTGCGGATCGGGCTCAATTCCGGCCAGGTGATTACCGGTGAGATCGGTTCGGGTGCGTTGGGTTACACGGCGATCGGTGAGCAGGTGGGGATGGCGCAGCGGATGGAGTCGGTGGCGCCGCCGGGCGCGGTGATGCTCAGCGACTCCACCGCGCGGCTGGTCGAGGCCTTGGCGGTGCTCGGCGAGCCGCAGCGGGTGCGCATCAAGGGCGCCGAGGACGCGGTGTCTGCGCGGCGGCTGCTCAGCGTGGCTCCGCAGGGCCGGCAAACCGGTGCCTGGCATTCGACTTTGGTGGGCCGCGAGTGGGAATTGGCCACGTTGGCGGCGATGCTGGATCGTTCTATTGCCGGGCGCGGATCGGTGGTCGGCGTGGTCGGTCTTCCTGGCATAGGGAAGACCCGACTCGTCGATGAAGCTGTGCGGCTGGCGAAGAGTCTTGGTGTCGAAGTGTTTTCGGCTTTTTGTGAATCGCATGCCACCGATGTCGCGTTCGATGTGGTGGCGCGTTTGGGGCGAAGTTTGGCTCAGATCAGTGGTCTGGATGGCGAGACCGCGCGGGCACGCGTGCGGGCAGGGATTCCCGACGCCGATCCAGGGGACCTTCTGCTGCTTGATGACCTGCTCGGAATCGCTGATCCCGCTGTGGCGCTGCCCAAGATCGACCCGGACGCGCGCCGACGACGGCTAACCGCGCTGATCAACGCCGCCCAGCTGACCCAAACTGAACCGACAGTCCTTGTCGTAGAGGATGTGCACTGGATCGACGAGGTCAGCGACTCCATGCTCGCCGACTTTCTGGCGGTCATCCCCCAGACCCATTCGATGGTGCTGCTCACCTATCGCCCCGAGTACATTGGAGCCCTGCAACATATCGCTGGCGCCCAGACGATTGCCCTGGCGCCCCTCAGCGATGTGGAAACCTCGACTCTGGTCGCTGAACTATTGGGCCCCGATCCGTCCGTTGGTCAGATCGGCGAGATTATTGCCGAACGCGCCGCGGGTAATCCGTTCTTCGCTGAGGAGATCACCCGTGAGCTGGCCGAACGCGGTGTCCTGGAGGGCAAGCGCGGCGGATACGCCTCCCAGACTGACGTCGACGAGGTCTGGGTACCGGCAACTCTGCAGGCGACCATCGCCGCCCGCATCGACCGGCTTAGCCGACCGGCAAAGCAAACGCTGGCCGCCGCGGCGGTCGTCGGGTTTCGGTTCGATTCTGATCTGCTGGCCGGCCTGGGAATCGAACCCTGTGTCGATGAGTTGATCTACGCCGAGTTCGTCGACCAGGTGCGGTTCACCGCGCGCGCCGAATACGAGTTTCGGCATCCGCTGGTTCGCACGGTGGCCTACGAAACGCAACTGAAATCCGATCGGGCCCGGTTGCACCGGCGGCTGGCCGCCGCGATCGAGGCGCGCGACCCACATTCGGCGGACCAGCACGCCGTGCTGATCGCCGAACATCTGGAGGCCGCCGGCGACGGGCACGGCGCCTACGGCTGGCACATGCGCGCCGCGGCGTGGGCGACCAACCGTGATCTCGGTGCGGCACAACTGAGTTGGGACCATGCCACCAAGATCGCCGACGCACTGCCCGCCGATGACCCGCACCGAGCGGCCATGCGGATTGCTCCTCGCACCATGTCGTGTGGGATCGCTTGGCGAGTCCGCCGGGATGCCGGCCCCCGTTTTGAAGAACTGCGTACGTTGTGCGCCGCGGCGGGGGACAAGGCCTCATTGGCCATCGCCATGGCGGGGCTGGTGTGGGATCACTCGTATCAGTCCCGGCTGCGTGAGGCGTCCCAGTTGGCATCCGAAGCCATGGATCTCATCGAATCGATCGGTGATCCGACCTTGACGGTGGGTTTGTCCATCGCGGCGATTTACGCCAAGGGTGAGTGCACGGAATGGTCTGATGCGCTGCCCTGGTTACAGCAGCTCATCGACCTGGCGGATGGTGATCCCACGATGGGCAATTTTCTCGTCGGGTCTCCGCTGGCGGTCGCCTTGGCCATGCGGGGCAACGCCCGTTGTTTCCTGGGTCATCCGTCATGGCAAGAGGACCGGGACCGCGGCCTGGCGATGGCCCGCAGCGCCGACCCGCTGTCCTACACCGCCGCCGCCGGCTACTTCTATGGCGCGGGCGTACCCTCCGGCGTGCTGGCTGTCGATGATCGGGCGCTGGGCGAGATCGAAGATGTCGTGCAGCATGCCGAGCGCTCCAGCGATGATCTCGCGTTGACCCTGTCCAGGATGGTGCTGGGCCTCGCGCTGGTGCACCGCCCAACCGATGCGGAACATGGCCAGGGACAGCGGGTCCTGGCCGAGGTCAAAGAATGGCTCATGCACCATGGGCACAGTTCGGTCGGGTTACCGGTCGCCAGTCTTTACCTGGCCCGGGAAAGGGCTCGGCGGGGAGAGCGCGATGACGCCATACCCCTTATCCGTGCCGCGCTTGACCAGCTGCTCCGTGAGGGCCGGTTGCTGGGATGGGGCATTCCCGCGACGGGTGTTCTGGTGGAGACGCTGCTCGAACGCGGGGCCGATGGGGACGTGCGCGAAGCCGAGGCCGCGATCGAGCGGTTAGCCACGGCGCCCACCGACGACGATCTGCCAGTGCGCGAGATCGTGCTGCTGCGGCTACGGGCCCTGCTGGCGCAAGCCCGCGGCGACGCGGCGGCCTATGCGGACTTCAGGGATCGCTATCGCGACGTGGCGACATCGCTGAGCTATGAGGGCCACATCGTGTGGGCCGACGCGATGCCGTGACCGCTCAGAGAGCAGAAATCGAGGCGGCCAATTCGTCGGCGGTCACAATGGCGGTGGCGTAGTTCGGGATATTCACCTCGAGAGCCGCGTGCATCTCCGTGTCCGAATAGTCCGCCGTTGCATCCTTCACCACCGTGACCTGGTAGCCGAGTTCGGCGGCATAGCGAACGGTTGCCTCCAGACAGGTATGCGCGATGAGTCCCATCATGATCAGCTGATGGATGCCGTGCCTCTTGAGCTGCAGATCCAAATCGGTGTTGGCGAAACCACTGGAACCCCAATGCTCGTGAGCGACGACGTCGCCCGGTTGCGGCTCGAACTCGGTGCGGATCTCGCCGCCCCAGGTGCCGAATTCGAACACCTTGCGCGACCACGCCGCCTTCTGAATCGGTGCTATGTACTTCCAAGTCTCGTAGTCCCCAGGCCGGTACCGGCGGTGCAGCGCATAGAACACGCGGATATTCGCGCTCCTGGCGGCGTCGAGAACCTGTTTCATATGCCCAACACAATTGTTGGCTTCCATAACGGTCTTCAGGCGGTCCCACACTTTGCCGCCTTCGGAAATGAAATCGTTGTAGGGATCGATCAGGACCAGTCCAGTCATGTCCGTGCTGTACGTCACGTTTCGATCCAATCGTTCGCGGGCGCGCGGGTCTAGCCGTGCCGGCTATCGGGTCGCTGCTACGAACGGAGTGTCGTCGGGGGCGGCGTGGCGTGCCGCCAACAACGTCCGCGCGGCGTCGCCGATCGGAATCCGCAGCGGCAGTTGCGGTTTCTCCGCGGCGTCGGCGACCTCGGCGGCAACCTGTTCCGGGGTAATGATGTCGGCGCGCGGCCCGCCGCCTTTCGAGCGGGCGCGGGGCGCGCGAGCGCATCGAGCGTGCCGCGGCCCGGCTCTTCTACCGCAACGGAATCCATTCGACCGGCGTCGAACTCGTCGCACAGCAGGCCAACGTGTCCAAACGCACGCTCTACCAGCATTTCGCCAGCAAGACGGACCTAGTCGAGAACTACCTTCGTGGCTTCGATGCGAAAGGCGGCACACCCAACGAGAAGCGCCTCGACGACAGCGCTCTGCTGCCCGGGATCGCCTGCTGGCCATTTTCGAAGCACCCCGCGCAGAAGTCGTGCGCGGCTGTCCTTTTCATAATGCGGCCGTGGAATCGGCCGGCTCCCTGCCGAGTGCTGACCATATTGTGCGAAGTCACAAGCAGGAGTTCACCCGTCGCCTGGTCGCCGCCGCTCGGCAGGCGGGCGCCGCTGATCCCCACCTGCTGGGTCACCAGCTGGCGGTGCTGTTCGAAGGTGCGACCGCGATGGCGACGTCTTTGAACGACGCCGCTTCCGTTGTGCACGCGCGCGCCGCTGCGGCCACCCTGATCGACGCTGCCATGGCGGATCGGGGCTCTTGACGGGCGCTTGACGGACTAAGCACTGTCCTGCTAGACATGGCCTGCGCCACTATTTTGGGCGATCGCCCAAAATCCGTTGGGTGGAGGGTACCATGGGCCGGATGGATGGCCAGGTCGCGTGCGTGACCGGTGCCGCACGCGGGCGGGCCGAAATCACGCGGATGCAATCGGGGCGAACGCCGGCAGCTGCCTGAAGTAAAGGAAGCATCGATGACCTCAAACGACACCGCAAACGACATCGCAAGCGACACCGACGTCTACTACGACCCCTACGACATCGGCATCAATGCCGACCCGTATCCGGTCTACGCGCGGCTGCGCGAAGAGGCCCCGATCTACTACAACGAAAAGTACGACTTCTGGTCGATATCAAGGCATTCCGACGTGGAGAAGGGCTTGGCAAACTGGCAGGCCTTCTCCAGCCGGCGCAGCGACATCCTCGAGCTTGTGCAGTCGAAATTCGACATGCCCGGCGGCGTCATGATGTTCCAGGACCCACCCGAACACACGAACCTACGTGGGCTGATGTCACGGGTGTTCACGCCGCGCCGAATGGCCGAGATCGAGGACCAGATCCGGGCGTACTGCGTCCGATGCCTGGATCCGCTGGTCGGGTCCCCGGGCTTCGACATCATTGCCGAGCTGGCTTCGATGATGCCGATGCGAGTGATCGGCATGCTGCTGGGAATCCCCGAGTCCGAACAGATCTCGGTGCGGGATGCCAATGACGCCAACCTGCGCACCAAGCCCGGCGCGCCGCTGAAGGTCGCCGACGCGGACTCCATCGCCGATGGCCGGGTATACGCCGACTACGTGGAATGGCGATCCAAGAACCCGTCCGACGACCTGATGACGACACTGCTGAACGTCGAGTTCGACGACGAACACGGGGTGCACCGAAAGCTGACCCGCAAGGAGGTGCTGCACTACACGCAGGTGGTGGCCGGCGCGGGTAACGAGACCACTGGCCGGCTGATCGGTTGGCTGGCCAAGGTGCTCGCCGAGCATCCCGACCAGCGCCGGGAGGTCCACCAGGACCGGTCGCTGCTGAACCGCGTCGTCGACGAGACGCTGCGGTTCGAGCCCACCGGGCCGCACGTCGCCCGCTGGATGGCAAAGGATTTCGAGTGCTACGGCACGACCGTCCCGGCCGGCAGCGCCATGCTGCTGCTGTTCGGTGCCGCGAATCGCGATCCTCGTCGGTATACCGATCCGGACGCGTTCAACATCCACCGCGACAACATCTCTCACATCACCTTCGGCAAGGGAGTGCACTACTGCCTGGGCGCTAACCTGGCCCGTCTGGAGGGCCGCGTCGCGCTGGACGAAATGCTCAACCGCTGGCCCGAATGGGACATCGACTACGACACAGCGGAATTGGCGCCGACATCCACCGTTCGCGGCTGGGAACACCTACGCGTCGTGCTGTCCTGAGATCACTGCGGCGTGCCGCGGCCCCGCCGGGCTTTCGGTTGCGGCATTTCAAATCGGTCGAGGAATCGGTTAACCAGCGCGACGGCCTCTTCGTGACCACCCTTGGTGCCCAACCCTTGCTCGAGTATCAGGGTGCGACCGATCGCGGCGATCACGACCGCCAACGCCGCGGGCGGGAATTCGTCTGTGTCGAGGCCATGTTCGCGGACGATGAAGTTCAGCGCGGTGATCTGCTGTTCGCGCCAGCGCTCCGACCAGGCCGCAATCTCTGCCCTGATCTCCTTGCGGTGGTTGGCGAGTCCCATGAACTCCAGCAGGAGCCGGGTGTCCTTGGGTGCGGTGAGGGTATCCCAGAAGGCGTGCAGGGGGCGGTCGGAGGCCAGCGCCTTCTGTTGGTGATCCAGGTAGACCGCGGCGCCGCGGCGGAACACGGCCAGGTACAGGTCATCCATTGTGGGGAAGTAGTAGTGCACCAAGGCGGGTTTGACCCCGGCCTTGGCCGCGACCCGGCGGGACGTGGCCGCGGCGTACCCCTCCTCGACCATGATCTGGCTCGTCGCGTCGACCAGCATGTCGCGAGTTGTGGAGTCCCGTGCCCTGGGTCGTGCGGATGCCGTCATGGTGTGCGGTTCTATCACACCGCGGGCTCGGCGACCATGTCGAAGAAGGCGGCGCCGGAATCTGGGATGCGGTTCTGCTTGAACACGTTGACGGCGTAGGAGATCAGGATCATCGAGTAAAGCAGGTGTAGCAGCCTGGTGGCGTCGTCCGGCAATGCGTTGATGTCGAGCCCATCGAGGTAGGCGATCGCCTCTTCGGCCCTCGGGGCGATGGCGTCGTAGAACGCGACGAGTTCGCGGTGCGGCTTGGCGAGCCGCGCCTCGTAGCGTTGGGCCCGCGTCGGCAGCGCCCAGTCGGCGACAAACGGCTCCAGGTCGGCGAATCTCTCCGGCAACGTGGACATCACGCCTCCCGTATCGGGGTCTGGTAGGCCCGCACCGTGTCGCGGATTACCCGGTGGAACCCCCGGATGAGCAGTTCTTGGTCGCTGAGGTGAAACGTGCTCTGCGCCCGTGTCTTCAGCGCCGAGTGCGTGGCCTCGATGGTGTTCACGTCCTGCATCGCGAACTCAATCGTGCTGTCCACCACCAGCTCCTGAGCCACGCGATCGGCCGCGTTCGCGGGCGGCACGAAGTACATGTCGATCTCGTAGATGTGCGAGTCGATGGTCTCGGGCCAGTACGTGTAGGTGATGTAGTAGCCGCGCGCCCAGATCTGAATCGAAATGTTCGGGAAGATCCAGAATTGGTCGTTGCCCCACGATGCGATATTGCCGCGGTTGAGAAAGTCGGGGAGCGACCCGATATCCGGAACGTCATCGGGCCCGAACAGACCGGCGCGGAACAGCTTGTAGACCCAGCGTTGGTCCCGGCGGGCAGGTCCCGCGGTGCCAGGTTCGCGGGGCGGCAATGGCGGCGGCCCGGGGACCGAGGTGAGCATGTGCGGCCGGAACAGCTCGTAGTGGTAGGCGTCGACGGGCGGCACCATCTTCTCGGCCTTGGCGACATCGGGGTCGATGAACCGGCCGTGGACGTACGGCGGGTGGTACCACTCGCACACCGAATCGACCGCCAGCTTCCAGTTCCCGTTGATCCGGGTGGAGAACCCGTAATGCTGTGTCATCTTCTGAAACGGGTAGGCCTCGATTGGCAACAGGCCGTCGCCGAGGAACCTGCGCAACGGCACCGGATCCCCTTCTTGTTCGGAGGCGAGGTTGATGAAGATGAAGCCCGCCCAGACCTCGCAGTGCACCGGCGGCATCCGCAGTGTGCTCTTGTCGAGGTCGAAGAACTCGTCTTCGTTGGTGATGTGATTGACCTTGCCGTCCAGGCCGTATCGCCAACCGTGGTACTTGCAGGCGAACGCGCGGCACGTACCCGAGGACTCCCGCGCCGGGTGTTCCTGCCACACCACCTTGTTGCCGCGGTGGGCGCACACGTTGTGGAATGCGTGCACGGTGTCGTCCAGATCGCGCGCGATCACGATCGAGGCGAGGCGCCCGGCGAGCTCGCGGGTGAAGTAGGAGCCCCTGCGCGGCAAGCGCTCAATACGTCCGACACACAACCAGTTTCGCTCGAATACTGCTTTGCGCTCGGCGGTGAAGAACTCCGCGGAGATCGAGTCTTCGTAGCTGACCGGTGCGGTGCCGAGTTCGGGATAGTCGGTGGTGAACTTGCCCCGGCCGGTCGATAGTCTCTGCTGGATGCCGGTCATGATGGGACCCCATCGTTCGTCGGTGTGGGCTCGGTTCTTGTCGTTCTTGTCCAGGGCTGGTCGTCCCAAGCCCTATCGAGCGGTGCCATCTCGCCTCCGAACGGGAAGAAGGCCCGCTGTGCGTAGGTCTCCCGCGCCAGTCCGTGGCCGAGTTCGTCGAGGAAGGCGCGCTTGAGTGGGTTGGTGAACAGCTGGCGTGAGTAGCGCAGTGTCAGTGGTGGGCGTTTGACCAGTTCGCGGGCGAGTTCCCAAGCCCTGTCCAGCAATCGGTCTCCTGGCAGCACCTCGTTGACCACCCCCCACTCCTTGGCTTCCTGCGCGCCCAGCTTCATGCCGGTCAACAGGAAATAGCGAGCGCGGGTGTGGCCGGCCAAAAAGCTCCAGATGACGTGTTGGCCGTCGCCGGGCACCTGGCCGCGGGGGAAATGCGATGCATCCTGGAAGTAGGCGTGTTCTGCGGCCAGGACGATGTCGCCGAGCAACGGCACCTCCGAATGCATGTTGCACGGACCGTTGACGGCGCTGATCATCGGAACGTCGACGTCCAGCACGTTGGTGATCAGATGCCTTGCATACCAGGCTTTTTCGTCGAGCTTAAGCAACCCCCGGGTGCCGGGCAACAGCAGATAGTCGGGTTTCTCAACGGGATCGCCATTTGGCATGCGTCCCCAGTTTGCGTTGTAATTTTCGCCGGTACCGGTATGGATCAGCACCTTGATCTCGCGGTCTCCCGCGACGTCGGCAAACGCGTCAGACATTTCGTCGTGTGCCCGCCAGTCCCACACCAGGCTGCCGCCGTTGGTGTGACACTGCATGAACAAGATCCCGTCATCGGTGAGCTCGAACCGATAGTTCGCGTACCGATTCTGGTATTCGCTGAACCTGGTCCGCTTTGCCATGGCATTATCCGTTCCCTTGAGCGATCGCCCAAATCACGCAGGCCTCATGGTCGCATCTCGTAGCCGCAGCGGTCAAGGCTCAGCGCCCGTGCAGCATGGCCACCACCGGTGCAAAGGATTCGATCTGGGACTGCTGCACGGTGACGTAGTTGACGCCGAGGGTTTCGCGGCGCGAATACAGCACGTCCACAACCCTTTCCGTCGATCCGATCAGGACGTTGGGGTGGTCGCGCAGCAGGTCGGCAGCGATCCCCGTCGACTTCGCCACCCCGGCCAGGGCGGCCTCGGGATCGTCGGTGACCTCGGTGAAGTATGGCGAACTCTCGACGTCGAGACCGGGGTAACGCGCACCGGCCGCTGCACGCACGAATCCGATCCGGCGCCGCGCAACTTCCTGCGGATCAAGGTCGTCGGCGTCGCGCGCCACGAAGGGCACACTGGACATGCTGACGATGTCGGCTTCGCGGCCGGCCAGTGAGAGGATGCGGCGTCCGCCCCCGCCGATGATGATCGGTGGATGCGGCCTTTGAGGGGTTTGCACCGGCCGCGGCCGTCCGGCGTACCCGCGCACCCGAACGAAGTCGCCCGTGCAGTCCAGTTCCTCGCCGCGCCAATGCGCCCTGATCAGGGAAACGACCTCGGCCAGCTTGGCGATTCGCCGCCCGGGACGGTCGAAGTCGAGTCCCATCGCGGTGTACTCGACTTCGCTCCAGCCGGCACCGATGCCGAATTCCAGCCGACCGTCGGAGAGCAGATCGAGCGTCGCGGCTTCCTTGGCCAGCACGGCCGGCACGTGGTAGTCGACGCAGAACACCCGGCACCCAATCCGCAACGTGTCGGTGCAGGCGGCCGCGGCGGCCATCGCCGCGATGGGCGCCAGGTCTTGGCGTGGGGTGCGCGCGGCTCGTTGCGCGGGGCCGGGGCCCAGGTAATGATCCGCAAGGAAAAGTGTTGAGTATCCGAGGTCTTCGACTTTGCGGACGGTGTCGCGCCAGTCGCGGCCCCCGGTGGCGTTGGTCGCCTGCACTGCGAAACGGAACGGGGGCCTGTCCATAGGGTTGACCGTAATCGATGCGGGGTGATAGGCATGTGAAGCCAATCGTTTGGGCGATCGCTCAGGAAGGCGGGTGGGCGGCTTGGGCGCGAAGACGGCTGTCGTGACCGGCGGTGCGTCGGGGATTGGCCGTGCCGTCGCCGAACGGCTGCGCAGTGACGGCCTGCGGGTGGCCGTCATCGACCTGTCACCCACCGACGACGGATCAGACCAGGTCGCCGACGTCACCGACCGTGCGCAGGTCGACGCCGCGATGTCGGCCATCCGGGAAGCGTTGGGTCCGATCCTGGTGCTGGTCAACGCGGCCGGGGTGGAGGGCTTCAAGAAGTTCTCGAACCTGTCCTTTGACGAATGGTCCCGGGTGATCGACGTGAACCTGAACGGGGTTTTCCACACCATTCAGGCCGTGCTGCCGGACATGGTCGACGCCGGTTGGGGCCGCATCGTCAACATCTCGTCGTCAAGCACTCACTCTGGGCAGCCCTACATGGCCCACTACGTGGCGGCGAAGTCCGCGGTGAACGGCCTGACCAAGTCGCTCGCGCTCGAATACGGCCCGTGCGGGATCACCGTCAACGCCGTGCCGCCGGGGTTTGTCGACACCCCGATGCTGCGCAGCGCCGAGCAGCGACAGCTGCTCGGCGGCACCGTGCAGGATCACATCAATCGCACACCGGTGCGCCGGGTGGGCCGCCCCGAGGATATCGCCGCGGCGTGTGCATTTTTCGTGTCAGAGGAAGCCGGGTACATCACCGGGCAGATTCTCGGCGTCAACGGGGGCCGCAACACCTGAACCAGCGAGGAGATCCGAGGAATAGATGTACGACAGGGACCAACTATTCATCGATGGCAAGTGGACGGCGCCGCAATCTGATACCGCCGTCACGGTGATCTCGCCGCACAGTGAGAAAACCATCGGCCATGCGGCCTGCGCGGGGCCCGCGGATGTGAGCAGCGCCGTCGAGGCCGCCCGGGCGGCCTTCGACACCGGACCATGGCCACGCATGCAACCCGCCGAACGCATCGAGGCGATCACCCGGCTGGCCGGCATCTACAAGGAGCGGCGAGCCGACATGGCCGAGCTGATCTCGGCCGAGATCGGGGCTCCCATCACCTTCGCCAAAAGGGCGCAGGTTCAGCTGCCCCTGTTCATGCTCTCGGCGTTCTGTGGTTTGGCGGGAAGCTACGAGTGGCAACAGGAACGTCCGGGGCTGTACGGCAAGAACATTCGGATTGTGAAGCAGCCGGTGGGAGTCGTCGCCGCGGTGGTGCCGTGGAACATGCCGCAGTTCCTCACCGTCAGCAAGGTCGTGCCGGCGCTGCTGGCCGGATGTTCGGTGGTGCTCAAGCCCGCGCCAGAATCGGTGCTCGATGCGCAGTTGCTCGCGGAAATGGTTGCAACAGCTGAACTTCCGCCCGGCGTCCTCAATGTGGTGCCCGGCGGCCGCAACGTTGGTGAACAGCTGGTAAGCCACCCGGGCGTCGATAAGGTCTCGTTCACCGGGTCCACGGCAGCCGGACGGCAAGTCGCCCTGGCCTGTGCCGCGGGGCTCAAGCAGGTGAGCCTGGAACTCGGCGGCAAGTCGGCGGCCATCGTGCTCGACGACGCCGATCCCACGGCCGCCGCCACCGCAATCCAGATGGCCAGCCTGGCCAACAGCGGTCAGGTGTGCAACGCGTTGAGCCGAATCCTGGTGCCGGAGACGCGCAAGGACGAGTTCGTCGACGCGTTGGCGGCCGCGATGGCGTCGATGACGGTGGGTGACCCCGCCGACCCCAACACCCAGATCGGTCCGCTGGTCGCGCGGCGCCAGCAGGAGCGGGTCCGGGGCTACATCGAATCGGGCAAAAGCGACGGGGCGCGCCTGGTGACCGGCGGCACCGACTTGCCCGATGGTCTGGACACCGGCTGGTACGTGCGACCGACGCTGTTCAGCGATGCGAACAATGACATGCGAATCGCGCGCGAGGAGATCTTCGGCCCGGTGCTGACCGTCATCTCCTACCGCGACGAGGGCGAGGCCGTGCGGATCGCCAACGACTCCGAGTACGGGCTGGCCGGCTCGGTGTTTACCGCCGATGTCGAGCGCGGATACGGCGTCGCGGCCCGGGTGCGGTCCGGCACCTTCGGCGTCAACGAGGGCTACATCATGGACCCGGCGGCGCCGTTCGGCGGCGTCAAGAACAGCGGCTACGGCCGCGAACTCGGAACCGAGGGGATCGACAGTTACACTGTGAGCCAATCGATTTCGGTCGCGACGAACTGATCAGAGCTTTTTCAGGCCCCGCACGATCGTGTTGAACGGAATTGCGGACGCCAGCCCCTTGCGCAGGCTCCGCTGCATGAAGCTCGAATTGGTCAGCACCAGGTAGCGGACTCCGCAATCGCGCCACTCCGCGGCCTGGTCGAGGACCTCGTCGGGTGTTCCGTTGAGCAGATATTCCCGCATCACCGACGTGGGGATCTGAGCCGCATGGGACAAGGCCGTTTGCTCATCCATGTCATGCGGGAGCAGGTCCTGCGCGCCCGCGAAGCCCGCGCCCAAGGGGTGCTGCACTCCATGAACAGCAAAAATCTCATCCGGCACGTTCAGCCCCATCACCCGGACTACCTCGGAATCGAGCGCCTCGGCCACGTCATCGCGGCTGCGACCCGTCACAACGAACGTCATGAGCGCCGGAATGATGGACATCGGATCGCGACCGGCGTCAGAAGCCGCCGACCGAACCGCGTCGAGACGCTACTTGTAGCCCACCGGCCGGTGCGCGAAGGCGGGAAAATAGGCATCCCCGTAACGCCCGGCGGCGCGCAGCATGCGCGGACCGTGCGCACCGATCCAGATCTCGGGCCACTTTCCGCGATAGGGCGGCAGGTCGAACACCGCGTTGCGCAGCGGGAAATAGGGCGAGTCGCGGTTGACGAGTTGGCCGCCCGAATCCCATAACGCGCGAATGGTGGCCATCGCCTCCTCGAACCGCGCGACCGGCTTGGACCAATCGACACCGTAGGGCTCGTTTCCTTCGCGCTCGCCGGGGCCGATGCCCAGGATCGCCCGCCCCCGGGTGAGCAGCTGCAGCGTGGCGGCCGCCTGCGCGGTGACGACCGGGTTGCGCCGACCGCTGTCGGTCACACCCACGCCAAGGCGCAGGCGGCCGACCCTGTTGCGGGCGGCGATGTGCCCCAGCATGGTCCACGGGTCCATTGCGGCGTCCAGCGTTGGCATGAGTTTTGTTGCGCCGCAGTATTTCTGCTGCCACAACGAACGCGGGAACAAATGGTTGAGGTGGTCGGGAACCCAAAACGAGTCGACGCGGCTGGCGACCGCACTCAGGTAGTTGGCCCGGGTGAAAGTGTCCGCCGCCGGCCGAGCCGCGATGATCGGGTCCACTATGCCTACACGAAATGCGGTCATCATTGCCCTTCGCGCCGTGGTTTGCTGCGCTCGAAGCGTCTCGCGGACCGGTCGGGCTCAATAGAGTATCCGGGTACTCGATTTTGTCCGGCAGGAGGCGAAGGAGTGGTGAGCGCCACGTTTAGGGCAATACTCGGTTGGGGTATTTGCTGCGAAATTCCCCACCGATCGGAAGAGAACAACGCGTGGCTCTCAGCTTCAAGAACGTCATCCAATCCAAGTACCTACTGTTGACGACATTCACCAAGGACGGCCGCCCTAAGCCGACACCGATCTGGGGCGTGCCCGACGGCGACAAGCTCTTGGTCATCACCGACGACGGGTCCTGGAAAACCAAGCGGATCAACAACACGCCCAGGGTCACGATCGCCAAGAGCGCGGCGCTGGGCAAGCCGAAGAGCGAAGACGTGGAGGCGGTCGCGCGCGTCCTACCGAAGTCGGAGACCCGGCGGGTCTACAACGCCGTGCTCAGGCGGTACTGGTACCACGCCTGGTGGTTCTATGCGCACTCGATCGTGCGCGGCGGCATCGACAAGGTGCACGTCGGCCTCGAGATCAAACCCGCCGCGTAGTCAGCCAACCGACTGGGGGCTCGCGACCTGGCTCTTGGGGCTCCTGGGATCGACCAGGATCTTCGCGTGGGCCTCGGGGTCGTCGAGCGCGTCGAACGCGGCCCCCACGCCGGGTAGCCCCACCGTCCCGGTGATCAGCGGTGCGACGTTGACCTTTCCGTCGGCGAGCATGTGCAGCGTGTCGCGGAACTCGAGCGGGGTGTAGCCGAGCACAAACCGCAGGTCGATCTCCTTGTTGATCGCCATCGCCGGCCGGACGTGGTCTGCACCCATGCAGACGCCGACCACGACGACGCGCGAGAACAGCGGCGCGCTCGTGATGATGCCGTCGATAATGCCTGGGACGCCGACACATTCGAAGATGACGGGGTGCTTGGGCGTTGTGGCGCCGGCCGCTTCGGCGGCGCGCCAAACGTGCCACCAGGGCAGCCGGACCCGTTGCAGCTTTTCCAGGGTGCCGACCGCGAGGTCGAACGCGTCGAGGATGCTTGGCAGGTGTCCCTTGCCCGCTGCCGTCGTATATGGCGAGTCCTGCGCGGGATCGACGACGACGTCGGCGCCGCAGGCGGTCGCGAGCGCACGACGGCCCGGTGAAAGGTCGCTCGCGATCACGGTGCGCACCCCGTGCGCCTTCAGCATGCAGATCACCGCGAGGCCGATGGGCCCGCAACCGATCACGATCGCGACGTCGCCCTTGCCCACCTCGCCGCGCCGGACGGCGTGCCACCCGACGGCCATCGGCTCGGTCAGCGCGGCTATCTCGGGCGCCAACCCATTCGGGACGGGAAGGGTCAGCGAACGCTCGACGAGGAGTTGCTCCGCGTAGGCGCCCGGCGCCTTCGTCGACAGCCCGATCCCGTGTACCTCCTTGCCGCGCCGCAGCAGCGGCAAGGCGACGACCCTCGTGCCGGGCCGCGGGCTCTTGCGGGTGCCGGGACCGTAATCGACCACCTCGCCGCAGAACTCGTGTCCGAACACGACGTGCTGATTCGATCGCATGAAGTCGTCGTAGCCCGATTCGGCCATCAGGTCGGCGAGTTCGTCGCAGTGGTGCCGGGCATGCAGATCCGATCCGCAGATGCCACACTTCAGGACGTCGATCAGCAACTGACCCTTGGCCGGCGTCGGAGTGGGCTGCTCGACCACCTCGAGCTTGGTGTTGGTGCAGGTCACCGCCTTCATCTCGGCGCGCCTCTCTTCGATCCGACGCCGGTGATGGGAGCCCCAGGTGCCCGGCGTGTAGTACGGATCCCAGCTTGCCACTCGCGGAAACGGGGCGCGCCGCGACCCGGGAGCTCCGGGACGTGGTTACCGCAGCATCCTGCCGCGGGTACGACGACCCGTCGCGGATTCGTAGATCGCGATGAGGACGATGGCAGCACCGACTCCGATGAAAAACGGAATCCAGGCGACTCCGCCATTGGCGTTGTGGTATCCGAAGTAGCTGGCCACCACCGAGCCGATCAGGCCGCCTACGGCGCCGAGTAAAACCGTCATGATCATGCCGATGTCTTGTTTGCCCGGCATGATGAGGCGCGCCACCACGCCGATGATCGCGCCAACGATGATGGCGAGAATTATTGATCCGATCATTGCAGCTCCTGTCGTCGTGACGCCCGGACTCGGCGCCATCTTCAACGGGTTCCCTTGATCGACGGGCTCATAACAGAGTTGAGTGGGTCAGCGCGTTCGAGAACCGGGCCAGCCGCACCCACTTGTCAGCTCCCGCTTGTTCTCGCTCTTCAAGCCGTGTCTCAGGTTAGCTGGATCCGCTTGGGGCCCCCGGCATCTTCCGGGTTCCCGCGGCCGTGAGAGGTTGTGAGCTGTTGCCTGTCGAGTGTATTTAAGTGTGCGTGAGTGTGTTCTAATCGGTGTTGTGAATTTGGCGGATTGGGCGGCGTCAGTGGGGGTGAATCGGCATACGGCCTATCGCTGGTTTCGGGAGGGCACGTTGCCGGTGCCCGCGGAGCGGGTGGGCCGGCTGATCTTGGTCAAGACCACTACGACAGCGGCCTCGGCGGCGGGTGTGGTGGTGTATGCGCGGGTTTCGTCGCATGATCAGCGTTGGGATCTGGACCGGCAGGTGGCCCGCGTAACGGCGTGGGCAACCGAGCATGGCCTGGAAGTGCGGCAGGTGGTGTGCGAGGTGGGGTCCGGTTTGAACGGTAAAAGGCCCAAGCTGCGCCGCGTCTTGTCAGACCCTGATGCCAGGGTGCTTGTCGTGGAGCATCGCGACCGGTTGGCCCGCTTCGGGGTGGAGCATTTGGAGGCGGCGTTGAGCGCGCAGGGCCGCCGGATCGTGGTCGCTGATCCCGGTGAGACGACCGATGATCTGGTGCGCGACATGATCGAGGTGCTGACCAGCATGTGTGCCCGCCTGTACGGGCGTCGCGGCGCGCGTAACCGGGCGATGCGCGCGCTTACGGCCGCCAAGCGTGAACCGGGTGCGGCCGCATGATCGTTAGGATGCGCACGATCAGGCAGGCCGCCAGGGTGGCTGAGCTGACCGGTGGTGTGCAGCTTCCCGGTAAGCCGAAACCTGATGGGACACCCACGCTGTCCCGGTTTGTGGATGTCGGTGCGGATTTTGAGACGCACCGGCCGGTGGTGGAGTCGGTGACGGTGCTCTTCGACCTCTTCGACGGGAACTGCGATGGGTATGCGGCGACGGGCTCACCGGGTGAGTCGCTGCCCACCGGCTGGATGGTGACAGCGGCCAAGTTCGAAGTCGAATGGCCCACCGAGGCGGATCGGGCGGCGCTGGTGCGGTCTCATTTCGGTGCCCGCCGCAAAGCGTTCAACTGGGGCCTTGCCCAGGTGAAGGCCGACCTGGATGCGAACACCGTTGATCCGGCCATGAGTCGGTGGACTGGGACTTGAAGTCGCTGCGGTGGGCGTGGAACCGGGCCAAAGACGCAGTCGCCCCGTGGTGGGCCGAGAACTCCAAGGAGTGTTATTCGTCGGGTTTGGCGGATCTGGCACAGGGACTGGCCAATTGGAAGGCCAGCAAGAACGGTACCCGTAAGGGCCGCCGTGTCGGGTTTCCCCGTTTCAAGTCTGCCCGCCGGGACCAGGGCCGGGTGCGGTTCAGCACCGGGACCATGCGGCTCGACGATGATCGGTGCACGATCACGGTGCCGGTGATCGGCGGTCTGCGGTCCAAGGAGAACACCCGCCGGGTGCAGCGCCACCTGGCGGGCGGGCGCGCGCAGATCCTGAACATGACGCTGTCGCAGCGGTGGGGCCGGTTGTTCGTGGCGGTCTGCTACGCACTGCGCACCCCGACCACCCCGCGCGCCGTGGCCTCTGCGACGGTGCGCGCGGGGATGGATCTGGGAATCCGGGCCCTGGCCACGGTCGCCACCCTCGACACCGCCACCGGCGCCGAAACATTGATCGAATACCCGAATCCGGCCCCGCTGAAGGCGACGCTGACCGCGCGCCGCCGTGCCGGCCGTGAACTTTCCCGTCGCATCCCCGGATCGCGCGGCCACCGGGCAGCGAAAGCCAAGCTGACCCGGCTGGACCGCAGATGCGTGCACCTGCGCCGGGAAGCCGCCCACCGGCTCACCACCGAACTGGCGGGCGCTTACGGCCACCTCGTGATCGAAGACCTCGACGTGGCCGCCATGAAACGCAGTATGGGCCGCCGGGCGTTCCGGCGGGCCGTGTCTGACGCCGCACTGGGTGGTGTCAGGCCGCAACTGGTCTACAAGACAGCCCGTTACGGCACGGTGCTCACGGTGGCGGATCGCTGGTTCCCATCGAGCCAGATCCACCACGGGTGTGCCCAGCTGGACGGCACACCCTGCCGGTTGATCGGCAAAGGCCGCATCGACCAACACCTGGTCTGCCCGCAGACCGGTGAAGTGGTCGACCGTGACAGAAACGCTGCGCTTAATCTCCGTGACTGGCCGGATCACGCCAGTTGTGGCCCAGTCGGGGCCACGGCCCCATCGGTACCCGGGCCAACCAGACCATCGGTTGGTACAGGCCATGGCGCGGACGCCGGATCATCCGGCGCCGGCGGAGCTTCCGTAAGACCCCGCCCAAGCGGGGCTGGGAGCGGTGAGGCTAGAACCAAAACCCCGCAAGGGGACGCCGCGTGAGCGTGTCACCAAAACACACTCAACGGCAACGGATCGGTGACGAGTTTGGGATCCGGGTACAACTGGACGCCGCACCGGCGTAATGAGTGGGCGGCGCTCAGGTGCGGCGAGGTCGGAGGAGTGCAGATCGCGGCCTGCGCGCAGCGCCGGTTACACGGCGGCCGCAGCCGCAGAAGAGTATGACTGGAAGTGGTGGCGCGCATTGCTGATCCGTTGCGGTTCATTCGGGAATAGGGGTGAGCGCATGCGCCGATTACTCGCCGTGGTAGTAGCCGTTGCCGGCAGCTACATATTCACCGTCGGCTGTCACAGCCGGCTCTATCAAGGCCCGAAAGCGTCGACCACCACGTCGACTACCACTACAAAAGCTCCGCCTCCAGTTATGGAGGCTGCGCTGAAAGAGTTCCTGCTGAGCCCCGAGCTGATCAACGCCGCAATGGGAGCAAGCGATATGAAAATCACGAACAGCCGCACCGCGATGTCTGATGACAGCGCGACGATGACGCCCAGGGAGTGCTTAGCTATCGACGGCTCGGCGCAAGCCCAGGTCTATGCCAATAGCCGTTTCATGGCCGAGCGCGACCAGACACTCAACCTCCAGGAGGGCGCTAAGTTAACTTATTTCGCCGAGCAGGCAGTGGTGCTATTCCCCACCGCCAAACAAGCAAGCGACTTCTTCACCTCCTCCGCCCAGCAGTGGCAGGCCTGCCACGGCTACACCCACGTCCAGTCCAAGACGCAGTGGACCGTGGGGACGATATCCAACACCAACGGTGTCCTAAGTACCATCACCACTCTGCAGGACCCCCCTTCCTCGGGCTGGAAAGCTTGCGGGCGGGCGCTCGCCGTGAAAAACAACGTCATAATCGACGTCAACACATGCAGCGTCGACCCGAAGAACTCGGCAGTCGACATCGCGAATCAGATCGCCGTCAAAGTGCCCGCATAATGGGCCACCAATTGCCCGCAGGCTGATTCGGCCTAGTGCGGAAATCTGAAATGGAAAAACGGGCGGACGCGAGGCGAAAGCGCTCCCAGCAGCGAACCGCCGCTCCCTAAAACGTCGGTCTCGAACGCATAGATCCCATGGGCTATGCGGCCAGCGCGGCGCTGGCGGCGGCGCGCGTCTGCCCCGCGTACCCGCCGCCGAACAGCACGACATGGGCCAGTAGCGGGAAGAGCTGGTGCAGCCCGATGCGGTTGCGCCAGCCGGGTTTCAGCGGCCGCACCCGGTGGTAACCGGCGAGGACGGCGTCGTAGTGCGGGCAGCCGAACAGCGCGAGCATCGCCAGGTCGGTCTCGCGGTGACCGGCGTGCGCGGCCGGGTCGATCACCACCACACCGTTGGGTGTCCACATCACGTTGCCGCCCCACAGATCGCCGTGCAGGCGAGCCGGCGGGTCGTCGTCGTCGAAGTCGCACGCGCGGCAACGCGCCACGACGGAGTCGATCGCGGCGCGGGTCGGGCTATCCAACCGCGCCGCCGCCAGCTCGGCCATCGGGATCAGCCGCTCCTCGGCGTAGAAATCGCCCCAGCGTGTGTGCCGCCGCAGCGACATCGGCAATGGCTGCGATAACGGCCCGAAGAACCCCGGCCCGTCCCATCCGTCAGGCCCCGCGCCGAACGCCGCGGCACCCGCGTCGTGCGTGATGGCCAGCCGCCGGCCGAACACGTGCGCCGCTTCTGGGCTCGGGGTCACCGAGTCAAGCCGCCGTAGGGTCAGGCTCCTCGCGCCTACAGCAACAACCCGCGCGCAGGGCACACCGCCGTCGACACTTGAAAGCCAGCGCAGCCCCGCGGCTTCCCAGGCGAAATAGCTGGCGGGCACACCCGGATGCTGCTTGACGAAGTCGCCCTGCGACATGGGCCCCCTTCGGGATGGACGCAGTCAACGCCCAACGGTAGCGTCGTGCGCGCGGGGTGAGGAGCGCGCATGGATCTGCATCGATCGGGGAAGATCGCGGTGGTGAAGGACAGGGGATCTAGCCCATGACGCAGGAGCCGACCCGCACATCGCCCATCTTGGCGTTGGTGGCAGCCGCGCGCGTCGGGGTGGGAGCCGCCATGCTGCTCGCCTCCGACCGCTTCTTCAAGCCCGAATCAGGCACCGAGACACTGCTGATGCAAACGATCGGGATTCGCGACCTGGTAATCGGATCGGGTGCCTGCGCCGCGTTGTTGCGCGGCGGCGACGGCGAGTTCCGGCGCTGGGCGACGGTTGGGTTGATCAGCGATAGCGCCGATCTTGTTCTCGGGCTGCGCAGCAGGCCCCTGGTTGGTACCAAGAGCGCGCTGATCGCCACGTTGGCGCCGGTGCCATTCGTGGGCGCGGCCGTGTTCGGCTTCGTCCGCAGCGCTAAGAAGGCCGGCTAGGAATCCGTCGTCGAATGCTCGAGTTGCGGTCGGCCTAGGTGGATTTGGTCGCGCGGGTAAGTTGCGATGGTCGTCGGGAACGCCGGCGCGCCACTGCACATTTCGATCAACGTAACAGTCCGCAGCTATGCGCTGTGCTGCAACCGTCGCCTCAGCTGGGACCCGCGCATGCGCATCAGATGCTGCAGGTACACCTTGTCGCGTTGCCCGCGGGAGAACACCAAGTCCAGGTTGACGGGCAACCCTGCCCAATAGATTTGGTCAGGTGCCGATGCCTGGTCAGGGTTGTCATCCGCAGCCTCATACCGCCGCCGACACTGCAATGCGTAGTCAGTGTCCAACGGTGTCCCCATCGGCTCCATGACATTCCGAGACACGCCGGAATTCCTCCATCGAGTAGCGCAACCAATGGGTGAATAGTGCGCCGGAGATGTTTCAGCAGCGGACGTGCGACGTTTCCACCGGATTACGCATGCGGCTGCTGCCGTGCCATCACCTGCGCGGCGCGGTTGAACACCTTCCGGAATTAGTCGGCTCCTCGGCCTTACCGGTGGCCAACCCCATCCGCACCGGCAACCGAGGTTCGCGCTGCGCGGCCATCGCGGCGTCGTCGGCGGCCCGGGCCGAGGCGAACGCCGCACACACCCCGTCGCCGAAACGCCCGCCTGCCACCATGGAGTGCATGACCACCGCGATCGTAGTGACGACGCTGGGGCTGCTGGGTCTCGGCATCGTTGTCAACGAACTTCTTCGGCTCAAGAAGTGGCTGAAGAATGCGCCGGCGAGTAATCCGGTCGATGACGAAGCCCAAGAACCTCCGGAGGAGACCTAACCACTCGGGCTGCGAAAGGCCGTAACCGTGTCGGCCACGGTGTCGCGCGGATCCCGATAGGTGATGCCGAGTTCCTGCTCGCTCGGCGAATCGTCGGACTCCGGCATCTGCGTGTAGTACTGCATGCCCGCCGCGGTGAACGGATTATCGAACGGCAGATACGGTCCCACCAGATCCAGCACCGTCCCCGCAACGCGCAGCACGGTGTCGGGAACCGGAACGGCGACCATCGGCGTCTTGCCGGCCTCGCCGAGCATTTTCGCGAGCTCGCCCACCGGAACCCGATGACCACCCACCATGTAGCGGCGCGGACCCCGGCCGGGTTCCAACAGGGCCGCGTGCAGCGCGGCCAGATCGCGGACGTCGATGATCAACCACGCCGCGTTCCGCCCGGGAATCGTGTGAATCTGCAGCGCCGCTTTGACGCCCTCGCCGGCCTCACCGAATTGGTCGCCGACCGGCGGACCGAGAACCATGCCGGGGTAGGTGATGTTCACCGGCGCGCCGGCGTCCTGCAGACCGCGGGCATAGATTTCGACCTGCGCTTTGGAAGTTCCGTATCCATCTGTCCCGCCGACCACCGGCAGATCGGCCGTCAGCGTCTCCAAGTCGGGATGAAACAGCGCCGTGAAGCTCGACACGTGCACAACCGGATCGAGTCCCAGTTGGACGGCCTGGCCGAGGACGTTGCGGGCGCCCTCCATGTTGGTGGCGATCATCTGCGCGGTCTGGCGCGGGTCGGTGGCGACCAGGGCAGCGCTGTGCACGACGGCGTCGCATCCGGTCAGCGCCTCGCGCACCGAGTCGCGGTCCCTGATGTCCCCGACGACCAAGTCCGACACGTCGACGTCCAGTTTGGCGACGGACGTCTCGAGCTTCGCGGGAGTTCGTACCAGGAAGCGGACGGAGTGGCCCGCGTCGGCAATGGCCTTGGCGGTCCAGCCGCCCACGAATCCCGTACCGCCGGTGACTAGAACGCGCATGGTGAGATTCTGCAACCCCGCGCCGCGCGGCCAATCGGTGGGGGCATTGGGCGCCGATGGCGAGCTACAGGTGACTCGCGGCGTAGCTCGCGGCTTGGCCCGTCATGCCGTTCACCACGTAGAGGGTGTGCGCGATGCCGGGGCCGCCGCCGCCGGGTCCGCAGATCCCGTCTCCGTCCGCGCACAACTCGAGGGTTTTGGGCTGATACAGGGGACCGATGGTGATCTGCGGAGCGCCATACTGCTGCAGGAACTGCTGGGAAGGCGTCCCGAAGAGCGTGACCGCGGCGACGTGATTCGCGATATTTGCCGGCATCGGGGGCGGAACCGCCGAGGCGGGCACACCCGCCGGTACCGCGGCCGAGGTGACGTAGCCGGCGACGGCCGCGCCCTGGGAGTATCCGCCGAGCACCTCGCGGGTCTTGGGGCAGCTGGCCGCCATGGATTCGATATGCGTACCGGCGTCACGGATGCCGTCGATGACCGTCAGCGGGAAATCGCCGCTGGAAAAGTCGGTGCTGGCGGGGTAGTCGACCGCATACACCCCGAGCGACCTGCCGCCGATCTGCGAGCGCAGCTCGTCGATGAACGGCCCGCCGATGTTGCCGACACCCGCCGCCTCGCCGGAGCCGCGGGCGAAGACCACCTCGACGTCGGGACACGGGTCGGCAGACGCCGCCGGCGTGGGCACGCAGAGTAGGGCCGACGCGGCCAGCGTCCCCGCCACCCCGACGGCAGCCGCGAGCCTGCGCACCTTGACTAACTGGATCAATTTGAAGACATCCATTTTCTAACCATCCATGTGCAGCGGTGAGTGCGGTACGGGTTGCCAAAAAATCCGGCTTTCAACCCGCAAATAGTTAAACGGAACAGCGAGCCCCGCGGTTCGCATCGCGGGATGACCCACACGGATCCTCTGCCGCTCCGAGTCCATCTCTAACCATCCAAATCGCGCGTCGATCGTGTCAAGGTGCCATCACGTGGTATTCGACGCCGACTGCGGTGCGGATTGCCAAACGGCGCTACTTCTTGAAGGCGTCCTTCACCTTCTCGCCGGCATCCTTCAGGCTGGACTTGGCCTGGTCCGCCCGGCCTTCGTCCCTGGTGTCGCGGTCGCCCGTGGCCTTGCCGACGGCCTCCTTGGCCTTACCGCCCAGGTCCTCGATCTTGTTCTTCACCTTGTCTTCGGTGCTCATGTGTTTCCCTCCATCACCAGCGATTGCGTGGTTGCGGCCTACGTTGCGGTCTGCGTTGGCTGCCCGACAGCCCGAAGTTGTCCATCACCTGCTCACCGGCGTCTTTGACGTTGGCCTTGATCTGATCCCGCTTGCCTTCGTACCGGGTGCGCCTGTTGCCGGTGATCCTGCCGACGGTCTCTTTGGCCCTGCCGCCCCAGTACTGTGCCTTGTTGCGTAGCCTGTTCCTGGCGGTCATTGGTGTCTCACTCCTTCGCTTGCAGCCATTAGACAGGGGTACCCGACGAGCTGCGATCGCAAAACTGTCCATTGCGGCGCTGGTGATACGTTCATTCTCGTGGTCGCCCCGTCAACCCTTCTGACAACCGGCGATGGCTTGCCACGCGGCGTAACCGGCGCGGCCGATCCGCATTTCGCGAACGTCGTCAAGCAGTTCGGGCAGCTGTTCCCGGGGCGCCGTTTCGGCGGCGGAGCGCTGGCCGTCTACATCGACGGCGAGCCCGTCGTCGACGTCTGGACCGGATGGTCGGACCGGGCCGGCAGCCAACCCTGGACCGCCGACACCGGCACCATGGTGTTCTCCGCGACCAAGGGTCTGGCATCGACGGTGATTCACCGGCTGGCCGATCGGGGTCTGTTGTCCTACGACGAGCCGGTCGCCGAATACTGGCCGGAATTCGCGGCCAACGGCAAGGGCGACATCACGGTTCGCGATGTCATGCGGCATCGGTCCGGGTTGTCGCATCTGCGGGGCGTCACCAAGACACAGTTGATGGATCACCTGCTCATGGAGCAGCGCCTAGCGGCGGCGCCCGTCGATCACCTGCGCGGCGTGCAGGCCTATCACGCGCTGACCTACGGATGGCTGCTGTCGGGTCTGGCCCGGGCGGTGACGGGCAAAGGCATGCGTGAGCTGGTCCGCCAGGAGATCGCGCGTCCGCTGAACACCGATGGCTTGCATCTGGGCCGCCCTCCCGAAGGCTCGCCGACCCAGGCGGCGCAGATCCTGATTCCGCAGGGCCGGCTGCGCACCCCGGTGTTCAACTTCATCGCACCGAAGGTGGCCGGTCTGCCGTTCTCCGGTGCGCTCGGCGCGATGTATTTCCCCGGCGTCGTATCCCTGATCAAAGGGGACACCCCGTTCCTGGACGGTGAGGTGCCCGCGGCCAATGGCTTGGTGACCGGTCGCGGCTTGGCCAAGATGTACGCCGCGATGGCCAACGACGGCCGTATCGACGGGAAAAAGTTTCTGTCGGCGGAGTTGGCGCGCGGCCTGGCCGGCGAGCCGCGAATGCCCTGGCCGGACGCGAACCTGGTAATTCCCATGCCTTTTCACCTCGGCTATCACGAATCGCCGGTCCCGGGCTTGCTTCGCGGGTTCGGTCATGTCGGCCTGGGCGGCACCCTCGGCTGGGCCGACCCCGAGACCGGCAGCTCGTTCGCATTCATCCACAACCGGCTGCTGACGCCGTTGCTGTTCGACATGGGGTCGTTCGCGGGCTTGGCCGGTCCGCTGCGCAATGCCATCGACGCCGCCCGTCACCAGGGCCCGCTCGAGGTGCCTGCGCTTGGCGCGACGTACGTTTCCGGCCCCAAAGCGGCTCGGCGAAAAGCGTTGCCCGACAGGGCGGCAGCCGGAGACGCATAGCCGCGCGCGACCGTCAGCGGAAGTACCCCGACAAGGCACTACCGGTGTTGAACGCACCCGAGTTTGCGTTGCCCTGGTTATCCAGGCCTGAGTTGTCGCCGCCGCTGCCCGAGTTGAAGAAGCCAGTGTTGTTGCCACCCACACTTGAGTTACCCACGCCGGTGTTGAAACCGGCTGGGCCCGAGTTGAAAAAGCCCGTGTTGTCAGCGCCGCCTGAGTTGAAAAAGCCCGTATCGGCGGGGCTCGAATTCATAAAGCCCGAGTCAGTGCCGCCCGTGTTCCCGAAACCGGAGCTCCCGGTGCCCGTGTTGAAGAAGCCCGAAGTAGCCGTTCCCGAGTTTTCGAAGCCCGAGATAGAGCCTGCTTGGATGACCGTGCTGCCGAAGCCGGTGTTAGCTCTGCCCGAGTCGAACCCGCCGGTGTTGATGTCACCCGCGTTGGCGACACCGGTGTCGAAGCTGCCCGCGTTAAAGGCGCCGGTGTCATGTAGGCCCGAGTTGAAGAAGCCGGCGTCTTGCTCACCCGAGTTGAAATAGCCGGCGTTAAAGGCGCCGGCATTGAAACCACCCAGGCAAGACCCACCCGCATTGCCCACACCCACGTTGAAAGATCCGCCGTTTCCGAAGCCGGTATTGAAATCGCCCGAGTTCCCCATGCCGGTGTTGACACTTCCCGTGTTGCCGAAGCCGGTGTTGGTGCTGCCCGAGTTGCCGATGCCGAAGTTTCCGTTGCCCGAGTTGAAGAAGCCGATGTTGTCGTTGCCGGAGTTGCCGAAGCCGATGTTTCCGGTGCCCGAGTTCAGCAGGCCGGTGAAGTTGATACCCACCTCATTGTTGCCGGTGAGCCCAATGCCGATGTCGTGGCTGCCGTGGTTGCCGAAGCCGATGTTGTCGCTGCCGGTGTTCCCGCCCCCGAAGTTGCCGTTGCCCCCTGAGTTCCCGATGCCCACGTTGTTGCTGCCGTGGTTGCCGAAGCCGACGTTGCTGTCGCCGCTGTTGCCGCCACCGTAGTTCCCGTTGCCGAAGTTTCCGTTGCCGACGTTGCCGGCACCGCCGGTCACGCCGGGGCCACTGTTTCCAAAGCCCAGGTTTTTGTTGCCGAAGTTTCCGCCACCCACGTTATGGCTACCGATGTTTCCGCTGCCGACGTTGAAATTGGACGTGCCTGACGTGCTTCCGTTTCCGCCGCCGATGTTATAGCTGCCGCTATTCCCGCTGCCCAAGTTGTAGCCGCCGATGTTTCCGCTACCCAGATTCACGTTGCCCTGGTTGCCGCCACCCACGTTGAGGGTGCCGGTGTTACCCAGGCCCAGGTTGATGTTCGAGAGCGAGAAGGCGGCGCTCGATAACTGCGCGGCCACCGCCGACGCCCCGCCGTGATAGCCCGCCATCGCCGACACATCCTGGGCCCACATTTGCTCGTATTCCGACTCCACGGCCGCGATCGCCGGGGCATTGAGGCCCAACAGGTTCGACCTCATCAATTGCACCAAGCCAGACCGGTTGGCCGCCACCACCAATGGATGCACCGTCGCCGCCAGCGCCGACTCGAACACGCCGACCACCCCCTTGGCCTGCGCGGCCGCTCCCGACGCCCGAGCCGCCGCCGTGCTCAGCCACGCCGTGTACGGGGCGGCAACGGCCGTCATCGCCGCCGACGCCGGACCCTGCCACGATTGGCTGGCCAGTCCCGAGGTAACCGAGCCGAATGATGCTGCCGCCGAACTTAATTCGTTGGCCAGCCCGTCCCAGGCGGTTGCTGCGGCCAGCATCGGAGCTGACCCCGCGCCGGTGAACATCAGCGAAGAATTGATCTCTGGCGGAAGTACCGAAAAATTCATCACCGCAATCCCTTCTCGGGAGGGCTGCGGCACTCAGCAACTGCGGGCACAGCAGCGGAACGCGACATACTATACGAGCAATACATTTGCGGCGGGCTGTTTTGGCAAACTCAGACAGAAGACAAATGTGTGCCGGCTTCCCGCGCAACCGTCAGCGGAAGTATCCCGACAAGTCGTTACCGGTGTTGAAGTGTAGCTGCCGATGTTTCCGCTGCCCACGTCGTTAGTGGATACGGATGTCGAGAATCCATTTCCGCTGCCCAGGTTGTAGTTTCCGACGTTGGGATACCAGCAATCCAATCATGACTGACTGTTGTTGCAGCCGCAGTGGAACTTTCGTCAATACCTCGTCACAGGTTGAAGAAACCCGACTGATTGAAAATGGTGTTGAAGAAGCCCGAATCCTCGGCGCCCGAGTTACCCAGGCCCGAGTCAAGGCCGCTGAAGGCGTGGTTGAGGAAGCCGGAGTCGAAGCCGCCAGGACTCGAGAGCCCGAAGCCCGAGTTGTCGGAGCCGGTGCCCGAGTTCAACAGGCCCGTAACCGTACCGCCGCCGCCCGAGTTCAGAAAGCCCGTGACAAACTGGCCGCTGTTCGAGTTCAAGACGCCGGTGTGGTCGGCGCCGCCCGAGTTCGAAATGCCCGCGTTATCGTCGCCGCCCGTGTTCGAAAAACCCGTGCTTCCGGTGCCGTTGTTACTGAAGCCCGAGGTAAAGTTCCCCGAATTACCGAAGCCCGAGCTGAGGCCGCTAATCGCAGTGCCGCCTAAGCCCGTGTCCGCCTGGCCCGAGTTGAACACGCCCGTGTTGATGCTGCCGGCGTTCAAGGTTCCCGTGTTCCAGTCGCCGGCGTTGAAGTCACCCGTGTTCAGTAGGCCGGCGTTGAAGCTGCCGAAGTTTTGATTACCCGAATTGAAGCTGCCCGCGTTGAAGCCGCCCGCGTTGAAGTTGCCCATGTTGTCCGAACCGGCGTTGCTCACACCCACGTTGTGCGTGCCCGAGTTCCCGAAGCCGGTGTTGCCGCCGTCGCCGACGACCGGGGCGTAGCCCGAGTTCCCGAAGCCGGTGTCGCTGCCGCCCGAGTTCCCGACGCCTGTGTCGACGTGACCCGAGTTGAACAAGCCCGTGCTCGTCATGCCCGAGTTGCCGATACCGAAGTTTCCGCTGCCCGAGTTGAAAAAGCCGATGTTGTCGGTGCCCGAGTTACCGAAGCCGATGTTGCCGCTGCCCGAGTTCCCCAGGCCGGCGAAGTTGATGCCCACCTGATTGTTGGCGGTGAGCCCGATGCCGATGTCGTTGGTGCCGTTGTTTCCGAAGCCGATGTTCCCGGAACCGGTGTTGCCGAATCCCCAGTTGTTATTGCCGTCGTTGCCGAAGCCGACGTTGGTAGAGCCGGTGTTGCCCGAGCCCACGTTATTGCTGCCGAAGTTGCCGCTGCCGAAGTTTTGGCTACCGAGGTTTCCGTTGCCAAAGTTTGCGTTGCCGGCAGTCTGTGCAAGGCCCGCGTTTCCGAAGCCCACGTTGTAATTGCCGATGTTCCCGCTGCCGATGTTGAAGCTGGACGTGACGGCTGACAACGTGTTTCCGTTTCCGCTGCCCAGGTTGGTGCTGCCAAAGTTGCCGCTGCCCAGGTTTTGATTGCCCTGGTTTCCGCTGCCCAGGTTGTAGGCACCGCTGTTCCCGCTGCCCAAGTTGTAGCCGCCGAGGTTTCCACTGCCCAGGTTGACGTTGCCCTGGTTTCCGCTACCCAGGTTGAGGGTGCCGGTGTTGCCGATGCCCAAGTTGATGCCCGGATCCCCGGGCGGCGCGTAGGGGCTGGGAAATAGGCTGGGCAGACTCTGCAGCCACTGCTCCCACGCCGTCAGTTGCCCGGCCGCGGCCGACGCCCCGCCGTGATAGCCGACCATCGCGGCCACATCCTGGGCCCACATTTGTTCGTATTCCGACTCCACGGCCGCGATGGCCGGGGCGTTGAGGCCCAACAGGTTCGACCTCACCAATTGCACCAAGCCAGACCGGTTGGCCGCCACCGCCAACGGATGTACCGTCGCGGTCAACGCCGACTCGAACATGCCGGCCACCGCCTTTGCCTGCGCCGCGGCCCCCGACGCCTGGGTCGCCGCCGTGCTCAACCACCCCGCATACGGGGCGGCGGCGGCCGCCATCGCCGCCGATGCCGGGCCCTGCCACGCCTGACCCGTCAGCCCGGAGGTCACCGACCCGAAAGACGTTGCCGCCGAGCTTAACTCGGCGGCAACGCCGTCCCATGCGGTGGCCGCGGCCAACATCGGAGCTGAGCCGGCACCCGCAAACATCCGCGCCGAATTGACCTCCGGCGGCAATACCGAGAAATTCATGGCGACAAACCCTTCACCGCTGGCCCTCATCAGTGGGCGACTGACCGCCCCCCGCGACCACCGGACCAGCCGCCCCGGTACGGGAAAAACGTTACGAGTGATTTATTTGAATGGAATAGGAGTCTGTTAGGAATATCCGCACATTTGCGTTGGCCCTAGAGGCGACCGGCGACAAACGTTGCGGCCTGCGCCGTCATCCCGTTCGAAACATACGAACCGTGCGCCGCCGGGTTGAGGCCGCCCGAGCATGCCGGATCGTCTTGAGCGCACTGGTCGATGGTCTTTCCGCTGTAAAGCGGGCCGACCGGGGGGAAAGCCACGCCCGACAGGGCACCCGCGAGAGCGCTCGACGGATTGCCGAAGAGGGCGACCGCCGCCACGTGATCGGCCGCCTGGGGCGGCATGTTGTTGGTGGCGAAATCCATGACGCCCGCGCCCTGAGACGATCCGCCGAGCACCATTCGGGTGTTGGGGCAGCGCCCCATCATGTCCTGGACGTGAGCGCTCACATCGTCGGCGCCGGCGTTCGCGCTCTCGGCGAAGGCAAAGGTCGCGGGATAGTTCACCGCGTAGACCCCCAATGACCGTCCACCAATCTGCGATCGCAGTGAATCGATGAATGCCTGGCCCACATTGCCGACGCCGCCCGACCCGCCGGTGCCGCGAGCGAACACCACCTCGACGTTGGGGCACGGATCGGCTTGGGCGGACGGTATTCCGGTCGGCCCGGTCAGCGGCGCCGTCATCGCGACCGCGACGCCAAGGGCGCGGGCCAGGTGGTGTCCATTCATGGCTCAATGCTGACACACCGCCGGAGGACCGGCGCCGGGGTCAGCTTGTCGGCACTAGTCCTGATGGTGGCGACCCGCTTCGCCCGGCTCCGCCGCGCTTGCGATCGCCACTAGACCTTTACGTGGCCGCGGGGAAGGGTCAGCGGCAGATCGGCGTAGGTCACGATGCCGGGCGCGGCGGCAACGACGGCCGGGATCGCGTTGACGGTGGGCATCGCCGTCATGATGTGGCCGAGCACCATGAAATCGGCGATCGTCTCGGCCTGGAAATAGGGCGGCGGCAGAAAGCCGACCTTGGTTGTCACCGACGGCTGCCCGTCGATCTGGATGACCCAGCCGTCTTGGTCGATCTTCCAGTCCGGCTCGAGGGTCTGCCCCTTGCGCCACCGGACGTTGAGGTCAATCACGGTTTTGCCGCCGACGATGCCCTGCCAGCTGATGTAGACACCCGCGACGCATCCCGCGGATATCGTCCACGACCCGAGGTCGAGATCGGCTGTGGTTTGCGCGAATTCGGCCACGGGGCGCACCTCGTCGAGCTCGACGCCGAGCGCGTCGGCCACCAGCCGGACGGCCTCGCCGAAAATGGCCGTCCCGTTCGCCGCCATCTGCTGCAGCTCCGGGTGGTCGATCGGTTGACCGAAGCCCACCGGCTTCTCGGTGTCGGGTGAGTCGTAGAACGTGGTGTCCGCCGCCTCGTTGACGGAGACCTTGTCGATCCGGTTGCAGACCATCGCCGACACGATGGCCAGCAGCTCGGCGAAGCCCGGGCTGACGCCGGACCCGAACATCGTCGAACCGCCCTTCTCGCAGGCTGCCAAAATCTGGTCGCGGCCCTCACCGAGGTTCCGCCCGGTGATGAAGGACGCCGTCGTCACCACGTTGACGCCCGCGGACAGGATGCGGACCAACTCGTCGACGTTGATCCACATCGGGTTGTAGACCACGCAATCCGGCTTGACGGCGAGCAGCGCGTCGATATCGTTGGTCGCGGCCACCCCCAGCCGTGGGATGCCAACCAGTTCCCCGGCGTCACGGCCGGCCTTCTCCGGTGACCAGGCATAGCACCCCACCAGTTCGAGATCAGGGTGGTCGGCGATCGATTGCAACGAGCTTTTGCCGACGTTTCCGGTGTTCCACTGCACGACGCGATAACTGTTTGGCACTCGCTCAGCATAGGGGAATGGGCCCGCGCTCAGGCATGGGTCCGCCGACTGTGAATGGGACGACGCCACGCCGGGTCGTGTCGCGTCGCCAGATTCACAGTCGCGGGGGCGGGGCGGTCAGTAGCTCGATTCGGCGGCCAGGATCTCGGCGAGATACGCGTCTTCGGCGGGCCGGTCCAGCCGGGCCCGGGCCCAGCGGCGCACTCGCTCTCGCGTTTCGCGTGACTCGTCGAATTCGGCGCCGATGACCAGCGACGTGTCCGTCCAATCGTGGTCCCAGGCAGCCGATTCCGTCATTGGCCACTGCTGTGCGTCGACCAGGGGCAGTGTGGCGCCCCCGTCGGCGTCCAGGGCGCCGGTGGCGCCGACGGCTCCGGACCGCAGTCGCACGGGGACACCGGTCGCCGGGTCCGGTCCGATGACGGCCGCCCGCACGACGGCGACCGTCGCCGGCCCGGCCACCTCGACGCGCCAGTCCACGGTGTTCTCGGCCGCATCGAATATTCCGGGGGGAACCGCGCCCCAGTCGATGGAGGTGACACCCCGGCCGACCGGAGCCGGACCACGCGGACCCGCGTCGGCGCCGGCGGCCAGTGCGTAGTCGTCCCGACGTCCGGTCGGCATTTCCCGGACAGCACTCGAACCATCAAGTGCAGCAAACAGTTCCGTCCATCCGATGCCATCGACGCCGACCTCGTCGGCAAGCCCGGCGCCGGCTCGCACCAGGTCCCGTATCCGCGGATCGTCGTCCCGGACATGCAGGATCAGGGCCGAACCGTGCGGCGCCAGCAGCTCGGCCACATCCGAATCCAGGGTGTCGTCGGTGAAGAAGCCCTGCGCGCCGGCGGTCAGCAACGCCACCTCGACGTCGAGCAGGGCGCGGTCCAGGCCGGCGATGCCGTCGCGTCGACTGGCGGGCCACCACCGCCGCAGCCAATGGCCCACGGCCAGCCTGCGCAGCGGCGCTGCCGATCCGGGCAGGATGTCGACGCCGGTGAGCTCGATGTTGCCCGGCTCGGCCCCGAGTGTCGAAGCCAAAGCGACATGGCCGGATTCACCGACCACACGCCACAGCCAGTCGGCGCGGGACGGGTCGGTGAAGGTGATGTGGGTTGCGTCGGGTGGCTCGTCGATCGTCCAGGACAGCACCGCGCCGCTGACCTCCAGCACGGTGGCCAGCGGCGGTGCCTCGGTTTCCTGACCCGCAAGCTGACTGGTGACCCAAAGCCCGGAATCGGCGACCAATCTCATCCGGCCACCTGCAATTCCAGCATCGCCTTGATCCGTTGCCGGTGGTCGAGGCTGACCGACCTGGCGACCCCCTCGAGGAGGGAGCGCACGTCGTCGACGTCGTCGCAGGGTTCCTGCCACACATCGCGTCCGTGCAGGCGGGCCCACAACCGGCTCAGGTACGGCTGCGGGTACGCGGCGAGGTCGTCGATCACCTGCCGTTGGCGCGGATGGATGGGGCCGCCCTCGGCCAGGTAGCGCCGGGCGTGCAGGACATACGCCTCCTTGCGCAACCGGGCCTGGATCTGCGCCGCCAGCGCGTAGCGGCTCGCGATGGATCGGTCCAACGGCGCGAGCTCGACCGCGACCTCGATCCCGGCCACCAGGGTGGCCTGTTTGTCCTCGCCCAGCAGCCCCCACGGCGCGCAGGCCCGGTCGACCTCCTCGGCGCACAACAGCGGGACGTCGGGTAACGCATCGCGGTCCAGGGCGCGCCGCAGTGTCGCGCGCACCCGGTCCACCACGCTGCGATCCAGCGGACGATCGCTGTCACGGCTGTCTCGGCCGCCGACTACCTGCGGTTTCCGTTGCGGCGCAAACGAACTCAAGCCCAGCTCGACGATCGACCAGGGCAGCTCGGCTCCTTCGGCGCGGGCCAGCGCGCCCAGGTTGTACGGTGTGACGTCGGCGATCATGGCCGACCAGACTCGCTGGCGCGCTGTCGCCGTGCTGTGGCTTCTCGGGGGGCTGCTGGCCGGCCCGAGCACGGTGGCGAGCTCGGCCAGAAACGGGGCGAGAACGGTCTCGCCGGCCCGCACATCACGCCAGCTGTGGTCGAGCTGATCGGCCAACGCGGCAACGACCTCTGGGCTTGCCACGTACCGCTGGAGCACCTCGATCGCGGTTCGGTCGCGGCCTTGGTGGATGTCCTGCAGTACCGCGGCGGCGGTTTCGTGATCGTGCGGCGTGGGTGCGCCCTTGGTTACCGCGAGCTCGAAGCAAACCGGGAAATACAGTTCTTGGGCGTTTCCGGTGCGAATCCGGGATCGGCGGCGCTCGAGTTTGAGGGTCTCGAACCATGTTGCGGAGGCCCGCAATTGGGGAGCGTTGCGGACGATCAGGTCGTGCATTGCTGCGGCCGCGTCCGGTGTCACGACCGGGAGCGAATACTGCGGGTTCGAGCGCAGGCGCAGCACCAACGGGTCGATGATCCGCTTGACGGTGCGGCTCAACGGGCCGCCGTCGTCGCTGCTGAGCACCTCGACGCCGGGGCCGATCGCCCGCCATGCCTGGTCGATCACCGCCCGGCGCGGGTGACCCACCGCGACGGCCGTCGCCACCTGCGGACCCGCGTTCATCAGCACAGGATAGGGGTAATCCAAAAATATTGGCATCCAAAAAGTTGGGTTCGGTAGCCGGCTGGCGCCCTCAGCCTGGTCGTATGAAGAAGTCAATGCTGCTGCTAGTGGGCGCCGAGATCGCGCTCATCGCAACCGCGGTCCTATTCCTCGCTTTTCAAGATTTGTGGAACACATTCATCGGTGTCACCTGCGTTGTGCTGGCGTTGGCGCTGGTTGGCTGGGTGGTGTCCGAGCCACGGCAGTTCTCCGAGGATGACCGTAGGGTCGGAGTCGGCACGGTGCGCAGGGTCGGCAACGACGAATCCGCAACGGCCCCAGAGGAGCGCCAGATTTTCATCGAGGTGGTGTCGGTGTCCGGCGAGACGTTCGTCGGAAAATTGGCGCAGTGCGACGACGATACCGACACCTCGATGCTGCGCCCTGGGCTAGTCGTTCTGGTGGCGTTCGATCCCGCTGCCCGCGAACAGCTTTCGCTGCCCGACGACGTGCTGGCCGTGCACGCGCGGCGGGCGTGACCTCAGCGCGCGCCGTCGACGGCGCGCTGACGATCCTGACCCGCACACGAGCCACGCCGGCACCGGCGGCACCTGAGTTCTTGGATTCGGCTGTAGCCGGTTAGGTTGTTCACCCGATGCAGGTTCGAGACGAATTGATCTGTAGTTACCATCGTCAGCCAGCTGAAAGACGTCAAGGTACCCCGACCGCGACGTGACAGCCCGCAAGCACGCGGGATCCATTGCCGTACAACAGCTCCGCATCCACCGGACCAGTAGTGGACGAGGCTTCAGCTGATCACCGTCACAGTGCCGCTGCCACTGTTGGCGACATAGACATCGCCGCCCGCGGGACCGGTGGGGTTGACCGCCACCCTCTTGCGGAGGCCGCGGCCTTGCACGCAGCGGACCGCCGGCCACAATCGACAGCCAGTAGTCAAACAAGAAGGCACAGGCCCTCTATAAGTGCGCCCGGAGATCTGTAGTTTCTCATGTTAGGTGGTGTAATTCTCATCTTGTTGGCGCTGAGACGGCGGTCCCCGGTGGTGACATGAACGCTGACGGAATCAGCCCGCCAGCCGCAAGTAGCGGCGGGTGGCGGGTCGGCGAGGTCGTCGACGAGCTCTATGAGGTGCGCGAGGTGATCACCTCCGGGGGGATGGGGGTGGTGCATCGAGTGCACCACCGGGGCTGGAAAATGGAGTTGGCGGTCAAAACCCCGCGCCCAGAACTCGTTTCGTCGCCTCAGCGGATGGCCGATTTCGAGACCGAAGCCGAAACTTGGGTTGGGTTGGGGCTGCACCCCCATGTGGTGGCCTGTGTGTATGTGCGCCGCCTGGGCGGGCTGCCGCGGGTGTTCGCCGAATGGGTCGACGGCGGCAACCTGCACGAGGCGATCGAGTCGGGCCGGCTGTATGAGGGCACGTCCGAGGAAGTGCTGGCGCGGATCCTGGATGTGGCGATCCAGTTCGCCTGGGGTCTCGACCACGCCCACAGCCGCGGGCTGGTGCATCAGGACGTCAAACCGCTCAACGCCATGCTCGGCGCCGACTGGGCGGTGAAGGTCACCGATTTCGGGCTGGCCAAGGCCCGCGCCGCCGCCGGTGAAACAACCCCCACCGGACCGGGGGTGAGTGTGCTGGCCGGCTACGGCGGCATGACCCCGGCCTACTGCTCGCCCGAGCAGGCCACCGCCGCGCGGATCACTGGTAGCGGCGGGCGGTCGGCGCCGTTGACGCGGGCCACCGATGTGTGGTCGTGGGCGATCAGTGTGTGGGAGATGTTCACCGGCGAGCCACCGGTGGAGCATGGTCAAGTCGCCGCGGAGGCGTTCGCGGCTTTCCGGGAGGACAGCTGGGTCGAGGACCCGCGGATTCCGGCGATGCCGGACGCGGTGGCGGAGCTGCTGTGGCGCTGCCTGAATCCCGATCCGGCGACGCGGGAGCGGCGCATGGGTGAGCTCGCCGACGAACTCGCGCAGCTGTATCAGCGCTTGGTGGGCGTGTCCTATCCACGCACCAAGCCCAACGCCGCCGCCCTGCTGGCCGACGGGCTGAATAATCAGGCCCTGTCGATGCTCGACCTCGGCCGCATCGAGCAGGCCGAACGCGTGTGGCAGCAGGCGCTGGCCAGCGATCCGCACCATGTGGATGCGGTCTACAACTATGGGCTGCATCGCTGGCGGCGCGGCCAGATCACCGACGCGGACCTGATTGACGCGATGGAAGCGGTGCGTGTCTCGCATCCCAGCCCCGAGGCGGATCGGCTCCTGGCGCTGGTGCACCTGGAGCGTTACGACACGGCTACTGCGCGCGACCTGCTTACCGCGGCCACCCGCGCGGCACCCGAGGATCGCAGCATCGGCGAGGCGCTCAACGCCGCCCACCGTCAAGCCGACCTCGCCGCCCGCGCCTTGGCCGCCCACGTGTCCTGGGTGGCGTCGGTGGCGGTATCGGCCGATGGGCGGATCGCCGTCTCCGGGGGCGCGGACCAGATAGTGCGGGTGTGGGATCTGGCGGGCGGGGCCTGCCGGCACACCCTGTTCGGCCACACCAAGGAAGTGGAGTCGGTGGCGGTGTCGGCCGACGCCCGGGTCGCGGTCTCCGGCAGTCGGGACAAGACGGTGCGGGTGTGGGATCTGGCCGGCGGGGTCTGCCTGCGCACGTTGACCGGCCACAGCGACTGGGTGCGGTCGGTGGCGGTGTCGGCCGACGCCCGGGTCGCGGTCTCCGCCAGCGACGACAAGACGGTGCGGGTGTGGGACCTCGCAAGCGGGGCTTGCCTGCGCACCTTGACCGGCCACACCGGGGGCGTGGGGTCGGTGGCGGTGTCGGCCGACGCCCGTGTCGCGGTCTCCGCCAGCACCGACCGCACGGTGCGGGTGTGGGATCTGGCCGGCGGGGCCTGCCTGCGCACCTTGACCGGCCACACCGGGGCCGTGGGGTCGGTGGCGATGTCGGCCGACGCCCGTGTCGCGGTCTCTGGCGGCGTGGACAAGACGGTGCGGGTGTGGGATGTGGGCAGCGGGGATTGCCTGCAGACCCTAACCGGCCACAGCCAGTGGGTGCAGTCGGTTACCGTTTCGGCCGACGCCCGCATCGCGGTCTCCGGCAGCCCTGACAAGACGGTGCGGGTTTGGGATCTGGTCAGCGGGGACTGCCTGCGCACCAAAACCGGCCTAGGCGACTGGGTGCGATCGGTGGCGCTGGCGGCCGATGCCCGTGTCGCGGTCTCCGGTGGTTCGGACGCCTCGGTGCGGGTGTGGGAGGTGCCGACGGCGCGCGGGTACCGTGCCGGCTGGAGTTACGCACGCCCGCGCAGCGCCGATGACCTACTCACCGGCGCGGCAGTGGTCGAGCTCGCCGTGCATCGCGCCGAAACACTGCTTGTGGCCCGGGACGGGGTCGCCGCCGCAGCGCAACTGCGCATCGCACGCGCCATCCCGGGGTATCGGCGAGATCCCAGGCTAGTGGGCCTCTGGCGCCAGCTGGCAGCTCTGGGTGCGCGTAGCCGATTCCGGGATGCCTGGCCGCAACACACCTTGACCGGCCACGCCGAGGAGGTGCGGTCGGTGGCGGTCTCGGCCGACGCCCGCTTCGCGGTCTCTGGCAGCTGGGACAAGACGGTGCGGGTGTGGGATCTGGCCGGCGGGGTCTGCCTGCGCACCATGGCCGGCCAGGCCGGCCCGGTGTTTTCGCTGGCGGTGTCGGCGGACGCCCGTGTCGCCGTCTCCAGCAGCTGGGACAAGACGCCGCGGGTGTGGGATCTGGGTAGCGGCACCTGCCTGCGGACCCTGTTCGGCCACACCGAGGAGGTGGAGTCGGTGGCGGTGTCGGCCGACGCCCGCATCGCAGTTTCCGGGGCCAGAGACGAGATGGTGCGGGTGTGGGATCTGGTCGGCAGGGTCTGCCTGCAGACCCTGTTCGGCCACGCTGGCCCGGTGTCGTCGGTGGCGGTGTCGGCCGACGGGCGCGTCGCTTTCTCGGGCGGTGTGGACAAGATGGTGCGGGTGTGGGATCTGGCTGGCGGGGTTTGCCTGCGGACCCTGTTCGGCCACACCGACTGGGTGAATTCGGTTGCAGTGTCGGCCGATGGCCGCGTCGCGGTTTCCGGCAGCGCGGACCAGACGGTGCGGGTGTGGGATCTGGCGAGCGGGGCCTGCCTGCGCACCCTGTTCGGCCACACCGACTGGGTGAATTCGGTTGCCGTGTCGGCCGATGCCCGCGTCGCGGTCTCCGGGGGCCGGGACACGACGGTGCGGGTGTGGGACCTCGCCAGCGGGGCCTGCCTGCACACCCTCACCGGCCACACCGGCCGGGTGGAGTCAGTTGCCGTGTCGGCCGACGGCACGCTCGCGGTGACGGGTGGCGCCGACAATACGGTGCGAGTGTGGGCGCTGGACTGGGACTACGAGTTCGCCGACGAGTCTGCTGCCCCAGCGGCATCTAGTCGGTTAGATGAGGCATGATCACATGGCCGACGCTGAGGGAGGCCCCTCAAACGTCCGCCTCGAAAACCTGGCGCGCGTCATCTCGCGATGCTGGTCCGATACCGGGCGCGACCTCTTGGGGCCCCCCAGTCGGCTCGATTCGACTGGGGGTCGGTATTTCATCTATCGGTGATAAAGGAGCCGCCAGAGGGCCGCCGGCTGCTGAGCTGGGAGCGAATCTCGTAGCTAATTTGGACAGCACCGCTTGCCGCCACCCTGATGGCGGCGCTCGATCCCGGCGCGCGCGAACAGCTTTCCCTACCGTGCGCCGTCGACGGCGAAACTGACCAGCGCGCCCCAATAAAGCGGGCTGGCCGTGGCGTCACCGTCACGCCAGCGGCGCATCCGCTCCCGTTGCCAGCGGTTCACCGCGCATCCCGCCTCGGCGGCTTCGTGTGCGTGATCGACGGCGACGATCACGTCAGACATCGGATCACCGCCGGGCCCGGCAAACTGCCGGTAGGCCGCCGTGGTGGGCAGCGACCACAGGGTGGCGGTCACCAGCTGGGCGCCGGCCAGGATCATCGCCGCGACCAGTCCGGTCGCCTCGTCGAATTGATAGTCGCCGCCCGATGCGCAGGCGAGCAGGGCTACCCGGGGTGGCATCGGCAACCGCAATGCGATCAGGTCCGACGCGGTCAATGGTCGGTGGTCCCCGATGGCATCCGCATCTCCGGGAATATCCGCCGTGCAGGCGAGGTGCAGCGCGGCCCGGTCGGCGCGACTAGCCTGACCGGTGTCGCCGTCGGCCGAACTTGCGTGGCCGACGTACAGGAGCCGGCTGGGGGCCTGAGAGGACTGGGAGAGCAGCTTGGCCAGCCACCTGCGGTCGGCGTCCGGACGGCGGAACAGCTCGACCACGGTATCGACAGCCGGCAGCACCGCCAGGTGCCGCATCAATTCGGTGAAGTGCGCTGCCACCGGCGTCTGTGCCGATGGTCTGCCGAGCACCGACCCGAGCGCCGAGTCGGCCAACTGTCCCGGCACCCGTGGGTCGAGGACCAGCACCGGCGGACCGTCTTGCCTGGCGTCCCACCCCGCGGGTGAGCGCGGCGAGTGCACGATGTTCTGTGGCACCGCCATCAGCACGTCGACCATTTCCATCAGCCGATTGCCGTCCGTGTGTTCTCTGATATCGGCTAGCTGCCAAGGGATTTGGGCCGGAGCAACACCGGTTCTGGTGAAGGCTTCCGCCCGGGCACGCACCAACTCCTCCACGGTCGGTCCCGACTTGGGCAATGCCAGCAGCCCCCAGGGGACCCGGGCGAGACGGGCGCTGGGGGAGACGAACAGCACCGCGCGCGGCGATGTCAGACACTCCAACAGCAACTGCCAGCCGGCCGCACCGATCAGCAGCAATCCCAGGATGTAGGCAACCGTCAGTTCGGTGTCCGGTGACGCGAAAGGCCCCCTGCTCAACGCCCGCTCGATGGCGTCGCGCCGGCCCTCGGATTCGCGCGGCTCGGGCAACGCGTCGGTGAGCTGCGACAGCGCCGTGAGCAGCAGCGGCTCGTCCACCACCCAGGCCACGGTTCGCCATGGTTGTCCAACGACTCGCAAACTGGCATACGTGGCGACCCCGACGTCGGCGAATCTCAGGACCAGGGTCAGCCGGTCCGTCTCGGTCATGGCTCGGTCATGGCTCGGTCATGGCTCGGTCATGGCTTGTCATGGCCACGTCGACCAGGCGGGTTCGCCGGCCGTGACGTCACGGCCGTATCGCTGCAACGCCAGCGCGCGATAGTGACTCATGATCGCCCGCGCATCCGGCTGCATCTGCAACGGCGGCAACGGGCCGAGCCGGGTAAGCGAAACCTGGTGGAGGTGGCCACGCGAGGATGGGCCGGCTAGTGCAGTTTGGGCCTTGGAGGTGACCGCCGTGACCAGCTCGTCAGCGTCGAGGAGAACCGGTGCGGTGGCGGTGGATTCCCATTCACCGATTTCCTGCCCAACATCGCGTCCCTGCGGTTCGGTGCTGAAAGTTCCTCGCGCGCTGTGGTATTCGACCAGCTCGCTGATCAGCTCGGTGTTGTTCCACTCCCAGGCGACGGCAAAGGCGCTCGCCAGGATGGGCGCCGAAACATGGCTTGCCCAGCGGGATCTCGCGTCGGCGTCGGCGATCGAATACCGCACCGAGTCGACCGCCAGCGCGGCAGGCACCTTGAGCTCGGCGGCCTGTTCGAGTTTGGTGGCCGCGCGGCGGAATTCCGGGCTGTCGATCTCGGCCCGGGTGACGCCGAGCGCCGCGGCGTGTTTGGCTTCGGCCTCTTGCCAAGTGTCCGAGGGGTCAACCGCCGCGTCGAAACCGAGGTCCGTCAAGGCATCCGCCCGCCAGACGGTGCCCAGGTGATTGTCGAGCTGGGCGTATTGCAGCCAACTGCTGCGCGGCGACGAGTCGAGCCATTCCCGGGCTTGGGCGATCAGCTCGACCGCAGCCGCAAACTGGCCGCGGAAGATCGCTATCCAGCTGCGCTGCAGCAGAATACGGTGAATGTGCAGCGGCTTGCCCAGCTCCCGCCAGTGTCGCTCGGCATGCTCCCAGCACTCGTCGGCCGCCTGCAGGGCGCCGCAACCCAGCCGGGTGAGACCGAGATACAGCCAGCAGCGGGAGACTTCGTGCGCCCGGGCGTGCCGGGCGATGACGGGATAGGCTTCCGAGACCAGTCGTTCGGTCATCACGCGGTCGCGTGTTGACCAGGACGCCGCGGCTCGTTCCAATTGTGTTCTTGCGGTTGCCAGTTCCCATCCGTTCGCCTGCGCCCGAGCCTCCGCGCGACGCAGCCAGGGCTGCGCTTCGGACGACCGTCCGGTCTCGACGCAGAACCTGCCGTACGCCGTGGCCGCGGTAACCCTCAGATAGTCGCCTAACTCGGTGCCTTTCAGGTGGGCCGGATCGTTGAGGGCGTCGAGCACCCGCGCCCACAATGGAAGCGCCCGCACATGCAGGTCGTCGTCACACAGCGCGATCGCGCACAGGACCCGCGCGTAGGTCACCAGGTACGCGTGCTCGTCGGCGAGGTCGGGAAAATCCTCAGCGGAGTCGGCTAGGGCGGCCAGGGCGGCCAGGGCCGTCTCGGCCTCCTCGTGATCGCCGAGTGCGGCGGCCAGTCCGGTCTGCAGGAACTGGGCTCGTCGCGAATACCGGCAGATCATGCCCGCGACTTCGGCGTCGGACATCCGCACCTGTCCGGCCGCCTCGGGCATCGTGCCCGCCATGATCGCCGAGTAGATGGCCAGGCAGTCGCGGACGCGCCGGATGCACTCTCGCGCTCCGTCATTCGCGCCTCGGGCCAGGTAGATCTCGCCCAGCTGCGCAAAGACTTCCAGCATGAGATCGTCTCGGTCGGCCTGTTCGATCGCAGGTACCAGCGACAGCAGCAGCTCCTTGGCCGCGACCTCGTCGGCGGCAAACGCCAGCCGACGGGCGCGTTCTAATTCGCCGGGGATCGACACGGCTGCATCATAAGTCCAGGTGCCGGAGCCGCGGGCGTGTGAGTGAAGCACGCCCGCCGCTCCGGCGAGTCCTACCGATCAACCACACGTCACCTTGATGTTGAAGTCCTTGGTGATCATTCCGGCCATCGGGTTCTTCATGTCGGCTCCCTGCGCCTGACCGGTGATGGTGTAGGTCTTGCCGTCGACCTTGACATCCGCCGAGCCCATCTTGGCGCCCATGTTGCCGTTGTTGACGGACAGCGCGTTGCCGTCGACAACCATGAGCAGGGACTCCACCTTCGGGGTGGCCTCGTCGGTCATCACCACGGCCAGCGTCTGCTTGCCGCCCGGCGCCGTGGAACCGCTGCCGATGTCGATTTTGCCGCCCTGCTTGACGCAGGTCACCGAGTTCGGGTCCAAGCCCGCCAGCGGGCTGCCCGCCACCTGGACCGTCGCACCCCCGCCGCCGGTGGAGACGCTGGACGCGGGGCTGGCCGCGTTGCCGCCGCTCGAGCATCCCACCAGCGCCGATGCACAGCCGACGGTTGCGATCGCTGTCGCCATAAGACGTTTCACTGAACTTCCTTCCGTTCATGGCGCCGCCCCGTTGGCGTCGTCATGGGAGCAAGTACAGGACGCCCAACTCGCTACCGATCCCAATTTTTGGTGTGGACCCGGTAGGCTGCGTCGACACGGCCCGATGAAGGGAGACACCCGATGGCCAGCGTGAAATGGCTGGAAGTGCCCGAGGCCCACGACTTTCCGGCGGCAGCAGACTACCTGGACCTGCTCGCGGACTCGGGTACGGTCCAAAAACTGACGAAGCGGCTGCAAGCCGGAACCATCGTGCACAAGAAGGCCAAGGACATCCTTCGGGCGGCGCAGCTGCGGCTGCTGCCCGTTGACAATCCGCACGTCGTCGCGGACTTATCCAAGATCAAAAAGGGGCAAGCGCTGTCGCCCATCCTGCTGGTCCGGGGTGATCTGGTGACGGGTGTTCCGCTGCAGATCGCCGACGGCTACCACCGGGTGTGCGCGAGCTATTACACCGACGAGAACACCGACATTCCGGTCATCCTGGTGTCGGTTAGCACCAAAAAGTAACCCTCGCGAGGTCCTTGTGATTGAGATCCAGGCCTTGAAGACAGGGCCGGTTACGGTGCGGGTGCTCACGCTTTCGTCGGGGAGCGTCAACGCCCTCGATGTCGAGTTCCTGGAAGAGCTGACCGAAGCCATTCGTGAACTGCAGCGTTCGGGCGCAGGCCCGCTCGTCGTCACCGGCGCCGGCCGGGTGTTCTCCGCCGGGGTTGACCTCAACCGCGTGCAGCAGGGTGGGTCTGATTACACCGATCGGCTCATCCCGGCCCTGTCCGACAATTTTGCCGCGCTGTTCGGCTATCCGGGGCCGACGGTGGCGGCGATCAACGGCGCCGCCATCGCGGGCGGGTGTGTGCTTGCCTGCGCCTGCGACCGCCGCCTGATCAGCCCCGACGCGCAGATCGGGGCTACTGAGGTCCGCGTTGGCGTGCCGTTCCCGGCCGCCGCGCTGGAGGTGGTGCGTTACGCGTGCGGACGCCACGCCGAGGAGGTGCTGCTCGGTGGGGGCCTCTACCGCGGGGACGGCGCCGTCGCCGGCGGGCTTGCCCACCGTGTCGTCGCCGAAGACCTCGTCGGGGCGGCGGTGGCGGAGGCAGCAGACCTTGGCGAGATCTCGGCGGTCGCCTACGCCCACACGAAAGCCCAGCTAAGGGCGCCTACCCTGGCGCGGATCAGCGATGGTCACGGTATCGACCGCGAGGTCCGCCAGTTGTGGGGCGCCGACGAGACGCGCCAGCGCATCGCAGACTCCCTCGAGCGCCTTCGGCGCCGCGACTGATTCTCCGTTATTCGTCTTCGGGTTATTCGTCCAACGCGACGCCGCCCCGCGTACGCCGGCGCAGCCGATGCGACGCCTTCCCCGTCGGGCGTCGGTTGCGCAATCCGCGCTGGGTTTCCTCTGCCGTTTCGGTGGCCGTTTCGGTGTCCCCGGTTTCGGTCGGCGCGTCGGGTTCTGCCTCGGGCTCGGGGCTCGCGGCGCTGGCCTCGACGGTCTCATCCGGTGTCTCGGCCTCGACGGTCTCGGTGGCTTCGGCTTCGACGGTCTCCGCGTCGGCCTCCTCGCCTTCTTCTGTCGATGCCTCTTCCGCGTCGGCCTCCTCGGCTTCGACGGTCTCCGCGTCGGCCTCCTCGCCTTCTTCGGCCTCCTCGGCTTCTTCAGCCTCTTCGGCGTCTTCGGCGTCCGTGTCGGCCTCGTCGCCCTTCTTGCGACCGCGAACACGACGCTGTTTGGGTTGCTTCAGCTTGATCGGTTTCGGCGGTGGCGGCGGCCGCTCAGCGACAAACGACAGGTAGAAGGCGAAAAAACCGAGCACTGCGATCGCGGCGGCGGCTCCGTAGATCCCGAACAACCACTGTCCCGCGTTATCGAGGCTGAACCAGATCTCGCTGATCGCGGTGCCGATGATCAATACCCCGGCCAGCACGTGGCCCACGATCGACCAGGTCCTCAAGGACAGCGCCAGCTGCGGGGTCCCGAGCTCCGGCCTGCGGGTGCGTAGCTGCGTGAACACCACCGGCAGCGCGGCCAGGCCGATCAGTGCGCCGGTCACGATCCGAAGCGTCGTCCCCACCCCGTGTGAGGTTTCGCCCATCAGCTCATGCCAACGGGGCAAAACAAAATAGAAGTACAGGATGCCGGCAACGATCGAAAACCCCGCGTGCCACGGGATGGCGACTTTTCGCCCCATGCCCCTCCTCATGCCGGTGAGATCCGGCCAGCCTGACCCAGCCCAAGCCCACCAGAACCTACATTGTGTCTGCCCGCGCCGCGGGTAATTGCGGAGGATGCGGGATTTGAACCCGCGAGGGCTGTTAACCCAACCCGCGTTCCAGGCGAGCGCCATAGGCCACTAGGCGAATCCTCCGTCGCTATGGTAGCGGCTATTCCTGGCCGACCGGCCCGCGGCCGCCGCGGGCCGGTCCGACAGTGGTACTACACTCGCGTTGGACCCCGCGCGGCGTCTATCCTGTGAACTCCCCCAGGGCCGGAAGGCAGCAAGGGTCAACGGGCTCTGTCGGGTGCGCGGGGTCCCCTAGGACTGCGAAAGAGCCCCCTAGAAAGCCCATGGTGTCATTCGATTCCCTCAGCCCCGATGAACTAACCGCCTTGCACGCGCGCCACCAGCAGGATTATGCCGAGCTGCAGGCCATGAAGCTGGCCTTGGATCTGACTCGCGGCAAACCGTGCGCGGAGCAGCTCGACCTGTCCAATCGGCTGCTGAGCCTGCCCGGAGACGATTACCGCGACGAGGAGGGCACCGACACCCGCAACTACGGCGGGCTGCACGGCCTGCCCGGATTGCGGGCCATCTTCGCCGAGCTGCTCGGCATGCCGGTGCCCAACCTGATCGCGGGGAACAACTCCAGCCTGGAGATGATGCACGACATTGTCGTCTTCTCGATGCTGCATGGCGGCGTGGACTCGCCGCGTCCCTGGAAGGACGAACCGAAGGTCAAATTTCTTTGTCCCGTCCCCGGCTACGACCGGCATTTCGCCATCACCGAGACGCTCGGCATCGAGATGATCCCGATACCGATGCTTCAGGAGGGCCCGGACGTCGATCTGATCGAGGAGCTGGTCGCCGTCGACCCCGCCATCAAGGGGATGTGGACGGTACCGGTGTTCGGCAACCCCACCGGCGTCACCTACTCGTGGGAGACGGTTCGCCGGCTCGTCCAGATGCGGACGGCCGCCAATGACTTCCGGTTGTTCTGGGACAACGCGTACCCGGTGCACACCCTGACGCTGGATTTCGTCCGCCAGGTCGACGTGCTCGGGCTGGCCGGCAAGGCCGGCAACCCTAACCGGCCGTACATCTTCACGTCCACCTCGAAGATCACCTTCGCCGGCGCCGGTGTCGGGTTCCTGGGTGGATCGCTGGGCAATATCGCCTGGTACTTGCAGTATGCGGCGAAGAAGTCGATCGGCCCGGACAAGGTTAACCAGCTGCGTCACCTGCTGTTCTTCGGGGATGCCGACGGGGTACGCCTGCACATGCTGCGTCATCAGCAGATACTGGCGCCGAAATTCGCGTTGGCGCTGGACATCCTGGAAAAGCGGCTTGTCGACTCCAAGATCGCCTCCTGGACCGAGCCCAAGGGCGGCTACTTCATCAGTCTCGACGTGTTGCCCGGCACGGCACGCCGGACCGTCGCCCTGGCCAAGGAGGCGGGCATCGCCGTCACCGAGGCGGGTGCGTCATTCCCGCTGCGAAAAGATCCGGACGACAAGAACATCCGGATCGCGCCCACCTTCCCGCCGCTATCGGACCTGCCCAAAGCGGTCGACGGGTTGGCGACCTGCGCGCTGCTGGCGGCTTCGGAGCTGCTGCTCAATCGGGGACTCGCCTCCTCGGCGCCGACCGTGCGCTGAGGGCGGTTAACCCGCCAGTTCGCGCGCGGCGGCCACGATGTCCGTCAGAAGCTCGTCGATTTCCTCCTTGGTCGTCATCGGGTTGAGAAAGACCAGCTTCAGGTGGACCTGCTTGGTGCCGTCCGGGCCGGTGATCTTGGTGCGGGCGAGCAGGGCCCGGCCGTCCGTCATCAGCTTCCTGCGAATCGCCGAGTTCCAGGCGTCTTGGTCTTCGACCGAGGCCGCATCCGTGCTTCGGCAGCGGAAGATCACCGTGCTCAGGATGGGCTCCGCCACCAGGTCGAGGGTGTCGCTGGCGGCGATCCGGGTCGCGGCATGCCGTGCCTGCTCATGGCAGGCGTCCACCCAGGCACCCATGCCCGCGCGGCCCACCGTAAGCAGCGTGGCCGCGATCTTTAGGGCGTCGGAGCGGCGGGTGGTCTGCATGGAGGTGCCGAGCAGGGAGGTGAAGCCGGCGGCCTCATCGTCGGACGGGTTGAGGTAGACGGCCTGCTCGTCGAGGCAGTTCATGTGTCGCCGGTCGCGCACCAGGAGCACGCTCGAAGACGCCGGGGTCCAGCCGAACTTGTGCAGGTCGAACGCGATCGAATCGGCTTCGGCAAGTCCGTCGAGCAGCGCCGCGAGCTTCGGCGAGAACAGCGCGCCGATGCCGTACGCCGCGTCGACGTGCAGCCACATCCGGTGCTCGGCGGCCAGCGTCGCGAGTTCGGGCAGCGCGTCGAAGGAGCCGTGGTCGGTGGTGCCTGCCGTGGCGACGAGCGCCACCGGAACCTCGTCGGCGGCGAGGTCGGCGAGGATCCGCCGCGCCTCCCCGGCGAGCATGCGGCCTCGCTCGTCGACCGGCACGGTCAGCACGGCGTCGCGGCCAAGGCCAAGGAATCCGGCGGCGCGTGCGATGGAGAAGTGGGCGGCCGCGGAGCACAGGATGCGGGGGCGGATCCGTCGTCCCGTGAGGCCCTCGCGGGATACCTCGTTGAGGGCATAGTCCCTGGCGAGCAGCAGCCCCATCAGGTTGGAGATGCTGCCGCCGGGGGTGAGGGTTCCGGACGCCTGGCTGCCCTGGCGGCCATAGCCGACCCAGGAGGCCATCTCCGAGATCAGCTGCCGCTCCAGTTCGAGTGCGAATGGGCCGCTCTCCCAGGCGTGCAGCGACTGGTTGAGCACGCCCGCCACCAGTTCGGCTGCGGCGGCCGCGGCGGTGGGCGCGCACTGCATGCGGGCTACCGCGGATGGGTGGGTGAGGTCGACCGCCCAGTTCGCGTACGCACCGAAGAGGTCCGTCACCCGCTGGGCGCTGGGTTCGTCGGTGAGGAACCTGCTGCCGCCCAGGGCCTCGTGGACCGCGGCCTTCGCCGCCTCGGGTCCGCCGGGGGCGACGGGGCCGCCGCGTTTGAGCGCGGCGTCATGCAGTGCGCCAAGGGCGGTGTCGACGAGTGCCTTGACCTCTTGCAGACCCTCGGGGCTGCCTGCCAGCGCTGCGTTGCTTCCCGTGCCGATCATTTCTGTTTGGTTCCTTTCTGTTTGGGTCCCGTGAAGGTGGTGCGGATGACGCCGATCGATGCCGTCACAACGGCGGCCAGGCCCAGCACCTGAGCCGGGGAGAGGATTTCGTGCAGGACTACGAGGGCGACCAGGGCGCCGATCGCGGGTTCCAGGCTCAGCAGCACCCCGAAGACCAGCGCCGACACCCGGCGCAGCGTCTCCAGCTCGCAGGTGTAGGGGACGAGGGACGAGAGCATCGCGACGCCGAATCCAAAGGCGAGCACCTCGGGCCGGGCGAGCGCCTCGCTGCCCCCGGCCAGACCGGCGGGCAGTGTGCACAGGGTCCCGAACGCCATGGCGAGCGCGAGGCCGCCACCGCCGGGCAGTGCCTTCCCGACCTTCGCCGACAGCGGCACGTATGCCCCCCAGAAGACCGCGCAGGCCAGCGCGATGAGCAGCCCGGTCAGGCCGGCCGCGCCGCCCTGCCAGCCGAGCAGCGCGATACCGGTCGCCGCGAGCACGATCCAGAGCCGGTCCTTGGCCCGGCGTGCGGACAGCGTGGCGACGGCGAGGGGACCGGCCATCCCCATCGTCAGGGCCACACCGACCGGCATGCGTGCCATGGCCAGGTAGAAGCAGAGGTTCATGCCGGCGATGGCCACGCCGAACGCGACGACGGCGCCCAGGGTAGCGCGGTCCATCCGCAGCGAGGGCCGCCACCACAGCAACAACACGACGGCCGCGAAGCCGAGCCGCATCACGGTCATCGCCGCCGGGCCGGCAGTGCCGAAAAGATGCTTGGCGAAGGCCGCGCCGAGTTGCGTGCTCACCATTCCGATGAGCATGAGCATCGGCGCCGGAACCGCGTCTACTCCCGTGCGCTTGGCGGTTGGTAGTGCGTTGGTAGCGATCTGAGTGCTCATGTCTTGTCGCTGTCGTCGGCGAAGTAGTTGATGTCGCGGAGCATGGATGTGATCGCCTGGGTCGATGCGCCGTGGTGACCCGGGCGGGTGCCAAGCAGCCGAGCGTGGCGTTGCAGCGTGGATCGGCCGAACGGTAGTGCGCCGACCGCCAGGTATCGGATCGCGCCGGTGCTGTCGCGTTGTGGCGTGACTCGGGAGTGGGCGTGCATGCTCGCGCTGAACGGGATGTCGAGGGCACCGGCGGCGAACGCTTCCGCGATCGCGGCCGCGGTGTCGCCGGCGGCCAGGATCGGCTGGACGAGCTCGTCGACCTCGCTTTCGATCCACTGCTGCTCCTCCTCGACCTGCTCGTGGTCGACTCGCACGAAGTCGAGCAGGTCGGAGGTGGCCAGACGGGTGGTGCGGATGCCGGCGATGTTGGCCTCGGCGTCGGGGATCCCGTAGGCCTCTTGGTTGGTCTTCGTGATGATCTTCGCGGCGCCGCCGAGGCGTCCGACCAGGCCGCCGTAGAGGATGAGCGCGTCGGCTTTGTCACGCGCCCGGGGAAACACGCCCATGAATTGGTGCAACACTCCGAAGACCTCGACGGTGGGCGGCAGGTATCGGCTGGCGAGACGGGGAATCGCACGCAGAGCAGCGACGTCTTGAACCAGTGCTCCACCTTGCGGATAGGCGACCGATAGGCAGCGGACGCCCTCGCGGGCCGCGAGGATCGCCTCGAGCAACGTGATGGCGAGGCTGAGGGAGGGCGGCACCAGCACCGCGGTGAGTGTGCCGAAAAGCTCTCGATCGACGATCACCCCGGCTCGGGCCAGGGTCCCGCACGCCGCGTCGACCTCGCGCCAGGCCTCGAGCGACACCGGAAGCGGCACGTCCTTGCAGTACGGCAGGTTGTAGGAGATTCCGCCGCCTTCGAACGAGGTGATGCCCGAGGCGATGGATACGGCGAAGAGGTCGCGGGCGTCCGGTGAGCCATGACGGATCTCCAGCGGCGCCTGCACGCATGCGTTCAATTCGCGGCCGCGTTCCCAGCCGTGGCTGACCAGCGGATAGCCGTTGAGGTTTCTTGGCGACGTTTGCAGCGTTTCGGCCGCGACGTCGAAGTGCCGGAGCCGAGTGTGCGAGTCGATGGTCACCGGCAGCAGGTCCGGTGCCGCGCCTGCCTCGAGTTGCTGGAGCAACGAACGCATTTCGTCGTGGCCGCCGACGCCGCACCGTGGTTGCAACGCCGGGATGCCGGTGTCGGCGGCGGCGCGGAGGACGTTGTGGGCGCTGGCCTTGGTGGAGGCTCGCAGGTGCTCGAGTACCTCGGGGAGGTCGGGCAAGTCGAGTGTTTCGTCCACTGTCAGATCGAGCAATCCCCGGCGTGTCATGAGCCGACCGTAGCCAGTTCGCGCGTCGGGTAGTCGGCGATGCGCTGGTCGGCCAGCCGGTTGAGCAGGACGGGCAGCTCGTCTGCGGTGTCAAGAATGTGGTCGACACCCAGCGCCCTGAGCCGGTTGGCGGTCTCCGGGCCTTTGTGGCTGCCCACCGAAAGGTTGCCGCCGACGATGATCGGGCAGGCGAGTTGTCCGGCCGACCGCAGTTGTGGCAGGTCTTTGAGGTCTTCGTAAGCGTGGCCGTTGAGGCTCCCGATGAGGACTGCCTCCGCCTGCGGGTGTGCACGGTAGGCCTCGGCGAACTCCTCGAGCGGTGTGCAGACCCCCAGGTTGATGACAACGAAACCCTGCTGGCGGAGCATCATTGCGATGAGCTGGTTGGCGACCGCGTGCGCGTCGCTGGCTGCGACGCCGAGGATGACGACGCGCGGCGCGGTGGTGGTGACGGTGGTGTTCATAATTTCTGGCCCTTTGGGTCGTTTTGGGATGTTGTGGTCGGTGGGGTTAGTCGTCGAAGGCTGCGAATAGCTCGCGGTCGCTGATCTGGGCGACGCGCTCGAGGTCGAATTCGTCGGCGTCGGCGCCGGCCAGGGAGTCGAGCACGAGGTTGATGGCGGGGATGAGGCCCCAGACTTCGCGGTAGGGGGTCCAGCCGGGGTGGCCGGCCTCGAGGTCGCGTTGGCGGGCAAACAGGTAGTCGGCCCATTCGCGGCTCATCGGGAAGCGGTGGTGGTAATCGTGGACCACGGTGTCGCCGGTGAGCACCAGGTAGCGACTGGGGAAGTGGATCAGCGCCATCCGCAGCGTCCAGCGCACCCAGGCGTAGGCGCGGCCGGCACCGGTGAGGTCGTCGCCGGGTACCGGCTCGCCGAGGAAGATGGCGTTGCTCAGCCCGGCCAGGTAGGCGCGGCCGCGGCGAACCTCGACGTCCTTCTCGGGGAAGGTGTGCTCGACGCACAGCCGAAGCACGTTGCTGATCTGGAAGAAGAAGAACAGCGGGAGTGCCCAGGCGACGAGGAAGAACGTCCAGCCGTGCAGGAACGTGAGCAGCACTGCCAGCAGGAGGTAACCGAGCAGTGCCACGCGGCGCTCGGCGGGTGTGGCCCCGTGGACGTAGGAGCGGATCCGGGCCCGGGCGAAGCGCGCGTGGAACACCGGCGAGCACAGCAGGGCAATGATCCGCCGCCACATTTGCTGGCGGGTCATGCCGGGGCGCAGCTGCAGGGTGACCAGCATTGCCTGCACGGTGGGGTCGTGCAGGGTCATGTGCCGCGCGGCGTGGTGGTCGCTGATGTGCTCTTTGCTGTAGCGCTGAAAGCTTTGGACGACAAGGCCGGCGGCGATGATGCGCCCGACGAGGCGGTCCGCGCGCGGCTTGCCCCACATGTTGCGGTGGGCGGCTTGGTGGAAAATCAGCATGCGCAGATTCCGCATGCCGTGCAATGTGATCGCCCAACCCAGAACCAGCAGCAGCAGGTTCGGGCCAGACCATGCCGCCGCACTGCAGCCGAGGCCAATTCCGAGTGATCCCAGAGCTGTTGCCAGGTGGAAGGTGGGGGTGAGCTTGGGCCCGCGCTGGCCGGTGTGGGGCTTGCCGGTCAGGTAGGTCAGCGGCAGCTGAAGCATCGAGGGCAGACGCCGCATCGATTCCCGGACATCGACCGGTGCTTCGTCGTGGGCGGCGGTCTGCTCGGGCGCTGACGCGATGGCTAGTGCAGTCATGGGTCGATTTCCTTGGCGGGTAGTCGTTGTTGGCTGACAAGCCCAAGTTCCGGCACACGCCTCGGGGAATCCTTGAGAAATCCTTGGGGGGGGCTTGAACAGCGAAAACGCACCTATACGGCCCCACTGGGGTCTGCGTCGTCACCGCGCGCCGGTAGCCTGCTGACCGTGGCCCTCTACCGCAAGTACCGTCCGGCAACCTTCGCCGAAGTGGTGGGGCAGGAGCACGTCACCGAGCCGCTGTCCATCGCGTTGGAAGCCGGCCGGATCAACCATGCGTACCTGTTCTCCGGGCCGCGTGGCTGCGGAAAGACGTCGTCGGCGCGCATCCTGGCCCGGTCGTTGAACTGTGCGCAGGGACCGACGGCCACCCCGTGCGGCGTTTGCGATTCGTGTGTGGCGTTGGCGCCCAACGCGCCCGGCAGCATCGACGTGGTGGAGCTGGACGCGGCCAGCCACGGCGGTGTGGACGACACCCGCGAGCTACGGGACCGTGCGTTCTACGCGCCGGCGCAGTCGCGTTACCGGGTTTTCATCGTCGACGAAGCCCACATGGTCACCACCGCGGGATTCAACGCGCTGCTCAAGATCGTGGAGGAACCGCCCGAACACCTCATCTTCATCTTCGCCACCACCGAACCGGAGAAGGTACTGCCGACGATCCGATCGCGCACCCATCACTACCCGTTCCGGCTGCTGCCACCGCGCACCATGCGGGCGCTGATCGCGCGGATCTGCGAGCAGGAGGGGGTGGTCGTCGATGATGCGGTGTATCCGCTGGTGATCCGTGCCGGCGGAGGTTCGCCGCGCGACACCTTATCGGTGCTGGACCAGCTGGTGGCTGGAGCCGAGGGTGATCACGTGACCTATCAGCGCGCGCTGGGGTTGCTGGGCGCCACCGACGTCGCATTGATCGACGACGCCATCGAGGCTCTCGCCGCCGGAGACGCCGCGGCATTGTTCGGCGCGGTGGAATCGGTGATCGACGCCGGCCACGACCCCCGGCGCTTCGGCATCGATCTAATGGAGCGATTCCGCGATCTCATTGTGCTGCAAGCGGTTCCCGACGCGATAGCCCGCGGCGTGGTGGATGCGCCGGAGGACGTGCTGGACCGGATGCGAGACCAAGCGGCCCGTATCGGGCCAGCGACTCTGACTCGCTACGCCGAGGTGGTGCAGGCCGGGCTGGGTGAGATGCGCGGCGCGACGGCGCCGCGTTTGCTGCTCGAAGTAGTCTGCGCACGACTGCTGTTGCCGTCGGCCAGCGACGCCGAGTCGGCGCTGCTGCAACGCGTCGAGCGGATCGAGACCCGGCTGGACATCTCGATCCCTGCAGCCAAAACAGCACAGGTCGAGCCCACCCCTTCGGATGTGCAGCCCCGGCCGGCCGCGGCTGCCAAGCCGAAGCGCAAGCCCCCCGCCGACGTGCCTCCTGCCGAAGCGGCTCCTGCCGAACCGGCTCCGGCGCCGGCCCCCGAAGCTGACCCGGTCCCGGGTGAACCCAGCGCGGCCGCGGTGCGGAGCATGTGGTCGACGGTGCGCGACAAGGTGCGCCAGCGCAGTCGCACCACCGAGGTGATGCTGGCGGGTGCCACCGTCCATGCGATCGAAGGCAACACGCTGGTGCTGACGCATGACTCGGCGCCGCTGGCCAAGCGGCTGTCTGAACAGCGCAACGCCGACGTCATCGCCGAGGCGCTCAAGGACGCCTTGGGGGTGAACTGGCGGGTGCGCTGCGAGGTCGGAGCACCGACGCTGGCTGTGGGAGTACCGCTCGCCGGCGGGGACGCGAGCCCGATGGTCCCCAGGCCGGCGGTCCCCAGGGCGTCGGTACCCAGGCCGGTCCCCAAGGTGGACGCGCCCGTCCCTGACGTGGCCGAGCCGACCGACCGCGGCGCCGTGCCGGACGAGGACGAGGAGGGCATGCTCGCCGAGGCGGGCCGCAGCGACCCGTCGGCGCCGCGTCGCGACCCGGAAGAGGTTGCACTCGAACTGCTGCAGAACGAATTAGGTGCGCGCCGGATAGACGGCGGTTAATGCAATTAAGGCGTCCACCAGGGCCGCAACGGCAGGTTGTCGTCGCCCCACGCGCCCACGTTGGCCGCCAGTACGTGATGCAGCTGAAGGTTGTTTTGTTCGAACGCCACTCGCGACGCCGCCATGTACAAACCCCACACCTTGGCGATCGGCAGGCTGACCTCGGCGACCGCCTCGTCCCAGTGCTCGACGAGGTTGCGGCACCAGTCACGCAGGGTCATCGCGTAGTGATGGCGGAGGTTCTCGGCGTGCAGCACCTCCAAACCGACGTCTTGGATGTCGGTGACGATGCGGCCCGAGCCGGTCAGCTCCCCGTCCGGGAAGACGTAGCGGTCGGTGAAGCCGCCGGCAAAGGAGGTCTGCTTGTTGTCGTGCCGGGTGATGCAGTGATTGAGAAGCAGACCGCCGGTGCGCAACTTCGACTTGAGGAAGCCGAAGTAGGCGGGGTAATTCTTGACGCCGATGTGCTCGGTCAGCCCGATCGACGACACCGCGTCGAACCCCGTCTCACCCACGTCGCGGTAGTCGGAGTGGCGCACCTCGGCCAAGTCCGAGAGCCCTTGGTCCTCGATGGCTTGCTGTGCCCACTTGGCCTGTTCGGCCGACAAGGTCGCACCGACGGCGCGGACACCGCGTCCGGCGGCGTAACGCACCATGCCGCCCCAGCCGCAGCCGACGTCGAGCAGCCGGTCGCCCGGTTCTAGCCGCAGCTTCTCGAAGATCAGCCGGTACTTGTTCTCCTGCGCCTCTTCCAGGGTCGCGTCGGCGTTCGGATAGACCGCGCAGGTGTAGGTCATCGACGGGCCGAGCACCCACTCGTAGAACGTGTTGGAGACGTCGTAGTGGTGGTGGATGGCCCCGGCGTCACGCGTCTTGCTGTGCATCAGGCCGTCGGCGACCCGGCGCCACCGGGGCGGCGACTCCTGCGGCGGCGGCGCGATCGGCATCAAATGCTCGACCCCGATGGAACGGACGACGTTGGCCAATACCCGCAACGACGGCCGCTTGAATTCGACCCGGTCGGTCAGGGTCTTGAGCAGCGCATAGGGATCACCGGGATGAACGCCGTAAGTGTGCAGGTCACCCGATATGTACGCGCGGGCAAGGCCCAGTTCGCCGGGGGCCGTGGCCAGGTAGGTGGCCCCGCGGGGCGTGCGAAGATCCAGCCCCAGTTCGGCATCCTCGTGTCCGGCGACGCTGCCGTCGTACGCGGTGAACTTCAGTGGCTGCCGCGCATCGGTGAAGAGCGCCAAGACCTCGGCCAGGCTCAGTTTGCCGGTGGCGAGGTGCTCGGGCTCCCTGGTTGTCGTCATCGTCGTTGCACCGCCTTTGCGTAGAGATCGAGCAGACGTGAATCGGGATCGTAGGTCTTCTTCACTGTCTTGTAGGTCTCCCCGCCGTAGAGCTCTTCAAACTCGTCGCGGGTATAGAAAGAGTCAGAGTACAGCGACTTGTGTCCGTCGAGCTCACTCACCTTGGCCTCGATCATCCGGTTGGTCGCGCCGTCGGTGGCGCCGGCCGGCACCGACGACCAGAACCCGATGTTGACGTACGTGCGGTCCGGCTGGATCGGATACAGCGGCCAGGCAGTTGGTGAAGTGGAGTGATCGCGAAGTCGCAACGGGCACAACCAGATCGGCTCGATGGGCACATTGTCGCCGAACCACTCCACGAACTCGCGGGTTCGTTCCAGCGGCACCTCGACGTCCTGGACCACCCGCTCGCGTGGCGGACGATCATTGCGCTTCTCGATCCGGTCCGCGATGCCGAAGCGCTGGTCCAGGCCCACCAGCTTCCAGTAGAAGCTGCTGCGCCGGTAGCGGCGCGGCCACCAGCGTCGCAGCCGGGGATTTTGCGCACCGAACGCGCGTGAGCACCAAAACCAATCGGTGTCCCAGCGCCAGAGGTAGTCGTGGATCGTCAGCCGGTCTTCCTTGACGCTTTCAACGCCTGGGCTCCCGGCCCCGTCGTGCTGGATCGACCGGTAGTAGATGTTCTTTCCGGTGTAGTCGCTCACCGGGCCCGGGGTCGTGGTGCGCTTACCGACGCACAGGTAGCTCTCGTCGGCGCTGAACACCACACCGTCGAGATAGTCGACCGGGACGCCGTCGCGGCCGCCGGTGTCGATGATGCGCTCCATCGCCGCGACCAGCTCGGCTACCGAGTGGAATCGGATGTGCCGCAGCGCCACGAACGGCGCGACCGCCTCCAGCTCGATCCGAAGCCTCGTTGAATATCCCAGCGTTCCATAAGAATTGGGGAACGCGCGGTACAGATCGCAGTGCTGGTCGGGGGATGCGGTGAGCAATTCGCCGGCGCCGGTGAGGATATCCATCTCCAGCACCGATTCGTGTGGCAGACCGTTGCGGAAAGACGCCGACTCGATGCCCAGGCCGGTGACCGCACCGCCGAGGGTGATGGTCTTCAGCTGCGGAACCACCAGTGGCGTAAGGCCGTAAGGCAGGGTGGTTGCGACCAGGTTCTCGTAGGTGCACATGCCGGCAACATCGGCGGTGCGGGCTTCGGGATCGACGTTGATGACGCCCGTCAAACCCGAGGTATCCAGGCCGGGTGCATCGCGTTTGGTGCGGGCCCGGAACAGATTTGAGGTGGGCTTGGCGAGCCGCACGGACGCCGTTGCGGGGATTGATCGATAGCTCGCCAACAACCGCTCGACGCCCGCCGCGTGTGTGGCCAGTGCAGAAGCTTGAACAGGCACCACATATACCCTAGTCCGGGACGACGCCCCGTGCACCCGCGCGCGGGCGGCACGGCATTCACAACAAAGGAGTTGCGCCTGATGGGACAGGTGAGCGCAGCCAGCACGATCTTGATCAACGCTGAGCCCGAGGCCACACTCGCCGCAGTGGCGGACTATCAGAATGTCCGCCCGAAGATACTGTCGTCGCAGTACAGCGAGTACCAGGTGGTGCAGGGGGGCCAGGGGGCGGGCACCATCGCCAAGTGGAAGCTGCAGGCGACCAAATCACGCGTTCGCGACGTGCAGGTCGACGTTGACGTCGCCGGCCACACCGTCATCGAGAAGGACGCGAACTCTTCTATGGTCACCACCTGGACGGTGGCTCCCGCGGGTCCCGGATGCAGCGTCGCCATGAAGACCGTCTGGAACGGCGCGGGCGGCGTCGGGGGGTTCTTCGAAAAGACCTTTGCCCCGCTGGGGCTGAGGAAAATCCAGGGCGAGGTGCTGGCCAACCTGAAGAGGGAGCTAGAGGGCTAGCGCGCCTGGCCCTGGGTGGCCAGGAACCCCGCGACGCCGCGGACCAGTGCGTCGGCGTATTTCTGCCGGCCCTCGGCGGACTCCATCAGCGCCGAATCCGCGGGATTTTTCATGTTGCCGCACTCGACCAGGATCGACGGGTACTGCGCCAGGTTCAGGCCGGCCAGGTCGGAGCGCCCGTACAGGCCCTCCTGGCCGATGTAGTTCGCCGGCGGAATGCCCGAGGCCTGCATCTGGTCGCGCATGATTCGGGCGTACTGGATCGACGGTCCGGACTGCGCCGCGTTCAGCGGCGGGGCCGAGTAATTGACGTGGAATCCCCGCCCGGACGCAGGCCCGCCGTCGCCGTGGATACTCAGCACCGCGTTCGGGTGCAACGCATTGGCCATGTTGGCGCGCTCATCGACGCACGGTCCCAGCGCATTGTCGTTGGCGCGTGACATGGCGGTGCGGACGCCCAGCGCAGTCAGCGCGGCGCGGACCCGCAGCGCGGTGTCCCAGGTAAAGGTGTGCTCCGGGTAGCCGCCGTTGGTCGATGTTCCGCTGGCCTGGCAGTCTTTGGTGCCGCCGCGACCGGTGGGCACCTGGCGGCCGATGGATGCGTCATTGGCCCCGTTGTGGCCGGGGTCGATGAACACGACCATGCCGGCGATATTGGAGGTGCCAGAGGGGCCAGCGGGGGAACCCGTCGCCGTCGGGCTGACTGCCATCGAAGCCGCGACGAGTACGCCAACGACCAATCGGATTCCGACACGTAGGCTAGCTCGTACGTTCACAGCGCAAAGGTATCGCCGCGCCGTCTACGCTGGGTGTTTCGAATCGCCCGCTATCCACAGGCGAAACCAACTCGATATCAAGATGCGAGGGGATTGTCATGCAACCCGGAGGCGATATGACGCAGCTGCTCGCCCAGGCGCAGCAGATGCAGCAGAAACTAATGGAAGCCCAGCACCAGCTCGCGACCACGGAGGTGCTTGGTCAAGCCGGTGGCGGCCTGGTCAAGATGCTCGTCAAGGGCAGCGGCGAGCTGGTCGGCGTGACGATTGACCCCAAGGTCGTCGACCCTGCCGACGTCGAGACCTTGCAGGACTTGATCGTCGGTGCCATGGCCGACGCTTCCAGGCAAGTCACCAAGATGGCGCAAGAGCGGCTGGGGGCGCTGACCGGCCCCATGGGCGGCGCGCCGCCGCCTCCGCCGGCCCCACCAACTCGGATGCCGGGGATCTGACCTGTACCGACATGTTTGAGGGACCCGTCCAGGATCTGATCGACGAACTTGGCAAGCTGCCGGGTATTGGGCCCAAAAGCGCACAGCGCATCGCTTTCCACCTGTTGTCGGTTGAACCGCCGGACATCGATCGGCTGACCGCCGTGCTGGCGAAGGTCCGCGACGGTGTGCGGTTCTGCTCGGTGTGCGGCAACGTCTCGGACAACGAGCGGTGCCGAATCTGCGCCGATCCGCGCCGGGACGGCTCGCAGGTGTGCGTCGTCGAGGAGCCGAAGGATGTCCAGGCCGTCGAGCGGACCCGCGAATTCCGGGGCCGCTACCACGTCCTGGGCGGTGCGCTCGATCCACTGTCTGGAGTCGGTCCCGATCAGCTGCGGATACGCGAGCTGCTGGGCCGCATCGGTGAGCGGGTCGACGGTGTCGACATCACCGAGGTGATCATCGCCACCGACCCCAATACCGAGGGTGAAGCGACCGCCACCTATCTGGTTCGGATGCTGCGCGATATCCCCGGCCTTACCGTGACGCGGATCGCGTCCGGGCTGCCGATGGGTGGCGACTTGGAGTTCGCCGACGAGCTGACCCTGGGCCGCGCGCTTACCGGTCGCCGGGTCATGGTCTGACGCGGCTCTGAGGCGGGGGCGCTGCCGCCCGTTACCTGGTCACGACGGCAAAGTTGCCGCTGGTGGCCCAGGCCGCTTCGAATGTCGCAAGGGGAACCTGCTCGTCGCGGCCGGCCCTGGCGCCGCTGTCGTTGAGGTGCACCACGCCGGCTTGGGTGTCGATGCCGGTGACGACCACGAAGTGGTTTTCCTGGCTGCGATCACCGGATGTGTTCCAGAGGGTTCTGTCGTTGACTCCGGCGATCACCTGGTGGCCTTGATCCAGGGCCCGCTCCAGCGCGCCGAGGTTGGTTTCGGTCCCGTCGGACTGAATGCCGTAGTGCGCCAGTAGCACCGGTAGATCGTGGTTGCTGGTCCTGCCGGAGGGGGTGTAGATCGGCCCGGCGTGCCTTGTGCTCGGGATGTTTCCGGCCGTGGCGGTGATCTCCTGCTCGGAGGGCTCGTTGCCGGTGATCTGGCCGATCACGTCGGCCACCGCCATCTCCCCGCAGTCCAGATCTTGTTGTTGGTAGCGCCAGTAGGGCGCGGCGGCGGCCGGGTCGCCGTGTATCCCGCCATTTGCGGGTCGGGCACGGCCTGGGCCGCACCGGCGAATCCGACCGTCGCAACAACCACGGCCGCGCTGAACACGGCCGCCGGCCCGGCGGTGCGTCTCACGTTGGTGATCCTAGTGCTTGAAGTGTTTGCCATGGTGTCCTTTGCTCGAGCCGGCGCGCGACGATTTGGTTGGGGCGAGAAAAGGCTGGGTGGTGGTCCTTGAAAGATCCTTGGAGGATTCTCAAAGAAATCTTGGTGCGCAGGTGGGCACGCCTCAGCGAGCCGACAGTCGCTCGCGCCGCAACAGGTCCACCTCGGGCAGCTGCAGCGGCGTCAGCTCACCCACCACCTTGGTCAGCAGCAGGTCGGCGAGCTCCGGGTTGCGGGCCAGGCACGGCCCGTGCATGTAGGTGGCGACCACGCTGCCCTGGACCGCGCCGTCAAAGCCATTACCGGGGGGGTCCGTCCGGTTGCCCGCACCCTTGATCACCGCACCCAGCGGCGACGCCGCGGGGCCCAGGACGGTGCCACCGCGGTGGTTTTCGAACCCGGTGAGGTGTTGGGTCAGGCCGGCCAGCGACGGCCTGCTGACCAGCTCACCGATGGTGCGCGAATCCTGCGGCGAGGTAGTCAAATCCAGCAGACCCACGCCGTCGACCCGCTCCCCCGCCGACGTCTCGTACCAGTGCCCGAGCACCTGGATAGCCGCGCAGATCGCCAGCACGGGCGCGCCCCGGGCCGCCGCTTGCTGCAGTCCCGGATGCCGGATGAGGTGCCTGGTGGCCAGCCGCTGGGCGTAGTCCTCGGCGCCGCCCAGCGTGTACAGATCCAGTGACTCCGGAACCGGATCGGCCAGCGTGATTTCGACGATCTCGGCGGCGATGCCCCGCATGAGCAGCCGTTGCCGCAGCACCAGGGCGTTACCACCGTCGCCGTAGGTGCCCATGACGTCGGGCAGCACCAGCCCGATCCGCACGTTGGATTCAGCCATGGCGCGCCAGCCTGCGCTGCAGCTGAAGGAACGCGGTGTAGTTGGCGACGACCTCCACCCGCCCGGGTGGGCAGGACGCGATGGCCGCCATGGTGTCGTGCACCAGGGTGTGCTCGACGCCCGCATAGCCGAGGCGTACCGCCAGGTCGGTGCCGCGTTCGCCGGCGGCGACGACTGGGGTTGCTTTGACGGTGCTCTCGAAGTGCTCGAAGCGCACGTCCCACAACCACGACAGGTCTTCGCCGTCGGGCACCCGGCCGTTGACCGCGATGACCACCCCGGCCGCCTGCTTGTCCACCATCGACAGCGCTTCGGACCAGCCGGCTGGGTTCTTGGCCAGCAGGATGCGCGCTTCGTGCTTGCCGATACGGACGGTTCGGTAGCGCCCGGCGACTTCGTCGACCCCGGAGACGGCAGCCACCGCCGCCGATGGGTCGGCGCCCAGCGCGACGGCCGCGGCCACGGCCTGAGCCGCGTTGCCGCGATTCACCGAGCCCGGCAGCGCCAGCCGCATCGGCAGGGCCAGCCCGTCGGGCCCGTAGAGGTTGCCTCCATCTTCCGGGTCGAACCACCAGTGCGGGCTGGGCCGCTTGAAGTCGGCGCCGGTGGAATACCAGTGGCCTTGCTGAAAAGGGGGTCGCGGACGATGACCTCGCCACTGCGCGGGCAGCTGACCGAGTCGTTGGCCCATGCGCCGCCGGCGGCCACCCACACCACGTTCGGGCTGTCGTAGGCGGCCGAGGTCATCAGCACGTCGTCGCAATTGGCGACCACCACCGCCTTGGGATGCTTGGCCAGGCCGGCCCGTAGCGCGCGTTCGATCATGTTGATCTCGCCGACCCGGTCCAACTGGTCACGCGACAGGTTGAGCAGGGTGATGACGCGCGGTTCCACCGCGTCGGAGACGTGCGGCACGTGCATCTCGTCGACCTCAAGGACCGCCAGCCCGGCGCGGCGGTCGGCGGCCAGCGCGGCCACCAAACCGGCGTCCATGTTGGCGCCCTCGGCGTTGGTGGCCACCGGTCCCATCGTGCTCAGCGCGGCCGCGGTCATCCGGGTGGTCGTCGACTTGCCGTTGGTGCCGGTGATGATCACGGTGTGCCGGCCCGCCCCGAGCTGACGCAGGATCGAGCGGTCCAGGGTCATCGCGATCAGGCCGCCGATCATCGCGCCGGCCCCGCGCCCGGTGACCCGCGATGCCCAGCGCGCCGTCGACCCTGCGGCAAGGGCCAGACGTGCGCGGGTGGTTACCACCCGCGCAGTTTAAGGGCGATCGCAAGCGCGGCGCTTTTTGCCGGGCGCAGCGGGTCGCCCTCGTCAAGCTAAGGGCGATCGCAAGCGCGGCGCTTTTTGCCGGGCGCAGCGGGTCGCCCTCGTCAAGCTAAGGGCGATCGCAAGCTCGGCGCTTTTTGCTTGCGACACGACGCGCAGTGACACCGGTGATGTCGGTCTGACGTGCCATCCTCAAGCCATGAACCGGATGCCCTGGGGTCGGCCGGCCAGCGAGCCGGACGGGGGTTGGGCCGTGATCGACGTCGAGACCTCGGGCTTTCGGCCGGGTCAGGCCCGCATCATCAGTCTTGCGGTGCTGGGCCTCGACGCCGACGGCCGAGTGGAGCAGTCCGTGGTCAGTCTGCTCAATCCCGGGGTGGACCCGGGTCCCACCCACGTGCACGGCCTGACCGCCGCCATGCTCGAGGATCAGCCGCAATTCTCCGACCTCGTCGGCGACGTGGTCGAGGTACTACGCGGCCGCACGCTGGTGGCACACAATGTCGCGTTCGACTACGCGTTCCTTGCCGCGGAGGCCGAGTTCGCGGAAGCCGAGCTCCCGGTCGACACCGTCATGTGCACGGTCGAGCTGGCCCGGCGGCTGGACCTCGGCGTTGACAACCTGCGATTGGAGACGCTGGCGGCGCACTGGGGAGTTACGCAGGAACGGCCGCACGACGCCTTCGACGATGCCGTGGTGCTGACCGGCGTGCTGGCGGCCGCCCTCGAGCGGGCGCGCGAACGCGACGTCTGGCTGCCGGTGCATCCGGTTACCCGGCGCCGGTGGCCGAACGGCCGGGTGACCCACGACGCGCTGCGGCCGTTGAAGGTGCTGGCTTCCCGGATGCCGTGCCCGTATCTCAACCCGGGGCGGTACGTCCTGGGCAGGCCACTGGTGCAGGGCATGCGGGTGGCCCTGGCCGCCGAGGTGGTACGGACCCACGAGGAGCTCGTCGAGCGGATCCTGCACGCCGGGCTGTCCTACAGCGACGCCGTGGACGGCGAAACTTCGCTGGTTGTCTGCAACGAAGCCGCCCCGGAGCAGGGTAAGGGCTATCACGCCCGGCAGCTAGGCGTGCCGGTGGTGTCTGATGCGCGGTTCATGGACTGCATTCGGGCCGTCGTCGGTGGCACCAGCATCGAGCAGTTTTCCAGTGTCGGCGAGGCCGGCGAGCAGTTCGCTCTGTTCTGACGGCCCCCGTTGGGTGGGCGGCCCAACGACTTACTCCACTGTTATACCGCCGTCACCGCCCCTGCCGGCCGATCCGCCGGCCCCGCCGGTGCCGCCGGTGTTGTTGTGCCCGGTGCCACCGGACGTCCCAGCGTCGCCGTTGTTGCCGCCGGTGCCGCCGGTGCCGCCGGTGCCGCCGTCACCGCCCGTGACGGTTCCGTTGCCGCCGCCGCCGCCGGCGCCGCCGTTGCCGCCGGTGCCGCCGATGAGCAAGTTTTGGCCGCCTGAGACGACGATGACCGGCTGGCCGTTTTCCATGGGGATGCCACCGTTGCCACCGTCGCCGCCGGAGCCGCCGTTGCCGCCGACGACTCCGGTGCCGCCGGCGCCGCCGGCGCCGCCGGCGCTGCCGTTGCCAGTGTTGCTGGTAAAGCTCGCGTCAGCGCCGTCGCCACCGTTGCCGCCGGCGCCGCCGTTGCCGACCGTCCCGCCGTTGCCGCCGGCGCCGCCGTTGCCGCCTCGGCCGCTGCCGGCTAGCCCTTCATCGAAGCCGTTGCCGCCGGCGCCGCCGTTGCCGCCGCTGGTCGGAGTGCTGCCGGACGTGCCGGTCGCGCCCGTGCTGGCGCCGGTCCCGCCGGCCCCGCCTGTCCCGCCGGCCCCGGGGTTACCGCCGTCGCCGCCGTCCCCGCCATCCTTGGTCGTCGTGTTCCCAGCGGCACCCTTGCCACCGTTACCGGGATTCCCGCCGGCCCCACCGTTACCGCCGGTCCCGCCGGCGCCTTGGGAGCCGGCCTTACCCGTAGCGGCTTGCGCGGCGCCGCCGGCCCCGCCGGTACCGCCTTGCCCGCCGTTGCCGCCGGCCCCGCCGTCGCCACCGTCCTGGCCGTCCGCGCCCGCGGTGGAACCTGCGGAGCCGGCCTTGGCCGCGCCGCCGGCGCCGCCCGTGCCGCCGGTGCCGCCTTGCCCGCCGGTGCCGCCGTTGCCGGCGTCGGTTCCGCCTTTGCCGCCGGTGCCGCCTTGCCCGCCGGTGCCGCCGGTGTCGCCGGCTGTGCCGGATCCACCCGAGGTGGTGGCCGAAGTGCCCGTGGTGCCGGTACCGGCGGTGCCGCCTTGCCCGCCGTTGCCGCCATTGCCGACTCGCCCGCCGTCACCACCGTTACCGCCGGTCCCGCCGGTGCCGCCCGTGGCCGTGGCGTTGGCGCCGGCCCCGCCGGCCCCGCCGTTGCCGCCGCTGGTCGCGGTGGCACCGGCCGTGCCGGATGCGGCCGTCGTGGTGCCGGACCCGTTGGCCCCGCCGGAGCCTCCGGCCCCGCCGTTGCCGGGGTCACCGCCGTTGCCGCCGGTCCCACCGGTCCCACTGTTGACACCGACTGCCCCGGTGGCGCCTTTGCCGCCGTCGGCGGCGGCCCCGCCGGCGCCGCCGTTGCCGCCGACGCCGCCGGTGCCTTGGCTTCCGGTCTGACCGGTGGTGACCGTTCCGCCGGCGCCGCCGTTGCCGCCGGCCCCGCCCTGGCCGCCGCCCCCGCCGTCCCCGCCGTCCTGGCCGGCTGTGCCCGAGCTGGTGGCATCGGCGCCGGCCTTGCCCGCGCCGCCGGCCCCGCCGGCGGCGCCGGAGCCGCCTTGGCCGCCGGCCCCGCCGTTGCCGGAGGTGCTGCCGCCTTTACCGCCGGCCCCGCCGTTGCCGCCGGCCCCGCCGGTGCCGCCGCCGGTGCCGTTGCCACCGGAGGTGGTGGCCGACGCGCCGGTGGTGCCGGTCGTACCGTTGCCGCCGGCTCCGCCTTGCCCGCCGTTGCCGACCAGCCCGCCGTCGCCGCCCTTGCCGCCCGCGCCACCGGCCAGGCCGGCGGTGGTGGCGTCAGCGCCGGCCCCGCCGGCCCCGCCGTTGCCGCCGCTGGTCGCGGTGGCACCGGCCGTGCCGGAGGCGGCCGTGGCGGTGGCCGACCCGTTGGCCCCGCCGGAGCCGCCGGCCCCGCCGACCCCGGGGTCGCCGCCGTGCCCGCCGGCCCCGCCGCTACCACCGTTGGTGGCGCCGGCGGCGCCTTTGCCGCCGTCGGCGGCGGCTCCGCCGGTGCCGCCGTTGCCGCCGACGCCGCCGGTGCCTTGGCTTCCGGTCTGACCGGTGCTGGCCGTTCCGCCGGCGCCGCCCTTGCCGCCGGCGCCGCCGTCACCGCCGGCCCCGCCGGCCCCGCCGTCCTGGCCGGCTGTGCCCGCGGTGGTGGCATCGGCGCCGGCCTTGGCCGCGCCGCCGGCCCCGCCGGCGGCGCCGATCCCGCCTTGGCCGCCGGCCCCGCCGTCGCCGGAGATGCTGCCGCCTTTACCGCCGGCCCCGCCGTCGCCGCCGGCCCCGCCGGTGCCGCCGGCGGTGCCGCTGTCACCCGCGACGGTGGCCGACGCGCCGGTGGTGCCGGTCGTACCGTTACCGCCGGCTCCGCCTTGCCCGCCGTTGCCGACCAGCCCGCCGTCGCCGCCCTTACCGCCCGCGCCACCGGCCAGGCCGGCGGTGGTGGCGTCACCGCCGGCCCCGCCGGCCCCGCCGTTGCCGCCGCTGGTCGCGGTGGCACCGGCCGTGCCGGAGGCGGCCGTGGCGGTGGCCGACCCGTTGGCCCCGCCGGAGCCGCCCGCCCCGCCGGCCCCGGGGTCGCCGCCGTGCCCGCCGGCCCCGCCGCTACCACCGTTGGTGGTGCCGGTGGCGCCTTTGCCGCCGTCGGCGGCGGCTCCGCCGGCGCCGCCGTTGCCGCCGACGCCGCCGGTGCCTTGGCTTCCGGTCTGACCGGTGCTGGCCGTTCCGCCGGCGCCGCCGTTGCCGCCGGCCCCGCCCTGGCCGCCGCCCCCGCCGTCCCCGCCACCACCGCCGGCAGCGCCCGAGCTGGTGGCATCGGCGCCGGCCTTGCCCGCGCCGCCGGCCCCGCCGGCGGCGCCGATCCCGCCTTGGCCGCCGGCCCCGCCGTCGCCGGAGATGCTGCCGCCTTTACCGCCGGCCCCGCCGTCGCCGCCGGCCCCACCGGTGCCGCCGGCGGTGCCGCTGTCACCCGCGACGGTGGCCGACGCGCCGGTGGTGCCGGTCGTACCGTTACCGCCGGCTCCGCCTTGCCCGCCGTTGCCGACCAGCCCGCCGTCGCCGCCCTTACCGCCCGCGCCACCGGCCAGGCCGGCGGTGGTGGCGTCGGCGCCGGCCCCGCCGGCCCCGCCGTTGCCGCCGCTGGTCGCGGTGGCACCGGCCGTGCCGGAGGCGGCCGTGGCGGTGGCCGACCCGTTGGCCCCGCCGGAGCCGCCGGCCCCGCCGGCCCCGGGGTCGCCGCCGTGCCCGCCGGCCCCGCCGCTACCACCGTTGGTGGCGCCGGCGGCGCCTTTGCCGCCGTCGGCGGCGGCCCCGCCGGTGCCGCCGTTGCCGCCGACGCCGCCGGTGCCTTGGCTTCCGGTCTGACCGGTGCTGGCCGTTCCGCCGGCGCCGCCGTTGCCGCCGGCGCCGCCGTCACCGCCGGCACCGCCGGATCCACCGGCTAGGCCGTCGGCTCCCGCGGTCGCGCCGTCGCTGCCCGCGGCCCCGCCGCCGCCGGCACCACCGGCGGCGCCGGAGCCGCCTTGGCCGCCGGCCCCGCCGTTACCGGCCTGGGCGCCGCCGGCCCCGCCTTGGCCGCCGGCCCCGCCGGCCCCGCCGGCCTCACCGCCGGTGCCGCTGTCACCCGCGACGGTGGCCGACGCGCCGGTGGTGCCGGTCGTACCGTTACCGCCGGCTCCGCCCTGCCCGCCGTTGCCGACCAGCCCGCCGTCGCCGCCCTTACCGCCCGCGCCACCGGCCAGGCCGGCGGTGGTGGCGTCGGCGCCGGCCCCGCCGGCCCCGCCGTCGCCGCCGCTGGTCGCGGTGGCACCGGCCGTGCCGGAGGCGGCCGTGACGGTGGCCGACCCGTTGGCCCCGCCGGAGCCGCCGGCCCCGCCGGCCCCGGGGTCGCCGCCGTGCCCGCCGGCCCCGCCGCTACCACCGTTGGTGGTGCCGGCGGCGCCTTTGCCGCCGTCGGCGGCGGCCCCGCCGGTGCCGCCCTGACCGCCGGCCCCGCCGGTGCCTTGGCTGCCGGCCTGACCCGCGGTGGCCGTTCCGCCGGCACCGCCGTTGCCGCCGGCGCCGCCGTCACCGCCGGCACCGCCGGATCCACCGGCTAGGCCGTCGGCTCCCGCGGTCGCGCCGTCGCTGCCCGCGGCCCCGCCGCCGCCGGCACCACCGGCGGCGCCGATCCCGCCTTGGCCGCCGGCCCCGCCGTTACCGGCCTGGGCGCCGCCGGCCCCGCCTTGGCCGCCGGCCCCGCCGGCCCCGCCGGCCTCACCGCCGGTGCCGCTGTCACCCGCGACGGTGGCCGACGTGCCGGTGGTGCCGGTCGTACCGTTACCGCCGGCTCCGCCCTGCCCGCCGTTGCCGACCAGCCCGCCGTCACCGCCCTTACCGCCCGCGCCACCGGCCAGGCCGGCGGTGGTGGCGTCGGCGCCGGCCCCGCCGGCCCCGCCGTCGCCGCCGCTGGTCGCGGTGGCACCGGCCGTGCCGGAGGCGGCCGTGACGGTGGCCGACCCGTTGGCCCCGCCGGAGCCGCCGGCCCCGCCGGCCCCGGGGTCGCCGCCGTGCCCGCCGGCCCCGCCGGCGCCGTTGTTGACACCGACCGCGCCGGCGGCGCCCTGGCCGCCGTCGGCGGCGGCCCCGCCGGTGCCGCCCTGACCGCCGGCCCCGCCGGTGCCTTGGCTGCCGGCCTGACCCGCGGTGGCCGTTCCGCCGGCGCCGCCGTTGCCGCCGGTGCCGCCGTCACCGCCGGCACCGCCGGATCCACCGGCTAGGCCGTCGGCTCCCGCGGTCGCGCCGTCGCTGCCCGCGGCCCCGCCGCCGCCGGCACCGCCGGCGGCGCCGGAGCCGCCTTGGCCGCCGGCCCCGCCGTTACCGGCCTGGGCGCCGCCGGCCCCGCCTTGGCCGCCGGCCCCGCCGGCCCCGCCGGCCTCACCGCCGGTGCCGCTGTCACCCGCGACGGTGGCCGACGCGCCGGTGGTGCCGGTCGTACCGTTACCGCCGGCTCCGCCCTGCCCGCCGTTGCCGACCAGCCCGCCGTCGCCGCCCTTACCGCCCGCGCCACCGGCCAGGCCGGCGGTGGTGGCGTCGGCGCCGGCCCCGCCGGCCCCGCCGTCGCCGCCGCTGGTCGCGGTGGCACCGGCCGTGCCGGAGGCGGCCGTGACGGTGGCCGACCCGTTGGCCCCGCCGGAGCCGCCGGCCCCGCCGGCCCCGGGGTCGCCGCCGTGCCCGCCGGCCCCGCCGCTACCACCGTTGGTGGCGCCGGCGGCGCCTTTGCCGCCGTCGGCGGCGGCCCCGCCGGTGCCGCCCTGACCGCCGGCCCCGCCGGTGCCTTGGCTGCCGGCCTGACCCGCGGTGGCCGTTCCGCCGGCACCGCCGTTGCCGCCGGCGCCGCCGTCACCGCCGGCACCGCCGGATCCACCGGCTAGGCCGTCGGCTCCCGCGGTCGCGCCGTCGCTGCCCGCGGCCCCGCCGCCGCCGGCACCGCCGGCGGCGCCGGAGCCGCCTTGGCCGCCGGCCCCGCCGTTACCGGCCTGGGCGCCGCCGGCCCCGCCTTGCCCGCCGGCCCCGCCGGCCCCGCCGGTGCCGCCGCCGGTGCCGCTGTCACCCGCGACGGTGGCCGACGCGCCGGTGGTGCCGGTCGTACCGTTACCGCCGGCTCCGCCCTGCCCGCCGTTGCCGACCAGCCCGCCGTCACCGCCCTTACCGCCCGCGCCACCGGCCACGCCGGCGCTGGTGGCGTCGGCGCCGGCCCCGCCGGCCCCGCCGTCGCCGCCGCTGGTCGCGGTGGCACCGGCCGCGCCGGAGGCGGCCGTGACGGTGGCCGACCCGTTGGCCCCGCCGGAGCCGCCGGCCCCGCCGGCCCCGGGGTCGCCGCCGTGCCCGCCGGCCCCGCCGGCGCCGTTGTTGACACCGACCGCGCCGGCGGCGCCCTGGCCGCCGTCCGCGGCGGCCCCGCCGGTGCCGCCATCACCGCCGGCCCCGCCGGCGCCCTGGCTGCCGGCCTGACCCGCGGTGGCCGACCCGCCGGCACCGCCGTTGCCGCCGGCGCCGCCGTCACCGCCGGCACCGCCGGATCCACCGGCTAGGCCGTCGGCTCCCGCGGTCGCGCCGTCGCTGCCCGCGGCCCCGCCGCCGCCGGCACCACCGGCGGCGCCGGAGCCGCCTTGGCCGCCGGCCCCGCCGTTACCGGCCTGGGCGCCGCCGGCCCCGCCTTGCCCGCCGGCCCCGCCGGCCCCACCGGCCTCACCGCCGGTGCCGCTGTCACCCGCGACGGTGGCCGACGCGCCGGTGGTGCCGGTCGTACCGTTACCGCCGGCTCCGCCCTGCCCGCCGTTGCCGACCAGCCCGCCGTCGCCGCCCTTACCGCCCGCGCCACCGGCCAGGCCGGCGGTGGTGGCGTCGGCGCCGGCCCCGCCGGCCCCGCCGTCGCCGCCGCTGGTCGCGGTGGCACCGGCCGCGCCGGAGGCGGCCGTGACGGTGGCCGACCCGTTGGCCCCGCCGGAGCCGCCGGCCCCGCCGGCCCCGGGGTCGCCGCCGTGCCCGCCGGCCCCGCCGGCGCCGTTGTTGACACCGACCGCGCCGGCGGCGCCCTGGCCGCCGTCCGCGGCGGCCCCGCCGGTGCCGCCATCACCGCCGGCCCCGCCGGCGCCCTGGCTGCCGGCCTGACCCGCGGTGGCCGACCCGCCGGCACCGCCGTTGCCGCCGGCGCCGCCGTCACCGCCGGCACCGCCGGATCCACCGGCTAGGCCGTCGGCTCCCGCGGTCGCGCCGTCGCTGCCCGCGGCCCCGCCGCCGCCGGCACCACCGGCGGCGCCGGAGCCGCCTTGGCCGCCGGCCCCGCCGTTACCGGCCTGGGCGCCGCCGGCCCCGCCTTGCCCGCCGGCCCCGCCGGCCCCACCGGCCTCACCGCCGGTGCCGCTGTCACCCGCGACGGTGGCCGACGCGCCGGTGGTGCCGGTCGTACCGTTACCGCCGGCTCCGCCCTGCCCGCCGTTGCCGACCAGCCCGCCGTCGCCGCCCTTACCGCCCGCGCCACCGGCCAGGCCGGCGGTGGTGGCGTCGGCGCCGGCCCCGCCGGCCCCGCCGTCGCCGCCGCTGGTCGCGGTGGCACCGGCCGTGCCGGAGGCGGCCGTGACGGTGGCCGACCCGTTGGCCCCGCCGGAGCCGCCGGCCCCGCCGGCCCCGGGGTCGCCGCCGTGCCCGCCGGCCCCGCCGGCGCCGTTGTTGACACCGACCGCGCCGGCGGCGCCCTGGCCGCCGTCCGCGGCGGCCCCGCCGGTGCCGCCCTGACCGCCGGCCCCGCCGGCGCCCTGGCTGCCGGCCTGACCCGCGGTGGCCGACCCGCCGGCACCGCCGTTGCCGCCGGCGCCGCCGTCACCGCCGGCACCGCCGGATCCACCGGCTAGGCCGTCGGCTCCCGCGGTCGCGCCGTCGCTGCCCGCGGCCCCGTCGCCGCCGGCCCCGCCGGCGGCGCCGATCCCGCCTTGGCCGCCGGCCCCGCCGTCGCCGGAGATGCTGCCGCCTTTACCGCCGGCCCCGCCGTCGCCGCCGGCCCCGCCGGTGCCGCCGCCGGTGCCGCTGTCACCCGCGACGGTGGCCGACGTGCCGGTGGTGCCGGTCGTACCGTTACCGCCGGCTCCGCCCTGCCCGCCGTTGCCGACCAGCCCGCCGTCGCCGCCCTTACCGCCCGCGCCACCGGCCAGGCCGGCGGTGGTGGCGTCGGCGCCGGCCCCGCCGGCCCCGCCGTCGCCGCCGCTGGTCGCGGTGGCACCGGCCGCGCCGGAGGCGGCCGTGACGGTGGCCGACCCGTTGGCCCCGCCGGAGCCGCCGGCCCCGCCGGCCCCGGGGTCGCCGCCGTGCCCGCCGGCCCCGCCGGCGCCGTTGTTGACACCGACCGCGCCGGCGGCGCCCTGGCCGCCGTCCGCGGCGGCCCCGCCGGTGCCGCCCTGACCGCCGGCCCCGCCGGCGCCCTGGCTGCCGGCCTGACCCGCGGTGGCCGTTCCGCCGGCGCCGCCGTTGCCGCCGGTGCCGCCGTCACCGCCGGCACCGCCGGATCCACCGGCTAGGCCGTCGGCTCCCGCGGTCGCGCCGTCGCTGCCCGCGGCCCCGTCGCCGCCGGCCCCGCCGGCGGCGCCGGAGCCGCCTTGGCCGCCGGCCCCGCCGTTACCGGCCTGGGCGCCGCCGGCCCCGCCTTGGCCGCCGGCCCCGCCGGCCCCGCCGGCCTCACCGCCGGTGCCGCTGTCACCCGCGACGGTGGCCGACGCGCCGGTGGTGCCGGTCGTACCGTTACCGCCGGCTCCGCCCTGCCCGCCGTTGCCGACCAGCCCGCCGTCGCCGCCCTTACCGCCCGCGCCACCGGCCAGGCCGGCGCTGGTGGCGTCGGCGCCGGCCCCGCCGGCCCCGCCGTCGCCGCCGCTGGTCGCGGTGGCACCGGCCGTGCCGGAGGCGGCCGTGACGGTGGCCGACCCGTTGGCCCCGCCGGAGCCGCCGGCCCCGCCGGCCCCGGGGTCGCCGCCGTGCCCGCCGGCCCCGCCGCTACCACCGTTGGTGGCGCCGGCGGCGCCTTTGCCGCCGTCGGCGGCGGCCCCGCCGGTGCCGCCCTGACCGCCGGCCCCGCCGGTGCCTTGGCTGCCGGCCTGACCCGCGGTGGCCGTTCCGCCGGCACCGCCGTTGCCGCCGGCGCCGCCGTCACCGCCGGCACCGCCGGATCCACCGGCTAGGCCGTCGGCTCCCGCGGTCGCGCCGTCGCTGCCCGCGGCCCCGCCGCCGCCGGCACCACCGGCGGCGCCGGAGCCGCCTTGGCCGCCGGCCCCGCCGTTACCGGCCTGGGCGCCGCCGGCCCCGCCTTGCCCGCCGGCCCCGCCGGCCCCGCCGGCCTCACCGCCGGTGCCGCTGTCACCCGCGACGGTGGCCGACGCGCCGGTGGTGCCGGTCGTACCGTTACCGCCGGCTCCGCCCTGCCCGCCGTTGCCGACCAGCCCGCCGTCGCCGCCCTTACCGCCCGCGCCACCGGCCAGGCCGGCGGTGGTGGCGTCGGCGCCGGCCCCGCCGGCCCCGCCGTCGCCGCCGCTGGTCGCGGTGGCACCGGCCGTGCCGGAGGCGGCCGTGACGGTGGCCGACCCGTTGGCCCCGCCGGAGCCGCCGGCCCCGCCGGCCCCGGGGTCGCCGCCGTGCCCGCCGGCCCCGCCGCTACCACCGTTGGTGGTGCCGGCGGCGCCCTTGCCGCCGTCGGCGGCGGCCCCGCCGGTGCCGCCGTTGCCGCCGACGCCGCCAGTGCCTTGGCTTCCGGCCTGACCGGTGCTGGCCGTTCCGCCGGCACCGCCGTTGCCGCCGGCGCCGCCGTCACCGCCGGCACCGCCGGATCCACCGGCTAGGCCGTCGGCTCCCGCGGTCGCGCCGTCGCTGCCCGCGGCCCCGTCGCCGCCGGCACCACCGGCGGCGCCGGAGCCGCCTTGGCCGCCGGCCCCGCCGTTACCGGCCTGGGCGCCGCCGGCCCCGCCTTGCCCGCCGGCCCCGCCGGCCCCGCCGGTGCCGCCGCCGGTGCCGCTGTCACCCGCGACGGTGGCCGACGCGCCGGTGGTGCCGGTCGTACCGTTACCGCCGGCTCCGCCCTGCCCGCCGTTGCCGACCAGCCCGCCGTCACCGCCCTTACCGCCCGCGCCACCGGCCACGCCGGCGCTGGTGGCATCGGCGCCGGCCCCGCCGGCCCCGCCGTCGCCGCCGCTGGTCGCGGTGGCACCGGCCGCGCCGGAGGCGGCCGTGACGGTGGCCGACCCGTTGGCCCCGCCGGAGCCGCCGGCCCCGCCGGCCCCGGGGTCGCCGCCGTGCCCGCCGGCCCCGCCGGCGCCGTTGTTGACACCGACCGCGCCGGCGGCGCCCTGGCCGCCGTCCGCGGCGGCCCCGCCGGTGCCGCCATCACCGCCGGCCCCGCCGGCGCCCTGGCTGCCGGCCTGACCCGCGGTGGCCGACCCGCCGGCACCGCCCTTACCGCCGGCGCCGCCGTCACCGCCGGCACCGCCGGATCCACCGGCTAGGCCGTCGGCTCCCGCGGTCGCGCCGTCGCTGCCCGCGGCCCCGCCGCCGCCGGCACCACCGGCGGCGCCGGAGCCGCCTTGGCCGCCGGCCCCGCCGTTACCGGCCTGGGCGCCGCCGGCCCCGCCTTGCCCGCCGGCCCCGCCGGCCCCACCGGCCTCACCGCCGGTGCCGCTGTCACCCGCGACGGTGGCCGACGCGCCGGTGGTGCCGGTCGTACCGTTACCGCCGGCTCCGCCCTGCCCGCCGTTGCCGACCAGCCCGCCGTCGCCGCCCTTACCGCCCGCGCCACCGGCCAGGCCGGCGCTGGTGGCGTCGGCGCCGGCCCCGCCGGCCCCGCCGTCGCCGCCGCTGGTCGCGGTGGCACCGGCCGTGCCGGAGGCGGCCGTGGCGGTGGCCGACCCGTTGGCACCGCCCTGACCGCCAGCCCCACCGGTGCCCGGATTACCGCCCTGGCCGCCAGCGCCACCAGCGCCAGCGATCAGACCCGTGGCGCCGGCTCCGCCCGCACCACCATCGCCGGCGGCGCCACCGGCCCCACCCTGGCCACCGGCCCCGCCGCCCCCGGTGTGACCGGCCTGCCCGAGCAGACCCCCAGCCCCAGCGGCCCCGCCGGCACCGCCTTGCCCGCCGGCGCCGCCGTCGGCGCCGCTGCCCCCGGCCCCGCCGCTGGACCCAGCGGCCAGTGGCGCCGACGCACCGTCAGCGCCGATTCCGCCCACGCCACCGGCGCCTCCTGCGCCGCCTGCGCCGCCTGCGCCGCCGATGCCGCCATCACCGCCGGCCCCGCTGAGCATCCCGCCGCGACCGCCGGCACCACCCGTGCCACCCATCCCGCCGGCCCCGCCGAGCGTCCCGCTGCCGCCAGCCCCGCCAACACCATCTACCCCAGCGCCGCCCGCTGTGCCGTCGTTTCCGACCGCCCCGGCAGCGCCGGCGCCGCCGGTTCCGCCTGATCCGCTGAGCTCCGCGTTGCCACCCGCTCCGCCGGTACCGCCGCCGACGCCGCCGATGCCGCCCGCGCCGCCATTACCGGACAACAGCCCCCCGGTCCCGCCGGCGCCGCCGTTCGCGCCCGCGCCGCCGGCCCCACCGAGCCCGCCGGAACCGAGCAACCCCGCGTTGCCGCCATTGCCACCCGCCTGACCCACACCACCCGAGCCGCCGTTGCCGCCGTTGCCCCACAACAACCCGCCATCGCCGCCGTTTTGTCCCGTCCCGGCCGCCCCGTTGCCGCCGTTGCCGATCAGCGGACGCCCGATCAACGCCTGCGTGGGTGCGTTCACCGCGCCCAAGGCCTCGGCCATCAGCGACTGCATCGGTGACGCATTAGCCGCCTCGGCGCCCGCGTACAAAGACGCGCCGCGACTCAAGGCCCGCATAAACTCGTCGTGAAACGCGCTCGCCTGGACACCCATCCGCTGAAACGCCTGCCCGTGCCCGCTGAACAATTCCGCAATCGCAGCCGACACCTCATCGCCGGCCGCCGGCACCACCGCCGTCGTCTGCCCCAGTGCCGCGGCATGAGCGGCATCAAGCGCCGACCGAATCCCCGCCAAATCCTGAGCTGCCGCGGCCATCACGTCGGTCCCCACGATTACAAACGACATGTGCCACGCTCCTAACTAATTGCCTAACTAATTGCCGCAACCGCCGCAGCCGTCTCGGCCACCGGTCTGCCCGATAAAAGTGGGGTTGCCGGATGCCTCCGCCGCCGGTGGCACCGGCGAGGCGCGGCGACTCGACCGGCGAAATCCTGGGTCGCCTCAGGCTGCATGTCCGCCGCGACTAGAGACGACACGCCGTACCCCAATGTGAGAAGTCCCACATGGGCGGGATGGTAGGGCTGCGGCAAAGCGAACTGGGCGTTTCGTACAAAAAACTCGCATGTTCTTTTTTCGTCGGAACCACCGTTCGTCAGGTCAAGCAACCTTTGCCCTAGGTTCGGCAATACGGTTCTGATGCTGGGCATGACGCTTCATGACCACATTGCGGGATTTGGGATCTTTTCTTTGTTTCTTGTGTTACGCACGGTGCGATTGAGCGCGTGTGGTGTGAAACGAGCAACCGCTTTCGCGCGATAACAGGTCGGAACGAAATCAACCGAACCCACGCGGTTTGAGGCATCGGGCGCTGTTCACCGCGTCGCTCGTCTACATCGGGGCCAGCGTGCCGCTACACATCTACCTCGACTATGTAGTCAAGGACCTTTCGTTCGTCACGTGGTTCCCGATGTGGTTCAGCCACCTGTTGCTGATCGCGGTGTATCCGCTGTTCCTGACGATGTTCTGGCGGCTGCGCTACAAGGACTGGTAGAAGGATTGATGCCTCCGAACCCCGAACGTCGCGCCCAGATCCTCGACGCCGCGATCGGCATCCTCGCCGACGAGGGCGTCGGGGGTCTGACGCATCGCCAGGTCGACGACCGGGCGGACGTGCCCGCCGGCACCACATCCAACTACTTCCGGACGCGCCAGGCCTTGCTCGAAGCCACGGCGGCCCGCACCGTCGACCTGCATTGGCAGCGCGTCGAGGCTTTGCAGGCTGCCATCGGGCCGCTCACCCGCGACGGCGTCAAAGCGCTCATGGCGCGGATGCTCTCCGACCCCGATGATCAGGCGCGCCGGTACACGCTGGCCCGGTTCGAGCTCTTCATGGAGGGTACGCGGCGGCCCGAGCTACGGCCGTTCCTGAACGAGCTGCAAAGCGCTGCGGTGAAGTCCGCCACGCTCATCTTCGAGGCGGGGGCTTCACCCCAACGGCCGAGCAAATGGACGAGCTGAGCCGCCTGCTCAACGGCTACGTGTTCAGCAAGTTCACGATTCCGGGTGGCGACGATCCCGCTGGGCTGGTCGACCGACGGCTGAAGGCATTCTTCGAGACCTAGCCGCGAGACGCGCGGTTGACCGCCGAGACCACGGCACGCAGCGACGCGGTGGTGATCGACGGGGCGATGCCCACGCCCCACACGGTCCGGCCCGCCATCGAAGCCTCCACGTAAGCGGCCGCCTGCGCGTCGCCACCGGCGCTCATCGCATGCTCGAAGTAGTCCAAGACCGCCAGCTGGAAGCCGACGCTGCTCAGCGCGTCGACGAAAGCAGCCAGCGGGCCGTTGCCGAAGCCGTTGACCTCGGTCTCCATCCCGTCGATCTTGACGGTCGCGGTAATGCTTGTGTTGCCGCCGTCGTCGTCGGGCGCGTCGACGCGTTGCTTGATCCGCTCCAGCGGCCGCACCGGGGCCAGGTACTCCTCAAAGAAGGCGTCCCACATCTCCTTTGGCGAGATCTCGCCCCCCTCGCCCTCGGTGATCTTCTGGATCACCTGCGAGAACTCGATCTGCAGCCGTCGCGGCAGGGCCAGGCCGTGGTCGGCCTTCATGATGTAGGCCACCCCGCCCTTGCCGGACTGCGAGTTGACCCGAATCACCGCCTCGTAGGTACGCCCGACGTCCTTGGGGTCGATCGGCAGGTACGGCACCTGCCACAGCATGTCGTCGACGTCCTCGTCGGCGTCGTCGGCGGCCACCTTCATCGCGTCCAGGCCCTTGTTGATGGCGTCCTGATGGCTGCCGGAGAAGGCGGTGTAGACCAGGTCACCGCCGTAGGGGTGACGCTCGTGCACCGGCAGCTGATTGCAGTACTCGACCGTGCGCCGGATCTCGTCGATGTTGGAGAAGTCGATCTGGGGGTCCACACCGCGGGAGAACAGGTTGAGTCCCAGCGTCACCAGGCACACGTTGCCGGTGCGCTCCCCGTTGCCGAACAGGCAGCCCTCGATCCGGTCGGCACCGGCCTGATAGCCCAATTCTGCTGCGGCGACCGCGGTTCCGCGGTCGTTGTGCGGGTGCAGACTCAGGATGACGGACTCCCGGTTGGCCAGGTTGCGGCTCATCCACTCGATCGAGTCGGCGTAGACGTTGGGGGTCGCCATCTCCACGGTCGCGGGCAGGTTGAAGATGATCGGGTTGTCCGGTGTGGGTTGGATGACTTCGCCGACGGCGTCGCATACCTGCCTGGCGTACTCCAGCTCGGTGCCGGTGTAGGACTCCGGTGAGTACTCGAAGCGCCACTGCGTGCCCGGGTACTTCGCGGCCTCCGCGAGGCACTTGTGCGCGGCGTCGGTGGCGATGGCCTGTATCTCGGCCCGGTCGGCGCGAAAGACCACGCGGCGCTGCAGGATTGACGTCGAGTTGTAGAAGTGCACGATGGCCCGCGGCGCGCCTTCGCACGCCTCGAACGTGCGCTCGATCAGCTCCGGCCGGCACTGGGTCAGCACCTGGATGGTGACGTCGTCGGGAATGGCGCCGTCGGTGATGATCTCGCGGACGAAGTCGAAGTCGGTCTGGCTGGCCGACGGGAACCCGACCTCGATCTCCTTGTAGCCCATGCGAACCAGCAGGTCGAACATGCGGCGTTTGCGGGCCGGGCTCATCGGGTCGATCAGCGCCTGGTTGCCGTCGCGCAGGTCGACCGCACACCACAGCGGCGCGCCGGTGATGACGCTGGCCGGCCAGTCGCGGTCGGACAGCCGGATGGGCTCGACTTCTTCGGCGAACGGCCGGTACCGGTTGACCGGCATCGATGAGCCGCGCTGGGGATTCCAGGTGGGTTGGGCGGGACGGGGAGGGCCCGCGGGTTTGACGATGCCGCGTGCTGACGTATAGGCGTCGGGGTCAGAAGACTCGGTAATGCTATTCACGGTATTTGCTCCGGGGATGTCAGAAGGAACTTCAGACCGGCGCATCGCCAAACGCCCGCGACGGGAAGCCGGTCTGAATCAGACCCCGTCGCGGCGTCCGAGGAGGAGCACGCGCTGCACGGTCTGAACTCTACCGCGATTAGCCCCTCGAACAAAAAGCGTATGTCGATGCGCGGAGCTGGCCCGAGGAGTTCAGTCGCGGGACGCGCGGTTGACGGCCGACACCAGCGCGCGCAGCCCCGCGATGGTGAGCGACGGGGAGATGCCCACGCCCCACACCGTGCGCCCATGGACTGATGCCTCCGCGTAAGCCGCCGCCTGGGCGTCGTCGCCGGCGCTCATCGCATGCTCGAAGTAGTCCAGGACCGATACCTGGAAGCCGACGGTGCTCAGCGCGTCGACGAAGGCCGCCAGCGGGCCGTTGCCGGCGCCGCTGATCTCGGTCTCCACTCCGTTGATCTTCACGGTCGCGGTGATCCTGGCGGTGCCGCCGTCGTTCTCGGACGTATCGACGCGATGCTTGATCCGCTCCAGCGGCCGCACCGGGGCCAGGTACTCCTCAAAGAAGGCGTCCCACATCTCCTTTGGCGAGATCTCGCCCCCCTCGCCCTCGGTGATCTTCTGGATCACCTGCGAGAACTCGATCTGCAGCCGTCGCGGCAGGGCCAGGCCGTGGTCGGCCTTCATGATGTAGGCCACCCCGCCCTTGCCGGACTGCGAGTTGACCCGAATCACCGCCTCGTAGGTACGCCCGACGTCCTTGGGGTCGATCGGCAGGTACGGCACCTGCCACAGCATGTCGTCGACGTCCTCGTTCGCCTCGTCCGCGGCGACCTTCATCGCGTCCAGACCCTTGTTGATGGCGTCCTGATGGCTGCCGGAGAACGCGGTGTAGACCAGGTCGCCGCCGTAGGGATGACGCTCGTGCACCGGCAGCTGATTGCAGTACTCGACCGTGCGCCGGATCTCGTCGATGTTGGAGAAGTCGATCTGGGGGTCCACACCGCGGGAGAACAGGTTGAGTCCCAGCGTCACCAGGCACACGTTGCCGGTGCGCTCCCCGTTGCCGAACAGGCAGCCCTCGATCCGGTCGGCACCGGCCTGATAGCCCAATTCTGCTGCGGCGACCGCGGTTCCGCGGTCGTTGTGCGGGTGCAGACTCAGGATGACGGACTCCCGGTTGGCCAGGTTGCGGCTCATCCACTCGATCGAGTCGGCGTAGACGTTGGGGGTCGCCATCTCCACGGTCGCGGGAAAGTTGTACGTGATCGGGTTGTCCGGTGTGGGTTGGATGATTTCGGCGACGGCGTCGCAGATCTGTTTGGCGTACTCCAGCTCGGTGCCGGTGTAGGACTCCGGTGAGTATATGATCCGCCACTGCGTGCCTGGATACTTCGCGGCCTCCGCGAGGAACTTGTGCGCGGCGTCGGTGGCGATGGCCTGCACTGCGGCTCGGTCGGCGCGAAAGACCACGCGGCGCTGCAGGATTGACGTCGAGTTGTAGAAGTGCACGATGGCCCGCGACGCGCCTTTGCACGCCTCGAAGGTGCGCTCGATCAGCTCTGGCCGGCACTGGGTCAGCACCTGGATGGTGACGTCGTCGGGAATGGCGCCGTCGGTGATGATCTCGCGGACGAAGTCGAAGTCGGTCTGGCTGGCCGACGGGAACCCGACCTCGATCTCCTTGTAGCCCATGCGAACCAGCAGGTCGAACATGCGGCGTTTGCGGGCCGGGCCCATCGGGTCGATCAGCGACTGGTTGCCGTCACGCAGGTCGACCGCACACCACAGCGGCGCGCGGGTGATGACGCGGTCGGGCCAGGTGCGGTCGGGCAGCCGGATGGGTTCGACCTCTTCAGCGAAGGACCGGTAGCGGTTGATCGGCATCGACGTGTTGCGCTGCGGATTCCACGCGGGCTGGTCCGGTCCGGGAGGGCCCGCGGGTTTGGAGACGGTTCGCGAAGACGTATATGCGTCGGCCCTATAGGGCTGGGAAACAATGTTCACGGCATTTGTCCCGGGGATGTCAGAACGGATCTCAGACCGGCGCATCGCCAAACACCCGCGACGGGAATCCGGACTGAATCAGACCCCGTCGCAGGGTCAGAGGAGGAGCCCCGCCGCATGGTCTGAACGCTACCGTGGTCAGCCGCTCGAAAAGGAAAAACAAAGAAAATGTTCGCTGCAGGGGCGGGCGCGATGGAAGCGATCGCTACTTGACTATCCGTTTCTCGTCAGAATGGTGGTGGTTCGTCGTCGTCGGTGTCGGGTGGGGCTGGCCCGGTGTAGCTTTCGGCTTCGCCACGGCGGGCCAGTCGGGCGTCGCGGTTGTGTCGGCGTTCGCTGGCGATGCGTTGGGCGCGGTTTTGGGCGCGGGTGCGGCGGCGTTTGGGCATCATCGCGCTGCGCTGGCCGCAGTAGTCATCGAGCGGGAGGTCGGCCTCGGGGGTGGGCATGCCGCCGACGGCGTAACACAGGCTGGGGAACAGCAGCGCGCTACCGGGTGTGGTGACGTGGGTGGCCCCGGACGGGGAGGTCAGGATCAGGGTGCCGTCAGCCAGTTGTTGTTCGCGCCAACCCCAAAAGGTCTTCGCGAGATGATGGGTGCGGCACTTGCAGTTGAGGTTGCCCGCATGGGTGGGGCCGCCGTGTTCGTAAGGGATCGAATGGTCGATGTCGCAATGGATGGCGGGCACGTCGCAGCCCGGCCAGCGACACGTCAAATCCCGGCACCGCACGAAATCAGCCAACGCCTTCGACGGTGTGTACTGCGGCTCGGGCGCGGCATCCCCGGGGTGGACCAGCGGCACCAGCTTGGCCGACTTCGCCAGCTCCTCAACCAGTTCGGGGGTGATCAAACCGTCCGCGCACAGCTCGGACGCCGGGGCGTCGCCGGCGCCGGTCAAGGTGGCCTGCTCGGCGATCACGTGAATGACCACCGGCGACGCAGCCGGACGCGCCCGGGCCGCGCAATCGGAGCGCCCGCAGCGGCATCCCAACCGGTCCGCCCCGGCCGCTAACGCCCCCAAAGCATCAGCGCGGCGTTGCTCACGGCTGCGCGGATCATGCTCACACACCGTGGCCGCCAACTCGCTCAGCCGCTTGTCCAGGGCGTGCGCGTCCGGGGTGAACAGGGTGCCCTGAATCTGCGAGATACCGTCCTGCTCGGACCCGATCCAGATCTCGCGATCAGTCTGTTGTTCCTTGCGGCGGCGCACCGCATCGGCATCGACGCGGGCCACGATCGCATCAACCTTCCCCGACAGGCGGCCCCGCGTCAGCGACGGCCAGCGTCCCACGTTGGCCGCGACCAGCCCGTCCACCTTGGCCAGCACGTCGGGATCGGTGATCAGATCGGTGCGCGACACGATCGTGGTGAACGCCCAATAGTCGATGTCCCCGGCGACGAACACCCGCGCTGTCTTCGGTAGGCGCTCCCGCATCGCCCGGGCATATCCCAGCCGGCTGGCGGCCAGCCGCTGGCTGATCCGCAACCCCGCGGCCACCTCGGCGGCCACCGCCTCCATGGTGTCCATCGCCCAGTCCTCGGTCTCCGAGCAGCGCGAGAGCCGGTAGCCGAACAACTCCCCGATGGCCACCAGCTGCGCGGCCGCGGCCCGGTTCTCGGCCCGCGCCGACGAGCAGATGCGCTCTAGCAGGGCGGCCGAGGTCGGCGTCTTGGACGGGGAGCACCGCTCGATCTGCTCATCGAGCCGGGCCGCGAACTCCGGGTCCACCACCCGACCAGTTGTCTCGAACATACGTTCGATAATAGCAACTTCCAGTCGCTCGCGCTTTTGGCAGGGTCGCGGTTGTGGATAACCGGCCGCATGGCTGATTGCAGGGCGTCAAGCAGGCATCCCGCTGCCGCCTCATGTCCTCGTCGTGTCGGTGAGCGTCACCTTGAACTGCATCGTCCGGTACGGCCAACCTGTTGCGGTGTCCCACTGCGACACCACCAGCCCGACGCCACCCGGAACGTCGAGCTGTGAGCCCGGGAAGAATGTATCCGCCGTACAGCTGGGCGACCTGATTGTTCGCCAGGTTTTGGGCGTCCCAGCTCGTCCCGACCACCGGCGTCTGGACCTCGGCTTCGTACAGATTGGCGGTCGGGGAGTCGATCGTGCGGTATGCCAGCGTGTACCCCGAGGACAGGAACCCACCCAGAATCCACGTGCCGGTGTCCAGCCTGCGCAACGTCAACTCGCCCCAGCTCTCAGCGGGAGGGGTGATCGGCGCGGGTACGTTGTCCCAGGCCCATCGGTTGTTGGCCGGGCCCCATCCCGAGTACTTGGTTCTGTCGCCGATGTCCCCGGGACGCACGCGCCGCAGGATTATGCCCTTGTCGCGCTGAAACCCGGTGGAGACGACGTACACCCAACCGTCGTCGGGGTTGTAGTCCCAGGACCATAGCTGCGCGTAGCCGTTGTGCAACGACGCGGGAAACCTTGCTCTGGCGCCCATCCGTTGCCAGGTGGTGCCGTTGTCGGCGGAGGTCCAGATTCCGGTCCAGATCACATTTCCGAAGCCGCGGTTGACGATGGCATGCAGATACATCGTCTGCCCGACCACCAGCACGTCGGAGGGAATCATGGTGCTGATGCCGCCCTGGCTCCAGGGGTGGTCGTCGTGGACGTAGGGCCACAACTGTTGTGCATAGCTTTGGTCGGCGCCGCCGGCGTTCTCATACTGGATCAGACTGTTTGCGTCCCCACTGCCGATCAGGGCGACCGGGGCGCGCCAGTGGCCCTGCCCAACTTTGTTGCCGGAGAAGGTATCTCCGAACACCGACACCAGCTTGCCGTTGGGTGCCACGGCGCAGACGCCAAGGTCGGTGCAAGTCACCCCCCATGCGTCGGTGATGCCCGGGCCGGTCATGTCGCCCAGGTAGCCCTCGACAGGTACCGCCGCCGATGGGACCCTGGGCGACCGGCGCGCGGTCGGCGACCGGCGCGCGGCCGGCGACCGCCGCGCGGCACGCGGTTTGGTTGCCGCACTGGTGATTTCGCGCTTCCACCTATACACGGTCGAGCGGCTGATGCCGCAGTCGGCCGCGACCGCGGCGACCGTCTCCCCGGAACGCAGCCTCCGCAGCACCTGGCGGCGCAGGGCCGCCCTATCTGCGTTGTGCATGGATCCCCATTATGTGCGCGGGAGTGCTGGTTCAGAAGGCTGCGCCTGCGTATTGGCCCTCGACGATCGTGGGTGTGATCGGTGTGCCCCCGAACAAGGTTCACTATGGGTGTGTCGAGAACCCATTCCGCGGTGTTTCCGGCACGAGTCGTCCTCGCCGGCGCCGTAATCTGTTAGGGGGTTGCGGCACCGTTGGGCCTGCATCAAGCTCGATGTCACGGATCGAGAGGGACTGGCGATGGTGATTCGGTGGGACCGTGGCAGCTGAAACGGCCGAAACGGCCGTCTGCCAACGGGAATCGAGTAGCGCACTACGCGTGTACCGCCGCACCTACCGCGTGCACCCTGGGGCGGTGCCCCGGTGCGCGCATCTCGCGACCCGAGGTCGGCGACGGTGACCGCCGTTCCCCCGCGCGGGCCGCGGCGCGCGTCTTTGATCAGCCCGCTGGTGATGGGCGACGGTGCGGCGCATGTCGTGATGACCGACGAACAGGACCGTCGTGGGGTACTGATCGAGCTTCGGCTGGACGCGGGCGCGAGGCCCGCAGCGGTTCGCCGCGGCTTTATCAGATTGTTTGCCGATGTTTTCTCCACCGATGGCCCGCCGCGGCCGGTGCCGGTCGGCCGGCACTACATGCGGTGCGCGCTCACCCCCGATGAGATCACCCGATTGGTGCGCGGCGGCGACCCGGCGACCGCGGCGCGGGCGCAGCGTGCCCTCGGGCTCATCTATCACGTATGGCCGGATCTGATCCTGCGCGCCCACCTGGACCGCTCGGTCAGCACCATCAAGGCCGACGCCGCCATCCGTACCTTTGGCGGCGCGGGCGCCGGCGTGGTCTGGGGGGTGCTGGATTCGGGTATCGACGCAACCCACCCGCACTTCGCCGCCCACGACACATTAACCGCGCCCGCGGTGTCCAATTTGCATCGCGACTTCACGATCCCCCCGACCGATGGCGCCACTGGCGACCCCGGTGCCCCCGCCGCCAAGCCGTCTCCGCTGACCGATGCCTTCGGGCATGGCACCCACGTCGCCGGCATCATCGCCGGCCAAGCACCGCAGGACACCGAAACGCTGCGGATCGCCCACAACCAACCGACCACACAAGACCTGCCGCAGTGGGTGCTGCGCACGCTGCCCGAGGGGGCCACGCTCTCCGGGGTGGCGCCGAAGGCCAACCTGGTCAGCCTCAAGGTGCTGGACGACAACGGCAACACGCTGTCCAGCGTGGTGATCCAGGCGATCGACTACATCCGCGGTGTCAACAGCGACGGTCGAGACCTGCAAATCCACGGAGTCAACCTGTCCCTCGGCTGCCCATGGCCCCCCGCCGAATACGCGGCGGGTCAAAGCCCGCTGTGCCGGGAATTGGACCTGCTGAGCGGTACCGGCGTGATCGTGGTCGTCAGCGCCGGCAATGAGGGCGCGGGCGGAACCCTCGAGGGCCCGTCTGCTGACGTCTACGGGCAGCTGTCGACGATCACCGACCCGGGAAATGCCGCCACCGCCATCACCGTCGGGTCGGTCCACCGCTACCGACCGCACACCTACGGCGTCACCTTCAACTCGTCGAAGGGCCCCACGCTCGACGGGCGCCTCAAACCGGACCTGGTGGCGCCGGGTGAATCCATCACCTCGGCCGGCACCGGGCAACTGATCGCCGGTGTTCCGCCGCTGGCACCCGCCACGGGTGACCCGTCGCAGGTGGCCCGCTACATCGAGGACAGCGGCACCTCGATGTCGGCGGCGCACGTCTCGGGGGCGATCGCCGCGTTCTTGTCGGCCCGCAGCGAATACATCGGCCAACCGGAACTCGTCAAAAAGCTGTTCTGCGACTCGGCCATAGACCTGGGACGCCACGAGTTCTACCAGGGCGCCGGCCTGATTGACCTGATGCGGGCCTTGTCCAACACCTAGCTGCCTAGCTCGAAGGGGAGGCGATCATGACCGATATCAACGGATTGGCCTACTACGAGGTCGATTTCAACGCCGATGGCAGTCTCAACACCGCCACCGGCGGCGGTGATGGCGGACTGCCGGCGGCGGTGGCCGCCGGCGGCATCACCGATCTGTTCGTGCTCTCGCACGGCTGGAATAACGGCGTGGATTCCGCCCGCGATCTCTACCAGGCGATGTTCGGGCTGCTGGCCGATCAGCTGGGCGGGCACCTATCCACCAGCGCCGCGGTCGGGATCATCTGGCCGTCGCTGCTGTTCCCGGACGACGATCCCGCCACCGCACCGCCGGTGCCGTCGACCGGCGCGCAGCTCGCGTCGGCGCTCACCCCAGCCTTCCCCGGCCAGCAGCAGCAGCTGGCCACAATGGGCCAGTTGCTTGACCAGCAGCCCCAAGACCCGGCCAAACTCACCGAATTCCACCAGCTGGTGGCCGGCTTGGTCACCACGCCGCCGCAGGGCGTCGAAGACACCGGGGAGGCCGCACTGCTCACCGCCGACACCGCGACGGCCTTTGGGCACGCGGCGGCGATGGCACCGCACGCGCCCACCGGCGCGCAGGGCATCGGCAACCCGTTCGCCGGACTGTGGAGCGGGGGGCGGGAAGTGCTCCGCACGCTGAGCTACTACGAGATGAAGAATCGCGCGGGCGTGGTCGGCCAGCAGGGTCTGGGTCCGCTTATTGCCGGCCTGACCGGCCCCGGGGGCCCACCGCGAATCCACCTGATGGGTCACAGCTTCGGTGCCCGGCTGGTCTCTTACAGCCTGGCGGGCCTGCGCGCCAACCAGACGGGTGCGGCGAGCCCGGTCAAATCGCTCACCCTGATCCAGGGCGCGTTCTCTCACTTCACGTTCGCCTCGTCGCTGCTTTTCGACCCGTCCCGAGCGGGTGGGCTGGCCGGCGACGGCAGCCGGGTCGATGGGCCGCTGCTGGCCACCTTCAGCAGCGCCGACAGAGCGGTCGGGTGGTGGTACCCGATGGCCAGCATGCTCGCCGGCCAGGACAGCCAATCCGCCACCGACCTGGTATTTCGGTGGGGCGGAATGGGCCACGACGGATACCAGCAGACCCCCACTCCCGGCGCCGCCGTATTGCAGCCGCAGGGAAAGCCGTACGACTTCCAGTCCGGCACCTTCTACGACCTGGACGCAAACGCCGTCATCTGCGCCAACCAATCCCCATTCAGCGGTGCACACAGCGACGTCCGTCACCCCGCGGTGCTCTGGGCGGTCGTCTCGGCGGCGGGGCTCACCTGACGGGACCAGCGCGGAACGGACGTCCGAGGAGTGCCCAGCATCGAAATTAATCGAGATGCACCGGCACGTATCCTGTTGTGGACTTGACCCCAAACCGGGTGCGGCCAATCCGAGACAGGGCCAATCCAAGACGGGGCCAATCCAAGACAGGGCCAATCCAAGACAGGGAAGACACAACAGTGGCGCTCGTGGTGCAGAAGTACGGGGGATCATCGGTGGCCGACGCCGATCGGATCCGCCGCGTCGCCGAGCGCATCGTCGCGGCCAAGAAGCAGGGCAACGACATCGTGGTGGTGGTGTCCGCGATGGGTGACACCACCGACGATCTGCTGGACCTGGCTCAGCAGGTGTGCCCGGCCCCGCCGCCCCGGGAACTCGACATGCTGCTCACGGCCGGTGAACGCATCTCAAATGCGTTGGTGGCCATGGCGATCGAGTCGCTGGGCGCGCAAGCCCGGTCGTTCACCGGGTCGCAGGCCGGGGTGATCACCACCGGCACGCACGGCAACGCGAAGATCATCGAGGTCACGCCGGGCCGCCTGCAGGCCGCGCTCGACGAGGGGCGGATCGTGTTGGTCGCCGGGTTCCAGGGCGTCAGCCAGGACACCCGGGACGTCACCACGCTGGGCCGCGGCGGCTCGGACACCACGGCCGTCGCCCTGGCCGCGGCGCTGGGCGCCGACGTCTGTGAGATCTACACCGACGTGGACGGCATCTTCAGCGCCGACCCACGGATCGTGCACAACGCCCGCAAGCTGGACACCGTCACCTTCGAGGAGATGCTCGAGATGGCGGCCTGCGGGGCCAAGGTGTTGATGCTGCGCTGCGTGGAATACGCCCGCCGGTACAACATGCCGGTGCACGTTCGGTCGTCGTATTCGGACAACCAGGGCACAGTCGTTACCGGATCGATCAAGGACACACGCATGGAAGATCCCATCCTGACGGGCGTCGCGCACGACCGCAGCGAGGCCAAGGTGACCATCGTCGGGATCCCCGACATCCCGGGCTACGCGGCCAAGGTGTTCCGCGCCGTCGCCGACGCCGACGTGAACATCGACATGGTGCTGCAGAACGTGTCCAAGGTCGAGGACGGCAAGACCGACATCACCTTCACCTGCTCCCGCGACAGCGGGCCCACCGCGGTGGCCAAGCTGGACGCGCTGAAGGACGAGATCGGTTTCATCCAGCTGCTTTACGACGACCACATCGGCAAGGTGTCGCTGATCGGTGCGGGCATGCGCAGCCACCCCGGGGTCACCGCGACCTTCTGTGAGGCGCTGGCCGCCGTCGGCGTCAACATCGAGCTGATCTCCACGTCGGAGATCCGCATCTCGGTGCTGTGCCGCGACACCGAACTAGACAAGGCCGTCGTCGCGTTACATGAAGCATTCGGCCTCGGCGGCGAGGAAGAGGCCACGGTGTACGCGGGGACGGGACGATAGATGGTTGCCATAGGCGTGGTAGGTGCCACCGGTCAGGTGGGGCAGGTGATGCGCACCCTGCTCGACGAGCGCGACTTCCCCGCGACCTCGGTGCGGTTCTTCGCGTCCGCCCGCTCGCAGGGCCGCAAACTGCCCTTCCGCGGCCAGGAGATCGAAGTCGAAGACGCGGCCACCGCCGATCCGACCGGCCTGGACATCGCGCTGTTCTCGGCCGGCAAGACGATGTCGCTGGTGCAGGCGCCGCGGTTCGCCGCCGCCGGGGTGACGGTGATCGACAACTCGTCGGCGTGGCGCAAGGACCCCGACGTGCCGTTGGTGGTGTCGGAGGTGAACTTCGCGCGCGATGTCGCCACCGGCGCCCGGTCTCTCAAGAAAGGCATCATTGCCAACCCGAACTGCACCACCATGGTGGCGATGCCGGTGCTCAAGGTGCTGCACGACGAGGCCCAGCTGGTCCGCATGGTGGCCTCGACCTATCAAGCGGTGTCCGGCAGCGGCCTGGCCGGGGTGGCCGAGCTGGACGAGCAGGCACGGGCGGTCGTCGACGGCGCCGCGCAACTGGTGCACGACGGCGCCGCATGTGAGTTCCCGGCGCCGAAGGCCTACGTCGCGCCGATCGCGTTCAACGTGTTGCCGCTGGCCGGATCACTGGTGGACGACGGCTCGGGGGAGACCGACGAGGACCAGAAGCTGCGCTTCGAGAGCCGCAAGATCCTGGGCATTCCCGACCTGCTGGTCAGCGGCACCTGTGTGCGGGTGCCCGTGTACACCGGGCACTCGCTGTCGATCAACGCGGAGTTCGCGCGGCCGCTCTCGCCGGAGCGGGCCAGTGAGCTGCTGGACGGCGCCCCGGGCGTGAAGCTGGTTGATCTGCCGACGCCCCTGGCGGCGGCGGGTGTGGACGAATCGCTGGTCGGCCGGATCCGGCGCGACCCGGGGGTGCCGGATGGGCGTGGCCTGGCGCTGTTCATCTCGGGCGACAACTTGCGCAAGGGGGCGGCGCTGAACACTATCCAGATCGCCGAGTTGCTGGCCTCTGGACTGTGATCAGCGGGTGAGCCCCACTCGACCAGTCGTGCGGTGCTCACTGTTGTTCGCGTCGGTGTGTTTGCTTGTCGCGCTGCCCTTTTGGCCCGCGCACGCCGATCCGCCCGCGCCGGTGCCGCAGCCGATCCTGCAGCCGCTGGCGCCGGGTCAGGTGCTGCGGATCGGGCCGACGGCCGGCACCGGAACCCCGACCGGGGACTACGGCATCGGCGCCACCGATTTGTGTGAGTTCGTCGAGTTTCCCACCGAGCTGCTACAGGTCTGCGGCGACAGTTTCGCCGGCCAGGGCGTCGGATTCGGCGGCTGGTATTCGCCGGTGGCGTTGCACGTCGACACCGCGTCGGTCGACGACCCCGCCGGGGTGCGCTACACCGGCGTCACCGGGATCGGCAAGCCGCTGCTGGCCGACCCGACGCCGCCGGGAGACTCCCAGCTGCCCGCCGGGGTGGTGCAGATCAACCGGCGCAACTACCTGATGGTGACCACGACGAAGAACCTGGAGCCGCAGAACTCGCGGCTGGTGGTGGCCGAACCGGAGCACGGCGGCTGGCGGACCGTGGCGGGGTCCCGGCGCGACGGCTCCTATCAGGACGGCTCGCAGACCCAGATCAGCGGGTACTACGACCCGATTCCCACCCCCGATTCGCCCACCGGGTGGGTGTACATCGTGGCCAACAGCTTCACCCGCAGGGAGCCGGTGGTGCTGTATCGGGCCACGCCGCAAGCATTCACCGACCGGTCCAAGTGGCAGGGCTGGGCGGCCGGACCGACGGGGGGGTGGGGTAAGAAGCCGACGCCCTTGTGGCCCGACCAGGTGGGCGAGATGTGCATCCGCGAGATCGACGGCAAGACGGTGCTGTCGTACTTCAACGCCAGCACGGGCAACATGGAGGTCCGGGTAGCCAACGATCCGACGTCGCTGGGCGACGCGCCGGTGACGACGGTGGTACAGCACGACGAGTGGCCCGATCCGGCCGAGAGCCTGCCGCCCCCGTACGACAATCGGCTCGCGCAACCGTACGGCGGCTACATCTCGCCCGGTTCCACGCTCGATGAGCTGCGGATTTTCGTCAGCCAGTGGGACACCCGGGCCCGGGTGAGCGCGCCCTATCGGGTGATCCAGTTCGCGGTCAACCCGTTCAAGCCGGACTTAGAGGGCTAATTATTACTGGGGGTAGTGGGCCGCCCACCACTGGTAAACATCGCCGATAGTGCCCCCGGTCTGTCCTCGCACGTCGGCGATCACCATGTCGGAGTCAATTGTCCAGTTAACTTGGGGGCCTTCGCCTGAGGTGAAACACAGCACTTTTCCGGACCGCCCGGCGCTATTCCACTGCTGCGGCGACTGGGTCATCCCGGGGCATGGCTGAATGACCATGTTAGTGAAGGCGAAACTTTTGGGATCCGAACTGAGGCCGGTATTTACTTCGTCGTTGAATTTGGCGCGGTCGGTGTACAGCGAGTAGCTGAGGATAGTGAGTTTCGGGATCCCGCTGACGTCGCAATTCACATCGGCCGCCGCGCCATTCGAGCGCATGAAGCCGCCAGTTGTGCAATGCAGGTCGCTGGGCACTATGGCAAGTAGCTGCTGGACAGGATCTGGCGATGCCATTTTCTCGAGGACGATCGTGACCGCGGTTGCAACGGCGACAACGACGACGGCGACCACTACGGCCAGGATCTTGGTGCGGCGGTTCAGCCGCTGAAACAAAGATCCCGCCGGCTTTGTGCGATCCTCGATGCCGGCGGACGCCTCCATCGTCGGGAGTTGCGCTTTCGACAGGGGAGGGCTCTGTTCGGCGAGCGGGCCCTGGCCGGTGGCCGGGATCGGCGATTCCTGAGCTGGCGGGATGTCTGCTTGCGCCGCATATTGCGTGGGCGCCTGGGCACGTGGTGCCTGGCTAGTAACGGCTGCAGTACCGGAGGCCTCGGTGGGTGGCTGTGCTGGCGGGGTGGACGGCGACGTCACTGGAACGCTGGGATGTTGGATCGGTGTGGTCATGGCCGCGCGTGCCGCCCGCGCCAGGTCTTTGGTCGTGGCGTACCGCTGGTTGGGGTCTTTGGCCATGCCCGTGGCGATGACGGTGTCAAATGTTTCGGGCACCGCGGCTTGCAGCGTGGAGGGCCGGGGCGGAGGGACTGTCAGGTGTCCCACGATCTGCTGTTCGAGACTGTCTCCTGGGTAGGGTCGTCCACCGGTCAGCGCTTCATGCAGTACGCAGGCCAGGGCGTAGATGTCTGCACGGGCGTCCGCTTTTCCGTCGTTGAGACGTTCGGGAGCCATGTAGGCCCAGGTACCGATCGTCGCGCCGGTGCTCGTCAAACCGGTTTCCCCGGCGGCTCGGGCAATACCGAAATCAATGAGGTAGGCGAAGTCGTCCTTGCCAACCAAGATGTTGGATGGCTTGACGTCGCGGTGCACGAGCCCAATTTCGTGCGCGGCGTCCAGGGCCGAGGCGATCTGTTCGACGACGTTGACCGCCCGTTCCGGCTCCAGTGGGCCGTCTTCGAGAAGCTCTTCAAGGTCGCGGCCCTTGATCAGCCGCATGCTCACAAAGAAACGGCCTTCGATTTCACCGAAGTCGTATATCGGGACGACATGGGGCTCGTCGAGTCCGCCTGCCGCCCTGGCTTCCCGCCGGAACCGCTCCTGGAACACCTGATCGCCCGCGTAGTTCGCGGGCAACACCTTCAGCGCCACCACCCGGTCCGTCGCGGTGTCGAATGCGCGCCACACCTCCCCCATGCCGCCGCGACCCAGCAACTCCACCAGCCGATATCGACCGAATGGCGTCCCGTCCATGTCAGCCTCCCCGGCACGTCAGTCAGCGACATCATTTAACCGCGCAACCGCCTCCGGGCGGGAAGCGGATGCATTCACAGCCACCGTTCAGAAGCAGGGGCTGTTGCTCCACGCACATCCAGGCTCGCGCGCCGCATACCGCACGGGATCGATCTGCGTTTAGGCGCGCCGAGCGGTTCCCCCGCCCGTGTTAGGCGGTACTAGGAGGTGTGGCCGGGATTGCCGCCGTTGGCAAGGAAGCCGAAGCCGCCCTTGCCGCCGTTACCGCCGATGGCGCCGCCGTTGCCTCCGGAGTTGGCGGGTCCGTCAGCGCCGGGGCCGCCTATCCCGTCCGAGGAACCGCCGAAGCCGTCAGTACCGGCGCCGAGACCGGCGTCGGCGCCGCCGCCACCACCACCGCCGAAGCCCTTTTCGCCTGGGCCACCCGTGCTGGCCCCAGGGACCGGACCAGTGACAGGAGTGGGTGCGGCACCGCCACCGGCGCCGCCATGGCCGGCGGCAGCGCTGGCGGACCCGGCCCCGCCGCCACCGCCGCCACCACCGCCTTCAGCGGTAGTGCCATTGACAACACCGCCCGCGCCGCCCCCGCCGCCGCCGCCGCCCTTGCCGCCAATACCGCCAGAGGCGTCGGCACCGTCGCCGCCTGTCCCACCGGTACCGCCTGCTCCGGTGACCGCGCCGGTGCCCACGGTGAATCCGTTGCCGCCGTTGCCGCCGGTGCCGCCGGTGCCGCCGGTCCCGCCGGCGCCGGCGCTGCCCATGCCGGTGCCAGCATCGCCACCGACACCTCCGGCGCCGCCGCCGCCGCCACCGCTGCCGCCGGCGTTAGAGGCGGGGGCCACGTTGGCCGAACCGTCGAAGCCGATGCCGCCGTTACCGCCCTTACCGCCCTGACCACCGCCGCCGTTGGTGCCACCGGCGCCGGCCGAACCACCCTGGCCGCCGGCACCGCCGTCGCCGCCATCGAAGCCGTTGGTGCTACCAGTAAGGTCGTTGCCGCCGGGCCCACCGTCACCACCCTGGCCGCCGGTACCGCCGGTGCCCGCGTTACCCGCAGCGCCGGCGTGCCCTAACACAAGTCCACCGGTGCCGCCGGCCCCACCGGCGCCGGCGTTGCCGCCAGCCCCGCCCTGGCCACCGTCACCGCCGGTGTTGCTAAAGCCCGGGATCGCGCCGCCGTCGCCACCGGTCCCGCCGTAGCCGCCGCCGCCGCCATTGCCGCCGAGGCCGCCGGCCCCGCCGCTCCCGCCCAACAGCGCCTGGTTGGCGCCGCCGGCCCCACCATTACCGCCGGACCCGCCGGCCGCGCCGAGGCTCCCAGGGCCACCGCCGTCGAAGCCGAACTCGCTGCCGCCGCCCCCCGCGCCAGCCCCGCCGGCCCCGCCGGCCCCGCCGGCCCCGTGCAGCGAAAACAGCTGCGTGTTGGCGCCTCCGGCCCCACCGTTACCGCCGGCTCCGCCGGTAGCGAGGGGCCCGCTCCCGGTGGTCCCGCCGTTACCACCGACCCCGCCGGCACCGCCGTTACCGCCGCCGAGCAGCCCATTGGCCCCGCCGGCCCCGCCGTTACCACCGTTCCCGCCCACAAAGAAGGAATCGCCGCCGGCCCCCCCGTTACCGCCCTGGCCCCACAGGCCCGCGGCCCCCCCGGCACCGCCGGACGCACCGGCCCCACCGGACCCACCGTTGCCGCCGTTGCCGAAGATCCACCCGCCAGCCCCGGCATTAGCGCCGGCCACGCCTTGGGTGGTGCTGCTCGCGCCATCGGCGCCGTTGCCGAACAGCGGGCGCCCCGTCAGATCCTTGACTGGGGAAAATATCGCCAGGTCCTGGAGACCCTGTGCCATGGACTGCAGAGGCGAGGCGTTGGCGGCCTCGGCTGCCGCGTACGCGCTGCCCGCGCGGCCTAACGCCTGCACGAACTGGGCATGAAAGGCCGCCGCCTGCGCGCTGAGCGCCTGATAGTGCTGGCCATAGCCGCCAAACAAACTCGCGATCGCCGCCGACACCTCATCACCGGCGGCGGCCAACACCGCGGTGGTCGGGGCCGCAGCTGCGAGGTTGGCCGCCCTCAGCGACGAACCGATACCCGCCGCATCCGTCGTCGCCGCCGCCAGCATCTCCGGGACCACCACGACATGGGACATAGCTGCCTCCGATCAGATGCAAATGTGTTCCGAAGCGTACGCCGATTCCAACCGCATAATTAAGGGATTTAAGCATTCTCGCAAACTTTCCGCACGTCGTGCTCGGGCGCGAATCAGATTTAATCAGGTTGCTTAGCAGCGCATTCAGCGTACAAGCTGCGGTTATGGCTGGCCAGCGCCCAGGTTTGTAGCTAATTAGCCTGCTTTGACAACGGGCGTTTTCGCGCCGCGTCCGATCGATCTCGGCGCCGCGCTGAATAGCCGGCTGCCGCCGGAATCAGATGCCAGCTCGCCGAGTTTCAGTCGAGCCGGCGGCCGTCGGCCGTAGTGATGTGGGTCACCATCACCCCAGATTGGGCAGGCTTTTGCATCGCTCGGGCGTTTGACTGGGTAATCCCGTATCAGGCTGTGCCCCAATCGGAGGGAGGCAGACATGCGGCAGAGCACGACCACAATCAGCGGCCGCCATGGCACCCACCACGCGGAGGCCGCCGTGTTCTGGATCCTGGCCGGCATCATCGTGGTGATCGCCGGCGGGGATGTTTTGGCCCTATTGGCTGTCGCGTTCGCGATCGTGACCACCCTCTGGTGGCTCTACCACGAAGTTGAGCACCGCTTGGAGAGAAGCGACGCGGAGATGGCCGCGGTCACTCACCGTCGCCCGGAGTTGATGGGTCAACGCGACCCGAAAAGGACTTCGGCACAAGCATCATGGCGTGGCCCTCGCGCCGCGTAACCGCTACCCACGCTGTGGGTTGCAGCTTCGCGAAGCGCGCCGAAAAGGGGTCGCAGACCTACCATGCGTGGCCCCCGGGCTGCCGCTCCGCAATCGTCGGCCACCCTGATCTAGACCGTCGAGTGAAAAGGGGTTATGGGCCGTCAACGCGTTCAAGCCGGATTAACCTACCACTTCGCGATCGCACCAGCTAGGAGGGGGGTTTTAGCTCATAGCTGGCACTTAAGTTGTGCATAGCCGTGACTATTGTTTGCCCATGCATCATGCGTCTCATGAGTGAAACATCTGAAACCCCAACTGTGCGGTCCTCAACCGCAACTGCACCGCCGCCTCCGGCAACCGAGGTGGTACACAGGCCCCCCCGGGTCTTCCAATTCGCGGCCTGGGTCGCGATCGTCGCCGGGATCGTGTTCATCGTCTCGGTCATCTTCTTCACCGGCTTCGCCCTCGGCAAACATTCCGGCCATGCCTTCCATGGTCACCATAAGCACCACGCGATGATGATGCGCCCGCACCACATGATGGGCCCGGGTGGCGGGCCGGCCGCAACCCCGCAGGGCGGAAATCCGTCCGCGACACCCAGCCCCGGCGGACCGAGCCAGATTCCGTCGTCGGTCACCACCCCGACGCCGTCACGGTAGGGCTCCAAGGGGGAGTTTCAACAAGCTCACAGTCAACGTGCTCACGGGGTGGTAGGAGGACCCCGGCGGGCCATTCACCCAGCAGCCCGGCGCTCACCCGAGTGCCGGGCTGCGCGTCACTTGGTAACCGGGAGCTAACCGTGGGGTCTCAATTCATAGCAAGTTTCTGCTGAGAATCTGTTACGCCCGTCGCGAGCGCGGGCAGTATTCATGTCATGAGCGAAACACCTGAGCCCACCACCCAGCCGACTTCCGTCGCGGCAGCGCCACCGCCCCCGCCACCACCGGCGGAACGCGTCAAACCGCCCAGGCTCTATGTGGCCGCAGCCTGGGTGGTCATCGTCGCCGGGGTCGTTTTCATCCTCGCGACCGTCTTCTTCGCGGGCGCCATGGTGGTGGGGGTCGGCCATTGCCATCACCGCATGCACCACGGCATGTTCAGACCGGGCGGACCCGGGGGCCCCGGTGGGGGCGGCGGATTGCAGTTTGGCGGGCCCGGTGGCCCGGGGATGGATGCTCCGTTCCCCGGTGGCCCACCGCCGGCTTTCGGTCCGGGTGGTCCCGGTGGCCCGCCGCCGGGGTTCAGTCCGGGCGGCCCTGCGTCGCCGACGACCACGGCGCCCGGCAGTCCCACGCCGCATCCCTAGTCGCTAAGGAAGGTGCCCGGTCCCCCTTGCGGGGTGCCGGGCTGCGGCGTGCCGCCGTGAAAGCGCTCGATGCCGATTTATATTCGGCCGCTGGGGTACCCGGCGGTCATGCGAAGCCACTCGAATTTTCGTGAAGTCGGCCAGTTGAGGAGGAAGATAGCGGAATGGCAAAAACTACGGGGCGCTACACCACGACCGACGGCGGCAGTCCCGCGCCCAGTGACGACCAGTCGTTGACGATCGGCCCCGACGGCCCGATCCTGCTGCAGGACCACTACCTGATCGAACAGATGGCGATGTTCAACCGGGAACGCATCCCGGAACGCCAGCCGCACGCCAAGGGCGGCGGCGCCTTCGGCTACTTCGAGGTGACCAACGACGTCAGCAAATACACCCGGGCCGCGGTATTTCAGCCCGGCACCAAGACCGACATGCTGGCCAGGTTCTCCACCGTCGCCGGTGAGCGGGGCAGCCCGGACACCTGGCGGGATCCGCGCGGGTTCGCGCTGAAGTTCTACACGTCGGAGGGCAACTTCGACATGGTCGGCAACAACACGCCGGTCTTCTTCATGCGCGACCCCTTGAAGTTTCAGCACTTCATCCGATCCCAAAAGCGCATGCAGGCAACCAATTTGCGCGACAACAACATGCAGTGGGACTTCTGGAGCCTCTCACCGGAGTCCGCGCACCAGGTGACCTGGCTGATGGGCGACCGGGGTATCCCGAAGTCCTGGCGGCACATGAACGGCTACAGCAGCCACACCTACAGCTGGATCAACGCCGCCGACGAGATCTTCTGGGTGAAGTACCACTTCATCACCGACCAGGGCGCCGACTTCCTGACCCAGGAGGACGCCGACCGGCTGGCCGGCGAGGACGGCGACTATCACCAGCGGGACCTGTATGAGGCCATCGAGCGCGGTGACCACCCGAGCTGGACGCTGAAGATGCAGATCATGCCGTTCGAGGAGGCCAAGACCTACCGCTTCAACCCGTTCGATCTGACGAAAGTGTGGCCGCACGGCGACTATCCGCTGATCGACGTCGGCAAGATGACGTTGGACCGCAACGTCACCGACTACCACACCGAGATCGAGCAGGCCGCGTTCGAGCCGAACAACATCGTGCCCGGCACCGGGTTGAGCCCGGACAAGATGCTGCTTGCTCGCGGCTTCTCCTATTCCGACGCGCATCGGGCCCGGCTGGGGACGAATTACAAGCAGATACCGGTCAATTCGCCGAAGGTGGAGGTGCGCAGCTACTCCAAGGACGGGGCGATGCGCATGCACAACGCGACGGATCCGGTGTACGCGCCCAACTCCTATGGCGGCCCGCAGGCCGACGCGGCGCGGACCGCCGAGGTGCACTGGTTCGCCGACGGGCAGATGGTGCGTGCCGCCTACACGTTGCACCCCGAGGATGACGACTGGGGCCAGGCCGGCACCATGGTTCGCGAGGTTCTCGATGACGACGCGCGGGAGCGCTTGGCGCACAACATCATTGGGCATGTATCCAAGGGCGTCAAAGAGCCGGTGCTGTCGCGGGTGTTCGAGTACTGGCGCAACGTCGACCCCGATCTCGGCAAGAAGGTCGAAGAGGGAGTGCGGGCCAACCTGGGTTAGTAGCCGTTCGCTTGCGGAGCGCACCCGCCTGGCATGATCGAGAACCATGACCATTGAAGTCGTTTACAACACGGAATCCACGGCAACCGGCGGCGGGCGCGACGGCCACGTGAAGTCGGGCGACGGCCGCATCGATCTCGAGACTCGGCCACCGAAGGTGATGGGTGGCAGCGGCGAGGGGACCAACCCCGAGCAGCTGTTCTCCGCCGGCTACGCCGCCTGTTTCCTGGGTGCGCTGCGCTTGGTAGCGGGCAAGTCAAAGGTCAAGCTGGACGACGCCACCAGCGTCACCGTCGGGATCGGGTTCGGCAAGGACTCGGCGGGCGGGTTCGGGATCAACGGCAAGATCGTCGGCTACCTGCCCGGGCTGGACCAAAGCGTCGCGGACGACCTGGTGGAGCAGGCCCATCAGGTCTGCCCGTATTCCAAGGCCACCCGGGGCAACATCGACGTCGACCTGTCGGCCAAGGTTTAGCGGGGATGCGGATCACCGCTGCGGCGGTGACCCTGGCTCTGGCTCTTGCGGGTGCCCTTGGGATCCCCGTCGCACGGGCCCACCCGTCGGAACCGGGGGTGGTGTCCTACGCGGTCCTCGGCAAGGGGTCGGTGGGCAACATCGTCGGCGGGCCGATGGGGTGGGAGTCGGTGTTCACCCAGCCCTTCCAGGGGTATTTCGTCGACCTCGCGGTGTGCAACAACTGGGCGGAGATCGGGTTGCCCGAGGTCTACGACGACCCCGATTTGGCCGCGTTCAACGGGGCTACCACGCAGACGTCGGCCACCGACCAAACCCACCTGGTCAGGCAGGCCGTTGGGGTATTCGCCGGCAACGACGCCGCGGCCCGCGCGTTCCATCGGGTGGTGGACCGAACCGTGGGTTGCTCGGGACAAACCACCGCGATGCACCTGGACAACGGGACCACCCAGGTCTGGTCGTTCGACGGCGGCCCGGCCAGCGGCACCGATGAGAATTGGACCAAGCAGGAGGCTGGCACCGATCGCCGATGCTTCGTTCAAACCCGGCTGCGCGAAAACGTGTTGTTGCAGGCCAAGGTCTGCCAATCTGGCAACGCCGGCCCTGCGGTCAACGTACTGGCCGGAGCGATGCAAAACGCGCTGGGTCAGTAGTCCGCGTGGATTTGGGTACTCGTGTTAGCCGTGTGGCCAATACCAGCGGAAACGGGAATATGTCGGGGCGGTCTGCTAGATGAAGGGGTGGCGGTTATCGTTCGGATAGCTGCGCAACCAAGTGATTCGCGACATTTGGCCGGGCCCGGAGGGATCGTGATATGACGTTCGCCGCCATTTCCGCCGCGGCATCGCAGCTGGATGCCACCCGCTCGGCTGACTCCGAATTGACCAGCTCCCGAGCAGCCGCGCAGTACATCGCCGACGGTTGCCTGGTCGATGGCCCGCTGGGGCGGGTCGGCCTGGAGATGGAGGCGCACTGCTTCGACCCGATCGACCCGTACCGCAGGCCAAGCTGGGACGAAATCACCGAGGTCCTCGAGCTGCTGCCGCCGCTGCCCGGAGGCAGCAGGGTCACGGTGGAGCCCGGTGGCGCCGTCGAACTCTCCGGCCCGCCGGACGGCATTGTGGCGGCCATCGGCGCGATGTACGCCGACCAGACCGTGCTGCGGTCGGCGTTCGGCGACTCGGGACTGAGCCTGGTTCCCCTGGGCGCTGACCCGTTGCGGCCGCCCAAACGGATCAACCCCGGTCCGCGCTACCGCGCCATGGAAGAGTTCTTCCTCGCCAGCGAGTCCGGGGCGGCGGGTGCGGCGATGATGACGTCGACGGCCTCGGTCCAGGTCAACCTGGACTCCGGGCCGCAGGCCGGCTGGGCGGCGCGGGTGCGGCTGGCGCACGCGCTGGGGCCCACGATGATCGCGATCGCCGCCAACTCCCCGCTGCTGGGCGGCGAGTTCTCCGGTTGGGTCTGCACCCGCCAGCATGTCTGGGGCCAGATGGACTCGGCGCGTTGCGGACCCATCCTCGGGGCCAGCGGCGAGGATCCCGGCACCGACTGGGCACGTTATGCGCTGAAGGCGCCGGTGATGTTGGTGCACAACCCGGACGCCCCGGACCTCACGGCGTTGGCGCACTGGGTGCCGTTCGCCGACTGGGCGGACGGGCGGGTCCGGCTCGGCGATCGCCGCCCCACCCTGGCCGACCTCGACTACCACCTGACCACGTTGTTCCCGCCGGTGCGGCCGCGGCAGTGGTTGGAGATCCGCTACCTGGACAGCATGCCGGACGCCTTCTGGCCGGCGGTGGTGTTCACGCTGGTGGCCCTCCTCGACGACCCGGTGGCTGCGGACCTCGCGGCCGAGGCCGTCGAGCCGGTGGCCACCGCGTGGGACGTCGCGGCCCAGGCCGGTCTGCGTGACCGGCGGCTGTACGAGGCGGCCAACCGGTGTGTGGCCGTCGCGGCTGAGCGGGCGCCGGCTGAGCTCACCGACGGGATGGAGTTGCTGGTCCGCACCGTCGAGCAGGGCCGCTGTCCCGGGGACGACTTTGCCGACCGGGTGATCGAGCACGGCATCGCCGCTGCGGTCTCGGGGGCCGCGCAGTTGGCGCAGGGCGTGCTGTGAGTTCCCGGCAACGGCTCGCCGACGATCTGGCGCGGGCGCGGGTGCGGACGTTGCGGCTGATCGATTTCGACGACGCCGAACTGCATCGGCAGTACGACCCGCTGATGAGCCCATTGGTGTGGGACCTGGCGCACATCGGTCAACAAGAGGAGCTGTGGCTGTTGCGTGGCGGTGACCCGCGGCGGCCCGGTCTTTTGCCGCCGGCCGTCGAGGGCCTCTACGACGCCTTCGAACACTCCCGGGCCAGCCGGGTCGAGTTGCCGTTGCTGTCGCCGGAGCGGGCGCGGTCGTATTGCGCGACGGTGCGGTCGGCGGCGCTGGATGCCCTGGATGCGCTTCCCGACCATGGCCCCGATGGCCCCGGTGACCCGGACTTCGTGTTCGGCATGGTGGTCAGCCACGAAAACCAGCACGACGAAACCATGCTGCAGGCATTGAACCTGCGCGCCGGCGAGCCCCTATTGCGTGAGGTGTCGGTCTTGCCTTCGGGCCGGCCGGGCGTCGCCGGAACGTCCGTCCTGGTGCCCGGCGGCCCGTTCGTGCTGGGTGTGGACGCCGCGAGCGAACCGTACTCCCTGGACAACGAACGCCCCGCGCATGTCGTCGACCTGCCGGCGTTCCGGATCGGCCGGGTTCCGGTGACCAACGGCGAATGGCGTCAGTTCATCGACGACGGCGGCTACACCGAGCCGCGCTGGTGGTCGGATCGCGGCTGGCAGCACCGGTTAAGGGCGGGTCTGACAGCGCCGCAGTTCTGGAGTTCCGACGGTGCGTCCCGAACCCGGTTCGGCTACGTCGAAGACATTCCCGCCGATGAGCCGGTCCAGCACGTCACCTACTTCGAGGCCGAGGCCTACGCGGCCTGGGCCGGTGCCCGATTGCCCACCGAGGCGGAGTGGGAGAAGGCCTGCGCGTGGGACTCCGTTGCCGGCGCCCGGCGCCGCTACCCGTGGGGAGCCGACGAGCCGTCGGACGCGTTGGCCAACCTCGGTGGCATTGCGCTGCGTCCGGCGCCGGTCGGCGCCTATCCGGCCGGAGCTTCGGCCTATGGGGTCGAGCAGCTGCTGGGCGACGTCTGGGAGTGGACCTCCTCACCGCTGCGGCCGTGGCCGGGGTTCGTCCCGATGATCTACGAGCGGTACTCGCAGCCGTTCTTCGACGGCGACTACCGGGTGCTGCGGGGCGGGTCGTGGGCGGTGGAGTCCGCCATTCTGCGGCCCAGCTTCCGCAACTGGGACCACCCGTACCGTCGTCAGATCTTCTCCGGTGTCCGGTTGGCGTGGGACGTTTGATGTGCCGTCATCTCGGATGGCTCGGGCGACCGGTCTCGGTTTCCTCGTTGGTGTTGGACCCGCCTTTCGGCCTGCGGGTGCAGTCCTACGCGCCGCGCCGGCAGAAGCACGGGCTGATGAACGCCGACGGTTGGGGCATCGGGTTTTTCGATGGCTTTTCGGAAGGCCCTTTGGAAGGCGGCTCTGCGGACGTGCCGCGGCGCTGGCGCAGCCCGGTGCCGCTGTGGGGTGACGTGTCGTTCGCTTCGGTGGCGCCATCTTTGCGCAGCCACTGCGTGGTGGCCGCGGTGCGCTCCGCGACCGTCGGCATGCCGATCGAGGCCAGTGCGACGGCGCCGTTCACCGACGGTGAGTGGTTGTTGTCGCACAACGGTGTTGTCGACCGTGCCGTGCTGCCGCCGTGCTCGTCGGCTGAATCGGTTTGCGACAGTGCGCTTTTAGCGGCCGTGGTGTTCGAGCGGGGCCTGGACGCGCTGGGTGCCACGATCCTGGACATCGGCGCAGCGGACCCGGATGCGCGGCTTAATGTGCTGGCCGCCAACGGGTCTCGGCTGCTGGCCACCGTGTGGGGAGACACGCTGTCGGTGCTGCGCCGCGACGACGGTGTGGTGCTGGCCAGCGAGCCGTATGACGATGTGTACGACTGGGAGGACGTGCCGGACCGTCACCTCGTCGAAGTCACCGCGGCTGGTGTGACGTTGACGCCGCTGGATTACCCGAAAGGAATTTGATGACGCTCTCGCTGGCCAACCACCTCGCTGCGGACTCGGCGTATCACGCGTTGCGTCGCGACGTGTTCGACGGCCTGCAGCAGACTCCGAAGTCGTTGCCGCCCAAGTGGTTTTATGATTCGGTGGGCAGCGATCTGTTCGACCAGATCACCCGGTTGCCCGAGTACTACCCGACCCGCGCGGAGGCCGAGATCCTGCGGGCCCGGTCGGCCGAGATCGCGTCGGCCAGCGAGGCCGACACCCTGGTCGAACTGGGGGCCGGGACGTCGGAGAAGACCCGGCAACTGCTGGACGCGCTGCGCGACCGTGGGTCGCTGCGCGGGTTCGTGCCGTTCGACGTCGACGCCGACATGCTCTCGGCGACCGCGGCCGCCATCCAGCGCGAGTACCCGGGCGTCGAAATCAAGGCCGTCTGTGGGGATTTCGAGGAACACCTGACCGAGATTCCCGGCGGCGGGCGGCGCTTGTTCGTGTTTTTGGGGTCGACGATCGGCAACCTGACGCCGGAGCCGCGCGCGGAGTTCTTGGCGACCTTGGCCGGGGTCATGCGGCCGGGGGACAGCTTCCTGCTGGGCACCGACCTGGTCAAGGACACCGGGCGGCTGGTGCGCGCCTATGACGACGCCGCCGGGGTGACGGCCAAGTTCAACCGCAATGTGCTGGCGGTGATCAACCGGGAACTGGACGCCGATTTCGACGTCGACGCCTACCAGCACGTGGCCCGCTGGAACGCGCAAGAGGAGCGCATCGAGATGTGGCTGCGGTCCGACCGTGGCCAGCGGGTGCGCGTGGGTGCGCTGGACCTGACCGTCGACTTCGCGGCGGGCGAGGAGATGCTGACCGAGGTGTCGTGCAAGTTCCACCCGGACGGGGTGAGTGCCGAGTTGACCGGGGCGGGGTTGCGTCGCATCCGCTGGTGGACCGACGCCGCCGGCGACTTCGGGCTGTCGTTGGCGCTTCGGTGAGCGAGGGTGAGTCGCTGGCCGACCGTTGGCGGGCGGCCCGCGCGCCGTTCGCCGGGCTGCACTTGGACAGCGCGGCCTGCTCGCGCCAGAGCTTCGCGGTTTTGGAGGCCGCGGCCCAGCATGCGCGGTTCGAGGCCGAGGTCGGTGGGTATGTCGCGGCCGAGGCCGCTGTGCCCGTGCTCGATGCCGGACGCGCCGCGTTCTGTGCGCTGGCCGGCATGCCCGACGCCGAGGTGGTGTTCACCACCGGCTCGCTGAACGCGCTGGATTTGCTGCTCGGGGGCTGGCCGGCTGGTAGCCGGAGCGGTGGCCTGCCTGCCCGGCGAGTACGGACCCAACCTGGCCGTCATGGACGCTTACGGGTTCGAGCGTCAGCTGCTGCCGACGCTCGACGACGGCCGGGTGGCGCTGGACGACGCGGCGCTGCTGCTGGACGAGGACCCGCCCGATCTGCTGCACCTGACCCCGGTGGCCAGCCACAGCGGCGTGGTGCAGCCGCTTTCTATGTTGGCGGAACTGTGTCGCGAGTTGGGGTTGCCGCTGGTTGTCGATGCCGCGCAGGCGTTGGGCCAGGTGGATTCCGCGGTGGGTGCGGATGTCATGTATTCGTCGTCGCGCAAGTGGATGGCCGGGCCGCGGGGGGTGGGTGTGCTTGCGGTGCGGCCCGAGCTGTTGGATCGGTTGACGCCGAGGTTGCCGGCCCCGGCCTGGGCGGGGTCGCTGAGCCTGGCCCAGCAGCTGGAGTTCGGCGAGGCCAATGTCGCTGCGCAAGTAGGCTTTTCAGTGGCCTTGGGGGAGCATTTGGCGGCCGGGCCGGAGCTGGTGCGGGCGCGCTTGGCCGAGTTGGGTGGCATCGCCCGGACGGAGCTGGCCGATGTTCCCGGCTGGGTGGTGGTCGAAGAGGTCGAGGAGCCGAGTGCGATCACCACACTGGCCCCAGTTGACGGCGCCGACCCGGAAGCCGTGCGGGCCTGGCTGCTCACCGAGCGGCGGATCGTGACCACGTATGTCGGGGTCGCGCGGGCGCCGATGGAGCTTGCCGGGCCGCGGCTGCGGATCTCGCCGCACTTGGACAGCACGGCGGAGGACCTGGCCGTTTTCGCTGAGGCGCTTCAGGCCGCGACCGCGGCTACCTAGCCCGAAGTTCGCCCAGCTGCGACGCTGGCCGTTTACCCGTTGTTGCCGGGCGTGCCCGAGCTGCCGCCACCACCAGGGGTGCCGGTGGGCGTCCCGGTGCCGCCACCTCCGGCGCTGCCGCCGACGCCTGCGCCGCCACCAGTGCCGCCAGGCGAGCCGCCGTCGCCGCCGTTGCCGCCGGTGGCGCCGTTGCCTCCGGTGCCGCCGCCGGCGTTGGTGGAATTGCCGCCGGTGCCACCGGCGCCGCCGCCACCGCCTTTGCCAGCGTTGCCGCCGGCGATGGTGCCGTCGCCGCCGTCGCCGCCGTCGCCGCCCCCGCCGCCGTTGCCACCGGTGCCGCCGACGTCGTTGACGGAGAAGCCGCCGTCGCCGCCGGTGCCGCCGGTGGCGCCGGTGCCGCCGGTGCCGCCGGTGCCGCCGTTGGTTGCGGTACCGCCGTCGCCGCCGTTGCCACCGACGCCGCCCATGCCACCTGCGGCTGGGGTACCAGCGGCTACCGCGCCTTCCCCGCCCGCTTGGCCGATGCCGCCGTTGCCGCCGTTACCGCCGTTGCCACCACCGGATGCGTCGCCGCCGACGCCGCCGTTGCCGCCGGTGCCGCCGGTGCCGCCAGGGCCGCCACCCTCGCCTGTGTTGCCGCCCTCGCCGTTCCCGCCCAGGCTGGCATTGCCGCCGGCTCCACCAGTTCCGCCGTTGCCGCCGCCGGTTGCGGCGCCACCGGCGCCGCCGTCACCTCCGTCACCACCGGTGCCGCCGCTACCGCCGGGGGCGGTGCCGGTGCCCGTCCAGCCTTGGCCGCCGCCATTACCGTTGCCGCCCGTTCCGCCGTTGCCTCCGTTGCCGCCGCCGGTTGCCGCGCCTCCGTCGCCGCCGGCGCCGCCGGTGCCACCATTGCCGCCGTTGCCGCCGGTGCCATTGGCGGCGCTGCCGGCCCCGCCGATGCCGCCGCCGCCGCCGACACTTCCGCCGTTGCCGCCGTCGCCGCCTTTGCCGCCGTCGGTTGCTGTGCCGCCGTTGCCTCCGGCGCCGCCGACGCTGGCGTTGCCGCCGTTGCCGCCAGTGCCACCCATAAAGTCGGAGGGGCTGCCGCCCTCGCCGCCGCCACCGCCGAAGCCCCCTTGGCCGCCTTGGCCGCCGTTCCCCCCGTTTTTGCCGTCGACGCCGGCACCACCAGCGCCGCCGGTTCCGCCGGCGCCGCCCGCGAAGCCGTCGCCGCCGTTGCCGCCGAGCGTGGTGCCTGTGCTGCCTATGGCGCCGGTGTCGCCCTCGCCGCCGAGGCCACCGCTGCCGCCGTTGCCGCCGGTGCCCGCTTTGCCGGCGCTGCCCGCACCGCCGCTGCCGGTGCCGGCCGCGCCGCCGGCGCCGGCCTGACCGCCGGCCCCGCCAGTGCCTCCGTCGCCGCCGCCGGCGCTATAGCCCACACCGGTGCCGCCGTCGCCTCCGGTGCCGCCTTGGCCGCCGTTGCCGCCCAGGCCGCCGGTGCCGTTGGTGCCGCCGGTGCCGGCCGATCCGCCGGTGCCGCCCGCGCCGCCGGCCCCGCCGGCGAAGCCGGTCGCGCCGGCCCCGCCGATCGCGCCGCCGCCGGGGGTGCCGGCCGCGCCGACGTCGCCTTGGCCGCCGTTGCCGCCCTGGCCGCCTTGGCCGCCGGTGCCCACCGCGCCCTGGCTGGCGGCGGTGCCCCCACCCGTGCCGGGCGCCCCGCCACTGCCGGCGGCACCGCCGACCCCGCCTTGGCCGCCGGTGCCGCCGGCCACCCCGGCGTCGACGCCGGTGCCGCCGGTGCCGCCTTGGCCGCCGGTGCCGCCGAAGCCGCCGATGCCGCCGTTGCCGTTGGTGCCCCCGGCGGGGGCCAAGCCGCCGGCCCCGCCGGTACCGCCGGCGCCGCCGGCGAAGCCGGTGCCGCCTAACCCGCCGCCCGCGGTTCCAGCGGTGCCGATGCCGCCGGTGCCGCCGGTGCCGCCGGTGCCGCCGCGGCCGGCGGCGCCCACCCCGCCCTGACTGCCGGCGGTGTCCCCACCCGTGCCGGCCGCCCCGCCGCCGCCGGCGCCCCCGCCGACCCCGCCTTGGCCGCCGGTGCCGCCGGCCACTCCGAAGCCGACGCCGGTGCCGCCGGTGCCGCCGACCCCGCCTTGGCCGCCGGAGCCGCCGTTGCCGCCGTTGCCGTTGGTGCCGCCGGCGAAGGCCGAGCCGCCGCTGCCGCCCTGGCCACCGGCCCCGCCGGCGAGGCCGGTGCCGCCTTGGAAGCCACCGTCGGGGCCGAGGCTGCCGTTACCGCCGTTACCACCGTTACCCCCGCTGCCGCCGCCGCCGCCGGTGCCCGCGACGCCCGCGGTGCCGCCCGTGCCGCCGGTGCCGGCCGAGCCGCGGGCGCCCGCGTTGCCGCCCGCGCCGCCGGTGCCGCCGGTGCCGCCGACCGCCCCGAAGGTGATGCCGCTGGCGCCGCGTCCGCCGGCGCCGCCGGTGCCGCCGTTGCCGCCCAGGCCGCCGTTGCCGTTGGTGCCGCCGGTGCCGGTCGCCCCGCCGCTGCCGCCCTGGCCGCCGGCCCCGCCGGCAAGCCCGGTGCCGCCGGCGACGCCGCTTCCGTTTCCATCAGCGCCGGTGTCGCCGTTGCCGCCGTTGCCGCCGTTCCCGCCGGTGCCGCCGGTGCCGTAGTTACCCGTGCTCCCGCCGGTGCCCCCAGTGCCGACCGCCCCGCCGGCGCCCGCGGCGCCGCCCGCGCCGCCGGTCCCGCCGGCGCCGCCGGCCACACCGGAGCCGGCCGCGCCGCGTCCGCCGGCGCCGCCGGTGCCGCCGTTGCCGCCCAGGCCGCCGCTGCCGTTGGTGCCGCCGTTGCCAGCCCCGCCGGTGCCGCCCGTGCCGCCGGCCCCGCCGGCAAAGCCGGTGCCGCCGTTACCGCCGCCAGTGCCGCCCGGGGTTCCGACGTCACCTTGGCTGCCGGCCCCGCCGGTGCCGCCGTTGCCGCCGGTGCCCGCCTTGCCGGTGCTGCCGCCGGTGCCGCCCAGACCGGTGCCGGCCGCCCCGCCGGCGCCCGCGGCGCCGCCGTCGCCGCCAGCACCGCCGCTGCCGCCGACCGTTCCGAAGCCGACACCGGTGCCGCCTTGGCCGCCGTTGCCGCCCAGGCCGCCGGTACCGCCGATGCCGCCGCTGCCGTTGGTGCCCCCGGGGCCAGCCCCCCCGCCGGTGCCGCCCTGGCCGCCAACCCCGCCGGCAGAGCCGGCGCCGCCTGGGCCGCCCTTCGGGCCGCCCGTGCTGCCGGCGTCACCTTGACCGCCGGTGCCGCCGGTTCCGCCGGTGCCGCCGGTGCCCGCGTGACCGTTGCTGCCGCCGGTGCCTCCGGTGCCGGCCACACCACCGGCGCCGGCAGTGCCGCCGGTGCCGCCGAACCCGCCGGTACCCCCGGCCACTGCGGATGTGAGGGCGGTGTCGCCCTGGCCGCCGGTGCCGCCTTGGCCGCCGGTGCCACCCTGGCCGCCGCTGCCGTTGGTGCCCCCGTCGCCGGTCGCCCCGCCGGCCCCGCCGGTGCCGCCGGTCCCGCCGGCAAAGGCGGTGCCGCCCTGGCCGCCGGCGATCCCCGTGGTGCCGACGTCACCTTGACCGCCGGTGCCGCCGGTTCCGCCGGTGCCGCCGGTGCCCGCATTGCCGGTGCTGCCGCCGGTGCCGCCGGTGCCGACCGCTCCGCCCGCGCCGGCGGTGCCGCCGGTGCCGCCGACCCCGGCGGTACCGCCTATCGTCCCCAAGCCGACCCCGGTGCTGCCTTGGCCGCCGGTGCCGCCTTGGCCGCCGGTGCCGCCTTGGCCGCCGCTGCCGTTGGTGCCCCCGGTGGCTGTCGCCCCGCCGGTGCCGCCCTGGCCGCCGGCACCGCCGGCAAGGCCGGTGCCGCCGGTGGCGCCGTTGCTGCCCGTGGTGCCGACGTCACCTTGACCGCCGGCACCGCCGGTGCCGCCGACGCCGCCGGTGCCCGCACTGCCGTTTCTGCCGCCGGTACCGCCGGCGCCAGCCGCCCCGCCGGGGCCGGCGGTACCGCCCACTCCGCCGGTGCCGCCGGTGCCGCCGGCCACGGCGTGGCCCACGCCGGTGCCACCTTGTCCGCCGGTGCCGCCGAGGCCCCCGGTCCCGCCCGTGCCGCCGCTGCCGTTGGCGCCCCCGCCAATAGCGTGGGCGCCCGGACCGCCGGTGCCGCCGACTCCACCGGCGAAGCCCGTGCCGCCCACCCCGCCTACGCTGCCCGCGGGACCCGCATCACCTTGACCCCCGGTCCCGCCGGTGCCACCGGTACCGCCGCCGCCCGCCCCGCCGGCCTGGCCGGCGGTCCCCAACAACCCCGCAGCCCCACCGGCGCCGCCGCTGCCCGCGGTGCCGCCCAACCCGCCAAAGCCACCCGTGCCGCCGTTTATGCCATGGCCCACCCCGGCGCCGCCGGCACCGCCGGTCCCACCGGTCCCGCCGGTCCCGCCCACACCACCGGCGCCACCGGAGCCGAACAGCGTCCCGCCGTGCCCACCGGCCCCGCCGTTACCGCCGGTCAAGCCGGTCCCCCCGTTACCACCCGTCCCGCCGGGGGTCGACGCGGCCGGGCCGGTCACCCCGGTCACCCCGACCCCGCCGGCACCGCCGGACCCGCCGTTACCGATCAGCCCCGCCGCCCCACCGGCACCGCCGTTCTGCCCGGCCGCACCGGCCGCACCGTTGCCGCCATTGCCGTACAGCCACCCGCCGGCCCCGCCGCTGCCGCCCGGAGTGGTCGCGTCAGCGCCGTTGCCGAACAGCGGTCGCCCGGTCAGCATCTCCCAGGGCGAAAACCACTGACTTTGCGCCGCCGACTGCAGCGGGGACGCCCCGGCGGCCTCCGCCAGCGAATACAGGCCCGCGCCGCGGCTCAACGCCTGCACAAACTGATCATGAAACGCCGCCGCCTGCGCGCTCAGCGCCTGAAACTGCAGGGCATGCGTGCCGAATAACTCCGCGATCGCCGACGACACCTCGTCGGCGGCCGCCGCCGCTATCCCTGTCGTCGGTGCCGCCGCGGCCGCATGGGCGGCCTGAATCGCCGACCCGAGGCCGGCCAGATCCGATGCCGCTGAGGCCACCACCTCAGGAGCAGCAACTAGAAACGACATCCCCCACCTACGACCAAGTAGGAGCGACCCGGATGAGGCACTCGGGTCGCCGTCGAGCACCTGCAGGCCAGCAGCGTATCGAATTCCGACCGGACTCACGGGCTTTCAAGGGAACTGCCTGGCCGCCGTCGTGATCACCAAGACGCCGTGGACCATCCAGCAAAGACCACGTGACTGGGTGTTGATTAGCCATGGCCGCGCTGTCGAGGCCGCCGCGACGCGGCTCTACGCGATCCAGAGACCTCGGCGCCAGCATGGTCGACGGTTTATTCTTGATTGCCGTTCGAGCCGGCGCCGCCGGTGGTGCCGGGGGTGCCGGGGGGCGTGCCGGTGCCGGCGGTCCCGCCGTTGCCGCCGCCGCTGCCGGCTCCGCCGCTGCCGCCGCGGCCGGCGCCGGTGCTCCGGGTGCCGCCGTTGCCGCCATTGCCGCCCGTTCCGCCGTTGCCGCCGTTGCCGCCCTTGCCGGAGCCGCCGCCGTTGCCGCCGTCGCCGCCGAAGCCGCCGCCGCCGCCGGTGCCGCCGTTGCCCGCGGGGCTCTCGTCGTTTCCGGCGCCGCCGGTGCCGCCGGCGCCGGCGGCACCGCCGTTGCCGGCGTTGCCGCCGTTGCCGCCGGTCGATCCGGCGGTGCCGCCGTCGCCGCCCTCGCCGCCGTTGCCGCCTTGACCGCCCGTGCCGGCGTTGCCGCCGCCGGTTTTATCGTTGCCGACGATGCCGGCAGCGCCGCCGGCGCCGCCAGCACCGCCCGTGCCGCCGGCGGTTCCGTTGCCGCCGTTGCCGGTGGTGGTGAGGGTCCCATTGTTGCCACCGAAGCCGCCGAAGCCCCCCGCGCCGCCCTGGCCGCCCTGGCCGCCGTTGCCGCCTCCTATGCCGAGTGCGGCACCGCCCACGCCGCCGGTGCCGCCGGCACCGGCGGTGCCCGCGTTGCCGCCTCCGACGCCGCCGAAGCCGCCGCCGCCGCCGTTGCCGCCGTCGCCGCCGGCACCGCCGGCGCCGCCTACGCCGCCGTTGCCGGAGCCGGCGTCTACCTCTCCGCCGGCGCCGCCGTTGCCGCCGGCGCCGCGCATTGCCGCCGGTGCTGCCCGCCGCGCCGCTCACGGCGCCGTAGACGCCGTTGCCACCGTTGCCGCCGGCGCCGCCGGCGCCGCCGTTGCCGCCTGCGCCGCTGGCGAAAAAGTTGTCTGCGCTGGCGACGGCGGCGCCGCCGGTACCGCCGGCGCCGCCGGCGCCGCCGGTACCGGCCGTGGCGGTGGTGCCCGCAGAGCCGGAACCGGTGTTGCCGCCGTCGCCGGCGGCGCCGCCGTTGCCGCCGTTGCCGCCGCTGGCGCCGCCGCTTCCGCCGCCGCCGTTGCCGGCGGCGCCGCCGTTGCCGCCGTTGCCGCCGTTGCCGCCGGCGTCGTGCACGCCGACGGTGAGGTCGCCGTTGCCGCCCAAGCCGCCCAAGCCGCCCGCGCCGCCGTCGCCGCCCGCGCCGCCGTTGCCGGTCGCTTGGCCGCTGATGGTGGCGTCGCCGGCGGTGCCGCCGGCGCCGCCCGCGCCGCCGTTGCCGGCGGCTCCGCCGGCGCCGCCACCGAAGCCCGAGCCGGTGGCGGCGGTTCCGCCGGCGCCGCCGGCGCCGCCCATGCCGCCCGTGCCGCCGTCCCCACCGATGCGCAGGGTGCCGGTGGCTGCGCCGCCCGCTCCACCGAGGCCGCCCACTCCGCCGGTGCCGCCCGCGCCGGGTGCGACCCCGCTCGCGGAGGTGCTACCGGCGCTGGGGGAGCCGGTGCCGCCGCCGCCGCCGGCCCCACCGTCGCCGCCCGCGCCGGCCAAGTTGAAGGTGCCGCCGGTGCTGGTGCCGCCGGCGCCGCCGTTGCCTCCGGCCCCGCCGGGGCCGCCGGTGAGAGGTTGTGATGAGGAGCCGGTGAAATTCCCGCCCAGCCCGCCGGTGCCGCCATTGCCGCCGGCGCCGCCGGTTTCGGTTGCGTCGCCCACACCGCCCAAGCCGCCGTTGCCGCCGTTACCGCCGGCGCCGCCGATCATGCCGTGGTTATTAGCGAACCAGTTGGTGGAGCCGGCGCCGCCGTTGCCGCCGTTGCCGCCGGCGCCGCCGGCCTGGCCGGCGACGGTGGGGTCTTGGGTGCCGCCAGTGCCGGCGGTGCCGGCGTTCCCGCCGTTGCCGCCGGTGCCGCCGGTGCCGCCGGCTTGCGACCCAGCATTGACGCCGCTGCCGCCGTTGCCACCGTTGCCGCCGGCGCCGCCGCCGCCGTTGCCGCCGTCGGTGCCGTTGCCGCCGACGTTGCCGCCGTTGCCGGCGGCGCCACCGGCGCCGCCGGTGCCACCGGCGCCCCCAGTGGCGCCGGTGCCGGCGAGGGTGCCTTCGAAGTCGCCGATGCCGCCGTCGCCGCCGGTGCCGCCGGCGCCGCCGGTTCCGCCGACGCCGCCGATGCCGGAGGTGGTTGCGCCGCCGGTGCCGCCGGTGCCGCCGCTGCCACCGGCGCCGCCGGTGCCGGCGGTGGTGCCGCTCGCGAAGGCGTACCAGCCCTTGCCGCCGTTGTTTCCGGCGCCGCCGTTGCCGCCGGCGCCGCCGGTGCCGCTGCCGGTTGCCGCGCCGCCGTTGCCGCCGTTGCCGCCGGTGCCGGCGTTGCCGCCATTACCGCCGTTTCCGGCGTCGAAGCCGGCGTAGTTGCCGGCGCCACCTGTGCCGCTGGCGCCGCCGGTGCCGCCGGCGCCGCCGGTGCCGCCGCCGATTGCGGCCCCGCCGTTGCCGCCGGTGCCGCCGTTGCCGCCGACGCCTCCCGCGACGCCGTTGGCGATGGAGTTGGTGAAGTCGTTGGTGCCGGCCCCGCCGCCGCTGCCTCCGGTGCCGCCGGTGCCGCCGGCGCCGCCGGTGCCGCTACCGGTTGCGGCCCCACCGTTGCCTCCTCCGCCGCCGTTGCCGCCGGTGCCGCCGGCGCCGCCGGTGCCGCCACCGTTGGCGAAGGCGTTGCCGCCGAGGCCGGCCGAACCGCCGTCGCCGCCGGTGCCGCCGGCGCCGCCGGTGCCGGTATCGGATGCGCTCCCGCCGGCCCCGCCCGTGCCGCCCATGCCGGCGTTGCCGCCGGCACCGCCCGCCGTGCTGCCGTCGGCGCCGGTGCCGCCGTGGCCGCCGGCGCCGCCGGCGCCGCCCGTGCCGCCCGTGCCGCCGTTGATGCCACCGACGCCGGCACCGCCCTTGCCGCCCGTGCCGCCGTTGCCGCCGGCGAAGGCGCTGCCGCCATTACCGCCATCACCCGTGCCGGCGGTGCCGTTGTCGCCGGCGCCGCCGCTTCCTCCGGTGCCGCCCGCGCCGCCGAATCCCAGGTTGCCGGCGGTGCCCCCGGTGCCGCCGGCGCCGGCGAGTCCTGCGTTGCCTGCGCTGCCGCCGTTGCCGCCGTTACCGCCGTTACCGCCCGCGAGTTGGAAGCCAACGCCGCTGCTGCCGGCGCCGCCGGTGGCGCCGGTCCCGCCGTTGCCGCCGTTGCCGCCGTTGCCGTCGGTCCCGCCAACGGCTGAGCCGCCCGTGCCGCCGAGACCGCCGGCGCCGGCATTGCCGCCGGCGCCGCCGGCGGCGACGCCCGTACCGCCGAGACCGCCGGTACCACCTGCGCCGCCGAGACCGCCCCTGCCGCCGTCACCGGCGATTCCGCCGGCGCCCGCGTTGCCGCCGCCGCCGCCCGTGCCGCCGGCAGCGCCGCCGCCACCAGCGCCGCCCGTGCCGCCCGCTACGGTGCTCTGGCCGCCGAGCCCGCCGGCTCCGCCGGCGCCGCCGACCCCACCGGTTCCGGCGGTGCCGCCGCCGGCTATGGCACCGCCGGTGCCGCCGGTGCCCCCGATGCCGCCACCGCCCCCGACGCCAGCGGTCCCCGTGCCGAAGTCGCCGGTGCCACCGGTGCCGCCGGTGCCGCCTGAGCCGCCGATGCCACCGGCGCCGCTGCTGCCGCCGCCGGACGCGGTGCCGCCGGTGCCGCCGGTGCCGCCCGCGCCAGCGGTGCCCCCGACGCCACCGGTGCCCGCGCCGGCGTCGCCGGTGCCGCCCATGCCGCCGGTGCCGCCTGCGCCGCCGGTGCCGCCGGTGCCGCCGTCGCCGCTGCCGGTCGCGATACCACCGGCGCCACCGGTGCCGCCCGCGCCGGCAGTGCCCCCGGCGCCACCGGTGTCGGTGAAGCCTTTGCCCGTGCCGCCGGTGCCGCCGGCGCCGCCGGTGCCGCCGGTGCCCCCGGCGCCGGCGTCGCCGCTGCCGGTCGCGGTACCACCGGCGCCGCCGGCGCCGCCCACGCCGGCAGTGCCCCCGGTGCCGCCTGCGCCGCCGGTGCCGTCGCCGGCGCCACCGGCGCCGCCGGTGCCGCCCGCGCCGCCGATGCCGCCGGCGCCGGCGTCACCGCTGCCGGCCGCGGTACCACCGACACCGCCGGTGCCGCCCGCGCCGGCAGCGCCCCCGTTGCCGGGGCCAAAGCCTGAATCGGTGGCGCCGATGCCGCCGTTACCGCCGACACCGCCGGTACCGCCGGCACCGGCGGTGCTGCTGCCGGCCGCGGCGCCGCCGGCCCCGCCGGTGCCGCCCGCGCCACCCGCGCCACCGGGACCATTGCTGAGACCTGCACTGTCGGAGGTGTCGGCGCCGGTCCCACCCGCGCCACCTGTGCCCCCGGCACCGGCGGCGCCGCCATCCGTTGCGGCGCCGCCGGAGCCGCCGGTGCCGCCCACACCGCCATCGCCGCCGGACGTGGGGACGGTGGCGCTATTGGTGAAGCCTGCGGTGCCGCCGTTGCCGCCGAAGCCGCCGGTGCCGCCGGTGCCGCCGGTGCCGCCGTTGACGCCGCCGATGCCGCTGCCGCCCGCGCCGCCCGCGCCGCCCGCGCCACCCGCCAAGCCGGTGCCGCCGTTGGCAAAATTGGCACCCGCAGCGCCCTGGTCGCCCTGGCCGCCGGTGCCGCCCTGGCCGCCCTGGCCGCCGGTGCCGGCATTGCCGGCGGCGCCGCCGGTGCCGCCGTTGCCGACTAAACCTCCGCCGCCGGCGCTGCCGCCGTCGCCGCCGGTGCCGCCGCTGCCGCCGGCGAGGTTCATGGTCAGACCGGATCCACCGGCGCCGCCGATACCACCCTCACCGCCGGTGCCGCCGGTGCCGCCGGTGCCGTTTGTCCCGCCGTTGCCGGCGCCGCCGTCGCCGCCGGTGCCACCGCCCCCGCCGGTACCGCCCGCCGTGCCGGCGGGGCCGCCGCCGGCGCTCCCGGTGCCACCCGCTGCGCCTGCGCCGCCCGTGCCGCCAGTGCCGCCCTGGCCGCCGGTGCCGCTGGCGGCCGCCGCGAAGCCGGTGCTCGCCGCGAAGCCGGTGCCGCCGAGGCCGGCCCCGCCGCCTTGACCGCCGTCACCGCCTTGGCCGCCTATGCCTCCTGCTGTGGTGGCCGTCCCGCCGGTGCCGCCGGTGCCGCCCTGGCCGCCGGTGCCGCCCTGTCCGCCGGTGCCCTGGAAGCCGGTTTTACCGCCGGCCGCCCCGCCGGCGCCGCCGGTGCCGCCGGCCCCGCCGGCAAAGCCGGTGCCGCCGGTGCCACCGTCGGCGTTGGGGTCGTTGGTGCCGGCCGCGCCCTGGCCGCCCGTGCCGCCGACCCCTCCGTTGCCGCCGTTGCCGGCGACGGCGCCGGGGGCGCCCGTGTTGGTGCCCGAACCGCCCTGGCCGACGGCCCCGCCGGTGCCGCCTAGGCCGCCTTGGCCGCCCTGGCTGCCGGTGGCGCCGGTGCCGCCTTGGCCGCCGGTGCCGCCTTGGCCGCCGTTGCCGCCCCGACCGCCGTCGCCCTGTATGCCGCCGGTACCGCCGGCCAGCCCGCCGGTGCCGCCGAAGCCGCCGGTCCCGCCGGCAAAGCCCGTGCCGCCGGTGCCGCCGCCGGCGTTTCCGGTGGTGCCGGCCCCGCCCTGGCCGCCCTGGCCGCCGATCCCGCCGGTGCCGCCGTTGCCGCCGTTGCCGACCGCGCCCATGTGGGTGCCCGAACCGCCCTGTCCGGGCGCCCCGCCGGTGCCGCCGGTGCCGCCGGTGCCGCCTTGGAAGCCGGTGGCGCCGGCCGCCACGGGGGCACCGGTGCCGCCGTCGCCGCCGGTGCCGCCGGTGCCGCCTTGGCCGCCCTGGCCGCCGTTGCCCTGGAAGCCGCCGGTGCCGCCGGCCAGCCCGCCGGTGCCGCCGATGCCGCCCTGCCCGCCCGCGGCACCCGTGCCGCCCATGAGGCCGTCGGCGTTGAGGTCGTCAGTGCCGGTGCCGCCGGTGCCGCCGGTGCCGCCGGTGCCGCCGGTGCCGCCGTTGCCGGCGAAGCCCGCCGCGCCGTTGCTGCCGCCCGAACCGCCGGTTCCTTTCGCGCCGCCGACGCCCGCGGCCCCGCCTTGGCCGCCGGTGCCGCCTTGACCGCCTTGGTTGCCGGCGGTGTTGGCCGCCCCGGGCACACCGGCACCGCCCTGGCCGCCGGTGCCGCCCACGCCACCGGCACCGCCCTGACCGCCCGAGCCGTTGGTGCCGCCCGTGCCGGTCTCGCCGCCCGCACCGCCGGCCCCGCCGGTGCCCCCGGCAAAGCCGCTAAGGCCGGGGTTCGCCGAAATGCCGGTGCCGTTCGCGCCGGCCGCACCGGTCCCACCAACGCCGCCGGCCCCGCCGGTGCCGCCGGTACCCGCGTTACCTTGGGCCCCACCAACGCCGCCGACACCAACCTGTCCGCCGGCGCCGGCGTCCCCGCCCACACCGCCCTGGCCACCGGTGCCGCCCACGCCAGTAGTGCTGGACCCGCCGGCCCCGCCCGTGCCGCCGGTACCGCCGGCGCCGCCCTGACCGCCGCTGCCGTTGGCGCCCCCGTCAACACCAGCGCCGCCCGTGCCGCCGGTCCCGCCGGCGCCGCCGCTAGAGCCCGTGAAGCCGGTGCCCGCGCTGCCCGCCGATGCGTCAGCGCCAGCGCTCCCGGCGCCACCCGCGCCACCAGCACCGCCGGTGCCGCCGGTGCCCGCCTTGCCCGCCGCGCCGTGGCTGCCGCTGCCGACGTTGCCGCCGAAACCGGTCGCGCCGCCGGCACCGCCCGCCCCCGCCTGGCCGCCGGTCCCGCCCGCGCCACCCATTGCGCCGACACCACTGGGATTGTCGGCGCCCGAGCCGCCCACGCCGCCGGTGCCGCCCGTGCCGCCCACACCGCCGGCGCCACCGGACCCATTGGTGCCGCCCGCAAAAGTAGTACCGCCTTGGCCGCCGGCCCCGCCCGCGCCGCCCGTGCCGCCCGTGCCGCCGCCAAGTCCACTGCCGGCCGCCGCGTCTGCGCCGGTAGCGCCGGTCCCGCCGGCCCCACCCGTGCCGCCCGCGCCGCCGGTACCCGCGCTGCCCGCGACACCGCCGGTACCGCCGCTGCCCGCCGCCCCGCCGGCCCCGGCACTCCCGCCGATGCCGCCGGTTCCGCCGGTGCCGCCGGCCACGAGGCCCACCCCGGTGCCGCCTTGGCCGCCGGTGCCGCCCTGACCGCCGGCACCGCCCACGCCGCCGCTGCCGTTGGCGCCCCCGTCAACACCAGCGCCGCCCGTGCCGCCGGCCCCGCCGGCGCCGCCAGCCCAGCCCGTGCCGCCGAGCCCGCCGCCCGCGCTGCCCGTGGAACCCACATCACCCTGGCCGCCGGCCCCGCCGGCGCCACCCAACCCGCCACTACCCATGCCGCCGGCCTGGCCGGCCGTCCCGCCCATCCCCGCGGCGCCACCCGCCCCGCCGCTGCCCGCCGCACCGCCCACCCCGCCGGTGCCACCCGTGCCGCCGGCCACCCCGAGGCCCACCCCGGAGCCACCGGCACCACCGGTCCCACCGGTACCGCCGGCCCCGCCCTGACCGCCGGCACCACCGGAACCGAACAACGTCCCGCCCTGCCCGCCGACCCCGCCGTTGCCACCGTTCCCGCCGTTGACCCCGGTGCCGCCAGTCACGCCCGGGGTGGGCGCGGCCGTGCCGGTCGCGCCGGTCGGCCCGATCCCACCGGCGCCGCCGGACCCGCCGTTACCGATCAGCCCCGCCGCCCCGCCGGCACCACCGTTCTGCCCGGCCGCCCCGGCCGCACCGTTGCCGCCATTGCCATATAGCCACCCGCCATTGCCGCCGTTGCCACCCGGAGTCGTCGCGTCAGCGCCGTTGCCCACCAGCGGGCGGCCCGTTAACAGCTCCCACGGCGAAAACACGCCCAGGCCCTGCAACGGCGAGGCGCTCGCGAGCTCGGTGGCGGCATACGACAGCGCGCCGCCGTTCAGCGCCTGCACGAACTGGGCATGAAACGCCGCTGCCTCAGCGCTCAGCGCCTGGAACTGCTGGGCATGCGTGCCGAACAACTCCGCGATCGCCGTCGACACCTCGTCGGCGGCCGCCGCCGCGATCCCCGTCGTCGGCGCCGCCGCCGCCGCATGGGCGGCCTGGATCGTCGAACCGAGACTGGCCAGATCCGACGCCGCTGACGCCACCACCCCCGGGGCCGCAACTACAAACGACATCCCCGAAACTCCCACCGAGTCGGAGCGAACCGGGCGAGCCCACGGGCCGCTTCCAATACCTGCAGGTCAGCAGCGTATCGCTCGGCGCCCGTAAGCATCGGGCTTTCAAGGAAATTTATGTCCGTTTCAAACTTCCGTGCCACGGGTGCGCGGAGCTAGGCAGCGTTAACGGCAGAAAGAGCCGCCAGACGAAGACGACGACTAAAAACGACCTAAAACGACCTAAAACGACTCAGTCGGCCTTGTGTGCCGTCAAAAGAAAGGCTGGCAGCTTCATCCGGCCCTTTTCGTCGTTGTCGTGCGACACCGACTCAAACGGCGTCCCCGGTACGCGCGGAATGTTCGCGTGGATATACGCGGGCCGAATTTCGTCGATCTCCCAGTACTTGCTCACCGCGTCGCGCAGCTCGTCCTCGTCGACTTCGTTTGGTCCGGCTTCCATTTCGGCGGGGAAGGCGCCCTTGGCGAACACCAGCACGTAATAGCCGGCGCCCGGGGCCGCCGCGCGGTGAACCGAGCGGAGATAGCCGTCGCGGCCCTCCACCGGCAGCGAGTGAAACAGCGTGCTGTCGACCACCGTGTTGAACCGGCCGTCATAGCCGGTAAACGACGTGATGTCGGCCTGCACGAAGCTGGCCGTGCTCAACCCGCGTTCGGCGGCCACCTTGGTCGCCGCCGCGACGGCGGTCGGCGTCAGATCGATGCCGACCACCGTGTAGCTCTGCGCGGCGAGCGCCAACGACAGCTCGGCAACACCGCAGCCCGCGTCCAGCACATCGCTGCGGAATTTGCCGGCCGCAAGCAGTCGGGCTAGCTCCGGCTGCGGCTCACCGATGTTCCATGGTGGCGGGCCCTCGAATTCGCCCTGCTCGCGGTACGCCTCGTCCCAGTCAATCCCTTCGGGCAGTGCAGGTGGCATAGCTCCCAACGTACGCGCCGTCAAAGCCTTTCAAGGCCCCCAGGTGTGCACCGGCTGGTTGGCATGCATGTGCTCGCAGTACCGCCGCAGCATCTCGGCAAGCGCCGCGGGCCGGGTCATCCCACGCTCCTGCAGCGCCTGCACCGTCGACACCTGCCAGCGCGCCCCGTTGCGGCCGGTCTTGGCGCGGCCCTCGATGACGCCAAGAAACCGGTCACGCACCGCGGCGTCGACACCCCATCGCCGCAATCCTTCGTCGGCGATCGGCAGCAGTGTCTTCAACACCAGTTCCTGCGCCATCACTTCGTCCTGCCCGGGCCAGTGCAGCCGGGCGCCCATGCCGTTGCGCGCCGCCTCGAGGAAATTGGCATGTGCCGCAGGGAAATTCATCCTGGTCCACAACGGGCGCTCCTCTTCGGACAAGACGCGCAAGGTGCCGTAGTGGAAGGCCGAGTTGGCCACCATGTCAATGACCGAAGGTCCCGCCGGCAACACCCGGTTCTCCAGCCGCAGATGCGGAAGCCCGTCGACAACGTCGTATACCGGTCGGTTCCACCGGTACACCGTGCCGTTGTGCAGGCGCAATTCGGAGAGCTGCGGGACGCGCCCGGCGAGCAGCTCGGCGACCGGATCCTCGTCGGACACCTCGGGCAGCAGGGACGGGAAGTAGCGGATGTTTTCTTTGAACAGGTCGACGATGGAGCTGATCCAGCGTTCGCCGAACCACACCCGCGGTCGCACGCCTTGGGTCTTGAGTTCCTCGGACCGGGTGTCGGTGGACTGGGTGAACAGTTCGATCCGGGTCTCGGACCACAGCTGGTGTCCGAAGAAATAGGGGGAGTTGGCGCTCAGCGCCAGCTGCGGGCCGGCCAGCACCTGCGCGGCGTTCCAATTGGCGGCAAAGTCCGCCGGAGCCAGCTGTAGATGCAATTGCATACTGGTGCAAGCGGATTCGGGTGCGATGGTCGCGGCGTGCCAGTTCAGCGGCTCCGGGCCGGTGATGTTGATCGGGATGTCCTCGCCGCGGGCGGAAAAGATCGACTCGTTGAGGGCCCGATACCGCGTTGACTCGCTCATCCAGCCGGCGGCCAGATGTTGGGGCATCAGCGTGGGCAGAATGCCGATCATCACGATGTGGGCCCCGCCGGAGTTGGCCTTGGTCTCGGCGTCGTTGAGGCTGGCCCGCACCTCTGCCTCCAGGTCCAGGGCGGTATGCCCCGGCAGTGGCCGCGGCGGCACGTTGAATTCGATGTTGTAGGCGCCTAATTCGGTCTGGTAGGCCGGATCGGCGATGGCGTCGAGCACGTAGCGATTCGACATGGCCGGCTGGTAGTCGGCGTCGACGAGGTTGCATTCGATCTCCATGCCGGTGAGCGGCCGGTCGGAATCGAACCTGGACTGCGCAACCATCGTCTCGAAGACATCCAGACAAAGCCGCACCTTGCGCCGGTATTCCGACCGTTGTGCACGGTCGAACGTGGTGCGCTTGACCTCTTCGCCCACAACGCCGATGCAACAGGTTTGCCGCCGGTAGCGCAAGTGCGACCCGGGTAACCGCCGGTCGGTCCACAGCTGAGACCCTTGTCTACCATCATGGACGCTGGCATGAAGTGTCACAGTTCACTCCGGAGGAACGCAGTTGGCCGAGTTTGTCGCCGCCATCGATCAGGGCACTACCAGCACCCGTTGCATGATCTTCGATCACGACGGTGCCGAGGTGGCCCGCCATCAGCTCGAACACGAACAGATCCTGCCGCGCGCCGGCTGGGTCGAGCACAATCCGATCGAGATTTGGGAGCGCACCGGCTCAGTGCTGATGTCGGTGCTGAACACCACCAAATTTTCGCCGAAAGATATTGCCGCACTGGGAATTACCAACCAACGCGAAACGACGCTGGTATGGGATAAGCACACCGGCAGGCCGTATTACAACGCGATCGTCTGGCAGGACACGCGCACCGACCGCATCGCGACGGCGCTGGACCGCGACGGCCGCGGCGACGTGATCCGGCGCAAGGCCGGCCTGCCGCCGGCGACCTATTTCTCCGGCGGGAAGCTGCAATGGATCCTGGAGAACGTCGACGGGGTGCGCGCGGCCGCCGAAAAGGGTGACGCGCTGTTCGGCACCCCCGACACCTGGGTGCTGTGGAATCTGACCGGCGGTCCGCGGGGCGGCGCGCACGTCACCGATGTGACCAACGCCAGCCGGACCATGCTGATGGATCTGGAGACGCTGGACTGGGACGACGAGCTGTTGTCGTTCTTCTCCATCCCACGGGCCATGCTTCCGGTGATCGCGCCGTCGTCGGCGGTCCAGCCGTACGGTGTCACCCTGAAAAGCGGGCCCGTCGGTGCCGAGGTGCCGATCACCGGCGTCGTCGGCGACCAGCATGCGGCGATGGTGGGTCAAGTGTGTCTGGACGCGGGGGAGGCGAAAAACACCTACGGCACCGGCAATTTCCTGCTGCTGAACACCGGTGAGGCGATCGTGCGATCGAAAAACGGCCTGCTGACCACGGTGTGCTACCAGTTTGGGGACGCCAAACCCGTGTACGCACTTGAAGGTTCGATCGCGGTGACCGGTTCGGCGGTGCAATGGCTGCGTGATCAGCTGGGCATCATCAGCGGCGCCGCGCAGAGCGAGGTGCTGGCCGGTCAGGTCGACGACAACGGCGGGGTGTACTTCGTGCCGGCGTTTTCCGGGTTGTTCGCCCCGTACTGGCGACCCGACGCGCGCGGCGCGATCGTGGGGCTGTCGCGGTTCAACACCAACGCGCACGTGGCTCGCGCGACGCTGGAGGCAATCTGCTACCAGAGTCGCGACGTGGTGGACGCGATGGAAGCGGATTCCGGTGTGCGCCTTGAGGTGTTGAAGGTCGACGGCGGTATCACCGGCAACGATCTGTGCATGCAGATCCAGGCCGACGTGTTGGGCGTGGACGTGGTGCGGCCGGTGGTCGCCGAGACCACCGCACTGGGTGCCGCTTACGCGGCAGGCCTGGCGGTCGGCTTCTGGGCCGACCCGTCCGACCTGCGGGCGAACTGGAAAGAGGGCAAGCGCTGGACGCCGACCTGGGACGACGACAAGCGCGCCGCCGGCTATGCGGGCTGGCGCAAGGCGGTGCAGCGGACCCTGGATTGGGTCGACGTGTCCTGATTTGTGTCCTGATTTGTGCCGCGAGCGCGCGTTCCCCCGCAAGCGGGTGGGGGTACCTCCCGCTCGCGGGGGAGTGCCCCCAGCACGCCGACACGCCGGTACGGCCATGCATTAGCGCGCGCTCGCGGCTTGGAGGAGGGGTTAGTCCTCGCCGAGGATTCCGTAGATCTCGCGTCGCGCATTGTTGATCACGTCGACGATCCGCTGTTGCTGCTCAGCGCTCGCGGTGTGCGCGGATTGCGCAACCGCGCCGAACAGCTGTCCCATGGCCGCCCGCAGATTGATGTGGCCCGGGTCGGCGCCTTCGGCGATTTCGTCCCACGGTGGGGTCTCGATCTTTTCGGCGGCCGCGCGGCCGTCCTCGGTCAGCTCGAAAAGCTTTTTGCTGCCCTCGGTTTCGTTCGCGGTGATCAGGCCTTCGTCGTGCAGCAGCTGCAGCGTCGGGTACACCGAGCCGGGGCTGGGCCGCCAGATTCCGTTGCTGCGTTCGGCGATCTGCTGGATCATCTCGTAGCCGTGCATCGGTTGCTCGGCCAGCAGCATCAGAATCGCGGCGCGCACGTCACCGCGACGTCCGCGGCCGGAGCGGCCGCGCCGCCGACCACCGCCGCGTCGACCACCCGGGCCGAAGCCGAAGCCGGGGCCCCCGAAACCGGGCCCGAAACCGGCCCCGAAACCGGGCCCGAAACCCAACGGTCCGTCGTGGTCGCCGGCGTGGTCACGGAGCTGTTCGAAGAATTCCCGTCGAGCGTGCCGGCGGGCGTCGTGCATGGCGCGCCGTCCCCCGCGAGTGGGTGGGACCCCCAGTGCGGGGCCGAAGCCGAAGCCTGGCCGGCCGGCGAATGGATCGCCGGGAGGAGTGAATGGGTTGCTCATATCTGTAGTCCTTATGTCTGGGGTGAGATATCTGGGGTGAGCGCACCTCGTGTGCGTCTCGGTATATCACGATATATCGTAAACTAACGCGATGCAACGTCACGGCGAACGCGACGCCCTGTTTGCATCCGGCGGACGCCGGGTAGCACCAACACGATGAACGTTAAAAATCCCAACTTGGAGATTGGCACCCGCACCGACAGCCCGACCGAACCGGCTGGTCGCGACCGCGACGGGGACATGTGGCCGTGGATCAACTGGGGGTTGGGAACAGTTGACGGAATACTGAGTGATAGTGAGCGTAGGGACGTTCTAGCGAGTTTGTTGGTGGTGTGAATTCGACGGAGTGGGGTCAGGGCGTTCATCCGCAGACGGCGTGCCGCTGGTTCGGTGAGGGGACGTTGCCGGTTCCGGCGGTTGGGGTGAACGAGCGGACGGTGCTGGTGTCCCCGGACCGACTCGGGGGATGACCACCGAACTGGTCGAGTCCGCGTTGGCTGCGCACGGCCGCGGGTTGGTGGTGCTCGACGACGGCGAGGTTGACGACGACCTGGTGCGCGACATGGTCGAGGTATTGACCTGGTTCTGCGCGCGCCTGTATGGACGCCGTTGGGCGCGCAACCGTGCGTTGAAGGCGATCCGGCTGCGCGCAGCGTGAGGTCGGTCCACAGGCGGTTGTGGCCGCCGCAGCTGTCGGTGGTGTCGGTAAGGATGGCCGGTGATGAGCACCAAGACCGGACATTCACCTGCCGCGCCGAGCAGCGGTGGGCCTGTCGGCAGCCAGTTGCGTGGGATCGCTGCGCCATTCGTCGCCGACCCGGCGACTGGCGTGTGCATCCGCACCCGACTGAAAGGGCTCACCGACCAGGACGAGGAAGTGCTGCGTCAGGTGGGCACTCACCTGGGCCGTTTGGCCAGCGCTGATCTCGCGGCACGGGTGCGGACTGGTCTGGGTCACGACAAGGATGGCTGGGCCGAGCGGAAACGCGACCTGACGGTCGAGTCGACGGCGCGGTGGGCGGGTGCCATCACCAAGGCCACCCACGACCAGTGGGGACTGGCGCGGCGCGCGCAGCGTGCGCATATCCGGTCCCTGACGGACGGGATCGCGACGATCCGGCACCGACTCGCCCAGGAGTTGGGATCGAAGGGCACCGGCGGTATGCCGGGCGGGTATCGGTCCCGCGGTGAGTGGTTCGGCAAGAGACGCCGTCTGGCGGTCCTGCAACAGCGGCTGGCACACGTTGAGGCGGACTGGGCCGCCGGTCATGTGAGCGTGGTGCGGGGCGGCAAGCGGCTGCTGCACAACCGGCTGCACCTGGCCGAAGCCGGGCTCACCGTGGCGCAGTGGCGCGGGCAGTGGGAGGCGGCGCGCTGGTTTTTGTCCGCGGACGGGGAAACGGGCAAGCGGTTCGGCAACGAAACCGTGCGCGTCAGCCCCGACGGCGAAGTGTCGGTTCGGCTGCCGGCGCCGTTGGCGCACCTGGCCAACGCCGCGCACGGCCGCTACGTCCTGACCGGCACGGCGCGGTTTGCGCATCGGGGCCAACAATGGGCCCAGCGGGTGAGCGCGAACCAGGCGGTGGCCTACCGCATCCACTTCGCACCCGACAAGCAGCGCTGGTATCTCGACGCCGCCTGGCGGCGCACGCAGCTACCGGCGGTGCCGTTGGAGTCGCTGCGCGCCGGGGAGCTGGTCGGGGTGGACATGAACGCCGATCACCTGGCCGCCTGGCGCCTGGACCCGCACGGCAACCCCATCGGTGCCCCGCGCACGTTGGGCTACGACCTGTCCCGCGGCGCCGATCGTCGCGACGCGCAAGTCCGCCACGCCCTGACCCGTCTGCTGCACTGGGCCACCAACAACGAGATCAAGGCCATCGCCGTTGAGGACCTCGACTTCACCGACTCCACAACCCGGGAAAAACACGGCCGCCGCCGCCGGTTCCGGCAGCTCATCTCCGGCATGCCCACCGCCAAACTGCGTGCTCGACTGCTCGCGATGGCGACCCAGACCGCGATCAGCGTGATCGCCGTCGACCCCGCCTACACCAGCAAGTGGGGCTCCCAGCACTGGCACAAGCCACTGGCCGCGAACTATCCACAGACCACCGGCCACCACGCCGCGAGCGTGGCGATCGGAAGGCGCGCCCTCGGGCACAGCATCCGGCGACGCGTGGCACCGCCCCAACCACACCAGAGCGATGTGGCTGAGCATCGGACCACGCAGGCCGAATCGCGCGTCCGGGAGCGTGAGACAACCCGCCACCCCAGGCCAGGACCACGGACACGATCCGCTTGTCCACCCGGGGCCAAGAACGCGGGACGTCAGGTGGCCCAACACCGTTCGGGGCCGCTCACCGGGCAACACTCAGTTTCGCCCAGTGTTTAGGAACGGTTGGCGTTCTCGACGGGTGATGCTCTTCGCGCTCGGCGCCGTGATGAGCACCGACGGCTGCGCCGACCGCCAATGCCCCAACCTGGGCCACGGGGGGATCGATTTCACAGTCGCGTTCTACGGCGCGCCCGCGGTGGCCTTCCTGGTCATCGTCGTCTCGTTTTTCACCGCGAAGCGCCGAGGCGGCCTCGCGGTTCCCCTCTGCGCATTTGCGCTGTTGGTCGCCGACGTCGCCGTCATGGCGGCCATGGTCGCCCAGTAAACGCGGCCGCCTCGCGACGGGTAGGTCGCCGGTAATACCCATCTGGCGCCAGCCGGCGCATCTTGCTATACGTGGTCTGCGACAAATCGGAGGGTTATAGCGCCGCAGACGGTGCCAGGAGGCTGCACGCTCATGGCTTACGTGACCACAGACCCGGAGGCTTTGACGGCGGCCGCAACCGACCTGGGCGGGATCGGCTCGGCGATAGGCGAGGCCACCGCGACGGCGGCCGGCTCGACAACCAAGTTGCTGCGGATGGCCAACGACGAGGTGTCGCGCGTCGTGGCGGCCCTGTTTTCCGGCTACGCCGAGCAATATCAGCAGATCAGCGGCCAAGCGGCGGCGTTTCATGACGAGTTTGCGCGCGCGCTGAGTGCCGCGGGAAATGCGTACGCGAGCACCGAGGCGGCCGGCGCCGCCACGATGGTGCAGGCGGCGGTCGCGTCACCAGCGGAATCCGTCGCGTTGCTCATGGGCAAAAGCAACACACCGATTCCCGACGCGACCTATGTCAGCTCCATCGACAGCCTTTTTATCCAGCCGCTTCACCTTGGGGCCATCGCGCAGGCCCTCGATACGCCCGCGGAGGCGTTTCCGACCTCCGGCATCCACAATCTGACCTTCGACAAGTCGGTCTCCGAGGGCGTCACGATCCTGGACAACGCGATAGGGCAGCAAGTCGCTGCCGGCAATAACGTCGTCGCTTTCGGGTACTCGCAAAGCGCCACGGTCTCGTCGCTGGAAATCAGCAAGCTCGCGGCACTGCCCGCCGGCCTAAGGCCGGCCACCGACCAACTCTCATTTGTCCTCGCCGGTGATCCCAACAATCCCAACGGCGGCCTCTTCGAGCGCTTCAACGGCTTGAGTATGCCCAGCCTAGGCCTGACATTCAGCGGCGCGACGCCAGACAATGTCTACCCGACCACCATCTACACGAAGGCATACGACGGCTACGCCGATTTCCCGCGGTATCCGATCAATCTGGTATCCGACGTCAACGCGCTTCTTGGTATTTACTACGTGCACACCGCGTACCCGGACCTCACCAGCGCGCAGGTCAGTTCGGCCGTCCAATTGCAGACGCAGGGATCCACCCTCACCAGCTATTACATGATTCCCACCGATAATCTGCCGCTCCTACAACCGCTGCGCGACATCCCAATCATCGGCACTCCGCTGGCCGACCTCCTGCAACCCGATTTGAAGGTGATCGTCAACCTGGGCTACGGCGACCCCAATTACGGCTATTCGACCTCACCGGCCAACGTACCCACCCCGTTCGGGCTGTTCCCGCACGTCGCCCCGGCCACGATCCTTAACGACCTGCTAACCGGAACCCAGCAGGGCGTCAGCCAATTCTTCAGCGACCTAAGGGCGTCGCTTTCCAGCGCGTCGCTGTCGGCCCTGTCGGGTGCAGCGCCTTTCAATCCGGCGGCGGCGGTGAGCTCATTGGCCACGACGCTCAGCTCCACCTCCGCGCAATCAATTATCCAGGGTATTCAGACGGCGAACACCGACATTGTCGATGCTGTCAGCGCCATCGCCTCCAACAATTCCTCGCTGCTGCTACCCACGGCGGACGTCATTACCGCGCTCGCGATCACTCTTCCGTCGTATGACGTCAACCTATTCCTCGACGGAATCTTGGACGCGGTCAACGGCAATGCTTACGGCCTCGTCGAGGCAATAGGCTATCCGCTGGCCGCCAACACGGGGCTTGTCGCCCTGTCCGCCTTTGTCGAGCTCGAGACGCTCAAGAATGTAGTCGAGGACGACATCAGCGCTCTTTAACGGCGGCTCAATGCTCGCTTAATGTGGAGGCGCGAATCCGCCGGCCTCCGGCGCGTGCTGCGTCTCGGCTCCCGGCTGCGGCGCGGGCGTGGGCTCCGGCGCGCGTGGCGCAGCGCCGGGCAGCGGCCCGGCCGGCGCGGTTGGCCAGCCGGGGGGAGCGGGCATCTGCGGTGCTGCAGGTGACCAGGTCGCTTGCCCGGCCGGCGGCCAGGACGGGTATGCCCCGGGTGTCATCGGGGGCATGGCCGGTCGCAGTCGCGCGAGTTCGCGGCGGTGCCGTTCGGCAAGCACGGCGGCAAGCACCAGCTCCGGTGGTGCGCCGGGCGGGGGCGGCGGGGCGACGCGGGACAGCACATCACCGGCGATCCGGTAGGCCATCTGCTGGCGTAGCCGCGGGTCGAGTTGTGATGCGCGGGAATGGAATTGGCGTGCGACCTCGGCTTGGCCAGCGTTGAGGCCGGACAGTTGCAGCGACGACGCCCACCATGCCAACGACGGCGGCATCATCGGCGGCGGCCCCACCCGCGGTCCGCGTTCGCTGACGACGACGGTGCCGGCGAAGATGTCGCCGATGCGTTTGGCCTTCGGCGACAAGATGCTGCAGATCACGGCGGGGCTCCCGGCCAGCATCCAGATTTCCACCACCGCCGCCAGCGCGCGAAACAGCGCCTGCCGGAACCGTTCCGGGCCGCCATCTTCGGAGACCACCCGCAGGCCCATGATGATCTTGCCCACCGACCGCCCCCGCGTGGCGGTTTCGAATACCACGGGATACCCGACGAGCACCAGCACCGTGAAGATGATCAGGAAGGCCGTGGTCAACGCGTCGTCGAATTGGGTCAGGGCGGCGGCCCACAGCATCAGCCCGAGAAAGTAGCTGACGGCCATCACCAAGATATCGAGCAAGGCGCCCACAGCCCGCACCGGTAACTGGGCGATCTGGACGTCGAGCACCACCGCGTCCCCGGTCACCACCTCCGACATACCACCGAACGGTACAGGCTCTAGCGCTGTGAGATCGTCGTGAGCGGCCGCACCCGGCTCGGCTCCCGTACGGCTCAATTAGGCTGCGCAGGGTGGATGTCGATGCATTCGTGCTGACCCATCGTGGCACGTGGGACCGGCTCGACCAGTTGGTCAAGCGGCGCCGGTCGCTGACCGGCGCCGAAATCGACGAACTCGTCGAGCTCTACCAGCGGGTGTCCACGCATTTGTCGATGCTGCGGTCCGCCAGCACAATCGGGTCGGACTCGCTGCTGATCGGCCGGCTGTCGAGCCTGATCGCGAGCGCTCGTTCCGCGGTGACGGGCGCGCACGCGCCGCTGAGCAGCACGTTCACCCGATTCTGGACGGTGTCTTTCCCCGTGGTCGCCTACCGCACCTGGCGGTGGTGGCTGGCGACGGCGGTGGCGTTCTTCGCCGTGGTACTGGTTATCGCGTTCTGGGTGGCCGGCAGTCCGGAGGTGCAGTCCGCCGCCGGAACACCAAGCGACATAGACCAATTGGTCAACCACGACGTCGAGTCGTACTACAGCAACCACCCGGCCCTGTCGTTTGCCCTGCAAGTCTGGGTGAACAACTCCTGGGTGACCGCCAAATGCATCGCGTTCTCCGTCGTGCTGGGGCTCCCGATCCCCATTGTCTTGTTCCAAAACGCCGCCAACCTGGGGTTGATCGCCGGTCTGATGTTCCAGGCCGGCAAGGGCGGCATTCTGCTGGGCCTGCTCATACCGCACGGGCTGTTGGAGCTGACGGCGGTGTTCCTGGCCGGGGCAACGGGGATGCGGCTGGGGTGGTCGGTGATAGCGCCCGGTGATCGACCGCGCGGACAGGTGCTCGCCGAGCAAGGCCGTGGCGTCGTGTCCGTGGCCGTGGGGCTGGTGGGTGTGTTGCTGGTCTCGGGGTTGATCGAAGCGCTCGTGACTCCGTCGTCGTTGCCGACGTTCGTTCGAGTCGGCATCGGGATCACCGCTGAGCTGGCGTTTCTGTTCTACGTGGTGTACTTCGGCCGGCGCGCCGTGAAGGCCGGGGAGACCGGCGATATCGACGACGCACCCGACGTCGTCCCCACCCGCTAAGCCGCCGCGAGGTAGCACCGCGAGCAGACGCAAAATCGCACATTTCGCACCGAAATTGGGCGATTTTGCGTCTGCTCGCGGGTCGGCAAGCCGAGCTAAAGCCGCCCGGTCGCTTTCATTGCCAGATAGTGGTCGGCAAGTGCCGGCGCGATTTCCGTGGGCGCCGCGTCGACGACTTCCACCCCGCTGCGGCGCAGTCGCGACGCGATCGCGCGCCGGTCGTTGCGGGATCGTTCGGCGGCCGCCGCGTCGTACACCGCGGCCGGATCGGAACGCCCGGCGGCCATTTGGTCGACTCGCGGGTCCGCGATGGCGGCGATCAACACGTGGTGTTTGCCCGACAACGTCGGCAGCACCGGCAACAGGCCTTCATCGAGCGCCGTCGCGTTGAGGTCGGTCAGCAACACCACCAGCGACCGTCGCCGAGTTCGCCGCGCAATGGCGGCAACCATTGCGCGCCAATCGGTCTCGACAAGCGTCGGTTGCAGCGGGGCCATCGCCTCGACCAGCTGGGCGAGCAGTTCGGTGCGCGACGCGCCAAACACGCCGGCCCGGCTCACCCGGTCATGGGCGAGGAAGTCGACATGGTCGCCGGCGCGCGACGCGAGTGCGGCCAACAGCAGCGCGGCGTCCATCGACCAGTCCAGCCGGGGCCACCCCGCGGGGTCGGCGGCGGTCGGATCGACACCTACCCGGCCCGCCGCCATGCGACCGGTGTCGAGCACGATCACCACTCGCCGGTCACGTTCGGGCCGCCACGTGCGGACCATGACGTCGGCGCGACGCGCGGTGGCGCGCCAGTCGATCGAGCGGACGTCATCGCCGACGACATACTCGCGCAGTGAATCGAATTCGGTGCCCTGCCCGCGGATCAAAGTCGGCAACAGCCCATCGATCTCGCGCAGCTTGGCCAGCCGCGACGGCAGGTGCTTGCGGGACAGGAACGGCGGCAGCACCCGGACCTGACCGGGCACCCGCCGCGACGTCTGGCGTCCCGCCAACCCCAGCGGCCCGATCGATCGCGCGGTGACCGCGGCCGCGCGCTGATCGCCGCGACGAACCGGCCGCAGCACGGTGTCGACGCGCTCGCGCTGCCCGGCGGCGATCCGCAGGGTATGGGTGCGCGGCTCGGCGCGCGCACTGGGCGGCCAGGCGTCGCGAACCTTGCCCCGGAACCGCCGACGCCCCTCATTGACGATCGACAGGCCGGCGTCGACCTGCTGACCCAGCCGGGCCGAGGTGTCCGGTGAACGGGTAAGGCGCAATCTGCGGGTGCTGGCCGCCAACAGGACATCAACGGCCACCGCTACCGCCAGCGCCACCAGCAGTACGACGAAAGCCCTTGCCGGCCAAGGTGACAGCGCGATCGGCAGAATGCAGATCAGCGCCAGCAGGCCGGTGCGTCCGGTCAGGATCACTAGCGGGGCACCGGAACCGACGCCAAAATGCCGTCCAGCACACCATCGGGTGTGGCGCCTTCGAGCTCGGCTTCCGGACGCAGCATCACCCGGTGTCGCAGCGTCGGGCGGGCCATGGCTTTCACGTCGTCGGGAGTGACGTAGTTACGGCCGGACAACCACGACCAGGATCGGGCGGTGCCCAGCAGCGCCGTCGCTCCGCGCGGTGAAACGCCCAGGCTCAGTGCGGGGGAGGAGCGGGTGGCCGCAGCGATGTCGACGATGTAGCCCAGCACCTCATCGGCGATCAGAACCTGCCGCACCGCGTCGCGGCCGGCCGCCAGGTCGGCCGGCCCGGCCACCGGCTTGATCGCGGACAGGTCGCGGGGATCGAAGCCGTGCGCGTGACGGCTGAGGATGGCGATCTCGGAGTCGCGCGCCGGCAGTCCCACATTCAGTTTGAGCAGGAACCGGTCCAGTTGGGCTTCGGGCAACTGATAGGTGCCCTCGTATTCGATCGGGTTTTGGGTCGCCGCGACGATGAACGGGTCGGGCAACGGCTTGGGTACGCCGTCGACGCTGACCTGACGCTCCTCCATCGCCTCGAGCAGTGCGGCCTGGGTTTTGGGCGGCGTGCGGTTGATCTCGTCGGCCAGTAGCAGATTGGTGAACACCGGTCCCGGGCGGAACGCGAACGCGGCGGTGCGTGCGTCGTAAACCAGCGAGCCGGTAACATCGCCGGGCATCAGGTCGGGGGTGAACTGGATCCGCTTGAACTCCAGCTGCAAGGCGGCGGCCATGGCCCGTACCAGCAGCGTCTTCGCAACTCCCGGAACACCTTCGAGCAGCACATGACCGCGACACAGCAGCGCGATCACCAGGCCGCTGACGACCCCGTCCTGTCCGACGACGGCTTTGGCGAGCTCGGTGCGTAGCGCCAGTAACGCGTCACGCGCCGATTCTGCGACCGGGGTCTGGGCGGGAGGGGCTTGCGGTGCGGAGGAGGACTGTGTCACGAGTGGGTGACCTGCCTTTCGATTTCGTCGAGCGCACGGGCAAGGTGTAGTAGATCAGTGTCGCTGGCCGGGGGTGGGCCGAACAGATGGTGGGCAACGAAATTCGCGTCGGCCCGGCTGCGCTGGGCCACCGCCGTCACTACGGCCGGCTCCGGCGCGCCCGCGCCGAGGCCGAGGCGGGGCAGCAGCCGCTGCAGGGTCGCGGTGCGCAGCGCGCCGGCGGCACGATCACGTGCCCGGCGGGACCGGTAAAGCCGGCCGCGGCCCTCGACCGTCTCCGATGCGCGGACCACGACGGGCAATTCCTCGGCCACCAGCGGCCCGATCCGGCGGCCCTTCCACAGCGCCACCAGCAGCACAACGATCCACAGCTGCCAGACAATCCAGTTCACGTTGTCCGGAATCAGGTCGAAAACCGACACCGGGGAAGACTTTTCACCCTCGATCTGGTGCGGCGCGTACCAAATGAGGCGGGGCCGGTCACCCGCCAGGTTCATCGCGAGCGCGGCATTGCCGGCCTGCAGCAGCCGCTCGTTCGTCATGAAGTCGGTACTGCCGACCACGGTGATCGTTCGCCCTTTGTCGCGGTAGCGGATCAACGCCCCGTCGTAACAGCTGGTCACCACCGGGCCGATTTTGGTGGGGCTATTTTTGGTTTTGTAGGTGTCGGCGGCCCCGAATCGAACCGATCCGGCTCGAACAGCCTCTCGCAGCGTGCAATTCGGGTCGCTGTCGAATTTGTTGGCGGGTCCGAGGCGCAGATCCGGGGCGAGCGCCTCGCGGGTGCGCGACGTCGGTTCCACCAGTAGCAGATCGCCGGGCGTGGCCGCGAGCCGGTCCAGCACCGTTTCGTCGGTCAGGTACTGGCTCTGCGCCACCATGATCAGTGTGTCCGAGCGGGCCGCGTGTTCGACGTCGGCGATGTTGTTGGCCACGACTACCTCGACGCCGAAGTCGCCCAAAAGTGTCATCAGCGCATGCGCGCCGTCGGGGCTGGTCGACTGCGGATCCATCCGCAAGCCGGGCCGCGGCGCGGTGAGGTAGGCGCTGATCGCGCCGACAACCGCGAACGCGACCAGCGCGAGCACCAGCCAGCGCCATGATCGCCACCGCTGCCGTGCCCCACTAGCCTCGGTAGCCCCGGTAACGGCCGTAGCCTCGGCAACGGCCGCGGATTCTGCGGGCGTCGCGCTCATCATCGAACCTGGGCCCATGAGTCGAACGCGGCGGGCTGGCCGGCCGCCGATGCGCCGGCCGGTGATCGCGACCGTAGGTGGTCGTCGAGGTCGGCGATCATCTGGTAGGCGTCCTGGGTTCCGGGCCGCTCGCCGTAGGTGACGTCGTTGAATGCCGTTGCCGCCTGCGATAATTCATCCGCCAGACGAGGCAAAGCCGCGCCGGCGTCGCGGGCCAGCTCGTTGGCGGTGCGGCCGGCTACCGGGTTGAGCACGCCGGACTCCTCGAGCTGGCGCGCGACGGCGCGCAGCCGATGCCGAATCGCTGCGGCCCAATTGCCGTCCGCCGCATAGCTTTCGGCGGTTGCGCGATGCTGGGCCGCAGTGAGCTGGGCGGTTTCGAACAGCTGGTAGTCGCCACCGCGTTTGGTGCGCATGGTGCGCCGCGCGGTATGGATGGCGACTGCCACGCCGATGGCCAGCAGCACAAGCAGCACCGTGGTGGTGAACCATCCGCCCGGTATTTTGGACGTCTTCTCCAACAGCCGGTACAGCTGCTCGTTGAGCCATTCGTCGAACTGTTGTGCCGCAGATGCCTTGGTATAGATGGGTTTCTCCAGCTCGCTTTGTGCGGCTTGGTGTGCGGCATCGCGGTCGATGTCGATGGAAGGCACTGTCAGCTAGTCCTCGCTCGGCCCTTATATGGGCCGGGTCAGCCAGAGGTTGTCGGTGGACTCGGTCGCGGAGGGTCCGCCGGCGGCGCCGGTCTGCAGCACCAGGTCGAATGCCTCCGCGCGCATTCGGCGGTCGGTGTAGAGCAGCACGACGGCCCCGGCGCTGAACGGCGCGGTGATGATCTGGCCGACCGCCGAGCCGATGGACGAGAGCGTGGTACCCAGGATTAGGACTCCGGTGGACACCATACCGCTGCCCATCAGCAACTGGCCGGCGACGCTGAACGGTGCCCCGACCGCACCGGCGACAACGCTTGCCACCAGGAACGTCAGCGCCCGGATGCCGAACACCCGCCAGAAGCTGTTGCGGACCAGCGCAAAGGATCTGGTGATCGCCTCGATGACCGGCAGCCTTTCCAGCACGATCAGCACGGGCGCGAACAACACCACCGTGTACAGGTACACCCCCAACGCGATCACGCCGAGCACCAGCGGGATGCCCAACAGGACCACCACGGCCGCGTTGCCGGTCGCCGCCAGCACGACGATGATCAGAATCACCAGGCCGAATAGCGCGGCCGCCACCGCGGCTTCCAGCAGCGCCAGGCCGAGCAAGGCAAGTATCCGCCCACGAATCTTGACCCACGTTTCGCCGATGGTGATCGGCGACCCGAACACTGCCCGCCCGACGACGACGGTGAGCATTCCGGACAGCAGCATGCCGCCCAACCAGGTGATCAGGACGGAGGCGGCCAGCGACGCCATTGACGCGCCGATCGCCCCCAATGTCACCTCCTCCGGCCGGTCGGTCCCAATCCTGCCGTAGGCGGTCAATGGTGCGAGCGTGACGGCCAGCGTGATGATCTGCATGACCACGACCACGATTGCGGTCAGTCCCAGCGCCGCCTTCGGGTTGGCCCGGACGTAACCGACCGCGCCGTTGAAGATGTCGCTCAGGGTCAACGGCCGCAGCGGGATGATCCCGGGTTTGACCGCTCCCGGGACCAGGGGCGGGGGGCCATACTGCGAGCCCGGCGGGGGACCGTAGCCCGGTGGCCGGCCGTAGCCCGTGGGAGTGCCGTAGCTGGGCGGCGCGCCGTAGCCCGGTGGCGGGCCGTAGCTGGGGAGCGGGCCGTAGCGGGGGGACGGGCCGTAGGTGGGGGACGGGCCGTAGCCCGCGGGCGGGCCGTAGCTGGGCGCAGCTCCGCCGTAGCCCGGCGGGGCGCCGTAGCCGGGCGCAGCTCCGCCGTAGCCGGGCGCACCTCCGCCGTAGCCGGGCGCACCTCCGCCGTAACCGGGCGCAGCTCCGCCGTAGCCGGGCGCAGCTCCGCCGTAACCGGGCGGGCCGCCATAGCCGGGCGCAGCTCCGCCGTAGCCCGGCGGGGCGCCGTAGCCGGGCGCAGCTCCGCCGTAGCCGGGCGCAGCTCCGCCGCAGCCGGGCGCAGCAGGGCCGTAACCCGGCGGCGTGCCGTAACCCGGCGCAGCAGGGCCGGACCCGGCCAGCGGACCGCCGTTGCCGGATGGCGGACCGCCAGGACCGGGTGGCGTGCCATACCCCAGCGGCGGATAGGCCGGCGTATACCCGGGCGACCCGGGTGGCGGATCGACCGGTTGGCCAGGCGGCGGCGTGCTCACCGTGCGCAGCCGTCGTCGTTCATCATGGCCTCCATAGTGTCGACGGTTGGGGCATTTCTCAACGTCTATCAATGTCTATCAATGTCCATCGATGCAGGTCTCGTGCTGGTCGCGGGCCCTGGTGCGTAGTGTCTGGGGCATGGCGGAACTCAAATCCCGGCTCCGGACGGACCTGACCCAGGCAATGAAGACCCAGGATAAGTTGCGAACCGCGACGCTGCGCATGCTGCTGGCCGCGATCCAGACCGAGGAAGTGTCCGGTAAACAGGCCCGAGAGCTCTCCGACGACGAGGTGATCAAGGTGCTGGCCAGGGAATCCCGGAAGCGCGCCGAGGCGGCCGAGATCTACACCCAAAACGGCCGCGGTGAGCTCGCCGCCGAGGAGCACGCCGAGGCGCGGGTCATCGACGAGTACTTGCCCACCCCGCTCACCGAGGCCGAGGTGGCCGACGTCGCCGACACCGCGATCGCGCAGGTCGCCGAAGAAATCGGTGAGCGGCCAGGGATGAAGCAGATGGGAATGGTGATGAAGGCGGCGACCGCGATCGCGGCCGGCAAGGCCGACGGCGCGCGGCTGTCCGCGGCGGTCAAAGAGCGCCTATAGCAACCGTTGCGCCGTGACCGCGTCCTACGACGTCATCGTCCTCAACGGCACTTCCAGTTCCGGGAAAAGCGCCATTGCCCGGTGCCTGCAAGCGGTTCTTCCCCAGCCCTGGCTGCGCACCGGAATCGACGTGTTGCTCGACACCATCCCGGCCCGTCTGATGCGGGCCGACGACGGCATTCGCTTCCTGCCCGATGGTGGGATCGAGGTGGGTCCGGCGTTTCGGCAACTCCATCACGCCTGGCGAGCCGGCGTGGCCGCCACCGTGCGGGCTGGTGTGCCCACGATCGTCGACGAGGTCTTCCTGCGCGGCGGTGCAGAGCAGGACGAATGGCGCCACGCGCTGTCCGGCCTACGCATTCTGTGGGTCGGTGTGCAGTGCGCAATCGATGTCGCGGAAGGCCGAGAGCTCGCTCGTGCTGACCGAATACCGGGCATGGCCCGCGCGCAAGCCGCCGTCGTCCACACCGGGGTCAGCTACGATCTCGCGGTCGACACCACCCACACCGAAGCGCTGGACTGCGCGCACCAAATCGTGCGCCAACTTGATGCCGCGACAAGGCAAGTCAGCTTTCAGTGATGGACGACCCCGTCGTGAACCCGGTCTGCAGCCGAAAGCCGATATCGACGGTGGTTCCATCCGGGGTGCGGTTCAGTGCCACCGAGTCGCTGAGCGCTTTGATCAGGATCATGCCCCGCCCGCCGTTGCCCCGGTCGGCGTCCGGTTTCTGCCACGAACCGCAATCGCCGACCCGCACGTGCAGCTCGCTTTCAACGGCTTCGACCTCGAGCACCATGGACCCGGCGTCTTGTCCGCGGTAGGCATGCTCGACGCTGTTGGTGCACGCCTCGTTGACGACGAGTACGATGTCGGCGGCCAGTTCATCCGGGACGTCAGCGGCATGTAGCCACCCGGTCAGCCGACGCCGGATAACTGCCAATTTGTCTGCGGTAGCATCGCTTTCGATTCGAAGTGGCGCCTGTTGGTGCCGGTATATCACCATCGCGACATCGTCGTCGTATCCCGCCGCCGGGGCCAGCTCACGCAGCACCGCATCCGCGACGGTGTCCAGAGGCAGTTTCATCGTCTGCGCCAAAACATCAGCCGCGCAGGCGATTCCGTCGTCAATCGACTCGTGTCTGCGTTCCACCAGCCCGTCGGTGTACAGCATCAGCGTCGAACCCGGCGCAAGCACCTGGCAAGCTTGCGGCCGAGATTCGTCACGCCGCACCGCCAGCGGCACCGATGAGGCTTCTGTCAACAACATTGGCCCGGAACCGGACCCGGCGCCGACGAGCACGGCGGGCATGTGGCCGGCGTTGCTGTACTCTAGGATTCCCGCTTCGGTGTCCAGGATCGCCAGGAAAACGGTGGTGCAGTACGCATCTGGAATCAACGATGCCACGGCGTCGAGTTGCTCGAGCAACACCGCGGGTCGGGCGCCGGTGAGCAACAGGGCGCGGGCCGAGCTGCGTAGCTGACCCATTATCGCGGCGGCCGGCAAGCCGCGACCCACGCAGTCGCCGACGACGATGCCGATGCGATGATCGCCGATCGGCAGCACGTCATACCAGTCGCCCCCGATTTCCAATGGCGGGACGGCGGGTTCGTAACGCACCTCGAAACCCGGCGGCGGCTCCACCGGCGGCAACAACGCGCGCTGCAAGGTCAGCGACGTCTCGCGCGCGCTCTCGAACTGACGGACGTGCTGCATGGCCAGGCTGAGGTGGCCCACCAGCACCGTGACCAGCAGCCGGTCCTCCGCGCTGACCCAGCGCGGCGCGCGAAGCTCCAACCACAACGTGACGTCGCCCGCACCCGAAAGCACCGCAACCAATCCCTGTGCCTTACCCGGAGAGTCGGGCCGCTCGACCGTCTTGGCGGTCAGCGGCAACTGGTGCCGCGCCTCCTGGAATGTCATGCGCAACCACGGATCGAGTTCGCGCCACGTCGATTCCACCGGCTCGCCGGCCATTTGGACGATCGGCTCGCCCTGGGAAGGCTGGTCCGTCGGCCACATGACCGCGATGACGCGTTGCGCATCGACCGCCGTGCGGCACTCGTCCAGGGTAATCTGTAGGACCTCCGCCACGCTTTTGGCCACCGCGACCGTGGTGGCCAGCCGCAAGACCGCGCTTTCCCGCGCCGCGAACGCCCGTTCCGCGGTGATGTCGCGAACCGTTCCGACGAAGGCGTCCTGGTCGGTGCCGGTTCCCCGGACCATACTGATGCTCACCGCCACCCACGCCAGATGGCCGTCTCGATGCCGAATGGGTGTCTCGTACTCGGCGCTGCCGTTGCTGCGGACCCGGGCTTGCTGTTCGGCCGCCGTCTTCTTGTCGACCAGCCACGGGTGGGGCCAGCGGTATGGCAGGCCCTCCATCGGGTAGCCGAGGATCTCGGTGAAGGCGTTGTTCATCTCGACCACCGCGCCCTCGTGATCGGCGACGAAGAACCCTTCCTGCAAAGAGTTCACCAGCGCGCTGCGGAACTTGTCGCGATCGGCCAGACCCTCGGCGCGGGCCCGTTGCTCGGCGTAACGCTTTGTGCCGTCCAGGAATCCGCGAGTCGCCACGTCGAGCGGGGCCAGCGTCTGCAACAGGAATTCCAGGGTGGCCGGCCGGTCGACTTCGGAGTGCTTGCCGAGTTCGAAGACCAGCCGGAAGTGGTGCTCGACGATGTCGAGCATGCTGATCCGTTCCTGCAAGGCGCGGCGCCCGAGCTCATGACCGACGGCAAGGCTGTCCTCGTCGCGCGCGGCCAGGTAGGCCTGCAACGCGGCAATGTACTGGGCGTGAAAGTCTTCGGCGTCAGTCATGTCGAGGCACCCCGGTGACGCGCGGCAAGCACCAAGGCGTCGTCGGTGTCCTTGGAGTGCTTACTCAGGATATGTTCGGCTATAGCCGTGGCCGAGCCAGCGAAGTCGATATGGTCCAGGTGATCTTCGGCGATGCCGTCGCTGGCGATGACGATCAGGTCGCCGGTGCGTATCGGAACCACTTGCGCGGGCGAGATTTCCGGTATCCGGTAGCCGACGATGCCGGCCGCCAGGCGCGCACACGAACGGACGTTGATACCGCTGGCGTCCTTGGCGACCAGGTTGGCGCTGACATTTCCCACCCCGGTCCAGTACATCTTCCCGGCGTCGAAATCAACGCGCGCCAGCGTCATCGCGGCACCTCGGGTGCCGCTCAACACGCGGTGGCACAGCTGGACCAAGACTTCGACCCGCTCCCCGCGGGCGTTCGTGAGCGTATCCACCGCGGCCTTTGCCGCCTTCGCGGCCTCCGGGCCGTGACCGAGTCCGTCCAGCACGCCGAACAGAGCGGCGCGGCTGTCGATGCCGACCGCGATCGCCTGATCGCCACAGACATTTTCACCCGGTCGTGGGCGAGCCGCCATCGCCCATTCCATCGGCCCTAGTCGACCCTGATCACGCACGGGCCGGGACCCATTTCCACATCTCGATGACCGTTCCGCGGCCGAGTTTGGATTCCACGATCAAGCGGTCCATCAGTCGGCGGGCACCGGGCAAGCCGAGGCCGAGCCCGCGACCGGTCGAATATCCGTCCTCCATGGCGCGTTCGATGTCGGCGATCCCGGGGCCTTCGTCCTCGGCGCGAACCACCAGCGCCTCGCGGCCCTCCCGTTCGGCCACCGCGACCCGAACCGCACCGCGACTGGCGTAGCTGGTGATATTGCGTGCGACTTCCGAGATCGCCGTGGCGATCATCGTGACATCGGTCAGTGAGAATCCGAGATCAAGGGCAAGCTGATGTCCGGCTTTGCGGGCGGCGACAATGTCGTCGGGGTTGTTGATGTCGACGACGATGTCATCCGCCACCGTCGCGCCCGATCATCGATTTCTGCAACCCCAGTTTGCGATGCAGCAGCGCGATGCCCTCTTCCAGGTCCAAAGCGGTGTTCATATCGTCGAACGCCAGGCCCAACTGGACCATGGCAAAGGCCACCTCTGGCTGCAGACCCACGATCACGGTGTCGGCGCCGCGCAGCCGGGTCATGTGCGCGATGGTCCGCAGCGACCGGGCGGCGAACGAATCCATCACGTCGATGGCGGTGACATCGACGATGATGCCCTGCGCGCGGAACCGGCTGACCCGCTCCATGAGGTCGAGGCGCAGCCGTTCTGTCTCGGAGTCGGTCAGCGCGGACTGCACCGTTGCGATGAGAATCGCGCCCTGTTTCAGGATGGGAACTGGCATCGGGTGCTCGTGCTAATTGTATTTACCCGGTGGACTCGCCGGTGCGGGTGACCTCGTAACCCAGCAGGCGTTCGGCTTCTTCGATACCGCCCTGCAGGTCACCGACGGCATTCATCTTCGACAGGTCCAGCCCGATCGTCACCAGCGTCAGGGCGATCTCCGACGACAAGCCGGTGATGATCACGCTGGCGCCCATCAGCCCGGACGCGTCGACCGTCTGCACCAGGTGGTTCGCCACCGTGGAGTCGATCGTGGGCACACCGGTGATGTCGATGACCACGACCTTCGCGCGGTTGGCGCGGATGGCTCGCAACAGCTGTTCGGTGACCTGCCGGGCGCGCTGACTGTCCAGCACACCGATGATCGGCAAAATCAGCAGCTGCTCGCGCACCTGCAGCACCGGCGTCGACAGCTCGCGGATCGCCTCCTGCTGCTGGCGAATGATGCGCTCGCGTTCCTGCACGAAGCTGACGCCCACGGTATTCGCGATGCGGTTGGCCGCCGGCTCGTAGGCGTCCAGGACCCGGTTGAGCATGCCGAACTCGGCTTGATATTTCTCGAACAGGGAGCGGGCCAGCACGTCACGCAGCAGCAGGACGATGCCGAGCACCTCGTCGGTCTCCACGCCCCGCGGGATGATGCGTTCCGACAGGTCGCGCGCGTAGGCCTGCAGTGCCTCGACGCTACCGGTCTCGAGCACCTCGACGTAGTTGTCATACACCGCGGTGGCTTCCGAGAACAGCTCCTCGGGGGTCATCGCGGTAAGCAGTTGCGCCTCGGTGATCCTGCGGGCCCATTCCTCACGCAAAATTGTCCGGTTCTGCCGCAGGTGCTGGACCAGCTGTGGCAGCAAACCCTCGCTGGAGATGGTGACAGTCTGGGCAGCGGGGTTGGCGCTGCTGAAATCTGATGGCGAATCTGACATATGGCCTTCCTAGGTCTCCCAAGTGCCGCGTCGCGCTCCGCAGGGCGCATGTCCTATTGCCGAGACTAGCCTGGGCGTCGGCATTGCAGGTCTTGAGGTCTCTTTCTTCTCGCAGTTCGCGCCGGCAGGTTACGCTTGCACCACACTTTAGGACTTTAGGCCCGGACAAAGGATCGCCATTGTCAGCTCCCGACTCGATCACCACCTTGGTTGCGGACCTCGATGGGGTCGCCGTGGTCACCGTCACGGGCGAAATCGATTTGGTCACCGCTCCTGCCCTGGAACAAGCCATCACCGCGGTGGTCGACGATAGTCCGACCGCGCTGATCATCGATCTCTCCGGAGTGGAGTTTCTCGGCTCGGTGGGGCTGAAGATTCTGGCCGCGACCTACGAGAAACTGGGCAATTCCGCTGAGTTCGGGGTGGTGGCGCACGGCCCGGCGACGCGGCGGCCGATTCACCTGACGGGTCTGGACAAGACGTTCCCGCTGTACCAGACGCTGGACGACGCCTTAACCGGCGTGCGGGACGGCAAGCTCAACCGCTAGGCACGATCCGTTTCGGATTTAACTCATCGGCGTTTATTTCATCAGCGAAAAGTTCCGCCAAAAGCTCACCAGGCTGTCGGTGCCGCCGAATAGCGTCGTGAAGTTGGTGGAATCGACCATGAGGATGTCGCCGGCGCGCTGGCCGGTGGGCGGCATCCAGAGCAGGGCGTTGAGCTCGGTGTTGCCCCGATGTGCGGCAACCTTACTACCGTTCCTGAGCCCGTCTCGGGCGCGAATTCCCATCTAGGTCCGGTTCGGCTACTCGAAAACCCGGGGTCGGGACCGCGGGGTGCGATCGCCGCCATGGGTGTTGTCGATCATCCCGAAGACGACCAGAAGTGGGATCGCCGCCTGCGCGGTGAAACCGAGGCCCAACGGTTGGATCGAAATTGGAACAGCCTGCTGCAGGAGTTGCGGGTGGAGCAGACGGGGGTGCAGCTGCTCACCGGGTTCCTGCTGACGCTGCCGTTCCAGCAGCGCTTCGATGCTGTGGGTCACTACTTGCGGATCGTGTATCTGGCGACCGTGGGTTGTTCGGTGAGCGCGACGGTGCTGCTGATCGCCCCGGTGGCCATCCACCGTTTGCTGTTCCGTCGGCATCGGCTTGAGGTGCTGGTGTCGGCGGCGCACCGGTGCGCACAGGCCGGGCTCGTGCTGCTCGGTTTGGCGATGGTCGGGATGACGGGCATCATTTTCGCCGCGGTGGCCGCGCCCATTGCGGGCTTTGCCGCCGGGGCCTGTGCGCTCGCGCTGTTCGCGCTGTTCTGGCTGGTAGTGCCGCTGTTGCTGCGGTCCCGTCGGGTTTAGTCGCACTTTAGGGACCGGGCAACGATTATCCGTCGGACGTCAGGCGCTGCCGTGTTTAGTGGCCATGGCGATGTGGGTACTTCCCCGCGATGTCAGCCGCGCCGACTCCGCTGCGATTCGGCGGAACCGCAGTCAACGGCGCCGGAGCCGTGGGCCACAACTGCGGCAAATTAGATGGTCCGAATATAGTATCTATAGGCTATAGGTATGTGCCAAGAAGATACCCCGATCCGGTGGTATCGGCGACGGCAGCAACCCACGCGCCGGGCACTTCTGCTCGCTCCGTGCTGCCCACAAACTATTCGCCATACGAATGGCGCTGACCTGCAATTGATTTCGCTGGGAGGATCGATGAGATACGTCGGGAGCGATCATATCCGTGCTGCCCACGCCGACGCCGGCGACTATATCGACGACGCTCCTAACTTGGCCGGCTTGATTGCGGCCGCGGCCTGGGCCGTTGGGCTGGCGGTGGGCCTGTGTGCGCTGATAGCCGGACATGCAGCGGTGGCGGCCGTGGCCGCAGTCATGGGGTTCCTGGCGCCCTGGCTCGGGCTGGGCTGGGTTGTGCATGGTCGCCACCGGGTCGACAACTCCGAGCGGCTCTTCGGCAGCGGCCCGCAACAGACCTATGGCCCCATGGCTCACTGAAATCGGCTTGAGTGAAATCGATCGTTCGGCAACGCTGTCCTGCGGCGTTTAAACGGCGCTGGCCTGCGATGGATGGGGCTGGTTGGCATGTGTGCAATTTCTTTTGCTTGATCGGTGTGGATTGCGCCTGGACGGGGTAACCGCCTGAGCTACGGGTGACAGCGAGGTGCGTTAACCCGCCACTAAGCAGGAAAGGAACACCCCATGTCGACCGTCAGCGATTACGATGCACGCCGCGTGTCTGACGTCGAGGCCGCGGACAAGTCCAGCCTCCGAGAGCTGGGGCGTGATCTGCCCAAATTGTCCACGGCAGTCGTCGACGACGACCCCAACGATATGCCCTTCTTCGAGCTGCCCGGGGGGGACCTGTCGGGTGAAGAACTGTCGGTCACGGTGATTCCCGCGCGCGCCGACGAGTTCACCTGCTCAAGCTGCCACCTGGTGCAGCACCGCAGCCGGTTGCGCAGCTCGGCCGATCAAGCACCGATCTGCGCTGACTGCGTGTAGCTTCGTCACCCGTAAAATCTCCTGTATGCACGGCGTCTTGATCTTTGACGGTCGATGCGGGATGTGCACCCGCGTCTGCAACCGGTTGGCCCGGCTGAATCGGGCGGGCCGGCTGCGCATCGAACCCTTCCAGGCGCCCGGGATGGCCGAGCGGCTTGGGCTTCCCGCCGAGCGATTGTCGGAATCGGCGTGGTGGCTGGACTCGTCGGGTGCGGTCTTCGCCGGGGCGAAAGCAATGAATGCGGCCCTTTGCGCGGCGCTCGGTACGCCCCTGCCGCTGTGGATCTACCGGATCCCCGGCGTGGGCGCGGCGCAGAACGCCATCTACCGCTGGGTGGCGGCCCACCGGTATCGGTTTCGCGGCGCGACGCCGCTATGCGAAGCCGAACCCGGGCGCTGCGCGTAGCAAACTGCTCACGTGGCGTCGACGTTCACGGCGCTTGCCGACCTCGTCGTGACCAGCGGTCACGCGTGACGGCACTCCAAGAATTCGCCAAGGAACTGCAAAGCGCGGGGCGCGATTCTCTTCTTACTGACTGACCGGCTCACGGCCGGACCAAAAGCAACCGCAGCCCGGGACGTCGGTTAAGCCGGGCTTGAATCCGAATCTCTTTAGGAGGCAACACATGTCATATCCAGTTCAGGGAGCGTTGGCCGAATTGCCGCGGTCCCAGCAGCCCACCCAGCACGCAAGCGGGCCTGTGTACGACTACCCGGAGCAATCCCCCGGGTACGGCAGCGGTCAGCCTTACCCCTACCCCGCCGCGCCGAATTACGGTATGCCGTACTACGCGCAGGCGTACGGCGCTCCCGCATTCGGTGGGTACGCCGCCCGACGGCGCCCAGGCGTCGTCACCGCCGCAGCGGTACTCGGCTTTATCATTGGCGGCTTAGACATCCTCCTCTATGGTCTTGGCCTCCTGGTGGTGGTAAGTATTAGCGCCGGCCAACTGGCAAACCACGGTTCTCTGCTCACGGTGATACTTTTCGCGGTGGTGTTGCTTGGGCTTACCCAAGGTGCTCTGTACGTGTGGGGCGGAGTGTCAGCTGTGCGGGGTCGCGGCAGAAAACTCCTTCTCAGCATCGCAGCCATACACGAGAGTCTCGTGCTCTTGTCGCTGGTTTTTAGCCTCGCTGTAAGTCCGGCCCAAGCTGGCCACGCGGTGCTGCAGGCGCTCCTCGGCTCAATTTTCGCGTTGCCGATCCTGATATTGATCCTGCAAAGGTCCAGCTCGGAGTACTTCCGGAATCGAGGTGGTATGACGAACTAGGAGGAGTTGCTTTCGCCGCTGAACCCCAGGCCGTTCCCCTCGCGGGCACGGCCTGGTGGCGCCGGTGGGGCCAACATTGGTCCGGACCGGTGGTGTGATGCCTTAAGGAGGAACACATGTCATACCCAAATCAGGGCTGGCCGGAGCCCAACGCGCCGCGCTCCGAGCAGCCCACGCAGCAAGCGAGCTTGCCTCAGCACGGTCCCTCGGGGCACGGTCCCCCGGGGCAACCCCCGTCCTATGGCAGTCAGCAGCCTTACGCTCCGCCGCCTTCCAGCGCTCCGCAGCCCTATGGGACTCCCCAGTCTTATGGGGCTCCGCAGTCTTATGGGGCCCCTCAGTCTTATGGGGCTCCGCCGCAGTATGGCGCTCCCCAGCAGTACGGCGCTCCCCAGCAGTACGGCGCTCCGCCGCAGTACGGCGCTCCGCCGGAGTACGGCGCTCCGCCGCAGTATGGCGCTGCGCCGCAGTACGGCGCTCCCCAGTCATATGGCGCTGCGCCGCAGTACGGCGCTCCCCAGCCTTACGGCGCTTCCGCCGGCCCCGGTCCCGGCCGGCGCCCAGGTGTCGTCACCACCGCAGCGGTGTTGGCATTTGTGAACGCCGGAATAGTGATCATCACAAAGCTTTTGGCTTTGGCGATACTTGCCACTTTCACCAGCGACGCGATAGCGGACTGGGGTATGGGATTGGTCGTAGCTAACTACGCGATCCAGCTGGCCAAGCTCGTCGCGGGTGGTCTGTTGATATGGGGCGGAGTCGCCGCTTTGCAGGGCCGCTCCAGACGGATCCTGGTGATTGTCACGGTGACCCAAGCTGCTCTGGCCGTCTTGGGAGCGGTCGTTAGCCTCGCTTCGAGCGGTGACAGGGGCTCTGGTGGGGGGAGCTGGCACGTGGGCACCTTCGTGGAACTGGTCTTTACGGCGATAATCCTGACCTTGATCCTGCAACGGTCCAGCACGGACTTCTTCCGCGCCCGCCAGACGACCTAGTGGGAGCGCGCTATTACGTTGGTGTACAAGGGTTTTAGGCCTGCGCCCATTCCCGCTCACACACTCCGCAACGCCGAACAACCGTGGCCCAGCCGGGCTCGCCCTCGGCAGGATCACGGATCAGATGGGTGGATTCGTCCCCGCAGCCGGGGCAGTTACAGATCACCTGGAACGGCTCAACCGTCTGCCCACCCATCAGGTGCAGGTTTTCCTTCCGCGAAAACGGCACGATCTCCAATGCCTCCGGGCGGGGACCGATGTGCGGCTTCTCGAACCACAAAAGGCCACAGACCACCGTGCCCACCGCGACGAAGGGGGCCAGGATTATCAGCGGAATGTCCCACGGCCAGTTCGGCGGGACGGGTGTCACCGCGAGGAACACCATCACCGCGCAGCCCAGGGTGCCGATAACGGTGCCGAGTTTCGCGAATCGGTAGCCGCCGACGTTAAACGCTTCCCATGACTCAATCTGCTTGTGCCGGTCCGCGATCTCCAGCAGGGTTGGGTGGTTGGGCAACTCGGCCCGCACCGGGGAATCGGCAGGGGCGAGCGAGAGTTTGCGCGATGCTTGCCGCGCCCCCTCTTGGTCGGTTGCCCTCACCAACGCCATGCAGGCGAATTGTAATGCGGTGTGCGTCTTTTTACCTGGTAAATCGCGCGGGGCCAACGTAGCTGATGGACGGGCAAACGGCATGGCCGGATTCTCCGAGCCCGGTACCAGCTATTTCCGAGTCGGGGGCGGGGCTTGAACCCGAGGCCTCGTTGTCCCGAACGCCGCCCAACCGCTAGGACTATCGTTGCCGTGGACCAGACCCTGCCGGGAGGCGCACGTTGGACGGGACCCAATTCGGCCGCTACCGGTTGGTGGAATTGTTGGGCCGGGGCGGCATGGGCGAGGTGTGGCGGGCCTTCGACACCGCCATCGACCGTGTGGTGGCGCTGAAGGTGCTACCCGCGGCTTTCGCAGATGACGAGGTCTTCCAGACGCGGTTCCGGCGGGAGGCCCGGGCCGCGGCGGGGCTCGACGAGCCGCACGTCGTGCCGATTCATGACGTCGGTGAGATCGACGGACGGCTGTATGTGACGATGCGGCTGATCAAGGGCCGCGACCTGCAAGAGGTCCTGGGCGAGGGCCCGCTGGCGCCGGCCCGCGCAGTCGGGGTCATCGAGCAGATCGCATCGGCGCTGAACGCCGCGCACGAGGTTGGCTTGGTGCACCGCGACGTCAAGCCGTCGAACATCTTGGTAACCGATGACGACTTCGCCTATCTGATCGACTTCGGTATCGCGCGCGCCGCCGGGGAGGCCGGGCTGACGAGCACGGGCGCGACCATCGGCACCTGGGCCTACATGGCCCCGGAGCGCTTCCAGAGTGGGACCGCGGATGCGCGTTCCGATGTCTACGCGCTGGCGTGTGTGCTGTACGAATCACTGACCCGCCAACAGCCTTTCGCGGGCAACTCGCTGGAGCAGATCGTTGCCGCCCACATGTTCCAGCCCGCCCCCCGCCCGTCAGAACTAACGGGCGGGATCCCGGCGGCGATGGACCAAGTCATCGCGACCGGAATGGCCAAAGACCCCGCCCAGCGCTATCCCACGACCAAAGACCTGGCCCGGGCGGCGCGCGCCGCATTGATCACACCGCTTCACATGCCCGGTCTGCCCGCTCCGCCGACGGTGCCCGCAGCATCTCAGGTTGCAGTTCCCGTTGGGTCGCAGAAACGGCCCCTGACGTGGACGTCGATCCTGGTGCCGCTGATCTTGGTGCTGCTGCTGGTCGGCGCCGGCGCTTTCGCCGTCACGCAGGCACTGCGCCCCGATCCACGGCCATCCACCGCCGCGCCCCAGTGGGCGCCCTACGTCGCCTGCGCCAGACAGTTCACCGTCTCGCTCACGAGTCTCAGCCCCCAGTCCGCCGACAGCGACATCCAGCGCATCATCGACGGCTCGACCGGCGCTTTTCACGACGACTTCGTGCAAAGAAGCTCCGACTTCAAACAGACGATCGTGAAATCGAACGTGACGACGCAGGGGACCGTCAACGGTGCCGCCCTTGAGTCGATCAGCGGCACGACGGCTCAGGTGCTCGTCGCCTCGACGTCGAAAGTCACCAATAACGCTGGCGCAGTGCAAGATCCACGAAACTTTCGGTTGGTGGTGCAAGTCGAGAAAATCGGCGATGCCTACAAGGTGTCGAAGGTGGAGTTCGTGCAATGACGCAGAGACGTGTGCTGCGGGTGACGTGGTGGGCGCTCGTTATCGCACTCGCCGCCGCGACGGTGGGCACCGCAGCGCTGGGCGCCTGGCAGCTGCAGGTGAAGAGCCGGCAACCGCCGCCCGTCGCCGACCGAGCCGCCGATCGCCAGGCGGCGACCCAGGCGGCGAGCACCGGGGCGGTCAAGCTTTTGACTTATTCGCCCGACACCCTTGACCAGGACTTCAAAGCCGCCGAGGCGTATCTCACCGGCGACTTCCTCGCCTACTACAAGCAGTTCACCGACCAAGTTGTCCGCCCGGCCGCGCAGCAGAAACGCGTAGCCACCAGCGCGACCGTCGTCCGAGCCGGCGTCCAATCATTGGCCAGCCAGACGGGTTCAATCCTCCTCTTCGTCAACCAAACCACGACTAGCAACGACCAGCCGTCACCAACGACCACATCAAGCTCGGTGCTGGTGGACCTGAGCAAGGTCAACGGGACCTGGCTGATCGCCAAATTCATTCCCGTGTAGGGAAATTACCAACGCCGACGCGGGTGTCCTACTGAACGGTGGGCCCCGGCACTGGATACGGGGGTGGGCTGCCCGCGTTGGTGGGACACCACGGGTTGCCCGGCACGCCCAGGCACGGATTGGGCATGCTTGGCTGCGGCGGCAGCGTCATCAACTGGACCGCTGTTCGGCGGGGGTAGTTCGTGACCGGGGTGCTCGGGCAGGAGCCGAGGATCTCCGAGTCGCAGGCGACCTGCAAACTGAGGATGCTAATGAGCCCTTTGCCCTTGCCGGGGATTCCGCAGATGCCGTGGGGGATGAACTGGATGAGGGGCGGGGCGCTCGTGACCCTTGGCCGGCCCTCAAAAAGCGTGGGGCTGATGTCCGTGCCCGAGCTGGCCACGTTGCCATGAAAGCAGTTGGCAGGAAACGCGAGGTTTGAGATCTCCGCGAGGTCGACGTTAGTCGGGTTGCCAAAGAAGCCGTTGTGGCTCAGCGTGTTGTTCGCGATCTCGTTGCCGTAGTCGTTGAAGTAGCAGAACGACAACTTCGACAGGCCGATGCCGCCCTTGCAGTGGGCGATTGGTATCCACGCCTCGTCGTCGACCTCGGGGACCAGCAGCACGCCCCACGCGCCGTTGTCGTGGATGTCGTTGGCATCGACGGTGTCGAACCGCCCTCCGGAGATCAGGACGCCAGTGCCGCCCGGAGCCCCGACGACGTCGGAGCTGGTGGGTGTGTTCGCGTTGTTGTTGTCGTGCACCGAGTTGTGCGTGACAACCCAGCACGAGTGGGTCCCGGTCGGGCCGGTCTCGTTACCGGGGCAGCGGCCGGACTGGGGCGACGGTTGGTCGTCGTTGTTCTGGCTGTTGGTGACGATCCCGATGTAGTTGTTGTCGAACTCGGAGTTCTCGATGATCAGGTGGCCGCCCGAATTTGTTCCCGAGTATCCCTCGGCCGAGTTCTGGCCGTGGGCGTGGTCGAGGATCGTGTTGCAGTCCGGGCAGCCGCCGATGTAGAACGCGGCGTCGCCCATGTTGTTTGCGTACACCTGCGTGAACAGCCCCGGCCCGAAGGTGTTGGAGGCGTAGATCCCGTACTGGGCGAAGGGCTGGTTGTCGCCGGCGTAGTAGCTCGAGGTGGCCGACAGGAACGCGCCGCGCCAGCTTCCGATCTGCTGGGTGCCGCTCGATCCGCCGCCGTCGAACCAGATCTCATCGCCGGGGGTGTCGGTGCCCGAGAGGAAATTGCAGGCGATCAGGTTCTCGACGCTGACGCCGGACGCCTTGAACACGATCAGCCCGTTTCGCCCCGTCGGGGTGCCGTCGGAACCGAGCGGGCCGAGGTCCTGGTCGGCCGTCGCGGAGCTGCACGCAGACGCCCCCGGCTTGGTGCCGTCGAGCACGACGCCGTTGCGGTCCATGCCGCGGATGTGGATACCGGGCGTGGTCACCAGCACGGCGGCCCCCGCCGCGTCGTCGCCGACGGCCCCGGGAGGAACCCGATTGCCGGTCTCGTGGTAGTCGCCCGGCCCGATCAGCACCCAGTCCCCGGGCCGGGCGGCGTCGACCGCTGCCTGGATGCTCGAGTATTGCCCGGGAATCCCTTGGTAGCTGCCGACGCGAAGGACCGCGGCGGGGGTGAGCGGGGCAGCACGCGCCACGCACACGCCCCCGGCAACGAGCACCCACACGCTGCCAGCGACAAGCGCGCGCTGCCACCACCACATCGGGGCCCGCGAAATCCAACGACGACGATCTTCCAGCGCCGGCATCCCACTCATCGTCAGTTCGAGTGCGCCTACTGCACTCGAGTCACGTCAATAACACTGAGTTACCGCCGTCGCATCTAGAACACGATGAGGTAAAAGTTCGAGCTCGAGCGCCCGCCCCTTCGGAACCCCCGGTGCTTGATGAACTGTTCCCGCGATGTTGAAGGCGGGAGTTTGCTGGGTGTGGCATTCTGCGTGTGTGTCCGCTCCTCCGGCGGCCGCACCTTCGGGTGTGGTGACGTTTCTGTTCACCGATGTGGAGGGTTCAACGCGTCGGTGGGAGGTCGACGCGGACGGAATGCGCATCGCGCTGGCCGCCCACGACGAAACGTTGCGTCGGGCGATCGAGGCGCACGGCGGTTGGTTGTTCAAGCACACCGGTGACGGGGTGTGCGCCGCGTTCGCCTCGCCCAGGTCTGCGGTGGATGCTGCAGTGGCCGCGCAGCGCCAATTGGAGTTGCCGGTGCGGATGGGCATCGCTACCGGCGCGGCCGAGTTGCGCGGGGCCGACTACTTCGGCGCGGTGCTGAATCGTGCAGCCCGCGTGATGGCCGCCGGGCACGGCGGGCAGATCCTGTTGGCGGACTCGACGGCGGGTCTACTCAGCGGCGTTGATCTCATCGATCTAGGGCCGCGGCGGTTGCGCGATTTGCCGACCGCGGTCGGGGTGTTCCAGGTGCAAGCACGGGGCCTGCGCACCCAGTTCCCGCCGCTGCGGACGCTCGATCCCGGTTCTGGGAACCTGCGGCGTCAGCCGACCAGTTTCATCGGGCGCGAGTCCGCGGTCGCCGATGTGGGAGCCGCGCTGCGTAAGCAGCAGCTGGTGACTCTGACCGGGGCCGGTGGGGTTGGCAAGACCCGGCTTGCATTGGAGGTCGCGGCGCATCTGGCCGATGAATTCCCGGACGGGGTCTGGGTTTTCGAACTGGCCGCGATTACCGAACCGGCGTCGGTAGCCGACGCGGTTGCCTCGGCTCTCGGCATCGTTCAGCAGCGGGATAAGACCGTCACCGAGTCGGTGGCCGCCGCGCTGGAGGGCCGAGTCCGGCTGTTGGTGTTCGATAACTGCGGACACGTGCGCGACGCGGCCGCCGATCTCGTCGAAGCGATCCTTGCGCAGTCGGATACCGTGCGGCTCCTGGCCACCAGCCGTGAAGGTTTGGGACTGGCCGATGAACAGTTGTGGCTGGTGCCGTCGCTGGACGTCGGCGCCGGTATCGACTCCGCCGCGGTCAGTTTGTTCGTCGAACGCGCGCGCAATGTCGCGACTGGTTTCTCGGTCGTTGAGCCTGACGAGGCGACCGCGGTGGTGGAGATCTGCCGGCAGCTCGACGGGATCCCGTTGGCCATCGAGCTGGCGGCGTCGCGAATGGCGTCGATGACCGCCGGCGAAGTGCGCGACCGTCTCGATCAGCGATTCCGGCTGCTGGTCGGATCCCGGCGCGGATTGGCGCGCCACCAGACCTTGCGGCAGACCGTCGCGTGGTCCTACGACCATCTCGACGATGCCGAAAGCCGCTTGCTGGACCGGTGTTCGGTGTTCGCCGGTGGATTTGATCTCGAAAGTGCTTGTGCGGTAGCCGGATTCGATCATGCCGACGATTACGCCGTGCTGGATGTACTCGATGCCTTGGTGCGGAAATCACTGCTGGTCGCCGATCGGTCAGCCCCGGATTACTGGTGGCCTGGGATGGGCGGCAGATTATCTTGGATGCCTTGCAGATTGCCTTGGATGCCTTGCAGATCACGTTGGATGGCTTGCAGATCAGAGAGAGCATTCTGGAAGGCCGGCTCCATCTCGCCCGGGCTTGCGGATTCGTACTGAGGGCAGTAGGTGACGACGGCCGCGATGGCGAAGTCGGTGCTCTGCTTGGCGTCCCATATCGACGATTGCTGCACGAAGCGGGCGGCCTCTGCGAGGTTGGGTTGCTGCGCTAGGAAATCGCAGACCGCGTGCCCATGGCTCATCACGTATTCCTGGCTGGGAACCGGCACGCCAACCTGTTTGAGCCCGCTGACGAACACAATGTCGACGAGGCCAACGGGCGGAGCGGGTGTTCCGGGCGCCGGCGGGCTGGGCTGCGCAACCGACGGCGGCGGGTCCGCCGCCGGCTGTGCGGCCGGTTCTTGATTGTGGTCCGCGAACATCACCACTAACGCGGCCGCGACGGCTAACAGTGATAACGGCAATGCCGCGAGGGAGCCGAAGCGGCGCAGCACACCCTTGCGTCCGTGACGCGTGATGCCGTCGGTTTTGTGGCGCTGCGACCTGGTGTCGGCGACAACCTCGGTTTCACCCGCTTCAACCACCTCGGTTTTCGACACCCCCGCGCGCTGGGCCAGGCGCTCGTCGAGGAGTTCGTCGACCTGCTGGGACGACGGCTGACCGCCCTGCTCACGGATCGATTGGCGCCGAAGAGCGATGAGCCGCAATTCCGAGTCGATCGTCTCGCGGTCGCGCATATAAATCAGTCTGAGCGTGGCACGGCGTTGTCACAAGTCCCGGCCAACCCAGTGACAACACCGGCGGATACCGGCGAACGTTGTCTGGTATTTCGAACTGGCCGCCGTCTACTTCGTTTCGAAGAACTCGAGTTGGATGGCGTCGGGGTCACGGAATACCAGCACCCTCTGGTCAGGCTGCAACACCGACGGTGTGACAGGCGAATGAGGTATCCCAAGTCGATCGAGTCGAGCGGCGCATCGCTGGATGGCCCCGGACGGGACGGCGAAGGCGAGGTGGTCAAGACCAATACGGGTCTCATCGAATGCCCCGTCCGAGGCCGGCGAATGTTGGACGAGCCCAAGCCGCATCGTGTCGTTTCCCAGCACGGCTTTGCGTCGCATCTGACCGTCCTCGCAGAATTCTGCGATCACCGGAAGTTCCAGAACGTCGCGGTACCAAGCGATGCTCGTCGGCAGGTCCCGAACGGTGAGGGCGATGTGTGCGATTCCAGTCAGCATCGCTGGTCCGGTCCGGTCCGCACCGCCCGGACGAAGCTGATCGTGGCGCCCGGGGCTTGTAGGTCGGCCGCACTCAATTCCGGCAGTCCGGCGGCGACGACGAGGTCGTTGAGCTTGGATCTGGCCGTTTCCCAGCCGTCCGCTTCCAGGTGCGCAGCGACGTCGGTATGGTCGCCGGAATAGGTTAAGCCCGCAACGTCCATATCGAGTCCCTGCCGTCGCCAGCCTTCAGTCATGAGCCGGGCCTTTTCCTGCGACTCCTCCGAGGATTCGACAATCGTTCCGTAGTCGGCTGTCACCCAGCTGCCGGTGGCGCTCAACGAAATAACATCATCCAGTAGCCGAAGCTCGGCCTCCGGTGGCAGGAAGCCGATGAGTAATCCCTCGGCGAGCCACGCGGTGGGCTGGGCGGCGTCGAAACCGGCCTCGCGCAGCGCAGCCGGCCAATCTTCGCGAAGGTCGATGCCGACGGTGCGGTGCTCGGTGGCCGGGACGGCGCCGATCTCCGACAAAGTCGATGTCTTGAACTCGATTACCTCAGGCTGGTCGATCTCGTACACCGTTGTCCCCGCCGGCCAAGAAAGCCGGTACGGCCGGGCGTCCAGACCCGACGCCACGATCACGACCTGACGCAGGCCCGCGGCGGTGGCGTCGGCGAAGTACTCGTCGAAGTAACGTGCCCGGGCAGCGAACGTGTCGACCATTCGCGGAAGCGCGACGCCTTCGGCCAGGTCGGCGAAATCCAGTCCGGTGGACGCCACCCGGTTGAATACGTCCAGCCCGACTGCGCGCACCAGCGGCTCGGCGAACGGATCATTGATCACCGGATGCGGACGCCTGGACGCGGCTGCTCGGGCGGCAGCCACCATGGTGGCAGTAGCTCCCACGCTGCTGGCCAGGTCCCAGGTGTCATCACCGGTCCGTTCCATGTCGAGTCCTTTCAATGTCCTTCAATGTCATTGACTTTCACCAGAAGCGCCTATTCGCGGACGTCGGCACACAGCATCTGGGCGACGAGAAACGCCAGTTCCAGTGCTTGTTGGATGTTCAGCCTCGGGTCACACACGGTTTCGTAGTGGGCAGCCAGGTCGGTGTCCGAGATGTCTTGTGCCCCACCGAGGCATTCGGTGACGTTTTCGCCGGTGATCTCGACGTGGATCCCGCCGGGATGGGTGCCCAGCGCCCGGTGTACCTCGAAGAAACCCAGCACCTCGTCGACGATCCGGTCGAAGTGGCGGGTTTTGTAGCCGGCGGACGACTCCTGGGTGTTGCCGTGCATCGGGTCGCACTGCCAGATCACGAGGTGTCCGGTGGTCTGGACCTTCTCGATGATCGGCGGCAGCAGGTCGCGGACCTTGTCGCTGCCCAGCCGGCTGACCAGGGTCAGCCGGCCCGGCTTGTTGTGCGGGTCCAGCCGCTCCACGTATTCGGCCACCAGCTCGGGCGCCGCCGTCGGGCCGATCTTCACCCCGATGGGGTTCGCGATCATCTCCGCGAACGCGATGTGCGCGCCGTCGAGTTGGCGGGTCCGTTCGCCGATCCACAAGTAGTGCCCCGACAGGTCGTACAGTGCCGGCTCGCCGGCCTCGTTATCGGCGAGCCGCAGCATCGCCCGCTCGTAGTCGAGCACCAGCGCCTCATGGCTCGCGTAGATCTCGGCGGTGCGCAACTTGCCGTCCTGGACCCCGCAGGCCCTCATGAAGCGCATGGCGCGGTCGATCTCGCCGGCGAGCGCCTCGTAGCGGGCGCCCGCGGGGGAGCTCCGGACGAAGTCCCGGTTCCAGTCGCGCATCCGACGCAGCGACGCCTGGCCCGACGACGTGAATGCCCGGACAAGGTTCATCGCCGCGCTGGCATACGCATAGGCCCGCACCAACCGGGATGCATCGTGTTCGCGCGCGGCGGCATCCGGGGTGAATGCGTTGACCATGTCGCCGCGATAGGACCGCAGCCCCAGGGCGTCGGTGTCGGATGACCGCGGCTTGGCGTACTGACCGGCGATGCGGGCGATCTTGACCACCGGCATGCTGGCGCCGTACGTCAGCACCAAGGCCATCTGTAACAGTGTTCGGATGTTATTGCCGATGTGAGACTCGGTGTTGCCGGCGAAAGTCTCGGCGCAGTCGCCACCCTGCAGCAGAAACGCATTGCCCTTCGCGACCTCGCCGAGCAGATCCTGCAGTTCCTGGATTTCCGCCGCGACGGTGATGGGCGGCACGCTCTCCAGGACGGTGCGCATGGCCTCGGCCTGATCTTCCGGCCAGCTGGGCTGCTGGGCCGCCGGCTTGGCCAACGCGGCGTCCAGCAGCGCCTGCAGATCGGCGGGCAGCGGCGGCGGGGCGGACAGCCGCTCAATCGGGACGTCGATGCGATATCTCGACATCATCGCCAGAGCCTCAGGTGTGCATCCGTTGTCGTCATGCGCCGCGGTTGGCGATGCAATGGCAGCTGACATAGCGGGCCTCCGATCTATGCGTCGATAGCGAATCCACTGAAATCCTTGCCGCGCAGCGGATCAGTCCAGGGCGTGCTTTTCGGCATCCCAGCGTTCGAGCCGGGCCTGCAGGCCCCAGAACCACACACCCGCCAACGGTGTGCCTAATGCCAGAAGGATCAATGCAAGAAGGATCATCTGCAAAGCGCTCATCTCGATCTCCTCGTCCACAGACCAATCGTCGACGCGAGCGCGGCAGCGGGATAGCGTAATCGACTACTCGATACCCCGCGAAAACTACTCTTTGGGCTTGTCGGATGCCCCGAGACAATGGAGTAGTCGATTACGCTATCGAGCCCGGCGCGGCGGGCAGAGCCTATCGACATGGCCAATCTCGAGGGATTCGGGAAGTTATGCCGGGACGCAGCGAAAGCTGCGGCCGATCGCGGGAGACCGGTACTGGCGAGTTGGTCGGCCACCGTCCCTCGATTCACTGTCGCCGACCGAGTTCGGCAGCTATCCGCCAGCAGCGAACGCACATTCGTGTGGGCGTCGTCGTGGAGTGGGCAGCGTCGACTGGCCGTGGGCACTGCGCTTGACGTGGCCGGCCACGGGGCCGACAGGTTCGAGCAGGTGTCCGCTTTCTGGCGGGGGTGCCGCAGTGGCGCACTCCTCGGCGGAACCGGTCGCCGGCCTTCTCTGGTGGGCGGATTCAGCTTTCGCCATCACGACCATGACGAAGCGAGCCGCCGCGCCGCGATGCCCGACGCCCTGATGTGGTTGCCTGCCGCCGAGCTGATCGAAGAACCGGGCTGCCCGACGGTACTGACGCTGAACGCGTGGTTGCGGCCGGAGGCAGACGCCGGCGTCGCCGTCCGGCCTGCCGCGAGCGCGGCGCGCATCCTGCTGGCGGACTCCGGCGTCGTCGATAGCGAACGGCCCCGCGTGGTCTCGATGCGCGAGACACCGTCGGAGCTCGAATGGAAACTGCTTGTCCGCCGCGTACTTGACGCGATCGCCGCGGGCAGCTTCGACAAGCTGGTCCTGGCCCGTCAACTCGCACTTGATTTCGACCGGTCCGTGGCAGTCGCGCCGATGCTGGCGTCGTTGCTCGACCACCACCGGGTCGGGGCGGTGTTCGGTGCCCAGGTGTGGGGTCAGTGGTTCGTCGGCCGGACTCCGGAATGCCTCCTGCATCTGCACGGTGAGCGTGTCGATACCCATGGCCTGGCGGGATCGGTACCTCGTGACCCGGACCCGGTACGCGACGCGCAACTGAGCCGCCACCTGCAAACCGACCCCAAACTCGAGCGGGAACATGCAATCGTCGCCGAGGTCGTCAGGCACACGCTGCAACGGTTCTTCCGCGATGTCCGGACCGATGAGGCGGAAAGCGTTCTGCGGATCGCCGACATTCAGCATCGACAAACCAGGATCAGCGCGGTGCATCCGCGGTCGACTCCCGACCTGCTTCGTCTCGCGGGGGCCCTGCACCCGACGCCGGCGGTGGGCGGCTTCCCGGCAACTCCGGCGCTGCGATGCCTGACCGGTATCGAACCGTTCGACCGGGGCTGGTATGCCGCCCCGATCGGCTGGATCGGTGCCGACGGCGGCGGCGAACTGGCGGTTGCCATCCGCTCGGCGATGATCAGCGGCGCATCGGCCGTGGTGTATGCCGGATGTGGCATCGTCGAGGGCTCGGATCCAGACGAGGAGTACGACGAGACCCGCGTCAAGATGCGGCAGATGCTGGAGGCCCTCGGGGTCTCCGACGACGTGCTGGTGGCGCGATGAATGCGGCCACGGCCATATCGTTGGTCCTGGCCGACGAGCTCGCCCGGTGCGGGGTCGCCGACATCGTCGTCGCGCCGGGCGCTCGGACCGGCCCGCTTGCTCAGGCGCTCTTTGCACAAGCCACGCGGTCGGGCCAACGTCTGCACAGCCGCTTCGACGAGCGAGCGGCCGGCTTCCTCGCGCTCGGCTTGGCCAAGCGCAGTGGACGTCCGGTGGTTGTCGTCTGCACGTCGGGCACCGCGACCGCCAACCTGCACCCCGCTGTGCTCGAGGCGAGTCACTCCCATGTCCCGCTTGTAGTGTTGACCGCCGACCGTCCAGCGGAGATGCGTGGCACGGGAGCGAGCCAAACCACCGACCAGATCAAGCTTTTCGGCTCAGCGGTAAGGCTGTTCGCTGAGATCGGCACGCCGTGCCTGGAGGTAGACAGCACGCCGTCGGCCAACTGCTATTGGCGGTCGCTGGTGTGCCGGGCCGTCGCGTCCGCCGCCACTGGACCCGTCCATCTCAATGTGCCGTTGCGTGAACCGCTGGAGTTCGCACCCTGTGATGACGCGCAGGCGCGTTTTCCTGGCCGGGCCGACGGCAAGCCGTGGGTTGAGATCACCCCGCCCACTTCGATGGCCACTTCGACGGCTGCCTCGCCAGGCGCGTCCATTTCGGCGAGCGCGCGTGGCGTCGTCGTCGTCGGTGATGACGCGCAAGACGCAGCCGCCGCCATCGCCTTGGCCGAAGCCTCGGGCTGGCCGCTGCTGGCCGAGCCGCAGAGCGGGGCTCGCCGCGGGCCCAACGCCATTTCCACCTACCGGTACCTGCTTTCCCACCAGAACACGCGGCGACGGCTCATGCCAGAACTCGTCGTCAGCGTCGGCAGGCCGGGGTTGTCGAAAGAGATCCAGGCATTGCTGCGCGATGTCGCCGAGCTCATTGTTGTTGATCCGCACGATGATTGGTCCGACCCGAGCCGTTCGGCGGGCAGGCTCCTGCGACAGTTCCCGACACCGGAGGGGCCTCGCTGTGATCCGTCCTGGTTGCAACTTTGGCGTGCCGCGGAGCAGGCCGCCAAGGCAGCACTCGACGGCTTTCTCGACCATTCCGCGTTCAGCGAGCCGCGCGTCGTCCGCGATGTTCTACACCAACTTCCCGACGACGCGCTGTGCGTTATCGGCTCCAGCATGCCGATCCGCGATGCGGACGTCACCATGCCGTCGCGCCGAGGCCTGCGCGTGCTCTGCAATCGTGGGCTGGCGGGCATTGACGGCACTACGTCCACGGCCATCGGCGCCGCCATTGCACACCAAACGGCCGGCGGCGGAAAGGCCTACGCGATCCTGGGCGATCTGACGTTCCTGCACGACCTCACCGGTCTTCTCGGTGGCCGGCGCAGTCTGCGACCCGACCTCACCATCATCGTCATTAACAACGAAGGTGGCGGCATCTTCTCATTGGTCGAACACACCGCCGACACAGTCGGTTTCGACGAGCTGTTCGCCACGCCACACACCGTTGACATTGCATGTCTGGCCGCCGGGGCAGGGTGGCAGCACGAGCGAGTCACGAGCCCGTCAGAGCTGACGGCCGGCCTTGAAGGTGCGGGCCCGCGCATCCTCGAGGTCCGCACCGACCGGCACGTCAATGCCAAGCTCCACCAAAGGCTTTCGGCACACATCGGTCAGGCACTCGATTGCGGGGTCAGCAGGTTGGTTGATGTCGAACATGTTGTGCATCAGGTTAATTGATAGGAGTAGGGACCATGGTCCGAGCCCAGCTCGATAAGCAATCCGCCCAAGTCAGCGCCATGTTCGACGAAGTGGCACATGGATACGATCGAACCCGCAGCATCTTGTGGCTCGGGCAGATGCGCCGGTGGGGGCGTGTGACGGCGGCCAGCTTGGCACTCGGGCCCGGCCGCACGGTTCTCGACGTTGCTTGTGGTACCGGCACCTCCTCGGCGTGCCTGGCCAAGTCCGGCGCCCAGGTCACCGGATGCGACTTCTCGCCGGGCATGCTCGACGTTGCCCGAACCCGCGCTCCCGACATCGAGTTCGTCTTCGGTGACGCTCTCAAACTCCCGTTCGGCGACGCGAGCTTCGACGCCGCGACAATCTCCTTTGGTTTGCGCAACGTGGCCGACACCCACCGCGCAATCTCCGAAATGCGACGCGTCGTAAAACCCGGCGGACGACTCGCAATCTGCGAATTCAGTCATCCACCGCATCGTTTAGTACAAGCAGTCAGCACCCTCTATTTGCGCCACGGAGTTCCGTTTATCGCCCGGCGAGTGAGTAGCAGCCCGCAAGCCTACGACTACCTCGTTGAATCCATCGCCGCCTGGCCCGACCAGGCGGCTCTCGCCGACTTGATGCGCGGCGCGGGTTGGGACAACGTAACGTGGCGCAACCTCTCGGGTGGTGTGGTAGCGGTTCACAGTGGAGTGCGAACGTAAGAGCTACCGGCGCGGAGGCAAACCGTGCATTGTTCCTTAAAACCAACACTTCGCCTGGACATCTACGCAGACCTTTTCCCCTTTTTGAGTCAACTTCTGAGACACGGTGAACTAGTCGTTCTCGTTGGCTAACTCATCCCGATGACCATGTCGCAGATCTTTAGTTCTGAGATGCTTCTACTTCCGGGCGCCTGACTTGCCGCCAGTACTTCGCCTGGTTCTGGGAGGTCGACTGAGCCGCGGCCAGTGCGACCGCGCTACTGCGCCGGCAGTTTCAGCACCCGGTTGTTGCCATGGTCGGTGACGTAGAGGTTGCCAGCGTGATCCACCGCCACTCCGTCTGGGTAGTTGAGGCCGGTGAACGCCGGAAGCACCGTCTGGCTATCCGACCCAGCCGGCAGCTTCAGCACACGCCTGTTGCCGGTGTCGGCGACATAGAGGTTGCCGGTGAAATCCACTGCCACACCGGTGGGGATCTGGAGGCCGGTGAACGGCAGCACCTCCTGGGTGGCCGCGCCGGCCGACAACTTCAGCACCCGGTTGTTGCCGGTATCGGTGACGTAGAGGTTGCCGGTGGGATCCACCGCCACACCGTCGGGCGAGTTGAGGCCGGTGAACGGCAGCACCGTCTGGGTGGCCGCGCCGGCCGACAACTTCAGCACCCGGTTGTTGCCGCGGTCGGCGACGAAGAGGGCGTCGACGGCATCCACCGCCACAGCGTCGGGGCCCTTGAGGCCGGTGAACGGCAGCACCGTCACCGTCTGGGTGGCCCCGAAAATCGCGACGTTCGACAACTTCAGCACTCGGTCGTTGCCGCGGTCGGTGACGTACAGGGCGCCGCCGGGAGACAAAAGATCGACGACGGGATTCACCGCCACACCGCCGGGGCCCTTGAGGCCGGTCAACGGCAGCACCGCCTGGTCGACCGAGCCGGCCGGCAACTTGAGCACCCGGTCGTGGCCGCGGTCGGTGACGTAGAGGTTGCCGGTGGGATCCACCGCCACGCCGTCGGGGGAGTTGAGGCCGGCGAACGGCAGCGTAACGAGAGCTGACGGGCCCTGTTCCGATGGTGTCGGGGATGACTCCGATGATGTCGGGGATGGCCTGGACGGCCGGTGTCCAGTGATGGCCGAAATCCCGACGGCCGCTGCGATCACGGCGACGAGTGCCACAGCGCCGGCGATGAGTGTGATTTTGATGCCCCGGCATAGCGGCCGGACCCCCGTCTTGGTGGGCGGGATAGCCGCGTCCGGCGCGGGCGGCTGCATGGGTCGCACCTGATCGTCGAGGAGAATGGGTCCGGGTGCTGCCGCCGGGGCCGCGTTGTCGAGCAGGGTGGGTTTGCTGGGTGGTGCCAGCGGCGTGGTGATGGCGTCGTGGGCGGCGGTGGCCAACTCCACCGTGGTGGCATACCGGTTGTCGGGGTCTTTGGCCATGCCGGTGGCGATCACCTCGTCAACCTGCGGGGGCACGTCCGGTTGCGTGGTCGAGGGTCGAGGCGGCGGGGTGTTGAGGTGCGCCGCCATGAGGCGCTCGGCACTGTCCTCGGCGAAGGGTGGTTGCCCGGTTAGGCATTCATACAGCACACAGGCCAACGCATAGATGTCGGCGCGGGCATCCTCCTGACGGCTGCCAAACCGCTCCGGCGCCATGTACTGGAAAGTGCCGATCATGCCCCCGGTTCTGGTCAACCTGGTATCGGCAGCAGCGCGGGCGATCCCGAAGTCGATCAGGTAGGCGAAGTCATTCTCGTCGAGCAAAATGTTGGACGGTTTGACATCACGATGCACCAGGCCCACCTTGTGAGCGGCCTGCAAAGCCTCGGCGACCCCCTCGATGATCCGCACCGCCCGCGCTGGCACGATCGGCCCGTCGGCCAGCACGGCCTCCAAGTCGCGGCCCTCGATCAGCCGCATATCGACATATAACCGGCCGTCGATCTCGCCGTAGTGATGGATGGGAATCACGTGTGGGCTGTTCAATCGTGCCGCGGCGTGGGCTTCGCGGCGGAACCGCTGCTGAAACATCTCATCGTCGGATAAGTGCGCGGGCAGCACCTTGATCGCCACGACTCGGTCGGTGTCGGTGTCATACGCGCGCCACACCTCGCCCATGCCGCCGCGACCCAACAACTCGATCAGGCGATAGCGCCCGAACGGTGTCCCGTCCACATCAGCCTCCCGGCGACCACGGTCCAGCACACGATAGTTCCGGCGAGTGCTTCACACCCAGGAAACCCGGCATTCCTACACCATGGGGTGCGGCCACTGTCCTTCCCTCCCGTGATGAAGGTGTGCACGGCAAGGTTGAAGCGGACATCTTGGAAGATTCTTGGGAAATTTCGCGGCGGGCTCGGGTCAAGCTCGCCGGCCAGCGTACGCGGCCCGCTGCAGGGCAGGGTTAATCGAAATCCCGTCGCCGCGACCTCCCAACGCGAATCGCACTTGTTCGGAGGCCGCACCTTTGACGCGATATTTGAGAAGCCAAGAACGTTGGTTTCGAGACACGCCGGGCGCTGGGGAAGAAACGAAGCGAGGAGTACACGCCGACGCGGTCGCCGTTGGATCGTCGCGGCAGTTTGCAGCGTCACAGACAGATGTCCCGGGGAAAAGCGATAGATTTGGGAATGAGCAGTGCCGGACAATGCGGCGTGAAGGGGACGGACGATGAGTGAAGCCGGAGCGCAAATGCCAGAGCCCAGCGAGGCCCAAGCTGCAGCGCAAATGCAACCGGCCAGCGAGGCCGAAGAGTTTCACAGATTCTCTTACGAGGCCACCGGGCTGACTGGTCGGCGGCTGCGCTTGTTGACCGACATTCCCACGAACGATGCCGGCGTCCCGCAGGATCTGCCGGTGGGGATTACCGAGGTGATTTCCGCCGACGACGTGGTTGGGCCAAACCTGAGTGTGCGGGTTCATCCCGTCGATGACCCCACCCAGATTGCGTATGTGGCATTCGATCAGCTGGCGATCTACGACAGCGAGTGATCATCACGGATCCGGCCGGTGCCAACAACTCAGACGAGTTAGCGGTGGCCTGGCGGCAGCTGATCGCTGCTTACACCCAGTCTCCTCGGGCCGACGAAGTCGGGCGAGCGCTGCTCGCCTCGTGGGGTGAACCCCAACGTCGCTACCACAACACCGCCCACCTGCGTGAAGTGTTGTCACACGCCGACGAGCTGGAGGAGCATGCCGTGGATCCCGCCGCGGTCAGGCTGGCGGCTTGGTACCACGACGCCATCTACGCGGGTCAACCCGACGACGAGGAGAACAGCGCACGCCGCGCCGAAGCCGAACTCGCCGCCCTGGGCCTTCCCCCTGAGCTGATCACTGAAGTCGCCCGCCTGGTGCGACTCACCGCCACCCATGATCCCCAGCGTGGCGACCGCAATGGCGAGGCATTGTCCGACGCAGACCTGGCCATCCTCGCCGCAGCGGCCGACAGATACGTCGCGTATACAGCGGCGGTCCGCGGCGAATACGCCCACCTATCCGACGAGGTGTTTGGCGCCGGCCGGGCCCGCATCCTGCAGGCCTTACTCGAGCAACCCGCGGTGTACCGCACGCCCTACGCGCGTGAACGGTGGGAAGCCTTGGCCAGGTGCAACCTCGGTGCGGAGCTACGCAGCCTTGGGTTTTATACAACAGCCTGACCCGTGCGGGCACGGCCGTGCGTAGCTCGGCGACGGAGGAACCACCACTGGCAGCGGCGGCGGATCCTTCGGGTCAAGCCCCAACGCTGCGTTCACACTGGCGCGGCTGCGTTTGGCGGCTTCGATGATCTGCTCGTAGCGATCATCTCCGGTGAAGCGCCTGCCTTCCCATTTGGCAACCAGCTCATCGAAGGTCGGGTTGGGGTCCTCTGTGTCGAGCCTGGCTGCCTCATGACGGTCACTCATGAGTGTTCTTGTCCAACAGCGCAGATCACTACGGAGTTTGCACAAGAAGCGCGCGATTTGTTCAACGCCCATGCCCTGTTGGCGTAGCTCACGTTCGTGCTCGTCAAGGGCCAGTTCCCCGTGCAGGTAGACGATCCGGGTTTCCCGCCAACACAGCGAGGCCCAGTTGTAGTCAGGTAGATCGAGCACGCTCATCGGATCCGCCGTTCCGGCGATATCGCGGAAATGTCGGGTGCCGGTATCCCGTCCGGATAACCAGCTTTCGTGAACTGCCCGGCGTCGGCGCCAGAGCCCAACAACTTCAGGACCTTGTGTCCGGCAATTGTCGTCCCCAAGGCCAGCGACATGCGCGAATATTACCGCCGCTGCAAGCGACCGTGGCTCGAATTCGTCGTCCGAAGTCGGTGCTTTGGCTTGAGACGCTGAGAAAGCTGGTCGGGGTGGCGGGATTTGAACCCACGGCCTCTTCGTCCCGAACGAAGCGCGCTACCAAGCTGCGCCACACCCCGCTTGAAGCCCCGACAGCCTATCGCACGGGCCGGTCCACTGGCCAAACCGCAGGCCAGCGGGTCAGCTCCAGCGACAGGAGCGTTCGAACTCGACCAGTGCCTCGGCGGGGCCGGTGGGATCGAGCCCCTGGGCACTGACCCACTCGTCGCTGAAGTAGGTGTCGGCGTAGCGGTCCCCACTATCGGCGAGCAGTGTCACCACCGAACCGCTGCGGCCTTCGGCCACCATCTCGGCAAGAAGGCCGAAGGCTCCCCACAGGTTGGTGCCGGTGGACGGCCCCACGCGGCGTCCCAGCACCGCGCTGACGTGGCGGGCGGCCGCGATCGACGCCGCGTCGGGCACTGCGACCATGCGGTCGACCACGCCGGGTAGAAACGACGGCTCTACCCGCGGCCGGCCGATGCCCTCGATACGGGATGACACGGACATGACAATGTCATCGCGGTCTTCGGCGTAGGCGGGAAAGAATGCGGAGTTCTCCGGGTCGACGACGCACAGCCGGGTCGCGTGCCGCCGATAGCGGATGTAGCGGCCGATGGTCGCGCTCGTTCCGCCGGTGCCCGCGCCGACCACGATCCACTCCGGGATGGGGTATTTCTCGTCGCGCATTTGCGTGTAGATCGACTCGGCGATGTTGTTGTTGCCGCGCCAGTCGGTGGCGCGCTCGGCGTTGGTGAACTGGTCCAGGTAGTGTCCGCCGGCCTCGCGCGCAACACGTTCCGCCTCGGTGTAAACCTCACTCGACTTCTGCACGAAATGGCAACGCCCGCCTTGTGATTCGATCAGCGCCACCTTGGAGGGGCTGGTACTCGCCGGCACGACGGCGATGAACGGCAGACCCAGCAGGGACGCGAAGTAGGCCTCGGATATCGCCGTCGAACCCGACGACGCCTCGACCACCGTGGTGCCCTCGTGGATCCAGCCGTTACACAGCGCATATAAGAACAGTGAGCGCGCCAGCCGGTGTTTGAGGCTGCCGGTGATATGCGTCGTCTCGTCCTTGAGGTACAGCTCGACCTGAACATTGAGGCCGCCGGCGCTCCAGGCCGACGGCAGCGGGTACCGCACCAGGTGAGTGTCGGCGCTGCGGCGGGCGTCGGCCCCGATCAGCCGGATCGCGTTGTCCGTCCAGCTGCGCGGCAGCTTGCGCTCCGCGATCTGGGCGTGATCGCTCAACGCACCGAGGCTGCTGGCTGCGAACGGCCCAGGATGCTGCTGGAATCTCGGTCGCCCATCGGGGCGGCGATCAACGTCAGCAGGGTCGCTTCGGGCCGGCAGCAGAAGCGCACCGGCGCAAACGGTGAGGTTCCTATGCCGGCGGAGACATGCAACTTCATGTCCGCACCCCAGTGGGAGAGCCCCTTCGCCCGCGTCCGGTCCAGGCCGCAGTTGGTCACCAGGGCGCCGTAAAACGGCAGGCACAGCTGCCCGCCGTGGGTGTGGCCGGCCATCACCAGCTGGTAACCATCCGCCGCGAAGCGGTCCAGCACGCGCGGCTCCGGCGAATGCGTCAGGCCCAGCCGCAGGTTCGCGGCCGGGCTGGCCGGGCCCGCGATGGCGTCATACCGGTCCCGGTCGATGTGCGGGTCGTCCACGCCCGCGGCCGCGATGTGCAGCCCGGCCACCTCGAACTCGCGGCGGGTGTGCGTGAGGTCGAGCCAGCCGCGTTCGGTGAACGCCGCCCGCAAGTCCTGCCAGGGCAAGGGCTCACCACGGACCCGATGCGCCGGATTGTTGAGGTAGTTCATCGGGTTCTTCAAGCGCGGACCGAAGTAGTCATTGCTGCCGAAAACGAAGACGCCCGGCCGCGACAGCAGGTCGCCCAGGGTCTGGACGACGGCGGGCACCGCCTTGGGGTGCGCCAGGTTGTCGCCGGTGTTGACGACCAGGTCGGGCTCCCAGCTGGCCAGCTCGCGGAGCCAGGTCTGCTTGCGGCGCTGATTCGGCAGCATATGGAGGTCGCTGAGATGAAGCACCCGCAGCGGTGTGGACCCCGGGGTCAAGACCGGGAGGGTGAACTCGCGCAGGACGAACGCGTTGCGCTCGACGATCGAGGCATAACCGACGCCGGCTACGGCAGAGCCAAGCGCAACGGCCCCGGTGCGGATCAGGACGGGCAAAACGGCCATGCAGGCAGCCTACTGCCGGTAGCGGACTGGTCGCTCAACTCTTCACGGTAACGACGATTTTCGCGTGCTCTTAGGGCGGCGGAGGTGGCGGCGGGGGTGCCAGTATCGGAATGGTGATCGGCGGCAGGCCGGGGATGTTGATGACCTGCGAACCGACCGGGACCGGTACGTCTCCGCCCTCCGGCGGCGGCGGCGGAGCCGGCGGGATGCCGTTGCTGACCTGAATCGTGACGATCGAACCCGGAATTGTTTGGCCGCTGGGTGACGTTCCGACCACCTCGCCGAGCTTCGCGGTGCTGTTGACCGAGTTAGTCTGGTCGGCCACCTGGAAGCCCGCCTCTTTGAGGCGCTGGCGCGCGGCGTCCACCTCGAGCCCGGCGACGCTGGGTACCCGCGAACCGGGCGAACCCTCGACATAGCGTGGATCGGTCGGCGGCAACTTCACGTCACCGAAGCTGGTGGCGATCGGCTTCATCGCGGTGAACCAGGTACGGGCCGGCTCGTTGCCGCCGTAAAGGTCGCCGTCGCTGCAATGTCGCAGCGGGCCGGAGCACAGATCCGTCGGCGAGGTGGAGTCGTCGTAGATATAGTTCGCGGCCGCGTAGTGGCTGGTGAAGCCCACGAACCCGGAAGAACGGTGGGCTTCGGTGGTGCCGGTCTTGCCTGACACCGGCAGGTCCCAGCCCGCCGCGCCGGCCGAACCCGCCGCGGTGCCCATGCCCAGCGCGTCGTGGCTCATCGCGTTGGCCAGGGTGTTGGCCAATCCCTCGGGCACCACCTGTTCGCAGGTCTCGGTGGTAACCGCAACTTCGTTGCCGTTGCGGTCGAAAAGCTTGTCGATTGGGCTCGGCGGACACCACACGCCACCCGACGCCAGCGTCGCCGCGACATTCGACAGCTCCAGTGCGTTTAACTCGATCGGGCCCAGGGTGAACGAACCGATGTTCTGCCGTTTGACGAAGTCGGCCAGGCTTTCGTTGCTGTCCGGGTTGTAGTCGCGGGCGGTGCCGGGATTGGCATAGGACCGCAGGCCCAGTTTGATCGCCATGTCCACCGTGCGCGTTACCCCGACCTGCTGGATCAGCTTTGCGAACGCGGTGTTGGGCGAGGTGGCCAGTGCGTCGGTCACATTCATCGACCCGCGGTAGTTACCGGCGTTGATCACGCACCAGGTGTCTTTAGGGCAGCCCTTGGCCCCGCCGCTGCCCATTCCCTTGGCCTGGAACCGGCCCGGCACCTCGAGCGTGGCGTTGATACCCATACCCATGTCCAGTGCGGCGGCCGTGGTGAAGATCTTGAAGATGGACCCCGCGCCGTCGCCGACCAGGGAGAACGGCTGCGGCCGCATGGTTTCGCCGGCGTCGGTGTCCAGCCCGTACTTGCGGTTGCTGGCCATTGCCATGACGTGGTGGGAATTCTTGCCCGGCCTGATCACGCTCATCACGCTGGAGATGCCCGGCAGGGTCGGACTGGCGAACCTGTCGATGGCCGTCTTGACCGGGACCTGCACGTCGGGGTCGAGCGTGGTGCGGATCAGATAGCCGCCCCTGGCGAGCTGCTCCTTGCTGATTCCGGCGCGAGACAGATACTCCTGGACGTAGTCGCAGAAGAATGCGCGGTCGCCGGCCGCGATGCAGCCCCGGGGCAGCTCGTTGGGCTGCGGCAATATCCCGAGCGGCTCGGCCTTGGCGGCGCGCAACGCGTCGGCTTCCTGCGGCAGGTTTTCGATCATGGTGTCCAGGACCAAGTTGCGCCTGGCCAACGCGCCGTCAGGGTTGGTGTATGGGTTGAGCGAGCTGGTCGACTGCACTATGCCCGCCAGCAGGGCCGCCTGCTGCCAATTGAGGTCGGAGGCGTTGATGCCGAAGTAGGTCTGCGCCGCATCCTGCACGCCGAATGAGTTATTGCCGAATGACACAAGATTGAGGTACTTGGTCAGGATCTCCGGCTTGGTGAAGGTCTTGTCCAGCGTGAGCGCCATCCGGATCTCGCGCAGCTTGCGGGCCGGGGTGGTTTCGACGGCCGCACGCTTTTCAGCGTCGGTTTGGGCGGTTACCAGCAGCTGGTAGTTCTTGACGTACTGCTGCTCGATCGTCGACCCGCCGCGAGTGTCGACGTCCCCGGACGCGTAGCCGGCCAGGCCGGTCAGCGTGCCCTTCCAGTCCACACCGTTGTGGTCGGCGAACCTCTTGTCCTCGATCGAGACGATCGCCAGCTTCATGGTGTTGGCGATCTTGTCGGTGGGTACCTCGAACCGCCGCTGTGCGTAGAGCCACGCGATGACGTTGCCCTTCGCGTCGACCATCGTCGACACCGCGGGCACCTCACCCTCAAGAAGTTGGGCCGAACCGTTGGCAACTACTTCAGAGGCGCGATTGGACATCAGCCCCAAGCCGCCTGCCACCGGGAACATGAGCGCGGTGGCCACGACACTGGCCAACAGACAGCACCCAGCAAGCTTCAGGACCGTGAGGACGGCCGGGGGGCGGTCTGACATGCGTACTAGCGTAGCGGCCCGCGGTCGGGTCGCCATGCCGTCAGCCGGCAAAGAGCCCCCCACCAGCCGCTGATCGGCGGCCTTTTGGGGGCTTCGGCGACATCTTGCGCTGGCGTTTACTGGTCAGGCCGCTCGCGGGGGTCGCGCCGTTCCTTCTGATCTTCATTATTGGCGCGGGACGGCACGCTCGTCCCAAAAAAACCGTTATCAGACTGTTGCGCAATTGGCACTTGACCACCTAACTTAGACACACGGTGAGATTCAGGTAACACCGTTGTGCATAGTGTGGCGTAGATCGCAGCAGGGTCTGCACCTGAGGAGGGCGGTCGCAGCGCGCGGCCGAGAGGAAGGGAACAGCTCGTGTCCGGAACGCGGCCCGTGCGGCGAACTAATCTGATGGCCGCACATAACCCCCTGCGCAGCGTTGATGCAGAAGAGAGGATTGCCTGGGTCTCCCAGGCGCTGTGCCGGCAAACCGATCCTGATGAACTCTTTGTCCGCGGGGCTGCGCAACGCAAAGCCGCGGTGATCTGCCGTCACTGCCCGGTAATGCAGGAGTGCGGTGCCGACGCGCTGGACAACAAGGTGGAATTTGGCGTCTGGGGCGGCATGACCGAGCGCCAGCGGAGGGCCCTACTCAAGCAGCACCCCGAGGTCGTGTCCTGGGCAGACTTCTTCGACAAGCGGCGTGGCCGCTCGGTCGGCTAGCGTCAGCGCGCCCCACTCCTAATTACGTTTTGGTTACAGCTCGACCCTTCCATTTCTAATTGTCTTGTGCCCAATAGGAACTGGCGCATGTGCAATAGGCCAGCGTCTACAACGGGCGTATTTCTCGGCGATTAGCCGGACTAGCCGGGTTCCTCGGCGGGGCGCCGCACGGCCCGCATCGTCGCCGGCGGGAATCGGGTTAGCCCGGTTCCTCAACGGGCCGCCGCACGGCCCGCATCGTCGCCGACCGGAATCAGCTGATCGGCGAGCGCGCGCAGTGCCTCTAGGTCCGAGACGTCGAACGGCAGCGACGGCACCCCGATGACCGGCACGTTTGGGTTGGCTCCGGTGAACCGGGACAGCAGCCGGATCTCCCGCTTGGCGGTCTGCCCGCGGTCGGCATGGATCCTCAGCACGGCTGACGCCAACGATCCGGCCACCGAGTCGGTGGCATCGGCGTCCAACGTCTCGCTCCCGTCGATCGCCCGCTCCACCGGCAACGCGCACAACAGCGGATGGGTGCGATTCAACACCAGCCCGGCCAGCGGCATGTTTTCCTGCGACAGCCGGTCCACAAAGAAGGACGCCTCGCGCAGGGCGTCGGGTTCGGCCGCCGATATTACGACGAACTGGGTGCCACGCCGTTTCAGCAGCGCGTACGTGCGATCCGCCTTTTCGCGGAAGCCACCGAATGTGGCGTCCAGCGATTGCACGAAAGCCGCTGCGTCGCCAAGCATTTGCGAACCAAGTATGGTCGACACCGCCTTCATGGCCAATCCCATTGCGCCGGTGACCAATCGACCGATGCCCCGGCCAGGCGCGAGCAGCAGCCGCCATAATCGGCTATCCATGAAGCTGCCCAACCGTTTTGGCGCATCCAGGAAGTCCAGCGCGTTGCGTGACGGTGGCGTGTCCACGACCACCAGGTCCCAGCGGTCCTGGGCTAGCAACTGACCCAGCTTCTCCATCGCCATGTATTCCTGTGTGCCGGCAAGTGAAGTCGCGACGGTCTGGTAGAACTGATTATCCAGAATCGCTTGTGCCCGTTGGGATCCGGAGTACTGGACCACCATTTCGTCGAACGTGCGGCGCATGTCGAGCATCATCGCGTGCAACTCGCCGGTGACTTCGGGCGCAAGCGGCACGCGCTGCGGAGTGTTGCCCAGGTCGTTGACGCCCAATGCCTGGGCCAGCCGTTTGGCCGGATCGATCGTCAAAACGACTACAGTGCGGCCATATTCGGCCGCACGTAACGCCATTGCAGCCGCGGTCGTGGTCTTGCCGACGCCGCCGGCGCCGCAACAGACCACCACCCGGTTGGATGTGTCGGCCAGAATTGCCGCTATGTCGAGGGTGCGCGGCTTGGTGCTCATCGAACTCCTTGCTGTGCCAGCGATTCGGACAGCTCATAAAGGCTGCCGAGGTCGATACCATCAGAGATCGCCGGAAGCTCTAGTCGCGGTACCTGCAACGCTTCGAGCTGTTGCGCTGTCTCGGCGCGCGCGGCGATTCGGGTCGCATGCTGAATAGTCTCAGTCAGCAGTCCGGCAAAGTCATTGTCGGACAACTTAATTCCGGTCATCGCCAAACCGTCACGCACCGAGTCGGCGTCGATGTCGCCCTCCGCGGCCTTCGTCAGATCGTGCGGCTCCAGGTAGGTCGGGATATTGCGGTTCACCATCACGCTGCCGATCGGCAGGTCCATCTCCGCGAGTTCCTCGATGGCTTCCAGCGTTTCCTGCACCGGCAGCGCCTCCAGCAGGGTGACCAGGTGGATGGCGGTCTGGTCGGAGTGCAGCAACCTCACCACGCCCTCGCTCTGCGAGTGCACCGGCCCGCCCTTGGCCAGATCGGACACCGCTTTGGTGACATCGAGGAAGCGCGCGATGCGGCCAGTTGGCGGTGCATCGACAACAATCGCGTCATAGACCGGAAGCCGGTTCTTGTCGACGCGCACCACCGTTTCCTTGATTTTGCCGGTCAGCAACACATCGCGCAGGCCGGGCGCGATCGTGGTCGCAAACTCGATCGCACCGATGCGGCGCATCGCCTTACCCGCGATGCCGAGGTTGTAGAACATGTCGAGGTATTCCAGGAACGCGGCCTCGATGTCGATCGCCAGCGCGTTTACCTGGCCGCCGCGTTCGGCCGTCGCGATCTTGAGCTCCTGATACGGCAGCGGCGGGACGTCGAAGAGTTGCGCAATCCCTTGGCGGCCCTCGACTTCGACGAGGAGGACTTTGCGCCCTCCCGCTGCCAGGGTCAATGCCAGAGCGGCGGCGATCGTCGACTTTCCGGTGCCGCCTTTGCCGGTCACAAAATGCAAGCGGGCCTTCGACAATCGCGCCGGCCAGCCGACGGAACTACCGCCGCGAGATGTGGTTGCCACCATCGCATGCTAGCCCGCGTCCTCGGCGTTCTCCGCAAATCGGGTGGCGCATCGGCTGGCGTACTGCCACCACACCGCCACCACGGGCTCGGACCTGTTCAGGCCGGACCTATAAGCTCGCGCTATGAGCCAACCGACCACATGGGAGTACGCCACGGTTCCGCTGCTGACGCACGCCACCAAACAGATCCTCGACCAGTGGGGCGCCGATGGCTGGGAGCTGGTGGCGGTGCTGCCCGGGCCGACGGGTGAGCAGCACGTCGCCTACCTGAAACGCCCGAAATGAACGCTTCGAGCCGGCTGGGGCAACTCGGTATCGCGCTGCCGCAAGTGGTGGCGCCGCTGGCCTCCTACGTCCCAGCGGTGCGCACCGGCAACTTGGTGTACACCTCCGGCCAGCTGCCGATCGACGGCGGAAAGCTGGCCCGTACCGGCAAGGTCGGCGCCGACGTGAGCCCGGAGGAGGGCAAAGCGCTGGCCCGGATCTGCGCCCTCAACGCGCTGGCGGCGGTCGGGTCGGTGGTGGGCATCGACAAGGTGACCCGGGTGGTCAAGGTCGTCGGATTCGTCGCGTCCGCGCCGGGTTTCAATGGTCAGCCAAGCGTCGTCAACGGGGCCTCCGACCTGTTCGCCGAGGTATTCGGCGACAACGGCGCGCACGCACGTTCGGCGGTCGGTGTGGCCGAGTTGCCACTGGACGCACCGGTGGAAGTCGAGTTGATCGTGGAGGTCGGCTGACGGCCCATGTCCGAGCCAGCCGAGCCAGCCGAGCCAGCCGAGCCAGCCGGGCCCGCTGAGTCGCCGTCCCATCCCGCGTACGGTCGGCTGCGGGCGGTCACCGACACCGCGTCGGTTTTGTTGGCCAACAATCCCGGGTTGCTGACGCTGGAGGGCACCAACACTTGGGTGCTGCGCGGACCGCGCAGCGACGAAGTGGTCATCGTGGACCCCGGGCCTGACGACGACGAGCACATCGCGGGGATTGTGGCGCTGGGCCCCATCGCGTTGGTGCTGGTCAGCCACCGGCACGGCGACCACACCGACAGCATCGACAAGCTGGTCGAGCAGACCGGCGCACCGGTTCGCTCGGCGGGCAGCGGGTACTTGCGCGGCCTGTCCGGTGAGCTGACCGATGGCGAAGTGATCGATGCGGCCGGCCTGAAGATCAAAGTCATGGCCACTCCCGGCCACACTGCCGACTCGCTGTCATTCGTGCTCGACGACGCGGTGTTGACGGCGGACACGGTGTTGGGCCGCGGCACCACCGTCATCGACAACGAAGACGGCAGCCTGGCCGATTACCTGGAATCACTGCGGCGGCTGCGCGGCCTGGGTGGTCGCGCCGTGTTGCCCGGACACGGGCCCGACCTGGCCGACCTGGAAGCCGTCGCGTCGGGCTACCTGACGCACCGGCATGAGCGTCTGGAGCAGGTGCGCGCCGCGTTGCGGGACCTCGGCGACGACGCCACGGTCCGCCAGATCGTCGAACACGTCTATGTCGACGTCGACGAAAAGCTCTGGGACGCCGCCGAATGGTCGGTGCAGGCGCAACTGGACTACTTGCGCGGCTGATCTCGCGTCGAGATCTACAGTGGCGCGGAAAAGCGCGAGAGGGCGTGTCGCTAACGTCGATTTCGGCGTCAACGGGCGCTTACCTCGCTCGGTGCCGGATTGTCGCTCGGTTGCACCCGCGCTGCGCGCGCGCTTAGTCCCAATTGTCCGGCTCGCCCCCGCAAGCGGGCGGTACTCCCACCTCGGCCCGCCGCGCGGTCCCCATCGTCGCCGAACTACCTCGCTCGGCGGGCCAGCCTTTCGGAGTCCGAGATCAGCACGCTCTTGCCCTCCAGCCGGATCCATCCGCGGTGGGCGAAATCGGCCAGCGCCTTGTTCACCGTCTCCCGGGAGGCGCCCACCAGCTGCGCGATCTCCTCTTGGGTCAGGTCGTGGGTGACCCGCATCGCGCCACCCTCCTGGGTGCCGAAACGCTGGGCGAGCTGCAGCAGCTGCTTGGCCACCCGGCCCGGCACGTCGGTGAAGATGAGGTCGGCCAGATTGTTGTTCGTCCGCCGCAGCCGTCGGGCCAGCACCCGCAGCAGCTGCTCGGCAATTTCGGGACGGTCGGCGATCCATGCCCGTAGCGCATCGCGGTCCATCGACACCGCTCGCACCTCGGTGATCGTGGTCGCGCTGGAGGTCCGCGGACCCGGGTCGAAGATCGATAACTCGCCGAACATGTCCGACGGGCCCATGATGGTCAGCAGATTTTCCCTGCCGTCCGGCGAGCGGCGACCGATCTTGACCTTGCCCGAGATGATGATGTATAGCCGATCGCCGGGCTCCCCTTCGGCGAAAACCGTGTGTCCGCGAGGGAAGTCGACGGGTTGCAGCTGCTTAGTCAGTGCGGCGACCGCAGTGGGCTCAACCCCTTGGAAGATTCCTGCCCTTGCCAGGATCTCGTCCACGTCTTCAGCTTTCCAACGAAGTGATATGGGCAGGCCAACCTCTTGCGAGTGCCACGAGTTTAGAGGTTAGGCCAATCGGCTCGACCTGCCAACGCTACACACGATTAACGTGTCGAGTCGCCGTAACCTGCGGATTGACCCGTGAATGCTTCGGCGGGCCGGCCACGCCGTGGTCACGGGCGTCGCCGGCAAAGGAGAGCGCGGCGTGCCGGGGCCCGGTGGGGGAGTGGCGCGACGGGAAATCGTTGGGTTGCAGGGCCTGGCGTCGGTGCAGATATTCCAGCGCCTCGGGCATACCTTCCCGGGCCAGCGTGTGCAGATCCACGGCCTCGGCGTGCTCGAGGAATTCGGCAACGTCGGATGCGGTGACGGTGTCGGAAGCCAGGTTCCGTTCGAGCCGCCCCAACCAGAGCGTTGCAAGCATCAACAGCCCCGGTACGCAGGCCACCAGCAACCATGACACAAGGAGAGTAAACATGGCTTTGTATCAAGACGCGGTCTCAGTGAGATCACGAAATCAGTACTCTGTCGTAGGTGACAGCGGCAAAGTCGTCCGGGCGCTCCCCGACGCGTTCCAAGTCAAAGTCGGCCACGCCCGCCGCCGAGGTGGCTGGGCGCTGGTCGGCCGAAACCAGACTCGGATTGGTGCGACGGGCGCGCCGGATGAATCGCACACTGGCGCAGGCATTTCCGCACGTGTACTGCGAGCTGGATTTCACGTCGCCGCTCGAGTTGACGGTTGCCACCATTCTTTCGGCGCAGAGCACAGACAAACGAGTCAACTTGACAACGCCGGCGCTGTTCAAGCGGTACCGGACGGCGTTGGACTACGCGCAGGCGGATCGCGACGAACTAGAGAACCTTATCCGCCCCACGGGCTTCTACCGCAATAAGGCCAATTCGCTCATCGGCCTCGGTCAAGCCCTGGTCGAGCGGTTCGACGGCCAGGTGCCGGCCACCATGGCCGAGCTGGTCACGCTACCCGGAGTGGGCCGCAAGACCGCCAATGTCATCCTGGGAAACGCCTTCGGTGTCCCGGGCATTACCGTCGACACGCATTTCGGTCGCTTGGTGCGCAGGTGGCGCTGGACCGCCGAAGAGGACCCGGTCAAGGTGGAGCATGCGGTCGGCGAACTGATCGAACGCAGTGAGTGGACCTTGCTCAGCCATCGCGTGATCTTCCATGGCCGCCGGGTGTGCCACGCTCGCAAACCGGCGTGCGGTGTCTGCGTCCTCGCCAAAGACTGCCCTTCGTTCGGCCTCGGTCCCACCGAACCGCTGCTTGCCGCGCCCCTCGTCCAGGGCCCGGAAACCGAGCACCTGCTGGCGCTGGCCGGGCTGCAATAGCGGGGCGGGAACCGTGACCGTAAAGACCCGCTGGACCGTCGCGGTCCTTGCGGTGGTCGCGGCGTTGACGGGGGCGCTGGTGGCCCAGCTGCGTGATGACCGCGATAGCACTCAAACGGCGCCGGCGAACCCGACAGCAGTCGACCGCGAACACCGTGACGCCGACACCCCGGCCGCGCTGGCCGGGCCCCGGCAGCGGGCGAACCTGCCGCGCTGTCCTTCGGCCGGCCCGGGTTTGCAGGGTCCCGGCTCGGCCGCACTCCGCGATGTGGTGGTGGAGTGCGCGGCGGACGGCTCGGCCGTCGACGTCGCCCGCGCACTGGCCGGACGTCGGGTGGTCCTCAACTTGTGGGCGTATTGGTGCGGGCCTTGCGCAGCAGAACTGCCCGCGATGGCCGAGTATCAGCGACGAGTGGGATCCGACGCGATGGTGGTCACGGTGCATCAAGACGAGAACGAGACGGCGTCGTTGCTGCGGTTGGCGGAGCTCGGTGTTCGGTTGCCGACGCTGCAGGACGGACGCCGTCGGGTCGCGGCGGCCCTGGGGGTCGCAAACGTGATGCCCGCGACGGTGGTGCTACGACCGGACGGTAGCGTTGCGCAGACACTGCCGCGGGCTTTCGAAAGTGCCGACGAGATCGCCGCTGCGGTCGGAAACGACGCGGGATGAGATCCCGCGGGGCAACTGGACCCAGGGAGGCGCCGTGAGTGCTGGGGGTACCGCCCGCGGGCGGCGGACGGCCCCCCTCGCGCCGGATGCGGGCCCGCCCTGGCTGCGTCGGCTGGTCGACAACATCGGCCGGATTCCGGATGCGTACCGGCGCCGGCTGCCGGCCGATGTGCTGGCGATGGTGACCGCGGCCCGCGCCGTCTCGTCGATACGCCGCAACGGCCGCGATGCCGCGGTGCTGGTGTTGTTTTCGGGTCCGCGGACCGGGCCGGCCGACGGCGGCTTCCCCGATGATGCCGACCTGCTGTTGACCGTGCGCGCCTCGACATTGCGCCACCACGCCGGCCAGGCGGCCTTTCCGGGCGGTGCGTCCGATCCCGGTGACGACGGGCCGGTGGCGACCGCCCTGCGTGAGGCGCACGAAGAAACCGGGATCGACGTCAGCAGGCTGCATCCGCTGGCCACCATGGAGCGGACATTCATTGCGCCGTCGCAGTTCCACGTCGTGCCGGTGTTGGCCTACTCGCCGGATCCCGGGCCGGTGGCCGTCATGGACGAGACCGAAACGGCGATCGTGTCGCGGGTTCCGGTGCGCGCCTTCGTCAATCCGGCCAACCGGCTGATGGTCTACCGGGGCGACCTGGGCGAACGTTGGGCCGGTCCGGCGTTTCTGTTGAACCAAATGTTGGTTTGGGGATTCACTGGCCAGGTGATTTGTGCGGTGCTCGACGTGGCCGGCTGGGCCAAACCCTGGGACACCAGCGAGGTACGTGAGCTGGACGAGGCGATGGTGCTGGTCGGCGACGAGGATGATCCGCAATGAATTCGATCAATTCGATCAACCCGTCGCAGTGGCTGGATATCGCCATCGTGGCGGTCGCTTTCATCGCGGCCGTCTCGGGCTGGCGTTCGGGTGCGCTGGGTTCGCTACTGTCGTTCGTCGGCGTGCTGCTCGGTGCGCTGGCCGGCGTGCTGCTGGCCCCGCACATCGTCAGCTACATCAGCGCCCCGCGCGCAAAGCTGTTCACCGCGCTGTTCCTGATCCTGGCGCTGGTCGTCGTCGGTGAGGTGGCCGGGGTGGTGCTGGGCCGGGCGGTCCGGGCGCAATCCGCAGTCGCCCTATCCGATTGATCGACTCGGTCATCGGGGTGGGCGTGCAGCTGGTCGTTGTGCTGACCGCCGCCTGGCTGCTGGCGACACCGCTGACGCAGTCCAAGGACCAGCCTGAGCTGGCTTCCGCGGTCAAGGGTTCGTGGGTGCTCGCGCACGTCAACGAGGGCGCCCCCACCTGGCTGAAGGCGGTGCCCAGCCGGTTGTCGGCGTTGCTCAACACCTCTGGCCTACCCGCGGTGCTGGAGCCGTTCAGCCGCACCCCGGTCATTCCGGTCGCTTCACCGGACCCGGCGTTGGCCAAGAACCCGGTGGTGGCGGCGGTGGCGCCAAGCGTCGTCAAGGTGCGCAGCCTGGCACCCAGCTGCCAGAAAGTGTTGGAGGGCACCGGATTTGTGATAGCGCAAGACCGGGTGATGACCAACGCGCACGTGGTGGCCGGGTCCAACAGCGTCCAGGTGTACGCCAGTGGCAACCCGTTCGACGCCACCGTGGTGTCCTACGATCCCTCGGTCGACATCGCGATCCTTGCCGTTCCGAATCTGCCTCCGGCGCCGCTGACCTTCGACCAAAACGAGGCGAAGTCGGGCGAAAGTGTTGTGGTGCTTGGTTATCCCGGCGGCGGAAACTTCACGGCAACGCCGGCCAGGATCCGGCAGGCCATCAAACTCAGCGGCCCCGATATCTACCACGACCCAACGCCGGTCACCCGCGACGTGTACACCATCAGAGCCAATGTGGAACAAGGTAATTCGGGTGGACCTTTGATCGACCTCAACGGTCGGGTGCTCGGCGTGGTATTCGGCGCGGCCGTCGACGACCCCGACACCGGCTTCGTGCTGACCGCCGACGAGGTTGCCGGTCAGCTTGCCAGGATCGGGGCCACCCAAGCGGTGGCCACCGGGACCTGTGTCAGCTGAGCTGGTGCGCCTGCTCGAGAAACCGCATTAAGTGCCGGTTGATTTCCTCCGGCGCCTCTTCGTGGCCGAAATGTCCTGCGCCGGAGACGGATACGTAGCGCCCGTGCGGCGCGTAGCGCTGGGTACGGTCGACGGGGTCGGCCAGCACGTAGGGATCGGCGTCACCGCGCAGGTGTAAAAGCGGTATACCGAGTTGCCGGGACATCGATTTCGTGAATCGCCGGCCTTCGTCACGCAGCTGGCTGCGCACTGCCCAGCGCTGATACTCCAGCGCGCAGTGCGCGGCACCCGGAATCTGGATCGCCGACCGCAGATGACCTATGGTTTCGGAAAAGTCTTCCGAGGCAAGCCATTTGGCGGAGCTGCGGCTGCGGACCAGGCGCTCGATCTCCTCCGCGTTGTGTCGCGTCAGTAAACGCTCCGGCCAGATCGGAACTTGGTAGCGCAGCAATGTCGGCAACAGTGCGCGACTCTGATCGCGCCGCGCCCACGCGGATCGTCGCAGCGCGACCGGGTGCGGTGAGCTGATCAGGGCGATGGCGCGCACCAAACGTGGATGCAGCAGCGCGGTGGTCCAGCAGGCCAGCCCGCCATCGGCGTGGCCGACCAGGGTCGCCGACGAATGCCCGAGCGCCCGGATGAGCCCGGCCGTGTCGCCTGCGAGTGTCCAGCCGTCGTAGCCGCGGGGTGGCTTGTCGCTACCGCCGTAGCCGCGCAGGTCGACGGCGACCACTCGGGCCCCGGTCAGGCCACGCAGTTGGTGGCGCCATGACCACCAGAACGAACCGAAACCGTGCAGCAGCATCACCAGTGGACGTGCCGTGGCCGGCGGGGTCGCCTCTTGATCGGGGGGCAGAGCCTCGACGACATGGAACCGGATGCCGTTGGCGTGCACATCCAGATGGCGCCATGGCCCGGCGATGCGGACCACCGACGGATCTGGTGGTGGCATCTACCAGCCTGTGGGATCGGCGGGCGTGGTGCCGTCGGACGTGATCGCCTTGCGCGCCCCGTCCCCGGTCTTTTCGTGCGTCTTTTCGGCGGTCTTGTCGTGGCCCGGCGTGAGTGCGGTGCGCGCCTCCTTGACCGATTCGATGGTCTGCCGCGGTCCCCTGATCCGGCGGACCTTCAGGAACCCGAATAGGGCCAGCAGGGCCCCGAACACGACCATGATCGCGAACACGATCAAGAACGCCACCCACCGCCACAGCCAGGTGTCGAGCAGTTCGGCGAGGAAGAAGAAGAAAAAGAAAGTGGAGTAGAACAGCACCACCAGCGCGGCGATGAAGAAGACGCTGCCGGTCAGACCCTTCTTCACATCGCGGGTGATCTCGGCGCGGGCCAGTTCGACCTCGGCGCGCACCAGTGTGGACATCTGAGTTGTGGCGTCTTTGATCAGATCCCCGATCGACGGCTCGGCGGGTCCGGCGTGTGGGTCGGTCAACGGGATCGTGGTCAGCGTGCTGGGCACACCGTTCTTGCGATCGACTTTGGTCACAGACGGTCCTCTTTCGTTTTTTTGCCCGGTTCGCTGTCGTCGCGTTCATGTTGCCATGCGCTGTCATGACAGACGAGGCCAGCCGAACCTGCCGAAAAATCGGGCGTGCCAATTGACGGGTACCGCAATTTGGCGACACCGGGTACTGCGCGGTGATCATCTAAACTGGCGCAGCTGTGCTCAGACTTGCGCAGACCAGCTGAGAAGGAGTTTCGCCTTGCAGACGGTGCGCCGGTGCTTGATGGTGGCGATGGGGGCCGTGCTCACCGCGGCCCTGGCCCTGAGTGGTTCGCCTGCCAAGACCGCCGCTGCCGACGACAGGCTGCCGATGGGTGGCGGTGCGGGCATCGTCATCAACGGGGACACGATGTGCACCCTGACCACCATCGGCACCGATAGCGCCGCCGAGCTGATCGGCTTCACCTCGGCGCACTGTGGCGGCCCGGGCGCGCAGATCGCCGCCGAGGGTGCGCAGAACAGGGGCGTGCTGGGCACCATGGTCGCCGGCAATGACAACCTCGACTACGCGGTGATCAAGTTCGACCCGGCCAAGGTGATACCGGTGGCCGACTACGACGGCTTTGTGATCACCGGCGTCGGGCAGGATCCGGCCTTCGGCGCGATCGCGTGCAAGCAGGGCCGCACGACCGGCAATTCCTGCGGCGTCACCTGGGGGCCGGGCCAGGATGCGGGCACCATCGTCATGCAGGTGTGCGGCCGACCGGGTGACTCCGGGGCGCCGGTGACCGTCAACAATCTGCTGGTGGGGATGATCCACGGCGCGTTCAGCGATCAGCTGCCCACCTGCGTCATCAAGTTCATCCCGCTGCACACCCCGGCGGTGGTGATGTCGTTCAGCTCGATCCTGGCCGACATCAACAGCAAGAACCGGCCCGGGGCGGGTTTCGTGCCCCAGCCCGCCTGAGCTCGGCTACTTGACGGGGCTACTTGGCGGCCTGGATCGCGTCGAAAACGGTGGCGTCGACCAGCGTCGAGGTGTCGCCCAGCTCGCGATTTTCCGCCACGTCGCGCAGCAGCCTGCGCATGATCTTGCCGCTGCGAGTCTTGGGCAGCTCCGGGACGATGTGCACCTCGCGCGGCTTGGCGATCGGCGAGATCTCCCGGGCCACCTCGCCACGCAGCTCGTCGTGGGTCCCGTCGTGGGGCTCGTAGTTGGCGCGCAGCACGACGAACGCGCAAATGGCCTGGCCGGTGATCTCGTCGGTCACTCCGACCACCGCCGCCTCGGCGACCGCGACGTGACCGACGAGCGCCGACTCCACCTCGGCGGTGGAGATCCGGTGCCCGGACACGTTCATCACGTCGTCGATGCGGCCCAGCACCCAGATCGCGCCGTCGGGGTCGAAGCGGGCACCATCACCCGCGAAATAGAAGCCCTGCTCGGCGAATTTGGACCAGTAGGTCTTTCGATAGCGTTCGGGGTCACCCCAAATGCCGCGCAGCATCGAGGGCCAGGGCTGGTCCAAGACCAGGTAGCCGGTGACGTGCGCGTCGCCTTCGATGTCAGGTGGCAGCGGATCGCCGTGGTCGTCGACGATTTTGGCCGAGATCCCCGGCAACGGCGTCATCGCCGAACCTGGTTTGGCCGCGGTGACACCCGGCAGCGGCGAAATCATCGCCGCACCGGTCTCGGTCTGCCACCAGGTGTCCACTATCGGGAGTTCGCCCGCGCCGATGACATCGCGATACCAGCGCCAGGCCTCGGGGTTGATCGGTTCGCCGACCGTCCCCAGTAGCCGCAGGCTGGACAAGTCGTGGGCGTCCGGGATCTCACGGCCCCACTTCATAAACGTCCGGATTAGCGTGGGGGCGGTGTAATAGATTGTGACGCCGTACTTTTCGATGATGTGGAAATGCCGGTGCCGATCGGGTGTATCGGGTGTGCCCTCGTAGAGGACCTCGGTGATGCCGTTGGACAGTGTTCCGTAGACGGCATAGGTGTGCCCGGTTACCCAGCCGATGTCGGCGGTGCACCAGAACACGTCGCTCTCCGGTTTGACGTCGAAAACGGTGTGCACGGTGTAGGAGGCCTGCGTGAGGTAGCCGCCGCTGGTGTGCACGATGCCCTTGGGCGTGCCGGTGGTGCCCGAGGTGTAGAGCAGGAACAGCGGTTGCTCGGCGTCGAACGCCTGCGGGGTGTGTTCGGCGGCCGCGGAGTCGACGACGTCATGCCACCACGCGTCGCGGTCGTCGTTCCAGGACACGTCAATTCCCGTGCGCCGCACAACCAGAACGCGCTCGATGGGGCTGTCGGGCTGCCCGACCGCCTCGTCGGCGGCGTCCTTGAGCGGCGCGGGCTTGCCGCGCCGGAACTGCCCGTCGGCGGTGATCAGCAGCTTGGCCTGGGCGTCGGCGATCCGGGCTTGCAGCGCGTGGGCGGTGAAGCCGGCGAACACGACGCTGTGCATGACGCCCAGCCGCGCGCAGGCCAGCATCGCGATCACGGCCTCCGGGATCAGCGGCATGTAGATGGCGACCCGGTCGCCGGCCACCAGACCGAGGTCGGTCAGCGCGTTGGCCGCTTTGCACACCTGCGTCTGCAGATCGGAATAGGTCAGGGTGCGGCTGTCGCCGACGCGCTCGCCCTCCCAGTGAAACGCGACCCGGTCCCCGTTGCCGGCCTCCACGTGCCGGTCCACGCAGTTGTAGGCGACGTTGAGCTTGCCGCCGACGAACCACTTGGCGAACGGCGCCTCCGACCAGTCCAGCACTTCGGTGAACGGTGTTGCCCATGTCAGCCGGTCGGCCTGCCTGGCCCAAAAAGCCAGCCGGTCTTCCTCGGCCTCGCGGTACAGCTCGGCGCGGGCATTGGCCTGTTCGGCGAACCCTGCCGGGGGCGGATAAGACGTCGGGACTTCGGCGCTGGTCTCGGTCACTGGCTTATCTCCTGTTCGAAATCTCATCAACCGTGTGTGAGCCTAGCCAATGTCGGATAATCACCGTATGTCCGGAGCTCACGAGCGGCCCCCGCGGCGGCGCGCTCACCGATTGGTCCCCAGCATTGCCACGGCCGCAACAAGTTACATAGCCGCCACCGTGTTGGGGCCGGCCGCATGGGCCGGACCGTTTGACGCCGGCGACCAGCCGGAGCCGTGCTGGGCGGCGCAGGTCGCCGTGACGGCCTCCCCGACGCAGGGCGCGGCGGGCCACCGCGCGCTGACCCTGATATTCAGCCTCGCCGGCGGCGCGGCACCGTGCACCCTCTACAACTACCCCTGGGTCGACGCGGTTGCGGGCGGCGAGCACATCCACGTCGCGCCCAAGCCGCGCGGCGACATGGGCGGCCTGCCGGCCGGCGTCGAGGTACCGCCCACCGTCACCCTGTCGATATCGACGCAGGCGCAGGCCATCGTGGAGGGCATGGCGGCCGACGGTGACGGTAACTCGTGCCCCACCTACACCGATCTGCTCGTCTACCCTCCCGACATCGACACGGTGTTCACCGTGCCGGCCACCATCCAAGCCTGCGAACTGCAGGTGCATCCCATCACCGCCGTCGGGTAGCGGCCACGACCCGGCGCGGCGCGTCCGAACGTTTAGGGTCGCTCTCATGCGTCGCATCCCGGCCGCGCTGGCCCTGCTCGCCCCCGGATTGCTGGTGGTCGCCGGGGTGATCGCATCGCTGGCCGGTTGCGGCGGCGGCGTGCTCAGCCCCGACCTGGTGGTGGTCAACGGCGGGGAACCGTCGAACCCGCTGATCCCGACCGGCAGCAACGACAGCTTCGGGGCCCGCATCATCGATCGGCTGTTCGCCGGCCTGATGTCCTTTGACGCCGGTGGCAAGACCGCCCCGGAGGTGGCCCAGTCGGTCGAGACCACCGACAACGTCAACTACCGGATCGTCCTCAAACCGGGCTGGAAGTTCACCGACGGCTCGCCGGTGACGGCCCACTCGTTCGTCGACGCGTGGAACTACGGGGCGGTGGGCGCCAATGCTCAACTGCAGCAGAGCTTTTTCAGCCCGATCCAGGGGTTCGACGAGGTCGCCGGCCGCACCGGTGACGGAAAGCCGGGCGGCCAAGGGGGGCAGAGCACCATGTCCGGGCTGCAGGTGGTCAACGACCTGGAGTTCACCGTGCGGCTCAAGGCCCCAACCATCGACTTCGTGGTGCGGCTGGCGTTCACCCCATTTTTCCCGCTGCCGCAAGCCGCATTTCGGGACATGGCGGCCTTCGGCGACAACCCGATCGGCAACGGGCCGTACAAGCTGGACAATGGTTCAGATGGCCCCGGGGGGCATGCCTGGGAGCACAACGTCAAGATCGACATGCGGCCCAACCCCGACTATCACGGCAACCGGATGCCCCACAACAAGGGCCTGCGGTTCGAGCTGTACGCCAACATGGACACCGCCTACGCCGACCTGCTGTCCGGCAATCTCGATGTCCTGGACACGATTCCGCCGAGTGCGCTGCCGATCTACAAGCGGGACCTGGGCGACAACTCGGCCAGCGGCCCGGCGGCGATCAACCAGACCCTCGATACGCCGCTGCGGCTCGCGCACTTCGGCGGCGAGGAGGGCCGGCTGCGCCGACTGGCCCTGTCGGCCGCCATCAACCGGCCGCAGATCTGCAAGCAGATCTTCATCGGAACCCGCACGCCGGCAAGCGAATTCACCGCAGAGTCGCTGCCTGGCTTCGACCCGAACATCCCGGGCAACGACGCGCTGGAGTTCGATCCCGACCGGGCGCGGCGGCTCTGGGCGCAAGCCAACGCGATCTCGCCGTGGAGCGGCCAGTATGCGATCGCCTACAACGCCGACGGCGGCCATCGCGAGTGGGTGGACGCGGTGGCCAACAGCATCAAGAACGTCCTGGGCATCGATGCCGTCGGCGCGGCGCAGCCCACCTTCGCCACTTTCCGCACCCAGGTCGCCACCCGCACCATCGGGACCGCGTTCCGGGCCGGGTGGCAGGGCGACTATCCGTCGATCCTGAATTTCCTCGAGCCGCTGTTCACCACCGGTGCGGGCTCCAATGACGTCGGCTACTCCGATCGGGAGTTCGACGCGGCGCTGGTGGCGGCCGAGGCCGCGCCGACCCTGCGGGAGTCGTACAAACTGGCCAACGATGCGCAGCGGATCCTGTTGCACGACATGGCCGTTATTCCCCTCTGGGACTTCATCAGCGTGGTGGGCTGGTCGCCGCAGGTCAGCAACGTCACGGTCACCTGGAACGGGCTGCCCGCCTACGAGAACATCGTCAAGGGCTGAGACGGGCTGAGACGGGCTGAGACGGGCTAAGACGGGCTGAAATGGGCTGGTACATAACGCGCCGCATCGCCGTCATGGTGCCGGTCTTCCTGGGTGCCACGCTGCTGATCTACGGCATGGTCTTCCTGCTGCCCGGTGACCCCCTGGCGGCGCTGGCCGGGGACCGGCCCCTGACTCCCGCGGTGGCCGCGCAGCTGCGTGCCCGCTACCACCTCGACGACCCCTTCCTGCTGCAGTACCTGCGCTACCTGGGCGGGATCCTGCACGGTGACCTGGGCCGCGCCTATTCCGGGTTGCCGGTCAGTTCCGTTCTGGCGCACGCATTTCCGGTCACCATCCGGCTGGCCCTGATCGCGTTCGTGGTCGAGGCGGTGCTGGGGATCGGATTCGGCGTGGTCGCCGGCCTGCGGCAGGGCGGGATCTTCGATGCCACGGTGCTGATCACCGGGCTGATCATCATCGCGATCCCCATTTTCGTGCTCGGCTTTCTGGCGCAGTTCGTCTTCGGGGTCCGGTTGGGAATCACGCCGGTAACGGTCGGCGAACGGGCGACGTTCTCGCGGCTGCTGCTGCCCGGAATCGTTTTGGGCGCGGTCTCATTCGCCTACGTGGTCCGGCTGACCCGCTCCGCGGTGGTCGCCAACGCGCACGCCGACTATGTGCGCACCGCCACCGCCAAGGGATTGTCGCGGCCCCGGGTGGTGACGGTTCACATCCTGCGTAACTCGCTGATCCCGGTGGTGACATTCCTCGGCGCCGACCTCGGGGCGCTGATGGGCGGCGCCATCGTGACCGAGGGCATCTTCAACATCCACGGGGTCGGCGGTGTGCTGTATCAGGCGATCACCAGGCAGGAGGCGCCGACCGTGGTGTCGATAGTGACGGTGCTCGTGCTGATCTATTTGATCACCAACCTGCTCGTGGACCTGCTCTACGCCGCCCTGGACCCACGGATCCGCTATGGCTGAACATTCCGGGCATTCCGGGCGTTCCGGTTTCTGGCACGGCATCTGGCGCCAATTGCGCGGGCGCCCGAAATTCGTCGTTGCCGCCACGCTGATCCTGCTCATCCTGGTCGTGGCGGTGTTCCCGGGGCTGTTCACCGGCGCCGATCCCGACTACGCCGATCCGAGCCAGAGCCTGCTTCCGCCGTCGGCCGCGCACTGGTTCGGCACCGACCTGCAGGGCCATGACATCTACGCCCGCACCGTCTACGGCGCGCGGGCGTCGGTCACCGTCGGGCTTGGGGCGACGCTGCTCGTGTTCGTCGTGGGCGGCGCGCTGGGCGCGCTGGCCGGCTTCTACGGGGGATGGGTCGACGCGCTGGTCTCCCGCGTCACCGATGTGTTCTTCGGACTGCCGCTGCTGCTGGCCGCCATCGTGCTGATGGGGGTCCTGCACCATCGCACGGTGTGGACGGTGATCGCGATCCTGGCGTTGTTCGGCTGGCCGCAGGTGGCCAGGATCGCCCGCGGCGCGGTGCTCGAGGTACGCGCCAGCGATTACGTCTTGGCCGCGCAGGCGCTGGGGTTGAGCAGGTTTGCGATCCTGCTGCGTCATGCGCTGCCCAACGCGTTGGGTCCGGTGATCGCGGTGGCCACCATCTCGCTGGGTATATACATCGTCACCGAGGCCACGCTGTCCTACCTCGGGGTCGGACTGCCGGCCACGGTGGTGTCCTGGGGCGGCGACATCAGCGTCGATCAGACCCGGCTGCGGTCGGGGTCGCCCATCCTTTTCTATCCCGCCGGCGCGCTGGCGATTACGGTGCTGGCCTTCATGATGTTGGGCGATGCCCTGCGCGACGCCTTGGACCCGACATCACGGGCAAGGCGGGCATGACTGGCATGAGCGCACCAGAATCGCCGCTGCTGTCGGTCGAGGGCCTGGAAGTCAGGTTCGGCGACCACGAGCCCGCCGTCCGCGGGATGGATCTGACCGTGCTGCGCGGTCATACCGTCGCGGTGGTGGGCGAATCGGGGTCGGGGAAGTCCACCGCGGCCGCCGCGATCCTCGGGCTGCTGCCGGTGGGTGGCCGAATCACCGCCGGGCGCATCGTTTTCGACGGCCGCGACATCACCTCGTTCGACACCCACGCGGACAGGCGGGTGCTGCGGTCGATCAGGGGCCGCTGCATCGGCTATGTACCGCAGGACCCGATGACCAACCTCAACCCGGTCTGGAAGGTCGGCTTCCAGATCTCAGAAGCGTTGCGGGCCAACACCGATGGCCGCCAGGCGCGCCGGCGGGCGGTGGAGCTGCTGGGTGAGGCCGGTATGCCGGATCCCGCTAAGCAGGCGGGCAAATACCCGCATCAGCTCTCCGGCGGCATGTGTCAGCGCGCGTTGATCGCGATCGGGTTGGCGGGCCGGCCCCAGCTGTTGATCGCCGACGAGCCGACCTCCGCGCTGGACGTCACCGTGCAGCGGCAGGTGCTCGACCATCTGCAGCGACTCACCGACGAACTGGGCACCGCGCTACTGCTGATCACCCATGATCTGGCACTGGCCGCCGAACGAGCCGAAGCTGTCGTCGTCGTCAATCGCGGCATGGTAGTGGAATCCGGTGCGGCGCAGGCAATCCTGCAAGACCCGCAACACGAGTACACCCAACGGCTGGTGGCCGCGGCGCCGTCGCTGACATCTCGTCGGTCCCGAATCCGGCAGGGGCCCGACGAAGCCGGGGACATTCTCGTCGCCTCCGAGCTGACCAAGGTCTACCGCGAGTCGCGCGGTGCACCATGGCGGCGGGCGGAGTTTCGCGCCGTCGACGCCGTGTCGTTTCGGCTGCGACGGGCCAGCACCCTGGCGATCGTCGGAGAGTCGGGATCGGGGAAATCGACGCTGGCGCGGATGGTGCTGGGCCTGCTGCAGCCGACATCGGGCACGGTGGTGTTCGACGGCAGCCAGACCGTCGGCGCGCTGGACCGGGCCGGGGCGTTGGCGTTTCGCCGGCGAGTACAACCGGTGTTCCAGAACCCCTACAGCAGCCTGGATCCCATGTACTCGGTGTTTCGCACCATCGAGGAACCTTTGCGAATTCACCGCGTCGGGGACCGGAAGCAGCGCGAGCGGGCCGTGCGCGAGCTGATCGATCACGTGGCGCTGCCGTCGTCGATGTTGGGCCGGCTGCCCCGCGAACTGTCCGGTGGCCAGCGGCAACGAGTGGCGATCGCCCGGGCGCTGGCGCTGCGGCCCGACGTTCTGGTGTGCGATGAGGCGGTGTCGGCACTGGACGTCTTGGTGCAGGCGCAGATACTGGACCTGCTGGCCGACCTGCAGGCCGAACTGGGCCTGACCTACCTGTTCATCACCCATGACCTTGCGGTGGTCCGGCAGATCGCGGACGACGTCCTGGTCATGCGCGCCGGCCGGGTGGTAGAGCACGCGCCCACCGAAGAGGTGTTCAGCCGGCCGCGCCACGAGTACACCCGCCAGTTGCTGGACGCAATTCCGGGTGCCTCGTCTTCGCCTCGATAGGTGCCTCGATAGGTTGACAACTCGTGAGCGCTGACCCACTGGCTCCGCTGCTGGAGCTGCCCGGCGTCGCCGAGGCCAGCGACCGGGCCCGCGACGCGCTGGGCCGGTCGCACCGGCACCGCGCCAACCTGCGGGGCTGGCCGGTGACCGCCGCGGAGGCGTCGCTGCGGGCGGCGCGGGCCTCGTCGGTGCTCGACGGCGGTCCGGTGCGAGTGGACGACCGGGCCGTCAGCGATCCGGTGTTCGGCGGCGCGTTGCGGGTGGCGCAGGCGCTCGAAGGCGGCGCGGGCCCGTTGGTCGGGATATGGCAACGGGCGCCGCTGCAGGCGCTGGCCCGGCTGCACATGCTGGCAGCCGCAGACCAGGTCGACGACGATCGGCTGGGCCGGCCCCGAGCCGATGCCGAAGTTGGGCCGCGGCTGGAGTTGCTGGCGGATCTGGTGATGGGCCGCACCCGTGCGCCGGCACCGGTGCTGGCCGCGGTGGCACACGGCGAGCTGCTGACGCTGCAGCCGTTCGGCAGTGCCGACGGAGTGGTGGCCCGTGCGGTGTCGCGGCTGGTGACTATCGCCAGCGGGCTGGATCCGCACGGACTGGGTGTGCCCGAGGTGAGTTGGATGCGCCAGCCCGCGGAATATCGCGACGCGGCACGCGGATTCGCCGCCGGCACATCCGACGGTGTGGCGGCCTGGGTGGTGCTGTGTTGCCGCGCGTTGCAGGCGGGCGCGCAGCAGGCTTTGTCGATTGCCGAAGCGCTGCCAAATCGATAGCCAAGCCGATGGTCGATTGGCGCTTCAAAGCTTGTTCGGAAATGCGAAGCGGGCGGCGCCCCGAAAGATTCGGACCGCCGCCCGCTAACACGGAACCCGGATACCAAGCGTGCATGTATGGGCTGCGTGGGTGGCCTCGGCGATCTTGCGACGCTTCCGGTTGCAACCCCACCCAAGGGGCCGTCGACGCCTTCCGCTCTTCGCAATTACGCAGGCCCGCAACACTTCTGCCATTATCGCGGCTATGACTCCGCGTGGGTGCCGGGAACCGTGCTGGGCGCCCGGATCGGGAGATCGAACCTTCTCTTCCGGATCGACCTAGGCCTTACCGGGCTTCCGTGGTTCCTTTGTACTACTAGACCCTTAGCACGGCAAGGCCTAATTCTGTGAATGTTGCCAAGATGCGCTTATTTACATCCTGACAACATTTGCTGTCGGATGCCGGTGCGGCTCGATGGGTGGTGTGTTAGAACGCGAAGCGGCGCAGCAGCGAGTAGGTGACGGCGCCGGCCGCCAGCGCGCTGATGCCCAGCGCGGCGGTGGTTGCGATCGCGGCGCCCGACGGTGCCGGGATGCGGTCGCGCAGGGACACCGGCCGGGAAAAACTCAGCACGGGCCAGCCGCGCTCGATGGCCTCCTTGCGCAGACCGCGGTCGGGGTTGACGACGCTGGGGTGGCCGACGACCGCAAGCATCGGCAGGTCGGTGATCGAGTCGGAGTAGGCGTAACAGTGTTCCAGCGGGTAGCCCTCTTGGTCGGCGAGCTCGCGGATCGCCTGCACCTTGCCATCGCCGTAGCAGTAGAACGCCACCTCGCCGGTGTACTTGCCGTCCTCGACCACCATGCGGGTGGCCATCGCGTGGGTCGCGCCCAGCGCCCGGGCGATCGGGGCCACGATCTCCTCGCCCGACGCCGAGACCACGACGACGTCGCGGCCGCACAGTTTGTGGGCGGCGATCAGGTCTGCGGCTTCGGCGAACACCAACGGAGTCACGATGTCGTGCAGCGTTTCGTCGACGATCGACTTGACCTGCGCGACGTCCCAACCGGTGCACATGTTGGTCATGTGAGTCCGTATCCGCTCCATCTGGTCATGATCGGCGCCGGACAGCAGGTAGATGAACTGCGCGTAGCTGGACTTGAGAACGGCGCGGCGATTGAGCAGTCCCTGGTCGAAAAAGGGTTTGCTGAACGCCAGCGTGCTGGACTTGGCGATGATGGTCTTGTCCAAGTCGAAGAACGCGGCGGTACGGGCGGCGGGAGCGGTGCACTCCGCTGTTTGCGGGGGGGTTTGCTGCTGCGCGGCCGAGTCGGAGGCGGTCACCGACCCAGCATAGGTCGATGATCTTGTGGCGCCACGACCTCGCGCTCAAAATAGCCGGTTAGCTAGGTGCAGTCGACCGCATCGATGACGTTTTTGCGGCTCAAGAGGTTTTTTTTGATTTTTCGACAACTTGCGTGCGAGCCCACTTGCGTGTGTATAGTAAGCATTACTCGGCCCTGAGCCGAGGGTGTATCAGCCCGACCCCCCGGGGCTGATGCACGACGACCCTCGCCTCCTCCCCCCTGGCGGGGGTCGTCCCTTTTGTGGGGTAAATTTTCCCGCCGCCGGTGTTGCGAGCGAGTGTGCCTGTGCGTTGCGGGATCACAATATGTGTGTTTGGTGTGATCGCTGCGTCGACGAGTTTGTGCACACCTGCGTCCCCATCCACAGATTCGCATTTGGGACTTTTTTCCCACCGCCACCGCCCCGCACGGTGGGTGGGTGACCACGACCACCCGCACCCGCACCGGCTCGTCCGGCGTACTGGCGGTGCTGACCGATGCCCAGCTAACCGACGAACTGGACCGGGTGGCGGCGGCCGTGGGTGTTCGGGTGGTTCATGCCGGCCCGGCCTCCAGGGTGAGCAGGAAGACATGGTTGGCGGCCGCGGCCGTGGTGCTCGACGCGGCGGCGGCCGATCGGTGCGGGCAGGCCGCGCTGCCGCGGCGCACCCACGTCAGTGTGCTCACCGCCACCGAACCCGCCGCGGCCACCTGGGCCGCCGCGATCACGGTTGGTGCCGAGCATGTGTTGAGGCTGCCCCAGCAAGAGGGTGAATTGATCCGCGACCTTGCCGAAGCCGCAGAATCGGCGCGCGAGGACGGGCCGCGCGGACAGGTGGTCGCCGTCGTCGGAGGCTGCGGCGGGGCCGGCGCCTCTTTGTTGGCCGTCGCTCTGGCGCAGTCGGCCACCGACGCGCTGTTGGTGGACCTCGATCCGTGGGGCGGCGGCATCGATCTGCTGGTCGGCGGCGAAACCACACCTGGCCTGCGTTGGCCCGACCTGGCGTTGGAGGGCGGACGGCTGAACTGGTCAGCCGTGCGCGAGGCGCTCCCGCGGCACCGGGGGATCAGCATGCTTTCCGGCACTCGGTGTGGCTACGAGTTGGACGCCGGACCGGTGGACGCCGTCGTGGATGCCGGCCGACGCGGGGGAGTGACCGTGGTCTGCGATCTTCCCCGTCGGCTGACCGATGCCACTCAAATCGCGCTGGATACCGCCGATCTGGTTGTCCTGGCCAGCCGCTGCGATGTGCGGGCGTGCGCGGCCACCACCACGATCGCTCCGGTGCTGGCCGCGATCAATCCGAACCTCGGGCTGGTGGTGCGCGGGCCGTCGCCGGGGGGCTTGCGGGCGGCTGAGGTCGCCGATATCGCGGGCCTGCCGTTGCTGGCGTCCGTGAAAGCCCAGCCGCGGTTCGCGGAGCAGCTCGAACATGGCGGTTTGCGACTGCGGCCGCGATCCGCGCTTGCGGCGGCGGCCCGCCAGGTGCTTGCCGTGCTGCCGGCACGCCCGGGGGCAGGGCAGAACGGCTGGGCGGCGTGAGCGGGTCATTGATCGAACGGGTACGGGAGCGGTTGGCCGCGGAATCCGCCCCGCTGGGACCCGCGGTGGTGGCTGCCGCGATCCGCGCCGAATCCGGCGGGATGCTCGGTGACACCGAGGTGCTTGCCAACCTTCGGGTGCTACAGACCGAACTCACCGGTGCCGGCATCCTGGAACCGTTGTTGTGCGCGCAGGGCACTACCGATGTCCTGGTCACCGCACCCGATGCGGTGTGGGTTGACGATGGAAACGGCTTGCGGCGCAGCCAGATTCGGTTTGCCGACGAGGCCGCGGTGCGGCGGTTGGCGCAGCGGCTGGCGTTGGCCGCGGGCCGGCGGCTCGACGACGCGCAACCCTGGGTGGACGGCCAGCTCACCGGTGTGGGCGCCGGAGGGTTCGCGGTGCGGCTACACGCGGTGTTGCCGCCGGTGGCGGCAGGAGGCACCTGCTTGTCATTGCGGGTGTTGCGGCCGGCCACTCAGGATCTGGCCGCCCTGACCGCGGCCGGCGCGATCCAGCCCGGGGCCGCCGCGTTGGTTGCCGACATCATCGCCGCGCGGCTGGCGTTCTTGGTGTGTGGCGGTACCGGGGCAGGTAAGACGACGTTATTGGCCGCGATGCTGGGCGCGGTTGCCCCCACCGAGCGGATCGTGTGCGTCGAGGATGCCGCTGAGCTGGCGCCTCGGCATCCGCATCTGGTCAGGCTGGTCGCGCGGTGCGCCAACGTCGAGGGTGTCGGCGAGGTGCCGATGCGCCAACTCGTCCGGCAGGCGCTGCGGATGCGGCCCGACCGGATCGTGGTTGGCGAGGTCAGGGGCGCCGAAGTGGTCGATCTGCTGGCGGCGCTGAACACCGGCCACGACGGCGGAGCGGGCACGGTGCATGCCAATAACCCCGGCGAGGTTCCCGCCCGGCTGGAGGCGTTGGGTGCGCTGGGCGGTCTGGATCGGGCCGCCCTGCACAGTCAGCTCGCCGCGGCGGTCCAGGTGCTGCTGCACGTCGCGCGTGACCGGACCGGCCGTCGTCGGCTTCGTGAGATCGCCGTGCTGCGCGAAACCCAAGGGCGGGTCCGGGCGGTCACGGTGTGGCACGCCGACCGGGGGATGACCGACGACGCGGCCCATCTGGACCGCTTGCTGCGAAGCCGGATGCCGGCATGAACGGCCAGGTGGTTGCGGCGCTGTTTTTGGCGGTCGCGCTGGTGGTGCTTTCGTCGTCACCGCGGCGCCGGCTGACGCCGCCGGTGCCTGCCCGCCGGCGCGTCCCGCCGGCTGGCGCACGGTGGGTTGGCCGCGTCTCCGGGTGTTCCGCGGTTGCCGCTGCCGTGCTGCTGCCGGCGACGACGGTTCTGGCGGCCGCGGTGCTGGGTGCGACCGCGACCTTGCGCCGCCGTCGCCGCCGCCGCAACCGCCGGGCTACCGAGGAGGGTCGGGCATTGGAAACCGCCCTGGATGTGCTGGTCGGCGAACTGCGAGTGGGGTCCCATCCGGTGCAGGCGTTCAGCGTCGCCGCCGACGAAACCGACGGCATGGTCGCTGCCTCGTTGCGCGCCGTCGCGGCCCGCGCCAGATTGGGCGCCGACGTCGCGGCCGGTCTGCGCACCGCGGCGTCATCGTCGGCGCTGCCCGCGCACTGGGATCGACTCGCGGTGTGCTGGCAGCTGGCTAGCGACCAGGGGCTGGCAATAGCCACGCTGATGCGCGCCGCGCAGCGCGATATCGCTGAGCGGCAACGGTTCTCGGCGCGGGTCGCGTCGGGGCTGGCCGGTGCCCGCGCCACCGCCGCCATCCTGGCGGGTCTGCCGGTGCTCGGCGTCGCGCTCGGTCAACTGATCGGAGCTCGACCGCTGAGCTTCTTGCTGAGTGGGCATTTGGGCGGATGGCTGCTGGTGGTCGGGTTGACTCTGGCGTGCGGCGGGCTGCTGTGGGCGGACCGGATCACCGATCGGGTCGCGCAGTGAGCACACTAGCGTTGCTACTGGCCGTGGCGTTGTGGATCGGCCCCGGTCCCGCGGTGGTTCGGTCCCGCGCCGGGATGTCGCCGCGTGCGCATCGGCGACGGCCACAGCCCGCTGGCGGCCCGGACCCGCTGGCGGTGGCCTCCAGCCTGGACGTGCTGGCCGTGTGCCTTTCGGCGGGCATGGCGGTGTCGACCGCCGCGGCCGCGACCGCCGCGTCCGCGCCGCCGAAGCTGGCGCGGGTACTGCGCCGAGCCGCCGACTTGCTGGCGCTGGGCGCGGATCCCGCCGTTGCGTGGTCGGCTTCGCCGGATCTGCCGGCGGGCTGGGTCGACGCGCAGACCGATGCGTTGCTGCGGCTGGCGCGGCGCTCGGCGTCTTCGGGCGCGGCGCTGGCCGACGGGGTCGCCGAACTGGCCGACCAGTCGCGCGCCGACGCCGCGCACGCGGCCGCCGCGGCCGCCGAACGGGCCGGGGTATTGATTGCCGGCCCGCTTGGACTGTGCTTTTTGCCGGCGTTCGTGTGCCTGGGCATTGTCCCGGTGGTGGCCGGGCTGGCCGGTGACCTCCTGCGATCGGGTGTGCTGTGAGGCCGCAAAGACCACAACAGAAAGGATGCATTGGTGGTCAACATGTTTCGTGTCTTCGTAACGCGCATGACGCTCCTGGCCAGCGACGAGTCGGGCATGTCGACCGTCGAATACGCAATCGGGACGATTGCGGCGGCGGCCTTCGGGGCGATCCTCTACACCGTCGTCACCGGCGATTCCATCGTGTCGGCCCTGACCAACATCATCGGTCGCGCGCTCAATACCAAGGTCTAGCTTCGAGTGCCGGCTCGAGCACCGTTGAGGCGGCCCTGGCGATCGCCGCGCTGGTCGTGGTGTTGGTGCTGTGCCTGGCGGGTGTCACCGCGGTGTCGATGCAGGTGCGATGTGTGGACGCGGCCCGTGAGGCCGCGCGGCTGGCCGCGCGCGGTGACGAGCGGTCGGCGATCGACGCTGCCCGCCGCGTCGCGCCGTCGGGGGCGCGGGTTCAGCTGCATCGGGACGGCGACTTCCTGGTCGCCACGGTCGTCGCGCACTCAAACCTGTTGCCCACGTTGGACATTGCGGCCAAGGCGGTCGCGGCGGCCGAGCCGCGGCGGTGACCGCGGGTCGGCCACCGTGCTTGCGGCCGCGATGGTCGCGGTGCTGCTGTGCAGCGCCGGGGCGGCGGCATACGTGGGCGCGGCCGTGGTCGCGCGGCACCGCGCGCAGGCGGCGGCCGACCTGGCCGCGTTGGCCGCCGCCGCACGGCTGCCAACCGGGGTCGCGGCGGCCTGCGCCCGGGCGACGGCGGTGGCCCACGAGATGGGAGTCGATGAAGCCCGATGCGGGGTAGACGGTCTCGACGTCGTGGTTACGGTTCGGGTGACTGTCGCCTTTGCCGGCGCGGCGCGGGCCGCCGCACGAGCGGGGCCGGTCGGCACGGCGTAGCCGGAGGTCCGGAAACCAATAGGCGGCTGCGGGAGGCCGGTCTCGCTGGTGCCTCCGGACCCGCCGGCACCGCCTGCGCCGCCTGCGCCGCCTGCGCCGACCAGACCGCCGTTCCCGCGCCGAAGGTATGCACAGTTCAGGACCCGCCGTCGGTGGTTTTCGGCAATCCCGCTGCGACGAGTTCGTCATCGGTGGGCAGGCGCAATGAGACCAGACCGGCAAACGTATCCGGTTCGAGTTCCACCCGATTGACGGTGACGTGCACCGGCACCCAATCGTTGTCGAACCCGCGCATTCGCAGCACCCGGCTGGTTGCCCCGTCGCCAAATTCCTCGGTCATGGACACCATCGCGGGCCGGTCATCGGGATGCACCCGCGGCCGGTCCGTCTCGGTGGCCCGCCAGTCGTAGAAGGAGCAGGGTTCGTCGAGCCATTTCAGCAGGGTCCAGGTGTTGAGGTCGAACAGCGCGCGGTGGACCCCGGCCTGCGCCAGTCCGTGCAGGATCCGCTGCGCCAGGTCGTCCGTCGACACCGCCGGGCCTTTGCTTTCGGCGCGCCAGTTCATCGCCCGCGCAACCAAGTGCTCGCGGCCGTCCGGTCCAGGTTCTAGCCCACTGCGGGCGACGAAACCTATCCGGATGGGGTTTCCCTCCCAATCGGTGCCATCCCACGTGCTGCACAGGGTTTGGCCCGGCTCAGCCTTGACGGCCATGGCCAGCACCTTGGTTTCGTTGGAATTGAGTTCACGCGACGGAAGATCTTCCGCGAAGGCCCTGCCATAGGTGACCTCGACCGCGGGATTCTTGCCGCTGTTGGCCAGCGACTCTTGGGTGTCGGTCGCCACGCCACGGGTCAGGTCCCATTTCAGCGGACCGGGCGTGGGCCGCTCGGGCGGTTCCTCGTCGACAGGGCCGGTCCACACCTGCACACCGTGCATGCGGCCGTCGGACATCACCACCGGTTCGGTGCGGATCACGCGATCGTGTTTGGGTGTGATGCTGGTGAGGCTCTGGCCGGTCTGCAGTGACTCGGCGATCGCCGTTCGGACGGCTGAGAGGTAGGGACTGCGACGCAGAAACGTGGTGATCGGGACGAGATTTTTGAGCTGACGCCCCTGCGCTACCACAGCCGGTTCATCCCCCAGAGTCTCCACGAGCAGCCAGTCGTGGGCCATAGGGTCATATTACGGCCGCGAGATGCTTCGTCGTTAAGGCGGGGGGAGCCTCGGCTATCCATGCCGGCCGCAATGTCGCGGGCGGAGGTTGCTGCGATGGCGCGCCAATTATGTTGTGCCGCTTTGTTTGCGCTCGCTATGCCAACCCGTCCACGCCGTTCTCGCCCAGCAGCGTCCCACCTGAGCCGCCTTTGCCGGGGGTGCCGGTCGGATCGTTCTCGACGTTGCCGCCGTTACCGCCGGTGCCGATCAAGTCGGCGTTGCCGCCGTTGCCCCCGTTGCCGCCGATACCGCCATTGCCGCCGTTACCGATCCACCCGGCATTGCCGCCGAGGCCGCCGTTGCCAGTATTACCGCCAGCCGATTGGAGCCCGCCGGCACCGCCGGAACCAGACAGCAGTCCGGCATTGCCGCCCGCGCCCCCCTGCCAGCGATGCTTCCGCCGGCGCCGCCGGTACCGCCCGCGCCACCATTGCCGGCCAGTATGCCCCCGTTGCCGCCTGCTCCACCTTCACCGGCGTCGAAGCCGCCGCCACCGAGGCCGCCGGTACCGCCGTCGCCGAACACGCCGCCGGCGCCGCCCGCGCCGCCTTTCCCGCCACTGATGCCGGACCCGGCGGCACCCCCGTCACCACCGGCGCTGAACAGTCGGCTGGCCCCGCCGTCTCCGCCGTTGCCGCCGACGTTGCCGCCGGCTCCGGTGCCACCCGCGCCGCCCCGGCCGGACAGTAGGCCACCGGTGCCGCCCCCTCCGCCGCTGCCGCCCGTATAACCGTCTCCGCCGCTGCCGCCGGCGCCCCCGCCGCCGAACAGGCCGCCGTAGCCGCCCTGCCCGCCGTCACCGCCGTCTTGTCCGACGGTGAGCGTGGCCTCGTCGGCGCCGCCGAAACCGCCGACCCCGCCCGCCCCGCCGGCCCCGGAGAGCAAGCCGCCCCTGCCGCCGGCACCTCCCGGCCCGCCGGCACCGGCGTCTGAGTCCCCGCCGGCGCCTCCGATTCCGCCGTTGGCCAACAGCGCGCCCGCACCGCCGGCGCCGCCGGTGCCGCCGACGGCGCTGCTTACACCTTGGGATTCACCTCCGGCTCCGCCGGTCCCGGCGGAGCCGGAGAACAAGCCGGCGTGGCCGCCCGCCCCACCGGTCCCGCCGACCCCGCCGCCGGAGTGACCTATCCCGCCGACCCCGCCGTTGCCGCCAGTGCCGAACCAGCCGCCCGCGCCGCCGGTGCCTCCTGCCCCGCCATTGCCCCCGCTCGGACCACCCTTCCCGCCGTCACCACCGGCGCCGCCGCTCCCGAATATCCCCCCTGTCCCGCCGTTCCCGCCTTTGCCGCCGGTCACGCCAGACCCGGTGGCGTCGGCGCCGGACCCGCCGGCCCGCCATTGCCGAACAGGATTCCGCCGTTTCCGCCGTTTGCGCCCGAGCCCGGGGCCGCGGTGGCGCCGTCGCCGATCAGCGGGCGATCGAGCAAAGCCACGGTGGGTGCGTTGAGCAGCGCGAGCAGCTCTTGCCCGACGGATTGCAGGGGCGACGCACTGGCGGCCTCGGCGCCGGCATACCAGCTCGCACTTGTATTCATCAGCTGCACAAACTGCTGATGAAACGCCCCAGCCTGGGCGCTGAGCGTCTGATACGCCTGCGCGTGCGCGCCGAACAACGCGGCGATCCCCGCCGAGACCTCGTCCGCGGCCGCGGGCGCCAACCCCGTCGTCTTCGCCAGCGCCGCGGCATTCGCCTTGCTAAGCGCGGAGCCGAGATTCGCTAAATCTGAGGCCGCAGCCGCAACCATCTCCGGTGCTGTGATTACAAACGACCTGGGCTATCTCCCTCCCTGATAACCGATCGGTCTTCACGACGGCGGGCAATTGCGAGCCCGTCAGCGTTGTGCTTAACGAGATTTCGGCGTTTCCCCAGATGGGCGACGGACGCGGGCGGGGTTGCATTCATAGTTGGAAGGCGGGTAATTTTTTGCTGCGCCCGCATTTTGTCGGGATGGCGAACGGATCGTGATGTCCGACCGTTCGTAGCGCTGTGTGATGGCACGCCGGTAGTTCTTCGGCACCGAGGAAATGCCTTGCTGTGGCCGCCATCACGACGCAGATCCGTGGAGGTCGACCGTCGAGGGGTCGGTCGTCCATCCGCTGGATTGCTCAGCGTGGTTGGTGAGTCAATTCCGTAAGCGCTCACGGGGTTACGGCATCCCGTTCATGCCGTTTTCGCCCAGCAGTCCGCTGGTGCCGCCGATGCCGTGGGTGGCGGCGGTTGCGCCGTTGCCGCCGTTGCCGATCAGCACGGCGTCGCCGCCGTGCCCACCGGCGGCGCCTGTCGTTGAGCCATGCCCGACGGCGCCACCGGCGCCCCCGTTGCCCACCAGCTGGCCCGCCGTGCCGCCGTCCCCGCCGTCGCCCCCTTGGCCGTTCAGACCGGATCCGCCGGTCCCGCCGTTCCCGCCGCAGCCAAGCAGGCCGGCGTCGCCGCCGTCTCCGCCATCCCCGCCGGTCGCAAGCCCGAATCCGCCGGCTCCGCCGACCCCGGCGCTGGAGGCCAGCAGGCCGGCGTTGCCACCCGTCCCGCCGTTCCCGCCGGTCGCGCCGGTTTGGTCGTCGAATCCCCCGTCCCCACCGGCGCCGCCGGGGCCGAACAGCGGGCCCGCATTGCCGCCTTTCCCGCCGGTCCCGCTGGTCCCCAGGGGGTCGGAGTTGGCCCCGCCCATGCCCCCGGCGCCGCCGGGGCCGGTCAGCGCACCGGCGTTGCCGCCGGCGCCGCCTTGACCCCCGTCGGTGAAGCCGAACCCGCCGGCCCCGCCGTGACCGCCGCCGGCGCCGACCAGCCCGGCGAGCAGCCCGCCGGTCCCGCCGGCCCCGCCGGCGGATATCGTCCCGCCGGCGCCGCCGATCCCGCCGTTGCCACCCACGAACCCGCCATGGCCGCCGTTACCGCCGGCCCCGGAGGTGCCGGACGCTACGCCCGCGCCCGCCCCGCCGGCGCCGCCGGTTCCCATGAGCCCGGCGTCCCCGCCCGTCCCGCCGTTGATGTGGCCTGGCCCGCCCGACCCGCCGGCCCCACCGTCGCCGAGCAATATCCCGCCGGGCGTGCCGTTTTGCCCCGAACCCGGGGCTGCGTTGGCGCCGTTACCAATCAGCGGACGGTCGAACAGCGCCTCGGCGGGTGCATTCACTAGGTTGAACACGCCCTGCAGGGGCGAGCTGGGGCCGGCACTGCCGACGGTGCCCATGGTTGGGCCAGTCCCGGCGTTTCCGCCGTTACCGCCGGTGCTGATCAGTCCGGCGGCGCCGCCGTTGCCGCCGTTGCCGCCGTTGCCGCCGGCGCTGTTATTCGTGACGCCCTGTCCGCCGGCGCCGCCGGCACCGCCGGTGCCCAGCAGCAGGCCGGAGTTGCCGCCGTTCCCGCCAATGCCGCCGTTGTCGAGAAGGCTGGAGCCGCCGACCCCGCCGATCCCGCCGCAACCGAGCAGCGTGGCGTTGCCGCCGGCCCCGCCGTGACCGCCGGTGCCACCTTCGCTGAACCCACCGGCGCCCCCGTTCCCACCGGAGGAGGCCACCAGACCGGCGGTGCCACCGGCGCCGCCGTCCCCGCCCTTGCCGCTTCCGGCGAATCCGCCGTCACCGCCGACTCCGCCGGCTCCGGACAGTAGGCCGGCGTTGCCGCCCGTCCCGCCTTTGCCGCCGTCGCTAAATGCGCTCGTCCCGCCGACGCCGCCGGCGCCGCCGGGGCCGGCGAGCAGGCCGGCGTTGCCGCCGGCTCCGCCATTGCTGCCGTCGCCGCTGGCGCCGAACCCGCCATTCCCGCCGTTGCCGCCGCCGGCGTCGACGGCCAGCCCGGCCAGCAGGCCGCCGGCTCCGCCGTTGCCGCCGGCCCCGCCGGTGGCGCCGACCCCGCCGGCCCCACCGACCCCGCCGGCGCCCATCAGCCCCGCGGTCCCGCCGGCTCCGCCGTTCCCGCCGTTGCCGGAAAGTGTGGGGCCGCCGGTGCCGCCGGCGCCGCCGACTCCGCCGTTGCCGCCCACTAACCCGCCGTGCCCGCCCATCCCGCCGGTACCGGCGGTGCCGGTCGACGCGCTCGCGCCGGCCCCGCCGGCGCCGCCGGTACCCATCAGCCCGGCGGCCCCGCCGTTACCGCCGTTGGGGTGGGAGACGCCGCCGGATCCGCCGGCCCCGCCGTCGCCCAGCAACCACCCGCCGGGGGAGCCGTCGGCCCCGGTTCCCGGGGTGCCGTTGGCGCCGTTGCCGATCAGCGGGCGGCCGGTGAGTGTCTGGATGGGCGCATTGATCGCGTCGAGCAGGGTCTGCAAGGGCGATGCGTTGGCGGCCTCCGCGCCGGCATAGGCGCTCGCACCGGCCGTGATCGCCTGCACGAATTGGGCATGGAACGCCGCCGCTTGCGTGCTGAGCGCCTGAAATCCCTGCCCGTGCCCGGAAAACAGCGCAGCGATGGCCGCCGACACCTCATCCTCGGCCGCGGCCAACACCCCCGTCGTCGGGGCCGCCGCGGCGGCGTTGGCGACGTTGAGCGTCGAGCCGATGCTGGCCAAATCCGTTGCGGCCGTCCCCAGCACCTCCGGCACCGCCATCGAACGACATGTGACACCTCCCAACGAGTCCCGATAACCCGGATAGTGCCCAATCAAATGGATTCGGTATGAGTCCACCATATGGCGGATCGGACCATACCGAATTCAGCTCGAATTTTGCGCTTGCTGGCTCGCAGGGCCCGTCGGCCAGGTCAGCCCATCGAGACCCTGCTGGCCGAAGAGCAGCCCGCCGGCGGGAGCAGTCCGACTACGGCAGCCCGTCGAGTCCGTTCGCGCCGAACAGCAGGCCGGCCGCGCCGCCGGCGCCGCGCTTGCCGGTGGTGGCGGGCGTCGGGCCGAGCCCGCCGTTGCCGCCGTTGCCGCCGTTGCCGATCGTCACGGCGTCGCCGCCGGCGCCGCCGTGACCACCGTTGGTGTCGCTCTCACCGCCGGCGCCGCCGGCACCGCCGCCACCGGCCAGCTGGCCGGCGTTGCCGCCGGTGCCGCCGTGCCCGCCGGCGGCACCAATGCCGACTCCGCCGGCCCCGCCGATCCCGCCGGAGCCGAGCACGCCGGCGTTGCCGCCGGTTCCGCCGGTCCCGCCGGTCCCGCCAATTCCGCCGTCCCCGCCGACGCCACCGCTGGAGATCAGCAGGCCCGCGTTGCCGCCGGTTCCGCCGGTCCCGCCGCCAACTCCGCCGGCCCCGCCGGCCCCGCCGGTCCCGAACAGCAGGCCGGCGTTGCCGCCGGCCCCGCCTGTCGGGCCAATGCCGCCGCCCTGGCCGTACCCGGCGGCTCCGCCTGCGCCGCCGGCACCGGCGAGCAGGCCGCCATTGCCGCCGGCTCCGCCGGCACCCCCGCCGCCGCTGCTGCTCCCGCCGCCGCCGCCATTGCCGCCGCCGGCACCGACCAGCCCGCTGAGTAGTCCGCCGGCCCCGCCGGCTCCGCCGGCTCCGCCGTTTCCGCCGATGCCAAATTGGCTGGATCCGCCGAATCCGCCGGCCGCGCCGGCGCCAAGCAGTCCGCCGGCTCCGCCGTTCCCGCCGTCGCCACCGGACGCGCTGGCTGGCGCGGCTCCGCCGTTTCCGCCGACCCCGCCGTTGCCGGCCAGCGACCCGCCAGCCCCGCCGGCACCGCCGGCACCGCCGTTGCCCGACGATGAGTTCCCGCCGGCCCCGCCGGCCCCGCCGATACCGAACAGCCCGGCAGCCCCGCCGGCACCGCCGTTGATATGGCCCGGACCGCCCGACCCGCCGGCCCCACCGTCACCCAGCAACCACCCGCCGGGCGCACCGTTGTGCCCGGAGCCCGCTGCACCGGGTGCGCCATTGCCGATCAGCGGCCGCCCGGTCTGTGCCTGGATGGGCGCGTTGATTGCGTTGAGCACCTGTTGCTGCAGGGTGTGCAGTGGCGAGGTGCTGGCGGGAGCGTTGAACCCGTCCAGGCCCAACAGCAGCCCGCTGATGCCGCCGGCACCGATGCCGCCATGTGTCATGCCGGTCCCGCCGTTGCCGGCGTTGCCGCCGTTGCCGATCAGCACGCCGTTGCCGCCGGCCCCGCCGTGACCGCCGACGGTCGCGCCCTGCCCGCCGGCGCCGCCGGCGCCGCCGTTGCCCATCACCAGGCCGGCCCTGCCGCCGGCCCCGCCGAGCCCGCCGGCGTCAACTCCGCCGGTCCCGCCGGCCCCGCCGGCCCCGCCGCAGCCAAGCAGGCTGGCGTCGCCGCCGGTCCCGCCGGCCCCGCCGGCACCACCTCCGCCGGCCCCGCCGGTCCCGCCGGCCCCGCCGGTGGAGACCAGCAGGCCGGCGGTGCCGCCGTGCCCGCCGGCGCCGCCGGCCCCCAATTGGCTGGTTCCACCGGCCCCGCCCACCCCGCCGGAGCCAAACAGCAGGCCGGCATCGCCGCCGTTCCCGCCGAGCCCGCCGGCTGCATCTTGAGAGAGACCGCCGGCGCCGCCGGCGCCGCCGGAGCCGGCGACCAGCCCTGCGTTGCCGCCGGCTCCACCGGCACCTCCTGGGCTGCCACCGCTGAGACCGCCAGCGCCGCCGTTCCCGCCGCCCGCACCGACCAGGCCGCCCAAAACCCCACCGGCCCCGCCGGCCCCGCCGGAGCCCCCGCCACCATCGCCGAATCCGCCGGCGCCACCGAGTCCGCCGGCGCCCATCAGCCTGCCGGCACCACCGGCCCCGCCGTCGCCGCCGACCGCGCCAGACACGCCCACCCCGCCGTCGCCGCCGACCCCGCCGCTGCCGATCAGCAGTCCGCCGGCCCCGCCTGGGCCGCCGGCCCCGGCGGTGCCGCTCGATGCGCCCCCGCCGGCGCCGCCGGCCCCGCCGGTGCCCGACAGCCCGGCAGCCCCGCCGGCACCGCCGTTGAGATGGCCCGGCCCGCCGGAGCCGCCGGCCCCGCCGTCACCGCCCAACCACCCGCCGGGCGCGCCGTTTTGCCCCGAGCCCGGGGCCCCGTTAGCGCCGTTGCCGATCAGCGGGCGCCCGGTCAGTGCCAGGGTCGGCGCGTTGATCAGGTTGAGCAGTTCCTGGAAGGGCGAGGCGTTGGCGGCCTCTGCGGCGGCATAGGCGCCCGCGCCGGCGGTCAGCGCCCGCACAAACTGGGCATGGAACTCCGCCGCCTGCGCACTGAGCGCCTGATAGCCCTGGGCGTGCCCGGAAAACAGGGCCGCGATGGCCGTCGACACCTCGTCTTCGGCCGCGGCCAGCAGCCCCGTCGTCGAGGCCGCCGCCGCCGCGTTTGCCACGTTGAGGGTCGAGCCGATATTGGCCATATCCGTCGCCGCTGCACCCAGCGCCTCCGGTATAGCGATCACGAACGACATCTGACACCTCCAGCAGGTCGCAAGAACCCGGCTAGTGTCCGCCCACCAGTCGATGCATTCAGCAAAGTTCAGCTTATCGCTTTCGGGGCAAGACATCCCGGGTTTCTTCAAGGTTTTGTTTTGGAGGCCGGCGGGTGCTGCCCGCGTGGAAGCGATCGTCGCCGGATTGGATGTGGGTGAGAACGGCTTCAGATCAATGTCTTTGGTGGTGTCGGTCGGTGAACAAGGTGGCCGCCGGCATCGTCAGTGCGCTGCCGGGCGGGTCGCGATGACGGTGGGTTGCTCCGCGCCGTCCCAGGGGGCTGGCGCAAAGCCCTGCAAGACGAGGACGCCCCGGAAGCCAGTGTGCGTTCCCCGGTAACGGCAACCCGTTGATTCCGTTCGCGCCCAAGAGCGGCCCACTGGCTCCGCCGCTGCCCCAGGGTGCCGCCGTCGGCGGGCGTCGGGCCGATCCCGCCGTTTGCCGCTCAGCCGGCCGCCGCCGACCGCACCGCTGCCGGCCGCGCCGCTGCCCGACAACCACCCGCCAGCCCTGCCCGGGCCGCCGGCCCCTCCGTCGCCGGAAAATGACGGTCCCGCCGGCCCGTCGTGGGCAACACGCGCTCAGGTCGACGACGTCGATCATCACCGGTGTGACGCTGATCAAACCTCGACGTCATCGGGTGGGAGTCTTGTTGCAGCACGAAGTAGTCCAGGTCCGAGAAGGTCGGGGTTGGCGCGGACGTTCGAGAGCGGTCTTCGTCCGGCTACATCAACCCGTCGATGCCGCTTTCGCCGAGCAGCACTCCCGGGTTCCCGCCGGTGCCGCCGGCGCCGTAGGTGGCGTGCGTTGGGCCGGCCCCGCCGTTGCCGCCGTTGCCGCCGTCGCCGATAAACGCGCCGTTGCCGCCGCTACCACCGGCGCCACCGGCCACCAGGCCCTCCCCGCCGGCGCCGCCGGCGGCGCCGCTGCCCGACACGGCGCCGGGCCCGCCGAGTCCGCCCAGCCCGCCTTTCCCGCCGGGTGCTCCTGAGGATCCGCCGGCGCCGCCGACCGCGCCAGCGCCCACCAGCAGGGTGCTGCCGCCGTTGCCCCCGGTCCCGCCATCGCCAGAGCCGCTGAATCCGCCGGCCCCGCCGGCCCCGCCGCTGGAGAGCAGCAGGCCGAGGCCGCCGTTCCCGCCGTTCCCGCCCTGTCCGTTGTTGTCCACGCTGACTCCGCCGGTGCCGCCGGCGCCGGCGCCGCCGAACAACAGGCCGCCGGCGCCGCCGTTCCCGCCGTTGCCACCGCCGCTCATGTCGCTGGCCCCGCCGACGCCGCCGGCCCCACCGTTCCCGACGAACAGGGCGCCGGCGTTGCCGCCGAAGCCAGCATCACCACCGACAGCCCAGCCGTATCCGCCGCTCCCGCCATGACCGCCGCCGGCACCAAGGAGACCGCCAAGCAGACCGCCGGACCCGCCGTACCCGCCGTTCCCGCCGTCTCCACTGACGGCAGCACTGATGCCGCCCGCCCCGCCGCCTCCGCCGGCACCCAACAGCCCGCCGTTCCCGCCGACTGCGCCCGCCCCGCCGGTCCCGCCGGATGTCGAGGATCCGCCGCCGCCGCCGACCCCGCCGTTGCCGGACAGCAATCCGCCGGCCCCGCCGGCTCCGCCGCCCCCGGCGGTGCCGCTCGTCGAGTTCCCGCCGGCCCCCCCGGCGCCGCCGGTACCCCATAGCCCCGCAGCCCCGCCGGCACCGCCGTTATGGCCGGCCGCGCCGGCGCCGCCGGCCCCACCGTCGCCAAGCAGCCAACCGCCGGGCGTGCCGCTTTGCCCGCCGCCCGGCGTCCCGGGGACACCGTTGGCGATCAGCGGGCGACCGGTAAGTGTCTGGATCTGCGTGTTGATCGCGTTGATCGTGTTCTGCTGCGCGATGTGCAGCGGCGAGGTGCTGGTCGGAGCGTTGAATCCGTCTGCGCCCAACACCCGCCCACTGGTACCGCCCGCTCCAGCGGCGCCGTGCGGGCTGCCGGTGCCGCCGATGCCGCCGTTGCCGCCGTTGCCGATCAGCACCCCGTTGCCGCCCGCCCCGCCGGGTGCGCTGGCGAGATCGCCAAATCCGCCTTCCCCGCCGGCACCGCCGTCGCCCAACAGCAATCCGGCCTTGCCGCCGGCCCCGCCGACACCGCCGTTGCCAGCAAGGCCGGCGCCGCCGGCCCCGCCGATCCCGCCGTTGCCAAGCAGGCTGGCGTCGCCGCCGGCGCCGCCGGCCCCGCCGCTGCCGGCTTGGCTCAATCCGCCGGCCCCGCCGGCTCCGCCGTTGGAGAACAGCAAACCGGCATTGCCGCCGTGCCCGCCGAACCCACCGGCCGTGGCGCCGGAACTGCCCATTCCGCCATCACCGCCGGGGCCGAACAGCAGGCCGGCGTTGCCGCCATGGCCGCCGTGGCCACCATTGACCAAGCCGAGTCCCCCTTGTCCGCCGGGTCCACCGGGGCCCGCAAGCACGCCGGAATTGCCTCCGGCGCCACCGGCACCCCCCACGGCGCCGAACCCGCCATTCCCGCCGTTGCCGCCGCCGACACCGAGCAGCCCGCCAAGCAGCCCGCCGGCCCCGCCGGCCCCGCCCGCCCCGCCGTTCCCGACGGCGGAACCATAGCCCGCCCCGCCGTCCCCGCCGGCCCCGCCGGCGCCCAACAGGCCGCCAGCGCCGCCGACCCCGCCGGTCCCGCCGGTCCCGCCGACCGTTGCGATCCCGCCGGCGCCGCCGACCCCGCCGTTGCCCAACAGCAACCCGCCACGCCCGCCGGCTCCGCCGGCCCCGGCGGTGCCAGACGATGCGATCCCGCCGGCTCCACCGGCCCCGCCGGCGCCTAACAACCCGGCGGCCCCGCCGTTACCGCCGTTTCCGCCGGCCGCGCCCGACCCGCCGGCCCCGCCGTCGCCCCGCAACCACCCGCCGGGCGCGCCGTTTTGCCCGGTACCCGGGGCCGCGTTGGCGCCGTTGCCGATCAGCGGGCGCCCGGTCAGTGACTGGACGGGCGCGTTGATCAAGTTCAGTAGCTCTTGCAGGGGCGAAACATTGGCGGCCTCGGCGCTGGCATATGTCCCCGCACCCGCGCTCAAGGCCTGCACAAACTGCTCATGAAACGCCGCCGCCTGCGCACCGAGCGCCTGATACCCCTGGCCGTGCCCGGAGAACAGTGCCGCGATGGCCGCCGACACCTCATCCTCGGCGGCGGCCAGCAAGTCCGTCGTCTGCGCCGCCGCGGCCGCGTTGGCCGCGGCGAGCGTCGAGCCGATATTTGCCATGTCCGTAGCCGCTGCCCCCAACGCCTCCGGCACCGCGATCACGAATGACATGCGACACCTCCCCACGGGTGTCCCGATTAACTGCACTCAGTACGAGTTCACCCTATTCTGCTCGGGACTTGGCAAATTTGCTAGAGCGCGAGCCTCGCCGGCCCGCCATCCTCGTGACCCAGCTCCGCCAGCACCAGGCGCAGCACCAGTACGGCACCCGCCTTGTCCAGCGGGTCGTTGCCGTTGCCGCATTTGGGCGACTGCACACACGACGGGCACCCGCTCGGGCATTCGCATGCCTCGATGGCCGCGGCGGTGGCACCCAACCACGTTCGGGCCCGGCGGAAACCGCGCTCGGCGAATCCCGCCCCGCCCGGATAGCCGTCGTAGACAAAGACACTGGGCAGCCCGTCCGGCCCGATCGCGGTGGACATGCCGCCGATGTCGCCGCGGTCGCAGCTGGCCACCAACGGCAGCAGGCCAATGGCGGCGTGCTCGGCGGCATGCAACGATCCGGGGATCCGGGGCGCGTCGATCCCACCAAAGCTGTTGTTCAGCAATGCATCAGCGGTGATGGTGTACATCACCGCGGTGGTGGCCAAGACGTGCTCGGGCATGTCCAGCTCGACGAAGTCGATCACCTCTCCGGACAGCCGCCGGCGCAGATAACCGAGCACCTGGTTGGTCACGGTCACCGGCACCAGACCCAGCGTCACGGGCCCGAACGCGAGTCGTTCACCGGTACCGGTGACCGCGATATCGCTGAGTTCCCGTGCGAACGTGGCATAGCCCGGATCCTCGGCGTGCACGAACGCGATGCCTTCGTGCAGATCCAGCGAGTCGACGACGTAGCTGTCGCCCTGGTGCAGGTACACGGCTCCCGGGTGGATCGACGCCGGGGCCTGACCCACCCCCGCGCTGCCCAGCAGCCGCCCGGTGTCTGCCTCCAGAATGGCGACCTGGCCGCCCGTCGAGCCCCGGATGTCCACCGCGGCATGGGGTTCCAGGCCGGGCGCCGGAAAGTACCTGCCGTACCGCCGCCGCAGCAACCCGTCGTCCACCAGACCCTCGGCCACCCGTTCGGCGCCCAACGACCGGACCTCGGCGTCGTCGAGCGGCAGTTCGGTGGCCGCACACAACAACTGCGGCCCCAGGATGTAGGGATTCCCGGGATCGATCACGACCCGCTCGACCGGCTTGTCCAGCAGCGCACCAGGGTGGTGCACCAGGTATGTGTCCAACGGGTCGTCGCGAGCGATCAGCACCACCAGCGCGCCCTGGCCGCGCCGGCCCGACCGGCCGGCCTGCTGCCAGAACGACGCCACCGTCCCGGGAAAGCCGGCCAGCACCACCGCGTCCAGCCCGGCGATATCGACACCCAACTCCAGCGCGTTGGTGGTGGCCAGACCGCGCAGCCGGCCCTGGGCAAGCGCGTGCTCCAAAGCGCTGCGGTCCTCGGCGAGATAACCGGCCCGATACGACGCCACCATGGGCGACAGGTCGGGGGCGATGTCGTCCAGCCGTGCCTGGGCGCCCAGCGCGGTGAGTTCCGCGGCGCGGCGCGACCGGACGAACGTCAAAGTCTGCGCTCCCTCGGCGATCAGGTCGGCCATCACCCGCGCCGCCTCGGCGCCCGCCGACCGGCGCACCGGGGCGCCGTTCTCGCCGATCAGGTCGGCCCGCAGCGCGGGCTCCCACAACGCCACCGTGCGGGCCCCCTGGGGTGAGCCGTCGTCAAGGACCTCCTCGACGGGTTGCCCGATCAGTTCGGCGGCCGTCGCGCCCGGCGAGTCCGTCGTCGCGCTGGCGAAAATCACCGTCGGCGCAGCCGAGTAGCGCGCGCACAGCCGCAATAGGCGCCGCAGCACCATCGCCACATTCGAGCCGAAAACCCCACGGTAGTAATGACATTCGTCGACGATCACGAAACGGAGGTTGCGCAGCAGGGCCGCCCAGCGGGCATGGTTTCGCAGCACCGACAGGTGGGTCATGTCCGGATTGGAGAACACCCATCGGGAGCGCTCGCGGGCAAAACGGCGCACCTCGGCGGGACTGTCGCCGTCGTAGGCCGTCGGCGCTACATCATCGAGCGGCACCGCCGCGGCCAGTGCGTGCGCGGCGCGTAGCTGGTCGTGACCGAGCGCCTTGGTGGGCGACAGGTACAGTGCACGGGCCCGCGGGTCCGTCGCCAGCGCGTTGAGCACGGGGAGTTGATAGGCCAGTGATTTTCCCGACGCGGTGCCGGTGCTCACCACCACGTGACGGCCGGCGTGGGCCAGCTCCGCGGCGTGCGCCTGGTGCGACCATGGTGCGCCGATGCCGCGCTCGGTGAACGCGCGAACCACGTCGGGCTCGGCCCACGCCGGCCAGCCGTGCTGCCGGCCGCGCCGCGGCGGCAGCTCGGCGACGTGTCGGAGCGGGTGTTCGTCTGGCGCGGTTCCGGCGAGCGCCGCGGCGAGCAGTTCGCTGCCGAAACTCGCCATCTCAAGCCTTTCTCGGCCCTGCTCGGCGCCGGCGAATTCAGCGTCTGGATGACGCTGGGGTTACGAGTCCACCCTTTCGAGATCCGTCCGCGACTTTCAGTCTGTCGCTGGCGCGATGAACATGGTTGACTGTTGGGCGGTCGCAGCTTCTGTGTTCGTGTCAAACTTTCGCAGGATCGACGTTGTGGCCGCGGTTCCTGCGAGGTTATCTGTCGGGTGAAGTTCCGGCGACTCCGCTAGGTATGGCGGTCGTAGCTTGGCCCGGGGCACCGAAAGGCGGTGCACCGCACCCTGAAGAGAAGGAAATATCGAGAAATGCCACAGGGAACTGTGAAGTGGTTCAACGCGGAGAAGGGGTTCGGCTTCATCGCCCCCGAGGACGGTTCCGCCGATGTGTTTGTCCACTACACGGAGATCCAGGGAACGGGCTTCCGCACCCTTGAAGAAAACCAGAAGGTCGAGTTCGAGATCGGCCACAGCCCCAAGGGCCCTCAGGCCACCGGAGTCCGCTCCGTCTAAGAAAGAGTCGATTCTGACGAAACCCCCCGTGCAGTCCCGCTTTAGTCGGTGCGGCCGGGGGGTTCTCGTTGCTCAGTGTCGCCCCCGGGGTCGCCCCAGGTTCACCCCGAAGCGCCGCCGCGCCGGAGACTTGGAGGCGCGGATCGCCGACTAGGCATACTGTCGTTGGCGTGAGCCAGCTTTCCTTCTTCACAGCGGAGTCGGTGCCGCCCGCGGTCGCCGATCTCTCTGGGGTGCTGGCGGCCTCGGGCCAGATCGTGATGGTCGGCGGCCCTGACAGTGCGGGTGCCCGGCTCTCGGTGGTGGTGGATCAGCTCTGGCGCGCCTCGGCACTGGCCGAGATGATTCGCGAGGCCGGTCTGGAGCCCGAGATCACCCGCACCGACGAAGACACGCCCCTGGTGCGGACGGCGGTGAACCCGCTGCTGCGCCCGATCGCCGCCGAGTGGACCCGCGGCGCGGTCAAGACGGTGCCGCCGCGGTGGCTGCCCGGGCCCCGCGAGCTGCGGGCGTGGACCCTGGCGGCCGGCGGCCCGGAGGCCGATCGCTATCTGCTGGGTCTGGATCCGCACGCACCGGACACCCATTCACCGCTGGCGTCGGCTCTGATGCGGATCGGGATTGCGCCCACCCTGATAGGCACCCGCAGCGGTCGGCCGGCGCTTCGGATCAGCGGCCGTCGAAGGCTATCGCGCCTGGTAGAGAACGTGGGGGAACCCCCCGACGGCGCCGAGGCGTTGGCGCTGTGGCCCCGGGTTTGACGGCCCGTTGGGGGTGGCTTTCCGGGGAGCCGGTTTGCGCAGGCCCGCCCTCGGGTGCGAAATTGTCAGGTGCCCACAGGCAGAGGGTGGGATAAATAGGGCGGGATATGAGATGGAGCGCAGTTGGCTGACGCCAAGTCAGTAAGGACCCGCAGCAGCGGAAATGGGAGCCTGCGGCGACTCGTCATTGTCGAGTCGCCCACCAAAGCGCGCAAATTGGCCGGCTACCTGGGCTCGGCTTACATCGTCGAGTCCTCCCGGGGGCACATCCGCGACCTGCCCCGAGCCGCGGCGGACGTGCCCGCGAAGTTCAAGTCCGAACCGTGGGCCAGGCTCGGGGTCAACGTCGACGCCGACTTCGAGGCGCTTTACATCATCAGCCCCGAGAAAAAGCACACCGTCAGCGAGCTGAAGGGCCTGCTCAAAGACGTCGACGAGCTCTACCTGGCCACGGATGGTGACCGCGAGGGCGAAGCCATCGCCTGGCACCTGCTGGAAACCCTGAAGCCGCGCGTCCCGGTCAAGCGGATGGTGTTCCACGAGATCACCAGGCCGGCGATCCTCGAGGCCGCCGAAAATCCGCGCGACCTGGACATCGACCTGGTCGACGCGCAGGAGACCCGACGCATCCTGGACCGGCTGTACGGCTACGAGGTCAGCCCGGTGCTGTGGAAGAAGGTCGCGCCCAAGCTGTCGGCGGGCCGGGTGCAGTCGGTGGCCACCCGCATCATCGTGCAGCGGGAGCGCGAACGGATGGCGTTCCGCAGCGCGTCCTACTGGGACATCATTGCCCAGCTGGACGCCAGCGTGTCCGATCCGCAGGCCCAGCCGCCGACCTTCAACGCCCGGCTGACCAACGTCGACGGATTGCGGGTCGCCACCGGCCGCGATTTCGACTCGCAGGGTGCGCTGCGCAAGGCCGACGAAGTCACCGTCCTGGACGAGGCGCGCGCGACCGCGCTCGCGCAGGGGTTACACGGGGCGGAGCTGACCGTGGCGTCGGCGGAGGAGAAGCCCTACACGCGGCGTCCGTACCCGCCGTTCATGACGTCGACGCTGCAGCAGGAGGCCAGCCGCAAGTTGCGGTTCTCCGCGGAGCGGACGATGAGCATCGCGCAGCGGCTGTACGAAAACGGCTACATCACTTATATGCGAACAGATTCCACCACCCTGTCGGAGTCGGCGATCAACGCGGCGCGCACCCAGGCGCGTCAGCTCTACGGTGCGGAGTACGTCGCTCCGTCGCCGCGGCAGTACACCCGCAAGGTGAAGAACGCGCAGGAGGCGCACGAGGCCATCCGGCCCGCCGGCGAGACGTTCGCTACCCCGGACGCGGTGCGCCGCGAGCTGGACGGCGACGAATTCCGGCTCTACGAGCTGGTCTGGCAGCGCACGGTGGCCTCGCAGATGGCCGACGCGCGCGGCACCACGCTGAGCCTGCGGATCGCGGGTGTGGCGGGAGGGCCTGGCGGAAACCAGGACGTGGTGTTCTCCGCTAGCGGGCGCACCCTGACCTTCCCCGGGTTCCTCAAGGCCTACGTGGAAACCGTCGACGAGCAGGCCGGCGGCGAGGCCGACGACGCGGAACGCCGGCTGCCCCATCTGACCCCGGGTCAGCGGCTGGACGCCGTCGAGTTGACCCCGGACGGGCACGCCACCAACCCGCCGGCCCGCTACACCGAAGCGTCGTTGGTCAAGGCGCTTGAGGAGCTGGGTATCGGCCGACCGTCGACCTACTCGTCGATCGTCAAGACGATCCAGGACCGCGGCTACGTGCACAAGAGGGGCAGCGCCCTGGTGCCGTCCTGGGTCGCGTTCGCCGTCACCGGGCTGCTGGAGCAGCATTTCGGCCGGCTGGTCGACTACAACTTCACCGCGGCGATGGAAGACGAACTCGACGAGATCGCCAACGGGCACGAACAACGGACCAACTGGCTCAACGCCTTCTACTTCGGTGGCGACCACGGCGTGCCCCACTCGATAGCCCGCTCCGGCGGCCTGAAGAAGCTGGTCGGTGTCAATCTCGAAGGCATTGACGCTCGAGAAGTCAACTCCATCAAGCTTTTTGACGATGCGCAGGGCCGCCCCATCTATGTTCGGGTGGGCAAGAACGGGCCGTACCTGGAACGCCTGGTGGTGGGCGACGACGGCGAGCCGACGCCGCAGCGGGCCAACCTCAACGGCACACTCAACCCGGACGAGCTGACGCTCGAGGTGGCCGAAGAGCTCTTCGCCACACCGCAAGAGGGACGCGTCTTGGGAGTGGATCCGGCAACCGGCCACGAGATCGTCGCCAAAGACGGCCGCTACGGGCCCTACGTGACCGAGATCCTGCCCAAGCCCGAAGAAGGCGGGGCCGACGACGAAGCGGATCAGGGGGCCAAGAAGGGCAAGAAGGCCTCCGCTTCTCAAGGCCCCAAACCCCGGACCGGTTCGCTGCTTCGGAGCATGGACTTGCAGACGGTCACCCTCGACGATGCGCTGAAGCTGCTTTCGCTGCCGCGGGTGGTCGGTGTGGACCCTGCTTCCGGTGACGAGATCACCGCGCAGAACGGGCGCTATGGCCCATACCTGAAGCGCGGCACCGATTCTCGATCACTAGCAACCGAAGACCAGATGTTCACCGTCACGCTCGACGAAGCGCTGAGGATTTACGCCGAGCCGAAACGTCCTGGCCGGCAAAGCGCTTCGGCACCGCCGCTGCGCGAGCTGGGGACCGATCCGGCGTCCGGTAAGCCGATGCTGATCAAGGACGGCCGATTCGGGCCGTACGTCACCGACGGCGAGACCAACGCCAGCCTGCGCAAGGGCGACGACGTGGCGACGATCACCGACGAGCGCGCCGCCGAGCTGCTGGCCGATCGACGGGCCCGCGGTCCGGCCAAGAGGCCCGCCAAGAAGACCACCCGAAAGGCGCCGGCCAAGAAGGCGCCCGCGAAAAAGGCTGCCAAGCGCAACTGACGCGGCCCGGTGGGGCCGGTCACATGATCTCGCTGGACACCTCTTCGATGGCTTCGATGGCGGTGGCCCCGGTGGCAGGCTCCGAGGGGGCCAGGTTCAGCGGCCGGGCCAGCTGGGTGGGGCGGTGCGCCCGCGCAGCTCGACGACTTCGCCGACATCCCAGCACAGCGCCTCGGCATCGAGCGCGCCGCTGACCGCAATCGCCGACGCGAGCACGTGGCCGTCTTCGAGTTTGGCCAATTCGGTGAGCCGGGCGGCCTCGTTGACGGGGTCGCCGATCACGGTGTACTCGAACCGGGCCTGCGCGCCGATGTGGCCGGCGATGGCGCGCCCGGCCGACACGCCGATGCCGAACTCCGCGTTACCCAGCACCGGTAGCAGTTCGTCGTGCAGCTCACGGGCGGCCGCCAGCGCGCCCCCGGATGCGTCCGGGTGTTCGATGGGTGCGCCGAAGATCGCCAGCGCGGCGTCGCCCTGGAACTTGTTGACGAACCCGCCGTGCCGGGCGACGCTGTCCACCACCACCCGGAAGAACTCGTTGAGCAGGTGGACCACCTCGGCCGGCGGCCGGGTGGAGGCCAGCTGGGTGGAGCCGATCAGGTCCACGAACAGCACGGCGACGTCGCGTTCCTGCCCGCCCAACTCGGTGCCGCGCTCCAGCGCCCGGCGGGCCACGTCTTCGCCGACGTAGCGACCGAACAGGTCGCGCAGCCGCTGCCGCTCGGACAGGTCGCGGACCATGTCGTTGAAACCGGCTTGCAGCAGGCCCAGTTCGCTGGCGTCGTAGATCTGCATGTGGGCGTTGTAGTTACCACGCTGCACCTCGGACAGCGCCCAGCGCAGCTGCCGCAGCGGGTCGGCGATCGACATGGCCACCAACCAGATGCTGACCAGCCCGATAACGAACGCCGCCAGCGCCAGCAGCAGGATGGGATTGAACAATTTCTCCGGCTCGGTGTGCAGCAGGGAAATCTTGTCCGCCACCACCGCCAGCACGATCGCCACCAGGGGCACACCGGTGGATGGCACCCAGGTCAGCATCACCCGCAGGATGACGCCGGGCGCCTTGACGTTCTCCGGCACACCGCTGCGCAGGGCGGCCACGGCCACCGGCCGCAATACCCGCTCGGACTGCAGGTAGCCGATGATCGCGGTCGCGGTGGCGCCCAGCGCGGTGGCGACCGCAACGACCGGCGCCGCATACTTGGCCACCGACCAACTGGCGACGATGAACACCACGCCGCCGATGCCCCAGGACGCCAGGCTGATCAGGGTGCGGTAGAAGGGCATGCGCAACGCGCGGCTGCGGGCCACTTCGGTGGCGGCCGGATCGGCCTCGGCGAGCATGTTGTCGCGGCGCTGCCACCGGAAAACGGGCACCAGCAGTTTCACGTTCACCGCGAACCCGGCGAAAAACACGATCATCACCGAGGCGACGAACACAGCCAGGTTGACCGGCGGCAGATCCTGCAGCTGGATGCGGTCCTGGGGCGGCAAGCCGTAGCGCAGGAAGCCGAGCACGAAAAGGGCGCCGATGATGTCGGCCTGCAGCATGCTCAGCGAGAACAGCGGCCACGGGGTGCGCACAAACCACCGGACGAACGCATTGATCCGCCCGGGCAGTGCCGCCGCCGGGGTTGCCACCTGCCCACCGTATCGGGCGGCGGGGACTTGTCGGAAACCTACAACAGGCTCGGCAAGTCGCGCGAACTTGACGAAAGATGGCGAAAGATCACGGAAGTGTCGCGATATGGTGGCCGATCGGTATCCGTCGGCGGGTGTCACTACTGTTGCCGATGATGTCCGGGGTGTTTACGCGGCTGGTAGGCCAGGAAGCGGTGGAAGCCGAGCTGCTGGCCGCCGCCAGGGCCGTACGTGGTGATTCGGCTCACACCGCGGCGGACGACGGGACTATGACACATGCGTGGCTCATCACCGGGCCGCCGGGGTCCGGGCGCTCCGTTGCGGCGCTGTGCTTTGCGGCCGCCCTGCAGTGCACTGGGGACATCGAGGACGGCGGCCCTGGATGCGGGCGCTGCCGGGCCTGTACGACGACGCTGGCCGGCACTCACGCCGACGTACGGCGGGTGATTCCCGAAGGCCTGTCCATCGGTGTGGACGAGATGCGCGCCATCGTCCAGATCGCGTCGCGCCGTCCGACCACCGGACGACGGCAGATCGTGGTGATCGAGGACGCCGATCGGCTGACCGAGGGCGCCGCGAACGCTCTGCTCAAGGTCGTCGAGGAACCGCCGCCGTCGACGGTGTTCCTACTGTGCGCGCCGTCGGTTGATCCCGAGGACATCGCGGTCACGCTGCGGTCCCGGTGCCGGCATGTCGCGCTGGTGACTCCGTCGACCGAGGCCATCGCGCGGGTGCTGATGGACGGCGACGGCCTGGCCGCCGACGCGGCGAACTGGGCGGCGTCGGTCAGCGGTGGGCATGTGGGGCGGGCGCGGCGGCTGGCCACCGATCCCGACGCCCGGCAGCGGCGGGAGCGGGCGCTGGGCCTGGTGCGCGACGCCGCAACGGCGTCGCGGGCCTACGCGGCGGCCGAGGAGTTGGTGGCCGCCGCCGAAGCCGAGGCCGTGGTGCTGACCGCCGACCGTGCCGAGGCGGAGACCGAAGAGCTGCGGACGGCCCTCGGGGCCGGCGGCACCGGTAAGGGCACCGGTGCGGCGTTGCGCGGTGCCACCGGCGCGATCAAGGACCTGGAGCGACGGCAGAAGTCCCGGCAGACCCGTGCCTCGCGCGACGCGCTGGACCGGGCCCTGATCGACCTGGCCACGTACTTCCGGGATGCGCTGGTGGTTTCGGCCGGGGCTACTTCGGGAGCCGGGGGCGTCCGGGCCAATCACCCGGATATGACCGACCGGGTGGCCGCGCTGGCCGCCCACGCCACGCCGGAGCGGCTGCTGCGCTGCATCGAAGCCGTACTGCAGTGCCGCGAGGCGCTGGCGGTCAACGTCAAACCCAAGTTCGCCGTCGACGCCATGGTCGCCACCATCGGCCAGGAACTTGGGTGACCCAGCCGGGCTGCCGTAGACTCGTGCCGCCCGTCGTGCCGGCATGCCGCCTTAGCTCAGTCGGTAGAGCGATTCACTCGTAATGAATAGGTCGGGAGTTCGATTCTCCCAGGCGGCTCCAACTACCAGCGGATATGCACCTAATCAGGGCCGCCTAACCCGTTGGAATCCGATCCACTTGATACTTTCCTGATACTTTCACCCGCCACATTCCCAGCGGCGAACCTGTCCAGCGTGCTCCGCACATCCGGGCCGTGGGTCTGACGCTGCAGGTAGTGCGCCTCAGTCGTGGACAACTTGGAGTGACTGAGCTGCTGCTGCGCCAGTGCCGGGCCGAGATCATCGCGAACCACGGTCGCCACCGTGCGGCGAAACGAGTGCGGGGTGACCCAGCGGAGGTCGTCGGGCAACGCCGTCCGCAGCGCCCGCCGCAGGTTGGCCAACGACATCCAGCCACCCTCGCGGCTGGTGAATACCGGACCCGTGGGACCCGTCTCACCGAGGAGCGCAGTGAACGCCTCCACGCCGAACCGGGGGAGCACCACGGTGTGCGCCGGGGCGTCACCTTTGCGCGCCTCCTGGCGGTGCAGCGGCTTGCCCGGGATCCGCTGGTGGTCGACCAGGGTGCCGGATATCGTGACAGTCGGCGGGTCCGCGAGCAGATCAACGTCGGACCACCTGAGTGCCAGCACCTCGCTGGGGCGGCCCCCGGTCGCGGCGAGTACTTCGATGAACGCCGGGAGGAGCCGGCCCGGCTTCGGACCGCCGTGCCCTTCACGGTTCGCGTAGGCCTTGACCGCTGTCCGCACCCGCTCGAACTCGGCCGGTGTCATGGCCCGGGCGGGCTTCCGGTGCAGCTTTGCGGTCTTTGTCTCGACGATAGGGTTCACGGCCAATACATCGAACCGAACGGCCATCGAGAACATTCCCCGCAGAATGATCCGAAGGTAGCCGGACTGTGACGGCGTGGCCACCGCGACCGCCTGGATGTGAGAGTTGGCCCGCGACGTCGGAAGCTCCGTCACACGCAGCGCACCTAGCTGGCCGGCGCCATGCTTCTGCCACACCTGGCTGTACTGACCCACAGTCTGAGGCTTCACCCCATCCTCGAACGACTTAGCGGCCAGCCACATCTCGAACAGCTCGCCGAGCGTCGTTCGCTCCGTGACTAACTGCGCGGACAATGGGGTTCTGCGCTCCAATAGGTGACGCTGCAACAGCCTGCGCGCGTCCTCCGCGCTCTTGCTGCTCGACCGCTCGACCCGACGACGTTTTCCGTCGACGTCGCGGACGTATGTGGAGGCGAAAAACCTTCCACCACGCGACCATTCAGTGATTCGGCCATGCTCGCCTGGCCGCATCCGCTCCCTAGGCATCGCCTCGTCCCCACAGTCGGGCTTTCGCGCGCTCTATCTGTCTGATCATCGCTGCACGACCGGCGCGTCGGGTCTCAATTACCTGCTCGACCACACGCCGCCGATCTTCCGACTCCTCGCCTGATGCTGCCTTGGTTTGCTCTAGCAGCTGGTGCTCGAACCACGGGTCTTCGAGCTGCTCCAGTCTTACCGCTGCCTCGACGAGCTGCGTTCCGGTATTTTCGGGACCCAACTGCCATGCGCGTCGTCCGGCAAGCCAGCGCAGTGCCGCCGTGTTCTCGGCGCGTTTGCCGGGTACGACCTCAACTTCCCCGTGAGGGAAGTCGGGGAATAGCAGCAAGGGTGGTGGAATTTCCAGTGCCAGGGCGAGTGTCAACAGCTCCGCGACGTCGATCTTGCCAGAACGCGTGTTCCCCTCGATCTTCGAAATCGCGACGCGCGTGACGGGATAACCGAAACCTCGGGTTCGATCCGAGACCTGCTGTGCGCTGAGTCCGAGTGCTGCCCGGCGTTCGCGCACCGCACGGCCGAACCTCTCAGCGAGGTCCAGCTCCCAGGCTTTTGCAACATCGTCGGTCGCTGGCACTGTCGCATTCTCGCACATATTCACTAGCGTTCGCGAACATCCAAGAGTACGATCTGTATCGCGACTAATACTGTCGCATTTCTGAACATCGGAGGATTTCGTGACACCTGAGCTGCCTACCGAGCAACTTCCTCGCCTGCACTCTGTCGGAGCTGTAATGGAACGGCTGAACCTTGGAAGATCCAAGGTCTTTGAGCTCTTCGAACGCGGGGAGCTGCGCAGCATCAAAGTCGGCCGCCGGCGGCTGACTACCGAGGCTGCACTGGCTGAGTTCATCCAAAGACTCGATGCGGCCGCTGGCGACGCTTCCAGATGAACGCCCCGACCGCGAAGCGGCCCCCGTGGACCTCGACGCGCCAACGTCGAGCGGGGACCGCTGCAACCCATCACTCAGCAGAGAGAAAGGTTCCACCATGGTAAACCAGCCCACGGACTTTCCGCCCCCTTCTGGCGCGACGGCCGAGGCCACCGTCGCCGTCCGGGTGGAGCACATTCCTACGACCCGCGATCTGGTCAACCAGCACCTCACTCAGATCACCGCCGGCGAAATCGCCGCCATCGTGGTCCGAGCAGTGGAGCGTGTCGAGGACCACTGGAATGTCTGGCACTACGTCGATTTGGAGTTCGACACCGTGGCCGAGGGGCCGGAACGCCTCGAGCAGATCGCTGCGGTCGTCACGGAGGCCGCGGCCGTCCTGCGCAGCCTCGACACTAGTGCCGAAGGGGGTGGCCGGTGACCCAACACACCTCACGCCAGGTCAATTGGTGGTCGGTGCACACGTACGTGCAACCGCTGTTGGCGCAGGTGGGGTCCTGGCCGATGGCTGGGACTAATGCCTGGTCTGACCCAGACGACCACGATCCAGCCAAAGTCGCCGCAATCTACGACGCAGCCAGACATCACGCCCTGCGCGTCGATACCGCGCAGACCGCCCTCGCTGAGGCATCCCGCGGCATCGCCGGGGCGGCGGACTGGCGAGGAATCGCGCGAGATGCCCAACGCCGCCTGAAGATCTATATCCCCAGGAGGACAGCTTGAGTGACGCATTCTGGTCGGCTCGACCGGTCCTTCAGCACGTGCTCACCTTGGCGCGTGCTCGCGGGGTCGGACCCTGGGCCGTGTTGGGCACAGCTATGGCCCGCGCGGTCTGCACTATCCCGCCGACCGTGGCATTGCCCGGCATCGTCGGCGGTCGAATGTCGCTGAACCTTTTTGTGGCAGCTGTCGGACCCAGCGGTGGCGGCAAGGGTGCTGCAGACGCCGCTGCATTGGACGGCTTCACCTTTACTGGGCCGGCCGCTCAGCTGGTGCCCCTTGGCTCAGGAGAAGGGATCGCCCGCACCTTTCGCCCGCTCGGAACCAAACGCGACGAACCCAACCCGGTACCGCAGCGATCTTCACCGCGCCCGAGATCGACACCCTCGTCGCAATCGACGCCCGCCAGGGTTCCACGCTCTCCGCAGAGCTTCGAAAGGTCTACAGCGGCCAAGCCCTCGGCTTCGGCAACGCCGGCCGTGATACCCGCAACGTCGTCGCCGCCGGCTCCTACCGAGCCAGCAAGATCCTCGGTGTCCAGCCCTTGCGATCAAAGTCCCTGATCGGCGCCGCCGATGGTGGCTTGCCGCAACGATTCATCTGGATGCCGACCTCAGACCCCGACGCGCCCGACGAACCGCCGGCGGACCCAGGCGTATGGAAGGTTGAAACTCCCGCCTGGGATCGGCCAGCGTCCGGTCACCTGCATGTCGTGGGCGGCATCAGCGACCTGACAGTGCCCGAGGTCGCCAGGAATGCCATCCGGGGCCACCGGCTGGCCGTCCTTTCGCGAAGACCCCCACGTCGACCCACTTGACGGGCACGCCCTGCTGACGCGCCTCAAAGTGGCTGTGGCACTGATGGCACTTGATGGACGAACGATCATCGACACCGCCGACTGGAGCCTTGCCGGATACGTCATGGACGTTTCCACCTACACCCGAGAGCGCTGCAAGCGCGCACTGATTGAACAGTCCCGCAGCCAGAACACAGCCCGCGCACTGGCCACTGCTGACCGCGATGAGATCATTTCCGAGCGCAAGCTGCAGCGGTGCAAAGAAGTCATCACCCGCGCCCTCGGACGACTGCCGCAAGGACAACTCATCGCCCATAACCAGCTACGCCGCAGCCTGAAATCGGACGTCCGGGACTACTTCGATTCGGCGACCGCGGACCTCATCGCCGAGGGACACATATCCGCAGTTCGGACTCCCAAGGGCGCCATGTACGGAGGTCCACCCGTGGACCACAGGTCCACCCCAGCCGACCAGCGAAATCAAGGGGTGGACCAGCAGTCCACCGTGGACCTACACCGAACTGCTCGCCGACGCCGCCAACGAAACAGCAGCCGCCACTCACGGCAAATAGGAGAAGCCACCGCATGAGGACTCACAGATCGACAGCGACAAGCCTCGCTGAAGTCGACCGGTCGCTTACAAGACAGCTAGGCACCGTCCGCGCGGGTCCATGCGGGTCCAACCCTCGCGCTCACTCTGCGTTTGACATGCGGAATTAGACTGCGGTGGACGGTAGTGGATTGGCGCGGATTGCTCGGAGTTGGCCGGGAGTTGTGTCATCGAAGATTAGAGTGGCCGAGGGTTCGTACTTGCCGCCATCTGCTCCGGAGGCAGCCCAAAGGCGTGTACGGCGGTCTATGAGCATCCGCAGGGGTGCAGCCATCGGGACCCGCATCTAGGCGCTGACCTGCGGATTTAGGCTCTGGAGGTTCGTCGGAGTCCGCTACCGTCTGCAGGGGTTTGGTCGGCGAGTTTCTCGCGAGTTGATGTGACAACGTCGTGACAAACGAGTCCCGTCCGCGGCGGTTTGCAACTGCGGAGCCGATGACGGGAATCGAACCTGCGCTCTCAGTTTGGGAAGTCGATCCGACCCGTCTACTTGAGTCCACCACGGTCCGCGTGAGTCCAACGCTACCGCACCAAAATTGCCTCTGAGCTGCGTCGATGCGTACATCCAAGTCCACATCAGTTCGGTTGAGTCTGTGCCGTCCTAGCGATGAGTTCCGAGCGAGTTGTGTCATCGTCGTGTCAACCAGTGTGCATTTCGCGCGGACCTGCAAGTAGGCCGTCGCGTGCGTCAGCCGTCGAGGTTCACCGCAAGTCGCACTCATGACCCGGACCGACACATCTCAACACCCGCCGCGCATAGACTTCGAAGCTGATAGAGCCCTCGGTGAAGGCGACCAGGTTATGTATGTGGTTATCCATCTGCGGGGCGCTGGGCATCCAGCCCTCCAGCACAGAGTTGGCGACGGCCTGCCGTACGGACCACCGCAGGTGAGGAGACAGCATCACGCCGCGCTCGGTGACGCAGCGCCACACCTCGGCGTCGCCACCGACACCCTTTTCCTCAGCGCTCACACGTGTCGTGCCTCTCCGCTGGCTCGAGCTAGCTACTGCGAATCACCCAATATTGTCATCCTGCTGCTCAGGTGAAGCACTATCCGGGCAGCGATATGGCGTATCTCTCGGCGAAACGTCGCCAGGAGATTCAGCAGGTGACCCATCTACGACCCCTCGCGCGCTGTCGCGGCGGCGCCGAGCATTGCGTGCGAGGGCTTTACGCATTGGGCGCGGCGAGCATGAGCGCTGTGGTGTCACGGTTTTAGCGTTCGCGGCCGGTGTCGCGAGTCTGGTCCGAACGGGTCAATTGGCGGGAGAGTTCGGTGTGTACCCGGTAGCTGCTGTAGTGCTGGGTGCGTAGCTGGCGGCGTTCTTCCAGGGCGTCGGTGACCTTGGTGGGGAGAATCTCGGGGCTGCAGCGGTTGGCTTGGTTAAGCACTGGGTCGCGGTCGGGTTGGTGTGGGCGTCGGGCCGGTGTTGCGGTTTTGATGCTGAGAACACCGGACCAGGGCAGGTCATGGTGGAGGAGTTTGAGTAGCGGCCCAGAAGGTGCGGGGGGCGATCGGTGGTCGTCTCCGTCGATGAGCACCAGCCGGGCGTGGTGGTCGGCGGCGTGTTCGGCCAGGTCGGTCAGTACCGCGGGATCGGCTGTCGCGGCGTGGTCGACGATGATTGTCGTGGCGGTGCTGAGTTCGTGTTGACCGCGGCCGATCTGGTGGCGGAGGTCGGCCAGGTCTAGGACGGTATCGGTGATACCGGCGTCGCGCAGCCGTTCGTCCTGGTCGTTGATGGGACTGCACCAGAGGATCTGGTGGTCGTTGGCCGCGGCTGCGGTGCTCAGGACGCGCAAGGCGGCGAGTGCGGCGGTGTCGTCGTTGGCGTGGAGGGCGGTGACGGTGAAGCCACTGCGGGCGGCGGCCGAGATGGCGCGGGCGGTCAGATCGGGTAGGTGGCGGGTGTCTGTGGGTGGGATGGTGAATCCGCGCTCGATTCGGTAGTCGCCGGCGGCGCGCAGCATGTCTAGTTCGGTGTGCAGGGCATCGAGGTGTTCGAGGATGTGCTCGGCGTTGCGGGTTTCGGCTTCGGCGAAGGCTTGGGCGGTGGCCGCTTCGGCGCGGCTGAGGTCGTCGCGCAGATGGTCTCGTCGTGCTCGGGCTGCGGTGAGTGCGGCGAGATCGTCGTTGAGCGCGCGTTCGCGCGCGGCTTGGACGTCGTCGTCAGTGACGATGAGTTTGGCGCCCCCGGCGGCGGCGCGGTGGGTGAGGGCGTCGTTGAGTTCGTCGTGGAACTGTTGGGCGGGGGTGGTGTCGGGTAGTGCGAGCATGGCCAGCCGGATCCCGGCTTGGGCTGAGGCGATGTCAAGCGGATCGGCTTGTGGGTCGGCCTTTAGGGCGGCGAGCTGGTCGCGGTGCCACTGGATGTAGGCCAGGGCGTGCGCATAGTCGGTTTCAGCGTCGGACCAGCGGGCCATGACGTCTTGAACGGCCAGCAGGTGGGGGCGGTCGCGGTCGGCGCGGGCCCGCAGCTCGCGCAGGTGTTGGCCGGCAGCCTGTTCCGCGGGGCCTTCCCGGTTGGTGATTTGGTGGGCAAGGGTGAGGTATTCGGTTGTGGTGAGGTGGTATTCGGCGCGCAGGGCCGTCACGTTGGCCACTGCGGCGCCGACAGGCCGGGTGAGTGGACGCTGGATAAGGAGGTCTTCGAAGGTCAGGTTGTCGTCGTCACCGTGGGTCGCGTACGCCAGCGGGTCGGGGGGCAGGTCGTCGATTTCGCCGGGTGGGATCAGCGTGCCGCGGTAGCCGAGTCCGAGCATTTCGAGCATGGCGTCGTCGGTGGGGCCGTGCATGGGGTTTTCGGGGTCGGGGACCTCGTGGCGCAGCGCCTCGTCTTCTTCGGCGGTCAGCGGGATGTCGGTGGGGACGGGGATGTCGTGGTGGTCGTAGGGGTTGTCGCTGGCGAAGAGGTCGATCGAGTAGGTGAGCAGTTGGGCGTATTCATCGGGACGTAGCGGGAAGTCGTGGTATTCGTCGATGTCGCGGAGGTGTTCGGCGGCGACGTGCAGCAGATCCAGCGGTGTCCAGCGGGTGGGGTCGGCGTTGTCGATGGCGGCCACCAGGCGGGGGAGAGCGGGATCTGCGGCGATGGTTTCGCCGATCGCGGTGCCGAACACGCGGTGCAGGTCGGGCAGCCAGGCCGGACGCAGGTAATGCGCTGATTTGTCCAGCGCGGCCGGTTGTAGCCGGCCCGCCAGGCGCCACCATAGCGCGGCGCCGGGCATCTGATCGGGAAGTGGGCCCTCGGAGGCGGCATCGGCGAGTAGTTGGGACAGGTCGACGTCGGTGCGTGCGACTTGGGCGAGGTGGGCGGCAAGTTGGGGCCAGTAGGGGTCGCGTCGTGCACGGGGGTCGATGCCGTCGATGAGGGTGTTGAAGCGGCTGGTGTCGGGGTCCCGGCGGCCGAGGTGCTTGTCGGCGAGCCGCTCGAGGAGCTTTTGGACTCGGTGGTTGCGGTGGGCGTATTGCTCGGGTCCGGTCAGGCGGGTGTCGGCCTCGGGAACGTCGTGGCAGGCGCGGAATACGGCGATCTCGGCGCGCACGCCGGGGGTGCCGGCCAGTAGGGGACGTGCCCAGCGCGGCGCGGTGGTCGCGTCCCACCCGGCGGCGGTGTGGCGGATGGATTCGGCGAGGTCGTGCACCAGGTTGTGGCGGGCCTGCAGGTAGTGGGCCCAGTCCGGGTTGTCGGTGAGCGCGTCGGGGATGGCGGGCAGCCAGCGCAGCGGTCCCACGCCGGTGGCGTGCTCGCCGCTTTCGTCCAGGCGCCAGTCGAGCACGGCGGCGGGATCTGCGGCGGTGTCGAGTTCGCGGCGGTCAAAGGCTTGGGTGAGTCGCTGGATGGGGTCGTGCCCGCGCACGGCCAGGATCGCCAGGTGCATGCGCAGTGTGGGCCAGGCGCCTGTGCTGGTCAGGTTCGGGTGGAGCTGATCGGCGCCGGCGTCGATTGCTGCCATTACGGCGGGTCCGAGCCGGTCTTGTGCCAGGGTTCCGATGGAGTGGACGTAGGCGCGTGCGGCGTGCCCCAGACGCAGGAAGGGGTCTTCGGCGTTGCGTTGCTCGGTGGTGGCCGATACCTGTGCACCGTCATGGGCTAAGACGCGTTGGAGGACGTCGAGGGCGGTGTTGGGGTGGGTGGCTTTGGGGGTCAGGATGCGGTGGGCGTCGGTTTCGGCCGTCGAGATGTAGATGTGGTTTTCGTCGGTGGCGCGGCTGATCGCGGTGTAGAGCTGCTGGCGGGTCAGACTGTCGGCGCCGAGGATGTGGCAGGTGCCCGTGGTCGTCTTGTTTCCGATGGTCATGCCTTGGGCGGAGTCGATGGTCGAGGCGTAGCCGAGGGTGACGTGGCTGCGGACATACCAGGGGGGCAGGGCGGCTTTTTGTCCGGTGTCCAGCCGGGTGACGGTCAGCCCGCCATCGCGACCGACTTTGTCGACGCGCCACCGGTAGCCGTTGCGGACGAAGTCACGCCCGCCGCCGATACGCAGGCTGCGGTTGTTGCGCCGGGTGGCGACGGTGTCGCCGACTGAGGCGCGCAGGCCGTCGGCCAACGCGGCTTCCCGCACATCGGTGCGGCCGACGTCGACGTTGCTGGCGGCTTCTGCCAGTAAGCGGTCGAGGCGGGCGCGTTCATTGAGCTGGGCCACGATCGGGTTGGTGGGGGCGAGCATCGTGGTGTCGTAGCCGCGGGCTTTGTCGGCGGCCCACCGTTGGTAGACCATGTCGAGGAGGGTGTCCTCGGAGCCGACGTGGATGCGGTGATGATCGGCGTAGAACGCCAATCCGGTGGGGTCACCGTCACGCAGCGCGAGCCCGGCTTGGGCTTCGGCGCGGGACTTGAACCGCACGACCTCGGTGAGGGTCAGCGCCCCGTAGGTGGCGTCGATATCGCGCAGGACGCCACCAGCGGATATCGACGCGAGTTGTTGGTCGTCGCCGACCAGGCGCACGCTGGCGCCGCGCGCCAGGGCCGTGGTGATCACTGCATCGAGTTGTAGGGTTCCGGCTTTGCCGGCTTCGTCGACGATGATCAGCGTGGTGTCGTCGATGGCGTCGAACCAGGCCCGGGCGGGATCATCGGTGGCGTCGGGATTGCGGTGCAGCCAAATGAATTTGTCGACGGTGTCGGTGTCGGCGTTGATGTCATCGCGCAGCAGCTGCGCCTGATTAGCCCCGGGACACAGCCCTAAAACTCGGCCACCGGATTCCTCCCACGCTCGCGTCAAAGCCGCCATCGCAGCGGTTTTGCCCGAACCTGCTGGGGCCAACGCCAATTGGACACGGACACCCGAGCACGCCATCTGCCGCACGACCGCTTCTTGTCCAGGGTTGAGGGTGCGGCTTTGGGTGGCTTTTTGCTCCAGCAGCGCCATGTCCACCGCGCAAGGTGATGCCCTGCGCCCGTCGGTGCGCCCGGCAGCATCCAGGACACGTTTTTCGGCGGAAAGGATGGCGCTGCTGGTGAACAGTTGCGTGCCATGGGTGGTGTAGACGCTGGCCCCGTCGCGGCGGCGCAGCATCTGCGGTTCGCTTAGATCGCTGTCGGCGACGCGGGCATGGGGTCGGCTCAAGGGCTCGCAGAGCGCCGCAGCGGTAATGACGTCGACGAGTGAGCGGTCGGTGGCCCAACCGGCGGCGCGGACACGGCGCTGGGCTTCGGCGTAAATGTGGGTGTGCTGCCAACTGGAGCGCACCGCGGCGACGGTATCCACGACGATGCGGGCCTGCTTGGCGATCCAGTCGTCGGTGATGTCGGCGACGGGACGGCGCTGGGGTGTGCGCGCGTTGACCAGTATCGCCGATAGGGCGTGTTGGCTGCCTAAGTGTTCAATGGCCTGGGCGTGCCACTGCTGGAATTGCTCGGCCGAGCAGCGTGGTTCGTGTTTGGCGGTGCGGGTTTGCAGGTTGGCGCGCTGGTAGAGCGCAATCGCCTCACCGGTGGTGGGTTCGCGGCCGTGCTCAATCTGAAACTGCTTGGCCAGTCCGGTGTATTGGTCCCGGATCATCAGGCGCCGCGACGAGAATAGGTCGCACAAGTCGGTGGGTATGCCGACGATTTCGCGGACCGGGCGCTTGCCGCGTTCGGTGGACGGGCGGTCCTCGTAGAGCAGTCCGGCGCGCTCGGTCGACAGCGCTTCTAGGCGGGTGTTGTACAACTCTGATGCCGCGACGTTGCTTTTGAATAGGGGGCGTCCATCCAGTGCGAGCCAGCGTGAAATGCCATCTGGTCCGCGGCCGCGGACCTTGTTGCTGATCGCGACGTGGGTGTGCAAATCCGGGTCTCCAGCGCGGCTATCACGGTGGGTGAACTGGGCGGCGATGAAACCGTCGGTGTCGATTTGGGCGACTCCGTTGGCGCCCATGCGGGTGAACGCGGCGCGGTCTTGGAGGTACTCCAAGGTGTCGGCGACGGCCCGATGGTGGCATTCTTCGAGAATTTTCTTCAGCTCGGTGGGCGCCAGTGCCCACAGCACGGAGAAGCTTTTCACCGGGCTAAACGTCAGGTCGTAGCCCGCGGTCGAGGTGGTCTGGTCACGCGACTGGGTGGCGATAAACCCGGTTAGTTCCCGCTCATCAGAGGGTGGGCGACCGTAGTGTTCGGCGAAGAGTTCTCGCCCGATGCCAGTGCGGATCTGCGCGCGCAGCGTCTCGGCGAGGGGCGCATTCCACGGCAGGCTGTTGGTCAGATTGTGGTTACGGTAGGCGACGGCCAGACGGCGCTGCAGTTCGGTCGTTGCGTCGTTGATGACGAACGGGCGACCAAGGCGCACGGCGTGTTTCGCGGCGGCTTTCGGAACACCTTGGGAAATCAGCAGTTCAGAGATTGCGCCGGCGTTCGGGTGCAAACCGAGCCCGAAAAGGGCCTCCATATGGTGCTCGGCGACCTCAGATCCGGGCCTGATTCGCCACATCGACTCTTCGAGGTCGGTGACCCAGGTTCGCGACACTGGCTGGGCCAAACCGGCAAGGCCACGGCCCACCCATCGGCCCGGTGATTCGCCCTTTTCGGTGTAGTAGTCACCTAACGCTGTGCGGCCCCGCTTTTCGGCGTCGTGCGCAGCAGTCTGGCGGATCAGATACAGGTATCCGTCCCCGGCGGTGAGCTTGTGGACGCTCATCATGACCGACTCACAGGCCGACCATAAAACGACCTCTGGACGGTTCCGGCAATCCTAGAAATCGGCAACGACGAAGACAGCCGTTACCAAAACGCGACCTAAGTGCATGAGGTGTGTGGTGCGAGGCGGAGGCGAAACGACGGGATGCAGGTAGATGGGGTGCGGGATGGGGGCGTAGGTGAACTGTGATGGTGAGCAGGCACGAAGGATGCGGCGAAGTGCCAGGTAGAAGAACGCGGTGACAGCTAACGGGAAAACGGTGTTGCAGATGGTGGGGAGGGTCAGCTGCGCTCGGGCGGCCGGGGCCGATGCTTTTCGGTTGATTTTAGGATCGCCGGAAGCGTCCGGGGGTGGGTTTAGCATCGGACGCATGCAGAAGACCACGAGTCGCAAGTTGGCGCGGGCGAGGCTGCTGGAGCGACAGCAGGCCGCAGCTGCGGCCCGAGAAGCACGCGAGCGGGCCAACATTGGTGACCTCACGGAGTTCACGGTGCGCGCTGCCCAAGCCGACGAGGTCGACGACTGGCTAGCTGCACGCATTGAGAAACTCAAACGTGAGGCGCAGCGTCGACGCCACGGACATCGCGTGGCCGCGGGAACGGCGTTGCACGCGATGCGGCTACGTGGTGAGAGCATAACGGCGATCGCCGCGCAGACCGGGTTATCCCTGAGTCGGGTGCGTGAGTTCCTGCGGGTATCCGCCGAAGCAAAAACCGACACGGTGGACCAGGCGAGCACCGTTGAGGCGCAGGTTGTTCCGATGCCCAGGCGGCAAGTGGGAGCCGCAAGTGGGCATGAGCCGGCTCAGGCTGTGGCGGGCGCCCACTAAGTGGATCGCCGAACGGTTTTGGGCAACCAGGATTTCGGAGACCTGCGACCGGGAAAGCGAGCTTGGCAACCGCTACCGTTGCGTGTTGATCTGGTCGGGCATCGCAATGAGATCGAGCGGTTTTGCAGCCGTGTCGTGGCGGGGCCGCTGGTCACTGACTGCTGGGTGTGGGCAGGCGGTCTGAGTGACGACGGCTACGGGGTCGGATTCACCATGACGGAGCTACGCGCGTGGTTCGCGCTTCTCGCTACGCGTTGGCGCTGGCGTCGCCAGGACACGAGCTGGCGCCACATGTGTTGGCGTTACAAGAGTGCGACAACACCGTGTGTGTGCGTCGTGGAAGCACAAGACGTGCTCGGGGGAGTTCCGGCCCATGTGGTTGGTGGTGACCAGCGTGCGAACATGGCCCGGATGGCCAGGATGGGATGCGGCGGCGGCCGGCGTGCGATCTTGGCGCGCGGGGCCGGCGTGGCGGCGCGCGTCGAACGATCACGCGCGATTCGGTAAGCGGTGAAGCACGGATGGGATGCGGAGCGGGTGGCTGCGGCCGCAATATGGTGGCACACAAGATGATAACGGAAACGGAGTACTTTTTCATGGATAATCCCGGTTATCCATGAATTTTCGACTGTGCTGGGTGAGGGCTAGCTGCGCGGGGGAGAGGAGGCGCCCTGAATAACAGCGGTTATCCATGAAGATGTCGCGAAGTGTCAGTGCAGGGCCAGCGAAAGTCACTACTCCGTCGCTCTGAGTTTGAAGTTCGACGCCAGGCCGGTCGGCTCCCGCACCAGAGACATGTTCAACCGCTCCATTGGGTTCATCCCCACCTAGGAGGACGAGCTCGGGGCGACGGCGAGTCGGTCGCCTGACGACGTCGACCCGACACGGGGCCGACCGGAACGACCCGGTGTGGCCCCCGCTGTCGAGACTGCGCGACAACCAATCCGTCGACCGGTGGGGGCCTGCCCGGTCTTAACGACTGAGTGATGTCCCCGTACGGCGCCGCCGGCGAACAACGGGTGAACTCCCCGGCCGGCGTCTGCGCGCGAGCTCTTCATGCCCACTCCACGGGGACGGCAGGGCGACGAGACGGCTTGCAATCCCCACTCTCGGTTCCGGCGCTTCACGGTGCATCGTGCGCCCGTCCGCCAGCGCGCATCGCGTGCCGTGCGTGCTTGGGGACGGAGCTGTTGGACCCGGTGGTGATGGGATAACTGAGAAGGGTGTCGGCGATGTCGGTGACGAGGATGACGCCTGGGTTGAACTGATGACCGATGTCGTGTCGCCCGATCGCGCCGCATTCCTCGAGCTATAGACAGACGCTTGTACCGGTTCACACACCGGGCGTGGCCATTTCAAGCACACTTGAACCTATGGATGAAACCGTGAGGGTCGGACAGTGACGGCCGATGAGTTGCGGTTGCAGTTGTGGGATGACAACCCGAGTCTGGTGGATTTCCTCGGTTTCGATGCCGTCGTGGCGCCGATCATCGCGGCAATCGGTACACCGGACATCGACCCTTTGGCGATCGGTGTTCACAGCCCCTGGGGTGGGGGGAAGTCCACGGTACTCAATCTGCTCGAAAAAGAGCTGAGCGAGCAGCCCGAGTATCTGGTGGTCCGCGTCGACCCATGGCAGTACGACAACCACCATGACGTGCGCGGTGATCTGATCGTCGAGGTTCTCGATCAGGTCGCGGCCCAGTTCAAGGAGATGGGCACCGTCACCGGCGCGGTGAAGGACCTAGTCAAGCGACTGAGCTGGGCGCGCATCGGATTGACCCTGGGCAAGGGTGCGTTGACGATGCAGTGGAAGGTCGACGAACTCGTCGAAGCGTTCACCCCGCGCGGACGCACAGATGACCGATCGATGGCCGGATTCAAAGATCAGTTCGCCCGCCTCATCAAAGGGTTGCCCTACGTGCAGCGGGTGGTGGTGCTCGTCGATGATCTGGATCGTTGTCTGCCGCCGGCGGTGATGGCGACGTTGGAGGCGATCAAGCTGTTCCTGGCGGTGCCCAAGATGGTTTTCGTGATCGCTGCCGACCAGGAGATGGTACGCGAATCGATCGCGGTCAGCCTCGGTGAAACCAACCGCAGCAACGCCTTCGCGGTCCGGTACCTCGAGAAGATCATCCAAATCCCCGTCTCGCTGCCGCGGCTGGCGCCCTCGGATGCGGAGGCCTACACCGGTCTGCTCCTGGCCGCAGCTGAGGCGGCAACACCTGAGGCACTTCTCGCGCTCGCCGATCAATGCTCCGCCCGCCGAAAAGATGGTCTGCTACCCCTACTGGGTGACCTCGGTGGGCTGGCGTGGAGCCCGGCGGAGACTACGTTGGCGCTGGCAACGCAACTGGCGCAGGGACTGTCGGCGGACAGGCTGGCCAACCCCCGCCAGATCAAGCGCTTCCTCAACGCCTTCGGGGTGCGTCAGCTGGCGGCGAAATCGCGCGCCGTCGACATCGAACCCGCTGTGTTGATCAAGATGTTGCTGCTCGAGGATCTGTACCGCTCGTCGTTTCAAACGTTGGCCTCCACCCCACCGGCGCAACGCGCTGACCTTCTCAGCGCATGGGAACTGTGGGCCGCCGGTACCGACGCCGACAGGCCCGACGGCATCGCCGCGGAGACCCGTGACTGGGCCGCCGCGCCGCCTTCCCTCGCGACGAAGAGCCTCGACCGTTACCTGGACCTGGCGGCAGCGCTAATCAACGTGGGAACCGGAGAGCAGGTCAGCGACGACGTCATTCGGCTGATAAGCACCCTCCTCGGTGAGGGGGAGGCCGCGCGCGACGCTGCGTTGTCCGAAATAATCCGGCTCAGCGAGTCCGAGCAGCGTGCCGCAATGGAATTCGCACTGCAGCAGTCCCGGCGGCTTCCCGACATCGACGTGCTCATCGAAATGGTGATCAAATGGGCCGATGCGACGCCGAGTCTGGTGGACCTCGTCACGGCCGCCGCGGATCAGGCGCTGCGTCGTTTGGGTCCCGGGGTGCCGCCAATGATGAGTGCTTCACCGCTCAAGGCCCACTACGCCGGCCGCCGCCATCATCCGGCATATGCGCGGCTACCAAGCCGTGCGGACGAACTTTTTTGACACGTACTTCGCCAACGCCGTCTCCGACGGGATCCGGCAGGTGGTGATCCTTGCGTCGGGACTTGATTCGCGCGCCTACCGCCTGGACTGGCCGGCCGGCACCACCGTGTACGAGATCGATCAGCCCCAGGTGCTCGCCTACAAGTCCACCACCCTGGCGCAAAGCGGTGCGATGCCCACGGCCGATCGCCGTGAGGTAGCCATCGACCTACGGCAGGATTGGCCCGCCGCGCTGCGCGGCGCCGGCTTTGACCCGGCGGCACCAACCGCTTGGCTGGCCGAAGGGCTGTTGATGTACCTGCCCGCCGAGGCGCAGGACCGGCTTTTCGCCCAAATCGGTGAGCTGAGCCGGGCGGGGAGCCGGATCGCGGCCGAAACCGCGGCCTCCCACGCCGACGAGCGGCGAGAGCAGATGCGCGAGCGGTTCAAGAAGGTGGCCGAACAACTTGGCTTGGAAGAGACCATCGACGTGGGCGAACTGATGTACCGCGACGAGCACCGGGCGGCACCATCAGCCGCCTCGCCGAAGACGACGGTGTCGACGAGATGGTCCGCAACGCGGCTCGCATGGAACTCGAAAACTAGATGGGCACGTGCGGGGCATACGGTGGCAGCGATTCCAGCGCGTGGAAACGCGTTCGTGAGGAATGGGGCGGGCTGGGTCCCGCGTCCGGCGGTGACGGTGCCAGCGGAAGCTCCGGTGGTGGTGCGGCAGACCAGACAACCGAGAGCGGGGCGGGTGCCGACGACGGCGGAGCTGCATACGGCGCGCTCACCTCGGCGATCGCTTCGGCCCTACTCGGTGAGGACACCGACGCCCGTCGACGCAGGGTTCCCGCCGTGGCACTCGGGTCGGTGCTTGCGCGTCGCGGCGGGGGCCGCGGGGGCAGGGGTTCGGGAGGAGGCGGCGGCGGAGTGGGGCCGCGCGGTGGCGGTTCGGTGGGGGGACGGCGCATCACCTCGCAGGCCGGCCGCGGCGGCGCCGCAATCGGCGCGGCCGCCGCTTACCGGGACCGTGACGCCAACGCTCTCGCCGAATACGGGCTCACCCTCGACGAACTGGACGCACTCACCCCACGGATGCGCTGCGCGCGCATCCTCGACGTCGCCATCGGCCAAGCAGGGCACCCCGACGAACAGGCGATGCGGGAAGCATCCCTGGCACAGATCAAGGCACTGGTTTCCGGCAACGCAGAGGCCGCCGCCTTGTCCCCGGTCGAGGCAGTGCGGGACTTCATCGGCGAACTGTCGATCCGCTTGGGCCTTATCGAACTGCGCGATCAGATCCTGACCAACGCCACCTCCGTCGCGCAGTCGCGACAGCGGGAAAAAGGTCTGCGGCAGTGGGTCAAAGCTAAAGTCGCGGGCCTCGACCTCGCCCGTTACGGCCAGGTGTCCACCGGCCAGCTACATCAACTCGCCCGCCAGATGTCGGCCGACGTCCTGCGTCTCCTACGAGGCCGACCATGACCAGCAGAGCCCATCTCGTGCGACCGGAGGGCGCCGCAGACATCACAGCGGCGGGCTACACCGTCTTGGAATGGCCCACCCGCCCGAAAGGCGCCACGTCGACGGTCATCTCCGACCTCGCCTGGAATCTCGTGCCGCTGCCCGCCACCACGGCGCGCGTCGCCGACCTGGTGCATGTGACCGCGGGTGCTTACATGGCCGACCGCAACACCGCGCGCGGTGTGCGATTCAGCCGCGACCTAGCGCTCAGGGTGGCAGTGCTAGATCCCGACGCGTGGAGCGACGACGTGCTCGACGCGGTCGCCGACCTCCTCGGATGGCTGACGGGAGACGTGTGGGACGTAACCACCACCCCCGCGCCGGGGATTGTCTTGCCGAACCGCTGGCCAAGCGAAAGCCACGACCGGCCGGTCAGCCTATTGAGTGGAGGATTGGATTCCTTCATGGGAGCGGTGCAGCTCTTACAATCCGGTCCCACACCCTCTTTGACAGGGCACAAGGACTCCGCTACGGCCGTACGCGCCGCGCAACGACGCACCTGGCTATGGCTCGCACGCTCCTTCAGCCCCCCGCCGTCCTACACCCGTGTCGCGCTGACGCAGGCGGGACAGCGCATCGAGGCGTCAAGCCGCAGCCGCGCATTGATGTTCATGAGCCTCGGTGTCGCCGTCGCGACCGGCCTGGGCGCCCGAACGTTGGTGATCCCCGAGAACGGTTACACCAGTATCAATCTCCCGTTGCGCCCGAATCGTGGCGGCGCACTTTCGACCCGCTCCACCCACCCGGAGACGTTGTACCGATTCGCCGGCATCCTCCGGAAGCTGAGCATCGACGTGGCCATCGAGAACCCATACGAGTGGATGACGAAGGGGGAGGTGATGGCTGCTCTCGCAGGTGGCGCAGCGCCAGTTTGGTGGCGAATGGCCGCCGCGCACACCTTGTCCTGCAGCAAGCTCGACGGCCGGTGGTTCGGAGCCCCGCCTTCCTTCAACTGCGGACTATGTGTCCCGTGCATGGTGCGTAGGGCGACATTCCTCAAAGCCGACGTCCCTGACGGCACCACCTACGTATTCGACAACGTCGCCGAAGACCAACGGCACAAACTCATCGAGGCGCGCCGCGGAGACATCGAAGCCGTCAAATACGCTATCGCCAGCGGTGTCGACCCCGACGCGATCGATGCGGGGACCTGGCCGCCCGGATACGACCTCGACCGCGCCGAGCACCTGGTACAGCGCGGTCTCGACGAACTCGCCATGCTGGCACTGCCATGAAAACAGCACACCAACTGCCCGCACTCGATTGCCACGCCCACATCGCACCCGATGTCACACAACGCCAACTCGCCGCGCTCGGGGAAGCGACCGTCTTCGCGGTAACCCGCGACCTCGACGAAGCCGAAGTTGTCACCAAACGTCAAGACGAGAAACTCGTTTGGGGAATCGGAGTCCATCCGGCCGTCCCCGCCGCCCTCGCCGCCTACGACCCGGACCGCCTCCGAGCGTTGCTCCCACACTTCGCCCTAATCGGAGAAGTCGGTTTAGACCGCCGCACTCCACTTGACGACGGACGACGCGTCTTCACCGACATCCTCGCGGCGTGCAGCGATCAACCAGTGCTGATCTCTGTGCACAGCACGGGGCGAGCAACGGCGGTTCTCGATGAGATTGAACACCGAAGGCATCACGGGGTGATACTGCACTGGTTCACAGGCGAGCCGCGTGATCTGTCCCGCGCAATCGAAATGAATCTGTATTTCTCGGTGAACAGCGCGATGCACGACACCCTGATCCAGGCGATTCCACACGACCGCGTACTTCCCGAAACCGATTTCCCCGCAAGGAAAGTCCGTACACAGCGGCCCGGTCATATCGAGCCTCTTGAAGAGAGACTCTCCGAGCTCTGGAATCAAAGCGTTCCGGACGTTCGACACCGCTTGTGGCGCAATCTGAAAAGGCTCGCCATCGACAGCGGGGCCATCGAAACGCTACCCGAACACATTGCTGACATCGTCGTGGCGACGTGAGCGGTCCAAAACACAGGTGTCGCAGGCATGTCCGTCGCCCGCACTCGCTGCAGATTCATGGATAATGACGATTATCCATGAATCGCGGGCCACATGCAGTCATAACGTGACGAAACGCCTTGTATAGTAACGGCTTCGAACACCACCGGGTGCGGGCCGGATTAAGCCCGACGATAATCAGTAAGCGCATCGGCCGGCAGCGACTCCGCGGCACTGGGTCTTTCACGTGGCCCTTACCTTTCTGATGTCGTCACCGAGTAACTCGCCTTGGCAGAATGCGGCCCCCAGCCTCCTAGGGCGTGTCTCCCGAATGGGAAGGCGTTGACCGTCGAGGATTGACCGATGACGCGAATCGGTGTGATTTCTGATGATTTCTGGGCGGCGGTCGAGTCTTTGATGCCATCTCATCAGGGCAAGCGGGGCAACAGATTCGGTGACCATCGTTTGATGTTGGAAGCCATTGCGTGGCGGTTCCGCACGGGTAGCCCATGGCGGGACCTGCCAGCCGATTTCGGACCGTGGCAAACGGTGTGGAAGCGCCATCATCGATGGTCCTTGGACGGCACCTATGAGGCGATGTTGGCCCAGGTCGCGGCGGTGTTCGGGTTCGATGCCGGGATGGCCGAGGACCTCGAGAAGCTGCTGTCGGTGGATTCGACGAACGTGCGGGCCCATCAACATTGCGCGGGCGCACGCTCTGACACCAGGACTCCCGACATGGTGCAGGAATTGTTGAAGGGTCACCTGTGGGGTTTGGTGCTGTAGTGCAGGGTGAGGGGGGTGCCTGGGTAGCGGGTGTGGGTGTCGTTGAGGAGTTGACAGAGTTCGTCGATGGCGGCGGTGTGTCGTGGTGTGGGGAGCGGGTCGAGGCGGATGTGCAGGGTGGCGGTGGTGGGGTCGGGGATGATGTCGCCCGAGCCGGCAAGGGTGGTGCGGATCAGGGTGTGGGCTTCGTGCTCGGCGCGGGCGTAGCTGGTGTTGGTGAGGATCGCACGCGCCAGGGTTTGTGCGGTGTTGAACGCGGCGATGCGGATGGCGTGGTGGATCAGTTTTGTTTCGGTGTCCAGCACCTGTTGGCCGGGGTGGACTTGGGCCAGGGGTAACCGGGTGGGGATTGCCCGGTGTATCTCGGTGGCGGCGTCGAGGGCCGCCTCGGCGGTGTGCACGCCGGCGTTGATGGTGTCGATCATCGCGTTGGTGACCACGGTGGTGGCGCCCGGCGGCGGGGTGGATGCCGCCAATAGTTCACGATCGCGGGTGGTTTCGGCAGAATGCAGTGCACGCCTGGCTTTTTCGACTTGCTGGTAGGCGGGTTTCTTGGCCGGGTTGGGCACCATGCGGGTCTGGTCGTCCTCGCTGGCGCGGTAGGTGTCATGGGAGTCGAGATCGAAATGGATACGCCCGTAGCGGTAGTGGTTCTCCTGGCGCCAGCGTGAGCCCATCCGGTAGCGGATCTCGGCGGCGGGCAGGTCGGCGCGGGTGGTCAGGATGTGCATCTGGCGGGTTCGCGCGGCATCGAACAGGCTGATCTGGCGCATCGCGAATACCTCACCGGCGCGCGGCCCCTCGGCGATGTCGAGGGTGGTCTTAGTGTCGGCGAGCCGCCAGGTATGGGTGCGGCCGTGCTCGTCGGTGTGGCTGTGCTCGGCAAAGGCGTCCTGGTCGATGTCGGCGGTCTTGCCTTTGCGCCAGGTCAAGGTGTCGAACCCGGCCGTGTGCAGGTCGGCGAACAGCGCAGGCGACCAGCCGCCGCGGTCGAACCCGACCAGCACGCGGCGGTCGTCGCCGACGGTGGCGCGCAGTTGCGGGATCAGCCGACGCAGCTCGGCGGCCAAAGAAGCGGCCGGTTGGGCCATCACCACCAAAAGCGGATCCCCGGCCGCATCGGACACCCAGGTTTCCACCGTGGCCGGGGCGGGGAACTTCAACCGCGGCACATGGGTTTTCGCGATCCTGCGGGTGCCCTGATAGGCGCGGACATGCCCGTCGACGTAGAGCACCGCGGCCTGCTCGGGGCGGGTCTGGACATGACGGCGCGCCATCGCCGCGATCCAGTCGCCGGCCCGGCCAACCGCGGCAAGGAACCCGATCTTGCGGCGGATGGTCTTGACCTCCGGCGCCCGGTCCAACCCCAGCACCCGCCCCAACGCGACCGGGTCGATGCGGGTGGCGCCCTCGGCGCGAGCCTGACCCAGCAGGGCCCGGAACACGCCCTCGCACAACATGGTGTCCAGTGAGTAGAAACCGTTCGGGAAGGTCGAACCATAGGTGGCATGCGCCGTCTCGAGCAACCCGGTGGCCACTAACCCGGGCAGCGCCAGCATCAACCCGGCCAGCGGCGCGCGGGCACACGCGGTGAACACCGGCGGCGCACAGGAAATCAGCCCGAACGCCGCCAACACCCGCTCGTCGCCCCTATCGACCGGATCCGCCAACACCGGCACCGCACCCCCGGGCACCGACCCCGGCCCGGGTCCTACCTCGGCGGCGGTCTTGGATTCCATCACGGGTTCGGGTGAAGCACCCGAACCCGTTGCGGTACCGCTGGTCTCGGTCTCGGTCTCGGTCTCGGTCTCGGTCAGTGCTCTGCGGACGCTGGCCTCCGAGACCGCGGTTCGCTCGCCGATCACCCGCAGCGACAGACCCTGCTTGCGCAGGTCAGCGATCGTGGCGATCACCTCGGGGGTGAGTTTGGAGGCGCGTTGTGGTCCCGCGCGATGCGGGACCAGTGCACTCACCCCCACCTGCGACAGCGCCTGCGCCCAGCGCCAAACGCTCAGCGGGGAGGTGCCGAACGCCGCCGCGACCTGCACTTGCGTGGCCGCCTTGATCCGCATCACCGACACGGCGGCGAACCGACGCCCGGCGGTGTCTCCGACGTTCCAGGCGAAGGACAGGTTCCCGTGCACATAGACACGGCCCCCGTCGTGGTCCTCGATCATCGCGGCTGCGGCACTGATCTCGGTGGCTTCGGCGGGGATCAACGGCAACGGGGGCTGGGTGGTCATCACCGTCATCGTCACACCCCGCAATCGACCGGAAACACTTCACGAATTATATCGCATCCGGGTCGGGGATCCGCTCCAACACACCAACAAATCAGCAGCTCACAACGGATAACTGCCCCACCAAACCCGCCCCCATGTCGGGAGTCCTGGACACGCTCGCCCCAGGGGGCCCTATCGAATTACAAGAAATCTGCCGATGAGCCCGACGATCACGCGATCGGGCGCTCACGCGGCGGGCTCACCACCAAGATTCACGCCCTGACCGATCCGCGGGAAGCCCCGGTCGCGATCCGGCTGACCGCTGGACAAGCCGGCGACAACCCTCAGTTGATGCCGTTGCTCGACGACTATGCCGCAGCTTGCAAACAACAAGGCATGTCTGGTCGCGACTTCCGATTGCTCGCCGACAAGGCGTATTCGCACCCGAGCACGCGTACCGAATTACGTTCCAGAAGAATCAAACACACCATTCCCCAACGCAGCGACCAGATCGCTCGACGGAAGGCCAAAGGATCAACCGGCGGCCGCCCGCCCGCATTCGATGCCGCGCTCTACGGGCTGCGCAACACCGTAGAGCGCGGCTTCAACCGCCTCAAGCAGTGGCGCGGCGTCGCGACCCGATACGACAAGTACGCCCTGACCTACCTCGGCGGCGTCCTATTGGCCTGTGCAGTCATTCACGCCCGCGTAGGCTCCACCAAATTGGGAGACACGCCCTAAGCCGTAGTTCCCCCCGGTTGGTTGACGGGTTTGAGTGTTGAGCTGGGGTTTTGTGCTGTGGTGGGGGTGGTTGTACTGACTACGTTTGGCCGTGGCGGTGGGAGACGCCGAGGAGTTCGAAGGCCTGGTGTTGTAGGTCGGTGGGGGTGGTGATCATGGTGAATGCTGGTAGGTCGTCGGTGGGTTGGATTTGGTTGGCGCAGATGGTAGCCAGGTCGGCGAGCAGGGTGGTGAAGCTGTGCGCCGGGGTGTCGTCTTCGGTGTGTTTGCGGGCGGCCTTGGTCAGGGCGGCATTGGAGCGTTGGGCCGCGGCAACGGGATTGGTGCGTTTGGCTGCGGCGGCTGGTTTGTCGTGGTCGCGGAAAAGGATGGGGGCCAGGGCTTGTTTCATGTGCCAGCTGATGTAGTAGGACAGCATGCGTAAGAACATGTGGGCGCGGACCCGGTCGGCGAGCCGGTGGCGGATGGGGCGTACGTCGAGTTCGCTGTTCAGGGTGCGGAAGAACCGTTCGACGTCTTCGAGTCCCTTGTAGCGCAGTACGACATCGTCGCGGTGCAGGGTGGCTTGGGGCAGGCTGGTGCGCAGCACGTAGATGCCGTCGAGGGCGGCCTCAGCGGCGATGGCGTCCTCGTTGCGGCGAAACGTCAATGAGTCCTCGGTGATGGTGATGTGGAAGTGTTTGGCCATCTTGTAGTGGTTGATCACCTTGCCCACCCGTAGCGCGATCTTGTCTTGGCCGCGCAGCGGTCGGCGCGCTCGGCGGGTGGCCTCGGCGATGGGCGCGAGCTGTTTTTCGGTGGCTGCCAACAGGTCTTGGCGTTTGCGGGTGCGTTGCTTGGCCAGGGCGGGGTTGCGGCAGCACACTAGTCGCTCACCGGGATAGTCCGGGGAGTCGATCTCGGCGAGGTCGTGTTCGTCGAACAAGCTCAGCTGCAGTGCGTCGGCTTCGACGAGGGCTTTGATCTGTGGGGCGCGCAGCGCGGTGATCCAGTCCAGGCCGGATGGGCGCAGCTCGTCGGTGATGCGCGCCGAGGTGAGCATGCCCCGATCCCCGACCAAACAGACGCCGGTGAGCCCGAAGCGATTCTTCAGCTTGGTGATCTGGGCGGTCAGGGTTTTGGGGTCGGCGGTGTTGCCGTCGAACACCTCGATCGCTATCGGTATCCCGGCGGTCGAACACAGCAGCCCGTAGACGATCTGGAGCCGGCCTTTGACCCCGTCGCGGGCGTGCCCGCGCTTGCCCAGCGGGCAGGTGCGGCCCTCAAAGGCCGCCGAGGACACGTCGTAGAGCACCAGGGTACCGTTGGTCAAATGCCGTGCAGCCAGCGTGGTTTCGATGTCGTGTTTGCGCTGCAGCACCCAGTCCATCGCCGCATACAGGTCGTCTTCATCGCAGCCAGCCACTGCCAGCACATCGCCTAGCGAGCTGGTCGCGGTTTGGGTGCGCAGCCCGCGTGCGAACGCCAGTTTCGAGCCCGGGGCGATCACCTGGGCCACCAGCATCGCGGTGACCAGGTCACGCCGCCGCGAGGGCGTCGGGTCGATCATCTGCTCAACACCGAGGGCTCGGGCGCTGCCCAGCACCGCTGCCACGTGGCCCGTGCGGCAGGCTGCGGGTGATCTCGAACGCCTCGGCCAACTCCACGCTAGGTGGCAGTCCCTTGAGCACCCGTGACAGCGCGTCGACCTTGGGCGCTGGCCAGCGTGACAGGTTGGCCAGGGTGCGGTTTTTCACCTTGTCGCCCTCGCGGTAGCTTTCCCGCAATAGGATCGCCGGCGGTGACCCTCGATTCGGCACCCGCGCCACGTACATGTCTACTTTATAGCACATCGAACAACGAAATAGTGTTATATAGCTGCGGCGTGTCGTATATCTCTGTCATATACATGTCTACATGCTGGCTCTGCAATGGGCGCAAAACACCTGCTCATCAACGGCAAACAAGACTCAGACCCGCCTAGCGGGGGGAACTACGGCCTAAGGGCCGGGGACGGTTCTGCGACGTTGCTTAGATGATCGACCGCCGACGTACGGCTTGCCCGCGGTCCGGTGAACCCGCCGCAGATCGGCTGTTAATCGCCGCCGCTCTTAGCGAGGGGGTTTCGCCGTCAGAGGCCCCCGGCGGCAAATGGCACCTCGAGTGCGACGTGAGGTCGCACGCGTTGAGTGGCTATGCCGATCGGAGGGTCAGCCGATGCTGAAGACGTAGCCCGGGTCAGTGTCTAAGACCTGTCCCCGCCGTGACGTGCGTGACCGCCGCTGCCAGCGGCGACTGGGTGCGAAGCTCACGGGAAAGCCCAAGGGAGCCCGCTCCGTCCGGGGTCCACAGGCCAGGGGAAGGCTGGGCATGGGGTGAATGCCAGTGAACCCTCGCTGATGCCTCGTTAGCCATTCATCCCGGGACGGGGTTGAGCGCCGGGATGACAGGGGCCGGGCCGTTGGAAGGCGGCAGATGGCGGCCAAGGATCGAGCGCGGCCGTGTGGACACCATCGTCCCCGGGGTAAAGAGGGCACCCAACCCCAGTCGTGTCTCATGCGTGCGGAACACGGAAACCCCGTCGGGGTCCGCCATCCCGATGTGGGGTGGCGGTAAGCCGGAGGTAACGACGGCCCAAGTCCCCGGCGGGTACAGGATGCCCAAAAAGCCAATGCCGGCGGCCGAAAGGCGGCAGGAAAGCGAACGAGGCGATCAGCCCTCCGCTGGTCGGTTCGTATAACTGGCCGGATACCGGGCGGTGTGCCCGGGCGCGAAAGCGCGCCAACATGGGCAGGTGAGCCTTTGACGAAGGTATGCCAAAGCAGCTGGAACCGAAGGACAAGTTAGGCGCCGATATGGTGAACGGACCAGAGGATCTTCCGCCGGAGACCGACCTGGACACCGGTCGATTGAGACTGGGTCAACTGGTTGGATCGCGAGCGGGAGGTACGGCGACTGCGGCAGCGAATCTTCAAGGCAACGCGGGCTGGCGATCGTAGCCAACCCGCACGCCCTCGTGGCTTGCTTGAGCCGTATGCCGCGACGAGTGGCCCGTACGGTTCTGAGGGGGGATCGGCGGGGCAACCCGCCGGTCCTACCCGCCTGAGCTTTTCGTCAAGATCAACGGCATTACCCATTACCTGTGGCGCGCGGTCGACCAGCACGGCAACGTGCTCGACATCTTGGTGCAGTCGAGGCGAAAGGCCAAACGCCAAAGCAGCCAAGCGGTTCTTCCGTAAACTGCTCAAGGGGCTGCGGTACGTGCCGCGGGTGATTGTCACCGACAAGCTGGCTAGCTACTTCTACCTGAAAAACCCTTGACGTTGCGTTGAGGGGTTGGTGGTCGGTGGTCGGCTGTCGCGCGGGGTTTCCCGTGTCGGGTTTTCATGGCGCGAGGGCGCCGATCTTGACGAGGTTGTGGGCGAAGACGCCGTGTCCGCACCAGGTTCGGGCTCCTCGGATGGTGGTGAGTTCGGTGCGGTTCCAGCCGTAGCTACGTTTGATGTGGTTGATTCGTCCTTCGGATCCGGTGCGCCATTTGACCTTGTCGCGGAAGGCTCGCCGGTGTTCGAAGTCGCGGCGCGCCGCGGTGGGTTTGCTCTTGCGGGGGATCGCCACACTGCGCACACCCAACTGGTGCAAGTCATGTTCAACAGATGCCTCGCCGTAGCCGCGGTCGGCGGTGACCGCGCGCGGTGTGTGGCCGGTGCGGCGGGTGATCCGCTCGATCGCCGGGGCCAGCTGGGGGGCGTCGGGCGGGTTCCCGATCTCAACATTGTGGTCGAGGATGACCCCGTCGGCGTTGTCCACGATCTCGGCTTTATAACCGAACTCGACGGGTTTGCCCAGACGTCCCTTGCGGATCGGGCGGGCATCGACATCGTGCAGGCTGACCAGCCGGGTGGCCGATTCGGGCATCACCCCGGCCAGCCGGGAACGGGTCTGCGCGACAACACGTTCGGTGCGTTCAACGATGGTGTTCAGGGCGTTGATCGCTCGGTGCAGCCGGCCTTTGCGCTGCCCGGTGGCCGTGCGCAGCGCGCGTTTGGCGTTGCGGATCACCGAATTGGCCTCGCCCATCGCCTGCTCGGCGATCCCGGCCAGTTCACCGGTGATCCGACGTACCGCGGTCTGGGCCTGATCACGTTGTTGCTCACCACGCAGCTTGAGCTTGGATGCGATCGAGCGGGCCCGCCGGCCCGCCGAGCGGCGCCGATCGCGCGCCCGGGTGCCGGTGGCGCCACCGGCGGCCTTGATCCGCGCCACGGTGCGCGCCATCGTGCCAATCGCCTTGGCCAACAGACCCGAATCAGTCGGATAAGCCACGGCGGCCGCCACCACGGTGGTGTCGGCGCGGACCTTGTCGGTGCGCAGCAGCTTCGCCTGGCTGGCCTTGACCAAAAGTGCCTCATTCAATCCGGCGACCGCCTCATCCCCGCAGCGGCTGGTGATCTTCATCAACGTGGTCGGGTGCGGCACCCGGGTACCGAACGGAATCCGGCAAAACCGCTGCCAGGAAATCGAATCGCCCACCTCTCGACACAACGACTCGTAGCCCAGCCGGTACCGGAACTTCAGAAACATCAACCGCAGATAGGTCTCCATCGGGATCGACGGCCGGCCGATCCGGGCGTCGAAGTACACCGCGAACGGGGCGAAGAACACCGGATCATCCAACAGCCCATCCACCCGACCCAACTCGACGGGCAACACCAACAACTCGGGCGGCAGGATCGAATCCCACAACGTCGGCTGATCGTTTACAGTACGAAACATGATGGCCTCGAATCCTTCTCACCAAGGGTTCGAGGCCATCATCCCAAGTCAGTGCCCCCAAGTACCCGCGACACGCCCCGACTTTTTCAGGTCGAAGTAGCTACCAGGTCGCACACTGCAAGCTTTTGCCGTCGGTAACCCATCGCCGCTCGAAGTACCTCAACCGGGCTGAGAACTCCCATCAGCCGACCAGGGTCCGGGAGCGGCTGATGAAACGCTTCGCCTCGCCCGGGCAGGCGCAACAGTTCCTGTTTGCTTTCTGTCACATCCGAGGGCACTTTCGGCCCCGTCGTCATCTGATGAGTGCACCCCAATGGCGAACCGAGACGACCGCCCGCTTCGCGGTGCGGGACGAAATCACAGTCGCCGCAACGGCATGAAAGACACAGTCAGCCACTATATGTGGCCACCAAAGCGACTTACATCGACTGCGCCACAATCATTTCCAAACAACATGACGATGCCCCTGGGCGCGCCCGTCGCCGGTGGCCGTCAGATCGGCGACCAGCTTGCCCATCGCTTCGGCGCGGCCGACCCCGAGCAGGTCGGCGGTAGTGGCCAGCGCATTATGGTTGGTCAGCAGGTAGCGTCGCGAGCAAGGCAGTCGGCGACAAACAGGGCCGCACCTTTGGGTGGTGTCTTGCGTGCGAGGAGCTTGTGACGAATTCGCGGCGCACCGCGAGATCGGAGTAACTTGTTGTGCGGTGACACCCTGCTTCCGTGTGGGCAGTGCGTCGTTGACAATGATGCCGGCGCCGCAGCCGCCAACCCTGCTGCGGTCTGCCACCGCGTCGCGACAGGCGGACGCATCGGAAGGCGGGCTCCTCAATGACGATCATCCTCGATGCGAGAAAAATCGAGCCGGCTGACCGGGTCGAAGTGATCCGGGAGATGATGTGGCATTCCGTCGTCCGGGTCCACATCGAACATCAACCAGACCCTCAGCACATTGCCGCCCGCGGTGCGATCAACCATCTGGGGCGGCTGACGATCTGCTCGGTACGCTCCAACGCGACCACTGTGCGGCGCACTGCCAAGCTCGCCAAAGACGACATTGCGCCCAGTGTGTTTCTCGGGCTGCAGCTTTCGGGTTCCAGTGTGGTCGTGCAGGGTGGGCGCGAGGCCGTGCTGCGGCCCGGCGACCTCGCGCTCTACGACACCACTGCGCCGTACGTGTTGCTGAACGAGCACGGCATCCACCAGCACTTCTTCCGGATTCCGATTGCCGACCTCGCCCTGCCACCCAGCGCTATCAGCGAAGTGACCGCGGTGCGTCTGAGCCCGGACCGCCCGGTCGCCGACTTAGCGGCAACCTATTTCGGGCGGCTCGCCGCCAACCCTGAATTGCACGCCACGGCGGGTGCCGAGGCAATCGGGCAACCCAGTATTGAACTGGTCCGCGCCTTGATCACCACTCAACTGTCCGACCCAAGTCTGGCTCGCGAACCGTTGGCGGAAACGCTGCAACTACAGGTGATGGAGTACGTCCGGGCCCATTTGGCCGAGCATGACCTCACGGCGGCACGCATCGCCGCCAAGCACCACATCTCGGTCCGCCATCTCTACAACATCTTGGCCCGTTCGGGAATCTCGCTGGGCGACTGGGTACGGGCACATCGCTTGGAGGGGTGCCGTAACGATCTCGCCAAGCCGGGAGCAAAGTCGGTCAGCATCGCTTTTATCGCCCAACGGTGGGGCTTCAGAGATGCGACCCACTTTGGACGGGTGTTCAAGGCGGCCTATGGAATGTCGCCGCGCGAATGGAGAGATCTGCACCAGCGCGACTCGGGCTGACGTATCTGGTCGCAGCATCGATTCCCGCGGCAAGCTACTTGCCCGTCTATCAGCCAATCCACGCCTAATGCGCGCGCACGAACGCGCACGAACTCGTGCCGAGCATCGATAGTGATCGCGCTAGCCCGGCTCCCCATTCGGGGCCGCACCCGACCTGTGCACGATATGCAGATAGGCGTGCACGCTGCGCCGACTATGGCGATGACCGCGAATCTAGTGTGGGCCGTGGAGGATTTAGGTTCAGCGTGCTCGGCCCGAATCCACTCCACTGGCGTTCTGACCGCAGCCGGCACCAGAGCTCGACGCGGGCAGCCGAAACTGCGCCGAGCACCACCCAGAAAGGCAGCGTCATGAAGGCTCTTTCCGACCAACTGCGCAAGCTTTCCTTCCGTTCGAAGAAGACTGAGGACGTCATCGCCGCGACACTGCAGAAGGATCGAGCGAAGTTAGAAGCCCAGCGGGCCGCGCTGAGGACTTCGATCGCCGCCGAGGGCGACGCCACGAAGGATCACACAACGGCGGCTAAGGACCTCGCCCACACAGAATGGGGCCACGCACGAACCTCGGTGGAACAGCGGTTCACGACGATCCGCGCCAACGCCGACGAGCGGCGCGTCGAGAAGGGCGTCAAAAATGCCGAACATCACGCTGAGACAGCCGAACTGGACGCCGTCGACGCGATCGATTTCGCGCTCTTCGTCCTGGACCAGGCAGAGTACGCGGTCATCGACGCTGCGATTGCCCGCGCTGACGCCGTAGACCTCGCTCTCAACGGTTAGCCGAGGGGCGACCTAAACCGCACCGAGTCGTCGCACCGTCAACTCAGCCTTAGCACCACGGATCCATTACCCAGCCATCATCCTCACTTCACCGTCAGCGGCGTTTGACGGTTTCATTGATCGGAGAAGCGCGATGTACATGTCCACCGCACCCCTTATCTGGAAGGGGATCCTCGCCCTGATCGGCGTCATCGCCGTCGCCTGGCCCAATGTCACTGTCGCGCGTTCGTCATCCTGTTCGCCGCGTACGCTGTCGCGGCCGCGGGCATGCAAGCAGCCAGCTCGTTTCGTTCCGACTCCGCGCGACGTGTCGCCGGTCGGCTGCTGCTGGCCGTCCTCGACGTGCTGGCCGGCGGGGTGGCTCTGGTCTGGCCCGGCATCACCGCCCTGGCATTGGCTCTGCTTGTCGCGGCGTGGGCCCTCGTGACCGGCATCTGCGAGGTTGTCCTCGTCTTCGGCGCCGGCAAGACGGCAGGCGAACGGGCCCTGCTGGGATTGACCGGACTGGTATCCGTCGCGCTCGGCGTCGTCTTCGCCATCCGCCCCGAGCTCGGCGCCGTCACCATCGCCGAGGTGTTCGGTCTGTTCAGCATCATCTCCGGTGTGGCGGCCCTGGTAATGGCAGCCAATCTGCGACGCGCCAGACCGGTCTCGAGCACCGCTGCGGCCACTGTGTGAGCCACCGCGATGCGGCGCCGACCGTTCGGGGATCGCCACGGCCAGCACCAAGCCCGCAATGTTCAGCGATGGGCGCCCGCGGTGACCCGGTGTCCTGATCGCCGACTTATCCACCTAATCAAATACCCATGAAAGCTAATCAAATACCCATGAAAGGGAATTCCAATGATTACCCACCCCATGCAGAATACGGCTTACAAGGCGGTCAGCGCTTCGCTCCCGTTCGCCCTGGATCCCGCCCAGGTCACCGTCGAGCCGGGCGTCTCCTACACGCAGAGCCCGATCAAGACCCATGATTACGCCGCCGGCGTGATGGGCGCTTTCGGCTCAGTCGTCGAACACATCGGACGGCTGCGGGGGCTGCCCGCCCAGGCAATGACGTTGAACCGCAGGCATTGTGGACTGCTTCTCAACTCTGCACAGATGCATTTCCTTAACGGCTACGGCACCCTGATGGACACCTGGCCGGTAGGCCCTGACAACGGCACCTATCGAGCCAAGGACGGCCGCTACGTTACGATGATCGGACTTCATCCACACCTGCGCGACGGGCTGCTCAACTACCTTCAATGCGCCAACTCCGCGCCGGCGATCCAGGCAGCCGTCGAGAAGAAGCCCGCGCACCAAATTGAAGATGAGGCCGCAGCGCTCAACCTGGCGCTGGGTATTGTGCGCAGCCCCGACGAGTGGCTGGGGCACCCACAAGGGGCGGCGACCGCTCAGCACGCCATGATCGACATCGAGCACACAGCCAGCAACGGGACGCGATGCCTCGGCGCAGCCCGTCACCGTCCGCTGCAAGGAGTGCGTGTCGTCGAGCTCACCCACCTTGTTGCCGGCCCGACAATCGGACGCCTGCTGGCAGAACAAGGCGCACAGGTCATCAAGGTCCAACCACCGGTGGGTGACTGGGTGCTGCCGCTGTGGATGGATGTCAGCTGGGGCAAAAGAAACATCGCCCTCGACATCAAGGGTCGCGTCGGCATGGGCCGACTGGTCAAGCTACTTGCCGACGCCGACGTCCTGGTCAGCAGTCAACGGCCCGATGCGCTCGCGCGCCTCGGCCTCGACGACATGGGGCTGCAAAAGATCAACCCCAGCCTGGTGTTCGCCAGCGCGTCGTGCTTCGCGAAATCCACGCCGTGGGAAAAACGTCGAGGATTCGAACAGATCGCGCAGGCCGTGACCGGCGTGATGCACGTCCACTCCCGGGGCTTGGCTGATCCCACGGTCGTCTCGGTCTTGATGAACGATTACCTGACCGGCTATCTGGGCGCCATCGGTGTGGTGGCGGCGTTGGCGGAGCGCGAAGAAAAGGGCGGCTATTGGAATGTGGAGGCGTCCCTAACTCGCTGCGCGATGATGGCGATCGACTTGGTAGCACCCCAGGACGCCGAGCAATACGCGCCCGCCTCCATCCAGGATCTGATCGACTTTGGGGTCGATCAGGAGACACCTTCTGGCACATTCACCCGACTCGCGCCGGCGGTCGAGTTCAGCCACACCCCGTCAATGGCGCTGTGCCCCGCCAATTGGCCGAGCACACACCCCGACACCATCCGTTGGACCGATTCTTCCAATGACGGCCCGCCTGGGGTGCCCCACTATCCTTCCAAATTGGCCCGTGAGGGCAGCATTCGTAACCTGGTGCCATGCTTCGGCATCGAGGACCGCGGAGACGGCGGCGGCGGACTGAGTCTCGCCTCGCCCAAACTGATGGAGTTCGTTAAAGCCAGCCGGAAATGACGCTCGCCTGAAATTGCGATCACCTGCAGGCATGGGAGGTCGCGACGCCCCAACAGTTATGACGGCAGCCCATCACATGATCACGTGGCGCGGTCGGCTCTGGTGACGTAGGCGACGAGCGGGTGAGATATTGGTAGACACATCCACCTTCCGGGTGCACCGGGGGATGTTGACTTGAGTCTTGCGTTGAGAGCAATGTCCCGAGCTAAGGCTACGCGGGCAACGTAACCCCAAAGAAGTAAGCAGATACCACCATCGGTGCATAGCCCATGGCGTCGCTTAGTTACTAGGATATCCTAGTAACTAGATAATCCGGCGATCGGCAGGCCAGCTCATGACTCATGACATTCCGCACTTCATCGATGGACAGCGCACCAGTGCGCAGTCACAGCGCGGGGCGGATGTGTTTGATCCGAACACCGGGCGGGTGCAGGCGAAGGTGCCGATGGCCTCGGCGGCGGACGTCGACGCGCTGGTGGCATCGGCGGGCGAGGCGCAAAAGGGCTGGGCCGCCTGGAATCCGCAGCGCCGCGCCCGGGTGCTGATGCGTTTTGTCAAGTTGGTCAATGACAGCATCGACGAGTTGGCCGAGTTGATGTCTCTCGAGCATGGTAAGACGCTGCCCGATGCCCGCGGCGATATCCAGCGTGGTATCGAGGTGATCGAGTTCTGCATCGGTATCCCTCACCTACTGAAGGGCGAGTACACCGAGGGTGCCGGCCCCGGCATCGACGTCTACTCGCTGCGCCAACCGTTAGGCGTGGTCGCCGGCATCACCCCGTTCAACTTCCCGGCGATGATCCCGCTGTGGAAGGCCGGACCGGCCCTGGCGTGCGGAAATGCGTTCGTACTCAAGCCCAGTGAGCGTGACCCGTCGGTTCCGGTGCGGCTGGCCGAGCTGTTTCTCGAAGCGGGCCTGCCACCTGGCGTGTTCCAGGTTGTGCACGGCGACAAGGAAGCCGTCGACGCCATCCTGAATCACCCCGACATCAAAGCGGTCGGCTTCGTCGGCAGCTCCGACATCGCCCAGTACATCTACGCGACGGCGGCGGCCACCGGCAAGCGGTCGCAATGCTTCGGCGGCGCCAAGAACCATATGATCGTGATGCCCGACGCGGACCTCGACCAGGCCGTCGACGCGCTGATCGGCGCCGGGTACGGCAGCGCCGGTGAGCGGTGCATGGCGATCACCGTCGCGGTGCCGGTCGGTGAGCAGACCGCGGACCGGTTGCGCGCCAGGCTGGTTGAGCGCATCAATAACCTGCGGGTGGGGCACAGCCTGGACCCCAAGGCAGACTACGGTCCGTTGGTCACCGAGGCCGCGCTGACCCGGGTGCGCGATTACATCGACCAGGGTGTCGCCGCCGGTGCCGAAATAGTCATCGACGGCCGTGAGCGCGCCAGCGATGACCTGGCGTTTGGTGACGCAAACATGGAGGGCGGCTTTTTCATCGGGCCGACGCTGTTCGACCACGTCACCCCCGACATGTCGATCTACACCGACGAGATCTTCGGACCGGTGCTCTGCATGGTCCGGGCCCACGACTACGAGCAGGCCCTGCGGCTGCCCTCGGAGCACGAGTACGGCAACGGCGTGGCGATCTTCACCCGTGACGGCGACACCGCCCGCGACTTCACCGCACGGGTGCAGGTGGGCATGGTCGGCGTCAACGTGCCGATCCCGGTCCCGGTGGCCTACCACAGCTTCGGCGGCTGGAAGCGCTCCGGCTTCGGCGACCTCAACCAGCACGGCCCCGCGTCGATCCAGTTCTACACCAAGGTCAAGACCGTCACGTCGCGGTGGCCCTCGGGCATCAAGGATGGCGCCGAATTCGTCATCCCCACCATGAATTAGGGCTGGCCGTACCATGCAGTTCTTTGCCCTCGACGACGACGAACGGGTGATCACCGAGACGGCGGCGGCCTTCGCCGCCAAACGCCTGGCCCCACACGCCCTGGAATGGGATGCCACCAAGCACTTTCCGGTGGACGTGTTGCGCGAGGCCGCCGAACTCGGTATGGCCGCGATCTACTGCCGCGACGACGTGGGTGGCAGTGGGCTGCGCCGGCTCGACGGGGTGCGGATTTTCGAGCAGTTGGCCATCGCGGATCCGGCGACCGCCGCGTTCATGTCGATCCACAACATGTGCGCCTGGATGATCGACGCCTATGGCACCGCGGAACAGCGCAAGGACTGGATTCCGCTGTTGGCCTCGATGGACGCCGTCGCCAGCTACTGCCTGACCGAGCCGGGCGCCGGGTCGGATGCCGGCGCGCTGAGCACCCGCGCCGTCAAGCAAGGCGGCGACTATGTGCTCGACGGCGTCAAGCAGTTCATTTCCGGTGCGGGAGCCTCCGACGTGTACGTGGTGATGGCTCGCACCGGCGGCGAGGGAGCGCGTGGCATCTCTGCCTTTGTCATCGAAAAGGGCACTGCAGGGCTGAGTTTCGGCGCGCTAGAAGAGAAGATGGGCTGGCATGCGCAACCCACCGCACAGGTGGTGCTGCAGGGGGTGCGGATACCCGCCGATGCGATGTTGGGCGGCGCGGACGGCGAGGGCACCGGCTTCGGCATCGCGATGAACGGCCTCAACGGCGGCCGGCTCAACATCGCGGCGTGCTCGCTGGGCGGCGCGCAGTCCGCCTTCGACAAAGCGGGCGCCTATGTGCGCGAGCGAAAGGCGTTCGGCGCCGCCCTGCTCGACGAGCCCACCATCCGGTTCGCCCTGGCCGACATGGCCACCGGGCTCGAGACCTCGCGAATGATGTTGTGGGGGGCAGCGAATGCACTGGACGACGACGCCGCGGACAAAGTCGAGCTGTGCGCGATGGCCAAGCGCTATGTCACCGACACGTGCTTCGACGTCGCCGACAATGCGCTGCAATTGCACGGTGGCTACGGCTATCTGCGCGAGTATGGTCTGGAAAAGATCGTCCGCGATCTGCGGGTGCATCGAATCCTGGAAGGGACCAGCGAAATCATGCGGGTGGTCATCGGGCGGGCCGAAGCCGCTCGGTTCCGCGCCACCGCTTAGAAAGGTCACGATGACGACCATCGCGTTCCTGGGGTTGGGCAACATGGGTGCGCCGATGTCGGCGAATTTGATTGGCGCCGGCCATATTGTGCGCGGATTCGACCCGGTGCCTGCGGCGGCGGCTGCCGCGGCCGCAGGCGGCGCTTCGGTGTTCGACAGCGCTGCCGACGCGGTGGCCGAGGCCGACGTGGTCATCACCATGCTGCCCAACGGCGATCTGGTGAAGCGTTGCTACGCCGAGATCGTCCCCGCCGCGCGACAGGACACGTTGCTGATCGACAGCTCCACGATCTCGGTCAACGATGCTCGCGAGGTGCACGCACTGGCCGAATCCCACGGCGTGGCCCAGCTCGACGCACCGGTTTCCGGTGGGGTCAAGGGTGCCGTGGCCGGGACACTGGCTTTCATGGTCGGCGGCGACGAGGCGGTGGTGCAGCGGGCCCGGCCGGTGCTGGAACCCATGGCGGGCAAGGTCATTCACTGCGGCGCAGCCGGCGCGGGGCAGGCCGCCAAGGTGTGCAACAACATGGTGCTGGCGGTGCAGCAGATCGCTATCGGCGAGGCTTTCGTGCTGGCTGAGAAGCTGGGACTGCCGGCGCAGTCGTTGTTCGACGTCATCACCGGTGCGACCGGCAATTGCTGGGCGGTGCACACCAATTGCCCGGTGCCGGGCCCGGTGCCGACATCACCGGCCAACAACGACTTCAAGCCGGGGTTCGCGACCGCGTTGATGAACAAGGACTTGGGCCTGGCGATGGACGCGGTGGCCTCGACCGGTTCGGCGGCGCCGCTGGGCAGCCACGCCGCCGAGATCTACGCCAAGTTCGCCACCGATAACGCCGACAAGGACTTCAGCGCGGTCATCGAAGTGATCCGCAACGCGCGAAGGTAACCACGCGGTTCGCGCGCCGTCGTCGTCGGGATTTTGATGAGAACTGTTCCCAGTCTTGGACCTCAGGCCTTTCCCGAGATCCTGCTCGCGGTATACCCCCGCGTCGTTGTCTTCGGTGAACCGCGGCGGTCACCGCCGCGATGCTGACGACGGTCAGAACCCCAGCGATGACTACCGTGTGCCCCCGGTGCAGTTGTGGCTAATCAGCCGCTGTGATGGGTTTACGAGGGGCTGAGTGAGTCGCTCCTGCTGGTGGGGGCCAGGCCGGGACGAATTGCAGGGCGGCCGGCTTCTTTGGCCAACATGACCCCGACGATGCGTCGAGCGCGCAGGATCGCCGCGTCCGCCTGGAATTCCACTCCGCGCCGCCACCCGTCGTAACCAGAGTGGTTGGAGGCCATCTCCAGAATGGAGATGTCGCGTCGGGCGACCTCGTCCAGGAAGGACCTCAGACGGTTTGTCACGGCATCATCATCAAGTCTGTAGTTACGCGACGACTGCATGAAGACGTGGGTCGAAGTTTCAGTCTCGGGCGTGATGCCGTGGGTGCGGGTGGTGGTGTATTCGCCATCGGCGGCGGTGTCAATCTGCCAGTATTGGAAGTGCAGCGCCGGCGACGCGAACGTACCGCTTTCACACCGCTTGTACATGGGGACGCGGTCGAGTCCGGTGGCATCGGCCTCCCAGTCGGTGAGGTGCGCCTCGGGCAAGAGTCGGGTGTAGGTGACGGTCGTTTCGGTCACCTCGACGTCGTTGAATAGCGGCATACTCCGGATTTCCGGAGGTATATCAGTCGCGTGAATGACGGGGGCGTAGCTGAAGTCCAGGTAATGTTCGTGCGCCATCATGAAGTTGGCGCTTACCTGCCAGGCACTGGCGAATGTCGACCACGCCGGGTCATTGCTCCATGGCAGGGATGGGGGTTGGCTGGCAGCCGCAGCGGCCGGCGGTCCGAGCCAGATCCACACGAAAGGTGGCTTCTCGAGGACGGGAAACACGGGCACCCTCATCCGCGTCGGTACTTGCGGCTGGGACGGAACGGATATGCATTCTCCCTCGGGGTTGTACGTACATCCGTGGTAGCCGCAGATCAATCGATCTCCGTCGACGCTGCTGTGCGACAGCGGAAATGCCCGGTGCGCGCAGCGGTTCTCGAATGCAGTGACCCGTCCGCTTGCACCGCGCCACAACACGACATCCTCGCCGAGCAAGCGGCGCCCCAGCGGCGAGTCGGTGACCTCGTCGCAGGTGGCCGCGACGTACCAGCACTTCTTCGGATAGTTGGCTTTCACAGGTCCAGCACCAGCCTTTCGGTGCGTGAGCGCGATACGCAGACCAACATTACTTCGCCGGCGGCTTTTTCGGCCTCGCTGAGCACCGAGTCGCGCTGGTCTGGCGTTCCCTCCAACACCCTTGTCTCGCAGGTGCCACACACGCCTTCATAGCAGCTGCCCAGAATCGGGATGCCTGCTTCCTCAAGGACTTCCAGGATCGACTGGTCCGATGTTATGTCAAAACTGACCCCGGTGCGGTGGCACACCACCTCGAAGTGGTCCAGCGCCGCCGCGGCTTCTTCGGCCGCCGGTGCCTTTGCGGCGAACCGTTCGATGTGCAGCGCCCCGGCGGGCCAATAGGCGCATTGGCTCTCGACGGCCGACAGAAGTCCCTCGGGCCCGCAGCAATACACCAACGTGTCGTCCGTCGGATCCTTGAGAAGCTTTGCCAGGTCGGGAAATCCCCGTTCGTCCTGCGGCCACGCCGTGACGCGGCCGGGGTAGCGCTCGACAAGCTCGTCGACAAAGGCCATCGACGCCCGGGTCCGTCCGCCATATAGCAGGGTCCAGTCGTTTCCTGCTCGCTGGACCTCCTCCACCATCGCCAGAATCGGAGTAATGCCGATGCCGCCCGCGATGAACCGGTAGTGCGGTGCGTCGACGAGCGGAAAGTGGTTGCGGGGGCCGCGCACTCGTACCGTGGTCCCCTCTTGGAGGTGGTCGTGCACATATTGCGAACCGCCGCGGCTGGCGGGATCGAGCAAGACTCCAACGCGCCACACGCTCGGATCACCAGAACTACCGCACAACGAGTACTGGCGCGTCAGGCTGTCGGTGAGGAGTAAGTCGATGTGCGCTCCTGGTTCCCAACGCGGCAGCTCTTCGCCCTGTGGATGGGCAAGGTCCAACACCACCACACCCGCTGCGGCCGTGCTGCGGCGCCGCACCACCAGATCGGTGGTGAATTCGTGAACGTTGCTGCTAGCTTTGGTGGCCGCAGGCGCTGACATTACTTGCTCCGATCCGTGGGCGACACGAAATCAGTTGTACTCCTGCGCTATTCGCTGGCACCCGGCGGAGGAGGCAGGTAGATGGTCTTGTAGACCTGAAACGCGTGTAGCCCCTCCGGGCCTAGTTCGCGCCCCAACCCGCTTTGCTTGATACCGCCGAAAGGTGCGACGGGATCGTTGACGTAGTGGTTGACCCCGACAGTCCCCGAACGCACGCGGCGGGCGACGTTGGTGGCTCGTTCGGGATCCGATGACCACACGCTGCCACCGAGGCCGTAGATGCTGTCGTTGGCGATCGCAACAGCTTCCTGTTCGTCCGAGTACGGGATCACCGCGAGCACTGGGCCGAAGATCTCTTCGCGCGACACCGTCGCGTTGTTGTCCAAGTCGGCGAAGACGGTGGGCTCGAGGAACCAGCCTCGGTCAAATGGCCGCGAACCGCCGGTGGTCATTCGGGCGCCTTCACTCTTGCCTTTGGCGATGTAGCCCTCGACGCGCTCGCGCTGGCGCTGCGACACCAGCGGCCCGACCTTGGTCTCGGGATCGAGCGGATCTCCGACCTTCAGCGAGCGTGCCATATCGGTAATGGTGTCGACGATCTCCGGGTATCGGCTGCGCGGGGCCAATACCCGGGTGTTGAGCCAGCAGATTTGACCGTTGTTGAGCAGGGTGACGCCGAAGAACTGCTCGATCGAGGCGGCCAAGTCGGCGTCGTCGAGCACGATCGCCGCGGACTTGCCGCCGAGTTCGAGGGTGACTGGTCGCAGCAGTCGTCCGCACGCTTCGGCGATCCAGCGGCCCGCGGCGCTGGAGCCGGTGAACGACACCTTGTCCACACCGGGGTGCTCGACGAGGTAGGCGCCCACCTCACGGCCACCGGGAACCACGTTGAGGACACCGTCGGGTAGCCCCGCCGCGGCGGCGGCCTCGGCGACGAGGAACGCGTCGAGCACGGTTTCCTCGGCCGGTTTGAGGACCATGGTGCAGCCGGCGGCCAGCGCAGGTGCGATCTTGAGGAACGAAATCCCCTGCGGCACATTCCAGGGCACGATCGCGCCGACGACGCCGATGGGATCCTTGCACACCAGCGATATGCCCCCGAACAAGCCGAGACGCTCTTCCTCGACCGGTGCACTGGTCATCAGGCCGCTGTAATAGCGCACCAGCAGCGCCGGAAAAACGGCCTCGAACTGGTGGGCCAGCCAGATCGGCATCCCGTTCTGCATCGAAACCCGGCGTGCTGTCTCGGCGCCGCGGGCTTCCAGTTCCGCTGCGAACTTTTCGAGCACATCAGCGCGCTCCTTGGGATCCCAATTCGCCCATCCGTCGGGGGCGTCGAACGCTGTGCGGGCCGCCGCAACGGCCGCGTCGATATCGGCCTCTTTGCCGCGGGGCACCGAACCTATCCGCTCCTCGGTCGCCGGAG
>CAWJSU010000010.1:0-292690 GCA_963845595.1 uncultured Actinomycetota bacterium
ATCTGGATGCGATCTGGGAAGCCGATCCGATTGTGGAGATCGACGACGAGGCCTACTACGACTACCAGGTGAATCGCCCGGTAATCCGCCAGGTCGACGGGGTCACCCGGGAGCTGGTGTGGCCGGCGATGCGGATCTCCCACTGTCGCCCGCCGGGCAGTGATCGCGACGTCGTGCTGATGCACGGGGTGGAGCCGAATATGCGCTGGCGCACATTCTGTGCCGAGTTGCTGGCCATCGCCGACAAGCTCAACGTCGACACCGTCGTGATCCTCGGGGCGCTGCTGGCCGACACCCCACATACCCGGCCGGTGCCGGTCTCGGGTGCGGCCTACTCCCCCGAGTCGGCGCGGCGCTTCGGGCTGGAGGAAACCCGCTACGAGGGCCCGACCGGGATCGCCGGGGTATTCCAGGACGCCTGTGTGGCGGCCGGGATCCCGGCGGTGACGTTCTGGGCGGCAGTGCCGCACTACGTGTCGCAGCCGCCGAACCCGAAGGCGACGGTGGCGTTGCTGCGGCGGGTCGAAGACGTGCTCGACATCGAGGTTCCGCTGGCCGACCTGCCGGCGCAGGCCGAGGAGTGGGAGCAGGCGATCAGCGAGATGACGGCCGAGGACGAGGACCTGATGGAATACGTGCAGTCGCTGGAGCAGCGCGGCGACGCCGAGGTCGACATGAACGACGCCCTGGGCAAGATCGACGGCGACGCACTGGCGGCGGAGTTCGAGCGCTATCTGCGCCGCCGACGGCCCGGCTTCGGGCGCTGAATCACTTAGTTGCCGCCTGACCTGCGGGAATCGCCCGAGAACCTCACGACAGTGCTCGTAAAGGTTTTGTGCAGGTGCGCCGGTAAGGGTTGGGTCGTTCGCCTCTAGGAGAGGCAGACGGCATAAGGAGGGTCCATTGCTCGCGATCTATCCGATTTCCGCCCAATGCTGACCTGGCCCGCCGGGGACGCACTGCGCACCTCCGGTGATCCGAGAGTCGGCGACACCTATGCCTCGACTGATGCCTCGACTGATGCCTCGACTGATCCGCCAGCGGGTGTCCGGTGCCCCGGTTCCCGGCGCATCGTCCGCAGCGAATACATACAGTCGTCATCGCTTAACCCGGAGCAGCGGCGCACTCTATACGGCCAGCTCTACGAGGTTTACAGCGACGCGGTAAGCGGCCTGACATACCACGATCTCGAGGCTCTGGTCTTCGCCAGCGAAGGTCGCCTGGCGCTCTATTACGGCGCGGGCGACGAACTTGCGGGATTCTCATTCGCACGGATAGAGCGCATAGAGTACGCGGGCCGCACCCACGCGGTCTTCTGCGCGGGCGTGCTCTTCCGATTGGGATATCGCGGCGGAATGCCGGCCTCGCTTTTCGGTCTCCGCCAAGCGCTGCGCTTTAAGCTTCGCGAGCCGCGTACTCCGCTGGCCTACCTGACCCGTAGTTCATCACCCGCGGTCTATCGACTGCTCGCCTCGACGATGCCGCGGATTTACCCGAGCCGCAAGCACGAGACGCCGGCTGAAGTCGAGTCGCTGGTGCGCACGTATTGCGCGCAACGGACCTATGAGCCGGTCGGCGAAAATCCCTGGATCCAGCGTTCGGCGGCCATGCCGCATAACCCGTCGCGGCTGCGCCGGCTCGAAACGGACCCCAATGCGCGGTTCTACATGGAGGCCAACCCGAATTGGGCAAACGGTGAATCGGTGCTGACATGGATACCTCTCACCGTGGCGAATATCGCCGGAGGGTTTTTGCGGCTAGTGCGCTGGGTTGTCCCGATGAGCCTTGGCGCTAGAAATCTAATACCGGTTTGAGACAGCGCCATAGAACATTTGCATGGCCATAGTGACGCGAGTGAACGGGATGGCACCGCCTGATGTCCCGCTTGCCGATATTGATCTTAGATCCTCGGATCTCTGGAGGGCCGACACTGATTTCCGCGACGGCGCCTTCGCGACGCTGCGACGGGAGGCGCCGATCTCTTTCTGGCCTGAGGTCATCGTGGAGAATTATGGGGTAGGCGGCGGGTATTGGGCACTGACCAAATACGAAGACATCGCCTACGTCAGCCGTCACCCCGAGATCTTCAGCTCGAGCCCCAGCGTCACGGTAAGGGACTGGCCACCGGAGGTGGCGGAATTCCTGGGTTCAATGATGATGCTCGACGATCCCCGACACCGGCGCTTGCGTTCTCTGGTCAGTAGGGCGTTTACCCCGAAAGTGGTTGCACGCATTGAGGCAGCGGTCCGGGAGAGGGCCCGCAATCTGGTATCGACGATGATCGCCAATCATCCCGACGGCGAAGGTGAGCTGGTCAGTGAGCTTGCCGGGCCGCTGCCGTTGCACGTAATTTGCGACATGATGGGAATTCCCGAAGAGGACTGCGCGCGGATATTCCAGTGGACCAACGCAATTATCGGATTCACCGACCCGGAGCTGACATCAGATTACGAGGAATTCTTTCGCGTGGCGCTTGCCATGGCCTCCTACGCTATGGCGCTGGCCGAGGAGCGACGCGTCGATCCGCATGACGATCTATTCACCAGCCTGGTGCAGGCCGAGGTCGACGGCGAGCGGCTGTCGTCCACCGAGATCGCGTCATTCTTCATCTTGCTGGCAGTGGCGGGCAACGAGACGACGCGCAATGCGATTAGCCACGGCGTGCTCGCGCTCACCCGCTTTCCCGAGCAGCGCGAGAAATGGTGGGCCGACTTTGATGCGTTGTCCCGCACTGCGGTCGAAGAGATTGTGCGGTGGGGCTCACCTGCGCTGTATATGCGTCGCACTCTTACTCAGGACTTTGAATTGCGCGGCACCAAGCTGGTAGTCGGCGATAAGGTCGCGATGTGGTACTGCTCGGCCAACCGTGACGAATCAAGGTTTGCCAATCCCTGGACCTTCGATGTGGCGCGGGACCCCAATCCGCACGTCGGCTTCGGCGGAGGCGGGGTCCATTTCTGCCTGGGCGCGAACCTGGCGCGTCGTGAGATCAGTGTCGCGTTCGACGAGCTGCGGCGCCAGATGCCTGGCATTGCGGCAACCGAGGAGCCCTCACGTTTGTTGTCGCCGTTCATCCACGGCATTAAAAAACTGCCGATCGCCTGGACACCACCAGCTTGACGTGGACTGCCTCAAACTGTGAGATTACCCCGCTCGGCTCGGGCGATCGCGCGTCGCTGACTCTGTTGCGAGCCTAGCGAAAAGCGTTGTCCTGCCTGACTTCACAGCAGCCAATACTAGGACTTCTCCAGGTGCTCGATATAGGCGCTGGTGGAGCGACCGAGCGCGGCGACTTCCGCGTCCAATTGGGGCACCAGCGCGTCGGTGTTCTTGCGGACCGGCCGTTCGCCGACCCGGGTGGACAACACCGGCTTGAGCCAGCGAAACAGGACCACCCAGCGCGGGCAGTACACGCGGGCCTTGCGACCCTCGATGCCCTTGACAAGGGCTTCCGCGCACTTGTCCACCGAGGTGGTCTTGTTCAACGGCCATGGCAGCGCCGCCAGCAGTCGGCCGAACGACGGCAGGTCGGCCTGGGAGTCGCGGACCAGCGCGGTGTCGATCCAGGACATGTGCGCCGAGCCCACCGCGACACCGAGTTGGGGGATCTCAAATCGCAGCGTGTTGGCGAGATGCTCGTTGCCGGCCTTCGTCATGTCATACGACGCCAGTCCCGGGGCCGCCGCGAAGGCGGCCAGCGAGGAGACGATCAGCAGATAGCCGCGGCGCTCGATCAGGGCCGGCAACGTAGCCCGCGCGGTGTGGAACACGCCGAGCAAGTTGACGTCCAGCACCCGCTTGAACGCCTCCGGGTCGACCTGCAACACCGATCCGTAGCTGGCGATCCCGGCGTTGGCCACGACGGCGTCGATGCCGCCAAAGCGTTCGACGGCCTGCTCGGCCGCGGCTGCATGGCGGGCAAATCGCGGACGTCGGCGACCACGGTCAGCGCCTGGTCTTCGCCGCCGAGTTCGGCGGCCAGGGCGGCCAGCTCGTCTTTGTCGAGATCGGTCAGTACGAGTTTGGCGCCCTTTGTGTGCAGCCGACGGGCGACCTCGGCCCCGATTCCCCGGGCCCCACCGGTGATGAAGACGACTTTGCCCTGCAGCGATGTCATGGCCGAAAACGTACCGGCGCGGTGGCTACAGGTCCACCCCCAGCAGCGCATCGATCGCCGTCGCCACCAGTTTCGGGGCTGCCGCGTCGTGGCCGCCGTACTCCAGCGCATCGGTGCACCAACCATCAAGTGCCGCAATTGCTTTGGTGGTGTCGAGGTCGTCGGCCAAGTAACCGCGCACCCGGGCGATGACATCGGTGGCGTCCGGACCGGCGGGCAGCGCCGTCGCCGCGCGCCATCGGTGCAGCCGGATGGTTGCCTCGGCAAGTAGCTGGTCGCTCCAGAATCGATCCGCGCGGTAGTGCCCGGCCAGCAGGCCCAGCCGAATGGCAGACGGCGCAACGCCTTCGGCCCGCAGCGCCGACACCAGCACCAGATTGCCGCGGCTCTTGGACATCTTGTGCCCGTCCCAGCCGATCATCCCGGCGTGCACGTAGTGGCGGGCGAATCGCCGTTCGCCCGTGACGCATTCGGCGTGCGCCGCGGTGAACTCGTGATGCGGAAAGATCAGGTCGCTGCCCCCGCCCTGAATGTCGAGACCGGTGCCGATACGGCTCAGCGCTATCGCTGCGCATTCGATGTGCCAGCCTGGCCGCCCGGCACCGAACGGTGACGACCAACTGGGCTCCCCGGGGCGCGCGGCCCGCCACAACAGAGCATCAAGTTCATCGTTCTTGCCGGGCCGGTGCGGGTCGCCGCCGCGCTGCTCGAACAGCCTTAGCATGGTTTCTCGGTCATACCCGGACTCATAGCCGAATTGCAGCGTGGCATCGGCCCGGAAGTAGACGTCCGGGTACTCCTGATCGGGAAGGTCCACCATGTATGCCGCCCCGGAGGCCAGCATCTTCTCCACGAGTTCGATGACCTCGGGAATCGCTTCGGTCGCCCCGACATACTCACGCGGCGGCAGCACCCGCAGCGCGGCCATGTCCTCGCGGAACAAGGCGACCTCGCGCTCCCCGAGGTCACGCCAGTCGACACCGTCACGCTCGGCGCGCTCGAACAACGGGTCGTCGACGTCGGTGACGTTCTGCACGTAGTGCACATCGTGACCGAGGTCCAGCCAGATTCGGTGGATCAGGTCGAAGGCCAGATAGGTGGCGGCGTGGCCCAGATGGGTGGCGTCGTAGGGCGTGATCCCGCAGACGTACATGTTGGGCTGAGCGCCGGATGCCACCGGGCGCACTTGCCGGTCAGAGGTGTCGTACAGCCGTAGCTCCGGACCGCGTCCCGGCAACTCCGGTACCTGTGCGGACGACCACGACTGCATGCCAACGACTCTAAAGCCCGCCGACGATGCGGGCCGGAACGGCCCGAGGCGGTGCGCATCGCAAACGGTATCGCCTTCGCGAGATCTGTGATGTGCTGTGGCCATAACGAGCAATTTTGTTTAGCGTCTCCGAGATGGCGTCGGTATTCGCCAGGCTGTCCTTGGACACACGCTGACCATCACGCGGTAAAGGTGATTGCGATGTCGACGAACACTGCAGATCGAACGAACTTGGCCGGCACGGATGCCGACCAGGAGGTAGTGGTCAAATGCCCGGCCAGCGCGCAGATCGTCGGCAACGTCCCGGTGGCGACGGCCGATGAGGTTCAGGCAGCGGCGGCCCGGCTCCGGGCGGCACAGCCCGCGTGGCAGCAGATGGGAATCAAGGCCCGCGCACGGTGGCTGGGCAAGTGGCGCGACTGGATGCTCGACCACTCCGATGAGCTGTTGACGCTGCTACAACTCGAATCGGGCAAGTCCTGGGGCGATACGGGCGTGGAGATCGCGGCCGTGCAGATCATCAATTACTGGATCGACAACGCCGCCGGATTCCTGGCCGACGAGGCCGTGCGCCCGTACGGTGCCGCCAACGCGGCCAAGAAGCTGACCATCGTCTACGAGCCCTTTCCGCTGGTCGGGTTCATCACACCGTGGAATGGCCCGCTATCGGTGCCGCTGCTCGACATTCCCGCGGCGTTGATGGCCGGTTGCGCCGTGCTGTCCAAGCCCTCGGAGTTCACCCCGCTCGCGTGGCGGGCCGCGGTTGAGGGCTGGAAGGAGATCGGCGCGCCGGACGTGCTCGACGTGGTGTGTGGTTTCGGAGCAACCGGTGCCGTGTTGGTCGATGTCGTGGACTACATCATGTTCACCGGCTCGGCCAATACCGGGCGCCGGATCGCCGCCGCGGCCGCGCAACGGTTGATCCCGTGCAGCCTGGAGCTCGGCGGTAAGGACGCGATGATCGTCTGCGCCGACGCCGATATCGACCGGGCCGTGGACGGCGCGGTGTGGGGCGGGTTCGTCTACACCGGGCAAGTCTGTATATCGGTGGAGCGGGTCTATGTCGAGGAGCCGGTCTACGACGAATTCGTGCAGAAGTTGGTGGCCAAGACATCGCAGCTGCGTCAGGGCATGGATGCCGCGCACGACTATTCCTGCGAAATCGGGGCGATGACCACCGCGCAGCAACTCGCCATTGTGTCCCGCCACGTCGACGACGCCGTCAGCAAGGGCGCGAAGGTGCTGGTGGGCGGCAAGTCGGGCGATCCCGGAAGTGGCGGACTGTTCTATGAGCCGACGGTGCTGGTCGACGTCGATCACGGCATGGACTGCATGCGCGAGGAGACCTTCGGCCCGACCCTGCCGGTGATGAAGGTGCGCGACGTCGCCGAGGCGATCGAGAGGGCCAACGACTCCCGTGTCGGGCTGTCCGGCAGCGTGTGGACGCGAGACAAACGCAAAGCGATGGCCGTTGCCCGGCAAATGAACACCGGAACCGTGAACATCAACAACGTCATCACCGGCCTGCTGCAGTTCGGGCTCCCGATGGCCGGATGGAAGGAATCAGGGCCCGGTTCCCGCTCCGGCGGCGCCGACGGCATCCGGAAGTTCTGCCGCACCAAGAGCATCGTGACCGACCGGGTGGCAATGAAAAAGGAGCTGCTCTGGTACCCCTACAGCCCCAAGAAGGGCAACTTCGTCCAAAAGACACTGAGGTTTCTGTCAGCCAAGGACTGGCGACGCCGATTGGGCCGGTGACGCGAACACCCCCAAGTACAACTTAGTACCACTTAGTACCAGGCCTGGCGGATCGCATCGAGCAGGATCGGCGCCACCTCGGCGCGACACATCACGAAGTCGGGCAGGTACGGGTCGAGCTGGTTATAGCGCATCGGCGAGCCGTCGAGACGCGACGCGTGCATGCCGGCAGCCAGGATCACTCCGGCGGGCGCCGCCGAATCCCATTCCCATTGGCCGCCGGCATGCAGATACGCATCGACGTCGCCGTCGACGACGGCCATCGCTTTGGCGCCTGCCGAGCCGATCGCCACGGGTTGGATCGCCAGCGTCTGCCGTATCCGGTGCAGGATTGCCGGTGGCCGGCTGGCGCTGACGGCGATCCGCAGAGTGTGGGGAACGCCGCCGTGGGTCCCGCCGGGAGCGGTCACGGTGTCGCTGCGGTAGACGATGTTCCCGCGGGCCGGCAACGCCACTGCCGCGTCGGTGATCTCGCCTTGGCTGTTCGTGGGGCCGTTGGTCGGGCGTTGCCACAGCGCGATGTGTACCGCCCAGTCGTCGCGCCCGGGCGTGGAGAACTCCCGGGTGCCGTCCAGCGGATCGATGATCCACACCCGTTCCGACTTCAGCCGGACCAGATCGTCATGAGCCTCTTCGCTGAGCACCGCATCACCCGGCCGCTCGGCCCGCAGCCGGCGCAGCAGTAGCTCGTTTGCGTGGAAGTCACCTGCGTCGCCGAGAGCCCAGGGGTGCTCGAAACCGATCTCTTCGCGCACTTCCAGAAGCAGCTTCCCGGCGTCCGTGGCCAGGTCGGCAGCCAGCGCGGCGTCTGTCAGGTCGTCTGTCAGATCATCCCTCTTGTCAGGGGGGGCCGGGCTCACCGCTTCAGTATCGCGGACGCCGAAGCGGGCCTTAAAACGCCGGCCACGGAATCGGGCGATGCCGGTTCGGTCCGGGCATCACCGGGTTGTCCAGCAGGGCGCACGCGCGCCGGCGCAGCGCCGCGATTTCCGCGGTGGTGATCTGCCCGGCCAGCTGGTCGGCGAGCGGGCCGGTCAGGTCGTCGGCCACATCGGCGACCGCCGCCAGCATTTCGTCGTCGATGGGCTTGCCGGCCCAGCCCCACAGCACCGTGCGCAGTTTGTTCTCCACGTGCAGGCAGAGGCCGTGGTCGACGCCGTAGAGGTGGCCGTCGAGGTCGCGCAGGACGTGGCCGCCCTTGCGATCGGCATTGTTGATCAGTACGTCGAACACTGCCATCCGCCACAACCGAAGGTCGTCGGCGTGCATCAGGATGACCTCGTCGCCGGTGTAGTCGTGGGCGCGCAGCACCGGCAGATAACCCTGCTGCAGCTTGTCGGCGGGAAACAGGTCGACCGGCTCGGGCCAGGGCGCGGGAGCCGAGTCTACTGCGTCGCCGGGCTGCTGCACCCACAGCTGCAGCATGCCCGGACCCGCCGGCCCATGGCGAATGATCGTGTAGGGCACGATGTTCCAGCCCAATTGGGTCGATACCAGGTATGCGCCGAGTTCACGGCCGGCCAGGGTCCCGTCCGGAAAATCCCATAGCGGCTGCTCGCCGGCGATCGGCTTGTAGACGCAGTGCACGCTGCGCTCGTCCAGCGTGGACTCGCACAGAAAGGTGGCGTTACTGGCAGAGCGGATGCGTCCGAGGACCGTAAGCTCGCCGTCCCGCAGCACCTCGCAGTCGTCATTCCTCTGGTTCATCGTTGGGCCCGAGCAGCGCGCTGCGCTTGTAGCCGTTGGTACGCGCGCAGATGTGGCCCTCCGGGTCCAACGGTTCGTCGCACAGCGGGCACGGCGGGCGACCCGCCGAGATGACGCGGTTGGACCGGGTGGCGAACTGCCGCGCCGACTCCGGCGTGAGGAACACCCGTACCGCGTCGGGGCCCTCTTCGGTGTCGTCGAGCACCACCGAGGCGTCGAACTCGGCGTCGGTGACAGCCAGCAATTCGACGACCACGGTCTGAGCCTCCGAATCCCAGCCCAGGCCCATGGTTCCGACCCGGAACTCCGCGTCCACCGGCATGATCAGCGGGTTGAGGTCGTCGATCTCCGTCGGCTCCGGAGGGACCGGTGTGCCGAACCGGCGATTGACCTCGAGCAGCAACGCGCCGATGCGTTCCGCCAGCACCGCGACCTGCTGCTTTTCCAATATCACCGAAACCACTCGGGAATCGTGCACCGCTTGGAGGTAGAAGGTGCGATTTCCGGGCTGGCCAACGGTCCCGGCCACGAAGCGGTCGGGTGTGCGGAAGACATGAATTGCTCGGGCCATGGCACTTCCAAAATACCGGCAGTTGCCACCGCAGTGCGATTCGTTTGGGGCGCCCACACCAGAATTAGGCGGAATTAATCTGCTGAGCCGCCGACCACCGCGTCGCTCGACGGCACCGCACCATCCGGTTGGTTCTGGGGCTCGGCCTTGGGCTCAGCCTTCGGTGGTGGCGCGGCCCGCAACGCGGCCGACAGCCGCGCCCCGGTGTGGTTGACGTGCAGCACAAATGGCCGCAGCTGGGTGTAGCGGATCACACTGACCGACCCCGGGTCGGCGGTGATGCGCTGGAAGGTGTCCAGATGCGTGCCGAACGCGTCGGCGAGCAGCGACTTGATGACGTCGCCATGGGTACAGGCCAGCCACAGGACGTCGCCGTCGTGCGCTCCCCCATGTTCGCCACCGTATTCCGCCGCCAGCCGCCGGTCGTGGTCGCGGACCGCGGCCACCGCACGCGCCTGAACCTGCGCCAGGCCCTCCCCGCCGGGAAACACCGCCGCGCTGGGATGGGCCTGCACCACTCGCCATAGCGGCTCTTTGGCCAACTCGCCGATTTTGCGGCCGGTCCATTCGCCGTAGTCCACTTCGGACAGCCGGTCGTCGATCAGCGGCTCGAGGCACAGTGCTTCGGCGAGCGGCTCGACGGTGCGCCGGCAGCGCAGCATCGGCGAACACACCACCGCCCGGATCGGCAGCTCACCGATCCGATCGATCAGCCCGGCGGCCTGCTCGCGGCCCTTGTCGTCGAGGTCGACGCCCTCGGAACGACCGGCCAGCACGCCCGCGGTGTTCGACGTGGACCGGCCGTGGCGCAACAGGATGACGGTCACGTCGCCCTCACCGCAGTCACGACGACGACCGTACCCGCTACGGGCAGCAACTAGCCGAACTGACTGGCCTTGATTGCCCGGCTCGTCCCCCGATGCGGGCCGCCTTGCGGCCCGCATCGTTGCGGGGCTAGCGGGATACCGGCACGGCGCGAGCGACAGAGTCACGCACCGCGGCGGCCAGGCTGCGTTCGTCGGTGAGGTCGATGTCGACCAGCTTGCGGACGGCCCTCGCGACGACTTCTTCGGCAAGCGGAACGGGGCCGGCGAGCCGTGGACGGTAAATTTCGACGACGAGCTGCCGGTGCTCGATATGGAACGAAAAACTCCGTCCATCACCGACTTGTCCGTACCCGCTGGCAAAAATTCCCGTCGAAATGTCTTCCACAGCAAACCCGTGGTCTGCGATATGCCGGTCAGCGGTGACGGTCATGTCGTCAAGATACCTCTCCAGTAGCGGTACATGTGTGCAACATGACAATTTGGTGCGAAACCGTTCCTTAGAATTTGAGGTTAATGTTGCGCGTTCGAGGGCTATCCGTTGCTGATACGGCATAAACAAGCAGTTCACCGCTGTTTTGTCGGCTCGCTGCTTTTGCTGACGCTGACGACCGGCTGTTCGTCGAATCCGCTCGAAACGCCACCACCCACCATCGAACCCGCGCAGCCGGCCGTGTCGCCGCCGGCGTCGCAAAATCCGGCCGGTGCGGTGCTACCACTGAGCGGTCACCCGCAGGCGGCCGTATTCGACAGCGGCACTCGCCGTTTGGCGGTCCTGTCCCCCCCTGGCAGCCTTGCCGACCCGGCGGCGCCCGGCACCGTCACGGTGTTCGGTGACGCCCAGGTCCCGCCGCGTGTCGTCACGCTGCCCGGGCCCGCGACCGCGTTGACCGGCGACGGCCGCGGCACGGTTTACCTCGCGGTCCGGGGTGGTTACCTCGTGGTCGATCTGGCGGCCGGTCACACCGCACGAGTCGATGTCGCCGACGCCGCGCAGGTCGACTTCACCGCGATCGCGCGCCGCGCCGACGACAAGCTGGTGTTGGGCAGCGCCGACGGCGCCGTGTACACCCTTGCCTCGACTAACCCGTCCGGCCCGTCCGGCACCGCCACCGTCGGCAATCGGAGCAAGATCTTCGCCCGCGTTGATGCCCTTGTGACACAAGGAAATACAACCGTCGTGCTGGATCGCGGGCAGACTTCGCTGACCACGATCGGCGCCGACGGCCGCGCCCAGCAGGCGCTGCGGGCCGGCGAGGGCGCAACCACCCTGGCCGCCGATCCGCTGGGTCGGGTGCTGGTCGCCGATACCCGCGGCGGCCAACTGCTGGTGTACGGCGTCGACCCGCTGATCTTGCGCCAGGCGTATCCGGTGCGGCAGGCCCCGTACGGGCTGGCCGGCTCCCGCAAGTTGGCCTGGGTGTCCCAAACCGCGTCTAACCTTGTCATTGGTTACGATCTGTCCACCGGAATTCCCGTCGAAAAGGTGCGTTACCCAACCGTGCAGCAACCCAACTCGTTGGCTTATGACGAAGCGTCGGACACCTTGTACGTGGTATCGGGGTCTGGTGCCGGGGTCCAGGTCATCGAGCATGCGGCGGGCATCCCGTGAAAAGCGGACCCGCGCCGCGGCGCAGCCGCCTGCCAGCGGGCTGGGACACCGACCTGTCCGACGAGTACGAGCGGGTGCTGTTGCGCCTGCCGCCGGAAGTGACCCGGCTCAGCGCGTCCACCCGGCTGTCCATCGAGGCTGAATACCGCGGCTGGGAGCTGACGCGGGTGCGGCTGTACACCGACGGCAGCAGGCGGGTGTTGTTGCGCCGCAAGAAATCTCGTCTGGACGGTGCAGATTCCAACGGGCGGCGGCCCGACCAGCCGGAACTGTGACGGTGGGCACCGCGCGCGAAGACCGTCATCGGATATACGGCCTGGTGCGCCGGCTGCTGTTCCTGGTCCCGCCCGAGCGCATCCATACGCTGGTTTTCGCCGCGCTGCGCGGCGTCACCGCCGGCGCTTCGGTCCGCAGATTGCTGCACCGGCTGTTCGGCCCGACTGATCCGGTGCTGGCCAGCACCGTGTTCGGGGTGCACTTCCCGGGTCCGTTGGGGTTGGCCGCCGGATTCGACAAGGACGGCGTGGGGATGTCTGCCTGGGGTGCGATGGGTTTCGGGTACGCCGAGGTCGGGACCGTTACCGCGCACCCGCAGCCCGGTAACCCGACGCCGCGCATGTTCCGCCTGCCCGCTGACCGGGGCCTGCTGAACCGGATGGGGTTCAACAATCACGGCGCCGGGGAACTGGCGGTTAGGCTCGCGCGCCACCGGCCCGACGTGCCGATCGGGGTGAACATCGGCAAGCCGAAGGCAACGCCGGCCGCCGACGCCGTCGACGACTACCGGGCCAGCGCCCGGCTGGTCGGCCCGCTGGCCTCGTATCTGGTGGTCAACGTCAGCTCGCCGAACACGCCGGGCCTGCGCGATCTGCAGGCGGTCGAATCGCTGCGGCCGATCCTGTCGGCCGTCCTGGCCGAGGCCTCAGGGACACCCGTGCTGGTGAAGATCGCACCGGACCTCTCCGACTCCGACATCGACGACATCGCGGACCTGGCCGTCGAGCTTGGCTTGGCCGGCATCGTGGCCACCAACACCACGGTGTCGCGCGAGGGTCTGCTCACGCCGGGGCTCGACGAGCTTGGCGCGGGCGGCATCTCGGGACCGCCGGTGGCGCGCCGCGCCGTCGAGGTGCTGCGCCGCCTCTACGGCCGCGTCGGAGATCGGTTGGCGCTCATCAGCGTTGGGGGCATCGAGACCGCCGACGACGCGTGGGAGCGCATCACGTGCGGCGCGTCGCTGCTGCAGGGCTATACCGGCTTCATCTACGGCGGAGGCTTGTGGCCCAAGCACATTCACGACGGCATTGCCCGGCGACTGCATGACGGCGGGTTCGCCTCGCTGCGCGACGCGGTCGGATCGGCGGCGGCCAAACGGGAGAGACCGCCGGGTTAGAGCGCATGCCGCCTCGGTCGCACCGGCCCTGCAGCCTCGCGCGGGCGCCGTGCGGCGCCTCACCCCGCCGGCAGCTTCACCACGCGATTGTTGCCGTTGTCGGTGACGTAGAGGTTGCCGGCGGCACCCACCGCCACACCGTAGGGGCCGTTGAGGCCGGTGAACGGCAGCACCGTCGGGGTGGCCGAGCCCGCCGCCAGCTTCAGCACCCGACCGTTGCTTAAGTCGGCGACGTAGAGGTTGCCGGCGCTGTCCACCGCCACCCCGCCGGGGTGGTTGAGGCCGGTGAACGGCAGCACGCTCTGGGTGGCCGAGCCCGCCGCCAGTTCCAGCACCTGATTGTTAGGTAAGTCGGTGACGTAGAGGTTGCCGGCGGCATCCACCGCCACACCGTCGGGGAAGTTGAGGCCGATGAACGGCAGCACAGCCTGCGAGCCCGAACCGGCCGCCAGTTTCAGCACCTGGTTGTTGCCGGCATCGACGACGTAGAGGTCGCCGGAGGTGTCCACCGCCACACCGGCGGGCCACTTGAGGCCGGTGAACGGCAGCACGCTCTGGGTGGCCGAGCCCGCCGCCAGTTCCAGCACCTGATTGTTGTTCGTGTCGGTGACGTAGAGGTTGCCGGTGGTGTCCACCGCCACACCGAGGGGGTTTTTGAGGCCGGTGAGCGGCAGCACAGCCTGGGCGCTGGAGCCCGCCGCCAGCTTCAGCACCCGGTTGTTGATCCGGTCGATGACGTACAGGTCGCCCGCGGTGTCCACCGCCACACCGACGGGGTTGTTGAGGCCGGTGAACGGCAGCGTGACTTGAGGACCGTATGCGGGTTCGCGGTGCGCTGTGCTGGTGGGCATTGTGGTCTGCGCGCGGGTCGAGTTACCTTGCTGGCTCGTGATGACAATGGCAGCGGCGATGACGGCCACGGTCACCAGGGCTGCCGGGATCACGATGGCCCGTCGGCGCCACCACGGCTGCCGTGGCGGGGTGCGGGTGTCGGGTGGCGGGCGGTCGGCGGGTCCGGGTGGTGGGACAGCCGGCCGCCTGGGTGGGCGTTGGTGGGTCGCGGGTTGCGTCGGTTCGGTCGACTGTTGCCGCGCCGCGGGCGCCGGCGCGGGTCGGGTCGCGTCAGCGAACAGGGTGGGGGCGGGTGCTGCCAGCGGCGTGGTGATGGCGTCGTGGGCGGCGTCGGCTAACTCGACGGTGGTGGCATAGCGCTGGTCGGGCTCTTTGGCCATGCCGGTGGCGATCACTTCGTCGAACTGCGCGGGCACATTCGGTTGGGTAGTTGATGGTTGGGGTGGCGGAGTGTGGAGGTGCGCGGCGACCAGGCCGCCCATGCTGGCACCGGCAAACGGCGGCTGCCCGGTCAGGCATTCATACAGCACACAGGCCAATGCGTAGATGTCGGCGCGGGCATCGTCACTGGGATGATCGCCCAACCGCTCGGGGGCCATGTAGTGAAAGGTGCCGATGGCATTACCGGTGCTGGTAAGCCGGGTCTCCTCCAAAGCACGCGCGATCCCGAAATCGATCAGGTAGGCGAAGTCATCCTTGTCCAGCAAAATGTTGGACGGTTTGACGTCGCGATGCACCAACCCGACCTCGTGGGCGGCATGCAGGGCCTTGGCGATCTGCTCGATGATGCGCACCGCCCGCGCGGGATCCAGGGGCCCGCTGCCCAGTACCTCTTGGAGGTCGCGGCCTTCGATGAGCCGCATGTCCACATACAGCCGCCCGTCGATCTCGCCGTAGTTGTGGATGGGAATGATGTGCGGGTTGTTCAACCGCGCCGCCGCGTGGGCCTCGCGGCGGAACCGCTGCTGAAACATCACGTCGTCGGATAAGTGCGCGGGCAACAGCTTGATGGCGACGATCCGGTCGGTGTCGGTGTCATGGGCGCGCCACACCTCGCCCATGCCGCCGCGGCCCAACAACTCGATAAGGCGATAACGCCCGAACGGTGTGCCCCCCATCGGCTCACCATACGCAGCTTGGTCTTTCACTTTCGAGCCGGACGGCGTCGCCGGGCGCTGTGCCGCGTCGCGTTCGTCGAAAGCCGCGACGATCCCTTCTCGGCTGCCAGTCCAACAGCATGTTCACACCGGCGACGCTGGGCGACAAGAACCGGTCGGGCGATCCCGGCGCCTCAGGCTTTTCCAGCATTGAGGCAGTCGGCGACGAAATCAGTTGTGCAGCAGTGCCATTCGCCGTATCGCCGCAGCATGTAGTGGCCCGCGCCGTCGACGCCCACCCACGTCGCATCCACCCCGCGTTCGCGCGCCTGTCGCGTCTGGGTGCGTGAACTGTGCGGGTCGGTCCAGGTGTCCGCGGTGCCGTGCACGACCAACAGCCGGGTGGCCGTGGGGATCAGGTCCCCGTCGCCCTTCGGCCACCACGGCGCAAGCGCAACCACCGCGCCGATGCCGGCATCGGCACACAGGTGCGCCGCGACCCGGCCGCCCATTGAATGACCCACCAGCACAATGTTTTTCGGCTCAAAGCGGCGCCGAGTATCGTCGAGCAGCTCGGTGGCGTCCCGCACCGCATCCCAACTCCGGCCATTCCACCCGCGACGGCGGTATTGGAGGCGTCGCACCTCGACGCCCGAACCCAGCCGGCGCCGCAACGCCCACGCGACAAGCATCATCCGTAGGTTCGCCAGCTGCCACCACCGGGAAGCGCGCTGGCTCCGCACCTTGCCGCCCGGCAGGACCAGCACACACGCGCGTGGTTCCATGACTTCTATTCGGAGCCGACGTTGACGAGGTCCGGGCGGCCGCGCCAACAAATCTCGCTGGACGGACGCCCGCACGGACATGACCCTAAAGGCATGAAACTTCGGATACACGACAGCGTTGACGAGTTCTGCAGCGTGGCCCTCGACATATATCGTCGTGACCCGATCTCCGCGAATCCCGAGCTCGCCATGCTGCGCGCGGGCCTCGCCGACCTCGATCCGGCTCCGCTGCTCGCGACGGTTTGGGACGGCCAGCAGCCGATCGGCGCTGCGCTGCAAAAGCCAAAGTTCCCTTTGCTCTGTGGCGGCCTGCCGTCCGCGTCCCTCGACCACGTCGTCGCCCAGCTTATCGATCTCGGGATACATCTCACCGGCATTCTGGGACCCGCCGCCACAGCGGCAACCTTGGCCGCGGCATGGTGCTCAGCCACCGGAACGGTCTCGACAGTCACCATGAATCAACGGCTCTACCGGCTCGAGACATTGCGCCCACCAACCCGCGTCGCCGGCCACGCTCGCTCGGCCGGCGACGGCGACATCGACCTGCTCGCCGAGTGGGTCGTGCTGTTTCTGCAGGAGGCGTTTCGCGATACCCCCGACGGCGCCGCGACCACCCGATCGGTGCAAGCCGGCAGGGCCCGTGGCGACGAGTTTGTGCTCTGGACACTTGCAAGCGGTCCGGTCAGCCTGGCAGCGGTGCGCCCACCGGTCGCCGGCGTCTCCCGGATCGGACCCGTGTACACGCCAAACGCTGAGCGCGGACGCGGGTACGGCTCGGCGGTAACGGCCGCCGCGGCCCTATGGGCGCTCGAGCACGGCGCCGACGACGTGTTGCTTTTCACCGACCTGGCCAACCCGATCTCCAACACCATCTACCAACGCATCGGCTTTCAGCCGTTCATCGACTATGACCGCATCGACTTCACGTAGCAGCAGCGAAAGCTGTCGGCGGGTGCGGACGTCACCGGCTATGTCTGCTCGTAAGTGCCGTGGATGACCGCCCGCGCGATCGCGTGCTGGAACAGGTTGAATCCGAGAAATGCCGGACTCGCGTCCTCGCTGAGATCAATTTTCTCGACCCCCACCGCGTGCACCGCAACGTAGTAACGATGCACGCCGTGGCCAGGAGGCGGAGCGGCGCCGATGTAGCGGCGCATCCCCGCGTCGTTGACCAGCTCCAGCGCGCCGCCGGGCAGCTCACGACCGTCGCCGGCATCCTCGGGCAGCTCGGTGACGTCGGCGGGCAGGTTGGCCACTGCCCAGTGCCAGAACCCGGACAGGGTGGGGGCGTCGGGGTCGTAGACGGTGACCGCGAAGCTACGGGTCTCTTCGGGGAATCCCGACCAGCTCAACTGTGGGCTGACATCTTGTCCGCCCGCGCCCATGATTCCGCTGATTTGCGGAGTGGCCAGCGGCTGCCCGTCGGTGAGCGAGTCCGACGTCAGGGTGAACGACGGCAGTTTGGGCAGCGCGTCGTACGGGTTGGGCCGGGTATCCATAGGTCAGTCCTCTCGGGTAACTAGCAATGTGTCAAAAAGTGCGCGAGCACCTCGGTGCCGAACCTCAGCGCGTCGGTGGGTACCCGCTCGTCGACGCCGTGGAACAACGAGAAGAAATCGAACTCGGGCGGCAACCGCAGCGGGCTGAAGCCAAAGCAGCGAATATCCAAGCGCGCAAAGGCTTTCGCATCAGTGCCACCGGACAGCATATAGGGCACCGTCCGGCCGTCGGGGTCGATGGCCAGCACCGCGGCGTTCATGGCGTCGACCAGGTCACCGTCGAAGCTGGTCTCGTAGGGCGGCAAGTCCTGGATCCACTCTCGTGTCACGTCGGGGCCGATCAGTTCGTCGACCTCGGCCTCGAACGCCGCCTGGCGACCGGGTAGCACCCGGCAGTCCACCACGGCTTCCGCCTTGGCCGGGATGACGTTGGCCTTGTACCCGGCCTTGAGCATCGTCGGGTTTGCGGTGTCGTGCAGTATGGCCTTCAGCGCCCGAGACGCCGGGCCAAGCTTTTCGATCGTCCCCTCCCAGTCAGGCGACGCGGCGTCGAACTCAAGGCCTGTCTCCTCGCTGATGGCACCCAGGCACTGCGCCACGGTGTCGGTAAGCACGAGTGGAAACCGGTGGCGGCCCAGCCGGGCGACCGCGTCGGCGAGAGCGGTCACCGCATTCTGATCGTTCACCATCGAGCCGTGCCCGGCCCGGCCACGCGCGGTCAGCCGCATCCATTGGATGCCCTTCTCGGCCGTCTCGATCAGGTAGACGCGGCGCTGGCCGCCGTCGGGGCGCGACACGGTCAGGGAAAACCCGCCTACTTCGCCGATCGCCTCGGTGATGCCGTCGAAAAGATCGGGCCTGTTGTCGACCAGCCAGTGCGACCCGTAGCTGCCGCCATGTTCCTCGTCGGCCACGAAGGCGAACACCAAATCACGGGGCGGCACGATGCCGGCACGCCTTAATTGTCGGGCGACCACGATCATCATGCCGACCATGTCCTTCATGTCGACCGCGCCGCGACCCCACACATACCCGTCTTCGATCGCCCCGGAAAACGGGTGCACGCTCCATTCGGCCGGTTCGGCCGGCACCACGTCGAGATGCCCATGGATCAGCAGCGCGCCGCGGGAACTGTCCGCGCCTTTGAGGCGGGCGAACACGTTGCCCCGTCCGGGCGCACCGGATTCGACGTATTCGGTGACGTAGCCGACCTCACGGAGCTGCTCGGCGATCCATTGGGCGCACTCCGCCTCGCCTTTTGTGGTCTCGGGTTCACCGGTGTTGGTGGTATCGAACCGGATCAACCTGCTGACAACTTCGACCACGTCATCGCTCACAGTCACCTTTCCTACCATTGCTGTGTGCGTCGGGCTCGGTTGACCGCCGAGCGGGTCTCTGCGAGCTGGGTTGGGTCCGCGCGGCGCAATCCGATAGCCTTAGCTGCCAACCGATGTGGTTGGTCATGTCCGAGTGGCGGAATGGCAGACGCGCTAGCTTGAGGTGCTAGTGCCCTACTAATGGGCGTGGGGGTTCAAGTCCCCCCTCGGACACGTCCGGCGACACGACTCAGGTCGGCAGTCGCCGTGACTCGCTGAAGATGCGGGTCGTAATCAAGACGCAGACCCAGGCTTGCGTATACCTGGGCACGTTCCGGCCCGGTCGCCTCCCTAAGCACTGCTGATAGCCCGCCTAGCTCTTCGACCAACTCGCTAATCTGCGTGGCAGACATGACGCTTGGTCGCTCGGCTTGCTCAAGGCGGGCCTTCAGCTCGTCACGCTCCGCACTGCGACGACGCAATGCAGCAGTCGAGGACACGATCATGACCGATACGACCATGCCCGCCAAGTACCACCCATTGCTGGAACGCAAGCGGTGCCAGACCGCCGCCGCCATGGGTCTCGACCCGCGTACCCTCAAGCCGCTGCCGCGAGCACCGCGCAGCACGTTGCAGCGGGCTACAGAGCACGCCAACGCCGTAGTGGACGACCTGCTCAGCGAGCGTGAGCGGATCGCCTACACCGCCGCGTTGGCTGCCCTATCACAGGCCGAGAGCGCAAGCCGCTCAGCGACCGCGTTGGAGTCGATCGCCGAGGCACTGACGGCCCTGGCCGGTACCGGTGGCTGAGCACAGCGGCTGACCGTGCCGACTGTCGCCTCCGGGGTGATGCCGTAGGCGATGATCTGCGATCATCAAGCCGCTCTTCTTAACGCGAACGAGGCCCGCACGCATGTCGCTGCCATGATTGAGTACGGCGTAGGCGCGACCTCGCCTGGCACCATGCGTTCGGGAGTGAGACTGGTTCAATCCCAGTATCGCGCACCAGAGTTCTTGCAGTTCAAGTACGGTAACCCGAATACGTACAGGACCGCATGGGCCAGATATGGGCCAGCCGATTACGGCGCTAGCAACCCACCTGAGAGGTAGCTAGCCCATGCCCACCACAACCACCGCCCGCGAGCACCTGACCCGATGCTGGATAAACCTGCTTGATGCCCGGATATCGGCCGACAACGCCGCCGGGCAACTGACCGGGACTCGCGCCGCCCGGGCCGCCGAGCTGGTCGCCAAGCTCTCCGACGCCATCGACTACGCGCAGAGGTTGCGGGTCGTCGTCGAGGGCGATGAGCGCGCCGAGGCTGTTCGATGACCGCCGACACCTTCCCCGACGTCCCGCCGCCGCCCGGCTACGGCAACCCGGTCATCCCGTTCTGGCCGAACAGCCGCCCGCCGTGGCCGCCGGTGCCGCCGACGCCCGCCGGAATGCCGGCACCGCCGTTACCGCCGTTACCGATCAACTCCGCGTTGCCGCCGTTGCCGTTACCTCCTTCAAGCTCGAAGGAAATACCGCCGGCGTCTACGATCCCCAGGGTGTCTGCCGCCTCGCAATCAAGCGCGGCCCGCATCGACAACACCTTCTGCCCGGAAATCCGGAGAAGTGACCCGGGCCGGTGCGCCCGGTGCTAAGTCAAGGCACTTGACACCACACAAAACGCGCACGCTTCCGAGCGAAATTGCGGTTTTGTTTTGTTCGCTTTGTCATAAATTGAGCGAAGCCAACAGCTGAGGATTGAGCGCAAGAAACACCAGAGGAAACAAGAACGGGAAGAGTATCACGCCCCCAATAAAGCTTATCAAAAATAAACCAACTGGAATGGAAAGGACGAGCAGCGTAAGCTCCAAGTTTGTTAAGAAGCTGTTTAACATATTCTGAAAGCCGGTCAACAAAGTGTTTAACTGGCCCACGGCGGCGTTAAACATGTTGACCAACTGGTCCCAGAGGGCGCCGATAGCGCCCCCAATCGAGCCCGCACTCGCGGCCAAGGGATGCAACAGCGAGGTGTTGGCGGCCTCAGCAGCCGCATACGACCCCGCACTGGCAGTCAAGTGCTGCACAAACCGCTCATGAAACGCCGCCGCCTTTCCGGCCAGCCCCTGATAGTCCTCGGCGTACCGGGAGAACAAGAGGGCAATACCCGCCGACACCTCATCAGCGGCTGCGGGCACCAACCCAACGGTCGGGGGCGCCGCCGCTGTATGCGTCTCGCTGAGCATCGAACCGAGACTGTCCAAATCCGCTGCCGCCGCCGTCATGATCTCCGGCGCCGCGATCACATACGACATGTCCATCCACCCACCTACCTCATCGGGCCGACCTGGACGAGACCGGAGCGCAGCCCGGCACCGAGGAGAGTCTTGCCCTGCTGGCGTGGCTCGCGTTCGGGCGTGGTCGCGCTGGCGGTCATGGTGTGACCAGGTATTGCGCAACCCAGACTCACACGAATCGACGGGGCGGTCTGCAGTAGTCGACTACTGCAAAGACGGGTGGGCTGCCGCAGTCAACTACTTAAATGGGTCTGATGCAGTGCCGTATTGTCGGCCGTGTTTCTTGTCGAGGCCGCCGCAGCCATGTGCGTAGCGCTCAGCACACCTCCCGCCACGTCATTCGATGCGTCATGACGACCCAGGATCGCCTGGCCAGCATCAAACGCGCAACGGGGAAGTTCATCGCCAGCGGCGGGGCTACAAGTCGAAGGCTGCAAAGCCCATGAGCGCCGCCCAGCGCCGTGGAGTCTCATCGCGGGGGCCCGATTGACCGTGTACAACATGGTGATGGTTTACCCTCGTACCCTTCAGGTGTTCCTGAGCGCCGCAGTCAGGTTGAGGCAAGGATCGGTTTGCGGCCAGGCGGCCTCACGAGTACCAAGCTGCCGCCCCCGGACGCCATCATCGGCCCCGTCAACAAGGATGGGTCGTTACCGCCTGGGGCGATGCGCGGCTGGTTGCCCGAAACGATCGACTACTGGAAACGGACGCGGCTCGGGCAGGGATACCGCACCGACGTCAGGCCGCCGCCGCCGCAAGGCTGGCCGACGTGGCCACGGTCGAGCACAACGGGCCGATTCCTGCCCAGGAAGTCGGAGAAATGACCGGCACCGTTGGACGAACGACGATATCCGCGCGGCAGCGGAGATCTCGACCAAACTGGCACACGGCAGCCGCGTTTTGGGGCAAAATGCAAAAAGCGACTAGGAGAAACGACGGTGGACTCCAACGACGACGACGCTGAGGATCAAGCCGCCACAGCCGCGGGTGACAGCGACGCGACTACCTTTGTGGCGCCACCGACTGAGGCAAGCCCCGAGTTGGCCTGGTCGCAGCATACGGAGCCCGATGAGCCGCAGCGACAACCATGGGGGCGGGCGTTCGGCCACGCCACGGTGCTCGCCCTTGGCGCCGCGGCGGTCATCGGAATCCTCGGCCTGATTTGGTGGGCGATTAAGCCGGTGAATGCAGTCCAGCAACCCGCAGTGGTGCCACAGTCCACGACCACTACTGCGCCCCCGTCGGCAGCGGCTGCCGAACCACCTACCACCACAGTCCACGCGCCACCCTCAGCCGTGCTGTCTGCCACCGCCAAACACCTGGTGGCGCCTGCGCCATCACCTTCTGAAAACTTGGACCAGCGCTTCCTGAGGACGCTGCAAGAAGATGGGTTTGTGGTGGATGATGCGGCGCTGGCGGAGGCGATAGGTCATCAGGCGTGCGCGAACCTGGCGGTGACCCACAACATCTATATGACCCATATGTGGGTACACAACGTGTTGGGCGTCCAGGAGCCCATGGCTAGGGAGCTGGCCATCGCGGCCGCAGCCGTTTACTGCCCCGATACCCCCTACTGATCATCCGTGTGCCAGATACGCCAGCCATGCCGGCCATCTTCCGTCAGATCTTGCTCTGGTCCCACGGGCATTGACCGTCGATCACCGCGGGCGGCAGAGCATCCGCAGGTAGCCCCCGCTCCGAGCACCACCGCTCCCGCGCCTCGTTGAACGCGTCAAACGCCGCGCCCCAGTCGGCATCGGTGGCGTACCGAAAACCTTCGAAAACCAGCAACTCGGGCGGTGGAACGGCGTCGTATCGGCGTCGCATTTAGGCACCCCCGTCCAGGGAGTACACGCCGCGCGCCCCGACGCGGCGCTGCGGCCGCCGACCCGTGGCCTGGTCGTCCTCGTCACCGGCCGGCAGCCGCAGGGCTCCGATCAAGCGCGCCAGGGCGATCCGTAGCTGTCTCGCCTCGACGAGCGCGGGATGAACGCGCTGCTGTCCGTGGGTAACGACGCCTTCGCTCGCAAGCACAGCCGCCAATGCGTCGAGGTCGTCGACAGTACGCACGGCCTCCCGTAGCAGTGCGAGCTCGTGCTGCTCGAGCTGGTATTTGGCGAGGACGTCGTGCCAGAGCCGCCGACCGCCGGTGCGGGTGCCCTTGGGCGGGGTTGGCGGGTTTCCGGGCATATTCGGGCCCCTTTCCGTTCGTTTTAGCTCGAATAGACAGATTTGGCCACGGTGGTGGCGTCGCCGTGCGCCCCTCCCAAAACCGGATCCCTTGAGTGGGGTTTTTTGCCTGGCGTTGAGACGACGCACGCCTCCGGGGACACGGGTCGGACGGCGCCCCCTCCGCAAAAATCGGGGATCTGGGCGCCGGGTCGCGCGGTCGGGGATGCCATGGTCACTGAGCCGTGCGTCGCTGCTCAGTCGCCCGGGTCGCCTCTCGTCCTGCCTGAGCCGACGAGCGCGCATCTCGTCCAGCTTCGATGCCCGCTGCACCTCGACGAAGCCCAAGATAGATCGCGATGCCGGCGTCAACCCCGCCTGCTGCTCGAGTTACGTCCAGGGGCGTGGTGTATGGGCGGTTAGGCCTGGTGGGCGTGTCGTAGCCCGGTACAGGGCGGTCATCGCGTGATCCTTCGAACTGACCGGCAAAGTCAATCGAAGGAGAACAACGCGATGACCTCATCCCACCCTATCGACGTCGAGAAGCTGCTGGCTGATCAACTCGCGCAGGCGAGCCCGGATCTGCTGCGTGGTCTGCTGTCGGCGTTCATCCACGCTCTGATGGGCGCGGAAGCCGACGCCATCTGTGGTGCGGGCTACCGCCAGCGCAGCGACGAGCGGTCCAATAGCCGCAACGGCTACCGGCCTCGTGATTTCGACACTCGCGCCGGGACCATGGACGTGGCGATCCCTAAGCTGCGTTCGGGGAGCTATTTCCCGGACTGGCTTTTAGAGCGGCGCAAGCGCGCCGAGCGGGCACTGACGTCGGTGGTGGCGACCTGCTATCTGCTGGGCGTGTCCACCCGGCGGATGGAACGCCTCGTCGAATCCCTGGGCGTGACAAGACTTTCCAAGTCCCAGGTCTCGGTCATGGCCGCCGAGCTCGATGAGACCGTGGAGGCCTTCCGCACCCGCCCCCTCGACGCTGGCCCGTACACATTCGTTGCCGCTGACGCCCTGGTGCTCAAGGTGCGTGAGAACGGCCGCGTCATCGGCGTGCACACCCTGATCGCCACCGGCGTCAACGCCGAGGGCTACCGGGAAATCCTGGGGGTACAGGTCACCTCCGCCGAAGATGGGGCGGGCTGGCTGGCGTTCTTCCGCGATTTGGTCGCCCGCGGCCTGTCCGGGGTTGCGCTGGTCACCAGTGACGCCCACCCGGGGCTGGTGGCCGCGATCGGGGCCACCTTGCCCGGGGCGGCCTGGCAACGGTGCAGAACTCATTACGCGGTCAACCTGATGTCGGTCACCCCGAAATCGTCCTGGCCGTGGGTACGCACCCTGTTGCACTCCATCTTCGACCAACCCGATGCGGAATCTGTTGTCGCTCAATACGATCGGGTACTCGACGCGCTCACCGACAAGCTTCCCAAAGTGGCCGAGCACCTCGATGGCGCCCGCGTGGATCTGCTGGCGTTCACCGCCTTCCCCAAAGAGATCTGGCGCCAGATCTGGTCCAATAATCCCCAGGAGCGCCTCAATCGAGAGGTTCGGCGCCGGACCGACGTCGTGGGCATCTTCCCCGACCGGACCTCCATCATCCGCCTGGTCGGCGCCGTGCTCGCCGAACAACACGACGAATGGATCGAAGGACGGCGCTACCTCGGCCTCGACGTCCTCACCCGCGCCCGAGCCACGCTGACCAGCACAGACCAACCCGCCGGCCAGCAAACCACCACCACACCAGCCCTGACCGCCTAAACTGCCCCACGAAGGGTCACGCGATCGAACGAACTCTTACACCACGACCCTGGGCTTGGCCGCTGCTCGAGCAGACGTGCCTCAGTTTCGACCGCGCTGACCTGTGCCAACAACGGGTGCGGTCGGACTTGGCCGCGGTAGCCGCTCACGGTCAATCCGTCCCTGTCGATCTGCGCGAGGAGGGCAGTCTGCCTGTCGTACAACTGACACAACCGGCTGACCATCCTGATATCCGATTGGGCGGATAGCCAGGGAATCTCCGTCCATAGCCGCTGCCACTCGCGGGCGCCATGGTCCTTCAGCGGGACTGGTGGCTCTGGCACGGAGGGTGCTGCGGGCAGCACGGTCACCGGCGCCGGCAGCTTCCGGCCACCAGCGTCGCGGCCGGGTGACCGCCCCGTGCGGCGCTTCAGTTCAATAGGCTTGCGGGCGGCCACGGCTAGCTCTCACCTCGCCGACCGGCACGGCGCTGGTTCACGCGTTCAACCACGGTGCGCGCCAGTCCGGCGCCCCGCTGGTCCTCCTCGTCGCCCCGATCGAGGATTCCCAACAATTCGGTGATGCGGGCCTCAAGGTCAACCGTCTCGGCGGTGTCGGTGCCGTCGAGTGGCAATGTGGCCAGCCAGGATTCCAATGTGCTGGTGAGGTCGGCGAAGGCCGTCACTAAGCCTCAATCCACCGATGGATCGTGTGGCGTGAACCGTTGATTGTTTGATCTTGATTCTGTGGGTCGGGGTATAACTGTTCCGCTGGTCTGCCCAGCTTTTCCGGTTGGTTCCTGGTCGTCGGGTCGGGTTGTGTCGGTCAAGTGGTGGATGGGTGACCGATTGTGTTGTGCCACAGCGCAAGCCATGCTGATTCCCAGGGCCAGTGGCTGGGCAGGTGCAGGATCGGTTTGCGTTGCGGGCGGGCCAGACGGGCGGGGATGTTGACCAACGTTCGGCGCAGTGTTGCCCCGCGGGCCTTGCCGTGTCGGCCGCCGGCGAGAACTCCGGCGGCGCGCAACAGGTTGTGGGCGATGGCCGCGCACAGCACCCAGGCGGAGTTGGCGCCAAACCGGCCGGATGGGATGCGAGCCAGGGGTCCATCGATCAGGTCGGCGAAGACGGTTTCGATGATGGCGTGGCGACGGTGGGTGATGTCGGCGTCGGCGAGCGGTTCGGTGTTGTCGGTGAAGAACGGGTGATACCGCCACACGGGGAACAGCCCGTCGGCTTGGGCGGCGTCTTTGACCCGGCGCACGATCAACCGGGCGGTGACCGGGCTCTTCGAGGAAGCGAAAGCGGTGTAGGAGATTTCGGCGACCTCGGCATCAGAGATCCAGGCGCCGGTGTCGGGATCTTGCACGGCGCCGGGATAGCGCACCGGGATCCAGGCGTCCTCGGCGATGGCCTCGATCGCGGCCTGCACGGCACGGTTGCGGGTCAGCACCAGCGAGAACCGCGCCCCGCCGCGGCGGCACGCCTTGACCACAGCGGCCGAGCCGTAGGCGGCGTCACCGCGCACCACGATCTGGCCGCTCGCCCCCGCGGAGCGGGCGGTGGCGATCGCCGCGGCGACCATGCGCCCGGCACCCCGCCCGGAGCCGGCCTTGCCGGCGCGTAGCCGCATCCCGGTGATCACCGGTGCTGCGGTGTCGGTGCTAACGGTGGTGACCAACGGCGACAGGCCTTTGCGCAGCACCTGCTTACCGGCGACCTTGGTGTGCCCGTAGGACGCGCCCTGTTCGGCGTGCCCGTAGACCGGGCGCAGCAGCGAGTCGATGTCGACGAACGCCCGCACGTCGGCGCCGGCGAGCAGATCGACCCGTTCGCCCAGGGCGACCAGGTGCTCCCGCAGCACCGACTCCAACTGCCGGGCGTGGCCGAAGGTGAACTCCCGCAATAATGTTCCGATCGTCGAGGGCGCATACACACCTCCGAAGAGGACGTTCATCCCACCGCTACGCACGATGTCGGCATCCTCGATGCAGTCCGCACCCGCGCACATGCCAGCGATCAGGGTCGCCAGCTTCGGAGCCGGGTTGGCCGCTCCGGATTTGATGCGCGGGCACACGATCCGGACCCTCTCGTCGAGCAACTGCGACAGACCCGCCTGTTCGGCCAGCGTCATCACCGGCACCAGGCCAGCGCACGACACGAGATTGTCATCGTCGAACACCGCCGACGCGGCGGCGAACCTGTGGGACACTTGCACGGAAGTGCCTTTCTGAATTGGTTTGGTTAATGCCTCGAGAACATCAATCATCCCAGCTCAGAGGGCACTTTCCGCATTCCGACACCCACCACGGAGCCAATTCATCTGTGGATCGAGGCTAAGGCAGTCCTACTAGCCGGGAGGGTGACGCCGGCCGATATCGGACAAGGCGCGTGTGGTGATCGGGGCTTTCGGGTCGGCCGGCTGGCACAGTGGCGGCTTCTGCGCCGCGTAGCGCTCGGCGTGGGCCTCGTCGATGTCGACGATGTCGCCCGGTATGACGTCGGAGTAGTCCGTTTCAAATAGGCCCGCGATCGGCTGCAGAATTTCCACGCGCATTGAGATATCTCCTTTTCAGACGATTCGGGGGCTACTCACAGCTGCACGGCTTCGCCGAGCCCGTCGATCGCGTCAAGGCCCGCAGCTGTCGGGGGTGGCGGGTTGGTGTCCGGCAGCGACGTCGGCGCCTCGTACATATCGTGGGGCATATCGTGGGCAAGATTCCGCGGCGCACCTTTATTCGCTTGTTGTTTCATTTGACAGCTCCCCTATCCTGTTTTCGGCCACATTTGAACGCGGTCACCGATCCAGATGTAATCCGTTGTGGCATCGTTGACTTCACGCGTTGTGTGCTCTTCGGCTGTTATGCAGCCCGGGCAGAGGAACTCATCGACAACGCCGGTGTGATCGTCGTCGAGGGCGATGCCGCAGGCCCAATCAATGCCCGCTCCGCGCAACCTGCGGTCGCACCTGGAGCACCGGCGAACCTTCGCGCCCATCACTGCCCCCACCAGGGCGGCACCTGCCGACGGCGCAGCTCGGCCAGCCGTTCGTGTGGGTCGCGGCGACGGCGCTCGCGTTCGGCAATTTCCTTGTCCCACTTTGACATCCAGTGTCGCAGGATAACTTTTGCCGCGGCGGGTGACAGCGTCCTCGTTGCCGCGGGCGTGTGCTTGATCTGTCGAGTCGGCGCAGCGCCTCGGCCGGGGTCAGGGGGCGGCCGACATGCCCGCGGCTGTCGAACAGCTCGCCCAAGCGCCCGGCGCCGGCCAGCTCGACGATGTGGTCCACGGCAGACCGGTGCGCGCGGCCAGGCCCTCGAAGGCAGAGGAGCCGCGGCGGTGGTGGCCGGCGAACTCAGGCGTCGTCACTGGTCATCGTCCTTAACAGACGGCATGGGCTCGTCGGGCGGTCGCACCCGTGCGACCAGCGTGCGGAACTCAGGCTCAGGTAAGCGTGCGATCCATTCCTCAACCGCCGCTTGGAGATCAGACATCGTGCACCATCCTCTGTGCGTACTCGACGACGGTGGCCCGTGGGTAGCGCCAGCGGTCGCCGTCCTTGCGGGCACCGAGTAATTTGCGGTGGCGCCAGACCCACTTTTCGGCGCAGCGCAACATCTCAGCGACCTCCATAGTGCTGAGTGTGTCCGATTCCTCTGTTCCGGGCGATTTTTGGTGTCCGCGCGCGGACAGGCGGATTTCGGCGTCGAGCTGGTTGTAGTGCCGCCTCAGCCATTCCGGAATCGGGGCGCCCGTGCGCCGACGGCTACGAATTATCTCGGCTGCGCAGTAGTACGCGCACCGGATCTCCGGGCCGGTGAAGTTCACCGGTTCACCATCCCAGCGACCACGCCCCGCGGCCGCTTTGGTGGCAGCCCGTCGAAGGCCTCCGCATCGAACGGCAGGGACAGTTGGCCCGACAGGCGGCCGACGAGCCGTGGTGTGCGCCAGCTCCACGCGTAGTGGCCGTCGGTGATGCTCAGGTCGTTGAGTTTGACGTCGGTGAAGTCGGTTGCGCTGAGCTGGCGGCCGATGCGGTCTTCGAGGCAGCCGATGCACAGGCGCCCGCCGTCTTCAGCGATGCCGGCTGCTGCCCAAACTTCGTCGTACACCATGTAGCTCTCGGCGCGGGGTCCTATTTCGGTGGGGCAGGTGTCGATGCCGCAGTCGACGCATTCGATGCCGCGTTGCTGCCGGCGGGTGCGGTCGGCCATCAGTTGACCTTGGCCTGAAAGTCACGCGCGACCTCGGCGTGATGAAGTAACTGCTCCGCGAGCTCGACGGCAGCGTCCGGGGTGAGCTCCCACCACATGTTCGGCAGGCCGCCGTCGCCGTCCGTGCTTTCCAGGGCGATGACGGGGGTTGAGCTGCTGGGGTATTGGAGGACGGATGCGCCCAGCACTCCTCCGTATTCGTCGGCAGGGACACGCGGTCCGCAACGGTGCAGGGTGATGGGTTCTTCAGTGGGTTGTTCGGCGGCGTCGGTCATGGTGTGCGATTTCCTTTCACTGGCTGGCTTGGATGGTGTCGGCAATACGGCGCGTGGACGGTTCGCGGGCCGTCGGCCCACAACTCCCACATCGGAGGTGCACTCGGGACATTCGGCGTACAACAGCGCGGTCCCCATGTTGCACATGTCGCACGGGATGTCGGGCCCGTTGTGACTCAGGGCGCCGCAAACCTGCAGCAGGTGCTGTCGGTTTTGGTCATGCGTTGGTCCTTTCGATTTGTGCTTTGGCGTCGTTGAGTTGGCGTTGTAGCTCATGGCTGCCGGTTACGGCGTTGTCGGGGTGCAGCACCCGCGTTAAGGCGCGGTGGACGGCAGGCGCACGTCGAGGGCCAACCGCGCGGAACAGGTGCGCTGCCCAGTCGGTGCCGCTGTCAGCGGTATGCAAGCCAGTGACGGTGTGCCCGTGGCGGACCAGCTCGGCGGCGAGCACCGCTACCCAACTGGCGGGCACGTCGGCTTGAGAAGTTCCACCGGCCTTCGCAGTAGCCCTCAAAGGTGGCGTAGTCACGGCGATACAGCCGCTTATCCCGGACTGCGGCGAGGCGAAGACCCACGTCGATGAAGGTCTTCAGGCCGTGTTCGATGACCGCCTCGTGCTCAGCCAGCTCGTCAGCGGCTTGGCTTGTCCACGCCAGCACGTCGAACGGCTGCTGACGGCGGGAACCGTTAGTATCTGTGGTACCGGCTGCTTGGCCTTGGTTGGTGGTGGTGGTGTCGGTGTCCTCGGTCGGGGTGGTATCCGGCCGGGGGCCGACTTCCAAAGGCGTTCTCGCGATCAGGCATCAGGCCGCGCCACCGACCGGCTGCATTGCAGCGTCGACCTCGTTGAGATCCAGGCGGACTAACCGCCTCCCACAGGAGTACGCGGTCAGACGGCCGTCTGACACCATCTGGCGAACAGTGCGATCCGTCACGCCAATGTATTTGGCGACCTCGGTGATCGTTGCGTAACTACGGCCGCGCCGCTCAGCGCGGTTCGGACCGGTCCGTGGGGGGCTCGCGGGGGGCTGGGTTGGCAGTGCCATCGGGTGTCCTTTCGGCATCAGAAAGATGCCGCCCACCCCGGGGAATCAGGACGCGGTGCGCGCGAGGCGCAGCCGTTACAGTAGCAGACGCCTTACTGAACTTCGCGGACCAACGCGGCGAGTTGCACAAAGTAGCGGCGTTGAAACACCACGGAGGCGGGGCTGGGTCCGGGATGAACCAGCCGTCGTCGTCGTATGCGCCCGTCAAGTCGTCTGCCGCGAACGGGCCTGGTGACGGCGGCAGTAATGTTTCCGGCTTCCGGTTCTCCGCCAGCTTGTCGGCGATCCGGGGAAGCTCGGCGCCGGGGAATTGCGCTTGCTGGTTGCAGTGCAGACACCGGATGGTGTAGCCGCTGCGGCTATTTTTCCAATCCCACACCGTCACAGTGACATTGCGATCAGCCCACTTGCTTTCGACATAGCCGTCCGGTGGTCGCCACGCGTCGCGTTCGCGTTCCGGGTGGTAGCCGGATGCTGAAATAATCTGCTGGTCTTCGGGTGTGGCTGCAGAGACAGTGATAGGACCACCGCCCGGGCGCAAGTCGTCGATGTAGGCGACTGGCTGCTCGGTGTGACCGCTGCAGGCGATGACGTACCTGATTGGTTCAGCAACCATCACGCGCCCCCGTTGCTCGCGAGCTTGCTTAGCAGAGCGGCGATTTTACGATCGCGGCCTTGCGCGGCGTGCTGGTAGCGCAGCGCGGCGGCCGGCGTCGAATGCCCAAGGCGCGCCATGAGTTCCGCGAGGGTCGCGCCGGTGGCGGCGGCCAGAACCGCGCCGCTGTGCCGTAGATCATGCCAGCGCAGGTCATCTCGCTTCGCGGCCGACCGCGCCTTGTAGAAGTGCCGGTACAGGCGTGGCGGGTGCCAGGTGGCCGCCGTGCGCGGCCGGGAACAGCAACCCGTCCTTGTCGGGGTCAACGAACTCGTCGAGATGCGCCTTGATCGCGGGAAGCAAGTGCGGCGGTATATCGACGTCGCGGCGGCCAGCGTCGGATTTCGGTGTGGTGGGCTGGAATCCGCTTTCGATGCGGACGACGGCGCGCTCGACGCGGATGACGCCGAGGGCTCGGGCGCCTCAGCGCCATTGTCAACGCGTTGCACAGTTCCGCTTCGGTGGGTTCCACGATGATGATGTCCCGGCGCCGCAGCTCGGTCAGCTCCCGAATCGCAGCGCACACCAGCTGGCGAGCAGAACCATCGCGCGGTACTGCTCGGGCATTTCTTGCGTGATGGTGGCAATCTCCTCAAGCGCTCGCTGGCCTGATCTTGTGGACCCAGCGGGCGCTGCCGGCGCCGCGGATGACGCACGGGTTGACCCTGATCTTGCCGTCGGACAGGGCGGTGCCCATTATCGTCCGCAAAAGCCCGTAGCAGTGGGCCGCGCAGTGTCGGCGTCTTGTTGCCGATGCCCGCGTGCCAGGCCCGTACGTCGTCGGCGGTGATCGACGCGATCGGCAGCGCCCCGAAGCGCGGGCACGAGTGCGATCATCGAGCAGCTCTGGTAGTGCTCGCGGGTTCTGTCTTTGAGGTCGCGCTGCTCGATCCACGTGTCGGCGTACGCCTTGAATGTCAGTTTGTGCTTGCGGCAATTCCTCGGCGCTCGGGCGGCATCCATTGCCTTTGATGATGTCGGCCTGGCGAAGCGACAGCCAGCCGCGCGCGTCCCGTTTGGTCAGGAACAGTGTGGGGGCGGTGTAGCGGCGCCCGTCCGGTCCGCGGTAGCGGGCCCGGTGCCGGCCGCTAGGGAGGGTTTCGACGGCGCCGAAGGTGCCGGGCTGCCGTTTCTTGCGTGCCATGTCGGTTCCCGCGATAGATCGTTGAATACTGGCGTGGGCCAGCGTGGGCCAGCTTTGGGCTAACAAGACTGTATCAACTTTCCGTGACATTCCGTAAGATTCCGCTACACTGACCAGTGTCGGCGCAGGTAAATTCACTATTTGCGCTGGTCACAACACCCACGCTAGCAAACTAATTGAACTGGTTCAATCCCAGTATCGCGCACCAGAGTTATTGCAGTTCAAAGGCGGTAGTTAGACCTGCAAACTCTGGTCCGTGACCTAGATATGACCTGACAGTCGGGGCGCTTAGGCAAACCGAATCCGTGGTCAATGGCGCTCAAACCGTCGGGTGCATTGGCAAGGCGATCAACGATCATCCTGAGGCTATAGCTGACGCACGCGTGTCAGTGCGATTCATCTCGCTTGAGAACTGCCCCGAAGGTTTCGGTGGAGAGGTCACGCGCGGCACCAATACCCAAAACCGAGTTGAACGTCGCGATTTTGTGGCGCTCGATGGTCAACAGATCCGCCTCGTCACAGACTTAGCGATCGACGGAATTACCTACGCGATCAAGAGTGGCGAAGCCGCGCCCGATCCAGCCCACGGTTGCACCGTAGTCGATGCAACCGTCGCCCTAGCGTGCGCGAAACCGATATCAGATTTTGCGGTGCAAGCGAAGGCCACCATCGGACGGCTTTGGGCAGGTGCCGAGAGCCCCGCCGCCGGATCACTCTATCGACAGCTGTTCAATTCAGGTCTCACAAGCACTCAGCTATGGCGAACCGTGCAGATCCTTCGCGCGATCGATTCGGCGCTGCATGACGAACGCCAGGAACTTAGTGGACGAGACAAGATGATTGGTGTTCATGGCAACCGCCTGATCGCCCATATAGTGTTTCAGCAGCTGCCTCCTGGTGTGCTCTTAACTGGCTCTGAAGGCGACTTCGCCGCAGCACTTGCGAGCGTTCCGGCCATCGTCAGCACCGTCTATCCCGCGACCGTGCAGCTCATTAACGAGGACTATCCCGCCAACTACCTCGCGAGCCTGTTCAAGAATGCGTCTCGCTGCAAAGACGTAGCTTCTCGCGTCGCCGCAGTTATCGCAGGAGCAGAGCAAGCCGAAGGGTGACCCGACCTGACATCTTCTCAGTTGCAGAATCGGGCGGCGGGACGACAACGACATTGAGCTCGACGATCCCGAAGTCAGCGATCATCACGCTGCGATCCTCAATAGCAGACCAGTGGCGGGGCGACCATCGACCCTCTGACGGGCGGCGCAGCGACTCGCACACGGTGCCAGGCCAAGGCAGCCCCGTTGGGTTACAAAGCGACACTTCCGTCGCCCTGACAGGAGCACCCCGGGTGAGGATCCTGCCTCCGGGTGATCCCGCCAAGAGTCCCGCACCCGAACGGACCGAAGCTAAGCTGGCCGGTGTCTGGGGAGGTTCGGGGGTGACCGGTAGCGGTGAGTTCCCTGCGGTGCGATTGCGGTTGGCAACCGGCGATGACATCCGCCGCTGGTCCTCGGGTGAGGTGACCGAGCCCAAGACCGTCAACTACCACACGCAAAAGCCGGAAATGGGCGGCCTGTTCTGCGAAAATATCTTCGGACCCACTCACTGGAGTTCTACACATACCCCGCCGAGCACTGGATCCCGTTGCGCGACTCCACCTTTGCCACCCCCTGGATCATGAAGAGCCGGGTTTATCCCGGCGATTTCCGGAACTTCGGCCTAATGCGCTGGGCGCACGGAACTGCGCACTAATAAATGTTTGAGTTGATTGCCATACATACTGAGCGATTCGCTAGTCAGCATCTCGTAATGCGTACAGTCGACCGTGTACACGGTAATGTCGCCAGCAACGTACGGTCGCCAACTTTCGAGAAGATACGAACTCCGATTACCCTCATCCCGCACAGCGGAAAATACGACTATATCACCATCAAAAACACTGGGTTCGTGGGCTCGCAGCAACGGTATTGCGCTGTTAAGGTTCTGAATAATCGAATCGAGAAGCTGACTATATCGAGAACATTCTACGGCCCCTCGTTCGCGGAACAATTGGCCTATCTGCTCATAGGTAAGCGACTCATCCCGCTCTGGACCATGCAAACGATAAAACCGCACGATTTCTTCCTGCATTTGCTTCTCGAGTAAAGCAGGGCGTGGTAAACTGACGCTGCTGTCGATACTGGGTTGAGCGTCGAGAAGAACAAGGCGTGCGATTACGCATCCGCGTCGCTGAAGCTGGATGGCGAGTTCATGGGCGATGGCGCCTCCAATAGACCAGCCGAGAAGGTTGTAGGGTCCGGCAGGATAAACTCCCTGGATTCTGTCGGCATAGCTTTTCGCCATACCACGAATTGACCGAGTTTCAACCTCCTCATTCTGCAATATTTGTTGAATTCCAATGATCGGGCAGTCCAAGTAATTACCAAGAGCCTGATACGGCCAACTCACCCCACTCGAAGGATGAATGCAGAACAGCGGAACACCCGTACCCTCTTTGAGGAACTCAACAGGGACTACTTCCACCTCGCTAGCACGGCTGTCCAACTGACGGCGCAAGCTTCTCACGGTGGGCGCGTGGAACAAAGTGCGCACCGCAAGGTCGGTATTAAGTTCTGTACTGATCGCTGCGACTACCCGGATCGCTGACAGGGAATCCCCGCCCAAATCGAAAAACGAGTCCTCCACCCCGACCCGCTGCACCCCAAGCACCCGGGCGTAGATGCCGGCCAGAATCTCCTCAACCGCGTCGGCCGGGGCGCGATAGGGTTGAGCGGCAAACAGCGGCGCCGGCAGGGCCTTGCGGTCGAGTTTGCCCGAGGACGTCAACGGGAACTCCTCGAGCACCATAATGTGCACCGGCATCATGTATTCGGGCAACCACTGACTTAACCGCTGGCGCACCGCGCTGACTGTGGGGGTGATCTGCGGGTCATTCGCGTGGGGCCGGCGGTGCGAGGCCCCCACCGGGGCCAGGTAGACATCGGTCAACGCGGCGATGGGCTCACCGTCAGGATCGGTGGGAGTGAGGAAAACGGCGTCCAGGGTACCGGGCTGGGCGCCCCACGTGACCGCGACGTGATAACCGGTGGTTTCACCGAGGCGATGCAGTTGTTCGGCGGTGACGGTCTGCGGGGTCGGGCCGGCGCCGTTGCCGGCGAGCACGTCGGCGAGCGGTAACCCGGCGACGACGGCGGCTTCACGCTGCACGTCGGTGAACAGCCCGGCGCCGGGGATGCCGGTGACGCGCACCGTGGCACGATGCCCGGATTGCAACCGGGCGCCCAGCCCGTCGAGGCCCGCGCAGTCGGCCCACGCCCACACGGGTGCCCCGGCCACTGAACATACCCCGGTGGGGGCCTTGTGGATGGTGACGTCGTAGCGATAACGGGTCAGTTCGTTGTCGGCCGATCCTCGTTTGACTTCGATGTCACAGCCGGCCACCAACACATGCTCGCCGGCCCAACTGGTAAAAAACTCCGGCGCCAGCAAGAGCTCGGATTCGCCGAGCAGGGCGCGCTGAACCCGGTGGCGGATCTCGGCGGCGCCGATGACCTCCGAGGTGTCCGAGGTGGTGACGCGGGCCAGCGCGATCGTGGTTTGCAACGCACCCTGCAGGCTGTGGTTGCGCACGTCGCCGATAAACAGGGCCCCACCCGGGGCCAGCAGATCCAGGGCGGTGTCGAGGACCTCGACCAGGTATCGCGCGTGGGGGAAGTACCGGATGACCGAGTTGAGGATGATGGTGTCGAAATAGCCGTGCGGCAACGCCTCGCTCAGGTGAGCGGGCTGGGTGCGCAGCTCGACTCGATCCCGCCATTCACCCTGCCGCTCCAGCGAGCGGGCCAGGTTGTCGATGACCACCGCCGACATATCGGTGCCGACATAGCGCTCACAGTGCGGGGCGATCTGCGACAACAGCAGTCCGGTGCCCACGCCGATCTCCAACACCCGCCGCGGCGCCAAGGCCATGATCCGATCCACCGCGGCCGAACGCCACTCCAGCATCTGCTCCAGCGGAATCGGGTCACCGGTAAAGCTGCTGTTCCAGCCCCGAAAATCCATCCCGAACCCCGACGCCTCGACCCCAGGGACCTGGGCGACCTCAGCGCCGTGCAGCTCGTCATACCGGTGTTGCCACTGCTCGACGCTTTCGGCGTCGCGCCCGGGGCTGGCGGCGTGCTCCACGGCGATATAGGCGACCAGCTGAGAACCCGCGTCGCTGTGATGCAGGCTCACCGCGGCCCGACTGACCTGCGGGCAAGCCAACAGGGTGTTTTCGATCTCGCCCAACTCGATGCGCTGCCCACGCAGTTTGATCTGGGCATCAGCGCGACCCAGGTACTCAAGGGCGCCTCGGGGGGTCCAGCGCACCAGGTCCCCGGTGCGATACATCCGTGTTCCGGTCTCGCCAAAGGCGTCCCCGAAACGATTGGCCACAAACCGTTCCGCGGTCAACTCCGGCCGGCCCACATAACCGTGCGCCAGCGGCCCGGCCAGATACAACTCGCCCACCACCCCGACCGGCACCGGATTCAGCCAGGCATCGAGCACCAGCGCACACACCCCCGCAATCGGGGCGCCGATGCTGACCGGCTGCCCGGCCACCAGTTGTGCACTGGTGGCCCAATGGGTCTCGGTGGGGCCATAGCCGTTGAACATCCGCCGACCCGACGCCCAGGCGTCCACCACCTCCGGCAGGCAGGCCTCGCCGACAACGACCAGCGTGCTTAACCCCTCCGGCCCGGCCAGGCGGGCCCGATCCAGCGTCGCCAGCACCGTCGGGGTCAACCATGCCGCGTTGACCCGCTGCTCGGCCAGCAACGCGGTCAACGCCTGACCGGCATACACTCCCGGCGGCGCCACCACCAACGCCGCCCCCGACCCGACCGCCACCAACCACTCCAAGATCGATACATCAAAGGTCGGCGCGGCCGCCATCAACACCCGCGCATCCGCGCCCAGCCCGAAAACCGCCCGTAGCGCCGCGGCCATCCCGAGCAGACCGGTGTGGCTGACCGCCACCCCCTTGGGGGCACCGGTGGAGCCCGAGGTGAACATCACATACGCGGTGTCATCCACTCCCAGCGGCGCTAGCCGGTCGGCGTCGGTGATCGGCTGCGCGCAGCGCGCGGACACGTCCAGGCCGTGCGAAACATCCACGCGCAGCACCGGGCGCGCCCCGGCCCCGGCCACGGTGTCGACACCACAGGTCAACACACACACCACGCCGGCCGCGTCGAGCACCGCCGCGACCCGCTGCACCGGATGGGTCTGATCCAGCGGCACGTAGGCCCCGCCGGCCTTGACCACCGCCCACCAGGCCACCACTAACTCCACACACCGATCCATCGCCACGCCCACCGCGCGCTCAGGACCCACCCCCGCCTCGATCAGCACCCGCGCCCACCGCGTCGACCACTCATCGAGCTCGCGATACGACACCGTCCGCGCACCGTCGATGACCGCCACCGCGTCCGGGTCGGCGGCCACCGCGGCAGCCAACAACGCCGACACCACCCCCACCGGCGCCCCCACCCGAACACCAGACCAGCCGTACAGCACCAGATCACGCTCACCGGCATCAAGCAGATCCACCGACGACAATGGCACTGCCGGGTTAGCCGTCATCGCCACCAACACCTGCTGCAACCGTCCCGCTAGATCGGTGACGTCGAAATTCGAAAACGGCTGCCCGGCGCCCGCCGTGCTCAAAAACAGCCGGTCACCGGCGCTAAGGAACAACAAACCGAAGTGACCAGCGGGGCCAGCAGCGGTGTATCCCCCCGATGCCGCGACACCAGCGAAGTCTAAATTAATTGTCGACGGGAGGAAATTGATATTCACCCTATCGGCCATCTGTCCTGGGCCACGCAGCTGAGCTTTGCGCTCAAGAACGTGCACCGGATATCTTTGATGCTGCAGCGCTTCCCGTATTCGCGTGTCAACATGCTGACAAAAACCGGCGACCGCAGATCCCGGCGCCGTCGTCAACACCAGCGGCACCACCCCGGCAACCATTCCCGGAAGTGTCTTTAACTCTGGACGGACTCGCCTACTGACCGGGAAATCGATTATGACCACGTTGCCGTCAGCGCACCATCCACGCACCAGAAGTGCGCACGCCGCGGTGATGACCGACGATCGAGACACCCCCAACAATTGAGATAATTCTTGGATTCGGCCGACCACCGCTGGGTCCAATTCAACCGGCGCCGACGGCCAACATGGATCACGCTCACTCGCGGCTTGCGGCAACCGATAACCCGGTCCACTTTCCGGTGGCAGGTTCCTGGTCCAATAGGTCTGATCGTCCAGATAATCGGTGGACGCTTCATATGCTAACTCGCAGTCAACCAGGTCGCGCAGTGAGCCGAAGAAGGCAGGCGGGATGGGTGCACCAGAGACAATTGCAGAGTACACAGATGCGACCCGATGGGTAACAAGTGCAATACCGAAAGCGTCGAGGACTATGTGGTGGCAGCACGCGAACAAGTAGAATTCATCGGCCCGGGTCCGAAACAGCGCAAATTTGAGTAGCGGGCCGGTGAATGGCATTGGTGTGCGTTGGATCGATGATGCTAGCCGATAGGCCTCCTGCACGGCATGGCGCGAGCAGCTTAGGTCATAAAAGGCCAGCTCAACATCCGGGTAATCACTCGCCCTCTGAAAAACCCGGCCATCCGCCTCGAAGAGGACGGCCCTGGCCGGTTCGGCCTCTTGCAGCACTCGCCGGATCGCCCATTCCAGCGGGTCATGCTCAACCGCGCCCTCGATTCTGGCGAATAGGCCAAGCTGCCACTCCGTACCGCGGTGACCCGATTCCTGCGCAAGCCAGATGTCGAGCTGTCCGCGCGTGAGCGGAAGTGCCCGGTCATCCAGTTCCATCCAACCGCACCGACCGGCCGCGGGCATCAACGCGAGAGTCGAGCGGGCCACCGCCTGATGGGCCGGGTCGAGCGTCGAACCAATGGTGTCCAAATGCGCTGCGGTTGCCGTCATGATCTCCGGGGCCGCGATCACATACGTCATGTCGTTCCACCTACTAGCTCATCGGGCCGACCTGGACGAGACCGGCTCGCCGCCGGCACCGATGAGAGTCTTGCCCTGGTGGGTGGCTCGCGTTGGCGCCCGGTCGCGCTGGCGGTCACGGTGTGACCAGGTATTTGCGCAATCGAGCATCACACGAATCGACAGGGCGATCTGCAGTAGTCGACTACTTAAAGGAAGGGACGGGCTACATAGTTGACTACTGAACCGGACGCGACCGGACCATGCTCGAGACTTCCGGATGCCCCGGGGTACCTCAGCGATGAGGCTTCACGGCGCTGGGCGGCGCTCATGGCTTTGCACGCATCCCAGCGGAATGACGGTCGATTAACCATGTACAAAATGGTGATGGTTTACCCTCGCCGTCCCCCGCACATTTTCATGTTGCTGCCGGGCCGATTCCTGCCCATGAATTCGGAGAAGTGACTAGGGGGATCTGCAGACCGCTCGACACCGATGAGTTCCCGCTCAATGATCGGGCCGCCCCTGCGGGGTTGATCCGCTCCATCCGGCCGCCTGGCCGACAACTTGGCAATCCACCACCAGCCCCCATTAAGTAGTCGATCACTTAAGCCCGACACATTGCAGTAGTCGACTACTGCAGCCAGCCCCGTCGTTTCGGGCGAGGCTCGGGTTGTGCAATAGGAAGGGTGCATCGACATGTCGTATGTGATCACGGCGCCGGAATCATGACGGGCGACGGCAGCGGATTTGGAAACCCTCGGTTAGTTGACATGCCCTTGCGGGAGTGGACGCACTGGGCGGCGGGGTATGGACTTCCCCGTGCGACGCTGCGACTGCTAGGCCGGCGGGGTGATCCGTTGGCGCGTCTTCTGATTGACACCGATCAGGGCGATGACATCTATCCGCTCATCGAGCAAGTTCGGCGGCGCGGGCGTATGTCCCGGGTGGTGAGACAGTCCGGCTGGGTCAGCGCTGACGCGCAGATTGTCCGTGAGGTACTGCGCGACGGCCGGTTTCGGACCACCAAACCGTGGGACCGGTCACCTTTTCGTCTCGTTCAGTGGGTCCTGGCAAAAACCGACCCCGGTGTGCTGACTGGCTTCGAACCGCCCTCGATGTTGGTCACCGAACCGCCGGAGCACACGCGGTTGCGTCGCGCGGTCGCGCGGGCATTCACTCCGCGCGCGCTTGATGGACTTCGTACCCGTATTCACGACATCGCCGACGAGCTGCTTGGCGGCCTGCAGGGCAGCGCCGAGTGCGATTTGATCACCGCGTACACCTCCCGGATTCCCATCGCGGTCATCGCCGAGATGCTGGCCATCCCCGGTGATGAGACTCGCGATCTTCATGAGATCGGCGAGTCGACAACGCGATTGATTGCCACCACCGCCGTATCCTGGCGTGACTTTCGGGACGCGATGAAAGGTGTGCGTGAGTTCGAACCGTACATTGCGGCGCATATCGAGCGGCTACGCCACGACGACGCCACCAACAGCATCCTGTCCGACGTGATACGCGACGGCGATCTCACCGACGTCGAGACCAGGGTGCTCGCGGGGCTGCTGCTGGGCGCGGGGTTTGTCACCACGACACATGTCTTCGGCAAGGGTGTGGTGGCCCTCGTCCGCCATCCGGATCAGCTGGCCGCGCTTCGTGCGAACCCCGAGGGATGGCCCAACGCGATCGATGAGATCCTGCGCTATGACACGACTATTCAAATGGCGAGGCGGGTCGCAACCGAACCCGTTGATATCCACGGACACCCGGTACGAGCAGGCGAAGCGATACTCCTTTTATTGGGCGGGGCCAACCGCGACCCGGCAGTCTTCGAACACCCCGCTATCTTCGACACCACCCGCGCCAACGCCCGCGAGCACCTGAGCTTCGGTAACGGTGTGCACGCCTGCCTGGGTGCGACCTTGGCTCGCATGGAACTCCAGATCGGCCTGCAGTCACTGTTCGAGCACTTCCCCCAGCTGACTCTCGCCGGCGAACCGACGTTCAACGACAGCATCTTGCTACACGGACTCAAACATCTACCGGTGTCACTTCACGCCGCGAAAGTCATCGCCCGCTAGCGGCCACCGGCGGCCGCACCCTCCTCCTGGCACTGAGAAATTTCGTTGTGGTGCCTCGGTTTTAGAGAAACGGCAGTGAGCACTTCTTGTCTCCCGGCGGTCACGTACCCGAACGCGTCGTGTGCAAGGAGATGAGATAGTGCTCTCGTGCACCCAGGGCAGGTTAGCGTCGAGGACTCGCCGATGGCGCCGAGCATCATCCACGATGCGTCGGTGGCCACGACCATCCGATAAGGAACAGCACGTGAGCAACAAATACTGGAGAGTCGAAGGGCTGCCGAGAGGCTGCGCCGCCACCGGCGGCCCGAACCCGTAGTCCCTCACCTACTTTTGCCGTTCAGCGGGGCACCCAGTGTGACCGGCGGGGGCCCCGTCGGCGTCAACCCACGCCCGGCGGGCTCGCCCGTTCTGCGCTCCCGCCGGCCTGGCGGCCGGCTCCCGGTGCGCCCGTGCGGCTCCGGCGGCATTGTCGGCCCTACCCAGCCTCGTCCCGGGGCGCTGCGCGCCGGGCTCGCCGGGGCCGAAATCCGCCTCCGGCTTGTCCGCCGGGCTCCACGGGGTTGACACCGCCACCCCGCCGGTCGCCTGCGCCCCAGCGCTGAAACCGGCGCCACCGCAGCCTATCTCAGGAAACGGAGAACCATCATGACCAAGTCCGCGGCCGCCACGCACCTGACCCCTCCACCACCAGCCCCCATTAAGTAGTCGATCACTTAAGCCCGACACATTGCAGTAGTCGACTACTGCAGCCAGCCCCGTCGTTTCGGGCGAGGCTCGGGTTGTGCAATAGGAAGGGTGCATCGACATGTCGTATGTGATCACGGCGCCGGAATCATGACGGGCGACGGCAGCGGATTTGGAAACCCTCGGTTAGTTGACACCGTTGAGTCGAGATGAGGTTAAGGGGCGATGGAAGCACGTGTTACCCCGATCGCGGTGATCGGTATGGCCTGTCGGCTTCCCGGCGGCATCGACTGCCCGGACCTGTTGTGGGAGTCGCTGCGGCGCGGCGATGATTTGGTCACCGAGATTCCGCCTGACCGGTGGGACGCCGACGAGTACTACGACCCTGAGCCCGGGGTACCCGGTCGAGCGGTGTCGAAGTGGGGTGCGTCCCTGGACAACGTTGGGGGTTTCGACACCGAGTTCTTCGGGATCGGCGAGCGGGAGGCGACCGCGATAGATCCACAGCACCGCTTGTTGCTGGAAACCTCGTGGGAGGCCGTGGAGCATGCCGGTCTGGATCCAGCGTCGTTGGCCGGGTCCTTGACCGGTGTGTTCGTCGGATTGACGCATGATGACTACACCCTGCGCGCAGCCGATGCCCAGGCTTTGGAGGAGCCGTACGGATTCGCCGGCACCAATTTCAGCATGGGGTCCGGGCGGATCGCCTACGCCCTGGGGGTCCACGGTCCCGCGGTCACGGTGGACACCGCTTGTTCCTCCGGCCTGATCGCGGTGCATATGGCATGTCGTAGCCTGCACGAGGGCGAGAGCGACCTTGCGCTGGCGGGCGGCGCCTCGGTGTCGCTGGACCCGCGGAAGCTCGTCGCGGGGTCGGCCCTGGGCGTGCAGTCTGCGACCGGGCGCTGTCATGTGTTCGACGTCGCGGCGGACGGGTTCGTGGGTGGCGAGGGTTGCGCCGTGGTGTTGCTCAAGCGGTTGCCGGATGCGCTGCGCGGCGGTGACCGGATCCTGGCGGTGGTGCGCGGGACGGCCGCAAACCAAGATGGCCGCACGGTGAACATCGCGACCCCGTCGTTGGCCGCACAGGTCGCGGCTTATCGGGCCGCCCTGGCCGCCGCAGGCGTGGATGCGCGCACTGTCGGCATGGTGGAGGCCCACGGCACCGGCACGCCTGTCGGTGACCCCATCGAATACGCCAGCCTGGCCCAGGTGTATGGCATCGACGGTCCCTGCGCGCTCGGCTCGTCGAAGACCAATTTCGGACACACCCAGTCGGCCGCCGGGGCGCTGGGGCTGATGAAGGCGGTCCTCGCCGTGCAGCATGGTGAGGTTCCGCGCAATCTGCACTTCACCCGTCTGCCTGATGAGCTTGCCCGGATTGACACCAACCTCTTTGTTCCGGACGCGACCACACCGTGGCCCAGCAACGGTCACGAAGCACCCCGGCGGGCGGCGGTGTCGTCGTACGGAATTTCGGGAACCAACGCGCATGCCATTGTTGAACAAGCTCCGGACACCGTTGCAGCGCACGCCGGGGCAGCCGGATCCGGGCTGGCCGCCCCGCTGGTGTTTGCGTTGTCGTCCACCTCGTCCGATGGGCTGCGGCAAACGGCGGCACGGCTTGCCGAGTGGGTGCAAGCGCGCGCGGAGTCGGTGGTGCTTGCGGATCTGGCCTACACGCTGGCACGCCGGCGCGCCCACCGGCCGGTGCGGGCGACGGTCGTCGCCGGCAGTCTGCAAGAGCTGACCGAGGGTCTGCGTGGGATCGCCGACGGTGACACCCCGTATCAGGCCGCGGTGGGTCAGGATGACCGGGGTCCGGTGTGGCTGTTCTCCGGGCAGGGTTCGCAGTGGGCGGCGATGGGCGCGGACCTGCTGGCCAGCGAACCGGTGTTCGCCGCCACCGTTGCCGAGGTGGAGCCGTTGGTTGCCGCCGAGTCCGGTTTCTCGGTGACCGAGGCGATGACGGCCCCGCAGACCGTGACCGGCATCGACCGGGTCCAGCCGACGATCTTCAGCATGCAGGTCGCGCTGGCCGCCGCGATGAGGTCCTATGGAGTGCGCCCGGGCGCGGTCATTGGGCACTCCTTCGGCGAGGCCGCCGCCGCTGTCGTCGCGGGAGCGCTGTCGCTGGACGACGGGGTGCGCCTCATCTGTCGCCGTTCCCGGCTGATGTCGCGCCTCGCCGGTGCCGGCGCCATGGCGTCGGTGGAACTGCCCGCCCCGCAAGTGTTTTCGGAACTGAAGGCCCGCGGCGTGAACGACGCCGTGGTCGCCGTGGTGCCCTCCCCGCAGTCCACTGTGATCGGCGGGGCCACCGAGACGGTGCGCGAGCTGGTCGCGGCGTGGGGGCAGCGCGAGGTAATGGCCTCCGAGGTGGCCGTCGACGTGGCGTCGCACTCTCCGCAGGTCGACCCGATCCTGGACGAGCTGTTCGACGGTTTGGCAGAGCTGCGCCCCATGACACCGGAGGTTCCTCACTATTCGGCGACCCTGTACGAGCCGCGCGAGCGGCCGGCGTACGACGCCGGTTACTGGGTGCGCAATCTGCGTGGCATGGTGCGGTTCTCCGCGGCGGTGCGGGCGGCGCTGGACGACGGGTACCGGGTCTTTGCCGAGCTGGCCCCGCACCGGCTGCTGACCTACGCCGTCGAACAGACCGCCGGCAGCCTCGACATGCCGGTGGTCGTGCTGGCCGGTATGCGGCGCGAGCAGCCGCTGCCGCGCGGGCTACGCGACCTGCTGGCGGATCTGTACAGTGCGGGCGCTGCGGTGGACTTCTCGATGCTCTATCCCGGTGGGCGCCTGGTGGACGCGCCGCTGCCGGCATGGACCCACGTTCCCTTGCTCTACGACGGCCGGGGTAGCCGGGCGCAGGGTGCCTCGACAGTTGCCGTGCACCCGCTGTTGGGTGCGCATGTGCGGCTGCCCAAGGTGCCGGAGCGCCACGTTTGGCAGGCCGAGGTCGGCACCGCTGCGCACCCGTGGCTCGGCGACCATCAAGTCCACAACGTGGCCACCCTTCCCGGTGCCGCGTACTGCGAGATGGCGCTGGCGGCGGCCCGCCAGGTCCTCGGCGATGCGTGCGAGGTTCGCGATATTCGCTTCGAGCAGATGCTGTTGCTGGATGAAGAGACGCCGGTGTCCGCCGTCGCGTCAGGTACGTCGCCGGGCGTCTTCCACTTCGGGGTGGAGACCGACCAGGATGGCTTACCCAGTCGCCGAGCCGGTGCGGTCCTGCATGTAGCTGGGCACGAGGACCAACCAGCTGCGCACGACATGCCCGCTCTGCTTGCGGCCCACCCGTGTCGCCTCGATGGTGCCCAGTTGCGGGTGCGGGTCGGCAATATAGGTATCCACTATGGCGCTGCTTTCATGGGCCTTACCGCGGTGCACACCGCCGAGGGGACGGCCGGCACCGTGCTGGCCGAGGTCGCGCTGCCTGCCCCCATCCGCTCGCAGCAGGCGGCCTACGGGATTCACCCTGCCCTGCTCGATGCCTGTTTCCAGTCGCTGGTGGCTCATCCCGACGTCGGGCGCGCAGACAGCGGCGGTCTGTTGTTGCCGCTGGGCGTGCGGCGACTGCGGGCCCACCAGTCGACCCGTAACGCGCGCTTCTGCCTCACCCGGGTGACCAAGGTGGACGCTGCCGGGGTCGAGGCCGACCTCGATGTCCTAGACGAGCGCGGGACAGTCCTGCTGACCGTGCAGGGGCTGCAACTGGGCACCGGGGTCTCGGAGAACGAACAGGCAGATCGTGTGCTGAACAAGCGGCTGCTGACCGTCGAATGGCAGCAGCAGGCGCTGCCCGAGGTGGGGCACGCCGAGCCGGTAGCTTGGCTGTTGATCAGCACCTGCGATGCCGCGGATCTGCTAGCAACCACGTTGACCGATGCGTTGAAAACGCACGATGCGAAGTGCACGACCATCTTCTGGCCGTTAGGTGCCGATCATCCGGTCGGCGCCGCACCGCTTGCTTCCCATTTGGGCGCCAACGAACTTCACGGTGTGGTCGTCGTTACGGCATCACAATACGGCGATTCGGATGAGCGGTGTGCGCTGCGGGGCCGAGAGCAGGTGCAACAGTTGGTGCGCATCGCCCGCGAACTCTCCGACGTCCCGGGGCAGCCGCCTCGCCTATGCGTCGTGACCCGAAAGGCCCAAACCGTGCGACCCGGCGATGTCGCCAACCTGGAGCAGGGGGGCTGCGGGGTCTGATGCGGGTGATCGGCGCCGAACGGCCGAGTTTGCGTGCCACTCAGATCGACGTGGACGAGGACACCGACGCCGAGCTGCTGGCGCGCCAACTACTGGGCGGGTCCGACGAGGACGAGACCGCCTGGCGAAACGGCGAGTGGTACACGGCGCGGCTGTGCCCGGCTGCGCTGCGCCCCGAAGAGCGGCGAACCGCAGTCGTGGACCACCAGCGCGACGGCATGCGCCTGCGCATCCGCATGCCCGGTGACCTGCAAACCATGGAACTCGCCGCGTTCGACCGGGTTGCGCCCGGGCCGGGACAGATCGAGGTCGCGGTCGGCGCATCCAGCATCAACTTCGCCGACGTCTTGATCACGTTCGGCTCCGGCCGATACCCCACCTTCGACGGTCGGTTGCCGCAGTTGGGCACCGACTTCGCCGGCGTGGTGACCGCGGTCGGGCCGGACGTCACAGCTCATCGGGTCGGTGACCACGTCGGCGGCCTGTGCGGGAATGGGTGTTGGGCCACGTTCGTCATCTGCGACGATCGGCTTGCCGTGAAGCTTCCGCCCGGTCTGACCGACGACGATGGCGCCGCGGTGTTGACCGCGTACGCTACCGCCTGGTACGGGCTGCACGAACTAGCCCGGATCTCCTCCGCCGACAAGGTGTTGATCCACTCGGCGACCGGCGGGATGGGACAGGCGGCGATAGCGATCGCCCGCTGGGCGGGGGCCGAGATCTTCGCGACCGCCGGCAGCCCTCAGCGTCGAGCATTGTTGCGCGACCTTGGCATTGAGCATGTTTACGACTCGCGCAGCACCGAGTTCGCCGAGCTGATCCGCCGCGACACCAACGGGTATGGCGTCGACATCGTGCTCAATTCGCTGCCGGGCGCAGCGCAATGCGCCGGGCTGGAATTGCTGGCCTTCGGTGGGCGATTCGTCGAGATCGGCAAGCGCGACATCTACGCCGACACCTGGCTGGGGCTCTTCCCGTTCCGTCGCAACCTCACGTTCTTCGCCGTCGACCTGGGCTTGATGACTGACACCCACCCAGAAAAGGTCCGGGACTTGGTGTCCACGGTGTTTCAACTCACCGCCGATGGTGTCCTGCCGCTGCCGCAAAGCACCCACTACCCGCTGGCCGAGGCGACCACCGCGATCAGGGCGATGAGCAACGCCCAGCACACCGGCAAACTCGTCCTCGACATCCCGCACACCGGGCATTCCAGCGTGGTGATGCAACCCGAGCAGGCTCGGGTTTTCCGGCGTGACGGCGCCTACATCATCACCGGCGGCCTAGGTGGCCTCGGGTTGTTCCTCGCGCAGAAGATGGCCGCGGCGGGCTGTGGCCGCATCGTGCTCACCTCCCGCTCCCAGCCCAACCCGGACGCACAGCAGGCAATCGAGCAAATCCGCGCCACCGGGTGCGACATCGTGGCGGAGTGCGGTGACATCGCCAAGGCCGAAACAGCGGAACGCCTGGTGGCGGCGGCAACCGCCACCGGGCTTCCGCTGCGCGGTGTGCTGCACGCGGCCGCGGTGGTCGAGGACGCGACGCTAGCTAACATCACCGACGAGCTGATCGAGCACGACTGGGCGCCGAAGGTCTACGGCGCCTGGAACTTGCACCAGGCCACGGCCGGACAGCCACTGGACTGGTTCTGCCTGTTCTCCTCGGCAGCGGCCCTGGTGGGCTCGCCGGGTCAGGGCGCCTACGCCGCGGCCAACAGCTGGCTGGACGCCTTCGCCCATTGGCGCCGAGCCCAGGGCCAGGTGGCCACCGCGATCGCATGGGGTGCGTGGGCCGAGATCGGCCGCGCCACGGACCTGGCGCAACGCGCCGACGTCGCTATCACTCCCGACGAGGGCGCGTATGCATTCGAGGCACTGCTGAGCCACGACCGCGCATACACCGGGTATGCGCCGATATTGGGAACAGCGTGGTTGACAGCCCTGGCGCAACGCAGCAAGTTCGCTCAATTGTTCCAATCCGTGGGGCAAGCCCGCACGAACACCAGCAAATTCCGCGCCGAGCTGAACGCGCTGCCCCCCGACGAGCGGCCAGGCCGGCTTCGGCGTCTGGTCGCCGACCAGATCAGCCTGATTCTGCGTCGCACCGTCGATCCAGATCGTCCCCTGCAGGAGTATGGTCTCGACTCGCTGGGCAACCTCGAACTGTGCAACCGCATCGAGGCAGAAACAGGAATACGCATCAACCCCAGGGATAGCACCACCGTTCGCGGGTTGGCGCGAGCAATGCTTGAAATCTGTGAATCGGCTCGGGAAGGGGCCATACCTTCCCGGGTGACCGATGAAGGTTCCAAGCTAGACCGGCCCGGCAACGCTGGTCGGGAAGGTACGTCCCGGTGCTCACCGTAGTCTCTGATTCCGCCCACTGTGATAAGACCGCTGATGCGATGACGCCGGTGTCGTCGTCGCTGATCGACGAGATCGTGCGTGAGGGTGCCCGTCGTGACAGGGCGAAGAATCTAATGACAGTTTCGCGGCTAAGGCCATATGCCACTCATGTTTGTGCCGAGATGTCGGCGCTGGCAAACCGTATCGGTGCAGTCAACCTGGGCCAAGGTTTTCCTGACGAGGACGGGCCACCGGCGATGCTGCAGGCCGCCCAGCATGCAATTGCCGACGGATTCAACCAATATCCGCCGCCGCTTGGGATTCCGGCGCTCCGAGAAGCGATCGCCACCCATCGTGAGCGCAAGTACGGCACCAGTTATGACCCCGAGTCGGAGGTACTGGTCACAGCGGGCGCCACCGAAGCCATCGCCGCAATTGTGCTCGGCTTGTTAGAACCGGGCTCGGAGGTGCTGGCAATCGAGCCATGTTACGACGCATATCAGGCGGTGACCGCAATGGCCGGCGCCCGCCTGACGACGACTCCGTTGGTCCCTGATGGCCACGGGTTCGCACTCGACATCGACACACTGCGCCTCGCGGTGACGCCACACACTGCGGCGATCATCGTGAACTCGCCACACAACCCGACCGGCACCGTGCTAAGCCGCCATGAACTGGAGGCGATCGCCGAACTCGCTATCCAATACGACATTCTCGTCATAACCGACGAGGTCTACGAGCACCTGGTGTACGACGCGGCCCAGCACATTCCGTTGGCAGCCATGCCCTGCATGCGCGATCGAACCCTTACGGTCTCAAGCGCGTCCAAGATGTTCAACTGCACCGGTTGGAGGACTGGCTGGGTGTGCGGAAACGCCAAACTTATCGCGGGTGTGCGCTCAGCCAAACAATTCTTGAGCTTTGCCAGCGGGGCGCCGTTCCAGCCGGCAGTGACACTTGCCTTGAACAGCCAGCAGGCATGGGTGGAGCAGTCACGACGGTCGCTGCAGTCTCGCCGCGATCGACTGGCTGCGGGTCTTGCCGACATAGGCTTTGACGTGCATCACACCAGCGGCACCTTCTTTCTCTGCGCAGACCCCTCGCCGCTCGGCTTCAACGACTGTAGGTCTTTCTGCGCCGAACTGCCGCACCGTACCGGTGTAGCAGCGATTCCCGTGTCGGCGTTTTGCATCCCCGACGGCGACCAGTTCATGGCATGGAATCATCTCGTGCGATTCGCGTTTTGCAAGCGTGAGAGCACAGTTGACGAGGCACTGCGCCGGCTAGCGGTGCTGGCTGCTTGCTGACTAACTCAATGGCGTCGAGCACCGGCCGGCGCATGGTGTTGCTCTGGAACTGCAGCACCGACAGCAGCTTGATCAGCCCGGGCTCGATAATTGGTTGGTGTAGACGTCGGGTCGCCGTAGCATTCGCCGAAAATCGGGCGGATATGCCGTTGCTGCCGATGGTCGACACCGCGGGCAGGCTCGATGAGTTCCTCGGCCCAGACTGTGGGTTCGTAGTTTTCGAGGACATAGCCGAGGAACGCCGAGTATGTCGCGATGGTGGCGGCGGCGTCGAGGTCGTGGTGGTCGGCGGCCCACCGAAAGGCGTTGCGCAAGTTCGGCATCTCGGCAGCGAACCAGTCGTAGGCCTCACGCTGTCGGGGCCGTCCCACAGGGCCAGGATGTCGGCTTCGCGTCCGGCGAAGTACCGCGAGTGGGCCGCCCGAATCTCGGACGCTTCGCCGCGGGCCATGAGTTGTTCCTCGGCGAATTGGCGGATCGTCGCCAGCATCGAAAACCGGGTATGCCCAGACGAGCGATCCGCCACGAGCAGGGACTTGCACCAGCGCGTCCAGTAGATTCAGTACTTCGAACACGGACCTTCGGCATCGCTACTGCGACATGGCGAATTTGCTTGGCTTCGAAGGGCACATCGCATGGGCCCAGGCCATGCCATGACCGCGGCGGGTCGGCGTGCGTGCGTCATGCTCAGGGGTGTCTGAGCACGGCTGCCAAGCAAGCTCTGGGCGGCCCGGTCGACCGGTGGGCTTGCTTGCCGGCACTTGGCTCGGGAGCGGTCGGCACGGATCGCCCGGATCGTGGCGACGACTGCCGTCGTCCGCGGCGAAGCTTGGACTCCCTGAACACCCGCACGCAGCCGATCTTGCCGCACAGGTTTGCAAGGGCAGGTTACTTCCCGCGACCGATCGGCCGTCGAACGAATTGTTGATGCGCTTGTCGGCCAACGACGTTGTGTGTGCGCATGTTTCCGAGGCGCTTATGAGCGCTTATCCTGCGACAGAAAACCGCACCCTCGTCATCGCGGTGAACCTGCGCAATCGGTGTGGCCTCGATCCGATACTGGTAGGCAAGATGGTCACGACAATGAATTCGACCTGCAACGCGGCGAGGGTGTGAGGTCGACCGTCGAACGCATCCGCCAGAGCGTGGATCACTTTGCCGGCGAACACTGCGACCTACGCGTAAACCAACGGTTCCTCGACGCCGCGGGTCGATGGCGGGGGGCTCGCCTTATGGCCGCTGACTTCGATCTCGCCCGATGGAACCCGGTTATCACGAACTGGAGCGGCTTCGGCGTCTATCGCCTTCGATTTAAAGACACCGACACGTACTACTGCGCGCCGATGATGAAACTTCCCGCCGCGGGAGTCGGAATGCTCGTGGAAGGAGCCGACGGCCGCGGGCTGGTCTTTCAGATGACACTGCCGCCCGAAGACTTCGAGGCCATGTGCAGTGTCGCGATTCGTGAGCACATGCACAGGTTCCGGCGCGCGGACGACGACATTCCACGACTTCACCGTGATATTCACGGCTGATTAACTGTTCCGTAGCACCTCGACCATTTCCAGCCGCCGTGCTTGGACCGAGGGATACGCCGCAGCAAAGCCGCACGATCGCTAAGTAGCCGGCCCGAAACCGGGCGAAATTGCAGTAACCGACTACTGCGATCGCCGCGCCGAACGCGAGCGACGATTGCGACTGCGGAACTAGACACGACACGGTGTCCACCGTCCAACCTGACATGGAGGCACGCCGATGAGTAAGGCGAAAGGTATCGAGCGGAGCATCAGTGCCATACCAGATCGATTTGGCCACGGACCACGTATGAGCCCCGAAGTGCGTCGGGCGCTATGCCCAACGGAAAAGTGCTGCTGGATCGCCGATCAGATTTCGCCAACAAACGTCGTGGCGCGTGTGCATCTTCGCGGGCACATCGGGTCCGGCTTCCTCAAACGGGCGGCGGCCGCCCTCGCCGCCGAGCATCCGTTATTGCGAGTGTCGATCCGCATAGACTCCGACGGAACAAACCCGACGTTCGTGCCGTCGGCGGGTGCGGTCCCGATCCGGCGGGTGAATGGCGACTACCTCGAATGGGAACGTCAAGTCGATGACCACGAGCTGAATACGCCGCTGGATTGGCAGCGCGGTCCGCTGATCCGAATAGTTGACGTCGCGCTGGGTTCCTCAGACGACGAGGAGCATGACCTTCTGCTGACGGTGTCGCACACCATCGCTGACGGGACGACGGCGCTTTCGCTGCTGCGCAGGCTGCTCGAGCACGCCGATCGCCTTTCTGCAGTGGATTGCATCGACGAAGTCGTCAGGTCGCGACCCGCTGCTGCTTCGCCCGACGAGCTGCTGCCCGCTCGTTGTCGCGGCTTGCGGGGCATGGCCACATTCGCGGCGTCCGGATTGGCAGATCTGCTTGCTAGAACAATGGTTCGGCCGCACCCGCTCGCACTGGAGTACATCGCCGGCGCGCAACGTAGGACCAAGCTCGTTCGGCGCGTACTCAGCTCGGTCGAGCTCGACACACTGACGCGACGGTGTCGGGCGGAGGGTGTCACCGTGCACGGCGCGCTCGCTGCCGCGATGGCGATGGTGGTGGGGCCCGCCGCGGCACGGAGGGATTCGGGACGAATTTGCATCGGCTCGGCGATCAACATACGTGGAGAGCTCCGTCCGCGGGTGTCGGCAGACGAGGTCGGCGTTTATGTCTCCATTACGCAGACGATATTGCGATTCGGGGGTCATCATGACCTGTGGTCGGTCGCCCGACAAGCCAATCGGTCAGTGCGTTGGCGCAGGCGATTCGGTCAACATCTTGCGCTGCTATACGCAATGCGTTTTCTTTGTCCGGCGTCGGTCGCCAAGAGTTCGAGAGTGTTTCGAATCGTCGAGCGCCACGGCCCCTTGAATGTTTGCATCACTAACATAGGCCGTAACGCCTTCCCTGCGCGGCTCGGTGAGTGGCGGCTGTCCGGCGCTCAGTTGGCCGCCAGCGTATCGGTCGGCGGCTTCTTGGCGATAATCAACACCAGCCACGACCAACTCTTTTGGAACTTTGGCTATATCCACGGAGCGGTGGCCGACCCGTCAGCGCAGCGTTTCGCGGACGGGTGCGTTCAGACTCTGCTGAGCGCAATCGATTGTCCCCGTGGAGTGACGGTTGTACCTGGCGCAGAAATGCCGATGAACGACCCGGGAACTTTGTCCGCCCGAGAAGCCTGAGTACCTCGATGACAGCCCGGCACGCTTCAATCACACGATAGCGTCCCGTGAATTGGTGGACTTCGGATCTGGCGTGGTTCACGCGTTGTGATCAACGAGTCTTGTTGAAAGCTAGGTGATTTGGTGTTGTTTGTCCAGTGCTGCGGCGGCGTGTTTCGCGGCGATGACGGTGCGCACCTCACCCATGGAGACATCTGAGAGATAGCGGCGGGTGACTTGCCATTCGTCGTGAGATTCGATGACCACGGCGGTGGCCAGGCGCAGGAACGCCGCGGGGTTGGGGAAGATCTCCACGACATCAGCGCGGCGTTTGATCTCTTTGTTGAGACGTTCAATTATCCGGCCTTCGTGGGTGGAGCAACCGTAGAGCAGGTCGGGCGTCAGCGATTGAGGCGTTGGAGGTGGTCGGCGAGGGCATGTGCGACCCGGTCGTGGCGGGCGGCTTCGTCGTTCCAACCGCGGTTCTCGGCGTCGGTTTTCAGGGTTTGGATGTCGGCGAGTTGGTCGCTAAGGGCATCCCGGAATTCGGGTGCGGTGATGTAGTTGTCGCAGGTTTCGCAGATGTTGGCATACGGGCAGGCGCCAGCGGCCGGATGGCGAGCGCAGTAGCCGTGCGTAACGCGGGTTTTGAGCATCTCGCTGTGGAGCCAACCAACGTTGTCTGGCAGGATCGGTTTGCCGGCCGGGGTCAGTGTGAACTGGCGGCGCGTCTTGCCCATCGCTTCGTCGTAGGCGGCACGCAGGGTGGGTGAGGCCAAGGTGGCGTAGCGCAGCGTCATCTGCGGGGTGACGTGTTTGATATACGGGTGATCTGAGGCGGGTCGACCACCCGGGCGTGGGTCGGTTGACCGACGAGCGAGGAGACCCCGATGGACCAGTTCATGCCGTGCTTGATCCGTCACCATCGTGGGGTGGAGCTCGTCGCGATCACCCTGGGGCATCCGCTGCTCGATGACTATCTGGCCTTCGTTGCGGCGCGGGCCAGGACCAATACCTGGCTGGCGGTGGCGTCGGATTTGAAGATCTTCTTTGGTGTGGTTGCTAAGCAGCCAGCACAGGTCAACGCTGCAGATGTCTTCGCGTTCTTGGCATCTCAACGTACTTCCCGCTTGGGCGAGCGGGTGGTGCGATTGGAGGACGGCGAGCCGGGCCTGGCGGCGCGCACGATCGCCCGCCGATTGTCGAGTGTGCGTGGCCTGTACGCCTATCTCGCGGCCCGAGGTGACACCGGCGTGAGCCGCAACCCGGTACCGACCAGCCTGGCCGCCCGCCGCCCCGGTGCTCGGCGCAGCAAGGGCGGGGTGCCGTTGATCCGCACCCCTCGTACGCTGCCGCGGGTGCTGGCGCCCAGCGAGGTCGACGCGCTGCGGGCGGCGCTGCGCACTCATCGCGACCGGGCCATGGTCGAGGCGATGCTGCTGGGTGGCCTGCGACGCTGCGAGGTACTCGGCCTGCGCCTCGACGACGTCAACATCGGCGAGCGGCGGGTGTTCGTGGCCGAGGGCAAGGGCGGTCGGCAGCGGATGGTACCGGTATCGGCGCGGTTTTTCGCCTCGCTCGGGGACTATCTGGATCAGGAGCGGCCGCCGGTGTCGAGTGATCGGGTGTTCGTGGTGTTGAAGGGACCGCGGCGCGGTGAGCCGTTGTCTGCGGCGGGTCTGGACGAGATCCTCGAGGGTGCGCGCGGCCGCGCCGGGCTGACCCAGGCGACGTGCCATCAGCTGCGGCACACCTGTTTCACCCGGCTGCGGGAGGCCGGGATGGCACTGGAGGCCATCCAAGCCCAGGCCGGCCACACCTCGATCGACTCCACCCGCATCTATTTGCACCTGGCCAACGACTGGTTGGAACGGGAGTACCTGCGGGCCGCCGAAGCGATCGAGGCGCAGGTCGTCGCGTCCGGCGAGGCGTCCCAGGCATGAACCAGTCACCAGCACATCGCCACGACATCGAGGAGCTCGTCGAGGCGTATCGGGCCGACCTCGTCGCGGCCGGGATGTTCGCCGGACACCCGGTGACCTCGGTGGCGCGCACGTTTCTCACCCGCGTGGGGGTGGCCGGCTGGTCGGCGTTGCCGCTGGCAACCCAGTGCGCATTGCCGCTGAAGGACCGACGGGTGGTCGGTTGGCTGATCGTGACGGGACGGCTGCGGCCCAGCCCCGACTATCTCGTGGCGTGCCGGCCCTACCTCGGCGAAATCGCCGCCCATCATCACCGCAGGTTCCACGAACGGTTCACCGCGACCTCCGCCGAGCTCGGGTTCGATCCCATCGTGACCCGCCTGCAGTGGTCGGCGCTGGCCAAGGTGGCAGCGCTGGCCGGGCTGACTCCCCAGCGGCTGACCCAGCCGGTGATCGACGCACAGCGAAAAGCGTTGACCGCCGCGATAACTCGCCACCGACCCGACAGCCACGGCGCCAAGGCGCTCAGCGCGGCGCTGTTCGGTGCGCAGACCACTTTGTTCCACCTCGGCGTCCTTGACACCGCTCCCCGCAAAACAGCCCCCGACCGCTCGGCCGAGCGGGCCGCCCAGTGGGCGGCGGTCCCGCCACGGCTGGCCACCACCCTCACCGGGTACATCGCCCAGACCCGGCTGTCGCTGCGGGCCGCGACGATGGTGCGCGTCGAGGGCGTGCTGCGGGAGTTCGCCGGCTGGCTGGCCGTCAACGCCCCCGAGGTGCTCTGCGTCGCCGACCTGCGTCGGGCACACATCGAGGCCTACAAGCTGCACCTGTCCACCCGGCCCTCGGCCCGCGGCGGCAGGTTGTCCAAGATCGGTCTCGCCGAACACCTTGGCACCCTGCGCACCTGCCTCGAGCGGCTCACCGAATGGGACGGCGACGACATCCCCGCCCGCGTGCTCATGTTCCCCGGCGACCTGCCGCTGCGCGACGACCCGCTGCCCCGGTTCCTCGACGACGCCGCCTTCACCAAGCTGCTGCAGGCCGCGCGCGCCGCCGACGACCCGTTCGTGCGACTGTGCGTGGAGTTCCTGGCCCGCACCGGCCTGCGCAAGGGCGAATTCCTCGACCTCACAGTCGATTCCGTCGTGCAGATCGGGGCCGCGTACTGGTTGCACGTGCCGCTGGGCAAACTGCGCACCGACCGCTACATCCCCTTGCATCCCCAACTCAAGGATCTCCTCGACACCTGGATCGCCGCCCGACCCACCAGCCTGCGCAGCCGCTACCTGTTCGTCGAGTACGGCCAACGCATCGGCGAAGGCCGCGTCGATCGGGCAGTCGCCAAAGCCGCGAAAGCGGCTGGCATCGGCCATGTTTCGCCCCACCGCCTCAGGCATACCTTGGCGACCCAAGCGATCAACCGCGGCATGACACTTGAAGCCCTGGCCGCGTTGTTGGGGCACCGATCGATGCGGATGACCCTCGTGTACGCCCGAATCGCCGACCGCACCGTCGCCGACGAATACTTCTCCGTCAGCGAAAAGGTCGAAGCCCTCTACAACCAACCACGCGCACTGCCCGCCGATGCCGAAGGCGCCGAAATGCGCAAGCTGCGTGTCGAGATGCACCGCCGCATGCTCGGCAACGGCTACTGCGCCCGACCCGTCGGCCTGGACTGCCACTTCGAATCCATCTGCGAATCCTGCACTTTCTTCCAGACCACCATCGAATTCCGCCCGACCCTGCAGGCACAACGCGACGACGCCGCCGAGAAAGGACAACTCGGCCGCCAGAAAGTGTTCGACGGACTGCTCGCCCGACTCGATCAAAGCGCCTCCTGACAAGACGCACTTGACAACATCACCCGCATAATGTCCGAGTAAGGCCATTAACGCTTGCAGGCTCATGCCGGCATTGGCCAGTTCGGTGGCATACGTTATCTGTACTTGTTTTTGCGAAAGCGCTTGTTGTTCACCATTTCCAGTTGTCCGACACGTGAGGCACGTGAGGTGTGTAGCCCGGCTATGTCAGTGATCTTCGAGAGCAGTTGAGCGGCGAGTACCGGCGTCGCTTGCGATCTGAAGACCTTGGCTCGGTGACTCCTGATTTTACCGACGGCAACTAAAGCCGTACACGCCGTTCGCCTTACGTGACTTTGGCCTCGTCGCGTGGTTGTTTACCAACCGGGTACCGCGAGTAGCCACCGGATGGTATCGGCGTCCCGAGGTTCGCGCATCGTCCAGGCGAATACTTCGTGGATTGTTGGTAGGTCGGCGCGATGCAGTGTCCGGTGCATCGGGGCTGCTGTGTCGACGATGCCGGGTCGAAGCACGCGCAGATACCAACCGGATCGGCCTGTGGAGATCATTAGTTTCGCGATATCAGGCCGCTGCAGGTGCATCGCCAGTTTATAGCAGCGTGTTCGTGGCTGCGTGACGATTAATTCGCAGTTGCCCCAGGTGAATCGATCGCCAAGGTGGATGGCTGCTTCCGTCAGACCGCGGCTGGTGATGTTCTCGCCGAAAGTGCCGACGGTTGCTGAAAGATCGACGGAATGCCAGTCGCCAAGGCAGTCCGGGAGTCGGGTGACCAACGCAGCCAATTCCTTGCCCAGGTCGACGACTCACGTGAAGCGACCTGGCGTGAACGCGCCCTCAACGCCGAGGACGCACTCAGAACCGCCCACGCCGAGATCCTGGCCCAACACACCCGCATCGGCGAGCTCCTCGACCCGATCCGCGACCTGGAAGCCGAATGGACACAAGATGACGTCCAGCGAATGACCGAGAACACCACACTCAAACAACGCGTCCGCCAGCTCACCACCGACAACCGCACCCTCGGCGAACGACTCAAAGCCGCCCGCTCCAACCTACGCTTCGAAGACCACCGCATCGCCGACCTCGAAGCCCGAATCGCCGACCCGAGGACAAGATCATGGACACTCTCCACGTCCTAACATGGCCTGTTTCAACGAAATTGAGCACATAAACTCGATTGCCCGCTGGCGTGGCCTTTACACCCGGGCCCTAGTCCCAGCCACACGCAAGGCATTTTCCCGCGACACAGAAGGCATTTCCGGCGGGATCGGCCGGCACCACCCAGCGGGAAGTTGTCTCCGATCTTGTGCTGGCCGGTCTCGGTGGCCCCCGCCGCGACCAACCGGGAGACCTCAACGTCCACGTCGGCGGCGCTAAAATCGAGGTGCACCCGGTTCTTCCCCGGCGTACGATCGGGTACCTTCTGAAATCCGAGGCGTAGACCTTCGTCGCGAATGATGACGACGAACTCGCCTTCGATCAATTCCTGTGTCTTACCGTCGAACTGGTCCGCCCTACCAGGTCGCGAGCGCGGCCGGGTCGGTGCAGTCGAACGTGACCATCTCCACACTGAGTGCCATAAACGGAAACTGTATGACCTCAGCCCGCCGAGAGAAAACGCCCGCAGCGCCCCAAGTAGGTGGCGACATCGTCGGCGCCCATCAGTTCCCGTGCTGAGTGCATGGCCAGCTGCTCAAGGTGCAATCCAACTTGCGTTACGCCTCCCAGTCCGGACAGGCGTTCAAGTGGCATCTCGGGCCCATCAACGACGAGGCGGCTGCTGCGCCAGCATCATCGGTCTACCACTGCCCGCCCTGTGGTGCGTCCGCTGCGGTCGATTCTTTGATGTACAACAGCGCAATTGGAGTACGCCCGCGAAGCGGCCATGCTCGAAATTCCGCAGCCGTTGGACAACGAGACCAACGACATGCCGATTGTCGTGCCGCCCTGCCACTCGTTTTGAACCACTCAAGGTGCCCGACAAGCACGGGGCCCTTCACTGCCTGCTGTGCGGCGACGAGTTCGCGGTCTAGCAGCCCCACTGGACGCAGATTGCTGGGTAGCGAGCGCAACAGTTCTACTCAGCAATCCACGGTCGAGCCGTCATCTTCGTGTCATTTCTGCATGAGCGGCTCGATCCGTTCTCGTTGACACTCGTTGGCTTGGACCTTGATGAGGGCCTCCCATTAATATCCGCCACGCCGGTCCTCAAGCGGTGCGGTTTCGGCCGCTCCAGCTGTGCTCCGCGAACCTGTTTGCTCGCGTATCGCTTGGCCGCCAGCGGGATTCACGGCGCGCCGTCGACATGCGCTGCGCTCGGGACGTCCGCCGTCGTCACCAAAGTTGATCGCCTCGCACCGCTCAGGTGGCCGGCGGCCGGAGGTGGCGCCGTAGCTCCAGGGCCAGCTCGACGGCGAGCCGTCGCTCGCCAGGCGCATAACCGAGCAGCTCGGTCGCGCGTGCGATCCGCTTGAGGACCGTGTTGCGGTGGGTGTAGAGCCGGGCTGCGGCGCGGGGAGCGTTCTCGGCCTCCTCCAGGTAGACACGCAGCGTTTCTCGCAGTCGGGCCGCGGCCGGACTGTCTTCGGCGAGCGGGCCGAGGGTGCTCGCGACGAACTCGGTCGCGCGGCGTGGATCGTGTGCGGCGAGTGCTGTGACCTCAAGTTCCCGATAGGAGCCGAAACGACCGCTTGCAGGGTTGCCCAGCAGCAGCCGATGCACGGTCAACGCGGCCTCGTGGCTGGCGCGAAACCCTTCGATGCCCCGGCGGGTCGGACCGACCGCGGTGCGCACGTCGTCGGCTGATTGCCCCACCGCGGCGCGAAGATCCTCGATGGCCGGTTCGCGAGGGGTGCCGATCCATGCCCACAGCGTCGTCGTTCCCGCCGGAAGGGTCAGCGGCCGTTGGGATCCCGCGGCCTGGGCGAGCAGCACCGCAGCCGACTCGAGCGCGCCGTGAGGCGCGACGGCCGACTCCGCCCACACCACGACCGCGGTATGCCGGCGGTCCAGCTCGTAGCCAAGGCGGCGGCTCGCGGCGGTGGGGTCGATCGGGGCGCCGTCGAGGATCAATCGGATGGTCTCGGTGCGACGCGCCAGCGCACCGCCGATGACCTCTTCGCGTTCGCGCTGGGCCTCGGCCAGCACGCGACCGAGTGTCTGATCGATGTAGCGGAAGGCCAGCGACAGCGACAGCTCGGTGACACCGATCAGCTCGGGACCCGGCTCGACGATCTCATATGCGCAGGCCAGCCAGCGCTCCAGCCCAACCTGCTGGCCGCGCCGATAACCCTCATAGATTCTGTCCAGGTCGATGCCGCGGCGCACGACGGTACGGGCGGCGTCAAGTGCCTCGGGTGGGACCGCGTCCGCTAGCGGGGATTGCGCCTGGCGCGCCACCGCCAGGAATCGCTGCCAGTTGCCGCGGTTGGTCGCGGTGAGCTCGGCCGCGATCGCGGCGTCGGCGCCGAACTCTGGGACGACCTCGATCACCGCGGCGTCCATCGCCGCGACGGTCTGGTCGGCTTCGAGGGCCAGTCGATCCGCGATCGCGGCGATCAGTTCATACGTTCGCGTGGTCGGCGCAGCCGCCGTCATGGGTTTAGTGTGCCACCGCACACCGCTGCCGGGTTCAATTGCGCCTAACCCAGCAGTGCGCGCGCCATCACGACCCGCTGGATCTGGTTGGTGCCCTCATAGATTTGGGTGATCTTGGCGTCGCGCATCATGCGCTCGACGGGGAAGTCGGTGGTGTAGCCGGCGCCGCCGAACAGCTGCACGACGTCGGTGGTCACCTCCATGGCCACGTCCGAGGCAAAGCACTTCGACGCCGACGAGATGAAGCCGAGTGCGGGCTCGCCGCGTTCGGCGCGCGCCGCGGCCGTGTACACCATCAGCCGGGCGGCCTCGATCTTCATCGCCATGTCGGCCAGCATGAACTGCACGCCCTGGAAGTCGCTGATCGCCTTGCCGAATTGCTTGCGCTCCTTGGTGTATGCGATCGCCGCGTCGAGCGCTCCCTGCGCGATACCGACCGCTTGCGCCCCGATCGTCGGGCGGGTGTGGTCCAGCGTCGCCAACGCGGTCTTGAAGCCGGTGCCCGGTTCGCCGATGATCCGGTCACCGGGGATGCGGCAGTTCTCGAAATACAGCTCGGTGGTCGGCGAACCCTTGATGCCCAGCTTGCGTTCCTTGGGGCCCACGCTGAAGCCTTCGTCGTCCGCATGCACCATGAACGCCGAGATGCCGGTGGCGCCCTTGGCGGGATCGGTCACCGCCATCACCGTGTACCACGTCGACTTGCCGCCGTTGCTGATCCAGCACTTGGTCCCGTTGAGGATCCAGTCATCGTCGTCGGCCTTGGCGCGGGTGCGCATCGACGCCGCGTCGCTGCCGGCCTCCCGCTCCGAGAGCGCATACGACGCAAGCGCCTCGCCCGACGCCAGCGCCGGCAGCACCTGCTTCTTCAGCTCCTCTGAGCCGCTCAAGATCAGCCCCATGGTGCCCAGCTTGTTGACTCCCGGAATCAGCGACGCCGAGGCATCGACCCGGGCAACCTCTTCGATCACGATGCAGGTGGCCACCGCGTCGGCGCCCTGGCCGCCGTACTCCTCGGGCACATGCACCGCCGAGAACTCCGCAGCCGTGAGCGCCTTGAGCGCCTCCTGCGGGAAACGCGAATGCTCGTCGACGTCGGCGGCGTACGGCGCGATCTCCTTATCGCATAGGTAGCGCAACACGGCGCGCAGTTCGTTGTGTTCGTCGGGAAGCCCGAACAAATCGAAATCGGGATTACCCGACCAACGGGCCATGAGGACTCCTTGCTACTCGTCGCTTGAGGTGGGCGTCCAAAGGGGGGACGTTGGCCAGGTCACGAAGCTCGCACAGCGCAGTGCGCAGGGCGTCGAGGATGGGCCACGGGTTGTTGACCTGCTCGCGGTCGACGACGATGCCGACCTCCAGGGAATCCTGGTAGCTGAACACGGTGATGTTCAGCCCGATCCCGTCCTTTACCCCGGAGATCGGGAACTGCGCCCGCTGCCGTGCTCCGGCAAGGTACACCGGTGCCGAAGGACCACGGACGTTGGAGATCATCACGTTGACGGGCTGATTGATACCCGGCAGCCCGGTCACCTGGGACATTGCGCGCGCCGCGAGAGGGAGCAGGGCGGGAGGAATGACCTCGTTGGCGTCGCGCATGAGCGACGCGGGCAATGCGCGGTGCCGCTTTTTCGCGGTGCTCATTGTCTCGCTGACCCGGTGCAGCCGCTGCCCGGGGTCGGCCACGTTGGTGGGCAGTTCGACGGTCATGGCCGAGACCTGGTTGCCGAAGGTCCCCATCTGCTCGCGGGTCCGCACCGACACCGGGATGACGCCCAGCAGTGGTTCGGTCGGTAGCACACCCCGCTCGTCGAGCCAGGAGCGCAGCCCGGCGGCGCACACGGTCACGACGACGTCATTGACCGTGCAGCCGAATGTCGTCTTGATCGTCTTGACGTCAACAAGGGGAAGCGACCCGAACGCGACCCGACGATGCGCCGATACCCCGGTTTGGAACGGGGTCCGCGGCGCGACGAGGTCGATGCCCGCTGCGATGGCCCCCTTATCCGCGGCGGGCACCAGCCGCTTGACCAGTCGGCTGCCGCGGGCGATCGCCTTCACCCCGGGCAGGTGGCGGATCGTCGGTACGTCGTCGAGGTGAGGCAACGTAGTCGGCAGGGCGCGTAACGCCCGAACAGGCTGACGCAACATCCCGACCACACCGCGGCCCAGCATCTCCACCTCAAATGGGAAGCGTTCAACAGGTACGTCGGGTGTCGGCCCCAGCTTTCGACCGGTCGCGGCGTCGTCGAGCAGGACGCGCATGACCTCGGCGCCCGAAACCCCGTCCACCGCCGCGTGATGCATCTTCGTCAACACCGCCACCGCGCCGTCTTGCAGCCCGTGGATCACATACATCTCCCACAGCGGGCGCGCCCGGTTCAGGTGACTAGCGATCAGGTGAGCCACCTGCTCGGCCAGCTGCCGCTGATCGCCCGGTGCGGGAAGCGCGACCTCGCCGACGTGGTAGTCGACGTCGACAGTGCCCTCGTCGACCCAGTACGGGTGGTCGAGGCCGAGCGGCACAGCAGCCAGCCGCCACCGCAAGGGGGGCAGCAGGTGTATCCGCTGGGTCACCAGCTCGCGAACCAGCGCCGCGTCGAGCGGTCGGCCAGCCGCGGTAACGGGGTCATACACCGCCAACGCACTCACATGACCTTGGGTGCGGTCGTTTTCGCCGGCCAGGAACAGCGCGTCGAGTGCCGTCAGTTGTCGCATTCGTTGACCGATCTACTTGACCGACGCCACGGCGTCGGGTGTTAGGTGCTTGCGGGTGAGATAGCCGTCGACGCCGCCGAGCGCCAGCCCGCACGCGTAGACCGAGGGCGGCAGTGCCAACCGTGCCCTGGTCTCCCAGTCCGCGAACGGCATCGGTAGCGACGGCACATTCCCGGCCAGGCCCTGCAGGTAGATCTCGATCTGGTAATCGCCAAAAGCCATAGCGCCAGCGTGGCACAGCCCCGTCGCAGATCCAGTGTGCAGCCGCACATCTTCTTTGACCAAGTGTGTGCGACGGGCGATTCCGTCCGGTGCGTCCTCGCCGTAGGTTCGTCAGCAGAAACACCTTCGACCTCACAAAGGGGTGAAACTAGAAATGGCCTCAAGAACCGACCGCTTCGCGCCGCCGCTCAATCAGATTGCCTTCTCGGTGGTCGACTTACCGCTCACCGAGCGTTGGTTCCGCGAGGGCTTGGGCCTGCTACCGGCCGGCGGGAGTCGCGCCGTCATGCGCGGCCGGGTGGCGGCCAATGTGCAGGGCCTACCCCGCGCGGCCTCGACCTGCTGGTGGCTGCTCGGCCGAAATTCCTGGTTTCAGCTGGAACTGTTCCAATTCGAACGGCCGATCGCCAAACTGATGCCGGCGGATTTCCGGCCCTGCGACCTCGGCTACACGCGTATCGGAATTTGGGTCAAAGATTTCGACGCCACCCTCAATAGGCTTGCCAGACTTGGCAGTCAACCGCTGACTGCGCCACAGGGCGACGGGGGCAGGCGGCGTGCCTGCGTCCGTAATCCCGACGGGGTCTATGTCGAAATCATGGAGGACGACCCGCTGCCGCAATTCGACCGGCGCGGGCGCATCGATTGCCCGGCCGCGATCCGTTCGGTGACGGCGTCGGTCCCCCAGTTAGCCGATGCGGCAGCGTTTTTCGAAGAAGGCATCGGCCTCAAGGCCAGCGCCGTGGCCCTTCACGCACCCGAGCACGAGGCGTTGTGGGGCCTCGCAGGCGCCACCACAGAAAGCCGACTATTCGATGGCGGCGAGGTGCTGATCGAGGTCGTGCACTACCTCGACCCCGCCGGGAAGCCGCGGCCCGATGACTACCGCATATCAGACCAGGGCATTCTCAACATCGCGTTCGGTGCGCGCCGCAAGCCGGACTTCGACGCAGTCTATCGACGTGCCCAAGCGTTTGGTGCCAAGTCCAATTGCCGACCCGTTCACCTACCCAGCGTCGGCTCCGTGGTGTACATCAATGACCCGCACGGCTTTTCCGTCGAAATCCTCCGAACGAAAACTGGACTGGCCGACCGGATCTTCGGATTCGAGCCACGACCATTGCACAAGCGCCCGGATCCGGATACGCGCCGGATCCAACACCGGATCAAGATCAACGCACCGGCCGCCAAAGTGTGGGACGCAATCACCGATCAAGACACCATGGCCCGGTGGATCGGGTTCGACCCGGTTACGGTGCGCAAGGAAGGCTGGACACAGCGCCACGGCGCCGGGTCCGAACGCCTGATGCAAGGCCCGCGCGGAGTCGGCCAGGTCGTGGAGCAAGTCATTGCCACTGTCCCGCAGCAAAGCCTGCGCTACCGCGTCATTGAAGGGTCGCCGCTGTCCTGTCACCAAGGTGAGATCACGCTGAAGGAATCCGGCGCGCAGACCGAGTTGGTTTGGTCCATCCGCTTTCGGCCCAAGGTCGCTGGTACCGGCGCGCTTCTGCAGAAGGTATTGAAGGCCAAGCTGCGAACCATGCTCGACGGACATCTCAAGCCCTACATCGAAAACGCCACGGCTGCTGGTGTTTTCACGACACCGGACTCGGCGAACACCGAAACGACTGTCAGATGAACGCGAATCTACCCGGTCCCCACCATGTCGGCGTGTTGATCATCGGGGCCGGCTTCTCCGGGCTCGGCGCCGCGATCACCCTCCAAAAGGACGGGTACACCAACTTTCTCGTGCTCGAGCGGGGAAACAACGTCGGCGGCACCTGGCGGGTGAACACCTATCCTGGCGCGGCCTGCGATGTGCCGTCACACCTGTACTCCTACTCGTTCGCACCGAACCGTAAGTGGACTCGTTCGTACTCCAAACAACCCGAAATCGAGGCCTACATCCGCCAGGTCGCCCGAGAGCACCAGGTGGTCGACAGACACCGGTTTGGCTGCGAGGTTCGCGAGGTGCGCTGGAACGCCCAGCAAGCGCGGTGGCACGTGAGCACCTCCCAGGGAAGCTTCACGGCGAATTTCGTGGTTTCGGCCGTGGGCCCGCTCACCGAGCCGGCATTGCCCGACATTGAGGGTCTCGAGGAGTTCGACGGCGAGATCTTCCACTCCGCCCGGTGGAACCACGACGTCGACTTGACCGGGAAACGCGTTGCGGTCATCGGCACCGGGGCCTCGGCCATCCAGATCGTGCCCGAACTGGCAAAGACCGTGCGGCAGCTGGACGTGTATCAGCGCACCGCGCCATGGGTCCTTCCCCGTTTCGACCGTGATTACACGACCGCAGAACGCCTTGCCTTCGCGCACGTTCCGGGCTATCAGCGGTTGATACGAAGCGCCATGTACTGGGGTAAGGAACTCGTCGGTTTCGCCTTGACCTATGCACCCAAAATGCTTGTGCCGGTGCAGAAACTAGCGAAGCACCATATCGAGGGCGCGATCGCCGATACCCGGCTGCGCGCCAAAGTCACCCCCCGCTGGGAGATCGGCTGCAAGCGCATGCTGATGTCGAACACCTACTACCCGGCACTGGCACAACCCCACGTCGATGTCGTCACCGATGGCATCGCCGCGGTGCGGCCCAACGCCATCGTCGCCACCGATGGCCGCGTGCGTGAGGTCGACGCGATCGTCGTTGCCACGGGCTTTCACGTCACCGACTCACCAACCAACGAGCACATCATCGGCCGCGGCGGTCACAGCCTCGCCGACACCTGGCAACGGGCCGGCGCCCAGGCGTACAAGGGGTCGACCGTGCACGGTTTCCCTAACCTGTTCGTCATGACCGGGCCCGGAACAGGATCGGGTCACACGTCGGCCGTCTTCATGATCGAGTCGCAGCTGAATTATCTGCGGGATCTGATCCGCACGACGACCGCACGGGGCATTGTGACCGTCGAGGTCCGCAAGGACGTGCAACGCGCCTACGACGCCAACATCCAACGAGGTTTGCGAAACTCGGTGTGGGAAGTCGGCGGATGCGCGAGCTGGTACCGAGACAAGTTCGGGAAGATCACCACCATGTGGCCTGGCTTCACGTTCCGCTTCCGCCAACAAACCCGCACTTTCGACCTCAATGCCTACCACGCGGTGCACGCCCGCGACCTGTCCGCCGCCACCGAGAAGTACGCGGCCTCAGCATGACTTCGTCGGTCAGCACGTCGCCGCCGGCCCCCTCGACGAGGCAACGGCGCATTCCCGGCGAGCAGGGCACCTGGGTGTTCCTGATGGGCGACATGCTCGTCTTCGGTGTGTTTTTCGCAACGTTCATGGTCGAGCGATCGAAGAACCCCGAGTTATTCGACGCGGCACGCAAGACGCTGCACATAGGCGTCGGCCTGACCAACACGCTGGCGCTGCTGCTCAGCTCGCTGTTCGTGGTGATGGCACTCGGCGCGATCCGGGCCGGCGCCCGGTCGGTCGCGGTCTCCGCCGTGGTGGCCGCGATGATGTGCGGCCTGGCGTTCATCGGGCTGAAGGTCTTCGAGTACTACTCGACGCTCGCCGCCGGCCACGGCGCCGGCGCCAACCACTTTTACCTCTACTACTTCATTCTCACCGGCGTGCATCTCTTCCATGTCTGCGTCGGCATGCTGGTGTTGGGATTCCTGCTGACCCAAACGCGGCGAACCGAACTCAGCCCCACCCGGATGGCCGTCGTCGAGGGCGGCGCATGCTTCTGGCATCTGGTGGACCTGCTGTGGATTGTCCTGTTCCCGCTGCTGTACCTGGTCAGCTGATGCCCGGATCATCAGCGTTCCAGTTCGTCCGCAATCGTGCCGGGCTGTCCTGGCTGATTTTGATCGCGGCGACGCTGGTGTCCTTCGCGGTGGGCGCCGAGCATGGCGCCGGCTCGGCCATCGTCGTCGTCGTGCTGGGCATCGCCGCGATCAAGGTCCGGCTGGTCGGACTGGACTTCATGGAGCTGCGCCGCGCCCCAATCCCGCTGCGCGCATTGTTCGAGGGTTACTGCGTACTGCTATGGGCCGTGCTCTCGGGCCTCTACTTGTTCCTCTGAAGTCCTTCTGAACCAGCGTGAACCAACGCCGCTCGCCGATCACCTTGCGCAAGCTCAGTCGATGCGGCTCCTGGCGCTCGGGAAAGACAACTTCGGCCCCGCCGCCATCGAGGACAACCGTCCACCACATCGCCGCCTCTGCGGTAACGTCCTGCGGGTGGACCTGAGACCGCAGCGCATCGGGGCGTGGTGCGGGATCGTGGCGATCGTGCTGTTCCTCATTTTTTTCGGGCTCATCGCCGGGCTGGTTCCGCCGCTGTCGCCGACCTCCAACGCCCAGGAGACCGCACGGTTCTTCGTCGACCACAAGCTGCGGGTGCGTCTCGGGGTTGCGCTGTCGCTGTTGAGCACCTGTGTCGCGCTGCCGTTTCTTGCCGTCATCTGCCTGCGGGTGCGCCGCGTCGAAGGAAAATGGGGAGTGCTGGCGCTCACCGAACTGTTCGCCGGGGTCCTCTTCGTGCCGGCGTTCATCTTCCCGGTGCTGGCAGAAGCCGCCGCGGCATTCCGTCCCGAGCAGCGGCCGCCAGAGATCACCCAGGCGCTCAACGACGTCTTCTGGCTGACGTTCATCGGCATCATCGGCCCGCTTCTGACACAGGCTTTGGTGCTCACCGTGGCAACCTTCGTCGACCGCAACGACCCGCCGACGTTCCCGCGCTGGTTCGGCTACTTCAACATTTGGTTTGTGCTGCTGTCGATGCCGGGTTCTCTGGTCGTAGTGTTCAACGACGGGCCGTTGGCCTGGAACGGGGTGTTCGCGTTCTGGATTCCCCTCGGCGCGTTGGTGGCATGGATCGTCACGGTCGCGGTGGTGATGCTGCGCTCGATAGGCGCGGAGGAGGCCGCTACCGCACCCCCAGCGGCGCACCCCTAATGGCTTGGAGGTCTCAAGCTGGTCACAAGGCGTTGAGACGGCAAAGCGTTGACTCTTAACGAATCGGCCAAACAACTTGATCCTGGTCTCCGGGCTGTGCACGCCGGCAGAGATCCGCGCGGCCGGAATCGATGGTATGACAGCACTTCTCGTCGAGAATCACGCCTGGCCGACCCGGATCGCCGAGTCCGCGGCGACCGCGGCGGCGCTGGCCAATGAGCAGCCGCTTGCCCTGCCCGGCGACGCCCGGCACTGCCGCGCTGGTCAAGCGCCAGGCCCGCAGGCTGCTCGAGCTTGACCGGGAGATCAAAGACATCGACAAGACCATCACCGAACGCTTCCGCGAGCACGCGTATGCCCACATCATCGAGTCGCTGCCCGGCCTCGGACCCGGCCTCGGGGCCGAATTCCTGGTCATCACCCGCCTCCTATGCGGGATTGGTCCCGGTGCCAAAGGATTCCGGCCGAATCACCGGTAACCTGCGTCGCCCGAAACGCTACAACCGCACGCTCGGAACCGGGTTGCGGCTCACGCCGGTGTCACCCCGGGCCGCGAGATAGGCGTACAGGCCACGCACACTGGACAACCGGCGGGCGATCGTGCGCGCCGCCAGCCCCGGCTCGCCGTCCTCCAATCGCACCACCCGCTCGCCCAAGCGGGAAGTACGTTGAGATGCCAAGAACGCGACGACATCTGCAGCGTTGACCTGCGCTGGCTGCTTAGCAACCACACCAAAGAAGATCTTCAAATCCGACGCCACCGCCAGCCAGGTATTGGTCCTGGCACGCGCCGCAACGAAGGCCAGATAGTCATCCAGCAGCGGATGCCCCAGGGTGATCGCGACGAGCTCCACCCCACGATGGTGACGGATCAAGCACGGCATGAACTGGTCCATCGGGGTCTCCTCGCTCGTCGGTCAACCGACCCACGCCCGGGTGGTCGACCCGCCTCAGATCACCCGTATATCACGAGTCGATGGTGACATCACAGCGCTACGTCGACGGTGCCGGGCGCCGAGAACCGTGCCGCTGCAGCACGAAACCCGCTCTACGACCTCTTGTTTGATCCTCATTGTGTGCGGTTTTGGGACTTCATGAGGCGTCGCAGGCTTTCTCGTGCGGCGCTTAGCTCGTCTTCCAGTTCGGCGACGTGCCTTTTGGCGGTGTCGGTTTCGATGGTGCGGGCGTCGCGCTCGGTGACGAGTCGACGGTTGACGGCTTCCAGGTCGGCGACGCGCGCGGTCAGATGCGCTCGATCGGGTCCTTCGATTTCGGCGCCGAGTTGCAAGCGCAGGCGCTGTTGCAGTTTGTCCCGCTCGCCGCGCAGTGTTTTGATTTGATCTCGGGCGATGGCGAGGTCGGTGCGAAGACTGGCCGGTGTCGTGCTGTTTTTGCCGGAGGGCGTTGGCACGGGGGCGGGGCTGTGGTTGGCCTGGCGACCTCGAGCGGCGTCGACGTGTTCGCGGATCCCTGGGGCGTAGACGAGCCAGGTGGACACCCCGGCGGCGTTGGCCACCGCGGTGAAGGTGATCGACGCGCCGCTGGCTTCCATCGCCTCAAGCGCGGCCAGTGCCCGTCGCCGCTTGAGCTCACTGTCCTTGGCGCGGGCCGCTTTCAGCGCCGCGACGCGAGCCTGGTTGGCCGCGGTGGTGCTCATCCCGTCTGCCTGCTCGAGGTGGAGACGGGGATGATCGGGATGCGCCGGGCGGCGCGGGCGCGGCGCAGGATCCGGCTGGCTTCGTCTATCTCGGCGCGCTGCTCGGCGCCGAGTTCGGTGAGGCGGCGCCGCATGGTGTCGACCACGCGGGTGAACGCGTCGATCTCGCTGCTCATGTTGGCGATCACGTAATCAGCGGCCCCCATCGCCCGGGCGGTCTCCCGGTCAGTCTTCAGCGAGTGGATGTGTTCTTCGATCGCCGGAAGATACGAGGGATCCGGGCGATAAAAGCCGCAGCCCGCGCACTGGAACCTGATCGGGCAGGCACCGCCACCGGCCTTGACGTTGGACGGTTCGGTGCAGTTGCCGAACGGCACCGACACCGAGGCACGTTCGTAGGCCAGCGGGTCGGCGAACGAGCTCGGGTTGCCCGAGGGGTCGATGGCCAGAGATCCCACGGCGCGGATAGCCTGCTGCTTGCGTTTATGGGTGACCGAGTAGTAGCCCAACGTGGTTTGAATTGAGCGGTGATCGAGTAACTCCTTGAGCACATCGACGGGTACGCCGGCATCGGCGTGCCGCTGAGCGTAACTGTGCCGCAGCACATATGGGGTAATCAGGGAGCGGTCGAACGGCAGCGGTGTCCCATCGGGGCCCAGTAGTTCACCGTCGATCTCGGGGATAGATCGTGTCCAATACCGAAACGACACCCCGATGCTGGAGGCGATCAGGTGACCGCGGGCCTGGCGGGAGCGCAGCAGCGGGGAGGGAAACAGCCACTGGCGGGTCGCCGGCGCGGTGGGCAGCTGTGCGCGGCGACGCTGCCAGGCCATGATAATTTCAGCGGTCTCGGTGGTGATGGGCAGGCGTCGACGCAGTCGGGCGGCCTTGTGATTGTCATAGACCAAGTTGTGTTGGCCGTCGATCACCTCAATGCAGCCGATCTTGAGGCTGACGATCTCACCGGGGCGCCGGCCGGTGTCACGCAGAATCTGGTAGATGGTCTGATGCATTGCCCGCAGGTCGACGGCGCTCATCGAGCCGTGCGGCCCCGTCGGGCCCAACAGGGATAGATGCTGGTCCAGTTGACGAATCACCTTCTCGGGCAGCGCTTTGCCCAACTGTTCCTCGTTGGTTTCCTCGATCAGCCGGTAACGGCGCTGCGACGGCCGAAACGGGTCGGGCACCTCGCTCATCAGCGCGTTGGTGCGGCCGTGCTCGATCACCTGGTCAAACACCCGCAGGAGCTGTCTGCGGTAGTTGGCGGAGTGCAGAGAGCCATCGGTGCAGCGTTGCTCGGCGATGGCCTGTTCGACGAGGACGAAGTCACCCGAGCCCAAAGTGGCCGCGTCGGCGCGCCCGCAGGCCACCAGCGTTTGAGAGGCCACCCGGCAGGCCCCCAGCGCTTGCCGCAGCCCTTGCAGGTAGGGGCGGGTGTTACGGGCCCAGTCTTTGAGCACCTCGCGCAACCAGCGCAGCTCGATCGCGGCGAAGTCGACGGTCCCCTCGGTAGCCGGCCAGCGGCGCGAACCATTGGACTGCAAATCCAGCAGCTCGACCCGCCACACATCGCCGGCATAAGGGTCGATGCCGGTGTATTGGGTCCAGGCTCGTTCCAGATGACGGCGCAGGTCACGAAACAAACCCTTGCTGGTCGAGTTGTATTGCACGCCACCGCTTTCACACACCGCTTCGGGATCGGCGCTGAGGATCGAGCTGGCCCCGTCTAGGCGGCTGATGAGGATGCGAACCTGCAGCGGGTCCAGCGAAGGTGGCGCCTCGTCGCGGCGTTGCAGCGCGTAAAGCAACTCGATTCGCACCAGCTGTAGCAGGCCAGCCAACGAGAACTGGTGAGCGGCGATCCGAGGCGTCTCGTTGGCTACCCACGCGGCCAGCCCCTCTCGCGAGAGCGAACCGCCGCCTCGCCGCCGCTTTAGCCGATTGCCGTGGAACTTGCATAATCCGTGCCGGGTGACGCCTTCACGGCCGCAGCCGGCCACCACACAGTCGGCGCGGCGCCGCAGTGGCTGGGCTGCGGCGATGAACTCCTCCACCGGGCCGCCGCCGGCCTTGCGCCAGTCATGCGCGTGTCGCCGGCACAGGCCCCGGCAGTCCAGCTCGCGCTCGCAGTCGGGCACCGTACAGACACCTCGGGCAACCGGGCGGGTCGGGCGCCGCAGGGGAGCGCGGTCGAACTCCTCCTCAGAGACAGCGACCGTCGACAGGGATCTTCGACAACTCGCGCAGCGGCCGTTATAGCTTCGCGCCGGCGTGGGACAACCCGGAGTACGACACCGCCACGCAGCTGTCCGTTCGCTGTCCAAATCGCCGGTGAACAACCACAGCGACCCGTCCCACTCATCGGGCCGCCACGCGCTTTCGATACGGGCAGACAACCATTCCAGCCAGCCGGCGTCGCTCACCAACCCCCGATCGGCGTCGGCGCCGACTCTGGGTAGCAACGCCGATGTGCTCACCGGTAGCGCTCCCCTGCGGCGACGGCCTCCACGGCTCGGCGTTTGTCCTCGTCTCGCGCGTGCAGATAAACAGCAGTCGATCCCAGCGCGACGTGACCTAACAGCCGCTGCACGACATCGAGATCGACTCCGGCGCGCACCCAGTTCGTGGCCGCTGTGTGCCGAAACATATGCGGTCGCACCGCAAAACCGCAGTCGGTGGCCAGCCGCTCGAAAAACCGCTTCGCCGCACGATAGGTCATCGGCGCGCCCAGCGGCTCGTGGTAGAGGTTGACGAACACCATGTCGCAGTCGTCCTCACCGAGGATTTCGCTGCGCTCAAACTGATAATCAGCGTAAGCCGATAACACCGACTGGCTCGTCGGCACGGTTCGAGGAAACCTCGACTTGGCAAGCGCCCCATTGGGATTGGCCCGGTGGCGAACATGAACGTGAGCGCCCAGCACCGCGCATCCCAACTGGCGGGAGTCGGGAAGCAGGTGCAGGTCACCTCTGCGCAGTCCGAGGGTTTCGCCGATCCGCAGCCCACTGTCATGCAGCAATATGGCCATGAAGCGTTCTCGAGGCCTCCGACAACACTCCAGGACCCGTTCGGACTGCTCGGGGCTCAGCGCCTCCGGGAATGTTGTCTGCGCCCTCGCCTTGAGCATCCGCGCTCGCACCATGCGGAACTGGCCGGACTCACCAGCATCGAGGCCGGCCGGGGTGAACCGCAGCCATCGCGGCTCAGCCAACCGGTCGGCCACGGCCTGCTCGATCACCCCGGTTCTGGCGCAAAACCCAGAAACTCGCACACCGCGGTGAGCGTGGCGTTGACCGTCGTACCCGAGCGCAGCCGCCCGCCTCGGTGCGGGGTTGCCTCCAGGAAGTGTTTGAACCGCGCCAAGTTCGCCAAGCTGATCGAGGACCACTCGACTCCCTGATCGGCGCACCACCCGAGGAAGGTCGCCACCCGGCCGGCATAGACACGGATCGTGTGGGGCGAACGGCTGGCCCCATGCAACGCCCGCAGGAAGTCACTGGCTTCCCGGTGCATCACCAACTCCGGATCGAGTACCACCCACAGTTGAGATCCGTCGAGAGGCGAGACCGCCCGTTCGGCCCTAAACGATTTCATCGCGTCGAACGTAACTGTCGTGCCTCAAAGTACGGGATATTCGTATGGCACCGGCGTGTCACGCCGCTGAACCCACGTACCTCATGCAGTCGGAAGCAGTACAGATAACCCAGGTGTGGCGCAGCTGATGGGGGGTGATGACGAGCACGCCGCCGTCGGGCGCGCGTAATAAGCCGCACCGCCTGGCGTCACCAACGGAACGCAAACCGTCTTGAGTAGACATTGACAGTGGGCGTGGGAGGGGTGACGGTTTGCCTGTTGGACCCGTTGGACCCGTTGGGCCTGTTGGGCCGGTCGGGTGTGGCCGGTTGGGTGGTGGCGGGTCGAGGGCGATCCGGAGCCGGATCTCGACATGCCAGCCGGTCACGCGGATGTCTTCGATGAGTAGGCGCAGCAACTGCTGTTTTTGGGTGTCGTCGAGGGTGTCGATGACGGCGTGGATGCGGGCGGCGAAGTCGTGAACGCGGCGGCGGAGCTGGTTGTCGCGAGCGAGCGCTGTTCGTTCGTCAGCGAGGCTGGTTCGCTTGTCCTGCAGCTCTTTTCGGCGGGAGGATACTTCGGCGGCGCGGCGCTGCATTTCGGGGAGTTCGATGAATCCGCCCTGGTAGAGGTCGATGAGGCGGCGCCGTTCGGCGTCGGCGGCGTCGATCTTGCGGTCTAGGCGAGCCAGTTCGGCGCAGAGTAATTCGTCGTCAGGGATGGGGGTGCGCACGGCGACTGCTTGCTCGCCGGCCAGCAGGAGATCGGGGTGGGTAACCGCGGCGCGGATGTGATCGAACACGAACGTGTCGAGGGCGTCGGCGCGGATGTTGCGTTCGGGGCAGCGCCGTGATTCGCCGCCGGCGCGCAGGGGGTCGTGGTTGCGGCAGTAGTAGTAGCGATGCCAGGCGCCGTTGCGGCCGCGCATCTTGTGGCAGTTGGTGCCCACCCCGCAAACACCGCATTTGACAAGCCCTTTGAGCAGCCATTGGCCCGGTTCGGCCCGGCGGGGGCTCCACTTGGTGTTGTCGGTCGCGACGCGGCTGACGGCTTGGAACAGCTCGTCGGAGATGATCCGGGGGCAGTCGATCGGGATCCATTCGTCGCGGTTGCGCGGGACCTGTCGGGTGCGACGGGTGGGGCGCCGGTCGGGCACCGACTCGGTGCGGTTGTAGTAGACCCGGCCGATGTAGGCCTCGTTGCGCAGGAGCCGGCAGAGCGTGGAATGGCCCCAGGTGGGCTTGCCGGTCGGCGACGGTATCGCGTCGGCATTGAGCCGGCGGCAGATCTCGCGCACGGTGATGCCGGTGGCGCGGTCGGCGAAAATCCGCCGCACCACCGCGGCCTCGGGCTCGTAGACTTCGTGGTGCGCTCGGCCAGTGGCAGCGCTGCGGGGAATCCGCCGGTAGCCGTAGGAAGCCTTCCAGGTGACGACCTCACCGGCGCGGGCCCGGAATAGCTTGCCGCGCCGGTAGCGTTCGGCGATCTTGGCCTTCTCGTACTCGGCGATCACGCCTTGGACCTGGGTGAGCAGGGTGGCTTGCGGGTCGCCGGCGGACAACCCCGGGGAATCGGTGAATACGACGCTGACGCCGAAGCGGTCCAGCTCGTCGAGCACCAGCACCTGGTAGGCGTAGGCGCGGGCGAGCCGGTCCGGCGACAGGCACCACACCCGTTCGATGAGCCCGGCCTCGGCGGCATCACGTAACGCGTCCAGGCCCGGCCGGTCCAGCCGGGCCCCCGAGTACCCGTCGTCGACGTACTCGCCGACCAGCTCATCACCGACGGCGGCGATGTGTTCGCGCAGCAGCGCCAACTGTGAGCCGATGGTGCCGCGGTCGGCTTGGCGCTCGGTCGACACCCGTGCATACAGTGTCGCCCTCACCGCAGGCCTCCGCCCGGTAGTGCCAGTCCCGCAACCGAATCCACGCGTGCGGCGGCGTCGAGCAGGAACTGGTAACCGCCCGCCAGCGCGGCCACCCGCGGATCCTCGTGCGGCGTCCAGGCCGGACGAGCCGCGGCCACCAACTCGGCGACAAACACCGGCTCGGCGCTCGGCCAGGCGATCAACCCGGCCAGCCCGCGACGGGCGAACCGGGCCGCGGCCAGACCTTCCGGCAGCCCGCAGTGCTCGCACACGTGCGCGCGCAATGTTTCGTAGTCGACCTGCGCCGCCTCGACCGGCGGCCAGAACGACCGGGTGCTCACCGCCGGCGCACCCGCTCGATGGTGCGCCGATGCAACCGCACTCCGAACCGGTCGGCTACCTGCTCGGCGATCTGGGCACCCGAGCCGATGTCGGCGCGGATAAACTCCACGATCTCTGGTCGTAGCTTGACCGGGCCACGACGGCCGCGCCGCTCGTCGAGCAGTCCCGCCATCCCCGCCTGATCGAATGCGGCCGCCACCAGATAGAACGCTGCCCGCGAATAGCCGTGTGCCGCGGCAGCTTCGGCCACAGGCACACCCTCGACCAGACGCGCCCGCAGCATCTCGTATTTCACCTGCACCTTGTCGGAGGCCAGAAAGAAACCCGACCCGCCCGCGAACAACGGCGCCAACACCGCGTCGGGATTCGGGTGCAACAACCCCGCCTCGGTCAACGCCCGAAGCCGTGTGGTGTCGCTCACCGGCCTCACCTCCCGCAACTGAGCGTAAGCCCCCCACCGACCGGCGTCTAGTATTTACTACCGCGTGTCCCCTACTGTCCATCGATAGACCAATGAAATAAGCTGTATCCAAGTAATACCAGCGGACTATGCGGCATTCAACGCTAGATATGCGGTCATCATTACTAGACATCTAACTGACTCCGAACAACCGGCCGGCGCCTTCGACGCCGGTGATCAGGATGCACATACAGCCCCGGAACCGCTTCCGTCGGAGCCAACACCACCGTCAACTGCAGTTTTGCGTTCCGTTGGTGGACACCACGAAGGCCAGCTACCGATCATCGAGGGCACCCTGATCCGGCTGACCGTGGACCGCCTCCCCGGCGACCGCGATCCCAAACCCGTGTGGCTGTGGTCCTCGCACCCACACGCCGAACCCGCCGACATCGACCGGCTCTGGCGAATGTACCTGCGCCGCTTCGACATCGAACACACCTTCCGGTTCCTCAAGCAAACCCTGGGCTGGACCCGCCCCCGGGTCCGCACACCCAAGCAGGCCGACCGCTGGACCTGGCTGATCATCGCCGCCCACACCCAACTCCGGCTCGCCCGCTGACCTCGCCGAAGACCTACGCCGACCCTGGGAGAAACCCGCCACCGAGCCCCGCCGGCTCACCCCAGCGCGGGTCCGCCGAGGGTTTCGGAACATCCGCCCGACAACACCCCTGCCGGCCAGCGCACCAAAACCCGCCCGACCCGGCCCCGGACGCCCACCCGGCACCAAAAACAAGCAGCGCGCCACCCGACACCACGTCGGCAAGCGCGCCACTACCCAACCGAGCAAGCCCGATACGGGTTAAAAATCAAGCTCAGAACCCGTTCGTCTGGGCCGGGCCAAAAGCCGGGGCCCAAGACCGCAACTCGGTAGTACCGCGCCGAAACCGGGGAATTGCAGTAGTGCGCTACTGCGCTCGTCGCACCGCACTTGAGTGACGATTCCTATCACGGAGCACCACTCAGATAGAGGAACCACGATGACTACCACCGCAAACATCCCCGGTCGCGGCGGCGTGATGACGAGGATCGCTGCACACGCGACCGGCTGCGAACGGGCCAGGGACGGCACCTTGCTGCACGGCGAATGCGAACGCGGCATCGGCTGGGTCGCCACGCACTACGACCTGAGTCTGTGTGTGATTCAGCAGGTCAGGGTTTCAGATGAGTAAGTACACCACGGAACGGGCTGCTGGGCACAGGGCTAGGGAAGCCATGAGGTTGCACGTTGTCGATGCGCCGTTGGCGAAGTCCGTGTCGATCATCAGAGATGCGGTGGCGGGCACTGCGACGGGACCGAAGAGGACAGGTCGGCGTCCGTTGGTCGCGCCGCAGGTATTGTCCGCGAAGTCGGCATCCGCGTTGGCTGAGCAAGCGGCTCGGTCGCAGCGGTTCGTCGAGCAGCCCACCGACGCGGATGCGAACGATGTGGCCTACTCGTTGGTCGCCACCCGTGGGTCGTTCGACCACCGCGCCGTGGTGGTCGGAGCCGGACGTCACGAGCTTTTGAGAGGATTGGGGGTGATCGCCTCCGACGCGCCTGCACCTAATGTGGCAATCGGAAAGGCCGCTGCCTCCGGGGGAACGGTCTTCGTCTTCCCCGGCCAGGGATCGCAGTGGGCGGGCATGGCGGTCGAGCTGTTGGACTCCGCGCCGGCGTTCGCCGAGCAGATGCGGCTCTGCGATGCCGCTTTCGCCGAGTTTGTCAACTGGTCGCTACTCGAGGCCGTGCGGGGCGGCGTCGCTTCTCCGAGCCTGGACCGGGTCGATGTGGTGCAGCCCGTGCTGTTTGCGGTGATGGTGTCGCTGGCCGCGCAATGGCGGGCGCTGGGAATCCAGCCCGACGCCGTCCTCGGCCATTCGCACGGCGAGATCGCGGCCGCCTACGTCGCAGGCGCCCTCTCGTTGCGAGACGCGGCGAAGGTCGTCACGTTGCGCAGCAAGGCGATCAGCGCAATCGCCGGAACCGGTGGCGTGGTCTCGATCCCGTGGCCGCTTCAACGGGTTTGCGCATTGATCGAACCATGGGGTCAATCGATTTCAGTGGCCGCGCAAAACGGTCCGTCTTCGACCGTCGTGACCGGGAATGCAGCGGCGTTGGACGAGCTCATGGCCGAATACGAGCGAGATGACTTGCAGGCCAAGCGGATTCCCGTCGATTACGCCTCGCATTCTGCCCATATGGAGGCGCTGCGGGAGACACTGCGCGCGTCACTTGCTGGGCTGCAGCCGCGAACCGGCGAGATCGCATTCATCTCCACGCTCACCGGCGCCGGGCTGGACACGTCGATCCTCGACGGCGACTACTGGTTCGCCAATCTGCGCCAACCGGTGCTATTCGAACAGGCTGTCCGATGGTCGTACGAACATGGTTATCGCACGTTCATTGAATCCAGTGCGCATCCGGTGCTGATTGCCGACATCCAGGAATCACTGGAGGAGTACGCCGACGACCACAGCGTGGGTGGGAGACTTCGACTCCACCAAGGCGCCATGCGCCTGTTCATACTGTCGGCTGCTGAACCGCGTCCAGTCGCTCGGGATGGTCATCAATGAATCGAGCCGCTGCTGGCTCCGGTGTCGGCGGCACTTCGAAAAGCTCTGGGGGACAAATCTATTCAGGGATACTTCACCCGGGGGGCTCGAAGTTCGATGATGACCACGCAGGTGTTCAGGGTCGCGGGATTGTCCCCCCAGGGCGTTGGCCTACGCGCTAAGCGATGCCGATCGATCGCCTGCTCTTGTAGCGCACTAGGAACCGACGGTGGCCACCACGTGTGCATGGACGCCGCCGAGCGCATCACGAACGGGCCCGTCGCGGCACGGGCTGGCACGTCCACGAGGATGGTGGAATTGCCGACTATTCCTCATCCGCGACCATCGCCTCGGCCCAGGCGATGTGTCCTTCGAAGCCGAGCGATTCCGCCATGGCACGATAGCGATCCCGATAGTCGCGGTAGGCAACATTGTCGCCGCGGGCCCGGGCTAGCAGGGTGCGCAGCCGCAGCAGCCAAATCTCGCGGATCACCAGGCCCTCATCGGCTGGCGCGGCCGCCAACCGCTCGATCGCGGCCTGGGCTTCGGCCACGTCAGCGTCGGTCCCGCGGTCCAGCAGTGTCTCCACCAGAACACCCGTCGCGGGAATGCCATACACCAGCAGCTGTCCCTCGCGGAACACATGGTCAGCGGCGGCGCGCATCAACAGGATGGCCTCATCGCGATCTCCACCTCGAGCCCTCTCCCGTGCCGAGTAGACATTGACGGCCTGTAACGTGGATAAGCCCGATCCCGTGCGTAGGACCATCTCGCTGACCTCGGTCAGCAGCTTGTGTCCCCGATCACGCTCGGCGGCCGTGTGGCGGTGCACCAGCGTAACGCCCAGCGCAAACCGGGCCTGGCTCACCGCGAAGTCATCACCGCACCGTTCGGCATCCTTTAGGGCATCCTCGATCTCGCGCACCGCGCGATCGTCGGGGCTGAGCACGCCGTACGATATCCCACCGATGTAGTGCCAGGCGACAACAGTGGCGTAGGAGATCGGATCGGCGCCGCTGGCCATGGCCAGGGCCTGCCGCATGTCGTCGCCCCACCCGGGACGACCCAGGCATAACCGGGCAACACCCCGCGCCGTGAAGGCGAGCGCCAACGGGGACCCGAAAATGAAGTTGCCTTTAGACGGGTCACCGTCGGCCAGGTCGATAACCCGCTGTGACCAGCGCAGCATGTCAATCACCTCGACGGTTTCCGCCTTGGCGTAAATCGGTATGAAGGACAGCCCCACCGTCAGGGTCGCATCGCCGACCGCCTCGATAAGGGCCATCTGTTCGGATGCCAGCTGCGACGCCTCGCGCACCCGATCCTGAAACGCGTAGTCAGTCACCAGCCCGGCCATCCCGATGGCCAGCGACGCCTTGTCCCCGGCGGCGCCGCACAACTCCCGTAATTCCTCATAGCGGTCCCCGGCCACACGTTCGTGGACTCGCCAGGCGATCCCGCACCACATGGTGCGCGGGGCAATGCGCATGGCTGCCCGGTTGGGGTCATCGGCGGGTAGGGCGTCGGCGATCCTTCGGGCGCGCTCCCAGCTCGGTAGCGCGGCGTTAATGTCGCGGTTGGTCGCCCAGGTTGCCGCGCGCATGTGCCAGCCGTAGGCGGCATACACATCACCGGCGGCCTCCAGGTGCTCGGCGATCAAGGCCGCGTTCTGCTCGGCCGAGGCCGGGTCAGTTGATTCGACGGCGGCCGCGACGCGCCGGTGCCACTCGGCGCGATCGGATTTGAGCTGTGACTCGTAGGCCACCGCGCGGATCAGCGGATGGCGGAAGGCGTACTCGGCGGTTGGCGTGAACCGCACCTGATCGATCAGCTCGGCGCCCAGCGGCTCGTCGAGCACCGCATCGATGCCCAACGCGGCCAGCAGCTGCGCCCCGAAGCGGGCGCCGATCACCGACGCCGCGTGCACCGTCCGTTTGGCCGGGGTGGTCAGCCGGTCGATGCGCGCCTCGATGGCCGCCTGCACCGTGGCCGGCACGCTCACCTCGGCGATATCGACCTGGCGCACGTAGCCGCCACGCTCACCTGCCAGCACCCCGCGCTGGGCCAACTCGCGCACCATCTCCTCGGCGAAAAACGGATTCCCAGCGGCCCGCTCGGCGATGATCGCGGCCAGCTCGCCGACCGAGGGATCCGACCCCAGCAGCTCACCCAGCAGCGCCGCGATAGCCGAATCACCCAGTGGGGCAAGCGCTATCGACTGCGCGCCCGCCACCCGCGTCAGCGCCCCCGCATATTCGGGGCGAGCGGTGATCAGCACCATCGACGGGGTTTGCGGGGTGACGGACAGGAAGTCGGCCAGCATCGACTCGCTGACCGCATCGATCCACTGGACATCGTCGATGATGAACAACGCCGGTTCGCTGCGCGCCAGCGACGCGGCGTTGATCAGTGCGGTCAACCGGCGCCGCCGCGCATCCGGGGCGATCGCCGGCAGCGCCACATCGGGATCGGCGATGCCCAGCAGATCATCGAGCAGCAGCAGATCCTGCGGGTCGGCATCCGGGATTTGTTCCCGCACCCGCGCGCGGGCGGCGTCGCCGTCGAGGTCGGCCACGCCGGTGCTCGCGCGCAGCAGCCGCCTCACCACATGGAACGGGATGTCACCGGCGTGGGATTCGCAGAAGGCCCAAAACACCTCGACCCCGCGACCGGCCGCGGCCGCCGCGGCCTCCCGGGCCGTGCGGCTCTTGCCGATGCCCGGCGCTCCCACCACACCCACCACAGCACCGCGGCCCCCGATCGCGCGGTCCACCATCGCCTCGAGGGCCGCCATCTCCCAGCGCCGACCGACCAGGCTCGCCTCGGCGCGCCCCACCAGCCCCTCCCGCGCGCCGATCGCCACCAGCCGGCGCGCACTTACCGGTTCGTCGGCCCCCTTGATGCGCACCCACTCTGGTTCGGACAGCACCACGGTGTGCTCGACGAGCCGCGCGGTCGATTCCGACAGCATCACCCCGCCGGGCGGGGCCACCGATTCCATCCGCTGGGCGAACCCGACCGACTCGCCGATCGCGGTGTACCCCGAACCGATCTCCCCGGCGATCACCCGACCCGAATTCAGGCCCACCCGCAGCCGCAGCGCCACGCCATCGCGGCGGGCCACCTCGCCCGCCAACCGGGTCCCCTCCTTCTGGATGGCCAGCGCGGCAAGGCATCCCCGAAAAGCGTGATCCTCCAACGCCACCGGGGCACCGAAGATCGCCATCACCCCGTCGCCGGTGTGCTCCACGGTCCCGCCGCCGCACCGCTGCACCACCTTGGTGCAGCGGCCGACCAGCTCGGTCATGATCTCGCGCAACCGCTCCAAATCCACCGCGGCCGCGATATCCATCGACCCCACCACGTCGGCGAACAACACCGTCACCTGCTTGTACTCGGCCGGCGTCTTCGCCGTCGCAACCGCCGCACCACACTCGTTACAGAACTTCGAATTCGACGGCAACTCGGTACCGCACGACCCGCACACCAAAGCTGCCGCCGTCATCTCACCCGCCCAGCCCACTGTCGTTCCACGTCACTATCGTGTCACCACTTGCCAACCAGCATGTGCGAGATCGCCGCTGTGAAGCGCTACACCGTGCTTCGGGGCGGGGTCTGGGCCGGATTCCGCCGATTACGATCCGCGGAGCACCGAGGTGCTCGTCGGCGCCGGGTTACTCCTCGGCGATGAACGCGGGTGGCTGGATTTCGAGGACACCCAGACGAGTCGTGACGAGATGCAGGCGCTGAGACCGATTCGCGCGAGCAACCGAGCGCGCAAGGCGCGTGAACGCGCAAACAAACAAAACGCGTCGGCCGACAACACGGCACTGCATCAGACCCATTTAAGTAGTCGACTGCGGCGGCCCGCCCATCTTTAAGTAGTCGACTACTGTCGCCCGCCCCGTCGATTCATCTCAGTCTGGTTTGTGTAAAACCTGAACACGTCCACACGGATGGACGACACCATGACCGCCAGCGCGACCAGGACCGAACGCAGGCCACGCCGGCAGGGAAGGACTCCGATCGGTGTTGGACTACGAGCCAGTCTCCTCGAGGTCGGCCCGATGAGCTAGTGGGTGGATAGACATGTCGTTTGTGATCGTGGCGCCGGAGCTAATGACAGCGGCGGCAACAGATCTGGCGAATATCGGTTCCACGCTCAACGCGGCCAACGTGGCGGCCGCGGCCCCACCACCGGGGTCATCGCCGCTGGCGATGAGGTGTCGGCGGCCATTGCGGCGGTGTTCTCGGCCCACGGTCAGGGCTTTCAGGCGCTCAGCACCCAGGCGGCGGCGTTTCACACCCAGTTGCTGCAGGTCCTCAACGCGGGCGCGGGATCCTCTGCCAGCGGCGAGGCCGCCAATGTTGCCGCGTTCACGGCCAATCCGGCGCAGACGATACAGCAGGATCTGCAGAGCCTGGCGGTGTTTTCACCGGTGAAGGACCTGACGGTGCGCCCGCTGTTTGGCACCCGCGCGAACGGGGCGGCGCGCACTGGGCAGGCCGGCGAGCGACTGGCTGGTTTGGGGTTGTGATGGTTCTAGATTTTTCGTGGTTGCCGCCGGAGATTAACTCGGCTCGGATCTTCGCTGGCGCGGGGTCGGGCCCGTTGCATATGGCCGCGACGGCCTGGGATGGGTTGGCGCAGGATTTGTCGGCGTCGGCGTCGTCGTTTGAGTCGGTGGTCACCGCATTGGCGGCGGGGCCGTGGTCGGGTCCGGCGTCGGTGTCGATGGCGGCTGCGGCCATGCCGTACGTGGGGTGGTTGAGCGCGGCGGCCGGGCAGGCGGCCTCGGCGGCCGCTCAGGCTGTGGCGGCGGCGACGGCGTTCGAGGTGGCGCAGGCGGCGACGGTGCATCCCTTGGCGGTGACGGGTAATCGTACGACGTTGGCGACGCTGTTGGCGACGAACTTTTTCGGGATTAATCTTCCTGCGATTGCGGCCACCGAGTTCCAGTACGTCGAGATGTGGGCGCAGGATGTGGGCGCGATGCTGGGGTATCACGCGGGGGCGACCTCGGTGGCCTCGACGTTGGCGCCGTTTAGCATTCCGCCAGTGAATTTGGCGGGGCTGTCATCGTGGGCGGGCCAGTTTGGTACAGCGGTCATGGGGGCGGCCACGCAGGCGGGTTCGCAGCTTGCGTCGCAAGGGGGCTCGTTGGCGTCGATGGCGTCGACGGCGATTTCGGCGGTTCCGGGTGCGGTGACGTCGGTGGAGTCGGCGGCCTCGGCGCTGCCGTTGTCGTCGTTGACGCAGGTGGCGCAGATCGGGATGTATCCGGCCAGCATGATGATGTCGCCGATGATGTCGCTGATGCAGATGGCGAATCAGGGCTCGGGTGGCTTGGCTAATGCAGCGGCCATGGGCGCGGGGGCGGCGGCCGATGTGCCGAAGCTTGCCGGTGACGCGATGCCTGCCGGGATGAAGGGGCTGGGCGGCGCGGGTGGCCCGGGCGCTGGCATGGCGGGCGAATTGGGTAAAGCGCGGTTGGTGGGGGCGATGTCGGTGCCGCCGACCTGGGAGGGGTCGATGCCGGCGCACATGGCCAGTTCGGCGATGTCGGGGTTGGGTCCCGGTTTGCCCGCCGCCGAGATGGCCGCCGCGGCCGGGGCGACTGGGGCTCCCACGAGTGGTGGGATGCCGATGATGCCGATGCCGATGGGTATGGGCGGCGCTGGTGCTGGGATGCCCGGCGGGATGATGGGCCGCGGTGGGGCCAGTCCGCACGTGCTGCAGAACCGGCCCAGCGTGGTGCCGCGGACAGGGATCGGATAGGGCGGGGGTGATTGGTCGGAGTTGTTTAGTCGGGCCGCTGCGGTAGGTGGCGGCACAGGTTAGAGAAAGTGATTGGAATTCCGTGAAGGGAGAACGGTGGTGGCTACTCGGTTTATGACGGATCCGCACGCGATGCGGTCCATGGCAGGCCGCTTTGAGGTGCATGCCCAGACGGTGTCGGATGAGGCCCGCAAGATGTGGGCGTCCTCGCAGAACATCGCTGGTGCGGGTTGGAGCGGGACCGCCCAGGCGACCTCGTACGACACGATGGGTCAGATGAATCAGGCGTTTAACAACATCGTGAACATGCTGCATGGGGTGCGTGACGGGTTGATTCGTGACGCGAATAACTACGAGCAGCAAGAGCAGGCGTCGCAGCAGATTTTGAGCAGTTAGGAGACCCGGCGATGACGATTAATTACCAGTTCGGTGATGTGGATGCTCATGGGGCCTTGATTCGGGCTCAGGCGGCGTCGCTGGAGGCCGAGCACCAGGCGATTGTGCGGGATGTGGTGGCGGCCGGGGATTTCTGGGGTGGCGCCGGGTCGGTGGCCTGCCAGGAGTTCATTACCCAGTTGGGTCGCAATTTCCAGGTGATCTATGAGCAGGCCAACGCTCATGGGCAAAAGGTGCAAAGCGCCGGCAGCAACATGGCCAGCACCGATTCGGCGGTAGGGTCTAGCTGGGCCTAGCCAGCTGCACGGGCGCGGGTGACACCTCAGGCAGTGCGTTACCCGCGCCCTCGGCAGTTGCATACCGCAATACCGCACAAGACACCGCGAGAGACACTAGTCCGCGCGGATACCCTAGATCCGTTCCCGCGCAGCACAATACGATCCCGACCCTAGGTCGACTCAGACGTGGCCCATGCCAGCGGTCATGAGGAAGGCCCCTAGCAGGGCGATGACGAGGGGGAAGACCCGCCTCGGTTCTGACTTCGCCTCAGCTTCACACGCGCAAGGTTGCTGGTTCGATCCCAGCCGGGACCACAAGTGTTTGCGTAGCTAAACGTATATATATAAGTCAGCTAAGCAATGCGCGTGCTATCTGACGTGCTATCCGAATCCCGGTCGACGCCCCGGTCTCCGCTCACGACTTACCAACTGAGTTGGGAGACGTAGCAATCGTGGGAGCTCTATTCCGCGTCCTGCTACTCGTCGGGTTCACCTTGACCTACTGGTGGCAGATCCTGCTCCTCCTGGCCGCTGCGGCAGCCGGCGTGGCGTTGTCGCTCTGGCATCAGCAGCAGCGCGACGCGGCCGGCCGGCGCCGGCAGGAAAGCGCCGCGCTGACAGCGCGGGCTGATAAGCAGCACGCATGGTTTCTCGCCCGGATGACCGCGGCATCTACGGCGAGCACGCACCAAAGCAAATCGTCTGAGCTGGTTCAATCCCAGTATCGCGCACCAGAGTTATGCAGCTCAGAGATGATAATTTGACCTCGCAACCTGGGTCCGTGACCGAGATATGACCTGACACCTTCTCAGTTGGCTGGCAGCCAGAGAAGGGCACCACCATGCCAACCACACCCCGCACCCCGCACCCCGCACGACCATCTCAACCGCGCCCGGCACCACCTGTTTGAGCCCAGCAGACCGCACTCGACACTATCGAACCCTCGTTGTGCCGCGTGCCTGGCCGACTCCCGCGCCACCCGCGCTGTCGAGCTGGTCGAGCTGATCGGGGCCGCTATCGCCCACTGCGAGCGGCTGATGGTCGTGGAATCGAAGGTGACCAGCGCGCCGAGGTTGGTCCGCTCCATCCGGCCGCCGGGCCGCAACTCGGCAAGGCACCAGCCCGATTTAAGTAGTCGACTACTGCAGCCCGCCCCGCCGATTCGAGCGAGGCTGGGTTGTGCAGAGGCTGGGTTGCGCAAGAAGGGTGGATCGACATGTCGTATGTGATAACGGCGCCGGAGATCATGGCGGCGGCGGCAGCGGATTTGGCCGGTATCGAATCCGCGCTCGGCGCGGCCCACGCGGCGGCGGCGAGCTCAACGACGCAGGTGTTGGCTGCGGCGGGTGATGAGGTGTCGGCAGCGATCGCGGCATTGTTTTCCAGCCACGCCCAGCAGTATCAGGCGCTCGGTGCTCAGGCGGCGGCGTTTCATAACCAGTTTGTGCAGTCGCTGACCAGTGCCGGAGCAGCGTATGCCGCCGCGGAGGCGGTTAATGCCGCGCCGTTGCAGTCCATCCAGCAGGACCTGCAAAGCCTGGGCGTGTTTTCGCCGGTGAAGTTGCTCACGGGGCGTCCGCTGTTCGGCGATGGCACGAATGGGGCGGCGGGCAGCGGGGCCGCCGGTGGAGGCGGCGGGTGGATTTTCGGCAACGGCGGCAACGGCGGGTCGGGCGGACCGGGGCAGGCCGGCGGCAACGGCGGTGCCGCCGGCCTGTGGGGCAACGGCGGCAACGGTGGGGCTGGCGGGACCGGCACCACCGGCGCCATCGGCTCCGCGGCCCTGCAAACCACCGGCGGCTCCGGAGGCGACGGCGGGGTCGGCGGTGCCGGCGGCACCGGCGGGCTGTTCTTCGGCAACGGCGGTGCTGGCGGTGCAGGCGGCATCGGCGGTGTCGGCGGCACCGGCGGGCTCGGCGTGATCGGCGGCTTTTTCAACGGCACCGACGGCGGGCAAGGCGGCACCGGCGGGGTGGGCGGGGTCGGCGGCCACGCCTCGGGGTTGTTCGGCGGACAGGCGGGCGCCAACGGGATCGGCGGCAACGGCGGGCGGGGCGGCGACGGCGGCGGCGGCGCCACCGGCTGCAACGGTGGCCAGGGCGGCCAGGGCGGTGCAGGCGCCAACGACACCGGCACGGGCGCCGGGAACGGTGGCAACGGCGGCGAGGGCGGGGGTGGCAGCACCGGGGGTAACGGCGGTCCCGGCGGGGCCGGCGGCAACGCCGGTGCCGGCGGCAACGCCGGTGCCGGCGGCAACGGCGGCAACGCCGGCGGCGGCGCCGGCACCGGCGGCAACGGCGGCACCGGCGGCTCCGGCGGCAACGGCGCCATCATCGGCGCCTCGACCTTCAATGGCGGCTCCGGCGGCTCCGGCGGCACCGGCGGCGACGGACACACCGGCGGCAACGGCGGCGACGGTGGCCGCGGCGGTGGCAATGGCACTGTCAGCGAAACCGGTGGTGGTGGCGGTGGTGGCGGCGGCGCCGGCGGCGCCGGCACCGGTGGCGGCACCGGCGGCACCGGCGGCACCGGCGGCGACGGCGGCGAAGCGGGTGTCGGCGACGCCTTCGACGGCGCCGGCAGCTCCGGTGGTACTGGCGGCATGGGCGGCGGCCCCGCTGGTGCCGCCGGCGGTCCCGGTGGTGGTGGTGGCGGCGGCGGCGCAGCAGCCCTCGGTGCCACCCACAGCGCCGGCGGCACCGGCGCCGCCGGCGCCGGCACCGGCGGCGCCGGCACCGGCGGCGGCCTAGGTGGCGTCGGCGGCATCGCCAACGGCGGCTCTGACAACAACGCTGCCGACGCCGCCGGTGGTGGTGGCGGCGGCGGCGGCGGCATCGCCGGCGGGACCGGCGGCACCGGCGGCGGCGGCGGCAACGCCGGAGCCTCCATCGACCCCAACCACGGCGTCGGCGATGACGGCGGCGCCAGCGGGGCCGCCGGCACCCCCGGTGGGGGCGGCTCCGCTAGTACCGGCGGCGTCGGCGGTGCCGGCGGCATGGGCAACATCGGCGGCGGTGGTGGCGGCGGCGCCGCCGCCGTCGGGGGTGACTTCATGGGGACCGCGGCCGGAGGCGACGGCGGCCACGGCGGCTAGTAGCACCGACTAACATCCGCCGCGGCCGACGAAGGGGTCGGCGGGTACGGCCGGGACGTCGGGGTACGGGCGGGTCCGGCGCCAATGCCGGGCTGATCGATTACGGCGGGGCCCGGCAGCGCCTTGATGTCCTGGGGGCGCGTCCATCCGGCCTCCGTAGCGGCGGGAAGTCGGCAGGAGCCGCCGCGTCCACAGAAGTGCTGCCAGCACTGTGCGGACCTAGGCATATCGCGATCCTTGGGCCGTCGTCGTCCCCGGCGAGCACATTTTCATCTTGCTGCCGGGCCGATTCCTGCCCATGAATTCGGAGAAGTGACTAGGGGGATCTGCACACCGCTCGACACCGATGAGCTGCCCGCTCAATGATCGGGCCGCCCTGCGGGGTTGGTCCGCTCCACCCGGCCGCCTGGCCGACAACTCGGCAATCCACCAGCCCCATTATGTCGACCACCACTATGATAGGACCACCTTGATCAGCGTTTAGCCAGCCTCATTGGACCACCCCGTTTGCCAGTAATGGGACCACCGGCGTGTCGTCGCCGAGGGTCGCTCGATTACTGGGTCGGATCGCTTTCACGTCGATCGATGTTGAAAGGAACTCGGCGATGACGATTAATTACCAGTTCGGCGATGTGGATGCCCATGGGGCGTTGATTCGGGCTCAGGCGGCATCGCTGGAGGCCGAGCACCAGGCGATCGTGCGGGATGTGTTGGCCGCCGGGGATTTTTGGGGCGGTACCGGGTCGGTGGCCTGCCAGGAGTTCATCCCGTAGGGTCTAGCTGGGCCTAGCCAGCTGCACGGGCGCGGGTAACACCTCAGGGAGTGCGTTACCCGCGCCCTCGGCTGTGCATAGCGCATACCGCACAAGACACCTCGAGAGACACTAGTCCGCGCGGATCTCCCAAACCCATTCCCGCGCAGCACAATACGATCCCGACCCTCGACCGGCTCAGCCAGCCACCCGCACCGCCAACCATGTTCCGTGGCCTTGTATGTCCCCCTCGGGCACTGTCGCGATGAGTCCGTCAGGGGTTGCCAACTGCTTGCAGGATAGTGAGTGGAAGTGACTGGTAGCGAGCAGGAGTGAGTCGGCGCGCGCGGGTCGCCGGTGCTTGTCGGGCGTGCATGGCACGATGCGGGGCATGGGTAGCGACGCGGTGCTGGGTGGGGGTGCTGGTCCACGGTTACCGCGGCGTCACCGTCATCGGTGTCAGCGCGGGCTGCGTGAGCAACCAACCCTCGGGCACCCTCCCTAGCAGCAGACTTCCGATCTGGCCGCCCTCACCGCTGTCATGGTGCCGCGGGCGCGATCGGCAGACGTGGCATCGCATCGACGATCAGGCGACGGTCGGCAGGACCCCGCAGTGGACTGGGGGCACGCCCCCAGAGGGAGGGACCCCCACCCGCTTGCGGGGGATGGACCGCTGCGGGCACACCACCGGCCAGCCCCAGTTGTTGCGCGAGCCACGGTGGCAGGCACGGCAGTTCCGGTCCACCGACACGCCCGCACGAGGCCTGCCGGTCCACCGGAAAACACCCGCCCGCCGCGGCCAAGACCGTTCGGGCAGCAAACCGAGCAGAACTCACTCCGCTCACTGATCAGGAACGGTTACCCATGGGTCGGCCGATACGCCGTTTCGGCGGTGGATAGACGCTTCTGGCGATGGTCGCCGACAGCCACCCAATCGCCCACCCCCCGCAAACTATCGCGAGCTTGTGGCGGGTGGCGCTGTCAGCGGCGGACGAAGCCACTGCCAAAATGACGGCCCACACGATCGCGCAAGCGATGCTGTAGCCCGTATAGGTATTCGTGTGCCGTCGCATTTCGCGGCCTTTCTCGGTCCTGCCCCACCTCCGGGCAACCGTCAATTCCGTTTGCTAGCAACAATATCCAATTCACACGGCCGGCCCGAGGCGGCAATTGTGTCGATGTCGGTGATCATATCGCCGGTAACGGGGAATGCAACTCCGGTCAAGTCGTTTCTCCGACCCGCCGCCGGACGTAGGCTGAGTGGGGGCTCAATAGCCTGGAGTGCAACCAATGAACCCACCGAGCGGTTTTCTGCGGCGGACACCGACGCGTACCTTCCGCGACCGCCGCGATGCTGGCCGCGTGCTCGCCGAGGAGCTGACGTCCTACCGCGACAAGGACGGATTGCTGGTGTTGGGGCTGGCTCGCGGCGGTGTCCCCGTTGGCTGGGAGATCGCCTCGGTGCTGCATGCCCCGCTCGATGCGTTCCTGGTTCGCAAGCTCGGGGTGCCTCGCTGGTCCGAGCTCGCGATGGGCGCGTTGGCCAGCGGCGGCGGCGTCGTGATGAACCACAACGTGGTTTCCAGCTTGCACATCAGCGACGAGCAGGTGCGCAACGTGATCGACCGCGAGACGGTGGAGCTCGAGCGGCGCGAGCGCGCATACCGGGGCGGGCGCCCGCCTGCCGACCCGCGCGGCAAGACCGTGATCCTGGTCGACGACGGCATTGCCACCGGGGCGAGCATGCTGGTGGCCGTCCGGGCGGTGCGGGCCGCCGGCCCGCAATCGATCACGGTCGCGGTCCCGGTCGGGCCCGCGTCAGTGTGCAACGAACTCGCCCGAGACGCCGATGACGTCGTGTGCGCGACTACGCCGCCCGTGTTCGAGGCCGTCGGACAGGTCTACGCCGACTTCCACCAGGTCAGCGATGACGAGGTTCGCGAGCTGCTCGCCACGCCAACCAGCTGAGCCCGCTGAAGGCTATATCTCTACTTCGCCCCGTCGTCGCCGCGGCCGTCGGCGGATACCGCCGATTCCTCGCTTGCGTCGGCGCCGTCTTTCCCGGACGACTCCGACAACTCGGCCGACTCGGCGATGGCCTGGTGGCCTTCGTCCGAGACTTCCTCCGGGTAGTCGACATAGCCGGCGTCATCGTCGGCGCTATCCCGGTCTTTGCCGTCCTCGTCATCACCCGCGCCACGTCGCTGGCGCTCCCGAATCGCGTCGACGATCAGCAGCACCACGCCCAAAACACTGGCGACAATGCACGCCCACGCCACCAGCTCGTTGCTGGTGACGACGGCGAACACCAACGCGACGAGCCCAATCAGAGCTAATACCAGCGCAATGATCAACATGGGTGTACCTCCAGCCGACGAGCGGGACTGCCTGGTCGAGTGCGGGTCCGGTGTGCCGAACTAGGAGTCTGGCACGTTGCCGGGCTAGTTATTACCCCGGTTGAACTGTTCGAACCCACCGGCGTCGGCACTGGAATCGACCGGAGCCGCCGATCCGCGCTGGCCGAGTTCCTCGAGCTGAGATTCCAGGTAGGTTTTGAGCCGGGTGCGGTATTCGCGTTCGAACGTGCGTAGCTGCTCTAGGCGGCCCTCCAGCACCGTGCGCTGCTGGTTGATGGTTCCCATGATCTCGGAATGCTTGCGTTCGGCGTCGGCCTGCAGCGCATCGGCCTTCTCCTGCGCCTGACGCAGCTGAGTCTCGGATCGGGTTTGGGCATCGGCCAGCATCGCGTCGGCGCGTTGCCGAGCATCGGTGACCGTGGCCTCCGCGGTGTGACGGGCTTCACTGAGGATTTGGTCGGCATTGGCGCGGGCATCGGCCAACATCTTGTCCGACTCGGCCTTCGCGGTACCGGTGAGCCGGTCGGCGGTGTCTTGAGCGAGGGCCAGCACCCGTGCGGCCTTGAGGGCCTGCTCCTCGTTCGTCCCCACCGAAGGCGCAACCACCGGCGCCGGCGCCGGCTGGACAGGCTCGGGTTCGGGTTCGTAGACGGGGATCGCCTGGGTGGGCTGAGTAGCAAGAGCAGGAGCAGCACCGGCGCCGGCACCCCCGGCTGCGAGTTCACGGTCCAGCTCTTCGATCCGCTGACGTAGATCGGAGTTCTCTTCGATGAGCCGCGTCAGCTCGTTTTCCACCAGGTCAAGGAAAGCGTCAACCTCATCCTCGTTATAACCACGCTTACCTATAGGCGGCTTACTGAACGCCACGTTGTGGACGTCGGCTGGTGTAAGCGGCATTGTTTTCCCCTCGAGTTCCTGTCTTCAAGCGATCTAGAAAGTGTAGAACGGAGCGGTAGCCGTCGTGCAACTGGCGTCCATCCTGTCACACCAGACCCGGCTGTTGCCCTTTGGGCCAATAAATAAGAACCAATTTCAAACTTTAAGGCAAAAGAAAACCAAACGCTTAGGGCTGAAATCCGTCCGCACCAAAACCGTGGCCAAACCGTGGCCTAACTCGAGGCCGCGGCGCCGAAAGCCAGTTGCATGCCGATGAACGCAACCAACAGCAGCACCATGATGGACAGGTCGAAGCGGACCGCGCCGATGGTGAGTTGCGGGATCAGCCGACGTAGGAGTTTCACCGGCGGATCGGTGATCGACATGATGAGCTCCAAGATCACCACGGTGACACCGGTGGGACGCCAGTCGCGGCTGAACGACCGAATGAACTCAACGACGACCCGGGCGATGAGCAGCAGCCAGAAGATGAACAGCGCAAACCCAAGGATCTGAAAGAACAGCGCCAACGAGAGCCCGACCTTACCGATGAGGATGATGAGAATGTCAGTCGCCGCCCACCGGGCGGCAATTGCTAGCGTACCGACTTCACGGGCCGACACACATCCCGATGGTGGGCTCGGAGCGACCCACAGGTCCCATTGCTGGACTTACGCCAAATCCGCAGACCGCGGCTCCCCGCGCGCCGCAACGGTCAACTGTAGTTATTGATAAGCGTAGAAACCGGTTTCGGCGATCCGGCGACGCTCTTCCGGGGACACATCGACATCGGCGGGTGAGAGCAAGAACACCTTGGTCGCGACCTTGTCGAACGACCCGCGCAACGCGAAGGCCAGGCCGGCGGCGAAGTCGACCAGCCGTTTGGCGTCGGCATTGTCCATCGACACCAGATCCATGATGACCGGGGTACCGTCGCGGAACCGCTCTCCGATGGTGCGGGCTTCGCTGTAGTCCTTGGGCCGCAGCGTGGTGATCTTCGACAGCGGATGGCCTTCCTCGAACATCATCGCCATCCGGCGCGGATCCATCGCCAGCGCGCCGCGGGTAGAGCCGCGCAAGAACGACCCGAAACGCGGGCGGTTCATGTCGGTCCGGTCGAACTCGCGGGGCCGGAAGTGGGGTTCCTCTCCGTAGCCGCCGCGATAGCCGCTGGGCGGCGGGTAGTCGGACTCGCGCACCTCACCGCGCGGATCGTCGTAGTCGCGCCCTTCATAGCGGCCATATCCGTCGTCAAATCGGGGACGCGAGAAACCACGCGAAGGAGGGCGGTCGTCGTAGTACTCGTCTTCGTAGTCCTCCGTCGGCGCCATACCGAAGTAGGCCTTGACCTTGTGCAGTGTGCTCATTGCTTGACCCCTTCTAGCACCTGGGAATTATGTTGTCTGTGATGCAGTTGTGACTACAGTGACTATTCACGGTGACCGTAACCGCCGCGGGCCCAATAGCGCGGTACCGACACGCACACACGTCGAACCATGTTTGACCGCAATTTCCAGATCGTTGGACATACCGGCGGACAATCCGACCGCGTTCGGATGCGATTGGAGCACCCGGCGGTGTTCCGATCTCAGCCGGTCGAAGGCCTTCTCGGGATCCCAGTCCAACGGCGGGATGCCCATCAACCCGATCAGCTGCAGGCTTTTCGCCGCCTCAACCTGCGCGCACACCTTGTCCATCGCGCCGCGTGCCGTCACGGCGATACCGCCGCGCGACACATCACCATCGAGGCTGACCTGGACATAGACCCGCAGCGGGTCGCTGCGACGACCCTCGGCCAGTGCTGCGGCAACCGCGCGATCGAGGGCGGCCACCAGCCGCGAGCTGTCGATCGAGTGAGCGGTGTGTGCCCACTGGGCCAGCGACCGGGCCTTGTTGCGCTGAATCTGTCCGACCATGTGCCAGTGCATGGGCCGCAAGCCGGCCCGTTGGGAAGCCGAACGCAGCCGAGCGAGTTCGGCTACCTTCGCCGAAGCTTCCTGCTCCCGGGATTCGCCAACGGCCCGACAACCCAGTCGGGACAAAATCGCAACATCGGTTGCCGGAAAGAATTTGGTAATGGGGAGAAGTTCAATTTCGCCGACATTGCGACCCGCCGCTTCCGCGGCCGCCGCGAGCCGTGATCGCACCGCCGCCAACGCGCGCGTCAATTCCGATTCGCGGTCTCCTTGCGCTGCCGAGTCCGCCGCCATCGCGGTCACTCCATCCAGACCAGCGACGCCAGCCGCCCGGTGGGGGCACCCCGGCGATGGCTGAACAGGGTCGGGTCGGCCAGCGTGCAGCGCGGATCGACGTCGATCGACGTGATGCCCAAATCGCGGAGTTGGCAAGCAATTCCGGCGCGGAGGTCGAGTCCGGGGGTTCCGGCCGAGGTGGTGGTGCGGCTGCCCGGCAACGCCGCGTCGACCTCGTCGGCCATGGCCACGGGCACTTCGTAGTTGCGACCACTGACCGCCGGGCCCAGTAGCACCGAGATGTCGCCGGCTTGCGCGCCCAGGCCCAGCATCGCTTCCACTGCACGAGCCACCACGCCCTTTTGCGCGCCGACGCGCCCGGCATGCACCGCCGCGGCCACACCGGCGCGCGCGTCGGCCATCAACACCGGCACACAGTCGGCCGTCACCACCGCCAGTGCCAGTCGCGGGGTGGCGGTCACCAATGCGTCGGTGTCATCGAACGCGGTATCACGCGGCTCGTCGACGACTTCGACTCGATCGCCGTGGACCTGGTTCATCCAGACCACCCGGCCGGCCGCCAATCCGATCGCGGCGGCCAGCCGGGCCCGGTTAGCGGCCACCGCCGCCGGTTCGTCACCGACATGGTCGCCGAGGTTGAAGGTGTCGAACGGCGGCCTCGACACGCCGCCCGCCCGAGTGGTGGTCACCCGCCGGATGCGAACGCTCACGTGCCCAGTATCCGGATTCCGCCCGCATCGAAGGCCTCAGTCAACTTCAGCCGAGCTCAGCCGAGCTCAGCGGCGCATGAACGGCGGCACATCGACGTCGTCGTCTTCGCCGCCGATATTCAGGGTTGCCCCGTTGGTGTGCACCGGCACGCTGACGGCGTCGACGGGCTCGAACAGCGTCGAGGTCAGCTTGCCGGCCCGCGCCGACTCGATCCGGTGAGCGCCGCCGGTGCGTTCCGCGCCGACACCCACCACGGGCTTGCGGCCGGCCCCGCCGGCATCAAAGCCCGCCGCGATCACGGTGACGCGCACCTCGTCGCCGAGCGAGTCGTCGATCACGGTGCCGAAAATAATGTTGGCATCTTGATGTGCGGCGTCCTGCACCAGCGAGGCCGCCTCGTTGATCTCGAAGAGGCCCAGATCGCTGCCGCCGGCGATGGACATCAGCACACCCTGTGCGCCCTCCATGGACGCCTCCAGCAGCGGCGAGTTGATGGCGATTTCGGCGGCTTTCAGCGACCGGCCTTCGCCGCGGGCCGAGCCGATGCCCATCAGGGCGGTACCCGCGCCGGCCATGATGCCCTTGACGTCGGCGAAGTCGACGTTGATCAGCCCGGGCGTGGTGATCAGGTCGGTGATGCCCTGCACCCCGTTGAGCAGCACCTCGTCGGCGCTGCGGAACGCGTCCATCAGGGACACCGCTTCGTCCCCCATCTGCAGCAATCGGTCGTTGGGTATCACGATGAGGGTGTCGCAGCTCTCCCGCAACGACGATATGCCATTCTCGGCCTGGCTGCTGCGCCGCTTGCCCTCGAACGAGAACGGCCGGGTAACCACGCCGACGGTCAGCGCCCCCAGTTTGCGGGCGATGCTGGCGACGACGGGCGCCCCGCCGGTGCCGGTTCCGCCGCCTTCGCCGGCGGTGACGAACACCATGTCGGCCCCGCGGAGCAGTTCTTCGATCTCGTCCTTGGCGTCGTCGGCGGCCTTGCGCCCGACCTCCGGGTCGGCGCCGGCGCCCAGCCCGCGGGTTGAGTCACGGCCGACGTCGAGTTTTACGTCGGCATCGCTCATCAACAACGCCTGGGCGTCGGTGTTGATCGCAATGAACTCCACGCCCTTGAGGCCCTGCTCGATCATCCGGTTGACGGCGTTGACGCCGCCGCCACCGATGCCCACAACTTTGATGACGGCCAAATAGTTATGTGGGGGGGTCATCATTCGTCTTCCTCCCTGGTGGGAACTCGGTGTGTCCGCTTGGTGTGTCGGCTTGAAAAAGCCTTAACCTCAACTATAGGGTTAGAGTTATGTCAAGTTCCGCGTAACCAAACGGTATGGGTACGACGCGGTTTCACCGCGCAGGCGCGCCGACGCGCAGCGCGGATTTTTCTTGTTGCCCGGGCGTAGTGGACACACGTAAACCGTGCGGACCATGCCGGTCGCCCGACCGCGCGACCACCTGGGCTTGGGTGGACTCACTTGTCCGACGTCAAACCGAACATCTCACCGTTACAAGGCAATAACGCCGGCAAAGGCCAATGCCTCGAAACCCGGTTGGTACCCGTGCCCTACCGCCCGCCGGTTGGAATTATGGGGGGGAGCCATCACTGCCAGACGAGCCGGACGAGCCGGTGGGGAAGCCGAACTGGCCGCCGCCGCCACTGCCGCCGCTACCGCCGATGCCGCCGCTCGTGCTGTTGCCGCCGTTGCCGCCGTTGCCGCCGTTGCCGCCGGAGCTGGTGGCGCCGGCGCCGCCGGTGCCACCACCGCCGCCACCGCCGCCGTTCCCGCCGGTGCCGTTGCCGCCGTTGCCGCCGTTCCCGCCGTCGCCGCCGGAGGTCGTGCCGGCCTGGCCGTCGCCGCCACTGCCGCCGGTCCCGCCGTTCCCGGCGAGGCCGCCGCCGCCGGCGCCGCCGGCGCCGCCGGCGCCGCCGCCGCCGGCGGTGATGGCGCCACCGCCGGTGCCACCAGGGCCGCCGTCGCCGCCGTTGCTGCCGTCGCCGCCGGCGCCGCCGGCGCCGCCGGCGCCGCCGGTGGAGGTCGTGCCATCACCGCCGGTGCCGCCACCGCCGCCGTTGCCACCGTTACCGTCTGTCGTACCGACGCCCGTGCCGCCGATGCCGCCGTTGCCGCCGGCGCCGCCGACGCCGCCGCCCTCGGCGCTTTCGCTGCCGCCGCCGCCGCCGCCGCCGTCGCCGCCGTTGCCGCCGTTGCCATTGCCGGCAAGGCCAAGGCCGCCTCTGCCTCCGGGGCCGCCGTTTCCGCCGAGGCCGCCGCCGCCGCCGTCGCCGATGAGGCCGCCGCCGCCGCCGCCGCCGCCGCCGCCGGTGTTGCCGTTACCACCCTGGCCGCCAAAGCCTGCGGCGCCACCACCGCTGCCGGCGTCACCGCCGGAGCCGCCGCCGCCGCCGGCGCCGCCGGCGCCGCCCTTGGCGCCGTCGAAGGGGTTGAAAGCGAAGCCGTCGCCGCCACCGCCGCCGGTCCCGCCGTTGCCGCCGAGGCCGCCGTTGCCGTTTTTGCCGCCAATATCGGCGCTACCGCCGGAGCCGCCAGCGCCGCCGTCGCCGCCGGCGCCGCCGCCGCCGCCGGCGCCGCCGCCGGCGGGGACGCCCATGATCTTGGCAACCGGCCCGTCGGGACCCAAGGCGCCATTCCCGCCCAAGCCGCCCATGCCGCCGTTGCCGCCCGTGCCGACGGTGCCGGCCGTACCTCCACCGGTGGTACCCGCCTTACCGGCGGCACCGCCGGTGCCACCGATGCCGCCGGTGCCGCCTTGGGAACCAGCGCCGCCCTTGTCGCCCGTGTAGCTGCCGCCGACTCCGCCGACGCCGCCCGTGCCGCCGTTTCCGCCGAGGCCGCCGGTGCCGCCGAAGGAGCCTTTACCACTGCTGGCGCCGCCGGTACCCCCGGCGCCGCCGGCGCCGCCCTGGCCACCGGAAGAACCGATAGTGGGTGTAGATGAGCTGGCACCCGCGTTGCCAAAGCCACCGCCGCCGCCATTGCCGCCGGTTCCGCCGTTACCGCCGGTACCGCCGGTACCGGCGGTAAGGGTGGTGGCGCCGCCGACACTGAGGGCTCCGGCGGCACCGCCGGCACCGGCGGTGCCGCCGGTGCCGCCCTGGCCGCCCGCGGCGCCGGTTGAGGTGCCGGCGCTGGTGCCCGTGTTGGTGCCACCGAGGCCACCGGTGCCGCCTGTACCGCCGTTACCGCCGAGGCCGCCGGTCCCGGCGACCGAACCGGTACCGGTGGCTGCGCCGCCGGTACCCCCGGTGCCGCCCGTACCGCCCGTGCCACCCTGCGAGCCCGGAGTGGGCGAAGCGGAGTCGTCGCCCCCGGGGCTGCCGCCGCCGCCGTTGCCGCCGTTGCCGCCGGTCCCGCCGATACCGCCGATACCGCCGTTACCCTGGCTGGCCCCGGTCCCGCCCGCCCCGGCGGTGCCACCGATGCCACCCTGGCCGCCCTGCCCGCCCATCCCGCTCTGGGTAGCGGCGGTGTTGCTGCCGCCGAGGCCGCCGGTGCCGCCCTGACCGCCGTTACCACCGAGCCCGCCAGCGCCAACGACTGAGCCGGAACCGTTGACAGCGCCGCCGCTGCCGCCGGTGCCGCCCGTACCGCCCTGGCCACCCTGGAAGCCCTGCCCGGCCGTGTTCCCGGCTACTGAGGTGTCGCTCCCCGGGTTGCCGGTGGCGGCGCCGCCGCCGTTGCCGCCGGTCCCGCCGGTGCCGCCGGTGCCGCCGTTACCCTGAATCGCACCGGCACCGCCCGCCCCGGCGGTGCCACCGGTGCCACCGGTGCCACCGGCGGCGCCCATCGTGCCGCCGGAAGTGGCAAGGTTGTCACCACCGCCGCCGCCGGTGCCGCCCTGACCGCCGTTACCGCCGAGCCCGCCGGCCCCAACGACCGAGCCGGGACCATTGGTAGCGCCGCCGTTACCACCGGTGCCGCCCGTCCCGCCCTGGCCACCCTGCGAACCCGGAGTGGGCGAAATTGAGCTGCTGGTACCCGCCGCGCCGGTGGCGCCGCCACCGCCGTTGCCGCCGGTCCCACCGGTGCCGCCCGTGCCACCGGCAGCCTGGATGCCACCGGCCCCGAAGCCCCCCGCGCCCGCGATGCCACCGGTGCCCCCCGTGCCGCCCTGCGCGCCCAAGCCACCGCCGATGCTGGTGGTGGCAGCGTCACCACCCAGGCCGCCGGTGCCGCCGGTGCCACCCTGGCCACCCTTGCCGCCGGCCCCAGTGACGGCCGTGCCGGCAACGTTGCTGCCGCCGCTACCCCCGGACCCGCCCAACCCGCCCTGGCCACCCTGCAGCCCACTACCGGGCGCCTTTGAGTTGGTACCCCCTGCGCCGGTGCCGCCGGTGGCGCCGGTGCCGCCGGTCCCACCGGTCCCGCCAGTGCCGCCGGTACCGCTGCCGCCGCCAGCGGTTCCGGAGCCCCCCGCACCGGCGGTGCCACCGTTGCCGCCCAGGCCGCCCTGGGCGCCCAGGCCGCCGTTGACGCTGGTGCTAGTAGCGTTACCGCCCTGGCCGCCGATGCCACCCTGGCCGCCGTTACCGCCGAGGCCGCCGGCCCCGCCGACCGAGCCGGAACCATTGCTGGCCCCACCGAAGCCACCGGTGCCGCCCACGCCGCCCTGGCCGCCCTGCAGGCCGATGGTGGGCGCGGTTGAGCCGATACCCGCGGCACCCGCGGTGCCGGCGGCGCCGAGGCCGCCATTGCCGCCGGTCCCACCTTTGCCGCCCGTGCCGCCGGTACCGTTGCTGCCGCCATTGGTCCCGACGCCCGCCGCACCGGCGGTGCCACCGATGCCACCAAAGCCACCCTGGGCGCCAATACCGCCGCCGGTGGTGCCGGTATTGCTGCCACCCTGGCCGCCGGTGCCGCCCTGGCCACCGTTACCGCCGAGGCCACCGGCCCCGCCGACCGAGCCGGAACCGTTGCTGGCGCCGCCGTTGCCACCGATGCCGCCGAGCCCGCCCTGGCCACCCTGCGAACCCGTGCCGGGTGAAGCTGAGCTGGTACCCGCCGCAGCGGTGGCGCCGACGCCGCCATTGCCGCCGGTCCCGCCGGTACCGCCGGTACCGCCGCCACCGTGGCTCCCGGCGGCCCCGGTGCCGCCCGCCCCGGCGGTGCCACCGGTGCCGCCCTGGCCACCCTGCGCGCCCAGCCCGCCGCCCTGCGCGCCGTTGCTGGTGATGACGGCATTGCTGCCACCGACGCCGCCGATGCCGCCCTGGCCGCCGTTACCGCCGAGGCCACCGGCCCCGACGACCGAGCCGGCACCATTGCTGGCGCCGCCGGCGCCCCCGACGCCGCCCGCACCGCCCTGGCCACCCCGCAGCCCCACGTGGGGCGTAGTTGAGCTGGTACCCGCCGTTCCGGTGGCGCCGCCGCCGCCCGTGCCGCCGGTCCCGCCGGTGCCGCCGGCGCCGCCGGCACCTTTGCTGCCGCCATCGGTCCCGGCACCGCCCGCCCCGGCGGTGCCACCGGTGCCACCCGTGCCGCCCTGGGCGCCCAGGCCGCCGCCGGTGGCGCCGGTGCCGGTGGTGCCGGTATTGCTGCCACCGATGCCGCCTTGGCCACCCTGGCCGCCGTTACCGCCAAGGCCACCGGCCCCGCCGACCGAGCCGGCACCATTGCTGGCGCCGCCGGCGCCCCCGGCGCCGGCCGTGCCACCCTGCCCACCCTGGAATCCGATCTTGGGCGACGACGTCGGGGGGTTGGAGTCGTCACCCGCGAGGCCGGTGGCGCCGGTGCCGCCGCCACCGCCAGTGCCACCGGTTCCACCGGTGCCGCCGGCGCCACCGGCACCCGCGGCGCCCGGGGCGCCGGCGCCGGCGCCGGGCACGCCGGGGGTACCGGCGGCGCCGCCGGTACCGCCGGTGCCACCCGGGGCGCCCATGCCGGCGGTGGTGCCGGTGTTGCTGCCGCCCTGACCACCGGAGCCGCCCGCGCCGCCCTGGCCGGCGTCGCCGCCCTGGCCGTTGACGCCGCCGACCGGGGCCGCGCCCCCTTGGCCCCCTTGGCCTCCTTCGCCGCCGTGGAAGCCCATGCTGCCGCCGGTGGGCGCGGTTGGGCCGGTTGAGCCGGCGCCTGGGGTGCCTGCGGCGCCCGCGTCGCCTTGGCCCCCGGTCCCGCCGACCCCGCCGGTGCCGCCGGTACCCTCCGCGCCGGCGCCCGCGATCCCGGCGCCGCCAGCGCCAGGCGCGCCACCCGTACCGCCCGTCCCACCGGTGCCGCCGTCACTGTTGACGCCCGCACCCCCCTGGCCGCCAGCCCCGCCGGCACCCCCGGTGCCCCCGGTACCCCCGTGCCCGAGCACCCCCGTGTCAGCGCCGCCAGCCCCGCCAGCACCGCCCAACCCACCGGAAAAGCCGGTACCGCCGGCCACGCCCGCGTGGCCTGCGCTACCCGCACCGCCGGCCCCGGCGGCACCGCCGCTGCCGCCGACCCCGCCGGCGCCGCCCAGTTGCGCCATGCCGATCCCACCGGTACCGCCGGCCCCGCCGGTCCCGCCGGCCTGACCGATCCCACCGGCAGCGCCCGCGCCGCCCGCGCCGCCGGCGCCGCCGTTGCCGAACAGCAGGCCACTCGCACCACCGGTCCCGCCGGTGCCGCCGGTCCCGCCGGCCATGCCGACCCCACCCGCCCCGCCGGCCCCGCCCGACCCGAACAGCGCAGCGTCCCCGCCGGCGCCACCGGACAAACCGGGAGCCCCGGAGCCACCGTTGCCGCCATTGCCGAAGAGCCACCCGCCGCCGCCGCCGGCCTGCCCGGTGCCAGCCGTCCCGTCGACGCCATTGCCTACCAGCGGGCGACCCGTCAACATCTCCACCGGGGAAAACAAGTTAATGCCAAACAACGACTGCAGGGGCGAGGCATTAGCCGCCTCGGCGGCCGCATACGAGCGCGCACCCGCGGTCAACGTCTGCACAAACTGGTCATGAAACGCCGCCGCCTGCCCGGTCAGCGCCTTGTACTCCTCGGCGTACCTGCCGAACAACGCGGCAATACCCGCCGAGACCTCATCCTCGGCTGCGGGCACCAGCTGCGTCGTCGAAGTCGCCGCCGCTGCGGTGGCCACCCGGATCGTCGATCCGATCCCGGTCAAGTCCGCAGACACCGCGGCCAGGACGTCGGGAGTTGCGATCACATACGACGACATTTTCGGCCCCTTCAGTTGAGCCCGGTTCGCACATCAGACAGTATTCAGCAGTAGCGCGCGCAGAAGCCCGGATCGAGAAAAATTGTCGAGCAGTTTCCGATTCTCGGAGTTCGTGGACCGGAATTGGTACCTGCGAAAATGCGGCAGCAGGTGGTTTGTCACGCACGGGGTTGGCTACTTGACGGTCGGCAGGTCCGGGCTGGACACGTCGTAGGTCTTGCCGGGCTGCGTCAACAACGCGGCCAGCTTCTCGGCCTTCTCTTCGGCCCGGTCGGTGCTCCCCCAGATCACCACCCGCCCGTCGCCGAGCGTGAGGGTGATCGAAGACACCGAGGGGGCCGAAATGCGGCCCACCTGACCCAAGACCTCGGGCCGCAGCGCGAGCAACACCGCCAGCGCGGCCTTGGTCGCCGAGTCGCTCGGCCCGGGATTGTCAACATCGATATAGGTCAACCCCGGTGGCGGCGGACCGGTCGCGAAGTCGACACCGTCACGGTCAAAAAGGTGCGGACCATCCGGATAATCCTTGACCACCAACGGGACGCGCTCGACGATGGTGATCCGCAGCGCCGACGGGTATTGACGCTGCACCCGCGCGCTGGCCACCCGCCGGATCGCCGCGACCCGGTCGGCGACCTGGTCGGTGTTGATCTGCAATAGCGGCGTGCCCGGCCGCACCTGCGCCGCGTCGAGGACTTCCTCGCGGGTCACCGCTCCGGTCCCGGTGACGACGATGTCGCGCGCCGACATCGCCGGCGTGAAATAGAGAATCAGCGCGAGCCCGACCCCGACGATGGCCACCAACACCGTCGCCAGCAGCATTTTCAGACCCCGAACCACGCCCCGCGCAACGGGTTTGGGCTCAGTGACGGGATGTCCGCGGGTCCGTCGTTTGGCCTCGCGGCGGGCTTCCTCGATGGCCGTGGCGCGCGCCTCCGCGGCGCGGCGCTCGGCACGTTCCCGGCGGGCCCGTCGGCGCGGCCCCTCGAGTTCGGCTTCGTCCGCGGGCTGCTCGCCATCCTGAGGTTCGGCGACCATCGGTTCGGCGATCGCTTCAGAGCCATCAGTGTCGTCCGGCAATTCTGGGCCCACCAGATCGGTTGGTGTGGCGTCGTTCGGCCCGGTCACGGCCGCACCCCCGACCGGCCGGGCGCGCTGCGGTTGGCTCTCGCCCGCAGCGCGGTCACGATCTCGGGCCCCAGCATGGTCACGTCGCCCGCACCCATCGTGACGATGACGTCGCCCGGGCCGGCGGCCGCGGCCACCTCCTCGGCGACCGCCGAGAAGTCCCGAATGTAGCGCACCGGCGCGCTGACATGCGCAGCGACGCTGGCGCCACTGACGCCGGCCAGCGGTTGTTCCCGTGCCCCATAGACGTCCAGCACGAACACCTCGTCGGCAGCATCGAGCGCGTGACCGAACTGGGCGGCGAAAGCCTTTGTCCGCGAATACAAATGAGGCTGAAATACCACGATGCTGCGACCGCCACCGCTCTGCTGCTCGAGCATCGTGCTAACCGCCGCCAGCGTCGCGCTGATCTCCGTCGGGTGATGCGCGTAGTCGTCGAACACCCGCACCGACGCTTTGCCGACTCCCGAGGTCCCGACCAGTTCGAATCGGCGGCGCACGCCCTCGAAACCGGCCAGCCCGTCCAGCACCTCATCGACCGGGGCGCCGATCTCGACCGCCGCCAGCAGCGCGCCCAGAGCGTTGAGCGCCATGTGCCATCCGGGCACCGACAGCCGCATCGCACGCACCGGCTCGCCCGCCAGTTGGATGTGCGCGACCGCTTCGGTGCCGTGTTGCTCCCACGACACCAACCTCCCGGCATGGGGGTACCGAGGGCTTGCGGGGGAGGGTTCGTCGACGGAAGAGCCGTAGGGCAGCACCCGGATCCCCAACTCGGCGGTACGTTGGGCCAGCGCGGCCGCGCCGGGGTCATCGGTGCACACCACGAGCGCTCCCCCGGGGGCAAGCCGCTCCACGAAGGAGTCGAACACCCCGACATACGTCTCGGCACTTCCATAGAAGTCCAGGTGATCGGACTCGATGTTGGTGACCACCGCAACGTCGGGTGTGTATTCGAGCAGTGAGCCGTCGCTTTCGTCGGCCTCGGCGACGAAGCAGTTGCCGCTGCCGTGGTGGGCGTTGGTGCCGGCCTCACCGAGCTCACCGCCCACCGCGAAGGACGGGTCTCGCCCGCAGTGCTGCAGGGCCACGATGAGCATCGACGTCGTCGTCGTCTTGCCGTGGGTGCCGGTGACCATCAGCGTGGTGCGCCCCTGCATCAGCCTGGCCAGCACGGCCGGTCGCAAGATCACCGGAATGCCGCGACGCCGGGCTTCGACGAGCTCGGGGTTGGTTTTGGGGATGGCGGCGTGGGTGGTGATGACGGCGGTGGGTCCGCCAGGCAGCAGATCCAGCGAGGACGCGTCGTGTCCGATGCGGATCTGCGCGCCCCGCGCCCGCAGCGCGTGCACACCGCGCGACTCCTTGGCGTCCGACCCGGACACCTGTCCGCCGCGGTCCAGCAGGATGCGGGCGATCCCCGACATTCCGGCTCCCCCGATGCCCACCATGTGCACCCGCTGCAGCTCGGGTGGCAACTGATCGGGGTTCACCGTCGTCCTCCCGCCGCCTGCGCCCGTCGTGCGATATCCAGCGCCGCCTGGGCCACCTGTCGCGCGGCATCCCGATGGCCCACCCGCGCGGCGGCCGCAGTCATGACCGCCAGCCGCGGTGGGTCGGTGAGCAACCCGGCTACCTGCTGGGCCACCAGGCGCGGCGTCAGGGCGGCGTCGGCGACCAGCGTGCCGCCGCCGGCGTCAACCACCGGCAGCGCGTTGAGCCGCTGCTCGCCGTTGCCGATCGGCAGCGGCACGTAGATGGCCGGCAGGCCGACTGCCGACACTTCGGCGACCGTCATCGCCCCGGACCGGCAGATCACCAGGTCGGCGGCGGCATACGCCAGCTCCATCCGGTCGAGATAGGGCACCGCCACGTACGGCGGATCACCATGCTCGGGTGTGCGCAGCTCGAGGGTGTTCTTGGGCCCGTGGGCGTGCAGCACGGACACACCGGCGGCGGCGAGGTCGGCGGCGGCGCCCGAGACCGCCCGGTTCAACGAGACCGCGCCCTGTGAACCACCGAACACCAGCAGCACAAGCGCGTCGTCGGCGAAGCCGAAGTGCTCCCGCGCCTCGGCGCGCAACGCCGCGCGGTCCAGCGCGTTGATGGCCGCCCGGACCGGGACCCCGACCACCTCGGCGCGTTTAAGCCCGGAATCCGGCACCGCGGACAGGATTCGGGCGGCGGTGCGCGCGCCGACTCGGTTCGCTATCCCGGCCCTGGCGTTGGCCTCGTGGATCACCACCGGGACGCGGCGCCTGGAACGTCCGAAGCCAAATCCGCGCGCCGCAAGGTAGGCCGGCAGTGCCACATACCCACCGAAACCGATGACGACGTCGGCGTCGACGACGTCGAGCACCGCCCGGGTCTCCCGGACGGCACGCCACACCCGCGACGGCAGCCGGGCCAGATCGCCGCTGGGCTTACGCGGCAACGGCACCGGGGTGATCAGCTCGAGGTGGTAGCCGCGCTCGGGCACCAGCCTGGTCTCCAGCCCGCGCCGGGTGCCCAATGCGGTGATCCGGACCTGCGGATCCAGCGCGGACAGCGCGTCGGCGACGGCCATCGCGGGCTCCACATGGCCCGCGGTACCGCCGCCGGCAAGGACGACCGACAACGCGGCACCGGCGGGCGAGGGGCTGGTCCCCTGCCCGCCGGCCGGCTGCTTGATCGAGCCGTTCACCCGTAACGCTGACCTTCCAATGCGCGAACACGCCGTTTCTGACGCCGGCCCCCGTGCCGCTGACCAGATACATGATGCGCCACGCGACGGGAAGCGCCATCAGCCGCTCGGGGGATTGACGACCGGCGGGGCCGCTGCGGCGGGTCTAGCTCCCGGGGGGCGTTGCGGGCGGGCTTGCGCGGCTTGGCTGGTTTGGCTGGTTTGGCGGGTCGCGCACGGGCCTGCTTGCGGTCACGAAACGCCTCGATATGGCTCGGCAGATACGGCTCGGGCAGCGGCAGCCGCAGCAGCCGGTTCACCTTGTCGTCGCGCCCGGCCCGCAGCGCCGCCACCGCCTCCGGTTCATGGCGAGCCGCGTTAGCCATGATGCCTATCATGAAAAGTGTTGCAGCCGTTGATGTTCCGCCAGCAGAGATGAGTGGTAGCTGCAGGCCGGTGACCGGCAGCACCCCGATCACGTAGCCGATGTTGATAAACGCCTGCCCGAGCACCCACATCGTCGTGGTGGCTGTCAGCAACCGCAGGAACGGGTCGGCCGACCGCCGCGCGATCCGCATCCCGGTGTATGCGAACAGCCCGAAGAGCGCCAGCAGCCCGAATGCGCCGATATAGCCAAGCTCCTCGCCGATGATCGCGAAGATGAAGTCGTTGTGCGCATTGGGCAGGTAGTTCCACTTGGCGGTGCCCTGGCCCAGGCCGTCGCCGAAGACGCCGCCGTGGGCCAGCGCGAACTTGGCCTGCCGCGCCTGGTAGCCGGTGTCCTGCGGGTCGTTCTCGGGGTCAAGCCAGGACCGCACCCGGTCTGACCGGTAACCGGCGGACATCGCCAGGATTGCCCCCGCGATGAAGACCGCTGCCAGCGACGAGCCGAACACCCGTAGCGGCAGCCCGGCGTACCAGAGCAGGGCCAACAGGATGATGCCCAGCGACACCGTCTGCCCGAGGTCGGGTTGGGCCACGATCAGTCCCAGTGCGATGACGGCGGCCGGCAGCAACGGAATCAGCATCTCGCGCAGCGACGCGCGTTCCATGCGGCGGGCGGCCAGCAGATGCGCACCCCAGATGGCGAACGCGATCTTGGCCAACTCGGACGGTTGCATCGAGAAGCCGGCGACCACAAACCACTTGCGGGAGCCGTTGGCGAGATTACCGATCCCCGGAACGAGCACCAGCACCAGCAAGATGATGGTGATCAGGTAAGCGGAGAACGCGACACGCCGGATGAACCGCACCGACATCCGCAACGAGGTGTAGCCGGCCATCAGACCGACAACCGTCCACAAGACCTGTTTGCCGAAAATCACCCACGCCGATCCGTCGTCGCCGTAGGACCGCACGCCGGAGGCCGACAGCACCATGATCAGGCCGAGCGTCGTCAGCAACCCGGCGACGGCAATGACGAGGTGAAACGAGGTCATGGGCCGGCCCAGCCAGGCACCGAACCGGCTCCGCGGGCCGCCTTCTGCCGCCCCGGTCGCACCGGCCGACGCCGCCGAAGCCGCCGAAGTTTTGGCGCCCGCTGGGGTCTCCGGGGTCTCTGGGGCCGCCTCATCGGTGGTGGCGGCGTCCGTCACGGCTCCGGCCTCGTCGTCGGTCACCGCCTCGACGTCTTGCGCCCGGTCGGCCCCGGCTGTTTTCGCCTCGCCTGGTTTCTTGGCCCGGCGTAGCACCCGGGTCAGCGCGCTAGCCACACCCGCCTACCGGGCCGCCGCGCGCACGACGGCCGCGAACACGTCGCCACGTTCGGCGTAACCGGTGAACTGGTCGAACGACGCGCCGGCCGGTGCCAGCAGTACGGTGTCGCCGGGCCTGGCCAGGTCCCGGGCCGCGGCCACAGCCGCGGTCATCACGCGTGTGCCGATGGCCTCGCCCGAATCATCAACTTTTGTCACTTTGATAACAGAAGCCTCAGCAGTCGCATACATATCAGCATCCTCGCCTGTCACAACGTGGACGACGGGGACATCAGGCGCGTGTCGCGATAACGCCTCGGCAACCACCGCGCGATCTCGGCCGATGAGCACCGCGCCGACCAGCCGCGGCGCCATGCGAGCGACCTCCGCGTCCAGCGATGCGCCCTTGAGCAGACCGCCGGCCACCCAAACCACCCGCGAATAGGCCAGCACAGATGCCTCGGCGGCGTGCGGGTTGGTGGCCTTGGAGTCGTCGACGTACCTGATCCCGTCGACGACGGCTACCACCTCGGAGCGATGCGGCCCCACCCGAAACGACGCGACCGCTGCCGCGATCGCTTCGGCCGGAACCCCAATGCTGCGGGCCAGCGCGGTGGCGGCCAGCGCGTCGAGCACCCCGACGGGGCCCGGTACCGGTATCGACGCGGCCGGCAGCAGCACCAGGTCGTCGGCAAATGCGCGATCCACCAACCGGCCGTCGCGCACCCCGAGTTCGCCAACGGCAGGCGCGCCGAGCCGGAAGCCGACCCGCACCGGCGCCGGCGCGGTATCCAGCAGCGCCGCCGCCCGGCCGTCGTCCAGCCCGACCACCGCCACCCGGCCATTGAGTACCCGGGCCTTGTCCGCGGCGTATTCGGCCATCGTGGCATGCCAGTCCAGATGGTCTTCGGCGATGTTGAGCACCACGCCCGCCTCGGGCCGCAGCGAGGGCGCCCAATGCAGCTGGAAACTTGACAGCTCGACGGCCAGCAGCTCGGCGGACTCCCCCAGCACGTCCAGCACCGGGCTGCCGATGTTGCCGCACAGCAGGCTGCGCCGGTCCGCGGCGGTCAACATGGCGTGCAGCATCGAGGTCGTCGTCGTCTTGCCGTTGGTGCCGGTAACCACCAGCCAGCGGCGTGGCGGCCCGTAGTAACCCGCGGCGTCCAGCCGCCAGGCCAACTCCACATCGCCCCAGATGGGCACACCCGCCGTTGCGGCGGCCGCGAGCACGGGCGTCGTCGGCGAAAAGCCGGGACTGGTCACCACCAGGTCGTAATCGGAGATCTGCTGCGTGGCGATCGAGGCGGTCACGGTGGTCACGCCGCTGTCCGCGAACCGGCGCAGGGTGGCCGGGTCGTCGTCGCAGAGCGTTGGCGTCGCGCCGAACCGGACCAGCGCCGCCAGCACAGCCCGCCCGGTGACCCCGCCTCCGGCCACCAGCACGGGCGTGCCCGACGCCAGCGGTTCGAGCACGTCAGGCGCCGACCGCGGCTAGCCACTCACCGTAGAAAAGGGCCACGCCCAGACCGCAGGTGATCGCGGTGAGCAGCCAAAAACGAATGATCACCGTGGTTTCGGCCCAGCCGGCCAACTCGAAATGATGGTGAAACGGCGCCATCCGGAACACCCGGCGCCCGGTGGTGCGGAAGGCCACGATCTGAACCACCACGGAGGTGATTTCGGCGACGAACAGCGCACCGAGCACCACCGCGAGGAGTTCGGTGCGGCTGGTAACCGACAACCCCGCGATGATTCCGCCCAGCGCCAGCGACCCGGTGTCACCCATGAAGATCTTGGCCGGCGCGGCATTCCACCACAAAAAGCCGATGCAGGCGCCGGCGGTCGCGGCCGCGATGAGCGCCAGGTCCAACGGATCGCGCACGTTGTAGCAGCCCAGGCCGGGCGCGGTAACGCACGCGTTGCGGTATTGCCAGAAGGTGATCAGCACATATGCGCCTGTGACCATCGCCATGCTCCCGGCCGCCAGCCCGTCCAGGCCGTCGGTGAAGTTGACCGCGTTCGACCAGGCGCTGACGATGACCACGCAGAACAGCACGAACAGTCCGGGAGCCAGTGTGACGGTGGCGATTTCACGCACGTAGGACAGATCGGCGCTGCCGGGTGTCAAGCCGGCGCCGTTGCGGAACTGCAACACCAGCACGCCGAACACCACCGCGGAGGTGATCTGCCCGACCGTCTTAGCCGTCTTGTTCAAGCCGAGGTTGCGCGACCTGCGGATCTTGATCAGGTCATCGACGAATCCGACGCCACCCAGCGCGGTTGCCAGGCCCAGCACCAGTAAGCCCGACGCGGACATGCCTTCGCCGTCGAACGCCAGCCCGGCCAGGTGAGTGCCCAGGTAGCCGGCCCAGATGCCGGCCAGGATCGCCACCCCACCCATCGACGGCGTGCCGCGTTTGGTGTGGTGGCTGGGCGGGCCGTCCGCACGGATTTGATGGCCGAATCCCTGCTTGGTGAACAGCCGAATCAGCGCCGGGGTCAACAGGATCGACACGCTCAGCGCGACGGCGACGGCGACCAGGATCTGTCTCATGGCCGAACCCCGCTGGCGGTGCCCGCCCCTGTGCCTTCTGTGCCCGCTCCTGCACCTTCCGAGGCCAGAGCGTCGGCCAGCGCCCCCAGGCCGGCCGCGTTCGACGCCTTGACCAGGACCACGTCTCCGGGCTGCACGTCAGCCCGCAACAATGCCAGGGCAGCATCGGCGTCGGCGACGTTGACGGCCCCTCTATCGGCCCCTGGATCAGTTTCCGAGCCCCACGAGCCCTCCATGACGGCTCCGTGGTGCATGGCGCTCATCGACCTCCCCATTCCGACGACAACGAGTCGAGACACATCTAAGCGCACCGCCAGCCGGCCGATGCGGTCGTGCTCGGTTATCGCATCCTCGCCGAGCTCGGCCATCTCCCCCAGCACCGCCCAACTGCGTCTTTTTTTGGGCCGGGCGCCGCCGCGGGCTATCCAGGCCAGCGCCTGCAGGCCGGCGCGCATCGAGTCGGGGTTGGCGTTGTAGGCGTCGTCGATCACCGTCACCCCGTCGGCGCGGGTGGTCACCTGCATCCGGTGCCGCGACACCGGCCCCGCTTGGGCCAGCGCGGCCGCTACCTGCTCGACGCCGGCGCCGCATTCCAGCGCGACGGCACCCGCGCACAGCGCGTTGGCGACCTGATGGTCACCATAAACGCCGAGTTGCACCTCAATTTCCCTGGCTTCGCCAAAGTTGGTGTGCATGGTGAAGCGCGGCCGGGCCAGTTGGTCCAGCGACACCGGACCGGCCCACACGTCCGGGGCGGTCAGGGCGGTCGGGGATCCCGAATCAGCACGGCTCACCCGGACCACCCGGGCGGCGGTAACCTCGGCCATCGCCGCCACCGCCAAGTCATCGACGTTGAGGATGACCACCCCTGATGGTGGAACAGACTGCGGCAGTTCAGCTTTGGTCCGTGCGATGGCCGCACGGGAGCCGAACTCACCCAGATGTGCGGTGCCGACGTTGAGGACCACCCCGATTGCCGGCGGGGCGATCGCCGCCAGCTCCGCGATGTTGCCGGGGCGGCGGGCCGACATCTCCAGGATTAAGTAGTCGGTGTGCCGCGTCGCGCGCAACACCGTCCAGGGATGGCCCAGCTCGTTGTTGAACGACCCCGGCGGGGCCACCACCTCGCCGAGCGGCTTGAGCACGGCGGCCACCAAGTCTTTGGTCGAGGTCTTTCCCGACGAGCCGGTAATCCCGATGATGGTCAGCCCGCCCGCCACCAGCTCCGCGGCCACCACCTTGGCCAGCTTGGCCAGCGCGGCCAGTACCGCCGCGCCGGAACCGTCGGCGTCATGCTCGAGCACCCCGGCGCGGCTGTTTCGCGGTTCGGGGGAAACCACGATGGCTGGAACCCCGACCGGCCGGGCCGCCAGCACGGCGACCGCGCCGGCGGCTACCGCCGACGCCGCGTGGTCATGCCCGTCGGAACGCGCCCCCGGCAGCGCCAGGAACAGCCCGCCCGGGCCGATGGCCCGCGAGTCGAACTCGACGGTCCCGGTGATGTGTCGTTCGCCGGCGGCCTCGGGCGAGATATCGGCCAGCCTGCCTCCGACGATCTCGGCGACCTGGGCAATGGTCAGGTCGATCATTGACTGGCCCCCAAGGCCTCCAAGGCCTCCAAAGCCTGGGCCAACTCCACCCGGTCGTCGAACGCGCGGGTGTGCCCGCCGGTGCGCTGCCCGGTTTCATGGCCCTTGCCTGCGATCACAAGCACATCGCCCGGCCTTGCCCAGGCGACCGCGTGGCCGATCGCCTCGCGCCGGTCGCCGATTTCGATCACCTGGGTCGCGCCGCCGGGTTCGGCGGCGCCGGCCAGGATCTCGCGACGGATTGACGCGGGATCCTCACCGCGCGGGTTGTCGTCGGTGACGACCACCAGGTCGGCCAGCTCGGCGGCGATCCGGCCCATCGGCGCCCGCTTCCCCGGGTCGCGGTCGCCGCCGGCGCCGAACACCACCGCCAGCCGGCGGTCCGGGTGCCGCAGGGTGGTTAGCACCGCCCGCAACGCTTCCGGCTTATGCGCGTAGTCGACCAGCGCCAGAAAATCCTGGCCGCGGTCGATTTGCTCCAACCGCCCCGGGACCCGGGTTTCCCGCAGTCCCGGCGCCGCCTGTTCCGGGGAAACTCCCACTGCGTCCAGAATCGCGAGTGCGACAACACAATTGGCGACGTTGTAGCGGCCGGGCAGCCGGATGCCGACCCGGTGCTGCACGCCGGCGGGGTCAACGACGGTGAATTCGCCCCCGCAAGCGGGTGGTACCCCCAGTCCCCCGGCCCCCGTCGGCGCCACGTCCATGGCGCGCCAGTGTGCGTGCTGGGCGGGTTCTTCGGGCTCTTCGGGCTCTTCCAGGGCACTGACGGTGATCGCGTCACCGGCCAGGGCCGCCATCTTGCGCCCGGCGTCGTCGTCGATGCACACCACGACGGTGTGGGCACGCAGCGACGAGTCCGGGTCGAACAAAGCCGCCTTGGCCTGGAAGTAGTCGGCCATGCTGGGGTGAAAGTCGAGGTGGTCGCGAGACAGATTAGTGAAAGCGCCCACCGCGAAATGCGTTCCGTCCACCCGGCCCAGCGTCAGCGCGTGACTGGACACCTCCATGACCACGGTGTCCACCCCACGTTCGGCCATCGCCGCGAGCATCGCCTGCAGCGCGGGGGCCTCCGGGGTGGTCAGGGCGCTGGGGATGTCGGCGCCGTCGACCCGGATGCCGATGGTGCCGATCAGCCCGGCCGTGCGCCCGGCGGCCCGCAGACCGGACTCGACCATATAAGTGGTGGTGGTCTTGCCGGATGTTCCGGTGATCCCGATAACCGTCACCCGGTCGGACGGGTTTCCGTAGACCGTGGCCGCGAGGCAACCGAGCACGCTGCGGGGGGCGGGGTGCACCAGGGTCGGAACGGTGCGGGCTTGAGCACCCATCTCGGCGACCCCGGCGGCGTCGGTGAGCACCGCGACGGCACCGCGCTGGATCGCGTCGCCGGCATACCGGGCGCCGTGGGTGGTCGAGCCGGGCAGGGCGGCGAACAGGTCGCCGGGCAGCACATCCTGGGCACGCAACGTCACACCGGTGACCGGTATGTCCGGGACGACCCCCGCCTGATCTGGGGCCTGATCTGGGGCCTGATCTGGGGCCTGATCTGGGGCCTGATCCGGGGCCTGATCTGGGGCCTGATCCGGGCTGCCGGCCAGGACCGCGCCGACCTGCGCCGCAATCGCGGGCAGCCGCACGCCCGCGCCGCGGCTGGGACTGAGCCCAGTGGGCAACACCCGGGTCACCTCCCTCCGATGTCTGACGTGGCGTGAAAGCCATGATCGGCCATGCAACCCTACCTAGACACACAGGTGCATCGTGGCGTGCGATTGGCCGTTGGCGCTGCCGGCTGACATGAGCACGACGGCCAGCCATCCTCCGTCTGAGGTGCGCCGGATCGAGCCGCCCCTTCCTTCGTGGCAGACCCGCCCCGCATGGCATCACCCATCGCTAGCATGCTGACCGTGGCAGGGCACGCCGATGGGGACGGAACGCCGTTCGGTCGCTACCGCTTGGTCGAGTTGCTGGGCCGCGGCGGCATGGGTGAAGTCTGGCGGGCCCATGACACCGTCACCGACCGGGTCGTGGCCATCAAAGTCCTGCCGGCGATTCTGTCGGAGGACGAGGACTTTCAACGGCGGTTCCGCCGCGAAGCCCACGCGGCTGCACGATTGGACACTCCGCATGTGGTCCCGATCTATGACTATGGGGAGATCGACGGTCGCCTGTTCGTCAGTATGCGGCTAATCAACGGCCGCGACCTGGCCACTGTATTGGCCGACGGCCCCGTGGATCCCGCCCGCGCGGTGCGCATCATCGACCAGGTCGCCAAAGCCTTGCACGCCGCCCATGAGATCGGGCTGATCCACCGCGATATCAAGCCCTCCAACATCCTGCTGGATCGCGACGACTTCGCCTACCTGATCGATTTCGGGATCGCCCGCGCGGCCGACGACACCCGACTGACCAAGACCGGCGGCACGATCGGCACCTTCGCCTACATCGCACCCGAGCGATTAGACCCCCACGCAGAAGAGAATGCCCGCGCCGACATTTACTCGCTGGCGTGCGTGCTGTATGAAGCCCTGACCGGAGAACCACCTTTTGCCGGTAGCACGACCGCACACCTGATGTTCGCCCACGCCCACACCCCACCCCCGCAACCCTCGAGCACCCAACCCGACGTGCCCGCGCGGTTCGACGCGGTGATCGCCAAGGGGATGGCCAAAGACCCCGAAAATCGGTATGCCACCACCGTTGAGTTAGCCGACGCTGCCCGCGACGCGATCACCGTCCCCATCGAACGACCGGCGCCGGCCGCCACGCTCCTGTCAACGACGCAGCAGGCGCGCGATGGTGTCCCGGCCCAGCCGATGACCGTTACGCCCGACTCACCGGCACCCGCCACGCCGGCTTCGCCGCGGCAGCCTGCGCCGACCACCCCGGCAAGGGCCGGCGGGATCAGCCGGCGCACCACCATCGCGCTCATCGCCGGCGCCATTGCACTGGTCGCGGTCATCGCCGCGGCCGTCGGCATTCCCGCCCTCGTCAAACAACGGCCGTCGCAGTCATCCCCGACGTCGTCGTCGCCCCCGATATCACCCGCGCGGTCCTATGGCGCTCAGATTGTGCTGCCGTTCACCGGCCTCCTCAATCCCTCGGGTGTGGCAGTGGACGGCGCCGGCAGCGTCTACGTCGCCGACCAACACGAACGGGTGGTGGAGTTGGCGGCTGGGTCGAGCACCCAGACCGTGCTGCCGTTCACCGGCCTCGAAGGCCCCCACGCGGTGGCGGTGGACGCCGCGGGCAACGTCTACGTCGCCGACATTAGCGATCGGGTGCTGAAGCTGCCCGTGCAATAGCGCGTCGCCTGACGGCTCGGCACCCCTCGGCAAAGATCTGCGATCTTGCAGTCACGCGACGACGACAACAACCACACAGCAGCAGCGCACTGCGCGCCCTTAGCAGAAAGCGGCGGCACAGGCACTGCGTCCAGTTCTCAAGCACGCCAGCAACTCTCGACGCAAAGCGCCGCGCCGCGTACCCGCCGACGAAGCCACCGCCGCTAGGCTAGGCTAAGTGGCCTGCAAGGTCAGCGGCGGTCCCGGATCGGGCGACAGCGGGACATTTTCGCGCTGCATCAGCCAACCCGCGATGTTGTGGAACAGCGGGGCCGCCGAATGGCCCGGTGTGCCGTCGGAGTTGCGCTCCGGGTTGTCCATCATGATGCCGATCACATAGCGGGGATTGTCGGCGGTGGCCATCCCGGCAAACGTGATCCAGTAGACGTTGTCGAAGTAACAGCCGCAGGCGGGATTGATCTGCTGCGCGGTCCCGGTCTTGCCGCTCATCTGGTAGCCGGGCACCGCGGCCGCGGGCCCGGTGCCCTGCTGGTAGCCCATCGGATCTTGCTGCACGACGGCGCGCAGCATCTGCCGCACGGTCTGCGCGGTCTGCGGCGACACCACCTGAACACCTTCCGGACGCGGTTCCTCGGTCCGGCTGCCGTCGGGTGCGATGGTGGCCTTGATGATCCGCGGCGGAATCCGCAGCCCGTCATTGGCGATGGCCTGGTACATGCCCGTCATCTGCAGCAGGGTCATCGAAAGACCTTGGCCGATAGGCAGGTTCGCGAAGGTGCTACCCGACCACTGGTCGACCGGCGGCACCAGCCCCGCGCTCTCCCCGGGCAGCCCGACATTGGTGCGCTGACCCAGGCCGAACTTGCGCAGCATGTCGTAATAGCGTTCCGGGCCGACACGCTGGGACAGCATCAGCGTGCCGACGTTAGACGACTTTCCGAACACGCCGGTGGTGGTATAAGGCATCACCCCGTGCTGCCAGGCGTCGTGCACGGTGGCGTCGCCCATCTGGATCGAGCCGGGTACCTGCAACACCTCACTGGGGTTGGAGAGGCCGTATTCGATCACCGAGGACGCGGCGATCACCTTGTTCACCGAGCCGGGCTCGAAGGGCGAAGACACCGGCAGGTTGCCCAGCTGCTTGTCGCCCTGGCGCCCGATGTCCTGCGACGGGTCGAAGGTGTTGTCGTTGGCCATGGCCAGCACCTCACCGGTCTTGGCATCGAGGACGACGGCCGAAACGTTGCGCGCCCCGGACAGGTTCTTCGCCTGCTGCACCTGCTGCTGCACGTAGAACTGGATGTCGTCGTCAATGGTGAGCTGGACGGTCGAACCGTTGACCGCCCGATGCCTGTTGCGGTAGCTGCCGGGGATAGCCACACCATCGGACCCGCGGTCGTAGGTGACCGAACCGTCGGCTCCGGACAACACGGCGTCCAGCGAGTCCTCCAGACCCAGCAGCCCGTGACCATCCCAGTCGATGCCGCCGACGATGTTGGCCGCCAGCGATCCGCCCGGGTATTGGCGCAGGTCTTGGCGCTCGGAGCCGACCTCTGGGTACTTCGCCGAGATCGCCTCGGCCACAGCGGGATCGACGGCGCGCGCCAGATAGACGAAATTGTCGCCGCTTTCCAGTTTCTTCAGCACGGTCGCGAAGTCCGGCTTGTTGTTCAGCCGGCCCGCGATCTCTTTGGCGATGTCGCGCAGCCGCTGGTCGGGGTCAGGGGCGGTCGAATTCTTCTTCTTGGCCTCCTCCAACTGCGCGCGGATCCGCTTCGGCTGGAAAGTCAGTGCCCGCGATTCGATGGTGAACGCCAGCTGCTCGTTTCTGCGGTCGACGATGCTGCCGCGGATTGCTTTTGTGACGTCGGTGACCTTGAGCTGTCCGGCGGCCTGGGCACGCAGGGTGGGGGCATCCGTCACCTGCAGGACGAACAGCTGCGCCGCCGCCACCATCAGCAACGCGAAGATGACCGCATTGCCGGCTCGGTGCCGGAAGACGAATGACCCACCGCGCGTCCCCACTTCCACCAGTTCCCGGGTGCGCCGCTCCCGAGCTGAGCGACCTGCCGGGAGCGCGGTTGCGGGCACCGCCGCGCGGGACCTCTTGGCGTCTCTGGCCTTTCCGAACCTGCCCGGTTCGCGAATGTCCTTGGCTTTCTGTGTTTTCCGGGACCGCTTGGGTTGCCCGACGTCGTTGCCTTGCTGCGGCTTGCGCAGACCGCGCGCCGTCCGCTTCGACTGGGACGGGCGCGTCCGCTTGTGGTCGCGGCGTCTCACCTCGGGACACCGGGGGCTGTGACGGTGACCGGGCCGAACTGCTCGCCGCTAGCGGGGGCCGTCGGCCCGGTCGACGGTTGCGGGACGAGAGCGATGATCGGATCCCCCGGAGCGGCCGGGACCTGGGCCCGCTGGGCCGGGGGCGTGTTTTGCGGCGGAACCAGCACGTCGGTATGTATCGAGGCGGGTCCCGATGTGGGACCGGGCACTGGGACGGGCAGTCCGCCGACCGGAGCCGGCACCTCTGCGGGTCCCTGAGCATGCACATTGCCCCCTGGAGCCGGCAACCCCGGCATCGGCATCCCCCCCGCGACCGGCCCGGTGGGCTGGCCGCCGGGCATGCCGGGCGACTGCGGAACGGCCTGCGGCAGGTGCTGACCGCCCAACGTCGTCGAGCCATCGGGGGCGCGCAGCAGCGCCTCCGGTCCAGACCTGGCCGGCGCGGGCGGATCACCGGCGCCCGGTGTCAGCCGGACCGGGACCTCCGGGGGCAGCTCCGGCTGTTGCGAAGGTTGCAGAGGATTCGCTGGCGGCGGCGCGCCTTCTTCGGGCAACTTGGTGTTCAGCGGCGGCGGCGGCACGCCGTCGGCCGGCTTGGGTGTGCCGACGACCACCCAGTTACCCGCTGGGTCCTGGACCAGGTGGGCGGTATCCCTGGTCGGGATCATGCCTTGCTTGCGGGCCGCCTCGGCCAGCGCCGGCGCGGACTCCGCTTCGCGCACATCGCGTTCCAGCGCCTCCTTCTGCTGCTGCAGCATCCGGGTCTTCTCGCGGGCGTCGCTCAGCTGATAGGAGCGCTCGGCGGAGTCGGTGGACAACCACAATGTCAGGCCCAGTCCGACACCCAGCGAACCGATCACCAGCACGACAAACGGAACCTTGCTCGCGATGGTCCGTGGCCGCAGGTCGATCGATGCCAGCCGGACGGCCAGACGCTCACTTAACCGAGGCCGGACAACCCTGGGCGCCTTGGCTTTCCGGGCCTTAGCCCGCGCCTTGGCCTGGCTGGTGCTCTTGGGTCGGGCCGGCCTGTCGACCGGCCGGGCGATGGGGCTGGTCTGCGGTCCAGACCTTGACGCCCGGGACTCGCGGGCCGGCGAGTTCTTTGCGGAGTTCTTTGCGGCGTTCTTTGCGGCGGCGTTTCCAGCGCGCGTTCGGCCGCGGCGTGACGACGCCGATTCGGCTGTCACACGCCCGCTGGTGCGTGCGGAGCCGTCGCGTGCGCCCCGACGGTCACCGTCGCGCCGTTTCGGCGTCTCGGACGTCGCCTTCATCGGTCGCCCCTCCCGGTTGCCAGCTGTTCGGTGTCGCGCTGCACCCGTTGCAGCGCCCGTAATCGCACCGAGGCGCTGCGCGGGTTGGCTTCGATCTCGGTGGCATCGGCGCGTTCGGCACCGCGCGTCAGCGAGTGAAATCTCGGCCCATGGCCGGGAAGCTCGACCGGCAGCCCCGCCGGCGTCCGGGAGGCGACCGCGTCGGCGAACACGCGCTTGACGATCCGGTCCTCCAGCGACTGGTAGGCCAGCACCACGATGCGCCCGGCCACGGTCAGCGCTTCCAGCGCGGTGGGCAAGGCGCTGCGCAGCGAGGTCAGCTCGTCGTTGACCGCTATCCGCAATGCCTGGAACGTGCGCTTGGCCGGATGACCGCCGCTGCGCCGGGCCGGGGCCGGAATCGCCTGGTAGAGCAGCGCGACCAGCTCGGCGGTCGAGGTGAACGGGGTACGGCGACGCTGCCGGACGATATGCGCGGCGATGCGGCGCGCGAACTTCTCCTCGCCGTAGCGGTGCAAGATATCGGCCAATGCGGCCTCGTCGTAAGTGTTGACGATGTCGGCCGCGCTCAGCGGTGTGTCCGGGTCCATGCGCATGTCCAGCGGCGCGTCCTGAGCGTAGGCGAACCCTCGCTCGGCGCGGTCCAGCTGCATCGACGAGACACCCAGGTCGAAGAGCACGCCGTCGACCGATTCCACTGCGGCATAACCGGATTCGGCCAGTACAGCAGCCAGGCCGTCATACCGGGTGTGCACTAGCGTGACCCGGGCGCCGAATCGCGCCAGCCGCGTCCGGGCGATGTCGAGTGCGTTCGGATCGCGGTCGAGTCCGATCAGCCGCAGGCGGGGCAACTCGGTCAAGAACCGCTCCGCGTGCCCGCCCGCGCCGATGGTGGCGTCGACCAGGACGGCCCCGGAGCCGTCCGAGTGGTGGCGGGTCAGTGCCGGGGCGAGCAGCTCGACGCAACGTTGCGACAGGACGGGTAGGTGCCCGAAATCATCTGGATTGTCAACCACCGCAACACCTCCCCGGGTGTCCCAACAGCCGCGGCGGGCCCTTAGGAGACGAGTGACACTAGCCCCTGCACCCGGGTCCCTGTCCGAACGATCGAACCTGGCGTTGGGGAAGTACGCCAGGGTCGGTTCGGGCAGAGGCCACGATGCACGGGCGTGCGCCTCAGATGATGTCGCCGAGTGCTTCATCGCTGGCCGCGGAGAAGTTCTCTTCATGGGTCTGCTGGTAGTCGTGCCAGGCCTGCGCGTCCCAGATCTCGAGGTAATCGACCGCGCCGATCACCACGCAATCCTTGGAGAGGTTGGCGTAGCGGCGGTGGTCGGCCGACAACGTAATCCGGCCCTGCGTGTCGGGATGTTGCTCGTCGGTGCCGGCGGCGAGATTGCGCAGGAACGCTCTGGCTTCGGGGTTGCTGCGCGACGTCTTACTCGCCCGGCGTGCCAGCTGCTCGAACTCCGCCCGCGGGTAGACGGCCAGGCTGTGATCTTGGCTCTTGGTGACCATTAACCCCCCTGCCAGCGCGTCGCGGAATTTGGCGGGCAACGTGAGCCGCCCCTTGTCGTCGAGTTTGGGCGTGTAGGTGCCGAGAAACACCCAGCGTCACCTCCCGCCCAGACCCGCTCGGGCTCGCCCAAATACCTGCCCAAAACACTCCCAAAACACTTCGGCCACCATACCCCACAATCCCCCACATCACCCCATTCACACCCGTCTAAAGAGTGTCGGAATCGTGTTTTCGGGCATATCCTCCACGTCGAGTCGCCGTAGGGCACCCTGGGGGCGCCACGCAGCCCAGCTGCGACTCGGCAAAACCCCATTTCAAGGGCGTGAATTCAGTGCCGGTGACCCAAGTGGGGCGAAGTGGGGCCTAAATCGGGCCCAGTGGGCTCAATTGGGGCTCGATTGGGACTCGATTGCGCCCCCGAGCCTCTCAGGGCTTCCCAGGGCTCCCAGGCCTCCCCGAACCTGCGCGAGCCCGCACAAGCCTGCATCGTGGGCACGACACGAAAAACGGGGCAGCCCGTGGCTACCCCGTCAGGTTTGGCTCCCGCTTACTGATCGAAGCGACGACGGAACCGGTCCTCCATGCGACTGGTGAATGAGCTTCCCGCGCCCTTGCTACGACGCTGGCGCGACGCCCCGGGCGCCGATCCGGAATGATCCGGCCGGCCCGACAACCGCGGACCAGTGATGGCGAACACCACCCCGCCGAACATCACGACGAAGCCGAAAACGCTGAGGATCGGGAAATTTCCGATCATGGTGGCCTTGAACGCTACGCCCGAAACCAGCATGCCCAGACCAATGACGAACAACGCGACGCCCTGCAGCCGCCGCCGTGCGGTCGGCGCCCGGAACCCCCCACCGCGGACACTCGAGGCGAATTTGGGGTCTTCGGCATAGAGAGCGCTCTCGATCTGATCGAGCATCCGCTGCTCATGATCGGAGAGTGGCATTCGTCCCTCCTTGCCGACTAACTGACACGTAACTATCGATATCACGCGGATGCCCGTTGTGAGAGCAACTAACTCAGATGATACGAGCTCAATCTGCCCCGTACCACTGGTTCGACGGCGATTCTATCCAAGGCGCGCCCGGACGACGACACGGACCGCAACCGCGGTGGGTTTCGTACCGCTTATGGAAGCGGCCGGGTTAACGCGACCACTCGTCGATCGTCGGCCAACGCGCCTGATAATGGCGATAGAAACAGCCCACCGGACCATTGCCCGAATCATTGCGAGGAGGACACCGCGAGTTGGCGATATTCCTCATCGATCTGCCGCCGAGCGAAATGGAGCGCCGTCTCAAGGACGCCCTGGGGGTGTATGTCGACGCGATGCGCTACCCGCGCGGTACCGAGAATCAGCGCGCCGCCATGTGGATGGAGCACATCCGGCGGCGCGGCTGGCAGGCGGTGGGCGCCGTAGAGTTCGACGAAATCGAGGCGGCCGAGGGAGCGGTGGAAGCCGACAACCCTCCCGAAGCGAATACGCCGTCGGCGGCCGAACTGAGCGACGCGCCGCTGCTCGGAGTGGCCTACGGCTACCCCGGGGCACCCGGTCAGTGGTGGCAGCAGCAGGTTGTGCTGGGCTTGCAACGCGGCGGCCTGCCACCCCAGGAAATCACCGCGCTGATGACCAGCTACTTCGAGTTGACCGAATTACACATCCACCCTCGCGTGCAGGGCCGCGGCATCGGCGAGGCATTGGCCCGCCGGCTGCTCGCCGTTCGCGGCGAACGGAACGTCCTGCTCTCCACGCCAGAAACCAACGGTGAGTCCAACCGGGCATGGCGGTTGTACCGGCGACTGGGCTTCACCGACATCATCCGCCGCTACTATTTCGCCGGCGACCCGCGAGCCTTCGCGATCCTGGGCCGCGCCCTTCCCTTGTAGGACGACCCGCCGCTGTAGGACGCCCCGCCAAGGCGCCGCGCTGGTCTGGCACGATGACCTGGTGCGCGCCACCTCGCCCCTGCTCCTCACCAAGGGATCCACCGCTCGGCGGCGCCGCGTGCTAGCCATCGCGATGCTGCTGCTTCTTGTTCCCCTGGCCAGCGGATGCCTGCGGGTGAGAGCCTCGCTGACAATCTCGCCCGATGACCTGGTGTCCGGCGAGATCATCGCCGCGGCGAAGCCAAAAACTTCCAAGGACACCGGCCCGCAGCTGGACGGCAATTTGCCGTTCAGTCAGAAAGTGGCGGTCTCGAACTACGACAGCGACGGCTATGTCGGGTCGCAAGCGGTGTTTTCCGATCTGACCTTCTCCGAGTTGCCGCAGCTGGCCCATATGAATTCCGACGCCGCCGGAGTGAATTTGTCGCTGCGCCGAAACGGCAACGTGGTGATCCTGGAAGGCCGGGTGGATCTGACATCACTGACCGATCCCGAAGCCGACGTCGAGCTGACCATCTCCTTCCCCGGACCCGTGACCTCCACCAACGGTGACCGCATCGAGCCCGACGCTGTGCAGTGGAAGCTCAAACCGGGCGTGGTCAGCACCATGACCGCCCAGGCTCGTTACACCGATCCCAATACCCGTTCCTTCACCGGGGCAGGCATCTGGCTGGGTATCGGGTCGTTGGCGGCCGCCGGCGTGGTGGCGCTGCTCGCCTGGATCAGCCGGGACCGCTCTGAGCGGATCACCGCACCCCGCGAGCAACCACCCGCCTAGCCCGTGACCTGCTGCGACGGTGACCAGTAGGCAAGCATCGCCGCGAAAGTCTCGAAAGCCGGCGCGGAAACGCCGTATGTCGCCTCGAGATGGATGCTCAGCGGAAACCCGAGATCGGCGACACCGTCGATCACGCGCTGGTAGAGGTCGACCATAAGCTGGCGCTTCTGGGCGGGTTCGCTGCCGGCCAAGCTTTGAACGAACGCCTGCTCATCAGCCACCGCGGCGTTTCCCGGATCCTGGATTAGCCAGTTGATCAGTCCGACGCGGGTCTCAATCTTGGGCACGAAGCCAAACGACAGCAGGATTTCGGGCCGATGATCGGTGTTCTTGGCGAAGTCGGTAAGAAAGTCCACGATTGCGTCGGAATACAACAACTGGGTCATGCCATAGGTCGCGCCCTGATTGCACTTGAAATTCAGCCGGCCTTGCTCACCGTCACGAGTGGGGATCACGATCACACCTCGGTTGGCCACCAGCTGGCGATAGATCGACAGGGCATCGGTCGGTGCGACGCCGGACCCCTCACCGTCGTTCATGGTGCGCGGCACGCCGACGAAAACCACGCCCTCCATCCCGGCAGCGGTCAGGTCGGCGAGGCGGTCATGCAGGGTGGCCTCGTCCATGAACGCGGTGACCTGAGTGCACAAACCGTTCAACCCCGGCAACTCCGGTTTGATGATCGACCAGAAATCCAGCACGTCCAGCTTCGGCTTCATCGGGACGGGCCGATCGTCCTCCTCGGCGATCATCCCCGGAATCATCACGTGCCGAATCCGGCCGTCAAGCCCGGATTCGGCGGAGTACTGCACCACTTTGCGCGCATCTTCGGCTGCCTTCTCCTGACCGCCGTCGCAGTTGGGCGGCACCAGCTCGAGCGCGATGGTGTTGAGGGTCACACGGCTCCTTCTTCCTCAGTGACGGGCCGGCTGACCCAGATACCCACGCCAGCTTAGGCGTGGGGGTACCACCCGCTTGCGGGGGAATAGTGCGCGGGTCGCGGCGACTTGGATCGCCACGGCGACCGCATCGCGCCCCGTGGCGAATACACTTGTCGGGCCTCCCGAAGAAGAGGTCACGCCGAGCAGGAAGGGGCGCCGCGCTGAGCGTCGAAGCAGCGGCAACCGTCGAGTTGGCCAGCGCCATCACCGACCAACTGCGCCAGTATTTGCACGACCGCCGCGACGAGGCGGCCTACATAGGTGGCTCCGAAGGCAGCGAGTTCGGCGTTTTGATCGCCGGGCTCGAAGATTTCGTCCTCAGCGGCGGCAAGCGGCTGCGGCCGGCCTTCGCCTACTGGGGCTGGCGCGCGGTGGCAACCGGGGATCCGCGATCCCGTTGTGCTGCAGCTGTTCTCCGCGCTGGAACTGCTGCACGCCTTCGCGCTCGTGCACGACGACGTGATCGACGAGTCCTCGACCCGCCGCGGCAAGCCGACGGCCCACGTGCACTTCGCGGCGCTGCACCGCGACCGGAACTGGCGGGGGTCGGCGGATCAGTTCGGCATATCGGCAGCCATCCTGCCGGCGACCTGGCACAAGCCTGGGCCGACGACATGGTGTCGCGGGCGGACCTGCCGCCCGACGCCCAGCGTCGGGTGCAGCGGGTTTGGGCCGACATCCGCACCGAGGTGCTGGGCGGTCAGTACCTCGACATCGTCGCCGAGGCCAGCGCCGCGGAGTCGATCGCCTCGGCGCTGTCCGTCGCCACCTTCAAGACCGCCTGCTACACGGTGACGCGACCGCTACAGCTGGGGCTGGCCGCGGCCGCCGACCGGCCCGACATCGCGGCCATCTTCGGTCAGTTCGGGGCCGACCTGGGTGTGGCATTCCAGCTACGTGACGACGTGCTCGGCGTGTTCGGGGACCCGGCGGTAACGGGCAAGCCGTCCGGCGACGACCTGCGGTCCGGCAAGCGCACCGTGTTGGTTGCCGAGGCGATGGAATTGGCTGACAAGTCGGATCCCTTGGCGGCCAACCTGTTACGCACCTCGATCGGCACTGCGTTGACGGACGCCGCAGGTGGGCGAACTGCGCGACGTCATCGAATCGGTGGGCGCGCTGGCGGCGGCCGAGAACCGCATCGCCACGCTCACCCAACGGGCCATGAGCACACTGGCGGCCGCACCCATCAACGCCGCGGCCAAAACCGGGCTGTCCGAACTGGCCAAGATGGCCACGAACCGATCCGCCTGAAACCGATGGCCACGCCGACCCGCCCGCCGGAAACCACCTCCGCCTCGACGAAAGAGTACTTCGCCCAACATCTTTCGCAGTTGCGTAGGTTCGCCACCGCGGCAGAGGCCGGCCCGGCACGGCTGGGCTTTTTGGGAGCCGTTCTGATCACGATGGGCGGGCTTGGTGCAGGCAGCACCAAGCCGCACGACCCACTGCTCGAATACCTCCACCTGTCGTGGCTGCGCTTCGGCCACGGGCTGGTGCTGTCGTCGATTGTGTTGTGGACCGGTGTGGGTCTGATGCTGATCGCGTGGCTGGCACTGGGTCGACGCGTCCTCGCCGGCCCCGGTCCTAACGCAGCCACCGAGTTCACGATGAGGGCCACCACCGGCTTCTGGTTGGCACCGTTGCTGATTTCGGTTCCCGTCTTCAGCCGGGATACCTACTCATATCTGGCCCAGGGCGCGCTACTGCGTGACGGCTTCGACCCCTATGCAGTCGGTCCGGTTGCTAGCCCGAATGCGTTGTTGGACAATGTAAGTCCCATCTGGACCATCACCACCGCGCCGTACGGTCCGGCGTTCATTCTGATCGCGAAGTTGGTCACGATCGTGGCCGGCGATCACGTGATCGTCGGAACCATGCTGCTGCGCTTGTGCATGCTGCCCGGACTGGCACTGCTGATCTGGGCCACTCCCCGACTTGCCCACCATCTCGGCGCCGACGGCCCAACCGCCCTGTGGATCTGCGTCCTGAACCCACTGGTGCTGATCCATCTGATGGGCGGGGTGCACAACGAGATGCTGATGGTGGGCCTGATGACCGCCGGCATCGCGCTGACCTTCCAGGGCCGCAACGTGCTGGGTGTCACCGTGCTCACGGTCGCGATCGCGGTCAAAGCGACCGCTGGGATTTCGTTGCCCTTCCTGGTCTGGGTGTGGATGCGCCACCTGCGCGACCGACGGGGATACCGACCCGCCCGGGCCTTCCTGGCGGCCACCGCGACGACGCTGGCGATCTTCGGCGTGGTGTTCGGGGCGCTGTCCGCGGTGGCCGGCGTCGGTTTGGGGTGGCTGGCGGCGTTGGCCGGGTCGGTGAAGATCATCAACTGGCTGACCGTGCCGACCGCGGCAGCGAACCTGATCCACGCGCTTGACAGCGGGTTCTTCGCCGTCGACTTCTACGCCCTGTTGCGCACGACCCGGATCATCGGGATCGCGATTATCGCCGTGTCGCTGCCGCTGTTGTGGTGGCGGTTCCGCCGCGACGACCGGGGCGCGCTGACCGGCATCGCGTGGTCGATGCTGATCGTGGTGTTGTTCGTTCCCGCCGCCCTGCCCTGGTACTACTCCTGGCCGCTGGCGGCAGCGGCGCCGCTGGCCCAGTCACGAAGGGCAATCGCGGCCATCGCCGGGTTCTCGACCTGGGTCATGGTGATCTTCAAACCCGACGGATCGCACGGGATGTACTCATGGCTTCATTTCTCGATAGCCGCCACCTGCGCGTTGCTTGCCTGGTACAGCCTGCACCGTGCGCCGGATTCGCGCGCTCCGGCGACCGACTCCGACACCCCGGCCGCTGATACGCCCGCTAATAAGCCATAGCCTGCGCCCGACGCAGCACTTCCCGAGCCTGGTGGGCGTGTAGCGCATCGACGGGACGGGCGTTACAGATGGCGTCCCGGGTGCCGTCGCGGGTGACGGTCAGCGACGGATCGGGAGTGAAGAGCCAGCGCACGATTTCGGTCTCCCGATAACCGCCGTCATGCAGGATCGTCAACAGCCCCGGCAGGCTTTTGACCACCTCACCGGAGGTGGTGAAGAAGACCTGGGGTACCACCACCCCACCGTCACGCCGCACCGCGACCAGGTGGCCTTCCCGCAGCTGCTGACGCACTCTGCTGATGGGCACTCCAAGCAACTCGGCGACCCGGGACAGGTCGTAGGTTGGCTCGTTGGGGTCCAAAACGTCGTCGCCGGCCGGAATACTGCCCACTTCGCAAGTGTAGAACCTGGTCGGCAGCCCGGTACGCACGTTTTTCCTAGCTTTGACTGGGTTCCACACCTGATCCCGCCGCGCACCTACGATGGCCCCGTGGCTGGAGCCGGTACGGGAGACCCGTTGATCAGCGCGTTGCTGGACGGCCGCTACCTTGTCCAGGCCAGGATCGCCAGCGGCGGCACCTCGACCGTCTACCGCGGCGTCGACGTCCGGCTCGACCGCCCGGTCGCTCTGAAGGTGATGGACTCGCGCTATGCCGGCGACGAGCAGTTCCTGACCCGCTTCCGGCTCGAGGCCCGCACCGTCGCCCGGCTGAAGGACCCTGGGCTGGTCGCGGTCTACGACCAGGGCCTGGATGGCCGGCACCCGTTTCTGGTGATGGAGCTCATCGAGGGCGGGACACTGCGCGAGCTGCTGGCCGAGCGCGGCCCGATGCCGCCGCATGCCGTGGTGGCGGTGCTTCGCCCGGTGCTGGGCGGGCTGGCGGCCGCGCATCGGGCCGGCCTGGTGCATCGCGACGTCAAGCCCGAGAACGTGTTGATCTCCGACGACGGCGACGTCAAGATCGCCGATTTCGGGTTGGTGCGCGCAGTGGCCGCAGCCGGAATCACGTCCTCGAGCGTCATTCTGGGAACCGCTGCCTACCTGTCCCCCGAGCAGGTCCGTGATGGCAACGCCGGCCCCCGCAGCGACGTCTACGCTGCCGGGATCCTTACCTACGAGCTGCTGACCGGGCGCACACCGTTTACCGGCGACTCGGCGTTGTCGATCGCCTACCAGCGACTGGATACCGATGTGCCGCGGCCCAGCCTCGCGATCGGCGGTGTGCCCCCGCAATTCGACGAGCTGGTGGCCCGAGCGACCGCCCGCGACCCGGCCGGCCGGTACGCCGACGCGATCGAGATGGCCACCGACGTGGACGCGGTCGCCGAAGAGCTGGCGCTGCCGGACTTCCGGATGCCGGCGCCGCGCAACTCGGCTCAGCACCGCTCGGCGGCGCTGCACCGCAGTCAAGTGAGCCAGCGTCACGCCGCCGCGCCGCCGCCCGCCGTTCAGCCGGCCGCCCAGCCCGCCGCCAACCCAGCCGTCCAGCCAGCCGTCGGGGCACCGGTTCGCCACCCCACCCGTCAGTTCACCCGCGGACCCGGGGACTGGTCCGAGCCGCGACCACCGGCCGCACCCGAATCAGAACCTGACGAATACGAATACGAACCCGTGTCGGGCCAATTCGCCGGTATCGCGATGAGCGAATTCGTCTGGGCACGCCAGCACGCCCGGCGCATGGTGCTGGTCTGGGTGGCGCTCGTCGTGGCGATCACCGGGCTGGTCGCGACGGCGGCATGGACGATCGGCAGCAATCTGGGCGGACTGCTCTCAGGGCCTTGACAGCCGTTAGTCGCGCAGCATCTCTGCGACCAGGAACGCCAACTCCAGCGACTGCTGGGTGTTCAGCCGTGGGTCACACGCGGTCTCATAGCGGCCGGCCAAGTCCGTGTCCGAAATGTCTTGCGCGCCACCCAAACACTCGGTGACGTTCTCGCCGGTGATCTCGACGTGGATGCCGCCCGGGTGCGTGCCCAGCGCGCGATGCACCTCGAAGAAACCCTGCACCTCGTCGACGATGCGGTCGAAATGCCGGGTCTTGTAGCCGGTGGACGATTCGTGGGTGTTGCCGTGCATCGGGTCGCACTGCCAGATCACCTGGTGGCCGGTGGCCTGGACCTTCTCCACGATCGGCGGCAGCACGTCGCGCACCTTGTTGTTGCCCAGCCTGCTCACCAACGTCAGCCGCCCGGGCGTGTTGTGCGGGTCAAGCCGCTCGACGTACTCGACGGCCAACTCCGGGGAGATGGTCGGGCCCAACTTGATGCCGATCGGGTTGGCGATCACCTCGGCGAACGCGACGTGCGCGCCGTCGAGTTGCCGGGTGCGCTCGCCGATCCAAACGGTGTGCGCCGACAGGTCGTACAGCTGCGGCTCCCCGTTTGCGCCCTCCGACAAGCGCAACATGGCCCGCTCGTAGTCGAGCACCAATGCCTCGTGGCTGGCGTAGATGTCGGCGGTTTGCAGGTTGCGGTCGGCCACTCCGCAGGCGCTCATGAACTTCAGCCCGCGGTCTATCTCGGTGGCCAGCGCCTCATAACGGGCGCCGGCCGGCGAGGTCCGGACAAATTCCCGGTTCCAGTCGTGGACCAGGTGCAGCGACGCCAGCCCCGACGACGTCAGCGCTCGCACCAGGTTCATCGCGGCGCTGGCGTTGGCGTAGGCCCGTACCAGCCGCGAGGGGTCGTGCTCGCGCGCTGCGGCTTCCGGGGCGAAACCGTTGATCATGTCGCCGCGGTAGGACCTCAGACCCAGCGCGTCGAGGTCGGCCGACCGGGGCTTGGCGTACTGGCCGGCGATGCGGGCCACCTTGACCACCGGCAGGCTGGAACCGTAGGTCAGCACCACGGCCATCTGCAGCAGGGCGCGGATATTGCCCCGGATGTGGGGTTCGGTGTTGTCGACGAACGTCTCCGCGCAGTCGCCACCCTGCAGCAGGAACGCCTCGCCTCGTGCGACCTGGGCCAGGTTCTCTTGCAGCCGGACGATCTCCGACGGCACGGTCACCGGCGGCACACTCTCCAGGACCGTGCGCATCGCCGCGGCCTGGTCGGCCGGCCAGCTGGGTTGCTGAGCGGCCGGCCTGGACAGCGCGGCATCTAACCTGGTCCGCAGGTCGGGCGGCAGCGGCGGCAGCGGCGGCAGCTTGTCGATCGGTATATCGACGGTCCAGTTCATCGGTCCATGGTAACCGGGGCCCGCCGACCGTTGATCAGGGCGAACGTCGTTGCCCGTGCGCTTTTGCAGCTCTCAGGCCTGGTTCTCGGCAGACATGATCAGCCGGTATCGGCGCAGCTGATCCCGGGCGTCCACCAGCGCATCGTGGGCGTCGCGCGGCCGCGGCGGCATCCGTGGGGATCCCCGGTCCTCCCACAACTGCCGTAATTCCCGGGTGAATCGGGGTATCGCCCGCGGCAGGGCCGGCATCGGGCCCCACAGCTGACACAAAGCGACGTGGTCGTAGGCGGCCACCCAGGCCCACAGCTCGATCGGGTCCCCGACCGGATCACTGCCGCCGACGCCGAAGAACTCCTCCAGGTCCGCGCGGATCTGGCTGCGCGAGCGCCACAGCTGCGAATCCGGAGGCGGCAGCTTGGGCAGCACATTGGCGCGCACCCAGCTGCCGGCCCGCTCTGGGTCGAATTCGGTGGATACGGCGTAGTACTCGCGGCCGTCCTCGGCGACCACCCCGATCGAGATCAGCTCGATGGTGCAGCCGTCCTCGATGAATTCGGTGTCGTAGAAGTACCGCACCGAGCGCAGCCTATCCGGCGACCAGATCCAATCAGCCGGTTGGGCTCATTGAAGGCTCATTGAATCAGACAGCACGCCCCCGACCCCCTCGGGCGGCGGCGCCGGGTGCACGTCGAGATCCAGCTGGGCGTCGACCGCGCGCTGGTCGGGCATGCGCGGCGTACCGGCGATCGCGCACTGCAACCACAGCTTGGCCTGCACGACCGGGCGGCGCAATGTCCGTTCCCGCTGCAACGCGCGGCGCATCTTGTCCGGCTGCGTGGTGTAGCGCCACCGGGCCCACGGCGCGTGCGGACGCGACAACCGCATGGCGCCAATGACCAGCAGCACGACGATGAACATGCCGAGCAGACCCGTCCACACCTTCCCCTTGAGCAACACCACCACGGCCAGGGGCAGCGTCAACGCCATGGCGCCCCCCACCGCGGCCCGCAGCGCCACCGAATCGGCGCCATGCCAGATCGGCAGGAAAAACATCAGCGGGTGCAGGCCCATGATCAACAGTCCCGCCACCGCCACCGCGGCGAAGACCGCGTCCACCGAGGTTCGCCCGTCTTCTTCCCAGTAGACGTCGGACAGGTGCAGGATCAACGCGTACTCGTCGAGCACCAACGCGGCCCCGATCCCGAAGAATGTCGCGGCCGCCGTGAATTCGGGTTCTTGCCCGTCGACGGACAACGTCACCAACGTCAGCCCGGAGAGCATCACCAGGACCACTCCGAACGCCACATGGTGGATGTGGACCGACCCGATGTGGACATTGCGCGGGTGCCACCACCTGGCCGGCAGGCCGGCGTCATTGCGGTGCCGGATAAACCGCACGAAGGTTCGCGTGACGAAAAAAGTCACGATGAACGCGACCAGACAGCACAGCAACGGCAGCCGGCCACGGTCAACGATGTCATGCACAAACCAGCGGAGCACCTTTAGAAACGTACGCCAGCACCACCCCGCGACCCGTGCGCCGCGCTGCGCGGCGCCGCGGGCGCCAGGACAACGATTACGCTGTTCTGCGACATGAGTAAATGGCAGGCGCCCGACGTGGGCTCTCCTAGTAGTAGCCGCGGGCGGGTGTTGGTGTGGTGCCTGCTCTGGCTGGTGGCGGCCGCGGCCCTGGGCCACGTGGCCTGGAATTTATTCGGGCACACCCCGTACCGCATCGACATCGACATCTATCAGATGGGCGGTCAGGCCTGGTTGGACGGGCGTCCGCTGTACACCGGCGATGTGTTATTCCCCACTCCCATCGGGCTGAAACTTCCGTTCACCTATCCCCCGTTGGCGGCCATCGCGTTCTGTCCCTTCGCGTGGGTGCAGATGCCGGCAGCCAGCGTCGCGATCACGGTGATAACGCTGGTGCTGCTGATCGTCTCGACGGTGATCGTGCTGACCGGCCTCGACGTATGGGCCACCTCACGAGTGCTGCCCGGGCCCGCCGGGCTGCGCCGGCTGTGGCTGGCTGCGATGATCGTGTGGCCGGCGACAATCTGGCTCGAGCCCATCAACTCGAACTTCGCCTTCGGCCAGATCAACGTGGTGCTGATGGCACTGGTGATCGCTGACTGCGTGCCGCGTCGCACGCCATGGCCCCGCGGGCTGCTGCTGGGACTGGGGATAGCGCTGAAACTCACCCCCGCGGTGTTCCTGCTCTACTTCCTGCTGCGCCGCGACAACCGCGCGGCGCTGACGGCGCTGGCGTCTTTCGCGGGCGCGACGCTGCTCGGTTTCGTTCTCGCGTGGCGTGACTCCTGGGAGTACTGGACTCACACCGTGCACAACACCCAACGGATCGGCGGCGCCGCGTTGAACACCGACCAGAACATCGCGGGTGCGCTGGCCCGGCTCGGGCTCGATGACCAGCTGCGCTTCCTGCTGTGGGTGGCCGGGTGCCTGCTGGTATTGGCCGTGACGATATGGGCGATGCGACGGGTGCTGCGGGCCGGCGAGCCGATGCTGGCGCTAATCTGCGTCGCCCTTTTCGGGCTGGTGGTTTCGCCGGTGTCATGGTCACACCACTGGGTCTGGATGCTGCCCGCCGTGCTGGTGACGGCGGTATTGGCCTGGCGACGCCGCAGCGTGGCGTTGGGGTTGGTCAGTGCGGCCGGGGTGGCGCTGATGAGATGGACGCCCATCGACCTGCTTCCCCAGCACCACGAGACGACCGCGGTTTGGTGGCGTCAGCTTGCCGGGATGTCCTACGTGTGGTGGGCGCTTGCGGTCATCGTCACCGCCGGGCTCAGCGTCAGCACCACCAAGACCGCGCAGGATTCGACAACCCGCACCGCCACGCCGGTGCCGGCGGCAAGCTAGCTTGCGGCGGTCTCGGGGATCCGCGCGGCGTCGGTCGTCGACCCGTCATCGTTGCTGCGTTCCTTGATGTCGGAGGCGTAGATGTCGACGTACTCCTGACCGGACAGCTCCATCAGCTCGTAGATCACCTCGTCGGTGACGGCCCGCTCGATGAATCGGTTGCCGGCCAACCCCTCGAAGCGTGAGAAGTCCATCGGCTCACCGAAGCGGACGGTGACCCGCCCGAAACGCCACATCTTGCTGCCCGGCGGGTTGACCACGTTGGTCCCGATCATCGCCACCGGTATCACCGGAACCCCGGTCTCCAATGCCAGCCGGCCCAGCCCCGTCTTGCCCTTGTACAGCCGGCCGTCTGGCGAACGGGTGCCCTCCGGGTACATACCCAGCAGCTTGCCCTGGCCCAACAACCGCTCGGCGCTGCCCAGCGCGGCCTGCGCCGCGTCGGCGTCGGTGCGGTCGATGGGCACCTGGCCGGCGACGGTGTAGAACCACTTGGTGAACCAGCCTTTCAGGCCGGTGCCGGTGAAGTATTCCGATTTCGCCAGGAATGTGATGCGGCGGCGCACCACCAGCGGGAGGTAGAAACTGTCCGCCACCGCGAGGTGGTTACTGGCAAGGATCGCCGGGCCGGAAGTCGGAACATGTTCCATGCCTTCGACTTTCGGACGACCGAGCACCGTGAGTAGGGGGCCCATGAAGATGTACTTAAAAAGCCAGTACCACATGGCCCTCCCTCTCGTGCCCACAACCGAATGTCGTCCTGCGCCAACTGTACCGATCCGGGACGGACGGGACCACCTCCGCGCGGCCGGGTCACTCGTCGACCGTGACCGGGATCGGCTGGTAACGGGTCTTCACGGCGCCGCCGTCAGAGCCGCTCCCGTTTGCCGTCTCAGTTGCCGTCTCAGCGGCCAGGCCACCGCCCGGCGGGCCGTCCGGCGGCGGTGTCGTCGCCCGGTCGACGTCGTCGACGATGGAGCGGATCATCTCCAGCAAAGCGACGCTGTGGTCGGCGATGACGGTCAGCAGCGGATGCTGCTCACCGCTGACCAAGGCGGCCAGCGCGCACACCGGACACCACACCTGCTGGCACTTGCCCGTCCCGACACCGGCGCCCGCCGCCAGGGCGGCCGCCGACCGCACCGCTGGGTCGACCCCGTCCAGGATCACCTGGGCAAGCTTGCGCAGCTCGGGACCAATGTCGGTATGAACCCCACTCATGTCGGCCACACCTCCGGATCTGGTCGAAATCGAACTGTCAGCTCACTGCCCCGCACGCGTGCGTCGAGCACCGTGCAGCGGCGCAGTACGGACGCCAACCGAACCCTGCGCCGTAGTCCGCCGGCACTGATGATCAGGTCGTCATCGACCCGGCCGAGCGTCAGCGTTCCAGGATCAAGCTGGGGCAACGCTAGCCGCAGTCGGTATATCGACTCCAGTTCCGATCCGGATTCCAGGTCCACAATAGGGCGCAACGGAGCCGGCGGCGCGGCTCCGCGCCGACGGCGGGCACTGTCGAGCAGGGCGCCCAGCGCCTTGGGGCCGATCGGCTCACCGGACACGTGCGGGGTCAGCACCAGCGCCAGGTCACCGATCGTGGCATCGAGTTCGTCGAGGACGGCACGCTGCTCGGCGATGCGTTCGGCGTACCAGTAGAACGCCGGGTGGTCGGGCAGGCTGATGTACTCGTACGACTCGTCTCGCACCAGGACCTGATTGACGATCAGTTCCTCGACGCGTACACCCATCAGCGCCAATGAACCCAGCGTCCGGACCGCCTCAGCCGCCACCACCCGCTCGGGCGTCAGCACCAGGTGCGCACTGACCACCCCACCGTCGGTCAGCAATCCGCTGAGCCGGTCAACGCTGGCGCTGATGCGCTCCATGAGGTCCACTACCGCCGCGGATCGGGTGTCGTCGGCGGTGATCGACAGCCTGCGATGTCGCGGCCACGCACGCTCCACATAGAGGCCAAAGGCGGCGGGCAGGGTCAACATTCGCAACGCATCCGCGGTCGAGGCGCAGTCGACCACGATGCGATCCCATCGGCCGGCGGCCGCGAGCTCGCTCACCGCGTACAGACCGAGCACTTCCTGGATACCCGGCAACGCCGAGAGTTCTTCTGGGGCAATGCTACTCAACTCGGAGTTGGGAAAGCGCCCGTCCACGGTGCTGACCACGTCATGCCACCGGGCCTCCAGCAGGGCCAGGGTGTCTAGTGCCAGCGCGTCGAGGAAGCCACCGCCAGCCTCGGCGTCATCAGCGAGCACCCGAACCGGTTCGCCCTGGCCGGAGGGCGGGACCGCGACGCCCAGCACGTCGCCCAGCGAATGCGCCTGGTCGGTCGACACGACCAGCACTCGCCGCCCCTCGCTCGCATCGCAGACCGCTGTGGCGCACGCCAGGGTTGACTTTCCTACCCCGCCTTTGCCAACGAACAGACTGATCCGGGCCGGGGTGGGCGGAGCGGACTCGCTCAGCCCTCGACTCGTTTCTTCAAATCTTTCAACGCGCCGTCGATCAACCGGCGCTCGGCCTTGCGTTTGAGCATCCCGATCATCGGCACGGCGAGGTCGACCGCGAGCTCGTAGGTGACATCGGTGCCAGAACCCTTGGGAGCCAAGCGATATGAGCCTTCAAGCGACTTCAGCAGCGAGCTGGATTCGAGGGTCCAGCTAAGCGATTGGCGGTCTGCCGGCCAGTCGTAAACCATGATCAAGGTGTCTTTGAAGATGGTTGCGTCCATCAACATGCGTGCCCGTTTCGGGTAGCCCTCGTCGTCAGCCTGCAGAACTTCAACTTCCTTGTACTCCGAAATCCATTCCGGGTAGGCCTCGAGATCGGCGATCGCTTTCATCACCTCGCCTGGGTCCGCATCGATGTAGATCGTTTGCGTCGTCTTGTCCGCCACTGGCTACTTCCCTCTCTCCCGCAAGCGGGTCGACCCCCGGCTATCTGCGGGAGCATAGACTCCCGTGCGAAAACCTTGACCCGGTTAAACTACCGGAGAAATACCCACGGGACGTGACCGTTCGAGCGTCGTTTTCAGTTCGAAGGCCATTTTTTTGCCCGCAACTCGACGACGGTGAGTCATTCTGGCCAAGTTCATCTTGGCCAGCTGCCAGGCCGCCACGCCGGTGGGTTCGGCGTGCAGGAAGTAATGCAACACCACCCCGTCCAGCGATGGTTCCAGCCAGATCTCCATGGTGCCGGTCAGTGCGCCGGTGACGGACCACCGCATTCCCTTCTCGGCACGATCCTCGACGACCTGCAGCCGCAGATCAGGCCACCACCTGCGCCAATTCGACCGATCGGCGAGCGCGGCACCGACCCGCCCGGCTTCGGCGGCGACATACGTCTCGTCGGCGATCTGGATGCTGTTCATCGCCTCAGCTTCACATACCAATCTGAGGCACCCCAATCTGAGCCACCGGGTCCAGCCGGCTATCGAAAGGCGGGGCCAGGCCACGATTCGACGCTCCCGCCGCAATCGAGGTGATGACCCGACCGACCGCGTCCGTGCTGCGCGAATCCTCGCATTAGGCTGGGCACAGCAAGCCGGCTCCCGGACGTCAACACTGAGGTCAAACGAGGTCAAAACAGTGCGTGAGTACAGTGTCCCTGCCCGCTTTTCCGTCGGCGAGCACGACAACATCGCTGCTGCGGTCTTCGAGCATGAGCGCGATGATCCTGACTTTGTCATCTACCAACGTCAGATCAACGGCATCTGGACCGACGTCACGTGTGCCGAGGCGGCGACCGAGATTCGCTCTGCGGCACTGGGTTTGATCGCATTTGGGGTGCAGGCCGGGGACCGGGTGTCCATCTTCTCGGCCACCCGCTACGAGTGGACGATCCTCGACCAGGCGATCCTGGCCGTGGGCGGCGTCACCGTGCCGATCTACGAGACGTCGTCGGCCGAGCAGGTGCGCTGGGTGCTGCAGAACTCGGAGGCCGTGCTGGCGTTCGCCGAAACCGACGCGCACGCGGGGATGGTCACGGAGCTGACCGGCGAGCTTCCGGCGCTGCGGCGGGTGCTGCATATCGACGGTTCGGGCCCAAAGGCGCTCGACCAGCTCGCCGAGGCGGGCGCGTCGGTCGACGCGGCGGAGCTGACGGCGCGGCTCGAGGCGCTGCGCGCCCAGGACCCGGCGACGCTGATCTACACCTCGGGCACCACCGGACGGCCCAAGGGCTGCCAGCTGACGCATTCCAACCTGCTGCACCAGAGTCGGGGCACCCAGGAAGTCCTTCCGACGCTGCTGTGCGAGGGCCAGCGATTGCTGGTCTTCCTGCCCCTGGCCCACGTCCTGGCCCGGGCGCTGACGCTGTCGGCGTTCGCCAACAAGCTGACCGTCGGATTCACCAGCGACATCAAGAACCTGCTGCCGATGCTCGCGGAGTTCAAGCCGACGGTGGTGGTGTCGGTGCCACGGGTGTTCGAGAAGGTGTACAACACGGCCGAGCAGAACGCCTCCAACGACGGCAAGGGGTGGGTCTTCAAGGCCGCCGCGCAGACGGCCGTCGAGTGGAGCCAGGCCCAGGACCGTGGCGGGGCGGGGCTGCTGCTGCGCGCCAGGCACGCGCTGTTCGACCGGCTGGTTTACCACAAGCTGCGCGCGGCGCTGGGCGGCGACTGCACCGCGTCGGTGTCGGGCGGGGCACCGCTGGGCGCACGGCTGGGCCACTTCTACCGCGGGGTTGGCCTGACCATCCACGAGGGCTACGGCCTGACCGAGACCAGCGCGGCCATCACGGTCAACCAGGTCGGCGACCTGAAGATCGGAACGGTCGGAAAGCTGGTGCCCGGTAATAGCATGCGCATCGCCGACGACGGCGAGCTGTTGGTGCGCGGCGGTGTGGTGTTCAGCGGCTACTGGCGCAATGAGCAGGCCACCGCCGAGGCATTCACCGACGGCTGGTTCAGGACCGGCGATCTCGGCGCGGTCGACGAGGACGGCTTCTTGACCATCACGGGCCGTAAGAAGGAGCTCATCGTCACCGCCGGCGGTAAGAACGTCGCGCCCGCCGTGCTGGAGGACCAGCTGCGGGCACACCCGCTGATCAGCCAGGCGATGGTGGTCGGGGACGCCAAGCCGTTCATCGGCGCGCTGATCACCATCGACCCGGAGGCGTTCGTCGGGTGGAAGCAGCGCAACAGCAAGTCGGCCGGCGCGTCGGTGGGCGATCTGGCTACCGACCCCGACCTGGTCGCCGAGGTCGATGCAGCCGTCAAGCAGGCCAACCTGGCGGTGTCGCACGCCGAGTCGATCCGCAAGTTCCGCATTCTGCCGGTCGACTTCACCGAGGACACCGGTGAATTGACACCGACGATGAAGGTCAAGCGCAACGTGGTGGCCGAGAAGTTCGCCTCCGATATCGAGGCGATCTACGAAAAGGACTGAGCTGCGGACCAGCCGCCCTGCGTCGCATTGGTCACAGCTGCCACATAGGCCTCTGTCCAGACGGACATACCTTTCTGCGCGCCTCACAGAGGCCAATGTGGCGGATGTGACAATCGTTCAACAGCCCGCATCGTCGCCGCGCAGAAGTTACGCGCAGAAGTTAAATGGCGCGCCTCGTCAGCGGGCCGCCCGGCGGCCTGCATCGTCGCCGCGCAGCAGGTCCGCCAGTCTGGCCGCCAGCGTGTCCCAGCGCCATTCGGAAGTCACCCACTCCCGTCCGGCTGCGCCCATCGCGGCGGCTCGGTCGCGGTCGACCAGCAACTCGGTGACGGCGTCGGCCACCCTGTCCACCGAGCGGCCGTCGACCACCAGCCCAGTCTTGTTGTGCTGCACAGCTTCTGGAGCGCCGCCCGATTCGCCGGCGATGACCGGCACGCCGGTGGCCGATGCCTCCAGGAACACGATGCCCAACCCCTCGACGTCCATGCCACCGCCACGGGTACGGCATGGCATCGCGAACACGTCCGCCAGCGCGTGATGCGCGGGTAGTTCACCGCCCGGCACGCCGCCGGTGAATGTCACGCCGTCGGCCACCCCGCAACTCTGGGCCAAAGCACGCAACGCCTCCAGATACGGGCCGCCGCCAACGATCACCAGCGCGGCGCCGTCGACGCGCCGCCGGATCGAGGGCAACGCCTTGATCAGCATGTCCTGGCCTTTGCGCGGCACCAGCCGCGACAGGCAGACCACGGTTGGCCGCTCGCCCAGCCGGTAGCGGTCGCGCAGCGCGGCCCGGCCGGCCGGATCCGGCCGGAACCGGTCGGTGTCCACCCCGGGCGGCAGGTACTCGAGCGATGCCGTGGGCCCGAAGGCGGGCGCAAACCGCGACCGCGTATAGCGGCTGACGAAGGTCACGACGTCGGTGTCCGCACCGATGCGGCGTAGCACCGACCGCGCCACCGGAAGCATCGACCAACCCACTTCATGGCCATGGGTGCTGGCCAGAACGCGGCTCGCGCCGGCCTGCCGCGCACGCCGCGCCAGCAGCGCCAGGGGCGCCGCCGCCCCGAACCAGACGGTCTCGATGCCGTGCTCGCGGATCAGCCGGCGCATCCGGCCATCGACGGCGGGGCCGGGCAGCATCAACGTGCCGGGATGACGCACCACCCGATAGCCGGCAGCACGTGCTGAGTCGTCAAAGGCGTCGGCACCTTTCCATTGCGGTGCGTACACCGTCACCTCGTGCGACCCGGTGTCGACCAGCCGACCAACGAACTCACCGAGGTAGGACTGGATGCCGCCACGTCGGGGCGGAAAGTCGTTGGTTACCAGCAGGACCCGGCTCACTCGCGTAATCTAGCCCGGCGACGATGCAGACCGCGAAGCTGGCGGCTCACCGCGCACCGGCTCACCGGTTCACCGAGCCGCCCACTGGTGCCAGCGAACGAGCACGACGGCCGAGTCCTCGGCCAGCGCCTGGTGGATTGCGGTGGGCACGTCCGGGTGTCTGACGCCGCAGGTAGCCAGGTAGAGTTCGCGCAATTTCGCCGTGCCGTAGGTGTCGGCCACGAAGCGGGCGAACCACCACGCGCGGTCATACGCCAGCGACCGTTGCGCGCCGGGCGCGTCAAGGTCGGCGTCCGACGGCAGCATCAGCGGCACAGCCAGCGCATCGGCTGGCACCGGGGTCTGCGGCCGGGCCACGAAATCGGCGACCCCTTCGGTCAGCCAACGAGGTGCATCCAGCGCGGTGTCGGCGCGCGCTGCGTAGTGAAAAAGTTCGTGGGCCAGCACGATTCGTAACGCGGCTTCGCTCATGCTGGCCGCACCCGGAGCAAACACGATCCGTTCGCCGACCACCACCCGGTGGTCGGGATCGACGCGGTCGGCGACGGTCACCGCCGCGATATCGGCCCACTGCGATGCCGGGCCCCCGCCAGCGGCGCCGTGGAACTCTTCGTCCGAGCCGGCGGCCACCACCGAGACATCGCGCGACCAATCCGCGCCCCAGAAGGCCTCGACTTTCTCGACCGCGGCACCGGCGTTGGCCGCAATCATTGACACCAGGCGCCCGCTGGTCGGGTCGTGCGAACCAAACAGCCGGATGCGACGCTCGCCGACGGTCAATTGCGTCGCCACGGAGCTCGCCTGTGCGTGAACGGGCGTTACCAGCTGCGCGGGCCGTCCGAGGCTGTCCCGTTGCAGACGGGACGGCAGGCCCGCGGCCGCGATCAGCTCGGCAACAAGCACCCCGGCCAGCAGTATCGGAGGCCACCGGCGTTGCCGGCGAAGTCGCGGCGCGCCGAGGCGCTCAGTAACGGCGAGCGTCGAAGATCGGGCCGGACGAATTCATCGGCACCACCCGCACCGGCACACCGTAGGTGGAGGAATGGATCATCATGCCGTCACCGACGTAGATGCCGGCATGCGACGCGTCCGAATAGAACGTCAGCACGTCGCCGGGCTGCAGATCCGACAGCGCCACCGGCTGACCGCCCTGGGCCAGCGCCTGGCTGGAGTGCGGCAGCGAGATGCCGGCCTGCTGGTACGCCCACATCACCAATCCGGAGCAGTCGAACCCGCCGGGCGAGGCGCCGCCCCACACGTACGACGATCCAACCTGTGTCAACGCCGCCTGCACGACAGTAGCGCGGTCGCCGCTGGGAGCCGATGGGGCAGATCCGGGGAATCCGGGGGCCAATCCGCCGGGCGGCGGAGCATCACCCGGAGCCATGGCAGATTCCGCTGGTGCACCGGGCGGTGCCGCGTCCGGCGCCGGCGCACCGGGTACCGGAGCCGCCGCCGGGACCTGTCCGGGATCGGCGAGCGCGGTGCGTTGCCCCGGCGACAACGAGAGGTACTGCGACTTCACGACGGCGATTTGCACCTGCAGCTGGCTCTGCTTGGACTGCAGGCTGGCCCGTACTGCCGCGGCCTGTTCAGCCGCGTTCTTGGCATCGGCAGCGGACTTGTCGGAAGCCTGCTCGGCCTTGGCGGCCCGCTCCCCGGCGAGCCGGTAGTTGGCCATCTGGGTGGACATTTGGGTCGCCAGCACGCGCTGCACGGCCATCTTGTCGATGAGCTGCTGGGGCGATCCCGCGGTCATGATGGCATTCATGCCATCGGTACGACCACCCATGTACGTCGCGGCGGCAAGCCTGTTCACCGCGGTCTGGAAGCCGGCCAAGCGCTCTTTCGCGGCGGCGGCCGCGGCCTCGTCCTCCGAGTGCTTCCTATCCGCCGCGCGCTGGGCTGCCAGCTTCGTGTTCAAGTCGAGTTGCGCGGTGTGCATCGCTTCGGTGGTCTGCTCGGCCTGCCGAGAAAGCTCGTTGAGCTTGGCCAAAGCGTCTCCGGCGGGGTCGGCCACCGCATTGCCGACAAGCAAACCGGACAACACGGTCAGGCCGGCAAGCCATCCGACGGCGGAACGCGTCATTACACGGGCAATCGGATGCCTACGATCGAACCTCAAGTTTTTGCTTCCTCAAACTGCCGTCGACGCATCGCCGTCGAGCTGGTTTAGGTCTCAAACAGGTTACGAAACGATATCGGCGTTTGTCCAAAGGGGTTCGTTAAGAAAATGGAAAGATTTATGACAGAGATTTGAGAGGAATGCGAAGCAGGCCGCCCCGGGGGTTGTGCCGCGCTGGGAAGTTAAGCAACACCGAACCCGCGATTGCCGCGGATCGGCACCAGACGCAGCCGGGGGGCCAATCCGACATCGGCGAGCACTTCTAAAGCGGCGCGTTCGTCGTGCAACAAGGTTTCCGGTACCCCGAGCAGCACGCTGACGACACAGTCGCGGCAGCCCGGGCCGCGCACCGCGCAGTCGTCGCAGTCGATCACCACCGGCGCCCCGGGCCCCGCCCCGGCGCCTTCGCTGTCGGGTCCGCTGCTATGTGCCATCAGGGTCGGTCCTCTCGGTTTGGGGTCGGTCGGCTTGGACCGGCTCGCTCAACGGTTCCGAACGCTAGCCGCGGCCACCGACAGCTATCCGTGTCGGTGGCCATGCCTAACGTCACGGTCGTGGGTGTGACCGGTGGGACTCAGCTGAGTTTCGCCGACCTGCACCCCGACCAACACCCAGCCTGGGTGCCCGCCGAAGAAATGCCCCTGCACGAGACCACCTTTGTCGTGGTGGACCTGGAGACCACCGGCGGACGCATGACCGGTACCGGGGGAACAGCGCCCGACGCCATCACCGAGATCGGCGCGGTCAAGGTCCGCGGCGGCGTCGTGCTCGGCGAGTTCGCCACTCTGGTGGACCCACAACGCAGCATCCCGCCCCAGATCGTGCAGCTCACCGGCATCACCACCGCGATGGTGTGCGATGCCCCGACCATCGATGCGGTGCTGCCGATGTTTTTGGAGTTCGCCCGCGGCTCGGTGCTGGTCGCCCACAACGCCGGGTTCGACATCGGGTTTCTGCGGGCCGCCGCGCGCCGGTGCGACATCACCTGGCCCAGGCCGCAGGTGCTGTGCACGGTCCGGCTGGCCCGGCGGGTGTTGAGCCGTGAGGAAGCCCCCAGCGTGCGGCTGGCCGCGCTGGCGCGCCTGTTCGCCGCCGCGGCCCAGCCCACCCACCGCGCCCTCGACGATGCCCGCGCCACCGTCGACGTACTGCACGCGCTCATCGAGCGGGTGGGCAACCAGGGCGTGCACACCCTTGCCGACCTGCGCTCGTATCTGCCCGACGTGACGCCGGCCCAGCGCCGCAAGCGGGTGCTCGCCGACGGACTCCCGCACCGGCCAGGGGTCTACCTGTTCCGCGGACCCTCAGGCGAGGTGCTCTATGTCGGTACCGCGGTCGACTTGCGCCGCCGGGTAACCCAGTACTTCAACGGCACCGATCCGCGAGGCCGGATAAAGGAGATGGTCGGGCTGGCCACCGCGGTCGACCATGTCGAGTGCGCGCACCCGCTCGAGGCCGGTGTGCGGGAGCTGCGGATGTTGGCCGCACACGCCCCGCCGTACAACCGTCGATCGAGGTTTCCGCTGCGTTGGTGGTGGGTGGCGCTGAGCGACGAGCCGTTTCCGCGGCTGTCGGTGCTGCGCGCGCCGCGGCATGACCGCGTCATCGGCCCCTTCCGGTCCCGGGCCGACGCCGCCGACACCGCGGGCCTGCTGGCGCGGTTCACCGGGATCCGGACCTGCACCACCCGGCTCGCGCGTTCGGTCCGGCACGGACCGGCCTGCGCCGTCCGCGAAGTGTCACCGTGCCCCGCCGCCCGCGACGTGACGGCCACCCAATACGCCGCGGCGGTGAGCCGCGCCGCCGCCTTGATCGAAGGCCTGGACAACGCCGCGTTGGCCGCGGCCGTGCACCAGGTCACCGCGCTGGCCGAGCACCGTCGCTATGAGAGCGCCGCGCGATTGCGTGACCGCATCGCCGGCGCCGTCGAGACCCTGTGGCGCGGGCAGCGGCTCCGCGCCCTGGCCGCGCTGCCCGAGTTGATCGCCGCCGCGCCGGACGGCCCGAACGGACAGGGTGGTTACCAGCTCGCCGTCATCCGCCACGGCCAATTGGCCGCGGCCGGCACCGCCGGACGTGGGGTGCCGCCGATGCCGGTGGTCGACGCCATTTGCGCCGGCGCGCAGGCGATCCTGCCGGCGCCGGCACCGCTCGGCGGCGCGTTGGTCGAGGAGACGTCTCTGATCGCACGCTGGCTGACCGCGCCCGGAGTGCGCATCGTCCGTGTCATCGGTACCGACCTAGATGTTGGGGACGCGGGGTGGGCGTCACCGCTGCGGTCGGCGGGCGCCTGGACGGCATGGGCGGCGTTGGCGCGTTCGGCGCGGCTGGCCGGCGCGCAAGCCGTCAATGGGTGGACCTCAGACCTGGTGGCAGAACCGCACCCATCGCGCGAGCAGCTGTTCGGCCGCGCCGGAGTCGATCGCCGCGCCGGCCCGCGCCAACCCGTCCTCCCAGGCCGGCAGCCATTCAGCACGGCTGGATAGCCCGGCATGCGCGACAATCGCACCGGCGGCGTTGAGCACCACGGCGTCTCGCACCGGGCCCTTGGCGCCGCCCAGCACCGCGCGCACCTCGGCGGCGTTGGCTTGCGCGTCGCCGCCCAGCAGCTCGTCGAGCCCGGCGCGGGCAAACCCGAATCCCGCGGGATCAAACGTCAGCTTGTCCACCGTGCCCGCCTGCACACGCCAGATCGTGCTGGTGGTCGTTGTGGTGAGCTCGTCGAGCCCGTCGTCGCCGTGCACCACCAGCACGCTGGACCGGCGCGCGGCGAACACCCCCGCCATCACCTCGGCGAGGTTGGCGAACGCGCAGCCGATCAACCCCGCCCGCGGCCAAGCCGGATTGGTCAGCGGCCCAAGGAGATTGAAGACCGTGGGCACTCCGATCTCGCGACGCACCGCGGATGCGTACCGGTAGGACGGGTGGAACGTCGGCGCGAAGCAGAACCCGATCCCGACGTCGGCCAGGCTGCGGGCCACCTGTTCGGGCCCGAGGTCGATGCGCACCCCGAGCGCCTCCAGGGTGTCGGCCCCGCCCGCCAGCGAGGACGACGCCCGGTTGCCGTGCTTGACCACCGGCACGCCCGCCGCCGCGACCACGATCGCCGCCATGGTGGACAGGTTGAAGGTGTTAGCGCCGTCGCCACCGGTTCCGACGATGTCGACAGTGTCCCCGATATCTCTGCGGATGGCGTCGACGGGCATCTGACGTGCGTGGCTCAACATGACATCGGCCAGCTCACTGACTTCGGCCGCGGTGGGAACCTTCATCTTCATCGCCACCGCGAAGGCGGCGATCTGAGCCGGCCTCGCGCTGCCGGTCATGATCTGGTCCATCGCCCAGGCGGCCTGGCCGCGCGCCAGGTTCTGCCCGTCCGTCAAACGCCGCAAAACCTCCGGCCATGACGGCGCCGGACCGGCTTCTTTTCTCGAGGAGCCCCCGGCAGGAGAAGCCTCAGGTGACAGAGCCACGGGCCGATGGTCCCACGATCACCAACCGCCCCCAAAAGCGCGCGGGAAACGACGCGCGCAACTAATTTGCGCCCCGGGTAGAGTTCGACAACTACAAAGCGTCATACTTGCGGATGTGACGAGCGCTGTTGGGACCTCGGGTACCGCGATCGCGTCGCGAGTTCATTCGCTGAATCGGCCCAACATGGTCAGTGTCGGCACCATAGTCTGGCTTTCCAGCGAGCTCATGTTCTTTGCTGGCCTGTTCGCAATGTATTTCACCGCACGTGCGCAGGCCGGCGGGAAGTGGCCGCCGCCGCCGACCGAACTGAATCTGTACCAGGCCGTCCCGGTGACGCTGGTGCTGATCGCCTCGTCGTTCACCTGCCAGATGGGCGTGTTCGCGGCCGAACGCGGCGACGTCTTCGGGATGCGCCGCTGGTACGTGGCCACCTTCCTGATGGGCCTGTTCTTCGTCCTCGGGCAGGCCTATGAGTACTTCCACTTGATGACGCACGGCACCACGATCCCCAGCAGCGCATACGGCAGCGTGTTCTATCTGGCCACCGGCTTCCACGGGCTACACGTGACCGGCGGCCTGATCGCGTTCATATTCCTGCTGATCCGCACCGGGATGAGTAAGTTCACGCCGGCGCAGGCGACCGCCACCATCGTCGTCTCCTACTACTGGCATTTCGTCGACATCGTGTGGATCGCGCTGTTCACCGTGATCTATTTCATCCGATGAAGGCCGGCCCCCTTGCAGAACACCGAGAAGAGGAGTGATCGGTTGAAGAAAATGGGGTTCACCCGATCCGTTAGCGGTAAGGCGAGTGACCGCTCGCGACGGCGTTTGCGCCGCCGATTGTCCGGGGGCTTGCTGCTGCTGATAGCGCTGACCATCGCCGGTGGGCTGGCCGCCGTGCTGACCCCCACGCCACAAGTGGCGGTGGCCGACGAGTCGGCGTCGGCGCAGCTGCGCACCGGCAAACAGCTGTTCGACACCTCCTGCGTGTCCTGCCACGGCGCCAACCTTCAGGGTGTGATCGACCACGGGCCAAGCCTGCTCGGCGTCGGCGATGCGGCCGTCTACTTCCAGGTGTCCACCGGTCGGATGCCCGCCATGCGCGGTGAGGCCCAGGCGCCGCGCAAGGACCCGATTTTCGACGAGTCACAGATCGATGCGATCGGCGCCTACGTGCAGGCCAACGGCGGTGGCCCGACCGTGGTGCGCAACTCCGACGGCAGCCTTGCGATGCGCTCGTTGCGCGGTGAGGACCTGGGCCGGGGCGGCGACCTGTTCCGGCTCAATTGCGCCTCGTGCCACAACTTCACCGGAAAGGGTGGGGCGCTGTCGTCGGGCAAGTTCGCCCCCGACCTGGGGCCGGCGAATGAACAGCAGATCCTTGCCGCGATGCTGACCGGCCCGCAGAACATGCCGAAGTTCTCCGACCGACAGCTGTCCTTGGAAGCCAAGAAAGACATCATCGGGTACGTCAGGACCGTCGTCGAAGAGCGCCAGCCCGGTGGCTACGGCCTCGGTGGCTTCGGACCCGCGCCGGAGGGCATGGCCTTCTGGATCATCGGGATGGTCGCCGCCATCGGACTGGCACTGTGGATTGGGGCGCGATCATGAGCGACTCCCCTACCGGGACAGAAGACACCGGAGCAGCCCGCGAGCCCGACGAGGCCGCACTCGCCTCGATGTCGAACAAGGAACTGCTGGACCTGGGCGGCAAGATCGACGGCGTCGAGATCGCCTTTAAAGAGCCTCGCTGGCCGGTCGGGGGCGACAACTTGCCTTTGAAGGCCGAGAAACGCGCCGAGCGTGGGGTAGCCCTGTGGCTTTTGCTGGGCGGGGCGTTCGGGCTGGCGCTGCTGGTGATTTTCCTGTTCTGGCCGTGGGAGTACAAGCCCAAGGAGGCCCACAATAGTCTCCTGTACACGCTGGCCACCCCGTTGTATGGCCTGACCTTCGGGCTGTCCATCCTGGCGATCGCTGTCGGCGCGGTGCAGTTCCAGAAACGGTTTATCCCGGAAGAGATTACGATCCAAGACCGGCACGATGGCGCCTCTCGCGAGATCGACCGCAAGACGGTCGTGGCGAACCTGACCGACGCCCTGGAAGGCTCGACGATCAAACGCCGCAAGCTGGTCGGGCTGACCTTGGGCATGGGTCTGGGCGCTTTTGGTCTGGGCACCTTGGTGGCGTTTGCCGGTGGCCTCATCAAAAACCCGTGGAAGCCGGTCGTTAAAACCGCCGACGGGATGAAGGCCGTGCTCTGGACGTCCGGCTGGACCCCGCGCTACCACGGCGAGACCATCTTCCTGGCCCGGGCTACCGGCGCCAGCGAGGAGGCGCCGTTCATCAAAATGCGCCCCGAAGACCTCGACGCCGGCGGGATGGAGACCGTCTTTCCGTGGCGGGAGTCCGACGGCGACGGCACCACGGTGGAGTCACACGAAAAGCTGACCGCGATCTCGCTGGGTATCCGCAACCCGGTGATGCTCATCCGCATCCGGCCCAGCGACCTACCTCGGATGGTCAAACGCCAGGGTCAGGAGAGCTTCAACTGGGGCGAGTTCTTCGCTTACACCAAGGTCTGCTCGCACTTGGGTTGCCCGTCGTCGCTGTACGAACAGCAGTCCTACCGAATCCTGTGCCCTTGTCACCAATCGCAGTTCGACGCGCTGCATTTCGCCAAACCGATATTCGGTCCGGCGGCGCGCGCGCTGGCGCAACTGCCCATCACGATCGACTCCGAGGGGTACCTGGTCGCCAATGGTGACTTCGCCGAGCCCGTCGGACCGGCATTCTGGGAGCGCACCACATCATGAGTCCGAAATTCAGTCCCCCGAAGATCGGTGAGGTCCTGGCCAAGCAAGGCGAGGACATCGACACGCGGTATCACCCCTCGGCTGCGCTACGACGTCAGCTCAACAAGGTCTTCCCGACACACTGGTCGTTCCTGCTCGGCGAGATCGCGCTGTACAGCTTCATGGTGCTGCTGATCACCGGCGTGTGGCTGACCCTGTTCTTCGATCCGTCCATGGTCGACGTCACCTACCACGGCGTCTATCAACCGCTGCGCGGTGTCGAGATGTCACGCGCCTACCAATCGGCGCTGGACATCTCCTTCGAAATCCGCGGCGGCCTGTTCGTCCGCCAGATCCACCACTGGGCCGCCTTGATGTTCTCCGGGTCGATCATGGTGCATCTGGCGCGCATCTTCTTCACCGGTGCGTTCCGGCGGCCCCGTGAGGCCAACTGGGTGATCGGTTCGCTGCTGCTGATCCTGTCCATGTTCGAGGGCTACTTCGGCTACTCGCTACCCGACGACCTGCTGTCGGGTCTTGGCCTGCGGGCCGCGCTTTCGTCGATCTCGCTGGGCATGCCGGTGATCGGGACGTGGCTGCACTGGGCGCTGTTCGGAGGCGATTTCCCCGGCACCATCTTGATCCCGCGGCTCTACGCGCTGCACATCTTGCTGCTGCCGGGGATCATCCTGGCACTTATCGGGATGCATCTGGCGTTGGTCTGGTTCCAGAAGCACACCCAATTCCCGGGCCCGGGCCGCACCGAGCACAACGTCATCGGCGTGCGGGTGATGCCGGTGTTCGCGTTCAAGTCCGGCGCGTTCTTCGCGGCTATCGTCGGTGTGCTGGGTTTGATGGGTGGCCTGCTGCAGATCAACCCGATCTGGAATCTGGGGCCCTACAAGCCATCACAGGTGTCGGCCGGTTCGCAGCCGGACTTCTACATGATGTGGACCGAGGGCTTGGCCCGTCTCTGGCCGGCGTGGGAGTTCTACTTCTGGCATCACACCATTCCGGCCGCTGTCTGGGTCGCGCTGATCATGGGCCTGATTTTCGGTCTGCTGGTCGTCTATCCGTTCCTGGAGAAGCGGTTCACCGGCGACTACGCGCACCACAACATCCTGCAGCGGCCGCGCGACGCCCCGGTACGGACAGCCATCGGCGCCATGGCGATCTCCTTCTACATGGTGCTCACCCTCGCGGCGATGAACGACATCATTGCGTTGAAGTTCCACATCTCGCTGAACGCGACAACGTGGATCGGGCGCATCGGCATGGTGATACTGCCGCCGTTCGTCTACTACATCACCTACAGGTGGGCTGTCGGGCTGCAGCGCAGTGACCGCGCGGTGCTCGAACATGGCGTCGAGACCGGCATCATCAAGCGGCTGCCGCAGGGCGCCTACATCGAGCTGCACCAACCGCTCGGCCCGGTCGACGACCACGGCCACCCGATCCCGCTGGAATACCAGGGCGCGGCAGTGCCAAAGCGAATGAACAAGCTGGGCTCGGCCGGGACACCGGGCAGCGGCGGCTTCTTGCGCGCCGATCCGCTATCCGAGGATGCGGCGCTGCGTGAGGCGGCCCACGCTTCCGAACAGCGTGCCCTCACCGCGCTACGCGAGTACCAGGACAGCATCAACGGGTCGAACGGCGAACACGGCGAGCATTAGGCCTGAGTGTTCGAGGCGCGCTGCACCGAGTTAAGGGTGTAGGTGTCGACTGCGTGCTTGACGGCTCCTTACACCTTTCGGAGCCGCTCGTATGTGTTTCAGCGGCAACTCATATCAAGCTTAAATGTCTTGTCCCGCAAACACTTACCTCGCAAAGGCAAACTTTGTAATCCCCGGAGAACAGAGACTCATGTGGCAGCTGTGACCAATGCGACGCCGGTGGTCGAAGGACCGGTTCTCCTGCATCAGCAGGACAACATTTTCAACGGGCTGGTGTCGGACCGGCGCGGGGAGTGCCCGGCCCGCATTGGGCGGAATCGCCCCGACGGCCGCCGCCGCTTCCCTGGCGAAACGCCGGCGCGTCAGACCGGCCGTGAAGGCGCCTGATCCATCCGACGGCTATTCCGCGGCGACCACGCGGCGCAACTGCCGGACATGAAGCACCTCGATCACCGGCATCGCCGCGGTGACGAGCCCGGCTAGCACGTAGATGACCCACGACGGTCCGTCGTGTCCGACGGCCATTAGATATGTCGCCGTCGCGACCGCAATCAGCGCGGCCCCGATCGCGCCGGTCAGTGCGACCGTGCCACGCAACCAGATCCGGTCCACCGCGGCGCCAGACCACTCGTCGTCGGCACCGACCGTTTGGTCCCTGTCCCGTCGTGCCAGCTCGGCCACGGTGCGCCTGGCGGGATTACCGAGCCGGATCGGCCGACTGGCCGCCCCGCGCAGCAGTCCGCCCGCCGGGCGTGCGGGCGTCTCGCCCTGAGCCGTGCGGCGAGCCCGCAACAGCACCGGAATCGCCCCCGCAATGATCAGTGCCGAGACAACGATCACGACGTACAGCACCCACGTGGTGTGCGGACTCCTCGACACCTTGTGAAAGCCCTGGCCCAGGTCGGCCAGCGCAACGGCGGCGGCCACGCTGACTCCTATCAAAACCAGCCAGACCACCGCGCACGCCCCGACCAGAATGCGATCGATGACATCCGGCGGAACGGTGTCCGGCCCACGCCGATATGCCGAATACCTGCCGACCATCAGCAGCTCGTCTGCGGTTGGTCACTGCTGTTGGACGAGAGCACCGTTCCATCGCTCGTGGTGATCGAGCAGTTGAGTCTGCTTACCCGGAACAGGCTGGATGCCTCGACGGAGCCGACATCGGATTGCGAGATCGGTGTGACGGTCATCGACCACGGGATGTACACGTTGTGCTGGGTCCGCCGCCGACCCGAGGCATCGACGTAGGTCACCGAAATGATGTCGCCCGGCGCTTTGGTGCCGGTCACCGAATAAGTGACCTGCCGCGGACCGGCCAGCGTCGTGGTCGTCGTCGGGGTGGTCGGGGGCGCCGCCGCCGTGGTGGTCGTTGCCGGCGGCGGTGCCGGCGCCGGCGATGGCGAGGGTGTCACCGTCACAGTCTGTGTCTCCGTTGCTGTCGGGGTCTCGGTGCTGGGCGGCGGCGGGGATGGCGGAGGCGGCGTGGTGGTCGTGATTTCGTCCTGCACAGGCGGTGTGGACGCGCTGGTACTGGGGTTGGCGACATTGCTGGTGCCGGTATGTATGACGAGCAACGACACCGAAACCACCAGCGCAATCGCTGCCAGGATGGCGGCCACGCCGACCACCCACGGCCAGCGCGGGGCACCATGCTCGTCGTGCCCGGACTCGCCGTAGTCGTCGAAATCGTAGAGCTCAGCCGGTACGTAGGGGCTGGTGAAATGCTCGGACTCCGGAGCCGAGTAGGCCCGCGAGTATGCGTCGGTTGCGCCGGTCTGGTCGATCGCCGCTACTTCGCCGGGGTGGTCCAGAGCGTCCAGTGGTTCCAGCTCTGGGACGGGCCCGCTGTCGGAATCCAGTTCGTCGTCAAGCTCACGGTCGGAATCGAGTTCCTCAGGTTCCCAGCCTGGGGGTTTCGGCCCGTTCATGTCTGCCTGCCCTGTCCAACTGCATCACCCTCACCCGGGACCCCGCGGCTGTATCGTTGCGCACGCGCCCGGGAAGTTCTCATTGTGCCTCGGCAAACCCTACCGAACCGAGATGGGCAAAGAAGTCTTGGCGGACTGCCCACCGATCAACTGATGCCCGGATTGTGACCTTTGGGCGGCCAATCAGTGCTTCTCGGGGCCGACGTAGTACTCGAAGACCAGTCCGGCCGCCGAAGCCAGGATGAACAGCACACCGGCGAAGATCAGCCAAGGCAGCCACAGCGCGATACCGACCGCCGCCACCGAGCCGGACAGCGCGACCAGGATCGGCCACCAACTGTGCGGGCTGAAGAATCCTAATTCCCCTGCGCCGTCACTGATCTCAGCGCCTTCGTAGTCTTCGGGCCGGGTTTGCAGCCGACGCGCCACGAACCGGAAGAAGGTGGCCGTGATCATCGCCAGGCCGCCGGTCAGGACCAGCGCGGTGGTGCCCGCCCACTCCACACCGCCGGTGGCGTACCTCGCGGTCAGCGCCCCGTACAGGATCGCCGTCAGGATGAAGAATGCGGCAATGAACTCGAACAGCCTCGCTTCGATACGCATCGGGTGTCCTAACCTTGGCTTCCGGTCAACTCACCCCGGCGGGTGTCGAACGGGTGCGTGGTCACCGCGAGCGGGGCCTGATTGATCGCGATCAATGCCTCGGCATTGGTCTTCTTGTCGCGCCGCTGCTGCAAGTAGAACTTGAAGTCGTTGGGTTCCACCACCCGAACCTCGAAGTTCATCATCGAGTGGTAGGTGCCGCACATCTCGGCGCAGTGGCCGACGAATGCCCCGGTCCTGGTGATCTCTTCGACCTGGTAGCGGTTGACGGAGTTGTTCGCCTCGGGGTTGGGCATCACATCGCGCTTGAAGAGGAATTCCGGCACCCAGAACGCGTGGATGACGTCGGCCGCATTCAATACGAATTCGATGCGGGTGTGGGCGGGCAGCACCAGCACCGGAATTTCGGTGGCGGTTCCCAGGGTTTCGACCTCGTCGAAGTTCAGGTAGGTCCGGTCCTCGGTATTGAGACCACGAACCGGCCCGACGCGCTCTTCACCGCGCTCGTCCTTGCCTTCCGGCTTGGAGACCATCGCCCTTTTCTTTGCCTCATCGAGGCCGTTGTAGACCGTGCCGTCCTTGAAATGGACCCGCTGGTAGCCGAACTTCCAGTTCCACTGGAAGGCCGTCACGTCGATGACGACGTCGGGATTGTTGTCCAGGTGCAGCATCTTTTCCTGCACCACCACGGTGAAGTAGAACAGCACCGAGATGATCAGGAACGGCGTCACGGTGAGCACCAGCTCCAGCGGCATGTTGTAGCCGAACTGGCGCGGCAACTCGGTGTCGTCCTTCTTCTTGCGGTGGAAGGCGCAAGCCCAGAAGATGAGGCCCCACACGATGACGCCGACGACCAGAGAGGCGATCACCGCTCCGATCCACAACATTCGGTTGTAGTGGGCCTCCGGGGTGATGCCTTCCGGCCAGCCCATGGCCATCGCATGCTCCCAGCTGCAGCCGCTGAGAGTGACCGCCAGTACCCCCAGCGTCCCGACCACCGCCAGTGGCCGCAGCCGCCGGGCGAGACCCCGGCGAGAGCCTCGCGCACCCGGCGTATGCCGTCTTGAAAGCCCTCTTGAAAGGTCTAGAAACCTGCACTGCGACAAATGTTGCGAACGGACTGGCTCGCGAGATGTCACCTTGCCGCCTCCTGTATCACGAGCCGGGCCGATTGGGGGGCCTACCTGCCTGCACGTCGAATACTACGCAGCGTAGACCACGCCGCCCGCGGGGGCGACGATGCGGGCCGAAACAGACAATTAAGGGCGCGCCCGAAAGGTATTCGAAAGGTAATCACGGCCGGCCGGCGGGCCTGAACGGGGGGTCGTACGGCATACTGAGGCGCCGTGTGTGGACTGCTGGCGTTCGTGGCGGCCCATGGTGCCGATGGAGCCGGCGCTGCCGAGACCGACGGCCGCGACGCTGCTGCGCGCAGTGCCGCGCAGGCCGACGCCGCCATTGCCCGCGCGTTGCATTTGATGCGCCACCGCGGCCCTGACGAGCCAGGCACCTGGGCCGACCTCGGCGCCGACGGCTCGCTGGTATTCGGGTTCAACCGACTGTCCATCATCGACATCGCACATTCGCATCAGCCGCTGCGGTGGGGGCCCCCGGAGACGCCCGACCGCTACGTCCTGGTGTTCAACGGCGAGATCTACAACTATCTGGAGCTGCGCGAGGAACTCCGCACCGGCCACGGCGCCGGTTTCGCCACCGACGGTGACGGTGAGGCCATTGTCGCGGGCTACCACTACTGGGGTACCGACGTCTTAACGCGGTTGCGCGGCATGTTCGCCTTCGCGTTGTGGGACACCGTCACCCGCGAATTGTTCTGTGCTCGAGACCCTTTCGGCATCAAGCCGCTGTTCATGGCGACCGGCGCCGGCGGTACCGCGGTGGCCAGCGAGAAGAAATGCCTGCTGGACCTGGCCGAGTTGGTGGGAATCGACACCTCGATCGACGAGCGGGCGGTGCAGCACTACACGGTGCTGCAGTACGTGCCGGAGCCGGAAACGCTGCACCGGGGCGTGCGCCGGCTGGAATCGGGCTGCTACGCCAGGATCCGGCGCGGGCTAGAGCCGCAGATCACTCGCTACTTCGTGCCTCGCTTTAACGCCGTACCCATCACCCGGGACACCGAACAGGCCCGCTACGACGAGATCACCGCGGTGCTGGAGGACTCGGTGGCCAAGCACATGCGCGCCGACGTCACCGTCGGCGCGTTTCTGTCCGGCGGCATCGACTCCACCGCCATCGCGGCGCTGGCCATAAGGCACAACCCGCGGCTCATCACGTTTACGACCGGCTTCGAGCGGGAGGGATTCTCCGAGATTGACGTCGCGGTGGCCTCGGCCGAGGCCATCGGTGCCCGCCACATCGCCAAGGTGGTCAGCCCGGACGAGTTCGTCGCCGCGCTGCCCGAGATCGTCTGGTACCTCGACGAACCGGTTGCCGACCCAGCTCTGGTTCCCTTGTTCTTTGTCGCCCGCGAGGCCCGCAAGCACGTCAAGGTGGTGCTGTCCGGTGAGGGCGCCGACGAGCTGTTCGGCGGCTACACGATCTACCGGGAGCCGCTGTCGTTGAAGCCGTTCGACTACCTGCCCCGGCCGTTGCGGCGCTCGATGGGCAAGGTGTCCAAACCGTTGCCCGAGGGCATGCGTGGCAAGAGCCTGCTGCACCGCGGATCGCTGACGCTCGAGGAGCGCTACTACGGCAACGCGCGCAGTTTCTCGGACGCGCAATTGCGCGACGTTCTGGCCGGGTTCCGCGAGGATTGGACGCACACCGACGTCACCGCGGCGCTGTACGCCGAGTCGGCCGGCTGGGACCCGGTCGCCCGCATGCAGCACATCGACCTGTTCACCTGGCTGCGCGGCGATATTTTGGTCAAGGCCGACAAGATGACGATGGCCAACTCATTGGAACTTCGGGTGCCGTTCCTGGATCCCGAGGTGTTCGCGGTGGCGTCCCGGTTGCCGGTGCAGGCGAAGATCACCCGCACCACTACCAAGTACGCGCTGCGGCGCGCGCTGGAACCCATCGTCCCGGCGCATGTACTGCACCGCCCCAAGCTCGGCTTCCCGGTCCCGATCCGGCACTGGTTGCGCGCCGGCGAGCTGCTGGAGTGGGCGTATGCGATGGTCGCCTCGTCGGAGGCGAGTCGCCTGGTCGGCCTAATCGACTTAGCCGCCGTGCGCCAGATGCTCGACGAGCACCGCTGCGGTACCAGCGATCACAGCCGCCGGTTGTGGACGATATTGATCTTCATGCTCTGGCACGCGATCTTCGTCGAGCACAGCGTGGTGCCGGAGATCAGCGAGCCCCAGTATCCGGTCCAGCTCTAGCCCGCGAGCAGACCTATGCCAGCACGTCGGCGATCTCGGCGGCGGCGTCGTCGCCGTAGGCACCCGCCAACCGTGTCGTCGCGACGCCGTGATCCCAGTTCCACTCCTGGGTGCCGGTCGACTCCAGCACCAGCACGGCAACCAGCGAGCCCAGCTGCGCGGAACGCTCCAAGCTGAGACCGGCGCTGCGCCCGGTCAGGAAACCGGCCCGGAACGCGTCACCGACGCCGGTCGGGTCGGTCTGGCTGGTCTCGGGCACCACACCAACATGGATGGAAGTTCCGTCGCGGTCCACCAGATCCACACCCTTGGCGCCCAGCGTGGTCACCCGCAGGTCGATCTGCGCCATCACGTCGGCCTCGGTCCAGCCGGTCTTGGACAGCAGCAGGTCCCATTCGTAGTCGTTGGTGAACAGATATGTGGCACCGTCGATCAGCTTGCGGATTTCCTCACCGGATAGCCGGGCCAGCTGCTGGGACGGGTCAGCGGCGAAGGCCAGCCCGAGCTTGCGGCACTCCTCGGTGTGCACGAACATCGCGTCCGGGTCGTTGGCCCCGATGATCACTAGCTCCGGCGTGCCCAGGGCCGATGCCACGCTGGCCAGCGAGATATCGCGGGCCTCTGACATGGCCCCCGGGTAGAAGGACGCGATCTGGGCCATCTCGAGGTCCGTGGTGCACACGAAACGCGCCGTGTGCGCGGTCTGGGAGATCAGCACGTGGTCGCAGTTGACATTGTGGGATTCCAGCCAGCCGCGATATTCGCTGAAATCGTCGCCGGCCGCGCCCACCAGCGCGGCGTCACCGCCCAGCACGCCGATGGCGTAAGCCATGTTTCCGGCCACACCGCCGCGATGAATCACCAGGTCATCTACCAGGAAGCTGAGCGACACCTTCTGCAGGTGATCGGCGAGCAGCTGCTCGGAAAATCGGCCGGGAAACCTCATCAGATGGTCGGTCGCAATCGAACCGGTCACCACGATCGTCACGAAATCGCCACCCTTCGTTCGTAAGGCCGTCCAGCCTACCCATCGGAAAGCAGCCTCGCGGCTGGCCCGATGCATCCATGGCCGCGGGCAGGTCTTGCGCTAGCCTGCCTACAGAGCTCGCCCGGTCGCCAGCAGCGCGACGCATCCACCCGCCGAGCGGCAACCGCACGTCGCCCGTCCACCACCGTAGGAGAACCACGATGGCCGGTCCGCACTCGCCGAATCCTACTGTCAGCGCCGACGGACCGCCCTACGCCGAGGCCACACCAGGACAGCCCCAGTCGCTGGAGTACCCCCATGAGCTCAACCCCACCGAGCCGGCCTTCGCGGCCGGGCCCGCCGCCATGCGGGCAGACGACATGGCGCCCCCGTCAGCCACGTATGCCGGAGTGGTGCCGCCACCGGTGTCGTACCCGACACGACGGTCGAAGCGGCTCATCATCGGCCTGCTGGTGGCTATCGCGCTGGTCGCCGCGATGACGGCGGCGATCGTGTACGGGGTTCGCACCAACGGGGCCACCGGTGGCACATTCTCCGAGGCAGCGGCCAGAACGGCGGTTCAGGGATATCTGGACGCGCTTGAGCAGCGCGACATCGAGGTGATCGCCCAGAATTCAATGTGCGGCCTCTACGACGCAGTGCGTGACAAGAGATCCGACCAGGCCCTGGCCAGGCTCAACAGCGACGCGTTCCGCAAGCAGTTCTCCCAGGTCGAGGTGACCTCGATCGACAAGATCGTGTACTGGTCGCAGTATCAGGCGCAGGTGCTGTTCACCATGCGCACGGCACCGTCGACCGGCGGCCCGATGCGCGGGGAAATACAGGGCGTCGCGCAGCTGCTTTTCCATCGCAACCAGATCCAGGTGTGCTCGTACGTGTTACGTAACCCGAGCTCGCACTAGCTGGCTGGCGACCCGCTGCGTCCGGTCCCCCGCAAGCGGGTGGGGGTACCTCCCACTTGTGGGGGCGTGCCCCACCCACTTGCGGGGGCGTGCCCCACCGCCACGCTCGCGATCGCCACTAACCCCGTTCGATCAGTTGAACGAATCTCCGCAGGCGCAAGAGCCGCTGGCGTTGGGATTGTCGATGGTGAAACCTTGTTTCTCGATGGTGTCCACGAAATCGATCGACGCGCCTTCCACGTAGGGCGCGCTCATCCGGTCCACGGTCAGGTTCACACCACCGAACTCCGCGGTCAGGTCACCGTCCAGTGCCCGGTCGTCGAAGAAGAGGTTGTAGCGCAGCCCCGCGCATCCACCCGGCTGCACCGCGATCCGCAGCGCCAGGTCGTCGCGTCCCTCCTGGTCGAGCAGGGACTTCGCCTTGGCGGCGGCGGCCTCGGTGAGAATCACGCCGTGGGTCTTGGTGGTTGATTCGTTCTGCACCGTCATTGCATCTCCTACATGCCTCAATTGGTGGGTGGGTTCGCGCCGGCGGCTGGTAGCCGGGGCCCAAGTCCTGCCCAAGTCCACTCGGGGTAAGCCCGCTAGGTCAACGGTACCTTGCGGCGCCGCTATTCCCGAGTCGCTCCGCTACAACGGATGCCAGACCCATCAGCTGATTGGCCGCATCGGCCTGCGCCAACCGCACCGAACCGGCGTAGTCGGCGATGGACAGGGCGGACATGATGCCCGCCATTCGGGTCGAGGATTTGTCCAAGCTCACCTGGCCCGCCAACACCACCACCGGGATTCCCAGCGGACCGGCCGCTTCGGCGAGCTCGCCAACCACCTTTCCGTGCAGGGACTGCTCATCGAACCGACCCTCGCCGGTGACAATCATGTCCGCGGCCTCAAGGTCGTCGGCCAAATGGGTGTGCTCGGCGATGATCGCCGCACCGGACTCGACCCGGCCACCCAGCGCCAACAGTCCGGCACCGATACCACCGGCGCCGCCCGCGCCCGGCTCGGCGCTTACGTCCCGTCCGGCCGCCGCGTCCAGTTCGAGCGCCCACGCTTCGAGACGGACTTCGAGCTTTGCGACGGTGGCCGTGTCCGCACCCTTCTGCGGTGCGAACACCCTGGCCGCGCCCCACGGCCCCAGCAGCGGATATTCGACGTCGGAGGCGGCGATCAGCTCGATGTCGGCCAGCCGGCGACGGGCCGCCTGAAGGCCGCCGAGCTCGGTGATCATTGCCCGCCCGCCGTCGGTGCACGCGCTGCCGCCCAGGCCGACGACGATCCGGGTCGCCCCGACCCGCAGCGCCTCCGCGATGAGCTGCCCGACTCCCTGGCTGTGGGCCGCCAATGCGGTTTCCGGAGTGGGCGGGCCGCCGAGCAGCGCCAGGCCGCACGCCTGCGCACACTCGAGGTACGCGGTCGTCGACTCGGGATCAAACACCCACTGGGCGTCTACCGGCGTGTCCAGCGGCCCGCACACCAGCAGTCGCCGCATCTCCCCCAGCCGGTTGGCCAGTACTTCGACGAAACCCGGGCCGCCGTCGGACTGCGGGGCGATCATGAACCGATCTCCCGGACGTGACCGGGTCCAGCCTGTCGCGATGGCGGCAGCGGCCTGCACGGCCGACAGGCTGTCGCCGTAACAATCCGGCGCCACCAGCACCCGCATGGCCGGCAACTGAATTCGGCCTGGCGCCAGACCAGCAGTACCCGACGCCATCGAGCCGTCCATTAGCGGTAGCCGTTCATCACACGTAAGCGTAGGGCCAACTGACACCCTGGGCATGCACAACAGCGCCGGTTTCTCAGGTCACTTGGGTTAATTTAGAGGCCATTTGGACATCAGTCGGGGGCCATTCCGGGCTGGGCGGCCCGCGAAGTAACCTGGCGACTGTGAAGCTGCTGGGCCGTAAGAAGGGCCGCGAAGCCGGTGCGCTGGAGCCCGCGACGGTTGAGGAAGCCGCATCGTCCCCGGATGAACGGTCTCGTGGGTCGCGCACCACCGACCCCAAGGGTCGGCCCACGCCCAAGCGGGATGCCGCCCGGCGCCACCCGAAAAAGGGCCCGGTCGCACCGGCACCCATGACCTCCTCGGAGGCACGGGCCCGACGCAAGTCGCTGACCGGCCCCAAGCTCAGCCGTGAGGAACGTAGTGCCGCCAAAATCGCGAGCCGGGCCCGGATGACCGATCGCCGGGAGCGCATGATGGCCGGCGAAGAGGAATACCTGCTGACACGCGACCAGGGGCCGGTCCGCCGTCACGTCCGCGACGTGGTGGACTCCCGGCGCAATTTGCTTGGGCTGTTCATGCCGTCGGCGCTGTTTCTGCTGTTCGCAGGGTTCGCGGTCCCGCAGGTGCAGCTCTACCTCTCTCCCGCGATGCTGGTGCTGATGCTCGTAATGGGCATCGACGCGATCATGTTGGGCCGCAAGGTCAGCAGGATGGTCGACGCGAAGTTCCCGCACAACACCGACAGTCGGTGGAAGTTGGGCGTTTACGCCGCCGGCCGGGCTTCCCAAATACGCCGGATGCGCACGCCCCGGCCGCAAGTCGAGCGCGGCAGCAAAGTCGGTTAAAAGTTGGTCAAAAATAGCGTGAAAGCCGTCTGACCCCGGTGCGCACCCTGGTGCTGGGCGGGATCAGGTCGGGCAAATCCCGGTGGGCGGAGCAGGCCCTGATAGCCGAAACCAACTCACTGGCACCCGACCAACCGGTGCGTTACCTGGCCCCCGGGCCGACCGCCGAATCCGATGCGGCCTGGGCGCACCGGATCGCCGAGCACCGCGGCCGTCGGCCCACGCACTGGTCAACGGTGGAAACCGACGACATCGCGACCCAACTGCGCGCATCGCCACACATCCCGACGCTGGTCGACGACCTGGGCGCCTGGCTGACCAGCACGCTGGACCGCCATCACGCCTGGGGCGAGGGATCGGTGGCGGCTCCCGTCCAGGACGTGCTGGCCGCGGTCGGCGCGTTCGCCTCCGTGCTGGTGCTGGTCAGCCCGGAGGTCGGGTTGACGGTGGTACCGGCTACCGCGTCCGGCCGCCGGTTCGCGGACGAGTTGGGCACCCTCAATCAGCGGATGGCGGAATTGTGCGACCGGGTCGTGCTAATCGTCGCCGGCCAGCCGGTAGCGATCAAGGCGTCGGCGACGTGATCCAATTCCCAACGGTCTCGCCGCCCGACGCGGTCGCCGCCGCAGACGCCCGCGCCCGCCAAGACACCCTGACCAAGCCGCGGGGCGCCCTGGGCCGCCTCGAGGAGCTGTCGGTCTGGGTCGCGTCGTGCCAGGGCCGGTGCCCGCCACGGCAGTTCCAGCGCGTCCGGGTGGTGGTGTTCGCCGGCGACCACGGCGTCGCCCGGTCCGGGGTCTCGGCCTACCCACCCGAAGTGACCGCGCAGATGGTCGCCAACATCGACGGCGGCGGGGCGGCGATCAACGCGCTGGCCCAGGTCGCCGGCGCGACGGTTAGAGTCGCGGACCTGGCGGTGGATGCGTCGTTGGATTCGGACGCGCTGTCGCAGCAGATCGGTGCACACAAGGTGCGGCGCGGCAGCGGCGATATCGCCATCGAGGACGCCCTGTCCGACGACGAGACCGCGCGCGCGATCGCGGCGGGCCGGCAGATCGCCGACGAGGAGGTCGACTCGGGCGCCGACCTGCTCATCGCCGGCGACATGGGAATCGGAAACACCACCCCGGCGGCGGTTCTGGTGGCGGCGCTGACGCAGGCCGAACCGGTCGCCGTCGTCGGATATGGTACCGGGATCGATGACGCCGGCTGGGCGCGCAAGACGGCCGCGGTGCGCGATGCCCTGTTTCGGACGCGGTCGCTGCCGCGCGACCCGGTCGCGTTGCTGCGCTGTTGCGGCGGCGCGGACCTGGCCGCGATGGCGGGTTTCTGCGCGCAAGCCGCGGTGCGGCGCACGCCGCTGCTGCTCGACGGTATGGCGGTGACGGCCGCCGCCATGTGCGCCGAACACCTGGCGCCCGGCGCCCGGCTGTGGTGGCAGGCCGGCCATGTCTCCACCGAACCGGGTCATGCATTGGCCCTGGCGGCGCTCAGCTTGGAGCCGATTCTGGACCTGCGGATGCGGCTGGGTGAGGGTACCGGCGCCGCCTTGGCGCTGCCGCTGCTGCGCGCCGCGGTGGCCGCGCTGTCGTCGATGGCCACCTTCACGGAAGCCGGTGTCTCCACCCGGACCGCACCGTGATGCGCTCGCTGGCAACGGCTTTCGCGTTCGGAACGGTCCTGCCGGTCCCGGGTGCCGCAGCTGCACCGATGGGCCGCGGCGCCATGACAGCGCTGCCGGTGGTGGGTGCCTTACTGGGCGCTTTGGCCGCGGCCGTCTCGTGGGCCGGCGCGCTGGCCTTTGGCCCGTCCCACCCGATATCCGGGCTGCTCGCGGTTACCGCCCTGCTGATCGCCACCCGCGGCTTGCACATCGACGGCGTCGCCGACACGGCCGACGGGCTGGGCTGCTACGGGCCGCCGCAGCGCGCCGTCGCGGTGATGCACGACGCGTCGACCGGGCCTTTCGGGGTGGCGGCTGTGGTGCTGGTGATCGTGTTGCAGGGGCTGGCCTTCTCGGCGCTGAGACCTGCGGCGATCATCGTGGCGGTCTTTGCCGGCCGGGTAACCGCGGTGCTGGCCTGTCGCCGGTCGGTGCCCGCGGCCGACGGCAGCGCCCTGGGCGCGCGGGTCGCCAGTACCCAGCCGGTGCCGGTGGTGGCGGCCTGGCTCGTGGTGCTGGCCGTCGGTGCGTTGGTGGCGGGTCCGCGACCGTGGCACGGGCCCGTTGCGGTGCTTGGGGCCGTGGCCTGCGGCGCGGCCCTGGTGGCGCACTGTGTGCGGCGGTTCGGGGGTATCACCGGCGACGTGCTGGGGGCCGCGATCGAGCTGACGACGACGGTGAGCGCGGTGGCGCTTGCCGGATTGGCGCGGTTCTAGGGTGAGCAGGGGCTATAGCGTCTGCTCCCCGTACTAGCCCAGCCGGGCCATCCAGCCGTGGGTGTCGGCGAAGGTGCCCCGCTGGATCCCGGTCAGCGTGTCACGCAAGGCCATCGTGACTTCGCCCGGTTTGCCGTCGGCGATAGTGAACTCGCTGTCGCCGTACTTCACATGCGAAACCGGGGTAATGACGGCCGCCGTGCCGCAGGCGAACACCTCGGTGATCTCGCCGGCCGCGGCTTTCTTCTGCCACTCGTCGATATCGATCTTGCGCTCTTCGACGGTGAATCCGGCATCAATGGCCAACTGCAGCAACGAGTCCCGCGTGATGCCCGCCAGCAACGACCCGGACAGCTCCGGGGTGACCAGGCGCGCCGAACCGCCGCTGCCCAGGATGAAGAAGAGGTTCATCCCGCCCATCTCTTCGACGAACCGGCGCTCCACGGCGTCCAGCCACACCACCTGTTCGCAACCGTTTTCGGCGGCTTGGGCCTGAGCCAGCAGCGACGCGGCGTAGTTACCACCGAATTTCGCCGCACCCGTGCCGCCCGGGCAGGCCCGGACGTACTCCGTGGAAACCCACACGGTGACAGGATTAATGCCGCCCTTGAAATAGGCGCCCACCGGTGAGGCGATCACCATGTACCGGTACTGCTTGGCGGGCCGCACGCCCAATACCGGCTCGGTGGCGAAGATGAACGGCCGCATGTACAGCGCCTCCTCGCCGCCGGCCGGAGGCACCCAGGCGTTGTCCACAGCGATGAGCTGGCACAGGGATTCGATGAAAACTTCCTCGGGCAGTTCGGGAATCGCGAGCCGGCGCGCCGACGAACGCAACCTGGCGGCGTTGGCGTCGGCGCGAAACGACACGATCGACCCGTCCGTCCAGCGGTAAGCCTTGAGCCCTTCGAACACTTCCTGCGCGTAGTGCAAGACGACCGCCGACGGATCCAGCTGAATCGGGCCGTACGGGAGGACCTGCGCGTCGTGCCAACCACGGCCGTCGGTGTACTCGATCGACACCATGTGGTCGGTGCGGTATATGCCGAAGCCCGGATCCCGCAGAATCAATTCGCGCTCCGCATCGGTCGCCGGATTTGCCGAGGGCGAAACCGTGAACTCAAGGGAACCGCTGGTCATCCGCCGATTGTATATCCGCCTGCGAATGGGTTTTTGCCTTACGAACGCGGATGGAGTCACCTCGTCTTCACCGCGTCTTGACCGCAACAAAGGGCGGACGCACCACTTCGCACTCGGCGGGGCGGCCGCGCACGTCGACGGTGAGCCGCCGGCCGTCCTCGACCCCCGCATCGGTGTCGATCAGCGCCAGCGCGATGCCGACCTGCAAGGTCGGGGAGAACGTTCCCGAGGTGGTGACCCCGACCTCAACATTCCCAGCGTCGCCGTCGCGCACCGTCAGCCCGGGGCGCAACACGCCGCGACCGAGCATGCGCAACCCCCGCAGCAGCCGCCGCGGCCCGGCCGCCTTCTCGGCCAGCAGCTCGTCTCGGCCGAAGAACGCGTCCTTCTTCCAGCCGACCGCCCAGCCGCATCGAGCCTGCAGCGGCGAGATGTCGAGCGAAAGTTCATGCCCGTGCAACGGATAGCCCATCTCGGTGCGCAGCGTGTCGCGGGCACCCAGGCCCGCCGGCTGGCCGCCCGCGTCGGAGACCGCCGCCACCAGCGCGTCGAACACCACGCCCGCGGAGGCCCAGGCCGGCAGCAGTTCGTAGCCATGCTCGCCGGTGTACCCGGTGCGGCAGACACGCACCGGCACCCCCGAGAACGAGGCATCGGCGTAGCCCATGTAGTCCATGCCGGTTGGCAGCCCCAAGGCGTCCAGCACGCCGGTCGATCGCGGCCCCTGCACCGCCAGCACCGCGTAGTCCCGATGCTGGTTGGTGATCGTCAGAGCGGCCGGCGCGGCCGCCTGCAGCGCGTCGACCACCGCGGCGGTGTTGGCGGCGTTGGGCACCAGGAAGATCTCCTCGTCGTCGACGTAGTAGGCGATCAGGTCGTCGATGACACCCCCAGAGTCGTTGCAGCACAACGTATATTGCGCCTTGCCCGGCCCGATGCGGCCCAGGTCGTTGGAGAGCGCGGAGTTGACGAACTGAGCGGCACCCGGTCCGCGCACCAGGGCCTTGCCGAGGTGGCTCACGTCGAACAGACCGACGGCGGCGCGGGTGGCGTTGTGCTCGCTGACGGTGCCGGCATACGACACCGGCATCAGCCAGCCGCTGAATTCGGCGAAACTTGCGCCCAACTCGCGATGGCGGTCTTCCAACGGTCCATGCTGCAGGTCGTCGCTCACGGCGTCCCACCCTAGCTCGGCGAGGATGCGCTCCGCGCAGCCGGCGGGAGGTGGGGGTACCCCCAGCCGCGCTGGGGACACCTCCCGCTTGCGGGGGACGGCGAGGGGCGAGCCGAGCAATTCGATCTAGGTCAGCACCGATGCTGGCAGACTTGGGTAGGTGCCCGATTCGCTGGACTTCGAAGCGCTTGAGTCTGCCGGGATCGCCAATCCGCGCGACCGGGCCGACCTGATCAAGTACCTGGACGAGCTTGGCTTCACCGCCGAGGAGATGGCTGAAGCCGAACGACGCGGCCGGCTGTTCGGGCTCGCCGGTGATGTCCTGTCGTGGTCGGGGCGCCCGATCTACACGTTGCAGACCGCGGCCGAGGAACTCGGGATATCGGCCGACGATGTCGCACGGGCCTGGGCGCTGCTCGGCCTGACCGTCGCCGGTCCCGATATTCCCGCGCTGAGCCAGGCCGACGTCGACGCTCTGGCAACCTGGCTCGCCCTGAAGGCGGTGGTCGGCCCGGACGGCGCATTCGGCCTGCTGCGAGTACTCGGCGCCGCCATGGCCCGCCTCGCGGAGGCCGAGTCGACAATGATCCGCGCCGGGACGCCGGACATCCAGATGACCTATACCCACGATGAGCTCGCCACGGCGCAGGCGTACCGCTCAGTCGCCGAGTTCATCCCCCGGATCGGGGCACTGATCGACATCGTGCACCGTCATCATCTGACCAGCGCCCGGACGCACTTCGAGGGCGTCCTTCGCGACACATCGGCGGCCGTGGTGTGCGGTGTTGGTTTTGCGGATCTGTCTGGCTTCACTGTGTTGACTCAGGCGCTTACGCCGGCGCAGTTGTCGACGTTGCTCAACGAGTTCGCCGGCACCGTCTCCGACGTGGTGCACGCCGACGGCGGCCGGGTGGTGAAGTTCATCGGCGACGAGGTGATGTGGGTGAGCGCGACGCCCGAGCGGCTGGTGCAGGCAGCGACCGATCTCGTCGGCCACCCGAAGGCGCGCGAGGAAGGACTGCAGGTCCGGGCCGGTCTTGCGTACGGCACCGTCCTGGCGATCAACGGGGACTACTTCGGCAACCCGGTCAACGTGGCCGCCCGATTGGTGGCGGCAGCGGCACCCGGACAGATCCTGGCCACCTCCGAGCTGCGCGACACGTTGCCGGACTGGCCCGCGACGGCCCATGGCCCGTTGCTGCTCAAAGGTTTTGACGACCCGATGACCGCATTCGATCTGCGCGGTGGGGACGCTACCGAGCTAAGCCCCATCCCCGGTGATTAGGGTGGTTGCCCGTGAGCACCGAACCGGGTTACCCGTCACCCTCCGTCAACGTCGCCACATCGCTGCCGAAACGTGGCGTGGGTTCGGCGGTATTGCTTGTGGCGGTCGTCTCGACCGGCGACGACGAAGCGGGCGGGCGCCCAGACGCCATAGTTGCCTCCGCCGAGCCGTTTCTGACCGCCGATGGGGTCGCCGAAATCGAAGCCGGCCTCAACGCGCTGGACGCCACCGGCGCCAGTGAGCAGGTGCACCGGCTGGTGGTGAAGTCGTTGCCGGTGGGCAGCGTGCTGACGGTCGGCCTCGGTAAGCCGCGGTCGCAGTGGCCGGCTGACACCATCCGTCGCGCCGCTGGGGTGGCCGCGCGGTCGCTTGGCAATGCCGAGTCGGTGATCACCACGCTGGCCGAGTTGCCCGGCGACGACGTCTGCTCGGCCGCCGTTGAGGGGCTGATCCTGGGCGCCTACCGGTTCACCGCCTTCCGCAGCGACAAGACCGCGCCGAAAGAGCCTGGGCTGCGCAAGATCACCGTGCTATCCAGTGCCTCCAATGTCGGGGACGCCAAGAAGCAGAGTGCGTACGGCGCGGCCGTCGCGACCGCGGTCGCCACCGCGCGCGACTTCGTCAACACTCCCCCGAGTCACCTGTTTCCAGCCGAATTCGCAAAACGCGCAAAGGCTTTGGGTGAAGCCGCCGGCCTCGAGGTGGAGGTGCTCGACGACAAGGCGCTGCAGAAGGGCGGCTATGGCGGGGTGATCGGCGTCGGCCAGGGGTCGTCGCGGCCGCCGCGGCTGGTGCGGCTGATTCACCGAGGTTCGCGGCTGGCCAAGAATCCGAAGCGGGCCAAGAAGGTGGCCCTGGTCGGTAAGGGCATCACCTTTGACACAGGTGGGATCTCGATCAAGCCGGCGGCCTCGATGCACTACATGACCTCGGACATGGGCGGGGCCGCCGCGGTGATCGCGACCGTGGTGCTGGCCGCGCAGCAGGAACTGCCGGTCGACGTGATCGCCACCGTGCCGATGGCCGAGAACATGCCCTCGGCCACCGCGCAGCGTCCCGGCGACGTGCTAACCCAGTACGGCGGAACCACCGTGGAGGTGCTCAACACCGACGCCGAGGGCCGGCTGATCCTGGCCGACGCGATCGTTCGGGCATGCGAGGACGAGCCGGACTACCTGATCGAGACGTCCACGCTGACCGGTGCGCAGACGGTGGCGCTGGGCGCCCGCATCCCCGGGGTGATGGGCAGCGACGAGTTCCGCGACCGGGTCGCGGCGATCTCGCAGCAGGCGGGCGAGAACGGCTGGCCGATGCCGCTGCCCGACGAACTCAAGGAGGACCTGAAATCCACGGTGGCCGACCTGGCCAATGTCAGTGGGCAGCGCTTCGCCGGGATGCTGGTGGCCGGGGTGTTCCTGCGTGAGTTCGTTGCTGACGGGGTGCAGTGGGCGCACATCGACGTGGCCGGTCCGGCCTACAACACCGGCAGCGCGTGGGGTTATACGCCCAAAGGCGCCACCGGCGTGCCGACCCGGACCATGTTCGGGGTGCTGGCCGACATCGTGGCGAAGGGTTAGGCAAGGGCTAGCGCGGGCGGTCGCCGTCCCCGGCGACATCGCCGGCACCGGCAGCACCGGCTCCGGCGGGCCCGGTGGTTGTGCGCTTGTCGACCGGCATCGGGTGCTAAAGGACCATGCCGCCGCTGCCGCCGGTAGCGGTGCCGTTGCCCCGGTAGACGTCGGCGACGCCGCCGCCACCACCGCCCCCGCCGCCTTGGGTGATGCTGCCGGAGCCGCCGAAGCCACCGGTGCCGCCGATGCCACCGCCAGTTCCGTTCTGACCGTCAGCGCCGCCGGTGCTGCTGGTGCCGCCGGTGCCACCGGTGCCACCGCCGCCGGAGTCGCCGCCACCACCGCCGCCGTTGCCGCCGGGGCTCCCGTAGCCAGTGCCACCACCGCCACCGCCACCACCGGCGGCGTCGGCCGCGTCGGCGGCGGTCCCGGCGACGGCGCCTCCGGTGCCGCCGAAGCCGCCGACCCCGCCGAAGCCCCCTCCGCCGTTGCCACCGGTGCCGCCGGTGATCGCGGTGGCACCGACGTTGACCGCGCCGCCACCGCCACCACCGCCACCGTCACCGCCGAAACTCACAGTGTCGTAGACGGAACCGTGACCGCCCATGCTTCCGGTGACGCTGGGGGTGCCGATGCTGGAGCCGAGTATTTCGGCCGCGCCGCCGGCACCGCCATCGCCGCCGGCGCCCGCGGTGCCGCCGGCAAGCAAATAGTTGTAATCGACGCTGCCCCCGGCGCCGCCGCCACCACCGCCGCCACCGGCGATGGCGCCGCTGGTGGTGGTGTTGAGGACGCCGGCGCCACCGGCGCCACCGGTGCCGCCGTCGCCGCCGTTGAAGCCGAAGCCACCGGTGCCACCGGCGCCGCCGTCGCCGCCGACGGCGCCGGCAAAGCTGGTGGCACCGCCATCGCCGCCCATGCCGCCGTTGCCGCCGTTGCCGGATGAGAGCGTGCCGTGGCCGCCGGCCCCGCCCGCACCGCCGTCCCCGCCGTCGCCGCCGTTGATAGAGCCTGTGGTGCCGGCGACACCGAGGCCGCCGGCCCCACCCGCACCGCCGGCCCCACCCTGGCTCAACGTCGCGTTACCTGCCCCGCCATCCCCGCCGGCCCCACCGGCACCGCCCCCAGAACCGCCGGCGCCGCCGGCCCCGCCAGCACCGGCAGTGCCGGAGAACTTCCCGCCGTCGCCGCCGACCCCGCCGGCCCCGCCGCCGCCGCCGGTACTGCCGGCACCGCCGGCACCGCCGGTGCCCGCGGTGCCGCCAAGCAAATAGGTGCTGCCGCCGGCGCCGCCGCCGCCGCCAGCACCACCGGCGATGGCGCCGCTGGTGGTGGTGTTGAGGACGCCGGAGCCACCGTCGCCGCCCCTGCCGCCGTTGCCGGCGCTGAAGCCGGCGCCACCGGCGCCACCGGTGCCACCGGTGCCACCGTCGCCGCCGACGGCGCCGTTGAAGCTGGTGGTGCCGCCGTTGCCGCCCATGCCGCCGTTGCCGCCGTTGCCGCCGGTTAGCGTGACTGGCAGCTCCGACAACGTGATCGCCGGCAGCCTCGGCAACGGCGGCAGGCTCAGGCCCCACTGCGGCGGCAGGCTCAGGCCGGACTGCGGCGGCAGGCTCAGGTTGGGCAGCGGCGGCAGGCCCAGGTTGGTGATGAGCATCCCGATAGCCGCGTTGATGTCAGCGCCGATGTTGGGCAGCACTGGCAGCTCCGGCAACGTGCCCGCCGGCAGCCCCGGGAACGGCGGCAACGTCAGGTTGGGCAGCGGCGGCAGGCTCAGGTTGGGCAGCGGCGGCAGGCTCAGGTTGGGCAGCGGCGGCAGACTCAGGTTGGGCAGCGGCGGCAGGCTCAGGTTGAGCGTCGCGGTAGCCGCGTTGATGTCGGCGCTGATGTTGGACAGCGGCGGCAGGCTCAGGTTGGCGGCGTTGATGTGGACGCCGATGTTGTTCAGCAGCTGGCCGCCGGCCCCGCCTGCACCGCCGGCCCCGCCGGCGCCACCGTTCATAGAGCCCATGGTGCTGGCGAGACCGGGGCCGCCGACCCCGCCCGCACCGCCATCCCCGCCGGACCCGGCAGCACCGCCCGCAGCGCCGCCATCCCCGCCGGCCCCGCCAGCACCGGCCCCAGAGCCGCCGGCACCGCCGGCCCCGCCGGCACCGCCATTGCCGGAGAACTTCCCGCCGGTGCCGCCGACCCCGCCGGCACCGCCGCTGCCGCCGGTGGTGCCAGCTCCGCCGGCCCCGCCCGCCCCGCCGTCACCGAACCAGAACCCCGACCCGCCAGCCCCACCCGCCTGCCCGGGTGCACCCGACCCGCCATTGCCGCCGTTACCGAAGAGCCACCCGCCGTTGCCACCGGCCTGCCCCGTCCCAGGCGCCCCGTCAGTGCCGTTGCCCGCCAGCGGGCGCCCCGTGAGGTTCTTTATCGGGGAAACCACCGCCAGGCTCTGCAGGACTTGCTCAAGGTTTTGCAGCGGCGCGGCATTAGCCGCCTCCGCGGCCGCGTACGCGCCCTCGGCGCCGTTCAAGGCCTGCGCGAACTGGGCATGAAACGCCGCCGCGCGTGCGCTGAGCGCCTGAAACGCCTGGCCGTGGCCAGAAAACAGCGCCGCGATCGCCGCCGACACCTCATCTTCGGCGGCGGCCAGCACCGCGGTGGTGCGGGCCGCGGCCACCGAATTGGCCGCGGTCAGTGTCGAACCGATGTCCTCCATATCAGAGGCCGCCGCGGCCACCCACTCCGGCGCGACGTTCACATATGACATGTCCCAACCTCCGATCGGCCCAGCCCACCTCGGTGCGGCCGTGCCTTCCCATCGCAGCGATGCGCGTTGGTGCCGACGAGCAGACTGTTGACGTAGCTAACGGTGATCCGGAGGTGCCGGGCGAATTTTGAATATTTGTGTAATCCGCTGGTCAGGCCATGCGGAAGCGGGACGGGACACCAGCGGATCGCCCGCCGTTCAACGAGGGTCTACACCGCGGGTTCGGCGGTTAGCTACCAAGCGCCCGGTTCAAATAAGCCAGGTTTAAATAATGGGCGTCTTGGTTAATCCCGTACCCACCGCTGTCCCAACGGGAGGCCAATGATGACTGCGCGACGGTCGACCATCGCGGTGAGTGCCGTGATTCTGCTTTCCGGCCTGATCTGGCTCCTGCTACCGGTGTCGGTGCCGGACAGCAGCGGCGGTTCCATTCGCTGCGGCAACGCGGCCATGGCCGATCTCTCCGAGGCCAGGAGCGCAAACGACAGAACCCTGGCGAACATTCCGGTCCTCAACCAATTCATCCCGCACAACGACTATGTGGCCGAATGCCAGTCGTCGCTGTCGAGCCGGCGCAGCTGGGCCGTACCGCTGGCGGTCATCGGGCTCATCGGAATCGCCGGGGTGCTGGTGGCGCGACCGCGCGAAGAAGTCCAATCGGGCGGGTGATCCCGACGCGGCGGCGCTACTGGCGCACCACCCGACGCTGAAACCATTTGACCTTTTCCCGCCAGGCGTACGCGGAGGTCAGCGCAAAACCGAAGCCGCACAGGCAGGCAAAGAACCACACCAGGCCGGCACCCACCGACCCTTGGAACGACGGGACCAGCGCGGTGATGGTCCGCACCACGCATGCCGCCATCCCGCTGGCCGACGCAATCAGATAGACGTTGGCGATGCGCCTCGACCGTGGGTCTTTTCGCAAGACCAGCAGCGCCCGGGAGCCGAACCCCAGTAGGTAAGTCAGCGTGGTGCACAGCAGCAGCCAGTACACGGTCAGCCAGAAGTCGGTGCGCAGTTCGAAAAAATCTCGCGCATAGGTACGGCTGCCATAGCTGAGCGAGAAAGTGGCCAGCAACAACGGGATACACAGCGTCGCCGGCCGCTCCACGTACTGCTTGAACGACGCCTGGAAGACGTTGTCATCACCGAGCCGACCCAGCGCGTTGTAGACGATCGCCGAGGCCGCGACGACGTAACAGTCGTGCCCGATGTAATTCTGCAGATTCCACTCGCCGGTGAGTTGGTGCAGCACAACCCCGAGGGTTTCGGAGGCCAGCGGCGACATGAGCGCGACGGCGCATCCCTGCAATGCGATGTTAAGCGTGGCGGCCACCTCCCACCGGCAATGCCAAGTGACGCGCCGTATCCAAAGGCTCCACGAAATGGACGCAAGGGTGATGGCGATGAGAATGGTAAGAGCCACAGCTAAACCCGTACCTTGTTCGAGTTGGTTGACAGTTTACAGTGGTGGGGCGTCCGACCGCGGGCGCAATTCAGAAATTGATGCTAGCTTTTTCCCGGTACTGACGGCGACGTCGATCAGCGCCGCGCTCGGATGATAGGCGCGTCCGCGAATCTCCTCGGCGAGCGAGGTGACTTCTTCAGGGTCGATGAACCGATACCGGGTCAGCAACTCCGCGCGGTTGATGCCCAGATTGCCTGCGGCAGTGCGCAAGTTGTCGGCGGTGATCAGGGTCCCCTTGTCCAGTTGGTCATAGTAGGTGGACCGTGGCAACTCCATCGCCGTCCAGATCTCTTCCCTACTCAAGGATCGTCCCGCAAGGTACGAAAGGACGGTAGCGAGGTCTTTACCAGAGTCGTCAGGGTACACGGGACCACCATATCCGGATTGCAGGAGATTTTGGAATATCAAAATACACCGGATAGCTCACTTTCAAGGCCGTATCCAAATCCCGGTACGATAGTCCAAGAAGTTGGACTCCTATTCAACCAGCGTCCAATAAACCTTTTCGCCGCATAATTTCCAATCTTTTAACGCGAGCGCCATAATCGAGATCAATTGGCGCGGCAAGCCGGCGCGTCCAACCAGTTGAAGCGATCGCGTCGGTACCGCTCGACACAAGCCGATCGTCGCACCTTGCCGCTGGTGGTGACGGGAATAGAACCCGGCGATACCACGACGACGTCCGCGACGCTCAGGCCGTGCGCCTCGAATATCGCCGCGGCGACGTCACGCTTCAGCATGCGGAGCATGTGCGCGGCATCCGTGTCCGAGCCGCGCCGGCGCTCGACCTCGACGATGGCGACCAGCTTCTCGGGGTGCCGGTCCGGAACCGCGATGGCCACGGCCCGGCCGCCGGTGACCCCCTGGATCGTCGCCTCGATGTCGTCGGGATAGTAATTGCGCCCACCCACGGTCAGGAGATCCTTGAGGCGGCCCAGGATGAACAGCTCGCCGTCCGAGAAGAAGCCTAAATCCCCGGTTCGCAGCCAGGGCCCGTCGGGCGTTCCGGCCGAAGGTACGAGAAGCCTGGCACCAAAGGTCTGCTGGGTCTCTTGCGGCCTGCCCCAATAGCCCACGGCCACGTTGGCGCCATGCACCCAGATCTCCCCGGTGGTCGCGGCCGGGCACTCCATTCGGGTCTCGGGGTCGACTATCCGCACCTTCGGGGACCGCGGGACGCCGTAGCTGACCAGCTCGATCCCACCTTCGTTGCGGCACCGGCGGGCATAGCCGGCGGCCAGCTTCTCCGCATCGAATCCGACGATCTGCGGTGGACCGGCCGGTCGGCGAGTCGTCACGTACGCCGTTGCCTCAGCGAGTCCATACGCGGGTCGGATCACCGTGTCGGACAGTTTGTAGCTGGCGAACCGGTCCGTGAAGCGGTTCAGCGTCGCGGGGGGTATCCGTTCGCCACCGTTGAGGATGCCCTGCACGCCCCGCAGCTGGCGACCCGCCATGTCGCGGGCTGTTGTTCGGCTCGCCGCCAGTTCGAAACCGAAGTCCGGAGCTGCCGACCACACGTGGCGGTTTGTCGCCATCAGCTGCATCCAGCGAGCCGGCCGCTGCAGGAACGCCGTCGGACTCATCAGCACTGCGCGGAATCCGCCGAGAATCGGTGCACAGATCCCCAGCATCAAACCCATGTCGTGGTAGAAGGGCAGCCACGAGACGATAGTGGTATCCGCCGGCGCAACCATTCCCCGCTCGTCAAATAAATCGGACATGACCTGTTGGAAATTTGCTAATAGATTTTTGTACGAGACAATAACCCGCGCCGGCTGACGGGTCGATCCGGACGTGTACTGCATATACGCGGTGCTCGGCCAACTTTCGCGCCCGGCGCAGAGTTCTTTGCGCCAGTCGACGTCCAGCCAATCAACGTAAACGATTAACGGGGCCGATTCGCCGGGCCGCGGAAGGGCGTACTTCGCGACACTGCCAACGACGGAGGAGGTGGTGAGAATGACGGCAGGCGCGGTATCGCGCAACACCGAAGCAACGCGCTCATGGTCGGTGCTCCCCACCGGAACCGAAAGCGGAATCGGGATGAGTCCGGCATGCATGGCGCCCAGGAAGGCGGCGATGTAGTCCAGCCCATGCGGTGCCATTATCACCGCCCGGTCACCGATTGACCCGCGAACTCCGAGCGCCTGTGCGACGCTCAGCGCCCGCCGATACACCTGCGACCACGTCAGGCTCTGGGCAACGCCATTCCAATCCCGCTCGTAGTCAACAAATGTGAACGCGGTATCGTCGCGCTGGCGATCGGCGCGCTCGCGCAGCATGGCCGGAACGCAGGCCGTGAGGGGCGTCGTGAGAGGCGTGCAGAGGGGCGTCCCGAGGGGCTCGGCCTGCCCGTTGGACGGGGTCATCGTCTGACGGCTAACCGGGCAAGCTCGCCACGCAGGTAACCGGCGGCGCATGCTGATCGTCGGACCTCGCCGCTGCGCTCGCCCGTTCCGATCCGTCCGCTGGCCTGCAGAAAATCAGGGATCGATGCTGTCACGGCGGCCACCTTAAGTTTCGGTTAGGACCGGTATATAAGACGCATGCATAACAAGCCGGACGCCCGCTGGGTAAATGCATATACGTCTAATTAACTGGTCTATACAAAATCAATTAGAACAGGAGCAGAGGACTTTCGCCACTTTTGCTGGCACCAAATCGGGATCCAGAATGTCCGGTTGATTGGACGCCTAATCCGGATAATTGGATCTCGTGATTCTATTTTACTAGTCAACGCCAAATCGGCGGCGGCAAAATCCGAACATCCGGATGCCCCATGCCGCCTCGGTTAGATGACCCGGACGCGCGCGGTGCTGCGCAGCGCCCGCGGCAGCAGTCGGGAAAGGCCGTAGAGGCCGTAGGCTTCCGGCGCGACCGGCCGGATCGGCTTGTCCTTCTCAACCGCGGACATGATGGCCTTGGCAACCTTGTCCGGGCCGTAACGGCGGCGCGTGAACATCTTCTGCAGCTGTCCCCGCCGCCCGTCGACCTGCTCGCTGCGGCCCGCCGGCGCGTCGATGCGCGTGGTTTGGATGATGTTGGTGTCGATGAACCCGGGGCAGATCGTGGTCAGCCCGACACCCGCGGCATCGAGTTCGGCCCGCAGGCAGTCAGAGAACATGTAAGTCGCGGCCTTGGATGTGCAGTAGGCGCTCAGCGCCTGCAGCGGGACATAGGCAGCCATCGACGACACGTTGACAATGTGCCCGCCCGTGCCGCGCTCAACCAGACGCCGGCCAAATGACCGGCAGCCGTTGACGACGCCGCCGAGATTGACGTCCAGCACGCGGTCGAACTGCTCGGGCGGGGTGTCCAGGAACCGCCCCACCTGCCCGATCCCGGCGTTGTTGACCACGATGTCGGGCACGCCGTGTGCGGTGCAGACCTCCTCGGCGAACGACTCGACCGCGTCGGCGTCGGACACGTCGAGCACATACGCATGCGCGATACCGCCGCGTGCGGCGATCTGCGCCGCGGTGTCCTTGATGGCGGCCTCGTCGATATCGCTGACCACCACTTCGGCACCGTCGGCGGCGAAGGCGAACGCGGTCTCCCGTCCGATTCCGCTGCCGGCGCCCGTGATCGACACCAGGGTGTCGCCGAACCGACCGCGGGGACGTCCCACCTGCGCGCGCAGCAGCCCACGGCTGGGCCGTTTGCCTTCGGCCAGGTCGGCGAAGTCGTGCACCGCGACCGCCATCACCTGCGGATGCGACATCGGCGAAAAGTGACCGGCTTTGATGTCGCGGCGCCACAGCCGCGGCACCCAGCGCGCGGCCTCGTCGTACCCGTAGGGCCGCACGTAGCGGTCTTTGGTGTTGACGATCAACTGCACCGGCACCTCGACGATGTGGGCGCGCGGCCGGCTGGAGAACACCCGAAAGTAGTTGGCGGGGTATGTCTTTACCGAGTTGGCGGCATCCCTGGCCAGGTTGTCGGAGTGATGGATCTGCTCGACGGGGATGTTGTCGACCGCGTTGCGCCGCAGCGCCGGGATGGACAGCGTCAACCGGAGGAACAGCGGCGCCAGCACCGGAATCGAGAACAGCACCATGTAGCTGAACCGCAGTACTTGGCTGATCGAACGCGCGAACCGCCGCGGGCGCCAGGGCCGCCGCAAACCGTTCCACACGTAATCGACCAACTGGTCCGGACTCGGGCCGGACACCGAGGTAAACGATCCGACCCGATCGCTGGCCCCGGGCCGGCTCAGGTACTCCCACACACCCACCGAGCCCCAGTCGTGGGCCAGCACGTGCACCGGCGTCCCGGGGCTCAATTCGGCTGTGACGGCGGCGAAGTCGTCGGCGAAACGGGACATGGCGAACGCCGAAACTCCCTTGGGCACCGACGACTTGCCGACCCCGCGGTTGTCATAGCGGATGATCCGGAACCGCTCGGCCAGCAGCGGAACGACGCCGTCCCACAACACGTGTGAATCGGGAAAGCCGTGCACCAGAACGACGGTCGGACCTCCGGGGTTGCCTTCTTCGTAGACGGCGAGGCGAACGCCGTCCGCGCTTTCGACGAACTGCTGGGGCACTCGTTGTATTGCCGGCATCCGACCTCCACCACTGTGACCTGGCGTGACCGCAAGTCGCCAGGTGAGTACACGCGCGTTTGGCCGGCCCGGCGGGCCGCGGGACCCCGCTCGACCTAAATGTTTGCCGCCGAACGCGCATGACAGGATAGTTCCGACATCTGGTTGGGCTCCACATCCACCCGCACCACGGTGTGGTAAGCCAGATGTCGGTTTGAGCCGACCGACGACCGATCGAGGAGTCAAAAGATGGCCTTCTCCGTCCAGATGCCGGCACTTGGTGAGAGCGTCACCGAGGGAACGGTCACCCGATGGCTCAAGCAAGAAGGCGACACCGTCGAGCTCGACGAACCTCTGGTCGAGGTGTCGACGGACAAGGTCGACACCGAAATCCCCTCGCCGGCCGCGGGCGTGCTGACCAAGATCATCGCCCAGGAGGACGACACCGTCGAGGTCGGCGGGGAGCTGGCCGTCATCGGCGACGCCTCCGAGAGTTCAGCAACTTCAGGAGGCGCTCCGACCAGCGCGGCGCCCGAGGCGCCCAGCCAACCGGAACCCCAGGTCCAGGCGCCACCCCAGCCAGAACCCGAGCCGGAGCCCGCCGCGCCGGCTGCACCGGCGCCCGAGCCTGAGCCGGCGGCGCCCGCGCAGCCGGCTGCCTCCGGTGGGGGCACGGCGACGCCGGTGCTGATGCCCGAGCTCGGTGAGTCGGTGACCGAGGGCACGGTGACACGTTGGCTCAAGAAGGTCGGGGATTCGGTTCAGGTCGACGAACCGCTGGTGGAAGTGTCCACCGACAAGGTCGACACCGAGATCCCTTCGCCGGTGGCCGGCGTCCTGGTCAGCATCACCGCCGACGAGGACGCCACCGTACCTGTTGGTGGCGAGTTGGCGCGGATCGGCGCGGGTGTCGAGGCCGCCGCGGCAGCGCCGGCACCCGCACCGGCGCCCGCCGCACCGCCTCCTGCGCCCGAACCAAAGCCCGAGCCCAAGCCTGAGCCGGCACCGGCTCCCGCGAAAGCCGAGGCGAGACCCGCCCCGGCGCCCGAGCCCGCACCGAAGGCCGAGCCGGTCCCGAAGCCCGAGCCGGAGCCCGCAGCCGAGACCGCCGCCGACGGCACACCGTATGTGACGCCGTTGGTGCGGAAACTGGCCAGCGAGAACGACATCAACCTCGCCGAAGTGACCGGCACCGGCGTCGGCGGTCGCATCCGCAAGCAGGACGTACTGGCCGCCGCGCAGAAGAAGGAAGAAGCCAAGAAGGCGCCCGCGCCCGCAGCGGCGGCCCCGGCTCCCACTCAGGTTCCTGGCGCTGCACCGGCCGCGAAAGCGCCCACTCCGGCACCCGCGCTGGCCCACTTGCGCGGCACCACCCAGAAGGCCAGCCGGATCCGGCAGATCACCGCCAAGAAGACCCGCGAATCCCTGCAGGCCACAGCGCAACTCACCCAGACCCACGAGGTCGACATGACCAGGATCGTGGGGCTGCGGGCCAGGGCCAAAGCGTCGTTCGCCGAGCGGGAAGGCGTGAACCTGACCTACCTGCCGTTCATCGCCCGGGCCGTGATCGACGCCCTCAAGATCCACCCGAACATCAACGCCAGCTACAACGAGGACTCCAAGGAGATCACCTATTACGACGCCGAGCACCTCGGGTTTGCCGTCGACACCGACCAGGGCCTGCTCTCCCCCGTCATCCACAACGCCGGCGACCTGTCGCTGGGCGGGCTGGCCCGCGCAATTGCCGATATCGCCGCCCGGGCACGGTCGGGCAACTTGAAGCCCGACGAGCTGTCCGGCGGCACCTTCACCATCACCAACATCGGCAGCCAGGGCGCCTTGTTCGACACTCCGATCCTGGTGCCGCCGCAGGCCGCCATGTTGGGCACCGGAGCCATCGTCAAACGCCCCCGGGTGGTCGTCGACGACAGCGGCAACGAATCGATCGGGGTCCGCTCGATTTGCTATCTCCCGCTGACCTACGACCACCGGCTGGTCGACGGCGCCGATGCCGGACGTTTCCTCACGACCATCAAGCGCCGGCTGGAAGAGGGAGCGTTCGAGGCCGACCTAGGGCTCTAAAAGGGGTTGGCGAACGTGTCTCAAGCTGGTCGGAAGGCCGTTATCGCGATAGCGGGTTCGTCCGGCCTGATCGGCTCGGCCTTGGCAGCGGCGCTGCGCGCCGCCGACCATCCGGTGCTGCGCATCGTGCGCCGCACACCGGCGAATTCCGAGGAATTGCACTGGAATCCCGAGAGCGGCGAGTTCGATGTCGACGCATTGACCGAGGTCGACGCCGTCGTCAACCTGTGTGGCGTCAACGTCGGCGAGCGTCGGTGGTCGGGCGCGTTCAAACAGAGCCTGCGAGACAGCCGCATCACCCCAACCGAAGTGTTGGCCGCCGCGGTCGCCGACGTCGGCGTCGAGACCCTGATCAACGCCAGCGCGGTGGGCTTCTACGGCGACACTAAGGCTCGCGTCGTCGACGAAAATGACGCGGCGGGAAGGGGTTTCCTGGCCCAGCTGTGTGTGGACTGGGAGGCCGCCACGTTGCCCGCGCAAGACGCCGGCGCCCGCGTGATGCTGGCCCGCACCGGCGTGGTGTTGGCCCCATCCGGTGGTGCGCTGCGCCGGATGCGGCCACTGTTTTCGGCGGGCCTGGGCGCCCGGCTGGGCAGCGGCCGTCAGTACATGCCGTGGATCAGCCTCGAAGACGAGGTGCGGGCGCTGCTGTTCGCCATCTCGCACCCAACGCTGGCCGGCCCGGTCAACCTGACCGGTCCCGCACCCGTCACCAACGCCGAATTCACCACCGCGTTCGGCCGCGCGGTCAACCGCCCGACCCCGTTGGTGCTGCCCGGTTTCGCGGTGCGCGCCGCCTTCGGGGAGTTCGCCGACGAGGGACTGCTCATCGGTCAGCGCGCCATCCCCGCGGCGTTGGAGCGGGCCGGTTTCCAGTTCCACCACAACACCATTGGCGAGGCGCTCGGCTACGCCACCGCACGGCGCGACCACGATTAGGCCCCTTTGCCAGCAGCGGCCGAGTCGGCCCAGGTCCGCATCGGGATCCGTTTCGGCGCCCACTGCGCCTTGGACGGCTTGGGCGCAGACGGCGCCGCGGCGGTCACCAGGGCGCGTGCGGTCCTGCAGCGGTACGACGAACGCGTGACCGAAACCACCGAAACCGCGGTGTAGGCGCTTCTTGAACGGCGGGCGATCCGCTGGCGTCTCGTCCCGCTTCGGCATGGCCTGACCAGCGGATTACACAAATATTCAAAATTCGCCCGGCACCGCTGGATCACCGTTAGCTACGTCAGCAGTCTGCTCGCCAGCAGTCTGCTCGTCGGCAGCAACGCTTCGGAGGTTGGGACATGTCATATGTGAGCGTGGCGCCGGAGTGGGTGGCCGCGGCGGCCTCGGATTTGGCGCGCATCGGTTCGACCATCGGCGCGGCCAACGCGGCCACGGTGGCGCCGCGAACAGCGGTGCTGGCCGCCGCCGAAGATGAGGTGTCGACGGCGATCGCGGCGCTGTTTTCTGGCCACGGCCAGCTATTTGAGGCGCTCAACGCACGCGCGGCGGCGTTTCATGCCCAGTTCGTGCACGCCCTGAACAGCGCGGGGGCCGCCTATGCGGCCGCCGACGCGGCCAATGCCGCGCCGCTGCAAAGCCTCGAGCAAGACCTGCAGAGCCTGGCGGTGTTTTCCCCGGTGCAGGAGCTGACCGGCCGCCCGCTGGTCGGCAACGGCGCGAATGGGGCGGCGGGTACCGGGCAGGCCGGCCGGGACGGCGGCTGGATTTTCGGCACCGGCGGCAACGGCGGATCCGGTGCGGCCGCGCCCGCCGGCGGGGCCGGGCAGGCCGGCGGCGCGGGCGGGGCCGCCGGGCTGTTCGGTAACGGCGGCAATGGCGGGACCGGCGGGGCCGGCGCCGCGGGTCCCGCGGGAACCGCGGGAACAAGCGGCCCGGTGGGCGCCCCCGGCGCCCCCGGCGGCAACGGCGGCAGCGGCGGTAACGGCGGGGCCGGCGGGGCCGGTGGCCACGGCGGGCTGTTGCTTGGCAGTGGTGGTGCCGGCGGTCTGGGCGGGTCGGGCGGCCTCGGCGGTAACGGCGGTGCCGGCGGAGTCGGCGCGGGCGTGGCCGGCGGCGCCGGTGGTAACGGCTGGGCCGGCGGTAACGCCGGCTTGGGCGGTGCCGGCGGCGCCGCCGGATTGTTCGGGACCGCCGGCCCCACCGGTGCCGCGGGCACCGGTGGTCACGGCGGTCAGGGCGGCGCCGGTGGGGCCGGCGGCGGGTTAGGCCTGCCCGGCACCCTCGGCGATGCTGGCGGCATCGGCGGCTCCGGTGCGCCCGGCGGCGCGGGCGGCGCGGGCGGCAACTCCGGTGTCGGCGGCACCAACGGCAGCGGCGGGGTCGGCGGCAACGGCGGCGCCGGCGGCCAGGGCGGCACCGGCTACGCCGATGACGGCCGCAACGACGCCACCGACGGCGGCACCGGCGGCACCGGCGGGGCGGCCGGCACCGGCGGGACGCCCGGCACCGGCGGCACCGGCGGCAGCGCGGGCACGTACGGTACCGGCGGCCAAGGCGGCCCGGGCGGTACCGGGGGGGCCGGCGGCGGGATAGGCCTGCCCGGCACCCTCGGCCATGCCGGCGGCATCGGCGACTCCGGTGCGCCCGGCGGCGCGGGCGGCGCGGGCGGCAACTCCGGTCCCGGCGGCACCAACGGCAGCGGCGGGGTCGGCGGCAACGGCGGTACCGGCGGCCAAGGCGGCACCGGCTACGCCGATGACGGCCGCAATAACGCCACCTTCGGCGGCACCGGCGGCACCGGCGGGGTGGCCGGCGACGGCGGGTGGGCCGGCGCCGGCGGCACCGGCGGCAGCGTGGGCGCCCACGGCACCGGCGGCGCCGGCGGCCAGGGCGGTACAGGAGGGGCCGGCGCCCAAGGCGCCACCAGCACCAGCGGCGGCAATACCGGCGGCATCGGCCACTCCGGTGCACCCGGCGGCCAGGGCGGCACCGGCGGCAACTCCGGTGACGGCGGCACCAACGGCAGCGGCGGGGTCGGCGGCCAAGGCGGCCAAGGCGGCCAGGGCGGCACCGGCCGCGCCGATGACGGCAGCAACGACGCTACCGCCGGCGGCACCGGCGGCACCGGCGGGGCGGCCGGCGCCGGCGGGGCGACCGGCACCGGCGGCGCCAACCCCGGCAGCCCGGGCGGCTATGGCACCGGCGGCACAGGTGGAACGGGCGGTACCGGGGGGGCCGGCGCCCACGGCGCCACCAGCGCAAGCAGCGCCAGTACCGGCGGCATCGGCGGCTCCGGCGCGCCCGGCGGGACGGGCGGCACCGGCGGCACCTCCTTCGCCGGCGGCACCAACGGCAGTGGCGGGGTCGGCGGCCACGGCGGCCAAGGCGGCCAAGGCGGCACCGGCTACGCCTATGACGGCAGCAACGACGCCACCGCCGGCGGCACCGGCGGCACCGGCGGGGCGGCCGGCGCCGGCGGGTGGGCCGGCACCGGCGGCACTGGCGGCCGCCCGGGCGGCTACGGCACCGGCGGTCAAGGCGGTCAGGGCGGCACCGGCGGGGCCGGCGTGACCTTTGGGGTGGCCGGCGCCAGCGGCGGTAACGGTGGCGTTGGCGGTAACGCCGGGCCCGGCAGCCTCGGCGGCGCCGGCGGGCCCGGCGGCACCGGCGGAATGGGCGGTTCCGGCGGTTCCGGCGGCGCCGGCGCCGCCGCCGCTGGCCCCGCCGGTGCCGCCGGCGGTTCCGGCGGCGCCGGCGGCACCGGCGGTGCCGCCGGCACCATCACCACCATCACCGACCCCAGCTTCCACAATCCGAGGGATGTGGCGGTCAACCCGGGCGGCGACGTCTACGTCACCAACGAAGGCAACGGCACGGTGTCGGTGATCGACCCCACCACCAACACCGTCACCGCCACCATCCCCGTCGGCCGCTTTCCGTGGGGGGTGGCGGTCAACCCGACCGGCACCGACGTCTACGTCACCAACGAAGGCGACGGCACGGTGTCGGTGATCAACCCCACCACCAACACCGTCACCGCCACCATCCCCGTCGGCAGCTTCCCGCAGGAGGTGGCGGTCAACCCGGGCGGCGACGTCTACGTCGCCAACCACGGGGACAACACGGTGTCGGTGATCAACCCCACCACCAACACCGTCACCGCCACCATCCCCGTCGGCAGCTTCCCGTACGGGGTGGCGGTCAACCCGGGCGGCGACGTCTACGTCGCCAACGAAGGCAGCAGCGCGGTGTCGGTGATCAACCCCACCACCAACACCGTCATCACCACCATCCCCGTCGGCATCGATCCGTCGGCGGTGGCGGTCAACCCCGGCGGCAACGTCTACGTCACCAACGAAGGCAACGGCACCGTGTCGGTGATCGACCCCACCACCAACACCGTCACCGCCACCATCCCCGCCGGCGACGTGCCGTACGGGGTGGCGGTCAACCCCGGCGGCGACGTCTACGTCACCAACGAAGGCAACGGCACCGTGTCGGTGATCGACCCCACCACCAACACCGTCATCGCCACCATCCCCGTCGGCTCCGACCCGGGAGCGGTGGCGGTAAGCCCCACCACCGGCGACGTCTACGTCATCGATCTAATCAGCCACACGGTGTCGGTGATCAGTTAGGGCCTTCTCGGGCACGACCACCGGCTCAACCGAGCCGGTACGATCCGCGGCACCGCGAATCCCCACCGCTGGCCAGGCGGGCCGAAGCGGCCCCCGACACCCGCGGACCGCCGCCGGTTCAATGGACGGTTACACCCGCGGTTTCGGGGTTTCGGCCACGCTTTCGTCGTACCGCCGCAGGACCCCACGCGCCCGGGCGACCGCCCCGGGGCCGTCGGCGGCCGACGCACAGTCGGCGTCGAAATGGTCTGCACCGACGCGGTCGATCAGGACGCGTAACTGCTCCGCGCGTAGCGGCGCGCGCTTGCCGGCCCGCACGACCGCGCAGTGCAGGAACAACGCATCGTCGTCGGCGCCGAGAGTGGCCAAAAGCCGGGTGATGTAACGAATACTCACCCACTGCTCGGCCCACTCACCGGCCCGCTCCCAATGGTCGAGCACCTCGATGAACATCCGCGCGGCGGTAGCCGGATCGCCGTGCACCGCACGCGTCGCCGCGGCCTCCATCAGGGCGATGCCGAACCACCAGAAATTTTGCACCTCGCCGGCCAGTCGCGCCGCGTCGTCGAATAACACCAGCGCTCGCGCGGGTTCGGACTTCTTGAGCAGATAGCCAAGCGCAAAGTAGGCCATCGACCGCGCAGTCGGGTTGCCCGTGCCGTCGGCGACGGCAACCGCCTCCCGCGCGTCGGGCAGCGCGGCATCCGGATTCCCCAGCACAGCGTGCGAGACCGCCAGCGCGGACACGGCCTGCACCTGCCGGATCGGATCGACGTCACCGCGGGCCCGGGCCGCCTCGACCTTCCAGTACTCCAGGGCGCGCGCCGCGGCACCCCCGAACAGGGCCGCGTCGGCGAGCACGTCTGCCGGATAGGCGACCCGCGCCGCGCCGCGGCCGGGAGCGCGCCCATCGGCAAGGGCCGCCAATGAGAGTGCCCGATCGGCCTCACCGCAATTGAAGGCACCCCGTGCGGCGACGCCGACGGTTGCGGCGTACAACGGGTGGTCGGGAGAAGCGACAGCGACGACGCGCCCGGCCCAGCCGGCCACCTCGTAACCCACCCGCACGCCGACAAGCTCGGACGAAGACGCGACCAATCGCATCGCGAGATCGACGTCGCCGCCGGCCATCGCACACTCAAACGCGATGCGCAGGTTGTCGTAGTCGGGCAGCATCCGCTCGATCCACTCGCGCTCGTGGGGCCCTTGAATGGCCGCACCGGCACGCTCGGCGAGCTCGGTGTAGTAGACCGCATGCCGCAGCGCCAAGTGCTTCTCAATCCCGCGCTCCTGCAGGCACTCACGCCCGAATGTGCGCAGTGTTGCCAACACGCCGTATCGCGTCCGGTCGGTGGCACTGCGCACCACCACCATCGACTTGTCCACCAGACCGGCGAGCAGGTCGAGTGTGTCGTCCTCGCCGGCCCCCTCGACCCCGCACACCCCGTGGGCCGCCTCCAGATCGAACGAGCCCGCGAACACCGACAGCCGCGCAAACAACGCTTGCTCGAGCTCGGTGAGCAGCCGATACGACCAGTCGATCGTCGCGATGAGGCTCTGCTGACGAGGCAGCGCCCCGCGCACCCCACCACGCAGCAGATGCAAATCGTCCAAGCGCCGCACCACGTCCCGACTGCTCATGAATCGCATCCGCGCCGCCGCCAGCTCGACGCCCAGCGGCAGGCAGTCCACCCGCCGACAGATCTCGGCGACCGCGCCGGCCGGCTGCTGATCGAGGTCGAAGTCCGGCCGGCCGGCCCTGGCCCGATCGGTGAACAACAACGTCGCGTCCTCCACCGGCAACGGCGCGACCACGACGATCCGCTCACCCTCGATATCCAGCGGCTGCCTGCTGGTCGCCAAAACCGATACCCGCGGGCAGCTATGCACGATCTGCCCAATCAACCGTGTGGCGGCTTCCAGGACGTGCTCGCAGTTGTCAACCACCAACAAGACCTCACGCGCCCGCAGATACTCGATTACCGATTGCTCGGTATCCAGACCCTGCTGCTGCCGCAGCCCCAGCGCCGCCGCCACGGTGTGAACCACCGCTTCGGCGTGATCCAGCGGCGCCAGCTCGCAGATCCACACGTCGTCGCCGTACGCTTCCTGCTCGCGGCGCGCCACCTCAAGAGCCAGCCGCGTCTTGCCGACACCACCGACCCCGGTCAACATCACCAACGGACCCTGACGCAGCGCATCGGCGACGTTGGCCAACTCCGACCTATGGCCGACGAATGTCGTCACTCGCCGCACCTGATGCGAAGAATCGTGCCGCACTGACACGAGGGGACCCGATACATCCGAACGGTCGGGCCGTCCCGCGCCCGAGCTGGCCACCCGTTCGCAAGTATCACTGATCTCGCGGGTCGCCCCGACCTCGCTGGTCTCGGTCTCACCGCTGAGAATCTGCCGATGAACCTCGCGCAGTGTGAGGCCCGGCTCAAGGCCGAGCTCTTCGACAATTCGCTGGCGTATTTTGCGGTAGGTGTCCAGCGCATCGGCTTGCCGCCCCCCGTAATACTGGGCGAGCATCAATTGCCCGGCCAGGCGCTCGTCCAGCGGACGAGCGGCCTGCATCTCGGTCAACTCCAGCAGCAATCCAGCGTGCTGTCCGGCACGCAACGCGACGTCGTTGCGGTCCAGTACAACCGAGAGCCGCTCACCCAACAGAGCGCCGCGGACGTCGTTGATCCACCAAGTGTCCAGGGACGCAAAGGGTTCACCACCAAATGCGTCCAGTGCGCGATCGAACAGCACCGTGGCTTGATAGGGGTCTGCGGTTGCTGCGGCCTGGGATGCCAAGTTGCGAAACCGGTGCAGGTCCACCGACATCGGGTCCGCGCTGAACACATATCCACCCGGCCCACGCGAAATCCCCACCCCGTGTACGTCGACAAACAGATTCCGCAGCCGTGACACATAACTTGCCAAGGTATTTCGGGCCGCATGCGGCGGCCGGTCCGACCAGACTCGCTCGACCAGTTGCTCGAGCGGGACGGGATGGTTCACATCGACCAGCATCGCGACCAGCACGCAGCGCTGGCGGGAATGACCAATGTCAAGCTGTCGACCGTCGACACGGACTTCGACGTCGCCGAGCAACTGGAACTCGACTGTCACCGGAGTAGACCCTCTCCGCAGAGGCGCATAACAAACGCAGCGTGTCAGCTCCCGGTTAGCATACGTCGCACGTCGCGGACACCGCCCGTTACACCGGCTCGGCCACCCGTTCGGCGTAGCGGCGCAGGGCCGAACGCGCCCGAGCCACCGCGGCGCTGCCGTCGCCCGCCGATGCGCGGTGGGCCTCGAAACGGTCCCCGCCCAGGCGCTCGACCAGGCCCTGTAGTTGGGCTTCGCGCAACGGCGACGACTTGCCCGCCATCAGCAGCGCGCAGTGCAAGAACAGCGCGTCGTCGTCAGCGCCCAGCACGGCCAGCAACCTGGTGATGTAGCGCAGCGCGAGCCACTGCTCGGCCCAGTCGCCAACCCGGTCCCAGTGGTCGAGCACCTCGATTCACATCCGTCACCACGCGCGCGCGCCGCCTCACCAGCCCAGTGCGCCAAAACCCCACCCGCATCTCCCTCAAAAAGCGCCACATCGGCCAGCACGTCCGCCGGGTAGGCCATCCGCGCCGCCCCGTGGCCGGAACACGCCCTCGCGCGAGCTCAGCGTGGCCCGAAACCGCCGGACCCGCGGTGTGTGGACGCTTCTTGACCGGCGGGAGATCCGCTGGTGTCCCGTCCCGCTTCCGCACGGCCTGACCAGCGGATTACACAAATATTCAAAATTCGCCCGGCGCCGCTGGATCACCGTTAGCTCCATCAGCAGTCCGCTCGTCGGCACCAACGCGCATCGCTGCGATGGGCAGGCGCAGCCGCCGCACCGAGGTGGGCTGGGCCGATCGGAGGTTGGGACATGTCATATGTGAACGTGGCCCCGGAGTGGGTGGCGGCGGCGGCCTCTGATGTGGCGGGCATCGGTTCGACCATCAACGCGGCCCATGCGGCCGCGGTGGCCCCGACCACCGCGGTGCTGGCCGCCGCCGAGGATGAGGTGTCGACGGCGATCGCGGCCCTGTTTTCGCACCACGGCCAAACGTTTCAGGCACTCAGCGCGCGCGCGGCGGCGTTTCACGCCCATTTCGTGCAGGCCCTCAACAGCTCGGCGGCCGCCTATGCCGCCGCGGAGGCGGCCAATGCCGCGCCGTTGGACAGCCTCGAGCAAGACCTGCAGAGCCTGGCGGTGTTTTCCCCGGTCAAACAGCTCACCGGGCGCCCGCTGGTCGGCGACGGCGCCAACGCGCCGGCCGGCAGCGGGCAGGCCGGCGGGGACGGCGGCTGGATTTTCGGCAACGGCGGCAACGGTGGATCCGGTGCGCCCGCGCCAGCCGGCGGGTCCGGGCAGGCCGGCGGGGCCGGCGGGGCCGCCGGGCTGTTCGGCAACGGTGGGGCCGGTGGGGCAGGCGGGGCCGGTTCGGCTGGCGGGGCCGGCGGGGACGGCGGCAGGGGCGGCGCTGGTGGGTGGCTGTTCGGTAACGGCGGCCCGGGTGGTGGCGGCGCCAACGGCGGGGACAGCGAAACCTTTGGCGTGGCCGGCGGCAACGGCGGTACCGGTGGCGTTGGTGGCTACGGCGGGCTCGGCGGCGTCGGGGGCGCCGGCGGTGCCGGCGGCGCCGGCGGAACCGGCGGCGCGGCCAGCGCTGGCTTTGCCGGCGCTGGCGGCACCGGCAACGCCGGCGCTGGCCCCTCCGGCAGTGCCGGCGGCGCAGGCGGTGCAGGCGGCGCAGGCGGCGCTGGCGGCACCGTCACCACCATCACCGACCCTAGCTTCCTTGCTGCGGAACGAGTGGCGGTCAACCCGGGCGGCGACGTCTACGTCACCAACCAAGTCGTGGGCACTGTGTCGGTGATCGACCCCACCACCAACACCGTCATCGCCACCATCCCCGTCGGCAGCAGCTTCCCGGAAGGGGTGGCGGTCAACCCCGGCGGCTACGTCTACGTCGCCAACTTCACCGCCGGCACGGTGTCGGTGATCAACCCCACCACCAACACCGTCATCGGATCACCCATCCCCGTCGGCAGGTTGCCGGAAGGGGTGGCGGTCAACCCCGGCGGCTACGTCTACGTCACCAACGCAAACGACGGCACGGTGTCGGTGATCGACCCCACCACCAACACCGTCACCGGATCACCCATCCCCGTCGGCAGCTTGCCGGTCGGTGTGGCGGTCAACCCCGGCGGCGACGTCTACGTCATCAACTTAAACGACGGCACGGTGTCGGTGATCAACCCCACCACCAACACCATCACCGGATCACCCATCCCCGTCGGCAGGTTGCCGGAAGGGGTGGCAGTCAACCCCGGCGGCGACGTCTACGTCACCAACGCAAACGACGGCACGGTGTCGGTGATCGACCCCACCACCAACACCATCACCGGATCGCCCATCACCGTCGGCAGCGGGCCGTTCGGGGTGGCGGTCAGCCCCATCACCGGCGACGTCTTCGTTGCCAACGATGACAGCGGCACGGTGTCGGTGATTGACCCCACCACCAACACCGTGACCGCCACCATCCCCGTCGGCAACGGCCCGGCCGGGGTGGTGGTCGACCCCATCACCGGCGACGTCTACGTCACCAACTCTTCCAGCAACACCGTGTCGGTCATTAGTGGCTAGTGCCTTCTTGGCACGATCACCAACCCAAACGAGCCGGCACGATCCGCGGCCCCAGCTAAGTGTGGACTGGTAGGCGGCCACGCTGCCGGCGCAACACGCCGGCACCCGCGTCCTGCTGGCCCGCACCGACGTGGAGTGGCCCCATCCGGTGGTGCGCTGCGCCGGATTCGGCCGCTATTTTCTTCGCCCTGGGCGCCCGGATGGGCAGCGGCCGCCAGCACATGCCGTGGATCAGCCTCGAAGACGAGGGGTGGGCGCTGCTGTTCGCCATCTCGCACCCAACGCTGGCCGGCCCGGTCAACCGCGTCGGGCAAGACCGTTTCGACGCCCACTGGGTCTCGGACGCAGGCGGCCCCGCAGCGATCGCTCGGGCGGGTGCGGTCCGGGCAGTGGTACGACCACAGCGTGGCCCGAAACCGCCCAACCCGCGGTGTAGACGCTCATTTGAACGGCGGGCGATCGACTGGTGTCCCGCCCGCTTCCGCGCGGCCTGACCAGCGGATTACACAAATATTCAAAATTCGCCCGGCACCTCAGGATCACCGTTAGCTCCATCAGCAGTCTGCTCGTCGGCACCAACGCGCATCGCTGCGATGGGCAGGCACAGCCGCCGCACGGAAGTGGGCTGGGCCGATCGGAGGTTGGGACATGTCATATGTGAACGTGGCCCCGGAGTGGGTGACCGCGGCGGCCTCTGATGTGGCGGCCATCGGTTCGACCGTCAACGCGGCCCATGCGGCCGCGGTGGCCCCGACCACCGCGGTGCTGGCCGCCGCCGAAGATGAGGTCTCGACGGCGATCGCGGCGCTGTTTTCTGGCCACGGCCAGCTGTTTGAGGCACTCAGCGCCCACGCGGCGGCGTTTCACGCCCAGTTCGTGCACGCCCTAAACAGCGCCGGGGCCACCTACGCGGCCGCCGAGGCCGCTAATGCCGCGCCGCTGCAAAGCCTCGAACAAGACCTGCAAAGCCTGGCGGTGTTTACCCCGGTCAAACAGCTCACCGGGCGCCCGCTGGTCGGCGACGGCGCCAACGCGCCGGCCGGCAGCGGGCAGGCCGGCGGGGACGGCGGCTGGATTTTCGGCAACGGCGGCAACGGTGGATCCGGTGCGCCCGCACAGGCCGGCGGGGCCGGGCAGGCGGGCGGGGCCGGCGGGGCCGCCGGGCTGTTCGGTAACGGCGGGGCCGGCGGCGCCGGCGGGGCCGGCACCGCGGGAACCGCGGGAACCGCGGGCTCGGTGGGCACCCCCGGCGGCAACGGTCGCATCGGCGGGGCCGGCGGGGCCGGCGGGGCCGGTGGCCACGGCGGGCTGTTGATTGGCAGTGGGGGTGCCGGCGGCCTGGGCGGGTCCGGCGGCCTCGGCGGTAACGGCGGCGCCGGCGGTGTCGGCGCGGGCGTGGCCGGCGGCGCCGGTGGTAACGGCGGGGCCGGCGGTAACGCCGGCTTGGGCGGCGCCGGCGGCGCCGCCGGATTGTTCGGGACCGCCGGCCCCGCGGGTGCCGCGGGCACCGGTGGACAAGGCGGTCAGGGCGGCGCCGGTGGGGCCGGCGGCGGGATAGGCCTGCCCGGCATCGTCGGCGATGCTGGCGGCATCGGCGGCTCCGGTGCGACCGGCGGCACGGGCGGCGCGGGCGGCGACTCCGGTGCCGGCGGCACCAACGGCAGCGGCGGGGCCGGCGGCAACGGCGGCGCCGGCGGACTAGGCGGCACCGGCTATGCCGATGACGGCAGCAATGACGCCACCGCCGGCGGCACCGGCGGCACAGGCGGGAACGGGGGTAAAGGCGGGGCGGCCGGCACCGGCGGCACCGGCGGCAGCGCGGGCGGCTACGGCACCGGCGGCCAAGGCGGTCAGGGCGGCACCGGGGGAGCCGGCGCCCAAGGCGCCACCAGCACCGGCCCCAGCAATATTGGCGCCATCGGCGGCTCCGGTGCGGCCGGCGGCCAGGGCGGCACCGGCGGCAACTCCGGTGCCGGCGGCACCAACGGCAGCGGCGGGGTCGGCGGCAGCGGCGGGGTCGGCGGCCAGGGCGGCACCGGCTACGCCGATGATGGCCGCAATGACGCCACCTTCGGCGGCACCGGCGGCACCGGCGGGAACGGCGGTCAAGGCGGGGCGGCCGGCACCGGCGGCACCGGCGGCAGCGGGGGCGCCTACGGCACCGGCGGCACCGGTGGAACGGGCGGTAGCGGGGGGGCCGGCGGCGGCATAGGCCTGCCCGGCACCGGCGGCCATGCTAGCGGCATCGGCGACGCCGGTGCGGCCGGCGGCACGGGCGGCGCGGGCGGCAACTCCGGTGCCGGCGGCACCAACGGCAGCGGCGGGGCCGGCGGCCAAGGCGGCGCCGGCGGCCAAGGCGGCCAAGGCCACGCCGATGACGGCAGCAATGACGCCACCGCCGGCGGCACCGGCGGCACCGGCGGGGCGGCCGGCACCGGCGGGGCGGCCGGCACCGGCGGCACCGGCGGCAGCCCGGGCGCCTACGGCACCGGCGGCACAGGCGGTCAGGGCGGCACCGGGGGGACCGGCGGCGGCATGGGCCTGCCTGGCACCGTCGGCAATACCGGCGGCATCGGCCACCCCGGTGCGGCCGGCGGCACGGGCGGCACCGGCGGCTACTCCGGTGCCGGCGGCACCAACGGCAGCGGCGGGGCCGGCGGCCAAGGCGGCGCCGGCGGCCAAGGCGGCACCGGCTACGCCGATGACGGCAGCAATGACGCCACCGCCGGCGGCACCGGCGGCACCGGCGGGGCGGCCGGCGCCGGCGGGGGGGCCGGCACCGACGGCACCGGCGGCAGCCCGGGCGCCTACGGCACCGGCGGCACAGGTGGAACGGGCGGTACCGGGGGGGCCGGCGGCGGCATAGGCCTGCCCGGCACCGTCGGCCATGCTGGCGGCATCGGCCACCCCGGTGCGGCCGGCGGCACGGGCGGCACCGGCGGCAACTCCGGTGCCGGCGGCACCAACGGCAGCGGCGGGCTCGGCGGCCAAGGCGGCGCCGGCGGCCAAGGCGGCACCGGCTACGCCGATGACGGCCGCAATAACGCCACCGCCGGCGGCACCGGCGGCGCCGGCGGGGTGGCCGGCGCCGGCGGGGCGACCGGCACCGACGGCACCGGCGGCAGCGCGGGCGACTACGGCACCGGCGGCACGGGCGGAACAGGCGGTACCGGGGGGGCCGGCGCCAAGGGCGCCACCAGCACCAGCGGCGGCAATACCGGCGGCATCGGCCACTTCGGTGCGGCCGGCGGCACGGGCGGCACCGGCGGCAACTCCGGTGCCGGCGGCACCAACGGCAGCGGCGGGCTCGGCGGCCAAGGCGGCGCCGGCGGCCAAGGCGGCACCGGCCACGCCGATGACGGCAGCAATAACGCCACCGCCGGCGGCACCGGCGGCACCGGCGGGGCGGCCGGCGCCGGCGGGGCGACCGGCACCGACGGCACCGGCGGCAGCGCGGGCGACTACGGCACCGGCGGCACCGGTGGAACGGGCGGTACCGGGGGGGCCGGCGCCAAGGGCGCCCCCGGCACCAGCGGCGGCAATACCGGCGGCATCGGCCACTCCGGTGCGGCCGGCGGCACGGGCGGCACCGGCGGCAACTCCGGTGCCGGCGGAACCAACGGCAGCGGCGGGGTCGGCGGCCAAGGCGGCCAAGGCGGCCCCGGCGGCTCCGGCCGCGCCGATGACGGCAGCAATGACGCCACCGCCGGCGGCACCGGCGGCACAGGCGGGGTGGCCGGCGCCGGCGGGGCGGCCGGCACCGGCGGCACCGGCGGCAGCGCGGGTGCCTACGGCACCGGCGGCACCGGTGGAACGGGCGGCCCCGGGGGGGCCGGCGGCGGCATAGGCCTGCCCGGCACCGTCGGCAATACCGGCGGCATCGGCCACCCCGGTGCGGCCGGCGGCACGGGCGGCACCGGCGGCAACTCCGGCGTCGGCGGCACCAACGGCAGCGGCGGGGTCGGCGGCCGCGGCGGCCGAGGCGGCCAAGGCGGCATCGGCTACGCCGATGACGGCAGCGCTGACGCCACCGCCGGCGGCACCGGCGGCACCGGCGGGGTGGCCGGCGCCGGCGGGGCGGCCGGCACCGGCGGCACCGGCGGCAGCGCGGGCGCCTACGGCACCGGGGGTCAAGGCGGTCTGGGCGGCACCGGTGGGAACAGCCAGACCCTTGGCGTGGCCGGCGCCCTCGGCGGTACCGGTGGCGTTGGTGGTAACAGCGGACCCGGCGGCACCGGCGGGCTCGGCGGGCTCGGCGGCACCGGCGGACTCGGCGGCACGCACACCGGTATCCGTGACGGCGGCACCGGTGCCGCCGGCGCTGGTCCCTCCGGCAATGCCGGGGGTGCCGGCGGAGCCGGTGGCGCCGGCGGAGCCGCCGCCACCGTCACCACCATCACCGTCGGCTCCGGTTCGTGGGGAGGGGTGGCAATCAGCCCGGGCGGCGACATCTACGTCACCAATTCCGGCAGCAACACGGTGTCGGTGATCGACCCCACCACCAACACCGTCACCGCCACCATCCCCGTCGGCGGCGCTCCGGTCGGGGTGGCGGTCAACCCGGGCGGCGACATCTACGTCGCGAACTATGGCGACAACACGGTGTCGGTGATCAACCCCACCACCAACGCCGTCATCACCACCATCGCCACCCTCCACTTTCCCGCGGGCATCTCTCCGTGGGGGGTGGCGGTCAACCCGGGCGGCGACGTCTACGTCCCCGACAATGGCGAGAACGAAGGCGACGGCACGGTGTCGGTGATCAACCCCACCACCAACAAGCTCATCGCCAACATCCCCAACCCTGGCTTCTCGTACGAGGCGGCGGTCAACCCGGGCGGCGACGTCTACGTCACCAACAACTTCAGCGGCACGGTGTCGGTGATCAACCCCACCACCAACACCGTCACCGCCACCATCCCCGTCGGCAACTCGCCGCTCGGGGTCGCGGTCAACCCGGGCGGCGACGTCTACGTCACCAACGTTGCCGACGGCACGGTGTGGGTGATCAACCCCACCACCAACACCGTCACCGCCACCATCCCCGTCGGCATCGATCCGTCGGCGGTGGCGGTCAACCCGGGCGGCGACGTCTACGTCGCCAATGGCGGCGGCACCGTGTCGGTGATCAACCCCACTACTAACACCGTCATCGGCACCGTGTTCGCGGGCGTCAGCTCCCCAACGGCGGTGGCGTTCAACCCCACCACCGGCGACGTCTACGTCACCGGCCTGGACAACAACACGGTGTCGGTGCTTAGTTAGGGCCTTCTCGGGCACGATCACCGGCTCAAACGAGCCGTTACGATCGCGGCACCGCGATCCCGACCGCTGGCCAGGCGGGCCTAAGCGGCACCGGACGCCCGCGGACCGCCGCCGGTTCAATGGACGGTTACACCCGCGGTTTCGGGGTTTCGGCCACGCTTCCGTCGCACCGCTGTCGCGGGCACCGCCCGTTACACCGGCTCGGCGACCCGTTCGGTGTAGCGCCGCAGGGCCGAACGCGCCCGAGCCACCGCCGCGCTGCCGTCGCCCGCCGATGCGCGGTGAGCCTCGAAACGGTCCCCGCCCAGGCGCTCGAGCAGGCCCTGTAGTTGGGCTTCGCGCAACGGCGACGACTTGCCCGCCATCAGCAGCGCGCAGTGCAAGAACAGCGCGTCGTCGTCAGCGCCCAACACGGCCAGCAACCTGGTGATGTAGCGCAGCGCGAGCCACTGCTGGGCCCAGTCGCCAACGCGGTCCCAGTGCTCGAGCACCTCGATGAACATCCCCGCCGCGATCAGCGGATCGCCATGCAGCACGCGGGTGCCCGCTGCCTCCATCAAGGCGATGCCATACCACCAGAAATTTCGCACCCCCCGGCCAGCCGCGCCGCCTCATCGAACAGCGCCAACGCACGCGCAGGTTCGGAATTCTTCAGCACATAGCCCAGCGCAAAGTAGGCCGTCGAAAGCGCCGTCGGGTTACTCGTGGTCTCAGCGACCTCGACCGCCTCACGCGCGTCAGGCAGGGCAACATCGGAATTGCCCAGCACAGCGTGGCAGATGGCCAGTACCGAGACCGTGTGCACCAACCGGACCGGGTCACCGTCACCACGCGCGCGCGCCGCCTCACCAACCCAGTGCGCCAAAACCCCACCCGCGTCTCCCTCAAACAGCGCCACGTCGGCCAGCACGTCCGCCGGGTAGGCCATCCGCGCCGCCCCGCGGCCGGGAACACGCCCTCGCGCCAGCTCGGCCAGCCGTCGCGCTCGATTGAAGTCACCATGCGCCCAGGCACCCCGGGCGGCCATCCCCACCACCGCGGCGAACTGGGGATGGCCGGCATCGGCAACCGCGACGACCCGCTCGGCCCATCCGGTCACCTCGTAGCCGACCCGCAAGCTGACCAACTCCGAGACCGACGCGATCAACCGCAGCCCAAGATCGATGTCCTGGTTTGCCATCGCACAGTCGAACGCCGTGCGCAGGTTGTCATAGTCGGGCAGCATCCGCTCGACCCAGTCTCGTTCTTCGGCGCTTTGCATCCCAGCCCCGACCCGCTCGCCCAGCCCGGTGTAATACGCCGCATGCCGCATCGACAGCTGCTTGTCGGTTCCGTGCTCGTGCAGGCGCTCACGCCCGAACGCGCGCAGCGTTTCCAGGACGCCGTAGCGGGTGCGATCTGCGACGCTGCGCACCACCACCATCGACTTGTCCACCAGCCCGCCAAGCAGGTCCAGCGTGTCGTCCTCGCACCCCCCATCGGCACCGCACACCCCGTGGGCCGCCTCCAAGTCAAACGAACCAGCAAACACCGAAAGCCGCGCAAACAACGCCTGCTCGGCCTCGGCCAGCAGACGATACGACCAGTCGATCGTCGCGGTCAGGCTCTGCTGACGAGGCAACGCCCCACGCGACCCACCACGCAGCAAACGCAGCTGATCCAGGCGCCGGACCACATCATGGCTGCTCATCACCCGCATCCGCGCCGCCGCCAACTCCACCCCCAGCGGCAAACAGTCCACCCGCCGACAGATCTCGGCGACCGCGCCGGCCGGCTGCAGCTCGAGATCGAAGTCCGGCCGGCTGGCCCGGGCGCGATCACCGAACAACAGCGTCGCATCATCGACCGGCAACGGCGCGACCACCACGATCCGCTCACCCTCCACACCCAACGGTTGCCTGCTGGTCGCCAACACACAAACACCCGCGCAGTGCGCAACGATGCGCCCCACCAAGCTCGCGGCGGCTTCCAGGACATGCTCGCAGTTATCGAGCACCAACAACACCTCACGCGCCCGCAGATACTCGATCACCGATTGCTCGATATCCAGGCCCGGCTGTTGGCGCAGCCCCAGGGTCGCCGCCACGGTGTGGCCCACCGCCGCACCATGATCCAATGGCGCCAGCTCACAAATCCAAACGTCCTCACCGACCGTCTCCTGCCGGCGGGCGACCTCATAAGCCAGCCGCGTCTTACCGACACCGCCGACCCCGCTCAGCGTCACCAGCGGGCCCTCACCCAGCGCATCGACCACACCGGCCAGCTCCCGCTGGTGCCCGATGAAACTGGTCAGCCGCCGCAACTGGCCCAGACCCCGCCGCTCCAGCACCGGCGAGTGCGCCGGCATGGGCCGGGGCAGCGACGCCGCACCCCGCGCAGCGGCACCCTCCTCGGTTTCACCGCTCAGGATCCGCTGATACACCCCGCGCAGCAACGGACCGGGCTCAACGCCAAGCTCGTCGACGAGGCGCTGACGCATCGCGCGATACGTGTCGACCGCCTCGGCTTGTCGCCCGCTACGGCACTGAGCAAGCATCAACTGCCCGGCCAGACGCTCATCGAGCGGGCGGGCCGCCTGCGCGGCGATCAACTCGACCAGCAACTCGCCGTGCCGTCCCGCGCGCAGCGCGACGTCATTGCGGTCCAGCTCCACCAAGAACCGCTCGGCAACCAGGGCCAAGCGCAGGTCATTTATCCAGACGGTGTCCAGCGACCCGAAGGGCTCACCATCCCAGCTGCCCAGGGACCGGTCGAACAACGCCGTTGCCTCATCCGGATCGGCGGCGGCCCTGGCCTGCGACGCCAGCCGCCGAAATCGGTGCAGGTCCACCGACAACGCATCCGCGGTCAGCACATATCCGGTCGGCCTGCGCGCGATCGTCACCACCGGTACCCCGGCAAGCAAATTCCGCAGTCGAGACACATAAGTCCTCAGGGAACTTCGCGCCGACGCGGGCGGCCGCTGTGACCACACCCGCTCGACCAGCTGCTCCACCGGGATCGGATGGTTCACATCAACCAGCAGCGCGACCAGCACGCAGCGTTGCAGGGCATGACCAATCTCAAGGCGCCGCCCGTCCACACGAGCCTCGACGTCGCCAAGTAGCCGGAACTCGACCCTCACCTGAGCACAACCTCCCTGCCAACGCGCCCGACAATCGCCGCGTGGCGGGTCTTGGGTAGCATACGTCGCTCGCTGGCAACGTTCGGCTTGCCGCGTTGGCGTCGTCGGCGCCCGCGCCACGCGCGGAGCAAAGCATCCAGCGTCACCCCAGAGTGACCGCCGCAGCCCGGCACCACGCCAGCGTGAGCTCGGCGCCCGAGATCGTCGCCAGGCGGGTAGCCTCGCGAGCGTGACGGGTTCCATCCGGTCGAACGCGGCCGTGATCGACGTCCGGCAGCTGGGAACGGTCGACTACCGCACCGCCTGGAAGTTGCAGCGCGAACTGGTCGACGGCCGGGTCGCCGGCGGCCCCGACACGCTACTGCTGTTGGAACATCCGTCGGTCTACACGGCGGGACGCCGCACCGAGCCGCACGAACGGCCCGACCCATCTCTCCAGGGCACATCCGTCATAGACACCGACCGCGGCGGCAAGATCACCTGGCACGGCCCGGGGCAGCTGGTCGGCTATCCGATCATCGGGCTGGTGGAACCCCTCGATGTGGTCAACTACGTCCGAAGGCTCGAGGAATCGCTGATCAAGGTGTGCGCAGACGTGGGCGTGGAGACGGTCCGAGTCGACGGACGGTCCGGAGTGTGGCTGCCGGCGATCGCCGGCCGGCCCGAACGCAAGGTCGCCGCCATCGGGGTACGGGTGTCACGGGCGACGACGATGCACGGGTTCGCGCTGAACTGCGATTGCGATCTGCAGGCGTTCACCGGCATCGTCCCGTGCGGCATCAGTGACGCCGGGGTCACGTCGTTGTCCGTCGAACTCGGACGCCGGGTTGCCGTCGACGATCTCCGTTCGGCGGTCGCCGATGCGGTCTGCGACGCACTGGACGGTGTATTGGCGGTCAGTGACCACACCGCCGCCCGCGTAGCATCAACGATGTGACTTTGCCAACCTTCGGGGCTCCGGAAGCCCGCAAATTGCTGCGGCTGGAAGTGCGCAACGCGCAGACCCCGATCGAGCGCAAGCCGCCGTGGATCAAGACCCGGGCCCGGATGGGGCCCGAGTACACGGAGCTGAAGAGCCTGGTCCGGCGCGAGGGTCTGCACACGGTCTGCGAAGAGGCCGGCTGCCCCAACATCTTCGAATGCTGGGAGGACCGGGAGGCGACCTTCTTGATCGGCGGTGACCAGTGCACCCGCCGGTGCGACTTCTGCCAGATCGACACCGGCAAACCCGCGGCCCTGGATCGCGACGAGCCCCGGCGGGTCGCCGAGAGCGTGCGAACCATGGGCCTGCGCTATGCCACCGTCACCGGCGTCGCCCGCGACGACCAGCCCGACGGCGGGGCCTGGCTGTACGCGACGACCGTGCGCACCATCAAAGAGCTCAACCCCGCTACCGGCGTCGAGTTGCTGATCCCCGACTTCGGTGGTGCGCCCGCCCGGCTTGCCGAGGTCTTCGAGTCCCGCCCGGAAGTGTTGGCGCACAACGTCGAAACAGTGCCGCGCATCTTCAAACGGATCCGGCCCGCCTTCACCTACCGGCGCAGTCTGGACGTGCTCACCGCCGCGCGCGACTTCGGCCTGGTCACCAAAAGCAACCTGATCCTGGGCCTGGGCGAAACCCCCGACGAGGTGCGCACCGCCCTGACCGATCTGCGTGGCGCCGGCTGCGACATCGTCACGGTCACCCAGTACCTGCGGCCGTCGACGCGCCACCACCCGGTCGAGCGCTGGGTGCGGCCCGAGGAGTTCGTCGAGCACGCGCAATACGCCGAAGAGCTGGGTTTTTCGGGCGTATTGGCCGGGCCGTTGGTGCGATCGTCCTACCGGGCCCGCCGACTTTACGAACAGGCGCGCGCGTCCTCGTATCCTTGATGACTATGGCTAAACCCCGAAATACCCGCCCGAACAAGGCCGCCCGAGCGGAGGCAAAGGCCGCCCGCAAGGCCGCCGCGCGGGAGCGCCGCACCCAGCTGTGGCAGGCGTTCAACATGCAGCGCCGGGAGGACAAGCGCCTGCTGCCGTACATGATCGGCGCCTTCGTGCTGATCGCGGGCGTCTCGGTGGGGGTCGGCGTGTGGGCCGGCGGCTTCACGGCGATCACGATGATCCCACTCGGGGTGGTCCTGGGTCTGCTGGTGGCGTTCATCATCTTCGGCCGCCGGGCCCAACGATCGGTGTTCCGCAAGGCCGAAGGCCAAACCGGCGCGGCGGCGTGGGCGCTGGACAACCTGCGTGGCAAGTGGCGGGTGAGCCCGGGCGTGGCCGCCACCGGCCACTTCGACGCGGTGCATCGGGTGATCGGCCGGCCGGGCGTCATCTTCGTCGCCGAGGGGTCGGCGGCCCGGGTCAAACCGCTGCTGGCGCAGGAGAAAAAGCGCACCGCACGGTTGGTCGGTGACGTGCCGATCTACGACATCATCGTCGGCAACGGCGAAGGTGAAGTGCCGTTGGCCAAGTTGGAACGCCACCTCACCCGCCTCCCGGCCAACATCACCACCAAACAGATGGACACGCTGGAGTCGCGGTTGGCCGCGCTGGGATCGCGGGCCGGTACCGGTGTGTTGCCGAAGGGGCCGCTGCCCAACGCCGGCAAGATGAAGGGCGTGCAGCGCACCGTGCGCCGAAAGTAGCTAACGGCGCACGACGGCGGTGCCGGTCACCCGGTCCTGCAGCCCGCGCCCGTCCCAATCGGTGAACAACGGCGGGACGACCACCGAGATGAGCAGCCCGCGCACCACCGCCCGGACGATCCCGAGCGGGCGTCCGTCCACCGTCACCACCCGCAGACCCAACGCCAGCTGCCCCGGCGTGAAACCGAACAGCCGCACTGCCACCACGCCGAGCACCAGCCAAATAACCAAAACCGCGGTCGCCAACATCTCCTTGGAGATAAGGCCAAACCCCAGGACCAGCGCCCCCAGGCCATAAGAGAGCAGCCAGTCGACCAGCAGTGCCAACAACCGGCGCCCCATCGGCGCCAGCGATCCTGGCCCGGTCTCCGGCAGGCCGAGAGCCTCGCCCGGGTACGCCGGCGCCTTGGGTTGGGACGAGCCGCTGCGCCGCTGCAACGGACCCGATACGATCTTGCGGTCCATGGCCCCACAATAGGACCCCGCCGACGACCCCGGCCTGTGTTGCGGGCGGCGTGGTCGCGTAACCTCTGCGCAACGCCAGCTTGACTGACGGGCAACAACAACTTCATAGCGTCAGGCCGCGGATCACCAAGTAAAGGAGCACATCAGTGACAGATATGACGCCCGACGACGTCTTCAAGCTCGCCAAGGACGAGGAAGTTCAATTTGTCGACGTCCGGTTCTGCGACCTCCCCGGCGTCATGCAGCACTTCACAATTCCGGCTTCCGGACTCGACGAGGAGCTGTTCGAGAGCGGCGTGGCCTTCGACGGCTCGTCGATTCGTGGGTTCCAGGCCATCCACGAGTCCGACATGCTGCTGCTGCCCGACCCGGAAACCGCGCGCGTCGACCCGTTCCGCGAGGCCAAGACGCTGAACATCAACTTCTTCGTGCATGACCCGTTCACCCTCGAGGCCTACTCACGGGACCCGCGCAACATCGCTCGCAAGGCCGAGAGCTACCTGGCCAGCACCGGCATCGCCGACACCGCGTACTTCGGCGCCGAGGCCGAGTTCTACATCTTCGACTCGGTGAGCTTCGACTCGCGCACCAATGGCTCGTTCTACGAAGTGGACGCGATCTCGGGCTGGTGGAACACCGGCGAGCCGACCGAGACCGATGGCAGCCCCAACCGCGGCTACAAGGTCCGCCCCAAGGGCGGGTACTTCCCGGTTGCCCCGAACGACCATTACGTCGACCTGCGCGACAAGATGCTCACCAACCTGATCAACGCCGGCTTCATCCTGGAGAAGGGCCACCACGAGGTGGGCACTGGCGGGCAGGCCGAGATCAACTACCAGTTCAACTCGCTGCTGCACGCCGCGGACGACTTGCAGCTGTACAAGTACATCATCAAGAACACCGCGTGGCAGGCGGGCAAGACCGTCACGTTCATGCCCAAGCCGCTGTTCGGCGACAATGGCTCCGGTATGCACTGCCACCAGTCGCTGTGGAAGAACGGCAGCCCGCTGATGTACGACGAGACCGGGTACGCGGGTCTGTCCGACACCGCCCGCCACTATATCGGCGGCCTGTTGCACCACGCGCCGTCGCTGCTGGCGTTCACCAACCCAACGGTCAACTCCTACAAGCGGCTGGTTCCCGGCTACGAGGCCCCGATCAACCTGGTCTACAGCCAGCGCAACCGCTCGGCCTGCGTCCGCATCCCGATCACCGGCAGCAACCCGAAGGCCAAGCGGCTGGAGTTCCGCAGCCCCGACTCGTCAGGCAACCCGTATCTGGCGTTCTCGGCGATGCTGATGGCCGGCCTGGACGGCATCAAGAAAAAGATCGAGCCGCAGGCGCCGGTCGACAAGGACCTCTACGAGCTGCCGCCGGAAGAGGCCGCGAACATCCCGCAGACCCCGACCCAGCTTGCGGACGTGATCGACCGCCTGGAGGAAGACCACGAATACCTCACCGAGGGCGGCGTGTTCACGCCCGACCTGATCGAGACGTGGATCGCCTTCAAGCGCGAAAACGAGATCGAGCCGGTCAACATCCGCCCGCATCCGTACGAATTCGCTTTGTACTTCGACGTATAGGCCAGCAGCCCGCCCTGACCTGGTGTTTCGGTTGGACTAAGACCTTTTCGCCCGCAGGGCGCCCGCAGGATCCTCGCTAGACGACGCCACCCGAGCCGCGATCACACCACCGATTGCCGCCCGGGTGGTTTCGTCTTTGTCCTTCCCGCGGTGCCCGTACACGTCCAAGGTCGTCTTCGCGGAGCGGTGCCGCATACGGGCCTGGACGGTCTGGACATCACACCCGCTGTCGATCAGCAACGTAGCGAGATGGTGCCGCAGGCAATGGAAGTGGAGTTGCCCATGTCTTGGGCCCATTGCACTTTCGGTTGCACGACGCCACGAATGAGGTCCACATCTTCGGTCCGCAACGCCGCTGCCTCAGAGACTCGCAGGCCCGCGAACGCACCGAGTAGCACCGCGACCCGAAGATGTTCGGGCATGGCGTCGTAGAGCTGGCACACGTGTTCGGTTGTCGGACAGAACTGTTCGACGTGGCCGGTAGGTGGTGCCGTCCTGCCGGAGCATGGCGCGAATCGTCTTCCGGTGCGTCTTTGCGTGGCGCGTGACGACTGACGCCGAGACTTGCTGCACCCGGCCACCACTTCTCGGCCCGGGTGTCGAACGTCATCGACGCATCCTTCGGCGCGGCATACGCGCCTTCAGCGATATCGGCCGTTTGGGCTGTAATCCACGCTACTGCTTCGGCTTTAACGTGGAGTTACGAGAGTGGCGGGATTAGCTACTTCGACCTGAAAAAGTCGGGGCGTGTCGCGGGTACTTGGGGGCACTGACTTGGGATGATGGCCTCGAACCCTTGGTGAGAAGGATTCGAGGCCATCATGTTTCGTACTGTAAACGATCAGCCGACGTTGTGGGATTCGATCCTGCCGCCCGAGTTGTTGGTGTTGCCCGTCGAGTTGGGTCGGGTGGATGGGCTGTTGGATGATCCGGTGTTCTTCGCCCCGTTCGCGGTGTACTTCGACGCCCGGATCGGCCGGCCGTCGATCCCGATGGAGACCTATCTGCGGTTGATGTTTCTGAAGTTCCGGTACCGGCTGGGCTACGAGTCGTTGTGTCGAGAGGTGGGCGATTCGATTTCCTGGCAGCGGTTTTGCCGGATTCCGTTCGGTACCCGGGTGCCGCACCCGACCACGTTGATGAAGATCACCAGCCGCTGCGGGGATGAGGCGGTCGCCGGATTGAATGAGGCACTTTTGGTCAAGGCCAGCCAGGCGAAGCTGCTGCGCACCGACAAGGTCCGCGCCGACACCACCGTGGTGGCGGCCGCCGTGGCTTATCCGACTGATTCGGGTCTGTTGGCCAAGGCGATTGGCACGATGGCGCGCACCGTGGCGCGGATCAAGGCCGCCGGTGGCGCCACCGGCACCCGGGCGCGCGATCGGCGCCGCTCGGCGGGCCGGCGGGCCCGCTCGATCGCATCCAAGCTCAAGCTGCGTGGTGAGCAACAACGTGATCAGGCCCAGACCGCGGTACGTCGGATCACCGGTGAACTGGCCGGGATCGCCGAGCAGGCGATGGGCGAGGCCAATTCGGTGATCCGCAACGCCAAACGCGCGCTGCGCACGGCCACCGGGCAGCGCAAAGGCCGGCTGCACCGAGCGATCAACGCCCTGAACACCATCGTTGAACGCACCGAACGTGTTGTCGCGCAGACCCGTTCCCGGCTGGCCGGGGTGATGCCCGAATCGGCCACCCGGCTGGTCAGCCTGCACGATGTCGATGCCCGCCCGATCCGCAAGGGACGTCTGGGCAAACCCGTCGAGTTCGGTTATAAAGCCGAGATCGTGGACAACGCCGACGGGGTCATCCTCGACCACAATGTTGAGATCGGGAACCCGCCCGACGCCCCCCAGCTGGCCCCGGCGATCGAGCGGATCACCCGCCGCACCGGCCACACACCGCGCGCGGTCACCGCCGACCGCGGCTACGGCGAGGCATCTGTTGAACATGACTTGCACCAGTTGGGTGTGCGCAGTGTGGCGATCCCCCGCAAGAGCAAACCCACCGCGGCGCGCCGCGACTTCGAACACCGGCGAGCCTTCCGCGACAAGGTCAAATGGCGCACCGGATCCGAAGGACGAATCAACCACATCAAACGTAGCTACGGCTGGAACCGCACCGAACTCACCACCATCCGAGGAGCCCGAACCTGGTGCGGACACGGCGTCTTCGCCCACAACCTCGTCAAGATCGGCGCCCTCGCGCCATGAAAACCCGACACGGGAAACCCCGCGCGACAGCCGACCACCGACCACCAACCCCTCAACGCAACGTCAAGGGTTTTTCAGGTAGAAGTAGCTAGAGGAGAGCGGATCGATGCCGTCCGCAACCTCAATCCAGGCCCCAGGCGCGAGATGACGCGCAGTCCCGCCACCACGTGTGTCCTGGATGGTCAGCACCCCGCTACCTATCGCGTACGCAGCTTCGTCGCCGAAGGTGTGCGTGGTGGTGGTGCCTTTCGGTGCGGGGAGTACGACTGTAAATGCCATTGACGGAGTGTCGCATGAGGGCAGGACCGAAGAAAGCAGTTGACGGAACCCGGCTGCCGTGTCGTCCCCGCGGGTCGGAGTCTCACCGATTCGCCCAGTTCTGCAGGTGTGCGGCCACTGCGCTCGACAACCTCCAGCCAGGCGCCCGGAGCCACATAGTGCTTGTTGATGTCTTCGCGCTTCGTCTGGATGATCAGCACGCCGGCATCGGTGACCTCGAAGCTGTCGAATGCGCCCTAGTCCCGCCCGAGTCCCGTGCTTCACCGTTGGAGAAAACCACTGTAAACACCATGCATTGCAGCATCGCCGAGAGCCCCGCCTACCGCCGATAATCGGCGGGGTACCAGCGTTGCATTATCTGGACGGTGAAATCGGTTGGGGACAAGCAGTTTTCGGTCCGCAGTTCGCGTAGCCCGCCAATGCCCACGATGGCGGGATCGGCCTTGATCAGGTAGCCGATCAGTGATTATCGGTTGCCACTACCGCAGTCGGTGTTCGAGGGCTTTGCCGGCCACGCACATGCCTCGAGGTCGGTCGTGCTGCCGTAGCCACCTCCGGTGAACACGCCGTAGGTGTTGCCGTTGGTGGCGGTGTAGGTCGCACCTCCACCCCCGCCGCTACCACCTGAATTCTGGACGGTCACTACCCAGCCCTTCCCTTGGAGCGCGGGCTGGTATGCGTTCATCACATCGGTCGGCGATCCGTTGACCAAGAAGTGCAGATGGATGCCATTGTCGTGAATAGAGTCCGGACCGTCGGTCCTCTGAGTGTTTCCCGGTACCGGCACCAGCGACTGCAAGTTGGTGTCGGCGGTTGCGATCGTCGTTGCTGTGGCTTGCGATGCGACGACACCAATGGCTATCGCCGCGGCTGCCAAGACACGCGCCCTGTTGCCCATATTGCCTCCCCAATTCCATTCGGCTCGTCGACCGTACCAACTACATGTCCCGTGGCGAAAAAGGGGGCCGCGCTTGGTGGTCGTCGAGGCCTTCCGCCAGCCAAATTCGCGCCGGCGAGAGCAAAACCGTTGCGTATCGGGGGTGTAGGTCCTAACCGTCGAGCGCGAGGTCCTTGCGGAAACGCTGCATGCCGTCGATCTTGTCGGCCAAAGTGGCGTCCGGTCCGGCGTAGAACATCCATGGCATGGTGATGATGCCGGTGATGCCGGCATCGGCGGCACGCCGATAATCGGCGATGGTGAAGGCGTCGGTCAGCGGCGTCAGGATGGTGAAATCGCGCATCGACAAACCGCTTTCGGTTCGGAGTTGCCGCAGCCGGCGCACCGCTTCGATGGCCCGGTCCGTCTTGATCAGGTCACCGATCCAGCCGTCGTGGCGAGCGGCACGGCGCAGTGCGACGTCGCTGAGCCCGCCGACATAGATCGGTATGGGCGGCGGGGTCGGCTGCATCTCGAGCCGCGGTGTCGAATAGAACTGGCCGTCGAATTCCGTCCAGCCCGGTTCCCACAGCGCCCGCATCAACTCGAGAATCTCGTCGGTACGTCTGCCTCGCGCCGCGAACTGCTCACCCATCAGCGCGAATTCCTCTCGGCACCAGCCGACCCCGATGCCCAGCTCCACCCGGCCGGACGCCAAAACCGCCGCGGTGCCAATGGCTTTTGCCGCCGAGTAGGGATTGCGCATCGCGGGGATGTAGACGGTGGTGACGAACCGCAATCGTCTGGTGACTTGCGCCAGCGCACCGACCAGGACCCAGGGATCGGGCCAGTCGGTAAAGGGCTGCCAGCGTCGTTGCCCGTCTTTGGTGTACGGGTACGGGGTGTCCAGGGCCTCCAGGTTTACGACGTGGTCCGGGATCCCGATGCCGTCGTAGCCGAGCTCGTCGGCGGCCGTGGCGATCTCGATGATCTCGCGGGTGTTCAGGAAGGCGCTGCTGACGTAGAACTTCATTCGGCTTCCCGCGCCCACGCCGGCATGATGAAGACCCCGTCCGCCTCGACGGTTACTCCCGCGGCATCCGAAATGAAGCCGCGTGCAAAGGTTTTGACACCCTCGGTACGGTCTACGAAGGCCTCGGCGCGCAGTGGTCCCAGTGGTGTCCCGCGCAGATACTTCACGGTGATGGTTCCGGTGAAGCGCGGTTTGGTCATCCCCTGGCTGGCCGCCTCCCCGAGGATATGGTCGAGCAGCAGGGCGCTGACTCCACCGTGCACCAGGGTGGGCGGGCCCTCGTAGGCCGACCCGAGGACGAACTCGCTCCAGCACCGCCCGTCGTCCTCATGGTGGACGATCATCGGTGGCGCTATCGGATTGCACAGGCCAATTGCCGCGTTACCCAACGGAAGCGGATGACCGTCGGTTAGATAGCTCATGCCGGCCGGCCGGGTCTTTTCGCGCAGCGACCGGGTCACCGCCTCGATCGCCGTCCGGGCCTCCTCGACGACGTCGTCGTCGGCCTGGGTCCAAATGGTGGCGTCGATAAGTTCCCGAACGGCCTCGGTCAGCGGCGCATACAGAGTCTTCACCCGATCAAGCTCGGCGGCGCTCAACACCTCGAACGTGGCCCCAAACCCGGCCGTGTGTTGACTCAACTCCCGAACACCTTGCGCACCACAGCTTTTGCCCGCCGCGTCACCCGCAGATAGTTGTCCAGGAATTCGCTGCCGTCGTCGGTCGGCCAGCCCGCGGCGACCGCAACCGCGTTGAGCTGGCGCCCCGGTCCGGGCAGCTGGTCGGTGGGCTTGCCACGGACCAGCACCAGCGCGTTGCGGGCCCGGGTGGCGGTCAGCCAGGCCTGCCGCAGCAGGTCCACCTCCTCGGCGGGGACCAGGTCGGCCGCGGCGATCGCGTCCAGGGATTGCAGCGTCGAGGTGTTGTGCAGGGCCTGGATCTCGTGCGCGTGCCGCAATTGCATCAGCTGCACGGTCCATTCGATGTCGGCCAGTCCGCCGCGGCCCAGCTTGGTGTGCGTGTTGGGGTCGGCGCCGCGCGGCAGCCGCTCGGCCTCGACGCGGGCCTTCATCCGCCGAATCTCGTGCACCGTCTCGACCGACACGCCACCGGGCGGGTAGCGGGTCTGGTCGGCCATCAGCAGGAAGCGCTGGCCCAGATCTGCGTCGCCGGCCACCGCGTGTGCGCGCAGCAGCGCCTGGATCTCCCACGGCTGAGCCCACTGTTCGTAGTAGGCGGCATAGGCGCCCAGCGTGCGTACCAGCGGACCGGCGCGGCCCTCGGGCCGCAGATTGGCGTCGACCTGCAGCGGCGGGTCGACGCTGGGAGTCCCCAGCAGGGTCCGAACCTGTTCGGCGATCGAACCCGACCACCGCAACGCCCGTGAATCCTCCACGCCGCTGGCCGGCTCGCAGACAAACATCACGTCGGCGTCGGACCCGTAGCCCAGCTCGGATCCGCCCAGCCGGCCCATCCCGATCACGGCGATGGCCGCCGGTGCTTTTCCTTTGTGAGGGCCGTCTTCGGGCAGGTTGGCCCGGATCATCGCGTCCAGGGCGGCCTGCAGCACCGCCACCCACACCGACGTGAGCGCCGCGCACACCTCGGTGACCTCGAGCAGGCCCAGCAGGTCCGCGGAGCCGACCCGGGCCAGCTCACGTCGGCGCAGCCCACGCGCCGCGGAGATGGCCCGAATCGGGTCGGGGTGGCGGCCGGCCGAGTTGATCAGCGCCCGGGCCACGCCGGCGGGTTCGGTCTCCAGCAGCTTGGGCCCGGCCGGCCCGTCTGAGTAACTCTGGATGACCTCGGGCGCCCGCATCAGCAGATCCGGGACATATCCGGACGTGCCCAGCACGTGCATGAGCCGCTTGGCGACCGCGGGCTTGTCGCGCAGCGTGGCCAGATACCAGCTTTGCGTGGACAGCGCCTCACTGAGCCGCCGGTAGGCCAACAGCCCACCGTCGGGGTCGGGGGCGTACGACATCCAGTCCAGCAGCCTGGGCAGCAGCACCGACTGCACGCGGCCGCGCCGCCCGCTCTGGTTGACCAGCACCGACATGTGGTTCAACGCTGTCCGCGGGCCTTCGTAGCCCAGCGCCGCCAGCTGGCGCTCGGCCGCCTCCGACGTCATGCCGTGGACGATTTCCAGCCCGGCCGGCCCGATCGACTCCAGCAGTGGCTGATAGAAGAGCTTGGCGTGCAGCCGGGACACCCGCACGTGCTGGTGCCTGAGCTCCTCGCGCAGCACCCCCGCCGCGTCGTGCCGGCCGTCGGGCCGGATGTGGGCCGCGCGGGCCAGCCAGCGCACCGCCTCGTCATCGTCTTCCTCGGGCAGGATATGGGTGCGCTTGAGCCTTTGCAGCTGCAGCCGGTGCTCGAGCAGGCGGAGGAACTCGTAGGACGCCTTCATGTTCGCCGCATCCTCACGCCCCACGTAGCCGCCTTCGCTCAGCGCGGCCAGGGCATCCACGGTCGAAGACACGTGCAGCGACTCGTCGCCGCGGCCGTGCACCAGCTGCAACAGCTGCACGGCGAACTCCACGTCGCGCAATCCGCCGGTGCCGAGTTTGAGTTCACGGCCCCGGACGTTGGCGGGCAGCGACTGTTCGACGCGGCGCCGCATGGCCTGCACCTCGACCACGAAATCCTCACGCTCACAGGCGACCCAGACCATCGGCAGCACCGCGGCCAGGTAACGCTCGCCGAGTTCGACGTCGCCAACCGCAGCCCGGGCTTTCAGCAGCGCCTGGAACTCCCACGTCTTCGCCCAACGCTGGTAGTAGGCAACGTGCGACTCGAGGGTGCGGACCAGCTCCCCGGCGCGCCCCTCCGGCCGCAGCCCGGCATCCACCTGGAAGAACGCCGTCGAGGCGACCTTCATCATCTCGCCGGCTACCCGCGCGCTGACCGGGTCGGCGCGCTCGGCGACGAAGATGACGTCGACGTCGCTGACGTAATTCAATTCGCGGGAACCGCATTTGCCCATTGCGATGACCGCCAGCCGGGGCGGTGTGCGATCGCCGCACGCGGTCTTCTCGGCCACCCGTAGCGCGGCCGCCATCGCGGCGTCCGCCAGGTCCGCCAGCTGGGCGGCGACCAGGACGAACGGCAGCACCGGCTCGTCCTCGACCGTCGCGGCCAGGTCGAGCGCCGCCAGCACCAGCAGGTGGTCGCGGTACAAGCTGCGCAATCGGGGCACGACCGAGGCCGGCGCCGCGTCGTCCATGGACTCGTTGAGGCACGCGTCGAACGATTTGCGCAGCTCGTCGGCCGACGGCAAGCGGACCTTGCCCCGCAACAGCTTCCAGGATTGCGGATGGGCGACCAGGTGATCACCCAGGGCCAGCGACGAGCCCAGCACCGCGAACAGCCGCCCCCGCAGACTACGGTCGGTGAGCAGGGCGGCGTTGAGTTCGTCCCATCCGGTGTCCGGATTCTCGAACAGCCGGACCAGGGCTTTCAGCGCGGCATCGGCATCGGGTGCACGCGACAGCGACCACAGCAGCTCGACGTGTGCCCGGTCATCGTGCTCGTACCAACCCAGCTGCGCCAGATGCTCGGCCGCGGGCGGGTCGAGCAATCCGAGACGGCCGACGCCGGGCAGCCTGGGGCGCTCCGTCGCAGGCTTGGTCACTCTCAAGACGGTAGCGCAATCGACCGCCTTGCCGGACCAACGGCGACGAAGTCGGCTATAGCGACAGGTAAGTCTTCAGCTCGTACGGCGTGACATGGCTACGGTAGTTCGACCACTCCCTGCGCTTATTGCGCAGGAAGAAGTCAAAAACGTGCTCCCCCAAGGCTTCCGCGACGAGCTCCGATGCCTCCATGGAATGAAGCGCACTGTCGAGGCTGGACGGCAGCTCGCGATACCCCATGGTGCGGCGCTCCTCGGGCGTGAGGTCCCACACGTTGTCCTCGGCCTGCGGCCCGAGCACGTAACCCTTCTCCACGCCACGCAATCCGGCGGCCAGCAGCACGGCGAACGCCAGGTAGGGGTTGCACGCCGAGTCCGGGCTGCGCACCTCGACCCGCCGCGACGACGTCTTGTGCGGCGTGTACATCGGCACCCGCACCAGCGCGGACCGGTTGGCCGCCCCCCACGATGCGGCCGTCGGCGCCTCACCACCCTGCACCAGCCGCTTGTAAGAGTTGACCCATTGATTGGTGACCGCGCTGATCTCCGAGGCGTGCTCCAGGATTCCGGCGATGAACGACTTGCCCACGTCCGACAGCTGCAACGGATCGTCGTCGCTGTGGAAGGCGTTGACGTCGCCCTCGAACAGGCTCATGTGGGTGTGCATCGCCGAGCCGGGGTGCTGGCCGAACGGCTTCGGCATGAACGACGCCCGCGCGCCGTTCTCGATCGCGACTTCTTTGATGACGTAGCGGAACGTCATCACGTTGTCGGCCATCGACAGGGCATCGGCGAAGCGCAGATCGATCTCCTGCTGGCCGGGCGCGCCTTCGTGGTGGCTGAACTCCACCGAGATGCCCATGAACTCCAGGGACTCGATGGCGTGCCGGCGAAAGTTCGAGGCGGAGTCGTGCACCGCCTGGTCGAAATAGCCGGCGTTGTCGACCGGAATGGGCATTGACCCGTCCTCGGGACCGGGCTTGAGCAGGAAAAATTCAATTTCGGGATGCACGTAGCAGGAGAAACCAAGGTCGTTGGCCTTCTGCAGCTGACGCCGCAGCACATGCCGCGGATCCGCCCACGACGGCGAGCCGTCCGGCATGGTGATGTCGCAGAACATCCGCGCCGAGTGGTGGTGGCCGCCGGTGGTGGCCCAGGGCAGCACCTGGAAGGTCGACGGGTCGGGGTGCGCCACGGTGTCGGATTCCGAGACTCGCGCGAAGCCCTCGATGGAGGATCCATCGAAGCCGATGCCCTCCTCGAAGGCGCCCTCCAACTCGGCGGGTGCGATCGCGACCGATTTGAGGTAACCGAGCACGTCTGTGAACCAGAGCCGGACGAAGCGGATGTCCCGTTCCTCTAGCGTGCGGAGGACGAATTCCTTCTGTCGATCCATGCCTCGAACACTAGGCAACTGCTGTTAATAACGTGTTACCAAAGCCAGCCCAGACGCATTGCGCAGGTTAGGGCTGCCTTAAGGCCGACATTGCAGCGACGCCGGTGGCACCGTCAGGTCGACGAAGTAGCGCACTACGGCGTTATCGACACATTGGTTACCGTCAAACACCGCGGTGTGTTGGGTCCCGTCGTAAGTGATCAGCGGGCCGCCCAGCTCGCGGGCCAGGTCAACCCCGGCCTCATACGGGGTGGCCGGATCGTGCGTGGTGGAGACCACGACGACCTTGCCGAGCGGCACCGTCGAAGCCGCGTGCGGCGTCGACGTCGCCGGTACCGGCCACAACGCGCACACGTCGCGCGGCGCGTTTCCGGTGAACTGCCCGTAGCTCAGGAACGGAGCCGCGTCGCGGATCCGCTGATCGGCAGCCACCCAGCTCGCCGAATCGGTTGGTGACGGCGCGTCGACACAACGGATCGCGTTGAACGCGTCCTGGTCGTTGGTGTAGTGCCCGTTGCGGCCGCGGCCGTTGTAGTCGTCGGCCAGCATCAGCAGGTCACCGGCGTCGGTGCGCTTCTGCAGCCCCAGTAGGCCACTGGTCAGGTACTTCCAGCGTTGCGGACTGTAAAGCGCGTCGATGGTGCCGGTGGTCGCGTCGGCGTAGCCCAGGCCACGCGGATCCGAAGTCTTGCCCGGCTGCTGCGCCAGCGGGTCGACCAGGGCGTGGTACCGGTTGACCCATTGCGCCGGGTCGGTGCCCAGCGGGCAGGCGGGCGAGCGGGCGCAGTCTTTGGCGTAGTCGTTGAACGCGGTCTGGAACCCGGCCATCTGGTTGATGTTTTCCTCGATCGGGCCGACGGTCGGGTCGATGGCGCCATCGAGCACCATCGCCCGCACGTGGTCGCTAAACCGCTCGAGGTAGGCGGTGCCCAGCTCGGTGCCGTAGCTGTAGCCGAGGTAGTTGACCTGATCGTCGCCCAACGCCTGACGGACCATGTCCATGTCGTGCGCGGCCGACGCGGTGCCGACGTTCGCCAGGAACGCGTTGCCCATCCGATTGGCGCATTGCTGCACCAATTGCTTGTAGACCTGCTCGATATGCGCCACACCGGCCGGGCTGTAGTCGACCATCGGCTCCTTCCGGAAGGCGTCGAGCTCGGCGTCGGTGCGGCAGCGCAGCGCCGGGGTGGAATGACCCACGCCCCTCGGATCGAACCCGACCAGGTCGAAGTGGCGGGCGATGTCGGTGTTTGCCAGATCCGGCGCCATCCCGGCGGCCAAGTCGACCGCGGACGCCCCGGGTCCGCCCGGATTGACCAGCAGCGATCCGATCCGCTGGCCCGTCGCCGCAATACGGATCACTGCCAGCTTGGCTTGCGGCCCGGTGGGATTGTTGTAGTCGACCGGGACCGACACCGTGGTGCACTTGGCGGTGGGGATGTCGGTGGTGTCGTCCACCCAATCACTGCAACTCCCCCACGTCAGCTGCGGTGTCGCGCTCGGCTGCGGGCTGTCGGTCTGGCCGGCACCGGGTTCTGGAGTGGCGTCCGCCAGCGGTGCAATAGCCGCAGATACCAACAGCCCCAACGAAAACAGCGCCGAGCACAACGGTCTCAGGCGCGACATGGCAGAAATCGTTTCACCCCCGAATACCCGTCGCGACGCGAAACGGTCACGCCTTGGTCACGTCTGCGGTGTCACCGAGCGTGAACTCACGGCGAGTTTCCCGCGATTCTTTCGCCCTCAGAACACGTTCGGCGACGGGCTAGTCAGCACTTCGCCCCCTGCGGGGGCGTCGTCCCGCTGATCAGATACGCCGTCACATAGTCGTCAATGCAGCTGGAGCCCTCGAAGACCACCGTGTGCTGGGTTCCGTCGTAGGTCAGCAGCGAGCCGCCAAGCTGCTTGGCCAGGTCGACCCCGGCCTTGTACGGCGTCGCCGGGTCATGGGTGGTGGACACCACCACGGTCGGCACCAGGCCGGGTGCCGTGACCGCATGTGGCTTGCTGGTCGGTGGCACCGGCCAGAACGCGCAGGTACTCAGCGGCGCGTCACCGGTGAACGTTCCATAGCTCATGAACGGTGCGACCTCCCGGGAACGGCGGTCTTCGTCGATGACCTTCGCCCGGTCCGTAATCGGGGGCTGGTCAACGCAATTGATCGCCACCCGCGCGTCGGTGGCGTTGCTGTAATGACCGTGCGAGTCACGGCGCATATACATGTCGGCCAGGGCAAGCAGGGTGTCGCCATGGTGCTGCGCCAGCTCCGACAGGCCGTCGGTCAGGTGGTGCCACAACGTCGGTGAATACAGCGCCATGATGGTGCCCACGATGGCGTCGCTGTAGCTGAGCCCGCGCGGGTCCTTCGTGGGTGCCGGTCGGCCGACCATCGGGTTATTCGGGTCGACCAGCGGGTCGACCAGGCTGTGGTAGACGTCGACGGCCTTGGCCGGGTCGGTGCCCAGCGGGCAGGTCGATTGCTTCGCGCAGTCGGTGGCGTAGTCGTTGAACGCGTCCTGGAATCCCTTGGCCTGACGCAGATCCGCCTCGATGGGATCCGCATTGGGGTCCACCGCGCCGTCGAGGATCATCGACCGCACGTTCTCCGGATAGGCCTCGGCGTAGGCCGCCCCGATCCTGGTGCCGTACGAATAGCCGAGGTAGGTCAGCTTGTCGTCGCCCAGTGCCGCGCGGATGGCATCCAGATCCCTGGCGACGTTGACGGTGCCGACGTTGGACAGGAAGCTGTCGCCCATCTTGTCGACACAGCGAGCGACGAACTGCTTGGTCTCGTCCTCGATCTGCGCCACACCCGCCGGGCTGTAGTCGGCCTGGGGCTCGGTTCGCAACCGGTCATTGTCGGCATCGGAATTGCACCAGATCGCGGGCCGCGACGACCCCACCCCGCGGGGGTCGAACCCGACCAGGTCAAACCGCTCGCGGACTCGCTTCGGCAACGTCTGGACGACCCCCAACGCGGCCTCGATACCGGACTCGCCGGGGCCGCCGGGGTTGATCACCAGCGAGCCGATTTTGTTACCCGTCGCGGGAAAGCGAATCATCGCCAGCGTCGCCACGTCGCCGTCGATATGGTCGTAGTCGATCGGCACGGCGAGCTTGCCGCACAGTGCGCCGCCGGGGATCTTCACCGACCCGCTGGTGACCCGACAGGGTGACCACTTCACCGGCTGACCCAGCTGTGGCCCGGCCATGACGGCATGCCCATCGACAACGCGGAGACAGCCCGCGAGAACCAGGGCGACGGCCGCGATCGCCGTCCAGGTCAGCAGCGAGTGCGCGATCTTGTCGCGGCGAGACAGGCACATGCCCACCTATGCTGCCAGAGACGACGCGAGATGCTGGTCAGCGGCCACTATCCGATAGCTACCCGGTGGCGGCGAGCCCCCAACGTCAGCGTTCGATCACTGTCATCGAACCATGGTTAAGGTCGCTAGTGACGTAGGCGAAGTGTGTGGTTGAGTCGACGGCGATGGCCAGCGGATTGTTTCCGACGCCAAGGATTCCGGTGACGATGCGTCTGGTGGTGTCGATCACCGATACTGACGCACCGCTGTAGTTGGCCACATACGCGGTGTTCGTCGGCGGGTCCACCGCCACACCCGCGGGGCGTTGTCCGACAGGCACAGTAGCGGTGACGCTGAGGCTGATGGTGTCGACGAAGGACACCGAAGCATCGTCGCCGCTGGCGACATACGCGGTGTGTGATTCGGGATCGATTGCTATCCCGGCCGGGCGGCCGCGAAGTGCGACGGAACCGATGACGGTTCGGTTCGTGGTGTCGATCACCGTCACCGTTGGATCGGCGTTGGTGACAAACAAGCGGTGAGCGGCGCGATCGATGGCGACGCGGCTTGGACCTTTTCCGGTGGGCACCGTCGCCGTCACGGTATGCGCCGTCGCATCGATGACCGACACCGATGCGTTATCACCGTTAGTGGCATACGCGATACGGGCATCCGGGTCGACCACTACTCCGCCCGGATGGCCACCGACACCTACGGAGGCGATGACCCTACCGCTGGCGGTGTCGATGACCGAGACGGAGGAGTCATCGTAGTTGGTGACGTAGACGGTCCGGGTCGACGGATCCACGGCAACACCCACCGGGTGGCGTCCCACAGCGATGGTGGCAGTGACCGTGCGGCTGACGGTATCGACCACCGAGACGGAGTTGGAACCGGTGTTCGCGACATAGGCGGTGTGTCCGGCGGGGTCGACCGCGACGCCGAAGGCGCCATTGCCTACCCGAATTGAGGCGGCGATCGTGGGTGGACCACTCGGCACTGCCGTGACTCCCCCGCTGGTCGTGACTCCCCCGCTAGGTGCCGATGCTGGTGCGGCGGCCGTCGCAGATCCCGTCGTCTGCGTAGATCCAGTCGTGGACGTGTTTGTGCGCAGAAGGTAGGCGCTGGCGACCCCCGACGCCAGGACCACCGTAATCACCGCGGCGACAACCCAGGACCGTTTGGCGCGGTTGCGGTTGCCCACGGTCTCCTGCCGCGGGTCGCGGTGCAATGGTTCCTGCGCGCGCTTCGTTGGCTCGCGCGGCCATGCGGCCACTTGTGTGCGGGCAGGTGCAACGACGGTATGCGACTGCACGTTCGCGTCCGGTGCACGTAGCGGCACCGTGATCGCGTCGCGAGCCGCGCGTGCCATATCCACAGGGCTGGCGTAGCGGTGCTCAGGGTTCTTGGCCATGCCAGTGGCGATGACGGCATCGAACGCCGGCGGCGCGCCGGAGTCGGACGGTCGCGGCGGCGGGGCCGACAGATGTCCGGCCACTTGTTGCTCGATGCTGTCACCCGGAAACGGGGCGCCTCCCGTCAAGCATTCATAGAGCACGCAGGCCAGCGCGTAGATGTCCGAGCGGGCATCGGCCTCACCGACGCTGAAGCGCTCCGGTGCCATGTAGCGCAGCGTGCCGACCACCGCGTCCGTCCCCGTCAGACCGGTCTCGCCGACGACGCGCGCGATCCCGAAATCGATCAGATACGCAAAGTCGCTTTCATCGAGCAAGATGTTGGAGGGCTTGATATCGCGATGCACCAATCCAATCTTGTGCGCGGCATACACGGCGTTGGCTACCTGCTCGACGATGTGCACCGCGCGTGACGGCGGCATCGAACCGGAGGCCAGCACGGTCTTCAGGTCGCGGCCCTCGATCAGCCGCATGTCGACAAAGAGCCGCCCGTCGATCTCGCCGTAGGTGTGAATCGGCACCACATGAGGGTCGTTTAACCGTGCCGCCGCGTGAGCCTCCCGACGGAACCGCTGTTGAAACGTCCTGTCCGCGGCAAAATGCGCCGGGAGTACCTTCAGCGCGACGATCCGATCGGTGACGGTGTCGTAGGCCCGCCAGACCTCGCCCATGCCGCCTCGGCCGAGCAAATCGATTAGTCGGTACTGGCCGAACGGGGTCCCTTCCACCGAAACCTCCCGACAGCCGCAAACCAGCAACACCATAGTCCACCGCTGACGCGGTTTGTGGAAACCCTCGCAACGGCCGATTTCGGACGTAATGGGAGTCGAGCCGCGCGGCATCGTCGAGGTATCCAACTCCAACATCGAGCAAACATGAATCGAATGCGATGAGGTTTCCAGGTACGCCAAAGCCGGCGTCGAGTCCGCTGAGCCGCTGCCTCGGCCGATGGCGTGTGTCACACCGATCCCCTAGTGCAACCGCGCGCCAGAAATGGCAGACTGTGGGGGTCAACACGAACCCGGGGACCCTGTCGGGCCACGAGGATCGATCCGACTAACACTAGGGACAGCGATGTCTGAGCAGAATGTCTACGGTGCAAACTCGTCCGCGCAAACAATGCCAAGGACCAAGGTCCGCACCCACCACCTGCAGAAAATGAAGGCCGAAGGCCACAAGTGGGGCATGCTCACGGCCTATGACTACTCGACGGCCAAGATCTTCGACGAGGCCGGCATCCCGGTGCTGCTGGTCGGTGATTCGGCGGCCAACGTCGTGTACGGCTACGACACCACCGTGCCCGTCTCGATCGACGAGCTGATCCCGCTGGTCCGCGGCGTCGTCCGGGGTGCCCCGCACGCGCTGGTCGTCGCCGACATGCCGTTTGGCAGCTACGAGGCGGGACCCACCGTCGCGCTGGCGTCGGCCACCCGGTTCATGAAGGAGGGCGGCGCACACGCCGTCAAGCTCGAGGGCGGCGAGCGGGTAGCCGGGCAGATCGCCTGCCTGACCGCCGCGGGCATCCCGGTGATGGCGCACATCGGCTTCACCCCGCAAAGCGTCAACAGCCTGGGCGGCTTCCGGGTCCAGGGCCGTGGCGACGCCGCGGAACAGACCGTCGCGGACGCGATCGCGGTCGCGGAAGCGGGCGCATTTTCCGTGGTGATGGAGATGGTGCCGGCCGAATTGGCCACTCAGATCACCGGCAAACTGACGATCCCGACGATCGGGATCGGAGCCGGCCCGAACTGCGACGGTCAGGTCCTGGTCTGGCAGGACATGGCCGGTATGAGCGGCGGAAAAGGCCCGCGCTTCGTCAAGCGGTTTGCCGATGTCGGTGGTGAATTACGCCGTGCCGCAATGCAATACGCAGAAGAGGTAGCCGGCGGGGTTTTCCCGGCCGACGAGCACTGCTTTTAGAGTTATTGCTGCATCCCGCATCGACTACGGAAATCGGTCAGCGGCTGGCGAATGCCCTCAAGGTCGGCGTGGGCCTGCGGGTTGGCGTCCATGTACTGCTGCAGCTGATCGCGAATATCTTCACGGGGCTGACCCTTCAGGCTGGTGAAGTACGCGTTGACGTCCGGATGTTGGTACAGATACACGGAGGTCGCCGCCGCGACTTCCGCTGAGACCTGGGCGAGGTCGGCCGCCGTGCAGTTCGGCGGCGGGGGCGCCGGTTCCGGATCCGCCCCCGCCCTTGGCGAACCCAGCCCAGGAGCCACGCCGATAGCGCCAAAAAGCAACGCTCCGGTTATCGCCCCGACAGCTATTCCACCAGCAACCACGCGCGATGTGGCAGTGCCGAATAACACCATGGATAGCTCCTTAATCAGGTATCCGAAAAAGCGGATAACCGCGGCGGTCACCCGCACGCAAACCATAAGCGATTTCACCGCAGCACATGAGCCCAACGAGCCCAATAGGCCGGCGGTTGCGCCGGTCCGGTAGTGCCGGCACCCGCCGGCCCAACGGCATCGCGCCAGAACCCGATCATCGAGATATGGCACGCTTGGATGCCTACACCCACACACAGCCGCGGCGATGCACCCGCACCGGAGCCCAGAATGCCCGCGAACCAGCCAAACTCGTCCACCCACTTGGAGGTGGAACGCAAGTTCGACGTCGTCGAGTCGACAATGTCACCGTCATTCGAGGGCATCGCCGCGGTGGCTCGCGTCGACAAGTCGCCGATCCAATCGCTGGATGCCGTGTACTTCGACACGCCGGCGCAGGACCTGGCGCGCAACAAGATCACCCTGCGCCGCCGCACCGGTGGGCACGACGCCGGCTGGCACCTGAAGTTGCCGGCCGGACCCGACGCCCGCAGCGAGATCCGAGCACCGCTGGGCGGGTCCGGCGACACCGTGCCCAGCGAGTTGCTGGACGTGGTGCTGGCGATTGTTCGCGACCGCCCGGTTGAGCCGGTCGCGCGGATCAGCACCGAACGCGAAAGCCAGGTGCTGTACAGCGTCGACGGCACCGCGCTCGCGGAGTTCTCCAATGACCACGTCACCGCGTCGGCGGCTAGTCCCGACGACTCCGGCACGGACCCCGCCGAACAACAGTGGCGCGAGTGGGAATTGGAGGTGCTCGACACTAATCTCGCCACTAATGGAGCCGCCGGCAATGATCTGTTGAGCCGGCTGAGCAATCGGCTGCTCGATGCCGGTGCCGCACCTGCCGGACACGGCTCCAAACTGGCCCGAGTGCTCGGCGCGACGTCGCAGTCCAGCGGCACGCGGCTGCCCGCCGACCCGGTACACCGCGCGGTGGCCGAGCAAGTCGAAGGGCTACTGGTGTGGGATCGCGCCGTGCGTTCCGACACCGACGACGCCGTGCACCAGATGCGGGTGACTACCCGCAAGATCCGCAGCCTACTGCGGGACTCCCAGGATTCGTTCGGAGGGGCCGACACCGCGTGGGTCCTCGACGAACTGCGCGAGCTTGCCGGCGTCCTCGGCGTCGCGCGCGATGCCGAGGTGCTGGCCGAGCGCTACCAGGACCAACTGGATGAGTTGGCGCCCGACCTGGTGCGCGGACCCGTTCGGGAACGTCTGGTCGAGGGCGCCCAGCGGCGCTACCAGACCGGGCTGCGGCGTTCGCTGATCGCGATGCGGTCGCAGCGTTACTTCCGTCTGCTCGACGCCCTTGACTCGATGGTGGCCGAAATCCCAGCCGCCGGTGACGGCGAGGAACAAGCGCCGGTGACCATCGACGCGGCCTACAAACGGGTCAAGAAGGCCGCCAAGGCCGAAAAAGCCGTCGCGCAAGAAGAGAGCCAGGCGCACGAAGTCGACGAGGCGCTACACGTGATCCGCAAGCGCGCCAAGCGACTTCGCTACACCGCGGCAGTTACCGGAGCGCAAAAGGTATCCGAGCAGGCGAAGGCCATCCAGACGCTGCTCGGCGACCACCAAGACAGCGTGGTGAGCCGGCAACATCTGATTGCGCAGGTCAAAGCCGCGCGTGCCGCCGGTGAGGACACCTTCACCTACGGTCTTCTCTTCCAGCGCGAGGCCGACTTGGCCGAGAGCTGCCGTCAGCAACTCGATGCCGCGCTGCACAAACTCGCCAAGGCGGTCCGTAAAGCGAAACACTGACCGCCGGCCGCGCCCTTTCGGGAAAGGCGGACGAGTTGGCCTGTAAGCCGGATTCTGTTCCACGCCGCTGCGGCTTAAGCAACGGCAGCGCGGCGGCGACCATCCATCTGGACACACCGTTGCCGGGTGCCTCGAGCGGCCTACCCGCAGGCTCGGGCGAGCAACCCTCAAACACCTGCGCGGCCGCACTTGCGTGCGGCCTTCTTGGCCTTGCTTCGGGTGGGGTTTGCCGAGCCACCCCGGTCACCCGGGATGCTGGTGCGCTCTTACCGCACCGTTTCACCCTTACCACCGCGAGGGTGGCGGTCTGTTTTCTGTGGCACTTTCCCGCGAGTCGCCTCGGATTGCTGTTAGCAATCACCCTGCTCTGTGAAGTCCGGACTTTCCTCGACTCGAATGCCGGACCTATGGAACTAACACAAGCCCGGCACGAGCCGCGGTCGCCCAGCCAACTCGTCCGCGACGAACACGGTACTCGCCGCGGAATCTGCTGGCCAGCGGCCAGCAATGCGACGTTGCACCATTGCCCAATACTGACGTTGGTGTCAGGCTGACGGCATGGCAGAAACCGAAGGGTTCGTCGATCAGGCCGTGACGGGTCTAGCTGAGCCCCAACCGATGTATAAGGCCCTGCGCGAATCATGCCCGGTGATGCGGTCGCCGCAGGCGGTCGTGCTGAGCCGCCTCGCCGACATCGAGATGGCCCTCAAGCACACCGAGCTGTTCTCGTCGAACATGGACGCGGTCGATCTCGGCAACATCCGGCCGCTCATCCCGTTGCAAGTCGACCCTCCCGAACACGCGAAGTACCGTCGCATCCTCGATCCGCTGTTCACTCCGCGAGAAATGGCCCGGCGCGAACCCAGCGTCACCGAGCTGGTGAACGAGATGATCGACCGCTTCGCCTACCGGGGCGAATGTGACTTTCACGCCGAGTTCGCCGTCCCGCTCCCCTGCACCGTGTTCCTGCAGCTGCTCGGCCTGCCGCTGGAAGACCTAGACCAGTTTCTTGAATGGAAGGACGGGGTGATCCGCCCAGAGGGCGCCACCGGCTACGACAATCGCCACGACATTTCGGCCGGCGTCGCGCACCAGATTTACGACTACTTCGAACGCGCCATCGACGAGCACATCGCCAGCCCGCGCGACGACGTGTTGTCCGCGTTGATCGCGGCGAGGGTGGCTGGGCAACCGTTGACACGCGAGGAGATCCTTGACATCTGCTTCCTGTTCCTGATCGCCGGGCTGGATACGGTCACCGACTCGCTCGACTGCTTCTTCGTGTATCTGGCCCGCCACCCCGACCACCGTCACGAGCTCGTCGAGCAGCCCGACATCTTGCCGAGCGCCATCGAAGAGCTGTTGCGCTGGGAGACTCCGGTGCCCGGCGTCGCCCGGGTCGCCATGCAAGACGTCGAGGTGGGCGGATGCCCCATCAGCAAGGGCGAACGGGTCAGCCCGTTGCTCGGCGCGGCGAACACCGACCCGGCCGAGTTTCCCGATCCCGAACTGGTGGACTTCCACCGCAATCCGAACCGGCACCGCGCATTCGGCGGCGGTCCGCATCGCTGCCTCGGGTCCCACCTGGCCCGAATGGAACTGCGGGTGGCGTTGCGCGAATTCCACCGGCGCATACCGGATTACGAGATCAAACCCGGCACCGAGCTGACCTATACCGCCGCGCTGAGGTCGGTAGAGTCGCTGCCGCTGATCTTCCCGGTGTCCTCGGCTTCAGACCCGGTTGTCCAGCGGTGACGCGAGTCACCGTCGACGCCGACCGGTGTACCGGCCACGGGCGCTGCTATACCTTGGCGCCGGACGTTTTCGACGCCGACGAAGTCGGCCACTGCGTCGTGGTTGTCGAGGACGTCTCCGGTGAACTCGAGGCCCACGCGGTCACCGGTGAGCAAAACTGCCCGGAGCAGGCAATCACGCTGTCTCGCTGACCTGGTCATCGGCGTCGCGGATGGCCGCAAGGCCCTGGAGCGGTAACTGGCAAATCCGATGTGCCTCTTCGTCGGACATGCCGAACAGCTTAAGGAGGCTCTTGGTGACTTCGTCCGCCGTTTGCGCGTCGTCACGCTCTGGCCGGTCGTTGAGCAGCTGACCCAGACCTAACAGCGCACCCGCGGCGATCACCATCGCCAGTTCCGGATCGGTCACCGTAAACCGTCCCGCCGCGGCCGCGGCGCGGATGTCCCGGATCCCGCGCGGTCCCAATCCGCGGTCGGACATCATCAGTTGCGTCCCAAGGACAATGCCAATACGGGTCTCGGTGGGACGCAGCCGAAACAGCCGCGCGGTCACCCGGTAGCGGGCGGCAAACTTCTCGGCGGGATCTTCGATCGACTCCGTCACCGAGTCCAGCAGTGCCGCCCGGGTATCGATGTAATCATTTACGGCCGCCTGGAACAGTTCTTCCTTGGTGTCGAAATGGTTGTAGAACGACCCGACCCCGACATCGGCGGCCTGGCAGATGTCCTGCACCGGCACATTGACCCGGCCGTCGGCGATGAAGCCTTGCGCGGCGTTGATCAGCGCCGCGCGAGTTCGCCGCTTGCGACGTTCCAGGCGGTTGAGCGACTTGTCCCCCCGGTCCACGATGTGACCTCCCGTTTGCATCATATGGCCGAGATCACGATAGCTCAGTAGTGAAGATTGCTTCAGAAAGTTGGCGAACTCGACGTCGAAGGCGAGCGGCTAGACCGCGGATGGTCCGATTGCTCTCCGCCGGCAGGTTGTCAGGCGGGAAAATGAGCCTGGTTTATGTGCGCGGCCACCCGCAATGCGTTGGCCGCGATCGTCAAACCGGGATTCAAACCGGCGCTGGACGGGAAGAACGAGCCGTCCACCACGTACAGGTTCTCCACTTCGTGCGCCCGGTTTTGCGGGTCCAACACGCTGGATTTGGGATCGGTGCCAAAGCGGCACGTGCCGCAGGCGTGGGCGATGGTTTGGTTGTTGTTGGCGCTCCGCAGGAGGGCTTTGCGAAACGGCTTCAACACGTCCAATCTCAAGTGCCGCAACAGCTTTAGGCGGCGTTCGGTCTCACTCGCATGCAGACGATAATGCATTCGCAGCCGCTGACGCCCGTCCGGGCTTGGCCCATCGGATGGCAGCACGCGGTTGTCCAGATAGGGCAGGTCTTCCATGATCGTTGCCAACACCAATCCGCGGGTGAAGATCTGCTCGTAGATTGGGCCTAGCACCGGGCTCCCCAGGCGAAGCGCCTTCTGGTACCAGTGCGGGCCACCGGTCACCATCTCCAACGGTGTCGAGCCGAACGACTGCAAGGTGCCGTATTTCTGCCCCTCCCAGAAATAGAAATCGCTTAGCCCGATCTCCTTGTTTTGTCCCGGGAGCTTGGAGCCATGTTGCGGCCAGATCTCGATCAGGTCAATCAGATGACGCATCAAGTTGCGCCCCACCCAGTCCGAGCCGTTGGCCAACCCATTCGGCCAATCGCCCGAACGGGAATTGAGCAACAGCACCGGGCTGAACAGCGCGCCGGCGGCCAGCACCACCACCTTGCCCTTGAGGGCCACCGTGCCGGAGCGATCCTCGCAGATCAGTTGCCGGACCTGGGTGCGGTCCGCCTCCAAGCGCACTGCCCGACATTCCGTCAGCAGCTGGGCGCCGTGCTCAGCGATGGCTGGCTGCAGGCAGTTGCGGGCGGCGTCGAATTTGCACGACTTGGGACAGAGATAGCTCTGACAGGTGGTACAACCGTCCGTGTAGTCACAGGCCATCGGCAGGTGATAGGGATGCAATCCGCAACCTGCCAGATAGTCGACCAGCCGCTGGTTGGCCACCGAAAACGGCGGCGCCGCAGGCAGACCCACCTCGTCGGCGTCCGGCCGCAGCGGATCCTGCTGGCCGCGAACCCCCAACAGCTGCTCCGCCGCTGCGTACCATTGCCGCATCTGGTCATAGGTGACCGGCCAGGCTTCGGGCACGGTGGAATCGCCGGGGTCGCGGAAGTTCTGTCGGGGAGTGAAATCGCGAGGGAAAAATCGCTCGCAGACCATGCCATAGAGTGCCGACGACCCTCCCGTCCCGCTGCCGATGAACGGCACAAAGCGCCGGGGGGAGCGTCGGCTGATGTCTGTGATCTCGTCGGTTGAACGCCCAGCCCGGGCCAAGGCGTCGTAGTAGGCCTCGGCGGAACGGCCCGCGTGCGGCTCGGCCACTTCCGGTATCGCGGAGCGAATCGTCCCTGGAACCCCGGGCAGTGTCGAGCGCCCCTTCTCGACGAACAGCACCCTGCGGCCTGCCCGGGCCAGCGAGTAGCCCAGCGTCCCGCCCCCCATGCCGGCGCCGACGACAATTACGTCCCACACAACGCGTTCCGCCTCGCGTCCGGTTAGCTCGTCGTTGGCCAAAATCGTGTTCCTCAGCGGATGATGCGCCAAAACCCTGCTCAGTTTGAGCGAATCACGAGGCTACCATCCGCTGCCACGGACCATGGGCGAACGACCGCCGTAGCGGTCGCTCAGCGCTGACCACGCTCCAGTCGTCCGCGCTGCCGCCCGCTCCGCCGGCTCCGCAGTAACCGCGCGGCCAGCAGCCGCACCGTACCGTTCTCGTAATAGGCCCGCGTGATGCTTGTGCGGATTGCACGCCCGATCAAGGACACGTGGGCTGACTGCAGATGCTTCACCCAAAGCAGACCAAGCTGCGCGCTCCCCGCCCGGCGGTCATGTCGGTGAAAGCCGCCTCGACGTCGTCGATGCCGATCCGCCGCGTCACCAGCGCCTCGAGGTCGAGTTGGCCGCGTTGGGCGAGTTCGGCGAGCATCGGGATATCGCGGACCGGGTCGCTGGCGCCGTACACGCTGCCCTGGATCGTCTTGCCGTCGGTCATCAACGACAGAGCGGGAAACGTCACCTCCTCTTTGATGCCGGCGGCACCCACCAGGGTGACCCGGCCGCCGCGGCGGGTGGCGTCGTAGGCCGCACGGATCGTGGCGGGCTTGCCCACCACCTCGATTCCGTGATCGACCCCGAGGCCGCCGGTGAGGTCACGCACGGCGGTGGTGAGGTCGACCTCGCTCGCGTCGACGGTGTCGGTCGCGCCATTGGCCACCGCGGCGGGAAGCTGGGCGGCCACTCGGTCGGCGGCAATGATGAGCGCCGCGCCGGCCAGCCGGGCCCCTTGGATCGCGGCCAAACCCACGCCGCCGCAGCCGATGACCAGCACGCTCTGGCCCGGGCGGACGGCTGCCGTGCGCACCACCGCGCCGACCCCGGTGGTGATGCCGCAGCCCAGCAGCGCGGCCTGATCGAGCGGCAGCGACTTGTCGACCGGCACTACCGCCGCGGCCGGTAGCAGCGTCTCTTCGGCCAGCGACCCGACACCCATTCCCGGCCACACCGGGCCGGCGCCGCTCTCGGCGTACGGCTTGCCGTAGGCGTGGTCGTAGCCGTGCGCGCACAGGTGGGCCTCGCCGCGCAGGCAGTGCGGGCAGGACCGGCACGGCACGATCCAGGTCAGCACGACGTGTTCACCCGGGGCGACGTTGGTGACGGCGTCGCCCACCTCGGTGACGATCCCGGCGCCCTCGTGCCCGAGTGCGCACGGCAGCAGCGTCGGTATGGACCCGTCGCGCAGCGACAGGTCGCTATGGCATACGCCGCTGGCGGCCAGCTGAACGCGGACCTCATGGCGGCCGAGGCGCCGTAGCGCCAGCTCCTCCACCGCTGTGGGCTGCCCGACCTCGCGCAGCACGACCGCCTTCATGGGAGCAGAACTGTGATTCTTGCGCAGCGACGATGCAGGCCGTTTTGCGGCCTGAGGAAGAGCTGGGCCATCAAGCACGTCATATCGACTTACGATGGCGGGACAACCGCACTAGGTCAAGGTCGCCTCTGAACGGCGTAAGAACGCGGTTAAGGAGATGGGTGATGACGGGATCAACGACGATCACGCAGGACAGCCAAACCGCCGGTGAGAGTGCGGTTTTGACGATCGACGGCGTGCCGCAGGCCGGCGCCGCCGGTAGCTACGCCGTACACAATCCGGCACGGCCGGCCGAGATCGTCGGATACGCCCCCACCGCCGACGGCGCCCAGCTCGACGCCGCTGTCTCGGCGGCGCGGCGGGCAGCACCCGGGTGGCGAGCGCTCGGCGTCGCGCAGCGGGTCGCGGCCGTCGCGGCCGCGGCCAACGCCGCCGCCGAACAGCTGGCGGGGCGAGATGGCCCTCGGCGCTATACCCGTGAGCACGGCAAGGTGCTCTCCGAGGCGACCTTCGAGATCAACACGGGGCCGGGCCTGGCCGCGCTGATCGGGTCAATGGCGCAGGCGGCGCTCGCGCCCGAGCAGGTCGACCCGCACTCGGCCTACCCACGGCTGCATCGCGAGCCGTTCGGCGTGGCAGCGCTGGTGCTCCCGTTCAACTGGCCGCTCGCGCTGACGATGACGAAGCTGACATCGGCGCTGACGGCCGGCAACACCGCCGTCGTCAAAGTGCCCCCGACCTGTCCGCTGGTGGCGCTGGAGCTCGCCGGCGCGCTCGCCGCGGCACTGCCACCGGGTGTGGTGAACGTGCTCGCGGGCCCGGGCAGCGAACTCGCCCGGGCACTGGTCACCCACCCTGGTATCGACCTCATCTCGCTGACCGGCGGCGTCGCCACCGGGCGTGCCGTGATGGCGGCGGCCGCGCCGCGGCTCACCCCGGTGTTGCTCGAGCTCGGCGGCAACGACGCCGCAATCATCGCGTCCGATGTCGCGGTGAGCGACGAGCTGGTGGAGCGGCTGGTCACGGCGACCTACACCACCGGCGGTCAGGTCTGCATGGCGATCAAGCGGCTGTATGCCCCAACGCAACGCATCAGCGAACTGGCCGAGGCGGTCCTGGCGCGCTGCGAACGCGAGGTGGTCGGCGACGGCCTGGCCGACGAGGTGACGCTCGGTCCGCTGCACACCGCCGCCGGGCGCGACCGGGTGGCCAGGCTGGTCACCGACGCCGAGGCAGCCGGCGCATCGGTGCGGACCGCGGGGCGGATCCGCGAGGCCGACGCCGACGCCGGCGGCTACTTCGCGCTCCCGACCGTCGTCACCGGCCTGGCCGCGGACTCGCCGCTGGCCACCGAAGAGCAGTTCGGCCCGGTGCTGCCGATCTTCGGCTACGACGACATCGATGACGCCGTAACCGCGGCCAACGCAACCGATTTCGGCCTCACCGCGTCGGTCTGGACCGGCGATGACGCGCTCGCCGACCGGATCACCGGGCAACTCGTGGCGGGCACGGTCAGCGTCAACTGCCACGGCCTCGCCGCCCAGGACCCGCGGCTGCCGTTCGGCGGCTGCGGCCAATCCGGCATCGGGCGCGAACTCGGCGTCGACGGGATCCGGGCATTCACTCAGCCCCGGACATTCGTCCGGCACCCCGTCCCGAGCTAGCGGCCTCTCGCACTCGGGATAGCAGGGATTTGAGCCCGTTCGTATTCTGCGACGGACTTTCGATACAGCGTGGCCTGGAAGGATGCCATGTTCAGCCGTCGGTTGATCGGTGTCTCGTAATTCGTCTCTTTCGAGACGCAGGCTTCCGCCGGTCAAGGGGAAGAATGGCGGCGCGTCCACACCAATGTTGACTACTGTCATCTTCGCTCGGACTCATGCCATCGGCGTTTGATTTGCTGGGCCGCGTAACTTCGGACTGGTCCAACCGGTTCGGGCGTGCTCACCCCACCGTCAGCTTGAACACCGTGCTGCTGTAGTGGTTGACGACGAAAATGGTGCCGCTGCTGTCCACCGCCACATCGCTGGGATCGTTGAGGCCGGTGAAAGGAAGCACGGTCTGAGTGGACGAGCCTGCCGCCAGCTTCAGCACCCGGTTGGTGTTGGTGTCGGTGACGTAGACGGCGCCGGTGTGATCCACCGCCACACCCAAGGCGCTGTCGAGGCCGGTGAAGGGCAACACGGTGGGGGTGGACGAACCCGCCGCCAGTTTCAGCACCCGCGCGTTGCCCTTTGCATAGTCGGCGACGTAGAGGTTGCTGGCGGTGTCCACCGCCACACCGTAGGGATAGGTAAGGTCGGTGAAGGGCAGCACTTCCTGGGTGGACGAGCCTGCCGCCAGCTTCAGCACCCGCTTGTGGTAGGGATCGGCGACGTAGACGGCGCCGGTGCTGTCCACCGCCACACCCTCGGGGCCCGGGTCGTTGAACGGCAGCACCTCGGGAGTGGCCGAGCCCGCCGCCAGCTTCAACACTCGGTCGGAGTCGCCGATGTAGAGGGTCCCAGTGCTGTCCACCGCCACACCGTAGGGATATTTAAGGTCGGTGAGCAGCACGGTCGGGATCGCCGATCCGCCGGCCAACTTCAGCACTCGGCCCTTACCGCTGCCTGCGGCCTCGGTGACGTAGAGGGTGCCGCTGCTGTCCACCGCCATACCCCAGGGCCAGTTGAGGCCGGTGAATGGCACCACGGTCTGAGATGACCCAGATGACCCGTGTTTGACGAGGGCGGGAATGCCGACGGCCGCTGCGATCACAGCAACGAGTGCAAAGACGCCGACGATGAGCGCGACAGTGGTGCGCCGACTAATCCCGCCGGTCCGTGTCGGGGTAGGCGGCAGGGGTTGCGGCGCAGCCGACTTCGCGGAGGCCAGAGAGGCGGCCTTAGCAGTCCTCGACTGGGGGGTGAAACGACTGCGTGCTTGCTCCGGCGGTGGGTGGGGTGCCTGCTCTGTCGCTCGGACGGTCGGGGGACCCGCTGCCGGTCGCTGGATGGGCGCGGTGATCGCATCCCGGGCGGCGGCGGCCAGTTCGATGGTGGTGGCATACCGCTGGTCGGGGTTTTTGGCCATACCGGTTGCGATGACCTCGTCGACTCGGGCTGGCACGTCTAGCCGGGTGATCGAAGGCCGTGGCGGCGGCGTATGCAGGTGGGCCATCATCAGCCGGGGCATCGTGTCGGCGGCAAACGGCGGCTCTCCCGTCAAGCACTCATAGAGCACACACGCCAGCGAATAGATGTCGACGCGGGCATCCTCTACGCCCTCGCCCTCCAACCGCTCCGGTGCGATGTAGGCGAAAGTCCCGATTGTGCTGCCGGTCTTCGTCATTCGCGTCCCGTCGGCAGCGCGGGCGATCCCGAAATCAATCAGATAGGCGAAGTCATTGCCGTCGAGCAGAATGTTGGACGGTTTGACGTCGCGGTGCATCAGACCAACCTGATGCGCCGCATGCAACGCCAACGCCACACCTTCGATGATTCGCACCGCCCGTGCCGGTTCTAACGCCCCTTCTGCCAGCACGGTTTGCAAATCGCGGCCCTCGATCAAGCGCATATCCACATACAGGCGGCCATCGATTTCGCCATAGGTGTGAATGGGAACCACATGCGGGCTGTTGAGCTGGGCGGCGGCTTCGGCTTCGCGGCGGAAGCGCTGGACGAACTCATTGTCGTCAGCCAGATGGGCTGGCAACACCTTGATGGCCACGATGCGCTTGGTCTCGGTGTCATGAGCACGCCACACCTCACCCATACCGCCGCGACCCAACAACTCGATCAACCGGTAGCGTCCGAACGGCGTGCCCTCCATCTCAGCCTCCCCGGCATGTCAGTCAGCGAAACCATAGAACCTCGCAGCAGCCTGGGGCAGCAAGGGGTGTATTCACAGCGACCGTTCAGGAGCTGTCAGGCCACAGGCTGCTGGTGGGGTGATGCTCCACGCATATCCCTGCTCGTGCCGTAATGCACAGCAACTGCTGCGGCGGGAGATGGGCGGCCACGCATACCGCTGGTGTCGAGGGCAGCGCTGCAGACGGCCCAGAACTGCGAATAACTTTTGAGACTCTCGAAAGTCGTCTATTTCGAGACGACGACCAATTCGAGCGGGCCGCCCCGCATGGCTCGCCTTCTCGGCCCGGCAGCCAGTCGGGTCCCATGGGCGTCCCCAGTTGACTCATAGTCTGACTCGCGTGCGGGGCACTTCATGTCGAGCACGCAATTTTGCCCTATTGGCCTCAAGCTATGGTGCGTTGTCGATTTCCGCGGGGACGTCGCCGGTTGCTGAGCTAGCGCCGTAAGTAGACGACGGCGTTGTTCCCGCCCTGGCACACCGACCCAGCGTCGGTACACATCATTGTGTAAGCCTGCCCGGTCACCGGGCTGTAGACGCTGAACGGATTTGAGCCGTTCCCATATTTCCAATACGCCTCGGCAGTGTTGATGGCGAATTCGCAAGAGGTGTCCGAGTTTCCGGCGTAAACCCTCGCTCCGCTGCTGGCTTGGCCGCAGTAGGTGTCCGCGAAGGCGGCCGGGGACGCGGTGACCGTCGTTCCCACAGCCATCGCGAATGACACAGCAGAAACTTCGAGAACTTGCTTGATCATCAGATGAACCTTTCTTCGCGAGCACCTTGACCCGGTGTCGGGCTCATGACCGCATTGTCCGCAGACACCGGCGTGAGCTGGTTGTGCGGCGGTAACAAGCGACCCGGCGGCCCACGGAAGGGCGCGGTCAAACTCCCCATTTTCCCCATTGTTCTTTGATTCCTTTGTCGTTGCCACAGTTCGGCGATGCCTAGGTGGCACTTGCAGTTATGCCGGAGGCAGGCCGGTCGCCTAGGGCTCTCAGCACCGTGCCGTCGATCGCGACACCGGAAGTACCGTTGAGGCCGGTGAAAGTCAGCACCGCCTGCTGGCAGGAGCCAGCCACCGGGTCGTCAGTCGGGAGTCAGTCGTTCGCGCCTGCGTGCAGCGCTCGCAGCACCCGCCCAATCCAGGACGCAATGCCGGAGTCAGTACGGTTTTGCAGTTCCGGTGACGCGCCGACCACGGGACGAAGGCCCCAAGTCATTCAGATTGCGGGGTGTTCGGCAGGGAGCCCTGACCGCGTGGTGGTAGAAGGGGTTCTATTGCGGCGAGCCTTATTGCGTCAGCATGCTCACCAACGCCAGGCGCTCTCGGAAGGAGCTCGATGAACTGGTACACCGGCAACACCGCCTATGACACCATCTTGACGATCGCCTTGGTCTTCGCGGCGTTGGTGATCATCGGCGGCTTGTTCATGCAGAGTCCTTACGGCCGATTCGGCTCCACGGCGCGCGGGGTGAATCTCAACCCGAAGCTGGGCTGGTGGCTGATGGAGATCCCCGCAACCGTGGTGTTCGCAACCTTCTACCTCACCGGGCCGCGTCGACTCGACGCCACGCCGCTGGTGCTTGCGGCCATCTGGCTGCTGCACTACGGCAACCGGGGCTGGTTCTTCCCGCTGTCGATTAGGCAGGTGCCGGGCAAACGCAGCAGCTTCAACATCTCGGTGCTCGCCGCTGGAATGGTGGTCACCTCGATGCACGGCTACCTCAATGGCTCGTTCTTCAGCCACGACTACAAGCATCAATACGGCACCGGTTGGCTGGCCGATCCGCGGTTTATCGTCGGCGTGACCGTGTACGTCAGCGGATTCATCCTGCTGGTCTGGTCGGAGTCGATCGTGCGCAATCTGCGCGACAAGAAAAACCCGGGCACCACCGAGTACAAGATCCCCTATGGCGGCGGATTTCGGTTCGTCACCAGCCCGGCGTACCTGGGCGAGCTGGTCGCGTGGGCCGGGTTCGCCCTGCTGACCTGGTCGCTCGCTGGGGTTGTCATCTTCCTGATCACGGCAGGCAATCTGGTCCCGCGGGCGTTCGCCACTCACAAGTGGTACCGCGAGAAGTTCCCCGGTTACCCCGCCGAGCGCAAAGCCCTGATACCTGGAGTGATCTGATCAGACCGTCCTGACGTCAGCCGCGACGCCCGCTTACCCGGCACGGGCGACTCCGAAGGGCCACAACTCCTTCATCATCACCACAGCACCACGCTCAGCGACAAGACCTCGGGCAGTCACGCCTCCTGAGCCTCCCGACCGATCGCCGTCACGGCATAGCCTCAGCCCAGGCGATATGGCCCTCGAACTCAAGGGTTTTCGCTGTGATGCGATAGCGATCCCGGTATTCGCGATAGCGGGCATCGTCACCGTGAGTCCGCATCAAAAGAGCGCGGAGTCGCAGCAGCCAGATGTCGCGCATCACCGGACCGTCATCGGCGGGGGCGGCCGCTAACCGCTCGATGGCGGCTTGCGCTTCCGCGACGTCACTCTCGGACCCCCGATCCAGCAGGGATTCCACCAGAACGCCCGTCGCTGGAATGCCCCACCCGAGCAGTTGTCCCTGGCGGGCCAGATGGTCGACGGCGGCGCGCATGAGCGGTATGGCTTCGTCGCGATCTCCACGCCGAGCCCTTTCACGCGCCAAGTAGACATTGATGATCGGTAAATGGCAGAGCATGGATTCCCTACGGACGAACTCTTCGCTGACCTCGGCCAGGAACTTGTGTCCGTGGTCACGCTCGGCATCCGTTGGGCGGTGCACCAGCGCCAGGCCCAACGTCATCCGGGCCAGAGTCCATGCGTGATCATCACCGGATCGTTCGGCAACCTCTAGTGCAACCTCGATCTCGCGCATCGCGGAATCGTCGGGTCTCAGCGCGCCGCCCGGTATCGCGCCGACGTAGATGAAGGTGATGGCCCCGGCGTGTGACATCGGGTCGGCGCTGCGGGCCATGGCCAGTCCGTGCCGCTGGTCGTCGCGCCATCCGGGACGGCCTAGGCTATATCGGCCAATGGCCCGCATCGGGAGGGCAAACGCCAACGGAGACCCGATAAGGAAGTTGCCTTTCGACGGATCACCGTCGGCCAGGTCGATAGCCCTTTGTGACCACCGCAGCACGTCAGAGAACTCGGCGCTCTGAACCTTGGCGTAGACCAGCGCCAAGCACAGCCCCACCGTGAGGGTCGGATCGCCGAGCGACTCGATGAGGGCCCAGGCTTCCGATGCCAGCCGCGACGCCTCACGTATCCGGTCCTGATACGCGTGATCCACCACCAGCCCCGCCATGGCGATCGCCAGTGACGCCTTGTCCCCGGCCGCGGCGCACAACTCCCGCAATTCATCAAAGCCCTCGCCAGCAACACTCACATCGACTCGAAAGGCGGTCCCGCACAACATGGTGCGCGGGGCGATACGCATGGCAGCCCGGTTGGGCTCATCGGCGGGCAGGGCGTCGGCGATCCTCGTGGCGCGCTCCCAACTCAGTCGCGCCGCGCCGATGTCCCGGTTGGTCGCCCACGTTGCGGCGCGCATCTGCCAGCCGTAGGCGGCACGCAGATCACCGGCGGCATCCAGATGTTCGGCGATCAGTGCAGCATTTTCATCAGCCGAGGCCTGGCTACGGGCTTCGATTACGGCGGCGAGCCGCCGGTGCAGCTCGGCACGATCGGATTTGAGCTGCGACTCGTAGGCCACCGTCCGAACCAGCGGATGGTGAAACACATACTCCGGTCCTCGGGTGAACCTCACCTGATCAACGAATTCGGCCACCACAAGATCCTCGACACTGGGTTCAATGCCCAGGGATTCGAGCAGGCGCGGGTCGAAACGTGAGCCGACGACAGCCGCAGCACTCAAGGTGCGTTTGGCCGCCGGGTCAAGGCGGTCGATGCGGGCGGCGATAGTCGCCTGCACGGTGGCGGGCACGCTGACCTCGCCAGCCCCGACCGTCGAAACGTAGGCGCCGCGGTTTCCACGCAGGACACCACGCTCGGCCAGTTCGCGCACCATCTCCTCGGCGAAAAACGGGTTACCGGCAGCCCTTTCGACGATCATGACGGCCAACCCCCTGGCCGAGGAGTCCGACCCCAGCAACTCGCCGACCAGCGCTGCGGTCTCCGAATCACTCAGCGGCGCAAGGGCGAAGCTCTGAGCACCGGCCACCCGGCTCAACGCGCCCCGATATTCGGGGCGGTAGGTGACCAGCATCAGCGAGGGCGTCTGCGGGATCACCGTGAGGAACTCGGCCAGCATTGACTCGCTGACCTCATCGATCCAGTGAGCATCTTCAACGACATAGACCGCCGGGGACTGGCGGGCCAGCGACGCGGCATTGACCAAGGCGGTCAGGCGCCGCCGCCGCGCAGCGGGGTCGATCTTGGGCAGCGCCACCTCGGGGTCGCCGATACCCAGCAGGTCATCGAACAGCAGCAGGTCCTCAGGGTCAGCATCGGGAGTGCGGGCCCGAATTCGGGCGCGAGCGGCAGGGCCGTTCAGATCACGCACGCCGGTGGCGGCCCGCAGCAGCCGCGCCACCACCTGGAAGGCGATGTCCCTGGTGTGCGATTCGCAGAAGGCGGTAAACACCTCGACACCCCGGTCGGCGGCCATCGCGATGACCTCGCGCACCAAGCGGCTCTTGCCGATACCCGGCGAGCCCACCACCGTGACCACCGAGCCATGCCCGTCGACGGCGCGCTCCAACAGGGCTTCACCGGCGGACATCTCCCACCGCCGGCCGACCAGATTCGACTCAGCACGTCTGGCACTCCGGTGCTGTCCCTCCATGCCCAGCAGCCGCTGGGCGGGCACGGGCTCATCGGCACCCTTGATCTGAACCAGCTCAGCATCACCCAGGGCCGCCGCCCCTTCGACCAGCTTCGCTGTGGATGCGCCGAGCATCACCCCACCCGGCGGCGCGACCGATTCCATCCGCTGGGAGATGCCGACCTGCTCGCCGATCGCGGTGTAGCCCAATGCACCCGAACCGATTTCACCGGCGATCACCTCACCGGAGTTAAGTCCCACCCGCAACTGCAGATCCACACCGTCGCGGGCTCTGACCTCGCCGGCCAGTCGGACGGTCTCATCTTGAATGCCCAGCGCCGCACGACAGGCGCGAACGGCGTGGTCTTCCAACGCTACTGGCGCCCCGAAGACCGCCATGATGCCGTCACCGGTGAACTTATCCACCGTGCCGCCGAAGTGCCGCACCACCCCGGTAGCACGGTTGACGAGCTCGCCCATGATCTCGCGCAACCGCTCCGCACCCACCACTGAGGCGATGTCCATCGAGTGCACCACGTCGGCGAACAGGACAGTTACCTGCTTGTACTCCGCAGGTGCGGCGGGCTCGGCAACCGGTGAGCCACATCCGTGACAGAACCGCGCATTCTCCAAGGGCTCGGTGCCACACGTCCGGCACGCTGCCATGGCCGTCATCCGACCCTCCGCCGATCGGGCTCCCCCAGCATCTGCGGGGTCCTCAAAGGATAGGCCGTTGGACACTTCCACGAGAGGCCGCCGGGTAGCGTGCATCAACAAGGAAGGAAGTGAGCGGGCATGGGCGGCTACCGAGAACTGTTCACCGCCAGCATCAACGACCCCGAAACCTTCTGGGCGCAGGCCGCGCAAGCCGTGTCGTGGCTGCGGCCCCCGCAGCAGGTGTTCGACGATAGCCGTTCGCCGTTCTACCGGTGGTTTCCCGACGCCACACTCAACACCTGCGCCAATGCGCTGGACCGCCACGTCGCCGACGGCCGCGCCGAACAGGCCGCGCTGATCTACGACTCGCCGGTGACCGGCGCCAAGCGCACCTACACCTACGGTGAGCTGCTCGATCAGACTGCCCGGTTCGCCGGCGCGTTACGTGCCCTCGGCGTCGCCAAGGGCGACCGCGTGGTGCTCTATATGCCGATGATTCCCGAGGCGGTCATCGCGATGCTGGCATGTGCACGGCTCGGCGCGGTGCACTCGGTGGTGTTCGGCGGCTTCGCCGCACACGAGCTCGCCACCCGAATAGATGATGCGCGCCCGACCGTCGTCGTTTCCGCCTCCTGCGGAATCGAGCCGTCGGGATTGGTGGAATACAAGCCGATGCTTGACGCGGCACTCCAGTCGGCTCGGCACAAACCGCGCAGCTGCGTCGTCGTGCAGCGAGATCAGCACCGCTGCGCGCTCACTGCGGGGCGCGACGCGGATTGGCACGCGCTGATGGCCAACTGCGAGCCCGCCGACCCGGTGCCCGTAGCGGCCACCGACCCGCTGTATGTGCTCTACACCTCGGGCACCACCGGCAAGCCTAAGGGCATCGTGCGCGACAACGGCGGACACGCCGTGGCGTTGCTGTGGAGCATGCGACACATCTACGACACCCATCCCGGCGAAGTGTTTTGGGCGGCATCGGATGTGGGCTGGGTCGTCGGGCATTCCTACATCGTCTACGGGCCGCTGCTGCTCGGTGCCACGACGCTGCTCTACGAGGGCAAGCCGGTCGGCACACCGGATCCCGGCGCGTTCTGGCGGGTGGCGTCCGAACACCGGGTCAAGGCGATGTTCACCGCGCCCACCGCGATCCGCGCAATCCGCAAAGAAGACCCGGACGGCACACATCTGAACAAGTACGACCTGTCTGCGCTGCGATATCTATTCCAGGCCGGAGAACGCCTCGACCCCGACACCTACACGTGGGCCTACGACAAGCTCGGCATCCCGGTCATCGACCACTGGTGGCAGACCGAAACCGGTTGGGCCATCGCCGCGAATCCGATGGGCGTCGAGCGGTTTTCAATCAAGCCGGGCTCACCAACGCTGCCGATGCCGGGCTACGACGTACGCGTCCTCCGCGCCGACGGGTCTTCGTGCGAAGCCGGTGAAGAGGGCGCGATCTGCATCAGGTTGCCGCTGCCACCGGGCACACTGCCCACGCTTTGGGGCGACGACGACCGCTTCGAGGCCTCCTATCTGTCCGAGCACCCCGGCTACTACCTCACCGGGGACGGCGGATACCTCGACGAGGACGGCTACCTGTACGTGATGGGCCGCATCGACGACGTGATCAACGTCGCCGGGCATCGCCTCTCAACCGGCCCCATCGAGGCGGTGGTGGCCGCGCATCCGGCGGTCGCGGAGTGCGCCGTCATCGGAGTCGCCGACGACATCAAGGGCCAGGTTCCGCGCGCACTCGTGGTGCTCAAGCGCGGTGCGTCGGCCGACGGTCTTGCCGAGGAGCTCATCGCGTCCGTGCGCAACGAGATTGGAGCCGTGGCCTGCTTCAAACAGGTCGATGTGGTCCCAGCGCTGCCCAAGACCCGCTCAGGGAAGATCCTGCGGAAAACCATGCGCGACATCACCCACGGCAAAGATGCACCAATGCCGTCGACCATCGAGGATCCGCAAGTGCTGCAGTTAATCCGCCCCATTCTGCTGCGATAAGAACCGCATAACAGAGGCGGGTTCGGGCGTGCGCGTCGCGGCGAAGAACCGGCGCAACGAATCCGCCATCCGTGCGCGCACCGGTGCGCCCGAGATGACCACGTCTACCATCGTCACCGATTGGTGGGTGTGGCCGCGGGCACGCAGATGCTCCGTCGGGACGCCCGCCGCATCGAGCGCGGCGGCGTAGGCCGCACCGTCGTCGCGCAGGGGATCGAACTCGGCCGTCACCACTATCGCCGGCGGCAGCCCGGACAGGTCGACGGCACGTAAGGGTGCGAAGCGGGGGTCGTTTCGATCCGCCGCGTCGATGTAGTGCTCGTAGAACCACCGCAGCAGCGGCGTCGTGAGCCCATAGCCGTCCGCGTTCTCGGCGAAGGATGCGCATGACATGTCGCCGTCCGTTGCCGGCGTCAACAACGCCTGCCCCATGATGTTCGGTCCACCCGCGTCCCGCGCCAGCCGGCATATCACCGCCGCGATCCCACCGCCTGCACTCCAGCCACACACCGCGAGCTGCCCCGGGCTGCCGCCGAGCGCCTGGGCGTTGTCGGCGACCCATCGCACCGCGGCCATGCCGTCATCGACCGCCGCAGGGAATCGGTGCTCGGGCGCGTGGCGGTAGTCCGCCGAGATGACGACCGCGTCGGTCCGCACGCAAAGGTCCCGGCACAGTGGATCATCCGCGATGGCGTCACCCAGAACGTAGCCGCCGCCATGGAAGTACACGACGATCGGGTGCGGGCCCGGGGTCGGCGGACGGTAAAGCCGGTACACCAAATCGCCGGTGGCGCCGGGGAGGACACCGTCGACGATCTCGCCGACATCTGGTCCCGGCGGTCGAGCCATCGACATCTGCGCGTAGAAGGCGCGGGCGCCCTCGACGGGCATCGATTCCAACGGGGGCAGATTCATCGCCGCGACCGCGTTTGAGAGCATCTCGACGTCCGGTTGCATCCGGCGCACCACTCCGTCGTTGCACCGCGAGCCACCGAGACCAGACAGCTTGAAGCCCAGGTAATCCCGGGCGACCACCTCGTCGCAGCCGGCGCGGTAGAAGTCGAAACCCCCGCAGTAGGGCAGAAATACCCGTGGCTTGCCCGGCACGTTGGCGCCGATATACCAAGAGTTGGCCGCCGGGTAGAGGGTGATGTCGGCGCAGTCGTTGACGTGTTGTGTCCACCCGGCTTCGGCCATTTCGGTGGGCTCGATGACGTCGAAGCCGACCGCGCTCACGTGACCCAGGCAGTCGAGCACCCAGTCCGCATGCTGTTCGATCGAAACGACCATGTTCGACAGCACCGAGGGACTCCCGGGACCGGTGATGAAAAACAGGTTCGGAAAACCGGCCGTGGTCAACCCGAGGTAGGTCTGCGGCCCGTTCGCCCATTTGTCCTTCAGCGCCAAGTCGTTACGGCCCCTGATGTCGACGGCCGTTATCGCACCTGTCACGGCGTCGAAACCGGTGGCGAAGACGATCGCGTCCAGGGTGAACGACTCGTCGGCGGTATCGATGCCGGATTCTGTAACTTGTCGGATCGGATGCTTCCGGACGTTCACGAGCCGCACGTGCGGCAGGTTGTAGGTGGCGTAGTAGTTCGAGTCCAGGCACGGCCTTTTCGTCGCGATCGGGTGATCTGTTGGGCACAGATCGGCCGCCGTCTGTGGATCGTCGACGATGGAGCGGATCTTGTTCCGGAAGAACTCGGCGTACTCGTGGTTGGCTGCGGCATTGCTCAGCACGTCCGCGAAAACATTGATCGACTCGAACAGTAAGCCGCCCTCCCATGCGCGCTCATAGCGTTGCTGGCGTTCAGTTTCGGAGACGCTGAATGTCGGGGTGATGCTGCGCTCCATGGGAATGCCGGCGGGCGAAACCTTGGCCGCCGCACGGTATTCCGCTTCATTTGTCACTTGCGCGACCTTCTCGGGAGGCAACGGGCCATTGCGCGCCGGGATCGAGAAATTCGGAGTGCGCTGAAACACCACCAACTCCCGCGCTTGCTGGGCGATGACCGGAATCGATTGAACGCCAGAGGAACCCGTGCCGATCACCGCCACCCGCTTGTCGCTGAAATCAGTTGGCTCGTGCGGCCAGTGGCTGGTGAAGTAGACCTCGCCGGCGAACCGCTCGAGCCCGTCGACCTCGGCCGGCTTGGGCATGGACAGACACCCGGTGGCCATCACAACGAACCGGCAGGTGACCTCCTCCCCGAGGTCGGTATCCACATGCCATACAGACGCGCCATCGTGCCAGCGCGCCCGCTGGACCCGCGTCGAGAAGGTGATGTGGCGGCGCAGGTCGTGCTTGTCGGCGACATGGTTCAGATAGCCCAGAATTTCCGGCTGGGTCGCGTACTTCTCCGACCATTGCCAGTCCCGTTGCCAGTCGGGATCGAAGCTGTACATGTAGTCGACGCTGGGCACGTCGACCCGGGCACCCGGATACCGGTTCCAGTACCACGTGCCGCCGACATCGTCTGCCGCTTCGAGTACGCGCAATCGGTATCCGGCGCGGCTCAGCCGGTAGGCAAGATAAAGGCCCGCAATACCTGCGCCTACGACGACGACGTCGACGTCAGGTGTCGGTCGGTCAGTCCCGGCGGTATCGGTCGTCATCTTTTGATCATCACGCGGCGCCGTCCAGTTGTCCTGAGTACGCGAATACTTCATATCTTCCGGGGTGTTCGACAGGCGCGCGGCGCATCTATGGTGCAGCGCCTTAGGGTCTTCTGATGGCAAAGATCTTGTTCGTCGTGACCGCCGCAAGTTATTGGACGCTCGCCGACGGCACGAGGCATCCGACCGGCTACTGGGCTGAGGAGTTCGCGGCACCATATGCCGAACTCACCGGAGCGGGCCATGAGGTAGTGGTCGCCACACCCGATGGTGTTGTGCCACATGTGGACGTGATGAGCCTGCGGCCGTCGATGGCCGGCAGCGAGGAGATCGCCCGAAAGCTGGAGGAAGCTCTGCGCGTGGCCGAGGAGCTGCGTCATCCGATCGAGTTGGCCGATGCCCGCCTGGACGACTACGACGCCGTCTACTATCCCGGCGGCCATGGTCCGATGGAGGACCTGTGGCAAGACGCCAACTCCGGTCGGCTGCTGACCGCCGCACTCGCCTCGGGCAAGCCGCTTGCCATCGTGTGTCATGCTCCGGTCGCGATGATGGCCACCCGCAGGAACGCTGTGTCGCCGTTCGCGGGCTACCGGGTCACGGCCTTCACCAATGACGAGGAGGACGCGGTCGGTCTGCGCGCCAAGGCCCGGTGGACCGCCGAGGACGAATTGATCAAGATGGGCGTCGACTTCACCCGCGGCGAGATCTGGAAGCCCTACGTTGTCGTCGACCGCAACCTGTTCACCGGCCAGAACCCAGCGTCCGCTGGACCGTTGGCGCAGGCGTTCATGAAGGAACTGGGATAGCGGTGTCGCTTGGCAGCAGAGCGCGGGTGTCCTTTTGCCCACCTCACAGTAACAAATTGACTTGCCGCACAACGGTTTTCGCTACCAGGCGGGCAAAAAGACTCCCGGACTTCCTGTGACGGTTGGGACTCACGAGGAAGGCTCGGTCAATCGCCATCCTCATTTCAGCGAATATCAGCCAACACCGCTGCGGTTAACGGACCGAACGTGAAACCGGTCCCGGCCCCTCCACCTCGGCAAACGCTAGTTTGAAGGGCCGCGACCTGGCTATTCTCACTTCTGTAATGACAGATCCAGCGGACCCCTCAGGCGATGTAGAAGCAGGTTCACCGACGGCCGAGCCCCGGCGTCGCCCGCGCCGCAATCCCTTTATGGCCGGCGCCAAGGTGCTCGCCGCACTGGTATCGGCGGTTCCGGTTGTCGTCACCGGCATCGGGTGGGTCACCTACCACGCTGTCTCGGCTGGCATCACCACATCCGATGCGTTGGCCGGTGAACCGGCGTCGACCGGAAGTGACCAAAACATCCTGATCATGGGGCTCGATAGCCGACGCGACCAGCACGGCCGGCCCCTGCCGCCAGACATCTATGACGCGCTGCATGCTGGCGGTGAAGACGCCGCTGACGGCGACGCCGACGCGCTCATCGTGTTGCACCTGCCCGCCGGGGACGCCCCGGCCACGGCGATCTCAATCCCTCGCGACGACTATGTCGACCTGGCCGGATGCTCGACCTCGGATTGCCGCGGCAAGATCAAGGAGGCCTACAGCCTCGCCTACCAGCGCGTGATGGATGGCCGCGGCTCCGCCAACGTGCAATCCGGTCCGGCCACGCGCGAAGGGCAAGATTCCACTGCGAAAGAACAGGCGGCGCGTGAGGCGGGCCGCAAAGCCGAGATCAGCACGGTCAGGCGTCTGTTACAAATCCCGATCGACCACTTCGTTGAGGTCACCTTGGCCGGCTTCTTTCAGATCGCCCGGGTGGTCGAACCCATCACTGTGTGCCTGAACGAGGACACCGCGGATCACTACTACTCGGGCGCGGACTTTCATCTCGGCAAACAACAGATCAACGCAGCCCAAGCGATGGCGTTCGTTCGGCAACGTCGCGACGCGAACGATGCGATGTTCACCGACCTTGATCGAACCCGCCGACAACAGGCCTTCATCGTCTCGGTGGTCCACGCGCTGCGCCGCGGCGGCGAGTTGTCGAGCCCTGCCCGGCTGGGCGCCCTACTGGACGTCGCCAAGCAAAACGTCGCCGTTGACACGGGTTTCGACCTGGAATACCTCGCGCGGAACGCATCGGCGTTGCTCAACAGGCCGGTCACGCTATACACGCTGCCGGTCGAAGGGTTCGGCACGATTTCAGATGGTGAAGATGTCAATTTCATCGACGTATCCACCATCCGCTCCATCGTGCATAACCTGGTGGCCACCGGTTCGCCCGCCTCACCATCGACCAGCAGCGCCAGCGCTACACCGGGACCGGGCGGCGGCACACAGCTGGCCGCGGGCAGCGTCACGCTCGACGTGGTCAATGCCTCGGGCAGGCAGGGCGAGGCTGCGGCCCTCGAAATGTCCTTAGCGACAGGGCATTTTACTAAGGGGACGATCGGCACCGCCGACTCCACCAGCCAGACAAGCACCATCGCCTACGGACCCGGCGCGCAGGCAGCCGCCGCCGAGCTCGCAGATGAATTAGGCATAAATGCCACCGCATCCGACTTCATCGCCCGCAACACGGTGCGACTGACCGCCGGGACCGATTCCGCCAGGTTTGACAACCTCAATCACACGTCGGCGTCGCCGACCACAACCGCCGCAGCACCCGTCACCACGGTGCCGGCCACCGGCATGTTCACGCAAGAACCGACACCTGCCAACCTCACGCGCATGACCGGCGATGACATTCCCTGCGTGAAATGACCAGAGCCACAACAGCTGTCATCGCATCGCGTTGGCCCACTTGATCTGTCCCTCCAAGCCCAACGACGTCGCCATGGCACGGTAGCGGTCGCGGTAGTCGCGGTAGGCTGCCTCTTCCCCGCGGGCGCCGGCCAGCAGCGCCCTCAGTCGGCAAGGCATTGACACGGGCCGAAAACCGACGATAGTCGTCAAGTATGGCGCTGCTGCCAGACCCCGACCCCCGGCAGCGACAGCACGTCGTGATCTCGGTCGACGACCATGTCATCGAGCCGCCCGACATGTTCGTCGGGCGGCTTCCCGCTGCGTTGGCCGACCGAGCGCCAAAGATCGTCGAGACCGACGACGGGCGCCAGGTCTGGCGGTATGAAGGCCGGGACTACCCGAATATCGGGCTCAACGCGGTGATCGGGCGGCCGCACGAGGAATGGAGCATGGACGCCGCCCGGTTCGACGAGATGCGGCGTGGCTGTTGGGACATCGACGCCCGGATCGCAGACATGGACATCGCCGGCATCTGGGCGTCGCTGAACTTCCCGTCGCTGATCGCCGGTTTCGCGGGCACGGTGTTCTGGAAGAGCGATGATCCGGAACTGGGCCTGGCCACGCTGCGGGCATGGAACGACTGGCACCTCGAGGTGTGGTCCGGCAGCTACCCCGAGCGGATCATCCCGCTGCAGCTGCCGTGGCTGGCCGACCCACAGCTCGCGCCCGAGGAGATCCGCCGTAACGCCGCGCGCGGCTTCAAGGCGGTCAGCTTTCCCGAGTTGCCGGCGCAATGCGGAATCGGCAGCCTGCACTGCGGCGTGTGGGATCCGTTCTTCGCCGCCTGCGAGGAGACCGGCACCGTCGTATGCCTACACACCGGATCGGCGCAGTGGGCGCCAATCCCGGCTCCGGACACCCCGTTTGAGACCATCACCACGCTGTTCCCGGCGAACGGCCTGGTCGCCTGCGCGGATATGTTGTGGTCGGGCATCCCGGTCCGTTTCCCGCGGCTGAATATCACGCTCGCCGAGGGCGGCCTCGGCTGGGCGGCCATGCTCGCCGACCGGGCCGACTTCGTACTCGCCCACTCCGCCCGTGGGCGCGAGGGCGGGTCGTGGAAGAGCGACCTGCTGCCCAGCGAGGTGTTGCGGCGCAACTTCTGGTTCTGCTCGATCGACGACCCGTCGGCATTCGGCGCGGTGGACGCGATCGGGGCGGGCCGCATCCTCGTCGAAAGTGACTACCCGCACGCCGACTCGACCTGGCCCGACACCCAACAGGTGGTGGCGCGCAACGTCGCCGGCCTGTCGGCGGATGACGCGGCCCGGATCACCCATCGCAACGCCGCAGAGCTGTTCCGTCACCCCCTGCCGGACGAGGGGTGGCTGGCCGCCACAGGGTAGGAGGGGCCATGCTCGATTTGTTGATTCGCGATGCCGAGATCGTCGACGGTACCGGCGCGCCCGCCCGGCATGGCGACGTCGGCGTCAGTGGCGGACGCATAGTGGCGGTCGGCGAGTCCACCGACTCGGCGGCGAAAACTGTTGATGCCCAAGGACTTACGTTGGCGCCGGGTTTCGTCGATCTGCACACCCATTACGACGCGCAGCTGTTCTGGGACCCGACCGCCAGCCCGTCGGTGCAGCACGGCGTCACCACGGTCTTCGGCGGCAACTGCGGCTTCACGCTGGCACCGGCGGCGGCCGACCAACAGGACTACCTGACCCGAATGCTCGCGCGGGTCGAAGGGATGCCGCTCGACGCGCTGCGAGCCGGCCTGGACTGGGGATGGTCGTCGTTCGGCGACTGGCTCGGCCGGCTGGACGGTCACATCGCGATCAATGCGGGCTTCCTGGTCGGTCACTCGGCGCTTCGGCTGGCGGCGATGGGCAGCGACGCCGTCGGCGGCGAGGCCAGCCCGCAGCAGATAGAGAAGATGGTCGGGGTGCTTCATGACGCGCTGGACGCCGGCGCGCTGGGCCTGTCGACGTCGCAGTCGCCGACCCACAACGACGGCGCCGGTCAGCCGGTGCCGTCCCGCAGCGCGTCGCGGGAGGAACTGGTGGCGCTGGCGGGCGGCCTCCGCGAGCATCCGGGCACCACACTCGAGGCGATCATTGCCGGCTGCCTGTCGGGCTTCAGCGACGAGGACATCGCGCTGCTCACCGACATGTCCGTCGCCGCCGACCGGCCGCTGAACTGGAACCTGCTGGGCGTCTCGGCGGCCAACCCGGCCGGGCACGAGCGGCAGTTGCGCGCCTACCAGGCCGCGGCCGACCGCGGCGGGCGGGTGGTGGCGCTCACCTTGCCGCAAGCCATGAAGATCCGGCTGTCGTTCCTGTCCGGCTTCGTGCTCGACGGGCTGCCCGGCTGGCGGGACACGATGCACCTGCCGGTGCCCCAGCGGCTGGCCGCGCTCGCCGATCCCGAGGTGCGTCGCCGGCTCGCCGAGGGCGCCTCCTCGAAGGAGGCGGGCATGCTGCGCGGCCTGGCGCAGTGGGACCGGCTGAGAATCGTCGAGACGTTCGCCGCCGAGAACGCCGACGCGACCGGCCGCAGCGTCGGCGAGGTCGCCACCGCCCGGGGTGGCGAGCCATTCGACACGCTGCTGGACATCGTGATCGCCGACGAACTGCGCACGGGGCTCAGCCCGCCGCTGACCGGCGATGAGGCCGCCGACTGGCGGGCGCGCGCGCAGGTGTGGCGCCACCCCGGCGCGGTGATCGGCGGCTCGGACGCCGGCGCCCACCTGGACATGATGTGCGGCGCGATCTACACGACGGCGCTGCTCGGCAAGGGTGTGCGCGAGCATCAGGTGGTGACGCTCGAGGAGGCGGTCCGGTTGGTGACCGACGTGCCGGCCCGGTTCTACGGGCTGACGGAGCGCGGCCGGATCGCGCCCGGCTGGCACGCCGACCTGGTGCTGTTCGACCCGGCGACCATCGACCACGGGCCCGAGCGCACGCGCTACGACCTGCCCTCGGGCGCACCGCGGTTGGTCGCCGACGCCCGTGGGATCACCTCGGTGCTGGTCGGTGGTGTCGAGGTCTGCCGCGACGGCGCCGCCACCGGCGCCCTGCCCGGCACCGTGCTGCGGTCCGGGCGTGACACCGCGACGGTGGCCGCCTCTTGAACCCGGCGATCGACGAGTTCGACCCGGCCGAGCTGCAGGGCGGGTTGCTCATACAGGTGGAGAACGTGCACGAGCGGCTGCGCGAGGCACGAGCCCGACAGCGGGTGATGCTGGGAAATCCCTTCACCGAGATCAGCGCCCCACGGACCGGCGACCTCGGCGTGACGGTGCTCGGATACAGCGAGTGCCAGACGGTGCTCACCCACCCGGACACCTTCTCCTCGTCCATCTACGACCAGATCATGGGCCCGGTCATGGGTCGCACCCTGCTCGAACTCGAAGGGGCCGAGCATCGGGCCAGCCGGGCCCTGGTGTCGCCGTCGTTCCGGACGGCACTGCTGGAGCGCTGGCGCGCCGAGCTGGTCGAGGTGGTGGTCCATGAGCTCATCGACCGGTTCGCCCCGCGCGGGCGCGCCGAGCTGTCCCGCGAGTTCACCTTCGCGTTTCCGGTGCAGGTCATCGCTCGGATCATGGGCCTGCCGAGGCAGCACTACCTGAGGTTTCAGCGGCTATCGATCGAGTTGCTCAATGTGGTCTACGACTGGGACCGCGGGCTCGCCGCCTCCGTGTCGCTGAAGACGTATTTCAGCGAGGTTCTCGCCGAACGGCGGCGTAACCCCCAGGACGACCTGATCAGCACGCTGGCGGAATCCGAGATCGACGGCGCGCGGCTGAGCGACGACGAGATCTTCGCGTTCCTGCTGCTGATCCTGCCCGCCGGGGTCGAGACGACCTACCGCGCCTCGGGCAACCTGCTGGTCGCCCTGCTCACCGAACCGGCGCTGATGGACGCGCTGCGGGCGGATCGCGGCCTGCTGCGCGGCGCCTTCGAGGAGGCGCTGCGCTGGGAGCCGCCGATCACCACCGTGGTGCGACGGGCGGTGCGCGACTGCGAGCTCGGCGGGGTCGCGATCCCGGCCGGAACCAACGTCAGCGTCAGCGTCGCGGCCGCCAACCGGGATCCGACGCACTACCCCGACCCGGACCGGTTCGATCCCACCCGGCGCAACATCGCGCACCTGACGTTCGGCGGCGGCCCGCACCTGTGCCTGGGCATGCACCTGGCGCGCATGGAGGCGACCGTAGCAATCAACGCGCTGCTCGACCGGCTGCCCGACCTGCGGCCGGACCCGAACGCGCCGACGCCGCACGTCACCGGCATGGCGTTCCGCTCGCCGGCGGCGCTGCCGGTCGAGTTCACTGCTGCGTAGACCTGAGCTCCGGTGCGCCCGGCAGGTTCAGCCGGTGGCGCCGTTTCAGCCGATGGCAGGCCTGTCAGTCATCAGAGTCCGGCGGCGCGCTCGAGTAGACGGAGTTCGTCGTTGAGGTGCTTGTTCATCGCGCCCAGTCCGGGGACGGCGTGGCGGCAGCCGGTGAGCCCAAAAGCGATCGTATCGTCGGTGCTGGTGCACGTGATGTTCAGCGCCTGCCCGTGCACCGGGATCGACAGCGGGTAGAGGGCATCGAGGCGGGCGCCGTTCCAGTACAACGGCGCCGGGGACCCGGACACGTTGGAGATCATCACGTTCGGCGGGCGCAGCAGCCACGGGTGACCGACCAGCATGCCCAGCGCCAGGGGTGCGGCCCCCAGCGCGCTCATCGCGAGGACCTGCAGTCGACTGCGCGAGGACAGCGCTGCCTTGCCCTCGCGCATGCCGTCCCGCACGGCCGCGAGCCGCTCGCCCGCGTCGGCCAGGTTGGTGGCCAGGCCGCACGTCAACGACCCGATCTTGTTCCCCGCATCCGCTGTGCCACCCCGGGCGCCCTTGGGCCGGGTACCGCGCAGCGAGACCGGCACCATCGCCACCAGCGGCGCCCACGGCAGCCCCCCCTTACTCGTCAGATAGCTGCGCAGCGCCCCGGAGCACATGGCGAGCACCACGTCGTTGACGGTCGCGTCACTGTTCTTGGCGACCAGCCTTAGCCGCTCCAACGGCCAGGAGCACCCGGTGAACGACCGGGTCCGGTCGATCGGCACATTGAGCATCGTGCGCGGCGCGGCCAGCGACAGCGGCCCGCCGCGGCCGGACAGCGCTTGTTCGAGCGTGCCGGCGAGCGCGGGCACCAGCCCGGCGGCCTCCCGGGCCGCGCCCCAGGCCATCGCCACCGCCCGACCCGGCAGCCCAAACAGATCCAGACCGCCCCGCCGCGAGTCCGGTGCGGGTTCCGGTGCGGGCGCGACCGGCTCCCACAGCGCGGGCCCACCGCGCCGGCCGGAGTCCACGCTCAACGCCTCGCGCAGCATCCCCATCGCGGAGATCCCGTCGGCGAGCGCATGGTGCATCTTGATGTACACCGCGAACCGGCCATCGGCGAGACCCTCGATTAGGTGCATCTCCCATAGCGGCCGCTCCCGGTCCAACGGGGCCGCGTGCAGCCAGGACACCAGCGCCCACAACTCCGTCATTCCGGCGGGCCGCGGCAGCGCCGAATACTGCACGTGGTAGTCGAGGTCGACCTCGCCGCCGGTGTCCCAGGCCCACTGCCCCAGCGACGTCACCGACCGACGGGCGCGCTTGCGCCACAAGCCGGCCACTTTGTGGCGGGCGACGGCTGCGGCGAACATCTCACGCACATCCGAAGTGCCGGCACCTTCAGGCGGCGAGAACAGAGCCAGGCCGCCCACCTGCATCTGACAATTCTCGGACTCTGCCAGCAGGAACAGCGAATCCGTTGGGGACATGGGAATCAACATCAGGTCATGAACTCCAAACACAGCAAGTGCAACGACGCGCAAGAACAGGTTGCGCGAGAACGCATGTCCGGCTGGGCGAATCGTGTCGATTCATACCCACCCGCCGAGGGTGCCTTCGCCTCGTATCTCTAGGCCGGCAACGATCCCGCTGGTCGCGGCAAGAAACAGCACCACGTCGCCATCGGGCAGGCTGAGGGGTCACCCCGCTAGCCGCAGAGCGTGTCACCGTAATTCGATGAGGTGTGCGTCACCGCTGCGGTTGACGCTACACCGCAGGGCGGGGCGATGTCGACAGCGCACCCGTAAACAGCGTGTTGCGCGTATCGAGAAACGTTTGAGGAAACGAGTTTTGGACGTACTCGAAGTGCTCGTGGCCCGAACGACCGCCACGCGTCCTAGAGATAACTCGTCTGGTTCACCAGCCGCACCGAGGACGCTCCGTCGGAATAGAACTCGGCGATGCTGAGCGATGCCAGGTCGAGGTGCAGCCGGTACAGGATGCCCGGTCCGGCGTCCAAGGCCAGCCGCAGCAGCGTCTTGATCGGCGTGACATGTGACACCACCAGCGCCGTCGCGCCTTGCTGCTCGGCGATGATCCGCTCGCGTGCCCGGCACACCCGCACCGACACGTCATCGAAACTTTCACCCCCCGGCGGCGTGGCACTGGTGTCACGCAGCCAACGCCGATGCAGCTCGGGATCGCGTTGCGCGGCCTCGGCGAACGTCAAGCCCTCCCACGCGCCGAAGTCGGTCTCGATCAAGTCGTCATCGACACGCACGTCCAGGCCCAGCGCCTTAGCGGCCGCCGTCGCGGTGTCGTAGGCCCGTTGCAGCGGCGAGGAGATCACCGCGGCGATCCCGCCGCGCTGCGCCAGATACCGCGCCGCCGCCCGAGCCTGCTGCCGCCCCACTTCGTTGAGTGCCGGGTTGCCGCGCCCGGAGTAGCGGCGCTGCACCGACAGCTCGGTCTGTCCATGTCGCAGCAACAGCAGCCTGGTCAGGGTACCGCGGGCGCCCGTCCAACCCGGCGGAGATTGGGGCGCAACGGTTTTCGCGGGCTCAGAACGCGGCGTCACCGGGTCCGCGTCTACCTCGCTATCGACGGCGGCCGCGGCGTCCATCGCCTCGTTGGCCAACCGGTCGGCGTGCGAGTTGCGCTCCCGCGGAATCCACGTGTAGTTGATCCGGTCGAACCGCGACGCCAGAGCCCGAGCCTGAGCATGTAGCTCCACCAGGTCCGGGTGTTTGACTTTCCACCGCCCGGACATCTGCTCCACCACCAGCTTGGAATCCATGAATACGGCGGCCTCGGTGGCACCCAGCGTCGCAGCATCGTCCAAACCGGCCAGCAGGCCCCGGTATTCGGCCACGTTGTTGGTCGCGTGGCCGATCGCCTGCTTGGTTTCCGCCAGCACGGTCGAGCGGTCCGCGTCAAACACCACCGCGCCGTATCCGGCCGGTCCGGGGTTGCCGCGCGACCCGCCGTCGGCTTCGATGACAACCTTCACTGCTGAAGCACCTTGACCCGCAACAGGATCGCACCACATTCCGGGCACCGCACCAATTCATCTTCGGCCGCCGCCGAGATGCGGGCCAGCTCACCGCGGCCTATCTCGATCCGGCAGGCGCCGCACCGGTGTCCCTGCAGTGGACCGGCGCCCGGCCCTCCCCCGGCGCGCTGTCGTTCATAGAGCGCAGAAAGGGCGGGATCCAGACTCGCGGTCAGCGCGTCGCGGCGCGATACACGTTGCCCACGGGCCTCGTCGAGTTCGGCGGTTGCGGCGTCGAGGGCCTGTTGGGCGCCGGCCAGGTCGGCCTGTAGCGCCTCGATCGCCCCCGATTCGGCGGCCAGCTGCGCCTGCAGCTCCTCGCGGCGCTCCATCACCTCCAGCAGGGAATCCTCCAGGCTGGTCTGACGGCGCTGCAAGGTCTCGAGCTCGTGCTGTACATCCGACAATTGCTTAGCGTCGATCGCGCCCGACTTAAGCAACGACCGGTCCCGTTCTTCCCGCTGGCGCACCGCCTCGATCTCCGACTCAAACCGCGACGCCTGGGCATCCAAGTCCTCCACCGCAATTCGCACGGTAGCCAGCCGGTCATTGGCGGCGTTGTGCTCGAGCCGCATCCGCTCGTAGGCCTCCTGCTGCGGCAGATGGCTGGCGCGGTGCGCGATCCGGGACAGCTCGGCATCCAGCTGCGACAACTCGAATAGCGAACGTTGCTGTGCTACTTCGGCTTTCATAAGTGATCTCCAGGTCTCATTCGAAGGCCTCATATTCCAGGTTCCACGGATCGGTGCGGATAGTGCACACACGCACCGGCAGCGCGAGACGCGACCGCAGCACGTCGGCAGCCTGGTCGCACCAAGGGAATTCGCTTGCCCAATGCGCGACATCGACCAACGCCACATCCGAGGCCCGGCGATGCTCGTCGGCCGGATGGTGCCGCAGATCAGCGGTGACGTAGGCCTGCACATGCGCGGCGGCCGCCCTGCCCAGCAGCGAATCCCCGGCGCCGCCACAGACCGCCACCCGCGACACGAGCATCTCCGGATCCCCTGCGGCGCGCACTCCCCAGGATGTTTGCGGCAACGCGGCAGCGACGCGGGAGACGAAGGCGCGCAACGGTTCGGGTTTTGGCAGCGTGCCGATGCGGCCCAGGCCCACGTCGGACGGCGGCGGCACCAGCGCGAGGATGTCGAACGCCGGGTCTTCGTACGGGTGCGCGGCGCGCATCGCCGACAACACGGCTGCCCGCGCCCGCGCGGGTGCGACGACCTCGACCCGGTCTTCGGTCACCCGCTCGACGGTCCCGACGCTGCCAACCGCGGGCGACGCTCCCGCCTGCGGCAGGAACTGCCCGATGCCAGCGACACTCCAGCTGCAGTGCGAATAGTCACCGATGTGGCCCGCGCCGGCCTCGAACACGGCCTCCTGCAACGTATCTGAGTGCTCACGCGGCACGTAGATGACCCACTTGTCCAGATCACCCGGTCCCGCCAGCGGCTCCAGCACCGCCTCGACGGTGAGGCCAAGGGTTTCGGCCAGCGCGTCGGAGACACCGGGTGATGCGGAGTCGGCGTTGGTATGCGCGGTGAACAGCGAACGCCCGGTTCGGATCAAGCGGTGCACCAGCGCGCCCTTCGGTGTGCTGGCCGCGACGGTATCAACCCCGCGCAACAGCAACGGATGATGTGCCAGCAGCAGACCGGCGTCGGGAACCTCGTCGACGACCGCCGGCGTCGCGTCGACGGCGATGGTCACCGAGTCCAACACATCCGCGGGATCACCGCACACCAGGCCGACCGAGTCCCATGACTCGGCCAGCCGCGGCGGATAGGCCTCGTCCAGCACCTCGATCACGTCGGCCAGCCGCACACTCACCGGCGCACCTCGGCGATCGCTTCGGTGATGGACTGGACCAGCACCGGCCATTCCGGGCGCACCGCAGCCCGCAGGTACCGTTCGCCCAGCCCGACGAACGTGTCACCCCGCCGAACAGCAATTCCCTTGTTCCGTAGTTGTTTTCGTATCATCTCGGCACGCGGCGTGCTGAACAATACGAACGGCGCCCGGCCGTCGACCACGCTGACACCCACCGATTCCAGACCGGCCGCCATCTCAGCGCGCAACGCCGCCAACTCGAGCGCACCGGCCGCGGCGTCGGCAACCGCATCAGCAGCACAACAGGCCGCGATGGCCGTCAGTTGCAGCGTGCCCACCGGCCAATGCGCACGCTGCGTGGTCAACCGCGCCAGCACATCTGGCGCACCGAGGGCGTAGCCCACCCGCAGCCCGGCCAACGACCACGTCTTGGTCAGGCTGCGCAACACCAGCACATCGGGCAGCGAATCACCGGCCAGCGACTCCGGCTCGCCGGGAACCGAATCGGCGAACGCCTCGTCGACCACGAGAATCCGCCCGGGCCGGCGCAGTGCGAGCAGCTGCTCGCGGTTGTGCAGCACCGAGGTGGGGTTGGTTGGATTGCCGACCACCACCAGATCGGCGTCGCCGGGCACCGTCACACCGTCCAGTCCGAACGGCGGCTCGAGCACGACGTGATCCACCGGCACTCCGGCCGCGGTCAGCGCCACGGCCGGCTCGGTGAACGAGGGCGCGATGATCGCCGCCCGGCCCGGGCGCAGGTTGGGTAGCAACGCGAACCCCTCGGCCGCCCCGGCCAGCGGCAGCACCTCCTCGCGCGCCCGGCGGTGCCGCTCGGCAACCGCGTCCTGGGCCCATCGCATGTCGTCGATGCCCGGGTAGCGGGCCAGATCCGGCAACCGCGCAGCCAGCCGTTGCACCAGCCAATCCGGCGGTTGCGCGTGACGGACATTGACCGCGAAGTCCAGCATGCCGGGCGTGGCGGCCTGATCACCGTGATACCGCGCCGCGGCAAGCGTGCTCGTGTCCCGACTCGCCATCCGTGAAACACTAGTGCGCCGCCTCGGGAGCGTCTGCAGAACACCCATCAAGGACAATGGTGCTGTGACAGGCACAGTTCGGGCGCCGCAGCTGGTGATCTTCGACCTCGACGGCACCCTGACCGACTCGGCGGAGGGGATCGTCGCCAGCTTTCTGCACGCGCTCGGCCACATCGGCGCGCCGGTGCCCGACGGCGACCTGGCCGCCCACATCGTCGGCCCGCCCATGGACGACACCTTCCGCGCGATGGAGCTCGGCGAGTCCGCCGAAGAGGCGATCGCGGCTTTCCGGGCCGAGTACGGCGCCCGCGGCTGGGCGATGAACACCCTGTTCGCCGGTGTCGCTCCGCTGCTGGCCGATCTGCGCGCCGCCGGTGTCCGGCTGGCCGTGGCCACCTCCAAGCTGGAACCGACGGCACAGCGCATCCTCGCCCACTTCGGGCTCGACCAGCATTTCGAGGTCGTCGCCGGCGCGAGCCCGGACGGCTCGCGGAAAACCAAGGTCGAGGTGCTGGCGCACGCGCTTGACCAGCTACAGCCGCTGCCCGAGCGGGTGCTCATGGTCGGCGACCGCAGCCACGACGTGGACGGGGCCGCCGCGCACGGCATCGATACCGTGGTGGTCGGCTGGGGCTACGGACGGGCCGATTTCGCCGATGGGTTCAGCAAAACCGGCGTGACGCACGCCGCGACCGTCGACGAGCTGCGGAGGGCGCTGGGTGTCTGATCCACTGCACGTGACATTCGTGTGTACCGGGAACATCTGCCGTTCGCCGATGGCCGAGAAGATGTTCGCCGACCAGCTCCGGCGGCGCGGTCTCGGCGACGCGGTGCGAGTGACCAGCGCGGGCACCGGCGACTGGCATGTGGGCCAGGGCGCCGACGTGCGGGCCGCCCGGGTGCTGCATGCCCACGGCTACCCCACCGACCACCGTGCCGCCCAGTTCGGCGCCGACCACCTGGCGGCCGATCTGGTGGTGGCCTTGGGCCGCAATCACGTTCGGCTGTTGCGCCAGCTGGGGGTCGAGGACCGGCGGCTCCGCATGTTGCGATCATTCGACCCGCGCTCGGGTGCCTACGCCCTCGACGTCGAGGATCCCTACTACGGCAACCACAACGATTTCGAACAGGTGTTCACCGTCATCGAGGCGGCCTTGCCCGGCCTGCACGCCTGGGTCGACGAACAGCTTGCCCAGAACGGAGACGGTTGATGCCCCGTTTCCTGGCACGCCTGGCGTTCCTGCTACGGCCGGGCTGGATCGCCCTGGTCCTGGTGGTTGTCGCGTTCACCTACTTGTGCTTCATGGTGCTCGCGCCGTGGCAGCTGGGAAAGAACACCAGGACCTCGCGGGAGAACCATCAGATCGAATCCTCCCTCGGCACGCCGCCGGTACCGATGAAAACCCTGCTCCCACAGCAGGATTCGTCGGCCTCAAGCGCGCAGTGGCGCCGGGTGACGGCGACCGGACATTATCTGGCCGACGTGCAGGTGCTAGCCCGGCTGCGGGTGGTGGAGGGCGACCCGGCGTTCGAGGTGTTGGCGCCCTTCGTCGTCGACGGCGGACCGACGGTGCTGGTGGACCGCGGATATGTGCGGCCGCTGCAGGGCTCCCATGTGCCACCGTTCCCCCGCCCGCCGGAGGGAACCGTGATCATCACCGCTCGGCTGCGGGACTCCGAGCCGACCGTACCGGGCAAGGACCCGTTCTCCAATGATGGCGTCCAACAGGTGTACTCGATCAACACCGCACAAGTCGCGACGCTGACCCGCGTCCCGCTGGCCGGGTCCTATCTGCAACTCGTCGAGGACCAGTCCGGCGGGCTCGGCGTGATCGACGTGCCGCATCTGGACGCCGGACCGTTCTTGTCCTACGGCATCCAGTGGATTTCGTTCGGCATCATCGCGCCGATTCTGTTGGGGTATTTCGCCTACTCCGAGATCCGGCTCCGCCGCCAGGAGAAGCGGGGGGCACCCCCCAGAGGGTGGGGGCACGCCCCCAGAGGGTGGGGGCACCTCCCGCTTGCGGGGGCGTACCCCCACCCGATTGCGGGGGCGTACCCCCACCCGCTTGCGGGGGAGCGCCGGCCCCAGCAGCTCCGATGACCGTCGAGGAAAAACTCGCCGACCGCTACGGCCGGCGGCGGTAGGACGACTTCCTGGCTCTATGCCGTCGATCGGTCAAGCGCGTCGCATGGTCAAGCGCGTCACACTGGTCCCGGCTGCCACAGCAGTCTCTGCCCCGGACACCCCCTGAGCGGGTACGCGTGGGGCAGATGTGACAACACGGGCCGCTGCGTCCGCTACCCCGCATCGTCAGCGGGCGAAAGCGAAGACACCGGGCAACAACGCGGCCGCGGCCTGCACCGCCCGCGACAGCACCACCGCGCGGCGCAGATCGGCCACCGTAGGCTGCGGGCCATCGCCGAGGGTGGGCCGGATCTGCAGTTCATGGTGGTAGTGGGTGGGCCCGCCCAGCCGCACCCCGAGCGCTCCGGCGAAGGCCGCCTCCACGACCCCGGCGTTGGGGCTGGGATGCCGAGCGGCATCGCGACGCCAGGCGCGCAGCGCACCCGACGGCGATCCGCCGGCGACCGGCGCGCAGATCACCACCAGCGCCGCGGTCACCCGCGCGGCGACGTAGTTAGCACCGTCATCCAATCTCGCTGCGGCCCAACCGAATTGGCGATAGCGCGGCGAGCGGTGGCCGATCATCGAGTCCAATGTGTTGACAGCGCGATAGCCCAGCACCGCGGGCACCCCGCCCACCGCCGCCCACAGCAGTGGCGCCACCTGGGCGTCGGAGGTGTTCTCCGCGACCGATTCCAGCGCCGCGCGCGTCAGGCCCGCCGCGTCCAGCCGAGCCGGATCGCGCCCGCACAGCGACGGCAGCAGCCGTCGGGCGGCCTCGACGTCGCAGGAGTTGTTGGGGAAGTCCAGCAGCTCGGCCATCGCCAGGCCGGTGCGCGCCAATGAGGTTCCGCCCAGCGATGCCCAGGTGGCCGTTGCGGTGGCAGCCATCGACCAGAACCCACGTCGGGCACGGCGCTGCACCGCCAGGCCCAGCACGCCCACCGCACCGACCAGCAGGCCCACGTGCGCGGCGCCGGCCACCCGGCCGTCGCGGTAGGTGAGCCGTTCCAACGTCGCGGCCGCTTGCCCGAACGCCGCGACCGGATGACCGCGTCTCGGGTCGCCCAGCGCGAGGTCTGCCAGGTAGCCGGCCAGCACGCCGACGACCCGGGTCTGCTGTGTCGACGCAAGCACTCCGGCAGCGTCTCACACGTGGTGTACTCGAACCCATGGGGAAGGATCCGCAATGAAGCGGCCCGCATCCCGGGTCGCCGACCTGTTGAACCCGGCGGCGATGTTAATGCCGGCCGCGAACGTGATCATGCAGCTGTCGTTGCCGGGCGTCGGCTACGGCGTCCTGGAAAGCCCGGTGGACAGCGGCAACGTGTACAAGCATCCCTTCAAACGGGCCCGCACCACCGGCACCTACCTGGCGGTGGCCACCATCGGGACCGAATACGACCGCGCCCTGATCCGCGCCGCCGTGGACGTCGCACACCGGCAGGTCCGATCGACGTCGTCAAGCCCGGTGCCCTACAACGCGTTCGACCCCAAGTTGCAGCTGTGGGTGGCCGCGTGTCTGTACCGCTTTTTTGTCGACCAGCACGAATTCCTGCACGGCCCGCTCGATGACGCCACGGCCGATGCCGTCTACCGCGACGCCAAGCGGTTGGGCACCACCCTGCAGGTACCGGAGCGCAGCTGGCCGGCGGACCGGGTCGCGTTCGACGAATACTGGAAGCGCTCGCTCGACGAGCTGCACATCGACGCGCCGGTGCGAGAGCATCTTCACGGTGTGGCCTCGGTGGCGTTCCTGCCGTGGCCGTTGCGCGCCCTGGCGGGACCGTTCAACCTGTTCGCGACGACGGGGTTCCTGGCCCCGGAGTTCCGGGCGATGATGCAGCTGGACTGGTCGCAGGGCCAGCAGCGCCGGTTCGACTGGCTGCTATCCGCCCTCCGGGTGGCCGACCGGTTGATTCCGCACCAGGCGTGGATCTTCGGCTATCAGCTATACCTATGGGACATGCGCTCCCGCGCGCGCCGGGGCCGCCGGATCGTGTGACCCCCTGAAACCGCATAAGCAACTGCCGGGAGCCGAGTGTGAAATCACCGACGCCCGCGCGGCGTGTCGCGTCGTCAGATTCACTGTCGACGCGGCACTTCACCCGATAGTGGCGAAGAACGCGCGCAGGTCCTCGACGAACAGCTCCGGCTGCTCGAATGCGGCGAAATGGCCGCCGCGCGGCATATCCGTCCAGTGCGTGATGTTGTAGACCGGCTCGCACCAGCTCCGCGGGGCCTTCAGCAGCTCCCCGGGGAAAGCGGCCACGCCGGTAGGCAATTCGACGCGATCCCCTCCCCTCCAGACCTGAAAGCTCTCCCAATACAAGCGGGCAGAGGAGGCGGCGGTGCCGGTCACCCAATAGACCATCACGTTGTCCAGCAGCTCGTCCCGGCTGAACACCTTCTCGGGGTTGCCGTTGCAGTCCGACCACGCCCAGAACTTCTCGACGATCCACGCCAGTTGTCCCACTGGCGAATCGACCAGCCCGTAGCCGACCGTTTGCGGCCGGGTGGACTGCTGCTTGGAATAGCCAGTGCCCCACTTCTGGTGCTCGGCCAGCTCCGCCATGGCCCGTTGCTCCTGCGCGGTTGGATTGGCCATCGCTTCGGGCGTGGGTCTGCCGATCGGCATATTCAGATGGATGGCCGCGCAGTGACCTCCAGGAGGACCACCGTTGCGGCCGATCTGCGTGGTGACCGCCGCGCCCCAATCACCGCCCTGGGCGCCGTAACGCTGGTAGCCAAGGCCGAGCATCAACGTCTCCCAGGCCTGCGCGATCTTCTCGACGCCCCACCCGGTGCGGCTGGGCTTGCCGGAAAAGCCGTACCCGGGCAGCGACGGGCACACCACGTGAAAGGCGTCTTCGGCGCGCCCGCCGTGCGCCGTCGGATTGGTCAGCGGCTCAATCACCTTGTGAAACTCCACAATTGAGCCGGGCCAACCGTGCGTGATCACCAGCGGGAACGCGTTCTCGTGCGGAGACCGCTGATGGATGAAATGGATGTCCAATCCATCGATCTCGGTGACGAACTGGTCGAAGCGGTTCAGCGCGGCCTCGCGCGGCCGCCAGTCGTACTCGTTGGCCCAGTAGTCGGCCAGGGCCCGGGTGTACGCCAGCGGAATGCCCTGACTCCAATCGTCAACGCACTCGGCTTCCGGCCATCGGGTGCGCGCCAAACGCGACCGCAAATCGTCAAGTACATCGTCGGGAACGTCAATGCGAAACGGCCTCACCCGGTTCATATTGCCGCCCGGTGCGCAACCGGCGACAGCTGGCCCCCACAGATCCCTTACTGGTTGGCCACCTTGGCGGCGATCTGGCGGGCGATGCTGGTCGCGGCATCGGGCGGGCTATCGGCACTGCACGCGACGACGTCGATGACGACGTTGTTGCTTGCGGTCAGTACCCGCTGGCAGGACCACCCATTACCGCCCTTTAGAGTCCGAGTGGTGCTCAGCAGTCCGTTGCTGTTGGAGATGGGCCCGACGCTCCAAATCTCGTCGGGCCAGCCGGCCTTTACGACGTGGTATTGGCGGTTGGCGCAGTCGTTCCAGCGCGAAGCGGACGACTTGTAGAAGGCCGACGCCTCGTTGGCCGAGGGAAATGACACGACCGCCTGTTCGGCTTCGTGCGTGTAATTGTCGCCGACATCGTGGAGGTACTGCACGCGCACGGCGGTCCATCCGCTGCCGGCATAGACCGCGGTGTCCGCTGGGGAAGAGTTTCGGCAAGCCGCGTCCGGGATATCGCTGCTGTCGTCATACATCTTGCTGTCTGTTTGTTTGACCGACATCCCGCCGGCAAACATGGCCTTATTGACGTCGGTGGGGCTAAGCAGCAGCTCGTCCAGGGCACCCACCGCAACCGGGGGCCGCGACGTCGTCGTGGTAGTCGGCGAGGTGGCCTTCCCACCGATAAGGCCGCATCCGGCAATGACGACGACGGTCGCGGCCCCGACCACCAGACCGGCCACTAGACGGCCAATTTCCTTGTGCGCATGGGGCTTTAGCGCCATCGACTACTGCTTGTCCACTTTGGCGGCGATCTGGTGGGCGATGTTGACCGCGGCATCGGGCGGGCTATCGGCACTGCACACCGCGATGTCGATGGCGATGTTGCCGCTCACGGTCAGCGCGCGCTGGCAAGCCCACTTTTTGTCGCCTATCAGCGTGTCGGTGGTGCTCAGGGTGTTATTGGTGTTGGCGATCGGCCCCATCGCGAAAGTCAGGTCGGGCTTGCCGGGTGCCGTGACGCGGTATTGCTGGTTGGCGCAAGGGGGCCAGATCTGGGCCGACGCGTTGAAGAAGCGCGTCGCATCGTTGGCGGAGGGAAACGAAACCACCGCCTGGATGATGTGATGCTTGAACTCGTCACCGGGTTCCTGGAGTTCTTGTTGACGCACGGCGTTCCACCCGGTGTTGGCGTAGACCGAGTTCTCCACCGGCTGGGTGAATCCGCAATTCTTCTCCGGCCTTCCGGCGCTGGTATTGGCCATTTGCGAATCTGTTCTCTTGACCGGAACGTCGGGAGCGCCCACGGCAGCGCCGATCTCGGTGGGGCTGAGCAGCAGCGCGTCGAGGGCGCTCGCCGCGACCGTGGGCCCCGACGACGACGCCGTCGTGGTGGTCGGCCCTGCGGTTTTCTCGCCACCCCCGCATCCGGCGCTCACCACGACGGCGGTCGCAGCCACCCCGGCAAGTTTGAACGCAGGTTTCAGACGACCACTTTCCACCACGACCGAAGGCTAACCTGCAGGGTGCCGCCGGTGGGTTCATTCGGCGAATCAACATCCGGCCACGCCGCGTTCACCACGGCTCACACCAGCTGGTCACGGCCGGACGTGAGGACCGAAAGACCTTGTCCCCCTTGCTATTTACCGATCTCGGCGGGACGGGCCGATCACAAATCCTTGGGTAGCCGTTGGCCGGGTCCGCCCTTGGCCCGCTCGAGGTCGCTCACGCGGTTATCCGCCTCCTGAATCAGCTTGCGGACGCCCTCGAGCAATTCACGCATATCGGCGCGTAGCGCATCCACCGCGGCGTAGAGATCCGCTCTGGTTGCCGGCTGCTGATCGGACGACAGCGACCGCACGGGCGGTGCCGTCCGCCCCGCTGTTGGCGGCACCGCCTTGGCGCCCTGAAAATCGGATGGCTCGTCCACGTCCCCGACACTGCCATACCAGCTCATCGGCCGACAACGAAGCCCACACAATGTGGTCATCTAGCTGCGCCGGCCCCACGGCGCAGGGGCGGTGCGCGACGATTGGCCATTCGGACGCCTACGTACGCATGCCTACGCAGCAACTATCAGCGTTTTCGCTGATGCTATGTGCCGCACGTCACCGCATGCTGGCTAACATGAGCGAAACGAGCTGGAGCGTCCCGGATATGAGCGAGCTACCGACCGGAACAGTGACTTTGCTACTGGCCGATGTCGAGGGTTCGACGCGCCTGTGGGAGAGCCAACCTGACACCATGAAGGCCACCGTCGAGCGCCTCGACCAGGCATTATCCGACGCCGTCGCCACCCACCACGGCGTGCGACCCGTCGAACAGGGCGAGGGCGACAGCTTTGTCATCGCGTTCGCCCGCGCCGCCGACGCGGTGGGCTGTGCCCTGGACCTACAGCGTTCGCCGTTGGCGCCGATCAAGCTGCGCATCGGTTTGCACACCGGAGATGTGCAACTGCGCGACGAGGGAAATTACATCGGCCCGACAATCAACCGCACCGCCCGGCTGCGCGACCTGGCCCATGGTGGCCAGACGGTGCTCTCCGGCGCAACCGAACCCCTTGTCGTCGACCAGCTGCCGCCGGAGGTCACCCTGACCGACCTGGGCACCCATCCGCTGCGCGACCTGCCCCGCCCCGAACGCGTGGTGCAGCTCTGCCACCCGGATCTGCACAACGACTTCCCGCCGCTGCGCGCGTCGAATTCTGTTCCCGTCGAACATCTTCCGGTACAGCTGACGAGTTTCATCGGACGCCAGGCGGAAATGAAACTCATCTGCGCGGCGCTCGCCGACAACCGGCTCGTCACACTGACCGGCGCCGGCGGCGCCGGCAAGACCCGGTTGGCCGTGCAGGTCGCCGCCACCCTGGCCACCGAAGCCACCGAATACGCCGACGGCGTTTGGCACGTCGACCTGGCACCGATCACCGATCCCGACGTGGTACCGGTGACCGTGGCGCGTGCGCTCGGCCTGCCCGATCAACCCGGCCAACCAACGACGGACGTGCTGGGCCGATTCGTTCGCGATCGCCAGATGCTGATGCTGCTGGACAACTGCGAACACCTGCTCGACGCCACCGCCGAACTGATCACCGGCCTGTTGGGCACCAGCCCCGGGTTGACAGTGCTGACCACCAGCCGCGAGCCGATCGGCGTGCCCGGCGAGGTGAGCTGGCGAGTGCCCTCGCTGTCACTGGCCGACGAAGCGATCGAACTCTTCGGTGACCGCGCCCGGCGGACCAAGCCCGAATTCCGGATCACCGCAAGCAACTCCGCGACCGTGACCGAGATCTGCCGCAGGCTCGACGGCCTGCCGCTGGCTATCGAGCTCGCCGCGGCGCGCATCCGCGCGTTGGCGCCGACCGAGATCCTGCACAGCCTGCACGACACGTTCCGCCTGCTGACCGGCGGATCCCGCACGGCCGTGCGGCGCCAGCAGACACTGCGCGCATCGGTGGACTGGTCACACGAACTGCTGAGCGAGCCCGAACAGGCGCTGTTCCGGCGGCTCGCGGTCTTCCTCGGCGGCTTCGATCTCGACGCCGCCCAAGCCGTAGCCGGCGGCGAGCGTTACCAGGTACTCGACCAGCTCACGTTGCTGGTCGACAAGTCACTGGTCGTGGCCGAAGACAACCGCGACGGAACCCGCTATCGGCTGCTGGAAACCGTGCGCCAATACGCGCTGGAAAAGCTCGGCGAGTCCCGCGAAGGCAACGACGCGCGCACCCGTCATCGCGACCACTACACCGCGTTCGCCACCATGCTTGACGCGCCGGCGGACGGCGACCACCAACGTTGCCTCGAATTGGTAGAAGCCGAAATCGACAATCTGCGAGCTGCTTTCGGGTGGAGCGTGGAATGCGCCGACGCCGACCTGGCGTTGACGCTGGCCTCGTCGCTGCAACCGCTGTGGCTGACCCGGGGACGACTGCAGGAAGGACTGACCTGGTTCGCCGCCGGCCTGGCCGCTAAACCTCGATCCACAGATGAATTGGCTCCGTGGTGGGTGTCGGAATGAGGAAAGTGCCCTCTGAGCTGGGATGATTGATGTTGCTAAGGCATAAACCAAACCAATTCGGAAAGGCACTTCCGGTGCAAGTGTCCCATAGGTTCACGCTCGGTTCCGCAGTGTTCGATGACGACAATCTTGTGTCGTGTGCCGGGTTGGTGCCGGTGATGACGCTGGCCGAGCAGACCGGTCTGATGGCTGCGCTGGATGAGAAGGTGTGCATCAAGGGGCCGCGGATCAAGTCGGGGTCGGCCAATCCGGCTCCGAAGCTAACGACGCTGATCGCGGGCATGTGCGCGGGTGCGGACTGCATCGAGGATGCCGACATCGTCCGCAGCGGTGGGATGAAGATCCTCTTCGGGGGTGTGTATGCGCCCTCGACGATCGGAACGTTGTTGCGGGAGTTCACCTTCGGTCACGCCCGGCAGCTGGAGTCGGTGCTGCGGGAGCACCTGGGCGCCCTGGGCGAGCGGGTCGATCTGCTGGCAGGCGCCGACGTGCGGGCGTTCGTCGACATCGACTCGTTGCTGCGCCCGGTCTACGGGCACGCCAAACAGGGCGCGTCCTACGGGCACACCAAGATCGCCGGTAAGCAGGTGCTGCGCAAAGGCCTGTCGCCGTTGGTCACCACCGTTAGCACCGACACCGCAGCACCGGTGATCACCGGGATGCGGCTTCGCGCCGGCAAGGCCGGCTCCGGGCGGGGTGCCGGGCGCATGGTCGCCGCGGCGATCGCCACCGCCCGCTCCGCGGGGGCGAGCGGCCAGATCGTGGTGCGCGGTGACGCCGCCTACGGCTCGGCCGCTGTGGTCAAGGCGTGCCGGCGCGCCGGGGCGCGGTTCTCGCTGGTGCTGACCCGCAACCGTGCCGTGCAGGCCGCGATCGAGGCCATCGCCGAGGACGCCTGGATCCCGGTGCGCTATCCCGGCGCCGTGCAAGATCCCGACACCGGCGCCTGGATCTCTGATGCCGAGGTCGCCGAAATCTCCTACACCGCTTTCGCTTCCTCGAAGAGCCCGGTCACCGCCCGGTTGATCGTGCGCCGGGTCAAAGACGCCGCCCAAGCCGACGGGCTGTTCCCCGTGTGGCGGTATCACCCGTTCTTCACCGACAACACCGAACCGCTCGCCGACGCCGACATCAGCCACCGCCGCCACGCCATCATCGAAACCGTCTTCGCCGACCTGATCGATGGACCCCTGGCCCGCATCCCATCTGGCCGGTTTGGCGCCAACTCCGCCTGGGTGCTGTGCGCGGCCATCGCCCACAACCTGTTGCGCGCCGCGGGAGTTCTCGCCGGCGGCCGACACGGCAAGGCCCGCGGGGCAACACTGCGCCGAACGTTGGTCAACATCCCCGCCCGTCTGGCCCGCCCGCAACGCAAACCGATCCTGCACCTGCCCAGCCACTGGCCCTGGGAATCAGCATGGCTTGCGCTGTGGCACAACACAATCGGTCACCCATCCACCACTTGACCGACACAACCCGACCCGACGACCAGGAACCAACCGGAAAAGCTGGGCAGACCAGCGGAATAGTTATACCCCGACCCACAGAATCAAGATCAAACATTCAACGGTTCACGCCACACGATCCATCGGTGGATTGAGGCTAAAGGCCCCGAGGACAGCGACACATTGGCGTGGGTGCGCGCGTGCGTCGACAAAGCCCTGCTGCTGAGCTATCTCGGCTTTCAGGGCGAACTCGACGACGCTAAACAAACTCTGACACTAGCAAGGGAACTGGGCGACGCCGCGCTCGTGGCGCGGGCACTGACCGCGTGCGGGGTGATCGGCGCCGCTGACGACGCCGAATTGGCCCAGCAGCACCTAACCGAGGCAGCCGGCATCGCGCGGGACCTCGGGGATTCATGGATGTTGGGCCAAATCCGCGCGCAGGAGACGGTGTCAGCGCTCATCGTCGGCGACCTGACACGCACTGTAGCGGCCGCCGAGGAAGGCGTGCGCATTGCCGATGGCATCGGTAACGGCTTCGCCTCTCGCCAGTGCCGCGTTGCACTGAGCTGGGCGCAAATATTCCGCGGTGACCTGCACGGGGCGGACGCTCTGTTGGCTGAGGTGGTCGAGGGGTGCACCGCGGCCCACGACCCGATGTACGCGATGTACGCATCGCTGATGCGGTCGTTCGCACTCGCGTACCTGGGGGATGCGGCCGGCGCGCGAGCGGCGGCAGATGCGGTCCGCCAAATCGCAACCGAGCGATTGGAATACCGCCACGGCGTCGTCTACGTGGCCTCCGGTATGGCGCACCTTTGCGCGGGAGATGAATCCGCGGCGTGGGAAGCCTTCGAAGCAGCGCGCCAGCATTCCGCCATGGACCCCTATTCGGGCTCGACCTTCAACTGGGCGGCGTTGGCTCCCTTGGCATGCGGTGATCTCGACGCGGCCGGTCGCTGGGCCGACGACGTGGTGGCGGTGACGAGGGGCTGCTTTCTACCGCTCGCGTTGACTTCGCGCGCCCGCGTGCAGATTGCGCGTGGCGAACTCGACGCCGCCGAACGCGACGCGCACGAAGCGCTCGACACGGCGGCCCGGCTCGGAGGTGACGTCGTGGCACCGTACGCCCTCGACTGCCTCGCCATGGCGGCGGCCGACGAGGACAACCACGCGTCGGCGGCACGCCTGTTCGGCGCCGCAGAAGCCGCCCGGAAGCGGATGAGCATCGTTCGCTTCAAAGTGCTCGACGCTGACGACGCCGCCCGAGTCGCCGCGCTGCGAGATGCGATGGAAGAAACAGACTTCGACGCCGCGTGGGCCGCCGGTGCGGCGTTGTCGATCGAGGAGGCGATCGCCTACGCACAACGCCGCCGTGGCGAACGCAAGCACGCAAGCAGCGGCTGGACGTCACTGACCCGCGCCGAGCTCGATGTCGTCAAGCTGGTCAGCGAAGGCTTGGGCAATAAGGACGTCGCGGCACGGCTTTTCGTCTCACCGCGGACCGTGCAGGCGCACCTCACCCACATCTACGCCAAACTCGGGCTCACCTCGCGGGTACAACTGGCGCAGGAGGCCGCCCGTCATGGCTGAACTGCCCACCGGGACCGTGACATTGCTGCTGGCCGACGTCCAGGGTTCGACAAGGTTGTGGGAGACACAGCCCGACACGATGAAGGCCGCCGTCGAGCGCCTCGACCAGATACTGGCCAAGGCAACCGCCGCGCACGGCGGCGTGCGACCCGTCGAGCAGGGCGAGGGCGACAGTTTTGTCATCGCGTTCGCCCGCGCCGCCGATGCGGTGGCCTGCGCTTTGGAGTTACAGCGGGCGCCCCTGGCGCCGATCAAGTTGCGCATCGGCCTGCACACCGGCGATGTGCAACTGCGCGATGAGGGCAACTACATCGGCCCGACAATCAACCGCACCGCGCGGCTGCGTGATCTTGCCCATGGCGGTCAGACCGTGCTCTCCGGCGCGGCGGAACCGCTTGTCCTCGACCAACTCCCAGCGGATGTCACCCTGACCGACCTCGGCACCCATCCGCTGCGCGACCTTCCCCGCCCCGAACGCGTGGTGCAACTCTGCCACCCGGACCTGCGAAACGACTTCCCGCCGTTGCGCACAGCCAATGCCCTTGCCGTCGAACATCTCCCGGTGCAGCTGACGAGTTTCATCGGACGCCAAGCGGAGATGAAAGACATCCGCGACGCACTCACCGACAACCGGCTGGTGACACTGACCGGCGCGGGCGGCGCGGGCAAGACGCGCCTGGCGGTACAGATCGCCGACACGGTCGCCACCGAATACGACGACGGCGTTTGGTACGTCGATTTGGCGCCGATCACCGACCCCGATGTGGTGCCGGTGACGGTGGCACGCGCGCTAGGCCTGCCCGACCAACCCGGTCAACCCACGATGGACCTGATCCGCCGGTTCATTCGCGATCGCGAGATGCTGATGGTGCTGGACAACTGTGAGCACCTGCTCGACCCCAGCGCCGAGCTGATCACCGGGCTGTTGGGCTCGTGTCCGGCATTGACGCTGCTGACCACTAGCCGCGAACCGGTCGGCGTCGCCGGCGAGGTGAGTTGGCGAGTCCCGTCCCTATCCCTTACCGACGAAGCCATCGAGCTGTTCAGTGACCGCGCCCGGCGGACCAAGCCCGACTTCCGCATCACCGCCGACAACACCGAGACCGTAACCGAAATCTGCCGCAGGCTCGACGGCCTACCGCTGGCCATCGAACTCGCCGCCGCACGGATCCGCGCGTTGTCGCCGACCGACCTCCTCACCAGCCTGCACGACACGTTCCGCCTGCTGACCGGCGGAGCGCGCACCGCGGTGCGTCGGCAGCAGACGCTGCGCGCATCGGTGGATTGGTCGCACGAACTGCTGAGCGACCCCGAGCAGGTGTTATTCCGAAGGTTGGCGGTGTTTTACGGCGGATTCGATCTCGACGCCGCCCAAGCCGTCACCGGTGACATGGAGCGCTACCAAGTGCTCGACCAGCTCACGCTGCTCGTCGACAAGTCGCTCGTTGTCGCCGACGACAGCGCGCTTGGCACCCGCTACCGGCTGCTGGAGACCGTCCGACAGTACGCTCAGGAAAAACTCCACGAGTCCCGCGAAGGCAACGACATCCGGACCCGTCATCGAGACCACTACACCGCGATGGCCGCCAAACTCGATGCGCCGGCAGGCGCCGACTACCAACGGCGCCTCGAACAAGCGGAAACCGAAATCGACAATCTCCGAGCAGCTTTTGCATGGAGTCGAGAAAATTCGGATACCGAACTGGCGCTAACGCTGGCGTCGGCACTCGTACCACTGTGGCGGTCGCACGGGCAAATGCAGGAAGGGCTCAACTGGCTCAACGCGGCGCTTGCCGATGCGGAGCGCGACGGCATGGACGCGCCGACGGCGCGGGTGCGGGCTGCGGTCGGAAGAAGCGTCCTGGAGTCCTACCGAGGAATGAGCGTCGATCGCGACGAGGCCGAGCGAACGCTGGCGGCGGCGCGCGAACTCGGCGACCCGGCACTTGTCGCCCGGGCGCTGACCGCCTGTGCGTGTCGCGCCGCCGACGACCGCGAACTGTCCGTCGCTTACTTCACCGAGGCGGCCGACCTCGCACGAACCACCGACGATTCATGGTGGCTAGGACAGACGCTCGCGTTGGAGGCGACGTTCGCACTCCTGTTTGGCGAACCTGTCGCGGTACCGGTGGCCGCCGAAGAAGCCCTCCGAATTGCCGACCGGATCGGCGACAAGTTCGTATCCCGCCAGTGCCGCTATATTCGGGGCTGGGCGCAAATCCTGCGCGGCGAATTAGCCGAGGCACTCACTCAGCTTCGCGAGGTCGACGAGGAGTCCACTGCGGCCCGCGACGCCTTTTTCTCCATGCAGGCATCGCAAATTCAAGCAATGGCGCTTGCCTACCAGGGGCACATCGACGCCGCTCGAGCGGCGTCCGAAATCGCCTTTCAGCGCGTAACCGACCTGTTTGATACCTACACGGGAATCGTCTACGGAGGCTCCGCTCACGTGCACCTGGCCGCGGGCGACGCGGCCGCGGCGTGGGAGGCGTATGAAACGGCGCGCCAGCATACGGCGCTGGATCCCCAGTTGGCGGCGATGCACAACTTTGCGGCGTTGGCCCCGCTGGCATGCGGTGATCTCGCCGCGGCCCGTCGTTGGGCCGACGAGGTCGTGTCCTTGACCAAGGGTTGGAGCCTGGCGTGTTCCTTGACGACACGTGCGCGCGTCGAAATCGCGCAAGCCGAATTCGACGCGGCCGAACGCGATGCCTCCGACGCGCTCGATTTGGCGGCCCAGCTCAACGGTGACCTCCTCATTCCGTTTGCGCTCGACTGCCTCGCCACTACGGCGGCTGAAGCCGACAACCACCTGTTGGCGGCGCGGCTCTTCGGTGCATCGGACACAGCCCGCCGGCGCATCGGCATGGTGCGCTTCAAGGTTCTCGAAGCCGACGATGAGGCCACAATCGCGGCATTGCGGGATACCCTGGGCCAGAATGACTTTGACACCGCCTGGGCGGAGGGCGCGGCGCTGTCACTCGAGGAGGCCGTCGCCTACGCGCAACGCGGTCGCGGCGAGCGCAAACGTGCCAGCAGCGGTTGGGCATCGCTGACCCGCGCCGAACTCGACGTCGTGAAACTGGTCAGCGAAGGCCTGGGCAACAAGGACGTCGCGGCACGGCTTTTCGTCTCACCGCGGACCGTGCAGGCACACCTCACCCACGTCTATACCAAACTCGGGCTGACCTCCCGGGTGCAGCTCGCCCAGGAGGCGGCACGTCACGGCTGACCCGGGTGTGGCCACCGCGTCGTTCACTCCGCGATTCGCTCGATCAGCACTGCGACGCCCAGCCCTGCGGCACCGGATACCGCGGCCACCCCATACCGCCCGCCCCGCTGTTCGAGTGCTTCGACGCATCCCCCAACCAGAATCGCCCCCGTTGCGCCGAACGCGTGACCCATCGCCATGGTGCCGCCGTTGGGATTGAGGCGTTCCGGCCCGGCGCCGAGGTCACGGCGGAAGCGCAGACACAGTGCAGAGAAGGCCTCGGCGAACTCGAACACATCGATGTCGGCCGCGCTCAGCCCGGCGCGGGCGATCACCTGCTCGACGGCACTCTGGCCGGCTGTCAGCATGATGACCGGATTGACCGCGGTACTGGCGGCCGCGACGATACGCGCGCGTGGGCGCATGCCGGTCCGACGGCTTGCCTCGGCATCGCCGATCACCAGCAGTGCGGCACCGTCGGCCAGTGCGGGCGAGGTACCGACGGTGTGTAGATGCTCAATGCGGTCCACGACAGGATTCGCCTTCAAAGCGATCAGGTCTTGCCCCTGCTCCCCGAGCTCGGCGAAGGCCGGCGGCAGCTGGGCTAAGCCCTCGAGTGTCGTCGCCGGGCGCACCAGCTCGTCGTGGTCCAAGCCAGCGCCATCGGCACCACCAGAAAGCGGGACCAGGGAGCGGGCGAACGCCCCATCGGTATGTGCGGCCGCCGCCTTGTGCTGGGTTTCGACACCGTAAGCGTCGAGCTGTTCGCGGGTGAAGCCGTCAATCGTGGCATTGAGGTCAGCGGCGATACCCATGTGCACCGAGCCGATCCGCCTGACGGTCTCGGGGTCGGTCCACAGCGGCCCGCGGTCAGCGAACATCGGCACCCGTGACACGCTCTCGACTCCCCCGCCCACAGCTAGTCTCAGGTCTCCGGCACGGACCCGCGCGGCCACCTGCGCGACGGCATCGATTCCCGAGGCGCAGAACCGGTTAAGGGTCGCGCCGGGCACGCGTTCGCCCCAACCGGACAGCAGGGTTGCGGTGCGGGCGAGGTTGGCTCCTTGTTCGTCCACCTGAGTTGCGCAGCCGAGAACCACATCTTCGACCTGCTCGACGTCGATGCCGGTGCGCTTGGCGAGTTCCTGTTGCAGGTGCACGACGAGGTCGGTCGGGGTTTTGTCGTGCAGAGCGCCCTTGGCAGAGGCTCGCCCGCGCGGCGTCCGGACGTAGTCGAGTACGAACGCGCTTGGGGATGTGGTGGGGGCGGTGCTAACCATCGCGAACCTCGCTAGTCGTTGATTCATAAATTGGGGTTACTGCGTTTGTTGTAGTTCACGGACGCAAACATCGAGCCATGGACCGGTCTCACCAACGCAGCGCCGCATCCACACACCGGATCGGCGTCGCGATTGACGGCCACTGTAGCTATGCCGCACGACGGCGCCTAATCAGCCGCCTCATCGTCGACCCTGCTCGCGTTTCGCACGCAGTCAATCACCCAGCGGTTGGCCTTGTCCGCCATCACCCGGCCTAAGCCTGGGGCGCGGCCGACAGGGATCTCAGCTCGTCGAGAGCTCTGGCGGAGTCGCTTCCGGGCTCGGCGCGATAAAAGAGCAGATGCTGCCCAAGGGCCCGCGGTAGATGCGGGACGAGGAGCTGATTGCGATACAGGTAAAGGTCGCCGACTCGCGGATGACGCATGTGCAGGATGCCCCACTGGTAGCCCACATCCGCGCGCGCCCAAAGTTCGCGGAAACGTGCACTGGCGGAAGACAATTCGGAGACCAACGCCTGCATGCGAGGATCATCCGGATACGCGCCCGCGGCTTCCCGCAAACCACTCACCGCGACTTCCGTCGCCTCGTCCCAATCAGCGTAGAGCTCCCGAGCGGCGGGGTCCAAAAGGCGCCAGTACAGGAAGTTTTGTCCCCGTGCGAAACCCGGCGACAACGCTTGCGCCAGCGGGTTTGCCGCCAGGACGTCCTGGTATCGACTGGAAACGATTGCCGGAAAAGGCAATTCATCGATCAGCTCGTCCAACCCCTCGACCACTACGTCTAGCTCGGTGTGATCCCAGCGGCTGATGGTCGGGTTGGCCAGTTGGTGCAGATACCTGGTCGCTTTGATGTCCAGCCGCAGGGCGCGCGCAAGCGCATCGAGCACCTGAGCGGACGGATTCTTGTCGCGGCCCACCTCCAGCCGCAGGTAATACTCGGCGCTGATGCCCGCCAACATTGCCAGCTCCTCGCGGCGCAAACCCGCGACGCGTCGCCGCGCGCCGGGCACCAGCCCGACATCCTCGGGCCGCACCTGCTGGCGCCGCGCACGCAGGTAATCACCCAGCGCGTTGGCCCGGGCTTGGCTGGTCGCCATCACTCGAGCCTAGGCCGACATGCGTCGCAGTTGGTCGAGCGCTTTGGCCGAGCCGCTGCCGGGCTCGGCGCGATACATCAACACATGGTCCCCGCCGGGATACGCAGCATTCAGCCGGTGCCGGTGAAGATAGATGTCGCCGACCAGAGGATGGCGCATGTGGTGAATTCCGAAGTGGTAACCCACTTCCGCCCGACTCCACAGCTCGCGGAAACGTGCACTGGCCGTGGATAATTCAGTCACCAACGCTCGCATCCGAGGATCTTCCGGACAGGCACCGCTGAGGTCCCGCAAACCATTTATCAGGCTGGCGGTCGCCTCGTCCCAATCGACGTAGAGCTCCCGCGCGGCGGGGTCTAAAACGCGCCAGCGCAGGAAGTTTTGTCCCGGTGTGTACTCGGGTGACAGGGCCTGGGCGATCGGATTTGCCGCCAAAACATCTTCATACCTATTGGCCACGATGGCGGGCATCGAAAACTCATTGATCAATTCGGGCAATGCATAGGCCTGTGCTGTTGCCGGATCGGGGGTCTTCGATCCGATCGTGTCGGCCAGATGGTGCAGATGCTCCGTGGCTTTGGCGCCCAGCCGCAGAGCCCGCGCCAACGCCTCGACGACCTGAGCCGACGGACGCTTGTCACGGCCCACCTCCAGCCGCAGGTAATACTCGGCGCTGATGCCCGCCAGCATTGCCAGCTCCTCGCGGCGCAAACCCGCGACGCGTCGCCGCGCGCCGGAAACCAGCCCGACATCCTCGGGCCGCACCTGCTGGCGCCGCGCACGCAGGTAATCACCCAGCGCGTTGGCAGCGGCTTGGCTGGTCGCCATCACTCGAGCCTAAGCCTGTCCCTGCCAGTACCGGGGATAAGCGCGGTATCCCCGGCCGGTCCGCGACGCGCCGATCGTGGACGCAAGGCCCCGGCCGAGTGGCGAGTCAGCTCGTCAGCCAGCCCCGCGAAGGCAACGACCTTCGCCAACTAATCAGAGAGGATGCCATGACCACCACAGTGACGTTGCCGCCAACGCCCCAGCCTTATCTGGAGCGCGGGCTGCTGCCGGCCGATTTCTACTCCTACGAGGAGCTGCTGTCAGATTCGGAGCGGGAGAAGGTCGCCCGCATCCGCGAATTCTTCCGCACGGAGGCCGCGCCGATCGTCGAGGGCTACTGGGCGCGGGCCGAGTTCCCGCACGAGCTCGTCAAGGGGTTCGCGGAGCTGGGCCTGCTGGATTGGGCCGACCCCGATTCGTCGGAGCCCGCTCCGAGCAACCTGATGACGGGTATCACCGCGCTGGAGATGGCGCACGCCGATCCGTCACTCTCGGTGTTCTTCGGAGTGCACTCGGGGCTGGCGATGGGCTCCATCCTCAGCTGCGGGTCCGAGGACCAGAAGCGCCGCTGGCTGCCGGCGATGAGCCGTTTCGAGAAGATCGGCGCGTTCGCGTTGACCGAGCCGCACGGCGGCTCCGACGTGGCCGGCGGCATGGAGACCACCGCCCGCCGCGACGGTGACGAGTGGGTGCTCAACGGCGCCAAGCGCTGGATCGGTAACGCCACGTTCGCCGACGTGGTGGTGGTGTGGGCCCGCGACGTCGAGACCAATAAGGTGCTGGGCTTCGTGGTGGAGAAGGGCACTCCCGGTTTCACCGCGACGAAGATCGAGAACAAGTTCGCGCTGCGGATCGTGCAGAACGCCGACATCGTGCTCGACGAGTGCCGGGTTCCGGAGGCCAATCGGCTGCAGAACGCGAACTCGTTCCGGGACACCGCCGAAATCCTGCGTCGGACGCGTAGCGGTGTGGCGTGGCAGGCGGTAGGAGTCCAGTTCGCCGCATACGAGCTCGCACTGCAGTACGCGAAGGAACGCACTCAGTTCGGCCGCCCGATCGGCAAGTTCCAGATGGTGCAGGACCTGCTGGTCAAGATGCTCGGCAACGCCACCGCGTGCGCCGGGATGATGGCGCGCCTGGCCCAGTTGCAGCACGACGGCGTGTACCGCGATGAGCAGTCCGCGCTGGCGAAGGCCTACTGCACGGTGCGGATGCGCGAGACCGTGCACTGGGCACGGGAGTTGTTTGGCGGCAACGGCATTGTGCTCGACTACAACATCGGCCGGTTTGTTGCCGACTCCGAGGCCCTCTATTCGTATGAGGGCACCCGCGAGATGCAGACGCTGATCGTCGGTAAGTCCGTCACCGGCCTTAGCGCATTTGTGTAAAGGGAGGCGACAACCATGACAACGCAACCAACGCAATCCGTGTTCACCGGCCTAAAAGTCGTTGAGCTGGCGAGCTTTATCGCCGCCCCTGCGGCAGCAACGATGCTGTCGGACTTCGGGGCCGACGTCATCAAGGTCGAGGCACCGGGGATGGGTGACCCGCAGCGCCTGCTCAGCTCGGTCCCGCCGAGCCCGCCCGCGCTCGGTAACTACAGCTGGCACTTGGCAAATCGCAACAAGCGGGGAATGTCGATCAACCTGAAGTCCGAAGGCGGGACGCAGATCCTCAAGCGTCTCGTCGAATGGGCCGACGTGCTGATCACCAACTTCCCGCACGGCACCCGCGAGGCACTGCACCTGGGTTACGAAGAGGTGTCGTCCTGGAACCCGCGGATCATCTATGCCGACATCACCGGTTTCGGGGATGCCGGCCCGGACGCCAGGCTGCCCGGCTTCGACCTGACCGCCTTCTGGTCGCGCAGCGGGCTGCTGGCCGCCACCCGCGACGCGGGGGCTCCGCCAACGGCGCCGCCGTGGGGCAGCGGGGATTACACCTCCGCCGTTGCGATCTACGCGGCGATCACGACAGCGCTGTACCACCGCGAACGCACGGGGCGGGGTGCCAATGTCGGCACGTCGCTCCTGGCCACCGGGGTGTGGGCGACCGGAACGCTGGTCTCGGCGGCCCTGGCCGGCGGTAAGCCGTACGAACTGCATGACCGCAACAAGCCGGTCAACGCACTCACGAATCCGTACGCGTGCGGCGACGGCAAGTGGATGATGTTGGCCGGGAAGCGATCGGCATGGCCGGTATTGGCCAACGCCATCGGGCGGTCGGACCTACTGTCCGACCCGCGCTTCAGCGACGCCGAGGCCATTGGCCAGCACCCCGCTGAATTGGCCGCTCTGCTGGACGCCGAATTCCGTGCCCAACCCCTGGCGCACTGGAAAGAGGTCCTCGACAAGGCTCGCATCCCCTACGGCGTCATCCAGACGCCCGAAGAGGCGGCCGAGGACCCGCAGCTGCGTGCCGCCGAAATCGTGGTGCCGATCGAAGGTGCCAGAGACCTCGAGTACACGGTCAACAACCCGATCACTCTTCGCGGGCTCGCGAGGGTGCCCTCCCGGCGCGCACCCGAGCACGGAGAGCACAACGACGAAGTCCTGGCACAGCTGGGCTTCAGCGTCGATGACATCAACCAACTACAAGCCACGGGAGCCATTCCCGTTGCGGCAGAATAGGAGACAGTGAAATGACCACAATTGAAGTGGCGACGCAGCTGGTGCTCACCGAGCGTCATGACGGTGTTCTGACGATCACCTTCAACCGGCCGGCACAGAAGAACGCCGTCAACCGCGAGGTCGCCGTCCAACTGGTGTCCGCGCTGGATCTGCTGGATTCCGATCCGTCGCTGTCGGTGGGCGTGCTCACCGGTGCCGGCGGGACGTTCAGCGCGGGCATGGACCTCAAGGCCTTCGCGAACGGGCAGACCCCGATCCTTCCCGGTCGTGGCTTCGGCGGGCTCACCCAAGCGGTGGTGCGCAAGCCGCTGATCGCCGCCGTCGAGGGATGGGCGCTGGGCGGTGGCTTCGAGATGGTGCTGGCCTGCGACCTGATCGTCGCGGCCGCCGACGCCAAATTCGGTCTCCCCGAGGTGAAACGCGGACTCATCGCCGGGGAGGGTGGTGTGATCCGGCTGCCGGCGCGCCTCCCCTACCACGTCGCGCTCAAGGTGCTGCTCACCGGCGAGCCGCTCGCAGCCGCTGATGCCGCCGGGTACGGGCTCGTTAGTGAGCTGACCGCACCAGGGGCCGCACTGCAGGAGGCGCAAGAGCTTGCTCAGCGCATCGCCGGCAACGCACCGCTCGCCTTGGCCAAAGTCAAGCAGGTCCTACGAGACATCCAGGGCCTCAACGACACCGAGGCATTCACCCGCCAAAGCCAGGCCGCCCACAGCCTGCTCGATACCGAGGACGCCCACGAAGGAGCGCTGGCGTTCGCCGAAAAACGCGCACCTGTCTGGCGTGGGCGCTAACAACCAACAACTAACGAACTAGGGAGTAACTATCATGTTTTCACCAAACGCGGTGCGCCGCATAGCAATCGTCGGCACCGGCACCATCGGCGCCAGTTGGGCTACGCACTACCTGGCCCACGGCTTCGATGTCACGGCAACCGATCCCGCGCCGGGCGCCGAGGCGGCGCTGCGGTCCTACATCGAGGGGGCGTGGGAGGGGGTCAAGACGCTGGGCCTGGCGCCCGGCGCCTCCCCCGACCGCCTGAAGTTCACCTCCGACATGCCGGCTGCCCTTGCGGACGCCGACTTCGTTCAGGAAAACGCACCGGAGCGCCCGGAACTGAAGATCAAGCTGTTCGCCGACATCGACGCCGCCACACCGCGCGAGGCGATCATCGCCTCGAGCTCATCGGGGATCACGATGAGCGTGATGCAGGCCGAATGCCGGCATCCCGAGCGCACCGTCATCGGCCACCCCTTCAACCCACCGCACGTGATCCCGCTTGTCGAGGTCGTCGGTGGGACGAAGACCGCGCCGGAAACGGTTCACGACGCGATGGTGTTTTACGCCTCGATCGGCAAGAAACCCATCCACCTGAAAAAGGAGCTGCCCGGCCACGTCGCCAACCGCCTGCAGTCGGCGCTGTATCGAGAGGTGGTCTACCTGATCGGTCAGGGGGTGCTCGACGTCACCGACGCCGACGCCGCCGTGTCGTGGGGTCCCGGCTTGCGCTGGGGCGTCATGGGACCCAACCTGCTGTGGCACCTCGGCGGCGGCCAGGGCGGCATCCAGCACTTCATGGACCACCTGATGCCCCGCATGGTCGCCGGGTGGCCGGGGCTGGGCAACCCGGAGTTAACCTCGGAGCTTGCGCAACAGATCGTCAAGGGCGTCCTCGAAGAAGCCGACTGCCAGTCGATCGACGAGCTCGCCGCCCAACGCGACGAGATGCTGTTCGGGCTGCTCGCAGTGCGAGCCGAGTACGGGTCATCCCCCGCACAATGATCGCCTGAAAATCCCTGCGATGTAAGGAAAGAACGATGCTGAACGTGATGTGTGGGCTGTTCTCGATGGCGCCCATAACCTTCGGTGTTGCGGGTTACGTAATGGTGTCGCGCGATGGTGCTGTGCCGAACCCCACCGTCACGCCCCAACACCCAGCCACAACGCAATTGACCAATCAGCGTGCCAAAGATGTTGACACGCTTACCGATCGAATCTGGAAGGACCGCTAGAAATGACTGAAATTACCGGAAAATTGTTCGTGCTCGAAGCCAGCGGTGGCGGACGGCTGTTCTCCATCAACCCCGACGGCTCCGGCAAGGCGTTCCTGGTCACCGGATGCCCCGTCCCCGATGGCGTCGCGGTCGATGTCGCGGCCGGCCACATCTACTGGACCAACATGGGGGTTCCACCGGCCAACGACGGCTCGATCGAGCGCGTGGACCTCGACGGGGGCAACCGCACCACGATCGTTCCCAGCGGCGGCACCTACACCCCCAAGCAGCTTCATTTCGACACCGTGAGCCGCAAGCTGTACTGGTCGGACCGGGAGGGCATGCGCGTGATGCGCTGCGACCTCGACGGCTCCAACGTGGAGACCCTGGTGCAGACCGGGCAGGGCGACCAGGACCGCCGCGACGAGACCAACTGGTGCGTCGGGATTGCCGTCGACCACGCTGGCGGACATCTCTACTGGACGCAGAAGGGCCCCAGCGACGCCGGCCTCGGCAGGATCCTGCGCGCCGGAATCGACCTTCGCGCAGGCGAAACTGCGTCGCACCGCAGCGATATCGAGGTGGTGTTCAAGGACCTGCCCGAACCCATCGACCTCGAAATCGAGCACACCACCCGCACGCTCTACTGGACCGACCGCGGCGACCCGCCGCACGGCAACACCGTTAACCGGGCCCGACTGGACACCATCGGCCTCGACGAGCCCGAAATCGTGTTCACCCACCTGATGGAAGGCATCGGCATCGCCCTCGACCCAACCCACAACCGCATGTTCGTCACGGACCTGGGCGGGAACATCTGGGCCGCCGCCCTGGACGGATCCGGCAACCGACCCATCCGCGCCGTGCAAGGCAACCTCACCGGCATCGCCTACGCCGAACTACCCGCCGAGAATTAGGAGAACGCCATGAGTTTCAATCTGCCCTCCGACCATGCCAGCCGGCCGGTGGCCGTGATCGGCGCCGGCACGCTCGGCCGGCGCATCGCGCTGATGTTCTGTGCACACGGCGCGCAGGTACAGATCTACGACCTCAGCGAGGAGCAACGCCACGCCGCCGTCGATTTCGTTACCCAAAGCGCTCCCGCTTTGGCAGACGGACTCAAAGGCCCCAAAAACACCGTTCCGGGTCAGGTTTCGGCCCAAGCCGACCTCGCCGAGGCGGTGCGCAACGCGTGGCTGGTCATCGAGGCGGTCCCCGAGCGACTCGAGTTGAAAAAGCAGATCTTCGGACAACTCGACGAGCTCGCCCCGCCCGACGCCATCCTGGCCAGCAATTCATCGTCCTATGCCAGCCGCCTGTTCCTGGACCAGGTCCACCGCCCCGAGCGCGTGCTGAACATCCACTTCTACATGCCGCCGAAACAGAATGCCGTTGACGTCATGTCCTGCGGCAAGACCGACCGCGACGTCCTCGACTTCGTGCTGGCGACGCTGCCGCGGTATGGGTTGTACCCGTTCGAAGCGCGCAGGGAGAGCACCGGTTTCATCTTCAACCGGGTGTGGGCGGCGGTGAAACGGGAGTGCCTTGAGGTCGTCGCCGAAGGCGTGTCCACGCCGCAGGAAGTCGACCGGATGTTCCAAATCAACACCGGCTCGGCCGCCGGGCCGTTTCGGATGATGGACCAGGTCGGCTTGGACGTCGTCTTGGACATCGAAGAGCACTATTGCGCCGAGCACCCGGAGTACCCGCAAGGGCCCCGGCGGGTGTTGCGCGGTTATGTGCAGCAGGGTCGGTTGGGCGTGAAATCCGGCGCAGGGTTTTACGACGACTACTCACGCCCGTCCCAGCCGTCGCTCGCTTTCTAACGCGTGAAGAGCGTCGGTGACCAATGTCCAGCGCCCCAGATCATGTGACGCTATTGCTTCAAGAGTCCCAAGCGATTGCGGCGGTTGCGACCACCATCGGCGTGCTCATTGCGCTGTATGTCGCCGTTATCCGTGAGCCCAGGAAGGCGGCCGAAGAGCGCAGACACCACGAGGCGCGGATGGACAAAATCCACAGCGCCTACTCCGAACGTGTTGCAGCGCAAGCCCGAAAGGTTGTTCCCTCTTGCGTTCGAACGCCGATGTTTGGTGATTCGTGGTGGACGGTCCGGATCGACAACACCAGCACCGCGGTGGCGACGATCCTTGCCGTCGACGTTGACGCCATAGATGCCAACGGGACTAAGGTTCCCGGTGGCTGTGTGCAGGCCAACAACACCATGCCGGTTGATCAGGCTTTCGATAGGTCAATCCTGGCGGCGATGTCAGGATTCCGGCGGTCGCCGTTGTCCAAACAAGCAATGCGCGACGCGTTGTTCGGTCACTTCGCCACGGAGTGGCAACACACCCTGCCGCCGTATCAGCACACCGTGATGGCATACACCACCACGGACCGGGGTTACACGCTGCGCGTCACCATCGATTACGAAGACGAAGCCGGCTATCGATGGCGGCGCACCGATACCGGCCAGCCGATACGCATGGGTAACTAACGGCTGCGAGCTTGCGTCAACCGGGTTCGTCGTCGTCGCGGAGGAATCGCTCGGGGTGGTGGTACGGGTTGGTTCGGGGTTGACCGTGAACCGTCGAAATACACTCAAAGCGGACAGTTATAGCTAGTGGTCAGATCCGTACCGGCTCAGCGATGCGCATTGATCAGATCGGCAACCGCCTTCTGGGCATCCTTGGCGGACAGCGGAACCGTCGCGAACATTTCGGCGATCATCATCGCTACCGGTGTCGTCCAGAGCAGCATGCCCAACGCGACGGCATGCTCACGGTTTTCACCAGTATTCAAGCGGGCAAGCAAGGCCGCCAGGGCTGCGCCGAGACGTTCCATATGCCGCCTATCAAGACCGCCTCGCAACTCCTTGGTCGAGATGAGAATCTCCAACCCGGCCATCGCCTTTGGATTCGCGAATGCCTCCCATGTCGCCCGCACCACCTCCTCTGTGTCCTTGACCCGCACTGGATCGGACAACACCTCAAGCGATGCGATTAGACGGTCCACGGCATCTTCTATCACTGCAGTCAGCAGACCGTCCCGGTCCCCGAAGTGATGCTGAATGACACCCCAACTCACGCCAGCTCGTTCGATGATGTGCCGAGCACTCGCTGCCGAGAAGCCTTCCTCGCGAATGCACCGGACCGTCTCTTCGATGAGTAGGTCGCGGGTCCGGTCCCCTCGCTCCTGCCGCCCGCTAATCGGACGACGCGGAGGGGTGCGTCTGCGTGCAGTCACCGGCACAGTCCGCCCTGCTCATCGCGTTGCCTCATCGAAGACACCCTAGGTCAACACCCTTGCCGCCAAAACATGGCATGTGCCATGCTTCGGACATGCAGCTATCCGTTCGCCAAAGGCCCAGATCATGACTGAGACGATCAACGCCGACGACAAGCAAGTCTTACCGCAGAGGCGTGGACTCTCGTCGCTACAGAAGTCGCTGTTCGGCGTCCTGGCGTTCTTCTTCGTCATCCACATCGTGTTTTGGTACCTGGAATTTCATGCCGGGGTGTCCCACGTCGTCGCGTCCACCACGTTGGTCGTCTTCGTCGTGGGCTGTTTCCTGGCAGCACTGGCGTTGCCCTGGCTTCCGCTGCCGGACCAACGTGACCGGACCAAGTCAGAACGACTAAGTGCGATGGTCATCGTCTGGGTCTTCATTGCCCTGATCCCACGATTTATCTGGGAACTACCGTGGCTCTTAATTTTCGACCAGATCAAAACCGGGGTACAGCACGGCGCGCTCTGGACCTACATGTGGTCGCCCATCCTGCTCGGCGGCGACATCCGTTATCTCAACGGCGACCCGTTGATCGTCGTGCTTGAGTGGATCGCCTTCTTCGTCGGCCTGTTCGAGGCGTATGCGATGGTGCGGTTCTTCCGAAATGGTAAGCGGTTCACCAGCACTCAACTGTCTTTCATCATGGGCGGGATGATCGTGGAGGTTACGCTCCCGGCGGTTTACTTCGGGGTGGAGATCGCCAACAACCTGCAAAGCATGAGCAGTCCTGTCGAGATGTGGATCAAGTTTGTGGTCCTGAACCTGCTGTGGTGCACCATGCCGTTCGTCACCTACTTCTGGGGTGTTCGCAGGTTGGCTCGCCAGGATCTTGCGGTGAAGTTTTAGCCCAACTCCTGACGGCGCGATCACTCACAGTAGATGTGGGCAGGGGCACCCCTAATGGGGCCGTCCAAGATTTTCGGCAGTCCGGCCCTGGCTGCGAAGCTGCGTCAACAAGCCCGGTGGTACCCCCGCTTCGCTGTGCGCGTGAGCGTCCTGGCCCGGCCCGAATGACGTGCTGGTGTCCAGCACGCGCGCTTGCTGCCGCAGTTCGGTGCCTGCCATCGATTGATTCCAGTCGCGCCTTCGGTCGTCGGCGACACGTGCAGCCGACCCACCGCGTGACCTGACCCAGGGGTTCGCCGTCAGCTACAGGAACGCGCCGTAATGACAGTTGCAGCCGTCGTTCGTGCACTCGCGCACCATCGGGCAGTCCCACGACACTGCGGGCGGGCGGCAGCCGTGAATGCAAACCCCCACCGGATGCCGATGCGCGGCCAGCCACCCCGGACTCCCCATCGTCGGCAGCGGCGCGCTGCTCGGTGTCGCCGCCGGGCCCACCACACTCGCCATCTACGACAACACCTCCGCCGCCCGATCCCAACGTGTCCGAGCCGAACGCACATGCCGCTCGGACTTAGCCCGACCGGGCCCAAACTGCAACCGCGCCACCATGTCCGCGACAAGCCGGTGCAGCAACCTCAACTCCGCGGACACCTTCACCAACACCGCCGCCGCCGCCGCGTCGGTCACGTCCGCAGCAGCCGCAGCATCGAAACGCGCCTGCAACACCTCGGCGTAATCGGCGGCCCGCACAGCCGTCCCGATGGCAGCCACCTCGGCGGGAGACCACACCAACACCACCCCCTGCGCCTTCGCGGCCTTCCTCAACTCGCTGTCCAGTGACCGTCGCAGCCTCTGACCGGCAGACATAGCCATGCGCCCCAGTGTGCGCCGCGCGGACCGGCTTCGGCAGGCATAGCGCCCAAACCCACCAACGACTGCGACCCCTTTCGAGGCGCTATGGCGTAGCCGGGCGGGCCGAGTGGGGGCAGGGGTGACCCCCCCAGGGGTCTGTTTGGCGTTGGTTTGACTATCCCGTCAGCTGCTCACGGTGGCGCCAGCGCGCGGTCTCTGGCTGTGTTGGTCGTTGTCGGGCTCGAGTGGTTCCACTACCCCGTCAACGCCGAGGGTGTCGCGCTGGTCGAGCTCGGCGACTGTGCGGATGTGTTGGACGGTGCAGCCGGTGACGGTCAGCGCCCACGCCGCGCTGACCCTGTTGTTGGAGGCGCAGACGGTGCGGGCGGGTTGCAGCCGGTCGGGCGGCGCGGCAGCGAGTACGCGCAGCGCGTCGGGTGTGGGCCGGTGCATGGCGCGAAGCAGGACGCCGACGATTTGGTTGGCGACGGCGAATTGTTCGGCGGCGGAGGCGGCGAGGCCCCAGGCGGCGAGTTGGGGTCCGCGCAGCGTCCTCGCTTCGGCAAGGTCTCTGACCCCAAGCTTGTGCGCGGCGGCCATCGCATCTGCGTGCGGCACCAGGTGTTCCGCCAGCACAGCGAGGATGGTGTCTGCGTGAGCGGCGAGTGCGTCGTCAACCTTGCCGTCGGCTCGTAGGCGCGCCGCGTTGGACAGGTTCAACTCGGTGAGCCGGAACGCGGCAAGCTGCCGCTGGACTTGCGGCCCGTACGGGTCGTCGCCGCGTTCGATGGCGTCCAGGGCGGCGGCGATGGGGTTCCCGACGTCGGAGGGCACGGCTGCCAGAAATTTGTTGGCGGCGGCCTGGGCGGCGGCGAGCGGCTTGGGGACGGCGAGGCCGAGGCGGTTGAGGTCAGCTGAGATCTGTTGAAGCGCAGTCACATCGGTTTCCTGTCGGGGATTGGGTGTTACAGCTCGGAGAGGCTGACCGGGTGGCTAGCCCGATAGTCGGGATTCAGCACCCGCAGCGCCCAGTCCGCGAATAGCTGGTCGGCGGTGAGCGCGGCGGGCGGGTTCGCGCCCTCGTTGTGTGCGGCGGCGGCGGGCGGGGTCGGTGGGGCGGCGTCTGTGGCCGGGCCAAATAGCTGCCTGCGGAGTTGTTCGAGGGCGCCGCGGTTGTCATCAGGCACATCGCCCAGTGTGGCAGGCCAGGCGCTGGAAGAGCTACGCGCGCAGCGCGGGATTAGCCCCCGACGGCGCGGGCCATAAAGCGGGCCGGGCGCCAATCTGGGGCCGCCCCGGGGGTGTCCGGGGACGATCCGGTTCCCCGCCGGAGGTCGCCTTCAGTGACCTCGATGTCGCGCAGTCACGGCGGTAGGGCTGCCCACTAATCCGTTTCGGCGAAAGCCAGTAAACGACAACTCAAGACCGCCTAGAATCCTTACACCTGACGTGTGGAGGACCGCCGGGCTAGTGACAACCAGGGGCTTGGTAGTTAGGTGGACCGACATGGCGTATGTGATCGCGGCCCCGGAGATGATGACCGCGGCGGCAACGGATTTGGCAACCATCGCCTCGAATATCAGCGCGGCCCACCTGGTAGCGGCGGCCCCGACGGTCGCGGTGGTGCCCGCAGCCGCCGACGAGGTGTCGGCGGGCATCGCGCTCCTGTTCTCCCAGCACGCCCAGGGCTATCAGGCGCTGGCCGGTCAGGCGGCGGTGTTTCATGAGCAGTTTGTGCAGCACTTGACTGCGGGTGCGCACTCCTATGCGGCCACTGAGGCCGCCAACGCCGCGTCGTTGCAGCACTTGAATGCGAGTGCGGGCTCGTCTGCCGGCGCTATCGCCGCCTTGGCTGTCCCGTCACTAAACACCTTATTAAACAACGCCATCAGCTTACTCGGAGCGATAATAACGAATCCGCTGCTTTTTATAAAGGCTTTAATAGTTATTTTAGTCTTAGCCACTGCCCCAATCAGTATCCCACTTATATTATTATTCTTGTTGGGATTGAGCGCGCTATCCCCAATTTTCGTCACTCTGGGCCTGTGACCGACCAGGCATTCACAAGCCGCACAGGGCAAATGAGCAGGGTGCGTTGAGCCACGGCACGTATTCACGACCGATCCCCCATTTCCGCGCTGAATCTCCTTGTCCCGCAGCCTATGTTTATCGGTTCTCTCCTTCGGTTGGTCGGCGGCGGGCACTGGCGCGCTTTCATAGCGGCGTACCCGCCCGCCTCGATTACCCAGCGGATAGCGGCCCTACTGCCGGACGCCGAGTGGTGGTCGTGCAGGTCGTGCCAACGCTCGGGGCAGTCCGGGTAGAACCTGGCGTGCAGGGGATGCGAGTTCCCCATGCACCCGGTGCAGACGAGGTGTTCGCTGTCGGTCAGGATGATGGTTCTGCCGAGACGCCGTCCGCACCCGTCGCACGCGAACGGGGCGGTTGTCTGTCTGGTCATCGGTGATTCCTTTTCTTGGATGGGGGCTTGGGGCTGGTCTGGTGTCAGTCATAGGGATCTCCGTCCATGCCGAACAGGGCGTAGTCGTCGGGTGGTGGCGGGCTGTAGTCGGCGGGTGGTGGTGGGGCGTAGTCGTCGGGTGGTGGTGGGCCGTCGTCGCCGTCGGGCGGCGCCTCGGCGATACGCGCCCGCCGGGCGGCGGCTACCGCGGCGGCGTGGCAGGACAGGTGTGTGTCACCTTGCCCCGCTGTGACGGGGCCGCCGCACACGGTGCACAGCGTCGGCGCCTCCCCACCTGCGCGTAGCCGGGTGGCGTGTGCGGGGGCCATGTCACGGGCGATGTTCCCTTCTGTGTTTGCTGCGTGCTCCGTGGCGGTGCAGCGGCAGTAGTAGCACGGCTTCGGCTGGCTGGCGCAGACGCAGCCCGGTCGGCGGTCGGTGACGGTGCCCGTTAACCCGTTCCCGTCAGGGGTACCGTCCAGACCCGTCCAAGTGTCCGATTCAACCGGCTGGCCTGCATCTTCGGGCGATTTTTCGTTGTCGTCCGAAGTGTCCGAAGCCGTCCGAAGCCGTCCGGAAATGTCCGGGTTTTCGGACGGCTGGACGCCTCCGGACGCCTCCGGACGTTTTAACGCTTCGTAATTTTCGTCGTGTTCGTGCTGGTCAGCGCCGGGTGTCGGACGGCTGGACGGATTGGGCTGCAAATACCGCCGGAAAGCGTCCCGCAGGGACTCCAACGTGTAGCCGCGAGCCGTCTTGGCGGCATTATGACCGGGCTTGACACCGAACGGTTTAAGCCGTTTCGCTAGTTTGCTGGGCGTGAGATAGGTGTCGCTTTTGTCGTCATTCCACGGCGACTCTTCGAGGTCGCGAAGTTCGTTCACCAACATGCGCGACTCCAAGAATGGCGTACCAGCCCAGCCGGTCGGCATCTGCACGGCGGCGAAGACGTCGCGGATGTTGGCGAGTAGCAGGACACCCAGGTCGTCGTCGGCGGCCTCGGCTGACATGGACAACGCACGGCACGCCGTGCGGGCCGTCTTCGGCCAGTCGCCACCGGCACTATCAGCGATAGCCATCAGCGGCTCCCAGGCGTCGGCGGCCCGGTCCTCGACACCGGCTGGCAGTTCCGGTTCAACCTCGGTCAGTGCGGCGAGCCGCGCCGGGTCACGCACCCAGCCGGTGAGCCTGTCACGAAGCGCGGCGAGCCGGGGGCTGTCGCGGCGGATACGGAACCGGGCGACTGTTTCGCCGGGGCCGCGCCGTTTCAGGTCGATGTTGACGGCGCGGTCGGTGATGGTGTCAGGCAGCCGCCCGATAGCGGCGAACGAGGCCATAGCGAACGTGTTGAAGTCGGTGGGGATCTGCTGCGGGCCGACGCAGCGTTTCGCCGGTCGGTTGCGCTGCCACCCGGCATTGAACAGTGCCCGCAAGTCTTCGTTGTTCTCGGCGTTGCGCTTGGTCCCCCACAGCGCATCGGCCTCGTCAACATGCAGGGCGGGAATCTGGTTGTCGTCCTTGCCAATGGAGCGGAAGATGGCCGCCGTGGTGGCGTCGGCGCACAACATTGATGAAAAGCTAAGCCCTGCAACGATATCCATGAGCCGTGATTTGCCGCACCGTTTCTGCGGGCTGGTGATGATGAGCCGGGTGGCGTGCTGCCAGGCCGGGATGCCGTGAGTTGCCGCGATCCACAAGGTGACCGCGATGGGCTGGTCTTTGTTGGCGAAGACCACATACCTGGTGAGGGCCTCGTGAACTTCGTTCAGTAGTTCGGCACCGTCCTCAACGTGCCAGCCGTCGTCGCTGTCGGCGGCGTCGGGTTCAGGGTCGTCGGGGTGCGGCTCGCTCGGACCGGGGTCGTCGGGCGGCGGTTCGGGCCCTCCGTTGCGGCGGGCGATCTCCGCGGCCCGGCGCTTCTTCAGGTACTCCGCGCCAGCGGGTTCGACATGCTTGGTCATTGGTCCCGCTCCGCTTCAGCCATCAGGGTGTCGATCAACACCTGCGGCGAGCCCTCGAAAACGAAGATGCCCCAGGCGTCGATGCGACCCAGGCACGCGCCTAGGGGCGGGGAGTCCGAGATGGCGCGCCTTGCGCGTGCATCGCCGACCCAATCGGGGTAATCGGCCCACCTGTTGTCATTGCTCATCGCCGGGCCTCCGCTTCGGCCAGCCAGGCGTCGATCCGCTCCTGCGGCGAGCCCTCGTACACGTCCAGACCCCACGCCTCGATCCGGCCCAGCGGCGCACCCTTGCGCGGCAGATGCTTGCCGCTCTCGGCGATGGCCTTACCGCGGGCAACCAGGTCGTCGCCGCTCATGCGGCAACGCCTCCGGCCAGCTGATGCAGTCGCTCGGCGAGCTGGCGGTCGGGGCCGCCGCGCCGGTAGAGGGCGCGCAGCGCCTCGACCGGCACCCTCGGCACCACCCCGGCCCCGAGGACATGCCGGGCGGCGGCCCGCCAGCCGTCCAGCTGGTGATCGGTCAGCGGCGGCTCGTCGTAATACCACGGATCGGCGCGCCCGCAGGCCCCTACCGGCAACCGGCGGGACGCCGCGCGGCGCCGGGCCAGCGGCCCGTCCATGCTCACCTGTGCGGCGGCGCTCATGGCGTCACCCCGAGCGCGGCGGCGAGGCCGTAATATGTGCGTTGGCCGCTGGTCTTGATGGGGGCTGGTGTGCTGGGTGGATGTGGTGTCGTGACCACGTTTTCGGCGTTGGCCGGGCTTCGCGCCCGGCCTTCGTCATCAGGCGGCCCGTTGCGGGGGTTCACGCGACACCGCCGTCGTCGAGTTCGGCGATACGCGCCGCGACGATGGCCTGGCGGGCAGGCTTGAGTAGCTCGGCAAGCTTGCTGCGCTGCTCATCGGTCAGCGGCGGGGCCTGCGACAGCACCGACGTGACGTAATCGGCGATGCGCTCGGTCGCGTACTCGCGGGCGATGTCATCGCGGTCTGGGTGATTCCATCGTGTCGCCGCGGCGTTTCTGGCTTGAAGTCCCCTGTTTGCGGGCACGCTGAACCCCTTCGGGTTCGGCGCCCTGCACGATTCCGAATGCCTTCACAGGCGGGCAACTACGGGGTAGATGCTACTACACAAGCATTCAGAGACGGGTGGGTTTGCCGGGGTGTCCCGGTGTCACATCCCGCGTCACGGCGAGAACGTCGAAGGCTGCAACGGTGGTGGTGACGTGACGGCAGGCCACGTCGAACCCGGCCTTCGGCCCCCCGCGGGCCAGCTGGTCCACGTCATAGGTGTGGCCGGGCCAGTGCCGCTCGCCGTCGAGGGTGTTGCGTTCCCGCGCTGCGGCGACCGACCGGCGCAGGTTGAGCCCCCGCGAGTACTTGTAGTCGGCGGTGCGGGCAATCGTGGTGTCGCCTAAGCGGATAACGGTAGCCAGCACCTTGCCGCACTTACCGCACTGGAAGCGGTGAACGGTGACCCTCGGTATCAGCTTCGCGTTCCCCAGCTGTTGGTATGCGCGGTGGATTGCCTCGGTGTGGTCGTCGGCGTCGGCCATCAGTTGCCGCCACTGCGCAACGACGTCGCCGGTCTGCTCATCGCTCACCGCCACACCACCTGCACCCGTTCGGGCTGGAACGTCTTGCCGCCCTTGCCGACCGGGGCGACGGTGATGGTTGCGAGCACGTCGAGGACGGCGCGGAACCTGTCCGGTGACAGGGCTTTGATGGCGTCGGCGACGTCCGGTTGGCCCAGCGGCAGCCCGTCGAACACGCGCAGCCGTTCCTGATCGGTCTGCCGCGCCCGCACCGCCGCAAGCTTCGCCTCGATCCGCTCGGTGGCCCGCCGCGCCTGCTGGCCAGTCAGCAACCCGTCTGCGCGTTCGTCGGCGATCTCATCCAGTCGGGCGGTCAACGTGCTGGCCTCGATTCGCAGCGCCTCGGCCTCGGCCTCATCGTGCAGCTCGGCGCGCAGCAGATCAACCGCGTCCGGCGCCGCCAGGCGCCCCGACACTATGCCGTACACGATGGGCACCACGTTCTCGGCCAGGATCGACACACCGTGACACTTCGTGCAGCGGTAGATGATTCGCCCGTCCGTGTGGTAGGAGGCGCTCAGGTAGTGCCCGCACTTGCCGCAGCGGGCGACCCCGGTCAACAAATGTCGGCGCACACTCTTGCGGCCCGGTTTGCGTTCGGGGGCCTCCAGCACGGTTTGCGCGGCCCGCCACGTCGATTCGTCCACCAGCGCGGGCCAGGTGGCCTTGCCGATGATCTCGCCCTTGTAGTCGCGCAGTGCGGCGTTACGGGGCCTGCGTAGGAACCTGCTCAACGTGTCAGCGGTCCACGGTTTGCCGGTGCGCGTGTACGCCCCTGCAGCGTTCCACGCCCGGCAGATATCGCCCAGCGACGCCCCGGCCAGCACCGCCGCATACCCGGCCTTGACCAGAGGGGCGGTGACCGGATCGGGCTGGCGGGTGTCCGCTAGGTAGCCGAACGCCTGCGACCAGTTCGGTTCCCCCCGTTCGGCTTTCTGCTGCGCGGCGCGTATCTGCCGTGCCTTTTTGTGCTCGATCTCATGGGCGGCCACGCTGCCCTTCAGCCGCGCCACCAGACGCCCCTGCGCGGTGGACAGGTCCACGTCACCGGACACCGTCGCCAGTGCTAGGTGCTTGTCGTCGGCCAGCGACATGAACGCCTCGAGTTCGATGGGGCGGCGATGCAGGCGGTCCAGATCCCAGGCGACGACCGCGCCTAGCGGGAGTTTCCGGCCTTCGTTCATCGACGGCCTGATTTGCCCTGGTGGGGCTGTGTTTTCGGGTTGGGCTGGTGTATTACCCAACTCGTTGGCGTTGCTGGTCAGCGGGTGGGTGCGTAGCGGTGGATGGCGAAGAGGTCGGCGAGCTTTTGCTGGGTGGGGGTCATGTCGGTGAGCATGCGCTGCGCGCGGGGGCGTCCTTTGCTGCCGTCGTGGTAGAGCAGCACGGTTTCTTCGATGCCGGCGAGCTGGTCGAGCAGTTCGCGCACGGACATGTGCAGGCCGTCTGTGGGGGGCTTGGCGGCGCATCAGGTGGGCGGTGGTCAGGGCGAGGACGCAGTAGAAGACATGGACGCGGATCTTCTGGTCGGTCCAGTGGTGCATCGGGCCGAACGAGACCACATGCGGGTCTTTGTGCTGGCGGAAGCCGGATTCGGCGTCGGATTGGGAGCGGTAGGCGGCGACGACGTCGGGCACCGGCCAGTCGCGGTTGGTGAACAGGATCCGTTTGCCGAACAGCCGCGCTTCCAGTCGTTTGCGCGCGCGCTGGCGTCGGTGCGCCAGGTCAGTCGCAGGTCGGCGGGTTTGTCGCCGGTCAGGGTGACGGTGATGACGTCGGCGACCCAGCGGGGTTTGAGATCGTGGCGATATCGGCTTGGACCGCGGCGCGCTGGCGGCGGGTGCGCCCGCGTGCCAGCCGCGCTTGCAGCTCGGCCAGGCGGCTGCGCGCTTTGGCCAGGGTCTGGTCGAGGCCGCGGGACTGCTTGGCGTGCAGGGTCGGTGAATGGGTGAGCACCGCGCGGCGGGTCACCCCCAGCGCGGTGACGTCGGTGTCCAGGAAGGTCACGTCCGGGATAGCGGTCTTCGTCGACCGACGCGGTATTCGCGCGCCGGGATCGCGAGCAGCCCGGGGTGATCCGAAGGCGGCAGCGACCCGACGAACCCGATGCCCGGCGTCCTCCACGACGGTGTGGTTGTCGGCGCTGTTCTGCCCGGCGTCATAGACCACGGTCAGCGACTCGACGACCGGTGACCAGGCCCGGTAGCGGGCCACCAGTTCGTCGATGACCGTGCTGAACTGGGTGACGTCGGGCCGGTCACCGGGGTAGGCGTGCGCAGATCACCGGCACCCCGCCGTCGCGGGTGACGACCAACGCCAACCCGACCAGCCGCAGATCGGTGCGTTTCTGTTTCGCCTTGCCGCGCTGCGCGATCGGCGCCTTGGTCGTTGCCGGTGTCGATGTAGGTGGCGAAGTTGGTCATGTCCAGCACCAGCCCGCTCAGGTCGAGCCCGAACTCGGTGACCATCCGCCGCCCCAGCTCGGTCTCGATCTCGCGCAGCTGCCTCGTGTCCAGGCGGTCCATCGCATCCCAGAACCGGCGATGATCCAGCGCCGCCCGGTCCGAGTCTTCACCCACCGCGGTCCGGCCGTGGTGGCCCACCAGTCGGCGAACGCCAGCTTCGAGCACGGGTCGACCACCCGGTTCGCAGTCGCCAACGCGAGATAGGTGCCCACCGACGCCCCCGCGTTCGCGTACCGGGGCGCCACCTCGTCGACGATCCCGACCACGTCCAGTCGCCGCAGCATCGACCACACCGCAGCCAGATCCCCGAACTGCTTGTGCTGCGCTGCGCGCGGGCGCCCCGCACCGGGTCTCGGCCAGCTTGGCCATCACCTCCTCCACGCTGCCCAAATACTGCTGCGACACGATCCGCGGCTTGCCCTCCACTCGCGCCGATTCCACCAGGTAGTAGTAGGTCTGCTTCCCGCGGCGCTTCCCCACGATCGAAGCCATATATGGGTAATACACTCCAGCCACACAAACCTCAAGCACCACAACCCAAGACACGCCGATCAACTACGAAGGCCGGAAACTCCCGCTAGGGTGCCGTCTGCGATGTCGGCGAGCATCCGGTCATAGGCCTTGCGGTGCCCGTTGGTCGCCGACGTGTCGTTGTCCACGTATTCGACCGGGTCCCAGCCCTTGTCGGCGCAGAGCTTGAGGCAGTCCTCGCGTTGGCGGGCGACGGCGACTGCTTCGCCGGTCTTGTCGAGGGATTGGCGCAAGTAGATGGCGGCGCGGGTCATGGCCGTCCGGGTGTTTCGGTTACTCATACCTTAAAAGGTATTACAGCTGATCGCTGGTGTCCGTGATCCAGGTGCGCCGGTGGTAGCCATTCGGTGTCGGCTGCGGCGTTCTTTCGGGTGGTCCAGCCTTCTTCTTCGGCGAGCCGGTTGTCGGGCCCGCAGGTCAGGGCGAGCTCGTTGATGTCGGTGCACCGCGTGGCAGCCCAGCCGCGCACGTGATGGACCTGGGTGTGGTAGGCCGGTGCATCACACCCGGGCTTCGTGCTGGCTTCGTGCACCCACGATCCTTGGCATACAACACAATCCGCTGCGCCGGGGACGCCAACCGGCGCGTGTGATACAACGCCAAGGCCTTACCGTCGTCAAAGATCGCCAGGTAATGATTTGCGTGGCTGGCCATACGGATCAGATCCGACATCGGCAACGACGAGCCGCCACCAGTCACCGCCTTACCCGCGGCGGCTTGCAGCTCCTTCAGCGTGGTCGTCACCACGATCGACACCGGCAGCCCATTGTGCTGACCCAACTCCCCGGAGGCCACCAAGGCCCGCAACCCCGCCAGCAACCCGTCGTGATTACGCTGCGCCAGGCTGCGCCTGTCACGCCGGACCGCGTCGGCATCGGGGGTCTCATCGACGACCGGTTTTTCATCGTCGGGGTTGCACGCCCCGGGAGCAGCCAACTTCGCCAGCACCGGTTCGATGGTGGCGCGCAGTTCGGGGGTCAGATAGCCGCTGATCCGCGACATGAGGTCGTATTCGGGCTTGCCGATCGTGATCCCGCGCTTGCGGGCCCGCTCCTGGTCGCTGAAGTCCCCATCCGGGTGCAGCCAGTCCATGATCCGCTGGGCGTACTTGGCCAACTCATCGGGGCGATACCCGCGGGCCTGCTCGGCCAGATCGGCCTCGGCGGCATCCCGGGTGGGCAGGTCCACCTCGGCGGGCAGGTGGGCAAAGAAGCTGCGGATCACCTGCACGTGCCCCTCACCGATGAGCCCGTCGCGTTGGGCGGCCGCGGTCGCGGGCAACTGCGGCACCAACGGCTCCCCGGTCAGCGCCCGACGCTCCCCGAGATCGGCGGCTTCCTCGACCCGACGGCTCGCCTCGGCCTTGGTGATCCGCAACCGGTCGGCCAGCGCCGAGCGCACCGTGTCGCCGAGTTCTTCAGGACTGGCTTGGGCGCGCAGCTGATTGATCAACGCGTGTTGGGGGGCGCGCAGTCGGCGTGCCGCGCGCTCCAGGCGCTCCAAGGCCCGCAGTCGTTCCGGGGTGGTGAACACGTCAAACGACGACTCGTCTTACTACCGGTATCGAGGAACTTCCGGCGGCGGTGACGATTACGCGGCCGCATCATCCGCTGCGGGGTCGGTCGTTGCCGGTGGTGGGCGGGATGCGACGGCACGGGGCCATGGAGCTGCTGCTGGCGTTGCCCGATGGGAGAAAGTCGCTGGTCCCGGCCGCGTGGACGGACGCCCAGCCGCCGATCAATGACGGCGTTGTCGGGGTTGCGACCCTTGGATCGCTGGCAGATCTGTTGCGTGTCTGCGCGCTGATCGCCGAGTTGCGGGGACAGGCTGCGGGGATGTCACCGTGCAAGGAGGACTCCCATGCAGCCTGTCCAGCTCAGTTTGATACCAGACCCAGTCCCGGCCGCGATCACCGGTTCGGCCCAGGTGGTGGAGTTGACGCCGATGGTCGAGCAGCTACCCGCCGAGGAAGTCGCGGCGGCAATCGCGGTGCTGGCCAAAGTGATTGCCAAAGCCATGGCGGCGATGCGCAGCGGGGCGGTCGGTGATGAGTGAATCGAAGGTCACGCATGGGCATCTGCATCGCGCTGCGGTGGTGTATGTGCGACAGTCCACCATGGTCCAGATCGTCCGTAACCGCGAGTCCACCGCCCGCCAGTACGAGCTGGTCGCCCGTGCGGTCGAGTTGGGCTGGCCGCGCGCGGGGGTGCGGGTGATCGACGAGGACCTGGGAGTCTCCGGGGCCAGCGCCACGGGTCGGTCCGGGTTCGCCGAGTTGGCCGCGCAGGTCGGGCTTGGCACGGTAGGAATTGTTTTGGCGCTGGAGGTTTCACGGTTGGCGCGCAACAACTCCGACTGGTATCGGCTGCTGGACCTGGCCGGCATGACCGACACGCTGATCGCCGACAGCGACGGCATCTACCATCCGGGGTTGTTCAATGATCGCATGCTGCTAGGTATGAAGGGCACCATGTCGGAGGCCTTATGAAGA
>CAWJSU010000011.1:0-589266 GCA_963845595.1 uncultured Actinomycetota bacterium
AGAGGCCTTATGAAGAATTCTTCATAAGGCCTCCGACATGGTGCCCTTCATACCTAGCAGCATGCGATAATTGAACAACCCCGGATGGTAGATGCCGTCGCTGTCGGCGATGAGCATGCCGGTCATGCCGGCCAGGTCCAGCAGCCGATACCAGTCGGTCTTCCACGCCAACCGTGAAACCTCCCTCGCCAAAACAATTCCTACCGTGCCAAGCCCGACCTGCGCGGCCAACTCGGCGAACCCGGACCGACCCGTGGCGCTGGCCCCAGAACTCCCAGGTCCTCGTCGATCACCCGCACCCCCGCGCACGGCAAGCCCGACTCGACCGCACGGGCGACCAGCTCGTCTTGGCGAGCGGTGGACTCGCGGTTGCGGACGATCTGGACCATGGTGGACTGTCCGCGTACACCACCGCAGCGCGATGCAGATGCCCATGCGTGACCTTCGATTCGCTGATCACCGACCGCCCCGCTGCACATCGCCGCCATGGCTTTGGCAATCGCTTTGGCCAGCACCGCGATTGCCGCCGCGACTTCCTCGGCGGGTAGCTGCTCGACCATCGGCGTCAACTCCACCACCTGGCCCGAACCGGTGATCGCGGCCGGACTGGGTCTGGTATCGAACTGAGCTGGACAGGCTGGACGGGAGTCCTCCTTGCACCGTGACATCCCCGCGGCCTGTCCCCGCAACTCGGCGATCAGCGCGCAGACACGCAACAGATCTGCCAGCGATCCAAGGTCGCAACCCCGACAACGCCGTCATTGATCGGCGGCTGGGCGTCCGTCCACACGGCCGGGACCAGCGACTTTCTCCCATCGGGCAACGCCAGCAGCAGCTCCATCGCCCCGTGCCGTCGCATCCCGCCCACCACCGGCAACGACCGACCCCGCGGCGGATGATGCGGCCGCGTAATCGTCACCGCCGCCAGAAGTTCCTCGATCCGGTAGTAAGACGGTCGTCGTTTGGCAACGTCACCACCAATCTCGGGTACGGCCCGGCCGCCGACGACCTGATGGAAAATCACGAAGAGTTGCACGTCTGGCAGAACAGGATTTTCGGCCCGCTGTACTGGGGCAGTTACGGCGCGTGGGAGGTCGGTGGTGCCATCGTAGGGACGGGCTACTGGTTGTTCCACCCAAACCTGGACTGGAACAGCCTGGTCGAGACGACGGCCTACTACGACAACCCCTGGGAGGTGTGGGCCTACGCCAACGACCACCTCTGGCCGCCGCCCTGGGTGAGCCCCGTCCTGCTCTGGTAGCGGACGCCCCACGTCGCAAGCAACTACTCGGGTACGCATCGAAGACGGCCGCCACCATGCTGCGCACCGCCTTGGGGTTGCGTCCGAAGGAAGACAGCGTCGAGCACGCGGGCCGCCGGCGAATTGCACCCAAACTCCGCCACCGTCACACGATCCGTGACGTCCGCCCCTGCCAATAACGTTCGCGGATGCGCCTCTTGTAGAGCTTTCCGTTCGGGTCCCGGGGCAACTCCGGCTCGAATTCGACTGTGCGGGGGCACTTGTAGGTGGCGAGGTGGGTTCGGCAGTAGTCGATGAGCTCGGCCTCGAGGTCGGGCCCGGGCACGACGCCGTCGATCGGTTGCACGACGGCCTTGACCTCCTCGCCGAACTCGTCGTTGGGCACGCCGAACACCGCCGCATCGACGAGTTTGGGATGCATGACCAAGAGGTTCTCCGCCTCCTGGGGGTAGATGTTGACCCCGCCGGAAACGATCATGAACGTCGATCGGTCGGTCAGGTAGAGGTAGCCGTCCTGATCCACGCGGCCCACGTCTCCCAGTGTGCGCCAACCGCGTTCGTTGGATACCGATGCGGTCTTGGCGGGATCCTTGAAGTACGCGAAATCCGGTCCACCCTCGAAATAGAGCTCGCCGGGCTCCCCGACGGGAACCTCCTGTCCGTCGTCGCCGATCACGTGCACCGGGGCCATCGGTATACCCACCGAACCGGGATGGGCAAGCCACTCTCGGGGACCGATCGTGGTACCCGCGAATCCTTCTGTACCCCCGTAATATTCGTGAATGATGGGTCCAAACCACCGCATCATCTGATGTTTGACATCCACCGGGCAGGGAGCGGCCGCGTGGATCACGCAGCGCAAACTCGAGACGTCGTACTCCTCACGGATTGCTTTGGGCAGCTTGAGCATCCGCACGAACATCGTCGGCACGAACTGGGCGTGGGTGACGCGGTGGGTCTCGATCAGCCGCAGCACGGTCTCGGCGTCGAACTTGCCCATGATGATCGACGCGGCGCCCACCCGATTGACCGCCATGGTGTAGTTCACCCCGGCCGCGTGATAAAGCGGCGCGGGGGAGAGGTAGACACTCGACGGATTCATCCCGTAGTGGTGAATCAGCGCCATCTCGAGCACCGACTGTGCCCACGAACCGTTGCCGTCGGCCGGGAGCGGCCGGCGAACGGCCTTGGGCCGTCCCGTGGTGCCCGACGAATAGAGCATCTCCGATCCGTCCGACGCCTCTGGGGCTCCAACGTCGGGGCCCGCCACCGCCAGGGCCTTCCCGTAGGACTGCCAGCCGGACAGACTTCCGCCAATGGCGATACGCACCTTGACCGCCGCGTTGGCGTGGCGGATGTGCGCCGCCAATTCGGCCATCGACGCGTCGACAAACACCGCCTTCGCGTCGGAGTCGTCGATCACATAGGCGACCTCGTCGGCCGTGAAATGCGTGTTGACGGCGGTGTAGTAGAGCCCGGAAAGCTGGCAACCCCATGTGATTTCGAAGAATTCGGGTCGATTGGGCAGCACCAGGGCCACACCGTCGCCGCGCCGCAGCCCGGCACCGTGCAAGACGGCCGCCACGCGTTGGCTGCTGGCATAGAGCGCGCCGTAGCAGACCGTGTCGCCGTCGATGATCAGCGCCGGCGAGCCCGCGGCCGTGGTCGCGTGGTCTGCGATATTCACGAGCAGACCTCGAAAAGATTCACGTGGTTGCGGCGCCGTCGGTCGACGCGGCCGCCGCCGCTTGGCGCCGGGCTTGCTCGGATGGCAGCACCTTGTCCTTGAACACCTGCTGAATCAGCTGCTGCACATCCTTACTGATCGACGCGAGCGCGACCAGGTCGTTGGAGCTCTGCCAGTGCACCCGCATGCCCATCAGCTCCCAGGCCCGTTTGAGGTTGGCCTTGGTCGCCAGCAGCGTCGTCATCGGCGCCTGGGCGATGTGACGGGCGATGGCTTCGACACGCGTGTCCAGTTGATCGAGGGGCACCACCTCGTTGACCAGACCGACCTCGAGCGCCTTCTTCGCGTCGATGACCTCGGCGAGATACAGGTAATACGCCGCGCGCCGCCAGTTCATGAAAACCCAAGGCTCGATCGAGCATTCACCTGAGGGCATGCCGAATCCCTGCAGGGGCGGGTAGGAGAAGTAGGCGTCTTCGGCGGCGATGACGATATCGGTGGTCAGCCCGTAGTGGGTGCCGCCGCCGACGCAGTAGCCGTGCACGGCCGCGATGGTCGGCTTGCAGAACTCCCATAGGTTCAGTATTGGCTTGACGAACAGGTCGGTCTGCGGTTTCCACGGTGTGCCCATGACCTTTGCCGCTTCGACGAACGCCGGGTAGTCGACCGCGTTGTTGCCGATGGCGTGTCCCGAGCAGAAACCCTTGCCGTTGGCCTTGAGGATCAGCACCTTGATGTCGTAATCGCGGTCCGCGTCCAGCAGTGCGGCGTCGACTTCCTCGGCCAGCTTTTGGTCCTGCGCGTTGGCCTTTTCCGGCCAGTTCAGCGTGACGCGTGCGATCGGGCCTTCCTTTTCGTAGATGATTCTCTCGCGGGTCTCGTTGAGGTCCATATGTGCTTACCCTTTCGTTTATGACGTGATGACGCCGATTTCGGCGCCGATGTCGTAGGTGGTCCCAACCCGGCCCGTCCATTGCACGGTGCCCGAGGCTCCAGCTTCGATTTCCTGTTCCACCTTCTCGGTGGCGATCACGTAGATCGGCGTCCCCTCTTCGACGTGCTGGCCGGTGTCGACGAGCAGGCCCGTGAGCTCGGCCTCCGCAACGGCCACTGACACCCGGGGGATGCGAATGATGAAGTCAGCCATCAACTTTAGTTCTCTCCCACGGTGCGCTGCGCGGCCGCGACGATGCGGGCCGTCGACGGGTAAACCTGGGCCTCGAGCGCCGCGGCGGCCGGGCTGGGAACGAACCTGGCGCCCACCCGTTCGATGGGTGCGGCCAGCTCGCCGAACAGTTCGGATTGCAGGATCGCGGCGATCTCCGCACCCGGACCGGCGAATTGGACGGCGTCGTGCACGATCACGACTCGTTTTGTGCGCCTGGCGGATTCGACGATGGTTTCGACGTCGAGTGGCACCAGGGTGCGCAGATCGACGACCTCGGCGCTCACGCCCTGCACTGCCAAGCTGGCCGCGGCCATGAGCGCGTCGTGCACGGGGCGCCCGTAGCTGATCAGTGTCACGTCGGTGCCCGGCCGTTTGATGTCGGCCTGTCCGAGCGGAATTGAGAACCCGGGGTCGACCGGGACCGGTCCTTTCTTGCTTTGCAGGCGGATCGTTTCGACGAACAGGCACGGGTCCTCGTCGAAGATCGCCGAGGTCAGGAGTCCTTTGCCGTCGCGCGGAGTGGAGGGCACGATCACCTTCATCCCGGGGATGTGCATGAACCACGCCTCCAGCGACTGCGAGTGCGTGGCACCGGTGCCCAGTCCGGCATAAACCTGGGTGCGGATGGTGATCGGCGCCGTCGTCCGGCCCCCGGTCATGAATCGCAGCTTGGCGGCGTTGTTGATCAGCTGATCGGCGGCGATGCCGATGAAATCCATGATCATGATCTCGGCGACCGGCAGCATCCCGTCGATGGCGGCGCCGATCGCCGCGCCGACGATCGCGGCTTCCGAGATGGGCGTGTCCAGGACCCGGTCGTGGCCGTATTTCGTCGACAGTCCCGCGGTCGGGCCGGATGCGCCCGGATCGGCGATGTCCTCACCCAGCAAAAAGACTCTGTCGTCGGCCTCTAACGCCGCATCGAGCGCGAGGTTCAACGCCTCGCGCATCGTCATCTCTTTTTCTTCCATCCCCGCTTGTTCTTTCATCCGCACGTCCTCAGACCGGAAACTTGATCGGGGCCGCGTACACGTCGCGGTCGAGTTCTTCGACCGACGGGGCATCAGCGCTCATGACCGTCTGCAACGCGGATTCCACGGTCGCCAGCGCCTCACTGTCGATGTGGTTGAGCTCGTCCTCGGTCGCGATGCCGGCTTCGGCGAGGTGACTGCGAAACCTCGGCACCGGGTCGGCCGCCATCGCCGCGGCCAGCTGATCCTTTGGGATGTAAGGCATCCGGTCACCGAAGTAGTGGCCGCGGAAGCGGAATGTCACGCACTCGAGGAAGGTAGGGCCCCCTCCGTTCGAGCCGTCGCGCGCGCGCTGCAGCGCTGCGTCGAGCGCTGATTTGACCTCCAGCGGGTCGTTGCCGTCCACGCGAACGCCGGGCATGCCGTAACCGGCCGCGCGGTCGGCGACGTGTTCGAGCTTCATCGTGTCCCTGGTCGGCGTCATCTCCGCGTACAGATTGTTCTGGCACACGAAAACCAGCGGCAGGTCCCAGAGGGCGGCCATGTTGGCCGCTTCGTGAAAGGAGCCGGTGTTGGTGGCGCCGTCGCCGAAGCTGACCACCGTGACGCGGTCGAGGCCCTTGCGTTTGGCGGCCAGCGCCAGCCCGACGGCCACCGGCGGTCCCGCCCCGACGATCCCGGTCGAGAGCATCACGCCCCGGTCGGGTTTGGCGATGTGCATGGTGCCGCCCTTGCCGCGGCTGGCACCCACGGTGCGCCCCATCATCTCGCCGTAGATCTCCTCGAGTGGGACACCCTTGCCGATCAGATCGTGCAGCCCGCGATAGGTCGTCACCAGCTGATCGTCTGCTCGCAGCGCGACACCCATCGCGGCGGCGATCGCCTCCTGGCCGCGCGACGGCCAATACACGCACATGAACTCCCCGGTGCCGATGCCCTTGGACAGCCGGTCATCGGCCGCCTTCATCAGCACCATCAGTGCGTACAGGCGGCGCTGAGTTTCTGCCGAGTGCCCCTCGCTCACTGTTCGGCTCCATTTCCGTTGCAGAGCAGCCTGATTCGTGCCACCTTAGTCACACTCTGTCACGCGCCCGGCCAGGGCTTGACCTTGAGGAAGCCGCCGCCGTCGACGCGCAGCTGCTGTCCGGTGATGTAGCGCGCCGCGTCGGAGGCGAGGAACAGCACGGCCTCGCTGATGTCCTCGGGTTCGACATAGGGGATCGGCATTGCCTGCACTAACGGGAACACCGGTTCGGCGTCCTCGCGGGTCGGATTCTTCAGGTCGGGCCGAAACGCCCGGTACATCGGCGCGCTGTGCAGCATGTCGGTGTTGACGTTCGTCGGGTGCACCGCATTCATCCGGATAAAGAAGGGGGCCAGCGACCGGGCAAAGTCGTTGACGTAGTGCGCCGCAGCGAGTTTCGCGAACGCGTACCCGGCACCGCCGGGACCGCCGTCGATACCGGTGGTGTTCATTGACGCCATGAATGCCGCGTTGGAGCCGATCACGATGATCGATGCGCCGGCTTGCAGATGTTTGAGGCTGACGTGCACGAGGTTGAGCACGCCGATTAGATCCACATCCACGGCGTCGGCGAAGGCCTTGGGCGGCAGGCCCGCGGTCAGCGGGCAGATGCCGGCATTGGCGACCACGACGTCCAGATGACCGAGTTCGGCGACGCCCTGGTCGATCGCTGCCGACAGCGCCACGCGGTCACGGACGTCGGCGATGGCGGTGACAACGCGCTGCCCTTCCTTCTCGACCAGCCGCGCGGTCTCCTCCAGATCCTCCGGCCGGGCCAGCGGATACTCATTGGTCTCGATGTCCGCGCAAAGATCCACCGCGATGATGTCGGCTCCCTCGGCGGCAAGCATCCGCGCGTGCGAACGCCCCTGACCGCGGGCGGCGCCGCTGATCACCGCCACCTTGCCCGTCACCCTGCCCATAGCGCTAGCCCGTCCTTTGTCCTGGTGTCTGTTCCAGCGACCCACGTTGGGGCCCAAAGCCATTCGCGAATGCCCAAAAGGCCATTGCCGGCGCATGGTGGAGAGCGGCAGCCATCAGGCAGGCGGGCACCGCGTCGAGGATCGGGATCGGACCAACGGTCAGCTCCATCGCATCTCTTCCACGAAATGCTGCCACTACAAAGCGGGTCGTGGCTGCAGCCGGGCTAACTGTATTCCCTACAGTAACTAGAATATCTAAAATAGCAAGAAATGCTGCGGCGACGATCGAGGGGGTTGGGCCATGTCAGGCGTGCTAAGCGGTGTCCGCGTCATCGAGTTGGCATCTTGGACGTACGTACCGTCGGCCGGTGCCGCCCTATCGGACTGGGGTGCCGACGTAATCAAGGTGGAAGGCGTCACCTTCGGCGACCCCGGACGCGCGTTGGTGGTGGGTGGTTTCACTCGCGAGGCGGCTCGCGTTGACGCCGACTTCATCCTCGAGTTGGGCAACCGAGGGAAGCGCAGCGCGGCGATAGACATCAAATCCGAAACGGGCCGGGAGTTGTTCGGCCGGCTGTTGGCCAGTGCGGATGTGTTTCTGACCAATTGGCTGCCCGGCGCACTGGAGCGGGCCCGGCTCACCGTCGAGGACATTCGTGCGTTCAACCCGAAGATCATCATCGCGCGCGGCACCGGGCTGGGGGTGCGCGGCCCGGATCGCGATCGCGGCGGGTTCGACGCCGCCACCTATCTGGCTCGTGGCGGGGTGGCGTACACGCTCACGCCGTTCGGTACCGAGACGCCCGCCGTCCAGGGTCCGGCCTTCGGCGACCTGCAGGGCGGGGCGACCCTCGCGGGCGGGGTGTGCGCCGCGTTGTTCCATCGGGAACGCACGGGTGAGCCGAGCATCGTCGACTCTTCGCTGCTGGCGCAGGCGATGTGGGCCATCGCGCCATCGATTTCGGCAGCCGATTTCTTCAACATCGACGGCATTCCGGGCGCACCACCGGGGTTGGCCATTAATCCACTTGTGAACCGGTACAAGACCCGCGACGGCAGGTGGATTCAGCTGGTCTTTTTGCAGCCCGACAAATTCTGGGCCGGCTTCTGCCAGCGTATGGGTTTGGGCGAGCTGGCCACCGATGAGCGATTTGTGCCGTCCAGCAACCTGATAGCCAACGCCGCCGAGGCGACCGCAATTTTTGCGAATGCGTTTGCCAGCCAAGACTTGGCGCACTGGCAAAAAGTGCTCGAAGACGAACCGGGCGTGTGGGGCGCCCTGGCGACGCCGCGGGAAACCCTCAATGACCCGCAGGTCGAACCCAACGGTTATGTGGTGACCAACGTCGACGACCAGGGCGAGAAATACCGGATCGTCGCTGCGCCCGTCCAATTCAACGAAACCCCGCCGGCCCCCGCGCGCGCACCAGAGCATGGGCAGCATACCGAGGAAATTCTGCTCGAACTCGACGTCGACTGGGACGACATCGCAAGGGCGAAGGACCTCAAAGCAATACTTTGAGGCTCAAACGCTCAAGTGCGGCTGCCGACACGTCCCGCGACGCTGAAACGCACGGTGGCCGCATTGCGAAACATTTGGTAGGTGTTGCGCAAATACCCGGTGCGTTGGCCGGATAGCGATACCCTTTGCCGAGGATTCGATGGTGGCCCGAGGTAGCCGGGTCTCCGTGAGGTGGTGGGAGGTCGGTGTATGTCGTTCCTCATCGCGGCGCCGGAGCTGGTGGCGGCGGCGGCAACCGACTTGGCGACCGTCGGTTCGGCGATCAACGAGGCCAACCTAACCGCGGCAATCCCGACATCGTCGGTGGTCGCGGCCGGCGCCGATGAGGTATCGGCGGCCATCGCCACGCTGTTCGGCGCGCACGCCCAGGCGTATCAGACGCTGAGCGCCCAGGCGGCGATCTTTCATCAGCGGTTCGTGCAGGTCCTCAATTCGGGTGCCGCCGCATATGCCAGCGCCGAGGCGGCCAACGCCTCGCCGCTGCAGAGCGTGATGCAAGAGGCGCAGAGCCTGGCGGTGGCTTCGCCCGTGGCGGCGCTGACGGGGCGGCCGCTGATCGGCAACGGCGCCGACGGCGCGGCGGGTACCGGGGCCAACGGCGGCAACGGCGGATGGATATACGGCAACGGCGGCAACGGCGGATCCGGCGGCACCAACCAGGGCGGCGGCAACGGAGGCAATGCCGGGCTGTGGGGCAACGGCGGCACCGGCGGAGCGGGCGGTACCACCACGACGGCCGGTGCCAACGGCACCAACGCGGGCGCCGGCGGCAACGGCGGGCTGCTGTGGGGCAACGGTGGTGCCGGCGGTACCGGCGGCAACGGCGGTCCCGCTCCCACTTCCGGCGTGGGTACCACCGGCGGATCCGGCGGAAACGGCGGCAGCGCCGGGCTGTTCTACGGCCTGGGCGGCGCCGGCGGGACCGGCGGGACCGGCGGGGCCGCGCCAACCGTCGGCCCCTCGGCGGGGATACTGCCCGCGGGCGGGGTCGGCGGGAGCGGAGGCGCGGGCGGTGCGGCCGCGCTGACTTTCGGCACCGGCGGGGTGGGCGGGACCGGCGGGGCCGGCGGGACCACCGATGGGACGGTGCAGGGTGTGGGCGGCTTCGGCGGAATGGGTGGTGTCGGCGGCCAGAGCGGCTTGCTGTTCGGCACCCCGGGAGACGGCGGGGCGGGCGGGGGCGGCGGGGCCGGCGTCGGTCCCGACACCCTGAGTTTCGGCGGCCACGGCGGATCTGGCGGTAATGGCGGTGCAATCGGGCTGTTCGGCAACGGCGGGGCCGGCGGCAACGGTGGTATCGGTGGGACAGGTGCGCCCGGGACCGCCACGGGCGGCGACGGTGGCATCGGTGGCCTCGGCGGCGACGGCGGCACGGGTGGTCTCGTGTACGGCACCGGTGGGACAGGCGGGAACGGCGCGCTCGGTGGCGACGGCGGCGCCGCCACCACCACAGGATTTGCCGGCTCCGGCGGGTTCGCCGGAGCCGGCGGCAGCGCCGGGCTCCTCGGCAACGGCGGCCAGGGCGGTACCGGCGGCGCTACCGGGACGGTGGGTCAGCAGGGAGTCAATGTGGCCGGCGGCGACGGCGGCACCGGCGGCATGGGCGGAATAGTCCTCGGCAACGGCGGTACGGGCGGGACCGGCGGGGCGAGTGTCGGCGGCAACTTGTACTCGCAAGGCGGTGACGGCGGCGCCGGCGGGTACTTCATCGGCAACGGCGGCGCCGGCGGCGCCGGCGGGGCCGGTGGCACCTCCGTCTCGGGCAGCACCGTCGGCGCTGGTGGTGCCGGCGGCGACGGCGCTCTGCTGTTCGGCAAGGGCGGCGTCGGCGGTGTCGGTGGCGCGAACTCGACGAATACCGGAGCCGGCAATGGTGGCGCGGGCGGTGCCGGCGGGTACCTCTACGGCAACGGCGGCGCCGGCGCCGGCGGCGGTACCGGATCGACGGGCGGAGCCGGCGACGGCGGTAACGGCGGCGACGCCCGATTGATCGGCAACGGCGGTAACGGCGGGGACGGCGTCGTTGGCGCACAGGGCGGCGACGGCGGCAGCGGCGGGCTGTTGTTCGGCCAGAACGGGACAGCGGGGACGCCCTAACCGCCTGTTCGCCGCCACTTAGCCGGCACCGCCCGCGGCCAGGCGGCACGACAAAGTGGGCTCGGGTCGATGCGGCCGGGCCGCAAACACTGTCAACCCGGCCCTGCACGGCCTCAAGTTCAGTACTGTGACGGCGTGCACGAGGTGGTCGGACGCGAACGACGTTCTGACGGGCCGGTAGGGATGGACGCGCAAAGCCGGCTGCGCCGCTACGAAGAGGCCTTTGCCGACCACGATCCGCCGTTCGCATTCGTCGACCTCGACGCGATGTGGGGCAATGCCGAGCAGATGCTCGCGCGTGCGGGCGACAAGCCGATCCGGGTGGCGTCGAAGTCGTTGCGCTGCCGGCCGCTGCAGCGGGAAATCCTTGACGCCAGTGAGCGATTCGACGGTTTGATGACGTTCACGCTGCCCGAGACGCTCTGGCTTGCCGGCCTCGGTTTCGCCAACCTGTTGCTGGCCTACCCGACTACCGACCGGGCGGCACTGCGCGCGCTCGGCGAGATCGGCGTAGCGGACCCCGATGGCGCGCCGATCGTGATGGTCGACGGCGTTGAGCACCTCGATGTGATCGAGAACGCGACCGACAAGCCGGTGCGGCTGTGTGTGGACCTCGATGCCGGCTACTGGCGTGCCGGGGGGCGCGTGAAGATCGGTCCCAAGCGCTCGCCGCTGCACACGCCCGAACAGGTCCGCGCGCTGGCCGTGGAGATCGACCGACGGCCGACGCTGACGCTGGTGGCGCTGATGTCCTACGAAGGCCACATCGCGGGCTTCGGGGACAAGGTGGCCGGCAAGCGCGTCCAAAACGCTGTCGTGGGGTGGATGCAGCGCCAATCGATCGCGGAGTTGCGCGACCGGCGGGCCCGCGCCGTTGAGCTGGTGCGTGAGGTCGCCGACCTCAAGATCGTCAACGCCGGCGGCACCGGGGACCTGCAGCTGGTCGCCCAGGAGCCGGCGATCACCGAGGCGACCGCCGGCTCGGGCTTCTATGCGCCGACGCTGTTCGACTCGTATTCGACCTTCGCGTTGCAGCCGGCGGCGATCTTCGCGCTACCGATATCGCGTAGGCCCGACGCAAAGACCGCAACCGCGCTCGGCGGCGGCTACCTGGCCAGCGGAGTCGGTGCCAAGGACCGCATGCCGACGCCCTACCTGCCGAGCGGGCTGCGGCTCGACCCGATGGAGGGCACGGGCGAGGTTCAGACGCCGCTGTACGGGGACGCGGCCCGCAGCTTGAAGGTGGGCGACAAGGTCTATTTCCGCCACACGAAGGCCGGTGAATTGTGCGAGCGCTTCGACCGACTGCACCTGGTCCGTGGGGCACAGATCGTCGACACCGTTCCAACATATCGGGGTGAGGGGCGCACATTCCTCTGATGCCGGCATGTCTCACCACGATGGTCACCGGGCAGACGCGGCGCGGCCCGGCGACACGCTTCGAGGCGCGCGAGAAGGAGCTGCCATGACCACGATCGCCGCATTGCCGACCGAACTGGCGACAATGCGCGAGGTCGTCGAGACGCTCGCGCCGATCGAGCGCGCCGCCGGGGAGCCGGGGGAGCAGCAGGCGGCCGACTGGATCGTCGAGCGCCTGACGTTGGCGGGCGCGCACAATGCGCGGATCGAAGAGGAGCAGTTCTACGCCGGCTATCCGTGGCTGCATGCCAAGCTGGCGGCGGTCGGGGTGGCGGTCGGCCTCGCGGGTGTGATCAGTCGGCACTTGCGGTTGCCCGCCGCCGTGGCGGGGGTGGGTGCCGGGCTGGCGATCGCCGACGACTGTTCCAATGGGCCGCGCGTTGCGCGCAAGAGAATGGAAAAGCCCCGAACGACATGGAACGTCGTAGCCGAGGCCGGTGATCTCGCCGGCGAGCAGACGGTCGTGGTGTGCGCCCATCACGATGCCGCGCGCACCGGCAAGTTCTTCAATCAGGGCCCTCAGCAGTATCTCGTCGAACGATTTCCCGGGATCGCTAAGCGGGTGAACACGTCGCTGCCTAATTGGTGGCCGCCGATCTTCGCGCCCATGGTCGCCGGTGTCGGCGCGCTGCGCGGCAGCCGCAGAATGATGCTCGCGGGAGCGGCGATGAGCGCGGGCGTGGCCGCGATATTCGCTGACATCGCTCGTAGCCCGGTCGTTCCCGGCGCCAACGACAATCTGTCCGCCGTCGCGCTGATCGTCGCGCTGTCCGAGCGGCTGCGGGAGCGGCCGGTGAAAGGCGTTCGGGTGCTGCTGGTCTCGCTAGGCGCCGAGGAAATACTGCAGGGCGGCATCTATGGATTCATGGCGCGCCACGAGCCCGAGCTCGACCGGGAGCGCACGTACTTCTTGAATTTCGACACGGTCGGTTCGCCCGAGCTGATCATGCTCGAGGGCGAGGGCACGACGGTCATGGAGGACTACCACCACAGCCCGTTCCGCGATCTCGTCGTGCGGGCCGCCGAGCGCGCCGACGCGCCGGTGCGCCGAGGCATGCGGTCGCGCAACAGCACCGACGCGGTGCTGATGAGTCGCGCGCGTTACCCAACCGCATGCTTCTCGTCGATCGACCGCTATAAGGAGTTGTCGAACTACCACCTCATGTCGGACACACCCGAGAACCTGGTCTACGAGACGGTGATGCACGCGGTCACGGTCGCCGAGTCCGTACTGCGAGAGTTGGCGCGGTGAGTCCCCGGTGGGGCAACTGGGCCCGAGAGCAGTTCTGCGCGCCGTCGGCGATCGTGCGGCCGACCTCGGAGGCCGAGCTGGCGGAGATCGTTGCCGGCGCAGCGAAACGCGGTGAACGGGTGCGTGCGGTCGGCACTGGGCATTCGTTCACCGACTGCGCGTGCACGGACGGGGTGATGATCGACATGACGGGCCTGCAGCGGGTCGTCGAGGCGGATCCGGCGAGCGGCCTGGTCACGATCGAGGGTGGCGCGAAGCTGCACACGCTCGGCCCGCAACTGGCCGAGCGTGGACTGGGGCTGGAGAACCAGGGCGACATCGATGCGCAGTCGATCACCGGTGCCACCGCGACCGCGACACACGGGACGGGCGCACGCTTTACGAACCTCTCGGCGCGGATCGTGGCGCTGCGGCTCGTTACCGCGGCCGGTGAGGTCCTGGCCCTGTCGGAAGGTGATGACTACCTGGCGGCGCGGGTGTCGCTGGGTGCGCTCGGGGTGATCTCCCAAGTGACTGTGCAGACGGTGCCGCTGTACACGCTGATTCGCCGCGACGAGCGACGGGCACTGACCGAGACCCTGGAACAGCTCGACGAATCCGTCGACGGGAACGACCACTTCGAGTTCTTCGTATTTCCCTATGGGGAGCAGGCTTCAACGCGCACCACGCAACGCAGTGGCGAGGAGCCGACGCCGACGCCCGGGTGGAAACGCAGGCTCAACGAGGACTTCGAAAACGTGGGATTGAGCCTGATCTGCCGGGCGGGCCGGCGCCTCCCCCGTGCGGCGCCGAGCCTGAACCGCCTGATGACGAGCCTGATGTCGGAGGCCACGGTCTGCGACCGCGCCTACAAGGTGTACGCGACCGAGCGCAAGGTCAGATTCACCGAGATGGAGTACGCGATCCCGCGCGAGCATTCCCGCGCGGCAATCCAGCGCGTCATGGACGTCGTGCGGCGTCGCAAGCTGCCGATCATGTTCCCGCTCGAGGTGCGTTTCTCGGCCCCCGACGACGCCTTCCTGTCGACCGCGCACGGCCGCGATACCTGCTACATCGCCGTTCACCAGTACACCGGCATGGAATTCGAAACGTACTTCCGCGCAGTCGAGGAAATCATGGATGAGTTTGCGGGCCGGCCGCATTGGGGCAAGCGTCACTATCAGACCGCGGCCACACTTCGCGGCCGATATCCCGATTGGGACCGCTTCGCGGCGGTCCGCGACCGCCTCGATCCCAACCGCGTCTTCCTGAACGACTACACCCGGCGAGTGCTGGGCTCCTGATACTCGGCGCTGGCCGAACCCGGTGGAAATGTCGTAGGGCGTAACGGTCGCGCCCGATGAAGTCATGCTTGCCCCAACGGAATTCGGTTGTATCTAGCGGCACCTGCGCTCGGGGCATCAACGTGGACACCGCTGCGGTACCCGATTACGGCGCCTTTCATGACACATCGTCGCCGGGTTTGACGAAGTGTTAGGGCTCGCAGGCTAATTGGGGCGCTAATTCGGGCCGACCACTTTCGACGCACCGCGCAGCCAGGTCAGGTTTTCGCGCGCAAGCTGGACTTGCTGGCGGCTTCGCACCTTGGTGGGCCAGCATTCGCTGCTGGCTGATCGGTACCAAGACGATCACGGCCGCATACCGATGTGGACGGCGGTCTGGCGCGACGGGACGGGATGCACAAATCATGGCACGGTGCGGTAAAGCGGACCACCGTCACGAAGTATGCACAGGGCTTGAAGGAGGTACCCACGGCATGAGGGTCAACCGGGCTCAGGCCCAGATCTCGCGGGCCCAGATCTCGTGCGGCCCGGACTCTAGTCGCATCCTGGACACCGCGCGGGGCATTCTCATCGGCGTTCGCCGGTGCCATTCAGAGGCAGCTTTCGATGAGCTGCTCGGCGCGGCGCAACGTCACAAGGTGCCGTTGTTCGCAATGGCTTGGGCGCTTGTGCACCTAGCCGGTAACGGCGGACCATCGGCGCACGCCTTAATGGATGCACAGTCGGCGGCTCGTCACGAGTGGGGTCAGTTGTTCGCGCCGCCCGCTGTGTCGATCTGTTAAATGCCCGTTGAGTGCGCGGAACGAATTGGCCGGGGGCCCGGCCGCAGTAGTGGGGAAGTTACTGCGGCCGAGCGCCGTTAGCCGGCAGGTGCCCAGAGGTCGACGGGCACCACCTCCCGGGCGCGGCCTTCGGGTCCCAACAGCCGTCCCCAGGATTTGACGGAGCGCAGCACTACCCGGGTGTCCAGTACCGTCACGTCCGGGTATTCGGCCAACAGCCGATTCAGTACCCCGTCCAGCGCCGACGCCTGGTGTAGCTGCATCGTCACGAAAAGGTTGGCCGCTCCGCCCACGGTCGCGACGCAGAACCGCGTCTCGGGGTAGTGGACCAGTGTGCGCCCCACCGCGGCCACGTCTGACCACGCGACCCGCAGCTTGAGCGCCATGCCGGACAGCCAGCCGGCCTCCACCCGCGCGAAATCGGTGCGGAACGCCAGCCATCCGGAGCGGGTGAGCAGACTCACCCGGCGACGCACCGCCGGCTCTGACCGGCCGAGCGCTGCCGCCAATTCGCGGAAGCTGAGTCGACCGTCGCGTTGCAGGGCCAGGAACAACTCGCGGTCGAATTCCTCGAACCGATGCACTGGACCGGTGTTGGTGGGCTCCGGTGTCACCGTGTGCACCTGGTCAGAACTGAGACCGCCCAGCCGCCAGCGGGTACCGCTGAACAACTGGGTGATCAGCGCCGACCGCACCCGCAGTAGCCCTGGGATCGCGGGCAGCGTGTCTACGACCAATTCGGACAGCAGTGGCTGATCGGCGGCCACCAGCAACGCGTACAGATTGTCTTGGCCGGTCGTGATGTTGACGCTGAAAACGTGTGGCCGCGAGGCGAGTTGAGCTGCGACCGCCCGCGCGGCACCGGGTTGGCACTCGGCCTCGAATAGCGCCCCCCGCACCGGCATCTGGGGGCCGATCGCCGAGGACACCCATGCCCGCCCGGTGTTAACCAGGCGACGCCACCGTCGTGCCGCGGTCACCGCCGACACATCGAGCGTCTTGCCGAGTTCCTCGAAGCTCACCTGTGGATTGATGTGCAGCGCGTCCAATATCGCGACATCCACCTCGTCCACGCCGTTGCCCACAGCGATCATTGTCGCTCCTCGCGCCGACTTGGCGTGCGGTTGTGTTGTCGCGGCGGGTGTCGCTCCTAGGCCTTCTAGGCCGTCACGCGCGATTGGTGGTGCTGGCCCATTCGGGCAGGCTTGATCCGCGCGGGACCAGGATCGGATCCGGCCAGCGGGGTGGGGTGTGGCTGAAAGTGACCGGCGGGGCGAGCATGTGGACGCGGCCCATCGGGCTATCGGCGTCGTAGCCGGCCGGTTCACGAATGGTGTGTTCGTCGTCGCAACCGGCGTCGGCGGGATCGACCAGGCCTAGGGTTTGATACCACATGGCGTTGCGGGTGAGGTTGACGCTGACGTGCCAGCTGCCGCCCTCGGTTTGTTGTTTGATCAGTCCGGCGGCGGCGCCGAGGGCGCCCATGTAACCGGTGATGAAGTCGTTGATCAGCGCGGTGGGCGGTAGCTTGGGATTGTCCTCGCCGCCCTCGATGACCATCAGCCCGGAGGCCGCCGACCCATTCATGTCAAAGCCGCCGCGGTGGGCCCAGGGGCCCGCCGACCCGTAGCAGGTGACCGAGACATGCACCAGCCCGGGGTGGGTGACGGCCAGCGCGTGGGGATCGATGCCGAGCTTCTCCAGTTTCAGGCCACGGTGGTTGTTGACCACGACGTGGGCGTCGCGCAGCAGCCGGTCGACGTTGGCCTTGCCGGTGTCCTTGGTCAAATCCAGCCAGGCGCTGCGGGATCCGATGTTGGCTTCGAAGTACACCCAGTCGTGTTCGAAGTCGTTGGGGCGGGTCGCGCCCAGCACGTCGGCGCCCTGCTCGGCAAGGACGCGTCCCACCGTGGGTCCGGCCACCGCATGGGTGAAGGAGAGCACTCGCACCCCGTCAAAGGGTCGATCGGAGGGGCCGAGCTGCCGTGGTGGGGCGTCGCCGATGCGGGTCAGCCCGATCACCGGCTGGCTGGCCAGCAAGGCCCCGTGCGGATGCGCCAGCCACTCCTCGGGGCTGCGCGCCACGCACGCGGGGAGGCCGGCGGCGTTGGCGGCCTCTTCCAGCTCGAAGGCGTCCCAGCCGGTAAACGCCTGGGCGACTTTCGCGAAGTCCGGCGGCACGTCCAGGAAGCGGCACCATTTGGCGGCTTGGTGCGGGTACACCGCGGAGGCCATCACGGTGCGCCCGTCGCGGGTTCGGTACGGAATCAACGAGAACGGGTTGTCCAATAACAGTGCAATCGAAGGATATTCGCCAGCCAGAGTGGGTTCCCACGCATAGCTGGGGTTGATGTGATGCACGGCTTGGCGCAAATCCACGTGGAGATCCTGGCCCGGGCCGCCACGATGACGGTGCATGGCGGCCGCCGCCACGGCGTTGCCCATCATCGGGATGCCGATCGCCGCGGCCAACCGGTGCCGGGCCGGGATCATCGGATCCTGTCCGGCGAACGTCACCCGCCCACCGGCATCGGCAGCCGACAACCCGACATCGACGAGCAGATCATCAAGCGCCGCGTTCGCATCGAACTCGGTATCGGGTATCAATGACGTTGTCTCGGTCATTTGTGAACTCCTTCCAGGCGGTGGACCGCCTTGGATTAGTGGGCCGGTGGTGGGGCGCAGGCCGTTGGCAGGGACACGCGCTATTTCCACGCCGCCAGCATGAGAGCCCGCGGCTGACGGGCACCGAAAATGACGGAAAGTGGTCGGAGTAGACCTTGTGATGAAGGAAAGGGTCGGCACAAGCCGCTGCGACGGTTGATGAAGTCGACCACGGGCCGCGGAAGCGACCACGATTCCTTCACATGGCGGTTACCTCACGACGCTTTCCGTCATTTCGGCGATCTGGCCGCGGCTGGCTTTCAGGCTGATACCCGTGAACTCACCTCGCCCCGTCGTCACCGCGCAGCGCGGAGCGCTAACACTGGGTGGTCGGCCGCGGTCTTTTGTCGAAGTCCGCGGCCCGGTCCCGATCGCGCAGCAGCTGCCGCTGGTGCTGGTGCTGCACGGAACGTTGCAGACCGGACGTTCGATTCGCCGCTTCGCGGGCTTCACCTTCGACCGCTACGCGGCTCTCGAAAACGCCGTCGTCGTCTATCCCGATGCGCTGCACCGTGATTGGAATGGGGCGCGCAAGGTGGTGATGGGGTCAAAGAAGACCAAGAGCGTCGACGACGTCCGTTTCATCGAGGCACTCATCGCGCAGATGGTCGCTAGCGGAGCCGACGCGCAACAAGTGTACGTAATCGGGTTCTCGCTTGGTGGGCAGATGGCGATCCGGTTGATTCACGAAGTCCCCGAACTGCTTGCCGGGGTGGCCATCATCGGCAGCGCCCAGCCGACGCCCGACAACCTCAACATCGACCATGACGCGCACGGACAGCTGCCCGTCGTGACGATGCACGGCACCGCTGATCCGCTTGCCCCATTTGATGGCGGCCCGGTGAGCATCCACGGGCATCTGCCCAGGGCTCAGCATCTATCTGCACCGGCGACGGCAGCCTACTTCGCGGCGCGCAATGGCATCCACACCGAGCCGACGGCCACCCGACTGCCGGGCCTCGGCGGCTTCGGCCAACCCGGCACCGTGACCCGCTACGACTACAGCGGGGCTGCCCCGGTGCGGTTCTACGCCATCGACGGCGGTGGGCACGTCATCCCGAACCCCTACCGGCGACCGCCCAAGTGGTTCATGGGGGCCACCACAGACGACCTCATCGCCGCCGACGTCATCGGCGAATTCTTCGGTCTGTCAAGCCATCCGGTGCCGACTGACGCCCCGAAAGGGCGCTAAACGGCCTTCCTCGGCGTAGCAAGGCGAGCGCTGGGCGCGCTCAGCGTGTCCAGGCTGGTGAGTCGGCCGCGGTACGCAATGCTGTCACGATGCGCTCCTCCTTTTCGAGAAAGCGCTCCGTGGGTGCCGGCACCGAGACGGCGATCACGTTGTCTCCGTTGGCTCGTCGCGCGATCGCGGCCGCCGAGATCCCTGGGGTGTGTTCCTCGCGGTCGAACGCGATTCCGATGCGCCTGACCTCCGCGATCTCAGCGCGCAGCCGCTCGGCGATCTCGGCGCCGAACCGCGAGATCACCGTCTCGGCGTCGGCTTCGGAAAGCGCCGCAAGGGCGGCCTTTCCGTTGGCGGTGGTGTGCAGCGGGAAACGGACGCCGACGGCCGACACCGCCCGCAGCCGGTGCGTCGATTCGATCTGGTCCACGAACCACATGCGCTGGCCGCGGAGCACCGACAGGTCGACGGTCTCGCCATCGGTCGCGCGCGCCACCCGCTCGATCGTCGGCCGGAAGACCGTCGCGATGCGCGCTCCGGCGGCACCGCCGAATCCCAGTAAGCGCTCACCGAGCGAGAAACGGCCGTGCGAATCGACGCTGGCCAGCCCGACCTCAACGAGGCCGACGAGCAAGCGCCGAGCCGTCGACTTGGCCAGCCCGAGCCGCTCGCCGAGGTCGACGAGGCGCAGCTGTCCCGGCTCGGCGGCAATCTCGTCGAGCGCGGCGGCGGCACGACGCAGCACCTGGATGCCCTCATCCCGATTACTTGTTGCATTCCGTTCCGTTCGGGGCACAAGTCCACTATAGTGGTCCGCATCGCGGACTACAACAGACCGAAATGTGGATCGAATGGAGAGGAAATTGAGTGGGCTGCCGGCCGGGCGACACTTCTTCCGCAACGATGACGGGTACGAAGCGGCTCGCCGCGGCACGGTGTGGCATCAACGAGTGCCCGAACGCTACCCCGAGGTGATTGTGCAGGCCGCCGATACCGACGACATCGTAAGCGCCCTCCGCTATGCCAAGGCCAACGGCCATAAGGTCAGCATCGTTTCGGGTGGGCACAGCTTCGCGGGCAGCCATCTGCGCGACGGCGCCGTGCTGCTCGACGTCAGCCGCCTCGACCACGCCACGATCGACGCCGAGAAGGGCCTCGCGGTCGTCGGTCCGGGCAAAGGCGGCAGCCTGCTGATGGCCGACCTGCAGGAGCAGAATCTGTTCTTCCCCGGCGGCCATTGCAAAGGCATCTGCCTCGGCGGTTATCTGTTGCAGGGCGGATACGGCTGGAACAGCCGGATCTACGGCCCGGCTTGCGAAAGTGTGGTCGGCGTGGACGTCATCACCGCCGACGGCGAGCAGATCCATTGCGACGAAGACAATCACGCCGATCTCTACTGGGCCGCTCGCGGCGCCGGCCCGGGCTTTTGCGGGGTCGTGACGGCGTTTCACCTCAAGCTGTACCCGCGGCCCGCCGTCTGTGGCACCAGCGTGTACCTCTACCCGTTCGACCTGGCCGACGAGGTCTTCACGTGGGCGCGCGCCGTCAGCGCCGAAGTCGACCCTCGGGTCGAGCTGCAGGCCGTCGCCTCACGCGGCGAACCGAACATGAACATCGACCAACCCGTCATCTCGTTTGCGTCACCCGCATTCGCCGACTCCGAGGAAGAGGCGCAAAAGGCACTCGCCTTGTTCGGCACCTGCCCGGTCGCGGATAAGGCAATCATCAAAGTCCCTTACATGCCAACCGATTTGCCCACCTGGTATGACGTCGCGATGACCCACTACCTGGGCGACCATCACTATGCGGTGGACAACATGTGGACGTCGGCGTCGGCCGAAGAGCTGCTGCCGGGAATCCGGACGATCCTGGACACCATGCCGCCGCATCCGGCGCACTTCCTCTGGCTGAACTGGGGGCCGATCCCGCCCCGCCAGGACATGGCTTACAGCATCGAGGCCGACATCTACCTGGCGGCCTACGGCTCCTGGAATGATGCGACGGACCCGGCCGACGCCGAACGTTACGCGAACTGGGCGCAGTCCAACATGGAGGCGATGTCCCACCTGGCCGTCGGCATCCAGCTTGCCGACGAAAACCTCGGCCGGCGTCCGGCGCGGTTCGCCACTGACGAAGCCATGGCCAAGCTTGACCGGGTTCGTGCCGAATACGATCCCGACGGATTGTTCAACAGTTGGATGGGAAGAATCTGATGACCGGCAACCTTTACCTTGGCTACCGCAACGACGACGCGGACACGCCATTCGGCAAGTTCTTCAATCCCGAGATGGCACCGCTGCCACAACATGTCGTCGAGGCGCTAGAGCATGGCCCGCAAGGTGGGATGGCATTGCTGTCGTACGAGAACGCCGCCAGCGTGGCCGACGAGGGTTACCAGCAGACCGAGAACGGCTACGGGGTGCTCGAAGACGGCGGCTATCAAGTATCCGTACGCACCGACATGCCCGGTGTGACGCCTGCGATGTGGGTGTGGTGGATGGGCTGGCACGGCTGCGACACCCGCCGGTACAAGCTGTGGCATCCGCGAGCACACCTCTCCGCCGCCTGGAAAGACGGCGATGACGCCGGCCGTAAAGGCGCCGCGCGTTACATCGGGCGGTGGTCGCTGATCAGTGAGTACATCGGCTCATCGCTGCTCAACGGCGCGATCCAATTCGTCGCACCTTCGGAAATGGGCTGTCCCCCCGACGGCGACGACGCGGTGTCGCTCTGTGCGCGGCTGGGCGCCGGTGATGCCCCGGTGGACGTCGGATGGTTCATCCACCACATCCGCTCGACGCCGGGTGGGTCCGAGATGCGGTCCAGGTTCTGGATGGGCGGATCACACATCGCCGTGCGCAAGGCCCCCCGCGTGGCGTCCAAGGCGGTGCGTCCCATCGCGTCGCGGATACTTGGCAACCCGGAATCCAGCGGTCGCAATCTGCTCGTGCACTGCGCGCAGGAGATGAACCACCTCGCGGGCTTCTTGCCGGAGCTTTACGAGAGCTTCGGCAACGAGTAGCCCCGAGCGCCGGCGGGGCTCAGCTCTGCTCGGCGAATGCGGGTGCGACAAATCGTTGCACCAGTTGGTATTCGGCGCGGTCATCGCCGACGGGCCAGGACAACAGTGAGAGCACTACGCGGACCACCCAATGTGCGGCCTGCGGGTCAGCGTCGGCCAGCCCGGCGAGCTCGGTGGCAAAGCCGGCAAGCAACGGTGATCCGCTGAGCCAGGCCATCTCGCTGGTGCCGCGGATCGAGCCGATCATCAGCCGGCCCAGCGGGTCTGACCGGATTCGTTTGAGCGCCAACGTGATCGCGGCGACAACCCGCTCCGGCCCACTGAGCCCGTCGACGGCGCAGCGCACGCCATCGATGACGCGGGTCGCCGCGCGGGTGAGCACTGCGTCGCGAATCTCTGCCTTGCCGCCGGCGTAGCGGTAGATGGTCGCCCGCGAGCAATGGACCCGGGTGGCCAATGTGTCGATGTCGAATGCGTCCAACCCGTGACGCGCGATGAGGTCGGTGGCGGCGTCATAGATCCGTTCGGCGGCGATCGCGCGGCGATCGCCTCCCACCAGCCAATCCTTACGGGGCACCGATCACATGTCCTAACGCTTCGAGAGGCAGTGCGCAGTTCTTCTCACCTTGAGACGAAATTAGACGCATATCTCATGCTAATCCCAGGTCCTCGCCCCACGGTGAGACAAGCCGAGGCCGCATCACCCGATCGCGGTCTTCAACTTCTCGCGGCATCGTTGACGTGCACGGATCCGCCGATCAGCCTAGAAGAATGACCATCGGTTACGAGGCCACCACGTTCTTCGGGCACGAATCCCTGCAGGATCCGTACCCGCTCTACGAGCGCATGCGCGCCACCGGTCCGGTCCATCGCATCGGCGACTCCGAGTTCTACGCCGTGTGCGGTTGGGACGCCGTCAACGACGCCAACAGCCGTCCCGAGGATTTCTCGTCCAACCTGACCGCAACCATGACGTATACGGCTGACGGCGCCGTCAAGCCATTCCAGATGGACCCAATTGGCGGCCCCACCCACGTACTGGCCACCGCCGACGATCCCGCTCACGCGGTGCACCGCAAGCTGGTGGTACGCCACTTGGCGGCCAAGCGGATCCGCGCCTTGGAACGGTTCGTCGCTGCGACCGCGGATCAATTGTGGAACGACGGCGTGCATGACGGGCGCATCGAATGGATGGGCGCCATGGCCAACCGCCTGCCGATGATGGTCGTCGCTGAGCTGATCGGCGTGCCCGACACCGACGTCACCCAGTTGGTGAAATGGGGATACGCGGCCACCCAACTGTTGGAGGGTCTGGTCTCCGCGGACCAGCTCGACGCTTCGGGCGTCGCCGTGCTGGAACTCGCCGGCTACATCACCGAACGCTTTAGGCAGGCTGCGGCCGACCGGCCGGACAATTTGCTCGGTGAGCTGGCCACCGCCTGTGCCGCGGGGGAGCTGAGCATGGTCAGCGCCCAATCGATGATGATTACCTTGTTCGCGGCCGGCGGGGAATCCACCGCGTCGTTGCTGGGCAGCGCGGCGTGGATTTTGGCGCACCGTCCCGAGATCCAGCAACAGGTGCGCGGAAACCCGGAATTGCTTGGCGCATTCATCGAGGAAACACTGCGCTACGAGGCGCCATTTCGGGGCCATTACCGGCACGTGCTCAACGACACCACGTTAGGCGGCGTCGATCTGCCTGCGGACTCGCATCTGCTGTTGTTGTGGGGGGCGGCAAACCGGGATCCGGACCATTTCGAGGCGCCCGGCGCGTTTCGCCTCGACCGCGCAGAGGCCAAGGGCCACATTAGTTTTGGCAAAGGCGCACACTTCTGTGTGGGCGCCGCGCTGGCACGATTGGAGGCCCAGATCGTCTTGCGCATGCTGCTCGACCGCACCTCGGTGATCGACGTGACCGACGTCGGGCCGTGGTTGCCGAGCATGCTGGTGCGCCGCCTCGAGCGGCTCGAGCTAGCCGTCAGGTAGAGGCTAATTCAACAGCAGCACAAGATATTCACTTCTCATCGCTGACGTTGGCGGATCTGGCCCGCAAGTCATCGAACGCTTCGAGAAGCGCCGCGCTGGTGGCGTGCGCGCCGAAGACGCCACCCTGCATGGTGATCATCTTCAGTGCGGCAAGGTAATTCGTGTAGTCAGTGGCGCCGGTGCAATCGGACAACAGCAGGCATTCGTAGCCCCGGTCATTGGCCTCACGCAGCGTGGTGTGGACGCACACGTCGGTGGTGATGCCGGTCAAGATGAGATGGGTGACTCCGTGGTTCTTCAGGATCAAATCGAGGTCGGTGGCGTAAAAGCTGCCCTTGCCCGGTTTGTCCACAACAGTTTCACCTGGCAGCGGCGCCATTTCGGGAACGATCTCCCACCCGGGCTCGCCCCGAATAAGGATGCGTCCACACGGTCCCGCCGACCCGATCTCCGCCCCGATCCGAGCCGATCGCCATCTCTTGTTGGGTGGCAGGTCGCTGAGGTCGGGCCGGTGTCCCTCTCGGGTGTGCACGATGGGCAAGCCCAATTCGCGCGCGGCCCGCAGCACCCGCTGCGCGGGAGCCAACGGCGTGCGGGTCAGCGACAAGTCGTACCCCATGGCGTCGACGTAGCCGCCCTCGCCGGCGAAGTCGACCTGCCAGTCGATGTTGATCAGCGCAGTTTTGTCCACCGCGATATCGCCGTCGTACGGCCAGTCGTACGGGGTGGCGGCAACCGTAACGCGTTCGCCGGCAGTCATCCCGACATCCCGCCGCGCGCAATGAAAGTGCTTGTCGCGGTTAGCATCGCGCACGCAGACCTTTCCCCGCAAACCTACCCGGACAGCGGTGGGAGCCCCGTGCCTAGCACGACGAACGCCTCGACCGCGGTGGCTCTCTCGAGCCCTTCGACCTCCACCCGCCACTCGTAGATCCCTGGTTCCAACGGCATCCCAGCCGGGATGTTGAGAGTGAGCGGCATCCGAACCGAGGTCCCATGGATTGCCCCGGGCGGGCGGCCCGCCTCGGCGGCCGCTTCAAACAGGATCCGCTGAGGTCCCTGCGGTCCCTGCACTACCACCGGCTCGCCATCGGTGGTCAGTAATTGGCATGTCAGCTTGTGCTGTTTGTTCGTCTCATCCCAGTCGATGTCGACGAACAGGACTAATGCGAAAGCGGGCGTGGGCGTTTGGCACTGCCGCCAGCCCAGACCGAGAGCATTGATTTTCCCGGATGCGGCGTCGGCTTGCGCCGCATCGGCGAGGAACAGGCTGATCTTCATGTGGCCCCCGACGCCCCCAGATCCATCAGATGCACGAGATCCACGAGCTCCACGTCCTGTTCTCAATCCATCTGCAAATACCCGCACGGTCTGTCCAGGAACCAGGCCCGCAACCGCCGCGACCTACTCCGTTCCGACGGATAATACGCTGTCCCGGCGATCTTCAGCCGGTCGGGAATCTCACAGGGCACCGGCTATTTCGGGGGTACTTCAGGGGTGCTTCGCGGCTATTGCGAGGGCGGCAGTTCGCGCGGACGGTCGGGTGAACGCAGCTCGGGCGGACCGTCGCGCTCGACCAGCTCGCGCTGCCCGTCACGCTCCGTCGACCCAACGGACAGGCTGGCGAGGTCTTTCGGGGATCTTCCCTCCAACGACGAATGTTGGTCATCGACGCCGAGCTGGCCACGGCGCCGCTTGCTGGTGGCCTCGTGAGTGGCATGGTCGCCCTGGCCGCGCGACGATTCGATCCGGCCGGTGCCGGCCGGCCCTTCGACAGGCGCTTCGACAGGCGCGGCCGCCGGCGGCGGTTCGCTGGTCTGGGTGTCGACCGTCACCTTGCGGGTGCGTTTGAACGAGAACGCGACCTCCTCGACGTCTTCGAACACCTGGCGTGCGGTACGCAGCGGCTGAGTCGTGTTGTCGATCACGCGCGCAACGAACGGCGGCACGAGCGGGCGAATCCAGCGCGCCGCGGCCTTGGTGGCATCCGGAATCGACGGGATCAACGGGGTCCCGCGCTCAGAGTGTGGCTCAACCTCGCCGTCCGGGCCGCCCGGTTCGACGCGAGCGGGCAAGTTGTCCGAGCTCTCCGCGGCGTCGACGGGCGCAGCAGGCAATTCCGCGCGCGCAGCAGGCAATTCCGCGGCTGCCCGGCTGGCAGCCTCCGCTTCCGCGGCGATCGGCAGGTACATGTCTTCCTCCACAGGCTCGAAGGTACGCCGCGACGAAGCGCGCACCGGCGCTTCGAGCGCTTCGGCGACCCGACGGCGTTGGTGCTCGCGGTCGATCTCGATTTGGGCCTCGATGGCGAGTCGGGCCTGGGTGAGTTGATGCTCGGCCCACATGATTTCGGCCTCTTTGCGAACCTCGGCGCGCTTGATCGCGATCGCGGTCTCGGCGTCAAGCTCGGCGCGTTCGCGGTCCGCACGCGCGGACACATGACGATCGTGGGTGGTCTCGCCGCGCCACAGCCGCAGAATCAGCGGCAACAGGTAAAGCAGCGCGAAGACCGCGATCGTCAGCAGCCGCAGGATCAGCGCCCCGGTGCTGGCGAAAGTGAGCTCGTTCATGGCGACCCAGCGCGCGCCCAGGCCCCGGCCAGCATCCGCGACCACGGTGTTGCGCGCCGCGGCGAGGGCCTGCTTTTCCTGGGCGATCTCGGCGTCCAGCTCGGGTGCTTGGCGATCACGGGCCGCCAGGGCATTGTCCAGGTCACGCTGCGCGTCGGCGAGAAGCTCGTTGGCGGTGCGTGTTTCGGGCCCCGCGCCGGGCACGCCGGTGATCCGGGTCTGCGGGCACTCCGGTGTGGGGTGGTACTCGCAGCGCGCTACCACGAGGGCCTTGTCCTGGTGCTGGCGGGCCTGATCGACGGCGTTGTCGAGCGCGCCGCGGACCTCTCGCGTCTGCCGCAGGGCGCCCGACGCTTGCGCGACGGCCGGTGCCGAGTCGGCGCTGCGCAAAGCCCGTTGGTCGAGCTGATGGTCAATCGAGCCGGAAAACATGACGACCGCGGCGAGCTCGCCGACGACAACGCCGACGGCCACCGCCACCGCCGCGCGACCCAAGATGCCGGGCCAGCCCCGGTCGGGTCCGCCGGCGGTGGCGCGGGTCACCGCGCCGACCAGCAGACCAAAGGAAAGGGTCAGCCCGACGATGGCCAGCATTGGCCAGCGTGCCGACACGCTCACCGCCAGGCTGGCGACGAGCCAGGCCAGCACGGCTCCGACGGCTACCACCGCACCTGCGACGGCGTGGGTGGACCGTTCGTGGCGCTCACCGAGTTCGCGCCAGTGTCCGCCGCCGAGCCAGGTGAGCAGCCCCTCGACCCGCGATACGGCCGAGCGCGGCTCAGTAAATTCGTGGGCGCACATTAGTCTCTAAACACCTCCAAGTCCTCCAAGCCTGGCAGGCCGCTGCCCGACACACCGAATCGAAGCGGGCGCTTGTGGCGTGCTTCACAACTTGTTCACAGCTCGCCGGGTAGACGCAGATCACATATTTGCGGTACCGAAAGAGGCTCGGTAAGCCCCATCCGACGCGAAATTCCTGCGACGCGAGCAGATCAGCGACCGTTCTGGCAGGTGGCGTGAGACGGTATAGGCCTATGCAAAACCTCGACTATGTCACGTACGAAGAGTTCGGCCGCAGATTCTTCGAGGTCGCAGTCACACCTGAGCGCGTCGCCGCCGCTTTCGCCGATTTCGCGGGCACCGAATTCGCCATGGAACCGATCGCACAGGGGCCGGGCGGGATCGCGAAGGTCAGCGCAAATGTCAAGGTCAAAGACCCGCGAGTGACGCGGCGCCTGGGAGACCTGATCACGTTCGTCATCCACATACCGCTGTCAATCGATTTGCTTCTGGACCTTCGGCTCGACAAGCAACGATTTGCGGTCTCCGGGGACGTCGCATTGCGCGCTACGGCGCGCGCCGCCGAGCCACTGCTGCTTATCGTCGACGTCGCGAAACCGCGACCGTCCGATATCACGGTCAACGTGTCGTCCAAGTCCATCCGCGGCGAGGTGTTGCGCATCCTGGCGGGCGTCGACGGTGAGATCCGGCGGTTCATCGCGCAATTCGTCGCCGCAGAGATCGATTCACCCCAATCGCAACGCGCCCAAGTCATCGACGTTGCCCACCAGCTGAACGAGACCTGGACCGGCCCCTAGCGAGCCCCGGCGGGCCGAGCGGCCGCGCCGGCCGGTTTATCGGACCACCGCACCCGGGTACGCGACCCGTTTAGCCCCCGAAAGGGGTTGCCCGGACCTGGTCACGGCATCGTCATGACGCGGACATAGTGGAGCGGATAAAGCGTGGCACGAGTGGATGTTTCGATGTCGTCGGAGGTGAAGCCGGCGGCCGCCTGGAAGTTGGCATCCGACCTGAGTCGGTTCGACGAGTGGATGACGATTTTCGGTGGGTGGCGTGGCAGGGTTCCGGCGACCATCGAAGAAGGCACCCGTGTCTCGTCGCTGATCAAGGTCAAGGGTTTCCGCAACGTCATTCACTGGACGGTCACGCACTACGACGAGCCGAAATCAATCGAACTGCAGGGTCGAGGCCGCGGCGGGATTCGAATCGCGGTGGCGATGACCGTCAGCGACGACCACCCGGGATCGGCCTTTCATCTCACCGCCGAGCTGAAGGGCGGTCTGTTCGGCGGCCCGATCGGAAGGGTTGTCGCCCGAGTGCTGCGGTCCGACGTGCGTAAGTCAGTAAACAACCTCGCCGGCTTGCAGTAACCGCAGACCAACGCAGACGCGCCTAGTCGGACCCGTAACCGCGTTTGTCTAGCAATTCACAGCCGGTGCTTCTGGTAAACCGCAAAACGCCGACCGCTGGGGTGGCGGTGGGTTACCCTACGCCGGGCAGTCGCCCTGCGCGCGCGGGAGTACGCGGTGAGAAACGCATCGATGACATCGATCCTCTAGGAGGTTTACATGACCCAACGGTGGTTGTTTGCGACGATCGCGGTGACGGCGGCACTGATCACAGGGTGCGCGGGCGGCAAGACAACGCCGGCCGCATCCTCGGCGAGCCAGTCCACCAACAAGTCGACATCGGCAACGGCCACGTCGGGGGCGACGTCGAGTGCAACCAGCTCCGCCGAGGCAGCGCCGGCCTCCCAACTCGATATCAGCCAATGCGTCGATGTCACAGGCGCGAATGCGGATCTTTTGGCGGCGAACGACAAAGATGCCGCGCGCAAAGCCGCCGACGTGCTGGAGGGATACAACCCGCCGGCGCAGGTCAAGGATGCAATCGAACACTTCGTCACGACCGGCGGCGCGCACTTCGACGATCCGGATTACACGAAGAACAACAAGACCCTTGACGGATGGGTCAAGCAGGTCTGCCCCACGTAAGGGTGGACCCGCAGACCCTCAGTCCGAATCGCGTTGCCGCAACCGCCGCACCGGTCGGGTCTCGATGGCATTGACCGTCAAAGCCCGGCGGCTGATCCGCCAGCCCGTGTCGGTCAACTCGTACTCGTCGTCGTAGCGCAAATGCCAGACCACATCGACAACCTCGTCCGCACGTCGATTCCAGTGATGCGCGATGCACGCGATGCGCCCGCGGGCGCTCCCGGGCCGCGGACCCTCGTCGTAGACCTCACCGACGATCGCATGCTCGGTGCGTTCGACCGTGGCTACCGTGGCGACCGCGGCGGCGATGGCGGCCTGCCCGCGGTGCGAGTGGATCGGCTCCAGCGCAGCGGGCGGTTCGGGCACCATAAGTTCGGCTTTGACTGTGAAAAGTGTTGCCACAGAATCGAATTGGCGTTCATCAACGCCGGCGGCATAACGGTGCACCACATCACTGAGGGCCGCGCGGTCGGTCAACGCGGGTCGGTTCACGAGGCGCTCACGAGACCAACGACAGCCGTTGCGCGCAGGCCGACAAAACGTCCTTCGCCTGCTCGATATCGCTGGTCGCCGGCATGGCCAAGACAATCCGGTCGGCGCCCTGATCCACCAGGCCGGCCGCGCGCTCGGCATCGATCTTGGTGACCAGGTGGCCCAGTGTTACCTCCAGGGCCGCCGGATCGCGGCCGGCCGACGCCGCCTCTTCGCGCATGAACGCGATCAGGGAAGCGAGTTGCGGACCGGACACGCCGAGCGGCTGTAAGCCGTCGCCGAAACGCCCGGCGCGGCGCGCGGCCGACTTGCTGTGCCCGCCGATATGAACCGGAAGTCCTTCGCCTGCAATCGGTTTGGGATAGCACATGGCGTTGTCGAAGTTGAAGAACTCGCCGTGATACGACGCTCCTTGGGGCTCATCGGCCCACAGCGCGCGCATGACGGCCAACTGCTCGTCGGCCCGTTTGCCCCGGCTCGCGAACTCCACGCCGCAGGCTTCGACCTCTTCCCTGAGCCAGCCCACACCCACGCCCAGCCGGAGTCTGCCGCCCGAGAGCACATCGACGGTCGCGGCACGTTTGGCGAGCACGACGGGATGGTGATTGGGCAGTACCAGCACCCCGGTGGCCAACCCGAGCCGGGTGGTGTGGGCCGCCAAGAACGCCAACGTGTCGAGCGGGTCGGGGATGGGGCTGTCGGCCGCCAGCCCGACGCGTCCGGAACTGTCATAGGGATAGATGCTGTCGTAGCTGGTGGCCAGCACGGTGTGCTCGGCCACGACGATCGATTCGAAACCACACCGTTCGAGGTGGCCCGCAAAGCTCACCACCCAGCCGGGGTCCGCGGTGACAACGTCGCCGACCGGAACGAAGACTCCTACCTTTGGGATCTTGGGAACCTTCGGGGCTACCGTCATAGCACCCGAAGCTAACAGGTGCAGGTTGGGTGGTCGGACTTAGTTGGAGCTAGTTTGTGTTAGTTGGTGCTGGTTTGCGGCGCGATGTGGGCGCGCACGGCCTCGGCGAGCGTGGCCGCCCTGCGATCGGTGAATACGTCCTCGAGCAGCAGCTGCCGGCCGTCGGGACCGGTCAGCGGAACCCGCCAGTTGGGGTATTCATCGGTGGTGCCCGGCTGATTCTGCGTGCGGCGGTCACCGACCGCGTCGGTCAGTGCCACCCCTAACAGCCGCGACGGCGTTCGGCCCAGGTACCGGTAGAGAGCCAGAACAAGCCGTTCCGGGTCGGCTTCGCCCGCGTCGTCCAGCAGCCCGACCCGGTGCAACTCGGCCATCCAGGCGGCCCGCTCGGCCTGGTCGGACTCGAGTTCGGCTTCGACGGGCTGGGTCAGCAATCCCAGGGACTCCCGCAGCCGCACATGGTCGCCGGCCAGGTAGCCGGCGGTCGGCGGCAGATCGTGGGTGGTGACCGAAGACAGGCAGTACTCCCGCCAGCGCTCGGCCGGCAGTGGACCGCCGGTTCCGTCTCGATCCAGTTCGAACCACAGAATCGAGGTGCCCAACAGGCCCCGTAGTAATAAGTAGTCACGCACCCATGGTTCGACCGTGCCGAGATCCTCGCCGACGACGAGTGCCCCGGCCCGGTGCGCTTCCAGGGCGACGATGCCGATCATCGCTTCATGGTCGTACCGGACGTAGGTGCCTTGGGTGGGCAGTGCGCCCTCGGGGATCCACCACAGCCGGAACAACCCAATGATGTGGTCGATGCGTACCCCGCCGGAATGGCGCAGCACAGCCCGGATCAGGGCGCGGAACGGTCGGTATTCCTGCTCTTCCAGCCGATCCGGTCGCCACGGCGGTTGCGACCAGTCTTGGCCCAGTTGGTTGAACTCATCCGGCGGCGCGCCGGCAGTCACCCCCAGCGCCAACACTTCCTGTAGGGCCCACGCGTCGGCCCCGTTCGGGTGTACTCCGACGGCCAGGTCGTGCATGATGCCCAACGCCATTCCGGCGCGCACCGCCTGCGACTGCGCTGCGGCGAGTTGCTCGTCGAGTTGCCACTGCAACCAGCGATGGAAATCGACGGCTTCCGCATCCTTTTTGACGAAACGGGTGACCCCGGCGCCGTCTGGATGCTGCAGAAAAGACGGCCAGCAGTGCCAGTCGCCACCGTATTTTTCGGCCAGGGCGCACCAGGTGGCGAAGTCATCGAGCGCGCGGCCCTCTCGTTCGAGGAAGGCCGCGTAGGCCAGCTCGCGTCCCGCCGAGCGCGGTGCCCGGTGCAGCAGTTCGAGCGCCGCTCGCTTGCCCACCCACGCACCGTCCCGGTCGATGGAGTCGAGCTGGGCCGCCCGGTCTTGGACGTCGGACCGCAACCGGCGCACCCGGCCGCGCTTGGTCAGGTCGGCGAATTCGGGGATGGCCTCCACGCGAAGGTAAAGCGGGTTGAAGAAGCGCCGCGATGTCGGCAGATAGGGCGACGGCTCCATCGGGATCGTTGGGGTGGCCGCATGCAGCGGATTGACAAGTAGGTAGTCGGCGCCATGCCGCGACGCCGACCATACCGCGAGATCGGTCAGGTCGGTGAGATCGCCGACCCCCCACGAGCTGCGGGACCGCACGCTGTAGAGCTGAGCCGCCAGGCCCCAGGCGCGGCGGGCGCCGAGCGGCTCCGGCAGGCCGAGCCAGTCCGGTGTCACGATGAGCGCGGTGCTGGTCTGCGAGTCGCCGGAACGCAGACAAACGCGGTGGTAGCCCAGCGGCAGGTCGCCGGGTAACGCGAAGGTGGCCTCGCCGACCCAGCGCCCGTCCAGATCGAACGGCGGGGTGAAATTCTCGACCTGTTGCAACCCGCCCCGTACCGTGCCGTCTTCGAGCTGCAACCACACGTCGGCGGGAGCGCCGTGGGTCACATGCACCCAGAACCGCGTCTGGGCACCGGTGCGCCCAACGATGGTGGGCGGCATCTGACGCGCCCAATACGACCGAAGATGCGTGGTCAGCGCCGCATTGCGGTCCTGCTCGGTGCTGGCGGCCACGCCGAGCGCGGCGAGCACGGCCACCAACGTCGCCTCGGGGACGAGCACGGGTCGGCCGGTCCAGTCCGCATACCCGGTGGCGATGCCGTATCGCCTGGCGAGTTCCACCAACGAGGGCGCCAGCTCAGTCATGTCGCCCATCTTGCGTCCCGGAGCCCCCCCGCGACGACACGGGCCGGGCACTGCCCCGGTGTGGGAGTGGCGGGCCACCGCTCGTTGTGATCGCGTTTACTCCGGGTTCGGTCGGAGAAGGTCTCTGGGATAGTGGTCTCTGGGATCCGAGCGCCGAATACTGCCGTCGACAGGACGGCACGGCAATCCGCAGCTAACATGCCTGTGGAGACACGATGAATCCAATGCGGATCTGGGGGGTATGGGAAGTGGCGGCGGCTCATTCTGCGGGCCGTTTCTGGCGCCGTTCGCGACCCGGCCGACCAGAATCCGACGGAGTCATAGGCGTCATAGACGTTGCAGACGCGGAGATCAACGCGTAGGCGCCGCCTGGCGAGGGCTGTGCGGGTGCCTTACGGTTATCGATGTGATCACCGCACGAGTCAATATCTGGGCGTTCTGACAGAGCGGATGGTGAATTAACGTGGCCGAAGAGAGTCGCGGACAGCGGGGGACTGGGTACGGCCTCGGACTGTCAACGAAGACGCAGGTGACTGGCTATCAGTTCCTTGCCCGCCGAACCGCGATGGCGTTGACCCGCTGGCGCGTCCGCATGGAGGTCGAACCGAACCGACGCCAGACGTTGTCGGTGGTGGCGTCGGTTTCCGCGGCTTTGCTGATCTGCTTGGGTGCGCTGCTGTGGTCTTTCATCAGCCCGTCCGGCCAGATCAACGAGTCGCCGATCATCGCCGACCGTGACTCCGGCGCGCTGTACGTCCGCGTGGGTGACAGGTTGTACCCGGCGCTCAATTTGGCATCGGCCCGGCTGATCGCCGGGCGGCCGGACAATCCGCACTCCGTTCGAGGCAGCCAGATCGCCAGCCTGCCGCACGGGCCGATGGTCGGCATCCCGGGTGCGCCGAACGAGTTCAAGCCGATGACTCCGACGACGTCGTCGTGGCTGGTGTGCGACAGCGTGGCCACCTCGACCGGGGTCGGGTCTCCGCAAGGCGTGACGGTATCGGTGATCGACGGTTCTCCGGACCTCTCGGGCCACCGGCGGGTCTTGACCGGATCGGATGCGGTGGTGCTGAACTACGGTGGCGACGCGTGGGTCATCCGGCAGGGGCGCCGGTCGCGCATTGATGCGACGAACCGGTCGGTGTTGTTGCCGCTGGGTTTGACGCCGGAGCAGGTCAGCCAGGCGCGCCCGATGAGCCGGGCGTTGTTCGACGCTTTGCCGGTTGGGCCCGAATTGACGGTGCCGGACGTGCCGAACATAGGCTCACCGGCTACGTTTGCCGGGGCTCCCGGCCCGGTGGGGACGGTGCTCGTCACGCCACAAATTAGTGGCCCGCAACAGTATTCGCTGGTGTTGACCGATGGCGTGCAGACGCTCCCACCGCTGGTGGCCCAGATCATGCAGAACGCGGGCTCGGCGAGCGCCAAACCGGTAACCGTGGAACCCTCGGCGTTGGCGAAGATGCCGGTGGTAAACAAGCTGGATCTCTCGGCGTATCCGGATAGCCCGTTGGACGTCGTGGACATCCGGGAGAACCCGTCGACCTGCTGGTGGTGGCAACGGACCGCCGGTGAGACCCGGTCCCGCGTCCAGGTGGTGACCGGGCCGACCATTCCGATCAAGGCGGCCGATGCGACCAAGGTCGTGTCGCTGGTCAAGGCCGACACGACTGGTCGCGAAGCGGACCAGGTCTTCTTCGGCCCCGACTTCGCGAACTTCGTTGCCGTCACCGGCAATAATCCGGCGGCTCAAACAACGGAATCGCTATGGTGGTTGACGGAGGCGGGCGCGCGGTTCGGGGTGGAAGACACCCGCGAGGCGCGTGAGGCGTTGGGTTTGAAGAATACGCCGAGCCTGGCGCCGTGGGTGGCGCTGCGGCTGCTGCCACAAGGCCCAACGCTGTCTCGGGCAGATGCGTTGGTTGAGCACGACACGCTACCGATGGACATGTCCCCTGCAGAGTTGGTGGTACCGAAGTGAAACGTGGATTTGCGCGGCCGACAGCGGAGAAGGCGCCGGTAATCAAGCCGGAGAACATCGTCCTGCCAACGCCGTTGAGCATCCCGCCGCCGGAGGGCAAGCCGTGGTGGCTGATCGTGGTCGGCGTCGTGGTGATCGGCATGCTGGGCGGCATGGTGGCCATGACCTTCGCCAGCGGGTCACACGTGTTCGGTGGCGTCGGCTCGATATTCCCGATCTTCATGGTCGGCGGAATGATGATGATGATGTTCCGCGGCGTCGGCGGCGGCCAGCAGCAGATGAGCCGGCCGAAGTTGGACGCGATGCGCGCCCAGTTCATGCTGATGCTGGACATGCTGCGTGAGACGGCCAACGAGTCGGCGGACAGCATGGACGCCAACTACCGCTGGTACCACCCCGCGCCCACGACGCTGGCGGCCGCGGTGGGTTCGTCGCGGATGTGGGAGCGCAAGCCCGACGGCAAGGATCTCAACTTCGGAGTGGTCCGGGTCGGCGTCGGCATGACGCGTCCCGAGGTGACCTGGGGCGAGCCGCAGAACATGCCGACCGACATCGAGCTGGAGCCGGTGACCGGCAAGGCGCTTCAGGAATTCGGGCGCTACCAAAGCGTCGTATACAACCTGCCCAAGATGGTTTCCTTCCTGGTCGAGCCCTGGTATGCGCTCATGGGGGAGCGCGAGCAGGTGTTGGGATTGATGCGGTCGATCATCTGCCAGCTGGCCTTCTCGCACGGGCCCGATCACGTGCAGATGATCGTCGTCAGTTCCGACTTGGACGAATGGGAGTGGGTGAAGTGGCTTCCGCACTTCGGTGACCCCAGGCGGCAGGATGCGGCGGGTAACGCGCGGATGGTGTACAGCTCGGTACGGGAGTTCGCCGCCGAGCAGGCCGAACTGTTCGCCGGCCGTGGATCGTTCACGCCTCGGCACGCCAGTTCATCGGCGCAGACGCCGACCCCTCACCACGTGATCGTCGCCGATGTCACCGACCCCCAATGGGAGTACGTGATCAGCGCCGAGGGCGTCGACGGTGTGACGTTCTTCGACCTGACCGGCGCGTCGATGTGGACATCCGTGCCGGAGCGGACGTTGAAGTTCGACAAGAAGGGTGTGATCGAGGCGCTGCCCCGCGACCGCGACACCTGGATGGTGATCGACGACAAGCCGTGGTTCTTCGCGCTCACCGACCACATCAGCATGGCGGAGTCAGAAGAGTTTTCGCAGAAGGTGGCGCGGTGGCGTATCGCCGAGGCATACGAGGAGATCGGTCAGCGGGTGGCCCACATCGGTGCCCGGGACATCATGGCCTACTACGGGATTGACGATCCCTCGAACATCGACTTCGACACGCTGTGGGGCAGCCGCACCGACACCATGGGCAGGTCGCGGTTGCGGGCACCGTTCGGCAATAGATCCGACAACGGCGAGCTGCTGTTCCTGGACATGAAGTCGCTCGACGAAGGCGGCGACGGCCCGCACGGGGTTATGTCGGGAACGACCGGTTCGGGTAAGTCCACGCTGGTGCGAACCGTTCTCGAATCGCTGATGCTCGGCCACCCGCCGGAGGAACTGCAGTTCGTCTTGGCCGACCTCAAGGGTGGGTCGGCGGTCAAGCCGTTCGCCGGCGTGCCGCACGTCTCGCGAATCATCACCGACCTGGAAGAAGACCAGGCGCTGATGGAGCGCTTCCTGGACGCGCTGTGGGGCGAAATCGCACGCCGCAAGGCGGTATGTGACAACGCCGGTGTGGACGACGCCAAGGAATACAACTCGGTGCGGTCCAGGATGCGGGCGCGCGGCCAGGACATGGCGCCGCTGCCGATGCTCGTGGTGGTCATCGACGAGTTCTACGAGTGGTTCCGCATCATGCCGACCGCGGTCGACGTCCTCGACTCGATCGGCCGGCAGGGCCGTGCCTACTGGATCCACCTGATGATGGCGTCGCAGACCATCGAAAGCCGCGCCGAAAAGCTCATGGAGAACATGGGTTACCGCCTCGTGCTGAAGGCGCGCACGGCCGGTGCGGCGCAGGCGGCCGGTGTGCCCAATGCGGTGAACCTGCCGGCCCAGGCAGGTCTGGGTTACTTCCGTAAGAGCCTCGAGGACATCATCCGGTTCCAGGCCGAGTTCCTGTGGCGCGACTACTACGCCCGCGGGGTCACCATCGACGGTGAGGATGCGCCGGCGTTGGTGCACAGCATCGACTACGTTCGCCCGCAGCTGTTCACCAACTCGTTCACGCCCCTCGAGGTCAGCGTCGGCGGGCCCGACATCGAGCCGGTGGCCGTGCACAGCAATGGCGAGGTGCTGGAGGCGGAGGACGCCGAGGAGGACGAGGACGAGGAGGGAATCAGGACCCCGAAGGTCGGCACGGTGATCATTGATCAGCTGCGCCGGATCGACTTCGAGCCGTATCGGTTATGGCAACCGCCGCTGACTGTGCCCGTCGCCATCGACGAGTTGGTCAACCGGTTCCTCGGGCGCCCGTGGCACAAGGACTACGGCTCCGCCAAGGATCTGGTGTTCCCGATCGGGATCATCGACCGTCCGTTCAAGCATGACCAGCCGCCGTGGTCGGTCGACACCTCCGGACCCGGCGCCAACGTACTGATTCTGGGCGCCGGCGGCTCGGGCAAAACCACTGCGCTGCAGACGCTGATCTGCTCGGCCGCATTGACCCACACCCCCGAGCAGGTTCAGTTCTACTGCCTGGCCTACAGCAGCACCGCGTTGACCACCGTGGCCCGGTTCCCGCACGTCGGCGAGGTGGCCGGTCCTACGGATCCGTACGGCGTGCGCCGGACGGTGGCCGAACTGCTGGCGCTGGTCCGCGAACGTAAACGCAGCTTCCTCGAATACGGAATCGCGTCGATGGACGTGTTCCGGCGCCGCAAGTTCGGTGGTGAGCCCGGCCCGGTGCCCAACGACGGTTTCGCCGACGTCTACCTGGTGATCGACAACTACCGCGCGCTGGCCGAGGAAAACGAGGTCCTGATCGAGCAGGTGAACGTGATCATCAACCAGGGGCCCTCGTTCGGGGTACACGTGGTGGTCACCGCCGATCGCGAATCGGAGCTGCGACCGCCGGTGCGTAGCGGTTTCGGTTCCCGGATCGAGTTGCGCCTGGCCGCTGTGGAAGACGCCAAGCTGGTGCGTTCCCGGTTCGCCAAGGAGGTTCCGGTCAAGCCGGGACGCGGCATGGTCGCGGTCAACTACGTCCGGCTCGACAGCGATCCGCAGGCGGGCCTGCACACCTTGGTGGCCCGGCCCGCGCTGGGCAACACACCCGACAAGATCTTCGAGTCCGACAGCGTGGTCGCGGCGGTCAGCCGGATCGCGAGCGGCCAGGCCCCGCCGGTGCGCCGGTTGCCGGCCAAGTTCGGGGTGGAGCAAGTGCGCGAGCTGACGGCCCGGGACAGCCGTCAAGGGGTTGGCGTGGGCGGAATCGCTTGGGCGATCTCGGAATTGGACCTGGCGCCGGTCTATCTGAACTTCGCGGAAAACTCGCACCTGATGGTCACGGGTCGACGCGAATGTGGAAAGACGACCACTCTGGCCACCATCATGTCGGAAATCGGCCGGCTCTACGCTCCGGGTTCCACCAGCGCGCCCACGCCGGCGGAAGGGCAACCCTCCGCGCAGGTGTGGCTGGTCGACCCGCGCCGTCAGCTGCTGACCGCACTGGGCTCCGACTATGTGGAGAAGTTCGCCTACAACCTCGACGGCGTCAACGAGATGATGAACGAATTGGCCGCAGTTCTGGCCGGCCGTGAACCTCCGCCCGGTTTGTCCGCGGAGGAGCTGTTGTCGCGATCCTGGTGGAGCGGCCCGGAGATCTTCGTGATCGTCGACGACATCCAGCAGATGCCGCCCGGTTTCGATTCGCCGCTGCACAAGGCCGCTGCGTGGGTGACCAGGGCCTCCGACGTCGGCTTGCACGTGATCGTCACCCGCACGTTCGGCGGCTGGTCGTCGGCGGGCAGCGACCCGATGTTGCGGGCACTGCACCAGGCGAACGCGCCACTGCTGGTGATGGACGCCGACCCCGACGAGGGCTTCATCCGCGGCAAGATGAAGGGCGGCCCGCTGCCCCGCGGTCGTGGCCTGCTGATGGCCGAGGACACCGGGGTGTTCGTGCAAGTCGCAGCGACCGAGCTGCGCCGCTAGCGCTTCTAGTCGGTTGCCTCCGCGCTGGGATCAAACCCAGCGCAGCGGCAACGACTTGAGCGCGAAAGACTTTGACGGGAATTTGATTTCGGGGACGTAGTCCTCAGGCGCCTCGAAGTCGGGGATTTGCGTGAGCCATTCCGCGACAATCACGGTCAGCTCTATCCGTGCCAGATGAGAACCCAGGCAGCGGTGTGGTCCGCCGCCGAATCCCCAGTGCCGGTGCACCTTTCCGTCCATGACCAGGTCGTCGGTTGACCACGCGTCGCTGCCGTCGCGGTTGACCGCGGCCATGCACAACCGCACCTGCGAACCTGGCGGTAGTATCATGCCGCCGACGTTGACGAACTCGGTGACAATCCGGGGTGCCACCGGCGCCGGCGGTTGCAGTCGAATGATTTCTTCGATGAAAACCCTGATCTGCCTTGGGTTATCGCGAAGCTCCGCCCGCAACTGCGGTCTGCGCGCCAACTCGAATAGGCAAAATCCGATGATCGCCGTCACCGTGTCCAGGCCCGCCAGGATCAACAGGTGGCTCATCCCCAGCAGCTCGATATCGGTGAAGTCGCCCGGGCCGGTCATCACCCGCGACAACATGTCCGGGCCCGGGTTTTCCCGGCGCTCTTGGATCGCCTTGTAGAGGTATTCCAACAGCTCGGTCTGCCCCGCCTGGAGCTCGGCGATGGTCAGATATTCCTTGTCGCCGACGACGGCGTCTTTCCATCCGATCACGGTGTCACGATCCTCCAGCGGCAGGCCGTAGAGGTCGAGGAAAGCCTGAAAGGGGTACAGCCTCGCGAAATCCGCCATGACCTCGCACTCGCCCTGCCCGGCGAACGCCCCGATCATCTCAGCAGCGTGGCGCTGCAGCACCGGCCGGGACTTACTCAGCCCGGTCGGGCTGAAATAGGGCTGCAGGATTCTGCGGTAGCGGGTGTGTTGCGGCGGGTCGAACGCCAGCGGGATCACCGGCAGCGGATCAGAGGGCGGTTGCAGGATCGTTGACGAGAAGACCTTGGGATTGCGTAGCGCAGTGAGCACGTCCTCGCGTCGGGTCAGGTAGTAGTGGCCATTCATGAACACGACGGGCCCGGCTTCGCGCAGCGTTTTCCACCCAACCCCTCGGTCTTCGGCCAACGGCAACGACGAGTATTCAAAGCGCGGTAGGTAAAACGCACCGGCCTGGCCCCCGCCCGGAGTGCTCATCTGCTGAAATTCTTTCTTTTGATCCGTGTCATTTCCCCGGACGCCGACGCAGCCAAGCCGTGCTGCCACCGCCCAATATGGCATGCCTGGCAGATACCCGCCAATCCGGCTATCGCGACATGTTTTCGAGTGGCGGCGGTTAGTGTACGTATCGATCTGTCCGCCGCGGTCTTTCCTGGAGTGGTCAAGAAAGGAGACTGGAGTGAAGGTTCGCCTCGACCAGTCGAAGTGCGTGGGACACGCGCAGTGCTACGCGGTCGATCCAGACCTGTTCCCGATCGACGAGTCGGGCTACTCGATCCTCGACGAGCACCAGGTGCGTCCCGAGGACGAACAGTTGACCAGAGACGGTGTCGCCTCCTGCCCGGAGATGGCACTCATTCTCGAAGAGGACTGATGGAACCAGACATGAACACAACCGTGCGCGTCGTGTCGGCCGCCCCGCCGGCGTTCGTCGTTTCCGCAGGTGGGAGGGAGCCATCCGGCAGCTTAATTTAACAGCGGTTTAACAACAGTTTGCGGGGAATGAATAGTTGGCATCACCGGGTCACTAAGCCCGGGTCCGCCCTCTAGAGTTTTTGACTGAGCGGCGGTTCGGTCACGACGAGGAGTCGCTCTGAAGACGTTAGGCGCTGAAGGGGTTTCGAGGCAGAAGGCGGGAGCCGCGGATGATCCCTGGCATCGGCTCAGCGATTGAGGGCCCGGAACGGATCGGGCCGCCCGAGAACAAGCGCGGGCGACAGAATTGGAGTGCTTTGCAGCAGCGTGGCTGCAAGCGCGCGATAGCGGCAGCCGAGATCGCCAATCGTGGTCGGTTCAGGAGGGGTGGTGTTTGACTTCGCGGTGTTGCCGCCTGAGATCAATTCGGGGCGGATGTATACCGGTCCGGGTTCGGGGGCGATGATGGCTGCCGCTTCGGCCTGGGATGGGTTGGCGGCCGAATTGAGTTTGACCGCACAGGGTTACAGTTCGGTGGTTGACGAGCTGACCAGCTCGCCGTGGCTGGGTCCGGCGTCGCGGTCGATGATGGCCGCGGTCACACCGTATGTGACCTGGATCAGTGCGGTGTCCGCCCAGGCCGAGGAGACGGCCAGTCAGGCTCGCGCGGCCGCGGCCGCCTTTGAGGCCGCGTTTACGCTGACGGTGCCCCCGCCGGTGATCGCCGCCAACCGGGTGTTGTTGATGACGTTGGTCTCGACCAATTTTTTCGGGCAGAACACCGCGGCGATCGCCGCGGCCGAAGCGCAGTACATGGAGATGTGGGCCCAAGACGTCGCGGCCATGTACGGTTATGCCGGCTCGTCGGCGCTGGCCACGCAGTTGTCCCTGTTCGTCGATCCGCCCAATACCACCACCCCGAGCGCCGCCGGTGGCCAGTCGGCCGCGGTTGGCCAGGCTACCGCCACGCCGGCGGGGGATTCCGCGCAGACCATCGCGGCCACCATCCCCCAGCTGCTGTCCAGCGCCGCTCAGCCGCTCGCTTCGTCTTCCGCGGCAACCGACCTTCCATGGCCATTATCGTTGGTTTACAACACAATCAACGATTTCCTGACGATGGGCTTACCTACCCCGACCAACAACTGGATCGGGCTTAGCTCCACTTGGTATAACGCAATCCTGAAGCAAACGCTGCAGGCCTATTTCGGGGTTGGCATCGGAAGCTTTGGTTTACAAATAGGCCAGCAGCTCTTTAACGGCCCCCTGGGTACCACGGCCGGTGCGGGCGGTGCCTTCATCCCGTCACCGCAATTTGCCGCCTTGGGCGCCGGTGGTTGGAGTTTTGGGCACGCGGGGGTAGGCATCCCGGCGCACCTGTCGTCGGCAAGCATGTCGTCGGCCGTCAGAGTCGGCGGGTTGTCGGTTCCGGCGAGTTGGGCCAACGGCGCGCCCGGTGCTGCGGAGCAGGCCGCCACGAAGGTGGTGGGCACCAACTTGGTCGGCTCGCCCGGCGGATCGCCCGGACCAATGAACGCCGCGCTGGGCGGGGCCCCGGTGGGAGCGCGGGGCGCGCAACGCGCGGGCAACCTGGGTGTTCGGTATGGATTCCGGTACAGCGTGCTGACCCGCCCACCGTCGGCAGGATGAGCCCATGCCCGCAGCACGGATCCAGCCCGACCACCCTCACTTTCGAACCGAAGGTGGCCAACAAATGAACAGTAGTTGTCCGGTCCTGAGGATTTCGCGGCGATGGGGGCGCTGCGAGGCGCGACCGAACTAGCGTTAGCAGCAACCAGATCCCGAAGGCCTTTGAGCCGGAAGGTTATTGAGGAGGAGATCACATGTCGTTTGTGACTACGCAACCAGAGGCACTGGCGGCAGCGGCCGGCACGCTGCAGGGGATCGGCTCGGCGATGAGCGCCCAGAATGCTGCGGCCGCCGCCCCGACGACGGGTGTGGTGCCGGCGGCCGCCGATGAGGTTTCGGCGTTGACCGCGGCGCAGTTCGCCGCGCACGCCCAGATGTATCAGGCGGTCAGCGCTCAAGCGACGGCCATTCACGAGGCGTTCGTCAGCACCTTGGGCATAAGCTCGGGGTCGTATGCGGCGGCCGAGGCGGCCAACGCGGCCGCGGCTGGTTAAGGAGTCAGGGCATGGGAATCGATTTTGGCGCGATGCCGCCCGAGGTCACCTCGGCGATGATGTACACCGGCCCGGGGTCATCGTCGATGATGGCTGCGTCGTCGGCGTGGAGCGCGCTGGCCGCTGAGCTTGCCTCGACAGCGCAGGGCTACGACAAAGTCGTCACCCAGCTGGCCGGCGAGGAGTGGCTGGGGCCGTCCTCGGCGGTGATGGCCGCGGCCGTGCAACCGTATGTGGCCTGGATGACGTCGACGGGCGCCCAGGCCGAGCAGGCCGCCACCCAGATCCAATCGGCGGCGGCGGCCTTTGAGGCCGCGTTCGCCGGGGTGGTGCCCCCGCCGATGATCGCGGCCAACCGTATGGAGCTGACTCAGGCGTTGCAGACCAACACCTTCGGCCTGAACAACGGGATCATCGCGCAGCTGGAAGCCCAATACGGCGAGATGTGGGCCCAAAACTCCGGGACGATGTTCAACTATGCCGCGTCGTCGTCGACGGCCTCGCAGGTGACGCCGTTTACCACCGCACCGACGATCGCCAACCCGGCGGCGTCGTCGCTGCAGTCCACGGCGACCGCCAGCTCGCTGCCGCCCTCGATCCAGAGCGTGCTGACCAGCATCACCACCCGGCTGCAAAGCATCTCGAACCCGTTCGTTGGTCAGGGCGCCTCGCTCAATACGGGGCTGCAGGAAATCTGGTTCCTGTTGACCGGGCAGACCGTCTTGCCCACCAACTTTGGGACCCTTGTCAACGGCTACAGCCCGTACGCGAGCTTCTTCTATAACACCGAGGGTCTGCCGTACTTCAGCGTTGGTATGGGCAACATGGGAGTCCAGATCGCCAAGTCGGCGGGGTGGCTCGGTGGCGCGGCACCGGCGGCCGCCGCGGCGGCCCCGAAGATCACCATGCCCGCGCTGGGTGCCGGCGTGGGCGGCGTCGGCGGCCAGGTGGCGGCCGGATTGGGTAACGGGGCCCACATCGGGCACCTGGCGGTTCCGTCCTCGTGGCCGGGAGCAACGACGGCGCCACCGGCGGTGCGTGCCGCGGTGCAGGCGGTCAGTGAGCCCATCACCGCAGGCGACTCCGGGCCCGGAAGCTTGGTGGGCGGCATTCCCGCCGGCATGGGCGGTGCCGGGCGCGGGTCCGGCGCCGCTCCACGATATGGGTTCAAGCCCACCGTCATGGCCCGCCCGATGCCCGCTGGATAACCACACAACCCACACACCTCGATGGCGCGTCCGCCGCACCACTGCGGCCGGCGCGCCTTCGGGTTTTCTTACGACTACCTGGCGACTATCCGGGCCCGGGATGCGCGTGGCGCGCGCAGCCGAGATCCGTGCGTCTTGCGGGCGCGGCGTATGGCGTCAGGTGCCCGTGCCAGAGTTCTGTTCCTCGGGCGTGTACTGCGGGCAGTACGCCTTGATGGCCGCGCCGACGAAGTAGCCGCAATGGTAGGCGGGCATGGCGCTGTTGTTCAGCACGTCATTCGCCACCGCGGTAGGGCTCTCTCCCTCGTCAAGTTTCTGGCAGACACTATGAGCGGCCTCGATCGCGTGTTGAGGCGATACGTGGTCGGTGATGCCCTCCGACCTCAGCATTGAGAGGAAGTTGTTGTCGGCTGTGTCGGCATGAGCGGTCGAGACCGCCCCCAGCGGGCCGATCAACGCGACCGCCACAGCCACTAGCAGGCGGGTAACCATTTTGGGTGCTCCCTGAAGTGTGATTATTTGTTAACGCCGAATTGAGCCGCCAACATTGACGGCTTCTGATTCCTAGGATTTCCGAATGCTTCCTAAGGCCAATATTCACGGTTACCGCGATTGTTGCAACTGCAGGCCAGGACAGGCCAGATCAGTGAACGAGAAAGAACAGCACCGTGTCCGGTCCATATCGCACGCTGATATGTGTTGAGCCGCAGACATGACGAGGCGGCGCGCTATTTCGAGGTTTTTCCTGATCACTGCCTGCCGGAGCCGGCCGGAGTCAACCCATTATTTCACGCGGAAATCAATTCGATGGAGTTCATAATTCTGTTCCCCGAAGTTATCGCGGCGCTGTCCGAGTCCGGACCCAGTACCCGTGCCTCACGCGGAAGCCGGCGGCCTTTCTTGGCTGATCGTGTCTATCAGCAGCGTCGCGGCCACCATGGCCCCGTCGGTGCGGATCGTTCCGGCCACGGCGCTCGCTCGGTCTCGGGTCTCGGGAGTCAGGGTCAGCTTGAGCGCGGCTGATAGGGACTCGGTGGACGCGGTCCGACCGTCGTATGCGGTGCCGATACCCAACTCGGCCACCCGGCCGGCCCAATACAGTTGGTCCTTACCCTGGGGTATCACCACCTGAGGGGCGCCGGCCCGCGCAGCCGTCGTGGTCGTGCCCGCGCCGCCGTGGTGCACGACGGCGGCCACCCGGCCGAAAAGCGCCTGCTGGTTGACCTCGCCAACCGCAAAGCAGTCGTCCCGGTCGTCGATCAGGGCCAGGTTGGCCCAGCCGTGGGAGAGCAGCGCGCGGCGGCCCTGCGCCCGGATGGCCTCGATGGCCATCCGGACGATGTCCTTCGAGCCGCGCACGGGCATGCTGCCGAAGCCCACATACACCGGCGGTGTGCCGGCATCCAGGAACGCCACCAACTCGGCCTGCAGTGGGCGTTCGTCCTGCAGCAGCCACGCGCCGGTTTGGACGACGTCGAGTTCCGCCGGCTCCTGCCACGGGCCCAGGGCGGGATCCGCAGCCAGCCACGGGCGGTCGGTGAAGGCATAGTCACGGACTTTGTCCACGGGTTGCAGACCGATCGACGCCCGGTGGCTGTTGAGCGTCGGGCCCAAGTGCGCATTCGCGTTCTGCGCGTCCAGGTCCCACAGCACCCGGTTGTCGGGCATGAACATTTGGAACGGTAAGCCCCAATACGCTGGCGGCGGGTGGTGCGGCGACGGCAGATGGGTCGGGTGGTAGCTCGCGTAAACGTAGTGGATGCCCAGTTTCTCGGTCACCGACCGCGCGCCCGCCGCGGTCCACACCAGGCCGGTCGCCACCACCGCATCACATCCCTCGGCCGTGGCGGCGACCGTGTCGAACTGCGCGGCGATCGTCTCGTCCACGTGCCGGCGCAGGTCCGCCTCCGACGGGGGCCCGGAGATACTTGCCGCGGTCATCATCGCGCGCACCGACTCGCCGAATGGCACCAGCGGCACGCCGAAACCACCGAGCCGCTCTGCGAACTCCTCATCCGGCGGCGCGCACACCCGCACTTCCGCCCCGGCCGCCTGCAACTGCACCGCGAGCCCAACCAGCGGTTCTACGCCCCCGCGTGAGTCGTATGTCGACAACAACACACGCATTTCGCCACTCCGATTTCCGCAGGTTCTGGTCTCGACAAAACTTTATCGCCGGCTGTGGACGGACAACGTAGCCGCGAAGGGCAACGCGCAGCATTCCGCGGGCTTCGAGAGCGTCCCGAATAATGACAGCGCGGCCGTGCGGTGTGGAATGTCTGGTTACCCGGCCGGCATTGGGCGGGCCATGACGGTGGGTTTGAACCCATATCGGGGAGCGGCGCCTGCGCCACGCCCGGCGCCGCCCATGCCCGCGGGCACGCCGCCCACCAGGTTCCCGGGCCCGGAGTTGCCCGCGGCCATGGGCTCGCTGATGAACTCCGCGGCGGGACGCACCGCCGGTGGCGCCGTCGTTGCTCCCGGCCACGAGGACGGAACCGCCAGGTGCCCGACGTGGGCCCCGTTACCCAATCCGGCCGCCACCTGGCCGCCGAGGCCACCCAGCGAGGGCATGGTGACCTTCGGGGCGGCCGCGGCGGCCGCCGGTGCCGCGCCACCGAGCCACCCCGCCGACTTGGCGATCTGGGTACCGAAGTTGCCCATACCAACGCTGAAGTACGGCAGACCCTCGGTGTTATAGAAGACGCTTGCGAAGGGGCTGATGCCGTTGAACATCGTCCCCAAGTTGGTCGGCACGACGGTCTGCCCGGTCAACAGGAACCAGATCTCCTGCACCGCCGAATTGAACGAGGCGTTGCTACCAACAAACGGGTTCGAGATGGTTTGCAGCCGGGTGGTGAGGCTGGTCAGCGCGGATTGGAAATAGTTTTGGATCGTGCTTTGGATCGAGGCGGCCGGGGTGCTGCTGGTCGCGGCGGTCGCCGCGGACTGCACCGAGGCCGCCGCCGGGTTGGCGATCGTCGGAGCGTCGGTAAACGGCGTGACCTGCGAGGCCGTCGCCGACGACGCGGCGTAGCTGTACATCGTCCCGGCGTCTTGTGCCCAAAACTCGGCGTATTGCGATTCCAATTGCGCGATGATCCCGTTGTTCAGGCCGAAGATGTTGGTCTGCAACGCCTGAGTCAGCTCCATACGGTTGGCCGCGATCAACGGTGGGGCCACCACCCCGGCGAACGCGGCCTCAAAGGCCGCCGCGGCCGATTCGGTCTGGGTGGCGGCCTGCTCGGCCTGGCCGGCCGTCGACGTCAGCCAGGCCACATACGGTTGCACGGCCGCGGCCATCACCGCCGAGGACAGCCCCAGCCACTCCTCGCCGGCCAGCTGGGTGACTACCTTGTCGTAGCCCTGCGCTGTCGAGGCAAGCTCAGCGGCCAGCGCGCTCCATGCCGCGGCCGCGGCCTGCAGCGATGATGACCCCGGGCCGGAGTACACCAGCGTCGAGGTGACCTCGGGCGGCGTCGCACCAAAATCGATTCCCATGCCCTGACTCCTTAACCAGCCGCGGCCGCGTTGGCCGCCTCGGCCGCCGCATACGACCCCGAGCTGATGCCCAAGGTGTTGACGAATGCCTCGTGAATGGCCGTCGCTTGAGCGCTGACCCCCTGATACATCTGGGCATGCAGGGCGAACTGCGCCGCGGTCAACGCCGAAACCTCATCGGCGGCCGCCGGCACCACACCGGTCGTGGGCGCGGTGGCCGCGGCATTCTGGGCGCTCAACGCCGAGCCGATCCCCTGCAACGTGCCGGCCGCTGCCGCCAGTGCCTCAGGTTGCGTGGTCAGAAACGACATGTGATCTCCTCCTCAATAACCTTCCGGCTCAACGGCCTTCGGGACCTGGTTGCTGATAACGCTACTTATCCTGCTGACGGTGGACGGGTGAGCACGCTGTAGCGGACTCCATACCGGACGCCCGTGTAGCCCGCGCGTTGCGCGCCGCGCGCTCCCACCGGGGCTCCGGTCAGCGCGGCGTTCATTGGTCCGGGCGATCCGCCGGGCGAGCCGACCAAGTTGGTGCCCACCACCTTCGTGGCGGCCTGCTCCGCGGCGCCGGGCGCGCCGTTGGCCCAACTCGCCGGGACCGACAGCCCGCCGACTTTGATGCTCGACGACAGGCTTGCCGACGCGAAGCCCGCCGACGGGTGCGCAAAAGTCCAACCGCCGGCGCCCAAAGCGGCAAATTGTGGTGACGGGATGAAGGCACCCCCCGAACCGGCCGTGGTACCCAGGGGACCGTTATAGGTCTGCTGGAGGATGCTCATGCCAAAGCTGGCCATACCATTCGAAAAATACGGAATGCCTGTGAATTGTTTCAGGACTACGGTGTACACAGCGGAATTGAGCCCGAGCCAGTTGTTGCTCGGGGTCGGCAGTCCCTGAGTTAAGAAATTGTTGATCGTGTCGTAAACCAACGATAATGGCCATGGAAGATTGGTTGCGTCAACCGCCGACGATGCGAGTTGCGTCGAAGGCGCCGCAGCGCCGGAAAGCAGCTGTGGGATCGTGACCGCTGCGGTCTGCGCGGAGTTGCCGGCGGGCGTGGCGGTGGCCTGGGCCACCGCGGCGGACTGTCCGCCCGCCGCGCCCGGGATGCTGGTATCGGGTGGATCGGTGAACTGGGTCAACTGGGTGGCGATTGCCGAGGAGCCGGCATAGCCGTACATGGCCGCGGCGTCTTGGGCCCACATCTCCATGTATTGGGCTTCGGTCGCCGCGATCGCCGGGGTGTTCTGCCCGAAAAAGTTGGTCGCGATCAACGTCATCAACAACACCCGGTTGGCGGCGATCACCGGCGGCGGCACCGTCAGCGTGAACGCGGTCTCATAGGCGGCCGCGGCCGCGCGGGCCTGGCTGGCGGTCTCTTCGGCCTGGGCGGCCGCAGCACTGATCCAACTCACGTACGGTGCCACCGCGGCCATCATCGCCCGCGACGTCGGACCCAGCCACGGGGAGCTGGTCAGATCGTCAATCACCGAACTGTAACCCGATGCGGTTGCACCCAATTCGGCCGCCAACCCATCCCAGGCCGACGCGGCAACCATAATCGGCCCCGAACCCGGACCGGTATACATCCGCCCCGAATTAATCTCAGGCGGCAACACCCCGAAATCGAACACCTATGAACCACCGGATTCGAACGGCATTCGTTTCCCCCACAGGTAGTTCGCGCTCAGCGGCTTTCTTCGAAGTTGCTAATGAGGCTAGATCGCCGCGGTCCCGCATCGCCGCGTTCGGTTTCGGCCGCCCGCCGGCCGGTCGCCACCATTCATCGTGCGTCCAGGCGCCGATGCAACTGGCGACCCGCGGTCATTGCTATCTCGCACGCACAGCTATTACCTGCGGGAATAGCTCGACGGGGCCGTCGGACCACGGTTGGCGCGCAGGGGGCGGCGAGCCCCTTTCGCAGACAGTTTGCGGCGGAAATATCGCCACACCGCATAAAAATCCGGCCGCGGATAAAGCCGCGGTGGCGTTGGTCGGTCAACGAGTGCCAAGCAGGACAGGATCAAGGCCGTTCTGCGGATGATTCGGGCCTCGCCGGAAGGTTGCGCGCCCTCCGGCCTCGATCCGTGGCTGGGGCGATGGGCTGATCGGGATCTGAACAGCAAAGACACGTTCTGAGCCGCATCCGATCAGGGCGTTCGAAGCCTTGAATACTCAACAACGGGAGGCATTTTCAATACAAACGATCTTGATGAGGCTGTTGTGGAGATCAAACGGCATCCGCTACTGCGGGTGGCGCGCGGTCGCGCCGTAACGCGCTGGCCGCCAAGCGGTTTCCACAAGCTGTGCAAGGACTTGCGAAACGTGCCGGGGCCACTGCACTCCGCCGCAGAATCAACCCATATCGGCGGCGTCACAAGCATTTTCAAGCGGCTTGGCGATACCTCTTGGTCGCCGAGCCGGGTACGGTGGCGTTGCAGCCGTGACGGTGTGGTCCGCCGGCAGGCGTTGTTCGCCACGAGCACATTCCGCAGGAAAATCGAGGGTTTGTGCACGGCGTATAAGCCCTCCGCAGTTCCCTAGCGGAATCGCCGACTCGATCGCACTCGATCGTGCAGACGGGGAAGAGCGTGGGATTGATCGGCGGAGACGGCGGTGGGGTCGATGTCGGCGCGGCCGCGGCAATGCCGCCTTGAACGGCAAGCCGCCGGTTCCGGCTGTCCGCAGCGGGTCGCTTCCAGGCGGCACACGCCGCTGCACCGATGCCGATCAACACCCATCAGCGCCGCACGGGGGGCGGGAACAGGGGCCGGAAGCCCGCTCGGCGACATGCCGCCGGCGGATGCGGGCGTGGGCGCGGCGCTGGTGGCAATGTGGCCAGTGCCGGCCGTCCCGCCCAAGTTAGTGGGCAGCCGGATTTTTTGTCGAAACGCCACGACCACAGCCATCGAGAAACGTGCTGGTCAGCCAAGTTTTGAGGACCGCGGACGGCAATCCGCTAACTTGCCGAGAACTCTTAGTTGGAAGCGCACCAAAACCGGGTCGGACGCTGTTACTGTGTCGTTACCCAAGGTGAATTCGCCGTGCCGTCTGGTGAACAGTTGTGAACAGGCACCACCGTGAACCACCGAGGGCGGGACAGTCATCTACTCTCGTCCCAGAGAGCGATGCTGGGGAGTATGAAGAGGAGGCAGCATGTCGTTCGTGACGACGCAGCCCGAGGCACTGGCTGCGGCCGCGGGGAGCCTGCAGGGTATCGGATCGACCATGGCCGCCCAGAACGCGGCTGCGGCGGCCCCCACGACGGGGGTGGTGCCCGCCGCGGCCGATGAGGTGTCGGCGCTGACCGCGGCTCAGTTCGCCGCCCACGCACAGATGTACCAGGCAGTTAGCGCCCAGGCCACGGCGATTCACGAGATGTTCGTGAGCACCCTGGCCACCAGTTCCGGTTCTTACGCGGCCGCCGAGGCCGCCAACGCAGCCGCCGCCGGCTAACCAGTCGGCGAGGCAAGGGTTGCCACCGATGCCACAAACATGGGCTCCACGGCAACCCCCCGGCAGTCGGTGATCTCGGGGATCGACTGCAGGGCCACGAAAGCGCCCGGGACGGTATGGGTAGTTCGTCAACTCGAACACCGCGGTTAGGGTTCGACATCTGCTCACCGTGTTAGAACGCCCGGTGGCGACCGGCGACTGATGGAAGGGGGGTTCGTCCCTAGTTTTCGGTTCGGCGGGTGCGCATCTGCGTAACCTGTCCGGCCATCGCGTTCAAGCACAAAAACAATCCAAGCAATTAAGCAACAAGGAGAAATGCAAGATGGCACGCTTTATGACCGACCCGCACGCAATGCGGGCCATGGCAGGTCGCTTTGAGACCCACGCCCAGACGGTCGACGACGAGGCTCGCCGGATGTGGGCGTCCTCGCAGAACATCTCCGGCGCGGGCTGGAGTGGTATGGCCGAGGCAACCTCCTACGACACCATGGGTCAGATGAACCAGGCCTTCCGCAACATCATCAACATGCTCCACGGTGTGCGCGACGGTCTGATCCGTGACGCCAACAACTACGAACAGCAAGAGCAGGCGTCCCAGCAGATCCTCAGCAGCTAGCGCGAAAAGCCGAGGCTGCGTAACCTTTCAATCGTTAGGAGAACACTGATATGACCATCAATTACCAGTTCGGCGACGTCGACGCCCATGGCGCTCTGATCCGGGCCCAGGCCGCATCATTGGAAGCCGAGCACCAGGCCATCGTTCGCGATGTGCTTGCTGCCGGTGACTTCTGGGGCGGTGCCGGTTCGGTTGCCTGCCAGGAGTTCATCACCCAGTTGGGTCGCAACTTCCAGGTGATCTACGAGCAGGCCAACTCGCACGGGCAGAAGGTGCAATCGGCTGGCAGCAACATGGCCAGCACGGACAGCGCCGTCGGCTCTAGCTGGGCCTAACACCACACCACAGGCGCGGCAGCACACCTCCCATCGGTGTGCTGCCGCGTCCTGCAGTGTCCGAGCCCGTCGACCTTAGAGGTACTAATGGATCAGCAGAGCACCCGCACCGACATCACCGTCAACGTCGACGGATTCTGGATGCTCCAGGCACTCCTGGACATTCGACACGTCGCCCCGGAGCTACGGTGCCGGCCATTCGTATCTACTGACTCCAACGACTGGCTGAACGAACATCCCGGAATGGCAATCATGCGCGAGCAGGGGATTGTCGTCGGCGACCAGGTCAATGAGCAGGTGGCCGCCCGGATGCGGGTGCTCGCCGCACCCGACATTGAGGTCGTCGCCTTGTTGTCGCGGGGCAAGTTGCTCTACGGCGTAGTCGAGGACGAGAACCAGGCGCCGGGTTCGCGCGATATCCCCGACAACGAGTTCCGCGTGGTGTTGGCCCGCCGCGCCAACCACTGGGTGTCAGCGGTCCGGGTTGGGAATGACATCACGGTCGACGACGTCGCCGTGGCGGACAGCGCCTCGATCGCCGCATTGGTGATGGATGGCCTGGAATCGATTCACCACGCCGAACCCGCGGCCATCAACGCGGTCAACGTGCCCCTAGAGGAGATGCTCGAGGCAACGAAATCGTGGCAGGAGTCCGGCTTTAACGTGTTCTCCGGCGGAGACCTACGTCGGATGGGCATCAGCGCCGCAACGGTGGCCGCGCTGGGCCAAGCGCTGTCAGACCCCGCGGCCGAGGTCGCGGTGTATGCGCGCCAGTATCGTGACGACGCCAAGGGCCCGAGCGCCTCGGTACTGTCGCTGAAGGACGGCTCAGGTGGCCGCATCGCGCTTTACCAACAGGCACGAACAGCAGGTTCCGGCGAGGCGTGGCTGGCCATCTGTCCCGCGACCCCGCAACTGATACAGGTGGGCGTGAAAACCGTATTGGACACACTGCCTTACGGCGAGTGGAAAAATCACAGCCGGGTCTGACGCAGGGTGCGAAATGCAAAGTGCAGTAATCCGTTTAAACAAATTCTGCGGTCAAGATGCGAACGCGGCAAACTCCTCTAGAATCAACCTTCAAAGCCTGAAGGCAGTTCCACAACTACTAATCGCGAGGCGAGGCGAATGAATCCGGAATTGGTCGAGCTGCTCCTCCCGGGGGGCCGGGGGCCCTCGGCAGGTACCGCAGCGGAGCCCCCCGCGCGGTTAGCGACATGGGTTAACAGATACACCAGGGCAGGGGGTGCAGGACTATGACCGCGGTAGCTGACGCGCCACAGACTGACGTTGAGGGCGTCTCGTCGCCTAGGGCGGTAGTGGTCGGCATCATGGCCGGCGAGGGTGTCCAGATCGGCGTTTTGCTGGATGCCAACGCTCCGGTTTCGGTGATGACCGAACCGCTGCTGAAAGTAGTGAACAGTCGGCTGAGGGAGCTTGCCGAGGCCCCGCTCGAGGCCACGGGGCGCGGCAGGTGGATGCTGTGCCTGGTCGACGGCACACCGCTGCGCGCCACCCAATCGCTGACCGAGCAGGACGTCTACGACGGCGACCGTTTGTGGATTCGGTTCATCGCCGACACCGAGCATCGCTCGCAGGTCATCGAGCACATCTCCACCGCGGTTTCGCAGAATCTGAGCAAGCGATTCGCCACGATCGACCCGGTCGTGGCGGTGCAGGTCGGCGCGTCCATGGTGGCGATCGGGGTAACAGCCGCGTCGGCTCTGCTGGGCTGGTGGCGCTGGCACCACAGCTCATGGCTCACCGCCGTCTACGCCGCGGTGATCGCCCTGATCGTGTTGGCGGTGTCGGTGCTGGTGCTGATGCGGGCCAACACACGGCAGGACCGACGCGTTGGCGACATCCTGCTGCTCGCCGGCGTCGTGCCACTATCGGTTGCCGCGGCGGCAGCGCCGCCCGGCCCGGTGGGGTCCCCGCAAGCGGTGTTGGGCTTCGGGGTGCTCACCGTTGCCGCGACGCTGGCCTTGCGGTTCACCGGTCGCCGACTGTCGATTTACACCGCGATCATCACCATCACGTCGGTGACGGCGATCGCGAGCCTGTCCCGGATGGTGGCGAATACCAGCGCCGTGACGCTGTTCAGCAGCGTGGTGCTGGTCTGCGTGCTGGCCTACCACTCCGGACCGGCCCTGTCCCGTCGGCTTTCCGGCATCCGGCTCCCGGTGTTCCCGTCGGCCACCAGCCGGTGGGTCTTCGAGGCGCGACCCGACCTGCCCACCACAGTGGTTCGCTCGGACGGCGCCCCGCCGGTCCTGGAGGGGCCGGAGTCGGTGCGCGACGTGCTGCTGCAGGCCGAGCGCGCCAGGTCGTACCTGTCGGGTCTGCTGGTGGGGCTCGGCGTGCTGATGATCGTCTCGCTCACCTCGTTGAGCAACCCGCACACCGATACACGGTGGCTGCCGCTGCTGCTGGCCGGGTTCAGCTCGGGCTTTCTCATGCTGCGTGGCCGCTCGTATGTCGACCGCTGGCAATCGATCACCTTGGCCGGGACGGCTGTGCTCATCGTCGCTGCGGTGGTGGTGCGCTACGTGCTGGTTTTGTCGTCGCCGTTGTCGATGTCGATCGGAGTGGGGATCCTGGTCTTGCTGCCGGCGGCGGGCATGACCGCTGCGGCGGTGGTGCCCAACACCATCTACAGTCCGTTGTTCCGCAAGTTGGTGGAATGGATTGAATACCTCTGCCTGATGCCAATTTTCCCGCTGGCATTGTGGTTGATGAATGTCTATGCAGCGATTCGATTCCGCTAACGGGAGGTTGTGGCGCGGTCGCGTGTTCCACGCGGCCGTCGCCACTATGTTGCTCACCGGAGGCGCATTTGCTGGATTGCCACCGGCGTATGCAATTGCGCCTCCGACGGTTGACGCGGCAGCGGTTCCCCCGGACGGCCCGCCCGGACCGGTGGCTCCGATGAAGCAGAATGCTTACTGCATTGAAGTTGGGGTTGTGCCCGGCACCGATTTTCGCCTGCAGCCGAAATATTTTGACATGTTGGATATGCAGGAGGCCTGGCAATTCGGCCGTGGTGCTGGCGTAAAGGTCGCCGTCATAGACACCGGTGTGACACCGCACCCCAGGTTCCCGCATCTGATCCCCGGCGGCGACTATGTGATGTCGGGTGACGGGTTGTCGGACTGCGACGCCCACGGCACCATCGTGGCGTCGATGATCGGTGCAGCGCCGGCGAGTGGCGCGCCGGCGCCGCCGGCGGCACCACGCAAGCCGGTCACCATCCCGACCACCGAGCCGCCCCCGAAAGCACCACCGCCGCAGACTGTGACTCTGTCACCGCTGCCTCAGACGATTACGATGGTTCCCGCCCCACCCCCCACGTCAGAAGGGGCTCCTGCGGGACCGGGAGCGCCGCCTGGACCCCCCGGGGCTCCGTCGGCCAGCCATGGCGCCGGCACGGTGACGATACCCAGCTACTCAGGTGGCGGACACACGATGCCCATCGACCACTCGGGTGGCCCGCTTCCGCTCCAACCGACGCCCAAGCCATCGCCGTCACCGTCCCCAACACCGTCACCGACGCCGGCGCCCGCATCGGCGTCACCGACGCCGACGCCACCGCCCGCATCGCCGGCGGCGGCGCCGCCTGACGCTTTCAGCGGGATCGCCCCGGATGTCGACATCATCGCGATCCGCCAGTCGAGTCAGGAATTCGGACTCAAGGACCCGTACACCGGCGACGAAGATCCGCAGACGTCGGCAAAGATCGACAACATCCAGACGATGGCGCGGGCGATCGTGCATGCCGCCAACATGGGCGCACAGGTGATCAACATCTCCAGCGTGACGTGCATGAGTGCGCGCAATATCATCGACCAGCGCGTGTTGGGTGCGGCAGTGCGCTACGCGGCGGTCGATAAGAACGTCGTCATCGTGGCCGCTGCCGGCGACAGCAACGGCAAGGATTGCAAGCAGAACCCGCTCCATGATCCGTTGTCGCCCAATGATCCCCGCGACTGGAACGGTGTCACGACGGTCGTGACGCCTTCCTGGTTCAGCGACTATGTCCTGACGGTCGGCGCAGTGGATGGGAATGGCACGCCCATGACCCAAACGAGTGTCGCCGGACCGTGGGTCTCGATCGCCGCGCCGGGAACCGACATCATCGGACTCTCACCCCGCGACGACGGTCTGATCAACGCGATTGACGGCCCGGACAATTCATTGCTGGTTCCGGCTGGTACCAGCTTTTCTGCCGCGATCGTGTCCGGGGTGGCTGCACTGGTCCGCGCTAAGTATCCTGAGCTCTCGGCGTATCAAATCATCAACCGGTTGATCCACACGGCCAGGGCGCCGGCTCGCGGTGTGGATGACCAGATCGGCTACGGAATCGTCGACCCGGTCGCCGCGCTGACGTGGGATGTACCCGAAGGTCCGGCAAAGCCGCCGCAGCAGCTGTCCGAACCGTTGAACCTGCCGAAGCCGGCTGCCGGCCGCGATATGGTGCCGGTGTGGGTGGCCGCAGGGGGGTTGACTGCGGCGTTACTGATAGGCGGCGCGGTGTTCGGCACTGCCATGATGGTGGTGCGAACACGTAAGCAGAAGGCGGAGCAGGAATGAAGGCTCAGCACACTTTAGGGTTGGCTTTGTCGTGGCCACGGGTCACCACAGTGTTCTTGGCCGACATTGTGATCTTGGTGTTGGCCAGTCATGCCCCGGACTCGTGGCAGGGCGATCGCCATGTCGCGTTCTGGGTCGGGGTTGGCGTCGCAGCGATGCTCACGGCGTTGTCGCTGATCACCTACCACGGACTCACACTGGCCTCCGGGTTGGCGGCATGGCTGTGGGATTGGTCTGCCGATCCGGGCGCGGCGCTGGCTGCGGGGTGCACGCCCGCGATCGATCACCAGCGCCGGTTCGGGCGCGACACCGTTGGAGTGCGCGAGTACAAAGGCCATCTGGTCACGGTGATCGCGGTGGACGGCGAGGACGATCCGTCGGGACGGTCTCGTCATCGGGCGGCGCCGTCGGCCGCGGTGGCGGTGGAGGCGGTTGCCGAGGGGCTGCGCCAGTTCGATATTCACCTCGAAGGCATCGACATCGTCGCGGTGAAGGTGCGCCGCGGGGGCAACGCAGCCGAATTGTCAAAGCTCGACGACTGGGGCCCCGAAGAGTGGGACTTGGTCAGTGATCTCCCCGCCTCGTATCAGCGCCGCACCTGGCTGGTGCTGAGGATGAACCCGCAGCGCAACGTTGCCGCGGTGGCGGCCCGCGATTCGCTGGCGTCGACGATGGCTGCGGCCACCGAGCGGCTCGCCCAAGATATCGACGGACAACCGTGCTCGGCCCGGCCGCTGACCGCCGACGAACTCGCCGACGTCGACAGCGCTGTGCTGGCCGATCTGGAGCCCACCTGGAGCCGCCCGGGATGGCGTTATCTCAAGCATTTCAACGGTTTTGCGACCAGCTTCTGGCTGACGCCGTCTCACATCGACACTGAGACCATCGACGCATTGTGGGTGGACACCCCCGACGTTGGGGCCACCGTGGTTACCATCCGGCTCGTCAGTCGGGGCGGTCGCCCGCTGCTGTCGGCCTGGGTGCGTTACCACAGCGACAGTCGCCTGCCCAAAGAGATGTCGGCGGGGCTTAACCGGCTGACCGGCCGCCAGCTGGCCGCGGTGCGCGCCAGCCTGCCGGCGCCGACGACCCGTCCGCTGCTGGCTGTGCCCGGCCGGGAGTTGCGTGACCGCGACGAGCTAATGGTGTCGGTCGGTCAGATGCAGGAAAGCATGCCTGTAGCGCAATGACCCGCGCGCAGTCCACCGTCGAAGACGCCCGCAATGCAATGGTCGCCGGCCTATTGGCATCGGGGATCTCAGTCAACGGATTACAGCCGAGCCACAACCCACAGGTGGCGTCGCAAATGTTCAATACCGCGACCACCCTTGATCCGGGAATGTGCGATGCCTGGTTGGCGCGGGTTCTGGCGGGCGATCAGAGCATCGAGGTGCTCACCGGCGCATGGACGTCGGTCAGAACGTTCGGCTGGGAGACCCGCCGCCTCGGGGTTACTGACTTGCAATTCCGTCCCGAAGTCTCCGACGGGTTGTTTTTGAAACTTGCCGTCACCAGCGTCGAGTCGCTGGCCTGCGCTTACGCCGCCGTGCTCGCCGAGGCGAAACGCTACGAGGAGGCGGCCAAACTGCTCGACGGCGTCGAGCCCCGCCATCCTTTCGATGCCGAGCTGGTCAACTACGTGCGAGGGGTTTTGTACTTCCGCACCGGACGTTGGCCGGACGTGCTCGTCCAGTTTCCCGAGGGAACGCCGTGGCGTCACCCCGAGCTGAAGGCCGCGGGCGGGGCGATGGCCACGACGGCGCTGGCATCGCTAGGGGTCTTCGAGGAGGCGTACCGGCGCGGGTCGGAAGCCGTCGAGGGGGACCGGGTACCGGGCGCGGCGAACATCGCCTTGTACACCCAAGGCATGTGTTTACGGCACGTTGGTCGCGAGGAGGAGGCCGTCGAGCTGTTGCGCCGGGTGTATTCACGGGATCCGAAGTTCGCCCCGGCCCGTGAAGCGTTGGACAACCCCAACTTTCGGCTGGTTCTGACCGACCCGGAGACGATTGAGGCCCGCACGGATCCGTGGGATCCGGACAGCGCGCCCACCCGCGCCCAGACCGAGGCCGCTCGGCACGCAGAGTCGGCTGCGCAGTACCTGGCCGAGGGGGACGCCGAGCTCAACGCGATGCTGGGCATGGAAAGAGCCAAGCGGGAAATCAAACTCATCAAGGCGACCACAAAGGTGAACCTGGCGCGTGCCAAGATGGGGCTCCCGGTTCCGGTGACATCGCGCCACACCTTGTTGTTGGGGCCGCCCGGTACCGGCAAGACATCGGTGGCGCGCGCTTTCACCAAGCAGCTGTGCGGCTTGACGGTGCTGCGCAAGCCGCTGGTGGTCGAGACCAGCCGCACCAAGCTGTTGGGCCGGTATATGGCCGACGCGGAGAAGAACACCGAGGAGATGTTCGAGCAGGCCTTGGGCGGCGCGGTCTTTTTCGACGAGATGCACACGCTGCACGAGAAGGGCTACACCCAAGGCGACCCCTACGGCAACGCGATCATCAACACGCTGCTGATCTACATGGAGAACCATCGCGACGAACTGGTGGTATTCGGCGCCGGTTATGCCAAGGCCATGGAGAAGATGCTCGAGGTGAATCAGGGTCTGCGACGGCGGTTTTCGACGGTGATCGAGTTCTTCAGCTACACTCCGCGAGAGTTGGTCTCGCTGACGAAAATGATGGGCCGAGAAAACGAAGACGTGATCACTGACGAGGTAGCCGATGTGCTGATGCCGTCGTATACCCGGTTCTACCTCGACGAGACGGTTTCCGAGGAGGGAGACGTGATCCGCGGAATCGATACGCTCGGTAATGCCGGCTTCGTGCGCAATGTGGTCGAGAAGGCGCGCGACCACCGTAGTTTCCGACTGGACGACGCAGACCTCGACGCGGTGCTGGCCAGTGACAACAGCGAATTCAGCGCGGATCAGCTGCTGCGGTTCAAGCAGCTGACGGGCGAAGACCTCAAGGAAGGCCTCAGCGCGGCAGTGGCGGAGAAGAAGTCGAAGTAGGCGTTCAGGCTCGAGCACCCCGGCGAAAGATCCGCTGGGCGGCCGGTTGCTTGTTGCAAACGTTTGGCAGTTGGGTTGACTCACCTCGCGCCAAATGCCACGATGGGTTTCGTATGCACCTCGCTAGGTGAGGCGTCTACACGGATATAGGCCACTGACCTCGAACGTCGAAAGACGCCCAGGGTCAGGACAGCTCCTCCCGGATTAAGGGTTGAGCCCAAGTGGCTTCCGGTTGTGATTCAACCGGATACGCCGTGTGGTGTCGAAGCTCTGACGAGAGGGGTGCCGTGCTCCGCCGTTTGGCTGGGCCCCCATCCCTGATGTGCTGCTAACGGCATCCCCGTGTGCCCTGGCCCAGAGGAGGTGAGAGCGAGATGAGCCCCGACGATATTCCCTATTCCAGATCAACGACCATTTCGCTGCGATCCGGCCCCGGCACCATTTCCGCCGCCTGAATCGGCTCACTTCCGACAGACTCACCCTCGCTGCTCCGCTCCGCAACTCCATGTGAGTGGACGACATGGGCAGTAGCCAGGTCGGCCCCCCGGGTCCGGTCGCCTTCCGCCGAGGAGAAGTCCGATGTCGCTTGTGATTACGCATCCAGAAGCGATGGCTACGGCTTCCAGGGCCGCCAGTCGCTTGACCGGTGTTGGATCCGTAATGGCCGCGCAAGATGTGGCCGCGGCAGCCGCAACTACCGGGTTGCCTCCAGCCGCCGCTGATGACGTATCAGCTTTGACCGCAACACAATTCAACGCCCACGCTGCCATGTATCAGGCCGTCAGCGCCCAAGCGAGGGCAATCCATGAGTCTTTTGTCGCAATTTTGGGCGCCGGCGCGGGTTCGTATGCGGCGACTGAAGCGGCTAACGCCGTCGCAGCTAGGTAATGGAGGGGTGACCGATGACCGCTGCACTGGATTTCGCATTGCTACCGCCCGAAGTCAACTCCGCGCGCATGTACTCCGGGGCGGGGGCGGGCCCGATGCTGGCCGCGGCTTCGGCCTGGAATGGGCTGGCCGCGGAGCTGCGTGCCACCGGGCTGGCCTACGGCTCGGTGCTCTCGGCGCTGAGCAGTGAAGAATGGCACGGCCCGGCCTCGGTGGCGATGGTTGCTGCGGCCACACCGTATGTGGTGTGGATGAGCACCACCGCCGCACAAGCCGAGGAGAGCGCCGCACAGGCCGAGGCCGCAGCGGGGGCCTACGAGGCCGCGTTTGCGGCCACGGTGCCCCCGCCGGTGATCGCGGCAAACCGTGCCCAGCTGATGGCGCTGATCGCCACCAACATCCTGGGCCAAAACACCCCGGCTATCGCGGCCACCGAAGCCCAGTACTTGGAAATGTGGGCCCAAGACGCCGCGGCAATGTACGGCTATGCCGGCTCGTCGGCAGTTGCCACTCAGCTGACGTCGTTCACCGAGCCACAGCAGACCACCAGCCCCGGCGGGCTGAGCGCCCAGTCCGCCGCGGTCAGCCAGGCCGCCGCCACCCAGGCCGGGACCCAGCAGAGCACGCTGGCGCAGGTGGTCTCCGCCATCCCCAACGCGCTGCAGGGGCTGGCGTCACCGTCGTCGTCCTCGTCGCAGACGACGGGTCTGAGCGGCATCCTCCAAGCGCTGGGGGGGCTTAATCCCTTTGCCGCGGGGTCGGCAACTGACACCACCGGACTCAGCGGCGTGCTGAACATGATCGGAGGGGACAACACGGCCGTCGGACAGCTCCTGAACGCAAACATCTGGAACACCATCTTTTCGTCCGGTTTCTACATGCCCAGCAACACGATGGCTCCCTTCCTGGGCTTGCTGGGCGCCCAAGGCGCCGGGGACGCGGTTGGCGACGCGGCAGGACAGGCGGCCACGGGCGCGCTTGGTGAGGCGCTGGTGGGTCCCGTGGGCGGGCTTGGAGGTCTTGGTAACGCGGTGTCGGCGGGCCTGGGGCACGCACCCATAATCGGCGCGCTGTCGGTGCCGCCGAGCTGGACCGCGCCGGCACCACTTGCCAGCCCACTGGCCTCGACGTTGGGGGGCACTCCGATGGTCCCGCCTCCGGCGGTGGCGGCCAGCGTGCCCCCGGTTCCGATGGGTAACATGGCCGGCCAGGGCTATGGCCGTGCAGTGCCGCAATACGGGTTCCGCCCCAGCTTCGTGCCACGCCCACCGGCCGCCGGATAGCGCGGCGGCTATCCCGGACCGGCGGCTGACGGCGCGGGACGCCCGCACAATCCGGGCGTCCTCGCCGCCCATCTCCCACTCCGCTCGGAGTCCAGAGAGTACCTGACGCGACACGACAGATGAAGTGAATCAGGCGCTTTCGCAACATCGTGTTAACGCTGGATTGAACATGCGACGACGTCATCCGGGGCCGTAACGACCATGAACTGTGGAAACAGTCCTCACAGTAAACCCCCAGCAGCTAATAAGCGCGACAGCAGCATGGCATGTCTATCATCTGATGAACTTAAGGGGAGCGCGGCATGACGATTAACTATCAGTTTGGCGATGTAGACGCCCACGGCGCCACAATTCGGGCCCAGGCCGCGTCGTTGGAAGCTGAGCATCAGGCCATCGTCCGTGATGTGCTGGCTGCCGGGGACTTCTGGGGCGGTGCCGGTTCGGTGGCCTGCCAGGAGTTCGTCACCCAGTTGGGCCGCAACTTCCAGGTGATTTACCAGCAGGCCAACGCGCACGGGCAAAAAGTACAGACCGCCGGCGGCAACATGGCCAGTACCGATACCGCCGTCGGTTCCAGCTGGGCCTGACACCGACCGATGGCGTCCTGCATCAAGCGTCCGCACCGGCAACCCGGACTGGGTTTCCGGTGTCGACGCGCGAGTCAGGGAATTTCGTGCCACCGGCAACCAACTCGAGCTGGGCATATCGCCGCGGTATCCGTATCAGTGGTCGTGAGTTTTTCAGGCCAATATGCGGGGCGCGCTCAGAAACTCGATACGCTACCGGCGCCGTCGCAGCGTTGCAGCGTATCGGAAATTTTAATCGTTTCGGCAATAGTGCAGTAGGAGGTTATAAAGTTCGAGATCGACGCTGGTGATAAATAGCTTTAATCGCAGTTAACAAGATCGCCGATGGCGCCGATCTGCGGAATGACTCTCCACCAAACTGCAGAACGCAGAACCACCTTTGATCATTTTGCGGTGGTTGCTGTCTTCAGACACTGAACTGCGCATTCAGTGGGCGTGATCGTTAGCTGTCAAACGACATTCTGACGCGTGATGGCAGCGTGATGACACTTGCTTTTTACGTTGCGATTACCAAACAGGAACGTGTCGCGAATACGTTCTGATCACGATGATCGTTATATTTGACAAGCAGTCTGAGCGAGGAGCATTGACAAACTTTCGACAGGGGAGGGCGCGCGTCGGTTGACATCACATACATGGAATCAACGGTGGTTCCGATGTATTCCATAAGAGCTGGGCAGATTTGAGGGCAGTTCCACGAGGCCGTAATTACCATGGCGGCCATCTGAGGGACCTCAGCTAACAGGCACGGGCGTCAAGACGGCGGCGCCCATCGAGGTGCTTAACAACATCTTCGTATGGGAGGAAAAAGATGGCTTTTGTCACCACACAGCCGGAGTTTCTGGCTGCAGCGGCCGGGAACTTGGCGGGCATCGGTTCGGTGATGACCGCCGGAAGCGCGGCCGCGGCCGCCCCGACGACCGGGGTGATTCCGGCCGCGGCCGACCCGGTATCGGCGCTGACCGCCGCGCAGTTCGCCGCGCACGCGCAGATGTATCAGGCGATGGCCGCGCAGGCCGCGGCGATTCACGAGCAGTTTGTGGCGACGTTGTCGGCCAGCTCGGGGTCGTATGCGGCGGCCGAGGCGGCCAACGCGGTCGCGGCTAGTTAAGGGACTCGGAGGGCGATAGATGCTGGATTTCGGGGCGCTACCGCCGGAGATCAACTCCGGCAGAATGTATGTCGGTCCTGGGGCGGGGCCGATGTTGGCCGCCGCGGCGGCGTGGGATGAGTTGGCCGCCGACTTGCAGTCCACCGCGTCGTCGTACGGGTCCACGATCGAGGGCCTGGTCGTCGGGCCGTGGACCGGTCCGTCCTCGATTGCGATGGCAGCCGCGGCTTCGCCCTATGTCACTTGGATCAGCGCTGCGGGCGCGCAGGCTGAGGAGGCAGCCGGCCAGGCCAAGATCGCCGCCGGCGCCTATGAAACCGCGTTTGCGGCCACGGTGCCTCCGCCGGTGATCGTGGCCAACCGTGCACTGCTCATGATGCTCACCGCGACCAACATCCTGGGACAGAACACCGCCGCAATCGCGGCCACCGAAGCCGACTACATGGAAATGTGGGCACAGGATGCCGCGGCGATGTATGCCTATGCCGGGTCTTCGGCGACCGCGTCGCAGCTGACGCCGTTCACCGAGCCGCCGCAGACCACCAACTCCACGGCCACGGCCCTGCAATCGACCACGGTTTCGCAGTCGAGCGCCGCGGGCGTTGGTTCGAACCTGTCCGGGCTGATCAACTCGGTGCCGACCTGGCTGCAAAACATGGCAACGACCATCGGGTCGGCCGGGACGTCAGGCGGGGCGGGGAGCTTGTTAAAGGGCCTCGACTTGCCAACACTGGCCTCGGTGTCGTTGCCGTCGGGACTGATGACCGACCTGACGAACTGGAACACAATCATGTCGACCTCCGTCGGGGTGTACTCGCCGTTCTTCGGGGAGAGTTCCATGGTCGGTGGCCCGTTCCTGTCGTTCGGGCAGACGTTCGCCTACGCCCAGAATGGGCAGGGGCTGCAGGCCTTCTTCACCCCGAAAGTCATCAGCGGGGCGTTAGCCCCCATTGCCAGCGAGATGCCACATCTGAGCTCCGCGAGCATGGGCGGAGCACCGGTATCGGGGGCGATGGGCAAGGCGGCCCTGGTCAGCAACATGTCGGTGCCCCCGGCCTGGACCCAGGCCGCGCCGGAGATGCAGATCAGGACGTTGGCCTCGGTGCTACCCAGCGCGGAAGTCGCTCCAGCTGCCTCGCTCGCCGGGGAGGAGGGCGTCTTCAGCCAGATGGGCCTCTCCAGCCTGGCGGGACGCGCGCTTGGCGCTTCCGCGGCCTACTCCGGAGGCGGCGGTGCCGCGGCGAGGTCGCTCGGCGGCGTCGTCGAGGCCGACCCGGCAACGGCCACGATCATCGTGATTCCGGTCCTCGAGGACTGACCGCGATGAAACCACTGACGGCGATGAGCGCCATGACCACGGAAATTAGGCCGGCAGCGGCCGCCCAAGCGTGCCCGATCAGGCAAGGGGTATAGACACATGTTTTTTGCAGCGTTTCCGCCGGAGTTCAACTCGGGCAGGATGTACAGCGGTCCGGGATCAGGGTCACTGCGCAGCGCCGCGGCGGCCTGGAGCGGGCTGGCCAGCGAAATACAGTCCACCGTCGGCGCCTATTCGTCGATCATCGACGGCCTGATCGGTGGGCCGTGGGTGGGTCCGTCATCGGTGGCCATGGCGACCGCGGTCACACCCTACTTGAGCTGGATGCAGGCCACCGCCGAAACGGCCACCGAAGCCGCGGCCCAGGCCACCGCGGCGGCAACCGCCCATGAGACGGCATTCGCCGCGCACGTGCCGCCCACCGAGATCGCCGCCAATCGCAGCCAGCTGGCGTCGCTGGTGGCGACCAACCTGTTCGGGCAGAACACCGCGGCCATCGCCTCGACCGAGATCCAATACGCCGAAATGTGGGTTCAGGACGCCCTGGCGATGGACACCTACACCGGCTCGTCGGCGGCCGCCACCAAGTTGACGCCATTCACCGCGGCGCCCGAGGTCACCAACGCCGCCGGGCTGGGCGCCCAAGCGGCGGCGGCGACGCAAGCCGCGGGCACTTCGGCCGGCAGCGCGCAGTCGATCATCTCGTCGCTGTCCTCACTGCCCAACCCGGTGTCGTGGCTGCTGCAAGCCGGCGCAAACCTCAGCACCGACTACACAGACACTTTGAACGGGATCGTAAACACCTTCTTAGGTCCAACTGGAGCATCGACGCTTAGCGCCATGTACAGCGCACTCAAGACTCCACTTGGCTATACCACGGAGTTCAACTACATCGGGCTGTTGATTAATCTTCCCGCGTCGCAGTTCCTCAAGTTCGCTCCTCACCCCGGGCTGGGCGCGATCCCGAGAGAAGGCCTGGGGGCCGGGCTTGGGGTTGGGGGACCACACTGGGGCCGCGGCACGCTGTTCGGCTCGGTCACGCCGGAGGCGCATTTCGGACGTGGCACCTTGGTCGGATCGTTGACGGTTCCGCCGAGCTGGGCCACGGCCACCCCGGCCATCAGGACGGTCGCCGCCGCCTTGTCGGCCGCCGGACCGGACGCGGTGCCGGCAGCCGCACTCGGCGAGGGAGGACTCTTCAGCTCGATGGGGCTCGCCGGCATGCTCGGCAGCGCCATGGGCGCCGGGGCTCCCGACGTCGTCAAGAGTGCCGGCGTTCGGGGCCGTCTCACCCCGCTCAAGGACCTCAAAGACAGCACCTCGCCAGAGAAACTGAAGCGTCTGGTCGCACAAATCTCGGAGAAGCCCGAAAGCGTGCAGCATCACAGAGTCGATCAAGAAGGTCTTGACGCGCTACTCGAGCAACTGGCCAAGAAACCCGGCATTCACGCGGTGCACCTGTCCAAGGGCGACAAGCCCACGGTCGTGCCGTCGGATGCCCAGTTAGGCTAGGGGATAAGCCAATTCAGTGTTTGGGACCCTGATGGTATCTGTGGCGCCGATCTCGGCGACCGTGATCCGGCGTGATCGCGGCGTTGAGATCGGCAGCGGTCGAAGCGATTTAGCTGCTGAGCCGACAATACCATTAGCGCAGAAGACCTTTGGCCGTCATGCGACGGCCGCAGAAATTGCCTCGGAATGGAAGAAGGGTGAATTATGAAAATATTACTAGCGATCCTCGGCGTTTCGGCACTGATCGGTCTGGCGGCGCCCGCGTTTGCCGATCCGGACCCCGCGCCAGCTGACGACGCGGGATTCCTCGCTGCTCTGCAACAAGACGGAATCACCTACTCCAACCCGGCTTCGGCCATCGCGTCCGCCCACGCGGTGTGCGAGTGCTTGAATAACGGCGAATCGGGCTTGGAGCTCGTCCATGACGTGAAAAGCCACAATCCCGGATTCACGATGGACGCAGCATCTGAGTTCTCCCTGCTCGCTGCGAAATACTACTGCCCGAACCACCTCTCCAAGGCCTGACAAGCCGGGATGAGACTGCTACTGGCGCTACTCGGCGCTTCCGTCATGATCGGCTTCGCCGGGCCCGCCTACGGCACTCCAGACGATGGCTTGGACGACGCGGGCTTCCTGGCCACCGTGCGCGATGCGGGCCTCAACTACAACAGCGCAGGTCGAGCCATCGCATTTGCCAAGGCGGTGTGCGGGTCGATGGGCAATGGCAAGTCGGGCCCGGAGCTGATCCGCGACCTGCAGAACGACAATCCCGCGTTGACCATGGACCATGCCGCCCTGTTCGTGGCGATCTCGGCGAAGTACTACTGTCCGCAGCTCACCAAACCGTCATAGCGCAGTCGCGGGGCCGGGGACCGACCGCCCCGAGTCGACTTTGATGGCGTGACGCCTTCGTCACGGTAACCGCAATGCGGCCAGTTTGGCCGTGGGCTACTTGCCGTTTACCCAGACGTGGTTAGCTGCGCCGACGAGCACCGCGCCGGGGCCGGTAGCACGATCGTCGGAATTAATGGCGAATACCGGGCCTGCTACCAGGCCTGCCATGGGGGAGGGAGCGCGGTGTTATGCAGACGCTTAGCGTGGCCGATTTTGCGCTCCGGCTGGCCGTCGGGGTGGGATGCGGCGCCCTCATCGGATTGGAGCGGCAGTGGCGGGCGCGCATGGCCGGGCTGCGCACCAACGCGCTGGTGGCCGCGGGTGCGACCCTGTTCGTGCTGTACGCGGTCGCCACCGAGGACAGCAGCCCCACCAGGGTCGCGTCGTACGTGGTGTCCGGGATCGGATTCCTCGGCGGGGGGGTGATCCTGCGCGAGGGGTTCAACGTGCGGGGCCTCAACACCGCCGCGACCCTGTGGTGCTCAGCCGCGGTGGGTGTGCTGGCCGCGTCGGGGCACCTGGTGTTCACCCTGATCGCCACCGGCACCGTCGTCGCGATCCATGTGCTGGGGCGCCCACTTGGCCGGATGATCGACCGCGACGACGCCGGGGCGGAAGACGAAGGCCTGCAGCCGTACCTGCTGCAGGTGGTGTGTCGCCCCAAGTCGGAAACGTACGCGCGCGCCCAGATCGTGCAGCACGTCGGCCGCAACGACATGAGGCTGCGCGGTATCCACCGGGGACAGGCCGCCGACGACGACATCACGCTGACCGCGCACTTGCTCATGGATGGCAATTCGCCGGCCAAGCTCGAGCACTTGGTGGGGGAACTGTCCCTGCAGCCGGGCATTCGGGCGGTGCACTGGCAAGCCGGTGATCACTTGCAATTGGACTGATCAGGGTCCGGTTACGGGCGGGCCTGCAACTCCGGTGCGGCCGCGGCAAGTAAGTCCGCGCGATTGCCGGTCAGCGGTGGATAGATCCGCCGGGTATTGATGGTCTGCTTGGTGGCCTTGGCCCGCTCGCCCCGGGCGACCACCGTCCGGTCCCAGCCTTCGGTGTACACCGCACCGGCCGGTCCGAGATCGAGAACCGTGACATACCAAGGGATCCGAAGGGTCAGCAGCGGCTCACCGAGCAGGTCGCTGACGACGTTGTAGCCCGCGTAACGGCCCATCGGACGCCCGTGCTGACACGACATCACCGACAGATGCTCGTCATCCATCCGGGCGGCGGCCACGTCGCCGGCGGCGAACATCGAGGGCACGCCGATCACCCGCAGGTGATCGTCGACGGGTACCCGGCCCAGCCGGTCGCGGGCCACCGGTATTCGCTCGGTCAGCGAGCTGGCCCGCATGCCGGCACACCACACCACCGTGGCCGCCGCCAGCCGCTCACCCGACGACAGCGACACCCCGTCCTCGCTGACGGCGGCGACGCTGAATCCCGTCCTGGTCTCAACGCCGTTGTCCGACAGGGCCTGTTCGATCACCGGCCGCGCCGAGGCGCCCATATCGGAGCCAACCAACGGATTGTGGTCGACCAGCACCACCCGCGGGACGAGACCGTCGCGGGTAAACAGTGCGCGCAGTCTCGTCGGCAGCTCGGAAGCCGCCTCGATCCCCGTCAGCCCGGCACCGACCACGACGACCGTCGCCGCCGCAGGCGTCGGCCGGCCATCGGCCAGCCGTTGCAGGTGATGCTGCAACCGAACCGCGCCGTCATAAGTGTCGACATCGAAACCGAACTCCCGCAGACCCGGAACAGCCGGTTTGACCACGTGACTACCCGCAGCCAGTACCAGTCGGTCGTAGCCGTATGCCACACCGCTTGCCGTGGTAACCGTGCGGGCGTCGGTGTCGATCGCGGTCACCTCGGTCGCGATGTGCGCGACGCCGGCGGGGTCGAGCAGATCGGCGAGCGGGATACGGCAGGCGCTCAAATCTTCCTCGTAGTTGCGCACCCGGATGTCATGAAAAGGCTTGGCGCTCAACACGGTAATGTCGACCACGCCCGCTGGGACACCGAGCTCGTCGACTCGTCGGGCAGCGCCGAGTGCCGCCCACAGCCCGGCGAACCCGGAGCCGACGACAATCACGCCGGTCAATGGCTCAACACCTCGCTGATCGCAGTCATCGCCGTTGCGGCGCGACGACCGGGCAGAAACATCCACGCGTGCAGGCCGCCTTCGAGTTCGTACCAGCCGATATCGAGGCCTTCGTCCGTTGCGCGCCTATGGAATGCGCGGGCGTCGGGGTTGAGCACGTCGTGCGTGCCGGTGAATATCGTGAGCCGCGGCAGGCCGTCCAGCGCTCCCACGCTCGGGCTGACCAGCGGTGTGTCCGGGGGATCGCCGCCGGCATAGCGGATCCCCGCCGCGCGCAGGTCGTCAAGGTTGAGAAACGGGTCGATCTTCGCGACGACGGGCACGTCCGGGTCGGGCAGCGCGATGTGCATCCAGGGGGAGAGCAGGACGGCGTCGCTGGGCTGCGGCAGACCGGCGTCCCGCACCGCCCGACACAGCGCGAAGGCCATTCCGCCCCCGGCCGAATCACCGATGAACGCAATCGAACTCGGATCCCGGGTTTCCAGCTCCCGGCGGTACACCTGCAACAGGAACGGGAACACCTCGCGGTAGCTGTGCTCGGGGGCGATGGGGTAAATCGGCACTGTCACCGTCCGCCGGACGGTATTCGCCAGCTTCGCGATCGCCGGCCAATGAAAATGCGGCAGCAAGTCCAGCACGTATGCCCCGCCGTGCAGATAGAGCAGATGACCGGTGAGCCGGTCGCCACCGACCAGACGCGGGCGGACCTGGTAGACCGGACGGCCGTTGAGGTCGGTCCGGGTGACGTCGATCCTCGTCAAAACCCGCCTGGGCGGCATACCGGTGTAGGGCAGACGTGGGTGTGTGGCCCAGTGGTCCAGCTTCGCAACCGGAAAGAGCCGATTGCGGATGCCGGAGGAGCGCAGCAGCCGCTGGGTCAGACCGAGTTCGAGCATCCCGCGATGTGTCGGCGTCATCGCCTCACAGTGTGTACCGCCTGACGGGCCAAAGCCATCGGGCGCTCACCTGCGCAAGGCCAGTCGTAATCTGTCTGGTGTGGACGTGTTGGCAGGTTTTTGGTTCGGGCTGCCCGAGCAGGTGCGGGACCCGGTGCTGTTCGCCATCCCGTTCTTTCTGTTGCTGCTGATTCTGGAGTGGACGGCGGCCCGCAAGCTGGCCAGCATCGAGAACGCCGCCCCTGATCAGTCGGGCAAGCCACGGCCACCCTCCGGGGGGTACCTCACCCGGGATTCGTGGGCGAGCATCTCGATGGGGCTGGTCTCGGTAGCCACCTCGGCCGGCTGGAAGGCGCTGGCCTTGCTCGGTTATGCCGCGATCTATGCCTACCTGGCACCCTGGCATCTGCCGGTAAACCGGTGGTACACCTGGGTCATCGCTTTCCTGGGCGTCGACCTGCTCTATTACGGCTACCACCGCATCGCGCACCGGGTCCGGCTGATCTGGGCGACGCACCAGGCACACCACTCCAGCGAATATTTCAACTTCGCCACCGCGGTGCGCCAGAAGTGGAACAACAGCGGCGAGATCCTGATGTGGCTTCCGTTGCCGCTGCTGGGGCTGCCCCCGTGGATGGTGTACTTCAGCTGGTCGCTGAACCTGATCTATCAGTTCTGGGTGCACACCGAGCGGATCGGCAAGCTGCCGCGGGCCTTTGAGTTCGTCTTCAACACGCCCTCGCACCACCGGGTGCATCACGGGATGGACAAGATCTATCTCGACAAGAACTACGGCGGCATCTTCATCATCTGGGACCGGCTGTTCGGCAGCTTCCAGCCGGAGCTGTTCCGCCCGCATTACGGCCTGACCAAGCAGGTCGACACATTCAACATCTGGACCCTGCAGACCCGTGAATACGTGGCGATCGGCCGCGACTGGCGATCGGCAACGCGCCTGCGAGATCGGTTGGGCTACGTCTTCGGTCCACCGGGTTGGACGCCACGTCCGGCCGGCCAGACGGATGACGCCGCCCCGCTGGCGAAGTCTCGGTAACGCTGCCACCCGCCGCTCCGAAAGACTATCCGTCGGGGAGGGATAAGTCGTAACGTCAAGCTCCGGCAGGCAAATTACGTCGGCCTCGACGGATCGGAGTTAGTGTGCGCCGCTTGACAATGCGTGTTTTCACGGCGTCGGTGCTTGTCGGGGCTCTCGCTTTGGGGCTCAGCCCCGGCGCGGCCAGCGCCGATCCCATTGCGGTCTTCCCGGGCATGGAGATCCACCAGGCCAATCGCGTCTGCACCCTGGGCTACGTCGACTTGGCCAAGAGAATCGCGTTCACGGCGGGGCACTGTCGGGGCGACGGGCCGGTCACCGACCGGGACCGCAACGTGATCGGCTACCTTGCGACCTTCCGGGACGACACACCCAGCGGGTCGACCGTGGCCACCGACCAATCGATTTCCGATTACGAGGCGATTGTGCTGCAGGACAACATCGTGGCGAGCAATATCCTGCCCGGCGGTCGTCCTCTGGAGTTCAATCCGGCCGTGGCCGCCCAGCCCGGCCAACCGGTGTGCCATTTCGGGGTCATCACCGGCGAAACCTGCGGAACCGTCGAAAGCGTCAACAATGGCTGGTTCACCATGTCCCACGGCGTCGTGAGCCAGAAGGGTGACTCGGGCGGACCGGTGTACGTGGCGCCCGATGGGGCGCCCGGGCAGATAATCGGGATTTTCAACAGCGTGTGGGGTGATCTGCCCGCTGCGGTGTCCTGGCGAATCACTTCCGATGAGGCACGACAGGATCTCGGGCCGGCCAGGATCGGTTAGTCAGCGCTCGCCCACCCGCGCGAGCGCGAATACCGGGATCGATGGCGCAGCGGCACGCAGCTCGTCGTCGCCTGATTCCGGTGTCAATCCCGCGACGTACCCCTTGACCTGCCAATACCACCTGGCCAGGTAGCGCCTCAGGAGTTCGGGCTTAGCCGCATCGGCCACCTCCTGGATTCCGCGTTGGCGCCGTTTGGATGCGGGCCAGCGCGGTCCGACCTCGACGACGCCGGCGGCCCGGACATTGCGCGCCCATTGGGTGTTGCCGCGCGGTGAGACGACATAGTCCACGCCGTCGACGGTCAGCAGGTTGATCACCACGCCGCGCTGATTGCCGCTCTTGCGGCCGCGGACGCGCAGCGACTGGGTCCCGGCGATGCTGATCCCGAGCTCGGCGAGCCAACGGATTGCCGTGCTGGCGACCCGGGCGGCCCGGTTGGGTTCTTCGTAGCGCGTCGACATGGTGGCGCATCCTCTCGGTCAACTAGTTTAATGAGAGCAGTGCTCTCGTCATCGAGCACGCTGCCACAGTCCCCGACGAAAAGCAAGAGCGGTGATCTCGGTTGTGTCAGACTGGCCCCGTGGGCAAGCGGCAGGATTCGCGGGAGCAGATCGAGGCGAAAATCGTCGAACTCGGCCGCCGCCAGCTGGTGGATCACGGCGCGGCCGGGTTGTCGCTGCGCGCGATAGCCCGTGACCTAGGCATGGTGTCCTCGGCTGTGTATCGGTACGTGTCGAGCCGCGATGAGCTGCTGACCTTGCTGCTCGTCGACGCCTATTCCGAGCTGGCCGATACGGCGGACCGGGCCCGCGACACCGTAACGGACCTGTGGAGTGACGACGTCATCGCGATCGCGCGCGCGGCGCGAGGCTGGGCCGTCGCGCACCCCGCCCGCTGGGCTCTGCTCTACGGCAGCCCGGTTCCGGGGTATCACGCACCCGCGGAACGCACGGTTCCAGGCGGCACTCGCGTGGTGGGCGCTTTCTTCGACGCCATCGCCGCGGGGATTGCCACCGGAGAAATCAGATTAACCAATGACGTTGCCCCGCAACCGATGTCATCGGACTTTGAACGCATCCGCCAGGAATTCGGCTTTCCTGGCGACGATCACGTCATCGCCAAGTGCTTTTTGCTCTGGGCGGCCGTGGTGGGTGCGATCAGCCTGGAGGTGTTCGGCCAGTACGGCAGCGACACCCTGACCGACCCGGCCGCGGTATTCGATACCCAGATGCGGCTGTTGGTGGGCGTGCTGATCCAGCATTGATTGACCCGAATTAGAACGTGTTCATTCGGCTCTTCCGCACCCGGCCCGGCTGATTGCGGCAAAGCTTTTTCGGGGTCGTTTTGGCCCCTTCTGCGGGCCAGCAGGCTGGGTTATCCTGCGAGACGATGAACCTTCTCGCTGCGTCCCCGGCACAGATCGCGTGGGTTACCCGAGACCTGGACGCCACCGAAACGGCCCTCACCGGGCTGTTAGGCGTGCGGAAGTGGGTGCGAATACCCGAGGTGCACTTTGCTCCGGACACCTGCAGCTACCGCGGCAAGCCAGCCGATTTCGTGGCCAGCATCTCACTGAGCTATCTCGGGGACATGCAGTTGGAGCTGATCGAGCCGGTCAGCGGGGAGAACGTCTATAGTGACTTTTTGCGGGAAGCCGGGCCGGGTTTGCACCACATCTGTGTGGAGGCCGAGAGCCCCGAACGATTCGACGCGGCGCTGGCCGAAGCCGCGGCGCAAGGCGCCCCGGTTGTCCAGCAGGGTGTCATGCCCGGCGGAATTCAATTCGCCTACGTGTCAGCGCCGCAGGCGGGAGTGCCGTTCTTGGAGATCGCGTACATCTCGCCCGAGATGCGGGCGTTTTACGACTACATCAAACAGGAGCAGCGGTGAGTGCCGATATACCAGCGACGGTCAGTGCGGACACGGTTACCTCCTGGTCGGATGACGTCGACGTGGTGGTGATCGGTTTCGGGATTGCCGGCGGCTGCGCGGCGGTCAGCGCGGCCCAGGCACTAGGGGCGGGGGCGCGGGTACTGGTGCTGGAGCGCGCCGCGGCGGCGGGCGGCACCACTTCGCTTGCCGGAGGCCACTTTTATCTCGGTGGTGGGACCGCGGTCCAGCAAGCGACCGGTCACCCCGACTCGGCCGAGGAGATGTACAAGTACCTGGTCGCGGTGTCGCGGCAGCCCGACCACGAAAAGATCCGCGCGTACTGCGACGGCAGCGTCGAGCATTTCAATTGGCTGGAAGACCTGGGCTTCCAGTTCGAGCGCAGCTACTTCCCGGGGAAGGCGGTGATTCAGCCCAACACCGAGGGACTGATGTTCACCGGCAACGAGAAGGTGTGGCCGTTCCTCGAGCAGGCGGTGCCGGCGCCGCGCGGCCACAAGGTGCCGGTACCCGGCGACACCGGCGGCGCCAGCATGGTGATCGACCTGTTGCTCAAGCGAGCCGCGAGCATGGGCGTGCAAATCCGTTACGAGACGGGTGCCACCGGGCTCGTCGTGGACGGTTCGGGCCTGCAGACCAGCGTGACCGGCGTCATGTGGAAGCAGTTCTCCGAAGTCGGTGCGGTCAAAGCGAAGTCGGTCATCATTGCTGCCGGGGGATTCGTGATGAATGCGGAGATGGTGGCGAAGTACACCCCGAAACTGGCCGAGAAGCCATTCGTGCTCGGTAACACCTACGACGACGGGCTGGGCATCCGGATGGGGGTATCGGCCGGCGGTGCCACTCAGCACATGGATCAAATCTTCATCACGGCTCCGCCGTACCCGCCGTCGATCCTGCTCACCGGGATCATCGTCAACAAGCTCGGTCAGCGATTCGTAGCCGAAGATTCTTACCATTCACGAACTTCCGGGTTCATCATGGATCAGCCGGGCAGCGCGGCGTACTTGATCGTCGACGAGGCCCACCTGCAGCATCCGAAGATGCCGCTGGTCCCGCTGATCGACGGCTGGGAAACCGTCGCCGAAATGGAAGCCGCGCTTGGCATTCCGCAGGGCAACCTGACCGCGACGCTGGAGCGCTACAACACCTCCGCCGCCCGGGGGGAGGATCCAGACTTCCACAAGCAGCCGGATTTCCTTGCCCCCCAAGATAAAGGCCCATGGGGCGCGTTCGATATGTCACTGGGCAAGGCGATGTATGCCGGATTCACCATCGGCGGGCTCGCCACGTCGGTGGACGGCCAGGTGTTGCGGGAGGACGGCACGGTGGTGTCCGGCTTGTACGCGGCCGGGGCCTGCGCCTCCAACATTGCCCAGGACGGCAAGGGATATGCGAGCGGCACGCAGCTGGGTGAGGGCTCGTTCTTCGGTCGCCGCGCCGGAGCGCACGCGGCAGCGGGAGCGCAGGCGCGGTAAAAGGTTCCGGCGCCCGCACGCGGCTAGTTCTCCTTCAGCCCGTTCTGCCCGTCCAGGCCCAACAGCCCGCCCGAACCGCCCGAACCGCCGGTGCCGTCGACCCCGCCAACCCCGGCGTTGCCGCCGTGGTGCCCACCAGGACGGCTTTGCCGCCGTGGCCGCCGTTGCCACCCGCGTTGGCCCCGCTGCCGAATCCGCCGGCGCCGCCGTTACCGCCGTCACCGAACATCAGTCCGCCGTCCCCGCCGTCGCCACCGGCACCGCCGGGCCCGCCAGGACCTTCGACTCCGGCCCCGCCGACCCCGCCGGACCCGCCGGCACCGAACAGCAGCCCGCCGGCCCCGCCGGCGCCACCGGCCCCACCGCCGGCCTTGCCGCCGGCGCCGCCCATCCCGCCGACCCCGCCGGTCCCGCCGAACAGTCCGCCGGTCCCGCCGGTCCCGCCGGTCCCGCCGGTCCCGCCGGCACTGAGGATGCCGCCGGCCCCGCCGGATCCACCGGCCCCGCCGGTGCCGAACAACAGCCCGCCGCGGCCGCCTGCCCCGCCGTTGCCACCGTTGCCCGACGTCGTGTCGCCGCCGGCTCCGCCGGCTCCGCCCGTGCCGAACAGCCCGGCGTTTCCACCGCGGCCTCCCGGATTGCTGGCCCCGCCGGAGCCGCCGGCCCCGCCGTTGCCGAACAAGATGCCGCCGTCCTTGCCGTTTGCGCCGGTGCCCGGGGTCCCGTTGGCGCCGTTGCCGATCAGCGGCCGCCCCACCAACGCCAGCGTGGGCGCATTCACCAGGTTCAGCACCCCTTGTAGCGGGTTGATGTTGGCGGCCTCGCTGGCCGCATACGAGCCCGCGGCGTCGTTGAGCGCCCGCACGAACTCGTCGTGAAAAGCCGCCGCACGCGCGCTCAGCTCCTGATACGCCTGGGCGTGCCCGGAAAACAACGCGGCGATCGCCGTCGACACCTCATCGCCACCGGCGGCCACCACGTCGGTCGTCGCGGCCACCGCAGCAGTATTCGCGGTGCTGATCGCCGAGCCGACACTCGCCAAGTCGGTCGCCGTTGCCTCCAGTATCGGCGGGGCCGCGATCACAAACGACATGTGAACCGCACCTCCTCAATGGCTTCGCTGGTCTTGATGCCGCGACGCTACGAGGCCGGCGGGCAGCACGTCATGACCACAACGAGGCATTTCGGCGGTGCGCCACGATAGTCAGATATGACTACCGGCGCGTGCGGCCTTACACCTGATGGCGGCGACCCGCTTCGCCCGGCTCCGCCGCGCTCGCGATCGCCGCTTAGACCTGCGCCGGCTCCATTTCCACGGGGCCCAGCTGCCATTGGCCGCCGCCGAGCAATTTCAGCTGTTGCGCGTGGTGCTGTTCGACGGCGCGCCGATGGCTGACGCTGACCAGGACACAATCCGGCAGTTCGCTGCGCAGCAACTGGTAGAGCGCGAATTCCAGCCCCTCGTCGAGCGCCGACGTGGCTTCGTCGAGGAATACCGCCTTCGGTTTGGTGAGCAGGATGCGGGCAAACGCCACACGTTGTTGCTCACCGGGGGAGAGCACCTTGGCCCAGTCCCGCTCTTCGTCGAGGCGCTCATACAGCGGGGCGAGAGCCACCTTCGTCAACATGTCCCGCAAGGTGTTCTCTGGGATGTCGTCCGGCGAATTGGGGTAGCACACCACGCCACGCAGATTGCCCAGCGGCACATACGGCAACTGCGACAAGAACATCGTCGCGTTGTCGCCGTCCGGGCGGCTTAGGGTGCCGGAGGCATACGGCCACAACTCGGCCAGACTGCGCAACAGCGTGGTCTTACCGGCGCCCGAGCGCCCGGTGATGACGAGCGAGTCGCCACTGTCCAGTCGCACGTCCAGCGAGTCGATCAATTGGTCGCCGGCCGGTGTGCGCACCTCGATGTTGGCGAGTTCAACAGCGACGTCCTCACTCGGCTTGACCAGTACCGTCGGCAACGCGCGGCCCTGAGAGTTGGCGTCGACCAATCCGTACAACCGGATGATCGCCGCCCGGAAGGCCGCGAACGCGTCGTAGTTGTTGCGGAAGAACGACAGCGAGTCATGAATATTGCCGAATGCCGTCGCCGACTGGCCGACGTCGCCGAAGTCGATCTTGCCCGCGAACAGCCGCGGCGCCTGGATCACCCACGGCAGCGGAACAATCGTTTGGCTCACCGACCAGTTCCATCCGTTGAAGAGGATGGTCCGGCGGACGAACCTGCGGTAGTTGGCGATGATCGGCGTGAAGCGCCGCCACAATTGCCCCCGCTCGACCCGCTCACCGCGGTAGAAGCCGACCGCCTCCGCCGCGTCCCGCAATCGCACCAGGGCATAGCGAAATGCGGCGTTGAGTTTCTCGTTGTTAAAGCTGAGCCAAATCAGCGGGCGCCCGAGCCAGATGGCCACCACCGTCGCGATGAGCACGTAGACCAAAACGGTCCAGAACATCGCGCGCGGCAGCACGAAGCCAAAGAGATTCAGATCCCCGGACAGGTGCCACAGGATCGCGGCGAACGAGATCACCGAGGCCACCGCGTTGACGGCACCGAACAGCAGGGTGCTTCCCGTCCCGTTCGCCGGATTGTTCGGGCTGCCACCGGTATTCGCGGTGAAGATGTCGACGTCCTGTTGGATACGCTGGTCCGGGTTGTCGATCATGTTGCCGATGAACAGATCCCGGTAGTATGCCCTCCCGTTGAGCCAGTCATCGGTGAGGTGGGCGGTCAACCAGATGCGCCAGGCGATGATGAATCGCTGCGTCAGATAGATGTCCGCCATGAACCGGATGACGTATAAGGCCGCCAGCAGGATGAATATCGAGATCGACATCCAAAAGCCGTGAATCCCAGACTGTTTGACGTTGTCGTCGCCCGCCGCCATGCCCTGCACCGCCTTTTGCACCGCGGTGTACAAGTCGTTGCCCTGGTAGCTGAGCAACACAACGAGACGCACCGAGAGAAGCACCGAAAGCAGCAACACGCCGAGAATCAGCCACACCCTGACGCTGGCCGGGCCAACGAAGTACTCGCGAGTGATCCGCCAGAACTGCTGGCCCCACGGCGTGAAAAATCTGAAGGCAATCAGCACCATAAGGAGACACACGGCACCGACCGCCCAGGCGATGGCCACCCACCGCAGGGAATCCTCGAGTGCGGCCGACCACTCGATCGATGGCTTGAACGGCGTGGGGCCCAACTTCGACGTCTCCTTGTTAGCGAGGCGTCCGGTGGAGCCCCATGGTGTACTTCCCCGCGAAGGTACCCGAGACCGGCGGATAGGCTGCCGGGATGAGCATTGACGCTCCGTCCACCCAGACCGTGCATGCGGGGCGGCTCGTTGCGCGCCGCCTCAAAGCCAGCGGGATCGGCACCGTCTTCACGTTGTCGGGCGGCCACCTGTTCTCCATCTACGACGGCTGCCGTGACGAGGGTATCCGGCTCATCGACACCCGCCACGAGCAGACCGCGGCCTTTGCCGCGGAGGGCTGGTCGAAGGTGACCAGAGTGCCGGGCGTGGCCGCGCTGACCGCGGGGCCGGGTGTGACCAACGGGATGAGCGCGATGGCGGCTGCGCAGCAGAACCAGTCGCCGCTGGTGGTGCTCGGTGGCAGGGCCCCCGCACTGCGGTGGGGGATGGGTTCGCTGCAGGAGATCGACCATGTGCCGTTCGTGGCTCCGTTGGCCCGCTTCGCCGCCACCGCACAGTCGGCCGATGACGCGGGGCGGCTGGTCGACGACGCGTTGCGGGCCGCGGTCTCTGCTCCTTCGGGTGTGGGATTCGTCGACTTCCCGATGGACCATGTGTTTTCCGCGACGAGCGACCCGGATGTCGGCGCGCGACCCGGCGCGCTGACCGACCTTCCGGCTGCCCCCAAGCCGGACGGCGACGCGCTGGACCGGGTTTCCGCCCTGCTTTCCGCGGCGCAACGGCCGGTCATCATGGCGGGTACCAATGTCTGGTGGGGACACGCAGAGGCGGCACTGCTGCGCATCGCCGAAGAGCGGCAGATCCCGGTACTGATGAACGGGATGGCGCGCGGCGTGGTGCCCGCCGACCATCCGTTCGCGTTTTCGCGGGCGCGGGCAAAAGCGTTGGGCGAGGCGGATGTGGCGCTGATTGTCGGCGTGCCCATGGATTTCCGGCTGGGCTTCGGCAAGGTGTTCGGGCCGCAGACCCAGCTCGTCGTGGTGGACCGCGCCGAACCCCACCGCCAGCACCCGAGGCCCGTCGCGGCCGGGCTGTACGGGGACCTGACGGCGATCCTGACGGCCCTGGCGGGATCGGGCGGTAGCGACCACCGGGACTGGATCTCCGAGCTGCGTACGGCCGAAAGCGCGGCGCGCGGCGGGGAAAAGGCCGAGCTCGCTGACGACCGGATCCCACTGCATCCGATGCGGGTGTACGCCGAACTGGCTCCGCTGCTGGACCGCGACGCCATCGTCGTTATCGACGCCGGAGATTTCGGTTCCTATGCCGGCCGGGTGATCGACAGCTATCTGCCCGGCTGCTGGCTGGACAGCGGTCCCTACGGATGCCTTGGTTCGGGTCCTGGTTACGCCCTGGCCGCGAAGCTGGCCCACCCCGACCGGCAGGTCGTCCTGCTGCAAGGGGATGGCGCATTCGGGTTTAGCGGCATGGAATGGGACACCCTGGTTCGGCACCACGTGCCGGTCGTGTCGGTGATCGGCAACAACGGAATCTGGGCCCTGGAGAAGCATCCGATGGAGATGCTGTACGGCTATTCGGTGGTGGCGGAGTTGCGCCCCGGCACCCGCTACGACGAGGTGGTGCGCGCCCTGGGCGGCCATGGGGAGCTGGTGTCGGCGCCCGCGGAATTGCGGCCCGCGCTGGAACGCGCATTCGCCAGCGGGCTGCCCGCCGTCGTCAACGTGCTCACCGACCCGAGCATCGCCTACCCCCGCCGATCCAACCTGGCTTGACTTGCCAGTGACGCGCGCGAGCGTGCGCAAACGTACAGCTGTTACGGCGTGTCGTCGTAGTGGGGGCACGCCCCCACAAGTGGGTGGGGGCACCTCCCGCTTGCGGGGGAGTACCCCCACCCACTTGCGGGGGAACATGCACGGTCGCGCAGGTCGGCCCCTCGCGTACCGTTGAGCTGTGTCAAAGACCGACCGCGCGCAACCTGGCCGCCTGAGCAGCCGATTTTGGCGATTGCTCGGCGCCAGCACGGAAAAGAACCGAAGCCGTTCGATGGCCGAGGTCACCGCCTCGGCGGAGTACGACAAGGAAGCCGCCGATCTCACCGACGAGAAGCTACGCAAGGCAACGGGGCTGCTGAAACTCGAGGAGCTCGCCGAATCCGAGGACATCCCGCAATTCCTTGCGATCGCCCGGGAGGCGGCCGAAAGGACGACCGGGCTCCGGCCGTTTGACGTGCAGCTGCTGGGCGCGCTGCGCATGCTTGCCGGCGACGTGATCGAGATGGCCACCGGTGAGGGCAAAACCCTCGCGGGCGCGATCGCGGCGGCCGGATATGCCATTGCCGGCCGGCACGTGCACGTCGTGACCATCAACGATTACCTGGCCCACAGGGACGCGGAGTGGATGGGTCCGCTGTTGGAGGACATGGGCCTGACGGTCGGCTGGATCACCGCGGAGTCGACGAGCGAGGACCGCAGGGCCGCCTACGGCTGCGACGTCACCTACGCCTCGGTCAACGAGATCGGCTTCGACGTGCTGCGCGACCAACTGGTCACCGACGTCGACGACCTGGTGTCGCCCAATCCCGATGTGGCCCTTATCGACGAGGCCGACTCCGTGCTGGTCGACGAGGCGCTGGTGCCGCTGGTGCTGGCCGGCACCACGCACCGGGAGACGCCGCGGCTGGAGATCATCAAGCTGGTCGGTCAGCTCGCTGCGGAGACCGACTACGACACCGATTCCGACAGCCGCAACGTGCACCTGACCGACGTCGGCGCCCGCAAAGTCGAGAAGGCACTCGGGGGCATCGACCTGTACGCCGAGGAACACGTCGGTACCACGCTGACCGAGGTCAACGTCGCGCTGCACGCGCACGTGCTGTTGCAGCGCGACGTGCACTACATCGTCCGCGACGACGCGGTGCACCTGATCAACGCCTCCCGCGGCCGCATCGCCCAACTGCAGCGCTGGCCCGACGGCCTGCAGGCCGCCGTCGAAGCAAAGGAGGGCATCGAGACCACCGAGACCGGGGAGGTGCTCGACACCATCACGGTGCAGGCACTGATCAACCGCTATGCGACCGTGTGCGGGATGACCGGCACGGCGCTGGCGGCCGGTGAGCAACTGCGCCAGTTCTACAAGCTCGGCGTTTCACCGATTCCGCCGAACACCCCCAACGTCCGCGAGGACGAATCCGACCGGGTCTACATCACCGCGGCCGCCAAGAACGACGCGATCGTCGATCACATCGCCGAGCTGCACGAAACCGGCCAGCCGGTGCTGGTGGGCACCCGTGACGTGGCCGAATCCGAGGAGCTGCACGAGCGGCTGCTGAGGCGCGGTGTGCCCGCGGTGGTGCTCAACGCCAAGAACGACGCCGAGGAGGCGCAGGTGATCGCCGAGGCCGGCGAGTACGGCACTGTCACGGTCTCCACCCAGATGGCCGGGCGCGGCACCGATATCCGGCTTGGCGGATCCGACGAAGCCGACCACGACAGGGTCGCCGAATTGGGCGGGCTGCACGTGGTCGGCACCGGGCGGCATCACACTGAGCGGCTGGATAACCAGCTGCGTGGCCGAGCCGGGCGCCAGGGTGATCCCGGGTCGTCGGTGTTCTTTTCCAGTTGGGAAGACGATGTCGTCGCGGCCAACCTGGATCACAACAAACTGCCAATGCAGACCGACGAGGACGGCCGGATCGTCAGCCCCAAGACCACCTCGTTGCTCGATCACGCCCAGCGCGTCGCGGAAGGCCGCCTGCTGGACGTGCACGCAAACACCTGGCGCTACAACCAGTTGATCGCCCAACAGCGCGCCATCATCGTCGAACGACGAAACACGTTGCTGCGCACCGCCACAGCGCGGGAAGAGCTGGAGGACCTGGCGCCGGACCGATACGAGGAGCTGTCGGAAGACCTCGACGAGGAACACTTCGAGAAGATCTGCCGGCTGATCATGCTGTATCACCTCGACCGCGGCTGGGCCGACCATCTGGCGTACTTGGCCGACATCCGCGAAAGCATCCATTTGCGCGCGCTGGGCCGGCAGAATCCGCTGGACGAGTTCCACCGGTTGGCGGTCGACGCGTTCGCATCGCTGGCGGCGGACGCGATCGAGGCGGGCCAGCAGACGTTCGAAACCGCAAACGTTCTCGAAGAGGAGCAGGGGCTGGACCTGTCCAAGCTGGCGCGGCCGACGTCGACGTGGACGTACATGGTCAACGACAACCCGCTGTCCGACGACACGCTTTCCACCCTGAGCCTGCCCGGGGTATTCCGCTGAGTCTGGCCTCGCGGCGGGCACGGCAGCCCGGTCCGTTGTGCGGACCCCCTCCTCCCCGAGTTAAGGTCACGGCTCATGGAGCCCGAGCATCCGCCGGATCGGGTGCTGACCGTACCCAACGCGCTGAGCGCCATCCGCCTGGCGCTCATCCCGGTGTTTATCTACGCTCTGCTGGTCGCGCACGCCGACGGCTGGGCGGTCGCGATTCTGATGTTCAGCGGCGCCTCCGACTGGGCCGACGGCAAGATCGCCCGGACGCTGAACCAGTCGTCGCGGTTGGGGGTTCTGCTGGATCCGGCGGTCGATCGCCTCTACATGGTGACGGTTCCCATCACGTTGGCGGTGCGCGGGATCGTGCCTTGGTGGTTCGTCATCACCCTGTTCGTCCGCGACGCGCTGCTGGCCGCGACACTGCCGGTGTTGCGCAGCCGCGGACTGTCGGCGCTGCCGGTGACCTACATCGGCAAGGGCGCGACTTTCTGCCTGATGAGCGGGTTTCCACTCGTCCTGCTCGGAACATGGGATGCGTTGTGGAGCCGCGTGGTGGGAGCCTGCGGTTGGGCTTTTCTGATCTGGGGTTTGTTTGCGTACCTGTGGTCGCTCGTCCAATACGCGGTGCAGACGGTGCTGGTGGTGCGCCGCATGCCCAAACTGAAAGGCGAAGGTCAGCAGCAGACGCCAAAAGCGGGTGAACATGGCAGAGCGTGACCGGCTGCTCGGCGGCTACGACCCCAACGCCGGCTACAGCGCCCATGGGGCGGGACGGCCACAGCGCATTCCGGTGCCCTCGCTGCTGCGCGCCCTGCTGTCAGAACATCTGGATCCCGGTTATGCCGCGGCAGCCGCCGAACGCTCGGCCACCCCGCCAGGTAGGGGGGCCCGCGCCTTCGGCTGGGTTTGGCAAGCTTTGGCGGCGGCGCTGGTCGCCACGGTATTTGCCGCCGCGGTCGCGCAGGCCCGATCGGTTGCGCCCGGTGTGCGGACCGCCCAACAGCTGCTGGCGACAAGCGTTCGGTCCACCGAGGCCAGCGCGGCCAAGTTGGCCCAGCGGCGCAGCGCGCTCTGGGCTCAAGTCGACGACGTACAGCGGCGTGCGCTCGCGGACGACGTCGCGGGTCAGCGGCTGCTGAACCGCCTGGACGCGCTCAGCCTCGCGGCGGCCAGCACACCGGTCACCGGGCCGGGTCTGACGGTGACCGTGACCGATCCCGGGGTAAGTCCCAATCTTTCCGATGTTTCCAAGCAGCGTGTGAACGGTAGCCAGCAAATCATCTTGGACCGCGATCTGCAGCTCGTCGTCAACTCTTTGTGGGCCAGTGGAGCTGAAGCCATCGCGGTCAATGGAGCCCGGATCGGGCCGAACGTGACCATCCGGCAGGCCGGCGGCGCAATCCTGGTCGACAACAATCCCACCAGCAGCCCTTACCAGATCGTCGCCGTCGGCCCGCCGCACGCGATGCGCGACGTGTTCGACAACAGTCCCGGTCTGCACCGGCTTAGGCTGCTGGAGGTCTCCTACGGGGTCGGCGTCAACGTGAATGTCGCCGACAGCATCACAATGCCTGCCGGAGCGATCCGGGATGTCAAGTTCGCCAAACAGATTGGGCCCTAAGGAGAGAAGTCGTCGTGAGAGTGATCGCTCTGGGGGAATTGCGGACGGGAATCCGACCGGCATGATCGGAATCGCGGCGCTGGCGATTGGCATCGTGCTGGGCTTGGTTTTCCACCCCAGCGTGCCCGAGGTCATCCAGCCCTATTTGCCGATCGCCGTGGTCGCCGCGCTTGACGCGGTGTTCGGTGGGCTGCGCGCGTACCTGGAGCGGATCTTCGACCCGAAGGTTTTCGTGGTTTCGTTCGTGTTCAACGTCTTGGTGGCCGCCCTGATCGTCTACGTCGGCGACCAGCTCGGCGTCGGCACGCAGCTGTCCACCGCGATCATCGTGGTGCTGGGTATCCGCATCTTCGGCAACGCCGCCGCGCTGCGGCGCCGGCTGTTCGGGGCATGACCCGCGCCGGCGACGATGCAGTGGGGGTACCGCCCGCTTGCGGGGGACGGAGCGATGAGGTGGGGGCACCCCCCGCTTGCGGGGGAGAGCGGCGCAAGATGACCGAGATGAGTACCGAGATGAGTTCAGTGTGAGCCAGGGCCCGGACCCCGCAGAACCCGCCCCAGCCAATGGGGCCCACCAAGCTGAGCAGCATGGCCGCCACGAACTGCCCGAAAACCGCCCGCGACCCGAGATCGGACGGGTCCGCCGCACCGGGCTGGCCGGGCTGCTGCGGGGCGGTCGCTCCCGAATGGCGTTCGGAACGCTGGCGATTCTGCTGTGCCTGGTCTTGGGGGTCGCCATTGTCACCCAGGCGCGCCAGACCAAGTCCGGTGATTCCCTGGACACCGCCCGTCCCGCAGACCTGTTGGTGCTATTGGATTCGTTGCGGCAACGCGAGGCCACGCTCAACACCGAAGTCACCGAGTTGCAGAGCACGCTCAACTCGTTGCAGGCATCCGGCAACACCGATCAGGCCGCCATCCAAAGCGCCCAGGCCAGGTTGGCCGCGCTGTCCATCCTGGTTGGCGCCGTGGGCGCCACCGGACCCGGGGTCACCGTGACGATCGAGGATCCCGGACCCGGGGTAGCACCGGAGGTGATGCTCGACGTGATCAACGAACTGCGTGCCGCCGGTGCCGAGGCCATCGAGATCGGCGGTGCACACCAGTCGGTGCGGGTCGGTGTCGATACCTGGGTGGTCGGTTCTCCCGGCTCGCTGACCATCGACAACAAGACACTGTCGCCGCCATATTCGATTCTGGCGATTGGCGATCCGCCAACGCTGGCCGCGGCGATGAACATCCCCGGCGGCGCGGAGGACAGCGTCAAACGCGTCGGCGCGCGAATGTCTGTGCAACAGGCCGACCGAGTGGACGTGACCACCTTGCGGCAACCAAAACCCCACCAATACGCTCAGCCCGTCAAGTGAACTAACCCCATTTGAGACCAGAACAGGATCACTGTGAGCGATATCCCGCCCGATCTGCATTACACGGCCGAACACGAGTGGGTACGCCGCAGCGGGGACGACACCGTCCGGGTCGGGATCACCGACTTTGCGCAGTCGGCGCTGGGCGATGTCGTTTTCGTTCAGCTGCCCGACGTGGGCACCGAGGTGACGGCAGCCGAATCCTTCGGCGAAGTGGAGTCGACGAAATCGGTGTCGGATCTCTACGCGCCGATCTCGGGCAAAGTGTCCGCGGTCAACAGCGATCTGGAAAGCAGTCCGGAACTGGTGAATAGCGACCCGTACGGTGCCGGCTGGTTACTGGATGTCCAGGTTGCCGATACCGCTGCCCTGGACACTGCCATCACAGCGCTGCTTGACGCCGAGGCCTACCGCGGAACATTGACCGAATGATGATTGCTAATGTCCCTGCCAGCGCCGCGCGCCGAGCGTGTGGGGCCTTTCCAGGGCCGGCGAACGGCCTGAGGAGGAGCTGGGCAACTTCGGGATCGCGATCCCGAAGTGGAGGGCACAATACCGACCGGCGCGCGGTACGGTCGACAGATTAGTGACAGATGAGTACGAGTAGGGATGAGAAGGCAGTAAACGGGTCATACAACGCCACAGCGGCCAAGTAAGGAGCAGCGGGTGACGGACATGGATAACGACGAGACTTCTGACGAGGTCACCGTGGAGACGACCTCGGTCTTCCGGGCCGACTTCCTCAACGAGCTGGACGCTCCCGCACAGGCGGGTACCGAGACCGCGGTGTCCGGGGTCGAAGGACTTCCGGCGGGCTCGGCGTTGTTGGTCGTCAAACGGGGACCGAACGCCGGATCGCGTTTTCTGCTCGACCAGGCGATCACATCCGCCGGCCGGCATCCCGACAGCGAGATCTTCCTCGATGACGTCACGGTGAGCCGTCGGCACGCCGAATTCCGGTTGGAAAGCAATGAATTCCACGTTGTCGATGTCGGCAGCCTCAACGGTACTTACGTCAACCGTGAGCCGGTGGATTCGGCGGTACTGGCCAACGGGGACGAAGTGCAGATCGGCAAGTTCCGGTTGGTCTTTTTGACCGGGCCCAAGCAAGGGGACAACGACGGGGGATCCGGAGGCTAGTGGGCGCACTCGATAGCCCGGCGCTGGCCGGGATGTCGATCGGGGCGGTCCTGGAGCTGCTGCGGCCGGATTTCCCCGATGTCACGATCTCCAAGATTCGCTTCTTGGAGGCTGAGGGACTGGTCACGCCGCAGCGCGCTGCCTCGGGGTACCGCAGGTTCAGCGCGTACGACTGCGCGCGGCTGCGCTTCATCCTCACCGCCCAGCGGGATCACTACCTGCCGCTGAAGGTGATCCGGGCGCAGTTGGACGCTCAGCCCGACGGTGAGCTACCGCCCTTCGGATCGTCTTACGGCGTACCGCGATTGGTCTCGGTGCCAGACGGGTCCGCGGGTGTCGGCGCCGGGGCTGGTTCCGGGGCCGGATCCGATGCATCGGCGGTGGTGCCCGCCCGCATCCGGCTGAGTCGAGAAGACCTCCTGGAACGGTCGGGTGTGGACGACGAGCTGCTCACGGCGCTGCTCAGGGCCGGTGTCATCACCACCGGGCCGGGCGGTTTCTTCGACGAACACGCGGTGGTGATCCTCCAATGTGCTCGTGCGTTGTCCGAATATGGGGTCGAGCCGCGGCATCTGCGGGCGTTTCGCTCGGCGGCAGACCGGCAATCCGATTTGATCGCCCAAATCGCCGGGCCGGTGGTCAAGGGCGGTAGGGCCGGTGCCCGCGATCGGGCCGACGACTTGGCGCGTGAGGTCGCCGCACTTGCCATCACTTTGCACACCTCTTTGATCAAGTCCGCGGTTCGCGACGTTCTGCACCGCTGAGGATTAGACTTCGTTCGACAGCTTGGTGTTCGGCGGCGTGGGTAGGCATCCTGTCAACCGCGTCGTAGCGCCGAGGATGAGTCAGACACGGCACAGCATGTGCGGAGGGCAGACACAGATGGGTGAAGTTCGTGTTGTCGGCATTCGCGTCGAGCAGCCGCAGAACCAGCCGGTGCTGTTGCTGCGCGAAGCCAACGGTGACCGGTACCTGCCGATCTGGATCGGCCAGTCGGAGGCCGCCGCGATCGCGCTGGAGCAGCAAGGCGTCGAACCGCCCCGACCGCTGACGCATGATCTGATCAGGGATCTCATTGCTGCGCTGGGGCATTCGCTCAAGGAGGTGCGGATCGTCGATCTGCAGGAGGGCACCTTCTACGCCGATCTGATCTTCGACCGGAACATCAAGGTGTCGGCGCGGCCCTCGGACTCGGTTGCGATTGCCCTGCGGGTCGGCGTTCCGATCTACGTGGAGGAGGCCGTACTGGCTCAGGCCGGCCTGCTGATCCCCGACGAGAGCGACGAAGAGTCCAACAGCGCCGTTCGCGAGGACGAGGTGGAGAAGTTCAAGGAATTTCTCGACAGCGTCTCACCGGACGATTTCAAGGCCACCTAAACCGCGGGGTCCGCGTGTCGGCACCGCCGGAAGTTTGAATTTTGTACCCTCCGTCAATATCACGGACGCGTCTCATCCGGTACCGGAATGCGACACGCCTGGCGGTTAGCGGCCAGAGACCGTCGCGGCAGCCATACTTTGAATTGCGACTTAAGGTACGGCAGCTATCGAACAGCAGTAAGCTCTCTAGCACTCGGGCCTGACCAGAAGTGGCGGCTATGGCAGCCAAGTGACGCAGCTAGTGACAAGAGCGCGATCGGCGAGAGGAACCACCGTGAGCGAGCAGCCACGTCAAGGTCAGCTGGACCTTGCTGACCACGCGGACGCGACCAAGGGCACCAAGGGCGAAGCCGCACCGAGCGCGCCCATGCAGCCGGGACTGTTCCCCGACGATTCCGTGCCCGATGAGTTAGTCGGCTACCGCGGGCCGAGTGCCTGCCAGATCGCCGGGATCACCTACCGCCAGCTTGACTACTGGGCACGCACGTCGTTGGTGGTTCCCTCGATCCGCAGTGCGGCGGGCTCCGGCAGCCAGCGGCTCTACTCGTTCAAGGACATCCTGGTCCTCAAGATCGTCAAGCGGTTGCTCGACACCGGCATATCGCTGCACAACATCCGGGTCGCGGTCGATCATCTGCGCCAGCGCGGCGTCCAGGATCTGGCCAACATCACGTTGTTCTCCGACGGCACCACGGTCTACGAGTGCACGTCGGCCGAAGAGGTTGTCGACCTGCTGCAGGGTGGCCAGGGCGTGTTCGGCATCGCCGTCTCCGGTGCGATGCGTGAGCTGACCGGCGTTATCGCCGACTTCCACGGTGAGCGTGCCGACGGCGGCGAGTCGATTACCGCTCCCGAGGACGAGCTGGCCTCCCGTCGCAAGCATCGCGACCGCAAGATCGGCTAAACGGTATGAGGAGGCTGGGGCCTCCGCTCACATGTGAACGTGGGTTGCCGACAGGAAGCGGTCCTGGCCGGTAGAGCCACAAGATGTGGGAGGCCCCAGTGAAGGTTCAGCGCACGAGCGTCGGATTGGATGTGCACGCACGATCGGTAGTGGCGTGCGGGTTGGACGGGGATACCGGTGAAGTGTTTGAGCGCCGGCTGACCCCGGATCAGCGAGAAATCCGACTACGCGAGACCCTCACCAAGCGCTAGCCGCCCGCCTCTAGGCCCAAAGTGCACAACATCGATCAGACTCGAATCTTGAGAATCGAGACCGACGGATGCCTAGAAGCGTCATCGACGGACCCCACACCTTGGGCATTCACTCGGCCACGAGAAGAGCTTGAAAGGCCTTGGCTGTTGGACGCGTACTATGGGATAGTCTGCATGTTCGGAGAAATGGATTGGCATAAAGGTGAGGATCGCAGGCAGAATAGTTCGTTTCGACGCCATTCGCGGTTATGGATTTATTGCTCCCGATGTCGGCGGTGATGATGTTTTTCTGCACGCGAATGACCTCGAAATTGAGAAAGCCTTGGCGAGACCGGGCGCCAGGGTTTCATTTGAGGTAGAGGACGGCCCCAGAGGTAAGTTCGCGACTTCAGTACAGCTATCGCTCGATGCGTCAACCCCGGCCGCAGCCCACAAGGATACCTTGTTGACCTCTGACGAATACTATGATGTGCTCTCGATGGTTGAATTTAAGCATACGGCGACTGAGATTCTTTTAGAAATTAGACCGTCAATTACTGGCGAACAAATTCAGCAGGTGCGTATGGCATTCGAAACCCTCGCCCGAAAACACGGATGGATCGAATAATTGGACTTGCCCCGTTTGAGGGTGACGCTACTTAGCGACGTGCGCTATCGACGACCGTCAACCCAGCCGGTCTTAACGCCAACACCAACTCCACCGCGGCCCGCACCGCAGCGGCCTGGCTAGCGTGGCAATAAAACCACTCCACCGATTCCTGTGCAGGTCGGTGATCTGCGCGCTGGACCGGTGTACCCCGAACGCGCCGAAGCCGATCTCTGCCAGCAGCTGCTCATGCAGTCATCCTCACAGGGACTCACCGTCCCGGTCCCGCAGAAACGACGACGGTCAATTCATTCCGCCGCCTCAGGGCCCGCATCTAGCGACCAAGTATCACTAGCACGTCATCGCCTGCCTTAAGGACTGGCAAATCCTGCGGCAATGCCGCCGGCCCGGACAGGCTATCAACTACAGCCTCGACATCATCGCCAGGCTCTGGAACATGAAGACCTACAACCAATTACGGGTCGCCTCTTAGCCGACACCGCGCCCTGACGCGAGCGTGCGCAGTTGTACACACCGCACGGCGCGGCGTCCGAACCAACGCACGCTCGCCGCGGGGGTGACGCGGCCGGGTAAACTGGGCAGCGCATCGCACTCGAGCGGGAGAGTTCCGTGGCCGCCAGCTACGGACGCCGAAGGAGCAACACCTCTCCGTCAACCTCTCAGGCACCCGGACCGCGCGGGACAACGATGCCTCTGGAAAGTGGTGGCAGCCCCTAGAGGCCCTAGAAACCTCTAGCGGTCCGCACCCGCCGATGGGGAAAGGTGCCAAGAAAGTTGGCGCCGAATCTCTCAGGCGCCTGGCGAACGGGTGAAGACAGAGGGAGGGGGCCGCTAGTCCTCTACCTTCTGTCAGGAGTTTCAACGTGGCCGACCATTCAACGTTCGCAGACCGGCACATCGGCCCGGACAGCGCGGCCGTCGCGGCCATGCTCGCCGTCATCGGCGTCGAGTCGCTCGACGAGCTGGCCGCCAAGGCGGTCCCGACGGGCATCCTCGACCAGCTCACCGAAACCGGCGCCGCACCCGGTCTGGACGCGTTGCCACCGGCCGCCAGCGAGGCCGAGGCGCTGGCCGAGCTGCGCGCGCTTGCCGACGCCAACACCGTGGCGGTGTCGATGATCGGGCAGGGCTACTACGACACGCTCACACCGCCGGTGCTGTTGCGCAACATCATGGAAAACCCGGCCTGGTACACGGCCTACACGCCCTACCAACCCGAAATCAGCCAGGGCCGGCTGGAAGCGCTGCTGAATTTCCAGACCTTGGTCACCGACCTGACTGGTCTCGAGATCGCCAACGCATCGATGCTCGACGAGGGCACCGCGGCCGCCGAGGCCATGACCTTGATGCACCGCGCCTCCCGCGGCACGTCCAACAGGCTGGCCGTCGATAGCGACGTGTTCACCCAGACTGCCGCGGTGCTGGCGACCCGGGCAAAGCCGTTGGGCATCGAGATCGTCACCGCAGACCTGCGTGACGGCCTGCCGGACGGTGAGTTCTTCGGCGTCGTCGCCCAGCTGCCCGGCGCCAGCGGCCGCATCACCGACTGGACTTCCCTGGTGGCTGCTGCCCATGACCGCGGCGCGCTGGTGGCCGTCGGCGCCGACCTGTTGGCGCTGACGCTGATCACGCCGCCCGGCGAGATCGGCGCCGACGTCGCGTTCGGCACCACCCAAAGATTCGGCGTGCCAATGGGATTCGGTGGCCCGCATGCGGGGTACCTGGCCGTGCACACCAAGCATGCCCGTCAGCTGCCGGGCCGGCTGGTCGGCGTGTCCCTCGACAGTGACGGGTCGCCGGCGTATCGGTTGGCGCTGCAGACCCGTGAGCAGCACATCCGGCGCGACAAGGCGACCAGCAACATCTGCACCGCGCAGGTGCTGCTGGCGGTGATGGCCGCGATGTACGCCAGCTACCACGGCGCCGAGGGTCTGGCCGCGATCGCGCGCCGGGTGCACTCGCATGCCGATGCCGTCGCCGCAGCACTGGGCGACGCGCTGGTGCACGAGAGGTACTTCGACACCGTGTTGGCCCGGGTGCCGGGGCGCGCCGACGAGGTGCTGTCCGCGGCCAAGGCGAAGGGCATCAATCTATGGCGAGTCGACGCCGACCACGTGTCGGTGGCCTGCGACGAAGCCACTACCGACGCTGATGTGGCGGCGGTTCTGGATGCCTTTGGAGTGTCGTCCGCGACTCCAGCCCGGCCCGATGCCAGCCTGGGCGCGACCCGCACCTCCGAGTTCCTGACGCATCCCGCGTTCACGCAGTACCGCACCGAAACGACGATGATGCGCTACCTACGTGCGCTGGCGGACAAGGATATCGCCTTGGACCGCAGCATGATTCCGCTCGGCTCGTGCACGATGAAACTCAACGCGGCCGCCGAGATGGAGTCGATCACCTGGCCGGAATTCGCGCGTCAGCATCCGTTCGCGCCGGCCTCCGACACCCCGGGCCTGCGCCGTCTCATCAGCGATCTGGAGAGCTGGCTGGTGCAGATCACCGGCTACGACGCCGTTTCGCTGCAACCCAACGCGGGATCGCAAGGCGAGTACTCCGGCCTCTTGGCGATCCACGACTACCACGCCAGCCAGGGCGAACCGCACCGCGACATCTGCCTGATCCCGTCCAGCGCCCACGGCACCAATGCCGCCTCCGCGGCGTTGGCCGGCATGCGGGTCGTCGTGGTGGGCTGTCACGATAACGGCGACGTGGACCTCGACGACCTGCGCGTCAAGGTCAGCGAACACGCCGAGCGGCTGTCGGCGCTGATGATCACCTATCCGTCCACGCACGGCGTGTACGAGCATGACATCGCCGAAATCTGCGCGGCCGTGCACGACGCCGGCGGCCAGGTGTACGTCGACGGCGCCAACCTCAACGCGCTGGTCGGGCTGGCCCGGCCGGGGAAATTCGGCGGCGACGTCAGCCACCTGAACCTGCACAAGACGTTCTGCATCCCGCACGGCGGCGGCGGCCCGGGCGTCGGGCCGGTGGCGGTGCGCTCGCATTTGGCCCCGTTCCTGCCGGGTCACCCGTACGCACCTGACTCCCCCGCAAGCGGGCGGTACCCCCAACCCCAGGGTCATCCGGTGTCGTCGGCGCCCTACGGGTCGGCCTCGATTCTGCCGATCACCTGGGCCTACATCAGGATGATGGGCGCCGACGGGCTGCGCGCGGCATCGCTGGCCGCGATCGCGTCGGCCAATTACATCGCCCGCCGGCTCGACGAGTACTTCCCGGTGCTGTACACCGGCGAGAACGGCATGGTCGCCCACGAGTGCATCCTGGACCTGCGCGGGATCACCAAGTCGACCGGCGTGACCGTGGACGATGTCGCGAAGCGCTTGGCGGACTACGGATTCCACGCGCCAACCATGAGCTTCCCGGTGGCCGGCACGCTGATGGTGGAGCCCACCGAGAGCGAGAGCCGCGGCGAGGTCGACGCCTTCTGCGACGCCATGATCGCCATCCGCGGCGAGATCGACAAAGTGGCGGCCCGGCTGTGGCCTGTTGAAGACAACCCGCTACGGGGCGCGCCGCACACCGCCGAGTGCCTACTGGTGTCCGACTGGGATCACCCGTACACCCGGGAAGAGGCGGCCTATCCGCTCGGCACGGCCTTCCGGCCCAAGGTGTGGCCCCCGGTGCGTCGCATCGACGGTGCCTACGGGGACCGCAATCTGGTCTGCTCCTGCCCGCCGGTGGCGGCCTTCGTGTAAGGAGAGCCCGTCAGCCGAATCGCTCGATGATTGCGGTGGCGATCGCGTGGGGTGCGTCCTCCTGGATGAAATGCTTGGCGGTAGCCAACTCGACCAGGACGTGATCGGGGAACGCCGCGCGCATCCGCGGCAGCGACGGGCCGGGCCTGAAAGCGAAATCTTTCATGCCCCAGACGAACAGCGCGGGCTTGGCGCCCAGCTTGGCCGGCACCTCCCGGCCCAGCCGTTCCAGCAGTGGACGCGCCGCCAGGATCTCCCCGGGCATCTTGGCCACACCCTTGCGCGCCTCCGGGTTGGGCTGCACGGCCCGGTAGTGGGTCATGACGGCGGTGCTCGGTCGGTGCTCGGTTCCCGCGGGGATCAGCCGCTCGACGAAGAAATTGCGGTGCAGGATCGCCCACTGCATCGGAGGGCTGGACATCACCCTGCTGAAGATCTTTGTCGTCAGCTCGTCCGCCGGCCAGAACCAGGTGTTGCCCAGGACGACGCCGCGCAGCCGATCGGCCCGCTCCACCGCGACCGACATGCCGATCGGCCCACCCCAGTCCTGCCCCATCGTCAGGTAGCCGTCGAGCCCGAGGTGGTCGACGAACTCACCGACCACACGGGCGTGCTCGTCGATGGTGTACCCGAACCCCTCGGGACGGTCGGACAGCCCGAAACCGAGGTAATCCGGTGCGATGCAACGGAAGTGGTCCCGCAGCGCGACGATGATGTCGCGATACAGGAAACTCCACGTTGGATTGCCGTGGCACAACAGGATTGGCGGGCCGTCCCCCTCGTCGATGTAGTGGACGCGACCGTGAGAGCTGTCGAACCAGCGTGACTCGAACGGATACAGCTCGGGATCCGGGGTGAAATCAACCTTCATGCGGCTCCTTCGGTAGTGCGCACCTATGGTAAGCCCGAGGGGTGACATCACGGATCGTGCGGGAGCGAGGGCCGTTCGGCGCGAGTGTGGGGGCAGGCAATTTTGGCCGGCCGGCTCAGCTCAAGTACGTGTTGACCGCCGCGCCGAGTTCGGGTGTGGCCGACGTCGCCAAGTTCGTGTAGCTCCCGCCGCTGAGCTGGGCGACGGCTTCCCAGGTGGCCCGATCGGGGTCGCCGCCGAAGTCGATGACGTTGACCGCAACCGGTTTGGCCGGGTCCGCGCTGCGGCGGATGAAGTCCTGCAGCCCGGGCCCGTCGAGGCTTTGGTCCGTGTGCGGCCCCCCGGTGATCACCAGTATCGAATTCGTTTGGCCAGCATGGAAATTGGCGAGCATGTCCTGGTAGATCATTCGCAGCGTGGTGAACGACACCGCACCGCCGTTGGACGAAAACTGCTTGTCCAGGGCGGCTGTCAGCGCTGCGGTACGCGGCTGGCCGTTGACCGGGTCGGACAGCGGCCCGGTCGTCACCTCCGCTCGACCCTCGTGGCCGTCGAACGTCCACAGGCCCACGACCGAGTTTTGCGGCATCGATTTGAACTTGTCTTCGAGTGCCGCGATCACGTTGGCCAGCCGGGTTTTGCCGCCGTCATCGGTGCTCAGCGACTGGTCGAGCATGATGGTCGCGGCCACCCCGTTCGCCGGTGTGGACATGGCTTCGGCCAGCGTCGCACGCATGGCGGTGTCACCCACGGACAACGCGGGCGGCAGCGCCGCGAAGCTGGTGACGGGGCTGCTCGGCGGTTTGACGCCGTTTACCCGGAAGCCGGCCTTGGCGAGCTTCGCGAGTTGTTCCGGCTTTTGCATGAACCGGGCGAACGCGCTTGCGGCCTCGGTCTGCTCGTGCGACAGCCACGAGCCGTTGAGCAGCACGGTGGGATAGTCGGCGACCGGCACCGGTCCGGGCGGTTCCCAGGAACCCAACGCGCTCTTGGCATCCGGCAGCGACTGGCCGCGCTGGAACAGCTGTTGCTCGGTGGTAACCACCGCGTGCACCGGCGCGGCTGCCCTATCACCGGGCTTGAGCAGCACATTGAGCGCCTCCGCCAGGGAGTTGTCCGCCAGCTTGGGTTGTGCGCCCACCAGGGTGCGCACCGCACCGGTGCCCTGGGTTGCCGGCGCACCGGTAGGTGCCGACGCGGCGGCCACCGCCTCGCCGGCCAGCAAGGACGCGTCCGCGTTGCCGTTGATCGGCAGCGCCAGCCGCAGTGATCCCCAGGCCGGCAGGTTCAAGCCGGCCATTGAGTTCGGGTTCGTTTGCAGGCCGGGCAGTGCCGCCCAGTTCTCATTTGCCAGGGCCCGCTGCAGTTCGGGCCGGACCGCGAGCAACACCGGCGAAGTCACCAGTGAACGGCTGTCGCTGACGGCTTTCTGGCCGGCTGCCGCGATCAGCCGTGCCGCAGAGATCGAACTGCCCGGGATCCACATCGCCGGCTGGCCACCCAGTTCGGCTGGCCACTTGCCTGTGAGTCCGTTGAGGACGGCGTCGGAGCCGGCGGGTTTGACGCTCACCGCGATGCAGCGGTCGCCGACCGGCCCGGCGGATGCGTTGTAGCCTTCCGCGAGCTCCTGGACGTTGTCGGCGATCGACGGATCGGCGACGACAGCGACCGTCTCTTTGCCTCCCACGCAGCGCCCGGCGGCCGCATGCGAGCGGTGGGACAACTGGTCACCGAAGAAATTCCACAGGATCACGGCACACACCACGACGACGACCGTGACCAGGGCCACGATCACCCCGATGCTTACTCCCCGTCGTCCACCGGCGCTGCGGTGGCCGCCCTGCCAATCGCCGAGTCCCCGGTGGCCGGCGGTGTATGGAGGCGGTGGAGTCGGTGGCTCACGGTCGGCCGGCGAGGTCTCCGGCCGCGGGAAGTCCGGGTACTGGTCGGCCGCGTCGGCTGCAAAGGCGCCACGTTCCGCGGCCGGCTCGGCGACCCCGCCGGCGGGGTAGGGATCCTCCGCAGTGAAATAGGGGTCCTCGTGCGGGTAGTGGTCCTCGCCAAGCAGCGGGTGCTCGTCCGAGTAGTCATCCCGGTCCAAGTAGCGGCTGTAATCGGCCGGATCGTCGGCGGTGGCGGGCGGGAACTCGGGCGGCTGGTCCAGGTCTCGCGGGTAGCCACCCCGAGCGCCGAAGCCGCCCACCGGGCCGCCCGAAGAGCTACCCAGAGAGCTACCCAAAGAGCCATAGTCGCCCAGCGGGCCGCTGGTGGGGGGCGCGGGGATCGCCCCTGGGTCTGGGTAATCGGTGCCATCCCGGTAGCCGCCAACCGAGTGCTGACCTATGCCGTCGTCCGGATCGGCATAGTCCGCGGAGGAATCGTCGGACGGTTCTGCGGAATCGTCAGTGCCGGAATCCTCAGTGCCGGAATCCTCGGGGTCGGGCAAACTGTGCCTACCCATGCTGGTACCCGCCCCCTTTCCGTCGAACCATCGTCTGACCTGCCCTGAATTCGGCGCTGAGTCTAGTCATCAGACCCATCGCCGCGTGTCAAGCCGTGCTCAGCCACCGGCGTGTGCCTTAAATTCGCGACGACGGCGATGCAGGATCGGCTCGGTGTAGCCGTTGGGCTGTTGCGTGCCGGACAAGATCAGCTCCTGCGCCGCCAGGAACGCGATGCTGTCATCGAAGTTGGGCGCCATCGGAAGATAGGCCGAGTCGCCCGCATTTTGCTGATCCACCAACGGCGCCATCCGTTCCAGGCTGGCCCGCACGTCCTCGGCGGTGATCACGCCGTGCCGCAACCAGTTGGCCAGCAACTGGCTGGAGATCCGCAAGGTGGCACGGTCCTCCATCAGCGCCACGTTGTGGATGTCGGGCACCTTCGAGCAGCCCACGCCCTGGTCGACCCAGCGCACCACGTAACCGAGGATGGACTGACAGTTGTTGTCGACCTCCTCGCGGATCTCCTCGGGGGCCCAGGCCAGCTCCTTGGCCAGCGGGATGGTCAGCAGCTGGTCGATGGTAGTGCGAGTCTGACCCTCGAGCTCCTTCTGGACGGCGAACACATCCACTTGGTGGTAGTGCATCGCGTGCAGGGTGGCGGCCGTCGGCGAAGGCACCCACGCGGTGGTGGCGCCGGCCTTCGGCTGGCCGATCTTCTGCTCGACCATGTCGGCCATCAGCTCGGTCATCGCCCACATGCCCTTGCCGATCTGGGCCTTGCCGGTGAAGCCGGCGGCAAGCCCGGTGTCGACGTTGGCGTCCTCGTACGCCTTGATCCAGGTGGTGCTCTTCATCGCACCCTTGCGGATCATCGGGCCGGCCTCCATCGAGGTGTGGATCTCGTCGCCGGTGCGGTCCAGGAAGCCGGTGTTGATGAACACGACCCGGTCGGCGGCGGCCTTGATGCACGCCTTCAAATTGAGCGTCGTACGCCGCTCTTCGTCCATGATGCCGACCTTCATGGTGCCCTGCGGCAACCCCAGCACGTCTTCGACGCGGCTGAACAGCTCACAGGTGAAGGCCACCTCGGCCGGGCCGTGCATCTTGGGCTTGACGATGTAGATGGACCCGGTGCGGCTGTTTTGTAACGGCCCATTGGCCCCGTCGTTGTCGGAGCCCGTTCGCAGGCCGTGGATCGCGGTCACGCCGGTGAACAGCGCATCCATGATGCCTTCGAACATTTCTTTCTCGTTGCCGTCGCCTTCGTCTACGACGATCGCGTCGTTGGTCATCAGATGGCCGACGTTGCGGACGAACATCAGACTGCGTCCGGGCAGCGTAAACTGCTCGCCGCCTCCCAAAGCCGTGGGGGTGGTGTAGGCGCGGTCCGCGTTGAGCACGCGGGTGAACGCCTTGCCGTCCTTGCTGACCTCCTCGGCCAGGTCGCCCTTGTTCAGCCCGAGCCAGTTCCGGTAGCCGAGCACCTTGTCGTCGGCGTCGACGGCGGCCACCGAGTCCTCGAAGTCCATGATCGTGGTGATCGCCGATTCCAGGATCACGTCCTTGATGCCGGCGGGGTCGGTCTTGCCGATCGGTGACTGCGGGTCGATCACGATCTCGATGTGCAGCCCATGGTTGACCAGCAAAACCGTCCAGTTGGGGGAGCCGAGCTCGCCGGTGTATCCGACGAACTTCTCCGGGCTGGCCAGCCCGGTGGAGTCCGCGCCGAAGGCGATCTGCAGCTGGCCGTCGACGATGCTCAGGCCCGTCGCGTCCGCCCACGAGCCCGACGCCAGCGGCACGGCACCGTTGAGAAACCTGCGTGCGTAGGCGATCACCTTGTCGCCGCGAATCTTGTTGTAGTCGGAGCCCTTTTCCGCGCCGTCGCTGTCCGGGATGACGTCGGTCCCGTACAAGGCGTCATACAGCGAGCCCCACCGCGCGTTGGCCGCGTTCAGGGCAAACCGTGCGTTGAGCACCGGTACCACCAGCTGCGGGCCAGCTGTCGTGGTGATCTCGTCGTCGACCCCCGAGGTGGTGATTGTGAAGTCATCGGGCATGGGCAGTAGATAGCCGATGTCGGTGAGGAACTGGTGGTACGCGTCTATATCGAGCGGCTCGATCACCCGATGGCGGTGCCACTTGTCGATCTGGGCCTGCAGCTCGTCGCGGGCGTTGAGCAGAGCTTGGTTCTGTGGGGTGAGGTCGGTCACGACTTTGTCGACGCCGGCCCAGAAACTGTCCGGGTCGACGCCGGTGCCGGGCAAGGCCTCATTGTTCACGAAGTCGTAGAGCACCCGGGCGACGCGCAAGTTGCCCGCCGACACGCGATCTGTCATGTTTCTCCTCCGTAATGGGCCCCCATTGGCCCCAGTGGCCCCCCGGGCTACGCGATCAGCCTACCGGCCAGTAGCCCTGACGAGCGTATTCGCCGCACCCGCAACAGCAGGTCACAGCTTCGCCGCGGCAAATACGCGGGCCCCGCCAGTCGCTTCTGGCAACGCGGATACGCCCCGGCCAGTTCCCGCCGGGCGCTCCTCGGGTACCCGCGGCCGTAGGAGATCATACGGGCTGCCCGGGGGCGTGCCCGGTACTCGGTCTCAGAGTGCCCCGTCGCGCCGGGCACCCACCAGGTCCTCCACCAGATCCTCCATCGCCACCATGGCAACCACGCCACCGTCGTCGGCGGTCGCCAGGGCGAGATGACTGTTGTTGCGGCGCATCCGCGACAAGGCATCGGCCAGCGGCATTGACGTGGGAACCCGCGGCAACGGCCGCACCAGCGCCAGATCGATCACGGTCCGCGGATCGTCGCCCAGCCTCAGCACGTCCTTGATATGCAGGTATCCAATGAACTGACCGTCGAGGCCGGCGATCGGAAACCGGGAGTAGCCGGTCTGGGCCAGCGCCTCTTCGACCGCCCCGACCGTTGGCCCGGAACCTGCCCCCGCCATCGGAACCGCCCGAATTTCGGCAAGCGGCTTGGCGACGTCAGCCACCACCCTGGTGCGAATCTGCAGCGCCCGGGTCAGCCGGGTGTGTTCCTCCTGGTCCAGCAGACCCTCGGATACCGATTCGGCGATCATCTCGGACAGTTCGATCGGGGAGACGGTGATGTCGAGTTCGTCCTTTGGTTCCACGCTCAGCGCGCGCAGCACCGCGTTGGCGCACTTGTTGTAGAACACGATCAACGGGCGGGCGGCGCGCACGTAGACCAGATAGGGCGGGACCAGCAGCATCGCCGTGCGCTCGGGGCCGGCGAGGGCAATGTTCTTCGGCACCATCTCACCGAGCAGGACGTGCAGCAACACCACGACCGCCAGGGCGATCACGAACGACAGCGTGTGGACCACCGCCGGATGCAAGTTGGTCAGCCCCAACGTCGTCCGCAGCAGGTCGGCGACGCTGGCCTCACCGATCCTTCCGAGCAGGATGGAGGCGACGGTGACGCCCAGTTGAGAGCCCGCCAGCATCGACGAGAGTTGCTCACCGGCCCGGATCACGGTCACCGCGCTCGCCCTGCCCTGTTCGGCCAGCGCTTCCAGGCGGTCGCGACGCGCCGAGATCAGCGAAAACTCCGCTCCGACGAAGAACGCGTTGGCGGCGATCAGCACGAACGCCAGCAACACTCCGACTGCGTTATGCATCAGCGGCCCAGCCCCCACCCGGATTCATCGTGACCTGCGGGTTGACCACTCAGTTCGGTCAGCTCGAGCAGGTCGATCCGGCGGCCGTCCATCCGCACCACCGTCGCCTGCCAGCGCATCGAGTCCTCCGGCAGGCCGTCCGCGTCGAGCGCGGGCAGCTTTGCCGTTTCACCGGCCTGCGGGATGTGGCCGAGCTGCTCCAGCACCAGCCCGCCGATCGTCTCGTATTCCCCCTCGGGGGCCCGGTATCCGGTCTCGGCAGCCACCTCGTCGATGCGCAGCAGGCCCGAAACCCGCCATCCGCCGCCCGCCTCCACCACGTCCGGGGTGGCGTCGTCGTGTTCGTCGCGCACATCGCCCACGATCTCCTCGATCAAATCCTCGACGGTCACCATGCCCGCTGTGCCGCCGTACTCGTCGACGACCAGCACGGTCCGCAGGGGGTTGGCGCGGACCTCCGCCAACACGGCATCGCCGTCCAGCGTCGACGGCACCACCGGGACCGGCTTCACCACCGTGGTGAGCATCGTGTGCGCGCGCTCGGCGGGTGGGATCTGGAACACCTGCTTGACGTGCACGATGCCGACGGTCGAGTCGAGGTCGCCATCGACCAGCGGAAATCGGGAGTAGCCGGACTCCGCGACGGCCGCGATCAGGTCGGCGACGGTGTTGTCCGTCTCCAGCGTCACGATCTTCGACCGCGGCGTCATCAGCTCCTCGGCGGTCAGGGTGCCGAACTGCAGCGATCGCCGGAGCAGCGACGCGGTGGCCAGGTCCAGGGAACCGCTTTGGGCCGAGGTCCGCACCAGCGACAGCAGCTCCTGCCCCGAGCGGGCCGACCTCAGCTCCTCGGCCGGCTCGATGCCCAGTTTGCGCACGATCCAGTTCGCTGCGCCGTTCGTCAGTCGGATGGCCGGGGTGAGCAGCAGCGAAAACAGCATTTGCAGGCCGACGACGGCGCGGGCGGTCCGCAGCGGGCGCGCCACCGCGAGGTATTTCGGGACCAGCTCGCCGAACACCATCGACACCGATGTGACGATCACCAGCGCCATGACGGCGGTGATCGCATCGGCGACCGGGTCGGATATCCCGAGGGCATCCAGCCACGGATGCGGCAGGTTGGCGACCATCGGTTCGGTCAGGTAACCGGTTACCAGCGTGGTCATCGAGATGCCCAACTGAGCGCCCGACAGCTGGAACGACAGCCCGTGCTGGGCGCGCTGGATCAAGCGGTCCCGGCGCTTACCGGCGCGGGCATTGGCCTCGACCGTGCTGCGGTCCAGGGCGGTCAGCGAGAATTCGGCCGCGACGAAGAGCGCGTTGCCGAAGATGAGCACCACGATGGCCAGCACGCTGACGGTGGTGGCGGAAAGGTTCATGGCGGGTTCGACCTGCCGCAACCCGCCAGGTGGCGCTGGGGGTGGCCGCTCGTCCCGGAAGGCCCAAGCATCCAAGGGGCCGCGACGGGTGCCTGCGGCACGTCATCCCTTTCGCTCGATTCCGCGTGGCGCGTTGCTACGCCGATTGAATTTCACATGGTAGCGAAGATGTCTAGCGCGGCCCGGGACGGTTTCACCACCCCGAGGGCAGCGGATGGCCCTCGGCGAAGCCGGCCGCCGACTGCACACCGACCACGGCACGCTCGTGCAGCTCGGCCAGCGTCGAGGCGCCGACGTAGGTGCAGGTGCTGCGCAGGCCGGAGGTGATGTGGTCGAGCAGGTCCTCCACCCCACCGCGGTCGGGGTCCAGCCCCATCCGCGCCGTCGAGATGCCTTCCTCGAACAGCGCTTTGCGGGCGCGATCGAACGCGGTGTCGGTGCCGGTGCGGGCGACCACCGCCCGCTTGGACGCCATGCCGTAGCTTTCCTTGAACGGCTGGTCGTCGCGGTCGCGCATCAGGTCCCCGGGCGACTCGTAGGTGCCGGCGAACCACGACCCGATCATCACGTTCGACGCCCCGGCGACTAGCGCCAGCGCCACGTCCCGGGGATGCCGGATGCCGCCGTCGGCCCACACGTGTCCACCGAATTCCTTTGCAGCAGAAGCGCATTCGAGCACCGCCGAGAATTGCGGGCGGCCGACCCCGGTCATCATCCGGGTGGTGCACATCGCGCCGGGGCCGACACCGACCTTGACGATGTTCGCCCCGGCGCCGAGCAGATCCCGAGTTCCCTCGGCCGAGACCACGTTGCCCGCCGCCAGCGGCACGCCGGTGTCCAGGGAAGCGACCGCTTTGATGGCCTCCAGCGTCTTGACCTGATGTCCATGCGCAGTGTCGATCACCAGCACGTCGACACCGGCCTCGGCGAGCGACCGGGCCTTGCCGGCCACATCGCCGTTGATGCCGACGGCAGCGCCGACTTGCAGCCGTCCGCGGGCGTCGGTGGCCGGGGTGTAGATGCCGGCGCGGATCGCCCCGGTCCGGGTAAGCACCCCCGCCAGCGTTCCGTCGGGGTTGGTCAGCACCGCGACGTCGATCGGGGCGTGCTCGAGCAGGTCGAAAATCTTGCGCGGCTCGGTGCCGGCCGGGGCGGTGACGAAGTCGGTCACCGCGACATCGCGCACCCGGGTGAACCGGTCGACGCCCATCCAGGACGATTCGCCGACCAGGCCGATCGGGCGCCCTTCGAAGGACACCACCGCAACACCGTGCGCGCGCTTGTGGATCAGCGCGATCGCGTCGGACACCGAATCGTCGGGCTCCAGCACCACCGGGGTGTCGAGAACCAGGTCACGGCTCTTGACGAACTGCACCGTCTGCTGCACCGCGGTGATCGGAAGATCCTGCGGCAGGATCACCATGCCGCCGCGGCGCGCCACCGTCTCGGCCATCCGCCGCCCGGCCACCGCGGTCATGTTGGCCACCACCACCGGAATGGTGGTGCCCGAGCCGTCGCAGGCGGATAAATCGACGTCGAAGCGCGACGCCACGTCGGACCGGTTCGGCACGATGAAAACGTCGTTGTAGGTCAGGTCGTACGCGGGTCGATGCCCGTCCAGAAACCTCATCGGTATGGCCCCAAAATGTTCAAGCCCCCTTGGCTAGACCGGCACTTCGCTGCGGTCCCCACTCCATAATGTGTGGAATTTCTTGCTCGGGTCCGCGTCGATGCGCCCGTAGGTGTGGGCGCCGAAGAAGTCCCGCAGCCCCTGGGTGAGCGCTGCCGGCAGCCGCCTGGTGCGCAGTGCGTCGTAGTAGGACAATGCCGAGGAGAATCCGGGGATCGGGATGCCCAGCTGCGTGGCGGTGACGACGACGCGACGCCAGCCGTCGATGGCGGATTCGATCGCGCTGCGGAAATAGGGCGCCACGATCAGCGTCGCCAGGTCGGGTTCGGAGTCGTAGGCCTCTTTGATGCGGTTGAGGAACTTGGCCCTGATGATGCAGCCGCCGCGCCAGATCGTGGCGAGGTCGCCCGGTGTGATGCCCCAGTTGTATTCGGCGCTGCCGGCCTGAATCTGGTTGAAGCCCTGGGCGTACGCGATGATCTTTGAGGCGTACAGGGCCTGTCGCACGTCCTCGATGAATTGCGTTGCGTTGCTGGGCTTTTGGCCTAGATCCCCGGACGCGAGGCCGGTAGTGGCCTTGCGCTGGGCCACCGAACCCGACAGTGCGCGGGCGAACACCGCCTCGGCGATGCCGGTGACCGGCACCCCGAGATCCAGCGCCGACTTCACCGTCCAGCGGCCGGTGCCCTTCTGCTCGGCCTCGTCGAGGATGACGTCGGCCAGCGGCTTGCCGGTCTTGGCGTCGGTCTGGCGTAGCACTTCGGCGGTGATCTCGATGAGGTAGCTGTCCAGGTCGCCCTTGTTCCATTCGGCGAAGATGTCGGCGATCTCGGGGGCGTCCCTGCCGAGGCCATCGCGCAGCAGTTGGTACGCCTCGCCGATCAGCTGCATATCGGAATACTCGATGCCGTTGTGCACCATCTTGACGAAGTGCCCCGAGCCGTCGGGGCCGATGTGCGTGCAGCACGGCACGCCGTCGACGTGTGCGGAGATCTCCTCGAGCAGCGGGCCGAGGGACTTATACGACTCGGCCGGACCGCCCGGCATGATCGACGGGCCGTTCAGCGCACCCTCCTCTCCGCCGGAGATGCCGGCGCCGACGAAGTGCAGGCCGCGCTCACGGATTGCCTTCTCGCGCCGGATGGTGTCGGTGTAGAGGGCGTTGCCGCCGTCGATGATGATGTCGCCGGGTTCCATGGCGTCGGCAAGCTGGTTGATGACGGTGTCGGTGGGGTCACCGGCCTTGACCATGATCAGCACCCGCCGCGGCTTCTCCAGCGCGTCCAGGAATTCCTCGATGGCCTCCGACCGCACGAACTTGCCCTCGTCTCCGTGCTCTTTGAGCAGCGCGTCGGTCTTGGCGACCGACCGGTTGTGCAGCGCCACCGTATAGCCGTGATGCGCGAAGTTCCGGGCGATGTTGGAACCCATTACGGCTAAGCCGGTGACGCCGATCTGCGCGGTGGCGGTCTTCGATTCCGACGAACTCATGTTTTGCCTTTCGTTCGGGCCTCGCAGGTGCAGAACTTTGGTGACGGGCAATACCCAAGCTTTTCGAAAAGCTCTCGGTCACACTGTGGCACAGCCGACTCCAACGTGTTTGGTCCAGCCTTGGGTATTTGGTTCAGCCCCGCGCGAGACCAGGATCAAACCCAGGATCAAACCCAGGATCAAACATTGAACAGGCGTCTCAACTCCGTGAGCCACGGTACGGCCAGCGCGAGGGTGGGCACCACGAACACAGCCACCGCGGCCAGATAGGCGGCCGCCGCCAGCACCAGGCTGTTGCCTCGCCCCGACAGCCGGCGCACCCGCAGCACCGTGCTGGGACCGCCCGCGGCAAGCGCACCCGACGGCGCGCACCCGGACGCGCAGGCAACCAATGCCCGGGCCAGGGGAGTCCGTCCGGCGGCGCGCACCGCGGCATCATCGGCAAGTAGCTCGACGAGCAGTTGGACCGCGCCCAGCGCACTGGAGCTGCGGACCAGCCGCGGAAAAGCGGCGTGTACCGCGGTGAACGCTTCCAAAACCAGGTCGTGGCGGGCCCGCAGGTGAGCCCGCTCATGGGTCAGGATGGCGGCGACCTCGGGGCCGCTGAGCGAGGTCAGCGTCCCTTCGCTGACCACAACCCGACTGCGCACGCCCGGCAGACAGTAGGCAAGCGGTTGCGGCACATCCAAGACCCGAAGGTCGCGAGTCCGGGCGCACGGCCCGGCCAGCGCCGCGTCGTGTCCGACCCCGACCAGATCAACCACCATGCGGTGGTGCGCCCGGCGTCGGCGATTGGCGATGGCCACCCGCACCACGGCGATCATCAGCCGCGCACCGACCAGCATCGTCACCGCGAAAGCGGCGATGTATGCCGACCACAGCGGCCATCCGAGCCGGCCGGCGGCGCCGACGACGCTGGCCGTGGGCCGCCCGTCGGGGCCGGGCATCAACACCCGGCTGGCGATCGCGATACCGGCGCTGAACGCGGAAAGCACCGCCGCCAGCGCGACGGCCTGCCACAACACCATCGCGGCGCGCGGGGCGCGCAAGGGCCACTTCGCTCGTGCTAGCAGGGTCGGCGTCGGACCGGCCAGCAGCACCGCGAGGATGGTAAAGGCCAGCGCGGACACGCTGCCAGTCTCCCTCAGTCCTCCGCTATCGCGCCAGTGGGCGGAGTACAACGTTGGGGTGTGGAACGTTGGCTTATTTCCAACTCGGCGAGTGCGCGCCTGAGTGCGTCCGCCTCATCGGCGCCAACTCGCTCGACGAAGTGAACCAGCGCGGCCTGCCTGCCCCCGGAATCCTCGGCCTGGGCCAGCGCGTCGACCATGAGGCCGGCCACCAGTTCGTCGCGGCCGTGCACAGGGGCGTACCGGTGCGCGCGGTCGTCCCGGATCTGGGTGACCAGATTCTTCTTGGCCAGCCGCTGCAGCACGGTCATCACGGTGGTGTAGGCGAGGTCGCGCCGCACCGACAGCGCTTCGTGGACCTGTCGAACCGTTTGCGGCTCCGGCGTGGACCACAGGTGATCCATCACGGCGCGTTCCAGATCCCCCAGCCGCGTCAATTTGGCCATAGTTCGTTCATCTCCGTCAGCGTTGAATCCAGCGTACTCCGGCTTACTACCGACGGTCGTAACCAGAGCTGGCCTGGCTTTCGTGCCTCCGGCGCACGGCTTAACCAACCGACACCATCTCCTGGTAGATCGGCTGCTAAACCAATTATGTGACCCTGGTAACAGCCGGTCACCAGCGATCCATCGCCGCGACACTTACGCAACACTATGCGTCTAAACGCTTGCGAAATTAGGGCAGCCTTGCCTATTCTTAGTGTGGTCGAGCGACAATGACCGCGGTAGAGTCCTGAGGGCTGCAGCGACCCCCGGTCTACTCGATCGGCGAGCCCCGTGCCTTGATGCACGGGGCTCGCCCGTTTCTTCAGCGTCAATGGTGTAGACACAAGGGCGTGCCACCGCCGGACTCGGTAATGCCGCCCAACTTCACCTCGCCCTTTGACGACGAGTTGGGACTCAAATTCACCGAACTCAGCCCCGACGGCGCCCGCGCGTCGCTCGAGGTCAAGCCCAAACTCCTGCAGCCCATGGGCCTGGTGCACGGCGGTATCTACTGCTCGATGATCGAGAGCATGGCCAGCGTGGCGGCCTTCACCTGGCTCGCCACCAACGGCGGCGGCAACGTCGTCGGCGTCAACAACAACACCGATTTCCTGCGTTCCATCAACTCGGGGATGGTGTACGGCATCGCCGAACCGATCCACCGCGGCAGGCGTCAGCAGCTCTGGCTGGTCACCATCACCGACGACAACGACCGGGTGGTGGCCAGGGGTCAGGTGCGGCTGCAGAATCTCGAGGGGTAGCCCGGACGGGCGACGTGGGGGCACAACCCGCTTGCGGGGGAGAGCTGGGCAATTGGGCCGGCTGCTTATAGCCGAGCGCCTGGGCGGCTAGCTTGCCGCTCTGGTGGGCGGCGATGAACCCCGCGCCTCGGCGGCGAGTTCGGCCAGGTGTTCCAGCCGGGTGCGCGCGAAGGCCTGCTGGTCGGTGATGGTCAGCTGGCCGCGACGGGTGCTCAGGAAGGTCACCGTCCACGACAACAGCGTGGTGATTTTGGTCTTGAACCCGACCAGGTACACCAGGTGCAGCACCAGCCAGATCAGCCAGGCGATGAAGCCGCTGAACTCCAGCGGACCGATCTTGGCCACCGCGGAAAACCGCGAAACGGTGGCCATCGAGCCTTTGTCGAAGTACTGGAAGGGCTCACGCCGGGCCGGATCTGCCCCGGCGAGTTCGGCTTTGATGTTGTTGGCGACATACTTGGCGCCCTGGATGGCGCCCTGCGCCACTCCGGGCACACCGTCCACGGCGGCCATGTCACCGATGACGAACACGTTCGGGTATCCCGGGATGGACAGATCGGGTTGCACTTTGACCCGCCCGGCCCGGTCCAGCTCGGCCTCCGACTGTTCCGCGAGGTCCCTGCCCAACCGGCTGGCCTGCACTCCGGCCGACCACACCTTGCACGCCGATTCGATGCGCCGCTCGGTGCCGTCGGAGTCCTTGACGGTGACGCCGTTGCGGTCCACGTCGGTGACCATCGCACCCAACTGGATCTCCACGCCCATCTTCTGCAACCGCGCGGCCGCCCGCTGACCCAGCTTCTCGCCCATCGGCGGCAGCACCGCCGGGGCCGCGTCGAGCAGGATCACCCGCGCCCTGGTCGAGTCGATGTGCCGGAAAGAGCCCTTCAAGGTGTGATCGGCCAGCTCGGCGATCTGTCCGGCCATTTCGACGCCGGTGGGTCCGGCACCGATGACGGTGAACGTCAACAGCTTCCTGCGGCGCTCCGGGTCGTTGGACCGCTCGGCCTGCTCGAAAGCACTCAAGATCCGGCCCCGCAACTCCAGCGCGTCGTCGATCGATTTCATGCCGGGCGCGAATTCAGCGAATTGGTCGTTGCCGAAGTAGGACTGGCCGGCGCCCGCGGCGATGATCAGGGTGTCGTAAGGGGTTTCGTAGGAGTGGCCGAGCAACTCCGAGACGACACAGTGGTTGGCCAGGTCGATGTGGGTGACGTTGCCGAGCAGCACCTGAACGTTGCGCTGCTTGCGCAGGACGACCCGCGTCGGCGGGGCGATTTCCCCCTCGGAGATGATCCCGGTTGCCACCTGGTACAACAACGGCTGGAACAGGTGATGGGTGGTCCGGGCGATCAGCTTGATATCGACATCGGCCCGCTTGAGCTTCTTTGCCGCAGTGAGTCCGCCGAATCCCGACCCGATGATGACGACTCGATGCCGACGCATCGGTTCAACTGTGGCTTCTGACTGAGGGCTCATGCTTCCGCTGCTCCTGACGAGGCTCCTTGACGCGTGATTTCAGTTAGCTACCACGCTACCCACGCCACCCCCACGAACCCAGGTAGTAAGCGTGTGTAATCAACCACATCTGACAATCGCCCCTGATCGCGGAACGTGATGCTCGTCATGTCGTGCCCGGCTACAGGCCGACCAAGGGGCGCAGCGCCTCGGCGGCGGTGGTGAGGACGCCGGGCGTGTACCCGTGCGCGGCCAGGTTGATGATGACGCCGTCGATTCCGACGTCGAGCACTCTGGTCTTGATTTCCTCGGCGATCTGGGCCGGGCCCCCGACCACCGCGCGTGCCTTCAGGTCGGCCGGAATCTGGTCCGGTTTGATGTCCTCGTTGATCATCACCGACAGGTACGCGCTGGTCTCCAGTGTCGCGGGGTCGCGGCCGGCTTCCTCGCATCGGGCCTTCACCGCGGCCAGCTTGCCGGGCAACTCGTCGATCGAGGCGATGATGTTCAGGTGGTCGGCGGTGCGGGCGGCGATCGCGAAGGTCTTCTTCTCACCGCCGCCGCCGATCATGAGCGGGATGTTGTCGCGATAACGCGGGTTCGCCATCGCGGACTCGGTGTTGTACCACTTCCCGGAGAACGTCGGCCGTTCGCCCTTGATCATCGGCTGCAGGATCTGCAGCGACTCGTCGAGCCGGTTGAACCGATCGGTGAAGGTGCCGAACTCGAAGCCCAGCTGGTGATGTTCGAGCTCAAACCAGCCGGCGCCGATGCCCAGGATCGCGCGGCCGGCGCTCACCACGTCCAGGGTGGTGATGATTTTGGCCAGCAGCGTCGGGTTGCGGTACGTGTTTCCGGTCACCAGGGTGCCCAGCTGCAGTCGCTCGGTGGCGGTCGCCAGCGCGCCCAGAGCGGTGTAGGCCTCCAGCATCGGCTGGTCGGGCGATCCCAACGCGGGCAATTGGTAGAAGTGGTCCATGACGAACAGCGAGTCAAAGCCCGCCGCGTCGGCCTCGCGCGCCTGGGCGATGACCGATGGGAAGAGTTCCTTGATCCCGGTGCCGTAGGAGAAATTGGGGATCTGGTAACCAAGCCGAATAGCCACGGGTATCTACCGTAGCGGTCGGCCCGGTTGTGCAGAGAGGCGGAAGACGCCCTTAGCCGAAGTGGGCCAGCGCCCCGTGGCTCACGTGCAACGTCTGGCCGGTGATGTGGCGAGCCGCGGGCTTGGTCAGGAACAGCGCCAGCCGGGCGACCTCCGCCGCGACCGAAGGCGGGGTGCGCGACAGTCCGTCGTAACCGGCCTGGACACTGCGCCCGCAAGCCACGGCGTTGACCGTGATACCGCGAGTGCCGAAAATGCCGGCCTGCCCGGTGACCCAATTCGCCAGCGCCGCTTTCATCGCGGCGTCGACGCTGCCCGCGGGCGGGTTCTCGGCCATCACGCTGATGATGGACCCGCCGGAGCGCAGATGGTCACCCACCGCCTGCACGGTCAGCACCGCTGAAAGCAGGGTCGCGTCCAGCGCGTTGCGCCACGCGTTGGCCGTGTCCGACAGCGAGTAGGTGCGGGGGTCACCCGCGTCGAACCTCGGTGCCGGCACGTTGACGATGGTGTCCAGGTGATGGGGGAACAGCCCGCGAACTTCGCTGAGGCTGGCTGGGTCGATGGTGTCGCAGACGATCGCGTCCACGTCGAGTTCCTTGGCGACGACCTCGAGGTCGCCTCGGCGGGCACCGACGAGGGTTACTTTGTGGCCGTCGTCGCGAAACCCCTCGGCTACGACGCGGCCCAGATCGGTGTCGCCCCCGGTGACCAGCACCTCCACTGCCATGACCTCCTTGTGTTCGACGTTGAACCCAGACCCTGGCCGTTCACCAGCGCTTATGTCTTGCACTCGGCGCTGCGAACCTGCCTCTGATGGTGGCACACCATAGGACCGGTGCCTGGGATCTCCGCGTGTTATGGCGTCAATCCCCGTTGATGTTACTGGACAGTAGCTATTCGGCGAAATTCTCAATCGGTACGACGCGCGGACGATTTTCGTAACTATTTAGCCGCCGGAGGTTCGCCGTGTTTGCAGCGACGGCTGGAACGTCACCACGTTAGGGTTTGACCCATGCGGCGGATCGGAGCGGTGGCCGGTTTGATGTCGACGATGCTGCTGGCGAGTCTGGTGGCGTGTAGTTCGAAGCCCCCGTCGTCGTCACCTGGCCAGCCGACGCAGGCGTCGGGATCGATCGTGGTGTTCGCCGCGGCGTCGCTGAAACCCGCGTTCACCAAGATCAGCCAGCAGTTCAAAAACGACAATCCGGGCAGCGGCGTCGACTTCGAGTTCGGCGGCTCCTCGGACCTGGCGACCCAGTTGACCCAGGGCGCGTCCGCCGACGTTTTCGCATCGGCCGACACCGCGCAGATGGACACCGTCACCAAGGCCGGGTTGGTGGCGGGCAACCCGGCGAACTTCGCCTCCAACACGCTGGTCATCGTCACCGCGCCGGGCAATCCGAAGAAGATTGGATCCTTCGCCGACCTGGCCAAGCCCGGGCTGAGCGTGGTGATCTGCCAAAAACCGGTGCCATGCGGAACGGCGACCCAGCGCGTCGAAGACAGCGCCGGGGTGCACCTGAGCCCGGTCAGTGAGGAACTCAACGTGACCGATGTCCTCAACAAGATCACCACCGGGCAGGCCGACGCCGGATTGGTCTATGTCACCGACGCGATGTCCGCAGGAGACAGGGTGACGACCGTCAGGTTCCCCGAGGCCGCCGGCGCGGTGAATGTCTATCCCATCGCGGTGCTGAAGAAGGCGCCGCTGCCCACGCTGGCGCAGAAGTTCATGGCCCTGGTGACGGGTGACGCGGGTCAGCAGATCCTGGCCCAGTCGGGCTTTCAGAAGCCGTAGGCCAAACCCTGACCAGCTACCGTGCATCGGCCACCGATCTGCCCCGCTCCGTGTGCGGCAAAGCCGCTACAGGACCAGCAAAGACCGCCTATAGGTGTCTGGTTCTGACGGCTGAGAGACGCCCCCGGGCTCCTGACAACCAGGGGGCTTGCTAGTAGGTGGTCGATATGTCGTATGTGATCGCGGCTCCGGAAATGATGACAGCGGCGGCAGCAGATGTGGCGATCATCGGCTCGTCGCTGAGTGCGGCCAACACCGCCGCGGCGGCCCCGATAACGGGGATCCTTTCCGCGGCCCAGGATGAGGTGTCGGCGGCCATTGCGGCGGTGTTCTCCGCCCACGGTCAGGGCTTCCAGGCGCTCAGCTCGCAGGCGGCGGCGTTTCATTCCCAGTTCGTGCAGGCGTTGCAGGGGGCAGGGAGCGCGTATGCCGCCGCCGAGGCCGCCAACGCCTCGCCGTTGGCGGGGTTGGGTGTGTTTTCGCCGTGGCAGCTGCTGACGGGACGTCCGCTGGTGGGCGACGGCGCCAATGGTGCGGATGCGACCACTGCAGGCGGGTCTGGAGGTAACGGTGCGCCCGGCGGGTGGCTGATCGGTAACGGCGGCAATGGCGGGTCGGGCCATAGTCAGTTGTTCGGCACTGGCGGTAGCGGTGGGGCCGGTGGGGCGGCGGGTCTGTGGGGCCACGGCGGTAACGGCGGGGCGGGGGCGGTCGGCGGCGTCGTCGGCGCAGGCGGCAACGGTGGGGCCGGGGGGCCAATGGGTTGATCGGCGGCGGAACCGGCGGGGCCGGCGGGGCCGGCGGGGCCGGCGGGGTTGGCTCGCCCGGCGGGGCCGGCGGGGCCGGCGGAGCCAACAAGCAGCTGGTTTCGCTCAGCGGCGTCGGCGGGTCCGGCGGGGTCGGTGGCGCCGGCGGGTCCGGTACCCCCGGCACCACAGCCGCCTCGGGCAGCGAATTGGATGGGACGGCCGGCGGGTCTGGCGGGGTCGGCGCTCATGGTGGGGCTGGCGGCGCCAACCAGGCGCTGCTGGGTGGGGCCGGTGGGGCGGGTGGCGTCGGTGGCAGCGGTGGCGGCGGCGGGCAGGGCGGCGGGGGCGACCCCACCAAGGGCGGGGCCGGTGGACCCGGGGGGAATGGCGCTACCGGTGGGGCCGGTGGGGCGGGCGGCGCGGGTGGAATGTTGTTCGGGCACGCCGGCGCCGGCGGCCAAGGCGGCACCGGCGACGCCGGCGGCTTGGGCGGGCCCTGCGGCGGCGGTTTCCCTGACCCCAGCGGCCAAGGGGGCATGGGTGGCCACGGCGGCGCCGGCGGCGCCGGCGGCAACGCTAGCGGCACCGAAACCAACGGCGCCGGCGGCACCAACCCGGCTCAGACCGTCATCGCCGCTGGTGGTGGCGGCGGCGGCGCCGGCGGCACCGGCGGGAACGCCGGCACCGGCGGCACCGGCGGCAACGCCGGCACCGGTGGCACCGGCGGCTCCGGGGGCAGCGGTGGCACCGCCGAGGCCACGGGCGCTGCCAATGTCGCAGTAGGCGGCGCCGGTGGCACTGGCGGCGGCGGTGCCGCCGGCTCTGGCGGCATCGGCGGCTCCGGCGGCGCCGGCGGCGGAGGCGGTGCGGGCGGCACCGATAGCGGAGTGGGTGCCGCTTATGGCGGTGGCGGCGGTGGCGGCGGCGCGGCCGGTGCCGGCGGTACCGCCGGCAACGGCGGCCACGGCGGCAAGGCCCAGGGCCTCAACACCAGCAACGGCCCTGCCTCGGCCAGCGGCGGCGCCGGTGGATTAGGCGGCGCCGGCACCGGCGGTGGTGGTGGCGGCGGCGCCGCCGTCGACAACACTGCGGCGCCGCCCGGCTTGGCCAGCAACGGTGGCGTCGGCGACAGTGGCGCCATCGGCGGGGCGGGCGGCCTGCGCGCCCCAGGCAGTATCGAAAACAACGGCGGAGGCAATGGCGGCACGGCCGGCCTCGGCGGTGCGGGCGGCATGGGCTTCACCCCCTTGAACAAGGGCAGCAACGGCCAGTCCCCCTAACGCCGATTACGCTGTATCTTTAGCTAACTGCTAGCCGATTTGGACATTCAACTGCGGTTTTGCGAGTTCACTGGCACTAAAGTAGTTTGCTGTAACTTTGTCGGTTCGGGCAGATGACGTGTTACGTTGCTGCGGCGCGGCTTCAAACGGTGCATTTATCGTCCGCCCACGTGACGGGTTTGCTTCGCGTACTGACGTTTGCGCCATAGCGTTGTAGGGCGATCCATCCGAATGGTCTCGAACAGCGTCCGGTTAAGTAGTCAACTGCGCAGCCCGCCCCGTCTTTTTAAGTAGACGACTACTGCAGACCGCCCCGTCGATTCGTGTGAGGCTGGGTTGTGCAATACCTGGTCACACCATGACCGCCAGCGCGACCACGCCCGAACGCGAGCCACGCCAGCAGGGCAAGACTCCCATCGATGCAGGGCTGCGAGCCGGTCTCGTCCAGGTCGGCCCGACGTGCTAATGGGTGGACAGACATGTCGTATGTGATCGCGGCGCCGGAGCTGATGACGGCGGCGGCAGCGGATCTGGCGAATATCGGTTCGACGCTGACCGAAGAGCACACGGCCGCTGCGGCCTCGACCGTCGCGGTGATCCCCGCCGCAGCCGACGAGGTCTCGGCGGGCATCGCGCACCTGTTCTCCGCGTATGCCCAGGACTATCAGGCGCTGGCCACGAAGGCGGCGGCGTTTCAGGACCAGTTTGTTCAGAACTTGAAAACAAGCGCCGCCTCTTACACGAGCATCGAGGCCTACATCGCGTCGTTGTTGCAGAGCTTGAATGCGTCTGCGGACGGATTGCAACAGTACATTGGCGCGCTTGTCGGCCTTTTCGACCAAAACCCCATCCAGTTGCTTCTCGGCACGTTGCTCTTCTTCGTTTTGCTTCCGGCTGATGTCGTATTTCTGCTCCTCTTGCCCATCCTCGCCATATTCGCGGCAGCCTGATCAGGCACCGGACGACCCCCATCTTCAAGTCTGCCGACGATCCCCGGTTTAAATCGCGGCGTACGAGGCACGGGCGAGGCTCTGAGAGCCGCTACCAGCCGCGCGCGGGGATATGCGCAGCCCACGCGAAGTGGTAGCTAGACCTCGGCGGTTTCAGGTGTCAAACTGCGGATATCCCAGACTACTGCTGCATGGTTAATTTGCTGAAGCCCTGTTGGTCCAGGTTGCACGGCGGTCCATCCGAATGGTCTCGAACAGCGTCCGGTTAAGTAGTCAACTACGCGGCCCACCCCGTCTTTTTAAGTAGACGACTACTGCAGACCGCCCCGTCGATTCGTGTGACGTTGGGTTGCGCATTACCTGGTCACACCATGACCGCCAGCGCGACCCCGAATGCGAGCCACGCCAGCAGGGCAAGACTCTCCTCGGTGCCGGGCTGCGCTCCGGTCTCGTCCAGGTCGGTCCGACGAGTTAGTGGGTGGATGGACATATCGTTTGTAGTCGCGGCGCCGGAGATGATGACGGCGGTGGCAGCGGATTTGGGGAATATTGGTTCGACGCTGATCGAAGAGCATACGGCCGCTGCGGCCTCGACCGTGGCGGTGATCCCCGCCGCGGCCGACGAGGTATCGGCGGGCATCGCGCACCTGTGCTCCGCGTATGCCCAGGACTATCAGGCGCTGGCCACGAAGGCGGCGGCGTTTCACAACCAGTTTGTGCAGCTCATGAGTGCCGGCGCGGGCCAGTATGCGGCCGTCGAGGCCGCCAATGCCACGCCTCTGCAGAGCTTGCAGCAGGATCTGCTCGCCGTTATCAACGCTCCCACCGAGGCGCTGCTGGACCGCCCGCTGATTGGCAACGGCGCCAACGGGGCCCCGGGAACCGGGGCAAATGGCGGGGCCGGCGGGATATTGATCGGCAACGGCGGCGCCGGCGGGTCCGGCGGCTCCGCCCACACCAACGGTGGTAACGGCGGGGCCGCCGGGCTCTTCGGCACCGGCGGAGCCGGCGGAGCCGGCGACAACGACATAGAAGGTACTAACGGCGGTAACGGCGGCAACGGCGGGCGGCTGTTCGGCGCCGGCGGCGCGGGCGGCAGCGGCAACGAGGGTGGCAACGGCGGTAACGGCGGCACCGGCGGGCTGTTCGGCACCGGCGGAGCCGGCGGCAGCGGCGGGCTTATTCCTGACGCCACGGCCGGGAATGGCGGCAATGGCGGGGCTGCCGGACTGTTCGGCACCGGCGGGGCCGGCGGCGCCGGCGGAAGCGCATTTCAAAGCGCCGGCATCGGCGGAAAGGGCGGGACCGGCGGCGCCGGCGGCACGCTGTTCGGCTCCGGCGGAACCGGCGGCGCCGGCGGGTTCGGCGGCCTCCAGGGCGGCCATGGCGGCACCGGCGGTGACGGCCAGCTCATCGGCGGCGGCGGCACCGGCGGCAGCGGCGGGGACTCATCGACCACCAGCGGCAGCGCCGGCACCGGCGGTGACGGCGGCAACGGCGGCGTCCTCCACGGGAACGGCGGTGCCGGCGGTGCCGGCGGCACCGCCGACACCGGCGGGTTCGGTGGGGCCGGTGGGGCTGGTGGCGCGCTGTCCGGCTCTGGCGGCGACGGCGGCGTCGGCGGCTTGGGCGAGGCTGCCGGAGGTACTGCCGGTGGCGGCGGCAACGCCGGCTTCCTCTTCGGCAACGGCGGTGCCGGGGGCGCCGGCGGGAACATATTCTTCACATCCGGCACCGGCGGGGACGGCAACAATGGCGGCAACGCCGGGCTGATTGGCAACGGCGGCAACGGCGGCAACGGCGGGAAGGGCTTCGAAAATCTCAACAACGGCACCCCCGGCGACCCCGGCGCCGGCGGGCAGCTGCTCGGCGCGGACGGGCAGCCCGGGTTGGCCGCGACCATCGCGTAGCCGGCGGTCCGCGGTCAGCCGGCCACGAACAACACAGGCCCTGTTACAGGCTGCTCAGGATCTCCCGGGCGACGCCGTCTTATCCACCTTGACCCCGGCGGCTTCCAACGCCTCCTTCTTGGCGGCCGCGGTGCCCGACGAGCCGGACATGATGGCGCCCGCGTGGCCCATCGTCTTGCCTTCCGGCGCGGTGAATCCCGCGACGTAACCGACGACCGGCTTGGACACATTGGCCGCGATGAAGTCCGCCGCGCGTTCTTCGGCGTCGCCGCCGATCTCACCGACAATGACGATCAGCTTGGTCTCGGGATCCTTCTCAAATGCCTCGATGGCGTCGATGTGGGTGGTGCCGATCACCGGGTCGCCGCCGATGCCGATCGAGGTGGTGAACCCGAAATCGCGCAGTTCGAACATCATCTGGTAGGTCAAGGTGCCCGACTTGGACACCAGCCCGACCGGGCCCGGGCCGATGAAATTGGCCGGCGTGATGCCAACCAGCGCTTGGCCCGGGGTGACGATGCCGGGGCAGTTCGGGCCGATGATGCGGGCAAGCGGACCCTTGGCCCCCCCTTTTTCTAAGTTGTAGGCCCAGGCATATACGGTGTCCTGCACCGGAATTCCCTCGGTGATGACCACCAGCGGCGGGATTTCGGCGTCGATGGCCCGTGGTCGACGCCGTGACGAAGCTACTCAAGTCCTCACCCGGCGAGCGCGGCGTCGTGCTCGGTGCCCACCACGCCGGCAAGGACGGCCACGCCATCTCCTTGCGCACTTTGCGCTCGTCGACCGCGATGATCGCTCCCCGGAAGGCGCCGGCAATCAGGTCGCGGTGTTTCTCGGAAAGCGGTGGGGCCTGATCGACGAGGCGCTGGACCCACGCTTCCGTCTTGGGATCGAGGGTCCTAAGCGCACGCGAATTGGTAGCTGAATGCCAACCAATTTAGGGTGTTTACCTGTTGATATGCCAGCCCACTGCTATGCAATTAGTTTGCTGAAATCCTGTTTGCCCAGGCAGAGACACTGCGGCGTGCTACGTTCCTCAACGACTTTCGGCCCAGCGCGACCGGGTTAGGGGTGGACGTATTAGCGAGCGTCGCAGCGGTCTGCCCCGCTGGGTGTACATCCCCGCGGCCGTGGGGACCCTTTTCGTGGTCTTGCCCCTGCTGGCGATCGCGATCAAGGTCGACTGGCCGCATTTCTGGTCGCTGATCACCAGCCCCTCCTCGCAGACGGCGCTGCTGCTGAGCCTGAAGACCGCCGCCGCCAGCACAGCGCTGTGTGTGCTGCTGGGGGTGCCGATGGCGCTGGTGCTGGCCCGCAGCACGGCGCGGCTGGTCCGGTTGCTGCGGCCGCTGATCCTGCTGCCGCTGGTGCTGCCGCCGGTGGTGGGCGGCATCGCGTTGCTCTATGCGTTTGGACGGCTCGGGTTGCTCGGGCAGTACCTGGAGGCCGCGGGTGTCAGCATCGCGTTCAGCACCACCGCGGTGGTGATGGCGCAAACCTTCGTCTCGTTGCCGTTTCTGGTGATCTCGCTGGAGGGGGCTGCCCGTACCGCGGGAGCCGACTACGAGGTGGTGGCGGCGACGCTCGGGGCGCGGCCCAGCACGGTTTGGTGGCGGGTCACCCTGCCGCTGCTGCTACCGGGCATGATGTCGGGGGCGGTGCTGGCGTTCGCCCGCTCGCTGGGGGAGTTCGGCGCCACACTGACGTTTGCCGGCTCCCGGCAGGGGGTCACCCGCACCCTGCCGCTGGAGATCTATCTGCAGCGGGTGACCGACGCGAATGCGGCTGTGGCGTTGTCGATCCTGCTGGTAGCCGTGGCGGCGCTGGTGGTGCTGGGGCTGGGCGCTCGCCGGCTGACCGGAACGGACACGAGGTAGCCGGCCATGAGCGAGTTGCAGCTGCGTGCGGTGGTGACCGACCGGCAGCTGGATGTGGAGTTCTCGGTGGCCGCGGGCGAGGTGCTGGCCGTACTCGGACCCAACGGTGCGGGCAAGTCCACCGCCCTGCACGTCATCGCCGGGCTGGTCCAACCCGACGAGGGTCTGGTGCGCTTGGGGGCTCGGGTGTTGACCGACACCGCGGCCGGGGTCAACGTGGCAACGCACGATCGCCGCGTCGGGCTGCTCCTGCAGGACCCGTTGCTGTTCCCGCACCTGAGCGTCGCCGCCAACGTCGTGTTCGGGCCTCGCAGCCGTCACACGATGTTGGGCATGTTCCGGCACGCGCGGGCGTCGCAAAAGGCCCATGCCCGCGATAACGCGCTGCGCTGGCTGCACGAGGTGGACGCGGAGCAATTCGCCGACCGCAAACCGCGGCAACTGTCCGGCGGTCAAGCTCAGCGCGTCGCGATCGCGCGGGCGCTGGCGGCCCAACCCGATGTGCTGCTGCTCGACGAGCCATTGACGGGGCTCGACGTGGCCGCAGCCGCGGCCATCCGCGCGGTGTTGCGCACCGTGGTCATCCGCAGCGGCTGCGCCGTCATCCTGATAACCCATGACCTGCTGGACGTGTTCACGCTGGCCGATCGGGTGCTGGTGCTCGAGGCCGGCAAGATTGCCGAGATCGGCCCGGTGCCCGATGTGCTCAGCGCGCCGCGCAGCCATTTCGGGGCCCGGATCGCGGGTGTCAACCTGGTCAACGGGACCGTCGGCCCGGACGGCTCGCTGCGGACCCGGTCCGGCGTCGGCTGGCATGGGTCTCCGGCCCAGGACCTGGACAAGGAGCTGACCGAAGGGCACGACGCGGTCGCCGTGTTCGCCCCTACCGCGGTGGCCGTGTTTCGAGATCCGCCGCACGGCAGCCCGCGAAACACGGTCGAGGTGACCGTGGCGGAGCTGGACACCCGCGGGCCCGCGGTCCTGGTACGCGGCCAGGAGCAGCCCGACGGCGCGCCAGGCCTGGCTGCCGACATCACCGTCGAGGCCGCCGCGGAGCTGCGGCTCAAGCCCGGGGACAGGGTCTGGTTCAGCGTCAAGGCTCATGAAGTGGCGCTTCACCCCGCGCTGCAGCCGCACGCCCACTGAGAAAACCCCACGACATCCCCCGCAGGGCATCCTTGCGTCACAGCCGTAACGAGGTAGGTTCGTCGCCATGGATCAGGTGGACCCGAACTCGACACGCCGCAATCGCCTGTGGGCGACGCTGGCGATTGCCGCGGTGACCAGCGTCGGCGCCGTCACGATCGCGCTGCCCGCGCCGTCGAGTGCCGATCCGGAGACCCCGACGACGGTGGCGCCGCCGCCAGCGGCCACCACCACGCCCCCGCCGGGCGTCCCCGGTTCCCCGACCGCGCAACCGGGTGACCCCAACGCGACGCCGGCGCCGACGACCGACCCGAATGCGCCGCCCGTCGACCCGAACGCGGGCCGGATCACCAACGCCGTCGGTGGATTCAGCTTCATCCTTCCCGGCGGCTGGGTGGAATCGGACGCCTCCCACCTTGACTACGGCTCGGCGCTGCTCAGCAAGGCCACCGGGCAGCCGCCCATGCCCGGGCAGCCGGCGCCGGTGGCCAACGACACCCGCATCGTGCTGGGTCGGCTCGACCAGAAGCTCTACGCCAGCGCCGAAGCGAACAACGCCAAGGCCGCGGTCCGGCTGGGTTCCGACATGGGTGAGTTCTTCATGCCGTACCCCGGCACCCGGATCAACCAGGAAACCATCGAGCTCAACGCCAACGGGATCGCTGGAAGCGCGTCGTACTACGAGGTCAAGTTCAGCGATACGACCAAGCCGAACGGCCAGATCTGGACGGGCGTGGTCGGCTCGCCGGCGGCGACCACGCCCAACGCCGGCGCTCCGCAGCGCTGGTTCGTGGTGTGGCTCGGGACCTCGAATGACCCGGTGGACAAGGGTGCGGCCAAGGCGCTTGCCGAGTCGATCCAGCCCTGGACGCCGCCGCCGGCCGCGCCCGCCGAGGTGGCTCCGGGCGCCCCGGCACCCGCCCCGGCCGCGCCGGCCCCCGCGCCGGGCCAGGCCCCCGCCGGAGGCGTCACTCCCACTCCCGCACAGAGGCAGCAACAGACCGAGACCGCTTGATCGGCCGCCCCGCGCGTCCGTCGTCAACTATCCGCTGAAATTGTTGCGCGAACACGGTATACCGATATGACGGTCCGGCATCTGCGCTGGGCTTGGCCTCCGATTGCAAGGAGATCTGAATGAACGTCATGGCAGCTACCCAGTCCCTGGTCCTCGCCCCACCTACGGCGGTAAGTTGGCTCGCCTACATCATCATTGGGGGGATCGCCGGCTGGGTCGCAGGCAAGATCGTCAAAGGCGGCGGCTCCGGCATCCTGCTGAACATCGTCGTCGGCGTGGTCGGCGGATTTATCGGAGGGATGCTGCTCGGCTGGCTGAAGGTCGATGTCGCCGGTGGGCACAAATGGTTCACCTTCTTCGTCTCCCTGCTCGGCGCATGCATCCTGCTGTGGGTTGTCAGCCTGGTGCGCAGGCGTTAGATGCGCTGATGCCCGCAGCGGCAACCGCCACGACGATGCGCGCCTGGCAGGTGCGTCGGCCCGGTCCAATGCAGACCGGACCGCTCGAGGCAGTCACCACCGGGGTGCCGCGCCCGGGGCCGTCCGAATTGCTGGTGGCCGTGCGCGCGTGCGGGGTATGTCGCACCGACCTGCACGTCACCGAGGGAGATCTGCCGGTGCACCGGGACCGAGTGACCCCCGGCCACGAGGTGGTGGGCGAGGTCATAGAAGTTGGCCCCGACGCCGGTGACGAGTTCGGCGTGGGGGACCGGGTGGGTATCGCGTGGTTGCGCCACACCTGCGGCATGTGCAAGTACTGCCGCCGCGGCAGCGAGAACCTGTGTCCGCGGTCCTGCTACACCGGCTGGGATGCCGACGGCGGATACGCCGAATTCGCCACGGTCCCAGCGGCTTTCGCTCATCACTTGCCGGGCGGCTATGACGACACCGCGCTCGCGCCGTTGTTGTGCGCCGGCATCATCGGATACCGGTCGCTGCTGTGCGCCGAGTTACCGCCGGGTGGCCGGCTGGGTCTCTACGGCTTTGGCGGCAGCGCCCACATCACCGCGCAGGTCGCGTTGGCGCAGGGCGCCGAGGTGCACGTGATGACCCGTGGTACCGCCGCGCAAGAGCTGGCGCTGCAGCTTGGCGCCGCGTCGGCGCAGGGTGCTGCCGATCCGCCGCCGGTGCAGCTGGACGCGGCGATCCTGTTCGCCCCGGTCGGTGAACTGGTGCTGCCCGCGCTCGAGGCGCTGGACCGCGGCGGCACCCTGGCGATCGCGGGCATTCACCTTTCCGATATCCCGACCCTCAACTACCAGCGGCACCTGTTCCAGGAGCGCCAGATCAGATCGGTGACGTCGAACACCCGCGTCGATGCGCGCGCGTTCCTCGACTTCGCGGACCGCCACCACATCGAGGTCACCACGCTGGAATACCCGCTCGACCAGGCCGATCGGGCGCTGACCGACCTCAGCGAAGGCCGCATCGCCGGCGCCGCGGTGCTGTTGGTGTAACCGGTTCAGTGGGAAATCAGGTGGACAGCTGCCAAACCAGGGCGGCGGCCAGGGCGCCCAACCCGTTCAATGACCAATGCAGCGCGATCGGCGCGATCAGGCTGCCGCTGCGTCGGCGTAGCCAGCTGAAGACGAACCCGGCCGCTCCGGTGGCCAACACCGCCAGCGTCACACCGGCCAGCATGCCCACGATGCCGCCGCCGAACAGGCGGGTGAACCCGACATTGCCGCTCGTCAGCCCCAACGAGGTGGCGACATGCCAAAGACCGAACAGCAACGAGCCCATCAGCGCGACCCCGCGAAAACCCCAGGCGCGACTCAGCGCGCCATGCAGCACACCGCGAAAGGCCAGCTCCTCGGGGATCACGGTTTGCAGCGGAATGATGACCATGGACGCGATCAGCGCGCCGGAAATCGTCGCGTAATGGTGGTTCAGGAACATCGGCCGGGTCATCGGCAGCAGCACGCCGACCGCGATCACCGACCCCACCACGGCCACCGCGGCCAGTGCGTAACCGAGCCCTGACTTCCAGTGTTCACGGCCCAGCCCCAGCTCGGCCCAGTCCAGACCGTTGCACCTGACCAGGATCACCAGCCCGACGGCGGCGGCCGGGACGGTGGCGACGCTGGCCCACGGCGTGGTGAAGTGCGCGATCAGGTTCGTCAGCGCCAGGACCACGACGACGACGGCGATGTCGACCTGAATCCGGAACCGGTGCAGCGCCGAGAGCTGCGACACCAGCGGATGGGTGTGGGCGGCCACGGGCGCGTCAAGCATCCGGCAAGTTTACCTGCGCGGGCCTGGTGTACCGCTTGGTTCGGTGCTCAGCCCGATGCTCAGCCGCTGTTCGACGCGATCCGGCGCCGCGCGAAGTCCTTGAGCTCCGCCGAGAGCGCGTCCGCCGCCAACAGCCGAGGAATCAGCTCCGGTTCCGACATTCGGGCGCGGAAGACCAACCCGATGGTCACGTCGTGGTCGGGTCGGTAGTCGACGATGATCGCGTCGCCGGCGCACACCACTCCGGGCGTGATCACCCGCAGGTAGGCGCCGGGTTTCCCCGCCTGGGTGAAGGTCTTGATCCAGTGGTTCAAATGCAGGAATGCGACGAACGTCCGGCACGGCGTCCGCGGCGCGGAAACTTCCAGGAACAGACCGTCGGTGCCAATACGCCAGCGTTCACCGATCCGTGCTTCGGTCACATCGATGCCCGAGGTGGTCAGATTCTCGCCGAACATGCCGTTGGTGAGCTGCCGCTGGAGTTGCACTTCCCAGTCATCGAGGTCTTCTCGCGCGTATGCGTAGACGGCCTGGTCGTCACCGCCGTGGACTCTCTGGTTGCCGATGGTGTCGCCGACCAGTCCGCTGCCGACACCACCGTGCATCGGGCCGGGTGCGCGCACCATCACCGCCTCGGGCACCGGCAGTTTGTCGATGCCCGTCAACTTCGCCTGCGCGCGGGGGTCGGGATTGTTTCGCACCCGAGCCACGTTGACCGACAGAACGCTTGCCACCCGCCCCAGGGTACGGCGTCGAGTGTGGGCCCTAAGCACGGGAAATGCCTCGAATTCGTCCATAGGCCCCACTCTCGACGGCCGATGGCTAGTCGCTCGACTCCCAGGTCCAGTTGGCGATCTGCGGGTCGTCCTCGCCGTGCTCGCGGGTATAGACGCGCGCGGCAAGACGCGCGTCGGCCATCCGCTGACGCAGCAGCGCGGCTCGGCTGGCCAGCCCGTCCACCCGGTCGATGACGTCCATCACCAGGTGGAAGCGGTCGAGGTCGTTGAGCATCACCATGTCGAAGGGCGTCGTCGTGGTGCCCCGCTCCTTGAACCCGCGCACATGCATGCCGCTGTGATTGGTGCGGCTATAGGTCAGCCGGTGAATCAGCCACGGGTAGCCGTGGTAGGCGAAAATGATCGGCTTGTCGCGGGTGAACAACGCGTCGAATTCCCTGTCCGGCAACCCATGTGGGTGCTCGGAATCGGGCTGCAGGCGCATCAGGTCGACGACGTTGACCACCCGCACCGCCAAGTCGGGCAATTCTCGTCGCAGGATGTCGGCGGCGGCGAGCGTCTCCAGCGTCGGGATGTCCCCGGCGCAGGCGAGCACCACGTCGGGTTCGCCGCCGGCTGTGCTCGCCCACTCCCAGATCCCCAGCCCGCGGGTGCAGTGCGCGATCGCTTCCTCCGTCGACAGGTAGGCCAGCGCGGGCTGTTTGCCGGCGACGATCACGTTGACGTAGTTGCGGCTGCGCAGGCAGTGATCGGCCACCGACAGCAGCGTGTTGCCGTCCGGCGGCAGGTAGACCCGCACCACCTCGGCGCGTTTGTTGGCGACCAGGTCGATGAACCCGGGATCCTGATGGGACGCGCCATTGTGGTCCTGGCGCCACACGTGGGAGCTCAGCAGGTAATTCAGTGACGCGATGGGCCGCCGCCAGGGCAGTTCGCGGCTGGTGGACAGCCATTTCGCGTGCTGGTTGAACATCGAGTCGACGATGTGCACGAACGCCTCGTAGCAGTTGAACAGGCCGTGGCGGCCGGTCAGCAGATAGCCCTCCAGCCAGCCCTGGCACAGGTGCTCGGACAGCACCTCCATCACCCGGCCGTCGGCGGCGAGGTGGTCATCGTCGGGCAGGGTCTGCGACAGCCAGACCTTGCCGGTCGACTCGAAAACGGCGGAGAGTCGGTTGGAGGCGGTCTCGTCGGGACCCATCAGGCGGAAGCGGTCGGGGTTGCGGGTGATCACGTCCCGCAGGAAGGTGCCCAGGACGCGGGTGGCCTCGTGGGTGGTGGCGGCCGGTTGCGGCACCGGTACCGCGTAGTCGCGGAAATCCGGCAGCTCGAGGTCGCGCAGCAGCAGCCCGCCGTTGGCGTGCGGGTTGGCGCTCATCCGCCGGTCACCACGCGGCGCCAGCGCCCGCAGCTCGGAGCGCAGCGCGCCCCGCTCGTCGAATAGCTCCTCGGCGCGGTAACTGCGCAGCCACTCTTCCAGCTGTGCGCGGTGCTCGGGGTTCTCGTGCGTCCCGGCCAATGGGACCTGGTGCGATCGCCAGGTGCCCTCGACGCGCTGGCCGTCGACCACCTTGGGGCCGGTCCAGCCTTTGGGGGTGCGCAGCACGATCATCGGCCACACGGGCCGCTGCGTCTTCTCCGCACCTTGCTCAATGCGCGCCGCGCGCTGAATGGCCGTGATGTCGTCGAACGCGTCTTCCAGGGCGGCGGCCAGCAGTTGGTGCACGACGGCGGGCTCGTCCCCGGCCACCGTGATCGGGCGGTACCCGTAGCCGCGCAGCAGCGATTCGAGCTCGGTGTGCGGGATGCGGGCCAGCACCGTCGGGTTGGCGATCTTGTACCCGTTGAGGTGCAAAATCGGCAGCACCGCGCCGTCGACGGCCGGGTTGAGGAATTTGTTGGAGTGCCAGCCGGCGGCCAGCGGTCCGGTCTCGGCTTCGCCGTCACCGATCACGCAGGCGACCACCAAATCAGGGCTGTCGAAGGCCGCGCCATAGGCGTGCACCAGCGCGTAACCGAGCTCACCGCCTTCGTGAATGGATCCCGGAGTCTGCGCGGCGACATGGCTGGGGATGCCGCCGGGGAAGGAGAACTGCCGGAACAGCCGGCGCAGCCCCTCGGTGTTTTCTCCGATGCTGGAGTACACCTCGCTGTAGGTGCCTTCGAGGTAGGCGTTGGCGACCAGCCCGGGGCCGCCATGACCGGGCCCGGTCACGTAGATGACATTGGCGTCGCGGTCGCGGATGATCCGGTTCAGGTGCGCGTAGATGAGGTTGAGCCCCGGCGTGGTGCCCCAGTGTCCCAGCAGCCGGGGCTTGACGTGCTCGGCCGACAGCGGCTCGGTGAGCAGCGGGTTGTCCAGCAGGTAGATCTGGCCGACCGACAGGTAGTTGGCCGCGCGCCAGTACGCGTCGATGAGGGCAAGTTCGTCATCGGAAAGGATTTCGGCTGGGCTCATCCGGCGATTGTCCGCGCCTCTGGTGAACAGCGCCCTATGAGGTGTTCAGGCTTCGCCCCGAGCCCTCGCCTCGTAGGCGCTGCGCAAGGCGGCGTCGACGTCGTCGGTGAAGACATGCTCGCCGCCGAGCACCCGGTTGAGGCCCTCGGCCATCCGGCGGGGCATGAACTTCTGCGCCACCACCATCGCGCCGGCCGCCCTGGTCACCCGGACCCGCGGCCTGGGGTGCACGATCAGCCCGACGATCGCGTCGGCGATGTCGGACGGTTCGGCGTTCTTGAATCCCTTGGCGCCGTGGGTGCCCGCGATGAGCTCGGTGTTGACGAACGCCGGCGAGACCATCGAGAAGTTGACACCCGCTGCGCGGTACTCGAGGCGCGCCGAGTCGGTGAACGCAACGACGGCGTGCTTGCTGGCGCAGTAGGTGGCCAGCCCGACGGCGTACAGCTCCCCGGCCAGCGAGGCGACGTTGATGACATGTCCGGATCCGCGGGGAACCATGCGCTGGGCCGCCAGCTTGCTGCCCACGATCACGCCGTAGACGTTGATGTCGAGAATGCGGCGGGTGACGGCGTCCGGCTCGTCGATGATCCGGCCTACCGGCATGATGCCGGCGTTGTTGACCAGCACGTCGATCGGGCCGAGCTGGCGCTCGACCTCGTCGAGGAAATCCGAAAACGAATCCCGGTCCGTGACATCGAGTTTGCCGTACACGTCGAGGCCGAGGTCGCCGCCCGACTCCTTCACCCTGGCCTCGTCGATGTCACCGATCGCGACCTTGGCGCCCAGATTGTGCAGTGCGGTCGCGGTGGCCAATCCGATGCCCCGCGCGCCGCCCGTGATCACGATGACCTTGCCCCGGACCTTGACGCCGATCGATGCCGTGTCTGCCATTCTTGTACCTCCGGGTACTTGACGGGTGTCAACTGAGCGTTTTGGTAAGCACAGCACGCGACGTCGTGCCGCGCAAATAACCGATGAGACCCCCGGCGGAGTTGGAGCAGAAGCCAGTGGCCCGCTAGATGACAAGAGCGTCACAAAACCTAGATCTCGGAGAGTCTGGCCGTGTCTTCCAGTTGCGAGGTCAAGCCGAGTTCCTCAACAAGCGTCAGCCAATCCGCGCCCGAGACCCAATAAGCGGGTTCTTTCTCCTTGGGCACCTCCCCGCGCCACAAGAAGCGGTACTGACCCCGGCGGTTAAACGAAAACCGGGGCCCCTGCACACCGATGCCATCCAGGCATCCGATGCTCAGCGGTTGGACACCGGGACCGCGTAGGACCAGAACAGGCATCGTGGTCGAAATCTGACCACGGAAGGTCCATTCCGCCGGTGTCGCGGTCACCTGCGCAAGCGAGGCCGACGCGACACGCGCATTGGTTTCGGGGTTGACCACCACGATCGCGTCTGAGCCCACGTCAATGGCCCGGCTCGGTTTCAGGGCGACGGCCTTAGACGACGGCTTCTGAAACAGCAGACAGCGCGTCGGTTCCGCCGGCACCGGCCCGCCCACATCCAGCCCGCTCCGACTGCCGATCATGGTGAGAAGCTCAGCGAAGTCCGGGGCCCATATCCACACGTCGACGATGCCCACAGGCTCCGCTTCCAGCCCTGCGTTGGCAGCTATGCGATGATCCCGTCCGCCCAGAACAAAGCGGTGGTCGCCGCTTCGCAGGTGAAGCGCCGTACCCGTCGTCATCCCGCCAAACCGCTGGTCGGAAAAGCTCCATCGGCCCAACTGCGCATCACCGAACGAAAAAACATCACCGGCCCTGCGACTGACGGTCAGGCCATCGGTCGTGACGCAAACGGTGATCGGTCTGCACGTCAAAGAAGCGGACGGCAAACCGACCAGCAAGCACCAGCGGGGGCAACGCAAGGATCATTACCGGGATGGGGAGAAGCCAGTCCGTGTACGGGCCCGGCGCGACCACATGCGCGACATTGACGATGACAGCCGACGCGATGAACGCCACGGGCCACCACTTGACATTTTTTTGCACCCGCTTGGAGACGGCGGTGGACACAACAGCAGATGCCACGAAACTGCGCGACGCCGCCGGTTCGTCGTTGAGTGTCATCCCAGAAGTATCAGGCGCCGGGCGCCTACCGATCCCAATGTCGCGCCCATTGCTGGAGTCTCGCGACAAACGGCGGGCTTGTCTGCGTCTTCGCGCTAATAACCGATGGCACATGAGATGGCGGCGCCGGCGGAGGCCGTCGATACTGCGACGATGACCGAGGTACGGCCGGCGGTACCGGAGGATGCGTACGCCGTTGCCCAGGTGCAAGTCCGGTCTTGGCAGTCGGCTTACCCGGGACTTATCGCCCAGCAATACCTCAACGGTCTCGAGCCTGAAGCCGTGGCCGGCACATACACCTTTGGCCGGGTGGGAATCCGGATACCGTCGACCGTGGTCGCGTTCGACGCCGCTACGATCTGCGGCCTGGCCACCACGGGTCTGCGCCGAGACAGCGACCTGCCGGGTTTCGGTGAGCTGATGGCGATCTACGTCGATCCCGAATATATGCGTACCGGAGTTGGGCGTTTGCTGATCAGCGCTGCCCGGGAGCGGCTGCGTGCACTTGGCGTCGATGCAGCTGCGCTGTGGGTGCTCGACGGAAATGCCCGCGCTCGGCGGTTCTACGAGCGCGGCGGGTGGAGGTTCGACGGGACGCGCCGCACCCGGACCTACGGCGGTGCGCCGGCGCACGAAGTGCGCTATCGGTGCACACCCGTCTAACGCAGGGTGAGCCAGGCCGGACTGGCGGCCCCGACCAGGGCCCAGTAGATGGCGAACGGCGTCGGGGTGTGGGTTTGGACTCACCGCGTGAGATAGCGCACCGCGAGGTAGGCGAACACGCGGGGTTTCTCCGTCTACACGCAGGGATGACCCGACGCGTGCAACAGGAGCCAACCTGCACAATGATCGCTGTGAATGCGACACTTCCTGCCCGGAGGCTGTCTGCGAGGTTCTATTGTGTCGCTGACTGACATGCCCGGGAGGGTCACATGGAGGGGACGCCGTTCGGTCGGTACCGGTTGCTGGAATTGCTGGGCCAGGGTGGCATGGGAGAGGTCTGGCGCGCCTACGATCCCGCAATCGACCGGGTGGTCGCGCTGAAGGTCCTGCCCGCAAACCTCGTTGGTGATCAGGTCTTCCAAGAACGGTTCCGCCGCGAAGCGCGGGCAGCAGCCGGACTCGACGAACCGCATGTGGTTCCGATCTTTGACTTCGGCGAGGTTGAGGGTCGCCTGTACGTGACCATGCGGCTAATCAAGGGACGCGATCTCGAGGCCATGCTTGACGACGGCCCGTTGCCCCCCACACGTGCTGTCGGGATCATTGAGCAGATCGCCTTGGCGCTGGACGCTGCACACCAGATCGGGTTGGTTCACCGTGACGTCAAACCGTCGAACATCCTGGTTGCCGACCACGATTTCGCCTATCTGATCGATTTCGGCATCGCCCGAGCCGTTGGGCAAACGGGGTTGACCGGCACCGGTGCGACAATCGGCACCTGGGCCTATATGTCGCCGGAAAGGCTCAACGCGGGGCAAGCTGATGCCCGCGCCGACGTCTATGCCCTGGCCTGTGTGCTGCACGAATCGCTGACCGGCCAACGTCCATTCCCGGGGGACAGCCTCGAAGAGCAAATCATGGGACACCTGACCAACCCTCCTCCCCGGGCATCCATGCTGCAAACCGACGTCCCCGAACGGATGGATGACGTCATCGCGACCGGCATGGCCAAAGACCCCGCGCAGCGGTACCAAACGACCAGAGACCTGAGCCAGGCGGCCCGCGCAGCGCTAACCGCACCCATCCGACCCCCCCGCGCACCGGCGGTGCCGCCGAGCCAACCGCCGCCCAGCCCGTGGGCCCCAGCGTTGTCCCGACTCGATCCCGAACCGCCTGCTCCCCAGGTGGGGCAATTCGGGCAATTCGGGTGGCCCGCGACGCAGAATCAGCCGACCTTCGCGGCGCCGCCGCGTTGGGGCGCCGCGCCCTTCCCTAATGCGCCCCTGGTTCAACGCGGTAACAACGGCGGCAAAATCGCGCTCATCCTCGGCGCCGTCATCGTCGTCGCAGTGCTAGCGGTGGCCCTCAGCGTCACCCTCGGACGTTCCTTCATCGGAAACCAGGGTTCGCGATCGTCGAGTCAGGCTTCCTCGCCTTCTGGTGCCGGGTCGCCTACATCTTCGCTGCCGAGCGACCCAACGCAACGGCTGCTTGCCTTGGTGCCCAGCGACCTCCAATGCCGTCCCGGGTCCAACCCGGTTGGTGGAGGGCTGGCAGAGGCGGATTGCGACGCCAGCGCCGCTGGACTTTCTACTTTGACCTACACGCTCTTTTCGACTCAGACCGGGCTCGAGTCATACATCAAGTCGGGGGTTACCGGGGGGTTTCAACCCTGCCCTGGTAAGGGCCAGTCACCGCTGGACTGGAAGAGTGGCAGCAATCCGCAGCAACTCAACGGCACCCTCATCTGCTACAACTATCAAGGCCCAGTCGTCGGGTGGTCGATAGACCCGCAGCTGGTGCTCGGCTTCGCGAGGGGAGGGTCGGGCACCACGATCGACCAGGTGTACCAGTGGTGGGCGTCCCGCTACCAGTGATATCCGGCTTTTCAGGCGGCCGACGCCTTTCCCAAGCGCGTGTGCACACCCGTCTAGCGCAGGGTGAGCCAGGCCAGACTGGCGCCCCCGACCAGGGCACAGTAGATGGCGAACGGCGTCAGGGTGTGGGTTTGGAAGTAGCGGGTGAGATAGCGCACCGCGAGGTAGGCGCACACAAAGGAGGCAACGCTGCCGGCCAGGACCTGGCCGCCGATCCCGGTGCCAAGCGGCCCGAACAACTCCGGGATCTTGTATAGCCCGGCGGCCAGGATGATTGGCGTCGCGAGCAAGAAGGAGAAGCGGGCGGCGTCCTCGTGCGACAGGCCGCGCCATAGGCCGGCCACAATCGCGATGCCGGAGCGGCTGATACCCGGGAGCAGCGCCAGGATTTGGGCGGAGCCGATCAGCACGCCCCGGCCCATCGGCAGCTGGGCGAGCCGGTTGTCGATGGCTTCGTCGGTATGCGCGCGTTGATCGTCGGCCGGCGTGGGCGGGGCGGCGCGGCGGCGCAGGACCTCACCCGCATACAGGGCGAACCCGTTGAGCAGCAGGAATGCCGCCGCCGGAATGGGTTTGCCCAGTGTGGTGCGGAACAGCTGTTCCAGCAGCAGTCCGGCCAGGCCCACCGGGATCGTGCCCGCCACGATCAGCCAGGCCAGCCGCTCGTCGGAAGTCCGGATTCGACGGTGCCGCAGCGACGACACGAATCCGGCCAGGATACGCAACCAGTCGCGCCAGAAGAACACCAGCAGGGCGGCAGCGGTGGCGACGTGTAGGCCGACGATGAACGCCAGGTAGGGCGATTGCGGTGCTGAGACGTTCAGGTCGTGGGCCCATTGCCCACCGGCCAGGGCCGGCACCAACACCGCGTGCCCGAGGCTGGAGACCGGGAACAGTTCGGTGATGCCCTGGGCGGCCCCGACGATCACGGCTTCGGCATAGCTTAGGTGCGCACTCATCCGGGGCAGCGTAACTGATCCGGATTTCCAGTCGAACAGGCTTGGGCGGCTGGGCATTTGGCCGCCCACCGAATACGGTGAGCAGATGCCCGCCAGGTTGCTCGATGCTGTGCGTGTCCTCGACTTGTCCGGTGGAGTAACCGACACGGTGACCCGGCTGCTCGCCGACCTCGGTGCTGACGTCCTCAAGGTGGAACCCCCGGGCGGTAGCCCGGATCGCGACGACCGGCCGGCGCTGGCCGGTGCCAGCATCCCGTTCGCCGTGCATAACGCCAACAAACGCAGCGTGGTGCTGAACTCGGCCGACGGGAACGACCGTCGGCGCTTCTTCGACCTCGTCGAGGGGGCCGACATCGTCGTCGACAGCGGCACCGGCGGGCGGTCCGCCGCGTTCGGGATGTCGTGTGCCGAGTTGGCCGACCGCTACCCGCATCTGGTGGCGGTGTCGATCACCGACTTCGGTGCCACGGGTCCGCGCTCGTCGTGGTGCGCGACCGACCCCGTGCTGTTCGCGATGTCGGGCTCGCTGTCGCGGTCGGGTCCCACCAACGGCACCCCGGTGTTGCCGCCGGACGGTATCGCGTCGGCGACCGCCGACGTGCAGGCCGCCTGGTCCGCGCTGGTCGCGTACTACAACAGATTGCGTTGCGGCACGGGCGATTACATCGATTTCTCGCGCTTCGACGCCGTTGTCATGGCGCTCGACCCGGCATTCGGAGCGGTCGGGCAGGTCGCCGCCGGCCGGCGCGGTACCGGGGAGTGGCGGGGCCGCCCGCGCAATCAGGACACCTACCCGATCTATCCCTGCCAGGACGGCTATGTCCGGTTGTGCGTCATGGCCCCGCGGCAGTGGCGCGCCCTGCGCGGCTGGCTGGGCGAACCTGAGGAATTTCAAGACCCCGAATACGAATTGATCGGCCCGCGGATGGCAGCGTGGCCCCGAATCAGCCACCTGGTCGAGGCGTTGTTCGCCGACCAGACGATGAAAGCGCTGGTGGCCTCCGGACAGTCGCTCGGCGTGCCGATCGCCGCGGTGCTGACGCCGTCGCGGATCCTGGCCTCCGAACATTTCCAGGCCGTCGGCGCGATCACCGATGCCGAGCTTGTCCCGGGCGTGCACACGAGTGTGCCCACCGGATATTTCATGGTCGACGGCCAGCGTGCCGGATTCCGGACGCCGGCCCCAGCCGTGGGACAGGACGAACCGCGCTGGCTGGCCAACCCAGCGGCGGTGGTGTCGCCGGCACCGTCACAGTCCGGCAGGGTCGGCGGCTACCCCTGCTACCCATTTGAAGGCCTTCGAATCCTCGATCTGGGCATCATCGTCGCGGGCGGCGAGGTGGGCCGGCTGTTCGGCGACCTGGGCGCCGAGGTCATCAAAGTCGAAAGCGCCGACTACCCCGACGGGCTGCGGCAGGCGCGCGCCGGGGACGCCATGAGTGAGTCGTTCGCCCGGACACACCGCAACCACCTCGGGCTGGGCCTGAATCTGCGCAGCGCGCAGGGCAAGGAGATCTTCGGCCGCCTGGTTGCCGAGGCCGACGCGGTGTTCGCCAATTTCAAACCGGGAACCCTTACCTCACTTGGGTTTTCGTACGACACGCTGCGTGCCCTCAATCCGCGGATCGTGCTCGCCGGGAGCAGCGCATTCGGCAACAGCGGGCCGTGGAGCCGCCGGCTGGGCTATGGACCCCTGGTCCGCGCCGCGACCGGTGTCACTCGCCTTTGGACGGCTCAGGATCCTCCTGACGACGCTCTTCCGGACACCTCCCGGCATGCCTTTTACGACGCGGCGACGATCTTCCCCGATCACGTGGTTGGGCGGGTCACCTCGATCGCGGCCCTGGCCGCGCTGATCCGCCGCGACCGAACCGGCGACGGCGCCAACGTCCACATCTCCCAGGCCGAGGTCGTCGTCAATCAACTGGACACCCTGTTCGTCAGGGCCGCATTGGGGGCCGACGCGGAGATCCGCGACGACACCAGCTTGCACTCGGTGTACCCGTGCGCCGGAGACGACGAATGGTGCGTCATCTCGATCCAATCCGACGACGAATGGCGTTGTGCTATAGCGGTTTTAGAGCAGCCGCAGTTGGCTGACGACCCTCGTTTCGCGACCGGCGAGTCGCGGGTTTCCAATCGCGGTGAGTTGGTGGCGCTGTTGTCGGCCTGGACCCGCACCCGCACCCCGGTGCATGTCGCCCAGGCGCTGCAGTCGGCCGGTGTCCCGGCCGGCCCGATGAACCGTCCCCCGGACCTTCTCGAGGACCCCCAGCTGGTCGAGCGAAGGCTCTTCCGCGACATGGTGCATCCCCTGATCGACCGGCCCCTGCCGACGGAGACGGGTCCGGCGCCGTTCCGTCACATCCCGCCGGCACCGCAGCGTCCGGCACCGCTGCCCGGTCAGGACACCCGCGAGATCTGCCGGAACCTACTCGGGATGGGCGCCGAGGAGACTGAGCGGCTGATCGCCGACCGGGTGCTGTTCGAGCCCGCGACCGGCGCCTAGCATTTCTCTGACAGTTCCACCGCGTCGACAAGAGGAGTAGGGCTCATGACAGCTGTGTCAGCGCCCGCACGGTATTTCATGGGTGGCCGGTTCTGGACCGCAGGCGACGTCGAACCGGTGTTGGAGGCGGCTACCGGCGAACCGCTCGGCGACGGCGCCCGCGTCACCGAATCCGATATCGACGACGCGGTGGCCGTCGCCCGCTGGGCATTGCCTGGCTGGCGGGACAGCTCGCCGGAATACCGCGCCGGGTTCCTGCTCGCGATGGCGGATGCGCTGAAGTCACGTGCGCAGGCCACCAGTGAGCTGGTGACCCGGGAGAACGGCATGCCGATCCGGCTGTCCCGCGGCGCCAACGGCGCCTTCCCGCCGTTGCTGCTGCGCTATTACGCCCAGCTGATCACCGAGATCCCGGTCGAGGAAATCCGACCGGGCGTCACCGGGCACACGATTGTGCGCCGCGAGGCCGTCGGGGTGGTGGCCGCGATCATCCCGTGGAACTATCCGCAGGCACTGGCGGCGATGAAGGTGGCGCCCGCTTTGGCCGCGGGTTGCCCGGTGGTCCTCAAGGCATCGCCCGAAACAGCCTTGGACGCACTGGCTTTCGCTGAGGCCGCGGTGGACGCCGGGCTACCGCCCGGGGTTTTGAACGTGGTATCCGGCGGCCCGGCCACGGGTGCATACCTGGTGGCGCATCCGGGCATCGACAAGGTCGCGTTCACCGGGTCGACGGCCACCGGCCGAATTGTCGCCGAAATCTGTGGCCGGCTGATGCGCCCGGTCACTCTGGAACTCGGCGGCAAGTCGGCGGCGATCATCCTCGACGACGCCGACCTGGATGCGACCATGCGCGGGTTGCGCGAGGCGTCGTTCGTCAACAACGGGCAGACCTGTCACCTGAGCTCCCGCATCCTGGCACCGCGGTCCCGCTACGACGAGGTCGTCGACGCGGTCGCCGCACTGGCCGAAAGCATGGCGGTTGGTGATCCGCTGAACCCGTCCACCGAGATCGGCCCGATGGTCAGCTCGCGGCAGCGTGACCGGGTGCTGGACTACATCGGCGTCGGCAAGGACAGCAGCGCGAGATTGGTTGCCGGCGGCTCTGTTCCGAAAGATCAGCCACGCGGCTGGTTCGTGTCGCCGACCGTGTTCGCCGACGTCGACAACTCCGATCGGCTGGCGCGTGAGGAGATCTTCGGCCCGGTGCTGACCATCAGCCGATACGACACCGACGACGACGCGATCGCCCTCGCCAACGACAGCGAGTTCGGCCTGGCCGGCACCGTCTGGTCCACCGACGACGCCCGCGCCACCGACGTCGCGCGGGCGGTGCACACCGGCACCATCGGGGTCAACGCCTATGCGCTCGATATGCGCGCGCCGTTCGGCGGAGTCAAGGCCAGCGGGCTCGGCCGCGAGCTCGGACCGGAGGGGCTGGAGGCCTACCGGACGCTGAAATCGATCTACCGCACGGGTTCTGCCTAACGCGCGCCGCTGCAATCAGGGGTGCCCGAGGCCACACCGGGAACGCCTGGAAGGGTGGGCCTATGCCAGTCGACCCCAGGACTCCGGTGCTGGTCGGCTACGGCCAGGTCAACCACCGCGACGAGGTCGACCCGGCAAAGCGATCCGTCGAGCCGGTCGACCTGATGGTCGCCGCGGCCCGCCAAGCTACCGATTCCCGGGTGCTCGAGGCCGTCGACTCCATTCGCGTGGTGAACGTGCTGTCCGCCCGTTACCGCGATCCGGGGCTGCTGGTGGGCCAGCGGATCGGCGCCGCCGACTTCACCACGCTGTACAGCCCGGTAGGCGGCAACGTGCCGCAATCGCTGCTCAACCGGGCGTGCCTGGATATCCAACAAGGCCGGGCCGGGGTGGTGCTGCTTGCCGGCGCCGAAACCTGGCGCACCCGCAGGGGCCTGAAAGCCAAGGGCAGCAAGCTCGTTTGGACGGTTCAGGACGAATCGGTGCCGGAGGCCGAGGTCGCCGGCGACGACGTCCCGATGGCCGGTGCCGCGGAGATCAGGATTGGGCTGGACCGGCCGGCCTACGTCTACCCGCTGTTCGAGCAGGCGTTGCGGATCGCGAACGGCGAGTCAGTCGAGGAGCATGGCAGGCGCGTCGGTCAGCTGTGGGCGCGCTTCAACGCCGTCGCCGTCGACAATCCGCACGCGTGGATCCGTAAACCCACAACCGCCGAGGAGATCACCCGGCCTGGCCCGCAGAACCGGATGATCAGCTGGCCGTACACGAAGTTGATGAACTCCAACAACATGGTCGACCAAGGCGCTGCGCTGGTGTTGACCTCGGTCGAGCGGGCGCAACGCCTGCAGATCCCCGCCGAGCGCTGGGTCTATCCGCTGGCGGGCACCGACGCCCACGACACCTCCGCGATCGCCGAGCGTGACGAGCTGTACCGGTCTACGGCCATCAGGATCGCCGGGGCGCGAGTGCTGCAGTTGGCCGGCCTCGGGATCGATGATATCGACCACGTCGACTTGTACTCGTGCTTCCCTTCCGCCGTTCAGGTCGCGGCGGCCGAACTCGGATTGGGCCTCGATGACCCGGCCCGGCCGCTAACGGTCACCGGCGGGCTGACCTTCGCGGGCGGTCCGTGGAGCAACTACGTCATGCATTCGATAGCCACCATCGCCGAACTCCTGGTGGCCAACCCCGGGCGGCGCGCCCTGATCACCGCCAACGGCGGCTACCTGACCAAACACAGCTTTGGTGTCTACAGCACCGAGCCGCCGACCGAATTTCGTTGGGAGGATGTGCAGTCGGCAGTGGATCGGGAGCCCACCCGGGACGGGTTGCCGGAGTGGGAAGGCGTTGGCACTGTGGAGGCATGGACGACGCCGTTCGACCGGGACGGACAACCGGAGCGGGCCTTCCTGGCGGTGCGCACCCCCGACGGGTCGCGCGCCCTCGCGGTGATCGCCGATCCGACCGCGGCTTCGGTGACAGTGCGCGATGACATCGGCGGCGCCAAGGTTGCCGTCGCCGTGGACGGCGGTGCGACGCTGAGGTAACCGGCGGGCACGCGGCTCCGAATACCTGGTGAAGCCCAGGGCTCCGCAAACAACTAACGGTCGCGTAACTGAGGCCAATTTGCCTATTGTCGAGGATGGACGTTCGGGGAGGTGAGTCCAGGTGCACATCCTGGTTACCGCCGCCACCGGCACGGTCGGCCGGTTGGTCGCGCGGCAGCTGGTCGCCGCCGGGCACACGGTGAGCGGCATAGCCGAGCGTCCGCACGAATACCTGGACCCGGGCGTGGAGTTTGTCTGCGCCTCGTTGTCCGACCCCGTCCTGCAGGAACTGGCCGACGATGCCGACGCGGTGATCCATCTCGCCCCCGTCGACCCGGGCGCACCCGACGCCGCCGGAATCAACGGCGTGGCCCATGTGACCCACGCGGCCGCTCGCGCCGGCGCCCGGCTGCTCTATGTGTCCCAGGCCGCCGGGCGGCTCGACGTGTACCGGCCGGCCGAGACGATGGTGTCGACCAGTTTTGGGCCGAGCTTGGTCATCCGGATCGCACCCCCGGTCGGCCGCCAGTTCGACTGGATGGTGTGCCGTACCGTGGCCACGCTGCTGCGTACCAAGATCTCGGCGCAGCCGATTCGGTTGCTGCACCTCGACGACCTGGTTCGGTTCCTGATCCTGGCGCTCAGCACGGACCGCACCGGCGTCGTGGACCTGGCCACCCCGGACACCACCAACGTGATTACCGCATGGCGGCTGCTGCGATCCGTTGACCCGCGTGCCAACACGCATCGGGTTGCCCGCTGGGCAGAGTTGATTCCTCACATGGATGTCGCGGCGATGCAAGAGGATTGGGATTTCGAGTTCGGTTGGCAGGCGGCCGACGCGGTCGCCGACACCGGGCGCGGACTGGTCGGCCGCCGACTCGATGCCTCGGGCGCGACCACCCAGTCATCGCGTCAACTGGCGCTTCCGGTGGAGGTTCTTCCGCGGATCGAGTCGACAAACGGGTTGCGGGAGTTGCGTTCCGCCGCGCCCGAGGGGCTGGAGGGCGAGTTCGACGACCGGATCGATCCGCGATTCCCCGTCTTTAGCGCGACCGGCCTCGCCGAAGCGCTACCGGACCCGTTGACCCCGATAACGCTGGACGTCCAGTTGAGCGGACTGCGCTCGGCCAGCCGTGCGATGGGTCAGCCGCTGGCCCTTGGCGGCGTGGTCGCCGACGAATGGGGGAGCAGGGCCATCGCGGTGTTCGGCCATCGCCCCTATGTCGGGGTATCGGCCAATGTCGTCGCCGCCACCCAGTTGCCCGGCTGGGATCAGCGGGCCGTTGCCCGGCAGGCCCTCGGCCCGCAACCCCAGGCCACGGAGCTGCTGCCGTTCGGTCGACCGCAATTCGCGGGCGGCCCGCTCGGGTTGGCCGCCAAAGCGGTCGTCGCGGCGCGGTCGCTGAACCTGTTGCGCCATCTCAGGAGTAACACGCAGGCCTACAGTGCTGCCGCAGCGGCCGAACACCTGGACGCCGAACAGCTGGCGCTGCTGCCGGACGCCGGCCTCGAAGTCCGGATTCGGCTGTTGCGGGACCGGATCCACCAAGGCTGGATCCTGACCGGGCGGTGGGTGATCGACACCGGCGTCACCGCGGCGGCGCTGCAACGCACCCGCGCGGGATCCAGCGTGTCCGGGGTGGGCGTGATCATGGAAAGCGGTGTTATCGCGGCAGAGACCGCGTCGCTGGCCACGGTGTTGCGCGGTGATGCGCCGTTGTGCGCACTGGCCCGGGAGGGCAATGTCAGCAGTCTGTGCGCATTGTCTCCGGACACCGCAGCCGCCCTCGATGCGGCCATTGCCCGGATCGGCCACCGGGGACCGGGGGAGGCCGAGCTGGCCAACCCGACGTTCGGTGACGATCCGGCGATGCTGCTCATCGCGGCCGCCGAAGTCGCGGTTGGTGAACCCGCCGACCCGACACCGCCGGCAACGTTGGCCCAGCGGTGGGCCGCCAGTGCCCGCGGTTCGCGCGAGCTGGCCCACGACACCACCCTGCGATTCACCCATGAACTACGGATGGTGTTGCGCCAGTTAGGATCTCGACGGGTCGATGCGGACCTGATCGATGTCGTCGACGATGTGTACTACCTGACCTGCGACGAACTGGTCACCATGCCGGCCGATGCCCGGCTGCGGATCAAGCGCCGACGCGCCGAGCGGGACCGCTTTGCGGTGCAGCGCCCGCCCGACATCATCGACAAGTCCTGGGTTCCGGTGGACTTAAGTGTTGAAAGCCCTGATGGCCCGGAACCGCAGCCGGACGCCGATTAGCGGTCAACCCAGCAGGTCGGACAGCGGCGACTTCGGATCGCCCAGCCGGTCGGGGTCGACCGGAGCCCGGGACCGGATCAGGGCTTTGACGTCGTCGAGCACGTCCCAGATATTCACGTTCATCCCGGCCAGCACCCGGTTGCCACCGTCGAGCCAGAAGGCAACGAATTCGCGGCCCGCGACGTCGCCGCGGAACACCACCCGGTCAAAGCTGGGGGCGTGCCCGACGTACTCCATGCCGAGGTCGTATTGATCGGTGAAGAAGTAGGGCAGCTCAGAGTATTCGCCCGGCTTGCCGAGCATCCCGGCGATCGCCACCGCCGGCTGCTTGAGCGCATTGGCCCAGTGCTCGGTGCGGATCCGGGTGGCCAACAGCGGGTGTTCGGCTGCGGCGATGTCGCCGACCGCGTAGATGTCGGGGTCGCTGGTGCGCAGTGACGCATCGACCAGCACACCGCCTTGAAAGGCTGAGCCCATGGACAGCCCGGCCTGTTCGGCGAGTTCGATGTTGGGCTTCGCGCCGACGGCCACCAGCACCGCGTCGGCGGTGACTGTGGAGCCGTCGCGCATCGTGAGCCCGGTGGCCCTACCATCGGCGCCAGCAGCTCGAGTGATTTCCCCGACCTGCGCCTCGAGCCGTAAGTCCACCCCGTGTTCGCGGTGCAGCGTGGCGAACACCTCGCCGACCGTTTCCCCGAGTGCGGCCATCAGTGGTTGTTTGGCCGTCTCGACGACGGTGACGTTGACGCCGCGCTGACGGGCACTGGCGGCCACCTCCAGGCCGATCCACCCCGCACCCACCACCGCCAGCGAAGATCCTTCGGCCAGAATGGAATTCAGCGCTTCGGCGTCGTGGTAGGTGCGTAGGTAGTGGACTCCGGCGGCGTCGGATCCCGGTATCGGTGGACGCTTGGAGGCCGATCCGGTGGCCAGCAGCAGTTTGTCGTAGCCCACCGTCGTGCCATCGGGCAACCCCACGGTGTGCCCGGCGGGATCCAGCGACGACACCCGCGAGCCGAGTCGGAGGTCGATGTCGTGGTCGCGGTACCAGTCGGCGTTCTGCACGGTGAATTCGTTCAGCGACTTCTTGCCGGCCAGATACTCCTTGGACAGCGGAGGACGCTCGTAGGGCAGGAGTTGCTCTTCCGCGAAAAGGACGATCTGGCCGTCGAAACCGTTGTCGCGCAACGCTTCTACCGCTTTGGCTCCAGCAAGTCCGCCGCCGACGATGACGAATGTTTGTGAGCTGGCCATAACTGCACCCTACTCGTTCCGGCCTAACTCAAAAGCCTGCGCAAGAGCACCGCAATGCGCACAGCGTGACCGTGTGGGTCGTTGTTGAAGTACATCCACACGTCGCGGTCGTCGTCGTCCCGTTCGGCGATCAGGCTCACCCACCGCCTCAGGTCCTGTTCCGGGTACGACCCCGCATACATCGAATCCGGGTTGGGGCCGTGCATCCTCACGTACACCAAGTCCGTCGTGGCCTGCGGAATGCGCGGCAGTCCCGCGCCGCTCATCACCACATAGGCGGCACGGTGGCTCGCCAGGACCGCATTTACGGCCGGGTCGTTCCAGGAGGGATGGCGCAGCTCGACGGCCACCCGGATGAAGGCCGGCACGCTGGCCAGGAAGGAGTCCAGGCGAGCGTCGTCGCGCTGCTGCTCCGGATGCAGCTGAACCAGCAGTACCCCGTGGTGATCACCCAGGACACGCCAACATCTTTCGAACCGTTCGATCCATGGTTCGGGGGAGGCCAGTCGTCGATAGTGGGTCAACCCGCGATGCGCCTTGACCGACATGGTGGACCCATCCGGCAACTGATCGCGCCATGCGGCGAACGTCGAATCCTTCGGCCAGCGGTAGAAGCTTGCGTTCAGCTCGACGGTGTCGAACGTCTGGACATACCGGGCCAACCGCTTGGCGGGCGCCAGCCCCGGCTTATACAGCACATTGCTCCGGTGGTGATACGACCAGCCCGAGGTCCCGATCCGAACCGTCGCCGGCCGCCTCAACCGGTCGCCTGCCGGCGCAGCTCGTCGTCCAGGGTGACTCGCACCAGTCCGGCCGCCAGGCGAGCGTTTGCACCCGGCGCGAGCTCAGCCGGCTTCGCGGGGTCGGTGGGCAAACCCAGTTGCCTGGCGGCCATGGTGGCACGGTCGTCGAAGTACGGCCGCACCCAGGTCCAGACGTCTTGGACCTCGTGTAGGTAGATGCCGGCCCCGGTATCGCCGATTCCGTTGAATCCCTTGAGCATAAGTTTGGCCTCGCTGAGATCCTGGTGACTATGGTCGGCGATTTCGCGCAGATCGCCGGAATACTCGTCGCGGACCCATTGGGCCATGTCGCTGCGCTTACTGGCCGGCATGCACAGTGTCAGCAACTGACACAGCGGCATCGGTTTGTCTTCCATCCGAATCCCCGCCTCAGCCGCATACGTGGTACCGGCGGCGTTGAGCAGCCGTCGTACCAATCGCCCGGAATGGTTCATAACTGGGCTGCGTACCCGCAAAGCGCGGTGGCAAACTCCGATCGGTTATTTGGCGGGCAGGGTACGCGCGTAGCCCACGCCGCGGGTAACCCAACGTGCAAGTTGGCGTTTGGTTTTCACCCCGTCGGCTGCAACGCGCAACCACCCCCGGGCTTCCCGGCCGGCCATCACCATCGGCTCGGTGTGGTCGCGTCCCAGCAGCTTGTCGGTGTCGTCGGGTGGCACCCGCACCAGCAACCCGCCCTGGCCGCTGACCGCCACGGACATGTTGCCATTGATCAAGAACGCCAGCCCGCCGAACATTCGCTTCTCTTCGATGCCGCGCTCGGCGCCCAGCAGTTCGCGGATCCGGTTGGCCAGGTCCTCGTCGTACGCCATGCGCTAGTCCAGGTCGACCCGGATGGTCAACAGGTCGGTGCCCATCGCGACCACTCCGGCGCTGTTGAGCCGGGGCAGGCTCCGCAGCCGCCGCCTGGCGTCATCGTCGGGCAGCAGGTGTGCGGTTCCGTTGCGCCACTGCCCGCCGATGCGCACTCGTACCGCCGGGTTGGCCTTGATGTTGTAGACGTAATCCGAATGCTCGCCGTGTTCGGAGACCATCCAGAACTCGTTGTCGATTACTTTTCCGCCCACCGCGGTGCGCCTAGGCTGCCCGGACTTTCGGCCAGTCGTCTCGAGCATGGTGACCGGCAATTGCCGGCCGACCGGATTGACCACCAGCCGTTGCACGCGATGCACTAATTCCCTTTTGAGACCCACGGGCTCCATTCAACGCCAACGCCCAGCGTCGCACTAGCGTGACGCTCGTATGGGTTAGGCCGCTACGGTGGCCGTTTCGGCCGCGGGCTCGAGCGCTTGCGCGACGATCTCGGCGACGTCGGTCATCGGTTTGACCGTAAGCGCCTCGAGCACCTCCGCGGGGACGTCGTCCAAATCCGGCTCGTTGCGCGACGGGATGAAAACCGTCGACAGACCGGCTCGTTGAGCGGCCAGCAGCTTCTGCTTGACCCCGCCGATGGGCAGCACCCGACCGTTCAGCGTGACCTCGCCGGTCATGCCGACATCCGCGCGGACCTGGCGTCCGGTGGCCATCGAGACCAACGCGGTCACCATCGTGACACCAGCAGACGGGCCGTCCTTGGGCACCGCGCCGGCGGGCACGTGCACGTGGATGCGCCGGTCCAGCGCCTTGGGGTCGACGCCCAGCTCGGAAGCGTGCGAACGGACGTAGGACAGCGCGATCTGCGCGGACTCCTTCATCACGTCACCCAATTGACCGGTCAGCTGCAATCCCGCTTCGCCGTCGGTGGCCCCGGCCTCGATGTAGAGCACATCGCCGCCCAGGCCGGTAACGGCCAGGCCGGTGGCCACGCCGGGCACGGCGGTGCGTTCGGCCGACTCGGGGGTGAACCGCGGGCGGCCAAGGTAGCCCACCAGATCGGGCTCGTCGACAACCTTCGGCCCGGGGTCTTCGGCGAGCTTGGTGGTCACCTTGCGCAGCGCCTTCGCCAGCAGCCGTTCGAACTGCCGCACACCCGGCTCCCGGGTGTAGTCGGCCGCGATCTTGCGCAGCGCGGCGTCGGTGACGGTCACCTCGTCGTCGTTCAGCGCGGCTCGTTCCCGTTGCCGGGGCAACAGGTAGTCCCGCGCGATGGCGACCTTGTCGTCCTCGGTGTAGCCGTCGATCTGGACCAGCTCCATGCGGTCCAGCAGCGCCGACGGGATGTTCTCAATCACGTTGGCGGTGGCCAAAAACACCACGTCGGACAGGTCCAGGTCCAGATCCAGGTAGTGGTCGCGGAACGTGTGGTTCTGCGCCGGGTCGAGCACCTCGAGCAGCGCCGCGCTCGGGTCGCCGCGATAGTCCGAACCGACCTTGTCGATTTCGTCCAGCAGCACAACGGGATTCATCGACTTCGCCTCGCCGATCGCACGCACGATCCGGCCGGGCAGCGCGCCCACGTAGGTGCGCCGGTGACCGCGGATCTCGGCCTCGTCGCGCACCCCGCCCAGGGCGACCCGCACGAACTTGCGGCCGAGCGCCCGCGCCACGCTCTCGCCCAGCGATGTCTTGCCGACACCGGGCGGACCGGCCAGCACCATCACCGCGCCGGAGCCGCGGCCGCCGACGACCTGCAGCCCGCGCTGCGCGCGCCGGGTGCGCACGGCCAGATATTCGACGATGCGGTCCTTGACGTCTTCCAGCCCGTGGTGGTCGGCGTCCAGGATCTCCCGGGCGGCGCCCAGGTCCGTCGAATCCTCGGTCCTGACGTTCCACGGCAGGTCGAGCACGGTGTCCAGCCAGGTGCGGATCCAGCCGCTTTCCGGGCTCTGGTCGCTGGCGCGTTCCAGCTTGCCGACCTCGCGCAGGGCGGCTTCACGCACCTTCTCGGGCAGATCGGCGGCCTCCACGCGGGCCCGGTAGTCATCGGATCCGTCGGGTTCGCCCTCGCCGAGCTCCTTGCGAATGGCGGCCAGCTGTTGGCGCAGCAGGAATTCCTTCTGCGTCTTCTCCATGCCTTCCCGCACGTCCTCGGCGATCTTGTCGTTGACCTCGACCTCGGCCAAATGTTCGCTGGTCCAGGCGATCAGCACACGCAGCCGCTCGGCGACGTCGGCCGTCTCCAGCAGCTGCCGCTTCTGCACGTCGGTCAGGTACGACGCGTAGCCAGACGTATCCGCCAAGGCCGACGGGTCGGTCAGGCTGTTGACGTGGTCGACGATCTGCCAGGCCTCACGCCGTTGCAGCATGCTCAGCAGCAGCTTCTTGTACTCCGCGGCCAGCGCTTTCACCTCATCGGTGGGCTCGATGTCCGGGACCTCGGTCACCTCGACCCACAATGCCGCACCCGGCCCGGAAGCTCCCGCGCCGATGTGGGCCCGGCGCTCACCGCGTACGACCGCGGCGGTGCCGCCGCCCGCGATCCGGCCGACCTGCAGAATCTTCGCGATCACACCGTAGGTCGGGTATCGGTCTTCAAGCCGGGGTGCGATCAGCAGGTTTCCCGATTCACTCGCCTGAGCGGCGTCGATCGCCGCGCGGGCGGCGTCGTCCAGCGCGATCGGCACCACCATTCCCGGCAACACGATCGTGTCGGTCACGAACAACACCGGCACGGACTTGGCTTCAGCCATCACTCCTCCAAAGGTTAAGTCTGTTGCGCTCAACCTTGGCCGGCCGTGGTTTGTTCCCGGCTTGGTTTCGCCGTGAGCGTCACGCTGGCGTGACGCTGGACACCCAGCGCAACGCTGGCGTCTCCCCCGCAAGCGGGCGGTACCCCCAGCTCGGCATCAGTGCTGTGCCCCCAGCGCGCGCTGGCGGGCCTGGCGGGCCCTGAAGGCCCGAACCTTTGCGGGGTTGCCGCAGGTGATCAGCCCGCGGCCAATGCCGGCAGGTAAACAACTCGACAGGTTTCATCCCGCGCCGCAAGCCGGCCACAGCTGTTGGACGGGCGTGCTACCGCCCCAGCCGGTGGGAGCGGGAAGAGCGCAGCGGACGTCTTAGCGAGTAACGAAGAGTGAAAGGACCAGTAGAAGTGGACCTCTACCGCATCACCCACCCACTGAGGTTGGCCAAGGGATCGCATCAGCCGGCATCGGGCAAGGGATGCGCGATGAACGTGATCTCCTACATCAACGGCGACGAACGGGTCACCGACTTCCCGACCTGCTCGGCCCGGCCGTTGAGCCTCCTGGTCCAATCCAGCAATGACCTGCTGGCGGGACCGGATAGCTATCTGTCGTCAGAGAAAAGCGCGCTCGCCCTCGATCTCGCATGGCAGACGGTGGGAACTGCCGATGTTCCCGACACCCTGGTCCACGCCTGGGTGGCTGAACTGCTGACCAATCCGACGTGGGGAGTGCTTCAATACGCCAAAATCACTGCCACCAAGGCGATCAGCGACATCGCCGAGCTACACCGCGCCGCAGCGTCGGGCAACGCACCACCTATAGGCGACTGGGAAGCTGCCGACCGCGCCGCGCGTGCGATAGCGCCAGCCCTCAATCCCGCTGGACGGCACGCCGTCTGGGCTGCATACGAGTCGGCCACCGTCGTGGATGGCCGCCCTCTGACGATGTTGGATCAAGTGGTCGCTCACGCCCAGAACGCTCATGCGCTGGCGTCCGGGCGCTCTAGAGCAAGCCGAGTGGTGGAGCTCACCCGCCACGCAATCCGCTTCTGGCGTCATCTGGCCGGGCTGGACCACGACAAGGCCCGCGACATCAGCCCGACACCGCCGGCTCTCCAGCTGCAACTCGCGGCGTGAGGCGTTAAGCCGGCATGCTCGCGATCTCGATCACCGTTCATGGCCGGCGGCATTTGTTTTTCCGTTGATTCTCAAGCGGATTCGCTTAGTGATCGTTAGGACTCACAAAGGTCGCTTGTGTGTCCACAAGTTCGAGACCGCTACGAGCGACCCCGGAGACGGCGAACCATGACAGTTGCATCTAATCCTGAAAGGAGATTCGAAATGTTGATCTCGAATCCAAAACGGTCAGCTCTCGGATTGCCGAACTTGGACCCGAGGGTTCCGATCGCGAAAATGCTTGTCGGCGCTACTATCGTTGTCGGCTTCTGTGTTGCGGGAGCAGCATCGGCAGGCGCCGACCCGAACCCGTCCGACACCCACCCGAACCCGTTCGGTGGCCTCAGCTGTAGCTGCCAACAGACAGCTCCGGCCGGCCCGGATCTGCGGCAAGAGATTGATCGGGGAATCCGGGACGGTCTCTCTCGCGGATAGCCACCTGCTGAGGGCGGTGGAACGCCGACAGCTAATCAACCCTGGGGTGCACCGGCGGCGGCGCGCTGACGGGCGCGGAAGGCCTGCACCTTGGCGCGGTTGCCGCAGGTGCTCATCCCGCACCAATGCCGGTTCTGAGCCCGCGACGCGTCGATGTACAGGCGCGTGCAGCCCGAGTGCGAGCAATGCTTGACCTTCTGGATGTCGGGTCCGGCGAGGAGATTTAGCAGATCGGCCGCCAGCCTCGCGAGCAGCTGCGATACCGTGCCCCCGCGGCTGGCAGATCCATCCGGGTGCAATCGCGGGGTGAGCTGGGGTTGGGACGCGTGCCCGTTGACCAGGTCGACGTCGGCGACCTCGGGCCTGCGGCCCTCGAGCCTGATGATAACGATTCGGTAGATGGCTTCGCGCAGCGCGATTGCGGTCGCCAATTCGTCATCGGTGATCTCGATCACCGCATCCACCAGCCCGGCCTGAACTGCCCAGTCCGACAGCCGTTGCGGGCCGGTCAACAGTTCCTCGACCTGTGCACTGCCTCGATGCCTCAGCGTGCCCGCGAGGTCCAGGCAGGGCCGCCCGCTCACGTAGCCGAACTTCATGTAACCACCTTGACAGGTTTCATCATCTTGTGCAAGATGTAACTTGCTAAGCAGGTTACGCAGACAGACGAGTGAACCAGAAAAGCGTCTGGACCGTCTAAGCGCGTAACCACCGGTCTTAGTTAATGGTGAGAATTAGGAAGGACCGCCGAAAATGATCGCGAAACTGCTTGTGAGCGCGGCTATCGTGCTGGGTGCTGTTGTGGGAGCAGCGCCGGCCTACGCGGACGACACGAACCAGTCCGGCACAGACCCGAACCCGTTCGCCGCGCTGACCGCTACCTCCCAAAGGACAGCTCCACCCACCCCGGGTCTGACCCAAGAGCTTGAGCAAGGCATCTGGGCGGGTCTCGCCGGCTAGACCGCGATGGTCGCGATCATCGCGACCAGGATGATCCCGAGCAGGATCAGGTACGCGATGGCGTGAACTCGATCGGGGATTTGTCGGCCGACGAGGGCACGCCTGGCCAGCGCGATGGTCGGGACCGACCCGGCCAGCAAGGCCGAAGCCGCGGCCACGCTGATGTAACCGACTTGACCGGGATGCGTGCCCGCCGGCGCGGCGAGGGCGTAAACAACCGTCCCGGCAATGGCAACGGGCAGGCTCAGCGGGTTGGCCAGCGTGGTGGCCTCGGCCATGCCGACGCCCCTGCGCCGCAACAGCGGAACCGTCAGGACGCTGCCACCAATGCCGAGAAAGCTGGCGACTCCGCCGATTCCGACTCCGCCCAGGGTCGAGGCGGTGGCGCTGAGCGGTTCTCCGGCTAAAGCACCGGGAGCACCGGAGCCGGTCAAAAAGCCCTTCCGGACGACGCTGTCGACGATCGTCACGGCGATGTAGACGACGAACAGCGTGTGCAGCATGGCCTCTGGTGCCCAGTTCGCGGCGATTGCGCCCAGCGCCGCGCCGACCCCGATGAACGCCATGATCGGCCAGATGTACTCCCGCCGGAGGCGGCCGAGCCGGGCGCTGGCCACGGTCGCCGACGACGCGTTGACGACCATGATCGCGGTGGACGTCGCAACCGCGACGTGCATGGCCTGGGCCCCATCAGGGCCCGCGCTGGTGGCCTCGACAGCTGCATACACAGCCGGGACAGTGATGAATCCGCCGCCGAATCCGAAGATCACGGTGGTGACCCCGGTGACACAACCGACGGCGACCAGCAGCACGATGAATCCGAACATGCAGCTCACGCTATGGTTCGGAGAGAATGGCGCACAATCGTTATTTCGCCACATACCCGTGAGTTTGCGCCAGCGGTGCGATAGGTTGACCCGGTGCGCAACGTTCCGCTTGACGACGTCGACACGATTGAGCGACCCGTACTGGCGATCGGGACGGATTACCCGCCGGGGCATCTGCTGGAGTTCCACCGGCACCGCCGCGCACAGCTCCTCTACGGCGCCACCGGGATCATGCGGGTCGATACGGCCGACGCGACCTGGACGGTGCCGACGCGGCGCGCGGTGCTGATTCCGTCGAACACCGACCACCAGGTGCTGATGGACGGCGTCAGCACTCGCAGCCTCTACATCGAGCCTTCCGCCGCGCCGTGGTTTCCCACCCGCTGCCAGGTGGTCGACGTTTCGCCGCTGTTGCGGGCTCTGTTGCTGGCCGCGGTGGACGTGCCGGCGGAATACCAGTCGCACGGCCGCGACGGCGCGCTGATCTCGCTCATCCTGCACGAGATCCAATCCGTGACTCCGCTGCCGCTCGATCTTCCGATGCCCAGCCGCGACGACCTGCGCAGCCTGTGCCGGGCGTTCGCGGCGGCGCCCAGCGTGCGGGAGTTGCCGGCGCAGTGGGCCACCCGGCTCAATGTCAGCAACCGAACGTTCAACAGGGTGTTCCGCGCCGAAACTGGCCTGACCTTCCAGCAATGGCGGCAACGCGCCTGCGTCCTGCATGCTATCCGGCTGCTGCCGACCGGCGCCACAGTTACCCAGGTGGCAGCCACGCTCGGTTATGACACCCCCGCGGCCTTTTCCGCGATGTTCGTCAAACAGATTGGGAGCACACCAAAGTCGTTTCAGCAGCGCTGAGCGTCAAGGCTCAATGGGTCCCAGGCGGCGCAATTGGGTCACATGTTTGGGCGAAAGCTCCTCGAGGCGGGTCACGCCCAGCAGTTGCATGGTCCGGACCACCCCGCTCTGCAGGATCTCGATCGCGCGCCGCACACCCGCCTCGCCGCCGGCCATCAACCCATAGAGGTAGGCCCGCCCGACCAGCGTGCACCGGGCCCCCAGGGCGATCGCCGCCACGACGTCGGCGCCGCACATGATGCCGGTGTCCAGCAGGATCTCGGTGTCCTTGCCGAGTTCGCCTACTACCGCGGGCAACAGGTGGAACGGCACCGGGGCACGGTCCAGCTGGCGGCCGCCGTGGTTGGACAGCACGATGCCGTCGACGCCGCGGTCCACGACGGCCCGGGCGTCGTCGAGTGTCTGGATCCCTTTGACGACGAACTTGCCCGGCCACTGGGCTTTGATCCAGGCCAGATCGTCGAAGGTGACGCTCGGGTCGAACATGGTGCTCAAGTACTCGCCGACGGTGCCTGGCCAGCGATCCAACGAGGCAAATGCCAGCGGCTCGGTGGTCAACAGATCGAACCACCAGCGCGGGTGCGGCAGCGCATCGAGCACGGTTCGCAGTGTCAACGAGGGCGGGATCGTCATCCCGTTGCGGGTGTCACGCAGCCGCGCGCCGGCGACCGGAACGTCGACGGTGACCAGCAGGGTGTCGAATCCCGCGTCGGCCGCGCGCTTGACCAACGCCATCGACCGGTCCCGATCGCGCCACATGTATAACTGAAACCATTTGCGGCCCTGCGGAACCGCGGTCGCGACGTCTTCGATCGCGGACGTCGCCAGCGTGGACATCGAGAACGGGATCCCGGCCGCGGCGGCGGCCCGCGCGCCGGCGATTTCGCCCTCGGTGTGCATCAACCTGGTGAACCCGGTTGGCGCGATCCCGAACGGCAGTACGATCGGCTGGCCCAGGACATTCCATCCGGTGGCCACGTTGGTGACGTCACGCAGGATCGTCGGGTGAAATTCAATGTCGCGGAAGGCTTGTCGGGCGCGCGCAATGGACAGCTCGTCCTCGGCGGCGCCGTCGGTGTAGTCGAACGCCGCCTTGGGGGTGCGCCGCTTGGCGATGCGTCGCAGGTCTTCGATTGTCAGCGCGGCGTCGAGGCGCCGCTTGGTCCGATCGAGCTGGGGCCTTTGGAACTGAATCAGTGGTGCCAGGTCGCGCACCCTGGGCACCCGTCGTTTGACCGCCATGGCTACCAGTGTGCAACCGTGGTCATATGGAATCGGCAAGCGACCCCTACGATCTGAAGCGTTTCGTCGACGCGCAGGCCCCGGTCTACGGCACCGTCCTGACCGAGCTGCGCGCAGGATACAAGCGCAGTCACTGGATGTGGTTCGTGTTTCCGCAGCTGCTCGGGCTGGGCGGCAGCCCGATGGCGGTCCGATACGGCATCTCCTCGCTCGATGAAGCGCGTGCGTATCTGCGGCATGACCTGCTCGGACCCCGCTTGCGTGAGTGCACCCAGCTGGTCAACCAGGTGACGGGCCGATCGATCGACGAAATCTTCGGTTCCCCCGATGACCTGAAACTGTGCTCGTCGATGACGCTGTTCGCCCGCGCCACCCATGACAACGAGGAGTTTCTGGCGCTTCTCACCAAGTACTACGACGGCCAGCAGGACCCGCTGACCTTGACACGGCTGATCGGCTGACCGGCCTAGACGGCCCGCAAGATCCGCCAGCCGTCGGCCTCGACGACCACCGCGTCGACGACCTCCTGGGGTGGCGCCGCCGATCCGGCGAGCACCTCTGCCCGCTCGATGCCCAACTCCGCCAGCACCAGGTGCAGCGGCTCGCGGTCGATGTTGAGTGCGACCAGCAGCGCGTCCCGCATGTCCCGGCCACTACTGGCCCGGTAGACATAGTGCCGGTTATCCAGGCGCAGGGCTGTGGTCGACGCGCCGTGCAGCCATGCATGCCGACGACGCAGCCCGATGAGGTACTGATGCAAAGCCCACACTTGATCGCCCGGCGCATCGAGTTGCATTGGGGGAGAGCTAAATTCCGGGCGCACCGCGTCGTCGCCGCCATACCGCTCTTCCTTTACGCCGCGTAAGCCCAGCTCGTCGCCGGCATACACGCTGGGGATGCCGCCGACCGTCAGCAGGATCACCAGCGCGTGGGCCAGGTGTTCGGGACGCTCAAGCCGGCTGGCAATGCGGGTGACGTCGTGATTGCCGATGAAGGTCAGCGGCGCGAAGCTGGCCAGCAACTCGGTGTGTCGCTGCAGCGCCCAGTCCAGTTCGAAGAAGTTGGCGTCGTTGAGGCTGCTCCAGATCGCCTTCCACAGCTCGTACTGGGTCGCCGAGTCAAACCCGGCGGCACTGACCATCGCGGCATAGTCCCCGTGGATGAGCTCGCCGACGAACCATGCATCCGGGTGCCGGTCGCGGACCTTAGGCAGTGTCGTCTCCCAAAATTCCTGCGGCACGGCGTAAGCCGCGTCCAGGCGCCAGCCGTCGATGCCACGTCCCAGCCAGTGCGCCATGACGTCGACCGCGTAGTCGGCAACGTCGGCGTTGTCGTGGTTGAGGGTGATGAGCTCGGAGTGGCCTTCGAATGTATGAAAGCGACCGGGGCGTCCGCGAAACCAGCGTGCCGATGCGTCGTCGTGCGGCGCTTCCCGATAGCGCGGGAAGTCCACGCCGACGTGATTGAACACGCCGTCGAGCAGTATCCGCAGGCCGCGGCGGTGCGCCTCGGCCACCAGGTAGTCGAAGTCTGCGTCGTCACCGAGCCTGGGGTCGACGCGGTAGTGGTCGGTGGTGTCGTAACCATGTGTGCGCGAGGCGAATATCGGCCCCAGCGCGACGCCCGATGCCCCCAGTTCGATGGCGTGGTCGAACCAGTCGGCGAGCCGACGCAGCCGATGTTCCCCTGGGCCCGGCGGCGGCTCCTTCAAGCCTTCAGACGCCGGCGCCGGAAAGGCGCCGACGAAGCCCAGGGGATAGACCTGCCACCAGATCGCGTGACTCACCCACGATGCGACCACGATGCGGGGATCAGCCGACAGCGGCCAGCGTGTGGGCGGCGGTGACCGCTTGTGCCACACCGGAGATGATCGCCGCGGCTTTCAACGCCTCCAGTACACCCTCCCGGGTCATCCCTGCCTCGCGCAGCGTGTGCTCGTGGGCGACCACACAATGTGAGCACCCGTTGATCGATGACACCGCGAACGACCAGAGTTCGAAATTCACCTTGTCCACACCCGGATTGGCGATGACATTCATCCGCAGTCCGGCGCGCAGATCGTCGTAACGGCCGCCGAGGAAACCGCGGCCGCGGTAGAACACGTTGTTCATACCCATGATGGACGCGGCCGCCAACGCCGCATGGTATGCCTCGGCGGACAGGTTGCCGGCTGCTTCGGCGCCAATCTCCGCCAACACTTGGGCGTTTCGCGTTGCGGCGGCACTGGCCAGCAGGGTGCCCCAGAGCTGCTCGTCGTTGAGCACAACGCTGCGTGTGATCGAGCCCAGGTTGAGCTTGAGGTCCTTGGCGTACTCGGGCAGCGCGGCCTTGAGATTCTCTACAGTCATCTCTCCTCCTATCCGGCCCTAATCAGGCCGATTCCTTGAGCAGTTCGCCCGCGTCCAGGGTCGGGTCGCCCTTGCGCCAGTTGCAGGCACACAACTCATCCGACTGCAGCGCGTCCAAAACCCGCAGCACCTCATCGACGTTACGCCCCACGGATCCGGCAGTAGCCGAAACGAATTGGATCTCGTTGTTGGGGTCGACGATGAACGTCACGCGGTCGGCAACGCCATCGGCGTTGAGCACCCCGGTGGCTTCGACGAGTTCCCGCTTGATGTCCGAAAGCATCGGAAACGGCAGCTTCTTGAGGTCTTCATGCTGGGCACGCCACTGGAAGTGCACGAATTCGCTGTCGATCGAGACGCCAAGGATCTGCGCGTCGCGGTCGGAGAACTCGTCGTTGAGCTTGCCGAACGCCGCGATCTCCGTCGGGCACACGAACGTAAAGTCCTTCGGCCAGAAGAACACCACCCGCCACTTGCCCGCGTGGTCGTCGCTGGAGATGGTGGTGAAGTAGTCGCCGGGTTGCTGCGCGTCGACCTTCGACAGGTCGCCCCCGATCAGCGCGGTGAGCCGGTAGGCGGGGAACTGATCGCCAATAGTCAACAAAGACACATCCACTCCTTTTCTGGATTGATTCAAGATTAGTTGTCTGTCCACCATCTTGCGCGAAAGTTACTAGGAAGTAAAAGTGATGTTTGCCACTAGATTGATAGGCATGCCCGATAAGAGTTTTCAACCCACCCTGGCCGGGCTGCGGGCGTTCGCCGCCGTCGCCGAGAAGCAGCATTTCGGCAGTGCAGCAACAACTCTCGGAGTAAGCCAATCGACACTCTCGCAGGCGTTGGCCGCGCTGGAAACCGGCCTCGACACCCACCTCGTGGAACGATCGACACGGCGAGTCTGCGTGACGGCCGAGGGTCTGCAATTGCTGCCGCTCGCCCAAGCCGTGGTGGAGGCGGTGGAGGCGTTCACCGCCGCGGCGGCGGGCGCAGCTGATCCGCTGCAGGGCAGCATGCGGTTGGGATTGATTCCCACCGTGGCGCCCTACGTGTTGCCGACCGTGTTGGCCGGCCTGGCCCGTCGCCTACCCGCGCTGACCCTGCGGGTGATCGAAGACCAGACCGAACGCCTGCTCACGGCGCTGCGTGCAGGCGCGTTGGATGCGGCCCTGATCACGTTGCCCGCCAATACCGGCGGGGTGACGGAGATACCGATCTACGACGAGGATTTCCTGCTCGCCGTCCCGCCCGGACATCCGCTTTCGGGCAAGCGTCGGGTGCCGGTGGCGGCGTTGGCACAGTTGCCGCTGCTGCTGTTAGACGAGGGTCACTGTCTGCGCGATCAGGCCCTGGACGTCTGCCAAAGCGCGGGCGTTCGGGCCGAACTCGCCGACACCCGGGCGGCGTCGTTGGCAACCGCGGTGCAGTGCGTGACGGGCGGGTTGGGGGTAACGCTGCTGCCAGAGAGCGCGGCGCCGGTCGAGGCCGCGCGCAGCCGGCTTGGGCTCGCGCGGTTTGCGGCACCCCGCCCGGGTCGACGCGTCGGCCTGGTGTACCGCTCCTCGAGTGGTCGCGACGAGGCCTATCGACGGCTCGCCGGGATCATTGGGGAGTTGATCGGCGCCGAACAGCAGGTGCGCCTGGTGAACTCGCGGCCCCGTTAGCCGGCCCATGGCGGCGAACGCGACACGTTAAGTTCGACGTATGGAGAAGGTAATCGCCGTGCTGATGCGCGCAGAGCCGGATGACGAGTGGTGCGAGCGCCAGCGGGGCCCGGTCGCTGACGCGCTGTTGGAGCTGGGCGTGCCCGGGCTGTCCGTCAATGTCCGCGACAGCGTGGTGCGCGAGTCGCTGATGACGCTGACGACGCTGGACCCGCCGGTCGCCGCGGTGGTGAGCCTGTGGACCCAGCAATGCTATGGCGAGCAGACGAAGGCGGTACTCGACCTGCTCGCCCGCGAGTGCGACCGGCTGGGCGCGTACCTGGTCACCGAGTCGGTCCCGCTGCCTGGACCGGGCGTCGAGTCCGGCTCTCGTACAACGGGTTTGGCCAACATCGCGCTGCTGCGCCGGCCTGCCGGCCTGGACCAGGCGACCTGGCTGGACCGTTGGCAACTCGACCACACGAGCGTGGCCATCAAGACGCAGTCGACATTCGGCTACACCCAAAACTGGGTGGTTCGCACCCTCACCCCGGACGCACCGGGAATCGCGGGCATCGTCGAGGAGTTATTCCCCGCGGAGGCGATCACCGACTTGAAGGCTTTCTTCGGGGCCGCCGACGATAGCGACCTACAGAATCGGGTAGGCCAGATGATTGCCAGTACGACCGCGTTCGGTGCCAACGAGAATATCGACACGGTGCCGACCAGTCGCTACGTGCTGAAAACACCGTTTTAGATGCCCATGGAAAGGTATGGAAAGGTGAGGTCCGGACATGACAACACTCGACGACGCTGTTGCGCTGGCTGTGGGGGAAAGCGGTCTGGCGGTGGTCTCCACTGTTCGTGCCGATCAGACGGTGCAGGCTTCGCTGGTCAACGTGGGCCTGTTGCCGCATCCGGCGGGCGGTCAACCCGTCCTCGGCTTCACCACCTACGGCAAGGTCAAACTCGCCAACCTGCGGGCGCGGCCGCAACTGGCCGTCACGTTCAAGAACGGCTGGCAGTGGGCGACGGTCGAGGGCCGCGCGGAGCTGGCCGGCCCGGACGACGCCGCGCCCTGGCTTGCCGACGCCGACCAGTTGCGGCTGTTGCTGCGCGAGGTGTTCACCGCCGCGGGCGGCTCGCACGACGACTGGCCGGAGTATGACCGGGTGATGGCAAAGGAGCGGCGCGCCGTGGTGTTGATCGCGCCGACTCGGGTCTACAGCAACGGCTGAGCTCGACGGGGCTAGCGCCAAATTTGCCTGCTCCGCACCGGGCCGTTCCGGCCCGGATCGTCGCACGGCTAGGCTGCAGCCGTGCTGCAGATCGACGACGGCAACCACGTCCGCACCCTCACCCTGAACCGTCCCGAGGCGCTGAATGCCTTCAACGAGGCCCTCTATGACGCCACCACCGAGGCGCTGCTGGCGGCGGCCGAAGATCCGCAGGTCGCGGTCGTCTTACTGACCGGCGCGGGGCGCGGCTTTAGCGCCGGTACCGACCTCACCGAGATGCAGGCACGCATCACCGACCCGGACTTCACCCCGGGTAAGCATGGCTTCCCCGGACTGATCGACGCGCTCAGCAAATTTCCCAAACCGCTGATCTGCGCCGTCAACGGCGTCGGCGTGGGCATCGGCGCCACGATCCTGGGCTATGCCGATCTGGCCTTCATGTCGTCGACGGCGCGCCTGAAATGCCCGTTCACCAGCCTCGGCGTGGCACCCGAAGCGGCCTCGTCGTACCTGTTGCCGCAGCTGGTGGGTCGGCAGAACGCCGCCTGGCTGCTGATGTCCTCGGAATGGGTCGACGCCCAGGAGGCGCTGCGGATGGGGCTGGTCTGGCGGGTATGCCAGCCGGAAGAGCTGCTGCCCGAGGCCCGTCGGCATGCCGAAGTCCTTGCCTCCCGGCCAATTTCGAGCCTGATGGCGGTCAAGCACACCATGGTCGAACCGGTCCGTGCCGAGATCGCGGCGGCCACCGCGCGCGAGAACGCCCACTTCGCCGAGCTGATGGGGACGCAGGCGAACGCCACGGCTTTGGCGGATTTCAATACCGGCCGCGCAACGTGATCGCGCATGGGTTGCGCCGTCGTCGGCGAACGGTATGGACTGGTCGGGGTCGCAGGACTCGGCGGGCCATCGTGGTTGGAACCGGCCGGGGTTCGACTTACTGCCCCATAATTGGGCGGTGACGCCGCCGCAGTACCCGTACTTCTCGCCGCCGCATTCGGTGGGACCCGGCTTCGGCGCGGTCCACGCGCCAAAGCGACATTCGACGATCGACATCATCGCTACATCGCTTATGTTCGTGTTTGCTGTCTCGGCGGGCGCTTGTTCGTTCTTCACCTCGGCATTTTGGGCGATGGGTTGGGCTGAGTGCGAAACCTGCAATCCGCCGTTCGGTTGGGCTTACCTGGCGACGTGGGGTGGCATCGCGGTTGCAACGGTAATCGCGAGCGTGGGCGTCGTGGTGGCGGCTGTGCGCGGCAAGGTCATGTGGATCTGGCCAACGGTGGCGTTGGGCCTGATCGTGGTCGGTTACGTCATCGGTTTCGAACTGCTGGCCCATTACAGAGGCGATTAGGCCAGCACGGCAGGAGTGTGTCCCACGACAGGATTCGAGATTGCGATGCGGGCCGGTCACGGGGGATACGTCGCAAGAATTTCCGTGCCGTCGGGCAGCTGTTCCGCCAGCCCCGGAAGGTCTTAACCAAGTGGTGTTATCGACCGGCTGAAGTACCGTTTAGCAGCGAGTAAAGCCGGTGCGACCGCGCGATGGCCCAAACGGGCGACACGGTGGCCGGACGTGTGCGGCCCTGGTGGCAATGCGCCCTTTGTGATGGTCGTCGTCGGCGGTGGTGGGCACCAGCAGCACTCGGCAGTAGTGGACTGCTCGGCATGGAAGTGTTGGCGGGAGTTGGGGGCATATGCAAAATCCGAATTAGCGGATTCTGCATAACTACTCTCGCCCATTTATGGGTAACCACTTCGGTGTTGTCGCCCCGACACCACGCCCGACACCAAGGACGTCTTGCCCGTCGCCCGGTGAAGTGAGCCCTAGGAGGAAAGAAATGATCCGCATAATCGCAGCCCTACTGATCGCAGGGACGTTCTGTGCGCCGTTGGCTCGGGCTGACACTGGTGAACACATCTACCTGAGCCTCATTCACCAGAATTACTTCGCTGACGAGCACACCGATTCGCAGTGGTTGGCCGAGGCCCACAAGATCTGCAATGCCCACCTCAGCGGAACCCCCGATGACCGGCTCATGGCTATGGTGGAGGCCGATCTCAATGTGCCGGACGATGATTCCCGCGTGGTGACCGGAGATGCCGTTGGCGCCCTGGGCTGCTGAGCCGAACAGCGACAAAACGAGCCCCGCGGGGCCAGGTACCCCGGTAAGCACCCCTAAGTTATCTAGTGCGCACGCGCCGGCTCGAGCTTGCTCGCGGCGATAATGGCCCGCAGGGTGCGCCGGCAGCGCCCACAGTCGCCGCCCGCCCCGCACACGGCGGCAATTTCTTTCGATGTCGACGCTCCACGAGCGACAGCCTCGGACACGGTGTGGTTGGTGGCCCCGACACACAGGCACACGTACATCAGCACACCCCCCATAGGCGGGCAAGACCTTGAACAGGTCGCATGTTAGTGGAGTCTAACCTAAGTCAGTTAGCAGAGTCTAACCTAACTAACGAGACGCGATCGAATCGTTTCCGGCGCGTGACGCGCCGACGGTGCACCAAACACTGGGTTGGCGGTCGCTCGCTGCACTAAATTCGACGTTGGCATGGCAAAGTGCTGCTATCAGCCCACAACGGACCAGCATCGTGTGCTCCAGCCCAGCCCACCCTGCTGCGGTTCGGCCGAACACCCCGTACACGCCTAGGAGCGATCATGCAAGGTGATCCCGATGTATTGCGCCTGCTCAACGAGCAACTGACCAGTGAGCTGACCGCGATCAACCAGTACTTCCTGCATTCGAAGATGCAGGACAACTGGGGTTTTACCGAGCTGGCGGAGCACACCCGCGCCGAGTCCTTCGACGAAATGCGTCACGCCGAGGCGATCACCGATCGCATCCTGATTTTGGATGGCCTGCCGAACTACCAGCGCATCTTCTCGTTGCGCATCGGCCAGACGATTCGCGAGCAGTTCGAGGCCGACTTGGCCATCGAATACGAGGTGCTGGCCCGGCTGAAGCCCGGAATCATCATGTGCCGGGAGAAGGAGGACAGCACCAGCGCCGTCCTGCTGGAGAAGATCGTGGCCGATGAGGAACTCCACGTCGATTACCTGGAAACGCAGCTGGAGTTGATGCAAAAGCTCGGCGAGGAGCTGTACCTGGCGCAGTGCGTCTCGCGGCCACCGAGCTAACGGCCACAGCGAACGCCCGGTCGCGGCCAGCATGCCGAACATGGTCCGCCGCGCCGCTTGCCTCACCAGCCTCGTGGTCGCAGCCTGAACAGACCGAACGTGTAGGACCGGCGAAACGCTGGACGGAACGGTTCCAGCAGAGTGCGCCACGGCGGCTGCAGGGTCAGGTCCGAAGCATCGGCGCAGCCCCGAATATCTGAGCGAGCATCATCCGTCCGCCGATGCTTCGTCATGGTCACGGCCGAATCACGCCGACGCGCCGATCGACTCACAGACGACCCAGAAATCACACGGCTCACTGGCCAAATTGCGGAACTCCAGCGATTTCGGCGGAAGCCCAATGGCAGTGGCAGCTGCGTTGTTATGGTCATCGCCGAGGAACGGCCACTTGAGCCCACATTGAGCCCACATTGAGCCCACATCGAGCGCAGCTGACTAACCACAGGCGCCACCTGATGCGGCGTTACCCACGGCGGCAGAACTTGGGGGGAAAACTTCTGGTTAATGCCCACAACGCGAGTCCCATCGTGGTGCGCGACGGAGCCAACTCAACGATGCGAGCGTTTCGGGCGCCGGCATGCCGGCCTAAATAGAGAGTTCGTCGTCATCATGGTCAACTACGGTGCTCAACCGGACACGCTGGGACCGCTAACCGCCGCTCAGCGGTCGATATGGGCTGCCCAACAACTCCGGCCCGAAGTCCCTTACAACTTTGCCGCTTTTCTCGCGATCGATCACGATGTCGACGCCGACAGGCTCATGGTGGCGTGCGAATCGGCGGCAACACGGTTCGGCACACCATGCGCGCGGCTATCTCTGGATGACGGCGAACCGGTCTTCATCGTCGACCACGAATTTCCGCAGACCCTGCGCTGTATCGATCTGCGCGCCGAGCGTGACCCGGTGGCCGCTGCTCGCAGTTGGATGAACAACGACTACCGCCAACCAATTGATCTGGTCCGTGACCGCCTGACCGAATTCGCGCTGCTGCGGATCACCGATAATCTGTCGTATTTCTACTTGCGTACGCACCACGTTCTCTTTGACGGGTATGGCGCCACAAATTTGGTCGGGCACATCGCGGCGGTCTACTCGGGGTCAGTCCCCGACACCGCCGATGTCGATTTCTCCGAGTTTGCCCTGATCCGTGACGCTGATCGGAAGTATCAGCAGTCTTCGCGCAGTCGTGCCGATGCCGAGTACTGGAAGACCGTCGTCCGCGGACCTCTGGACGCCACCGACCTGGGTGGGGCGCGAACGTCGGTGGCACCCCGCCACCCACTGGTGCGTGAGCTGGTGTGCACGCATCGACTGTCGCAGAACCTGCATGACCAGTTCGACGTCGCAAGGGTTGTCGCGACGATGGCGGTGTTCATCGCGAAAACAACTGGACGCCAGAACGTCTGGATGTCGCTGCCGGTATCGGCGCGCACGACGGCGGCGCTGAAAAGGTGTGCGGGCATGGTGTCGAACATGGTGCCGCTGCTCATCTGCGTCGATGACGGCGACACCATTGGTGCGCTGACCGATCGGGTCGCCAAGGCCGTGGTCGGTGCGCTGCGGCATCAGCAGTTCCGGCGCTGGCCGGACCTCATCGCCGATGCAGCCCGTCTCGACATGAACGTCGAGTTTGGCCCGGCGATTAACGTGCTCGACTTCGCCGGCTCGGTTCGTTTCGGGTCTTCGGAAACTACGTACGACGTGTTGACTACGTTCCCCATACAAGACATTGCAGTCAACATTTATTCGCGGTTGGGTGAGGGCACGCCGCGAATTCAGTTCGCGTGGAATCCCGACCGGTACGCCGCCGACGACATCGCCAGGCACATCACCCGTCTGGAATTGCTCTTTGACCGCCTTTTGGTGGCGGATTCGTCTGTGGTGGTGGGGGAGATCTCGCTGCTGGATCGCGGTGAGCGTGATCTGGTGCTGTCCGGCTGGTCTGGTGCTGGTGTGGGCGCGCCGGTGGGGGTGGTGTCGCAGTTGTTGGCTGCGGCGGTGGCGGCCGACCCGGACGCGGTGGCGGTGATCGACGGCGAGCGGGTGGTGTCGTATCGCGAGCTGGATGAGTGGTCGACGCGGTGGGCGCGGGTGCTGATCGAGGCGGGGGTGGGTCCCGAGCGCGCGGTGGGCGTGGCGATGGATCGGTGTGTGGAGTTGGTGGTGGCGTGGTGGGCGGTGGTCAAGGCCGGCGGGGTGTATGTGCCGCTGGATCGGGCCCATCCGGTCGAGCGGATCGCGGCGGTGTTGGACGCGGCGGGCGCGGTGTGCGTGTTGACCTGTGGTGTCGACACCGTGGCCGGGGCCGGGGCGCGCCCGGTCCTGCCCTTGGACGTTTCGGACGGCCTGGACGTGTCCGGGCGCTCCGCGGAGGCGATCACCGACGCCGACCGGCTGGCGACGCTGGGGGTGGACAACACCGCGTATGTGATGTTCACGTCGGGGTCCACCGGTGTCCCCAAGGGGGTGGCGGTAAGCCACGCCGGTCTGCAGGGGGTGGCGGCGCTACGCGAGCTGTTCGGGTTGGGCGCGGATGCGCGGGTGTTGATGGTGGCCGCGCCGACCTTTGATGTATCGGTCGGCGAGTTGTTGTTGGCGGTGGGGTCGGGGGCCGCATTGGTGGTGGCGCCACCGCAGGTGTATGCCGGGGAGGCGTTGGCCGCGTTGCTGTGCGACCAGCGCGTCAGCACCGCGGTGTTGACCCCGACGGTGCTGTCGTCGCTGGATCCGGCCGGACTGGCCGGGCCGGATGGGTTGAGCACACTGATCACCACCGGTGAGGCCTGCCCGCCGGAGTTGGTGGCCGCCTGGGCGCCGGCTCGGCGGATGTTCAACGGCTACGGCCCCACCGAGGCCACCATCTGGGCCACCTGTAGTGCGCCGCTGGTGGCGGGCCAGCCGGTTCGCATCGGTGCCCCGATCCCGGGGGTGTGCGCGCTGGTGCTGGATGCGCGGCTGAACCCGGCCCCGATCGGGGTGGTGGGCGAGCTGTATCTGGGCGGGCCCGCGCTGGCCCGCGGCTACGTGGGCCGGGTGGGGTTGACCGCGGAACGGTTCGTGGCAAATCCTTTTGCGGGCCCATTTGGGGCTGCCGGGCCACGCCTGTACCGCACCGGCGACCTGGTGCGCTGGACTTCCGACGGCACGCTAGAGCATCTGGGCCGCGCCGACACCCAGATCAAACTGCGCGGCCAGCGCATCGAACTGGGCGAAATCGAAAACACCCTGCTGGCCTGCCCACAGGTCAGCCAGGCCGCCGCCACCGTGCACCACAGCGACTCCAGTTCTCAACTGGTCGCATACATCACCCTTGAGCACACCAGCACCGCCGAGCGCGACGCCGAAATCGTCGAAGAGTGGCAACGGATGTACGACGAGCTGTACGGCGCCGAGGTCCCTGGGGTCGAGGTGCCGGGGCCCGGCATGGATTTTCGGGGCTGGAACAGCAGCTACACCGGCGATCCGATTCCGCTCGAGGAGATGCTGGAGTGGCGGTCGGCCACGGTGGATCGGATCGTGGCGCTGCGGCCGCGGCGCGTGTTGGAGGTCGGCGCAGGCTCGGGGCTGGTGTTGTCCCAGATCGCCCCGCACTGCGAACACTACGTCGGCACCGACATGTCGGCGGTGGCCATCGACAACCTCGCGCGCTCGCTGGAGCGGTTACACGTCCCGTGGCGTGATCGCGTCGAGCTGCTGACCCAGCCCGCCCACGTCACCGAGGCACTGCCGCGAGACTACTTCGACACCATCATTCTCAACTCGGTGGTCCAGTACTTCCCCAATGCGGGATATCTGGCCGAGGTCATCGGCAACGCCCTGGAGCTGCTGGCCCCCGGCGGGGCGGTGTTTATCGGCGACGTCCGGAACCACAGCCTGCAGGCCACGTTGCAAACCGCGGTCGCGCTGGCCCGCACCGCCCCCACCTCCGAGGCCGCCGAGATCCGTCAACGGGTTCAGCGCGCCGTGCTCGGCGAACCCGAATTACTCTTGGCCCCGGAGTTTTTCACCGCCTGGGCCGCCGAGCGTGTATCGGTTGCCGGACTCGAGATCCAAGTCAAACGCGGATCCGCCGACAACGAACTGAATTGGTATCGCTACGACGTCACCGTCCACAAAACCCCCACCCCGGTTCGCTCCCTGTCCGCCGCACCCGCCTGGGCGTGGGCCGACTGCGCGGGCCTGGGCGGGCTGCACACCCGGTTGCTATCCCAACGTCCCGCCGCCGTGCGCATTACCGCCATACCCCGCACGGGACTTTTCGCCGACGTGCACATCGAAGCCGCCCTCGCCGCCGGCGTCCCGGTAGCCGACGCACTGGCCCAAGCCACCGCCACCGCAGATCCCGGCAACGCCGAAGCCACACCTGAACAACTGCACCGCCTCGGGGAAACCACCGGATATCACGTCGCAGTCACCTGGGGCGCCCAACCCGGCGCGCTGGATGCGGTCTTCTTCACCCCCACCGACCCACGGCACGCCCCACCGCTGACCGACGTCTACCTGCCTCCCGCCGGGGCCCACCACCGCGCCACCCACGCCAATGACCCGCACACCACCACGAAAGTCAGCGCCGTGCGTCAGCGGTTGAGCGCGTGGTTGCCCGAGTACATGGTGCCGGCGCACATTGTGGTGCTCGAGGACTTCCCGCTGACCTCCTCGGGCAAGCTCGACCGTAAGGCCCTGCCGGCACCGGTGTTTGCCGCCACACCCTTCCGGGTGCCGCATACCCAGACCGAAAAAATCGTCGCCGGGGTGTTCGCCGACGTGCTCGGCGTGGACCGGCTCGGGCTCGATGACGATTTCTTCGCCCTGGGTGGGGATTCGTTGATCGCCACCAGGGTGAGCGCGCGGCTGCAGTTGGCGTTGGGCAGGCAAGTGCCGGTGCGGTATTTGTTTGACGCGTCCACCGTCGGGGGGCTCGCCGAGCACCTGTATCGGCATCGGGGCGGCCCGGCCCGCCCGCCGTTGCGGGTGAGGCCGCGCCCGCAGCGGGTCCCGTTGTCGTATGCCCAGCAACGGTTGTGGTTCCTCAACCGGTTCGAGGGCGGGCGTGCGGCCTACAACATGGCGACCGCGTTTCGGGTCAGCAGCGAGCTCGATGTCGAAGCGCTCTGCGCGGCCCTCGATGATGTCATCGCCCGCCACGAATCGCTGCGCACCATATTTCCCGACATTGACGGTGTGCCGGTGCAGCAGGTGCTACCCGCAGAGGTGGGGATGTGGCGGCGCGACGGCGTGGCGGTGGTGTCGTTGCCGGAGCAGGATGTGGCCGGCGAGTTGGCGGGGTTGGCGGGGTATCGGTTTGATTTGTCGACCGAGATCCCGATTCGTGCGCAGATCTATTCGGTGGCGCCCGAGGTGTATGTGGTGGGGATTGTGGTGCAGCACATCGCTTTTGATGGGTGGTCACCTGCTCCGATGGTCCGCGATGTGGGCGAGGCGTACCGGGCGCGGCGCCAAGGGCGGGCCCCTGGTTGGGTGCCGTTGGCGGTGCAGTATGTCGATTACACGCTGTGGCAGCGGGAGTGGTTGGGGCCAGAATCTGATCCCGGCAGTGTGATTGCCGGGCAGTTGCGGTACTGGCGGCAGGAATTGGCTGATCTGCCGGAGCGTTTGCAGCTTCCTACTGATCGGCCTTATCCGCTGGTGGCTGATCAGCGGGGCGCCCATGTGGTCGTGGACTGGCCGGCCGAGTTGCAGCAGCGGGTGCGCGCGCTGGCCAGTGAACACAACACGACGAGTTTCATGGTGATCCAGGCCGGCTTGGCGGTGTTGTTGGCCAAGCTCAGCGCCAGCCCCGAGGTGGCCGTCGGGTTCCCGATCGCGGGTCGTGGTGATCCCGCGCTGGATGAGTTGGTCGGGTTTTTCGTGAACACCTTGGTCCTGCGTGTTGAGGTCAGCGGTGATCCCACCGTGGCCGAGCTACTGGCCCAGGTACGCGCGCGCAGCCTGGCCGCCTACGAGCATCAAGATGTGCCCTTTGAGGTGCTGGTGGAGCGGCTCAACCCCACCCGCAGCCTGACCCATCACCCGCTGGTGCAGGTGATGTTGGCCTGGCAGAACTTCGCCGGGCCCGATGATCGCGCCGCCGGGTTGGCCTTGGGTGATCTGCGGGTCACCCCGATGCCCGTTGAGACCCAGACCGCGCGCATGGATTTGGTGTTGTCGTTGGCCGAACGCTTCACCGAGGCCGGGCAGCCCGCCGGCATCGGCGGGACGGTGGAGTTCCGTACCGACGTCTACGACGCGGCCAGCATCCAAACACTGATCAAGCGGTTGCAGCGGGTGCTGGCGGCAATGACCACCGACCCGGGGCGGTCGTTGTCGTCGATCGATGTGCTCGACGGGGCTGAGCATGCCCGCCTGGATGAGATCGGTAACCGGGCGGTGTTGACCCAGCCCGCACCCCCGGCGGTGTCGATTCCGGGGTTGTTCGCCGGTCAAGTCGCGCGCACCCCGGAGGCGGTCGCGGTGAGCTGCCAGGGCCGCTCGATGACCTACCGGGAGCTCGACGACGCCGCTAACCGGATCGGGCACCTGTTGGCCGGCCACGGGGCGGGCCCGGGGCGGTGTGTGGCGCTGCTGATGGAGCGCTCAGCCCAGGCCGTGGTGGCGATCGTGGCGGTACTCAAAACCGGGGCGGCCTATCTGCCGATCGACCCGGGCCTGCCCGCGGCGCGGATCGAGTTCATGCTCGAGGATGCCGCCCCGATCGCCGCGATCACCAGCGCGGGCCTGCAGTCGCGGCTAGGCACCTGGGATCTGCTGGTCGTCGACGTCAATGATATTGAGGCTCCCCGCATCCCGGCGTATCCGTGCTCGGCGTTGCCGGCACCCGCGCCAGATGACATCGCCCACCTCATCTACACCTCGGGCACCACCGGGGTGCCCAAAGGCGTGGCCGTCACCCACCACAACGTGACTCAGTTGTTCGATTCCCTGGACGTGGGCCTGCAGCTGGCGCCGGGGCAGGTGTGGACACAGTGGCATTCCTTGGCTTTCGACGTCTCGGTGTGGGAGATCTGGGGTCCGTTGCTCCACGGCGGGCGGCTGGTCGTGGTGCCCGAGTCGGTGGTCCGCTCCCCGGACGACTTGCATGCCTTGCTGGCTGCTGAACAGGTCAGCGTGTTTAGCCAAACCCCCTCGGCGGTGGGGGTGCTCTCACCGCAGGGGTTGGGATCGGTGGCGTTGGTGGTGGCCGGTGAGGCCTGTCCGGCTGAGGTGGTGGAGCGGTGGGCGCCGGGGCGGGTGATGATCAACGCTTACGGTCCGACCGAGACGACGGTGTTTGCGGCGATCAGTGCGCCTTTAACAGCGGGGTCGGCGGACTCGGGTGTGGTGCCGATTGGTGCGCCGGTGTCGGGGGCGGCGTTGTTTGTGTTGGATGGGTGGTTGCGTCCGGTGCCGGCCGGGGTGGTGGGGGAGTTGTATGTGGCCGGTGCCGGGGTGGGCGTGGGCTATCTGGGCCGGGGACCGTTGACGGGGTCGCGGTTTGTGGCGTGCCCGTTCGGGGTGCCCGGGACACGGATGTATCGCACCGGGGATCTGGTGCGATGGGGCACCGACGGCCAGCTGGTGTATGTGGGGCGCGCTGATGAGCAGGTCAAGATCCGCGGGTATCGCATCGAGTGCGGTGAGGTGCAGGCCGCGCTGGCCGGGTTGGATGGGGTGGATCAGGCGGTGGTGATCGCCCGCGAGGACCGCCCCGGTGATAAGCGCCTGGTGGGTTATGTCACCGGGGCTGCGGACCCGGCCGGGGTCCGCGCGGCGCTGGCCGAGCGGCTACCGGCCTACATGGTCCCGGCCGCGGTGGTGGTCCTCGACGCGCTGCCGCTGACAGCAAACGGCAAACTCGATACCCGCGCCCTGCCTGCACCGGAATACCAGGACGTTGATCGTTACCGGCCCCCGGCCACCGCTATCGAGGAGGTGCTGGCCGACATCTACGCCCAGGTGTTGGGGCTGGATCAGGTCGGGGTCGAGGAGTCGTTTTTCGAGCTGGGCGGGGACAGCATCTTGTCGATGCAGCTGGTGTCCCGGGCCCGCGCCGCCGGGGTGATTGTGCGGCCGCGCGAGGTTTTCCTCGAGCAGACCGTGGCCGGACTGGCCCGGGTGGCCACGGTATCCGACGGTGCGGGCGGCCTCATCGATGAGGGCATCGGGCCGGTGCTGGCAACCCCGATCATGCGCTGGCTGGCCGGCCTGGGAAGCTCTGGCGGCCCGATCGACCAGTTCAACCAAACGGTGGTGGTGCAGGCCCCGGCGGGGGTGACCCAGGCCGACGTGGTGGTCATGTTGCAGGCCCTGCTGGATCGCCATGCCATGTTGCGGCTACGCGTCGACCCAGGCATTGGGGACGGCGCCGGCGGGTGGTCGCTGACGGCGCCCGAACCGGGCGTGGTGGATGCGCGCGGCTGCTTGCACGCGGTGCAGGTGTTGTCCGAGGAGGCGCTGCTGGCGGCGCGGTCGCGGTTGAACCCGGCCGGCGGGGTAATGCTGAGCGCGCTCTGGGTGACCGATAGCGCCCAGTTGGTGTTGATCGTTCACCATCTGGCCATCGACGGGGTGTCGTGGCGGATTGTGCTGGAGGACCTCAACATCGCCTGGGCCCGGCACCGGGTGGGGCGGCAGATAGCCCTGCCGGTGACCGGGACGTCGTTTGCCCGGTGGGCGTCGCTGCTGGCCGAGCATGCGCGCGCCGCGGCGGTGGTGGAGCAGACGAGCGTCTGGCGGCAGGTGGCAGCGGTGCCGGCCGCGCTGCCCGCGGTCCAGCCCGCGGTGGATACCTTCGCCACCGCCGGGCACCTGTCGATGGTGTTGGATGCCCAGAGCACTCGGATGCTGCTCGGGGAGGTGCCCGCGGCGTTTCACGCCGGGATCCACGAGATCTTGTTGATCGCGTTCGGGTTGGCCTGCGCCGAGTTTTTGGGCACTTCGGGCGCCGGCGGCGCGCCGATCGGCATCGACGTCGAGGGCCACGGCCGCCACGAGGAACTGGCCGCCGATATTGACCTGTCCCGCACGGTGGGCTGGTTTACCACCAAATACCCGGTGGCTTTGGCGCTCGGTGGGCTGTCCTGGGCGCAGGTGATGGCCGGCGACGCCGAGCTGGGCGCGGCGATCAAAGACGCCAAAGAGCAGCTTCGGGCCCTGCCGAATCCCGTGACCTACGGGGTGCTGCGGTATCTGAATCCCGACGTGGATCTGGGCGGGTCTGACCCGGCGATCGGGTTCAACTATCTCGGACGCCTCGGCGGAGCAGCCGGGCTCTCCAGCGATCTGTGGCGAATCACCAATGACGGCATGTCGGTGACCGGGGCGGCCACGGCGTTGCCGATGCCGCTTTCGCACACCGTGGAACTTAACGCCGGCACCGTGGACACCGACACCGGCCCGCAGCTGCACGCCAACTGGATGTGGGCATCTTCGGCACTAGATCACGCGCAGGTCAGCCGGGTTGGCCGGTTGTGGTTTGAGGCCCTAGAGGGTATTTGCGCGCATGTGCGCGCTGGTGGGGGCGGGTTGACCCCCTCGGATATCGCCCCGGCCCGGCTAAGCCAGCAGCAGATCGACGAGCTTGGCCGGCAACACCGGATCGCCGATGTGTTGCCGTTGACCCCGCTGCAGCACGGACTGCTCTACCACGCCAGCACCGCGCAGCGCCACGGCGACGATGTGTATGCGGTGCAGCTGGGTATCACCGTGACCGGCCCGCTTGAACCCGACCGGCTGCGCGCGGCGGTGCACACGGTCATCAGCCGCCATCCGCACCTGGCGGCCCGATTCAGCCAACAATTCGGCCAGCCGGTGCAGATCATCCCCGCCGATCCCGTCTTGCCCTGGCGGTATGTCGAGCTGGACGGCGGCGGCGATGTCGATGTCGATGAGCTGATCGAGGGGGTGTGTGCCGCCGAACGCGCCGCGGTCGGCGATCTGGCCGCCGGTGAGCCGGTGTTTCGGGTGGCTTTGCTGCGTATCGCGCCAGATCGGCACCGGTTAGTTCTGAGCAATCACCACATCGTGCTCGATGGCTGGTCGCTGCCGATCCTGCTGGGGGAGATGTTCGCCAGCTATCACCGCCAGCGGCTGGCCGCGGCGGTCCCGTATCGCCGGTTTGTGAGCTGGCTGGCCGATCGAGACGCGGAGGCCGCCCACGCGGCCTGGCGGCAAGTGCTCGCCGGCTTTGATACCCCCACCCTGGTGGGCCCGCCGGAGCGGTTGGGGCGGGGCGCTCGAGGCGTGGAAGCATTTTCGGTGTCCGCTGAGATCAGCGCGGCGGTGAGTGAGTTGGCGCGTGCGTGTCACACCACCGTGAGCACCGTGTTGCAGAGTGCCTTCGCGCAGCTGCTGTGCTGGCTGACGGGCCAGCACGATGTCGCCTTCGGCGTCGTGGTCTCCGGGCGCCCAGCCGAGGTGCCCGGTGCGGAATCGATGGTGGGCCTGCTGATCAACACGGTGCCGGTACGGGCAACCATCACCGCAGCAACCACCACCACCGACCTGTTGGGCCAGCTGCACAACACGCACCACGACACCCTCGAGCACCAGCACCTGGCGCTTGCCGAGATCCACCGCATCACTGGCCAGGACCAGCTGTTCGACGCCCTTTTCGTGTATGAGAACTACCCGGTCGACACCGCCGCGTTGGCGGGGGCTCATGAGTTGGCCGTCACCGATCTCACCGGCCGCGAATACAACCACTACCCGCTTTCGGTGGCGGCCCGGCCAGGGGCTGAGCTGGGGCTTCGCGTCGAATACGACACCGAGGTGTTCGACGCGGCCAGCATCGAAACACTGATCGAGCGATTGCAGCGGGTGCTGGCGGCAATGACCACCGACCCTGGGCGGTCGTTGTCGTCGCTGGATCTGCTCGACGGGGCTGAGCACGCCTGCCTGGATGGGTGGGGCAACCGCGCGGTGTTGACCCAACCCGCGACCGCCAACGTGTCGATTCCGGTGTTGTGGGCAGCCCAAGTCGCACGTACGCCCGAAGCGGCGGCACTGACCTTCCAGGGCCGCTCGATGACCTACCGCGAGGTTGACCAGGCCGCGAACCGGATGGGGCACTTGTTGGCCGACCACGGGGCCGGCCCGGGGCAATATGTGGCACTGCTGTTGGAGCGCTCAGCCAAAGCCGTCGTGGCGATGCTGGCGGTACTCAAAACCGGGGCGGCCTACCTGCCGATCGACCCGGGCCTACCCGCGGCGCGGATCGGGTTCATGCTCGAGGATGCCGCCCCGATCGCCGCGATCACCATCGCAGACCTGCACTCGCTGCTGGACGAGCGCAACTCGCTGGTTATCGATTTCGACGATCCCCTTGTCGACACCCAGCCCAGCACGGCTCCTGCGGCGCCGGGCGCCGAGGAGATCGCTTACCTCATTTACACCTCGGGCACCACCGGGGTGCCGAAGGGGGTGGCCATCACCCACCACAACGTCGCCCAGCTATTCGACTCACTCGACGTGGGCCTGCGGCCGGCACCGGGGCAAGTGTGGACGCAGTGCCATTCCTTGGCTTTCGACTATTCGGCGTGGGAAATCTGGGGCGCGCTGCTGCATGGCGGACGGCTGGTCGTGGTGCCCGACGAGGTGGTCCGCTCCCCGGACGACTTGCACGCCTTGCTGGTCGCTGAACAGGTCAGTGTGTTAAGCCAAACCCCGTCGGCGGTGGGGGTGCTTTCACCGCAGGGTTTGGAGTCGGCGGCGTTGGTGATCGCTGCTGAGCCGTGTCCGGCTGAGGTAGTGGATCGGTGGGCGCGCGGGCGGGTGATGGTCAACGCCTACGGCCCGACCGAGACCACGGTGTATGCGGCGATCAGTGCACCGTTGACCGCGGGGTCGGGGGCCCCGCCGATCGGGGCGCCGGTGTCGGGGGCGGCGTTGTTTGTGCTGGATGGGTGGCTGCGGCCGGTGCCGGCCGGGGTGGTTGGGGAGTTGTATGTGGCTGGTGCCGGGGTGGGCGTTGGCTATGTGGGCCGGGCCGGGTTGACCGGGTCGCGGTTTGTGGCGTGCCCATTCGGCGCATCCGGGGCACCCCGAACGCGGATGTATCGCACCGGGGATCTGGTGTCGTGGCGCCCGGATGGGCAGCTGGCGTATCTGGGGCGCGCCGATGAGCAGGTCAAGATCCGCGGGTATCGCATCGAACTCGGTGAAGTTCAAGCCGCACTGGCCGGGTTGGACGGGGTGGATCAGGCGGTGGTGGTTGCTCGCGAGGACCGCCCCGGGGATAAGCGCCTGGTGGGTTATGTGATCGGGACCGCCGAGCCGGCCGCGCTGCGTAGCGCGCTGGCCCAGCGGCTGCCGGCCTACATGATCCCGACGGCGGTGGTGGTCCTCGACGCGCTGCCACTGACAGCAAACGGCAAACTCGACATCCGCGCCCTGCCCGCACCCGAATACACCGCTGGCGGGTATCGCGCGCCAGCCGACCCCACCGAGGAGATCCTGGCCGGTATCTATGCGCAGGTGCTGGGGCTTGAGCGGGTCGGGGTGGATGACTCGTTTTTCGATTTGGGTGGGGATTCGCTCTCGGCGATGCGCCTGACCGCCGCGGTCAACACCGCCCTGGATGCCGGACTGTCGGTGCGCACCGTGTTCGAGGCGCCCACGGTGGCCGAGTTGGCGCCCCGTATCGGTGCGGGCGCGGGTGGATTGCCGCGGCTGGTGCCCGTTGAGCGGCCCGGCGTGGTGCCGTTGTCGTTTGCCCAAAACCGGTTGTGGTTTCTTGATCAGTTGCAGGGTCCCTCGCCGATCTACAACCTGCCCGCACAGCTGCGGCTGCGCGGGCGCCTTGACGCCGCGACGCTAAGCGGCGCGCTGGCCGATGTGGTGGGCCGCCATGAAAGCCTGCGCACCCTGTTCCCAGCGCCCGAGGGGATACCCCAGCAACTGGTGGTACCCGCCGAGCGGGCCGACTTCGGCTGGCAGATTATCGACGCCACCGGCTGGACAGCGGCCCGGCTGGGTGAGGCCCTCGACGCCGCGGCGCGTTACCGGTTTGACCTGGCCACCGAGATCCCGTTGCGGGCACGGCTTTTCCGCATCAGCGACGACGAACACGTGCTGGTGATCGCGGCCCACCATATCGCCGCCGACGGCTGGTCGATCACCCCGCTGATACGTGATCTGGGCGTGGCGTATGCCAGCCGGTATGCCGGGCGGGCCCCTAGTTGGGTGCCGTTGGCGGTGCAGTATGTCGATTACACGCTGTGGCAGCACGCCCAGCTGGGTGATCTAGACGATCCCGGCAGTGTGATTGCCGCGCAGCTGGCCTACTGGCAACAGGCCCTGGCCGGGCTGCCCGAGCGTGTGCAGTTGCCCACCGATCGGCCCTATCCGCCGGTCGCCGATTACCGCGGTGCCACGGTGGCGGTGGACTGGCCGGCCGAGTTGCAGCAGCGGGTGCGCGCGCTGGCCAGTGAACACAACACGACGAGTTTCATGGTGATCCAGGCCGGCTTGGCGGTGTTGTTGGCCAAGCTCAGCGCCAGCCCCGAGGTGGCCGTCGGGTTCCCGATCGCGGGTCGTGGTGATCCCGCGCTGGATGAGTTGGTCGGGTTTTTCGTGAACACCTTGGTCCTGCGTGTTGAGGTCAGCGGTGATCCCACCGTGGCCGAGCTACTGGCCCAGGTACGCGCGCGCAGCCTGGCCGCCTACGAGCATCAAGATGTGCCCTTTGAGGTGCTGGTGGAGCGGCTCAACCCCACCCGCAGCCTGACCCATCACCCGCTGGTGCAGGTGATGTTGGCCTGGCAGAACTTCGCCGGGCCCGATGATCGCGCCGCCGGGTTGGCCTTGGGTGATCTGCAGGTCACCCCGATGCCCGTTGAGACCCAGACCGCGCGCATGGATTTGGTGTTGTCGTTGGCCGAACGCTTCACCGAGGCCGGGCAGCCCGCCGGCATCGGCGGGACGGTGGAGTTCCGTACCGACGTCTACGACGCGGCCAGCATCCAAACACTGATCAAGCGGTTGCAGCGGGTGCTGGCGGCAATGACCACCGACCCGGGGCGGTCGTTGTCGTCGATCGATGTGCTCGACGGGGCTGAGCATGCCCGCCTGGATGAGATCGGTAACCGGGCGGTGTTGACCCAGCCCGCACCCCCGGCGGTGTCGATTCCGGGGTTGTTCGCCGGTCAAGTCGCGCGCACCCCGGAGGCGGTCGCGGTGAGCTGCCAGGGCCGCTCGATGACCTACCGGGAGCTCGACGACGCCGCTAACCGGATCGGGCACCTGTTGGCCGGCCACGGGGCGGGCCCGGGGCGGTGTGTGGCGCTGCTGTTGGAGCGCTCAGCCCAGGCCGTGGTGGCGATCGTGGCGGTACTCAAAACCGGGGCGGCCTATCTGCCGATCGACCCGAGCCTGCCCGCGGCGCGGATCGGGTTCATGCTCGAGGATGCCGCCCCGATCGCCGCGATCACCAGCGCGGGCCTGCAGTCGCGGCTAGGCACCTGGGATCTGCTGGTCGTCGATGTCGAAGATCCCCGCATCCCGGCGTATCCGTGCTCGGCGTTGCCGGCACCCGCGCCAGATGACATCGCCCACCTCATCTACACCTCGGGCACCACCGGGGTGCCCAAAGGCGTGGCCGTCACCCACCACAACGTGACTCAGTTGTTCGATTCCCTGGACGTGGGCCTGCAGCTGGCGCCGGGGCAGGTGTGGACACAGTGGCATTCCTTGGCTTTCGACTATTCGGTGTGGGAGATCTGGGGTCCGTTGCTCCACGGCGGGCGGCTGGTCGTGGTGCCCGACGAGGTGGTCCGCTCCCCGGACGACTTGCATGCCTTGCTGGCTGCTGAACAGGTCAGCGTGTTTAGCCAAACCCCCTCGGCGGTGGGGGTGCTCTCACCGCAGGGGTTGGGATCGGTGGCGTTGGTGGTGGCCGGTGAGGCCTGTCCGGCTGAGGTGGTGGAGCGGTGGGCGCCGGGGCGGGTGATGATCAACGCTTACGGTCCGACCGAGACGACGGTGTTTGCGGCGATCAGTGCGCCTTTAACAGCGGGGTCGGCGGACTCGGGTGTGGTGCCGATTGGTGCGCCGGTGTCGGGGGCGGCGTTGTTTGTGTTGGATGGGTGGTTGCGTCCGGTGCCGGCCGGGGTGGTGGGGGAGTTGTATGTGGCCGGTGCCGGGGTGGGCGTGGGCTATCTGGGCCGGGGACCGTTGACGGGGTCGCGGTTTGTGGCGTGCCCGTTCGGGGTGCCCGGGACACGGATGTATCGCACCGGGGATCTGGTGCGATGGGGCACCGACGGCCAGCTGGTGTATGTGGGGCGCGCTGATGAGCAGGTCAAGATCCGCGGGTATCGCATCGAGTGCGGTGAGGTGCAGGCCGCGCTGGCCGGGTTGGATGGGGTGGATCAGGCGGTGGTGATCGCCCGCGAGGACCGCCCCGGTGATAAGCGCCTGGTGGGTTATGTCACCGGGGCTGCGGACCCGGCCGGGGTCCGCGCGGCGCTGGCCGAGCGGCTACCGGCCTACATGGTCCCGGCCGCGGTGGTGGTCCTCGACGCGCTGCCGCTGACAGCAAACGGCAAACTCGATACCCGCGCCCTGCCTGCACCGGAATACCAGGACGTTGATCGTTACCGGCCCCCGGCCACCGCTATCGAGGAGGTGCTGGCCGACATCTACGCCCAGGTGTTGGGGCTGGATCAGGTCGGGGTCGAGGAGTCGTTTTTCGAGCTGGGCGGGGACAGCATCTTGTCGATGCAGCTGGTGTCCCGGGCCCGCGCCGCCGGGGTGATTGTGCGGCCGCGCGAGGTTTTCCTCGAGCAGACCGTGGCCGGACTGGCCCGGGTGGCCACGGTATCCGACGGTGCGGGCGGCCTCATCGATGAGGGCATCGGGCCGGTGCTGGCAACCCCGATCATGCGCTGGCTGGCCGGCCTGGGAAGCTCTGGCGGCCCGATCGACCAGTTCAACCAAACGGTGGTGGTGCAGGCCCCGGCGGGGGTGACCCAGGCCGACGTGGTGGTCATGTTGCAGGCCCTGCTGGATCGCCATGCCATGTTGCGGCTACGCGTCGACCCAGGCATTGGGGACGGCGCCGGCGGGTGGTCGCTGACGGCGCCCGAACCGGGCGTGGTGGATGCGCGCGGCTGCTTGCACGCGGTGCAGGTGTTGTCCGAGGAGGCGCTGCTGGCGGCGCGGTCGCGGTTGAACCCGGCCGGCGGGGTAATGCTGAGCGCGCTCTGGGTGACCGATAGCGCCCAGTTGGTGTTGATCGTTCACCATCTGGCCATCGACGGGGTGTCGTGGCGGATTGTGCTGGAGGACCTCAACATCGCCTGGGCCCGGCACCGGGTGGGGCGGCAGATAGCCCTGCCGGTGACCGGGACGTCGTTTGCCCGGTGGGCGTCGCTGCTGGCCGAGCATGCGCGCGCCGCGGCGGTGGTGGAGCAGACGAGCGTCTGGCGGCAGGTGGCAGCGGTGCCGGCCGCGCTGCCCGCGGTCCAGCCCGCGGTGGATACCTTCGCCACCGCCGGGCACCTGTCGATGGTGTTGGATGCCCAGAGCACTCGGATGCTGCTCGGGGAGGTGCCCGCGGCGTTTCACGCCGGGATCCACGAGATCTTGTTGATCGCGTTCGGGTTGGCCTGCGCCGAGTTTTTGGGCACTTCGGGCGCCGGCGGCGCGCCGATCGGCATCGACGTCGAGGGCCACGGCCGCCACGAGGAACTGGCCGCCGATATTGACCTGTCCCGCACGGTGGGCTGGTTTACCACCAAATACCCGGTGGCTTTGGCGCTCGGTGGGCTGTCCTGGGCGCAGGTGATGGCCGGCGACGCCGAGCTGGGCGCGGCGATCAAAGACGCCAAAGAGCAGCTTCGGGCCCTGCCGAATCCCGTGACCTACGGGGTGCTGCGGTATCTGAATCCCGACGTGGATCTGGGCGGGTCTGACCCGGCGATCGGGTTCAACTATCTCGGACGCCTCGGCGGAGCAGCCGGGCTCTCCAGCGATCTGTGGCGAATCACCAATGACGGCATGTCGGTGACCGGGGCGGCCACGGCGTTGCCGATGCCGCTTTCGCACACCGTGGAACTTAACGCCGGCACCGTGGACACCGACACCGGCCCGCAGCTGCACGCCAACTGGATGTGGGCATCTTCGGCACTAGATCACGCGCAGGTCAGCCGGGTTGGCCGGTTGTGGTTTGAGGCCCTAGAGGGTATTTGCGCGCATGTGCGCGCTGGTGGGGGCGGGTTGACCCCCTCGGATATCGCCCCGGCCCGGCTAAGCCAGCAGCAGATCGACGAGCTTGGCCGGCAACACCGGATCGCCGATGTGTTGCCGTTGACCCCGCTGCAGCACGGACTGCTCTACCACGCCAGCACCGCGCAGCGCCACGGCGACGATGTGTATGCGGTGCAGCTGGGTATCACCGTGACCGGCCCGCTTGAACCCGACCGGCTGCGCGCGGCGGTGCACACGGTCATCAGCCGCCATCCGCACCTGGCGGCCCGATTCAGCCAACAATTCGGCCAGCCGGTGCAGATCATCCCCGCCGATCCCGTCTTGCCCTGGCGGTATGTCGAGCTGGACGGCGGCGGCGATGTCGATGTCGATGAGCTGATCGAGGGGGTGTGTGCCGCCGAACGCGCCGCGGTCGGCGATCTGGCCGCCGGTGAGCCGGTGTTTCGGGTGGCTTTGCTGCGTATCGCGCCAGATCGGCACCGGTTAGTTCTGAGCAATCACCACATCGTGCTCGATGGCTGGTCGCTGCCGATCCTGCTGGGGGAGATGTTCGCCAGCTATCACCGCCAGCGGCTGGCCGCGGCGGTCCCGTATCGCCGGTTTGTGAGCTGGCTGGCCGATCGAGACGCGGAGGCCGCCCACGCGGCCTGGCGGCAAGTGCTCGCCGGCTTTGATACCCCCACCCTGGTCGGCCCGGCGAGCCGGTTGGGGCTAGGGCGGCGAGGCGTTGCCGCGCGTCGGCTGTCTGCTGAGACAGCCCAGGCCCTGAGCCAGCTGGCGCGCTCGTGTCACACCACCGTGAGCACCGTGTTGCAGAGTGCCTTCGCGCAGCTGCTGTGCTGGCTGACGGGCCAGCACGATGTCACCTTCGGCGTCGTGGTCTCCGGGCGCCCAGCCGAGGTGCCCGGTGCGGAATCGATGGTGGGCCTGCTGATCAACACGGTGCCGGTACGGGCAACCATCACCGCAGCAACCACCACCACCGACCTGCTCGCACAGCTGCACAACACGCACCACGACACCCTCGAGCACCAGCACCTGGCGCTTGCCGAGATCCACCGCATCACTGGCCAGGACCAGCTGTTCGACGCCCTTTTCGTGTATGAGAACTACCCGGTCGACACCGCCGCGTTGGCGGGGGCTCATGAGTTGGCCGTCACCGATCTCACCGGCCGCGAATACAACCACTACCCGCTTTCGGTGGCGGCCCGGCCAGGGGCTGAGCTGGGGCTTCGCGTCGAATACGACACCGAGGTGTTCGACGCGGCCAGTATCGGAACACTGATCGAGCGATTGCAGCGGGTGCTGGCGGCAATGACCACCGACCCTGGGCGGTCGTTGTCGTCGATCGATGTGCTCGACGCCGGCGAGCACGTCCGCCTGGATGGGTGGGGCAACCGCGCGGTGTTGACCCAACCCGCAACCGCCAACGTGTCGATTCCGGTGTTGTGGGCCGCCCAAGTCGCACGTACGCCCCAAGCGGCGGCACTGACCTTCCAGGGCCGCTCGATGACCTACCGCGAGGTTGACCAGGCCGCGAACCGGATCGGGCACCTGTTGGCCGGCCACGGGGCCGGCCCGGGGCAATATGTGGCACTGCTGATGGAGCGCTCAGCCAAAGCCGTCGTGGCGATCGTGGCGGTACTCAAAACCGGGGCGGCCTACCTGCCGATCGACCCGGGCCTGCCCGCGGCGCGGATCGAGTTCATGCTCGAGGATGCCGCCCCGATCGCCGCGATCACCAGCGCGGGCCTGCAGTCGCGGCTAGGCACCTGGGATCTGCTGGTCGTCGATGTCGAAGATCCCCGCATCCCGGCGTATCCGTGCTCGGCGTTGCCGGCACCCGCGCCAGATGACATCGCCCACCTCATCTACACCTCGGGCACCACCGGGGTGCCCAAAGGCGTGGCCGTCACCCACCACAACATCACCCAACTTCTGGACTCACTAGACGCCGGCCTGGAGCTGGGATCGGGACAGGTGTGGACGCAGTGCCATTCGTATGCTTTCGACTTCTCGGTGTGGGAGATCTGGGGCGCGCTGCTCAGTGGTGGGCGGCTGGTCGTAGTGCCCGAGTCGGTCACCCGCTCCCCGGACGACTTGCACGCCTTGCTGGCCACTGAACAGGTCAGCGTCTTAAGCCAAACCCCCTCGGCGTTTTATGCGCTGCAATCTGCGTGGCAAACCGGCGCAGCGCGATCACCCGAGCTGGGATATCAGCTGAAGCTTCAGGCTGTGGTGTTTGGCGGCGAAGCGCTGGAACCACAGCGTCTTCGGCCTTGGCTGCACAACCACCCGGGATTGCCGCGCATGCACAACATGTATGGCATCACCGAGACGACAGTGCATGCCTCGTTGCGCGAGATCGTCGCGGGCGACCTCACCAACGGCGCAAGCCCCATCGGGGTCCCACTGGCGCATCTTGCCTTTTTTGTGCTGGATGGGTGGCTGCGCCCGGTGCCGGCCGGGGTGGTGGGGGAGTTGTATGTGGCCGGTGCCGGGGTGGGCGTGGGCTATCTGGGCCGGGGACCCTTGACCGGGTCGCGGTTTGTGGCGTGCCCGTTCGGGGTGCCCGGGACACGGATGTATCGCACCGGGGATCTGGTGCGATGGGGCACCGACGGCCAGCTGGTGTATGTGGGGCGTGCCGATGAGCAGGTCAAGATCCGCGGGTACCGCATCGAGCTCGGTGAAGTTCAGGCCGCGCTGGCCGGGTTGGATGGGGTGGATCAGGCGGCGGTGATCGCCCGCGAGGACCGCCCCGGTGATAAGCGCCTGGTCGGTTATGTCACCGGGACGGTTCATCCGGCCGAGGTCCGCGCGGCGCTGGCCGAGCGGCTGCCGGCGTACATGGCGCCGGTTGCGGTGGTGCTGCTCGAGGCGCTGCCGCTGACACCCAACGGCAAGCTTGACGCGAACGCCCTGCCGGTACCCGAATATGCGGCTGGTGAGTATCGGACCGGGGCCACTCCGACCGAGGAGATCCTGGCCGGCATCTACGCCCGGGTGCTCAGTGTCGAGCGGGTCGGGGTGGACGACTCGTTTTTCGATTTGGGTGGGGATTCGCTGTCGGCGATGCGCCTGGTCGCCGCGATCAACAGCGGCTTGGATGTCGGGCTGTCGGTGCGTGCCGTGTTCGAGGCGCCCACGGTGGCCCGGTTGGCGCCCCGTATTGGCGGGGATGCGGTGCGGTTGGAGCCGCTGGTGGCTGCGGCGCGGCCCGCGGTGGTTCCGTTGTCGTTTGCTCAGGGCCGGTTGTGGTTTATCGACCAGTTGGCGGGGCCTTCGCCGATGTACAACCTGGCGGTGGCGTTGCGGCTGCGTGGGCGCCTGGATTCCGAGGCGTTGGGCGGCGCGTTGGCCGATGTGGTGGGCCGCCATGAAAGCCTGCGCACCCTGTTCCCGTCGCCCGAGGGGATACCTGAGCAGCTGGTGGTGCCGGTCAAGCGGGCCGACTTCGGCTGGCAGATCATCGATGCCAGCGGGTGGCCGGAAAGCCGGCTGGGTGAGGCCGTCGACACCGCGGCGCGTCACACGTTTGACCTGGCAACCCAGATCCCGTTACGGGCACGGCTTTTCCGGCTCGGCGACGACGAACACGTGCTGGTGGTCGTGGTGCACCATATCGCCGCCGACGGCTGGTCGATCACCCCGCTGGTACGTGATCTGGGGGTGGCCTATGCCAGCCGGTGCGCGGAGCAAGCCCCCGGCTGGGCGCCGTTGCCGGTGCAGTACGTCGATTACACGCTGTGGCAGCGTGACCAGTTCGGGGATCTGGCCGACAGCGACAGCCCGATTGCCGCGCAGCTGGCCTACTGGCAGGACGCCCTGGCCGGGCTGCCCGAGCGCCTCGCGCTTCCCACCGATCGGCCCTACCCGCCGGTCGCCGATCAGCGCGGCGCCACGGTGGCGGTGGACTGGCCGCCGGAGTTACAGCAGCGGGTGCGCGCGCTTGCCAGTGAGCACCACGCGACGAGTTTCATGGTGATCCAGACCGCCCTGGCGGTGCTGCTGGCCAAGGTCAGCGCCAGCAGCGATGTGGCCGTCGGGTTCCCGATCGCTGGGCGGCGCGACCCCGCACTGGATGAGTTGGTGGGTTGTTTCCTCAACACCTTGGTGCTGCGGGTCGATGCGGGCGGGGATCCCACCGTGGCCGAGCTGCTGGCCCAGGTACGCGGGCGCAGCCTGGCCGCCTACGAACACCAAGACGTGCCCTTTGAGGTGCTGGTGGAGCGGCTCAACCCCACCCGAAGCCTGACCCATTCCCCGGTGATCCAGGTGTTATTGGACTGGCAGAACCTCCCCTGGCACAGCAGCGATCCCGCCGCGGGGTTGGGGTTGGGTGATCTGCAGGTCACCCCGCTGCCGGTGGACACTCAGGTCGCCCGCATGGACCTGACGTTTTTCCTTGGGGAACGCTGGACCGAGGCCGGTGAGCCCGTCGGGATCGGCGGGGCGGTGGAGTTTCGCACCGACGTGTTCGACGCGGCCAGCATCGAGGCGCTCATTGGACGGTTAGAGCGGGTGGTGGTGGCGCTGACCGCCGACCCCACAGCGCGGCTGTCGTCGATCGATGTGCTCGATGAGGCTGAGCACGCCCGTCTCGATGAGTGGGGCAACCGGGCGGTGTTGACCCGGCCCGCGACCAGGCCGATGTCGATACCGGGGTTGTTTGCCGCCCAGGTCTCCCGCACACCGGACGCGGCGGCGTTGGTGTGCGAGGGGCGTTCGCGAAGTTATCGGGAACTTGATGAGTCCGCCAACCGGCTCGCACAGCTGTTGGTTGGCTACGGGGTGGGTCCGGGTGGGTGTGTGGCGCTGTTGTTGGAGCGCTCGGCCGAGGCGATCGTGGCGATTGTGGCGGTGCTCAAGACTGGGGCAGCCTATCTGCCGATCGACCCGATAGTTCCCGATGTGCGCATCGGGCACATGATCGCCGACACCGTACCGGCCGTGGCGATCACCACGGCTGATTTGCGCCCACGGCTGGACGGGTGCGACCTGATTGTCATTGATGTCGAAGACCCCGCGATCGGTACCTATCCGGTTACGGGGTTGGCGGCGCCAGCCTGTGATGACATCGCCTACATCACCTACACCTCCGGCACCACCGGGATCCCCAAGGGAGTGCTCACCACCCAGCAAAACGTCACCCAACTGATGGCCGCACTGCCCCCATACCTGCCGGAGGCGGGTGTGTGGACGCAGTGTTCTTCGTTGGCCTTCGACTTCTCGATCTGGGAGATCTGGGGCGCGCTGCTGCACGGTGGACGGCTGGTGGTGGTGCCCGACTCAGTAACCCGCTCCCCGGCGGACTTTCACGACTTGCTGGTTGCTGAACACGTCAGCGTGTTATGCCAAACCCCGTCTGCGACGGGGGTGTTGTCACCGCAGGGTTTGGAGTCGGTCACGTTGCTGGTCAGCGCTGAGGCTTGTCCAGCCGAGGTGGCGGACCGCTGGGCGCCGGGGCGGGTGATGATCAACGGTTACGGCCCGACTGAGACCACGGTGAACGTAGCGGCGAGTGCGCCGTTGGTTGCGGGTTCGGGGACACCGCCGATCGGGTCGCCGTTGGGGGCGGCGGGCTTGTTCGTGTTGGATGGGTGGTTGCGCCTAGCGCCGGTCGGTGTGGTCGGGGAATTGTATGTGGCCGGCGCGGGGGTAGGTCTTGGGTATTGGCGGCGCCCGGGGTTGACGGGGTCACGGTTTGTGGCGTGCCCGTTCGGGTGGGTCGGTGGGCGGATGTATCGCACTGGGGATTTGGTGCGGTGGCGCGCTGATGGGCAGCTGGAGTATGTGGGGCGCGCCGATGAGCAGGTCAAGATCCGCGGGTATCGCATCGAGCCGGGTGAAGTGCGGGCGGCGCTGGCTGGGGTGGCTGGGGTGGATCAGGCGGCAGTGATCGTCCGCGAGGACCGCCCCGGCGATAAACGCCTGATCGGCTACATCACCGGGATAGCGGATCCGGCCGGAATCCGGCAGCTGCTGGCCGAGCGGCTACCGCCCTACATGGTGCCGGCCGCGGTGGTGGTGGTGGAAACCATGCCCTTGACGGTCAACGGCAAACTCGACACCCGTGCCCTGCCGGCACCCGAATACCAGGATGCCGCTCGTTACCGCGCCCCGGCCACCCCGATCGAGGAGATCTTGGCCGACATCTACGCCCAAGTGTTGGGGCTGGAGCGGGTCGGGGTTGATGAGTCGTTTTTCGAGTTGGGCGGGGACAGCATCTTGTCGATGCAGGTGGTGGCCCGGGCCCGGGCGGCCGGCCTGACGTGTCGGCCGCGCGATATTTTCGTCGAGCAGACCGTGGCCGGGCTGGCCCGGGTGGCCGCGGTGGCCGCCGGTGCGGGCGGCCCGATCGATGAGGGCCTGGGGCCGGTGGTGGCCACCCCGATAATCCGTTGGCTGGCCGGCGTGGATGGCCCGACCGACCAGTTCAACCAGACGCTGGCGGTGCAGGCCCCCGCGGAGGTGACCGAGGCCGATGTGGTGGTGCTGTTGCAGGCCCTGCTGGATCGCCACGCCATGCTGCGGCTGCGCGTCGACCCAGGCAATGGGGACGGCGCCGCAGGGTGGTCGCTGACGGCGCCCGACGCCGGGTCGGTAGACGCCGGCGCGTGCCTGCACGCGGTGGACGTCTTGTCCGAGGAGGCGCTGCTCGCGGCGCGGTCGCGGTTGAACCCGGTTAACGGGGTGATGATCAGCGCGTTGTGGGTGGCCGACAGCGGCCCGTTGGTGTTGATCATTCACCATCTGGCCATCGACGGGGTGTCGTGGCGGATTTTGTTGGAGGACCTCAACATCGCCTGGGCCCAGCACCGGGTGGGGCGGCCGGTGGTGTTGCCGGCGGGTGGGACGTCGTTTGCCCGCTGGGCGTCGCTGCTGGCCGAGCATGCGCGCGCCGCAGCGGTGGTGGACGAGGCCGACGCCTGGAAACAGGTGGCCGCGACCCCGGCCGCGCTGCCCGCGGTCCAGCCCGCGGTGGATACGTTCGCCACCGCCGGGCGCCTGTCGGTGGTGTTGGATGCCCAGAGCACCGGCATGCTTTTGGGTGAGGTACCCGCTGCGTTTCATACCGGGATCCACGAGATCTTGCTAATCGCGTTCGGGTTGGCCTGCGCCGAGTTTTTGGGCACTTCGGGCGCCGGCGGCGCGCCGATCGGCATCGACGTGGAGGGCCACGGCCGCCACGAGGAACTAGCCCCCGATATCGACCTGACGCACACGGTGGGATGGTTCACCACCAAATACCCAGTGACCTTGGCGGTGGGCAAGCTGCGCTGGGCGCAGGTGGTCGCCGGCGACACGGGGCTGGGGGCGCTGATCAAAGACGCCAAAGAACAGCTTCGCGCCCTGCCGAATCCCCTGACCTACGGGGTGCTGCGTTACCTGAACCCCGACGTGGATCTGGGCGGGTCTGACCCGGCGATCGGGTTCAACTACCTGGGCCGCCTCGCCGGCGCGGCGGGCGAGCCCTCCAGCGATCTGTGGCGAATCACCAATGAAGGCGTGTCGGTCACCGGGGCGGCCACGGCCGTGCCAATGCCGCTGTCGCACACCGTGGAACTTAACGCCGTCACCGTGGACGCCGAGGCCGGCCCGCACCTGCAGGCCAATTGGACGTGGGCATCCTCGGCCCTCGACCACGCGGCGATCACCCGGCTAAGCCAGCTGTGGTTTGAGGCCCTGGGCGGCATCTGCGCTCATGTACGCGGCGGCGGCGGCGGGCTGACGCCCACCGATATCGCGCCCGCCCGGCTAAGCCAGCAACAGATCGACGAGCTTGGCCGCCAACACCGGATCGCCGATATTTTGCCGTTGGCCCCGCTGCAGCAGGGGCTACTCTTTCACGCCAGCACCGCCAGCGACGATATGTATGCGGTGCAGCTGAGCCTCACCGTGACCGGCCCGCTTGACCCAAACCGGCTGCGTGAGGCGGTGCACACGGTGATCACCCGGCATCCGCACCTGGTGGCCCGATTCTGTGACCGATTCGACGAGCCGGTGCAGATCATCCCGGCCGATCCCGTCGTGCCCTGGCGGTATGTCGAGCTGGACGGTGGCCCCGACATCGATGCGGTCGATGTCGATGAGCAGATTCAGCGGCTGTGCGCCGCTGAACGCACCGCGGTCTGCGATCTGGCCGACCCGCCGGCCTTTCGTGCCGCGGTGCTGCGCACCGCAGCAGACCGGCACCGGTTTGTGCTCACCTTCCACCACATCGTGGCGGATGGCTGGTCGCTGCCGATCCTGCTGGGGGAGATATTCACCGGCTATCACGGGCAGCGGCTGGCCGCGCCGGTCCCGTATCGCAGGTTTGTGACCTGGCTGGCCGATCGAGACGTGGAGGCCGCCCGCGCGGTCTGGGGTGAGGTGCTCGCCGGCTTTGAGGCCCCCACCCTGGTGGGCCCGCCGGGTCGGTTACGGACAGGGCCGCGAGGCGTTGCCTCGTTTCGGGTGGCTGAGCCGATCACGCGGGCGCTTGGTGAGCTGGCCCGCTCAAGTCACACCACGGTCAACACCGTGTTGCAGGGCGCGTTCGCGCAGCTGCTGTGCTGGCTGACCGGTCAACACGATGTCGCCTTCGGCACCGCGGTCTCGGGAAGGCCTGGCGAGGTGGCCGGCGCGGAATCGATGGTGGGGTTGTTGATCAACACGGTGCCGGTGCGGGCGACCATCACGCCGGCAACCACCACCACCGACCTGTTGGGCCAGCTGCAGGGCGCCTACAACGACACGCTTGAGTACCAGCACCTGGCGCTCACCGAGATCCATCGGATCACGGGTCAGGAACAACTGTTCGACACCCTGTTCGTGTATGAAAACTATCCGGTCGACACCGCCGCATTAGCGGGTGTCCACGAGTTGGCCGGCACCGAAGTCACCGGCCACGAATACAACCACTACCCGCTCTCGGTGGCGGCCCTGCCCGCGGCTGAGCTGGGGCTTCGTGTCGAATACGACACCGAGGTGTTCGACGCGGCCAGCATCGACACACTGATCGAGCGGTTGCAGCGGGTGTTGGTGGCCATGACCGCCGACCCCACCGGGCGGCTGTTGTCGATCGATGTGCTCGACGCCGGCGAGCACGCCCGCCTGGATGGGTGGGGCAACCGGGCGGTGCTCACCGCACCCGCACCCCCCGCGGTGTCGATTCCGGTGTTGTGGGCAGCCCAAGTTGCACGTACGCCCGAGGCGGTGGCACTGACCTTCCAAGGCCGCTCGATGACCTACCGCGAGGTTGAGCAGGCCGCTAACCGGATGGGGCACCTGTTGGCCGGCCACGGGGCCGGCCCGGGGCGGTATGTGGCGCTGCTGTTGGAGCGCTCAGCGCAGGCCGTCGTGGCGATTATGGCGGTGCTCAAAACCGGGGCGGCCTATCTGCCGATCGACCCGGGCCTGCCGGCAGCGCGGATCGGGTTCATGCTCGACGATGCCGCCCCGATCGCCGCGATCACCACCACCGGACTAGCCGACCGGCTGCACGGGTACGACCTGGCGGTCGTCGATGTCAACGACGCCCGCGTCGACACCCAACCCAGCACCGCGTTGCCGGCACCTGCGGCCGATGACATCGCTCACCTCATCTACACCTCGGGCACCACCGGTGCCCCCAAGGGAGTGGCCGTCACGCAGTACAACGTGGTTCAGCTGTTCGACTCATTGGACGCCGGCTTGGAGCTGGGGCCGGGACAGGTGTGGACGCAGTTCCACTCCTATGCCTTCGACTTCTCGGTGTGGGAGATCTGGGGTGCGCTTTTGCACGGGGGCCGGCTGGTGGTGGTGCCCGAGTCCGTGGCCCGCTCTCCGGAAGACTTCCATGCGCTGCTGGTTGCTGAACAGGTCAGCGTGCTGACCCAGACCCCGTCTGCGGTGGGGGCGCTCTCACCGCAGGGTTTGGAGTCGGCGGCGTTGGTGATCGGCGCCGAGCCCTGCCCGGCCGAGCTGGTGGATCGGTGGTCGCCCGGGCGGGTGATGATCAACGTCTACGGCCCGACCGAGACGACGATGTGGGCGTCCAAGAGTGCGCCGCTGCGGGCGGGGTCGGGGGCGCCGCCGATTGGGGCGCCGGTGTCGGGGGCGGCCTTTTTCGTCCTCGATCAGTGGTTACGGGCGGTGCCGCCCGGGGTGGTCGGTGAGTTATATGTGGCCGGTGCCGGCGTGGGCGTTGGCTATGTGGGCCGGGGACCCTTGACCGCGTCGCGGTTTGTGGCATGCCCATTCGGCGGATCCGAGGCGCCCCGAACACGGATGTATCGCACCGGGGATCTGGTGTGCTGGCGCCCCGATGGGCAGCTGGCGTATATGGGCCGCGCCGATGAGCAGGTCAAGATCCGCGGGTACCGCATCGAACTCGGCGAAGTCCAGGCAGCGCTGACCGGGCTGGACAGGGTTAAGCAGGCGGTGGTGATCGCTCGCGAGGACCGCCCCGGTGACAAGCGCCTGGTCGGCTACGTCGTTGGGGTCACCGGGACCGTTGACCCGGCCGAGATCCGCGCTGCGCTGGCCGAGCAGATCCCGGCCTACATGGTCCCGGCGGCGGTGGTGGTCGTCGACGCATTGCCGTTGACACCCAACGGCAAGCTCGACACCCGCGCCCTGCGCGCACCCGAATACCAGGACATCGGTGGTGGGTATCGCGCCCCGGCCAGCCCGGTTGAGGAGATCCTGGCCGGCATCTACGCCCAAGTGCTCGGCCTCGAACGTGTTGGGGTCGACGACTCGTTTTTCGATTTGGGTGGAGATTCGCTGTCAGCGATGCGCCTGATCGCCGCGATCAACGCCGCCCTGGATGCCGGCCTGTCGGTACGCACCCTATTCGAGGCACCCACGGTGGCCCACTTGGCGCCCCGCATCGGTGGGGATAGGGGCCGGCTGCAGCCACTGGTGGCCCGTCAGCGGCCTGCAGTGGTTCCGTTGTCGTTTGCTCAGAACCGGTTGTGGTTCATCGACCAATTACACGGGCCCTCACCGGTTTACACCATGCCGGTGGCGGTACGGCTGCGCGGGCGCCTGGACGCCGAGGCGCTGGGTCGCGCGTTGGCCGATGTGATGGGCCGCCATGAAAGCCTGCGCACGCTGTTCCGCGCGGTCGAGGGGATACCCCAGCAGCTGGTGGTGGCGCCCGAGCGGGCCGACTTCGGCTGGCAGATCATCGACGCCAGCGGCTGGACAGCGGCCCGGATGGGTGAGGCCATCGGCACGGCGGCGCGTTACCGGTTTGACCTGGGAACCCAGATCCCGTTGCGGGCACGGCTTTTCCGCATCGGCGACGACGAACACGTGCTGGTGGCCGTGGCCCACCACATCGCCGCCGACGGCTGGTCAATCGCCCCGCTACTACGCGATCTAGGGGTGGCCTATGCCGCCCGGTGCGCCGGGCAAACCCCCGGCTGGGCGCCGTTAGCGGTGCAATATGTCGATTACACGCTCTGGCAGCGCACCCAGCTGGGGGACCTGGCCGATCCCGACACCCCGATCGCCGCGCAGTTGGCCTACTGGCAAGACGCCCTGGCCGGGCTGCCCGAGCGCCTAGCGCTGCCCACCGATCGGCCCTACCCGCCGGTCGCCGATCAGCGCGGCGCCAGTATGGCGGTAGATTGGCCGCCCGAGCTGCAACAGCAAGTCCGTCAACTGGCCCGCGGGCACAACGCGACCAGCTTCATGGTGATCCAGGCCGCCCTGGCGGTGCTGCTGGCCAAGCTCAGCGCCAGCACCGACGTGGCCGTCGGATTCCCCATCGCCGGGCGCCGCGACCCCGCCCTCGATGAGCTGGTCGGCTTTTTCGTTAACACCTTGGTACTGCGGGTCGAGGTGGCCGGCGACCCCACCGCGGCCGAGCTGCTGGCCCAGGTGCGCGCGCGCAGCCTGGCCGCCTATGAGCATCAAGACGTGCCCTTTGAGGTGCTGGTGGAGCGGCTCAACCCGGCCCGCAGCCTGACCCATCACCCGCTGGTGCAGGTGATGTTGGCCTGGCAGAACTTCGCCGGGCAGGACAATAATCCCGCCGCCGGGTTGGGCTTGGGTGATCTGCAGGTCACCCCCATACCCATCGATACCCAGACTGCCCGCATGGATTTGGTGTTTTCGCTGGCGGAACGCTGGGACGAGGCCGGTGAGCCCGCCGGCATTGGCGGGACGGTGGAGTTTCGCACCGATGTGTTCGACGCGGCCAGTATTGACACACTGATCGAGCGGTTGCAGCGGGTGTTAGTGGCGCTCACCGCCGACCCCACACGGCGGCTCTCGTCGCTGGATGTGCTCGATGAGGGTGAGCATGCCCGCCTGGATGACATCGGTAACCGGGCCGCGTTGACCCGGCCCGCACCCCCGGCGGTGTCGATTCCCCAGTCGTTCGCCGCTCAAGTTGCGCGCGCGCCCGAGGCGGTGGCGCTGGTGTGCGGTGATCGCTCGTGGAGCTATCGCGAGGTGGAGGAGGCCGCTAACCGGATGGGGCACCTGTTGGCCGACCAAGGGGCGGGCCCGGGGCAGTGTGTGGCGCTCCTGTTTCCCCGCTGCGCTGAGGCGATCGTCGCGATGCTGGCGGTGCTCAAAACCGGGGCGGCATATCTGCCGATCGACCCGGCCCTACCCGGGGCGCGGATCGGGTTCATGCTCGAGGATGCCGCCCCGATCGCCGCGATCACCATCGCAGACCTGCGCTCGCTGCTGGACGAGCGTAACTTGCTGGTCATCGATGTCGACGATCCCCTTGTCGACACCCAGCCCAGCACGGCTCCTGCGGCGCCGGGCGCCGAGGAGATCGCTTACCTCATTTACACCTCGGGCACCACCGGTGTCCCCAAAGGGGTGGCCATCACCCACCACAACTTCACCCAACGGATCGGGTCGCTGCATGCAGACCTGCCGGCGGCGCGGGTGTGGACGCAGTGTCTGTCGTATGCCTTCGACTTTTCGCTGTGGGAGATCTGGGGTGCGCTGCTGCATGGTGGACGGCTGGTGGTGGTGCCCGACGTTGTGGCGCGCTCGCCCGAAGACTTCCACGACCTGCTGGTCACCGAACACGTCACCGTGCTGACCCAAACCCCGTCGGCGCTGGGGGCGCTCTCACCGCAGGGTTTGGAGTCGGTGGCGTTGGTGGTGGGCGGTGAGGCCTGTCCGGGCGAGGTGATGGACCGCTGGGCGACGCCGGGGCGGGTGATGATCAACGCCTACGGGCCCACCGAGGCCACGGTGTATGTGTCGATGAGTGCGCCGTTGGTGGCGGGCTCGGGTGTGGCGCCGATCGGCTCGCCGGTGTCGGGAGCGGCGTTGTTTGTGCTGGACGGGTGGCTGCGGCCGGTGCCAGCCGGTGTGGTCGGGGAGTTGTATGTGGCCGGCGCCGGCGTCGGCGTGGGGTATCTGGGCCGGGCCGGGTTGACCGGGTCGCGGTTTGTGGCCTGCCCGTTCGGGAATTCGGGGGCGCCGGGGGCGCTGGGGACACGGATGTATCGCAGCGGGGATCTGGTGTGGTGGCGCCCGGATGGGCAGCTGGCGTATGTGGGGCGTGCCGATGAGCAGGTCAAGATCCGCGGGTATCGCATCGAATGCGGCGACGTTGAGGCGGCGCTGAAGCGGCTCGATGGGGTGGGGCAGGCGGTGGTGATGGCCCGCGAGGACCGCCCCGGCGACAAGCGCCTGGTCGGCTATGTCGTTGGGGTCACCGGCACGCTCGACCCGGCCGGGATACGCGCGCAGCTGGCCGAGTGGCTGCCGGCCTATATGGTGCCGGCTGCGGTGGTGCTACTCGAGGCGTTGCCATTGACGGTCAACGGGAAACTCGACACCCGGGCACTGCCGGCACCCGAATACACCGCCGGTGAGTATCGGGCCCCGGCCAGCGCCGTTGAGGAGGTGTTGGCCGGTATCTACGCCCAGGTTTTGGGGTTGGAGCGGGTCGGGGTTGATGAGTCGTTTTTCGAGTTGGGTGGCGACAGCATCTTGTCGATGCAGGTGGTGGCCCGGGCCCGTGCCGCCGGCATTATCTGCAAGCCGCGCGATGTTTTCCTCGAGCAGACCGTCGCCGGGCTGGCCCGGGTGGCCGGGGTGGCCGACGGTGCGGGTGGCCCGGTCGATGAGGGCATCGGGCCGCTGCCCGCGACCCCGATCATCCGTTGGCTGGCCGGCGTGGAAAATGCAGGCGGCCCGATCGACCAGTTCAACCAGACACTGACAGTGCAGGCCCCGGCGGGGGTGACTGAGGCCGATGTGGTGGTGCTGCTGCAGGCCGTGCTGGATCGCCATGCCATGTTGCGGTTGCGCGTCGACCCAGGCATTGGGGACGGGGCTGGGGGGTGGTCGCTGACCGCGCCCGAGGCCGGCGCGGTGGATGCACGCGCCTGCCTACACGCGGCGGACGTGTTGTCCGAGCAGGCGGTGGTAGGGGCGCGGTCGCGGTTGAACCCGGCCGGTGGGGCGATGCTTTCCGCGCTGTGGGTTGGCTCCACGGGCCAGCTGGTGTTGATCATTCACCATCTGGCCATCGACGCGGTCTCGTGGCGCATTGTGCTCGAGGACCTCAACACCGCCTGGGCCCAGCATCGCGCGGGCCACGAGGTGGTGTTGCCGGCGAGCGGGACGTCGTTTGCCCGGTGGGCGGAGCTGCTGGCGCAGCACGCGGGCGCCCCGCACGTAGTGGAGGCGGCCGACGCCTGGAAACAGGTGGCCTCGGCCACCACCGCGCTACCGGCAGTGAATCCCGCGGTCGACACCTACACCACCGCCGGGCATTTATCGAAGGTGTTGGACGCCGAGACCACCCGCCTGCTGCTTTCGGAGGTGCCGACCGCGTTTCATGCCGGGATCCAGGACATCTTGTTGATCGCGTTCGGATTGGCGGTCTCTGAATTCTTGGGCAACGGCAGCGCGCCGGTGGGCATCGACGTCGAGGGCCACGGCCGCCACGAGGAGCTGGCCCCCCATGTTGACCTGTCCCACACCGTGGGGTGGTTCACCACCAAATACCCGGTGGCCTTGGCGGTCGGTCGGCTGCGCTGGGCGCAGGTGATCGCCGGCGACGCAGCGCTGGGGGCGCTGATCAAAGACGCCAAAGAGCAGCTTCGCGCCCTGCCCGATCCCCTGACCTACGGGGTGCTGCGCTATCTAAACCCCGACGTTGACCTAGGCGCATCCGACCCACCGATCGGGTTCAACTATCTCGGGCGCCTCGCCGGGGCGGCGGGCGGGCTCTCCGGTGATCTGTGGCGAATCTCCCAAGAAGGCGTGTCGATGATCGGCGCCGCCGCGGCGGTGCCGATGCCGCTTTCACACACCGTGGAACTTAACGCCGTCACCGTGGACACCGAGACCGGCCCGCAGCTGCACGCCAACTGGATGTGGGCACCCTCGGCACTGGATGACGCGGCGATCATCCGGGTTAGCCAGTTGTGGTTTGAAGCCCTGGCCGGCATCTGCGCGCACGTACGAAACGGTGGCGGCGGGCTGACGCCCTCCGATATCGCCCCTGCCCGCCTTAGCCAGCAGCAAATCGACGAGCTTGGCCGGCAACACCGGATCGCCGATATTTTGCCGCTGACCCCGCTGCAGCAGGGACTGCTCTTTCACGCCAGCACCGCCAGCGACGATGTGTATACGGTGCAGCTGAGCATCACCGTGACCGGCCCGCTCGACCCACACCGGCTCCACGATGCGGTGCACGCAATTATCACCCGGCATCCCAACCTGGTCGCCCGATTCTGTGACCGATTCGACGAGCCGGTCCAGATCATCCCGGCCGACCCGGTACCGGGGTGGCACTACATCGAGCTTGACGACCAGAACCTCGACTCCGATGAACAACTCGAGCGGCTGTGCGCCGCCGAACGCGCCGCGGTCTGCGACCTCGCCCACAAACCGGGCTCTCGGGCGGCGCTGATTCGCCTCGCACCAGACCGGCACCGGTTGGTGCTGACTAACCACCACATCGTGATGGATGGCTGGTCGCTGCCGATCCTGATGCGCGAAATCTTCGCCGGCTACTACGGGCAGCGCCTACCCGCGCCCGCGCCGTATCGCAGGTTTGTTTCCTGGCTGGCCGACCGGGATCTGGAGGCCGCCCACGCGGCCTGGCGGCAGGTGCTCGCCGGTTTTGACACCCCGACCCTGGTGGCCCCGCCGGGCAGGTTAGAGGCAGGGTTGCACGGCGCCGTGTCGTTTCAGGTGCCTGAGCAACTTACCCGCGCCGTTGGCGAGCTGGCGCGCTCGTGTCACACCACCGTCAACACCGTGCTGCACGGCGCCTTCGCGCGGCTGCTGTGCTGGCTAACCGGCCAGCACGACGTCGCCTTCGGCACCGCGGTCTCGGGTCGGCCGACCGACGTGGCCGGCGCGGAATCGATGGTGGGCCTGTTCATTAACACGGTGCCGGTACGGGCGACCATCACGCCGACAACCACCACCGCGCAGCTGCTTGAACAGCTGCAAAACGCCCGCAACCACACGCTGGAGCACCAGCACCTGGCGCTTCCCGAGATCCACCGCGCCACCGATCAGGAAAGGCTGTTCGACACCCTTTTCGTCTACGAGAACTATCCGGTCGACACCGACGCGCTGGCGGGGGCCGACGAGTTGGCCATCACCGATATCAGCGGCCGCGAATCCAACCACTACCCGCTTTCGGTGGCGGTCCTGCCGGGCCGCGAGCTGGGTCTTCGCGTCAAATACGACACCGATGTGTTCGACGCGGCCACCATCGAAACACTGATCGAGCGGTTGACGCGGGTGATGGTGGCCATGACCGCCGATCCCACCGGGCGGCTCTCGTCGATCTATCTGCTCGATGAGGCTGAGCAGGCCCGGCTCGATGGTTGGGGGAATCGAAGGGTTTTAACCCAGCCCGCGCCCCGCGCAGTGTCTGTTCCGGTGTTGTTCGCGGCGCAGGTGGCCCGCACGCCCGAGGCGGTGGCGGTGACCTGCGCGGGCCGCTCAATGACGTACTGGGAGCTCGAGGAGGCCGCCAACCGGTTGGCGCACCTGCTCGCCGGCCAGGGAGTGGGACCGGGGCAGTGTGTGGGGCTGCTGTTGTCCCGTTCCGTCGAGGCGATCGCGGCGATTTTGGCGGTGCTGAAAACCGGGGCGGCCTATTTGCCGATCGACCCGGCCCTGCCGGCGGCTCGGATCGGGTTCATGCTTGCCGATGCCGCACCGATCGCCGCAATCACCACCGCCGAGTTGGCCACCCGGCTAGACGGGTGCGACCTGGCGGTTATCGACGTCGGTGATATCTGGGCCCCCGCTGGTGGCACCGAACCCAGCACCGCACTACCGGCACCGGGCCCGGACAATATCGCTTACATCATCTACACCTCGGGGACTACCGGAAACCCCAAGGGGGTAGCCGTCACCCATGACGGCATCGCCGATCTGGTCAGCAGTCATGCCGAGCGTCTAGAGAGCACACCAGAGAGTCGGATTCTGCAGTTCGCGCCATTGATCTTTGATGCGTCCGTGACGAACATGTGGTGGGCCTTGCTGACGGGGGCAGCCGCGGTAATTCCCGATACCACGCAGGCGCTGCCGGGTGACGAGTTAATCGATTTGATCACCCAGGAAAAGATCACCCACGCCAAATTCACACCGACCGCATTGGCGGCCCTGCCCGCCGACGCAGTGCATGGTGTCACGGTGGTCGTGGGTGGCGAACTGTGCCGCGCAGAGCTTGTCGACCGCTACTCCGCGGCGACCACCCTGGTCAACGCCTACGGCCCGACCGAGACCACGGTGTGCGCGTCAATCAGCGCACCATTGACCGCAGGTTCAGGTGCGCCACCGATTGGTTCGCCGGTCTCGGGCGCGGCGCTGTTTGTGCTGGATGGGTGGTTGCATCCGGTGCCGGCCGGGGTGGCTGGTGAGTTGTATCTAGCCGGCCGCGGCGTGGGCTGCGGCTACTGGCGGCGGGCCGAGTTGACGGCGTCACGGTTTGTGGCCTGCCCGTTCGGGAATCCGGGGACGCTGGGAACACGGATGTATCGGACCGGTGATCTGGTGCGGTGGCGTGCCGATGGGCAGCTGGACTATCTCGGACGTGCCGACGAACAGGTCAAGATCCGCGGGTATCGCATCGAACTCGGTGAGGTGCGCGCCGCGCTGGCCGAAGCGCCCGCAGTAGAGCAGGCAGTCGTGATCGCCCGCCAGGACCGCCCCGGCGATAAGCGGTTGGTCGGCTATATCACCGGCGACGTCGATGTGGTTGGGCTACGCGAGGCGCTGGCCAACCGGCTACCGGCCTACATGGTGCCCGCAGCGGTGGTCAGACTCGATCGTCTGCCGTTGACCGTCAACGGCAAACTCGACACCGCTGCCCTACCCGCCCCCGAATACGGCGACACCGACCATTACCGGGCTCCAAGCACCCCGGTCGAAGAAATCCTGGCCAGCATCTACGCGCGAGTGCTCGGCCTGCAGCGGGTCGGGGTGGACGACTCGTTTTTCGATTTGGGCGGGGACTCGCTATCGGCGATGCGCCTGGTCGCCGCGATCAACACCGGCCTGGATGCCAACCTGTCGGTGCGTACCGTGTTCGAGGCGCCCACCGTGGCCCAGTTGGCGCCCCGTATCGGTGGGCAGGGGGGTCGGCTGGAGCCATTGGTGGCCGGAACGCGGCCCGCGGTGGTTCCGTTGTCGTTCGCCCAGAACCGGTTGTGGTTTATCGACCAGTTGGCTGGGCCCTCACCGATGTACAACATGTCGGTGGCGCTGCGGCTGCGCGGGCGCCTTGATACCGAGGCGCTGCGTGGCGCGCTGGCCGACGTGGTGGGCCGCCATGAAAGCCTGCGTACCCTGTTCCCAGCGCCCGAGGGGATCCCCCAGCAGCTGGTGGTGCCGGTCGACCGGGCCGACATTGGTTGGCAGATCATCGATGCCAGCGGGTGGCCGGAAAGCCGGCTGGGTCAGGCCATCGACGCCGCGGCGCGCCACTCGTTTAACCTGGCCACTGAGATCCCGTTACGGGCACGACTGTTCGATGTCGGCGACGACGAACACGTGCTGGTGTTCGCGATGCACCATATCGCCGGCGACGGTTGGTCGATCGCCCCGCTGGTGCGTGATGTGGGGGTGGCCTATACCAGCCGGTGTGCCGGGCGGTCCCCGGGCTGGGCGCCGTTGGCGGTGCAGTATGTCGATTACACGCTGTGGCAGCGTAAGCAGCTGGGTGACCTGGCCGATCCCGACAGCCCGATCGCCGCGCAGCTGACCTATTGGGAACAGGCCCTGGCCGGGCTGCCCGAGCGGCTGGCGCTGCCCACCGATCGCCCCTACCCACCGGTGGCCGATCACCGCGGCGCCACGGTGGCGGTGGATTGGTCGGCCGAGTTGCAGCGGCGGGTGGCCCAGGTGGCTCGCGAGCATAATGCCACCAGCTTCATGGTGATCCAGGCCGCGCTGGCGGTGCTGCTGGCCAAGGTCGTCGCCAGTGCCGATGTGGCCGTAGGGTTCCCGATCGCCGGGCGGCGCGACCCCGCGCTCGATGAACTGGTGGGTTGCTTCGTCAACACCCTGGTATTACGGGTGGAGGTGGCCGGCGATCCCACCGTGGCCGAGCTGGTGGCCCAGGTGCGCGCGCGCAGCCTGGCCGCCTACGAGCACCAAGACGTGCCCTTTGAGGTGCTGGTCGATCGGCTCAACCCGACCCGCAGCCTGGCCCATTCCCCGCTGGTTCAGGTGGTGTTGGCCTGGCAAAACTTCGCAGGGCTCGACACCAACGTTCCCGCCGGGTTGGCGTTGGGTGATCTGCAGGTCACCCCGCTGTCGGTGGACACCCAAGTCGCCCGCATGGACCTGACGTTTTTCCTTGGGGAACGCTTCACCGAGGCCGGTGAGCCCGCCGGGATCGGCGGGGTGGTGGAGTTTCGCACCGATGTGTTCGACACGGCGAGCATCGAAACACTGATCGAGCGGTTGGAGCGGGTGCTGGTGGCGCTGATCGCCGACCCCACCCGCCGTCTCTCGTCGATCGATGTGCTCGATGCCGGTGAACAGGCCCGCCTGGATGAGCTCGGAAATCGGGCGGCGTTGACCCGGCCCGCACCCCCGGTGGTGTCGATTCCGGTGTTGTGGGCCGCGCAGGTGGCTCGCACCTCGGAGGCGATAGCGATCAGCTGCGGGCAGTGGTCGTGGACCTATCGCGAGGTTGAGCAGGCCGCGAACCGGTTGGCGCACCTGCTGGCCGGCCACGGCGCGGGCCCGGGGCAGCGTGTGGCGCTGCTGTTTCCCCGGTGCGCTGAGGCGATCGTGGCGATGCTGGCAGTCCTCAAAACCGGGGCGGCCTATCTGCCGATCGACCCGGTACTGCCGGCGGCCCGGATCGGGTTCATGCTCGAGGATGCCGCCCCGCTCGCCGCGCTCACCATCGCGGACCTGCGGTCGCGGCTGGACGGTCATGACGTGCTGGTCATCGATGTCGGTGATATCGAGGATCCCGTTGTTGACACCCAGCCCAGCACGGCACCCCCGATGCCGGGCGCCGACGACATCGCCTATCTCATCTACACCTCGGGCACCACCGGTGCCCCCAAAGGCGTGGCCATCACCCACCACAACGTCACCCAGCTGATCGAGTCCCTGGACCCGGGTTTGGCGGCGCCGGGACAGGTGTGGTCGCAGTGGCACTCCTACGGCTTCGACGTCTCCGGCTGGGAGATCTTCGGTGCGCTCTTGCACGGTGGGCGGCTGGTGGTGGTGCCCGAGTCGGTGGCTGGCTCCCCGGAAGACTTCCACGCCCTACTGGTCTCCGAAAAGGTCAGTGTCTTAAGCCAGACCCCGTCGGCGGTAGGGATGTTGTCGCCCGACGGATTGGAGTCGGTGGCCTTGCTGGTCGGCGGTGAGGCCTGCCCGGCCGAGGTGGTGGATCGCTGGGCGCCGGGGCGAGTGATGATCAACGAATACGGCCCGACCGAGACGACGATGTGGGTGGCCCTGAGTGTGCCCTTAACAGCGGGGTCGGGTGCGCCGCCGATCGGTGCGCCGGTGTCGGGGGCGGCGTTGTTTGTGCTGGACGGGTGGTTGCGACCGGTGCCAGCGGGTGTGGTGGGGGAGTTGTATGTGGCCGGTGCCGGGCTGGCCTGTGGGTATTGGCGGCGGGCCGGGTTGACCGGGTCGCGGTTTGTGGCATGCCCGTTCGGGGCGCCGGGAACACGCATGTATCGCACCGGGGATTTGGTGCGCTGGGGTGCGGATGGGCAGCTGCGGTATCTGGGGCGCGCCGATGAGCAGGTGAAGATCCGCGGGTATCGCATCGAACTCGGTGAGGTTCAGGCCGCGCTGTCCGCGTTGGACGGGGTGGATCAGGCGGTGGTGATCGCCCGCGAGGACCGCCCCGGCGACAAACGCCTGGTCGGCTATGTCGTTGGGGTCACCGGCACGCTAGACCCCGCTGAGCTCCGCGCCGCGCTGGCCGAGGGGCTCCCGGCCTATATGGTGCCGGCGGCGGTGGTGGTCCTTGACGCGTTGCCGTTGACGGTCAACGGCAAACTCGACACCCGCGCGCTGCCCGCACCCGGATACCAGGACACCGGTGATGGCTATCGGGCTCCGGCCAACGCGGTTGAGGAGGTCCTGGCCGGCATCTACGCCCAGGTGCTCGGGCTGGATCGGGTCGGGGTGGAGGAGTCGTTTTTCGAGCTGGGTGGCGACAGCATCTTGTCGATGCAGGTGGTGGCCCGGGCCCGGGCGGCGGGCCTACTGCTTCGACCGCGCGATATTTTCCTTGAGCAGACCGTGGCCGGGCTGGCCCGGGTCGCCGCGGTGGCCGACGGTGATACCGGCCTAACCGATGAGGGCATCGGGCCGGTGCTGGCCACCCCGATCATCCGTTGGCTGGCCGGCGTGGAAAATGCAGGCGGCCCGGTGCAGCAGTTCAACCAGACGCTGGTGCTGCAGGCCGCGGCGGGGGTGACCGAGGCCGATGTGGTGGTGCTGCTGCAGGCCGTGCTGGATCGCCATGCCATGTTGCGGTTGCGCGTCGACCCAGGCATTGGGGACGGCGCTGGGGGGTGGTCGCTGACGGCGCCCGAGGCCGGCACCGTGGATGCGCGCGCCTGCCTACACGCGGCGGACGTGTTGTCCGAGCAGGCGGTGGTAGGGGCGCGGTCGCGGTTGAACCCGGCCGGTGGGGCGATGCTTTCCGCGCTGTGGGTTGGCTCCACGGGCCAGCTGGTGTTGATCATTCACCATCTGGCCATCGACGCGGTGTCGTGGCGCATTGTGCTCGAGGACCTCAACACCGCCTGGGCCCAGCATCGCGCGGGCCACGAGGTGGTGTTGCCGGCGAGCGGGACGTCGTTTGCCCGGTGGGCGGAGCTGCTGGCGCAGCACGCGGGCGCCCCGCACGTAGTGGAGGCGGCCGACGCCTGGAAACAGGTGGCCTCGGCCACCACCGCGCTACCGGCAGTGAATCCCGCGGTCGACACCTACACCACCGCCGGGCATTTATCGAAGGTGTTGGACGCCGAGACCACCCGCCTGCTGCTTTCGGAGGTGCCGACCGCGTTTCATGCCGGGATCCAGGACATCTTGTTGATCGCGTTCGGATTGGCGGTCTCTGAATTCTTGGGCAACGGCAGCGCGCCGGTGGGCATCGACGTCGAGGGCCACGGCCGCCACGAGGAGCTGGCCCCCCATGTTGACCTGTCCCACACCGTGGGGTGGTTCACCACCAAATACCCGGTGGCCTTGGCGGTCGGTCGGCTGTCCTGGGCGCAGGTGATCGCCGGCGACGCAGCGCTGGGGGCGCTGATCAAGGACGCCAAAGAGCAGCTTCGGGCGCTGCCCGATCCGCTGAGCTACGGGGTGCTGCGCTATCTGAACCCCGACGTTGACCTAGGCGCATCCGACCCACCGATCGGGTTCAACTATCTCGGGCGCCTCGGCGGGGCGGCGGGCGGGCTCTCCGGTGATCTGTGGCGGATCTGCCTCGAAGGCGTGTCGATGATCGGCGCCGCCGCGGCGGTGCCGATGCCGCTGATGCACACCGTGGACCTCAACGCCGTCACCGTGGACACCGACACCGGCCCGCAGCTGCACGCCAATTGGACGTGGGCACCCTCGGCACTGGATGACGCGGCGATCATCCGGGTTAGCCAGTTGTGGTTTGAAGCCCTGGCCGGCATCTGCGCGCACGTACGAAACGGTGGCGGCGGGCTGACGCCCTCCGATATCGCCCCTGCCCGCCTTAGCCAGCAGCAAATCGACGAGCTTGGCCGGCAACACCGGATCGCCGATATTTTGCCGTTGACCCCGCTGCAGCAGGGCCTGCTCTTCCACGCCAGCACCGCGCGCGGCAGCGACGACGAGGTGTATGCGGTGCAGCTGAGCATCACCGTGACCGACCCGCTCGACCCGCAACGGCTGCGCGATGCGGTGCACACGGTGATCACCCGCCATCCCAACCTGGCCGTGCGATTCTGCCAATGGTTCGACGAACCGGTGCAGATCATCCCGGCCGATCCGCAGGCCGGGTGGCGCTATGTCGAGGTGGACGGCGAGGACCCCGATGGTGAGGAACTGATCGAGCGGGTGTGCGCTGACGAACGCGCCGCGGTCTGCGATCTGGGCGCCGATCAGCCGGTGTTTCGGGTGGCGTTGATCCGCCTCGCGCCAGATCGGCACCGATTGGTGCTGACCAACCACCACATCGTGCTCGATGGCTGGTCGCTGCCGATCCTGCTGGGCGAAATGTTCGCCGGCTATCACCGCCAGCGGCTGCCCGCGGCGGTCCCGCATCGCAGGTTTGTCACCTGGCTGGCCGACCGGGACCTCGAGGCCGCCCACGCGGCCTGGCGGCAGGTGCTCGCCGGTTTTGACACCCCCACCCTGGTGGCCCCGCCGGGCCGATTCAGGGCAGGGCGGCAAGGCGTTGCCTCGCGTCGGCTGCCCGAACACACCACCCAGGCCATAACCGAGCTGGCCCGCTCGTCTCACACCACGGTCAACACCGTGCTGCACGGCGCCTTCGCGCGGCTGCTGTGCTGGCTCACCGGCCAGCATGATGTCGCCTTTGGCACCACAGTCTCGGGTCGGCCGGCCGAGCTGCCCGGCGCGGAATCGATGGTGGGCCTGTTCATCAACACGGTGCCGGTACGGGCGACCATCACCGCACCAACCACCACCACCGACCTGTTGGGCCAGCTGCAAAACGCCCACAACGACACGCTCGAACATCAGCACCTGGCGCTTGCCGAGATCCACCGCGCCACCGGCCACCAACAGCTGTTCGACACCCTTTTCGTGTATGAGAACTATCCGGTCGACACCGCCGCGCTGGCGGGCGCCCACGAGGTGGCCATCACCGAAGTCACCGGCCACGAATCCACCCACTACCCGCTGACGGTGGTCGCCGGCCCGGGGGCTGAACTGGGCCTTCGTGTCGAATACGACACCGAGGTGTTCGACACGGCCAGCATCGACACCCTGATCGAGCGGTTGCAGCGGGTGTTGGTGGCCATGACCGCTGACCCCGCCGCACGGCTGTCGTCGATCGATGTGCTCGACGCCGCTGAGCACGCCCGCCTGGATGAGATCGGTAACCGGGCCGTGCTGACCCAGCCGGCGACGCCGGTGTCGATTCCGGTGTTGTGGGCTGCGCAGGTGGCCCGCACCCCCGACGCGGTCGCGGTGACCTTTGAGGGCCGCTCGATGACGTACCGCGAGCTCGAGGAGGCCGCTAACCGGGTGGCGCACCTGTTGGCCGGCTACGGCGCGGGCCCGGGCGAGTGTGTGGCGCTGCTGTTGGAGCGCTCAGCCCAGGCCGTGGTGGCGATTGTGGCGGTGCTCAAGACCGGGGCGGCCTATCTGCCGATCGACCCGGCGGTGCCCGATGCGCGGGTGCGGTTCGTGCTGGCCGACGCCGCACCGATCGCCGCGATCACCACCACCGAACTGGCCGACCGGCTGGCCGGGCACGAGCTGGCGGTCGTCGATGTCAGTGATATCGGGGACCCCCGTGTTGACTCCCAACCCAGCACGGCATTGCCGGCGCCGGCCCCCGATGACCTCGCCCACATCATCTACACCTCGGGCACCACCGGGGTGCCCAAGGGGGTGGCCATCACCCACCACAACGTCACCCAACTGATCGAATCGCTGGACGCCGGGCTGCCAGCGGTCAAAGTGTGGCCGCATTGTCACTCGTTGGCCTTCGACTATTCGGTGTGGGAGATCTGGGCTCCGTTGCTGCATGGCGGGCGGGTGGTGGTGGTGCCCGAGTCGGTGCGGCGCTCGCCGGAAGATTTCCACGCCCTGCTGGTCAGCGAACAAGTCACCGCCCTCAACCAGACCCCGTCTGCAGTGCGGATGCTCGCAACTGAGGGGTTGGAGTCGGCGGGGCTGGTGATCGCCGCCGAGGCCTGTCCGGCCCAGGTGGTGGATCGGTGGGCGCCCGGGCGGGTGATGGTCAATGCCTACGGTCCCACCGAGACGACCGTGTTCGCGTCGGTCAGTGCGCCTTTAACAGCGGGGTCGGGGGTGCCGCCGATCGGTGCACCGGTGCCGGGGGCGGCGCTGTTCGTGCTGAACGGGTGGCTGCGACCGGTGCCGCCGGGGGTGGTTGGGGAGTTGTATGTGGCCGGTGCCGGCGTGGGCGTTGGCTATGTGGGCCGGGCCGGGTTGACCGGGTCGCGGTTTGTGGCGTGCCCGTTCGGCGGTTCTGGGGCGCCGGGAACACGGATGTATCGCACCGGGGACCTGGTGTGCTGGCGCCCGGATGGGCAGCTGGCGTATGTGGGGCGCGCCGATGAGCAGGTCAAGATCCGCGGCTATCGCATCGAGTGCGGCGAAGTGCAGGCCGCGCTGGCCGGGCTGGACGGGGTGCAGCAGGCGGCGGTGATCGCCCGCGAGGACCGCCCCGATGACAAGCGCCTGGTGGGCTACGTCGTTGGGGTCACCGGGACCGTTGACCCGGCCAAGCTGCGTTGCGCGCTGGCCGAGCGGTTGCCGGCCTATATGGTCCCGACGGCGGTGGTGGTCCTCGAGGCGCTGCCGTTGACCCCTAACGGCAAGCTCGACACCCGCGCCCTGCCCGCACCCGAATATCAGAATGCTGATCGTTACCGTGCCCCGGCCGACGCCATCGAGGAGGTCCTGGCCGGCATTTACGCCCAGGTACTCGGGCTCGGGCGGGTCGGGGTGGATGACTCGTTTTTCGATTTGGGTGGGGATTCGCTGTCGGCGATGCGCCTGATCGCCGCGATCAACACCGCCCTGAATGGCGGCCTGTCGGTGCGCGACGTGTTCGAGGCACCCACCGTGGCCCGGTTGGCGCCCCGTCTCGGTGGGGATGGGGTGCGGCTGCAGCCGTTGGTGGCCGGTGCGCGGCCCGCGGCCGTCCCGCTGTCGTTCGCCCAGAACCGGTTGTGGTTCATCGACCAGCTAGCGGGGCCCGCACCGATCTACAACATGCCGGTAGCGGTACGGCTGCGCGGGCGCCTGGACGCCGACGCGCTAGGTGTCGCGCTGGCCGATGTGGTGAGCCGCCATGAAAGCCTGCGCACCCTGTTCCCAGCACCCGAGGGCATACCCCAGCAGCTAGTGATGCCGGTCGAGCGGGCCGACTTCGGCTGGCGCATCATCGATTCCAGCGCATGGCCACAAAGCCAGCTCGGTGAGGAAATCGACGCCGCAGCCCGCTGCAGTTTCGACCTAGCCACCCAGATCCCGTTGCGGGCACGGCTTTTCCGCATCGGCGACGACGAACACGTGCTGGTGGCCGTGGCCCACCACATCGCCGCCGACGGCTGGTCAATCGCCCCGCTACTACGCGATCTAGGGGTGGCCTATGCCGCCCGGTGCGCCGGGCAAGCCCCCGGCTGGGCGCCGTTAGCGGTGCAATATGTCGATTACACGCTCTGGCAGCGCACCCAGCTGGGGGACCTGGCCGATCCCGACACCCCGATCGCCGCGCAGTTGGCCTACTGGCAAGACGCCCTGGCCGGGCTGCCCGAGCGCCTAGCGCTGCCCACCGATCGGCCCTACCCGCCGGTCGCCGATCAGCGCGGCGCCAGTATGGCGGTAGATTGGCCGCCCGAGCTGCAACAGCAAGTCCGTCAACTGGCCCGCGGGCACAACGCGACCAGCTTCATGGTGATCCAGGCCGCCCTGGCGGTGCTGCTGGCCAAGCTCAGCGCCAGCACCGACGTGGCTGTCGGATTCCCCATCGCCGGGCGCCGCGACCCCGCCCTCGATGAGCTGGTCGGCTTTTTCGTCAACACCTTGGTACTGCGGGTCGAGGTGGCCGGCGACCCCACCGCGGCCGAGCTGCTGGCCCAGGTGCGCGCGCGCAGCCTGGCCGCCTATGAGCACCAAGACATGCCCTTTGAGGTGCTGGTGGAGCGGCTCAACCCGGCCCGCAGCCTGACCCATCACCCGCTGGTGCAGGTGATGATGGCCTGGCAGAACTTCGCCGGGCAGGACAATAATCCCGCCGCCGGGTTGGGCTTGGGTGATCTGCAGGTCACCCCCATACCCATCGGGACCCACACCGCCCGCACGGATTTGGCGGTGTCTTTGGCCGAACGCTTCACCGAGGCCGGTGAGCTTGCCGGCATTGGCGGGACGGTGGAGTTTCGCACCGACGTCTACGACGCGACCAGCATCGAAACACTGATCGAGCGGTTAGAGCGGGTGCTCGCGGCAATGACCGCCGACCCCACCGCGCGGCTCTCGTCCATGGATCTGCTCGACGCCGAGGAGCACGCCCGCCTAGATGCGTGGGGCAACCGGGCGGTGCTGACAACGCCCGCACCCCCACCGGTGTCCGTTCCGGTGCTGTTCGCCGCTCAGGTCACCCGCACCCCGGAGGCGGCGGCGATCAGCTACGAGGGCCGTTGCATGACCTACCGCGAGGTTGAAGAGGCCGCTAACCACGTGGCGCACCTGTTAGCCCGCTCTGGCGTGGGCCCCGGGCAGTGTGTGGCGTTGCTGTTGGAGCGCTCAGCGCAGGCCGTGGTGGCGATGCTGGCGGTGCTCAAGACCGGGGCGGCCTACCTGGCGATCGACCCGAGCCTGCCCGCGGCCCGGATCGCGTTCATGCTCGCCGACGCCGCCCCCATCGCCGCGATCACCACCGCGGACCTACGGTCGCGGCTGGACGAGTCCGACCTGATGGTTATCGATATCCACGATCCTGCCGTTGAGAGCCACGCCGACAACGCGTTGCCGACACCGGCGCCAGATGACATCGCCTACCTCATCTACACCTCGGGCACCACCGGGGTGCCCAAGGGGGTGGCGCTGAGCCACCAAAACCTGGCCCACTTGGCGCAGTCATCGTCGGCGCATCTGCCCGCGGCCCAGGTGTGGGCGCAGTTCCATTCATATGCTTTCGACTTTTCGGTGATGGAGATCTGGGCCGCGCTGCTCGGTGGTGGGCGCCTGGTGGTGGTGCCCGAATCGGTGGCCCGCTCACCAGAAGAGTTCCACGACCTGCTGGTCGCCGAACACGCCAACGTTGTTACCCAAACCCCGTCGGCGCTGGGGGCTCTCTCACCTCAGGGTTTGGAGTCGGCGGCGTTGGTAATCGGAGGCGAGCCATGCCCGGCTGAGGTGGTGGATCGGTGGGCGCCCGGGCGGGTGATGATCAACGCCTACGGGCCGACCGAGGCCACGGTGTATGTGTCGATGAGTGCGCCGTTAACAGCGGGGTCAGGGGCGCCGCCGATCGGGTCGCCGGTGTCCGGCGCTGCGTTGTTTGTGCTGGATGAGTGGTTGCGGGCGGTCCCGGCCGGTGTGGTGGGGGAGTTGTATGTGGCCGGTGCCGGGGTGGGCGTCGGCTACGTGGGCCGGGCCGCGTTGACCGGGTCGCGGTTTGTGGCGTGTCCGTTCGGGGCGCCCGGCATGCGGATGTATCGCAGCGGGGATCTGGTGTGGTGGCGCCCGGATGGGCAGCTGGCGTATGTGGGGCGGGCTGATGAGCAGGTCAAGATCCGCGGGTATCGCATCGAACTCGGTGAGGTGCAGGCAGCGCTGGCCGGGCTGGACGGGGTGGATCAGGCGGTGGTGATCGCCCGCGAGGACCGCCCCGGCAATAAACGCCTGGTCTGTTATGTTACCGGGACCGCGGACCCGGCCGGGATACGCGCGGGGCTCGCCGAGTGGCTGCCGGCCTATATGGTGCCGGCTGCGGTGGTGCTACTCGAGGCGTTGCCGCTGACCATCAATGGGAAACTCGACACCCGGGCACTGCCGGCACCCGAATACACCGCCGGTGAGTATCGGGCCCCGGCCAGCGCCGTTGAGGAGGTGTTGGCCGGCATCTACGCCCAGGTTTTGGGGTTGGAGCGGGTCGGGGTTGATGAGTCGTTTTTCGAGTTGGGTGGCGACAGCATCTTGTCGATGCAGGTGGTGGCCCGGGCCCGTGCCGCCGGCATTATCTGCAAGCCGCGCGATGTTTTCCTTGAGCAGACCGTCGCCGGGCTGGCCCGGGTGGCCGGGGTGGCCGGCGATGCGGGTGGCCCGGTCGATGAGGGCATCGGGCCGCTGCCCGCGACCCCGATCATCCGTTGGCTGGCCAGCGTGGAGGCGGCCCGATCGACCAGTTCAACCAGACGCTGACAGTGCAGGCCCCGGCGGGGGTGACCGAGGCCGATGTGGTGGTGCTGCTGCAGGCCGTGCTGGATCGCCATGCCATGTTGCGGTTGCGCGTCGACCCAGGCATTGGGGACGGCGCTGGGGGGTGGTCGCTGACGGCGCCCGAGGCCGGCGCGGTGGATGCACGCGCCTGCCTACACGCAGCGGACGTGTTGTCCGAGCAGGCGGTGGTAGGGGCGCGGTCGCGGTTGAACCCGTCGACCGGGGTGATGCTTTGCGCGTTGTGGGTTGCCACCAGCGGTCAGCTGGTGTTGATCATTCACCATCTGGTCATCGACGCAGTGTCGTGGCGCATTGTGCTCGAGGACCTCAACATCGCCTGGGCCCAGCATCGCGGCGGGCAGCAGATAGCCCTGCCGGTGACCGGGACGTCGTTTGCCCGCTGGGCGTCGCTGCTGGCCGAGCATGCGCGCGCCGCAGCGGTGGTGGACGAGGCCGACGCCTGGAAACAGGTGGCGGCGACCCCGGCCGCGCTGCCCGCGGTCCAGCCCGCGGTGGATACGTTCGCGACTGCCGGGCGCCTGTCGGTGGTGTTGGATGCCCCGACCACCGCCATGCTTTTGGGTGAGGTGCCCGCAGCGTTTCATGCAGGGATACACGAGATCTTGTTGATCGCGTTCGGATTGGCGTGGGCGGAGCTTTTGGGCAATGGCGGCGCGCCGGTGGGCATCGACGTCGAAGGGCACGGCCGCCACGAGGAACTGGCCCCCGATATCAACCTGACGCGCACGGTCGGGTGGTTCACTGCCCTATACCCGGTGGCATTGGCGGTGGGTGGGCTGTCCTGGGCGCAGGTGCTCGCCGGCGACACAGGGTTGGGGGCGCTGCTCAAGGACGCCAAAGAGCAGCTTCGGGCGCTGCCCGATCCGCTGAGCTACGGGCTGCTGCGCTACCTGAACCCCGACGTGGAGGTGGGCGGGTCTGACCCGGCGATCGGGTTCAACTATCTCGGGCGCCTCGGCGGGGCGGCGGGCGAGCTCTCCGGTGATCTGTGGCGAATCTCCCAAGAAGGCGTGTCGATGATCGGCGCCGCCGCGGCGGTGCCGATGCCGCTTTCACACACCGTGGAACTTAACGCCGTCACCGTGGACACCGAGACCGGCCCGCAGCTGCACGCCAACTGGATGTGGGCGCCCTCGGCACTAGATGACGCGGCGATCATCCGGGTTAGCCAGTTGTGGTTTGAGGCCCTGGCCGGCATCTGTGCGCACGTGCGCGCCGGTGGCGGCGGGTTGACGCCCTCGGATATCGCCCCTGCCCGGCTCAGCCAGCCACAGATCGACGAGCTGGCGCGCCAATACCGGATCGCCGATATTTTGCCGTTGACCCCGCTGCAGCAGGGGCTACTGTTTCACGCCAGCATCGCCAGCGACGATGTGTATGCGGTGCAGCTGAGCCTCACCGTGACCGGCCCGCTGGACCCACACCGGCTGCGCGATGCGGTGCACACGGTGATCACCCGCCATCCCAACCTGGCCGTGCGATTCTGCCAACGGTTCGACGAACCGGTGCAGATCATCCCGGCCGATCCGCAGGCCGGGTGGCGCTATGTCGAGGTGGACGGCGAGGACCCCGATGGTGAGGAACTGATCGAGCGGGTGTGCGCTGACGAACGCGCCGCGGTCTGCGATCTGGGCGCCGATCAGCCGGTGTTTCGGGTGGCGTTGATCCGCCTCGCGCCAGATCGGCACCGATTGGTGCTGACCAACCACCACATCGTGCTCGATGGCTGGTCGCTGCCGATCCTGCTGGGCGAAATGTTCGCCGGCTATCACCGCCAGCGGCTGCCCGCGGCGGTCCCGCATCGCAGGTTTGTCACCTGGCTGGCCGACCGAGACCTCGAGGCCGCCCACGCGGCCTGGCGACAGCTGCTCGCCGGTTTTGACACCCCCACCCTGGTGGCCCCGCCGGGCCGATTAAGGACAGGGCGGCAAGGCGTTGCCTCGCGTCGGCTGCCCGAACACACCACCCAGGCCATAACCGAGCTGGCCCGCTCGTCTCACACCACCGTCAACACCGTGCTGCACGGCGCCTTCGCGCAGCTGCTGTGCTGGCTCACCGGCCAGCACGACGTCGCCTTTGGCACCACAGTCTCCGGTAGGCCGGCCGAGATGCCCGGCGCCGAATCGATGGTGGGCCTGCTGATCAACACCGTGCCGGTACGGGCAACCATCACCGCACCAACCACCACCACCGACCTGTTGGGCCAGCTGCAAAACGCCCACAACGACACGCTCGAACATCAGCACCTGGCGCTTGCCGAGATCCACCGCGCCACCGGCCACCAACAGCTGTTCGACACCCTTTTCGTGTATGAGAACTATCCGGTCGACACCGCCGCGCTGGCGGGCGCCCACGAGGTGGCCATCACCGAAGTCACCAGCCACGAATCCACCCACTACCCGCTGACGGTGGTCGCCACCCCGGGGGCTGAACTGGGCCTTCGTGTCGAATACGACACCGAGGTGTTCGACACGGCCAGCATCGACACCCTGATCGAGCGGTTGCAGCGGGTGTTGGTGGCCATGACCGCTGACCCCGCCGCACGGCTGTCGTCGATCGATGTGCTCGACGCCGCTGAGCACGCCCGCCTGGATGAGATCGGTAACCGGGCCGTACTGACCGCACCCGCGCCCCCGGCGGTGTCTGTTCCGGTGTTGTTCGCCGCGCAAGTGGCCCGCACCCCCGACGCGGTCGCGGTGACCTTTGAGGGCCGCTCGATGACGTACCGCGAGCTCGAGGAGGCCGCTAACCGGGTGGCGCACCTGTTGGCCGGCCAGGGGGCGGGCCCGGGGCGGTGTGTGGGACTGCTGCTGCCCCGCTGCCATCAGGCCATTATCGCGATTTTGGCGGTGCTCAAAACCGGGGCGGCCTACCTGCCGATCGACCCGAGCCTGCCGGCGGCCCGGATCGGGTTCATGCTCGCCGACGCCACCCCGATCGCCGCGATCACCACCACCGGACTAGCCGACCGGCTCGACGGGCACGACCTGGCGGTCATCGATGTCGAGGACCCCCACATCCCGGGGTATCAGCGCACTGCGCTACCGGCGCCGGCCCCCGACGATATCGCCTACCTCATGTACACCTCGGGCACCACCGGGGTGCCTAAGGGGGTGGCGGTCACCCACCGCAACATCACTCAGTTTTTGGAGTCGTTTGATGTGGGCCCGCGGGCGGCGGGGGTGTGGCCGCAGTGTCACTCGTATGCGTTCGATGTCGCGGTGTTTGAGATCTTCGGTGCGCTGACGCGTGGTGGTCGGCTGGTGGTGATACCCGAGCCGGTGGTCCGTTCGCCAGAAGAGTTGCACGCGGTGTTGGTCGGTGAACAGGTCAGTGTGTTGACCCAGACCCCGTCGGCGGTGGCGGCGTTGCCGCCGGAGGGGTTGGAGTCGGTGGCGTTGGTGATGGTCGGTGAGGCCTGCCCGCCCGAGGTGGTGCAGCGGTGGGCGCCGGGGCGGGAGATGGTCAACGCTTACGGTCCGACCGAAACCACGCTGTGTGCGGCGATCAGTGCGCCTTTAACAGCGGGGTCGGCGGGCTCGGGTGTGGTGCCGATCGGGTCGCCGGTGGGCGGGGCGGCGTTGTTTGTGTTGGATGGGTGGCTGCGGGCGGTGCCGGCCGGGGTGGTCGGGGAGTTGTATGTGGCCGGCCGCGGCGTCGGGGTTGGCTATCTGGGCCGGGGTCCGTTGACCGGGTCGCGGTTTGTGGCGTGCCCGTTCGGCGGTTCTGGGGCGCCGGGAACACGGATGTATCGCACCGGGGATCTGGTGTGCTGGCGCCCGGATGGGCAGCTGGCGTATGTGGGCCGCGCCGATGATCAGGTCAAGATCCGCGGCTATCGCATCGAACTCGGCGAAGTCCAGGCCGCGCTGGCCGGGCTCGACGGAGTCAAGCAGGCGGTGGTGATCGCCCGCGAGGACCGCCCCGGTGACAAGCGCCTGGTGGGCTACGTCGTTGGGGTCACCGGGACCGTTGACCCGGCCGAGATTCGCGCCGCGCTGGCCGAGCGGCTACCGGCCTACATGATCCCGGCGGCGGTGGTGGTCCTTGATGCGTTGCCGCTGACACTCAACGGCAAGCTCGACACCCGGGCCCTGAAGGCACCCGAATACGCTGGTGCGTATCGGACCCCGGCCAGCCCGGTTGAGGAGGTACTGGCCGGCATTTATGCGCAGGTGTTGGGGCTCGAGCGGGTCGGGGTGGATGACTCGTTTTTCGATTTGGGTGGGGATTCGCTGTCGGCGATGCGCCTGATCGCCGCGATCAACACCGACCTGAATGCCGGCCTGTCGGTGCGCACCATATTCGAGGCACCCACCGTGGCCCGGCTGGCGCCCCGTATCGGTGGGGATGCGGTGCGGCTGCAGCCGCTGATGGCCGGTGTGCGGCCCGCGACGCTCCCGTTGTCGTTCGCCCAGAACCGGTTGTGGTTCATCGACCAATTGGTGGGGCCCTCACCCGCCTACACCATGGCGGTGGCGTTGCGGTTAAGTGGTGGGCTTGATGCCGAGGCGTTGGGTGTCGCGCTGGCCGATGTGGTGGGCCGCCATGAAAGCCTGCGCACCCTGTTCCCAGCACCCGGAGGCAAACCCCAGCAACTAGTGATGCCGGTCGAGCGGGCCGACTTCGGCTGGCACATCATCGATTCCAGCGCATGGCCACAAAGCCAGCTCGGTGAGGAAATCGACGCCGCAGCCCGCTGCAGTTTCGACCTAGCCACCCAGATCCCGTTGCGGGCACGGCTTTTCCGCGTCGGCGACGACGAGCACGTGCTGGTGGCCGTGGTGCACCATATCGCCGCAGACGGCTGGTCAATGAACCCGCTGGTACGTGATCTGGGTGCGGCCTATGCAGCCCGGTGTGCCGGGCAAGCCCCCCAATGGGCGCCGCTAGCGGTGCAGTATGTCGATTACACCCTGTGGCAGCGCGCGCAGCTGGGCGATCTAACCGACAGCAACAGCCCGATTGCCGCGCAGCTTGCCTACTGGGAACAGGCCCTGGCCGGGTTGCCCGAGCGGCTGGCGCTGCCCACCGATCGGCCCTACCCTGCGGTGGCCGATCAGCGCGGCGCCAGTGTGGTCGTGGACTGGCCGCCCGAGCTGCAGCGGGGGGTGCGCGCGCTGGCGGGTGAGCATAACGCGACTGGTTTCATGGTGATCCAGGCCGCCCTGGCGGTGCTGCTAGCCAAGCTCAGCGCCAATGCCGATGTGACCGTCGGGGTCCCGATCGCCGGGCGCCGCGATACCGCCCTAGATGAGTTGATCGGCTTTTTCGTCAACACCTTGGTACTGCGTGTCGACGTCAGCGGTGATCCCACCGTGGCCGAGCTGTTGGCCCACGTGCGGGCGCGCAGTTTGGAAGCTTTCGAGCATCAAGACGTGCCCTTTGAGGTGCTGGTGGAGCGGCTCAACCCGGCCCGATCCCTGGCCTATCACCCGCTGATTCAGGTGATGTTCGCCTGGCAGAACTTCGCTGGGCCCGACGACCGCGCCGCCGCGCTGGCCTTCGGTGACCTGCAGGTCACACCCATACCCATCCAGACCCAGACCGCCCGCATGGATTTGGTGTTGTCTTTGGCCGAACGCTTCACCGAGGCCGGTGAGCCCGCCGGCATTTCCGGGGCGGTGGAGTTTCGCACCGATGTGTTCGACGCGGCCAGCATCGAAACACTCATCGAGCGGTTAGAGCGGGTGCTGGCGGCCATGACCGCCGACCCGACCGGGCGGCTCTCGTCAATGGATCTCCTCGACGAGCCTGAGCACACCCGCCTAGATGCGTGGGGCAACCGGGCGGCGTTGACCCAGCCCGCCACCATCGGTGTGTCGATTTCCGAGTTGTTCGCCGCGCAGGTGGCCCGGACACCGGAGGCGGTGGCGCTGCGCTTCGAGGGCCGCTCGATGACCTACCGCGAGGTTGAGCAGACCGCTACCCGGGTGGCGCATCTTTTGGCCGGCCATGGGGTGGGCCCGGGTGGGTGTGTGGCGCTGCTGTTGGAGCGCTCAGCGCAGGCCGTCGTGGCGATGCTGGCGGTGCTCAAGACCGGGGCGGCCTACCTGCCGATCGACCCGGGTCTGCCCGCGGCGCGGATCGGGTTCATGGTCGCCGATGCCGCCCCGATCGCCGCGATCACCAGCGCGGGCCTGCGGTCGCGGCTCGATGGGTGCGACCTGCTGGTCGTCGATGTCAGTGATATTGAGGCCTCCGCGATCCGCAGCTACCCGTGCACAGCGTTGCCGGCACCCGCGGCGGATGACATCGCCTATCTGATCTACACCTCGGGCACCACCGGTGTCCCCAAAGGCGTGGCCGTCACCCACCACAACATCACCCAGCTGCTCGACTCGCTAGACGCCGGCCTGACAGCGCCGGGGCCGCCAAAGGTGTCAACGCAGTGGCATTCCTTGGCCTTCGACGCCTCGGTCCGAGAGATCTGGGGCGCGCTGCTCCATGGTGGGCGGCTGGTGGTGGTACCCGAATCGGTGGCGCGCTCACCGCAAGACTTCCACGACCTGCTGGTTGCCGAACACGTCAACGTCATTACCCAGACCCCGTCGGCGGTGGCCTTGCTCTCACCGCAGGGGTTGGAGTCGGCGGCGTTGGTGATCGGCGGCGAGGCCTGTCCGGCTGAAGTGGTGGATCGGTGGGCGCCCGGTCGGGTGATGATCAACGCTTACGGCCCGACCGAGACGACGGTGGATGTGGCGATCAGTGCGCCATTAACAGCGGGGGCGGGGGCGCCCCCGATCGGTGCGCCGGTGTCGGGGGCGGCGTTGTTTGTGCTGGACGGGTGGCTGCGTCCGGTGCCCGCCGGTGTGGTCGGGGAGTTGTATCTGGCCGGTACCGGGCTGGCCTGTGGGTATTGGCGTCGGTCTGCCTTGACGGCGTCACGGTTTGTGGCGTGTCCGTTCGGGGCGCAGGGAACGCGGATGTATCGCACCGGGGACCTGGTGTGGTGGCGCCCGGATGGGCAGCTGGCGTACGTGGGGCGGGCTGATGAGCAGGTCAAGATCCGCGGGTATCGCATCGAACTCGGTGAGGTGCAGGCAGCGCTGGCCGGGCTGGACGGGGTGGATCAGGCGGTGGTGATCGCCCGCGAGGACCGCCCCGGTGACAAGCGCCTGGTGGGTTATGTCGTTGGGGTCACCGGGACCGTTGACCCGGCCGAGATTCGCGCCGCCCTGGCCGAGGGGCTACCGGCCTATATGGTGCCGGCGGCGGTCGTGGTCCTTGACGCGTTGCCGTTGACGGTCAACGGCAAGCTCGATACCCGCGCCTTGCCGGCGCCGGAATACCACGATGTTGATCGTTACCGGCCCCCGAGCACCCCGATCGAGGAGGTGTTGGCCGGCATCTACGCCCAGGTTTTGGGGCTGGAGCGGGTCGGGGTGGAGGAGTCGTTTTTCGAGCTGGGTGGCGACAGCATCTTGTCGATGCAGGTGGTGGCCCGGGCCCGGGCGGCGGGCCTACTGCTTCGACCGCGCGATATTTTCGTTGAGCAGACCGTGGTCGGGCTGGCCCGAGTGGCCGGGCTGGCCGACGGGATTGACGACGGTGATGAGGGCATCGGGCCCGTGGTGGCCACCCCGATCATGCGCAGGCTGGCTGGCGTGGAAAATGCAGGCGGCCCGGTGCAGCAGTTCAACCAGACGCTGGTGCTGCAGGCCCCCGCGGGGGTGACCGAGGCCGATGTGGTGGTGCTGTTGCAGGCCGTGCTGGATCGCCATGCCATGTTGCGGTTGCGCGTCGACCCAGGCATTGGGGACGGCGCTGGGGGGTGGTCGCTGACGGCGCCCGAGGCCGGCACCGTGGATGCGCGCGGCTGCCTACAAACGGTGGACGTCTTATCCGAAGAAGCGCTGCTGGCAGCGCGGTCGCGGTTGAACCCGTCGACCGGGGTGATGCTTTGCGCGTTGTGGGTTGCCACCAGCGGTCAGCTGGTGTTGATCATTCACCATCTGGTCATCGACGCAGTGTCGTGGCGCATTGTGCTCGAGGACCTCAACATCGCCTGGGCCCAGCATCGCGGCGGGCAGCAGATAGCCCTGCCGGTGACCGGGACGTCGTTTGCCCGCTGGGCATCACTGCTGGCCGAGCATGCGCGCGCCGCAGCGGTGGTGGACGAGGCCGACGCCTGGAAACAGGTGGTGGCGACCCCGGCCGCGCTGCCCGCGGTCCAGCCCGCGGTGGATACGTTCGCGACTGCCGGGCGCCTGTCGGTGGTGTTGGATGCCCCGACCACCGCCATGCTTTTGGGTGAGGTGCCCGCAGCGTTTCATGCAGGGATACACGAGATCCTGTTGATCGCGTTCGCCCTGGCCTGCGGCGAGTTTTTAGGGTCGTCGGGCAACGACGACGCGCGGATCGGCATCGACGTCGAAGGGCACGGCCGCCACGAGGAACTGGCCCCCGATATCAACCTGACGCGCACGGTCGGGTGGTTCACTGCCCTATACCCGGTGGCATTGGCGGTGGGTGGGCTGTCCTGGGCGCAGGTGCTCGCCGGCGACACAGGGTTGGGGGCGCTGCTCAAGGACGCCAAAGAGCAGCTTCGGGCGCTGCCCGATCCGCTGAGCTACGGGCTGCTGCGATACCTGAACCCCGACGTGGAGGTGGGCGGGTCTGACCCGGCGATCGGGTTCAACTATCTCGGGCGCCTCGGCGGGGCGGCGGGCGAGCTCTCCGGTGATCTGTGGCGAATCTCCCAAGAAGGCGTGTCGATGATCGGCGCCGCCGCGGCGGTGCCGATGCCGCTTTCACACACCGTGGAACTTAACGCCGTCACCGTGGACACCGAGACCGGCCCGCAGCTGCACGCCAACTGGATGTGGGCGCCTTCGGCACTAGATGACGCGGCGATCATCCGGGTTAGCCAGTTGTGGTTTGAGGCCCTGGCCGGCATCTGTGCGCACGTGCGCGCCGGTGGCGGCGGGTTGACGCCGTCGGATATCGCCCCTGCCCGGCTCAGCCAGCCACAGATCGACGAGCTGGCGCGCCAATACCGGATCGCCGATATTTTGCCGTTGACCCCGCTGCAGCAGGGGCTACTGTTTCACGCCAGCATCGCCAGCGACGATGTGTATGCGGTGCAGCTGAGCCTCACCGTGACCGGCCCGCTGGACCCACACCGGCTGCGCGATGCGGTGCACACGGTGATCACCCGCCATCCCAACCTGGCCGTGCGATTCTGCCAACGGTTCGACGAACCGGTCCAGATCATCCCGGCCGATCCGCAGGCCGGGTGGCGCTATGTCGAGGTGGACGGCGAGGACCCCGATGGTGAGGAACTGATCGAGCGGGTGTGCGCTGACGAACGCGCCGCGGTCTGCGATCTGGGCGCCGATCAGCCGGTGTTTCGGGTGGCGTTGATCCGCCTCGCGCCAGATCGGCACCGATTGGTGCTGACCAACCACCACATCGTGCTCGATGGCTGGTCGCTGCCGATCCTGCTGGGCGAAATGTTCGCCGGCTATCACCGCCAGCGGCTGCCCGCGGCGGTCCCGCATCGCAGGTTTGTCACCTGGCTGGCCGACCGAGACCTCGAGGCCGCCCACGCGGCCTGGCGACAGCTGCTCGCCGGTTTTGACACCCCCACCCTGGTGGCCCCGCCGGGCCGATTAAGGACAGGGCGGCAAGGCGTTGCCTCGCGTCGGCTGCCCGAACACACCACCCAGGCCATAACCGAGCTGGCCCGCTCGTCTCACACCACCGTCAACACCGTGCTGCACGGCGCCTTCGCGCAGCTGCTGTGCTGGCTCACCGGCCAGCACGACGTCGCCTTTGGCACCACAGTCTCCGGTAGGCCGGCCGAGCTGCCCGGCGCCGAATCGATGGTGGGCCTGTTCATCAACACGGTGCCGGTACGGGCAACCATCACCGCACCAACCACCACCACCGGCCTGTTGGGCCAGCTGCAAAACGCCCACAACGACACGCTCGAACATCAGCACCTGGCGCTTGCCGAGATCCACCGCGCCACCGGCCACCAACAGCTGTTCGACACCCTTTTCGTCTATGAGAACTATCCGGTCGACACCGCCGCGCTGGCGGGCGCCCACGAGGTGGCCATCACCGAACTCACCAGCCACGAATCCACCCACTACCCGCTGACGGTGGTCGCCGGCCCGGGGGCTGAACTGGGCCTTCGTGTCGAATACGACACCGAGGTGTTCGACACGGCCAGCATCGACACCCTGATCGAGCGGTTGCAGCGGGTGTTGGTGGCCATGACCGCTAACCCCGCCGCACGGCTGTCGTCGATCGATGTGCTCGACGCCGCTGAGCACGCCCGCCTGGATGAGATCGGTAACCGGGCCGTACTGACCCAGCCGGCGACGCCGGTGTCGATTCCGGTGTTGTGGGCTGCGCAGGTGGCGCGCAGCCCGGAGGCGGTGGCGATCAGCTGCGCGGAGCGGTCGTGGACCTACCGCGAGGTGGAGCAGGCCGCTAACCGGGTGGCGCACCTGTTGGCCGGCTACGGCGCGGGCGCGGGCGAGTGTGTGGCGCTGCTGTTGGAGCGCTCAGCCCAGGCCGTGGTGGCGATTGTGGCGGTGCTCAAGACCGGGGCGGCCTATCTGCCGATCGACCCGGCGGTGCCCGATGCGCGGGTGCGGTTCGTGCTGGCCGACGCCGCACCGATCGCCGCGATCACCACCACCGAACTGGCCGACCGGCTGGCCGGGCACGAGCTGGCGGTCGTCGATGTCAGTGATATCGGGGACCCCCGTGTTGACTCCCAACCCAGCACGGCATTGCCGGCGCCGGCCCCCGACGATATCGCCTACCTCATCTACACCTCGGGCACCACCGGGGTGCCCAAGGGGGTGGCGGTCACCCACCACAACGTCACCCAACTGATCGAATCGCTGGACGCCGGGCTGCCAGCGGTCAAAGTGTGGCCGCATTGTCACTCGTTGGCCTTCGACTATTCGGTGTGGGAGATCTGGGCTCCGTTGCTGCATGGCGGGCGGGTGGTGGTGGTGCCCGAGTCGGTGCGGCGCTCGCCGGAAGATTTCCACGCCCTGCTGGTCAGCGAACAAGTCACCGCCCTCAACCAGACCCCGTCTGCAGTGCGGATGCTCGCAACTGAGGGGTTGGAGTCGGCGGGGCTGGTGATCGCCGCCGAGGCCTGTCCGGCCCAGGTGGTGGATCGGTGGGCGCCCGGGCGGGTGATGGTCAATGCCTACGGTCCCACCGAGACGACCGTGTTCGCGTCGGTCAGTGCGCCTTTAACAGCGGGGTCGGGGGTGCCGCCGATCGGTGCACCGGTGCCGGGGGCGGCGCTGTTCGTGCTGAACGGGTGGCTGCGACCGGTGCCGCCGGGGGTGGTTGGGGAGTTGTATGTGGCCGGTGCCGGCGTGGGCGTTGGCTATGTGGGCCGGGCCGGGTTGACCGGGTCGCGGTTTGTGGCGTGCCCGTTCGGCGGTTCTGGGGCGCCGGGAACACGGATGTATCGCACCGGGGACCTGGTGTGCTGGCGCCCGGATGGGCAGCTGGCGTATGTGGGGCGCGCCGATGAGCAGGTCAAGATCCGCGGCTATCGCATCGAGTGCGGCGAAGTGCAGGCCGCGCTGGCCGGGCTGGACGGGGTGCAGCAGGCGGCGGTGATCGCCCGCGAGGACCGCCCCGATGACAAGCGCCTGGTGGGCTACGTCGTTGGGGTCACCGGGACCGTTGACCCGGCCAAGCTGCGTTGCGCGCTGGCCGAGCGGTTGCCGGCCTATATGGTCCCGACGGCGGTGGTGGTCCTCGAGGCGCTGCCGTTGACCCCTAACGGCAAGCTCGACACCCGCGCCCTGCCCGCACCCGAATATCAGAATGCTGATCGTTACCGTGCCCCGGCCGACGCCATCGAGGAGGTCCTGGCCGGCATTTACGCCCAGGTACTCGGGCTCGGGCGGGTCGGGGTGGATGACTCGTTTTTCGATTTGGGTGGGGATTCGCTGTCGGCGATGCGCCTGATCGCCGCGATCAACACCGCCCTGAATGGCGGCCTGTCGGTGCGCGACGTGTTCGAGGCACCCACCGTGGCCCGGTTGGCGCCCCGTCTCGGTGGGGATGGGGTGCGGCTGCAGCCGTTGGTGGCCGGTGCGCGGCCCGCGGCCGTCCCGCTGTCGTTCGCCCAGAACCGGTTGTGGTTCATCGACCAGCTAGCGGGGCCCGCACCGATCTACAACATGCCGGTAGCGGTACGGCTGCGCGGGCGCCTGGACGCCGACGCGCTAGGTGTCGCGCTGGCCGATGTGGTGAGCCGCCATGAAAGCCTGCGCACCCTGTTCCCAGCACCCGAGGGCATACCCCAGCAGCTAGTGATGCCGGTCGAGCGGGCCGACTTCGGCTGGCGCATCATCGATTCCAGCGCATGGCCACAAAGCCAGCTCGGTGAGGAAATCGACGCCGCAGCCCGCTGCAGTTTCGACCTAGCCACCCAGATCCCGTTGCGGGCACGGCTTTTCCGCATCGGCGACGACGAACACGTGCTGGTGGCCGTGGCCCACCACATCGCCGCCGACGGCTGGTCAATCGCCCCGCTACTACGCGATCTAGGGGTGGCCTATGCCGCCCGGTGCGCCGGGCAAGCCCCCGGCTGGGCGCCGTTAGCGGTGCAATATGTCGATTACACGCTCTGGCAGCGCACCCAGCTGGGGGACCTGGCCGATCCCGACACCCCGATCGCCGCGCAGTTGGCCTACTGGCAAGACGCCCTGGCCGGGCTGCCCGAGCGCCTAGCGCTGCCCACCGATCGGCCCTACCCGCCGGTCGCCGATCAGCGCGGCGCCAGTATGGCGGTAGATTGGCCGCCCGAGCTGCAACAGCAAGTCCGTCAACTGGCCCGCGGGCACAACGCGACCAGCTTCATGGTGATCCAGGCCGCCCTGGCGGTGCTGCTGGCCAAGCTCAGCGCCAGCACCGACGTGGCTGTCGGATTCCCCATCGCCGGGCGCCGCGACCCCGCCCTCGATGAGCTGGTCGGCTTTTTCGTCAACACCTTGGTACTGCGGGTCGAGGTGGCCGGCGACCCCACCGCGGCCGAGCTGCTGGCCCAGGTGCGCGCGCGCAGCCTGGCCGCCTATGAGCACCAAGACATGCCCTTTGAGGTGCTGGTGGAGCGGCTCAACCCGGCCCGCAGCCTGACCCATCACCCGCTGGTGCAGGTGATGATGGCCTGGCAGAACTTCGCCGGGCAGGACAATAATCCCGCCGCCGGGTTGGGCTTGGGTGATCTGCAGGTCACCCCCATACACGTCGATACCCACACCGCCCGCATGGATTTGGTGTTTTCGCTGGCGGAACGCTTCACCGAGGCCGGTGAGCTTGCCGGCATTGGCGGGACGGTGGAGTTTCGCACCGACGTCTACGACGCGACCAGCATTGACACACTGATCGAGCGGTTGCAGCGGGTGTTAGTGGCGCTCACCGCCGACCCCACACGGCGGCTCTCGTCGCTGGATGTGCTCGATGAGGGTGAGCATGCCCGCCTGGATGACATCGGTAACCGGGCCGTGTTGACCCGGCCCGCACCCCCGGCGGTGTCTGTTCCGGTGTTGTTCGCCGCTCAAGTTGCGCGCGCGCCCGAGGCGGTGGCGGTGAGCTTCCAGGGCGGTTCGATGACCTACCGGGAGGTGGAGCAGACCGCTAACCGGGTGGCGCATCTTTTGGCCGGCCGTGGGGTAGGCGCGGGTGGGTGTGTGGCGTTGCTGTTGGAGCGCTCAGCGCAGGCCGTGGTGGCGATGCTGGCGGTGCTCAAGACCGGGGCGGCATATCTGCCGATCGACCCGAGCCTGCCCGCGGCCCGGATCGCGTTCATGCTCGATGATGCCGCCCCCATCGCCGCGATCACCACCACCGGGCTAGCCGACCGGCTCGACGGGCACGACCTGGCGGTCATCGATGTCAGTGATATTGAAGCCGCCGACGCCCAAGCTATCGCCGGCCATCCGTGCACCGCCCCTGCGGCACCGGGCACCGACGATATCGCCTACCTCATCTACACCTCGGGCACCACCGGGGTGCCTAAGGGGGTGGCAGTCACCCACCACAACATCACCCAGCTGATCGAGGCGCTCGATCCGGGTTTGGCGGGGCCACAACGGGTGTGGTCGCAGTGTCATTCCTATGGCTTCGACGTTTCGGTGTGGGAGATGTGGGGCGCGTTGCTCCATGGTGGGCGGCTGGTGGTGATACCCGAGCCGGTGGTCCGTTCACCAGAAGAGTTGCACGCGGTGTTGGTAGGTGAACAGGTCAATGTGTTGACCCAGACCCCGTCGGCGGTGGCGGCGTTGCCGCTGCAGGGGTTGGAGTCGGTGGCGTTGGTGGTGACCGGTGAGGCGTGTCCGCCCGAGGTGGTGGATCGGTGGGCGCCGGGGCGGGTGATGGTCGACGCTTACGGTCCGACCGAAACCACGGTGTATGCGGCGATCAGTGCGCCATTAACAGCGGCGTCGGCGGGCTCGGGTGTGGTGCCGATCGGTGCGCCGGTGTCGGGGGCGGCGTTGTTTGTGCTGGACGGGTGGCTGCGTCCGGTGCCCGCGGGTGTGGTGGGGGAGTTGTATGTGGCCGGTGCCGGGCTGGCCTGCGGGTATTGGCGTCGGTCTGCCTTGACGGCGTCACGGTTTGTGGCGTGTCCGTTCGGGGCGCAGGGAACGCGGATGTATCGCACCGGGGATCTGGTGTGGTGGCGCCCGGATGGGCAGCTGGCGTACGTGGGGCGGGCTGATGAGCAGGTCAAGATCCGCGGGTATCGCATCGAACTCGGTGAGGTGCAGGCAGCGCTGGCCGGGCTGGACGGGGTGGATCAGGCGGTGGTGATCGCCCGCGAGGACCGCCCCGGTGACAAGCGCCTGGTGGGTTATGTCGTTGGGGTCACCGGGACCGTTGACCCGGCCGAGATTCGCGCCGCCCTGGCCGAGGGGCTACCGGCCTATATGGTGCCGGCGGCGGTCGTGGTCCTTGACGCGTTGCCGTTGACGGTCAACGGCAAGCTCGATACCCGCGCCTTGCCGGCGCCGGAATACCACGATGTTGATCGTTACCGGCCCCCGAGCACCCCGATCGAGGAGGTGTTGGCCGGCATCTACGCCCAGGTTTTGGGGCTGGATCGGGTCGGGGTGGAGGAGTCGTTTTTCGAGCTGGGTGGCGACAGCATCTTGTCGATGCAGGTGGTGGCCCGGGCCCGGGCGGCGGGCCTACTGCTTCGACCGCGCGATATTTTCGTTGAGCAGACCGTGGTCGGGCTGGCCCGAGTGGCCGGGCTGGCCGACGGGATTGACGACGGTGATGAGGGCATCGGGCCCGTGGTGGCCACCCCGATCATCCGTTGGCTGGCCGGCGTGGAAAATGCAGGCGGCCCGGTGCAGCAGTTCAACCAGACGCTGGTGCTGCAGGCCCCGGCGGGGGTGACCGAGGCCGATGTGGTGGTGCTGCTGCAGGCCGTGCTGGATCGCCATGCCATGTTGCGGTTGCGCGTCGACCCAGGCATTGGGGACGGCGCTGGGGGGTGGTCGCTGACGGCGCCCGAGGCCGGCACCGTGGATGCGCGCGGCTGCCTACAAACGGTGGACGTCTTATCCGAAGAAGCGCTGCTGGCAGCGCGGTCGCGGTTGAACCCGTCGACCGGGGTGATGCTTTGCGCGTTGTGGGTTGCCACCAGCGGTCAGCTGGTGTTGATCATTCACCATCTGGTCATCGACGCAGTGTCGTGGCGCATTGTGCTCGAGGACCTCAACATCGCCTGGGCCCAGCATCGCGGCGGGCAGCAGATAGCCCTGCCGGTGACCGGGACGTCGTTTGCCCGCTGGGCATCACTGCTGGCCGAGCATGCGCGCGCCGCAGCGGTGGTGGACGAGGCCGACGCCTGGAAACAGGTGGTGGCGACCCCGGCCGCGCTGCCCGCGGTCCAGCCCGCGGTGGATACGTTCGCGACTGCCGGGCGCCTGTCGGTGGTGTTGGATGCCCCGACCACCGCCATGCTTTTGGGTGAGGTGCCCGCAGCGTTTCATGCAGGGATACACGAGATCCTGTTGATCGCGTTCGCCCTGGCCTGCGGCGAGTTTTTAGGGTCGTCGGGCAACGACGACGCGCGGATCGGCATCGACGTCGAAGGGCACGGCCGCCACGAGGAACTGGCCCCCGATATCAACCTGACGCGCACGGTCGGGTGGTTCACTGCCCTATACCCGGTGGCATTGGCGGTGGGTGGGCTGTCCTGGGCGCAGGTGCTCGCCGGCGACACAGGGTTGGGGGCGCTGCTCAAGGACGCCAAAGAGCAGCTTCGGGCGCTGCCCGATCCGCTGAGCTACGGGCTGCTGCGATACCTGAACCCCGACGTGGAGGTGGGCGGGTCCGACCCGGCGATCGGGTTCAACTATCTCGGGCGCCTCGGCGGGGCGGCGGGCGAGCTCTCCGGTGATCTGTGGCGAATCTCCCAAGAAGGCGTGTCGATGATCGGCGCCGCCGCGGCGGTGCCGATGCCGCTTTCACACACCGTGGAACTTAACGCCGTCACCGTGGACACCGAGACCGGCCCGCAGCTGCACGCCAACTGGATGTGGGCGCCTTCGGCACTAGATGACGCGGCGATCATCCGGGTTAGCCAGTTGTGGTTTGAGGCCCTGGCCGGCATCTGTGCGCACGTGCGCGCCGGTGGCGGCGGGTTGACGCCCTCGGATATCGCGCCCGCCCGGCTCAGCCAGCCACAGATCGACGAGCTGGCGCGCCAATACCGGATCGCCGATATTTTGCCGTTGACCCCGCTGCAGCAGGGGCTACTGTTTCACGCCAGCATCGCCAGCGACGATGTGTATGCGGTGCAGCTGAGCCTCACCGTGACCGGCCCGCTGGACCCACACCGGCTGCGCGATGCGGTGCACACGGTGATCACCCGCCATCCCAACCTGGCCGTGCGATTCTGCCAACGGTTCGACGAACCGGTCCAGATCATCCCGGCCGATCCGCAGGCCGGGTGGCGCTATGTCGAGGTGGACGGCGAGGACCCCGATGGTGAGGAACTGATCGAGCGGGTGTGCGCTGACGAACGCGCCGCGGTCTGCGATCTGGGCGCCGATCAGCCGGTGTTTCGGGTGGCGTTGATCCGCCTCGCGCCAGATCGGCACCGATTGGTGCTGACCAACCACCACATCGTGCTCGATGGCTGGTCGCTGCCGATCCTGCTGGGCGAAATGTTCGCCGGCTATCACCGCCAGCGGCTGCCCGCGGCGGTCCCGCATCGCAGGTTTGTCACCTGGCTGGCCGACCGAGACCTCGAGGCCGCCCACGCGGCCTGGCGACAGCTGCTCGCCGGTTTTGACACCCCCACCCTGGTGGCCCCGCCGGGCCGATTAAGGACAGGGCGGCAAGGCGTTGCCTCGCGTCGGCTGCCCGAACACACCACCCAGGCCATAACCGAGCTGGCCCGCTCGTCTCACACCACCGTCAACACCGTGCTGCACGGCGCCTTCGCGCAGCTGCTGTGCTGGCTCACCGGCCAGCACGACGTCGCCTTTGGCACCACAGTCTCCGGTAGGCCGGCCGAGATGCCCGGCGCCGAATCGATGGTGGGCCTGCTGATCAACACCGTGCCGGTACGGGCAACCATCACCGCACCAACCACCACCACCGACCTGTTGGGCCAGCTGCAAAACGCCCACAACGACACGCTCGAACATCAGCACCTGGCGCTTGCCGAGATCCACCGCGCCACCGGCCACCAACAGCTGTTCGACACCCTTTTCGTGTATGAGAACTATCCGGTTGACACCGCCGCGCTGGCGGGCGCCCACGAGGTGGCCATCACCGAAGTCACCAGCCACGAATCCACCCACTACCCGCTGACGGTGGTCGCCACCCCGGGGGCTGAACTGGGCCTTCGTGTCGAATACGACACCGAGGTGTTCGACACGGCCAGCATCGACACCCTGATCGAGCGGTTGCAGCGGGTGTTGGTGGCCATGACCGCTAACCCCGCCGCACGGCTGTCGTCGATCGATGTGCTCGACGCCGCTGAGCACGCCCGCCTGGATGAGATCGGTAACCGGGCCGTACTGACCGCACCCGCGCCCCCGGCGGTGTCGATTCCGGTGTTGTTCGCCGCGCAAGTGGCCCGCACCCCCGACGCGGTCGCGGTGACCTTTGAGGGCCGCTCGATGACGTACCGCGAGCTCGAGGAGGCCGCTAACCGGGTGGCGCACCTGTTGGCCGGCCAGGGGGCGGGCCCGGGGCGGTGTGTGGGACTGCTGCTGCCCCGCTGCCATCAGGCCATTATCGCGATTTTGGCGGTGCTCAAAACCGGGGCGGCCTACCTGCCGATCGACCCGAGCCTGCCGGCGGCCCGGATCGGGTTCATGCTCGCCGACGCCACCCCGATCGCCGCGATCACCACCACCGGACTAGCCGACCGGCTCGACGGGCACGACCTGGCGGTCATCGATGTCGAGGACCCCCACATCCCGGGGTATCAGCGCACTGCGCTACCGGCGCCGGCCCCCGACGATATCGCCTACCTCATGTACACCTCGGGCACCACCGGGGTGCCTAAGGGGGTGGCGGTCACCCACCACAACATCACCCAACTGCTGGCATCACTGCCCGCACACCTGCCGGCCACGGGTGTGTGGACGCAGTGGCATTCCTATGCCTTCACCGACTCGGTGTGGGACATCATGGGCGCGTTGCTGCACGGTGGGCGGCTGGTAGTGGTGCCCGAAGTGGTGGCCGGCTCGCCGCAGGACGTTCACGCCTTGCTGGTTTCTGAGCACGTCAGCGTAGTCACCCAGACCCCCTCGGCTGTCGGGGCGCTCTTACCGCAGGGGTTGGATTCGGCGGTGTTGGTGGTCAGCGGTGAGGCCTGTCCGGCCCAGGTGGTGGACCGGTGGGCGCCGGGGCGGGTGATGATCAACGCCTACGGCCAGACCGAAACCACGGCGGTTGCGGCGATCAGTGCGCCGCTGGTGGCGGGCGGGGGGGTGGTGCCGATCGGGTCCCCGACGGGTGGGGCGGCGTTGTTTGTGCTGGATGGGTGGTTGCGGGCGGTGCCGGCGGGTGTCGTCGGGGAGTTGTATGTGGCCGGCCGCGGCGTCGGGGTTGGCTATCTGGGCCGGGGTCCGTTGACCGGGTCGCGGTTTGTGGCGTGTCCGTTCGGGGCGCCCGGTATGCGGATGTATCGGACCGGGGATCTGGTGCGGTGGCGCCCGGATGGGCAGTTGGCGTATGTGGGCCGCGCCGATGATCAGGTCAAGATCCGCGGCTATCGCATCGAACTCGGCGAAGTCCAGGCCGCGCTGGCCGGGCTCGACGGAGTCAAGCAGGCGGTGGTGATCGCCCGCGAGGACCGCCCCGGTGACAAGCGCCTGGTGGTTTATGTCACTGGCACCGCCGATCCCACCGACATACGCGCCCAACTCGCCGAGCGGCTACCGGCCCATATGGTCCCGGCCGCGGTGGTGGTCCTCGACGCGCTGCCGCTGACGGTCAACGGCAAACTCGACACCCGCGCCCTGCCCGCAACCGAATACACCGCTGGTGGATATCGCGCCCCGGCCAGCGCCATCGAGGAGGTCCTGGCCGGCATCTACGCCCAGGTGCTCGGTGTCGGGCGGGTCGGCGTGGATGACTCATTCTTCGATATGGGTGGTGATTCGCTTTCGGCTATGCGGGTGATCGCCGCGATTAACACCAGCCTGGATGCCAACCTTGCCGTGCGCACCATATTCGACGCGCCGTCCGTGCGAAGCTTGAGCCAGCAATTAGGCAGGCATGCCAGCTCGGTGGAAGTAACCCCTGTCGAGGTCCTCAAGGAGGGTACTGGCGTTCCGCTGTGCTGTATTCATGATGTTTTCGGGCTTAGCTGGTCATATCGGGCTCTGGGTGATTATTTGGACTGCCCGATCATCGGCATTCAACAAATTGAGCAAACTGGAGAACCTGAACCCGGCTCAATTCGTGACATGGCGAAAAACTATGCGGATCGGCTCCAGGCGCTTTATCCCACAGGACCCTATAACCTCCTTGGCTGGTCCTTTGGAGGCTTCGTAGCTCACGAGCTTGCCATTGAGCTTCGTCGACGCGGATACGTAGTACAACGCCTGGTACTGCTCGACTCTGCATTCAGCGATGGCAGGGTCATCGCACGAAATCAAGCTTTGGACGCAAGCCAAATCTTGGAACAGATCTTGCGAACCAACCGTATAGACATTCCAGAAGAGTCCGGTCCCCTTACCTACCAACAGGCCGAGGAATTAATTCACCGACGACAACGAGAAGCAGTGGAGTTTGCCCTTCCGCCGCAAAAACTATTGGAGTTCATGGTTCAAAGGGTTACTGCTAATCAGTTGTATCTCTTAGAGCATGTGCCAGATGTGTTTGAAGGCGATATGGTTATATTCTCCGCTGCCCGAAGCGAGAGCAATCGTGATTCATCCTTGCTGCAAAGTTGGCGCCCTTATGTCGCTGGCGATGTTACAGAGCACTGGGTCGACTGCACACATCATGCGATGTTGAGCAACGAATCGCTCAGCGAATATGGCGAACAGATCAAGCGCCTATTAGAGACTTAAGTAGGGCGAATTCGGGGCCACATTTCGCGGTGGCATCGTGGCGTTGCTGCCCGGAGGAACAGCAACGTCCGTAACTCGGTCGGCCCTGGGTATTCGCTAGCATCGGACGCCGACGCGAAGGCAGGCATGACTGACCCGAGAGCACCGACCCAACCGAACCCAGCCGCAGGTTACGGACCTGGCGGCGCGCTGATCAGCCCGCAACGGCGCAACTTCATCTTCGTGGCGATCATGCTCGGGATGCTGCTCGCGGCGCTGGACCAGACCATCGTCGCAACAGCGCTGCCGACCATCGTCGCCGACCTGGGCGACGCCGGACGTCAGTCGTGGGTGGTCACCAGCTACCTGCTGGCTTCGACGATCGTCACCGCGCTGGTCGGCAAGCTCGGTGATCTCTTCGGCCGCAAGAGGGTGTTTCAAGCCGGCGTGGCGTTCTTCGTCGTCGGCTCGGTGATGTGCGGGCTGGCGCAGTCGATGACCATGCTGGTGGGATCGCGCGCTTTGCAGGGAATCGGCGGCGGAGCGATCACCGTAACCGCCAGCGCGCTGATCGGTGAGGTCGTTCCGCTCCGGGAGCGAGGCCGCTACCAGGGGGTGTTGGGCGCGGTCTTCGGGGTCACCACGGTCGTCGGTCCGTTGTTGGGCGGCTACTTCACCGACTATCTGAGCTGGCGTTGGGCGTTTTGGGTGAACGTGCCGGTCTCGGTGGTGGTCATCGCGGTGGCCGCCCTTGCCATCCCAGCGATTCCCGAGCTGGCCGCGGCGCGCAAGCCGGTCATCGACTACGCCGGGATCGTCTTGATCGGCCTGGGTGCGGCCGGCCTGACCCTGGCCACCAGCTGGGGCGGCACCGTTTACCCGTGGCGATCGGCGACGATCATCGGGTTGTTCGCCGGCTCGGCCGCGACGCTCTGCGTTTTCGCGTGGGTGGAAAGCCGCGCCGCAGAGCCGATCCTGCCGACCCGGCTATTCCGCAGTCCGGTGTTCACCGTGTGCTGCGTGCTGTCGTTCGTGGTGGGCTTCGCGATGCTGGGCGCGATGACGTTCCTGCCCACATATATGCAGTACGTGGATGGGGTCTCGGCAACGACGTCGGGTCTGCGCACGTTGCCGATGGTGGTCGGGATGCTAATCACCTCAACCGGTAGTGGCACCCTGGTCGGCCGGACCGGTCGCTACAAGATCTTCCCGGTCGCCGGCACCATGCTGATGGCGCTGGCGTTTCTGCTGATGTCGCGGATGGACCCGGCCACGTCGGCTCTGCTGCAGTCGATCTACCTGGTCATCCTGGGTGCCGGCATCGGACTGTCCATGCAGGTGCTGGTTCTCGTCGTGCAGAACACGTCGAATTTCGAGGACCTGGGTGTCGCTACCTCGGGAGTGACGTTCTTCCGCACCATCGGCAGTTCGTTCGGCGCCGCGATATTCGGTTCGCTGTTTTCGAACTTCCTCGGCGGGAGGCTGGGGCCCGCGCTGGCGGCCAGCCACATGTCAGCCGACGCGGTCAGCGCTCCGGCGGCCCTGCACCGGCAGCCCGCCAGTGTGGCCGCCCCCATCGTGGCGGCCTATGCCGATTCACTGACCCACGTATTCCTCTGGGCGGCCCCGGTCGCCCTGCTCGGGTGCGTGCTGGCGTCGTTCCTGCGCGAGGTGCCGCTGCGGGATATCCACCACAGCGCGCTCGATCTCGGCGACGCGTTCGGGATGCCGACCAGCGAGACACCGGACACGCTGCTGGAGAACGCGATCGCGCGCCTCATGCGCGGCGATCCCGGCGATCCCGGTGTACGGTTGCGCAGCATCGCGATGCGGCCCGATTGCCGGCTGGATGTGGCCGGGCTGTGGGGCGTGATGCGCATCTACCGCTACGGGCAGTTCTTCGGGACGGCTCGGCTCACTGACATCGCCCAGAGCCTGCGGCTGCCCTTCGAGGTCCTAGAACCCACCTTTGCCCGGCTGTGCGCCACCGGCTACGCGCTGCAAGATGGCGACCACCTCTGGCTGACCCCAGCCGGGACGCAGCAGGTCGACTACGTCTATTCGCTGCTGCTGGCCTGGATTGTCGACAAGCTGGCCCGTTCGCCCAGCTACCAGGGCCGGCCGGACCGCCGCGAAGTCGAGGCCGCCCTGCAACGCGTCGCGCATCGGGTTCTGGTCCAACGTGATTGGCACGACGATGCCCCAACCGGCCCACCCACCGGGGCTGAGCTCTCGGCGCGCGGGCGTACCATCACGCCATGAGCCGAATCGGACAATTCGCTGACGACGACGTCTACAGCTGGGCCACGAAATCCCCTGACCTCGGCGGTGCGATCGCCAATTTCAGCCAGGCGGTCTACAGCAAAAACCGGCTGCCGATGCGCACCCGCGAGCTAGCCCGGGCGGTGATCGCCCACGACAACGAATGCGTTGTATGCGCCAACACCCGCGACGCCGACGGACCCGCCGCCGGCGTCGATGAAGAGCTCTACGAGCACGCACTGGAGTGGCGCACCTGGCCCGGGTACAGCGAACAGGAGCGCCTGGCCGCCGAATTCGCCCACCGGTTTGCCACCGAGCACACCAAGCTGCGCGACGACGAAGACTTCTGGAGCCGCTGCAACGAGCACTTTTCCGAAGAGCTGCTCGCCGACCTCGCGATGTCCTGCGCGCTATGGGTCGGCATGGGACGGATGCTGCGCACCCTCGATATCGGCCAGTCCTGCAAGCTGACCTTGCCCAGCCGCGCCTGACCGGACGAATCGGCCTTCATCCCGGCTAACCCGCGCTGGACAATGGCTGCCATGACAGCCACACCACTCGCCGCCGCAGCGATCGCCCAACTGGAGGCCGAGGGCGTCGACACCGTCATCGGCTCCGTGGTGAACCCTGCCGGGCTCACGCACGCCAAGACCGTGCCGATACGCCAAACCGGCACCTTCGCCGATCCTGGCCTGGGCGCCAGTCCGTCGTGGCATGCTTTCGCCAACGACCAGAGCGGCATCGCCTTCACCGAAGACATCGGTGTAGTCGGCGATCAGCGAATTCGCCTCGACCTGTCTGCGCTGCGCATCCTCGGCGACGGGTTGGCGTGGGCGCCCTGTTCGTTCTTCGAGCAGGACGGCTCACCCGTCCCAGCCTGCAGCCGCGGCACACTGGGCCGGGTCGAGGCTGCGCTCGCTGAACACGCCATCACCGCGATGATCGGTCACGAGATCGAGTTTTTGCTGGTCAATCCGGAAGGCCACCGGCTGCCGTCCGCGTTGTGGGCGCAGTACGGCCTTGCCGGGGTGCTCGAGTACGAAGGGTTTGTCCGCGATGTCAACGCCGCGGCCACGGTGGCCGGCGTCCCGATCGAGCAGTTCCATCCCGAGTACGGGGCCAACCAGTTCGAGATCTCGTTGGCGCCCCAACCACCGGTAGCCGCCGCCGACCAGCTGGTGCTGACCCGGATCATCGTCAGCCGTGCCGCGCGCCGCCACGGGCTGCGGGTAAGCCTGTCGCCGGCGCCGTTCGCCGGCAGCGTCGGATCCGGCGCCCACCAGCACTTCTCGCTGACAGCGCGGGAAGGGGAGCCGGAAGGGCCGATGTTTTCCGAGGACGCCGGTGAGCGGGGTATGACGACGGCGGGCGAAAGCGCGGTCGCCGGGGTACTTCACGGGCTGGAGCAGGCCCAGGCCATTCTGTGCGGATCGATCGTGTCCGGCCTGCGACTGCGGCCAGGCAACTGGGCGGGGGCCTATGCGTGCTGGGGAACCGAGAACCGCGAGGCGGCGTTGCGATTCATCAAAGCCGGCCCCGGTAGTCCCTACGGCGGCAATGTCGAGGTGAAAGTGGTTGATCCCTCGGCGAACCCGTATCTCGCGTCGGCGGTGATCCTCGGGCTGGCGCTGGACGGCATCAAGCATCACGCCGTGCTGCCACCGGAAACCACGATAGACCCCGCCAAACTGTCCGATTCCGAACGCGCCAGCGCCGGCATCGTGCGGCTGCCCGAGTCACAAGCTGACTCTATTGCCGCACTTGATAATTCGACTCTGATTCGCAGCATTCTCGGTGACTCTGTGGTCGATATGGTGGTCGCGGTCCGGCGTCTGGTGTATGAGCGTTACGGCAATTTCGGCCCCGAGCAGCTGGCGGATAAGTTCCGGATGGCCTGGAGCCTGTGACCGGGCCTGTTGTGGGGTCCGACATCTCGGCTCTGGCGCAACGCGTCGACGAAGTGGCGTTGATCGACCAGCACGCGCATGGATGCTGGCTGGCGGCGGGGGACCGCCGGCGATTCGAGAACGCGCTCAACGAGGCCAATACCGAGCCGCTGGCGGACTTCGACTCCGGGTTCGATTCACAACTCGGCTTCGCGGTGCGCGCCCACTGCGGTCCCGTCCTGGGACTGCCCAAACACGTTGACCCGCAATTGTATTGGGAACGCCGCAGCCAATTCAGCGAGGCCGGGCTGGCCCGCTTGTTTCTCCCGGCCGCGGGAGTGTCCGACTGGCTGGTGGACACCGGGATCGGCGACGAAGTGGCCGGCGTGGCCGGCGTGGCCGACCTGTCCGGCGGCCGCGCACACGAAGTGGTTCGTCTCGAGCAAGTGGCCGAACAGGCCGCGCAGGCGCCCGGAGACTACGCGTCGGCGTTCGAGGAGATCCTGCACCGGCGCGCGTCCGGCGCGGTCGGCACCAAGTCCATCCTGGCCTACCGGGGCGGTTTCGACGGCGACCTGACCGAGCCGCCGGCGCCGCAGGTCGCCGAGGCGGCCAGCCGATGGCGCGACGGCGGCGGCGTCCGGTTACGCGATCGGGTTCTGCTGCGCTTCGGACTGCACCAGGCGCTGCGGCTGGGCAAGCCACTGCAGCTCCACGTCGGCTTCGGCGACCGGGACTGCGACCTGCACAAAGCCAATCCGCTTTATCTGCTTGACTTTCTGCGGCAGTCCGGCGAGACGCCGATCGTGTTGCTGCACTGCTATCCCTACGAGCGGGAAGCCGGCTATCTGGCGCAGGCCTTCAACAATGTCTATCTCGACGGCGGGTTGAGTGTGAATTACCTGGGGGCCCGGGCACCCGCGTTCGTGGCCCGACTGCTGGAGCTGGCGCCGTTTCGCAAGATCCTGTACTCGTCGGACGGGTTCGGTCCCGCGGAGTTGCACTTTCTCGGCGCGACGTTGTGGCGCAACGGTATTCACCGCACGCTGCGCGGCTTTGTGGAGGGCGGAGACTGGAGCGAGGCCGATGCCTTCCGGGTCGTCGATCTCATCGCCCACGGCAACGCCGCCCGCATCTACCGCGTTTGACGCTGGCGCAACGGCGTCGGTGCCCGCTACACGGTCCATTGGAAGATCGGTTCGGTGCCGGTTGGCGGCCTGATCGAGATCGTCGAATTCGACGACTGCCGCGACGTCGCTTGGGTGGGGATCACCGGCGTCACCCTGCGTGGCCGACTCCGGCTGCGCGAGGCCGCGCAGGGCCAGACGAAAGTGACGTTCCGGCTGTCGTATCAGGCGCCCGGCGGAATACTCGGTTACATCGCCGACCGCATCGCTGTGCGCCAGGTTGGCCGCACACTGGCCGGCACCCTGCAATGCCTCAAGGAGCTCGGAAAATCTCAGGGAACCGGGCACTAAAGCGGTATGAACCGGCGCAGCTTCCCGCTGGCCTGATGGCGCTGCAGACTGTCGGCTACCCGGATTCGGATCATCGGCTCGGATAACCCGTACCTGCGCAGCGCCTCGATCAGTGCCGCGGTCAGCGCGTCCGCGTCGGGAGCACCCACCACCACGACGTCGGCTCCGGTGCGGGTCTGGGTGACCTGATATTCGGATACGTGCGGATCGGTGCCCAGCACGTGACGAAACGCGATGGGCGGCACCGTCGTTGCGCCGTAACGGAAGTCGTCGTCGCGGCGCCCACCGATATCGGCGACGCGGGCAAACGCGCAGCCGCACGCGCACTCGCCGGCCAGCGACATGACTTGGTCGCCAAGATCGTAGCGAATGAACGGGAACGTCCGATTGCTCAGCCCGGTGGCAAGTGTCCGCGCCGCCGGTTCGTCGGCGCCGACCGGTTTGCCGCCCTCGTCGACACGCTCGATGACGACCTCGTCCTCGCAGATGTGCAGTCCCTCACCGCGCCCGCAACCGACCGCCTGTATGCCGATTTCGGTTGAGCCCCATACGTTGTGGATCGGCGCACCCCAGGCCTCGGTGATGGACTGACGATCCTCGTCGAGCAAAGGCTCGGAGTTGGTGCTCACCCGAACCGGCTCGATTCGGAGGTCACCGGCCATGGCCGCGCGGGCCAGGCGCCCGATCACCGTCGGATAGCCCACCAGATGAGTGGGTCGCGCGGCCGCCACCGCGGCCAGCACTTCGTCGAACGGCGCACCCGCGGCGATCACGACCGTCTCCATGCCGGGCAATGTCGGTACATCGAACAGCGGTGTGCTGGCATGCGGCGGGACACCGGCCTCCAGCACCGCAAGCCGCGCGGGGCTCGAATTCCCACCCGGCTTGTGATGCTCTTCGCGCGCCTGCATTCGCCAGGCCAGGCACGCCGCCGAGACAAAGAACTGCCAGCCCCAGACGTAGACCCCGCGGACCCCGCTGGAACCACCCGAACTGAAGATCTGCCGATCGCCTTCGGTGTACGAAAACCATTGCTGCTCAGCAAGAATGCGTTCGGCACGGGCACGATCGAGATCGGCCACGGTGACGATGGCGTCCCACTGCTCCTGGGCGTCCTGCTTGGTCATCACCGGCAGCGACGCCAGGTCGGCGACCGACGCGCGCGACGGGTCGAGTTCCCGCAGTCGCCGGGCGTGAAATGGTGACCGTTCCCGTGCGTAGCCGAGTAGCGTCCGCAACCGGTGGTTCTGGTAGTCCAGGATCCGCTGCCGCGACCAATCCAGCCGTGAGACATGGTCTTCGAGACCGGCCTGCACCGCACTGAGATGTGCGCCGCGCATGCGCTCGTATGCCGCCCGCGACCTTGCCGCCTCCACCAGCTGCCCTCCACTGCGTCTGTGCTCCTGCAGTCTTACACGCCCGCCCGCGGCGGGGTCGGCGACGGATCCAGGATGTGGCGGTGGACGGCGCCGGTAATGTGTATCCCGCCAGAAAGGACTACTCCGGGCGAGTGCTGAAACTGCCTGCTAAACAACGCGTCTCGGAGCCAAATTGCATGACCGACCTGTGCCACCTGCCCGCTGACGAACTTGTCCGCCTGATGACGACCCGCTTGGTGTCCTGCCGGGAAGTGATTGAGGCACACCTGGCGCAGATTGGGCGCGTCAATCGCATGCTCAACGCGCTGGTCGAAGCCACCGCGCCGGAGCAATGCCTGCGACTGGCCGATTACGCCGACGAGCGTGTCGCGCGGGGTGAGTCGCTCGGTGCGGCGCACGGACTGCCGGTGGTCGTCAAGGACGTCATTAAGGTGGCCGGCCTGGCCTGCTCCGGCGGGAGTCGCGCACTGCGCGCCGTCGCGGACGTCGACGCCACTGCGGTGTCGAGGCTGCGGGCGCAGGGGGCGATCGTGCTCGGCCTGACCAACGTCCCCGAATTGGGCCGCGGCGGCGAAACCAACAACAGCCTTTACGGCCGCACCAACAATCCCTACGACCTGACCAGAACACCCGGGGGCAGCAGCGGCGGTTCGGCCGCGCTTGTCGCCGCCGGTGGCGCGGCGCTCGGTGTCGGCACCGACGAGGGCGGCAGCATCCGTCAGCCGTGTCACAACACCGGCATCGCCGGCCTCAAACCATCCCATGGCCGGATTCCGCGAACCGGCAACGTATTCGGTGACGCCCCGGGCATCTTCGGCCCGTTCAGCCACTACGGCCCGCTGGCTCGTTCGGTGGCCGATCTGTTCCTCGGCTTGTCGATCATGAGCGGACCCGATCTGAAGGATCCCTACGCGGTACCCGCCCCACTGGGCAATCCCGACGACGTCGAGCTCGGCGCGCTTCGCGTCGCGACCTACCTCGACGACGGCATCTCGCCGCCCACCGACGAGGTCGCCACGGTGGTGACCGCGGCCGCCGACGCGATGCGTGAAGTAGCAAGCGTCGTGCAACACGCCACCCCGGGATGCCTCGGCCGCACCATGGAGCTGCTGTGGAGGTCGGTCTTCCTGGGCGGTGACCGCGGACGGGGATTCGAAGCGGACCTGCGGGCACTCGGCGTCACGGACCCCTCGGAAGAATCCGAAGAACTGGCCGAGTTCCTCACTCAGGCGCGCAACGTCGAATTCTCGCTCACCGACGCCCGAAGCCGTCTCGCCGACCTGGACTCGTACCGCATCGAAATGCTGACGTTCATGGCCGATTACGACGTCATCATCTGCCCCGCGATGCCGACACCGGCCAAGCCGCATCATCACGGCCTGGTGGAAATCGACGACTTCTCGCATCTGATGGTGCACAACATCACCCGCTGGCCCGCCGCGGTGGTCCGCTGCGGAACCTCGCAGGACGGGTTGCCCATCGGGGTTCAGGTCGTCGCCAGGCCGTGGCAAGACGTCACGGCGCTGGCCGCCGCGGGCCACCTGGAGAAGGTGTTCGGCGGGTGGCAGGCTCCGCCGCTCTGGTGCTGATCGCCGGCCCCTAAACCTGGGCCGCCGGTCTGGCTAGTAGCCGCCAAATCGGCATCAGACCCGCATGGAGAAGTCGCCAAGAATCATTTAAGAATCCCTTGAGCTGGTCATCGGAATCTGTTTGTCAACCGGACAGCCCCGGAACACCCCCACACAAAGAAGGAAATCCAAAATGTTCACTACCCGTTTCACCAAGTTCGCCGCCGCTTCCGTCGCTGGTGCTGCCATCACGCTGGGCGCTCTTGCCACCGCCGCGAGCGCTTCGGCCGAGACCTACCAGGGCGGCGTCGTCGGCAGCCCCAACGGCGGTCACGGCACGGTGCACTGGCAGGGCACGCACCCCGGCTCGGCCAACATTCACTGGCACTGAGCATCACTTGCTGGCGCCGGTGGCGGTCCGCGAAGGCGACCGCCACCGGCGCCTTCGTTTGTCTCGCGAAGCCGCGCGATTATGACTATTGGTGACTGTCGAAAACTTCCCGATCGGGCGCGGCGCAACCCTGCGTGAGCTGCAGGACGACCCGCACCCGCTGCTAGCACGGCTGCGGACGGCCGAGCCCGTGTCATGGCTCGCCGTCCGGGGAGGCTGGTTGGTCACCGCCTACGACCTCGCGGTCAGGGTGATGCGCGACCCTATTACCTTCACCGTCGACGATGCCCGGTTCTCCACTTCCAGGGTGGTCGGCGCGAGCATGCTCTCACTCGACGGCGTGGACCACGGGCGGCACCGGGAGCCGTTCGCGCATCCGTTCCGTCCGGCACAGGTACAGGACCGGTTCGCCGGGCTTATCGAGGCGCAGGCTGATCGGTTGATCTCGGCGATCCGGCCCGCCGGCAGCGCCGAGCTACGGCGCGAGTTCGCCGGTCCGCTCGCGGTCGCGGTGGTTACCGAGGCGCTCGGGCTGCGCGACGTCGACGTCGACACGGTGTTGTCCTGGTACGCCGCGATCGTGGCGGCGGTGTCCGAGGTGACCGCCGGCGGGCCGGTCACCGCGGCGGGAGCGGATGCGTTCGCCGACCTGCGGGCCGCCGTGACACGGACTCTCGGCGCTACGGACGCACCCTCGCTGCTGCGGTACGCCGCGCGGGCGCCGGAAGGGCTGACCGCCGACGAGGTCGCGTCAAACGCCGCGGTGTTGATGTTCGGCGGTATCGACACGACCGAAGGCATGATTCTCAACGCTGTCCGGCATCTGCTCGACGACCCCGCGACGCTGCCCCTGGTGCGTGACCACGCCGATCTTTTACCGAACGCGATCGAGGAGTCGGTCCGATTGGAGCCGGCGGCCGCGGTCGTCGACCGCTACGCCACCCGCGATGTCGAGTTGGGGCGGGCCCGGATCCAGCGCGGTGACCTGGTCAGCGTATCGATCGCCGGCGCCAACCGAGATCCAGTCGTGTTCAGCGACCCCGACCGCTTCGACATCCGGCGCGCGAACGCCAGGCTTAACCTCGCCTTCGCGCAGGGCCCACATTTTTGCCTGGGCGCACAGCTCGCCAGGACCGAAACGACGATCGCGGTCGTTCGACTCGTGAAGCGGTTGCCTGGGCTGCGGCTCGACCCCGACCACGCGAACGCGCCGCGAGGTCTGGTGTTCCGCAAACCGCCGAAGCTGCAGGTGCGCTGGACACCGCAGGCAACGTCTACGTCGTTGGTTGCGTTCTGATTTCGGCCCGTCCCGTGCAATGCGGCGCCATGCTTATCGCTGAGGCCAGTTAGCTAGGAGGTAGTAACCGTGGATTTTGGGGCGTTACCGCCGGAGATCAATTCCGGGCGGATGTATATGGGAGCGGGTTCGGGCCCGATGGTGGTGGCCGCGTCGGCCTGGGACGGGTTAGCCGCGGCGTTGAGTTCGGCGGCGAGCTCGTATCAGGCGGCGATCGCGGAGCTCACCGGCGGGCCGTGGTTGGGTGCATCGTCGGTGTCGATGGCCGCCGCGGCATTTCCGTATGTGGTGTGGATGAATACCACTGCCGCCCAAGCGGAGTCGACCGCCAACCAGGCCAGGTCGGCGGCGGCGGCGCACGAGGCGGCGTTTACCGCCACGGTGCCGCCTCCGGTGATCGCGGCCAACCGCGCGTCGCTGATGGCGTTGGTGGCCACCAACATCGTCGGCCAAAACACCGCGGCGATCGCGGCCACCGAAGCCGATTACGGCGAGATGTGGGCTCAGGACGCCGCCGCGATGTACGGCTACGCCGGCGCCTCGGCGGCGGCGACCACCTTGACGCCGTTTAGCCCGCCGGCGCAGAACACCAACCCGGCCGGGGTGGGCGCCCAAGCCGCCGGCGCGGCGGCCTCGTCGGCGCAATCGACGGTGTCACAGATGCTGTCCTCGCTGTCCGCGGTGCCCACCGCGCTGGGAAATCTCGCCTCGGCGTCATCGTCATTCGACCCGGTGACTTGGCTGCTCGAAGTGTTGAACAGCCCGCTGGGCACGGCTCTGAACACTTTTAGCAACGCGTTGAGCCTGCCCCTTAACACTGTCGGCAGTGACGGCTCGTTTTTGGCGGTCGACGCGATATACATGGTTGCCCCGTTGATCACGGCGGCGTTTCCCGGGCTGGCGCCGGTGGCCGTGACTGCTACGGCGCCGGCGGCTGCGGCGGCGTCTGACGTGTCCGGGCTGCCCGCGGGCGCGGGGTCGACGCTGGTGGGTTCGGTGGGCGGTTCCGACATGTCGGCGGGTCTGGGCCGGGCGGCATCGGTGGGTGACCTCTCGGTGCCGCAGGCCTGGGGTAGCGCGGCGCCCGAGATCCGTCTTGCCGCCAGGGGATTGCCGATGGCGGGCCTCGACGCGGGGCCCGCGGCCGGGACAGCCGGGCCGGGCGGCTGGGTCGGCGGCATTCCCCCGATAGGCGGTGTCGTCAACGCACCACGAATAGCCGAAGGTTCGTCCAACCCCCGCTTCCGTCACAAAGTTATCCCGCAGATAGCGACGGGCGGGAGCCTGCTGGCGAGCCCACCGGATTCGCAGACGAAGCCCGCCCGAAGAGGTTCGGATGGCGAGTTGAGTGAGCGCGAACGCCATGAGCTCGACGCGCTGCGCCAGGAGATGGCCGACCTGGCGATGGAGCGCGATGCGGTGGCCCGCTTGATCAAGGAGGCACTGCGGCCATGAGTCTTGATTTTGGGGCGTTGCCGCCGGAGATCAATTCCGGGCGGATGTATATGGGAGCGGGTTCGGGCCCGTTGGTGGCTGCCGCGTCGGCCTGGGATGCGTTGGCGGCTGAGTTGGGTTCGGCGGCGAGTTCGTATCAGGCGGCGATCTTGGAGCTCACCGGCGGGCGGTGGTTGGGTGCGACGTCGGTGTCGATGGCCGCCGCGGCCTTTCCGTATGTGGCGTGGATGAATACCACTGCCGCCCAAGCGGAGTCGACCGCCAACCAGGCCAGGTCGGCGGCGGCGGCGTACGAGGCGGCGTTTTCCGCCACGGTGCCGCCTCCGGTGATCGCGGCCAACCGGGCGTTGCTGATGGTGTTGGTGGCCACCAACATCCTCGGCCAGAACACAGCGGCGATCGCGGCGACCGAGGCCGATTACGGCGAGATGTGGCCTCAGGACGCGGCCGCGATGTACGGCTACGCCGGCGCTTCAGCGGCGGCGACGACGCTGACGCCGTTCAACACGCCACCGGAGAACACCAACCCGGCGGGAATCGCCACCCGAGCCGCCGCGGTCAGTCAGGCGGCCAGCACGCCGGCCGCGTCGGTCCAATCAACCGTGTCACAGCTAATGAGCACAGTGCCAAGCGCGCTGCAGGGACTGGCCTCGGGCGGGCCATTCCAGTGGCTGCTAGATCTTTTGAACAGCGCTCCGGTCCAGAATTTCGAAGGCCTGATGTTTGCAACCTCGGGTTACCAGGGCCTCTTCGGCTCGGGCAGCTTTATTGCGTCGGGGGCCGCGTTCCTGGTTGCCCCAGTTGAAAACCCGTGGCTGCAATCCGCATTGGTGCTGTCGGGGGCTGCGGCGCCGGCGGCTGCGGCGCCTGACGCGTCCTTGATACCCGCGGGCACGCGCTCGGCCCTGTTGAGCCCGGTGGGCGGCGCCGACGCATCGGCAGGCCTGGGCCGGGCGGCGTCGGTGGGTGGGCTTTCGGTTCCGCAGGCCTGGGGCACTGCGGCACCGGAGATCCGGCTGGCCGCTGGGGGATTGCCGATGGCGGGCCTCGACGCGGTGCCCGCGGCCGGGACAGCCGGGACAGCCTTGGGCGGGCTCGGCGGGATGCCCGCGATAGGTCCGATTGACAGCATCGTCAACGCACCACGAAACGGCGCGGGTTCACCCAACGGCCGCGCGCGGGCCCAAGCTGGGGAGGAACCGAGCCCGAAGGAGCGGGCGCGAGGAAACTGGCAGCGGTTCGATCTGTTGGACCCGGAGGACGAGTCCCCGTTAGCGAGCGCGAGGAGCTCATCGCGCTACGTATCGGGATCGCCGAGTTGACCAAGGAGCGCGATCTGCTCAACGTTCGGCAACCCTGTTGATCAAGGAAGCTATGCAGCGCTAGACGAGGAGCTAACGTTCTCAGCTTCTGAAATTTTGCGACGAATGTACGGACCCCACAAATGCGCGGTCGCATTGGTAGGTCGCTGGTGGTATCGGGAAGTTGCTGGGCAACTGCGAGGGTTTATAGCACCGGACATGCCGCACGACTCTAAAAAAACGCCGGGGTAACGCTCGGAGCGCTCCACAATGACAGGTCTCGCAAATCTGATGTTCTTGGCTTCTCAAATATCGGGTCGAAGGTGCGGGTCCCCGACCGGGGTCATCACAGCAGACATGTCTGGTCGGTGGTGACACGATATTGAGGTGATCGACAGCGGGTCGGGCCGCGCGAGATGACCGTCACGGAGCGGTTGTGCGGATCGTGCGGCACAGCCGCGTCCGAGAAAGCCAAGTTCTGCAGCGAGTGCGGTGCAGCCGTTTCGGCCACCCAACCGGCTGAGTACAAGCAGGTCACCGTGTTGTTCGCCGACGTGGTTCACTCGATGGACATCGCTGCGGCAGTGGGTCCGGAGCGGTTGCGCGAGATCATGGCCGAACTGGTTGACCGCTCGTCGGCGGTGGTGCAGCAGTTCGGCGGCACGGTGGATAAGTTCACCGGCGACGGGATCATGGCGGTGTTCGGCGCGCCGGTGGCGTTGGAGGACCACACAGTCCGTGCCTGTCTGGCGGCCATAGGCCTTCAGGAGGAGGCGGAGCGGCTTGCTGTCGACGTCCGCGCGCGCGATGGCGTGGACCTCCAGTTGCGCGTGGGACTTAACTCAGGTCAGGTGATAGCCGGTGAAATCGGGTCGAGCGCTTTGGGTTACACCGCGCTCGGTGAGCAGGTGGGGATGGCGCAGCGGATGGAATCGGTGGCTCCACCTGGCGGTGTGATGCTCAGCGAGTCCACCGCGCGGCTGGTTGACAGCTCCGCAGTGCTGGGTGAGCCGGAAATGGTCCACATCAAAGGCAGCGATCAACCGGTTGCTGGTCGGCGGTTACTGGGCGTGCCGGAACGGGATCGTCGTGTCGCAAGTGCTGAGTCGACTCTGGTGGGCCGGCGCTGGGAAATGGCTGCTATCGAGGCCCCCCTGGAACGCGCCGTCGACGGCCACGGCGCGGTCGTCACCGTGGTGGGCTCGCCGGGCATCGGCAAGAGCCGCCTGGTGCGCGAGGTCACCGCAATGGCCGCCGCCCGAGGGGCCGAGGTGTTCACCGGCTACTGCCAATCGCACACCAGCGACATGCCCTTCTACGCAGTGGCGCGGCTGCTGCGCGCCGCCACCGGCGTGCGCGGCCTCGACGATGCGGCCGCTCGTGCGCGGGTCCGGGCTCAAGCCCCCGATGCCGACCCCGGGGACTTGCTGTTGTTCGAGGACTTGCTGGGCATTGCCGACCCTGAGGTGGCACTGCCCAAGATCGATCCGGATGCCCGACGGCGGCGGCTAACAGCATTGGTCAACACCGCCTCGCTGGCCCGAACAGCCCCGGTGATCTATGTCATCGAGGAGGCCCACTGGATCGACGAGGTCAGCGAATCCATGCTGGCCGACTTCCTGACCGTCATCCCCCAAACCCCCTCACTGGTGCTGATCACCTATCGCCCCGAATACCACGGCGCCTTGAGCCGGGTGGCCGGTGCTCTGAGCATCGGCCTTGCGCCGCTGAGTGATTCGGAGACTGCCGCGTTGGTCTCCCAGCTGCTGGGGTCGGACCCCTCGGTCGGCGCGTTGGCCACCGTGATCGCTGAGCGGGCCGCAGGCAATCCGTTTTTCGCCGAGGAGATGGTGCGGGATTTGGCAGAGCGCGGTGTGTTGCGCGGCAACCGCGGCGGTTACGTTTCCCCGGTCGACGCTGCCGAGGTCAGCGTGCCCGCCACCGTGCAGGCCACAATTGCGGCCCGCATCGATCGGCTCATCCCGGCGGCCAAACGTGCCCTGGGCGCGGCGGCGGTCATCGGCTTGAAGTTCAGCGAGGATCTCCTGGCAACACTGGGCATTGATCCCGTTCTGGGGGACCTAGTGGGCGGTGAACTCATCGACCAGATCACCTTCACTCGCCAGCCCGAGTATGTGTTTCACCACCCGCTGATCCGCACCGTCGCCTACGAGTCACAACTGAAATCCGATCGCGCCACGTTGCACCGGCGACTGGCCGCAGCGATCGAAGCCCGCAAGCCGCAGTCGGTTGAGCAGAACGCGGCGCTGATCGCGGAACATCTGCAGGCCGCCGGTGATCTGCACGCCGCTTACGGCTGGCACATGCGTGCTGCGACCTGGGCGACCAACCGTGACATCAACGCAGCGCGACTGAGTTGGGAACGAGCCCAAACGATCGCCGACGTACTACCTGCCGACGACCCCAATCGAACCGCGATGCGCATCGCCCCACGCACCATGCTGTGCGGGATCTCTTTTCGCGCCGGCGTCAGTGTCGCCGACGCCCGTTTTGAGGAATTGCGGCAGTTGTGCGCCGCCGCCGGGGACAAAGCATCAGTGGTCATCGGCATGGCGGGGCTGGTGATGGATCAGGCGTATCAGGGCCGGATACGCGAGGCGTCGCAGCTGGCATCCGAAGCCTGGGCCCTCACCGAGTCCCTCGGCGATTCGACCTTGACGGTGGGGCTCTCCTTCGCGCCGATCCACGCCAAGTGGGAGAGCGGCGAATATTCTGATGTGCTGCGGTGGTCACAAAGAGCCATCGACCTGGCCGACGGTGACCCATCGAAAGGCAACTTCCTCGCCGGATCTCCGTTGGCGGCCGCCTTTACGACGCGAGCCGTCGCGCGGTATTGCCTGGGCCGGCCCGGATGGCAGGACGACCTGCGGCACGGCCTTCCCATGGCCCGCATAGAACCCCTGACCTATGCCGGGGCTGTCACCTACGTCTACGGTGTGGGAATACCGAATGGTGTGGTGAGGCCGGACGATCGCGCCGTGCGCGAGATCGAGGATGGCCTACAGATTGCCGAACGATCTGGTGATGATTTCGCGTTGGCCCATGTGCGGATGACGCTGGGAATTGCGCTGGTGCACCGCCGAACGGCTGCAGGGCGTGATCGTGGACAGAAGCTCCTGACCGACATCAGCGAAGGTTTCCTGCGCCGGGGATACTTCCTGTCGTTGGTACCGGTCGTCAACGTGTACTTAGCGCGTGAGAGGGCTCGACGGGGGGATCGCGATGGGGCTATCCCGCTCATGCGCGCCTCTGTAGACGATCTGTTCCGGGAAGGACAGCTGCTAGGGTGGGGCGTTCCAGCGACCGGTGTTCTGGTGGAGACGCTGCTCGATCGCGGGACCGAGGCCGACGCGGCCGAAGCCGAGGCCGCGATCGAGCGGTTAGCGGCCGCGCCAGCCGATGAGGGTCTGGTGATACGAGACATCTGGCTGTTACGGCTGCGGGCATTGCTGGCCCGCTCTCACGGTGATGCCGTGGCGTATACGGACTTCCGGGATCGCTACCGCGACATGGCGAGAACGCTTGGCTTCGAGGGGCATATCGCGTGGGCCGAGGCGATGCTATAACGGGCGGTCGTTCAGTACCGACGCCGAATCTTTTGTGTTGCGACGGTATGCACCAAGAACTACCAGTTCGCAGTGTCACAAAGGCTGGCTCAAAATCGTTGTCTCATATTGACGACGTTGTCTGGATTAGCCTGGCAGCGGGTGAGAGCCCCCGTCAAACGAGCCCCGACGCATCAAAAATGGACGATTGAAGGGCGGAGCGATTCCGCCCAATGGGGAACATTTGCTTGCACTGCGTTCCCGATTACGACTTGACTTGGGCGCCAAGGCCAGGACGTTCGCGGTGCTTTCTGCAGTCTGAATCTCCGTACACGTGACACGCCGGTCGATTCGCGGTTGACCGTCATCGCAAACCTGGGGTGCTCAAATGAACGCCAGGAGGCTGGAGAGTGTACGAAGAACCGATTGATGGAATGTCGCGGCGACAGTTTCTAGCCAAACTCGCTGCGGCCACGACGGCCGGGGCTTTCATGGACGTGGCGGGCCCGGTAATCGAAAAGGCATATGGTGCAGGCTCCTGCTCCGGCCATCTGAGCGACATCGAGCACTTCGTGCTGATGTTGCAGGAGAACAGGTCATTCGATCACTACTTCGGCACGCTGTCCGGCGTCAATGGGTTCGACAGCGCGTCGCCGTACTTTCAGCAGAAGGGCTGGAACCCCCAAACGCAGGCAAAGGACTCGTCGGCAGTCACCATCCCGTTCCGTTTCGACACCACCCGGGGCCCCCTCGTCCAGGGTGAATGCGTCAACGACCCGGTCGAGGGCTGGGTCGCGATGCATACGGCCTGGAACAACGGCGCCAACGATCAATGGCTGCCGTCGCAATACTCGGAGGCGCTCGCCGGCAACATCCCTGGCACCATGGGCTATTACACGCGGGCAGACCTCCCGGTCCACTACATGCTGGCCGATACCTTCACCATTTGCGACGCTTACCACTGTTCGCTGCTGGATCAGACCGCGCCCAACCGGCTGTATTGGATCGGCGCGACCATCGACCCCGATGGCACGCAGGGTGGGCCCGTGATTTCAAACCCCACCTATCCGCTGGGCAAATTCAGCTGGACGATCATGCCGCAGAATCTCAGCGCCGCCGGGGTGAGCTGGAAGGTGTACAACAACAAGACACCAGGAGGCCTGAACAACTCGCCCCTCGGTGACAACGGCATGGTTCGCGCCTTCAAGCAGGCGTTAAATCCGACGTCGGATTTGGCCCGCTACGGCCTCGCCCCGGCCTACCCCCTGAACTTCATTGCCGACGTCATGGCCAACAAGCTGCCCCAGGTTTCCTGGGTGGTTCCAGGAATTCTGAACTCGGAACATCCGGCACTGCCGCTCATGGCCGGCGCTGCGACGATCGTGAACTTACTGCGGACGTTAATGTCCAACCCGGCGGTCTGGGAAAAGACCGCGGTGATCATCGCCTATGACGAAAACGGCTCGTTCTTCGACCATGTCGTACCGCCCACCGCGCCGGAGGGGACATCAGGTGAGTGGGTCCCCAACAGTGTGGACATCAGCAAGGTGTCAGGGGCCGGCGGAGTACGGGGACCGCTCGGTTTGGGCTATCGCGTGCCCTGCTTGGTGATTTCGCCCTACAGCCGCGGTGGCCTGGTGGTCCACGACACGTTCGACCACACCTCACAGCTGCGATTGCTCGAAACGCGGTTCGGGGCGCCGGTGCCCAACCTCACCACTTGGCGCCGAAGCGTCACCGGCGATATGACGTCGACATTCAACTTCGCCTCCCCGCCGAATTCGACAGCCCCCAATCTGGGCCATCCGAACATCACCGCCCTTAAGACGCTGCCACAGTGCTTTCCCAACGCGTTCTTGGGATCGCTGGGGGACGCCTCGGTAGGGATCCCCTATCGGGTGCCCTATCCGCAAGTCATGCCGACCCAGGAAACCTCGCCGAGTCGCGGAACTCCCAGCGGCCCGTGCTAACGAGGCCTTCTCCGTGGTCCTGGGGGAAGGAGCAGGTTCGCTTGGGGCACAGTCGGATTCGGTTTAGGTCCGCTCACGTTGTTTGATTTCAGTGTTGGCCGGTTCGCCGAGGGTGCCCACACCGCATTTTGTTGAACCTCCTCTCCCGCTCGCGGCTTGACTTCTGATTTCGTGAGATGTCTTGCTGGTCCTTTGCATCGAGTCTCCCCCGTACACGACCCTTGGCGTGTTGGTGGCGGCTTACCGGCCGCCGTGCCAGCAAGTACCGACAGACGCTCCATTTGGACAGTGTTCCAAGTGACGTGCCGCGGTGTATGTCGGAGAAGCTGTCGATCGCGGGTTCACCGCAGACAAGTCTGGTCGGCGGTGACACCATGTTTGGCGTGAACGACGGTGGACCGGGCCGCGTGAGATGACCGCGACGGAGCTGTCGTGCGGATCGTGCGGCACAGCGTTGAACGAGAAGGCCAAGTTCTGCTGCGAGTGCGGTGCAGCCGTTTCGGCCGGCCCGCAACCTGCTGAGTACCAGCAGGTCACCGTGGTGTTCACCGACGTGGTCCCAATCGCGGCCCTGATAGCTGCTCTGTGGGTGTCACGCCGCGTGGCAAACCCTGCCGCAGACCAACCCCTCAACGGGTAAACATCTTTACCGAGGCCCGTTGCGCCCAGCTGGTAGGGACCGGTCGCGGTTTTCGCGCCGGACTGACTGCCGGAATCAATTAATTTACTCATGGTAATGTTTCCAGCGGCCTCCATGTCATATTCCCAACGAGCGAAAACAGCTCTCGGGCAAGCCATGACCAACCAGCCTGCCAAGCCGATCTCTGGCTACGTTTTCCCGCAAATGGGGCATTTGGCGCGGACGCGCTTCGAGGAAAAACCTTGGGCGGGCCAGTCCCAAAACCGGCGTTGCCGCCGCTGGCAGCGGGCGCGTCCTCGCGGGCCCGGCCGCGGCACGCTTAGGCGCTGGTCGAGCAGCTGGGTCTATCAGCTAAGGCAATAGATTGATACCAAATAGACCAGCTATTGCTATCACAAGGTATTGCAAAGGGATAGATAGGATCAATAGGACCCCTAGAAGAACTAGCCCCCCGAATAACCCGAAAATTGCTGCAACGACTCCCAATGCAAGTATCCACTCAAGTATCGTCTGAAGTATCGTCAAAAATTGATTCCAAAGACTTGTCAACAAATTGCCTAATTGGCCCACGGCGGCGTTGAACATGTTGACCAACTGGTCCCAGAAGGCGCCGATAGCGCTTCCAATCGAGTCCGCAGTCGCGGTCAAGGGCTGCAACAACGCGGCGGTGTTGGCGGCCTCAGCGCTGGCATACGCGCCCGCACTCGCAGTCAAGTGCTGGACAAAGTGCTCATAAGACGCAGCCGATTCCCCGGCCAGTTTCTGATAGTCCTGGCCGTAACCGGAGAACAGGTGCGCGATACTGGCCGACACCTCATCGGCCGCCGCAGGCAGCACCGCGACAGTCGCGGCCGCCGCCGTCATGTGGGCTGCGCTGAGGTTCGACCCAATTGTTGCCATGTCTGTTGCTGCTTCGGCCATCAGCTCTGGCACCGCGATCACAGCCGACATCTCTGTCCACCCTTCCTCCGTGTGGAAGTGAGCAGGTATTGCACAACGCAGCCTCACACGACTCGACGGAGCGGCCTGCAGTAGTCGTCTACTGAAAGACGGGGCGGGCTGCGTGGTTGACTACTTAACCCGAGCGTGTGCGAGACGAAGCAAGCGTCTTACCATCCCTCGGCCGCCTGGGGCGGTACGCCAGCCAGGTGGTCGAACCTGGCTTGCATGTCAGACAGGGCCTCGTCACGCGGCGCCCGTCGTGACGGCCATTGATCAGGTCGACGTACTTGCCCTCCGTGAACAGGCGAAGCAGGGAGTCCAGGCGGGCCATCTCACTTTCACCGCTGCGCTTACAGCCCTCGCTGCACCAACGTGTCGGGCGTCCACCCTTTGGGTTTCTGACCAGGGCGTTCCCGCACTTGGGGCACTCTGTAGGCGTGTAGGGCATCGTATGGGTTTCTCCTGTTTCTCATCGTCCCGCAACGCATTTCGTGTGTATATGGTTTCTTCTTGCGCTGCAACGGATTTCGTCGTATGCTTTTCCCATGGGCACGATGGCGCTAAATGGAATACCCAGACTGGGTATCCCGCTGATAATAGCGAATTACGTTGTGCCACGATGCGTTACGGCTTTGTTCGGGTTTTAGCCGATACCCCACCCCGCCAAAATTTGCACCCACACCGACGCGACCCGAAGGGTCGGCAGGAAGCCTTACCGTAAGAGGTTCAATATAATCCCCTACCCCCTATAGGTAAGATCTGAACCGCTAAGGCTCCCAATGGCTCTCATTGGTTATACGGCGAGCGATGGCAAGCCGGCTCTCCTTGGTCATACAAGGCTACTCGTTGCGTTGCTCAGTAAACAGTGCCATTACCCCACGAAGGTCCGCCGTTGCACGCGTGGTCTAGGACGACACCGCCGGGGAGGCCCTGCAGCGCGTGGGCGTCGGCCTCGGCAAGACTTGTACCCCAGCCGCCCAAGAACTTTCCGGCGTCGCCGGGTACCGCGACCAGCGACACGCAGCCGTCGGAGACGACCACGGCGGCACAGTCGGTGGTGCCGGCGCTATGGTTGCAGTTGGCAACCGCGTCATCGACGGCGATCTGCTCATCCGACGCGTCCCAGACCATTTCGAATTTGCCCGTGGAGGGGCTGTAAGCGATGGCGGCATCGTCGGCAACCGCCGTCGGGGAATCGACCAGGCCGCCGATGGCGGCCACCGTAGCGAATGCTATGAACAGGCGTCGTGTGCGATTCATGGCTAGCTCGAATCTGTCGCCGATGCGCCGATTGTAACGCCAACCTGGCGAATTTTCGCCCGGTTAACGACGACTGCCCTGGTAGCGCAATCCCCCTGGCGTATCGCGCCAATAGCTTTCGACTTCTGGCGGACGGCCGAGCGGTAGGCGTGGCCGTGGGAGCGCGGCAATACCCGTTCCAGCGAGCTCTGGCTCACTACCGGGTGGGGTCGGTTCGCTGGCCGGGCCAGCCGCTCTCGATGCCGCGCTCGTTCTCCACGCTGTAAGTGCAGGACTGGCGGCGGAAGCTGCGACCGGGGAGCCCGGTCCATGATGCGGTAACCGTCGCCTTCAGCCGCGACTCATCAGACAGGCACATCAGGAGTACATGCTCCGACGCTCCAGGCGTTAGCGGGGTCGGGCGAAGGGCTAGCGGCGCAGGGATTGCGACCCACCCCCTACCTTTCGGTTCGGCGCCGTCGGCTCTGGAGCCGCGGCCGTTGCGACCGCGCTACTGCACAGGTAGCTTCAGCACCCGATTGTTGTCCCAGTCGCTGGCGTAGAGGTTTCCGGCGGAATCCACCGCCACACCTGTGGTCGCGCCTCGGTGCTCTACGACTGGCCGTGCTGCCGAACGAGTCCCCGTAACTCGTCGATTGTCTCGCCTATGTTGTTGACGACGAACAGCTCGCGGTGGCCAGCCCGCGTAACGACCGCGAGCCGCTTGCGTGTTCCTCCGCTGAAGAAGCGGTCGAGGAGCACAGGCTCGACCTCGAACGCTTGGATGTCGGCCAGCCGGATGGCGACATTTTTGGCCCCCAAGATGCCTGCGCGAGGAGAGAACGTGAGCGTGTCACCGGCGACCCTGAGGCGGCCCGCCACGGACTGCCACCGGGATGGCGTATGGTTCGCGCGCTTCTCCCAGAGTGGCGGCTGCCGTTCGGTCATGGTCAGGTCGCTGGTCGAGATGCCCTGATCGTCACGGCGGGCGGGCGCGGGCCGGGTCGGGCCGGCAAGCAGGGTGGGCGCGGGTGTGGGCGTCGCCTGGGGCGCGTCGCCGAGGGTGGGTTTGCTGGGTGGTGCCAACGGCGTGGTGATGGCGTCGTGGGCGGCGTTGGCTAACTCGATGGTCGTGGCATACCGCTGATCGGGTCCTTTGGCCATGCCGGTGGCGATCACCTCGTCGAACTGTGCAGGCACGTCCGGTTGGGTGGTCGAGGGTCGAGGCGGTGGGGTATGCGCGTGGGCATACATCAGCTGTGTTGTCGTACTCCCGGGAAAAGGTGGCTCACCGGTGAGGGCCTCATACAGCACACACGCCAGCGAGTAGATATCGGCCCGGGCGTCCTCTTCTGCCCGGCCGTCCAGCCGCTCGGGCGCGATATACGCGAAGGTGCCGATCATGCTGCCGGTCTTGGTGAGTCGTGTGTCGTCGGCGACGCGGGCGATCCCGAAATCAATCAGATACGCGAAATCGTCGTCGTCGAGCAAGATGTTGGAAGGCTTGATATCCCGGTGAATCAGCCCTACCTTGTGGGCAGCATGCAAGGCCTTGGCGACCTGGTCGATGATGCGCACCGCCCGGGCCGGTTGCAGCGGCCCGTCGGCCAGCACGCTGTCCAGGTCGCGACCCTCGATCAATCGCATACTCACAAACAGGCGGCCGTCGATCTCCCCGTAGTCATGAATCGGAACCACATGCGGGCTGTCCAATCGTGCGGCCGCATGGGCTTCCCGGCGGAACCGACGCTGAAAGTCCTCGTCCTCAGACAAATGCGCGGGCAACACTTTGATGGCGACGACCCGGTCGGTGACGGTGTCGTGGGCACGCCACACCTCGCCCATGCCGCCGCGACCCAACAAGTCGATCAGCCGGTAGCGCCCAAACGGCGTCCCGTCCACCTCATCCACCGGCAGGCCTTCCCACGCGGTCCCCAGGGCATGGATGCTACCGATCCACCACCATGCCGTTGGGTGCGATCAACAAAAACTACGGTCGTCATGCCCATCTGCTCGTCGGTCAGCGCATTGGTGATCTTGCGGTCTACGCGCGGTGTCCGCATTCCGACCAGAGGGTTAGCGGGTATCTCGCCTTCCTCCTCTAACCAAGTGGCATAGCGCTTTAACGCGCCGAGCCATGTCGTGGCCGTCGCGGGTTGCGCGCTTCCGTCCAGGAGGTCAACCACCCAGCCCTGGGCAGCAACCTTGGTGATTGCCGGGGGAATGCCGGCGCGCTCGCAGAAGTCCAGGAAAGACTTCACGCCAGCCGTGTAGGTGGCGATGGTGCGAGGGGACAAGCGTGCGGAGCGCATGTAGAGGTGCCAGGAGGGCAGCAGCGCCTCGAGATCCAGCAAACTTTCGGACATTTGAATATTGTGATATTTAGCTCTGTGGGCCTCTACCCGTTGGCGAAAACAGGTGCTTTCGAGCCTCGGCTAGACTAGCTTGCTGGCATCAAAAACCCAGCTCACATCCCCATTTGCAAGGTTCTCGAAGTAGTTGGGCGGCGCGATGCTGAATAGGGTGTTGAAGTCCGAATAGTCCTTCCACAGCGTGATCTTGCCGCCGTCGACTTTGTGCACCGTAACGAAGTGCAGCAAAGCCGTCTCCCCGGTGAGCCAGTTCCATGTCTCTGAGTGCTCGTACATCACGTCGGAGCCGTTGGACAGCAGCAACCCGTCGTGGTTCTGGTAGCCGGCCAGCGGCTCGAGCCCAAGCTTCAGCCGTTTTATGACGTCATCGGGGCCGCGCGCCGCCGCCGCGGGGATAGGCATGTCGACGTAAAGGCAGTCCTCAGACAGGAACGCCTTGACCGCATCCCAATCCCGGCGCGAAAGTGCCTGCCACATCCCGAGCACGACGTCGCGAGCCGCGGTCGTAGAAGCTTCTGTCACAGCCGCCAATAAACTCGGTTACCGGACAGGTGTCAACCGCGGCTTTGACGGCGCATACTCGCCAAAATGACTCCACTACAGCGCTACATCGCCGAGGAGATTGCCACCGACCACGTCGACGGCCTGCTGACCCGGCGCGAGGCCATGCGACGACTGGCTCTGCTCGGTGTGAGTGCCTCGGCCGCCGCTGCGCTCATCGCAGCGTGCACCAGCGAGAAGTCCGCGGAAGGCCCAGAGGCTCCGGCGCCGACGTCGACCACCTCGTCTGGCGCCGAGCAACCGCCCGGAATGGCCGGCGCTCTGCCCACGTCGCCGATCACCTGGGCCGGGCCGCAAGGCCGGCTCCAGGCGGCGTGGGCCCAAGCGCCCAGGCCCAGTTCCAAGGGCGCTGTGCTGGTCATCCACGAGAACAAGGGATTGACCGACTGGGTGCGGTCGGTGGCCGGACGTCTCGCCGGAGCCGGGTATTCGGCGCTGGCCATCGACCTGTTATCCGAGAAAGGAGGAACCGGCAGCTTCCAGGACCCGGCTCAGGCCACCGCGGCACTGGGCACAATCGCGTCCGAACAATTCACCCACGACCTGAATTCCGGTGTCGGGCAACTGAAGCTGCGGGCTCCAGGGGAGAAAGTCGGCGTGGTCGGCTTCTGTTTCGGCGGCGGACTCGTGTGGCAACTGCTGGCCTCCGGCGCGCTAGGGGTGTCGGCAGCGGTTCCGTTCTACGGGCCGCTGCCGGACAACCCCGACTTCACCGGATCCAAGGCCGCCGTCTTGGGCATCTACGGCGCCCTCGACACCCGCGTCACCGGGTCCGAGTCCGCGGCCAAGGCGGCCCTTGACCGCACCGGCCTGGTCAACGAGCTAGTCATCGAACCCAACGCCGACCACGCGTTCTTCAACGACACCGGACCCCGCTACAACCCAGCAGCGGCGAGCGATGCCTGGCAGCGGCTGCTGGACTGGTTCGGCCGCTATCTGGCAGGGCAATGATCTTTTGCGCGAACTAGCTCTTTACTGAGAAACCATGGACCGGGCCGGCCCCAGCGTCACCGGTAGCGTCGACCAACCCCGCAACACGCGGGTATCCCGCCTGCTTCCGGTACCGGCGGCCCGCACCTCGGGGAAGCGGTCGAAGAACGTTCGCAGCCCAACCTCCCCCTCGGCACGCGCAAGGGCGGCTCCCAGGCAGAAGTGCCTGCCGCCGGAGAACGTGAGATGCCTTCCGGCATTGGGGCGTTCGATGTCGAAGCGATGCGGATCGGGAAACACCTTGGGATCCCGGTTGGCCGCGGCCAGATAGACGATCACCAACTCGCCACTTTCGATCTGCCTGCCCGCCAACTCGACGTCGTTGAGGGCCACCCGCCCGGTGAGCTGTACCGGCGACTCCAGCCGCAGGATCTCCTCAACGGCGTTGGGCCACAATTCAGGGCGTTGGCGCAGCGTATCGAGGTGCTCGGGGGTGTCCAGCAACATGCGAATCCCGTTGCCCAACAGGTTGACCGTGGTTTCGAACCCGGCGGCCAGCACCAGCCCGGCGATCGCCAGAAGCTCGGTTTCGTTGAGATATCTTTCCGCAGAGCCGCTTTCGGCTGTCTGGATCAACTGACTCATCAAATCGTCGCCCGGGGCGCGCCGCAATTGCTGCAGATGGTCTGCGAGCCAGAAGTTGAACCCGGCGATCCCTTCCTGTACGCGCCGGTACTGCCGCCACGGCAATCCGAAGTCCAGACTCGGGGCGGCCAGCTCGCCGAACTCCAGGACGCGTCGCCGGTCTCGCTCGGGCACGCCCAAGATGTCGCTGATGATCGCGACCGGAAGCTGCGAGCAATACGCTTCTACGATGTCGACGACACCGGAGCCACCGGACCGGTCGGCCAACTGATCCAGCAGGCTGGTCGCGGTCTGCTCGACCCGATCACGCAACGCGGCAACCGCCCGCGAGGTGAACACCGCCGACACCGTCTTGCGGTAGCGGGTGTGCTCCGGCGGCTCGACGGCCAGCAACGACGGGGCACGCAGCGGGTGAAGAAGATCGTCGCGAAGACGGCTTTCCAGCCATCGCAGCGGTGCCGGCAGATTGCCTCCGAACGTCAACGACCGAAAGTCGTCGGATCGCAGCAGATCGTGGGCGAGCGCGTGGTCGACAGCCAGGCAGGTCGCGCGGCCCTTCAGCAGCGGGCCCAGCGGCCGCAGTTCGTCGTAGAACGGCACCGGGTCGGCGATCACTTTCGGATCGGCGATCAACCTGGCCGGCAAGTCGCCCCGGCGGACTCCGATCTTTGCGACGCCACGCACAAACCCGTGCAGCGCAAACCAGTGCAGTCTCTGTTTCACAGGTCCTAGCGTAGGCCCGCCGCGGCGGGGGCTGGCTGGCTAACCGGCCGATGTTTTCAGCACTCGGCGTTGATCTTGAAGTCTGATGTCACGACCTTGTTGGGATTACTGCGGTTGATGCCGGAGGCGCTGCCGGTGATGGTGTACGCGCCCTTGGCCAGCTCGGCGTGCGCGCTTCCCACTCCACCTTCGTAGAAGCTGCCGGTGAACCCGTCGATGTCGCGGATCTTCACCCACTGGGGGATGACCCGCTCGCCGCTGAGCAGCACGACCGCTTCGACTTGGCCGAGGCCCTCGCGGATGGTCATGGTCCGGTACCCCTGGTCCTGACTGCACGCGGGAGGACGTGCCGTGTGAGTGGCGCCGTCGATGGTCAGATGGGCTGCCTTGCGGGGAATGGTCTCGGACTCCCCGCACGCCGCGACGCTGGCGACCACAACCAAAGCAACTCCGGCCACTGTGACCATCCGGTTCTGCACCAGTGCACCTCGATTCCGTTTCCGGCCCGTTCCGACGCCGTCCGGGTGCGTCAGGCCGCCTCGAGAATTGTGCCCGAAACTTTACTGCTGTTTGGGCATTATCGCGGCAGGGATTTGACGATGCGTTTTCGCATCAACTCGGGGCTGAGGCCCTTGATCCGGTCGATCCAGCGAATACTGTTGGGTACGTACCAATGCAGCCGCCTCGGATGCTGGTAAGCCTGCCAGGCCGCCTCGGCCACGCTGCTCGCGGGCATCAGACGGAACAATCCCTTCTTGGGCGCCCTCGCGCGGAGTTCCTCGGCCGACATCGTCGACCTGGAGGGCTCGGAGTGGTTGGGCGTCGTAGTAAGGATGGCGGTATCGATCAGACCGGGTAGCACGTCGGCGACCCGCACACCATGTCGGTGCCACTCCACGCTGAGTGCCTCGGTCAATCCCTTTACCGCGTGCTTGGTCGCCGAGTAGACCGCGATGCGTGGCATCCCGTAGGTGCCCGCCGAAGACGATGTCGAGAACATCAGACTGCCCGGAGCCTTTTTCAAGTAGGGCAGCGCGCCGTAGGCGCCGGCCAGCACGGCTTTGAAGTTCACGTCCACGACGCGCATGGCGGCTTCGTACGGCACGTCCTCGAACCAGCCGGATTCGCCGATGCCGGCGTTGTTCCACATCATGTCCAGCCCGCCACCCGCATTGCCGGCACAGAAGTCAGCCAGCGCGGCGTCAAGGGCCGCCTTGTCTGTCACGTCGACGACGCGGGTCCAGAGTCGTTCGGTGCCAAGCCGGTGGCTCAGCTCCGCCAGACCGTCGTCGTTGCGGTCCACCGCGCCGACTCGCCAGCCCTTGGCGTGGAAGAGCTTGGCGCCCTCGCGGCCCATTCCGCTACCCGCGCCGGTGATAAAGACGGATTTCATGCGACCCTCAGACGCCCTTCAGAGGCCCTAGCCGGACCGTGTGTCAGCCCTCCTCGACCACAGCTTTGATGCGCTGCAGCGTCTTGGTCATATCGCGGATATTGCGGCGTGTGCGCAGCCATCCGCCGAAAAACCAGAAGTACACGGTGCTGAACGCGGACGGGGCCATCCGAAACGACTCGGTAACGTCGGTACCGTCCCCGGAGGGCGCCAATCTGTAGTGCCAGTTATTAACCGGTCTGTCGCCCATAAGAACGGCGAAACCGAACTCGCGGCCCGGTTCGCATGCCGTCACTTCGCACGTCGTCCAATACACCGGTCCGATCTCGTTTCGCCGCACGTGCCCCCGGAATTTGGCGCCGAGCGCGGGGCCGGTCGCGCCGCCCAACCACTCCGACTCAAAAACCTCGGGGGAAAATCGTCCCGTGTTGCGGACGTCGGCGATCAGATCCCAGATCTTGTCCGCACGCGCCGCCATATGAACAGTCGCCGAACCTTCCATGGCCTGATCCAAACACAGGTTCGCGCTGGGTCATAGGCCGGAAGAAGAGTCAGTGGCGCGGAATTGCTGCCTGAATGATCTGGTTGATGATCGTTGTGATGCCGCGTCCGGGTTTCGACCACACCGCTGTCGGAAGGCCAGAGGCGGAGCCGCACTTCGGCCATGCATCCAGGCCCTGATCGTCCAGAACCCGGTTGGCCACCGCGATTTGTTGCTCCCTGGATGCGCCCGCCGGATTGCCGACGCCGCCGTATCGGGCCCAGGTGGCCGGCTTGAACTGCAGCCCACCGTATTCGCCGTTTCCGGTGTTGGCGTGCCAGTTTCCTCCGGACTCGCACTGCGCCACGGCGTCCCAGTTAGGAGTCGGGTTGGCGTTGGCTACACCGCTGGACAGAGTCATCGACGCTGCAACAAACCCGCCGACCACGACGGACTTGATGAGGGGGATGCAGAGCTTGCTCACGTCAAGCATTTCGGACGGCGTGTCGGAAGTGTTACCGATTCGAAAAGGTCGCGAGATAAGAAATCTATGGCAATTTAAATCGGCGCGTCGGCGTTCAGGCGCAATACGATCGAGTCGCCAATGAAAGGGCTTGTTGATACAGGCTGTCGAGTTGCCGGGCCTGGATAACGTCGTTCCTGGCCTCGTCGAGTCGAGCGGCACACGCCGGCGAATGCAACAGGTCCCAGTTGGCCACGATCTGAGTCAGCATCGTCTGGTTGAGGACATCGATCGCTGATCGCGACGCCGACAGGTCCGGTGCCGCGGCGGGCGCGCTGGCCGGGTTGAGCTTCCAATCCGCGAAGCGGCTGTATTCGACCGCCTCGGTGGCATTGATCTGGTCACCGAAGACCCGGGCAACGTACTCCGGGTCGAGCTGTTCGGAGGTTTCCAGGGTCGCTTCCGCGCGCAACTTGGTGAGTTCTTGCTGGACGCGACCCGGATCTTCGATGGCGCCGTGTGTATTCCACTTGAACGCGGCGACCGGTTCGGCGGTCTGCAGCCGCTGGGCGGCGGCGTCGATCAGCTCGCTGAGCGGGCTGGTGTCGGCTCGCGACTGCGTCGCCAGCAGCGTTGCGATCACGAGCAGTCCGCCGAGGACACCCGCCACTGCACCCAGGGCGCCTCGGCCGTTGCTGCCGGTCATAACCATGATTCTGATCCAGTTCGCGCCGCGTTAGCCTGGCGATATAGGTCCTTCTCAGAATCACTCCGCCGGCCGCCGCACCCCGATCGGCGGCCAACGCGCAGCATGGTCGCGCTCGCCGCGCGTTCGGGCACTCGTCGCGGCTGCGCTCGGGGTCTCACTGCTGCTGGGTGCGGCCGTGCTGTTGGTGGACAGACTCCATTCGTCGTCCGGGGACGCCATCGAGCATCCCGCCAACCCTGTCAGCGACGACCAGTCGAAAGCTCAAGTGGTCGGGTCGGCCAAACAAATCGTCAGCCTTGCCGGACTGCAGACAACCTCGGCGGGCTATCTGTTGATGTCCTGCAAGAACCGGGACGATCCGCCGTATCAGGGCGCGATCTACCTGAACTTCGCCGTGCCCGCCGGAGCCCGCGCCGACACCTACTTCCCGACAATCGCGACGACGCTGATTAACCACGGCTGGACCGAGGGCCTGCCGCCCAACGGCAAAGTGTTCGGCAGGACCCTCTCCAAGGATGGCGTCACGGTGATCGTCTATCGCCACAGCGATAACCCGGGCATCGGCGTCCTACGCATCTATGGGGAATGCCGGAACCTGAACGATCACCGCAGGGACATGAGTGGATGGGTCGATATCACCGGCGACCTGCACGGGCCCAGCTGACGGCTGCCAGGGACGGTTCGGGGCCCGTTCGGGCCCGCTAAACGCGCTACTGCGCTTGACGGGCTGCCGTCAAGCGCAGTAGCGACTTCTCCGAACGGTGGGATTATTGGGCTCAGCCGTGCGCGCCCAAGGCGCCCTGCATGTCGCCCTTCATCGCGTTGAGCTGGGCTCCCCAGTACTCCCAGCTGTGCGTTCCGTTGGCGTTGAAGTTGAACACCGCGTTGTGACCACCGGCCGCGTTGTACGCGTCCTGGAACTTCAGGTTGCTGCTGCGCACGAAGTTCTCCAGGAACTCGGCGGGCAGGTTGGCCCCACCCAGCTCCGACGGTGTGCCGTTACCGCAGTAGATCCACAGCCGGGTGTTGTTGGCGACCAGCTTGCCGACCTGGATCGTCGGGTCGTTGCGCTGCCACGCCGGGTCACTCGACGGTCCCCACATGGCGTCGGACTTGTAGCCGCCGGCGTCACCCATAGCCATGCCGATCAGGGTCGGCCCCATTCCCTGGGACGGGTCCATCAAGGCCGACAGCGAGCCGGCGTAGATGAACTGGCCCGGGTGGTAGGCGGCCAGGATGAGCGCCGACGAGCCGGCCATCGAGATGCCGACCGCGGCGCTGCCGTTGGGCTTGACACCCTTCTCGGCCTGCAGATACTGCGGCAGCTCGCTGGTCAGGAACGTCTCCCACTTGTAGGTCGTGCAGCCGGCCTTGCCGCAGGCCGGGCTGTACCAGTCGCTGTAGAAGCTGGACTGCCCACCGACCGGCATGATGAGCGACAGGCCCGACTGGTAGTACCACTCGAACGCGGGGGTGTTGATGTCCCAGCCGTTGTAGTCGTCCTGCGCACGCAGACCGTCCAGCGCGTACACCGCCGGAGAGCCGTTCCCGCCGCTCTGGAACTGGACCTTGATGTTGCGGCCCATTGCCGCCGACGGCACCTGCAGGTACTCGACGGGAAGACCTGGCCGCGAGAACGCCCCCGCAGTCGCCGCTCCGCCGGCAAGACCGACCAGGCCCGGCAGAGTCACCGCCGCGGCCGCACCGACCAACAGCCGGCGCCCCCAGGCCCGGATCTTCTCGCTCACGTCTGTCATACCTGCCCCTTGCTGTAATGGTGTCTGGTGGTACCGGCAGGCAATTTACCGTGCGAATAGCCCAAATGTCGATCTGGACGCGAAGTAACCTCAGTTTTGTTTCGGTTAGAGCCGCCAATACAGCGCCCGTGATATGTCGCCGGCGAACGGGTGACCCCGCGCTTCCCGGCAACCTTCTTCGCGCTGCCAAACAGCACGAATGCCCAGCTCACAGGTCTTTTTGGGTACCAAGGACCGGGGGAGCGGCCGGCCTGCGGCCTAACGTGCAAGGCGTGGGTAAACAAAACGTCGGACCGGATTGCGACACTGTCGGGGTTCGCCCGCGCCTTACCCGCCACTCTTACCCGACGCCTACCCGGCTAGCAGTGTGCGACATCGGACGGGCCGCAACCAGTGGTGCAGGTCAGCAAGTGGTTTTGCACCAGTGCAGCCGAACTTGCGTCGACCGCGTAGGCTCTCCCAGAGCAAGCCGATGTAGACACGCTATTCCTGGACTGTTCCGGCTCTCACGAACCACCGCACCAGCGGGCTGCATGGTGCGCGGCGGTGCGTCGAGGATCTCGGAGGTCCGGGAACGATTGAGGTGCACATTTTGGAAGCGGTACTAGGGCTATCAGTGACGCCGACCACCGTCGGGTGGGTCCTCGCAGAAGGACACGGCGCGGACGGCACCATCCTGGACCACAACGAGCTGGAGCTGCGCGACGGCCGCGGTGTGCGCGCGGTGAGCACCGCAAATCAAGTGTTAGACGAGGTATTGCTGGTAGAGGCGGCAGCGACCGCGAGCGATCAGCGGCTGCGTGTCATCGGAGTGACCTGGACCAACGAAGCGTCGGCGGAGGCCGCGCTGCTATTGGAATCGTTGACCGATGCCGGTTTCGACAACGTGGTGCCGATCCGACTGCTCGAGGCGGTCGAGGCACTCGCCCGCGCTATCGCAACCGTCATCGGCTACGAGCAGACCGCGGTGTGCATTCTCGTGCGTGAGTGGGCGACCGTCGTCATGGTCGACACCCACGACGGTGAGACGCAAACCGCCGTCAAGCATGTGCGCGGCGGCTTCGACGGGCTGACTACCTGGCTGGCCGGAATGTTCGACCGTAGTGGCTGGCGCCCGGGCGGCGTGGTCGTCGTCGGCTCGGACGACGACATCAACGCATTGTCTTGGGAACTCGAAGAGGCTTTGCCGGTACCGGTTTTTGCGCAAACCATGGCGCAGGTGACGGTAGCGCGGGGCGCGGCGCTGGCGGCGGCTCAAAGCACCGAGTTCACCGACGCCGAGTTATGGGCGGAACCTGCCGAACCCATCGCGACACCCGCACGCCGCCCCCGGCAATTGTTCTATGCCGGGGCGGTGACGGCGCTGGCCGCCGGTGCGGTCACCTTTGTCAGTTCGCTCTCACTTGCTGTGGGCCTGCAGCTGGCTCCGGACAACGACTCCGCGGCAAAGCACGCGGTGCACACGTCGACGCCACCCGTCGCGGCGGCCGTGCCGTCGCCCCGACAGGCCGCGCCAACAGAGCCCCGACAGGCCGGACCATCAGAGCAGGCGCCCGTCGCCGTCACTTCCGCCGAACCGAGCCCGCAACCCACGGCGCCGTTGGAACAACAAAGCGGTAGTACCGAGCCGAAACCGGATCCGGACAATCGGCAACCGTATTTGTCGCGGGTGCTTGAGCACATACCCGGCGCTTACGATTCGGCGTCGACCGCACCGGCACAGCCTTAGGCAGTCCTAGCCAACCGGGGTTAGTGCCGCCGAATCGACGTGCAGTAGTAGTTGTCGGTCAAAGCTAAATTGCCGGCGGCCGGTGGCACCTCAGGTAATCCGTTGTCCGCCAACAATTGATTCAGAGTCGTGGCCGCGGTGTGCCAGCCATGGCTATCCAGGTACGTCGCAACATCATTGCGCTCGACGTCATAACGCAGATCGGAGAGCTCGACGTCGAACCCGTGCGCGCGCCAGCGTTCGCTGGCGGTCAGCAGCATGTCCGGTGCTTGGTCGCCGTTGTCATGTGCTGGGTTGACGAAGATCTCCGCGGCCAGCCGGCTCCCGGGTGCACTGAGTTCGGTGATGTTGTCCAGCAAGCGATCCTGAGCATCCGGCGGCAGGAAGGCAAGTAGCCCCTCGGCGATCCATGCGCTGGGTCGGTCGGCGTCAAAACCCGCTGCCCGTAACGCGGTTGGCCAATCGTGCCGCAGGTCGATCGGCACCACCCGCAGGTCGGCCTCGGGTTGCGCGTCCAGATCGGCCAATGTCTCCGCCTTGAACTCGATCACCCGCGGCTGATCGATTTCGAACACCTTCGTTCCCGCGGGCCAGGACAACCGGTAGGCGCGAGCGTCGAGGCCGGAAGCCAGGATGACGGCTTGACGGATGCCGGCCACCACCGCGTCGCGGAAAAAGGCGTCGAAGTACCGCGTCCGGGCGCCCATCAGATCGGCCATCCGCTGCAGACCCCACGCGTCCTCGGCGACGTCGACGTCTGCGGCGGTGATGTCGCCACTGACCCACCGAGCAAAGAATTCGATCCCAACGGCTCGCACCAGCGGTTCGGCGAACCGATCGTCGATCAGCGGGTTGTCGGCCTTGCTGGCGACCGCCCGGGCGGCGGCCACCATGGTCGCGGTCGCCCCGACGCTGGTCGCCAAGTCCCACGAATCATTTTCTGTGCGCGGCATTTCCAAACCTTTCAGCAGGCAAGCAGATATATACTTAGCAGAATTAATGAACTGTCACCGACGATACACGCGCGCTCGTGCTGATGGCCGCGCTTGAATCCTGTCCGCCAAACCGTTCAAGCGCGGTTTCGCGGTGCGTGCGCTGGCGAGGATTTACCGTTATGTCTGGCGCAGGCCGAGGGGTCGGGCGCTCGTGCTCCATGGGAACGCGGACCTGGTAAGGAGTCGGTGATGAGCGACACCGGGGTGGGGTCGCGGGCTGGGTCAACGTTTGGGCATTATCGGCTGCTGCGGTTGCTGGGTGCCGGTGGATTCGGTGAGGTGTATGAGGCCGAAGACACCGTGCTGCACCGCCATGTGGCGCTGAAGCTGATCGCGGCCCCCTACTCGCAGGATCCGTTGTTTCGGGAGCGGCTGTTTCGCGAGGCCCAGCATGCGGCGCGGTTGTATGACCCGCATGTGGTGCCGATCCACGGTTGCGCGGAGATCGAGGGCCAGCTGTATATCGACATGCGCCTGATCCAGGGCACCGACTTGCTTAACCTGTTGACCCGTTGTGGGCCGTTGGAGCCGCGGCGGGCGGTGGCCATCGTGCGCCAGATCGCCTCGGCGTTGGATGCCGCTCACGCCAACCAGGTGATCCACCGCGACGTCAAACCGGAAAATATTTTGGTCGACCCCGACGACTTCGCGTGTTTGGTGGATTTCGGCCTGGCTAATGCGGCCGACGAGGCACGGTTGACCGAGATGGGCACCACCATCGGCACGTTTGCCTACATGGCCCCCGAGCGGCTCACCGACGGCGAAGTCGACCACCGTGCCGATGTGTACGCATTGGCGTGCGTGCTGTTCGAGTGTCTGACTGGTGCCGCGCCCTATCCGAGCACCGGCCATAGGGCGTTGATCAGCGCGCACTTGACCGCTCCCATCCCGCGTCCCAGTCTGCAGCGCCCGGGCATCCCGGCGGCCTTCGATGAGGTGATCGCGGGTGGCATGGCCAAGGAGCCCGCCGGCCGCTACGACAGCGCCGGGGATTTGGCCCTGGCTGCCTGCGAAGCCCTCGGCATAGTGGATCAGCACCACGCCGACGCCTTCCTGAACGCCGCGGCAGCGCCGACGGCGAAGGCCGAGGCCGCGATATTCGTGAGTAAATCCCCGGTGAATGACCGCGAAGCCGTGGCGCTGAGGCGCTGGCTAAGCGGGGTGCGACCGGGGCTGGCCGACGAGATGTTCATCGACCTGCGCCCCGAGACCGGGCCGGCGGCAGGCCAGTCGAGGCGGATGTCGCAGTTGGTTCAAAAGGAGTTCGGCTGCGAGACGGTGATTTGTTTGCTGTCGCGGGCGTGGCTGGACTCACCGGAATGCCAGCTACAGGCGCGCAGTGCAGCGGCGTGGGGCAAACACGTCATCGTCGCCCGCTTGGAGGACACCGGAGAACAAGGCCCGCCATCTGAGCAGCAGCGCTGTGACTTGCTGGTCGACGGCCTGTCCGAGGACGCCGTCGAAGAAATCCCGGTCCCCGCTGACCCCCCGGCGCTAGCCGAGGGGCCGCCGGTGCGGTTCAGCAAGGCGGGTCTGGCCAGGATTCGCTGGGCCCTGGAGGGAACGGGCATCGGCCCCGAGCATTTCGGATGGCCGCCGCGTGATGATCCGAAGCGGGTGCCGTATCGGGGATGGAAACCGTTTGAAGACACCGACGCGGGCGTGTTCTTCGGCCGTGATGCGGCCATCGCCCGCGGGCTGCAGGAGCTGCGCGAGATGCGTCGCTGGCCGTCGCGTCAAAAGTCGCTGTTTGTGGTCCTGAGCCCCTCGGGCAGCGGCAAGTCGTCGTTTCTGCGGGCCGGGCTGGTCCCGCGCTTGCAGCGCGATGACCACAATTTTGTGGTGTTGGGTGTGATGCGTCCCGAAAGCGGGCCGCTGACCGGAGACCGTGGTTTTGCCGCGGCCATCGACAGTGCCCGCCAAGCCCTGCAACTGCCGGGGCCACCGCTGGGTGACATCCAGGCCGACGTCGAGGAAGCCTGCCGGCTTGGCGACACCGACCGGCTCTGCGAGATATTCCAGGGCTTGTTGGCCCCGCTGCGCGCCGAGGGCGCACACCGGCGCACCGAAACCGGGCATGAGAATGCGGCCCAAACCATAACTTCCACCGAGATCGGCCGCGCGGCGGTCGGGCCGGGGCCCGATGACGACCCAGCGGCTGAGGCGGTCGCCGAGAATTCCGCTGCCGACGCCGAGCAGAGTAGTCGGGCGCCGACGCTGGTGCTGCCGCTGGATCAGGCCGAGGAACTGTTTTCCGTCCGCGACCCGGGGCAGCCGGCGGACGGAGCAGCCCCCGGCACCGAGGCCGAGCTGTTTTTAGCCGTTCTGGTCAAGCTTTTCGGCGCGATCAACGCGACCGAGACGGGGCTGGTTGTGGCGGCCACCATCCGCACCGATCGCTACGAGAAGATGCAGAACCATCCCGCAATCCGGGGCGTCGGCAAGGTGGTCGACGAACTGACACCGATGCCGCCCGCTCAGTTTGAGCTGGTCATCACCGGGCCGGCCCGGCGTGAGACCGACGATGCCGGTCGCCCGCTGAGCGTTGAGCCCGCCCTGGTTGCCGCGCTGGTCAACGACGCCAAGGGCCCTGACACCCTGCCGCTGCTGGCGCTGACGCTGGAGCGCCTCTACACCAAGTACGCCAGTACCGGCCACCTCACCCTGGCTGGCTACCAGTCGAAATCGATTGGCGGCATGCGCGAGGTGGTCAATAACGAGATCGACCAGATCCTTCCGGGTGAGCTGCACGAGCGTGAGACGGCGCTGCGGCGGCTGCGCGCGGCGTTGATCCCGAACCTGGTCGACATCACCGACGCCGGTCGCTTCGTGCGCCGGCGCGCGCACGAGTCCGACCTGCCCGCCGACGCCCGCCCGCTCATCGAGGCGCTGGTGGAAAAGCGGCTGCTGGTGCGCGATAGGGAGCGCGACGGCCACGTCGTGGTCGAGGTCGCGCTGGAAAGCTTGTATGAACATTGGGACGCGCTGCGGGGGTGGCTGGCCGAACATACCGAGGACCTCAAGACGGTCGCCGACATCAAACGCAGCGCCGCCGACTGGCGCGCGCATCACCAGGACCCGCACTGGCTGCTGAAGGGCACCCGCCTCGCCAACGCGGAAAACCTTGCCGCTACATCACAGTTCAGCAGCCGCATCGCCGACCATGGCGACTTTCTGGCCGCCTCCCGACGGGCCGAAGACAAGACGGCCGCGACCGAGCGCAACCGGCGGCGCGTTCTCACCGCGGCGCTCGCGGCCACCGCGATCATCGCCGTCATCGCGGTCGTCGGCTTTGTCCGCGCTGGCATCGATAAACGCGTAGCCATCCGCGAAGCCCGCGACCTGCTGGCCGCCCAACTGGACACCGAAGCCTCCACCGTGTTTTCCCGCGCCAGTGCCGGTAGTGACATTCGTGCGCTCGCGCAAACCTTGGCCGCGCAACGACTGCGGTCCGATCCGGCCACCGGCCGCGGCGCGTTCTACACCGCCACCACCGCGCTCAATACCACCCGCATCATCATCCCCACCCTGGCACCCGTGCACAGTATGGCGTTGAGCCCCGACGGGCACACCCTGGCCTTCGCCAGCCTCGATCACACGATCCGGTTGTGGAACCTCACCGACCCGGCCCACCCGGCGCCGATGGGCCCGCCCCTGACCGGCCACACCGACGTCGTGAACAGTGTGGCGTTCAGTCCCGACGGGCACACCCTGGCCTCCGGCAGCGCCGATAACACGATCCGGTTGTGGGATCTCACCGACCCGGCCCACCCGGCACCACTGGGCCAGCCCCTGACCGGCCACACCAGCGTCGTGAACAGTGTGGCGTTCAGCGCTGACGGGCATACCCTGGCCTCCGGCAGCTTCGATAACACCATCCGATTGTGGGGCCTCACCGACCCGGCTCACCCGGCACCGCTCGGCCAGCCCCTAACCGGCCACACCGGCACCGTGAACAGTGTGACGTTTAGCCCCGACGGGCACACCCTGGCCTCCGGCGGCGAGGATGACACCATCCGGTTGTGGAACCTCACCGACGCGACCCACCCAACACCGCTGGGCCAGCCCCTGACCGGCCACACCAGCGGCGTGTGGAGTGTGGCGTTCAGCCCCGATGGACACCTGCTGGCCTCCGGCAGCGGCGATAACACCATCCGGTTGTGGAACCTCACCGACGCGACCCACCCAACACCGCTGGGCCAGCCCCTGACCGGCCACACCAGCATGGTGAACAGTGTGGCGTTGAGCCCCGACGGGCACACCCTGGCCTCCGCCAGCTTCGATCACACCATCCGTTTATGGAATCTCACCGACCCGGCCCACCCAACACCGCTGGGCCAACCCCTGACCGGCCACACCAACGGCGTGACCAGTGTGGCGTTCGGTCCCGACGGGCACACGCTGGCCTCCGGCAGCGACGATGACACCATCCGGTTGTGGAACCTCGACACGGCGATACCCCTGACCGGCCACACCGACACCGTGGGCAGTGTGGCGTTGAGCCCCGACGGGCACACTCTGGCCTCCGCCAGCTTCGATCACACCATCCGTTTATGGAATCTCACCGACCCGGCCCACCCAACACCGCTGGGCCAACCCCTGACCGGCCACACCGACGCCGTGCGCAGTGTGGCGTTCAGCCCCGACGGGCACACCCTGGCCTCCGGCAGCAACGATGAGACCGTCCGGTTGTGGAACCTCACCGACCCGGCCCACCCGGCACCGCTGGGCCAGCCCCTGACCGGCCACACCAGCGCCGTGGTCAGTGTGGCGTTCAGCCCCGACGGGCACACCCTGGCCTCGTGCAGCGGCGATAACACCATCCGGTTGTGGAACCTCACCGACCCGGCCCACCCCAGCCCGTTGGGCAAGCCCCTGACCGGCCACTTCGTGGTCAGTGTGGCGTTCAGCCCCGATGGGCACACCCTGGCCTCCGCCAGCTTCGATGGCACCATCCGGTTGTGGAACCTCGCCGACGCGGCCCACCCAACACCGCTGGGCCAGCCCCTGACCGGCCACACCAGCATCGTGAACAGTGTGGCGTTCAGCCCCGACGGGCACACCCTGGCCTCCGGCAGCCTCGATAACACCATCCGGTTGTGGAACCTCACCGACCCGGCCCACCCAACACCGCTGGGCCAACCCCTGACCGGCCACACCAGTTTGGTGACGAGTGTGGCGTTCAGCCCCGACGGGCACACCCTGGCCTCCGGCAGCGACGATCACACCATCCGGTTGTGGAACCTCACCGACCCAGCCCACCCCAACCGGTTGGGCCAGCCCCTGACCGGCCACACCGACGGCGTGAACAGCGTGGCGTTCAGCCCCGATGGACGTACCCTGGCCTCCGGCAGCGACGATCACACCATCCGGTTGTGGCCCACCCCCCTCGACACCACCGTGGCGACCCTCTGCTCGAAACTCACCTCCAACATCAGCCACCAACAGTGGCACGACTGGATCTCACCCACCGTCGGCTACATCACCCTGTGCCCCGGGCTACCCGTTCCGACGGACTGAAATACATTGAGGCCTCGCGGGATTCGGAAAAACCGACCGGCAGTTTCACCACCGATCGTTGTTGAAGTCGGCGACGTAAAGGTCGCCGTCGTAGGACCTAGTTGCAGGCCCAGGTGTCGATCCAGCCACCGTGGAGTTTGGTCAAAGCGTCGCTCATCGCGGCGCTCAGCGTGGGTCCAAACCCGCCTTGGCGGACAAAGCCATTCGCCGCCACGGCGCCGCAATTCGTGAAGCTGGTGAGCACCTTGCAATCGGAGTACCCGCAAAATCCGACTGCGGCCGCCTCCGCGGCCGGCTTGGTCGGGTAGTCCTGCGCGCGGCCCCAGGCGCTGCTGTAAGCGTAAGCAATCGCGCCCCACACGCCGTCTGCGTGCGCTGCCAGGATTGGCGCGATGGTGATCGCGGCGGCGGTAGCCATGCTTGCGACGGCCGTGAACCGCCGCAGATGAGTAATCATCGTCATTGGTGATTCCTTTCCGAATGCCGACGATCCGGCGGTTTCAACGGGTTGCGATGTACTGCTGTGACGCCCACGTCAACGGCTGACCGGTTTGGTGGCGGTGATTATATTGCCCCAATCCGGAAATGGTCAGCGTCACCGAAGTGTCATTAGTCGGATTGATCGGGATCTGAACGAGGTAGGAAGAGCCATCCGAGGCGGGCGGGCGCACTAGTCGTCTTTGGCGCGAACGGCGGTGAAAGACACCGTTACGTCGTTGGCGACCTGCACCGAACCCATCAGCAGCGAATAGGGCTTGATGCCGTAATCGGACTGCCGAAACCTGGATTGGGCAGACATTCGCCACGAGTCGCCGAGATCCTCTGTGCGAAGCTCGATTACGTGCTGGTGCGATTTTCCCCGGATCTGTAGTGTGCCGGCGAGGCGATACCCGTCGTCGGTGTTCTCGATGGAGTCCGCGGCATAGCGGATCTGCGGATAGCGGCTGGCGCCCAGCGACTTCAACGCGTTCAACTTCAGCAGGGCCTTTTCGGCCCCCGACAACCCTTTGACCCCGCCCTCGCCGCGCAACACCTGAAACGAATCGACCTCGACGACCAGCTCCGCGATAGTGGGTTCGGCGCCGTCCCAGCTCACCGTGGCCTGCCAGCGCGTCATCGCGATGGTGAGGCGATGACCCATCCGCGCGGCCCTGCCCGCGACGCCGGTGCGAACCAGCAACTCACCGTCGGATTCGTCCAGGGTCCACAGGTCGGTCACAGACCGACTTTCTCACAAGGCCAGTCAAATCGTCAGAACGGTGCGGTAATGCGCGCGCCCCTGCTCCAGCACGGCGTAGCCCTCCGCGGCCTGCGACAGCGGCAGCTCCTCGATCCACGCTCGCACACCCGACCGGACCGCGAAATGCATTGTCTCTTCAACGTCTTTCGCGGTGCCGGACGGGTGGCCGACAATGCTGACCCCCGGCGTGATCAGCTGAATGGGACTGATCGGCAGTGGCTCGGGCGTGACACCGATGGTGACGAGCTCACCCTGTGGTGATATTCCACCGACGGTGGCTGCCATGGCCCCCGAGTTGCCCGCGGTGGCCAACACAACCGCGGCACCGCCCAGGGCCTTCAGCGCTTCGGAGGGGTCACCGGCGGTGGAGTCGATGTAGTGATGGGCGCCGAGTTTCCGGGCATCGTCCTCCTTGCCGGCGCCGCGGGCGATCGCAATGGTCTCGAAGCCCATTGCCCGGGCGAACTGCACCCCGAGGTGGCCCAGCCCACCGACGCCGAGGATCGCGACCCGGTCACCAGGCAATGCCTTGGTGTGGCGCAATGCGTTGTAGGTGGTGACGCCGGCGCAGCCCATCGGGGCGGCTTCCGCATCCGAGAGCTCGGCCGGGATCCGGGCCAGCGCACTGGCCGGCACGGTCACCGATTCCGCGTAGCCGCCGGGGTACTGATAGCTCGGGACTTTCCCGTTCTCGCAGTGAATGAACTGGCCTTTACGGCATTGGTCGCAGTGGTAGCAGCATCCTCCGAACCACCCGACCGCGACGCGATCGCCAACCGCGAAACCCTCGACACCGGCGCCGAGTTCGGCGATCTTTCCGGCGATTTCGTGCCCCGGGGTCAACGGCCACGACATGCCCGGGAATCCGCCGGAGACGAAGTGGGCGTCGGTGCCGCAGATGCCGCACGCGGCGACCGTCAGGCGTGCCTCGTCACGGCCCGGTGGTTTGGTTTCGACGTCTACCAGCTCTAAGGCTGCTCCGGCGGAGCGCACATGGACAGCTCGATGGGTCGCCATTGTTCGAATATAGGTCTAGTGCGCCACAGGGCATTCCGCTGCCCCGGTGGTGTGGTAGTCGACCTGCCAGTGCTTGATTCCGTTGAGCCAGCCCGACCGCAGCCGCTCGGGCTTGCCGACCGATTCCAGATCGGGCAGGGCGTCGGCGATCGCATTGAACATTAGGTCGATCGTCATCCGCGCCAGGTTGGCCCCGATGCAGTAATGCGCGCCGGTGCCACCAAATCCCACATGCGGGTTGGGATTACGCAGGATGTTGAAGGTGAACGGGTCGTCGAACACGTCCTCGTCGAAATTGGCTGAGCGGTATACCATTACGACCCGCTGACCCTTCTTGATCGGGACGCCGGACAGCTCGTAGTCCTCCAGGGCGGTCCGTTGGAACGACGTCACCGGGGTGGCCCACCGGACGATCTCGTCGGCGGTGGTGACGGGGCGCTCCCTCTTGTACAGCTCCCACTGATCGGGGAAATCGGTGAAGGCCATCATGCCCTGGGTGATGGAGTTGCGGGTGGTCTCGTTGCCGGCCACCGCCAGCAGGATGACGAAGAATCCGAATTCGTCGTCGGAGAGTTTGTGGCCGTCGACGTCGGCGTCGATCAGCTTGGTGACGATGTCCTCACCGGGGTTCTTGGCCCGATCGGCTGCCATTTGCATGGCATACATGATGAGTTCGACCGAGGCGGCCATGGCGTCGTTGGTGGCGAATTCCGGATCCTGGTCGCCGACCATCTCGTTGGACCAGTGGAACAGCTTCATCCGGTCTTCCTGGGGGACACCCAGCAGCCCGGCGATGGCTTGCAGCGGCAGCTCGCAGGACACCTGTTCGACGAAGTCGCCGGAACCTTCGTCCGCCGCGGCCGCGACGATGCGCCGGGCACGCTCGCCCAGGTCCTCGCGCAGGCGCTCGACTGCTCGGGGGGTAAAGCCGCGGGAGATGATCTTGCGTAACCGGGTGTGGTGCGGGGCGTCCTGGTTGAGCAGGACGAACTTGCCCCGTTCGATCTGCTCGCCGACGGTGCCGTCCTTGTAACGTGGCAGGGCGGTCTTCTGCAGGCTGGAGAAGACGTCGCTGCGCAGCGATATCTCCTTGACATCCTTGTGCTTGGACACCACCCAGAAGCCGCCGTCGTCGAACCCGCCCACCCCGAGCGGCTGCTCGTTCCACCAGATCGGCGCGGTCCGTCGCAGCTCGGCGAGTTCCTCGATCGGCAACCGTTCGGCGTGGATGTCCGGGTCGGTGAAATCAAACCCGGGAGGCAGGTTGGGGGATGGCTGGGTGGATTGCTCGGTAGTTGACAAGGCCCACTCCTCGATACGAAGTCTTCTAGTTGTCTCCCTGTGCCAAATAAACCATTGGTAGACCACGATTGGGAAGGACCAAAGCAAGATCGCCGGAGGCGAATTGCAACATGTTCAGGGGCGATGAGTTCCGGCCATACCGCCGGTCTGCAAGATCAACAACAACTAACAACCGAAAGGGCGCCAGCAATGCGGATCGTTTTGAGTGACTTCATCAGCCTCGACGGGGTGGTCCAAGCCCCGGGCGGTCAGGGCGAAGACACGGACGGCGATTTCGCCCACGGCGGCTGGTCTCGCACTAGTTCGAGCCGTACTTCGAGCCCGAGACCATGGGACCGGCCGTCACCGAGGTCATGGCCGGCACGCAGGCACTGCTGTTCGGCCGGCGCACCTGGCAAACGATGGCCGCCGCCTGGCCGGAGCGCGCCGGCGACCCGTTCGCCGACCGGATGAACGGGATCCCGAAGTACGTGGCGTCCCGCACGCTGACCCAGGACGACCTCACCTGGCCCGGTTCGACCCTGCTGCCCGCCGAAGATGCGATCGGCGCAATCCGCGAGCTGCGCGCCCAAGATGGTGGCGTGATACAGGTCATGGGCAGCGCATCGTTGGCCGCGCAGCTGATCGAGCATGACCTGGTCGACGAATACCGCCTGATGATCGAGCCGATCCTGCTCGGCGGCGGCAAGCGCATCTTCCCCGACGGCGGTCAGGCCCGCGCACTCGAGCTGGTTTCGACGACGGCAACCGGAACCGGAGTCCTCATCTGCACCTACCGGCGTCGTTGAGGCCGGCAACCCGGCCCCGCGAAACCGATCTTGTGGGCCACGACACAATCGTTATGCTTTGGTCCAGGTCACCTGGCGCAGTGCGGTGCCAAGTGACATCAACGCGAAGGGTGGAACATGATTCGTGAACTACTCGCCGCTACAGCGGTTGCTACAGGGGTCGCGGGCACCATGATCGGCATGGTCGGCACTGCGCCGATCGCGGCCGCCTACGACGGCGACGTGCCGGGCATGAACTATCAGGCTTCGCTGGGTGCGCCGTGCGACAACTACGAGCGCTTCATTTTCGGGCGCGGCCCCAGCGGTCAGGCCGAGGCCTGTCATTTCCCGCCGCCCAACCAGTTCCCGGCTGCCACCACCGGGTACTGGGTGATCTCCTACCCGCTCTACGGAGTCCAGCAGGCCGGCGCGAAGTGCCCGGGCTCGCAAGCCGCGGCACAGTCGGCCGCCGGACTCCCGATGCTGTGCCTGGGAGATCAAGGATGGCAAGAAGGATGGTTCACCGGCGCAGGGTTCTTCCCGCCTTCCGGTTAGCCGACCCGCCTATCCTGGAGGCATGCGCAAAGGTCAGCTCCCGGAATCCCCGGTACCGCGCTGGCTGCGCTTCGTGCTCGCGTCCGATCGGGCCGGCTCGGCGTGGTACGTCGGCACCGGCTTCTTCTTCGCTCCGATACTGGCCGTGATGTCGCCTTGGCCGACGGTCACCGCCGTGCTTTGGGGAATCATCGCGCTGGCGGGGTTATGGCTCGGCCTGCTCGGAATCGCGATGGCCGTCGGGCTGGCGCGAGTATTGCGCTCCGGCAACGAGATACCCGAGGAGTATTGGCGCAGCCTGGTGAACTACTGACCTGGGCGTGCGTTCGGCGAATACACCGCCGGGTCTACAGTCATCTCAAGCATCCCTCAACGAACAGGAGTGTCCGATGGCCGTCAATCCCAAAGACGCAGTCGACGCCGTCAAGGACATCGCGACCAATGCCGTCGAGAAGGCCTCGGACATCGTCGAAGACGTCAGCGACATCATCCGCGGCGACATCGCGGGCGGTGCCAGCCACATCGTCCAGCACTCGATCGACATCGCCACTCACGCGGTCGAACGGACCAAGGAGGTCTTCACCGGCAAGGACGAAGTCGACGAATAGGCCGGCCGCGCTAATCCTGCATCAAGCCGTCATACCGAAGCGGCGGCGTTGAGTTCGTCCAACCTGGTCGTCGCCTCGAGGTACTCCTGCACCCAGCGCTCGATGACGGTCGACGTCTTCTCCACCTGGTGGAATTGCCCGACCACCTGACCGACCGGATTGAACGCGACGTCGACGGTCTCGTTCGGGTACCTATTCGTGGCCCGCACCGCGATGCCAGAGACCATGTACTGCAGCGGCATGCCGAGTGGCTTCGGGTTGTCCGGTTGCTCCCATGCCTCGGTCCAGTCATTGCGCAGCATCCGGGCGGGCTTACCCGTGAACGAGCGGCTCCGGACGGTGTCACGGCTGCTCGCTTTCACGTACGCCGCTTGCTGAACCGGGGTGTTCGAGGCTTCCTCGACCATCAGCCACTGCGAGCCGGTCCACGCCCCCTGGGCACCCAGCGCCAGCGCGGCGGCGATCTGCTGGCCGCTGCCGATGCCACCGGCGGCAAGGACCGGGACTGGGGCCACTTCCTTGACCACCTGCGGCCACAGGACGATTGAGCCCACCTCGCCGCAGTGCCCGCCGGCCTCGCCGCCCTGGGCGATGATGATGTCGACGCCCGCGTCGGCGTGCTTGCGAGCCTGCGAGGGCGAACCGCACAACGCGGCGACCTTGCGGCCGGCGTCGTGGATGTGCTGGATCATGTCGGCCGGTGGAGTGCCCAGCGCGTTGGCGATCATCGACACCTTCGGGTGCTTGAGCGCCACCTCGACCTGCGGGGTGGCCGTCGCCTCGGTCCACCCGAGCAGCTGCAGGCTGTCCTTGTCGCTGTCCTCGATCGGGACGCCGTGATCGGCGAGGATCTTTTTAGCGAAATCCAGATGCTGCTGCGGCACCATCGACCGCAGCGTGTTGGCGAGCTCCTCGCCCGACTGGTGGGAGTCCATACCCTCGTACTTGTTGGGGATGACGATGTCGACCCCGTAGGGGTGGTCGCCGATGTTCTCATCGATCCACTTGAGCTCGATCTCCAGTTGCTCCGGCGTGAAGCCGACCGCCCCCAGCACGCCGAAACCGCCGGCCTTGCTGACCGCGACGACGACATCGCGACAGTGGGTGAAGGCGAAGATCGGAAATTCGATACCGAGTTCGTCGCAAATAGCAGTGTGCATGCCTGCTCCTGGAAAGCTTGACCCTTTAAAAGGGGATGAAAGATATGCGAAAAGAACTGAAACGTGTTCTAGTTTAGTACGGACCGCACTGACGTGGCCAGCCGCCCCGGTACAGGGATCTCCGAACTACGAGCCATCGCGTCCTCAGGCGCCGAAAACGTCAGGTCATGAGGGCGTGCGCCACCCATAGGATCAGAAACGCCAGCATGCAGCCGGCACAGATGAGGTGATCCCGGCAGATGGATCGCGCGAGGCGGGTCTGGCCGGAAAGACCGTCGACCCGTTTTCCGAGCCGAACCGCGGCGGGCACGGTGTGTATCAATGCCAGCAGGACCGGGACCCCCGCGAGGGCGGCCGAGGTGAGCATCAGCCAGCCGGGGTCCCGGCCCCGGGTGACCTGAAACCCCAACGCGCCCAATAGGATCACCATGACAACGGCGATCAGCCGGCTCATCGGCCGCGATGTGGTGGTCGCCCGGTGGTAGTAGCCGGCGATGGAGGCGAGCACGGGTTCGGGCAGTTCCGCACCCGTGCCCCGGTGCCCGAAGACCTGGACGTCGAAAATCAAATCCATCCACAAGATGGCGAGCAGAAACCCGCTGCAAGCCGTGAGTAGCGGGGCCACGACGCTCATCCACCTCCCGTCGGCACCGGCTGCCCGACCGCAGGCCGCCGACGCCTCTCGGACACTAAAACACGTTCTAATCTCGCAATATCCTTCGGGTAGCGTGACCCGACATGGGACGCGTAGATGGAAAAGTTGCGCTGATCAGCGGCGGCGCCCGGGGTATGGGAGCATCGCATGCCCGGTTGCTGGTGGCTGAGGGCGCCAAGGTGGTGATCGGCGACATCCTCGATGACGACGGCCGGGCACTGGCCGACGAGCTGGGCGCCGCGGCGCGCTACGTGCATCTCGACGTGACGCGGCCCGAGCAATGGACGGCGGCCGCCAAAGCGGCGGTGGACGAGTTCGGGAAGCTCAACGTGTTGGTGAACAACGCGGGCATCATCAACTACGGCCCACTGAAGACTTTCGACCTGGACAAGTGGCGACAGGTCCTCGACGTGAACGTCACGGGCACGCTGTTGGGCATTCAGGCTGCCGTCGATCCGATGACCGCCGCCGGCGGCGGCTCGATCATCAACATCTCATCCATCGAGGGGCTTCGGGGTGCCCCGTGGGTCCACGGATACGTGGCCTCCAAGTGGGCGGTCCGCGGTCTGACCAAGTCCGCCGCGCTTGAGTTGGCGCCCAACAACATCCGAGTTAACTCGATTCACCCGGGCTTCATCCGCACCCAAATGACCGCGAAACTTCCCCAGGACATGCTCAACATTCCGCTCGGACGGCCCGGAGAACCACAGGACGTGTCGACGTTTGTGCTCTTCCTGGCCAGCGATGAATCGTCGTATGCGACAGCGGCCGAGTTCGTCATCGACGGCGGCCTGGTGGCCGACGTTCCGCATCGGGCTCCGTAGCTGCCGCTTTCGTCGCTTCGTCACCGAAATCACCTGTCCCACTAAGGCTTCAGTGGCTTCGGGCCGCTGGCCGCCCCGGGCATGTGCAACCCCGACGACCACAGCCCAACCGTCGGCCGCAGGGCTGTTCGCGGCAATCCGTCCGTTTGCGGACCCGCCCGACACGGGAAGCTGACCCGCCACCAAGGCAGTAAACACCCGGCGCCTGGCGCTGTGGTGCTGTGGTGCTGTGGAAGTGCCGCAGTTGCCACTGACCCTTCTGATGGGGTCTTCCGGGCAGGGCGGAATTGAGCATACGATTTCAGGTGTCGCTGATCGCCTGCTAACGGGTGGCTTGTCTTGGCGGGCTTGGAGGTGCGGGATGTCGTTTATGATCGCGGCGCCGGAGATGATGACGGCGGCGGCATCGGATTTGGCAGGTATTGAGTCGGCGCTCAGCGCGGCTAATGCGGCCGCGACAGCTCGGACAACGGCGGTGCTGGCCGCGGGCGCCGATGAGGTGTCGGCGGCCATCGCGGCGGTATTTTCCGCCCACGGCCAGGGGTATCAGGCGCTCAGCGTGCAGGCGGCGGCGTTTCATGACGAGTTTGTGCGGGCCTTGGCCGCGGGTGCGGGCTCGTATGCCAGTGCTGAGGCCGCCGCTGCCAAACCCTTACAGAGCCTGCTCGACCTGATCAATGCGCCCTTCCTAACGCTGACCGGGCGCTCGCTAATTGGCAACGGCGCCGACGGGACCCCGGGAACCGGGCAAGACGGGTCGCCCGGCGGGTGGTTAGTCGGTAACGGCGGGGCCGGCGGGAGCCCGACCGGCCAGGGTAAGGCCGGCGGTAACGGCGGGGCCGCCGGGCTGATCGGCAACGGCGGGGCCGGCGGGACCGGCGGGCCTTCAATGGCCGTCGCCGGCGGCGCCGGCGGCCGTGGCGGCAACGCCATGCTGGTCGGCAACGGCGGTCCCGGCGGGGCCGGCGGGTTCTGCGGGACCGCAGGACCCACTGGTATCGGCGGGGCCGGCGGGGCCGGCGGCAAAGCCGGTTTGCTCTTCGGTACCGCCGGGACCGGCGGCGCCGGCGGGACCGCAACATTGGGCGCCGGCGCCGGCGGGGTCGGCGGTACCGGTGGGGCCGGCGGGCTGTTCGGCCACGGCGGGGCCGGCGGGACCGGCGGGCCCGCCAGCGACGGGGCCGGCGGGGCCGGCGGGGCCGGCGGGACCGGCGGCTTGTTCTCCGGCGCCGGGGGGGCCGCCGGCGACGGAGGGACCAGCAGCAAGAGCACCGGCGGCGCCGGGGGGGCCGGCGGCAACGCCGGCCTGCTCGCCCTCAGTGCCGACGGCGGGGCCGGCGGCAACGGCGGGGCCGGCGGGCTCACCGTCGGCTCCGGCGGCGGCGCCGGGGGGGCCGGCGGCAAAGCTGGCGTGCTCTTCGGCGTCGGCGGTGACGGAGGCGCAGGCGGGTTCGGCTCCATCATCGGGGGGCTCGGGGGAACGGGCGGCAACGCCGGCATCCTCCTCGGCACCGGCGGCACCGGCGGCGCCGGCGGCGCCGGAGGCTCGACAGGCGGCAACGGAGGGGCCGGCGGCAACGCCACACTGATCGGCAATGGCGGTAATGGCGGAAACGGCGGGGAGGCCAGCAGCCCCGGCAAAGGCGGAGCCGGCGGCACCGGCGGGGTGCTGCTCGGCCTGGCCGGAATGAAAGGGTTGCCGTAGCCGGCGGGCCCCCCGGGGCCCGCGCGCATGGCAGGTCGGCCGCGATTAATTGACGGCGTGATTTCCTGACCAGCTACCGCGCTTGGCGTCTCGGCGTGCCTGCAACTCGTCAAGCGGGTCGGCGGCAACAACCGGGTTCTGCAGCGCCGCAGCCATTACCGCACGTAGCTCTTTCGACCACGCCGCCAACCCACCGCCCAGGGCAACGGCGACACCGAATGGATCCCTCACCACCCCGAGGAACTCCCGTGCCAGGCCGAGCAGGAAGCCGACGACTGGTAGTCGGTATCCAATCGCGCTAGCTGCTCTTGATCCGCTCCGGCGCCCACGGTAGCGTAGGGCTGCCTATTACGAAACGGTGAGTAGCGTAATTTGGCTCCCAGTTCACCGAAAGGATCGGCTCGATGCGCAGCCTTTACGCCGGCCGGCCGTTCACCACGTCGACACCCGAGATCGCGGCCGCGCTTGAGGACGTGAGCATCCCGACGCTGCTGCTCACGCTCGTCCACATCACCGGCGATCCCCGCTTCATCCGCGAGTTCAAGCAGATGGGCATCTTCCTCAACGAGGTCCAGGGATTCATGTCGGAGGAGGACAAGGCGCGGGCGCGCGCCGACGCGCTCAAAGTCATCACCGAGTACCGGGACCGCGGTTGCCCCGAGCCGAAACCGCTGAGCCCCGAACTCATCCGGGAAATGATGGACTGGGCGGCCTGCGAGCACGTTCCCGACGACTACCTACCCCTGGTCTCCGAAGAGCTGGACCTCGCCGGGGTCGACCCCCGCCGCCCGGCGGCCCTGCCGACCGAATGCACGGCGGGGCTCCCAGTCCTCGTCGTCGGATGCGGCGAATCCGGAATCCTGGCCGGGATCCGGCTCAAACAAGCCAACATCGGATTCACCATCGTCGAGAAGAACGCCGGCCCCGGCGGAACATGGTGGGAGAACAGCTACCCTGGCGCGCGCGTGGATGTGGCGAACCATTTCTATTGCTACAGCTTCGAACCCAATAACGACTGGACCCACTTCTTCGCCGAGCAGTACGAGCTGCAGGATTATTTCACGGCGGTGATGAAGAAGCACGACTTGGCCGAGCACGTGCGTTGGAACACCGAGGTGCTCGCGGCCGAGTGGAACGACGACGACGGCATGTGGAACGTCACGCTGCGAACCGCCGATGGCCAGACGAGCACAACCCGCGCAAGGGCGGTTATCACCGCGGTCGGACAGTTGAATCGATCGTATATCCCCGAATTCGACGGTGCCGACACCTTCGGGGGACCGTCGTTCCACTCCGCGGCCTGGGATCACTCCATCGACCTGACCGGAAAACGGGTCGCGCTCATCGGTGCCGGGGCCAGCGGCTTCCAGATCGCGCCCGCGATCGCCGACGACGTGGAGCGGCTCACCGTGTTCCAGCGGACCGCCCAGTGGATGTTCCCGAACGCGATGTACCACGACGAGGTCGGCGACGGTGTGCGCTGGGCGATGCGCCACCTGCCGTACTACGGAAGGTGGTACCGGTTTCTGGTCCTGTGGCCGGGCTCCGACAAGGGTCTCGACGCCGCCCAAACCGACCCCAACTATGCCGATCAGGGCTACGCCGTCAGCGACATCAACGCCGCCGCCCGGATGATGTTCTCGCAGTGGATCACCAGCCAGGTCGGCGAAGGCAACGAGCTGTTGACCAAGGTCATGCCCGACTATCCGGCCACCGGCAAACGGACATTGCAGGACAACGGCAGCTGGTTGCGAACACTGCAACGCGACAACGTCGAACTGGTGCGCACGCCGATCCAGCGGATCACGCCCGCCGGCGTCGTCACCGAAGACGGTGTGACACACGACGCCGACATCATTGTCTACGCCACCGGATTCCGGCACACCGATGTGCTGTGGCCGCTAAAAGTGATTGGCCGCAACGGAACTGACCTGCACGGCATGTGGGGGAGCCGACCGTACGCCTACCTCGGGATCACCATTCCGGAATTCCCCAACTTCTTTATCATCTACGGGCCCGGAACTCACCTGGCCCACGGGGGCAGCCTGATCTTTCAGTCCGAGCTGCAGATGCGCTACATCGACCAGTGCCTGAAGCGGCTGGCGGAGACCAACTCGCATTCCATGGAACCGAGGCCGGAGGCGGCCTCCGAGTGGCATCAACAGACGCAAGCCAAAATCAAGCAGATGGTGTGGTCCCACCCCGCGGTCAAACACTCCTACTTCAAGAACGCCGACGGGGAGATCCACACCGTAAGCCCGTGGCGCCTCAACGAGTACTGTGCCGCGGTGCGCGAGCCCGATTGGTCACAATTTCTTGTTCGACCGAAAGAGTGAGTGCGACAAAGAAAGTGAGCACGTCAACATGCGTACGGTAATCGTCGATGGGCCCCGCAGCATCCGGGTCGACACCCGTCCCGATCCCGCACTTCCCGGGCCAGCCGGGGCGATCGTCTCCGTCAGCGCCGCCGGTATCTGCGGATCCGACCTGCACTTCTACGAGGGCGACTTTCCGCTCGCTGATCCGATTGCGCTCGGCCACGAGGCGATCGGCACCGTCGTCGAAAAGGGGTCGGACGTGCGCACCGTCGACGTTGGCGACCAGGTTCTGGTGTCCTCGGTGACCGGATGCGGCGCCTGCCCGGGGTGCGCCACCCGCGACCCGGTGATGTGCTACTCCGGCATGCAGATCTTCGGCGGCGGTGTGCTTGGCGGCGCCCAGGCCGATCTGCTGGCGGTTCCCGCCGCCGACTTCCTGCTGCTCAAGATCCCCGAAGGGATCAGCACCGAGCAGGCGTTGCTGCTGACCGACAATCTCGCGACCGGCTGGGCGGCGGCGCAGCGGGCCGACATTCCGCCCGGCGGCACCGCGGCGATAATCGGCCTGGGAGCGGTGGGCCTGTGCTCGCTGCGCAGCGCTTTTGCTCAAGGTGCTGCAACGGTTTTCGCTGTCGACCGCGTCGACGGGCGCCTACAGCGTGCCGCCAAATGGGGCGCCACGCCAATCGCGTCGCCGGCGGCCGAGGCCATCCTCGCCGCGACGGGCGGTCGCGGCGCCGACTCGGTGATTGACGCCGTCGGCACCGACGCATCCTTGACCGACGCGCTCAATTCGGTGCGGCCGGGTGGCAGTGTCTCGGTTGTCGGTGTGCACGATCTGCAGCCGTTTCCGCTTCCCGCCTTGGTTTGTCTGATTCGCAGCATCACGCTGCGCATGACCACGGCGCCGGTGCAGCGTACCTGGCCGGAGTTGATACCACTGCTGCGGTCGGGCCGGCTCGATGTCGACGGGATCTTCACCACCACACTGCCCCTGGACGAAGCGGCCAAAGGCTATGCGACGGCGGACTCGCGCACCGGCGAGGACGTGAAGATCCTGCTCAGGCCCTAATCCTTGTCACCCTGGTTGGTCACGGCGAACATGCCTGGTCAGATATCGCAGCCTCCGCACCGGTCCGCGGCGGCGGCCCGACGCGAGGCACATCACCGGCCAGCCGTGCACGGCGGCCTTGGCCGCGAGCCCGGAGCGGGGGTTCACTGGTCGCGGGCAGCCGACGAGTGACATCGATGCCGCATCCTCGTCGCCGTCGGCGTAGAAGTAACTACGTTGTAGCGCAACGTCATTGTCGGCGCAGAACTGTTGTACCGCGGCGGCTTTCGATGCCCCCCACACGACGGGTTTCACCATTCCGCCGGTCAGCCGCTGCCGATCGTCGAGTTCAAAGTGATTGCACTGCACGTTGGTGATACCTAGAAACCGGGCGACGGGTTCTGCGTGGATGGAGAACGCCGACGAACTCAGCACCACGGTATGCCCGCGTTCCTGATGCGCCTGAACGATCTCGTGCATGTGCGAGTAGACGCGTGGGGCAACACGTTCCACAAACAGTCGCTCGCCCAGCTCATCGAGCTCGGCCAGTAATTCACCACGCAGATAACCAGCAGCCCGCGCGACGAGCTGCTCGAACTCCACGCGACCGAATCGATACCGCAGGGCGGCTTCGATCACGCCCAGGAGTTCGCCGATCCCGGCCTGCCGACGCCGGATACGGTCGCCGATGTGAGCTGTTGCGGTGAAGCCGTCGATCAGCGTGCCGTCCATATCGAAGAACGCGCCGACCCCTGGTCCGGGTGAGCTGGCGCCGATCTCCGCGATGGCGTCGGCGGGGGAGAGCGTCATCGTCGTAACCATGTCGGCACCTCCCCTCACCGCGTCGCCGTTATGTATTGCGAGTGCATGAAGCTGTCGATCTGTACGTCCACGTCCGGCGGGGTCATTCCATAACTCGCCTGCAACTCCAGCGTGTTGCGGACGGGTTCGACAGACCATCCGTGGCCGGCCAGCCAGTGCGCCGGGTCGCTCTTGGGCTCGTAAGTGAGAGCGGAGAAATCGACGCCGCCGGACATGTTGACCCCGGGGTGCGTCTCTTCCAGAGCGGCGAGCCGCTCGCGATCTAAGCAGGTCCCCAGCGCGCCGATGGCGGCTCGGCTGCGCGGTGCGCAGAGCTCACTGATCCGGGTGAACAGCGCGCTTTGCGCGTCATCGGTCAAGTACGGCAGTATCCCCTCCACCGACCAGGCACTGGGGCTCTGCGGATCGAACCCGGCCGCCTTCAACTGCGTGGGCCAGTCGGTCCTTAGGTCGGCCGCGACCTCGCTCCGGCGGGCCTTGGGCGTGGCGCCGTGCTCGGCCATCACCCGCCCCTTGAATTCCAGCACCTTCGGAAGGTCGACCTCGAAAACCGTTGTTCCGTCCGGCCAGTCAAGCCGGTATGCCCGGGAGTCCAACCCGGCGGCAACGATCACCGCCTGCCGTATCCCTGCGTTACCGGCGGCGGTGAAGAAGTCGTCGAAGAACCGGGTTTGCACGCCGTAGAGGCGGGGAAAGGCGGTCTGGTCCGCCGAGGTCCCCGGGTTGGCCAGCACACCCGCCAGGTACGGGTCCTCCGATGCGGCGATGAAGTGCTTCGCGTAAACGTCGCGGACCAGCGGTTGCGCGCTTACCGCATGCACCGCGCGCCAACCCGCTACCAGGAGGGCGGTATACCCCACGCCGCTGACGATGTCCCAGTGGTCGTCGTCGGAACGAAGCGAGCCGAATTCAGGTGAGGTGCTCATGATCGGCCGACCACTTTTGCCGCGGCAGGCTCCTGCATGTTTCGCAAAATTCGGCCCTCCCGTCCCGATTTCGCCAAAACGTAGCCAACATAATCAAAGTACCCGCGGCGACGCCGTCAGAGCTCCAGAATCACCGTGACTGGTCCGTCGTTTATCAATTCGACCTGCATGTTCGCGCCGAACACGCCAGTCTCGACCTGGGCGCCCAACCCCCGCAACCAATCCGCGAACGCGTTCACGAGCGGCTCGGCGACCGCGCCCGGAGCCGCCGCGTTCCAGGACGGCCGGCGACCCTTGGCGGTGTCGGCGTACAGGGTGAACTGGCTGACCACCAAGATCGGCGCGTTGACGTCGGCCGCGGATTGCTCGTCGGCGAGAACGCGGAGGGTCCAGAGTTTTTCGGCGAGCCGGCGCGCCTTGTCCTGATCGTCGCTGTGGGTGACGCCCACGAAGGCGAGCAGACCTTGCCGCTCAGGCCGGATTTCTCCAACCGTCTGGCCATCGACCGACACCGCTGCTGATGAGACCCGTTGCACCAGAACCCGCATGAGGTTCGATGCTGCCAGGTCTGGGTACGCTCGGTCAGGTGTCTGTGCTGGTCGCGTTTTCAGTCACCCCGCTGGGAGTGGGCGAGGGTGTTGGGGAGATCGTCGCCGAAGCGGTGCGAGTTGTTCGCGATTCCGGGTTGCCCAACAAGACGGATTCGATGTTCACCGTGATCGAAGGCGAAACCTGGGAAGAAGTGATGGCGGTGGTGCAGCGCGCGGTCGAGGCCGTGGCCGCTCGTGCGCCCCGGGTCAGCACGGTGATCAAGGCAGACTGGCGAGCCGGGACCACCGACGCGATGACGCAGAAGGTCGCATCCGTCGAGCGCTATCTGTCCGACGGTTAGCCCTGTACTGCTTCCCGGAACGCCTGCTCGGCCGCGTCGCCGTGGACCGCGAACACCACCCGCCCAAGCGAGCCGGCCGGGTGCTGCCGGACGGCGTCGACCATCAACCGCGCCGCGTCTTCAAGCGGGAAACCGCCGACGCCGGTGCCGAACGCCACCAGAGCCAGCGAGCTACAGCCCAGCTCGTCGGCCTTCCGTAGAGTGGAATCCGTTGCCCGCGTGATGATTTCCGCAGAGGTCGGACCGCCCAGCTCCATCGTTGCCGCGTGGATCACGTAGCGCGCCGGCATGTCGCCGGCCGTCGTTTCGACCGCATCGCCGAGCCCGATCGGCGCCTTCTCGGTCGATTCGCGCTGCACCTGAGGCCCACCTGCTCGCGAGATCGCGGCGGCGACGCCGCCACCGTGGCGCAGTTCGGTGTTGGCGGCATTGGTGATCGCGTCGACTTCGAGCTTGGTCACGTCGGCCTGAAGTACCTCTAACTCGATCATCAGCCCATTGTCTCGCGGCGCCGGTCAGCCGCGTTTGCCTCGCACCCACTGAATAGCGCCGAAACTCTTGGTCCGCACGCTGACGAAGTCGTGGCCTTCCAGGATGTCGCCGATTTCGTCTTCGCCGAACAGGTTGGCTCCGAGGGTCGGCATCCGCCGCAGAATCCGCGCGGCGCGCCCGGCGGTGGGTACCAGCAGGGCCAGCCGCCCGCCCGGGCGAAGTACCCGCGCCATCTCTGCCAACGCTGCCGCCGGGTCGGGTATCAGCTGCAGCATGGCCATGGAGACCACGGCATCGACCGTCGCGTCGCGCAGCGGAAGGCGTTGAGCGTCCGCACGCAGAAAACCGATCTGCGGTCCCGTTTCGGCGCGCACCGCGCGTGCCAGCATCGCCCCGGAGCGGTCAACACCCAATGCCAACCCGTCCGGTCCCGCGGCGCGCGCCAGCGACGCGGTGATGCTGGCGGGACCGCAGCCAACGTCCAGGACAACTCCGCCCCTCGGGATGTTCAACCACTCAATGGGCGGCTGAAATGCGGTCAGCAGCCTGCGCATCACCCCCTGGGCTTTGTCGTAGACCATCGCCACGGCAGGCGAGGCCCATATCGCCTGGGCCGGACCGGTGGTTTTGGGCGCACCGGCGTCCTGGACACTTCCGGCGCCCAGCAGATCGAGATAGCCCTTGCTGGCGTCGGGTTGGGCGGGCGGGTCGGTAAGAAGCTCCAGCGCCCTGCGCAGCGCAGGACCCAATGTGGGGGTGTTGGGTTCAGTCACCCGCACTCCTTCGATGAAATACTAAGCCGTACAGGCGATTACCAACCGGGAGGCCGCAATTCCGACCACTGCTTCGGTTGCCAGCCTACGCCCGAGTAAGGTTCCTTACGGAACCGAATCAGTGATGCACCGGCCGCGCTTGGCGGATCGTTTGCCGCCGCAGTGGCTTGACGCGAACTGAAACTAGCTCATATGGAGGCAGACTGATGGCTCGTCACCCGGCACCAGCACCGGCGTACACCGCATGACCAGCAATGCGCCCGACGAGGGCCGACAAGGCGGCGCCGCGGGCGCCGGGGGCCAGGGCGGTGCGGGCGGCCGAGGAGGCGCCGGAGGCAAGGGCGGCGCTGGCGGCAAAGGCGGAGCCGGCGGCCCAGGCGGTCAAGGCGGAAGCGGCGGTGACGGCGGTGCGCCCGGACCCGGCGGTCAGCCCGGCCAGGGCGGCGAGGGCGGCGCCGGCGGCGCGCCCGGTCCCGGCGGCACCCCCGGTCAGCCTGGCGAACCTGGTCAGCCCGGCCAACCGGGCGAGCCCGGTCAGCCCGGCCAACCCGGTCAACCGGGCAGCCCGTGCTCCTAAGGCGTGACGCTCGCCCGCTCGCGCACCAGCGCGTATAGCCGCCACTGACCGGGCACGCCCTTCAGCTCGTACTCACCTCGCTCGGCAAACCTGCGCCGGGACCCGGCGACGATGTCGCGCATCGTCGAGGACACCAGCACCTCGCTGGGTCCCGCCAGGGCACAGACGCGCGCACCGATATGCACTGCCAGGCCGGCGATGTCGGCGCCGCGCACCTCGACCTCGCCCGCATGAATACCCACCCGCACCTCGATACCGAGCACCCGCACCGCGTCGACAATTTCGTCCGCGCACGCGATCGCGGCGCTGGGGCTGGTGAACGTCGCGACGAACCCGTCACCGGCGGTGTTCACTTCGCGCCCGCCGAATCGCTGAATCTCGTGGCGCACGATCGTGTCGTGGCGGTCGAGCAGGTCTCGCCACCGATCGTCGCCGAGCGCGGCAGCGCGCTGCGTCGAGCCGACGATGTCGGTGAAAACGATTGTGGTGAGCACTCGCTCGGCATCGGAGCCACCGCGTACGCCGGTGATGAACTCCTCGATCTCGTCGAGCAATGGCGCCGAGTCGCCAACCCAGTACAGCGAATCCGCGCCCGGCAGTTCCACATAGCGAGCGCCGGCGATGTGCTGGGCAAGGTAACGACCATTGTCCGCCGGGATGAATTTGAGGCCATCGCGTTGCAGAATCAGCGTCGGCGCCGCGATGCGCGCGAGCGTGTCGCGTACGTCGCCCTCGGTGACGACTTTGCTCACGGCACGGGCCATGCTCGGCGACGCCGCACGGTTGCCGGCGTGATCCCACCAGCTCCGGAACGCTTCGTCGCCGGCGACCGTCGGCGCGATCACACCCAGCACGTCGAAGCCCTGCTCAACCGCGTCCGGCTCCATCGCGACCGAGGTGAATGGGTCGGTGGCGCTCTGCTTGGCGCCGGCTGGGTAGTCGGGCGCCCACAACACCCGCGCCGTCCCGTTGATGATCGCCAGGCTGCTCACCCGTTCCGGGTAGTCGGCGGCGAGAACGAGTCCACTCATCGTGTTGTAGCTCGTCGCGAGGATCGCCGCCTGCCCGCAGCCGACCGCGTCCATCACCGCGATCGCGTCCTCGGCCCAGAACTCCGGCCCGATCATCTCCAGCGACGGCACGCGCGACGACAGGCCCATGCCACGGAAATCGAAGCGGATCACGCGGCTGAACGACGCCAGACGCCGGTAGAAGCGGTGCAGCGAGGGCTCCGAGTCGATGGCGTCGATCGGTACCGATGGCCCCGCCAGCAGGACCAGATCGACCGGACCCTCGCCGAAGACTTGATAGGCGATGTCAATATCACCGCATTTCGCGTAGCGAACCCGCGGAGCCTGCGCCACTGCCCCAGGCTAGTTCATGCGTAGGCTCGTGCCGGTGAGCGCACGCGCGGGCATTGTGGTCACCGGAACTGAAGTCCTCACCGGACCGGTCCAAGACAGAAACGCCCCTTGGGTTGGCGCTGCGCAGCGACTGGCGAAATTAATAGCGTTGTTAAGCGTAGAATTTACGCTGGCGCAAATGTTTTGCGGAAACTCGACAACACCCGATCCCGCCGATCCGACGAGCTAACTGGCCCGTACCCCATGGGTGCGCAGCTGTTGCATCAACCATGACTGCTCCCACATCGCCTCTGGCAGCGACGACACGAGGCTGCGCTGCGGCGGAAGACCCTCGTCTGACCAAACTTGTCGTGCAACAGCCGGATAACAAAGATGAGTCACATGCGGTAACGCGGCTGGGCACCGCCCGATACGAGGCGATGCTGCCGATTAGCTCGGTGTGCGAGTGCTGCCCCAGCGTCTGCGGGCACCCGTTTGGCGAAGGCGTGATTTACGCCGGCGAAAAAGCGTGAGATTAGCTGGCGAAAAACGTGAGATTTACGCCAGCGTAAAGCTTTACAGAAACCCGGCAATGGCCGCCCGGGGTCGCCATACTGGCAGTCTTCATACACCGACAGTCGATAACGACTCGGGGGGAGACAGCGATGTCGTATGTGATCGCAGCACCGGACATGCTGGCCACGGCCGCAACAGATGTGGCAGGCATCGGCTCGTCACTACGCGCGGCCCACGCGGCGGCGGCTACCCAGACCACCACGGTGATGGCCGCCGCAGGTGACGAGGTGTCAACAGCCATCGCGGCACTGTTTTCCGGCCACGCCCAGCAATATCAAGCCCTCAGCGCACAGGCGGCGGCTTTTCATACCCAGTTTGTGCGGGCCTTAACCTGATTCCACCGATCGACCCCGTGGTGGTGGGTTGAGTGTTTGATCTTGATCCTGTTGGCGGGTGGGCGTGATTTGACTGCTGGTCTGCCCAGCTTTTCCAGTCGGTCCTGGTCGTCGGGTTGGGTGGCGGTGGCTAGGCGCTGGATCGTCGGCCGATGGTGTTGTGCCACAGGGTGATCCATGCGAGTTCCCAGGGCCAGTGGGTGGGTAGGTGCAGGACCGGGCGGCGTTGAGGTCGGGCCAGGCGGGCGGGGATGTTGACCAGGTGACGGCGCAGGGTGGCGCCGCGGGCGCTGCGGTGACGGGTTCCGGCGAGGATACCGGCGGCGCGTAGCAGGTTGTGGGCGATGGCCGCACAGATCGCCCACGCGGAGTTGGCGCCGAAGCGTCCCGAGGGGATGTGGGCCAGGGGTCCGTCGATGAGGTCGGCGAAGGTAGTTTCGATGATGGCGTGGCGGCGGTGGGTGATGTCAGCGGCGGTGACCGGTTCGGTGGAGTTGGTGAAAAACGGGTGATACCGCCAGATCGGGAACAGGCCGTCGGGTTGGTTGGCGTCTTTGACTCGGCGCACGATCAGGCGGGCGGTGACCGCCTCAGCAGTGCCCGATGCTGACAGGGTGTAGGTGGTCTCGGCGACTTCGGCGTCAGAGATCCAGGCCCCGGTATCGGGATCGCGCACCGCGCCGGGATATTGAACGGGGGTCCAGGCGTCCTCGCAAATCGCGTCGATGGCGCGTTGCACAGCGGCATTGCGGGTCAGCACCAGCGAGAACACCGCACCATATCGGCGGCAGGTCCGTATCACCGCGCGGGAACCGTAGGCGCTGTCGCCGCGCACGATGATCAGCCCGCTCACCCCGGCCGCGCGGGCAGTGATGATCGCCTGGGCGACCATGCGGGCCGCGCCTTTACCGGAGTTGGTTTTGCCTGCCCGTAGCCGGATCCCGGTGACCAAGGGTGGCGCGGTGTCGGTGCTGATCGTGGTGACCAGCGGTGAGAGTCCTTTGCGTAAGACCTGCTTGCCGGCGATCTTGGTGTGCCCGTAGGAGGCGCCCTGCTTGCGATGCCCGTAGACCGGGCGCACCAGCGAGTCGATATCGATGAAGGCCCGCACCTGCGCGCCGGGCAGCAGATCCACCCGTTCACACAAGCCGCCCAGATGCTCGGTCAGCACCGAATCCAACTGGCGGGCATGACCGAAGGTGAACTCCCGCAACAGCGTTCCCACCGTTGACGGGGCATACACCCGCTCGAAGAGGGACTTCATGCCGCCGGCGCGGACCAGGTCGACATCGTCGATGTAATCCGCGCCCGCGCACATCCCCGCAATCAGGGTGGCCAGTTTCGCAGCGGGGTTGGCCGACCCGGATTTCATCCTGGGCTCAGCGATGTGAATCTTGTCGGCCAACAACGCCGATAGGCCCGCCTGCTCGGCCAGCGCCATCACCGGCACCAGGCCCGCGCACGACACCAGATTGTCCTCGTCGAACACAGCGGAGTCAGCGGCGAATCTGTGGGACACTTGCACCGGAAGTGCCTTTCTCGAACTGGACCGATTGTTGCCTGAAGAACATCAATCATCCCAGCTCAGAGGGCACTTTCTTCATTTCGACACCCCGAAAAACAAACAATTCATCGGTGGAATCAGGCTTAAGCGGGGCGGGGAGCGTGTATGCGGCCGCGGAGGCGGCTAATGCCGCGCCGTTGCAGTCGCTGCAGCAGGACCTGCAGTCCTTGGGGGTGTTTTCGCCGGTGAAGCTGCTCACCGGGCGTCCGCTGTTCGGCGATGGCACCAGTGGGGCGGCGGGCTCCGGGGCCACCGGTGGGGGCGGTGGATGGATTTTCGGCAACGGCGGCAATGGTGGGTCGGGCGCGGCCAATGGCGGCAACGGTGGGGCTGGCGGGTCGGCGGGGTTGTTCGGCAACGGTGGGGTTGGCGGCGCTGGCGGGGCTGGGGTGGCCGGCGCGGTCGGCTCGGTGGGCAGCCCGGGCATGCCGGGCGGCATTGGCGGCACCGGCGGCGGCACCGGCGGGATGGGCGGGGCCGGCGGTGCTGGCGGTAGCGGCGGGCTGTTGTTTGGCAACGGTGGTGCCGGCGGCCAGGGCGGCGTGGGTGGCATCGGCGGGACCGGCGGGGCCGGTGGTGGCGGCATGAACGCCACCGCGGTGGCCGCGACCGGCGGCAGTGGGGGTAACGGCGGCGACGGCGGGATGGGCGGCCAGGGCGGGGTGGGCGGGTCCGGCGGCAAGGGCTCGTTCTTGTTCGGCCAGGCCGGTGCGACCGGCAACGGCGGTAACGGTGGTGTCGGCGGCACCGCCGGGGCCCCCGGTAGCGGCGGGGCTGGCGGTCCCGGCGACGCCAACAACGCCGGTGGCATAGGCGGCACCGGCGGTAACCCCGGCGGCGTGGGCGCCGGAGGCTCCGGCGGCGTCGGCGCAACCCCGGGCGCGACCGGCGCGGCCGGCATGGCGGTCACCAGCGGCGGCAACGGCGGCACCGGCGGCCTGGGCTACAGCCCGACCACCCCCAGCACCGACGGCGGTACCGGCGGGCCTGGCGGCAACGGCGGCACCTACGGCAACGGCGGCACCGGCGGGGCCGGGGGCAACGGCATGGACGGCAGCGGCGCCGGCGGCACCGGCGGCGTCGGCGGCAACGGCGGTTCGATGGGGGGCACCGGAGGTGATGGCGGGGACGGCGGGGCCGGCGCCGGGGCCAACAACGGTGGTGACGGCGGAGCAGGCGGCAACGGCGGTTCGATGGGCGCCAACGGCGGCAACGGCGGGACCGGCGGGGCCGGCGGAGCAACCGGCAACGGCGGTAACGGCGGGACCGGCGGCAACGGCATGGCCGGCCTCAACGGCGTCACCGGTGCCGACGGCAACGGCACCGTCGGCGGGGCCGGCGGGGCCGGCGGTCACGGCGGCGACGGCGGGGCCGGCGGCTCGACATCCGGTGACGGCGGTAACGGCGGGCAAGGCAGCAGCGCCGGTAACGGTGGCACCGGCGGCACCGGTGCCACCGGCGCGGCCGCCTCCGCCGCCGGCGCCGCCGGCGCGTCAGGCGGCAACGGCGGTAACGGTGGTACCGGCGGCACCGGCGGTGATGGCGGCAACGCCGGCAACGCCGGGACGCCCGGTGACGGCGGCAAGGGCGGGGCCGGCGACGCCAACACCCCCAACGGCGGGGCCGGCGGCAACGGCGGTAGCCCCGGCACCGTCGGTACCGTCGGCACCGGCGGTGACCCCGGCACCACCCCAGGCGGTGGCGGCAACACCGGCGCGACCGGCGGCACCGGCACCCCGGTCACCAGCGGCGGCAACGGCGGCGACGGCGGGGCCGGCTTCACCGTGAACACCGTCAACCAAACCCCGGGCAACGGCGGCGCCGGCGGTAACGGCGGGTTGGTCGGTAACGGCGGTAACGGCGGCGCCGGCGGCGGCGCCGGGGTTGGCAGCCCCAACGGCGGGGACGGCGGCGCCGGCGGCAACGGCGGCAACGCCGGCGCGTTGGGCAACGGCGGTAACGGCGGTGAGGGCGGTGACGGCGCGGGCGGTGTCAACGGCATCACCGGCACCGACGGCAACGGCACCGGTGGCGCCAACGGCTCGACCGGCGGCACCGGCGGCAACGGCGGCTCAGCCGGCACGACGTCCGGTGATGGCGGCAAGGGCGGGGTCGGCGGCGGCGGTGATGGCGGCGACGGCGGCGACGGCCGCGACGGCGCGGACGCGTCCACCGCCGGTGGTAATGGCGGGAACGGCGGTAATGGCGGCACCGGCGGCACCGGCGGGTCCGGCGGCGCGGCCCCGCACGGCACCCCGGGCATCAACGGCGACGGCGGGACCGGCGGCAAGGGCGGCGACGCCGGGTCGCCCGGCGACGGCGCTGACGGCGCTGACGGCGACAAAACCGCTCCCAATGGCGGGCTCGGCGGTAACGGCGGCAACCCCGGTAACCCCGGCACCGGCGGTGACGGCGGCAGCCCCGGCAGCGGCACCGGAACCGGGGGCACCGGCGGCAACCACGGCAGTACCGGCACCGATGGCTCCCCGGTCACCAGCGGCGGCAACGGCGGCGACGGCGGGGACGGCTTCGACGCGAACGTCCTTGCCGCCCCGGGCACTAACGGCGGCAACGGCGGCAACGGCGGCAACGGCGGGTTGGTCGGCAACGGCGGCAACGGCGGCGAGGGCGGCGAGGGCGCAACCGGCGTTCTCGGCACCAACGGTGCCACCCAGGGCGCCAGCGGCGGCAACGGCGGCATGGGCGGCACCGGCGGTAGCGGCGGCGACGGCGGCAACGGCGGTATGACATCCGGTAACGCCGGTAATGGCGGCAGCGGCGCCGCGGGCGGTGAGGGCGGTGACGGCGGGACGGCGTCGACGGCGGGAACGGCACGGGCAACCTCGGCGCAGGCCAGAACGGCGGCGACGGCGGTAACGGCGGCACCGGTGGCACCGGCGGTGACGGCGGCGCCAGCGGCCAGGTGCTGGGGTCAGGCGCCGCGGGCACGGACGGCACCGCCGGCGGCGGCGGCAAGGGCGGCGACGCCGGGACGCCGGGCGACGGCGGCGACGGCGTCGCCAACCCCTTCCCGGCTCCCGGCGGCGCCGGCGGCACCGGCGGTATGGGCGGCAGCGGCGGCACCGGCGGGGTCGGCGGCGATGCCCCGGGGACAGCCAACGGCGGCCACGGCGGGGCCGGCGGCAACGCCACTAATGGCGGCGACGGCGGTAACGGCGGGACCCCCGACCCCACCGGCGGCTCCGGCGGCAAGGGCGGCGACGGCGGCCCCGGCGGCAACGCCGGCACCGGCGGGGACGGCGGCCAGGCCCTGGGGTCAGGTCGCGGCGGCGACGGCGGGGACGCCGGCATGACCTCCGGCACCGGCGGCAACGGCGGCAACGGAGGGGGCGCCGGTACCGCCAGCGACTTCGGCGGCAGCGGCGGCAACGGCGGCAACGGGGGGCACGGCGGTGACGGCGGCGGCGGCGGCTTTGCCGTATCCGGCGACGGCGGCAAAGGCGGGGCCGCGAGCAATGGCGGGGCGGCCGGCATCGGCGGCGACGGCATGGACGGCAACGGCACGATCAGTGACGGCGGCAACGGCGGCACCGGCGGCGACGGCGGACCAGGCGGCACCGGCGGCACCGGCGGCAACACCGCGACCGGGATCGGCGGCGCCGGCGGCACCGGCGGTAACGGCGGCACCGGCGGCGCCGGCGGTGACGCCGGCAGCGGCGGCAACGGCGCCAACGCCGGCAAGGCGGGCAACGGCGGCGACTCCGCGAACCCCGACGGCATCGAGTTTCCTGGCGGCGACGGCGGCACCGGCGGCAACGGCGGCAACGGCGCCGACGGCGGCACCGGCGGCAACGGCGGTGGGGGCATGCCGGGCGGCGGCGCCGGCGACGGCGGCGGCGGCGGCACCGGCGGTAACTTCACCAACGGCGGCACCGCGGGCACCAACACCGACACCGGCGCCCCCGGCTTCAACGGCACGGTCGGCATGGCCAGCATGGACGGCAACCAGGGCGCCGACGGCCAACCCGGCATGTGAGACCGGCCGCGGCAGGTCGGCCACCACGAGGGGTCGATCGCGTCGCTGTTTTCCAGCCACGCCCAGCAATATCAGGCGCTCAGCGCTCAGGCGGCAGCGTTTCATTCCCAGTTCGTGCAGGTCTTGAACGGGGCGGAGGGTGCGTATGCGGCCGCGGAGGCGGCTAATGCCGCGCCGTTGCAGGCGCTGCAGCAGGATTTGCAGAGCCTGGGGGTGTTTTCGCCGGTGAAGTTGCTGACGGGGCGCTCTCTGTTCGGCAATGGCGCGAATGAGGCGGCGGGCACCCGGGGCCGCTGGTAGGGGCGGCGGATTTTCGGCAACGGCGGTAACGGCGGGTCCGGCGCACCCGGGCAGCCCGGCGGCAACGGCGGTGCGGCCGGGCTGTTCGGCAACGGTGGGGTCGGCGGGGCTGGCGGGGCCGGCACCGCGGGCAGCCCGGGCATGCCGGGCGGCACTGCGGCGGCAACTCCGCGAGCGGCACCGGCGGCGGCGGCACCAACGGCGGCACCGCCGGCACCGGCGGCGGCGGCGTGGGCTCCGGCGGCAACGGCAGCGGCGGCAACGGCGACGGCGACGGCGGCAACGGCAACGGCGGCAACGGCGGCAACGGCGGCAACGGCGTGTCCCCCGGCCCCCAGGGAGATGGCGTCGGCGGCGGGAACGGCGGCGGCGCCGGCGACCCCGGCACCGGCGGCAGCGGCGGCCTCCACGGCCTCCCCGGCAAGGGTGGCGGCACCGGCGGCAACGGCAGCCCAGGCACCTAAGACAGCCGGAGCCCGCTCGGTTGCGAGCAACCCCGATGCGCTCTGCCTACGCCTGAGGATCGGCTGCAGACCCGTCGCATCATTGAGGCTGGCCGCGGTAGCGCGGTCTACGTGGTTCGTTGACGCGGGTTGCAGCCCACTTCACCCAGGCGTTGCCAGGGGCGTCGAGGACGGGGTAGCCCGGCATGCGAGTTGCCACGCCGGGGTGCTGGCGTACCCACGGCACACTGTGCGGGTCGGTCTTTCATTGAGTGAGCGCGCTTTTCGCCGTCCGCAAGCACTGGTTAATAGCGAATCGCGCCGCGCCCGCATGCCGCACCAGTACCTCGCGTTGCTCGACCGTGGGGTTGAGGCAGACCTTAAACGCGCTGTGCCAAGCCATTTCATCGGCGAGCATCCCACAGCACAGGGACAACACCCCGACCTGGCGCGACGTGTCGAACCGCGTGATCACGATCGGTCGTCATGTCACACCGTTCCGACGCGGCGGCGCCGGTATCGATCCGACTTGTCCGACACCGCCTGGATGCAGATCACGCGGTTCATCGTGCCGGGTCACCCGCACGGCGGGCGCCCGTGCTTACCCGGGCGGTGCCGGGAAATCTCCCTCACCGTTCACCAAGGATTACTCATCCTCAGCCAAATCGCCCTACTAGGACGACTCGACGGCAACCAGTTGTTCGACACTCTTTAGGCTCATGGCGGTGAGCGCACGCGCGGGCATCGTGGTCACCGGAACCGAAGTCCTCACCGGACGAGTCCAAGACAGAAACGGTCCCTGGATCGCCGATCGGCTCTTGGAGCTGGGCGTCGAACTGGCACACATCACGATCTGCGGTGACCGCCCCGCCGACATCGAGGCGCAGCTGCGCTTCATGGCGGACCAGGGCGTGGACCTGATCGTCACCAGCGGCGGCCTGGGGCCCACGGCCGACGACATGACCGTCGAGGTGGTGGCCCGGTTCTGCGGCCACGAGCTGGTGCTGGATGAAGAGGTCGAGGAAAAGATCGCGAACATCCTCAAGAGGCTGATGGCGCGCAATCCGGCGTTCCAAACCGCTTTGGATCCCGGCACTTTCGAGTCGGTCCGGGCCGCCAACCGCAAGCAGGCCCTGGTCCCCGTCGGGGCGCACGTCCTCGACCCGGTGGGCACGGCGCCGGGTGTGGTGGTGCCGGGACAGCCAGCCGTCATCGTGTTGCCCGGGCCGCCGCGCGAGCTACAGCCGATGTGGCACAACGCCATTGCGACCCCTGCGGCGCAGGACGCGATCGCCGGCCGGACCATCTACCGACAAGACATGTTGAGGATGTTCGGGCTGCCCGAGTCGGGGCTGGCCGAAACCCTGCGCGACGCCGAAAAAGCAGTCCCCGGCTTCGGGCAACTCGAGATCACTACCTGCCTGCGGCGCGGGGAGATCGAGATGGTCACCCGCTACGAGCCCGACGCCGCCGACGCGTACGCCGAGCTGACGCAGCTGCTCCGCGACAAGCACGGGCATCAGCTCTACTCCGAAGACGGTTCCAGCGTCGATGATCAGGTCGCGCGATTGCTCGCGGGCCGCCGGATGGCGACCGCGGAATCCTGTACCGCGGGGCTGCTGGCGGCACGGCTCACCGACCGGCCAGGTTCGTCCGACTACGTGATGGGCGGCGTGGTCAGCTACTCCAACGAGGCGAAAGCGCAGCTGCTCGGCGTCGACCCCGCCCTGATCGAGGCGCAAGGCGCGGTGTCCGAGCCGGTGGCCGAAGCCATGGCCACGGGCGCGTTGCAGCGCTTCAACGCCGATACCGCGGTCGCGATCACCGGAATCGCCGGTCCGGGCGGGGGAACACCGGAAAAGCCCGTCGGCACGGTCTGCTTCACCGTGCGGCTCGCCGACGGCCCGACGGTCACCCGCACCCTGCGGCTGCCCGGCAACCGATCCGACATCCGGGAGCGCTCGACGACGGTGGCGATGCACCTGCTGCGGCGCGCCCTGAGCGACCCCGAACCCCAACCGTGAACGTGCTCTCGGGGCCGCCCAGTTGTGGCATTCTGCCTGAGTGTCCGCCGATCAGGTGATTGCGCCTTCGGGCGTCGTCACGTTCCTGTTCACCGACGTGGAAGGTTCGACCCGACGCTGGGAGACCAACGCTGAGGCGATGAGAGCGGCGCTGGCCACGCATGACGACGTGTTGCGCGCGGCGATCGAAACCCACGGCGGCTGGCTGTTCAAACACACCGGCGACGGCGCATGTGCGGCGTTCGCCTCGCCGCGGGCGGCGGTCGATGCGGCCGTGACCGCCCAGCGGGCGCTGGAATTACCGGTGCGGATGGGGCTGGCGACCGGCGAAGCCGAGCTCCGGGGAGCCGACTACTTCGGGGCCGTCCTCAACCGGGCCGCCCGAGTCATGGCTGCGGGGCACGGCGGTCAGATCCTGCTGGCCGATTCGACGGCGGTACTGCTCAGCGAAGTTGATCTGCTGGATTTGGGGCCCCGACGTTTGCGAGACCTGCCGACCGCGGTCGGGATGTTCCAGGTCCGCGCATCCGGCCTGCACACCGACTTTCCGCCGTTGCGGACTCTCGATGTCTCGCCCGGAAATCTGCGGCCCGCGCCGAGCAGCTTCATTGGACGCGAGTCCGCACTCGACGGGGTGGCAGCGGGCCTGAAGAGACGTCGACTTGTCACGTTGACCGGGCCGGGCGGTGTCGGCAAAACCCGCCTGGCCACCGAAGTCGCGGCCCGCCTGGCTGATGAATTCCCAGACGGTGCCTGGCTTTTCGAACTGGCCGCGGTGGGCGATTCGGCCGCGGTCCCCGACGCGGTGGCCGCGGTACTGGGCATCACCCAACAACCCGGCAAGAGCATGAGCGAGTCAGTGGCCACGGCGCTCGACGGCAGAGTCCGGCTGCTGGTCATCGACAATTGCGAGCACGTGCGCGACGCAGCAGGCGATCTGATCGAGGCCATCCTCGCGCACTCGGCGACCGTGAAGATCCTGGCGACCAGCCGCGAAGGGCTGGGCGTCGCCGACGAGCAGCTGTGGCCGGTGCCGTCGCTGGACGTCAGCGCCGGCATCGACTCGCCCGCGGCGGCGCTGTTCCTCGAACGGGCGCGCACCGTGGGTCCAGGCTTCTCGCCAGCCGCACCAGACGAGACGTCGGCGGTCGTGGAGATCTGCCGCCGCCTCGACGGGATCCCATTGGCGATCGAACTGGCCGCCTCGCGGATGGTGTCGATGACCGCGCGCGAAGTACGCGACCGCCTCGATCACCGATTCCGGTTGCTGATCGGGTCGCGACGCGGCCAGGAACGCCACCACACCCTGCGGCACGCGGTCGCCTGGTCCTACGAGCTCCTCGACGACGCCGAGAAGCACTTGTTGAATCACTGCTCGGTGTTCGCCGGCGGATTTGACCTCCAAAGCGCCTGCGTCATAACAAGATCCGGCGGTGCCGACGAATACACCGTCCTCGATCTGCTGGACGCCCTGGTGCGCAAGTCGCTGCTGGTCGCCGATCGGTCGACGGGACAAACGCGATTTTCGATGCTGGAGACCATCCGCCAATTCGCCGAGGAACAACTCGCTGACAGCGGCGGCGCCGACGAGGCCCGCGCAGCACACGCCAGACACTTCACCGCCTATGCAATCGACATGCTCGCGCTCTGGGACGGCCCGCGACAGCGTGAGACCTACACCTGGTGCACCACCGAATTCGCCAACCTGCGCGCCGCGTTCCGATGGTCAGCTCGCAGCGGCGACTTGGACAGCGCGGCCACGCTCGCCACGCACGCCGGATCCCTGGCCATTTGGCTCGAACAGTACGAGCCCGTCGCCTGGGCCGAGGAGCTGATCGAGCCGGCGCGCGCGGTCAATCATCGGCGTCTTTTGCAGCTGTACGTACTGGCCGCGCAGTGCTACGCCGCCGGGCGAGCCGACGACGCCTTCGGCTACCTCGAAGCCAGCCAAAGACTCACGGGCAGTGCGGAGTTCGACTCAGACCTCTACGAGAGCCAAACCTCGAGCGGGATCGCATATATGGCGGCAGGTCACCCCCAGCGATGGGCCGAGGTGTGCCGTGAGGCGATCGCCCGGGGGCTGGGCCCGCGCACGATCACCCGCGCATGTCTCGTGATGGCCCATAACTTTTTCGGCGATACCGACGGCATGGAGGCGGCTTCCGACGGCCTGCTCGCGGCGGCCGAGGCCACCACCAACCCCACTACGGCATGCTTCGCGCTTTTCGGCCACGCAGTTGCCCACCTCCATATCGATCCGGAGGTCTTCTACGACGCCTCACGCCGGGCCCTGGCGATCGCTCAAGACTGCGGGAACACACAGATGGAGGCGGCGGTAGCGGTCGTGCTGTCATTGGCGGCATCCACCCGCGATGACCCGAGCGACTCGCTCGACTACGTAGCCCTGGCGATCCGTCACTACTTGGACGCCGGCAGCGTCTCCCTGATCCATAACCCCCTGGCGATCCTCGTCGGTGTGTTCGACCGCCTCGGACACCACGAACAGGCCGCTACCATCAGCGGATTCGCCGCATCCCCGATGGCGCGGGCGAGCTACCCCCAGCTCGATGGTGTGGTAACCCACCTCCGCGAAATTCTCGGCGACAAAGCCTACGAATCATTCGCCCATACCGGCGCAACCATGACGATAGCTGGCGTCACGACGTATGCACTGGCCAATATCGAGCAGGCCCGAGCGACCTAGGTCACGTCACTTTCGTTGGCAGAAAGGCGGTTTCGCTGGTACCAAAGCGGATTCCGGTGGCGTCCTTGCCGATCAGCGTCAGGGACGTGACGGCGAGCAGCACCGGCACGATCGTGACGGTCAACGCGAAGGGGTAACCGTGCGACTCGGCCAGGCGTTCCTGAATGGGTAGGTTGAACGCCGCCAGCAGGTTGCCGAGCTGGTAGGTCACGCCGGGGTAGAGGCCGCGGATGGCGTCCGGCGACATCTCGGTCAGATGCGCGGGGATCACACCCCAGGCACCCTGCACGCAGATCTGCATCAGGAACGAGCCGAGGCACAGCATCGCGGCGGTGCGTGAGTAGGCGAACAGCGGGACGATCGGCAGCCCCAGCAGCGCGCAGAACACGACGGTGTAGCGCCGGCTGATCCGCTGCGACAGCGTGCCGAAGAACAGCCCGCCGAAGATGGCGCCGATGTTGTAGACGATCACGATCCACTTGACCGTCATGCTCGACAGGCCGGCGCCATGATTGGCCGTAGAGCCCAGGAAGGTGGGGTAGACGTCTTGGGTGCCGTGGCTCATCCAGTTGAACGCGGTCATCAACAGCACCAGGTAGAAGAACCGGCGCACGATCGCCCCGTCGCGCAGCACGTCGCGAATTCTGGTGTTGGTCAACTTCATCCGGTCCTGCGCGGCTTCCCACACCTCGGATTCCTTCACCCGGTACCGGATGATCAGGCTGATCAGTGCGGGGATGATGCTCAGCCCGAACAACCAGCGCCAGGACAACCCGAGCAAGTTCATCACCACCAGCGATCCCACGCTGGCCAGCAGATAACCGAACGCGTAGCCCTCCTGCAGCAGCCCGGAGAAGAAGCCGCGTCGCTCGACGGGAACCTTCTCCATGGCCAGCGCGGCGCCCAGCCCCCATTCGCCACCCATCCCGATGCCGTACAGCAACCGTAGGATCACCAGCACGGTGAAGTTCGGCGCGAACGCGCACAGGAACCCGACCACCGAGTAGAACATCACGTCCACCATCAGCGGCAGCCGCCGGCCGACCCGGTCGGCCCACAGCCCGAACAGCAGCGCGCCCACCGGGCGCATCGCCAGGGTGGCCGTGGTGATGAACGCGACCTCGGCCTTGCTGTGGTGGAAAGTCTTTGCGATGTCGGCGTAGACGAACACCACGATGAAGTAATCGAATGCGTCCATCGTCCAGCCCAGCATCGCCGCGATGAACGAGTTCCGCTGATCCCCGGTGAGCCGTTGAGTTGTCACGCAAGCATCGTGGCTTACGCGGCGCGATGGCGCGAGCGCAATCCGCGCGAGTAAGTTCCGGATATATGCGAATCATCGATGCCGACGGACACGTCGCCGAGAACCCAACGCTGGCAATCGAGGCAATCAAACGCTGGCCGCAGCACGTCAAGCCGAGCACCGACGGTCGGCTCAGCCTGCTGATCGAGGGCCGCAGTTACCCGGAAGACCGCGGGCCCGGGGCCGGCTGCCCGCCCGAACACGGGATCAGCTCGGCACCCGACATCAACTGCAGGACGCCCGAGGGCGTGCTAGGCGACGCCGACCGCGACCACATAGACACGATGGTGCTCTATCCCAGCCTCGGGCTGTGCGCACCCAGTCTGGAAAACCCTGACTTCGCAGCCGGATTCGCGCGCCTCTACAACCAGTGGATCGCAGACTATTGCGGCGAGAGCAACGGCCGGTTGCGCGGCGTCGCGGTGGCCCCCGTCGAACACGGGCAGGTGGCCATCGACATCATGCGCGAGGCCAAAGACCTGGGGCTGGTCGCCACCTTGGTCCCGCCGGCCCTCAAGACCCGCAACCTGGATCACCCCGACCTGGACCCGTTCTACGCCGCCGCCGTCGAGCTCGAAATGCCGCTCGGCATCCACGGCGCGCCCGGCATTCACCTGCCGAAGATCGGCGTGGACCGCTTCACCAACTACATCCAGGTGCACTGCATCAGCTTTCCGTTCGACCAGATGACGGCGATGACGGCGCTGGTCTCCGGCGGCGTCTTCGAGCGCCACCCGCAGTTGCGGGTCGCCTTCCTCGAGGCGGGCGCGGGCTGGGTCCCGTTCTTCATGGATCGCCTGCACGAGCACTACGAGAAGCGTGGGGACTGGGTCGAGCGCGGCTGGCGCCGCGACCCGCACGAATACCTGCAGGCGGGAAACATCTGGGTGACCTGTGAGCCGGAGGAGCCGATCCTGCCCGGCGTCATCGACGTGCTGGGCGCCGACTTCATCATGTTCGCCAGCGACTACCCGCATTGGGACGGCGAGTGGCCGGAAAGCACCAAGCATCTGCGCACCCGAACCGACATCAGCGAAGAGGCGCGGGAAAAAATCGGCGGATTGAATGCCCAGCGCTTCTACAGCCTGAATTAAATACGCTCCGATGGCAGGATCACCGGCATGGGCTCATTTCTGCTGCGCGCCGCATTGACCGGATTTGCCATGTGGGTTGTCACCCAGTTCGTGCACGGGCTGAAGTTCGTCGGCGGCGACACAACGTTGCAGCGGATCGGCATCATCTTTGTCGTCGCGGTGATCTTCGGTTTGGTCAATGCATTTATCAAGCCGGTTGTCCAGTTCCTGTCAATCCCGCTGTACATCTTGACCCTTGGCCTATTCCATATCGTCGTCAACGCGCTGATGTTGTGGATCACCGCCTGGATCACCGAACACACCACCAAACACTGGGGCCTGGAGATCGACCACTTCTGGTGGACCGCAATCTGGGCGGCGATCTTGCTGTCGATCGTGAGCTGGATTCTGTCGCTGGTGATTCGCGACGTCGAGCGAGCCAGGCGCAGGTAATCGCGCCGTCAGCAGGTCAGCGCGCCTGCCACCGCGGCGGCCGCTTCTCAGCGAAAGCGCGTGGTCCCTCCTTGGCGTCCTCCGTTGCGAAAACCCGGTCGCTGTGCCGGGTTTCGTTCTGATACGCCGATTCGAGGTCAAGCGCCAATCCTTCGACGGCCGACTGCTTCGTCGCGAAAACCGCGAGCGGCGCGTTGGCCGCAATGCGCTCGGCGTAGTCGTAGGCGGTGTCCATCAGCCGGTCCGCCGGAACCACCCGGTTAAGCAGCCCCATGGCCAGGGCCCGCTCGGCGTCCACCATGTCGGCGGTCAGCAACAGCTCCATCGCAAGCGGATAGGGCATCTGACGCGGCAAGCGCACAGTGCTACCGCCGCCGGCGAACAGACCGCGCTTGGGCTCCATCACCGCGAATCGTGCCTCGGGCACCGCCACTCGGATGTCGGTGCAGCCCAACATCTCACACCCGCCCGCGACACACGTGCCGTTAACCGCAGCGACAATCGGCTTGTACACCGGGAACCGGTGTAAGACGGCATGGATAGCGTCGTCGGCATCCCACCCCTCGGGCCTGGGCAGATCACGGGTCAATTCCGGAATGAATTTCTTCAGGTCGGCTCCGGTGCAGAAATCCCTCCCGACGCCGGTGACCACGGCGACCCAAGCGTCGGGGTCGTCGCGAAACGCGGCCCACGCGTGAGCCAAATCCCGGAAATGCTCCATGTCGAGTGAATTGCGCGCCTCGGGGCGATTGATCGTGATGGTGACAATGTGGGCGTTCAGTGCGTAGTCGATGCTCACCGGGCTCTATCACCGCTTCAGGAGTTAGCGCTTGCTATCTTTACTAGGATAGTAAGTCATGCCGCCAAGCCTTCGGACGGCGCTCACCTGGCATTTTTCACTTTATTCTCGACCTCGATAGGCCTCGGGAAGTCACCGTATTTCGGTAGCCGACATCCCTGGTTGTCAGGTCTTGTTGCACATATGCTTAGCAGCACACTGGAGCGGGCCTGCCCCTTATGACAGCCTGCCCCCTCAACAGGACACGACGACGGGATGTCGCCAACGATGAACACTGTCGCGATCACAACATTTCCCGAGCCGTCGAGCACGCGGTTGAGTTCCCAATTCTGTGACGCGAATAGCGGTCTGCGGGCGATCACCGAGTGCGACGGCTCGGCGGTGGTCGTTCATGTGGGCGGTGACATCGATGCAAGCAACGAGAGTGCCTGGGAGCGGTTGGTGAGCCGGAGCGCCTCCGTCGCCATCGCGCCGGGTCCGTTCGTCGTCGACATTCGTGACCTCGAGTTCATGGGGTCGTGCGCCTATGCGGTCTTGGCTCAGGAGGCGGCGCGCTGTGAACGGCGCGGCGTCGGCTTGCGGCTGGTCAGCGGCCAGCTGATCGTGGGCCGAACCATCGCCGCGTGCGGACTGGACGGCTTGCTGCCGCTGTACCCGACGGTAGAAACCGCGCTTTCGCCGCTCAGCGTTCCCTGCTGACCAGGCGCGCCACGTCGCGCGCGCAACCCCACGACAGCGTCACGCCGTTACTGCTGTGACCGTAGTTGTGCACGCACCGCGCCCGCCCGAGTGGCTCGGCCTCCACCCGCACCGAAGGGCGGTCGGGCCGCAGCCCGGTGATCGTCTCGATCAGCTCGGCCTCGCGAAGCCGCGGCTCGATCCGGCGGCAGCTTTGCAGGATGCGGTCGGTCACCTCGGGCTCCGGGGTGGTGTCCCAACGATCGGGGATGCTGGTGCCGCCGCACACCACGCGCTGCGGGTGGGGAAAGAAGCAGGTCCATTCCGGACCGCTGTTCATTTCCAGAAACAGTTGCTGCAGGCCCGGATTGGCGAGCACGACGTGCTGGCCGAATAGCGGCCGCACGCTGTCATCGCCCGCCAGCTCCCGGGCGCCGAGACCGGCGCAGTTCACCACTATCGGCGCGGCGTCGGCGGCTTCGGCCAGCGACCGCACCGGATGTATCTCGATTTCGCAGCCGGCCGCGGCCAGCCGCTTTGTCAGGTAGTCGAGGTAGTGGGGCATGTCGATCATCGGCACGGTCGCGCGAAACGCGGCACCCCCGGTAGTGAAGCCGTCGGGGGCGTCGACCGGATCAGCCGGCCGCAGGCCGGGGATCAGCTTGGCCGCGGGCGACGTCGCGTTGGCCTCGGCCAGTTCGCCGGCGAACAGCGCCGGCGCCATGCGTACCCCGGTGGCGGGGTCGTTCGCCAGTTCGCGAAACACTTTCAATGAGTGCTCCGTCCACGCCAGCGTCTTGGCGCCGCGTTCCGCCGGTCGCGGGGGCAACCAGACCGCACCGGCGACCACCGACGTCGTCCGCGGTGGTAGCGCCGCCGCCCACACCCGCACCGGCCAACCCGCTTCGGCCAGGCAGATAGCCGACGTCAATCCGCTTACGCCGGCGCCGACGACGACAATCTGTTGCGGGCCACCTGCCACGGCAGCATGCACCCGTCAGGAATGGGGGGGTTGCTGGCCGTTCTGGCCGCCCAGCAGCCCGTTGAGAATGGCGAGAGTGCCTGGCACGCCTGCAGGCGGTGCATCAGCAGGCAAAGCGGCGTCGGGAGTCAGCAGCCAGGGCTGGCAGCCCGATGTCTTGAACGACTTGTCGGTCGGCTCGATCTTCACGACCTGCGGTTTTTTGCTCAGGGCGTTGTCGATGAGCTGGCCGTCGGGATTGCCGAGCCGCTTCCAATAGCACGTGCCGTTGCCGACCGGTCCCGCCGAACTGTAGATGCCCGGCGCGATGTCCGTCCCGACTGCGAAGGTGCCGTCCTTGTCGATGGTCGTCTTCGGTGCGCCCGCCGGTGTTGCCGCGGGCGCCGGTGACGTTGACGGGTCCGCGGAAGCTGCAGGCGACGGCGCTGGTGACGGCTCCGGCGACGGCTCCGGATCGGCCCCCGCGGCACCCGCGAATACCACCCACCCCGCGAGGACCACGCCCGCGGCGACAAACCTTGCCACCAGGGGTGCCGATGTCTTCGAGCCCATAACTCTGCAGCGTACCGGGGTCGGCGCTCCATTTCGAACTGCGAAGCCTGGCCCCAACCTCTCAGTTGGCCCCACCTCTCAGTTGGATGGGGCACGTACGCCCAGCACTGGCTGCGTGCCACGACCCTCATCGAAGTCTGCGGACCAAGGCCAACGACCACGCGCATCGGCCCAGACCAGTTGCATCGCCCGCACCTCGTAACCGTAAAGCCCGATCGCGGCGCCCATGTGCGCTTCCGGATGCTCGACCTTGACGACTTCGACACGGTCGCGGCCGCTCAGGGCGACTTGCGTGCCGGGCTTCAACGGTGGGGTTCCCTCGATCCGGTCGGCGAAGTCGTGCAACAAATGGAGCGCACGCACCGGCGAGACGCCTGTCACCAACAATTCGGGCAACCCGAAGGGGGTCCGGCCGATTGTGTACGCGTATGGCCGCCGATCGTCCTCGACGTACTGGATGGCCCAGCCGTACTTCTGAATCTTCCGACGCACTTCGTCGAGGTAATCCTCCACGGTGCTGCCCGGATGGTCACACATCCAGCACATCGCAAGCGTCCTTTCTCGTCGTGCTTGCGACCACCTTGCACGCAGGGTCTGACAACGACGCCGGAATGCGGTCGGGCCGCCTCCGGCAGTCGCGCTGGGTCATGTCTCGGCGGTTTTCGCACCGCCCGGGGCAACCTACGTCAGCCGCGTCACTCGGCCCGCATAGCCGAGTGCGTGCTCGTACGTCTCGAGGTTGTCACGCGAAATCTTCGCGTGCACCGGGCGCTCGAGGAAGAAACGCAGCACCGGGTTGTAGGCGTGGAAGGTTTCGTGGAACGTCAGCACCGTGGTGCCGTCGGGCCTGACTTGGCTCACGAATCGGGATCCGCGGTAGTCGCAGCGGGTTGGCCTGTTGCTTTGCGGCGTGGGCTGGGGGGATGTGCGCACTAAATTCAGCGCGGGGATCGGGCGGCCCGGATTTGAGTTCCTAACGGATGTCAAGCGACTTGGCGGCCCGTAGCCTTGTGTTTGGCGGGCTGGGATGTTGGAGCGCTTGGCGACTCCTGTGACTCCTGGTCCGCCTTTTTGCGCCGCTGGCGCATGAGTTTGTGGCGGACGTGGTCGCGGCGGCGGGGGTCGAGTTGGTAGCGCTCCTTGACGATCATGCGGCCGTCGGCCTCGCTGATCGGGGTGCCGTCGACGTCGCGCAGGACGTAGGGCTGGTGGTTGCGCATGCAGGTGGCGATGCGGGTGACCAGTAGTGTGGCCAGGTGACAGATCGCCGAGTCGTGGTGGCGGTCCCCGGTCATCAGTCGCTGGTATTTCGCAGCGATCTGTGGGTCGACCTTGCGGGCTTGATCAGCTGCGGTGCAGAGCATTTCGCGTAGCAGCGGGTCGCCGGCCTTGGTGATCGAGGACTCGGTTTTGCTCACCCCGGACTGGCTGATCTTGGGGACCAGTCCGGTGTAGGCGCGGATCGCGGCCAGCGAGGTAAACCGGTGAGGGTCACCGATCCGCCCGGCGATCACCGCGCTGATGACCGGCCCGACACCGGGAGCGGAGGCAACGATGCCGTCGGGGTCGGCGTCGGCGTAGAGGTTGGCGACCCGCTCGTCGATCTGCTTGATCTGGCCGGTCAGGAACAGCGCCTGCTCGGCTTCGTGAGCGATGTCGTCGGCAAGTTCGGCGAAGTTCATCCCGTCGGTTCCCCACAGCGCGAGGGTTTCCTTGGCCGCGGCGATGAGGCCGGCGGCGTGGTCCTCACGCCACGCGCCCTTGGACCGGGCTATCAGGAACCGGCTCAGACGTCCCCGGCCGAGCCGGATCACCGCGTTCGGGTCGCCGTAGCGAGCAAGGAACTCCAACGCTGCGATGCCGTAGTTCGAACCGAGCACCCCGTACCACGCCGGCCCGAGGAGCTCGACGAGTGCGTCGAGTCGGGCGTAGACCGCGACCCGGCGTTTGACCATTGTGGAGCGTTGTTTGACCAAGCGACGCAACGGATCCGCTGGCCCCTGACCGGAGTACTCGCGCAATCCTTCCGGGTGCAGAAGCGGCAGCCGAGCCAGCAGTTCGGAGTCGATCCGATCGTTCTTGGTGTGCTTGGAGTAGTACTTGCGCAGATCAGCCGACTGAGTGGTGGGCACCATCACCACCCGGGCCCCGCGGCGGCGAAACCACTCCGCCAACACGATCCACGCGTTGCGGGTCGGCTCGACCACCACGGTCAACCCGCCCGGATCAACCCGATCGAGATCCGACCACAACCGCTCCAGATCCGGAGGCCGGGTCGAGAACTTCCGGCCACGCCACACCGTGGCTCCGTCACGGGTCAGTGTCGCTTGGTGCGCCGCTCGCACGGCCACGTCGATACCCAACGTCAACGCCATATCGCTGCTCCTGTCAGCCCTGATCCTGTTCGCCCGGTGACTGACCATCGCGGCCACGGCCCAGACATTCTCTAAGCAGGAGTCCACACCCCACAGGTTGGCTCCAAGTTCCCGAACAAGGACACCGCTCGACCAGACACCGAGCCCGCGGACGACCACTCAAATTTCAGGGATCACCACCATGTCCCGGTCGGACGTTCGGCCCGCCCGCGGACTCAACTCAAAGGCTAAATGTCGTAGGTGGCTGCGATGATGACGTGATGTCTTCGACCGCATCCGCTGGCGCCGTGGTGGCCAGTCCTAGCGAGCGTCTTGAGGTGCTGTTCGAGGAGCTGGCGGAGTTGACCGGTCAGCGCAACGCGATTGATGGGCGCATCGTTGAGATCGTGGCCGAGATCGATCGCGACCAATTGTGCGGCGCCACCGGCGCGCGGTCGGTGCCGGCATTGGTGGCCTGGAAGACCGGCTGCTCGCCGGCAAACGCCCACACGATCACCACCATCGCGAGCCGGCTCAAGGAGTTCCCACGCTGCGCCCAAGGCATGCGAGAGGGCCGGCTGTCGCTGGATCAGGTCGGCGTCATCGCGGCGCGGGCCGGCGAGGGATCCGATGAGCACTACGCGCAGCTGGCGCGCTGCGCCACGGTCAATCAGCTGCGCACCGCGGTCAAGCTGGAACCGCGACCCGAACCCGAACCTCGGCCCGAGCCCGAGCGCTCGATCACCACCACCACCAACGAGCAGGGCAGTTGCTACCGGATCACACTTGCCCACCGTGACGCCGCGAAGTTCGACGCCGCCTTGCAGTCTCATCGTGATGCGCTGATCGCCGAGTGGAAGCACGATCACGGCATCGGCGAGGGCGCTTCAGATCAGCGGCCCCCGTTGCCTACCACCGCCGAGGCGTTTATGCGCCTGATCGAGGCTGGATGGGACGCCGAGGCGGCCCGCCGGCCGCACGGGCAGCACACCACCGTGGTGGTGCATGTCGACGTTGAGCAGCGCGCTGCGGCACTGCATCTGGGTCCGCTGCTCACCGACGCCGAACGCCGATACCTGACATGTGATGCCACGTGTGAAGTCTGGTTCGAACGTCACGGCGAGGTCATTGGTGCCGGCCGGGCGACCCGCCTGATCAACCGGCGGCTTCGCCGCGCGCTGGAGTATCGTCACCGCATGTGCGCGGTTCCTGGCTGTGGTGCCACCCGTGGTCTGCACGCCCATCACATCCGGCACTGGGAAGACGGCGGCCCCACGGAGTTGGCCAACCTGGTGCTGCTATGCCCTTATCATCACCGGTTGCACCATCGTGGCGTCCTCACCATCACCGGACCCCCAGGCGCTCTCACCGTCACCGACAACGCCGGCCGATTACTGAGCCCGGGATCGCTGGCGCGCCCACCAACTCAACCCCCGCCCGCGGTGGCGCCCTGCCCGGGACCTACCGGCGAGCGCGCCGACTGGTGGTGGTATGACCCCTTCCAACCCCAACCACCACCGACCAACAACTAGCTTGGTTACCGGGGCCGGTCACCACCGGCAATGTATCGAAGCTCAAACACGTTGGAGCACCAGGAAATTCGTTCACACTACCCGGCTGCCTACCGCGTCGTGGACATCGGGGCCGACAACCAAACCCGCACCGCCGCCGACCCGCTGACCCCAAGACCTCCGCAACCCCTCATCAACACCCCGCGGTGACAGTGCGCACTGACACGAAAATTGAGGTGACCACGAGCTGGCGACCACTGATGGAACTGCCGGTTCATCGTGTCGCGCTGGATGCCTTATGCGGTGTCAGCGAGCGGTGTGAGGGTGACGGTGTAGCCAAGTGCTTCGAGCTGGTGCACGGCGTGGGCTTTGGTTTTGGCCGGTTTGCGCAGGGTGTAGTAGTCGGTGCCGAGTTCGCGGTAGAACGCGCCGTTGGTGAGCATGTTCCACGCGGTGATGATCAGGGCGTGTTCAACGGCGACGAGCGCACGCATCGGCCCGCGTCGGGATTTGATCCGCTGGTATTTGGCGGAGAAGAACGTGTTTTTCGACCGCGCCGCCGACATTGCAGAGACTCCAAGTGCACCTTTGAGATACGAGTTACCCGGACGTGTCTTGGTGGATTTCACCCGGCCGGCGGATTCGTTGGACCCCGGTGAGACCCCTGCCCAGGAAGCCAGGTGCCCCGCGCTGGGGAACACGCTCATGTCCCCGCCAGTCTCGGCGATGAACACTTCAGCTGTCTTGGTGGAGAACCCGGGGATGCTCGTTAGCAGTTCCCGGGCGGTGCGAAAGGGGGCCATCGCTTCCTCGATGCGCGCGTCGAGACGACTGATATCGGCGCTATGAACATCGATGCGGTCGAGGAACAGCCGCGCCATGAACGCGTGATGCGCACTGAACCGGCCGATCAACGCCTCGGTCAGGTCCGGGATCTTGCGGCGAAGGGTTCGTTTGGCCAGATCGGCGATCACAGCGGGATCATCCTGGCCAGCGATCAGGGCTTCAAGCATCGCCCGCCCGGACACCCCGGTGATGTCGGTGGCCACCGAGGACAGTTTGATCCCGGCATCTTCGAGCAGCTTCTCCAGCCGCTGCACCTCGCGTGAACGTTCCCGGGTGATGTGGGTGCGGGTGCGGGTCAGATCCCGCAGCGCCCGAATCAGTGGTGGCGGTACCAACGACGCCGTCACCAGACCGTGCGCCCCGAGATCGGCCAGCCACGCAGCATCGGAGACGTCGCTCTTGCGCCCGGGTACATTGCGCACCCGCGATGCGTTAACCAGCATCATATCCAGCTCATCATCGAGCAGGTAGTAGAACGGTTTCCAGTAGTCGCTGGTGGACTCAATCACCACACAGGTGACCTTCTGCGCGATCAGATGCTCACGCAACGCCAGGATCTGAGAAGTCGTCGCGCCCCATGTCGTCACCGTCGATGACGCTCGTCTGCGTCCTTGGCCCTGAATCCGCACGCAGACCTTCGCGTCTTTCTTCGAGCAGTCGATTCCCGCGCACCGCGGGTGCACCACATCCATCGAAACTCACCGCCTTCAACGAGATTGACAAACAGGTGTGCTTCGGGGAGAGCAGGATGAAACAGAATTCTGACACTCGTGCTCGACGGCAACATTCCACGGTCCCCGTGGACAGGGCTCTCCACCCTCAAGCTAATTTGCGGGCTCACAGGCAACATAGTGCAACCGGGGTCGGCCGAAACACTCTCCAGCATGAACCTTCGCCGCCTTGCCGCTGAACCCCAGCGCAGGCCCCGTTCAGAACCGCAACGAACTCGCGGAATTTTCGATCACCACGGTGGGAGCGAAGCGGCCTGACAAGCTAATTTGAGCCAGTCGGGTCTGACAACGATGCCGGAATGCGGTCGGGGCCGCCTCCGGCAGTCGCGCTGGGTCATATCTCGGCGGTTTTCGCACCGCCGGGGCAACCTACGTCAGCCGCGTCACTCGGCCCGCATAGCCGAGTGCGTGCTCGTACGTCTCGAGGTTGTCACGCGAAATCTTCGCGTGCACCGGGCGCTCGAGGAAGAAACGCAGCACCGGGTTGTAGGCGTGGAAGGTCTCGTGGAACGTCAGCACCGTGGTGCCGTCGGGCTGTTCCTCGAGTTGGTGATACCCCTCGGCGCGGGACCACGGTGGCGCGCCGACGGCCACATAGCGCGACAGCTTGTTGAGCTCTGCCTCGGTCACGGTCTCCCACGACCGCGCCTTGCCGCCAGACAGCAGGTACTTGGGCACCGGGAAGATGCAAGTGCGGACCAGACCCTCGCCGGCCTCGTTGCCCTCGTTGAGGATCTCCATGCTGCCGGTGGGCCACTTGAGCACCCGCGGCCGCGGCGAGTTGGGCGGCGCCGGTGGATGCAGCACCCGCCACACCTTCTTCGGGGGTGCGTCGATGTGGAATCGGACGGTGTAGGACTGCATCAGCGTTCTCCATCAGCTGTTTTCCAAGTGTTCCAGGAAGTGATGGTTTCCGCCGGCGGCCGCGAGGCGGGCTTGAAGTCGGTGCCGATCGTGTAAGCAACCGGGAACAGCGCAGCCTGCGTGACCGTGGCCGGGATGCCCAGCACCTCGGCCACCTCCTGCTCCTTGGCCAGATGCATCGTGGTCCAGACCGATCCCAGACCGCGCGACCGAAGCGCCAGCAGGAAACTCCAGCCGGCCGGGATGATCGACGCCCAGGCCGTCGCGGCAATCAAGAGCGGCGCGTCATCGAAGCGGCGCTCAAGGCAGGGGATGACGTGCACCGGAACCTGGGCCAGCGTCTCGGTCAGGCTCATCGCGCTCGCGTACACCCGCCGGGTCTGCGGATCGGACGTGTTCTTGGCGGCGTAGGCAAGATATTCAGCGCCGACGCTGCCGTAGATGTTTGCGATCGCGGCACGCTTGTCGGCATCGGTGATCACCAGCCAGCGCCAATCCTGCGCGTTGCTGCCGGTGGGCGCCTGCATCGCCAGTTGGATGCACTCGAGGATCACGTCGCGACCGACCGGACGGGTCAGGTCGAGGCGTCTGCGCACCGCACGCGTGGTGGTCAGCAATTCGTCGACGCTAGCGATGTCCATTGGTGCCCTTCCCGTTCGGTGCCCACCCGCTTGGTTAAAGATCGATGGCGCAGGATTGGTCGACGCCCAGCACCGTCAACGAGCGCCCTAGGCCGAGAAATACCGCGACGCACAGCGTGAGATCGAGGATCTCCGCATCGGAGAACGACCCGCGCAGCCGCTCGAAGAATGCGTCGTCCATCGATGCGTGGTCGGTGGCAAAACGTTCGGCGTACTCGATGGCCAGACGCTGGCGTGGCGTGTAGCCGGGGTAGCTGGCGTACGCCGCGACGTTGTCGTAGAGCTCGGGTGAGACGCCGGCGTCCAGCACCGACTGGGCCCGGAAGCCGGAGCACGCGACACAGTCGTTGATCTGCGCGATTCGCATCCTGGCCAGCTCACGCTCGTCGGCCGGCAGGATGCTTTGCTGGTAGGCGCCGCGGATCATCCGCTCAACCATGCCGCCGAGCTGTGGCCGTAGCGTCCAGATCATGGCGGCTTCGCCGCCGGGGCCGTCCGGCACGTCGAGTCGGGCCATACGCGAAACTCCTGCCGGGTGAAGATGGATACCGATTTGAGGAAACCAGATTCTCGACTCGGCTGTCTACTGTCTTCAGTGCCGGCACCGTGTCCAAATTGACACATCTGTAGACCCGGCGCGCACATGAAAAACTCCCGGGGTACCGTCCGTGGAGCGAGGGCGTTCATCGGGCGATCGCCCCGTGGGGAGGTCTCGGCGTGCTGTTCATGCACGAGGTACACAAGGTGCGCGGGCGCGTCGAAGACGAGTTTGAGGCGCGGTTTCGGGACGGCTGGATGCCCATGATCGCCGCCGGCGACGACGGCAGGCTGCTGTGGTACGCCGACCAAGCGCACGGCAGCGGCCCCGCCTACACCGTCGTGACGATTACCGCCATCAAGGACGGCGCCGCATGGGAACGCCTTGCCCACCGGGTGCAAAAGGGCGACCTGCAGAAGTGGATCCGGGGCCTGGACGAGCTACGCCACGAGGTCGAGGCCAAGCTGCTGATACCGCTGCCGTGGTCGCCATTACAGGAGGTTCCCTTCGACGAGGTGCCCGTCGATGGATCCGAACACGAGCTGAGCCTCTATATGGAGGACACCATGTGGCCTTACCAAGACAAGTTCGAGGAATACATCGACCGCTGTGGCGACGTGTACGCCAAGAGCCTGGAACGGCCGTCGTCCATGCTGACCATCCAGGCCGCGTTCCAGCCCGCCCTGGGCAGCCACCTGCGTCGCGAGGTGACCTTGATGCAGCGCATTCATCAGCCAGAGCAACTGCTGGACCTACTCCGCTCCCACATTCCCGCCGAATACCGCGCCCCGGGGACCTGGATGTACGACGCCCTGGACCTGCGCGACCAGTGGACCAGTCGGCTGCTGCGAACCTCGTCGTGGTCGCCCCTCTATTAGATCTGCATCAGGTGTAGTGGATCGCCGTGAACCTTGCCACCATCATTGACGCCGCCGCGGCCGGCGATCCCACCCGGGCCGCGCTGATCATCGATGGTCGGTTTGTGACGTACGGCGAGCTCGCCGCGGCGGTCCGCGAGTGCGCCGCCGGGCTGGCCGCCCGCGGCGTGGTGGCGGGCGATCGCGTCGCCGTCGTCGACGGTGGCAGTCTGCTCTCGATCGCGACACTGCTCGGAGCGGCGCGCATCGGTGCCGCGGCGGCGCTGATGAACCCCGCGCTGACGCCACCGGAGCTGCGCGGGCTGCTGAAAAATGCCGGCTGCGCCGATGTCGCGGTGGCGGGAGCGGCGTACCTCGACCGGGTCCGCGAAGCGGATGCACCCACGGTGTTGACGGAGTCGGACTTGGTCGGCGGCGGCGTACCTGCGTCCGCACCGCCGGTCAACACTCCCGACCCCCCGAACGACGGACGCGACGCCTTGATCCTGTTCACCAGCGGCACCACCGGGCTCCCGAAGGCGGTTGCCATCAGCAGCGGCCAGCTGACGATGCGAGTCACGAGAATGTCGGCGCCGTACCGGGCGGACGCAAAACCGGCGGTCGGTTTGATGTGCGTCCCCTTCTTCCACGTCGGCGGCTCGCTCGGCATGCTCGGCAGCCTGTACTCGGGCCACACGTCCGTGGTGCAGCAGCGGTTCGACGCCGGCGAATGGCTACGCCTGGTGTCCGAGCATCGGGTCAGCGCCACCTTCCTGGTGCCGACGATGCTGCAGCGGATCCTCGACCATCCGGACTTCGCCGGCACGGATCTGACGTCCCTGAACGCCATCGCCTACGGGGCCGCCGCCGCGCCGATCGCTTTGGTCCGCCGGGCGATGGCTGCGCTGCCACACGTGGCGTTTGCCAACGTATTCGGTCAGACCGAGACGCTCGGCGCCTACACGACGCTGATGCCTGACGATCACCGCGATCCCGCCCGCGCGGGATCGGCCGGCCGGCCGCTGCCCGGGGTCCAGGTGCGGATAGTCGACCCCACCACCGGCATCGACGTCGAACCGGGAACGGTCGGCGAGTTGTGGGTGAACACCGACCAGAATGTCACCCAGCATGTCAGCGGGGGCTGGCTGCGCACCGGCGACCTGGGCCGCCAGGATTCCGGCGGCTACATCTTCCCGAGCGGCCGACTGAGCGACACCATCAACCGCGGGGGAGAGAAGTTCGGGCCGATCGAGGTCGAGGAAGCGCTTCGTTCCCACCCGGCGGTCAGCGACGTCGCGGTCGCCGGGATCGCCGATGACGAGATCGGCCAGCGGGTGGGCGCCGCGGTGGTGGCGCACGCGCCCGTGACGCTCGAGCAGTTGCGGTCACACTGTCGCGACCTGATCGCCTACTTCAAGCTGCCTGAACTGATGGCGATCGTCGATCGTATCCCGTACAGCGCGACGGGCAAGGTCAGCCGCCAGCAGATCGCCGCGCTGATCTCGGATCAGTCTTGAGATGACGCCTGAACAAGGGAGTTTCCGGTGCTGTTTCTTCACGAGACCCACAAGGTGGTCGGCGCGCGGGAGGAGGAGTTCGAGGCTGCCTACCGGGAGGGCTGGATGCCCACGCTGGCCAGAGCGGACAACGCCCGGTTGCTCTGGTACGCCAACCATGCTCACGGAACCGGGGTGTCCTACAACGTCGTCACCATCACCGGCATCACCGACGGCGCGGCCTGGGAGAGCCTGGTCCGCCGAGCCCAGAGCGGAGATCTCCGGCCCCGGATGCGCGAACTGGACAACCTGCGCCACGAGGTGAGCGGCAAGCTGTTGCTGCCGGTCTACTGGTCGCCGCTGCAGACGGTAGACCTGACAACCGTGCCTACCGATGGGGCGACCCATCCGCTGAGCCTGTTCATGGAGGACACCGGCTGGCCCTACGCCCCGCTCGATGACTACATCCGATCCTGGGACGAGATCTACTACCGAGTGCTGTCCAAGGCCCCGAAGGGGATGCGGATCCTCGATATCCAGGCCTGCTTCCAGGTCGCGCACGGGAGCTACCGACGACGAGAAGCGATGCTGTGGCAGAAGATTGACGACTCCAACAACTATGCGGCGCTCGTGCACCTGCTGACTAAGGAGACTCCGCCCCAACACCGAGAGCCCGGCAGCTACATGTTCGAGGCCCTGAAGTTTCGCGATCAATGGGAGAGCCGTCTGCTGCGGACGTCGGACTGGTCACCCCTGTACTAAGCGCGGTGCTAAGTGCGGTGCCTACGCCCGGTTCAGGATCCGTGTCGCATCGCGGGCCATGTCCTGCACGATGTCAGCAGCCGGGCGGACGTCGCGAACCAGTCCGATCGCCTCGCCAACCAGCGGGGTGATGACATCGAAGTCCTGCGCGGCGACCGCCCGCTGAAACCTGCTCACCGTTTGCGGTAAGCACGCCAAAAGTTCGGACTCGTTGCCATGCCATGCCTCGATCAACGCGTTACGCACCAGCCGTGCGTCGTATTTGTCGGGCCAATCCCGTTGCCGCACAATGTCGTACACTCCCGTGCGGAGCGTCTCGTCGCCGCCGGCGACGATGCCCCGCTGGTGGGCTTGCGCTGTTACCAGCGCCTCCGCGCTCGCCCACAATCGGGTGCCGACCAGCGCGCCGTCGGCGCCGAGCGCCAGCGCGGCAGCCAATCCGCGACCGTCGGCCACACCGCCGGCGGCCACCACCAGCGTGTTGGGCGAGTGTTCGGCGACGAGGTCGACGACATCGGGCACCAGCGTGAACGTCGTCCGGGCACCCATTCCGTGCCCGCCCGCCTCGCCGCCCTGTGCCACGATGATGTCCGCGCCGACGTCCAGGGCGCGGCGCGCCTGTTCGAGTGTCTGCACCTGGCAGGTGAGGGGGACGTTGGCCCGGCGAATCCGGTCGGCGAACGTGGCGGGATCCCCGAACGACAGCATGATCGTCGCCGGGTGCCGCGCCAGGGCGGCGTCGAGCACCTCGGGGTTACCGGCGAGGCTCCAGGTGATAAACCCGACCCCCAACCTCGCCGCCCACGCCCCCTGCGCTCCTCGAGCTTCTCGGGCTTCCCTGAATTGGCGCTGCAGCCATTCCGCGTCGCCGTAGCCCCCGCCGATGAGGCCCAGGCCGCCGGCCGCCGTCACCGCGGCGGCGAGCCGGCCCCCGGACACCTCGGCCATCGGCGCGAGCAGGATCGGGTGTTCGATCCCGAAGAACTCCGTGAGGCGGGTATTGAGGGACATGTCTACCCTCATTCCAGCTCTCCGGTGCGGAACTGCGCTCGGCCGTTGCCGAAAGACCAGTCCTCATCGCCGTTTTCGGTGATCGAGACGATCAGATCTGCGCGGTCCACCCCACACCGGTCGGCGAGATTGGACGCCAGCAGCTCATAGAACTTTTCCTTCATCTCGCGGGTGCGTCGCCGGCTCACCACATGCACAATCACCAGTCGAGATGACCGGTCGATGCCCAGACCCGTGTCCCAAGCCACGATCTCGTGGGCCGGATGCGTGTGCACCACCTGGTAGCGGTCGCGGGGCGGCACCTCAAACGCGTCGACCACCGCAGCATGGACTGCGTCCAGTAGCGTCCCAACCTCCGATGGCGTTCGGCCCTCGATGAGGTCGATGTACAACAGCGGCATTTCTCCTCCTGTCTGGCTTGCGTGCTTCTTGCAACCGACGTTAGGACCGCGGAAATCCCTAGTGAAATGCCTGCTGTAATGCATCTATGCTTGTCAGGCATGGGCGGCCTGCAGAGCAACCGAGTCGAGTTGCGTCACCTAAGGGTGTTCGAGGCGGTCGCGCGACTCAAGTCGTTCACCCACGCCGCCGACGAACTCAGCATCACCCAACCCGCGCTGAGCCGCACCATCCGGCAGCTGGAAGACGCGCTGGGAGTCGCACTTCTCGACCGCAGTTCTCGGCACGTCGAGACGACCCAAGCCGGACGAACGTTCCTCGACCATGTCGAACGGGTCCTCGCCGAGCTGGAACGCGGTCTCGGTGCGGTGCGGCGGCAGGCGAGCATTCGTCTTGGGTTCAGTTGGTTGTTGCCCGACCCGTGGGCGCAGAACACTGTCGCTCGATTCGAGGGGGCCACTGGGACGGCGGTCAACCTGGTCCGCACCGACGATGCGCTGGCCGCCGTACAGCAGGGGAAAGTCGACATCGCCGTCGTGCGTGGACGCGTCACGTCAACTGCCGTGCGAATAGTGCACTCGTTCAACGAGTCCCGAGTGGCGGTGTGTGCTGTGCACTCACCCCTGGCGGATAGATCGGAGTTGGACTGGGCCGAGGTCCCGCGGTGGCCGCTGGTCGTCAACACTGCCAGCGGCACCACCGGACCGTGGTCCTGGCCGGCGGGCGAGGGGCCGGAAACCGTTGTGGAGACTGCGAATTTCGATGAGTGGATCGAATCCGTCGCCGCCGACCGCGGCGTCGGCGTGATTCCCGACGTCGCCGTCAGGCGCAACATTCACCCCGGCGTGCGGTTCATCGCGCTGCGAGGAGCACCCCAAAGTCCGGTTGCCCTGGTGTTTCTTCCGCAGGCGCGCAACGCCGTGCTGCGCCGCTTCCTAGAGGCCGCAGTGGCGGCCTCAGGAAGCGGCGCCAGCGCCACCGAGATCTGAAGCCCCGCGAAACATAAGCCACTGCTGCGTTTTTCGAGGCGTCTGCGCAACCAGTGCAGTGTCGCCCGAAACCCGGCAGCGATCACCGCCGAAGAGCAACCGATTCCAGGAAGGGTTCGGCGACGGCGAGAAAGCCGTGCGGATCCGACGAGAAAACCACATGCCCGGTGTCGAGGACCTCCAGCCGGGAGCCGCGAATGGCGTCATGGGTCGCGTGTCCGGCGCGCAGCGGTATCGCGATGTCTTTCTTGCCCCACACGATGAGCGTGGGCGCATTCAGTTCGGCGACACGGCCGCGCAGGTCGTGCGCCGGGGTGGCGAAGCTTCGCCACAGGGCGGTGCCGGTCCGGATACCCTGGGCCGTCTTCGCCTTGGCGATCGCACGCGCGCTGATCTCGCGGTCGCTGTCCGTCTTGGCCTTCATGTAGCCGCGCACCAGCAGGGGAGCGACGCGGCGAAACACCGCCGGCGTGCCGATCACGCGACAGGACATGCGAGACAGGGGATTCCATGGAACGAAACCGCCCGAGTTGACCAGGATCAGACCCACGACGAACTCGGGGCGGCTGATCGCCAGCCGCGCGGCCGCGAACCCGCCGACCGAGTTTCCGATCAACACCGCCCGCGACACACCCAGGCCGTCGACAACGTCCTCGAGCACGTCCGCAAACAACGGCGCGCCGGGCTCCAAGGTGGCGTCGACCGGGTCGGAATCGCCGTGCCCGGGCCAGTCAAGGGCGATGGTGCGGTAACGGCGAGCCAGCGTGTCAATGATCGGATCGAAGTCATGCCTGTCATGCAGAGTGGCATGCAGCAATAAAACGGTTGGGCCACTGCCTAATTCACGATAAGCGACCCGGCCTACCCTGGTTTGAATAGACGTCATGAAAGTTCCTCTCGAGCCGTTGACCGACTGGTCGGTCATCCCGTAGGCTACAGCGATGAGGACGCCCTGACAAGGAGGGAAGCGAGATGCAACAAGCCCCGCCGCCCGAAGCGCCATTTGCGGACAAGATGGCCTACTACCGCACCCAACACACATCGAAGGGAGTAAAGGCGGCCCATCTCATCGGCACGCCGATCATCGCGACCGGCATGCCACTGGTGTTCGTCAAGCCAAAGGTCGGTGCCACGATGTTCATTGGAGGATGGGCAATGCAGATCATCGGCCACCGGGTGTTCGAGAAGAACCTCCCGTCGACACACAAGGGATGGATCACCTATCAACTGGCCGGCGTGATTCATGTGTGCGAGCAGTACGGCGAGATGCTGGCGCGGCGCAGCCAGCGCAGGGCGGGGGTGCGGTGAGGCCGCCCGAGCCCGGCCGCAATGCGCTGCTGGACGCCGGACAACGCCTGTTGGCGACCGCCGACCTGGCCCGGATCTCCGTCAACTCGATCGTTGCCGAGGCCGGTATGGCCAAAGGCAGCTTCTACCAGCACTGGCCCAGCCGCTCCGACTACGTGCGAGCGTTGCATGCTCGATTCCACGACCAACTGGTGGAGTCGATCGACGCCGCCATGGCCGGCCTTCCGCCCGGGCGCGACCGGCTCGAGGCCGGCATGAATACCTACCTTGACGGGTGCTTGGCCCAACCGGCCACCAAGGCCCTGCTCGTGCAGTCCCGCACCGAGGCCGGGCTGAGCGATTTGGTGGCCGCCCGCAACGCGAGCGCGGCCGCACAGGTGGCGCCCGACCTGCTGGCCCTCGGGTGGACTTCGGCGGAACCGATCGCCGCGCTGCTGGTCGCGGCGGTCGCCGAGATCGCCCTCGTCGAACTCGATGCGGGCCACCGCGACGACGAATTGCGCCGCGGGCTGCTACGGCTGGCGACCCGAACCCCGACGGATACCTAAGCCAGCGGCGCCAAACCCGACCGGACCAGGTCCAGACTCGCGGCCACGAGTTCGCCAAGGTCGCCGGCGCAACCGTTGCGTCCCCAATTCTCGACTGCCACAACAAGAGCCGCAGCCAGTGTGGAGCCCGCGACCTCGGCGGCCAGATCGATGTTCGCCACGTCCGGATGACGGCCCCTGACGAATTCGGTCAGCACGTCCGCAAACGACGACTGCACCACCCGCAGATGGCTCGCGATACGGTCGGCGCTGATCAACTCCGCGCGGGCGGTCGCGGCCTGGCGGACCACTTCGAGGTCGTGCGGGAAGGCCGCGACGCTCGCCAGGACCGCATCGAACAGCGGCTCGGAGGCCGGACGTTGCGCGAGGGCATCGGCCAGCCATTCCAGCTGCGTCTTGTAGTCCTGGAAGAGCACCGCCTCCTTGGTTGGGAAATGCCGGAAGAAGGTGCGTTCGGTGACGCCGGCCTCCCGCGCCAGCTCGGTCACGGTCACGTTGGCAAATCCCTTGCGGGCGAAGCTCTTCAAGGCCGCCTCGCGGAGGGCCTCGTGGGTCGATCGTCGGCGTAGTTCATGACGGTTGGACGGCGCGCTCATATCAGGGGAGATGGTATCCCAGCCCGCCAGCATGTGTCAGAACTGACATCTTTCAATTATGTCAGTACTGACATATTCTTGGCACGCGCTTATCGATTGAGGAGGCCTGGGGGATGACGGACTATGACGCGATCGTGGTGGGGGCCGGGCACAACGGGCTGACCGCCGCGGCGATTCTGCAACGCGCGGGCCTGCGCACGGTGTGCCTGGAGGCCAACACCTACGCCGGGGGCATGGCGGCGACGGTCGAATTGATCGACGGCTTCCGGTACGAGATCGCGGGCTCGGTGCAGTTCCCGATGGCGACCCAGATCACCAAGGACCTTGGGCTCGACGCCCTGCCCGTGGTCGAGCCGGAGGTGATGTCGACCAATATCGGTGAGGCGGGCGAAGAGCCGATGGTCTTCTACCGCGACCCGATGCAGCTGATGACGCACCTGAGCGAGAAGCACGGCCTGGATGCCGTCACCGGCATGGCCGAACTGATCGGCTGGAGTCAGGGACCCGCAAAGGCACTCGGCCGATTCGATGTCCGCAAACCTCCCAAGACGATCGACGAAATGTACGCGTGCGCCACCACCGACGCCGAACGCCGCGCGATTCATGAAATGTTGTTCGGCTCGGCGATGGATGTGATCGACCGATACCTGCCCGACAAGGACAGGCACGCGGTGATGCGTGGAATGCTCGCGTTCTTGGCCGTCAACTCCACCTACCGCGGGCCCTATACGCCGGGCAGCGCCACCTGCCTGGCGTTCGCCCTCGCCGTCCCCCAGGACAGCCCAGGCAGCGCCGCGATGATGACCAAACTGAAGGGCGGCATCGGCGCGCTCACCGAACACCTGCGTGAGCTGTTCATCTCGCATGGCGGCGAGATCCGATTCCGCGCCAAGGTGGAGCAGATTCTGGTCGAGGATGGCGCGGTGACCGGCGTCCGGTTGCGGGACGGGTCGACGATCACCGCGCCGATCGTGGTGTCCAACCTGTCACCGGACGTCACCCTGACCGAGCTCATCGCGTCCGAACACGTTCCCGCAGAACTGGTATCGCGGGTGTCCGGCCGCGATCACCGCGCCTCCTTCGTGCAGATGCACTTCGCTCTGGATGGGCTGCCCGAATTCGCCCCGCCGTATGAGCTGCTGAACGAGGCCGGCATGCAACAGTCGGTCGGCATTTTCGGCTCGCCCGAAGAACAGCAACGGCAATGGGAAATCTGCCGTCAGGGCATCGTCCCGGACAATCCGTCGATGGGCCTGCAGATCCCCTCGGTCCACGATCCGAGCATGGCGCCGCCCGGTAAGCACGCCGCCAGTGCGTTCGCCTACGCCTTCCCCGTGGAAGCCGACCGCGACCAGCATGGGCACCTCAAAAACGAGATGGCACAACGTGTTATCGACAAGATCACCAGGTTCGCGCCGAACTTCAAGGATATCGTGATACGCCACATCACGTTTGCGCCCTATCACATGAACACCATGTTCGGCGCACCGGCCGGCGACTTCTGCCACGGGCTGCTGCACCCAGACCTGATGGGGCCCAATCGCCCTGGGCCCAAAGGCTTCCTCGATATGCCGATTCCGATCAACGGCCTCTATCTCGGCGGCGCGGGATGCCACGGCGGCCCGGGCATTACCTTCACTCCCGGCTATAACGCCGGTTATCAGGCGCTCGACGACGCGTCGTAATCGGTGCTCCGCGTTGAAATCAACCGTGCAGCGCTAGTTGGAATGTTCCCGTGTACTGGGCCTGTCCGGTGGTGGCCTGCGTTATCGCCTGCGCCGCTTGCGGCCCAACAGCTCCCGGCGGTATCTGGAACGTCGCAGGAACCTGGTAGAGGGTGAACCGGTAATGGTGTACCCCGCTGCCCGCCGGCGGGCAGGGTCCGCTGTACCCGGCCTGGCCGGCCGAGTTCGGCAGGCTGGTTCCTCCGGCGGGAGTCTGGCCATCCGAGGTGCTACCAGGACCGGGCGCGATGCCGATCACGATCCAGTGGATATATGTCCCGCCGGCAGCGTCCGTATCGTCGACGATCAATGCGCCGCCCAACGGCACCACCCACGTCAGCGGAGGCGCTATGTTCGCCCCCTTGCACGTGTACTGCACCGGGATCGACGCACCGTCAGCGAACGCGGGACTAGTGATCGTCAACGGCCCGCCGGGCGCCGCCGGGATGGTCCGGCCGACGTTGGTCAGTTTCGGTGCGAGTGACGCCGTGCTACGACCGCCGTTGCCGTAGGCGGCCGGTGCCACCACAAGCGCCAGGCCCGCAACAGCCAAGGTGATTCGGTGCAGTGTGCTCGCTGTAGCCGATTTCATAGGGAAAGTGTCGCCGACGGCAGCCCGAGAATAAAGGGTCGCTCCAGCACTTCGACCTGTCGATGAGCCGAGGACCACTCGGGCAACGATTCGAGGTCGAACAACACGTCCATGATCTCGTCGGGCGCCGCCTCGATGACGACTTCGCGGGAGTCGGCGACAGCCATGGCCAAACACATATCCACAACCGCAGCCGTCAAACCACCGTTAGGCGGGCGCGGCGCGGGCTTACGGCACCAAGACGACCTTGCCGATGTTTTCCCGCGCCGCGAGAATCCGGTGCGCCTCTGGCGCTTCGGCGAAGGGGACGGCCGCATGAACGATCGGGGCGGCCGTGCCGTCGTCGAGCGCAGCTTTCAGCGGAGTGATCCAGGGCTCGAGGGTGCCGCGGTCGTCCCACAACCGCAGCATGTTCAGGCCGATCACCGCTTTCGAATCCTCCAGCTGACTGAGCAGGCTGAAGCCGCGCAGCATCGACAATGCGTGTGGAGCCGCCCTGCGCAGCGAGCGCTTCTCGCCTTGCTGCAAATTCGAAATCCCATAGACCACAAGCCTTCCGCCGGGCCGAAGCAGTTCGTAGGACCGACGCAGCGAGGTGCCGCCAAGTGCGTCGAGCACCAGGTCGTACGGGCCGAGTCCGTTCCACCAGCCGTCGCGGCGGTAGTCGATCGCGCGGTCCACGCCCAACTCGGCCAGCTTCTGGTGCTTGCCGGGCGATGCGGTGCCGTGCACTTCGGCCCCGGCGGCCTTGGCGAATTGGATGGCCGCAATGCCGACGCCGCCGGCCGCGGCGTGCACCAGCACCCGCTCGCCGGCACGCAGCGACCCGTAGCCGTGCAGCGCCGCCCATGCGGTCGCGTAGTTGACCGGGACCGCGGCGCCCTGTTCGAAGCTCAGCGCATCGGGCAGCGCCACCGAGTCGGTCGCCGTGACGTTGACGATCTCGGCATAGCCACCGAATCGCGTGCCGGCCAGGACGCGCTCACCGACTTGGTTCGCGTCGACGCCTTCACCGACGGCCTGCACCGTCCCGGCGACCTCGTAGCCGACCACCGCCGGAAGCTTCGGCGCGTCTGGATACAAACCGACGCGAGCCAGGTGGTCGGCGAAGTTCACCCCCGCGGCGCGGACGGCGATTTGCAGCTGGCCCGGGCCCGGTGCCGGCGGGTCCGGGCGCTCCTGCACCTGCAGTACCGATGGGTCGCCATGCTTGGTGATGACGACTGCGCGCATCGTATTTCCTCCTGCTCGGGGCTGATCGGGGCCCGTACGGACGCTGTGAGCGGGACTACCCGCTGATGGTTGCACATGCGACGTCGGCAAGGCGGGGGAGTACGACGTCGCGCCAACCGGGGCCCATCCGGTTGAACGCCTCGGCCATCCGTTCGTCGCTGCGGTCGAAGCCGGTGTGCTCCAAAAACACTCGGGTACCGGCACCTTCCGCCTCTAAGCGCCAGCGCAGCGTCCACGCGCGGGTGAAGGTGTAGACAAAGCGGTGCGGTGGGTCCACCTCGAGCACCTTGCATGGTTGCTTGCCGTAGCCCGGCATGTCGAGGGTGAACTGGTGGCCGACCACCCAGAACCCAAGGGCCACCTGACCCTGGGCCCACCACAGTCGGATCAGCTCCGGTTCGGTCAGCATCCGCCACACCTTCGCCGGTGGCGCCGCCACGAATTGGTCCACGCGGATAGTCGCGGGCGTTCCGCCTGTCGAGTGCGTCTCGGTCATTCCAGTCCCTCCGCTGCCTCGGCGAGTGCGGCCAGCCGCGCACGCCAGAACTTCTCGAACGGATGCAACCACTCGCCGAGCTCGGCCAGCGGTTCTGCGGTCAGCCGGTAGATGCGCCGACGCCCCTGCGACTCGTCTGCCACCAGCCCGGCTTCACGCAGCACCTTCAGGTGCTCGGCGACCGCGGGACGGCTGAGCTCGAACCTTTCGCTGAGCTCCCCGGCGGACAGTGGCTGCCGGGTGAGGATCTCAAGCAGTTCCCGCCGCACCGGATTCGCTAGAGCTAAGAAAACACGGTCGCAGCCGGACACGACCAGCAATATATGTCGGAGAAATCCGACATGTCAATTATTTCCGACATATAGTGCGGGTTATATTTGGCCGTGACCTGCGGCACCGCCAGAATTCAACTCAGCACAGACGCGACTTACCCCTCGCCGCGAGCCCGCCGGGGATCTACCGTCAAATGGTGACCACAGCGCGTCGCGACGACGAGGTCGACGTAGACAGCTATGTCGACACGGTCGGGGCTCGGCTGAGCCAGCAAATCAACATAGTCTGCGCGCGGATACAGAACTCGGTCGAAGACCAGATTCCGGAGTTGAGCAGCGATGCGCGAATGACCGAGTTGCTGACCGAAAGCGTTCGAGCCAACGTCGCGACGGTCCTGGACGCACTGAGTCAACATTCCCCGGTGGTAGACATCATCGTGCCGAAGGCGGCGCTCGAGCACGCGAAACGCATTGCCCGACAGGGCGTTCCGGTCAATATGATAGTCCGCGCGTACCGGCCCGCTCAGCGCCGGATGACCGAGCTGGTCTTTGCCGAATTGCATGGCATCAACATGGACCCGACAACCAGGGTCGCGGTCATCGAGCGGATCACCACGGTGCTGTTCGAGTGTGTCGACCGCGGGTCGCAGCAGGCCGTCGCGGCCTACGAAGTCGAACGCGACCGGTGGCTGGAGAATAAGAACAGCATTCGTGCGATGCGAGTCCGAGACGTGCTGGCCGAGGGCAAGTCCGCCGACGTCGATGCCGCGTCCGCCGCGGTCGATTATCCACTGCGCTGCCAGCACCTGGCGCTCATCGTCTGGTACCCGGAAGCCGGGGCCGAGGGCGATGAGCTCGCCGGCCTGCAGCGCTTCGTGGGCGACGTCGCCGGCGCCGTACACACCTCGGCAAGCCCGCTGTTCGTCGCCGCCGACAAGTCCAGCGGGTGGGCGTGGTTGCCCTACCGATCCGCTCCGGGCGACCTGATCGCGAAGGTCCGCGACTTCGCCCGGTTGCGGCCGGACTCGCCGTGCATCGCAATGGGCGCAGTGGGTTCGGGCGTCGAAGGCTTCCGTCGATCCCATCGTCAGGCGCAACGCGTGCGGGCCGCCGCACTCGCCGGCGGCGCCGAACAACGGGCGATCGCCGCGGCGACGGATGCCGACATGGCCACCATGGCGCTGCTTGGCACCAACATTGAGGAAATCGGGGCGTGGGTGGCCGACGTCCTCGGCGCGCTGGCGTCCGACAACGACGACGACGCTCGCCTGCGAGAAGCACTTTGGGTTTTTCTGCATTCCGGTTCGGGCTATGAAGCCGCGGCAACGGAACTCGATTTGCCGTTCCACACGGTGAAGCACCGCGTCGAGCAAGCGGTCGCGCGGCGCGGGCGGCCCATCGATGACCGGCTCGACGTCGAACTCGCGCTATTCGTTTGCCGCTGGTACGGCGCCGACGCGCTCCTGGGGAGCAGTCACACGAGCAATCACCCAAGCGGTTCCGAAAGCCCCTCTGCGCCGCGGTAAACGGGCCGGTAAACGGGCCGGTGGCGCTCCGGCCGGTACCTTTCTCCTTGTGCACCTCGCCTGGGAACCGTTGACCCCCACCGTCCACCGGTGCCGGCTGGCATTTTGTGACGTCACCATCGGGCTGGTGCGAGGGCGCACCGGAGCGCTGGTCGTCGACACCGGGACCACCCTCGCCGAAGCGGCCGCGATCGACGCCGATGTCCGGCAGATCGCGGGCCGCCCCGCGACGCATGTCGTGTTGACGCACAAGCATTTCGACCACGTCCTGGGTTCCTCGGTATTCGACGACGCAGAGGTATTCTGCGCACCCGAGGTCGTCGAGTACCTGTCGTCGGCCGCCGACCAGCTACGCGACCACGCACTGAGCTACGGCGCGGACGCAGCCGAGGTCGACCGCGCGATCGCGGCCGTGCAGCCACCGCAGCACGGGATCTACGACGCGGTCATAGATCTCGGGGATCGCACCGTGACAATCACCCACCTGGGCCGGGGCCACACCACAGCCGACCTGGTGGTGCTGGCGCCCGCCCCAGACGGTGCCGCGCACCCCTTGGTGGTTTTCGCCGGTGATCTGGTCGAGGAGTCCGCCGATCCTTACATCGACGCCGATTCGGACGTGGCGGCCTGGCCCGTCACCCTTGATCGACTGCTCGCCGTCGGCGGACCCGACGCCATCTACGTGCCCGGTCACGGGAAGATCGTCGACGCGCAGTTCGTCCGTCGCCAGCGGGATTGGTTGAGCGAGCGTGCGGCGGAGCGTCGGTAGCGGCGGGCTACTTTGCGACGGCGGCGATGAGCGCGTCCGGGTCGGTCACGCTGACGCATAACGAGCGAAGGGTCACCGACTTCCTCCACACCGTGGCCTGTGCCGACGGCTCGATCGTCAGTTCCACCAGGCCTTTCCTCGACCCGTTGACCAGCCAGCGCCCGAACCCGTAGTGCACGCCCGCCGTGTACACCTTCGCGTTGGTCGCTTCGGCACTTTTGATTTACGTCAAGGGAATGTCGGCGGTAAACGCCCACCCCATCTTGACGTGCAGGTTGCCTCCCTCGACCCGCAGCTCGCTGTTGCCAGGGCCGAGTCCGATCGGCACCGACAAGGGGAGATACCAACGGTCGAACCGCAATTCCGTCTGCACGGCAGTGACCCTACCTGCTGTTCGCAGCTCGGTGGGCAACTTTTCGGACCGCGCGGCCGGCGGTGCCGCACCACCCGGCGACCGGTGTCGCACGCATATCGAAAAGCATTGCAGCACAGCGACTTAACCCGCACCAGCCAATCACGGATGCCGGCGCGGAACCTCGACCACACCAAAGTTCGTCGACCACGCGGTGCCGTAGTCGCTCCAGCCCGGCGTCAGGCGGCTCCGGCCGGTGCATTGCCCCGTTAGCCGATGATTCAACTAATCAGCCCGGGGATACACTCACGTTCAGTCAAAATCGTGCCGAAGAGGAGCAAAAGGCCATGGCCATCATCCATGCGGACACTGAGGTCCCAACACCGTTCGAAGAGGATGTCGCCGCCACGCAGCGGTATTTCGACGGCCCGCGCTTTGCCGGCATCACCCGCCTCTATACGGCCCGCCAAGTCGTAGAGCAACGCGGCACGATCCCCACCGACTACACCGTGGCGCGAGACGCCGCGGCGGCCTTCTACCCTCGCCTGCGCGAGCTGTTCGCCGCGAAAAAGAGCATCACCACGTTCGGCCCCTACTCGCCGGGGCAGGCGGTGAGCATGAAGCGGATGGGCATCGAGGGGATCTATCTCGGCGGTTGGGCTACCTCGGCGAAGGGCTCCACCACCGAAGACCCCGGCCCCGACTTGGCCAGCTACCCGCTGAGCCAGGTGCCCGACGATGCCGCCGTTCTGGTGCGTGCCCTGCTCACCGCGGACCGCAATCAGCAATACCTGCGTCTGCACATGAGCGAACGCCAGCGCGCCACGACCCCGGCCTACGACTACCGGCCGTTCATCATCGCCGACGCCGACACCGGCCACGGCGGAGACCCGCACGTGCGCAACCTGATTCGTCGCTTCGTCGAGGTCGGTGTGCCCGGATACCACATCGAGGATCAGCGCCCGGGTACGAAGAAGTGTGGCCATCAGGGCGGCAAGGTTCTGGTGCCTTCGGACGAACAGATCAAGCGCCTCAACGCCGCCCGCTTCCAGCTCGACGTCATGCGGGTGCCCGGCATCATCGTGGCACGCACCGATGCCGAGGCAGCCAACCTGATCGACAGCCGCTCCGACGAGCGTGACCAGGCGTTCCTGCTCGGCGCCACCAACCTGGACATTCCTTCCTACAAGGGATGTTTCCTGGCGATTGTCCGGCGCTTCTACGAGCTGGGCGTCAAGGAGCTAAACGGTCACCTTCTCTACGCTCTAGCCGACGGCGAGTACGCCTTCGCCAACTCGTGGCTTGAGCGCCACGGGATCCTGGGCCTGGTCTCCGACGCCGTCAACGCCTGGCGAGACAATGGGCAGAAGTCCATCGACGATCTCTTCGACCAGGTCGAGTCGCGGTTCGTGGCCGCCTGGGAGGACGACTCCGGGCTGATGACCTACGGCGAGGCCGTCGCGGAGGTGCTCGAATTCGGCGAGAGCGAGGGCGAGCCGGCGAGCATGAGCCCCGACGAGTGGCGGCAGTTCGCCGCCCGGACGTCGCATTACGCAGCCCGGGAGAAGGCGAAGGAGCTCGGTGCCGACCCGCCCTGGGACCCGGAGCTGGCGAGGAGCCCGGAAGGCTACTACCAGATCCGCGGCGGCATCCCGTATGCGATCGCCAAGTCCCTCGCGGCTGCGCCGTTCGCAGACATCCTGTGGATGGAGACCAAGACCGCTGATCTCCCCGACGCGCGGGAGTTCGCCGAGGCGATCCATGCCGAGTTCCCCGACCAGATGCTGGCCTACAACCTGTCGCCGTCGTTCAACTGGGACACCACCGGCATGACCGACGAGGAGATGAAGCGCTTCCCCGAGGAGCTCGGCAAGATGGGCTTCGTCTTCAACTTCATCACTTACGGCGGGCACCAGATCGACGGCGTCGCCGCCGAGGAGTTCGCCACCGCGCTGCGGCAGGACGGCATGCTGGCGCTGGCCCGGTTGCAGCGCAAGATGCGTCTGGTCGAATCCCCCTACCGGACGCCGCAGACCCTGGTCGGCGGGCCGCGCAGCGACGCTGCGCTGGCCGCCTCCTCGGGGCGGACGGCGACCACCAAGGCCATGGGCAAGGGCTCCACCCAGCACCAGCATCTGGTGCAGACCGAGGTGCCGAAGAAGCTGCTCGAGGAATGGCTGGCGCTGTGGAGCGAGCACTACCAGCTGGGCGAGAAACTCCGCGTGCAGCTGCGGCCGCGCCGCGCCGGCTCGGATGTGCTCGAACTGGGCATTTATGGCGATAGTTCCAATGGTGACGAGCAGCTGGCCAATGTTGTCGTCGATCCCATCAAGGATCGGCACGGCCGCAGCATCCTTCAGGTGCGCGACCAGAACACCTTCGCCGAGAAGCTGCGGCAGAAGCGGCTGATGACGTTGATCCACCTCTGGCTGGTAAACCGCTTCAAGGCCGACGCGGTAATTTACGTCACCCCGACCGAGGACAACCTGTATCAGACCTCCAAGATGAAGTCCCACGGCATCTTCAGCGAGGTCTACCAGGAGGTCGGCGAGATCATCGTCGCCGAGGTGAATAAGCCGCGCATCGAAGAGCTGCTGAAGCCCGACCGGGTGGCGCTGCGGAAGTTGATCACCAAGGAAGCCTAAAGGCAGCCTAGGTAGCTCGTCACCTCGAACCAGTTGGTAGCCAGCCCATTTCGTGGCACCCGAACGCGGGTACTCGACGCGACGTGTTCACTCGAACACCGAGCTGGTAGGCGCGCGGAATCTGACCACCGACGCCGTGAACGTCGTCACACCTGGTTATCCCCGCTCATCTGACGCCAGAATGCCCCTTGAAGAAACAGTTGCATAGGTGTAGCGTTACCCGTACGCAACGAGCTTGTAACGAGAGGAGAGTTCGATGGCGCGAACCAAGAAGACAATCGCGATGTTCGGCGGCGCGGTCGCGGTCGCTTTTGCGATCGGATTCGGCGGTGGTGTTGGCGTTAGCTCTCTCAGCAGCACCACGACACCGGCTACGCAACCGGCCACCAGCGTCCAAATGCCCGCGAAACCCGCTCCCGGCGTCCACATCGCCACCCTTACCGGCTGCGTTGCCGGCCTCGGCTGCTGATTGCGAAGCGCACTAGGCCGTTGGGTTGCATGACCCAACGGCCTAGCGGGAGTTTCCGGCCTTCGTTCATCGACGGCCTGATTTGCCCTGGTGGGGCTGTGTTTTCGGGTTGGGCTGGTGTATTACCCAACTCGTTGGCGTTGCTGGTCAGCGGGTGGGTGCGTATTGGTGGATGGCGAACAGGTCGGCGAGCTTTTGCTGGGTCGGGCTCATGTCGGTGAGCATGCGCTGCACGCGGGGGCGTCCCTTGCTGCCGTCGTGGTAGAGCAGCACGGTTTCTTCGATGCCGGCGAGCTGGTCGAGCAGTTCGCGGACGGACATGTGCAGGCCGTTGTGGGCGGCGTGGCGGCGCATCAGGTGGGCGGTGGCCAGGGCGAGCACGCAGTAGGACACGTGGACGCGGATCTTGGCGTCGGTCCAGTGGTGCATTGGGCTGAACGAGACCACGTGCGGGTCTTTGAGCTGGCGGAAGCCGAATTCGGCGTCGGATTGGGAGCGGTAGGCGGCGACGATGTCGGGCACCGGCCAGTCGCGGTTGGTGAACAGGATCCGTTTGCCGAACAGGCGCGCCTCGAGTCGAGCGCGCGCGCGGGCGTCAGTGCGCCAGGCCAGCCGCAGGTCGGCGGGTTTGTCGCCGGTCAGGGTGACGGTGATGATGTCGGCCACCCAGCGGGGTTTGCAGATGGTGGCGATCTGGGCCTGGACCGCGGCACGCTGGCGGCGGGTGCGCCCGCGTGCCAGACGCGCCTGCAGCTCGGCCAGGCGGCGGCGCGCCTTGGCCAGGGTCTGGTCCAGGCCACGGGCCTGCTTGGCGTGCAGGTTCGCTGAATGGGTGAGCACCGCGCGGCGGGTCACGCCCAGCGCGGTGGCGGTGGTGTCCAGGAAAGTCAGTCCGGGATAGCGGTCTTCGTCGACGACGCGGTACTCGCGCGCCGGGATCGCCAGCAGCCCAGGGTGATCCGAAGGCGGCAGCGACCCGACGAACCCGATGCCGTGCGCCTCCACCACGGTGTGGTTGTCGGCGCTGTTCTGCCCGGCGTCATAGATCACGGTCAGCGACTCGACACCGGTGACCAGGCCCCGGTAGCGGGCCACCAGCTCGTCGACGACCGTGCTGAACTGGGTGACGTCGGGCCGGTCACCGGGATAGGCGTGGCTGATCACCGGCACCCCGCCGTCGCGGGTGATGACCAGCGCCAGCCCGACCAGCCGCAGATCGGTGCGTTTCTGTTTCGCCTTGCCGCGCTGCGCGATCGGCGCCTTGGTGTTACCGGTGTCGATGAACGTGGCGAAGTTGGTCATGTCCAGCGCCAGCCCGCTCAGGTCGAGCCCGAACTCGGTGACCATGCGCCGGGAAAGCCGGGTCTCGATCTCGCGCAGCTGCACCTCGCCGAGGCGGTCCATCGCATCCCAGAACCGGCGATGATCCAGCGCCGCCCGGTCCAGCCGCACCCACCGCTTTCCCGCCGTGGTCTCCCACCAGTCGGCGAAGCCCCGCTTGGAGCACGGGTCGACCACCCGGTTGGCACACGCCAATGCCAGATAGGTGCCCACCGACGCGGCCGCGTTCGCATACCGGGGCACCACCTCGTCGACGATCCCGACCACGTCCAGTCGCCGCAGCGTCGACCACACCGCCGCCAGATCCCCGAACCGCTTGTGCGCGCTGCGCTGCGGGCGCCCCGCACCGGTCTCGGACAGCTTGGCAAGCACCTCCTCCACGCTGCCCAAATAACGCTGGGACACGATCCGCGGCTTGCCCTGCACTCGCGCGGATTCCACCAGGTAGTAGTAGGTCTGCTTGCCGCGGCGCTTCCCCACGATCGACGCCATATATGGGTAATACACTCCAGCCACACAAACCTCAAGCACCACAACCCAAGACACGCCGATCAACTACGAAGGCCGGAAACTCCCGCTAGTGCTTTCTGGGCTCTACCACGTCGCCCATCTCGATCCAAATCCCCGTCGCCGGAAATCGGCTCCCTTTGCCCATGCTTCGCGGGGTAGACACGGCACAGCGACTGGATCGTGGGGAGACTGATGAGATGTCAACTACCCGGCCCTGAAGAGCCGGGCTTGCAGCTGTTGTTCGTGACTGGCTGTCACGCTTCACGCCGCGCTGGGGACCGTTGACTGGGCCCAGGTGGTTGGTGCTCGCAGCGCGATGTTGTCGGCTGCGAGGATGTCTGCGTGTTCTGCGGTAAATCCGCAGTCGCGGCAGACGAACTGGGCCTGGCTGGTCCGGTTGCGTCTGTCGGTGTACCCGCAGTGGGTGCAGCGCTGGCTGGTGTAGGCCGGGTCCACTTGGACGAACGGCACGCCAGCGCGGGCTGCTTTGTAGGTGAGGAACGCGCCGAGTTGGGCGAAAGCCCAACTGGCGTGTGTGGCGCGTTGGGGCTTGCGGAGCCGTACCCGTTCGCGGATACCAGTGAGCTCTTCGACTGCTATCCCGCGTCCGGTGCGTTCAGCCTCGGCCACGATCCTCTTCGAAATTTGGTGGTTCACATCGGCGGCGAACCGGGCCTCTGTGCGGGCACGTTTGCGCAGCAGCCGTTTGGCGGACTTGGTGTTCTTTTTCTGCAGTTTCTGTCGTAGTTCACGGTTGCGGGTCCGCCGGTTTTTCACACTGCCACACCCGGCGGCGCCCTCAGCAGCGTCGGACCCGTAGCTGCTCATCAATTCCCGGGCCAGCGCACGGTCACTGGTGACCGCGATGTTGTGCACACCCAAATCGACACCGATCCACCCCTCGGCGTTCTGCAAGTGCTCACCGGTGCGCACCGGCGGGTCGGGTAGGTCGATGGTGGCGATCAAGTAGGCGCTCAGCGAACCGCCGCGGCGGCGGCGTATCACCAAATCCGTTTCCCCACAACGATGCGCGCGCAGCATGGTGATCTGGGCCGGTTCACCGGTGAACCGAAGGTTCTTCACACGCCCGTCAACAGTCCAGATCGACACCGTGCCACCGGTTTGACCGGCGGTGTCATGGCTCCAGGACAAGCAGCGGTCGTCAAACGGCTGAGCGGCCAACGACCGAAAACGGATCGGTTGGGCTTGCACCTTCATCCGGCGCACACTTCCGGTTTTGCCGTAGCGGCCATTGCGCAGATTCGCCCGCAAAGTGGCGTAGGCGTCGGCGACTTTACGGATGCACGATTGGGCCACCTGCGAACCCAGTCCGGCATGCTGGCGGGCTTGTGCGTAGCTGATCGCCCGCAGATCCCGAGACCGGTACACACGATTACTGTGCGCGACTTGTGACACCAGGTTCGCGGTCTGGTTGCACGCGATCAACGTGCGGGCAAGCACATCCAACTGGGCGGCAGAGGCCTCCAGCCGAACCTGCACCACCCGCTTCATGCCCGCACACTAACCCCCGGGCCCGACAACCCTGATTCGCCGGAATACTAACGTTGGTCTATGTCACCACGCTGGGAACCAGATCCCAATGTGCGTCAGGCGCAGATCAGTTGCCTCCAACCTCCATCTGCTTGACCGCTGCGCGGAAATCATGGCCGAAGGCTGTACCGATCTCGGTGCCCAACTGCGCGAATTCAACGGCGAAACCGATCACATCCACCTGCTCGTGCACTACCCGCCGAAACTCGCCTCATCACGACTGGTCAACAGCCTCACAGGCGTCTCCGCCCGACGCCCACGCCAAGAATTCCCCACCCACATCGGCAAATACCTGTGGGCAAACATTTCTGGTCCCCCTCCTACATCGCAGGCTCCTGCGTCGGCGCACCACTATCCATCGCCAAGCACTACATCGAAAACCAGAAACGCCCCACCTAAGCCGTGCCCGCGCGAGGCGCCGGCACAAAAACGGGATGCGATTCCCCCCAGCCGTCAACGACCGGGGTTCCTCGCAAGAATCGGCTGAAGCCAGGGCGGCTTTGGCGATGTTCGGGGGTGCGGCCATTCTCGTTTTGGCGGTCGGCTGTGGGGCGGCGGTAACAAGGCACCCAGCAGCAGCACTACGCCAACGACCACGACCACGACAACCACTCCGTCCAGCGTGGCACCCTCCAACACCCCCGAAACCGGGGCTCCCGGCGGCGGCAGCGCCCCTTGAAACCGTTGACGTCCTAGAAATCCTTGCAATCGTCGCGGCGTGAAGTCTTCTCGGACGCGGTCTAGGGGCGGGCACGGCATTCGGGTTATGGTTCGGGCAACTCGACTGCAAAGGGATCGCCATGGCCAAGCTCAGGTTTGGATATTTCATCGCCCCGTTCCACCGTGCGGGCACCAATCCGACGCTCGCTTTACAGCGTGATCTGGAGTTCGTGCAACACCTCGACGCCCTGGGTTTTGACGAAGCATGGATCGGCGAGCATCACTCGGCCGGCACCGAACTCATCGCCTCGCCGGAGATCTTCATCGCCGCCGCCGCGGAGCGGACCAAGCGGATCAAGCTCTGCACCGGGGTCATCTCGCTCGCCTACCACAACCCGCTGTGGGTCGCCGACCGGTTGATGATGCTGGATCACCTCACCCACGGTCGAGTGATCGGCGGGGTGGGCCCCGGCTCACTGCCCAGCGACTCGTCGATGATCGGGCTGACGCCCACCGACACCCGCGAGTTGCTGGAAACCAACCTCGACATCGTGGTCCGGCTGCTGGCGGGGGAGACCGTGACCGCCAAGACCCCCACGCACGAGCTGCACAATGCCCAGCTGCAGCTCGCCCCCTACTCCGACGGAGGGGTTCCGTTAGCGGTGGCCGCGGTCGCCTCACCGACGGGTGCGCGGCTGGCCGGCAAGCACGGCATCGGCCTGCTGTCCATCGGGGCGACCCTGACCATCGAGGGCTTCAACGCGCTGCAGTATCACTGGGACATCGTCGAAGAGCGCGCGGCGGTGTTCGGCACCAAGGTCGATCGCAAGAACTGGAGCCTGGTCGGGCCGTTCCACGTCGCCGAATCCGATAAGCAAGCGCGCGAGGACGTGAAATTCGGCCTCGAGCACTGGTTCCGGTACTTCCAGAAGGTGGCCGCATTCCCGCAGATGACGATGCCGGGCGAGCAGCTCGACGAGATGATCGACGTCATCAACGACAACGGCGCGGGCGTGATCGGCACGCCCGAGCGGGCACGGGCCCAGGTGCAGCGGATGTGGGATCAATCCGGCGGATTCGGCTGCATGCTGCAGATGGGCCACGAGTGGGCCAACCCGGCGGCGACCAAACGGTCCGCCGAATTGTTCGCCGCCGAAGTGATGCCGCATTTTCAGGGTCAGGCACAGCCGACGCTGGATGCCGCGGCGCGCGCCAGCGAGGCGCGCGAAGGCTTGGCGCAGTCGCAGAATCAGGCCGTCGAGCACATGACCAAGAAGTATCAGGACGAACTCAACTCGAAGTAGCGCAGTCAACTAGTTCCTGATCCCGAACCACCGCGTGAGCACGCGGCGAAGTTCCGTGACGTCCGGAGCTGCCGCAGACCCCGAGTCTGAGGTAGCCCACGCCACATAACCATCGGGACGCACCAGCACGGCCGTGGCCGCCACCTCACCGATCGGGCGGCCGGCGGCGACGGTGAAATGGTCTGCGATGTCGGCCACCCCGGTGGTCACCGCACCGCCGTCGGTGAGGTCGATGAGCAGTGGCCGACCGTCGCGAGCGAGCTCCGCGACACGTCTGGAGCCGTCGGCGTCTGCCACGGCAAAGTCGGGCACCCAGCGCCCGACCAGTGGATGCGCGTCTGGATCCGCGTCGAGGCCCATGGCGTAGCGATTTTCCGCCCCGGACAGCAGGTCGCTTAGCCGACGGACGACGTTGGGATCGGTGACGAATTCAGCGAAGAGTTCACGCAGGGCGCTGACCTCGGGGCCGGGCCGGACGAGGGCCAACTGGGCCCGGCTGTGCATGATCACCCGCTCGGCGGCGGGCCTCCGCTCGGCCTCATAGGTGTCGAGCAGCGTGGGCTCGACCCTGCCGTTGAGCACCGCCGCCAGCTTCCAGCCGAGGTTCACCGCGTCCTGCAGACCCAGATTGAGGCCTGGTCCACCCATCGGTGAGTGGACGTGCGCGGCGTCGCCGACCAGAATTACCCGGCCGGTCTTGTACTGCGCAGCGATCCGCGAGTTGATGCCGGAGAAGCGACGCAGATCGAGTGGCGCGTCCGGCGACACGGGACGCAGCGGCACGTCGGCACCGAGCACCCGCTTGACGCTGGCTTCCAACTCCTCCAGGCTCATCGGCTGACCGTCAAATTCGTCATCGATGGGCTCTGCCCGGGCCGAGGGGTCCAATTCGAAACAGATCACCGCCGCGCGGCGCCCCAGAGCACCGCAGGCGAAGACCCCGCGCTCGGCTCTATGGAACCCCAGGGGTGGGACGCGACCGAACCCGGGCACGTCCAACGCGCCGCTGGCCGGATCGACCCACTCGGCTGGCGGCAGGACGTCGAATCCCATCCGGGCGACGACGTCGTACGACGACATCCCGGAAAATTCGATGCCGGCGAGCTTTCGGGTCGCGCTAGTGCCCCCATCGGCTCCGATGAGGTATTTGGCCGTCAGCTCGTAGGCGCCGTCGGGGCTGGACACATGTACCGTGACGCTGTCGTCGTGCTCGTCGAATCCCGTCAGGGTGTGGCCCCAACGAATGTCCGCGTCGTATTCGCCGGCGCGCTCGGCCAGCACCTGGACAAGCTTGGGTTGCTGAATGGGCAGCATGAACATTTGGGAATCCGGTGCCAGCGCAACTTCCAGTGGAAAGGCCGCGAACATCAAGCGCGGAGCGTGCCGGGGCGGATCCGACGTGGCTGCGAGCGTGGCGTACAAGCCGCGGTGGTCGAGGAGCCGAACCGCTTGGCCCACAATGCCGTTGGCGCGCGGTTGCGGGTTCGGGCCCGGCATGCGGGTCCAACACCACAGGCCGGATCCCAGCCAATCCCAGTTCGCCGGCCAGCATCAGCCCATTTGGACCAGCACCGGCAATAACCGCGTCAATCACTGCTAATCACTTAGTCCAGCTTAGTAGTTTGGCGCCGGCCCGACAACTATCGGATCAAGTGCGCTGGCCGGCGATCTCATATTCGCGCGATAGCCGCTTCCCAGCCGGCGGCTAGCAACGGGGCGCAAAACGGAAATATGACCACCACCACCGCCGGCCACCACGGCCACGAAATCCCATAGTCCCGAGTCGAAGCGTGACGGCCGCTGGATGCGGCCGTTACGCGTTTCGGCTACCGGCCGTAGCAGAATCGGGGGATGCAGTCGGGACCGGCGGACAGCGATGATTTGCTCGCCGATCAGCGTGCCTTCTACCGGGCGCGGGCGCCCGAATACGACCAGTGGTGGCAACGGCGCGGCCGCTATGATCGGGGCCCCGACGACGCCGCCGAGTGGGACCGGCAAGTCCGCCTGGTGGTGCAAGCCCTGGACGCATTCGGCCCGGTCGGCGACGTCCTGGAGTTGGCGGGCGGCACCGGATGGTGGACCCAACATCTCGCCGAGACTGCCGCACGCCTTACCGTGCTCGATTCGTCCGACGAGACACTGCGCATCAACTCCGCACGGGTTGGGCGGCCGCCGGGAAAAAGCGTGACCTACATCGTCGCCGACATCTTCGGCTGGCGTCCGGACCGGCGCTACGACACGGTGTTCTTCTCGTTCTGGTTGTCCCATGTACCCAGGCAGCTGTTCGAGACGTTCTGGGCGCTGGTGGGTTCATGCCTGCGGCCCGGGGGGAGGGCGTTCCTGATCGATAACCGGCGAGACCCAACCCGCGCGGTTCAAGACCCATACATCGTGGACGAAGCCGACGACGTCCAGCGACGCCGGCTCAGCGACGGCTCCGAGCATCGAGTGATCAAGGTGTTCTATGAGCCAGACGAACTTGCCGAGCGCCTGCGACAGCTGGGTTGGGCCGCGGATTTGGCCGGCACATCGCGGTTCATCTACGGCTCTGCCGTGCCTGTGGACAGCGAAAAAGCTCGAACCCCAACCCGGAAGCCAACTTCAGGCGGCAGCTAACTTCCGGCGGCCGACTCGCGTTCCGCCGCCTTTGCCAGCCGGCCCGCAAAGTACTTCACCGCCCCTCCCAGCGCGGCCCGCATCACCCGGCCAGTCCCGGGAACGCCCTCGGTTAACGAACCAGTCCAGCGGATGTCGGTGCCGCCGCCGGATTAGGCGTGAAGACCACCTCGGCGAAGTAGTCCTTGACCGGGCTCGGTCCAACGAGCTTGTAGACGTGCCGTCGATCCTGCTCATACTCGACGGTCTCCTCCTGCACCAGCACGGGCCACACCCCGACCTTGCGGACTGCCCCGATACCTGCCGGCGCCGGATCACCCTGGCGCGCCCAACTCGATTGGAAGACGATCGGCTTAGCCCACTTCGCCCAGTTGGCGCCGTCCGTCTCCAGCCGGAACAACGTCGCGGCGGGCGCGCTGCTGGTCTGGTTGACCTCGAACGAAAACTTCCGACCCGACATGCCCAACTCCTTGGTGAGATCAGCGCAATGAGCCTGAATGACACTGCCGCGTACCCTACCGCGCAAAATGTGTGGCCAACGCGGTGGGCTCCGGTGCCGGCGGGCAGCTGCAAAAATGCGATAAAAACGCCGCCGTCGGGGCGTCGAAATCAAGCCCACGGTGGCTTCGGCACGTGCATACTCTCCGTGTGAGTTCAGCAAATGCCGTTTCAGTTCCAAGTGCGCCCACCGAAGAAGACGTCGCTACCGCGCTGCGGATAATGGAGCCGCTGCGAAAGGTGGTCAAACCCAAGGTCTATGGCATTGAAAACGTGCCCAAGAGGCGCGCTTTGTTGGTGGGCAACCACAACACGCTAGGCATGATCGACGCGCCATTGCTGGCCGCCGAGCTGTGGGAGCGGGGGAAAATGGTCCGCAGCCTCGGTGACCATGCCCACTTCAAGATTCCCGGGTGGCGCGACGGGCTGACGCGGATGGGCGTCGTCGAGGGCACCCGCGACATTGCGTCGGAATTGATGCGAAACGGCGAACTTGTGATGGTGTTTCCCGGCGGCGCGCGTGAGGTCAACAAGCGCAAGAACGAGCGTTACAAGCTGGTGTGGAAGAACCGACTCGGGTTTGCGCGCTTGGCAATCCAGCATCAGTATCCGATTGTGCCGTTCGCGTCCGTGGGGGCCGAACACGGCATGGACATCGTGCTCGACAACCAGTCACCGCTGCTGGCGCCGCTGCAGTTCGTCACCGGAAAGGTGCTCGGCATCTCGGACGGTCCTCCGGTGGTCCGCGGTATCGGATTGTCGCCGCTGCCACGCTTCGAACGGCAGTACTACTGGTTCGGCGAGCCGATCGACACCACGGAGTTCAAAGGGCTGGAAGCCGACGACAACGCCGCGCGCAAGGTGCGTGAGCAGGCTGCCGCCGCGATCGAACACGGCATCGAGCTGATGCTCGCCGAGCGCGAGGCCGACCCGAATCGTTCATTGGTGGGACGGCTGTTGCGCAGCGACGCGTGATCTGTCGGGATGGATTCGCGCGCCGGTGATTTGCACTTGGCGGTGTGCCGGCGGTTCGGTTCGGCGGTGAGTTCGGCGCACGGCAAGTGGGATTGCCCCTCCCCGTGCGCGGCCTGGCGGGCCAGGGACGTGTTGGAGCATGTCATCGGCTTTCACGATGTGCTGGTCTTGCGGCCGCTGGGGTTGAAGCCGGAACGACCCTGGGATGATCCGCGGCGGCGCTGGCAACTGACCTACGACCGGGTTCATGAGGCAATGGGCCGACGCGAGCTCTTTGAGCGGGTCATCGAGGTTCCGGCAATCGAGAAGAATCCCGCGACACGGTTGGAGGCCGGCAAGCTGGTGCCGCGCCTAACGCGTGATGTTTTGGTGCATACCTGGGATCTGGCGCGGGCGGTCGGGGCCGACGACTCGCTGGATCCCACCTGGTGCGCAATCTTCCTGGACGAATTGCCGGTCGACCTGTCCGCCCTGAACGCATCCGGTATGTTCGCGGCGCCAGTTGTCATTTCCGATCGAGCCGACACCCAGTCGAGGCTGCTCGCCCGCCTCGGCCGCGATCCATCGTGGCGGAATAACGCGGAATAACTCACGTAGTGGTAGTTCCTCGGTCGGGCAATTGGCTCAAATCCCGTGCGCGGAACACACCCGGGCGCAATCATTCACGGTATGCCGAAACCATCCGTTCTGACCACTGATAGCGGCTTACCGCCCGGCGTTCAGGGTGCCTGCGATTCGCGCTTCACCGGAGCCATCCGTGCGTTCGCCGGGCTGTTCCCGGGGCGCAAGTTCGGAGGTGGGGCGCTGTCGGTGTACATCGACGGTGTGCAGGTTGTCGACGTCTGGACGGGTCGGTCGGATCGGAAGGGCGAGGAGCCGTGGACGGCCGATACCGGCGCGATGGTGTTCTCCGCGACTAAGGGGTTGGCTGGGGTAATCATCCACAAACTGGTCGACCGCGGCCTACTGTCCTACGACACACCCGTCGCCGAGTATTGGCCCGAGTTCGGGGTCAACGGCAAGGAGAAAATCACCGTCCGCGACGTATTGCGGCACCGAGCCGGATTGTCACACCTGAAAGGTATTGGCAAAGAGGACGTACTGGATCACCTCGAGATGGAAGCGCGGCTGGCCGCCGCGCCCCTGGATCGCACGCGCGGAAAGATGGCCTATCACGCGATCACCTACGGATGGCTGCTCTCCGGGCTGGCCCGCGCTGTGACCGGCACCGGTATGCGTGACTTGTTCCGCGAGGAGCTTGCGCGCCCACTGGACACCGACGGTTTGTACCTTGGCCGCCCGCCGGCCGGCTCGCCGACCAAGGCCGCGCAAACGCTGCTACCGCAAACGAATTTCCCCACGCCGGTGCTCGACTTCGTGGCGCCAAAAATTGCCGGGCTGTCGTTTTCCGGCCTGCTCGGCTCGGTCTACTTCCCTGGCATCCTGTCCCTGCTGCAAGGCGACATGCCGTTCCTCGACGGTGAGGTTCCGGCCGTCAACGGCGTCGTAACCGCGCGCGCCTTGGGCAAGGTGTTCGCAGCCCTGGCCAACGGCGGTGAAATCGAGGGGACGCGGCTCCTGTCGTCGGAGTTGGTGGACGGACTGAAGGGCAGGTCCAGTCTGGACGTGGACCTGAACCTCGGTATTCCGTTTACCTACCACCAGGGATTTCAATCGTTTCCGGTCCCAGGGCTGTTGCCCGGATACGGTCATATCGGCCTCGGTGGCACCCTTGGGTGGGCCGACCCGGATACCGGCAGCTCGATCGCGTACGTGCACAACCGCCTGCTCACGCTGATGTTGTTCGACGTCGGCTCGTTCGCGGGGTTGGCTCCGCTGCTGACCGGTGCCATTGGGGCCGCGCGGCGGGCCGGGCCGCTGGAGGTGCCACATTTGGGTGCGACATACTACGAACCCGAAGAGCAGGAAGCGGCTTCTGGTGGCGCGACCTGAAGGGCGTTGTAGTCCCCCATAAGTGCGGCGTCCTTCACCGCTGACCACGATTATCAGCGAGCCGCGAAAAGTACCGATGGACAGACTAATTCGGGTCCGTCGCGCGAAGGGCATGGTGACGAAATGTGGCGACCGAGGTGCGGGCCGCTGCTCATTGCCGCGGTAGGGCTATTACTCAGCGCCTGCGGCGGCCAGACCGCCACTTACACCGCCACCTCCGCCTCTGCCGCCACCGCCTCCACCTCCGGGGCCACGTCCAGTTCCGCAGCCGCCGCCGTCACCCCGACAATCGACCCCGCTCTCAACGCACGCAGCCAGGCCGTGCTGGACGACGCCATCAAGGCCGGCGCGCCGGGCTGCTCGGCCGCGGTGGGTTCGAAGGGGAAGGTCGTCTGGACGGGGGTTCGCGGCGTTGCCAACATGTCGATCGGCGACGTGATCACCGCCGACACCGTTTTCGACATCGGCTCGGTGTCCAAGCAGTTCACCGCCACCGCGATCCTGCTGCTGGCCCAGACGGGAAAGCTATCGCTCGACGACCCGGTGTCTCAACACGTGCCTGAGCTGCCGCCCTGGGCCGCCACCGTGACCCTCGTGCAGATGATGCACCACACCAGCGGCATCCCCGACTACCTCGGGCTGCTGCAGGCCCAGGGGTATGGCTACAGCGACCGCACCACCCAGGAGCAAGCCCTGCAGGTGTTGACGACCGTGCCCCGGCTCGAGTTCCCGCCCGGCACCCGATTCGAGTACTCGAACTCCAACTATCTGCTGCTCGCCGACATTGTCCGTCGGGTGTCGGGGGAGCCGCTGCCGCAGTTCCTCAGCGCACAGATCTTTGGACCGCTCGGTCTGACCATGGTGATGGATCCGGTCGCAAAGATTCCGGCCAAGGCCGTGTCGTATACGAAGAACGACCACGGGTACGAGGTGGCCGACTCACCCTGGGAGCAGATCGGCGACGGCGCCATCCAGACCACGCCCAGCCAACTGGTCCGCTGGGCCGACAACTACCGAACCGGCCAGGTGGGCGGCCCCAAACTGCTTGACGCACAACTGGCCGGGGCGGTGGAAACCGAACGGGGCGGCGCGGACCGCTATGGCGCCGGAATCTACGTGATGGGCAACGGCACGCTCGATCACGACGGATCCTGGGCCGGATTCGTCACGGCATTCCGCATCAGCAAGGACCGACTCAAGTCCCTGGCCATCAGCTGCAACACCGACAAGCAGGACCCGAACGCCCTGGCCGACGCGCTAGGTGGACTGTGGATGTAGCCGTCAGATCACAAGGGGGGCAACCAGAATGGCAGCGCTGAACACCACCAGACCGATCAGGAACGCGATGATGGTAAAGCCCATCACCTGCCGGACATTCAGCTTCGCGATCGCCAGCAGCGGCAGCAGCCAAAACGGCTGGATCATGTTCGCGACCCCTTCGCCGACCGCGACCGACATGGAGATGAGCCCAAGATAGGCCGGCGAGCGTTGACCGATCGCGAGCGCCGAGTCGACCGCGATCGGTCCCTGCACGGCCCAGTGCCCGCCGCCGGACGGTACGAACAAACTGATGATGAGCGAGCCGATGAAGGTCAGGAGCGGAAGGGTGTACTGGTTTGCGCCCGTCACCAGCGCCGCAGCGAGCACCGTCTGCAGTGGCTTGCCCGATGATCCCGAAGGCAGGTACCCCAGCAGCCCGACCAGGCCGCCGTACAGGGGATATTGCAGCAACAGCGGGCCGGACACGTTCGCCGCACCGGAGAATGCCCGGATGAAGCGGATCGGCGTGCGGTGCAGCAACGCGCTGGTGACGGTGAACAGCATGATCATCGACGAGATGTTCAGCGCAAAGCCGCTCAGCCAGAAGTACGTTATGCCCGCGGCGAAGATCAGGACATTGAGGATCCACAGGTTTTCCAGCCACTCAGCAAACGTCCGCTTGCGATCAGACTTGCCATCGGACTTGCCGTCGGATCCAGCCGCCGCCGACTCTTCCTCCTCGAAGACCGCCGGGTCGGGTTGGAGGGTTTCCACCGGCGCCATGCGCCAGACCGCGAGGGCGAGCAGCGCCAGCACCACGATCACCGAGACCCAGCTGTAGGCCTGGAAGATGGTCAGCGTCAGCGGCACGTTGAAGCCGGCGATCTTGTGTATCACGTTGATTGGACTGTTGGTGTCGGTGTTCGCCAGCGCGATCGACGACGACAGGCCCTGCGTCCAGACGATGAAGCCCATGAACGCCGCGGCGATGAGGTAACCGAAATGCGAGTCGGTCAGCCGCTTGGCGACCTGCCGCGCGACCAGCGCACCCGCCACCAGCCCGAGTCCCCAGTTGAGCAATGAAAGGACGGCGCTGACGCCGAAACACAGCAGCGCTCCCTGCACCTGGTTCTGCGGCTTACTCGCGATGTGGACGATGGCCCGCTTCAGCACGGGCGCCTCGGCCAGTGTGTAACCGGTCACCAGGATCAGCACCATCTGGAAAGCGAAGGTGAAGATGTTCTGCGATCCCCACACCCCGCCGTACCACGCCTTGAGCATGCCCGCCGGCGAAGCACCTTTGACGAGCAGCGCGACAAGGGCGGCCACGATGAGGGTGAGGATGACCGCGAATAGGTACGGGTCGGGCATGAAGCGTTCGACGTACCGCACACACAGGTTGGTCAGGCGCTGCATTACGCCGCGTCGCTTGGGCTTTGGGGCTTCGCTCGTGGCCTGTGGCTCTTCACTCGCGGCCTTTGGCTCTTCGCTCGTCGTCATTGACCTACCTTTTCCGCGGTTGTGAGCTCTCTGAGCGCCCTTAGACGAGCTCGTCGACGATGAGCCAGACGAGCGCGACCGCCACCACGAGCAGCCCGATCAGGATCGCCACGCGGGAAAGCCGTGACTGGCGATGAAACCAGTCACGCAGCTGCGTGAAGCGCCAGTCGGTCCACGCATAGCCGCGCGCGGCCCAATCGGCTTCGACCGCGAGCAGGCGAAAGGCGACCAATAGCGCTGGGATGCCCAGCTCGGGCAGCAGCACGATCAGCGGGATCGAGGCGACAAACAGCAGGCCACCGATAAGGGCGCCGCCCGCGCGAACCGGCATTGGCCTGGCCCGACCCCGTTCCCGGTACGCGAGCACTCGGCCCAATGCGGCGTCGCGGGCCCCGGTCGGTCGCGTCGCGCTGTTGCCGTCGCCTGCGTCCACTGATGCTCCTGCCACTCGCCGTCGTCGGAGGCCGGTACGGCAGGGACTTTAGTTGACGGGAGACAGCGGCGTCGGCGAGGTGCGCGGGGCTGCGACCGCGCGCTTGCTTACACTGCCCTCGTGACATCTCTGATGGCTGAAGCCAGCAGCTTCATGGCCTTCACTCAGCCTCAGATTCTTCTCTGCGGTGCGTCTCCCGACGCCGCACGACGGGCCAGTCCGACCCTGATAAGGACGGTAGCAGTGAGCAACGACAGAATCCGCCGCTACGCGGCGAAGGCCCCGATTCCCCCGACGGCCGGAGCCGCCGGTCCCCTCGCGACATACTGATGGATCGCGGTTCCCGGCAGAACTCGGACGCTCCAAAAGGCATGCTCAACATCGAGGACTGCCTGGATGCGGACGGCAACGTCGCGTTGCCACCTTGGGTAACGCTGATATCCCTGATCGACCGCAACATCGCGAATGTCGGTGACCAGGTGGCGTACCGCTACCTGGATTACAGCCGCGCGGTTGACGGGCAGGCCCAGGAAGTTACCTGGACCCAATTCGGTGTCCGCTTGCGCGCCATCGGTGCCCATGTGCAACGGGCCGCAAGTCGCGGAGAGCGCGTCGCGGTCCTCGCGCCGCAGGGCATCGACTATGTCGCCGGGTTCTACGCCGCGATCAAGGCGGGAACCATCGCGGTGCCGTTATTCGCACCCGAATTGCCCGGGCACGCCGAACGCCTCGATACGGCGCTTCGCGATTCGGAGCCGACAGTCGTACTCACGACCGCTGCGGCCAAAGACTCCGTGGAGAATTTCCTGCTCAGCGTCGCTCAGGTGCAACGCCCGCGGGTCATCGTCATCGATCAGATTCCTGATGCCACGGGGGAGGAGTTCGTCGACACCGAGGTCGGCATCGACGATGTTTCGTACCTGCAGTACACCGGGGGTGCGACGCGGGCCCCGGTCGGCGTGGAGATCACCCACCGCGCGGTGAACACCAACCTGGTGCAGATGATCCTGTCGATCGACCTGCTGGACCGAAACACCCACGGCGTCAGCTGGTTACCGCTCTACCACGACATGGGTCTGTCGATGATCGGCTTCCCGGCGGTGTACGGCGGACACTCCACCTTGATGGCGCCGACCGCGTTTGTGCGCAGGCCGCACCGATGGATTCAGGCGATGTCCGACGGGTCGCGGCAGGGCCGCGTAGTTACCGCCGCCCCGAACTTCGCCTACGAGTGGACCGCGCAGCGCGGCCTGCCCGCGCCGGGGGAGGACATCGACCTGAGCAATGTGGTGCTGATCATCGGTTCCGAACCGATCAGCATCGATGCGATCACCACGTTCAATAAAGCCTTCGCGCCGTACGGGTTACCGCGCACGGCGTTCAAACCCTCGTACGGCATCGCGGAGGCGACGCTGTTCATCGCGACCATCGATCACAGCGCCGAGGCCAAGGTCGTCTATCTCGACCGCGAACAACTCGGCGCCGGTCACGCGGTGGGCGTCGCGGCCGACGCCCCGAATGCCGTCGCGCAGGTGTCGGTCGGTCGGCCGGCTCGCAGCCTGTGGGCGGTGATCGTCAACCCCGATGCTGCGGCGGAGCTACCCGACGGCGAGGTCGGCGAAATCTGGTTGCAGGGCAACAACGTTGGCCGCGGCTACTGGGGACTGCCCGACGAAACCCGGTACGCGTTCGGCGCCAGGCTGCAGACCCCGCTCGAGAAGGGCAGCCACACGGAAGGCTCTGCTGTGCAAGGCAATTGGCTGCGCACCGGCGACCTGGGAGTCTATCTCGACGGTGGGCTCTACGTCACCGGCCGGATCGCCGACCTGGTGATCATCGACGCGCGTAACCACTATCCGCAGGACATCGAGGCCACCGCCGCGGACGCCTCACCGATGGTGCGGCGTGGATACGTGACGGCGTTCAGCGTGCCGACGGACCGTCTGGTGATCATCGCCGAACGCGCCGCGGGCACCGGCCGCGCCGATCCGGCACCGGCGATCGAGGCGATCCGGGCGGCCGTTTCGCACCAACATGGTCTAGCGGTTTCCGACGTGCGATTCCTGCCGGCCGGCGCTATCCCGCGCACCACCAGCGGCAAGCTGGCTCGGCTGGCCTGCCGCGCCCAATACCTCAGCGGCACGTTGGGGGTGCATTAACGACTGCAGGCTGCCAGCAGATCTCCCGCCCGAGCAGTCGCTGTGGACTCGCGGTATGCGAACAAGGACCTGCGTGGAGCAATAGCCCTACCAGAAGCCTGTGGCCTGACAGCTCCTTCTGCCGATCAGTCGCTGTGAATTCATCGCCTTGGTAGCCCGAGGCTGTTGCAAGGTTCTATTGTGGCGCTGACTGACATGTCGGGGGAGGCTCACGTGGAAGGCACGCCATTCGGGCGGTACCGGCTGGTGGAGTTGCTGGGTCGCGGCGGCATGGGTGACGTGTGGCGAGCGCATGACACCGTCACCGACCGGGTCGTGGCCATCAAAGTCCTCCCAGCGCATCTGTCTGGGGACAAAGACTTTCAGCGGCGGTTCCGCCGGGAAGCCCACGCGGCGGCACGATTGGACACTCCGCATGTGGTCCCGATTTATGACTATGGGGAGATCGACGGTCGCCTGTTCGTCAGTATGCGGCTGATCAACGGCCGCGACCTGGAGACCGTGTTGGCCGACGGCCCCTTGGATCCCGCCCGGGCGGTGCGCATCCTCGACCAGGTCGCCAAGGCCTTGCACGCCGCCCACAAAGTCGGGCTGATGCACCGCGACATCAAACCCTCCAACATCTTGCTCGACGATGACGACTTCGCCTACCTGATCGATTTCGGGATCGCCCGCGCCGCCGATGACACCCGACTGACCAAGACCGGCGGCACGATCGGCACCTTCGCCTACATCGCACCCGAGCGGCTGGACCCCCACACAGAAGAGGACGCCCGCGCCGACATCTACTCACTGGCCTGCGTGCTGTATGAAGCCCTCACCGGAGAACCACCGTTTCCCGGTAGCACAACTGCACACCTGATTGCCGCCCACCTCAACGCCCCGCCCCCGCAACCCTCGGCCACCCAACCGACCGTGCCTGCGCCGTTCGACGCGGTGATCGCCAAGGGGATGGCCAAAGCCCCCGACAATCGCTATGCCACCACCGTCGAGTTAGCCGACGCTGCCCGCGACGCGATCGCCGGGCCATCCCGCATCCCGTTCGCTGGCCCGATCCCATCCGCGCCTGCCACCCTCCCCGACGACCAGCTGCCACCCCCGCTCATATCCGCCCGCGACGCAGCGCACCAGCAGCCGACCCGACCCGGGCCGCCACACCAAGGCCGGATCGATGCCGCAGCAGCCCCTTCACCGATACCAACCCCGCAATACAGACCACCGGTACACCAACCAGCGCCACCAGCGTCGCCGCAAACGTGGGCGCAACCAGCGTCGAAGCAACCTGCGTGGGCGCAACCAGCGTCGGCGCAACCAGGGTGGGCGCAACCAGCCTCGGCGCCACCGGCGGGCAGACCGAGCGGCGAGGTTGCCCCAGTCGCAGCCAACCGTGCCTACCTGATCTTCCTGGCGCTCTTGCCGTTCATCGTGGGTTCGCTGTCGATCTTGGTGCCGGGCAACGCCGGCTTCTCTTTCGCCAACCCACTCGGGGACGCACCGAACGAACCCGGCCAGATTTTAGTGCTGCTCAATGCGGGTGCGATCTTCATGGGTACCGCGCTGACCCTTCGTCCGCGGGCGATCTTTCGGCGTGAACAGACAGTCGGCCACTCCACGAGTGCCTACGTGCTGCTCAAGATCGCTGTGTTCTGCGGGTTCGCGATCGTGCAGTCGGCGATCGCTACCGCCGTCGTGGTAGCGATCAAAGGCGCGCCAACTGCAGGCGCCGTGGTGCTCCTTAATCCCACCCTCGAGCTGTTTGTCCCTGTCGCGGCGACGTGTGTGACCTCGGCATGTCTCGGCCTGGCCCTGTCGGCGTTGGCCCGCTCCAACGAGAAGATCATTCCGCTGCTGCTGGTGTCTTCTGTGGTGTTGCAGCTGATGCTCTCCGGTGGACTGATCTCGGTAACCGGCCGGGCGGGGCTCGACCAGCTGTCTTGGCTGGTGCCCTCCCGGTGGGGGTATGCGGCGTCAGCCTCCACCATCGACCTGCTCGCTTTGGAGTCCGGTTGGCAAATCCCGCAGGATCCAAAGTGGGATCACACGGTCGGCACGTGGATCTTCGACATGGCCATGCTCGCGGTGTTGTCCGTGGTCTATAGCGCCATCGTATGGTGGCGGGCTATGTTCCCGCGCCGCTGACCTGACGATCTATGTCGCCAACAACTGGCCAGAAGTCAATTAGCCGTGGAGAAACCAGTGAGCCTATCCTGTGAGAACCGGGGGGGCTCAGACCGGCGGAGGGTCGGATGACGGTCGCAGCAGCGTGCCGGACATGTGGCACCGAACCTATAGCGAACGCCCGGTTTTGTCACAGCTGTGGCGCACCAATCCAAGACGCCGACACCCACGCGGAGTACAAGCAGGTCACGGTTCTGTTCGCCGACGTGGTCCACTCGATGGACATCGCCTCTGCCGTCGGGGCGGAGCGGCTCCGGGAGATCATGGCCGGGCTGGTGGATCGGGCCGCTGCTGTGGTGAAACGTTACGGCGGGACGGTGGATAAGTTCACCGGCGACGGGATCATGGCGGTGTTCGGCGCGCCGGTGGCGTTGGAGGATCACGCTATTCGCGCTTGTCTCGCGGCGCTAGGCATCCAGGAGGAGACCGCCCGGCTGGCCGCTGAGGTCAAAGACCGCGACGGTATCGAGCTGCGGTTGCGCGTGGGGCTGAACTCGGGCCAAGTGATCGCCGGTGAGATCGGTTCGGGCGCTTTAGGTTACACCGCGATTGGAGACCAGGTCGGCATGGCGCAGCGGATGGAGTCGGTCGCGCCGCCAGGCGGCGTGATGCTCAGCGACTCCACGGCACGGCTGGTTGAGCGTCCGGCGGTGCTCGGTGAGCCGGAGATGTTGCGCATCAAGGGCGCCGAGGATGCGGTGCCGGCGCGGCGGCTGCTGGGCATAGCCGCGCAACGCGAGCGGACCGGTCCCTCGGAGTCGACGTTGGTGGGCCGCGAGTCGGAGTTGACCACGTTGGCGGCGATGCTGGATCGCTCGATCGGTGGACGTGGGTTCGTGGTGGGCGTGGTGGGCGCTCCTGGTATCGGCAAGACCCGGCTCGCGCGGGAAGCCGTGCAGTTGGCGAAAGACCGTGGAGTGGAAGTGTTTTTCACGTTTTGTGAATCGCACGCCACCGACGTGCCGTTCCGGGTGGTGGCGCGTCTGCTGCGCATCGTTGGGCAGGTCAGCGGGCTGGATGATCAGACCGCTCGGGCACGCCTGCGGGAGCGATTTCTCGGCGCCGATCCCGAGGACCTGTTGCTGCTGGATGACCTGCTGGGTATCGCCGATCCCGCAGTGCAGTTCCCCAAGATCGACCCGGATGCGCGGCGACGGCGGTTGACCGCGCTGATCAACACCGCGCAACTGGCCCGCACCCGACCGGCGCTTTTCATCATCGAGGATGTGCACTGGATCGACGAGGTCAGCGAATCCATGATTGCCGATTTTGTGGCAGTGATCCCGCAGACGGCCTCGCTGGTGCTGATCAGCTACCGGCCAGAATATCGGGGCGCGTTGAGCCGGGTGCCCGGTGTTGAGAGCATCACCCTTGCGCCGCTGAGTGATTCGGAGACCGCAGCACTGGTCACCGAGCTGCTGGGGCCGGACTCCTCGGTTAGAGAGTTGGCCACCATGATCGCCGACAGGGCCGCCGGTAACCCGTTTTTCGCCCAGGAGATGGTGCGCGAACTGGCCGAGCGGGGTGTCCTGCGCGGAAAACGCGGCGCCCACGTTTCAACGGTCGGCGCTGCCGAAGTCAGCGTGCCTGCCACCGTGCAGGCGACTATCGCCGCCCGCATCGACCGCCTTGACCCGCCGGCCAAGCGCACCTTGAGCGCTGCGGCAGTCATCGGCTCACGGTTCGACCCGGGCCTGCTCGAAACGCTGGGCATTGAACCCAGTGTCGAGGATCTTGTGGTGGCCGAACTGGTTGATCAGTCGCGGTTCACCGGAGGACCGCAGTATGTGTTTCACCATCCGCTGATTCGGGCGGTGGCCTACGAATCACAGCTCAAGTCGGATCGCGCCGAGCTGCACCGGCGTGTCGCAGCCGCAATCGAATTGCGGGATCCGTCGGCGGCCGAACAGCACGCGGCGCTGATCGCTGAGCATTTGGAGGCCGCCGGTGATGGGCATGCCGCCTACGGCTGGCACATGCGGGCTGCCACCTGGGCCAGGGCCCGCGACATCGCCGCGGCGCGACGAAGTTGGGAGCGTGCGGTAAAGATCGCCGACGCATTGCCCGCCGAGGCACCCAACCGCGCCGGCATGCGCATCACCCCCCGCAACATGTTGGGCGCGACCGGTTGGCGAGTCCACCAACATGATGCCGGCGCCCGTTTCGAGGAATTGCGGGAGTTGTGCGATGCCGTGGGGGACAAGGCATCACTGGCCATCGCGATGGCGGCACAAGTGCACGGCTACTTCTATCAGGGCCGGATCTTCGAAGCCTCCCTGCTGGCATCCGAGACGTGGGCCCTCATCGAATCGCTCGGAGATCCGACCTTGACGGTAGGGCTCTCGCCCTCGGTGATCCGCCCCAAGGTGACGATCTCTGAGTGGTATGAGGTGCTGCGGTGGTCGCAAAAGGTCATCGATCTGGCCGACGGTGACCCGTCTAAAGGCAACTTCATTATCGGGTCTCCGTTAGCGCTCGCCTTCGCGACCAGGGGTATGGCCCGTTATTGGCTGGGCCTTCCTGGATGGCGCGACGACCAGCGGCACGGCCTGGCCATGGCGCGCCAGGCTGACCCCATGTCCTACACCGGGGCCACCGCCTACGTCTATTTCCCGGCATTCCTGAACGGCGTGCTCAGACCCGACGATGCCGCGTTGCGCGACATCGAGGATGCCGTGCGGATCGCCGGACGATCCGGTGATGACGCGGCGTTGGCCTACGCGTGGGTGACGCTCGGCGCTGCGCTGGTGGACCGCGACACCGATGCGGAGCGCGACCGCGGACACGAGCTGCTGGCCGAGGTCGGCGAAGTGTACAAACGCCGGCAGCAAAACCTGAGCATGTTAACGACCGTCAACGTGTGGATGGCGCGCGAGAAGGCTCGGCGTGGAGATCGCGACGAGGCGATACCGGTCATGCGCGACGCCGTCGTCGATTTGTTCCGCGGTGGGTGGCTGCAGGCGAACTGCGTTCGAGCGACCGGTGTTCTGGTGGACACACTGCTGGAGCGCGGGGCCGAGGGCGACACGGCCGAGGCCGAGGCCGCGATCGATCGGTTAGCGGCCCTGCCGGCCGATGAGGGTCTGGTATTGCGTGACGTCTGGCTACTGCGGCTGCGGGCTCTGGTGGCGCATGCTCACGGCGATGCCGCGGCGTACGCGAACTTGCGGGATCGCTACCGCGACATGGCGAAAACACTTGGCTACGAAGGGCATATCGAGTGGGCCGAGGCGATGCCGTGAGGCCAGGCATCCGGGGTCGCCACCCACGTTGACTCGATATAGACCGTTGAGCGCACGACCACATTCGAGACGCATAGCCGCACCCTTTATGGGTGGTGGGATATCCAGGTCGCGAAATCTGAGAAGTTCGTAGCGCGAGTCGGGCGGGTCGCCACCGAGAAGGCCGCTAGCGGAGGAGAGTCCGCTGCACCACACGAAACCAGGGAGGCACGATGGTCGATCTACCACGCGCGTAGACGCGGGTGGCATCCTGGCGATGTGGGTTTGCTAATCCGGTTGGCGGAGTTCCTGATTCTGCTGCTGCCGCTGGTGGGTCTCGTCGCCGGTGCGATAAGAGCGTTCGGGGCCAACAAGCGGCGGACCCTGGAATCGCAGGAAGCTCCGGCCGCGCCACCCGAACGCACCGCCGGCAATCAAGCCGCCCAGTGGCGGTCGCTGCGACGGGTGCTCGAAGAACACAGCCGTACCGACGCGCGCTGGCTCGAGTATGAACTCGACTTCGCCAAGCTGCTCGACTTCCCGCTGATGACCGACATGCTTGATCCACTTACCATCGACTTCCACAAAGCCAAGCTCCGAGCGGACTTCCTGCGCCCGGCCAAAGCCGAAGATCTCCTGGACGACCGAGATGCCGCCGCACAGTATCTGGCTGCCGTGCAGGACTATGTGACCGCATTCGACATCGCTGAGGCAGAGGCGAAACGCCGGCGCCGCAACGACTTCTCACGACCCGACCAACAGCGAATTGCGCGCGCTCAGAGCCTGTTGCGCGTGGCATCGGACTCCGCTGCGGCGCCGCAGGAACGCCAGAATGCGTACGACCGTGCCCGCAAAGAACTCGATGGCCTCATCGTGTTGCCGTCCACGACACAGGCCAGTATCGAGCGTGGGATCTCCGGTCAGATCGAGGGATAGGGATGGCGAGCCCGCATCGGTCAGGGCAGCCGATCGCTCAGCAGTTTGGCGACGCCGTGATCGTCTATCGCCGCGTTGGCACGCAGCGTCGCGGCCATGCCGATTTCGATCGGCTGCCACTTTGAACCCATCCCGGCTGTAACAACCGCAGCGATCCACGCCGACAAGAGATGCACCTTGTACTGATCCCATGCCTCCGCGAGGTCGAGTGTGACGCCGCGTTGTGCGAGCCGATTGCAGTAGCGGGCAATGAGTTGACGCTCTTGCGCGCGGCGCAGGTCGGTTGGCACCGAGCCGCCGAGGAAATAGGCGACGTCGCGCAGGCCGGGCGCGAAACCGGCCATCGCCCAGTCGAGAAAGCCGGGTTCGGTGCCATCGACGAACATGTTGCCAAGGTGCGCGTCGCCGTGGACGAGAGTGCGCGCGCCTTGTGCGAGCAGCTCCGGTACTCGTTTGGCGCGGGGCACGTATATCTCCGCCAGCCGGTGCGACGCCCTCGGCAGGCGCTCGCCGAGCTGTTCGACGGCAAAGCGCACTAATGCCGCCGCCGATCCGTAGCTCTGCGAGCTACCTGCGCCAGGAACCCATGCCAGGTCCCCGCCGGGCGAGAATCGTGGGCTACCCCAGAACGCGGCATGCATTGCGGCGAAGGCCTCGACCGTGCGTTCGACGAACGCCGGCAAGTCGGGGTCGCTATCTCGTGGGTAACGCGCGCCGGCGGCCTGAAGGTCTTCGAGCACCATGATGTAGCGCCTCGCGTCGTCGTATGCCGCGTACCAGGGTCGGGGGTGACGCACCGGCACGTCCGCCGCGATCTCGGTGTAGAAGCGCGCCTCGGCTACGCCCATGCCTTGCTGGTCGACGAACTCGCGTTGTTCGGCATCGAACGGCGCCAGCTTTACGAAGGCCGAGTCAGGGAGGCGAGGGTCGTCGTGTGTCAGCATGACGCGGGCACGTCCGGTTGTTCCGGAGTGAGCCTCGACCACGTCGATCGCCTGCAGCCTCGCGCCCGGCGCGTGGGCCTGCAGAACGTCCTCAAACCACGAAGCGGTGATGTCCGCGACCTCGGTCGGGATGAGTGCTGACACGATCGCACGCTAGCGCACAAGCCCGCCCGAACCGGCGCGTTCGGGAATGACCAACTGTGATGGAGTCGCCGTGATACAGCCCGAGGAAGCCTCACCTGACCCGGCGCAGCCGACCGCGGCCCGCACGGCTGGATTGCGCTGAGGCGAGGGCGAATCGCGCGCTCCCGCGGACACGTCGCCCGGCCGGGTGCCACGATGGGGAGATGACCGCGACACCCGGCCCCGTTACGCCCGCGCCGGGCGAGTCCGGCCGGATCCCGACCCTGCAGGGGTTTCCGGTCACCCCGCCACCGCTGCCTGGTCCGGTTACCTTCGACCAGCGCTGGAGTGACCTGACCTTCGTCCATTGGCCGGTGCTGCCCGACAGCGTGGCGCATATGTTCCCACCCGGGACTCGCCCCGACGTCTTTGCCGACGGACTGACCTACGTGGCGCTGGTTCCGTTTCGCATGAGCAGCACCAAGCTGGGCACCGCACTACCGCTGCCGTACTTCGGCCGCTTCCTGGAGACGAACATCCGGCTCTACTCGATCGATGACGCGGGCCGCCATGGCGTCGTTTTCCGGTCGCTGGAAACGGCACGCCTGGCCGTCGTGCCAGTGGTCAGGATCAGCCTCGGCGTCCCGTACACCTGGGCACGGATGCGGATGACGCGGCTCCGAAAAGGGATAAGCGAAGAGATCACGTATCACAGCGTGCGGCGCTGGCCCCGGCGCGGCCTGCACAGCAGGTTGACGATCGCCGTCGGCGACATCGTGGAACCGACGCCGCTGGAGGTCTGGCTCACCGCCCGTTGGGGCGCGCACACGCGTAAGGCGGGCCGCACTTGGTGGCTACCGAACGAGCACGGGCCGTGGCCGTTACACGCTGCAGAGATCGCCGAGCTGGACGACGAGCTGGTGGACGCGAGCGGCGCGCGACCCGCCGGCGAGCCTTTGCGCGCTCTGTTCTCACCAGGGGTGCAGACCCGCTTCGGCCGCCCCTGCCTGGTGCGGTGACACGAGTTCACGGGCAGGTGTATCCGCCGTCGATGACGATGTCGGAGCCGGTCATGTAGCTGGACGCCTCGCTGGCCAGGTAGAGGTATAGGCCGATGAGTTCTTCCGGCCGACCGATGCGGCCCAGCGGTATCTTCGGTTCCCACAGGCGGTGGTATTCCGCCAGCGGCTCGACGAGCTCGGTGAGGATGTAGCCAGGACTGACGCTGTTCACCCGGATCTGGTGCGGAGCGAACTCCACGGCCATGGCCTTGGTCAGGTGAATAACCGCCCCCTTGGACGTGCAGTAGTGGCCTACTTGCTGCGGAATGTTGATGATGTGGCCCGACATTGAGGCGGTGTTGATGATGACCCCGCCCCGGCCCTGCTTGACCATCGCCCTGGCCGCCGCTTGAGCGGTGAGGAAAACGCCCGTCACGTTGGTGTTTTGGATGCGCTGAAACTCTTCCAGCGCCATGTCCAGCATCCCCTCAACCGAGACGATCCCGGCGTTGCAGACCGCTACGTCGATCCCACCCAATTCTGCGATCACCTGATCGACCATGCTCGTCACCTGCTCGGGCCGGGTCACGTCGCAACAGATCGGCACGACCTTGCCACCGGCAACCTCCGCCAGCTCGCCGGCAACCTTCTGCACGACCTCGGAATGCCGCGCCGCAATGGCCACTTCGGCGCCGGCTTGCAGGTACGCCCGCGCCACCGATCTGCCGATGCCGCTGGACCCTCCGGTCACCAGGGCCTTCTTGCCGTGCAAGTCAAACAAGTCCAACACACTCATGCGCCATCCCTATCCTGACGAGCCCTATCCAGACGAGTGACCTTCAACGCCGCACGCACACCTTCTAGTGTGTCCGCTATGGGCAAGTTCACCAGGGCCGAAATCGAGCAAGCCATCAACCACTACACCACTGTCGTTGAAGGCTGCTCCGCGTCGGGCGACTGGCGACCATTTGCCGACCTTTTCACCGAAGATGTCGTCTACACCGAGCACCACTACGGGGTCTTTCACGGGCGCGAGGAGGTGCGGGACTGGATTGTCGCCGTCATGGCGCCGTTCCCGCATATGCGCTTTCCGTACGACTGGATTGCCTACGACGAAGACAATGATGCTGTCGTCCTGATGATCAAGAATCTGCTCGACCACCCAACCGATCCGAACGGCGAGCCGTTCTGGTTCGGAAACTGGAGCCGGCTGGTCTACGCCGGTAGCGGCCTGTTCTCCAGCGAGGAAGACATCTACAACCCCAACCGTGATGCGCCCCGCGTCGTCGGCAGCTGGGTGCAGGCCGGCGGGAAGTTCGCGTCGACCGAATTCCTGCCGCCCAAAGAGAATTAGACGGAAGAGCCGATCGACTGGCGCTTGCGCCGCCGGGACCGGACCGCGTCCAGCGCCTGCCCCCACGCCAGCTTCGCCGTGGCGGACAGATTGGCCGGCTTGACGCTGTCCTTTGACAGCAACGCCGTCGCAGCGGCCTTGGTTGCCGCCGACGCCTTGGACATGTGGCCGGAGTCGAAAGGCGGCTGCGGGTCGTATTCGATCGCGAGCTGGATCGCCTTCGCGCGGCCTTCGCCACCCATCTGCCCGGCCAGCCACAGCCCGAGGTCAAGCCCGGCGGATACACCCGCGCACGTTATTACGTTGCCCTCATGCACGATCCGCTCGTCGGCGACGGGGATTGCGCCGAACATCTTCAGCGCCGGAATCGAAATCCAGTGCGACGTCGCGCGCCTGCCCCGCAGCAGGCCAGCCGCCGCGAGGATCACCGAGCCCGAACACACCGACGTCGTCCAGCTGGCGGTCTGGTGCGCCTGGCGCAGCCATTCGAGCAGCGCCTCGTCGCGTGCATGCACCGGAGTCGCCGGGCCACCCGGTACGAGAATCACATCGGGAGCAGGTGTTTCGGCCAGCGAGTGGGTGGCGCCGATGACCAGCACGCCCGAATCGGCGGTGATCGGGCCGGCCTCGTGCCAGACGAAGCGCACCTCGGCGCCCGGCAGATTTCGCAGTATCTCGTACGGGCCGATCATGTCCAGCGCGGTGAATCCGGGGTAGGCCACGAACGCGAATTGAGTCATCGGTGTTCTCCTTACTAGTTAGGCGAATGCTTTGCGGTACTGGTCCGGCGAGATGCCGACGCGGCGAATGAAGTTGCGCCGCATAGTTTCCGCGGTACCGAAGCCGCACCGCGCTGCGATAGCCACGACGGTGTCGTCGGTCTCCTGCAACTGCCGGCGCGCGGCTTCGGTGCGGACGCGTTCGACGTAGTGGCCGGGCGCCTCACCGATCTCGTCGGTGAAGACCCGAGTGAAATGACGCGGGCTCATCGCCGCCCGCCGGGCCAGGTCGTCGATGCTGTGCGGGCCACCGGGTTCCGCCTCGATGGCATCCTGGACCTGGCGGATCGAGGTCCGTTTGGCCCGCGGCATCCACACCGGCGCGGCGAACTGGGTCTGCCCGCCGGGGCGGCGCAAATAAAGGACGAGCCAGCGGGCGACCGTTTGCGCAACTTCGGTGCCGTGGTCGTCCTCGACCAGCGAGAGCGCGAGGTCGATTCCGGCGGTCACACCCGCGGCGGTCCACACCGTTTCGGAGCTGCGGACGAAGATTGGGTCGGGATCAACGTCGACGCTGGGGAATTGGCGGGCCAACCGGTCGGCAAACGCCCAGTGCGTGGTCGCCCGGTGGCCGTCCAGGAGCTTGGCCTCGGCCGCAAGGAACGCGCCGGTGCAGACCGTGACGACGCGGCGGGCATGAACGGAGGCGGTTTTGATCCAGTCCACCAACTCGCGGTTGGATCGTGCGGCATCGACGCCACCGCCACCGGGGAGCACGACGGTGTCGATCTGCCCGTCGGGGTCCGGCAGCGGCTTCGACACGAACGCCAGGCCGGTTGGGCTGGTCACCGGCTCGCCGCCGATCGAGGCCAGGACCACGTCGTAGCCGCCGCTGGTCAGTAGCGCGGCACCGGTGAACACCTCGTACGGCCCCACCACGTCCAGCGGCTGCACACCGGGGAAGCCGACGATAACCACCTTGCGAGCCATGAACCCAGTGTCAGCCGGCGAGCGCGTGTCGTCTACGCCATGTAACCCACTAATTAGGACATGCCGGACCTGACCCCGGGCCGCCCCGCCGGACTTGGCAGACTGTGCACATGGCACAGATAACCCTTCGCGGGAACGCGATCAACACTGTCGGCGAGCTACCCACCGTCGGATCTCCGGCCCCGGCATTCACCCTGACCGGCGCCGACCTGGGCCCGGTCAGCAGCGATCAGTTCCGCGGTAAGTCCGTGGTGTTGAACATCTTTCCATCCGTGGACACCCCGGTATGCGCGACCAGCGTGCGGACCTTCGACGAGCGCGCCGCCGAGCGGGGTTTCACCGTGCTATGTGTGTCCAAAGATCTGCCGTTCGCGCAGAAGCGATTCTGCGGTGCCGAGGGCACCGATAACGTCACGGTGGCGTCGGCGTTCCGGGACAGCTTCGGCGAGGACTACGGCGTCACCATCGCCGACGGTCCGATGGCCGGGCTCCTCGCCCGGGCCGTCGTGGTGATCGACGCCGACGGCAAGGTGACACACGCGCAGCTGGTGCCAGAAATCGCCCACGAGCCCGACTACGAGGCGGCGCTGGCGGCCGTGGGCTGACCGTCCGACCAATCGCGCGGTCAGGGCCGTCGGTGGGCGCCATCCAATTACGTTCGCTGATAATGCTTCTCACCGGTTTCGGCGGAACCCGAGCCCCCGGGCTACTGAGCGGGCAATTTCAGCACCCGGTTATTGCCGCTGTCGGTGACGTAGACATTTCCGGCGCCGTCCACCGCAACACCCTCGGGGTGCTTGAGCCCGCTAAACGGCAGCACCGTCTGGGTTCCCGCCCGCGCGGGCAGTCTCAGCACTCTGTTGTTGCCGGAATCGACGACGTACACCGCGCCCGCCCTGTCCACCGCCACCGCCTCGGGGTTCTTGAGCCCGCTGAACGGCAACACCGTCTGGACGCTCGCCCCGGCCGGCAATTCCAACACCCGGTCGTTATAGGAGTCGCAGACGTACACGACGCCCGCGGTGTCCACCGCCACACCCTCGGGATAATTGAGCCCGGTGAACGGCAGCAGCGTCTGTTCGCTCGCCCCCACCGGCAATTTCAGCACCCAGCTGTTGTACGGGTCGGTGACATAAACGTTGCCGCTCGCATCCACCGCCACACCCATGGGAAGCTGAATGCCCTTGAATGGCAGCCGAATCGCGGTGGTCTCGCCCGCCGCCAGCTTCAACACCTCGTGACGGTAGGAACTGGTGGCATAAACGGCGTCCGCGCGGTCCACCGCCGCACCCAGCGGGTGATCGAGCCCGGTGAACGGCAGCACGGTCTGGGTGAACGACCCGGCCGCCAATTTCAGCAGCCGGTTGTCGTAGAAGTCACCGACGTACAAACCGCCCGCGAGATCCACCGCCACTGGGGTTGGGGCATTGAGGCCGGTGAACGGCAACGTGACCTGCTGTGACGGGGAAGCCGGAACCGGCTGGGAGGTGCGGTGCCGGGCGGTCGCGCCAATCCAGACACCGGCCGCGACGATAACAACAACGGCCGCAATACCGACGATGATCCTGAGCCGGCGCCTGTGCCGTTCCGGTGCCGGCCGCGGGGGCGCACTCGACGGTGACGAAAGCGGCTGCCCCCCAACGCCTCCCGGGTCCGGCGAGACCTCGGGTTCGGAGCCCGGCACCGGTGACCCAGCGTCGTCGGGCGCGATGGGGTGCACGGACTCCGATGAGGCCAGGGGAGCATCCTCCGCGAGGGCCTGGCGGGCAGCGGTCGCCAGCTCGCCGGCGGTTTGGTAGCGCTGATCGGGGTCTTTGACCATGCCGCGCGCGATCACCTCGTCGAACCCAGCCGGCACCGCGGGGTTGACCGCGGTGGGTTTCGGGACGTCCCGGGTCAGGTGACCGGCGCATTGCTGCTCCTGGGTGTTCCCCGGAAACGGCAGCTTCCCGGGCAGCAACTCATATAGGACACACGACAATGCGTACACGTCGGCGCGGGCATCGCCGGTCCCGTCGCTGAAGCGCTCCGGGGCCATGTAGCACCAGGTGCCCACGTTCGCGCCCGTGGGCGTCAGTTTCGTCGAGTCCGTCCCGTCGTGGACGAGCCCGAAATCGATCAGGTAGACGAACTCGTCGGGGGTTATCAACGCGTTGGACGGCTTGACATCACGGTGCACCAAACCATCCGCGTGGGCGGCATCCAGCGCCGCGGCCAACTGTTCGATGATTTTCACGCTCAACTGCGGGCTCAAGTGTCCATCGCGGTTGAGTAAAGCCTGCACATCGGTGCCCTCGATGATGGGCATCACCAGATAGAGGTGCCCGTCGATTTCGTCGGCCTCATGAATCGGGATGATGTGCGGTTCGGCCAACCGCCCAGCGGCGTAGGCCTCCCGCGCAAAGCGTTCTCGAAAGCCGTGGACCGCGGCCAACTGCGGCGTCAATACCTTGACCGCAACCTCGCGGCGCATCTTGGTGTCGTGGGCGCGATAGACCTTGCCCATGCCCCCCTCGCCGATCAGCTCGATCAGCCGATAGCGCCCGAATTCCTCATGCACAGAACGCCTCCGTGACGGTCGCCTGGATGCTACCAACCGGACACCTGCGGTGCCCTGTCTTGTGCTTGGGAATTTGCCCGAGCTAGGCGTGCGCGCCGAATCGGTCCGCAGTGGCGGCCAGTAGCTCGCGGCACCCCGTCCACATCTGTTTGATGATTTCGGCGGCCGGAGGAAGGTCTTCGATGCGGCCGGCGACCTGACCGGTGTTTGCGACGCTGGCGTCCATGTCACCATCGAAATAGAGCTGCTGAACCCGTTGGAGCGCGGCCCCGCCCTCCGCGAAAGACGCTGACGCGTCAAGCTTCTCGGCGGCAGCCGTCCGAACTACGCGCATCATCCGCTTGCCGTCGAGCGGGAGCAACACGGTCGATGTCTCATCGGCACGGATCACCGCTTGCTTGAGGTTGCCATGCACCGGCGAATCCGCCGAGGCGAGCAGCCGGGTGCCGATCTGCACGCCTTCAGCGCCGAGCACCAGCGCAGCGGCCATGGATCGGGCGTCGCAGATCCCGCCCGCAGCGACGATCGGTACGTCGACATGGGCCGCCACCAAAGGCAGCAGCACCATGGTTGACGCGCCGAAACGATTCTTGAACCCGCCTCCCTCGACACCCTCGACCACGAGCCCGTCCACGCCGGCACCGACGGCTTTCCTGGCCGACTCCAGAGTGCCGACCACGTGGAACACGGTGATTCCCGCGTCGTGCAACCGATCTATGAGCAGCGCTGGGTGGCCCGCGGAGGTGGTCACGAAGCGAATGTCGTTGGCGGCCAGCAGATCCACCACCGCCGGGTCACGGTTGAACAGCAGTGCGACGTTGGCGCCAACGGAACCGTCGGTGAGGTCGCGCACCCGTCGGAGGTCGGCTCGACCCTGCTCGGAGGTGGTTTCGATAATGCCCAGCGCGCCGGCGTTGGCCACCGCGGCGGCGAGCTGTGCGCCGGCGATATAGGTCATCGGCGCCTGAATGATCGGGATGTCGATCTGCGCGAGCGCGCAGACCCGGTTGGTGGCGGTCATTGCGCCGCGCGCGGGTCGACGAGTTCGCGGAAGCTTTCCGCCGGGTAGACGGAGGCACCTAGGTTTCGGACCCGGTTGGTCAAATCCCTATCCGATGTCACCACGTGAATTTCGTCCGGCCGCGGGTCGGATTGCACCATCCTGACGATCTCGTCGTCGGCCGAGTTCGCTGCCGCCCTCGGCGCGTGCGCTATCTCGATCACCGATGAGCGGATGGCGGTGGACGGCGGCCGCTCAAACACCACCGTCACATTCCCCACGGCCTCTCCGCTGGCCAAAGAAGAAGAAGCCCAGCGGTCGAGCTTGTCGACCAGGGTGGCCATCGCGCGGTTACGGTTCTTCCACCAGCCGTCCGGGCGACTTCCGATTACGTTCATGCCATCGACGATCCAACGCACACCTCACGGTACGGCGGCCACCCGGCGACCTTAGAACCACCTTCTCCGACGCTTTCTCGACATGCGCTCTTCCAGGGCCCCGAGGGCGTTGATTACTTCCAGATGCGAGAGGAGGAGCAGGGTCGTCGTCTGCTTTTGTAGTTCTTCGTCGCGCTCCGGCAGTTGGGGTCGGCCCTCGCTCTGGGCGAGCAGGTACTCACGGAGTGCCTGGCTGGCGCTGAGATTCTCGGGGATCTTCATGTTGCGCAAGATTGCGGCCAAGTCGATCTCGGGCACAACGGCTCTCCTTCGCTATCGAGTAACAGCGCAAGCGTAGGAGACGTTGTCCGGGCCCGGGGAGGAGCAGGCAGCCCACGCCACACCGAGGTAATCGAATACACCGCGGGCCTACCCGAACGGCCAGTCATTGCCGTCCGTACCGCTGCTGAAAGCGGTTACATACCAATGGTTTTCGCAAGCAGCAACGCGAGGGTGAATACGACCAGCGCGGTCAGCGTCAGCAGTTGGGGCCATGGTCGCCATGGCGCATCCTGGATGGCGTAGGACATTTCCTTGAGCGGGGAGGTCTGCTGCGGAGCGGCCCGGTCCGGCGGCACGGGACGGTGGAACTGGTGAAAGTACAACTGAATCAGCGTCGCGCCGATCCACAGCCCGCCGAGAAAGCTGACGGCCTGCACACCGCGCCACAGTAAGAGCCCGGCAACCACCACGGTGAACCCCATCAACACGCGGTCGGACGTGGTGGTAGCCCAGGGCTTGTCGCCGTACTGCTTGTCGAGCAGTGCCCGGCGCCGGCGGTATGGCAGCGCGAAAAAAACGAACTTGATGATGACGTGCAGCCCAAGGACGACGACAACGACGGTGGCGATGGTGTCAAGCACGTCCGGTGGATGCCACCTAACGGGAGTCGCTAATCGTCCTCACCAAATCCCGGCAAGCCGGGACCGCTGTCACAGCGTGCGCTGGCCAGGTTGCTGTTCGCCCGGCTCCTCGTTTTGGTCCTGGTTCGGGGAGACCTCGGACACCAACCCGGCCTTGCCGCCGCCCGCCGATGCGCCCGTGCCCATCGCACTCAGCGGCGCGGTGCCGGCGCCGAGCGCCGACGATGCGGCATTGGCCACGGCAGGCGCCGTGCCCCCGCCCGCAACCCCATCGATCAATTGGCCCATCAGCGGCGCCGCCGTTCCAGCCGCACCCGGTAGCACCTGCGCGGGGGCCAGTCCCGCGCCCAGGGTTGCCGCCAACGGGTGGCTGGACAGGTTAGCGGCGGCCTCGGTCAGCCTGGACATCAACGGACTCGCCGCGTTGAACCCCAAAGTGTTGGCGGCGCCGCCGTCGACCTGCGAATACATTTGGGCGATATTCACCAAGGCCATGCCCGTCTGCATGAGTTCCTGTTGCGCCGAAGTGTTCGAGGCCAGCACCTGGACGCCTTCCGTCGCAAACGCCAGCGCCGCCTGCATCGAGACCTCTTCGCTGCCGGCTGGTATCAGCGAGGTCAACGACATCATCGCCGACGCCGCGGAGTCGAGACCCTGAAGAGCGATGTCGACTAACTGTGAGCCAATGTCGCCAGCGACCGGATCGTGTGACATGGATTCCATTTGCGTGTTGCTCCTGTGTATTTCTACGCGGACACCAGCCGTTGGTTACGACCGCAAACCCAACGGTCAGCGGGACACCGAGTGCGCTTTCCTATAGATCGGGGGGCCACTTCATGTCCAGCTTCGCCGGGCGATGGGACTAATTCTACTGGCCTGAACGGGAGATGAACGCACCTGTGAAGTGGCTGAGAGTGTCTACGGGCGGCCGCACCGTCCCAACCAACTGACATCCGGCCCGCATTGAGACCCTGCTCAAGGGCCGCCCGGCGTTCAAATCGGCCTGTTCTGGCGCACCCGCCTTCGCGACGACGGCGCGCGTGAGCACAATGCGCAAAACCGCACAATCGTCGCTTTTGGCGACTATTGCCGACAAGAGCGACACCGCGGTAAGTCTCAACGTAAGTTCGGTGTCAACGACATTACAGAACGCGTCGCACCGTCGCAGTGCAAGGCCGAATAAAAAGGGATCAAAGCTATCGCGAAAAGCCATTCGCGAATAGCCGATCCGCCATGCCCGCGCGACGCAAAAAACCTCGGCATCGCACAGATAAGGGGATTGAGAAAATGGTAGCACTGGGCACCATCAATGAATGGCAGCCGCCGCATGGGCCAGTTACGACGTGGCTGGCCTCACCCGCGGCTCGTGAAGCCGCCCGGGCTGCACGCCGAAGCGACGATCTACGTCCCAGTTATCAGCGGAGTCAACACCTCGTCGCCGCCCGCGACAGCAAGGCGATGGGCAGGCCGTTGCCCCGCTTGATGGTCGTGGCCTGGGAGATTCCCGGCGTGTGTGACATTCCGGCAATGACTGCGGCAATCAATGCGCATGTCCGCCGTCATGATGCGTACCACGATTGGTTCGAATTCGAGAACGACGTCATTGTGCGTCGCACGATCGACCACCCCGAAACAATCGATTTCATTCCGGTGGAGTTCGGCAACATGAACACCGAACAAATACGCACCCACGCGTTGACAACGACCCCGGAGACGCTCGAATGGGGTTGCTTCACATTCGGCATTGTCCAGCACACGGGCTACTTCACCTTCTACGCCAGTCTCGACCATCTCTACATCGACGGCATGTCCGCCGGACTGATCTTCCTCGACATCCACCTGATGTATCAGGACCCGCCGCAGGCCTTAGAGAAGGCTTCAGAGAAAAGCCCGCCGGAAAGCGAGCCGGACAGCCAGCCCGCCGCGCTTCCGCAGGTTGCAAGCTATCGGGACTACGCCGCGCGGCAGCGCGAGCGGGTGGCGGGCTTGACCCTGTCCTCGCCGGAGATCAAGGACTGGATCAAGTTCGCGCGCGGTACCGAAGGCCGCTGGCCGAATTTCCCGCTGCCGCTCGGGGACACGTCGGGCAGCAGCGCAGGCGACTTCCTCACCGTCGACGTGCTGGACACGACCGAGACGGAGTCCTTCGACACCGCCTGCGGTGCGGCCGGTGCCCGGTTCAGCGGCGGGATCTTGGCGTGCGCCGCTCTGGCCGAGCGTGAATTGACGGGCACCGAGGTCTATCGCGGATTCGCGCCGTTCGACACGCGGACACCGGGCATCGACACGATGACCGTAGGTTGGTTCGCCAGCCTGGTTCCGATCACCGTGCCGACCGGCACCGGGTCGTTTACCGAGGCGGCCCGGGCAGCGCAGGAGTCGTTCGACGCCTCCAAGCGCCTCGCCGGCGTGCCGTTTGACCGGGTCCTCGAGCTGGCGACTCCGGCCCAATTGGGCATCGAGCCGGGCACCCGTCCGGCAACGATGGTGTCGTTCATCGACGTCCGCAGGATCCCGGTAGCCGCACTGTTCAGGGAGACCAATTTCGGCACCTTCGGCGACAACCTGTCGCACGGCGGGATCAACATCTGGATCACCCGGCACGCCGCCAAGACCACGGCGACGATCTCCTTCCCGGACAACCCCGTCGCGCGCCACTCGGTGCACCGCTACATCGCGGCATTGAAAGTAGCGTTCGCGCGCGCCGTCAAGACCACCTCGGACTGGGTGGATGCGGTTGCCGACCATGCGAATTCCGGGCATGGCATGCCCGTCATCCGCCTCTAACAACGAAGGGACCTTGGGGAGATGAGCAACGTACTCGATCTGGTCGACCAGACCTTCTTTCGCATCGAGCGGGCGTCCGGAGTCACCAACCTGATTCAGTGTGCCTGGGTGTACAACCGCCCGGCCGATATCGATGGACTGCGCCAGTTCAATCACCATCTTGAGCGGGGACGTTTATCCCGCCGCATCAAACGCTCACCCTTGCCGTTCGGCCGCCATCGCTGGGTCTCACCCACCGATCAGCCCGACCTTGAGATCGCGACGCCTCGGCCGCGTGCAGGGTTCGACGCCTGGCTGGACGAGCAGGCCAACACGCCCCTAGATGCCGAGCACGGGCCCGGGTGGCACCTCGCGATGCTGCCGTTCACTGACGGCGGCGCCGGACTGAGCTTGGTCGCCTCACATTGCCTCACCGACGCCGTCGGGTTGTGCGAGGCCGTGGCGGACGCAACTGCCGGCTACGACAGCACAATCAACTGGCCCACTGCCGGATCACGCGCGCGGTGGCGGGCCCTGCGCGAGGACGCCCGCCAAACCGTTCGCGACCTTCCCGGCATTGCCCGCGCCGCCGTCGCCGCGGCGCGATTTGTCCTGCGCAACCGCGGCGGGACCGGGTCAGCCACCCCAGCCCTTTCTCAGCAGCCGGGCCTCTCCGCCGGAACCGACGAAAGGGTCACGCCCCCAACGGCAACCATCTTCGTCGATGCCGACGCGTGGGACACCCGCGCGCACTCCCTCGGCGGGACCAGCAACACGTTGTTCGCGGCGTTGGCGGCCCGCCTTGCCCAGCGAGTGGGCCGGGTCACCGCGGACGGCTCAGTCGCCTTGACGATGGCCATCAACGAGCGCACGGCCGGCGATATGCGCGCCAACGCCATCACAAATGTCGACTTCACGGTCGACCCCGCGCCCGCGACGACGGACCTGCGCGAGATCCGGGCCGCAACCAAGCAGGCGCTGATCCGCTGCCGGCAGGAGCCCGACGCACGCTGGACACTACTGCCCCTGGTGCCCCTGGTGCCAGAGCGGCTCGGCCGGCGATGGGTCGGCGTAGCCACCAACAGTGCGACCACCGTGGGCTCATCCAACGTCGGTACGGTCAACGCGGCCGTCAATCGGCCAGACGGCACGCAGGCCGACCAATTCGTCATGAGGTCTCTTAGCGCGGGCGTGACCGAGGCGATGATGCGCCAGCTCGGTGGGCTGCTGTCTCTTCTCTCGGGAAGAGTGAACGGAGAGGTCTTCGTCTCGGTCGTGGCGTATCAGCCGGACGGTCCCGACTCTAATGACGACTTGCAACAGCATCTTTCGAGTGTTCTGAGCGAATTCTCGCTCACCGCCACCACGGGCTGGCCCTGCGATGAGCCCACCATGGCGGTCGCGCTGTAGGCGTTGGAACCAAACAGAGACCGAGTGGATGAGATTGCACCCCAAGCGGATTCGTCCGAACTGAATGACCTGACAACGTAGGCAAGCAACAAGGAAAGGACCCAGAGATATGAGCAACGTACTCGATCTGTACGACCAGACCTTCTTTATCGGCGAGCGAGCGACCGGAACCACCAATCTGCTGCAGTGCATCTGGGTGTACGGCCGCGCAGTCGACCTCGACGGTCTGCGCCGGTTCCATCAGCATCTTCAGCGGGGGCGGATATCCCGCCGGATCGAACCGTCACCGTTGTCGTTCGGTCGTCATCGCTGGGTCGCGGCGGGCGGTCAGTCCGATCTCGAGATCGTCGACACGCCTCGGCCGCGCGAAGAATTCGAAGCCTGGCTGGGCGAGCAGGCCAACACCGCCCTGGATGCCCAGCACGGACCCGAATGGCACCTCGCGGCGCTCCCTTTCACCGACGGCGGCGCCGGGGTGAGCCTGGTCATCTCGCATTGCCTCACCGACGGCGTCGGGCTGTCCGAGGCGTTGGCGGACGCCGCTTCTGGCCGCCACGACCCGATCAACTGGCCCGCCGCCGGCTCACGTCGGCCATGGCAGGCAATGCGTGAGGACGCCTGCCAAACCGCATGCGATATCCCCGCCATGGGCCGCGCCTTGAAATTTGCAGTCGCCGCAGCACGCTTTGCCCGGCGGAACCGCGCCGGCGCAGGGCCAGCCACCCCATCGCCGATCCTGTCCGCTGCAGCCGACGAACCCATCACTCTCCCGAAGGCAACGATCTTTGTCGACGCCGACGAGTGGGACGCCCGCGCAGCCTCCCTCGGCGGGACCAGCAACAGCCTGCTGGCGGGGTTGGCGGCCCATCTCGCGAAGCGAACGGGACGAGTCTCCGCAGACGGTTCGGTCGACCTGACGTTGCCCGTCAACAAGCGCGCGTCCGGCGACACCCGCGCCAACGCCATCACGAACGTCGACTTCACCGTTGACCCCGCACCCGCGGCGACGGACCTGCGCGGCATACGGGCGGCAATCAAGCAAGCGCTGATCCGCTCTGCGGAGGTGCAAAACGAGCGGTTTGAGCTGCTGCCCCTCGTTCCGCTGTTGCCGCAGTGGCTGGTCAGGCGAGTGGTCGGCGTTTCCGCCAGCAGCGCCACCAGCGTCGTCTCGTCCAACCTCGGTGAGGTCAACCCGGCCGCCCGCCGGCCAGACGGCACGGCCGCCGACCACTTCGTCATGAGGTCTCTGGGCCTGGGTGTGACCGAGGCGATCATGCACCGGCTGCGCGGATTGCTGGTATTGCTGTCGGGGCGAGTGGACCGAGAGGTATTCGTCTCGGTTCTTTCGTATCAGCCGGGTCGGTTCAACTCGACCGGCGACTTGCGCCAGCACCTTTCGAGCGCCCTGAACGACTTCTCGCTCTCCGCCACCATCGGCTGGCCGCGGGCGAATGCGGTTGCAGACCATGAGAATTCATCGGACCTGTCTGAACTGACAGCGTAGGCAAGTGACAAGAAAGAAAGGAACCTTTAGAAAATGAGCAACGTACTCGATCTGGTCGACCAGGCCGTCTTTGACTTCGAGCGGGCGACCGGAGCCACCAGCCGGGGCCAGGTGGTCTGGATTTACAACCGTGCGGTCGACATCGACGGTCTGCGCCGGTTCCACCACCATCTTCAGCAGGGCCGGTTGTCCCGCCGTATCGAACGCTCACGGTTGCCGTTCGGCCGCCATCGTTGGGTCTCCAGCGCTCAATCCGACCTCGAGATTGTCGCGACCCCGCGGCCGCGCGACGAGTTCGACGTCTGGCTCAACGAGCAGGCCAACAGGCCCCTGGATATCGAGCATGGGTCCGGATGGCATCTTGCGGTGCTTCCCTTCACCGACGGCGGCGCCGGGGTGAGCTTGGTCGGCTCACATTGCGTCGCGGACGGCATGGGGGGGTGCTTGGCGATCATGGAAGCGGCTAGCGGCTACGACGGTGCAATCGACGTGCCCGCTGCCGGGTCACGCCGGCGGTGGCGGGCGCTGCGCGAGGACGCCCGCCAAACGCTGCGCGATATCCCGGCTATCCGCCGCGCCGTGAAATCTGCGGTTGCCGCGGCACGATCGGCGCGGCAAAACCGCGCCGATGCGGGATTACCGACGCCGCCGCCGGCGCTGTCCGCCGGTGTGCACGAAACCATTACGCTCCCAACGGCAACGATCTTCATCGACGCCGACGAGTGGGCCGCTCGCGCCCACGCGCTGGGCGGGACCAGCAATTCGCTACTCGCGGGAGTGGCCGCCCGGCTCGCCGAGCGAGCGGGACGGGTCACCCCAAACGGCTCGGTCACTTTGGGTGTACCCGTCAACGAGCGCACCGCCAATGACACCCGAGCCAATGCGGTCACGAACGTCGACGTCACGGTCGACGCCACGCGTGCGACGACGGACCTGCGCGAAATCCGTTCCGCAACAAAGCAAGCGCTGATCCACCGGCAACAGGTTCCCGACGAGCGGATGGAACTGCTGCCCCTCGTCCCGCTGTTGCCTAAGCGGCTCGTCAGGCGATGGGTCAACGTGTACACCCCCAGTAAGACCAGCGTGGCCTCGTCCCAACTCGGTGCGGCACCCTCGATCGTCAACCGTCCAGACGGCACAGACGCCGACTACATCACGTTGTTGCCCCTTTGCCCGGGCGTGACCAAGGCGACGGTGCGGCTCACCAACGGAATGATGGCGTTGATCTCGGCAGAAGTGAACGGGCGAGTCTTCGTCTCGGTCCTTGCGTATCAGCCGGGCCGTCTCACCTCGAATGACGAGTTGCGGCAGGTCCTTTCGAGCATCATGGACGACTTCTCGCTCACCGCCACCATCGGTTGGCCATGCCGTGAGCCGGTAAGCGGCACCGGCTAGACCTAACTGGTGAGCACAATGCGCAAAACTTCGGAATCGTCGCTTATTCCGACTATCGCTCACAAGCGCGACACGGGTGCCAGCGGCACCGTAAATTCGGTGTAGATCGAATAAGCGAAATACTCGCACGATCTGCAGCGCGCCGGGAATTGGCGCTCGCTCGAAAAACGTATTAGCGAATAGCCATTTCGCGCTGCGCAGAAAACTCCGGCATCAAACAGGGGAGGAACACGCAAATGCAGTCCATGTCATTTGACCCGGTCGTTGCAGACATCGGCTCCCAAGTAGTGAACCTCGGTATCGACTCCCTTGAGGCCGGTGCGACGGCGTTGCCGGCGGTGACCGGCCTGGTGCCCGCCGGGGGTGAAGAGGTCTCTGCGCGCGCGGCGATGGCGTTCGGCTCGGAGGCCATTGACATGCTGACTCTGCACAAAGCGGCGCAAGAAGAGCTCATGCGGTCGGGCGCGGCGTTCATACAGATCGCGCGCGCTTATGCGGAGGCCGACCTCGCCGCCGCCCACACCTTGACGTTCGGTGCTCACGGGCCCTAACGGCGAGGCGACATATCAACTACGGCGTTGAACTAGTTATTCGAAAACACGTGTCGGAATCGAAGCCAAGAAACAAGAAAAGGACGCCAGCGAAATGAACAACGCAATGAACAACGTGCTCGACCTAGTCGACCAGGCGATGTTTCTCGGCGAGCGAGCGACAGGGGCCACCGGCTTGCTGCAGTGCGTCTGGGTCTACGACCGCGCGATCGACGTCGACGGTCTGCGCCAATTCCATCGCCACCTGCAGCGGGGACGGTTGCGCCGCTGCGTCGAACGGTCACCGTTGCGGTTCGGCCGGCATCGCTGGGTGTCGCCTGTCCGCCCCTCCGAACTCGAGATCGCCGGGTCGGCCCGACCGCGTGACGAATTTGACGCCTGGCTCCGCGAGCAGGCCAACGCTCCGCTGGATTCCGAGCACGGACCGGGATGGCACCTTGCTGTGCTCCCGTTCACCGACGGCGGCACGGGCGTGAGCTTGGTCATCTCACATTGCCTTGCCGACGGGGTCGGGTTGTGCGAGGCGTTGGCGGACGCGGCTTCCGGCCGCGAGGACGCGATCAACTGGCCCGCTGCCGGGTCACGCCGGCGGGGGCGGGCGCTGCGCGAAGATGCCCGCCAAACTGCGCGCGACTTCCGAGGCATCGGTCGCGCCTTGAAATCTGCAGCCGCCGCGCCGAGACTGGCCCGCAGCAAGCGCGGCACTGCCGAATCCGCTACTGCGCCAACTGTGCCGGCCGCCGGAGGCGACGAACGCATCACGCCGCCGATGGCAACAATCTTCGTCGATGCCGACGAGTGGGACGCCCGCGCACGCGCACTCGGAGGCACCAGCAACGTGCTGCTAGCGGGACTGGCGGCCAGCCTGGCCCAGCGAGCGGGACGGGTCGCCGCAGACGGCTCGTTCACCTTGGCTACGCCGGTCAACGAGCGCGTCGCCGGCGATACCCGCGCCAATGCGGTCACAAATGTCGACATCACGGTCGACGGTGCAGCAGCGACAACGGACCTGAGCGGGATGCGCGCGGCAATCAAGGAAGCGTTGATCCGCCACCGCGAGGCACCCGACGACTACTGGACACTGCTGCCCCTCGTTCCGCTGTTGCCCAAGCGGCTGGTCAGGCGGATGGTCAGCGTTTTCGCCGGCAGTCCGACCACCGTTGTGGCATCCAACCTCGGTGTAATCAACCCGGCTGCCAATCGGCCAGATGGCACGGACGCCGACTACTTCACCATGACGTCGATCTTCCCTGGTGCGACCAAGGCGCTGATGCACCGCGCCGGCGGACGGCTGGCGTTGGGCTCGGGGACAGTAAGCGGACGCGTCTTCGTCACGGTCGTCGCGTTTCAGCCTGGCTGTCTCAACTCTAATGCCGTTCTCCAACAGGATCTTTCGAGCGCGCTGGACGACTTCTCGCTCACCGGCACGACGGGCTGGGGACGCCCTGTGGGTGGGTGGCAAGGCATCGCGTCCACTACAAGGGATGCACCTTTGCCCCAGTTCGCGCCTTCGGCTTTTGTCGCTTGACCACACCAATGAAGGGTTTCACCATGTTCAAAAAGTCCGTCGCGTCCAAGGCTTCCCAGGCATCGGGCGTCCAGAAGACGCACATCGGTGGGTTTTCGCTGCTGGGTCGCCTCGTCGTGCGCGCGCCCTGGCTCATCATCGCGGCCTGGATCGCGGTGGTCGCCGTATTTGCCGTGGCCTTCACCCCGCTGACGAAGGTGGTCGAAAGCCAGCCACTGCAGCCGCTGCCGGCCCAAGCCCTGGCGGCGGCCGACCAGATGGCCAAGGATTTCGGTGAGTCCGCACAGAACGTGCTGATTGTTGTAATGACCGACAATCGGGGTCTGCAACCCAGCGATGAGGACGCCTACCGCAAGCTGGCGGCCACCCTACGCGCTCAGACCAACGAGGTGTCCGGCGTCGAGGACGTCGTCGCCACACCGGCACTGCGTCCCTTGCTGGTCAGCGCGGACAACAAGGCGTTCTACCTCGCGGTGAACCTGAAGGCGGCTCCCGGATCCCCTGAGTCCTCGAAGGCCTACCAGCGGATCATGCAAATCGCCAAGCGCTCCACCGGGGGCACCTCATTGACCGCGGAGGTGACGGGACAGGGTGCCCTGGCCGCCGACACGACGATCGTCGCCACCCGCGACGCGCACATGATCGAGATGGTCACCGCGTTGTTGGTGCTGCTCATCCTGGCGTTGATTTACCGGCGACCGGTGACCGTGTTGGTGCCGTTGATCGCCATTGGAATTTCGGTGGCGACGGCTCAGGGCGCGGTGTCCGGGCTGGCTCAGCTCGGGCTCGGGGTGTCCTCGCTGACGATCGTGCTGATGACGGCCATGATCGTGGGTGCCGGCACCGACTATGCGGTCTTCTTGATCAGCCGCTACCACGAGTACCTCCGCTCCGGCGCCGACTCTGACCTGGCGGTGCAAAAAGCACTGAGCTCGATCGGCGAGGTCATCGCGGCGTCGGCGGCAACCGTTGCGGTCACCTTCCTTGGCATGATCTTCACCCGCCTACCCGCGTTCACCAGTATCGGCCCGGCGCTTGCGGTTTCGATCGCGATCGCGTTTCTCGCCGCCGTCACGCTGTTGCCCGCCATACTCGTGCTCGCCGGCCGGCGCGGATGGGTGAACCCACGACCGGCGCTCACCGACCGTATGTGGCAGCGATCTGCCGTTCAGCTGGTTCGGCGGCCCAAAGCGCATCTGCTGGTCAGCTTGTCGCTGTTGGTCGCGCTGGCCGGCTGCGCGTTCTTCCTGTCGCCCACCTTCAACGACCGCCTGCAATTGCCGCAGTCGGCGCCGAGCAACGTCGGCTACTCGACGATGGCGGCTCACTTTTCGACGAGCGCGCTGCTGCCGCAATACATCTACGTCCACTCGCCCCACGACCTGCGGACATCGCAGGCCCTGGCCGACCTGGACCAAATGGCGCAACGCGTGTCTCAGCTGCCCAATATCGTTGCGGTGCGCGGCATCACGCGACCGACCGGCCAGCCGCTCGATCAGGCCAAGCTCAGCTTTCAAGCCGGCACGGTCGGCGGCAAGCTCGAGGACGCCTCTACGCAGATCAGCGACCGAACCAACGACCTCGACGCGCTGACCAACGGCGCCGACCAACTGGCGGCCGCCCTCGCTCAGGTTCGCGACCAAATCCGTGGCGCCAGCGGGCCGATGACCCAGGTCACCGCAACGCTGAACCAGGTGCAGCAACAACTCGGCACGGCGGCCAACCAGCTGGACAACATGCGCGCGCTCGCCAACGGTGTCGCCGGCGCCGGCGGCCCGATGCTCGCGCAGCTCCAACAGCTCGTCGGAGTGCAGAACGGCGGTACGTTGGCCGCACCGCCGGCGGTACAAGGCGTGCAGGCGGCGGTGCAGAGTTTGACCACGCTGTTGGCGACGACATCTAACAGTCTGCGGGCAGCGGGCGGCAACGCGGCTGGCATGTCACAGAAGATCGCGGGCCTGCAGGCCGCAGCCGACCAGCTGGCCGACGGCAGCCGCCGGCTGGCCGACGGCGTACGAACACTCGTCGACCAGACCAAGCGGATGGGCCTCGGCATGAACCAGGCGGCCGAATTCCTGCTGTCGATGAAGCGCGACGCCACCCAACCTTCGATGGCGGGCATGTACATCCCGGCCCAGGTGCTTACGTCGGCCGACTTTAAGAACGCCGCGAAGATATTCTTCTCACCCGACGGCCATTCGGTGCGTTACTTAGTCGAATCGAAGTTCGACCCCTTCAGCACGGCCGCGATGGATCAGGTGACATCGATTCTCAACACGGCACGCGGCGCGCAGCCGAACACCTCTCTCTCGGATGCGTCGATATCGATGGTCGGCATAACCCCGATGTACAGCACGCTGCGCAGCTACTACTACGACGACTTCCGGCTGATCGTCATCATGACGCTGCTCGTTGTTTTCTTCATCCTCGTCGTCTTGCTCCGCGCGATCGTGGCGCCGCTGTATCTGATTGCCTCCGTTGTGATCTCGTATCTGTCGGCGGTGGGGCTGGGAGTCGTCTTCTTCCAGTTCCTGCTCCATCAGGCGATCTGCTGGAACGTGCAGGCGACGGCCTTCATCGTGCTGGTCGCCGTCGGGGCGGACTACAACCTGCTGCTCATCACGCGAATTCGTGAAGAGGCACGCTCCGGCATCCGCTCCGGCATCATCCGGGCGGTCCGTTCGACGGGTGGTGTCATCACCTCGGCCGGCATCATCTTCGCCGCCTCGATGTTCGGCCTGGTGTTCGGCAGCCTGGCGACCATGGCGCAGACCGGATTCATCATCGGCATGGGCCTGTTGATCGACACCTTCGTGGTTCGCACCGTCACGGTGCCGGCCATGGCCGCAATGGTCGGGAACGCGAACTGGTGGCCCTCCAGGAAAGCTCGCGCCTCCAACGCCACCAACGCCACCAACGCCGCCGTCAAGACTGACCGCAGCGCTGACGCCGAGGCGGCGCCCCGCGTCGCCGAGATTCCGCTCCAGGCGATGGCCGACGGTATGCACGGCGATTCCCCGCATCGGTTGGCCATCAACAACATCCGCCGTTCCGCGGCTCGCCGGCGGCGGACGGTCGCTCAGCGCGGCAGACGAGTTCGTCGCTTGTCTGTCGCAGGCGCGAGACCACGGCGGTGAATCATCGCGACGGACGGGTTGGCTTGTCGTCGTTCGCGGCGAACTCTTGCTCGGGTCGTCCGGTGGTGCCGTAACGCAGCCCGACGGTAACCTCCCTGGAGGTGGCCAGTGCCGCCAGATACCTTTGGGCGGTTGCCCTTGATATCCCGATCGCCGCAGAGACCTCCGCCGCCGACATCGGCTGCTCAGATGTTCGCAAGGCCTCCAGCACCAGCTGTTTGGTGGAGGATGCCGCGATTGTCGGGGGCGCGGGGGCGGTGGTCCTGGGGCGGAGGGCATCCAGTGCCGCATCCACGTCGCCGGCGCTGAGATTGGCGCGGGCCAGGATTTTGCGGTAACGAGCGTAGCCGGCCAGGCGCGCGGCGAGCTCGGTGGTCGCGAAGGGCTTGACCAGGTAGGTCAGCGCCCCGGCGGCCATTGCGGCGCGGACCGTCGTCGGCTCGGTTGCCGCCGTCAAAACCATGCTGTCGCCGTGCAGTTCGCGGACGAAGTCGATGCCCGAGCCGTCGGGCAGGTAGACGTCGACCAGGGCAAGGTCGACGGCAGGCGCCTCTTGCAGGGCCTTTCGCGCTGCCGCGAGGGTGTTCGCGGTGGCGGTGACAGTGAAGCCCGGCAGCGTGTTGACGATCTCGGCATGCATGTTGGCGACACGGAAGTCGTCGTCGACCACCAGCACCGTCAGGTCACTCATTCGGCCTCCTCCTCCATCACGCCCGGCAGCCAGGCGATGAACTCAGCACCAGTCAGTCGAGGCTCCCCGTCGGTATCGCCCGGACTGAATAGCCAGAGGTCGCCACCGAGGGATCGGCTGATCTGCCGCGAAAGCGCAAGCCCGATACCCCGGCCGCCCGGTATCCCGGAGTCCGGCTTTGTCGTGCGGCCCTCGGTGAAGAGGTCCCCGACGAACTCGGGAGCGACACCGCCGCCGCTGTCCAGCACGACGACGTGCAGCGTCGAACCTTCTTGCAGCAGCTCGATTTCCACCTCTTTGATGTCGTTGCTGCCCAACCGGGCCGCGTCGATCGCGTTGTCGAGCAAGTTACCCACCACGGTGGTGACGTCGACGGGCAGCAAAAGCCGGCCCGAGATCCAGGTGTTCTCACCGATTTTCAGCGTCACCCCGGCCTCGCGGGCGGCCGCGGCCTTGGCCGCCAGGAATGCCTGCAGGTAGGCATCCCGGATCGTGTCGATGCCGGGTAGCGCGGATCCCAGTGGGCCCGAGCCGAGGAGCTCTTCTAGGTACTCCAACCCCTCGTCGACATGACCGCCGTGCAACAGCCCGTTCAGCAAGTGCAGACGGTTGGCGAACTCATGCCGTTGGGCGCGCAACACCGTGCTCATCACCTGAACCGCGTCGAGTTGCCGAGTCAGTGACTCGACATCGGTCCGATCGCGCACCACCAACACGGTTCCCAGCTCGCGTCCTTCGCGCGATACCGGCCGTGCCGAGACCACGACGACACGTTCACCCACAGTGGCCAGCGTGGGTGTCGAATCGGCCGACTTGAACACATCGAGCACCCGCTTGGTCAGCCCGATCTCGGCAATGGGCCGGCCCGGTCCGTCGTCGATCCTGAGCAGTTGACACGCCTCGTCGTTGACGAATGTGGTCTTCCCCGAGGTATCGGCCGCCAGCACGCCCTCGCCGATACCCTGCAGCACCGCCGCCTGAGTGCGCACCAACTCGGTAATCTCGGCCGGCCGCAAACCCAGTGTCAGCCCTCGCCACCGCCTGGCCAGCAGCGCGGTACCGGCGACACCGATCAGCAGGAGGGCACCTGCCATCGTTGCCAGCACCCGGAGATTGTCCGAAAACTGCTGATCAAATGCCTTTGTGGAGATGCCAACCGCGACTATCCCCAGCACGCGATCCGAACCCGGCTCCAGCACCGGGACTTTGGCGACTATCGACTGTCCGTAACCGGTGGTTTCATGGTCCGCCGACTCGTGCCCGGCCAGCGCCTGCGTGATATCGGTACCGACCGGGAGGCCCAGCCTGTGCCGATCAGGGGTCGCGAGCCTGATGCCGCGCAGGTTGGCGACCACTATGAACGACACATGCGTGCGCTGTTCATCCCGGGACGCAACGCTCTGGATCGGGCCGGCCGCGAGCTCGTCGACCATTTCGGGGCTCGAGGTCACCGGGGCATCGTTGTAGCGGGAGATGTTGTTGATGACCGTCGGGGAAGAGGCCACGACGCGGGCGATATCCAAGGCGTGGACGCCGTATTGGATGTCCAAACGGTGGCGATTAAACACGGCGAACAACACAAACGCCACGATCAATGTGATCGTCACGACGACGAGTTGCAAAACGAGTACTTGGGTGGCGAGTCGCAAGTCGATGCGACCCCTGGCAGCCATGTAGGAACCCTACCGCCCGTGAGCAAAATGCACAAAAGTCTGACGGTGTGGTCGGTACTGGCCATTTCGGCAATCGCCGGGCCACCATGTCAGCTATCCCGATCTCGTCCAGCACGCAGCATCAGAACAGGAGAACACCAATGCCGTCCACGATCAATCGCCCTGTGCCCCTGAACATCCTGACCGCCACACGCGCCTGCCTGGCCGCAACTGCGCTGCTCATGCCACGAACCGGTGCCCGGATCTTCCGCCTGGACGCCGACGGGACACCGGCCATCGTGATGGGCCGCCTGTTCGGTATCCGCAACGGCGTGCTGGCGGCCGGTCTGCTGCGCCTGGACGCGATCACCGTCCCCCGGACGTTCCTGCGCGTGAACGTACTCGTCGACCTGGTCGACGCCGTGGCGTTTATCGCCGCGGGCCGGCGCCGCGAGATCGGCACCGCCGCCACCGTGCTGGGAGCCGGTCTCGCGCTCACGGCCGCGGGCCTCGGCACGGCGGCCGCGGTTGCGCTACCCGAAGACGCCGGGTGAGATCGCGCATCGCCTGGTGATTGAAACGGCGACTTGGTAAGCCGTGTACCCAATTCCGCCGTATCAGCCGTTCGGCAAACGCCTCGGGATGCTCACGCTCGAATCCGCCGGTGCCTGGCGCACGGGCTGACCAATACCCTTGTCCAGCCCGCTATCCAATGAGGACAGTGCCGCCTCGACGACCGCGTTCGTTGCGTATCCGTCGTAGGCCGAGGGCCCGGTGATCGATTCCGTGGCAACCTCGGCAAGCCAGCCGGCATCTTGCGCGCGGTAGGCATCGCCAAAGCGTTCGATCCAGGTAACGGGCATCCGTTGAGCCGCAACGCCGTCCGGCATAGCGCGGGAAGTCAGCATGGGCGAGCCGAGGGTGAGCGTGCCACGCGCGGCGACGATGTCGCAGCCGATGTCGTACTGCTGGCCCGGTCCGCGACCCAACTCCACAACGCCAAGGATGCCCGATCGTGACTTCAGCGTCAGCAGCACGGTGACCGCGGAGTGGTCACCGCTGGACTTAGCTGTCGCGGACACTTCGGCGATCTCCTCGCCGGTGAGCCAGCGGAATAGGTCGATGTCGTGTGAAGCCGAGCTGCGGATGAGTTTCGATGCGTCGAAGTTGTTGACCGCTAACGGGTTACGGTGGCGTTGACTGATCAGGATGGGTTCACCGACCGCACCGGCCCGCAACGTCTCGTACATCTGGCGATGGTCGCGGTCATAGCGGCGCATGAAGCCAACTCGCACCAACCGCCGCCCGGCAGCGCGTTCGGCTTCGACCAGTTGCAGAGACTGCTCGGCCGACGTAGTGAGCGGCTTCTCGCACAGGACGTAGACGCCACGCGCGATGCATGCGTCAACGATCTCGTGGTGGGTGGCGTCAGCGGTGGCAACCACCGCGGCATCGATGTTGGCGTTGTTCACACAAACGAGCGGATCGTGGAAAACGGCGGCGGATGGCGCGAGCGTGGTGGCGCGGTCGGCCAGCGGTGGGTGGGTGTCGGCCACAGCGGTGATCTGGACCCAGGGCGTCAGGCCCGAGAACACTTGCAGGTGTTCCCTTCCCATGGCCCCCAGCCCAATCAGGGCGAGCCGGATCGGTACCCGGGTCAACGCTGCTCCCCGAATGCTGCACGCGCCGTGCCGGCGCCGTGGCGGGGCGGTGCCGCTGGCGACGGCACATCAACCCAGGACCCCGTGCGGACAGACGTAGCGACCGCGTCATGAATTGTCGCCGCCCGCAACCCGTCAGCGAACACCGGCAGTCCGTCGGGCGCTGCGCCGGTGCGGATGGCGTGATAAACGTCGGCGACGAACAGATTGAAGCAGTCCTGATATCCCTGCGGGTGGCCGCCGGGTAACAAAGAGTAGCGAGCGCTGCGCGGATCCAGTGAGGCGGCATCGCGCACCAAAACGGTGTTGGCGTGCAGCCCACCGATGATGAGTTCATCGGGGTGCTCTTGATCGAACTGCACCGCGATGTCACGGCAGTCGATCGAGAACGCCAGCGAATTCTTCCGGCCCGGTGAAGCCTGACTGACGACGACGCTGCCGACCGCGCCGCGATCGGTCCGGAACATGACCACGGCGCCGTCGTCCTGACGCAGCGCAGGTCCGGGGGCGCTCGCTTCAATTGCGCAAACGGTGCTGATCCGGTGTCCCGTAACGAATTCCATGAGGTCACACCAGTGCGAGCCGATATCGGCGAAGGTCATCGACAGACCGCTTTGCGCCGGGTCGGATCGCCACCCCGCGGGTAGCGACTTGGCCATGGAATCTTGCAGATACCCGCCGTGGATCAGCCACACCGCCGCGTCAGCCATCCGCACCCGGGCCTCGCGGACCATTGGGTAGAAGCGGTAGATGAACGGCACGGCGGCAACCGTGTTGGCCTGCCCGGCGGCCTGGACCAGGGCGTGGGCGTCGTCAATCGTTGTCGCCAAAGGCTTTTCGCAGATGACGTGCTTTCCGGCGGCCAAAGCCTGCACGGCCTGCTGATGATGCAGACGATTGGGCGTGCACACATGCACAACGTCGACGTCGTCGGCGTCAAGAATCTCCGGCACGGTCGCGGCGCGCTCGGCCCCCAGCCGCTCGGCGGCGAGCCGACTACTCTGCGGCGTGCTGCCACAGACCGCTGCCAGCCGACCACCCGCACGGTGTACGGCATGGGCGTGCACCGACCCGACCATTCCGGCGCCGATGATCGCGCTGCGTAGCGCGGGCATGGACAACTCCCATCACAGATGAATCAACAGCCGCTCGGCAAATGCATCGGGATGCTCCCGATGCATGAAATGCCCGCCTGGGACCTCCTCAACGATGTACTCGTTTTCGAACATCCGGGCGGCACCCCGATAGTCCGAGGGCTTCGCCATTGGATCGTCCAGCCCCGCAAAGGCAACCACCGGCACCTTGATCCGCGCCTTCAGCGACGCGCTCGGTATGGGGGAGAGCTTTCGGTAATAGCCGAACGCCGCGTTCAGGCTCGCCGGGTTGGAGAAGGTCGCGCGGACGGCGTCGAACTCCGTTGGATCGGGGTTCCACGTCGGAGACCAACGTCGATAGATCGCGGGAAGCGCCGCGAAGTCATTGCGCGCGAAGCGCTGCGGCGCCCCCGGGACCTTGTATGCCGCGAAGTGGCGCACACCCCAAAGCTTCTTCAGCGACGGCTTGAGCGCCGCCGGGTGCGGAATGGCAAGAACGAAGAGCTTTTTCACTAGCTCCGGGCCGAGTGCTGCCGCGCCGTACGCGGCCGAGGCCCCCCAATCGTGCCCGATGACGACGGCGTCGCGGGCGCCCAGCGCTTCGATCAACGCCAGCGGATCGCGTGCCAGGGTCTCCTGATCCGGGTCGCGATCCGGGATCGCACTGGGGTGGTACCCGCGCATGAACGGGCTGACCGCCCGGTATCCCTTAGCGGCGATTCGCGGGCGCAGATCGTCCCAGGAATGGGCCGTGTCCGGGAACCCGTGCAGCAACAGCACGAGCGGCCCGGTGCCCTCCTCGAGGTAGGCGAATCTGAGCCCGTTCGCGTCGACGAATTGGATCTGGTCGGCCATGGCTAGGGGACATTACGCCGCCGATCCGACGCTCGCGCACCTACCTCGCGCCTAATCCCGTGCCACCGTGGTCGGCCGGGTAGGCGTGGATCAGCGCGGTGGTGAGTTTGGGGACGGCGTGGGTGAGTTCGTGTTCGGCGTGATGCGCGATGCGGTGGGCCTGCGCCAGGTTGAGGGTGGGCTCGACATCGAGTTCGGCATCGGCGTGCAGTCGGTGCCCGATCCAGCGCATCCGCACACTGCGCACCGCCAGCACCCCGGGCTGGGCCGCCAACGCATGTTCGGCGGCGTCGACCAACGCCGGCTCGACCCCGTCGAGCAAGCGGCGGAACACGTCGCGCACCGCGGTGCGCAACACGGCCAGGATGGCCACGGTGATAACCAGGCCGATGATCGGATCGGCCAATGGGAACCCAAGCGCGACCCCGCTGGCGGCGAACACCACCGCCAGCGAGGTGAGCCCGTCGGTACGGGCGTGCAGGCCGTCGGCGACCAGGGCGGCCGAGCCGATGCGGCGCCCGACCTTGATTCGGTACAGCGCCACCCATTCGTTGCCGATGAACCCGATCAACCCGGCCAGCGCGACCCAGCCGACGTGCTCAATCCGTTGGGGGTTGGTCAGTCGCATGACGGCTTCATATCCGGCGACGATCGCCGACAGGGTGATCATCGCGACCACGAACAACCCGGCCAAGTCCTCGGCACGGCCGAACCCGTAGGTGTAGCGGCGGGTGGCGGCCTTGGTGCCCAACGCGAACGCAATCCACAACGGCACCGCGGTCAGGGCGTCGGAGAAGTTGTGGATGGTATCGGCAGCCAACGCCACCGACCCGGAGACGATCACGACGACGATCTGAGCGATAGCCGTCAACCCCAGGACCAACAGGCTGATCTTGACCGCACGGATCCCGGCGGTGCTGGATTCCAGGGCACCGTCGACGCTGTCAGCGGCATCGTGAGAGTGGGGAGTGACGATCTCCTTGATTGCCCCGCGCAGGCCGCGCGGATGATCGTGATGATCCGCATGAGTGTGGGCCGTACTACTATCTGCATGCATACGCAGATAGTAAACCTTAGGGCCAACCGGTGTCCAACGTGAAGTCGCCTACCATCAGCCCCATGCGCGGCTTCAAGATCCTGATCACCGGGCCGACCGGCCAGGTTGCCACTCCCATTGCCAGGGCCCTCGCGGCGGACAACGAGGTCTGGGGTATCGCCAGATTCACCAACACCGCCGTTCGTGACGGCCTGGAAAAGGCAGGGGTGCGGTGCGAGACCGTCAACCTGGCGGCTGGGGACTTCCATGGAATCCCGTCCGACTTCGACTACGTGCTCAATCTGGCGGTGGCCAAGAGCGGCAACTGGGACAAGGACCTCGCGGCCAACGCCGAGTCGGTCGGCCTGCTCATGGCCCACTGCAGCGGCGCCAAGGGCTTCCTGCACTGCTCGTCGGCGGCGGTCTATGACCCGCCGGACGAGGAACCCCGCACCGAGCGCACCGCCCTGGGCGACAACCACAAGCCCTTGTTCCCCACCTATTCCATCTCCAAGATCGCCGGCGAGGTCGTTGCTCGGTCGACGGCGCGTGTTCTCGGCATGCCCACCACCGTTGCCCGCCTCAACGTCCCGTACGGCGACAACGGCGGGTGGCCGTACTACCACATGGAGATGATGCTGGCGGGCATCCCGATCCCGGTCCCGGCCGGTGGGCCGGCCCGCTACAACCCCATTCACGAGGACGACATCATCGCGACCGTTCCGAAGTTGTTCGAGGTGGCGTCGGTCCCGGCGACCACGGTCAACTGGTGCGGCGACCAGACCGTCAGCCTCCAGGAGTGGTGCGGCTACCTCGGCACGCTGGTCGGCAAGGAACCGGTGTTCGCCGAGAGTGAGCAGGCGCTGCGGGGCAATCCAACCGACGTGACGCGGATGCACGAGCTTATCGGCGGCACCAAAGTCGACTGGCATGACGGGATGCGGCGAATGGCGGCCAAGTTCCACCCCGAGCTTGTCGGCGTGTAAGGACCTGCGGACACCGTCGCCGAGCGTGTTGTGAGGGCGGAAAATCGGCGAAATTCTCGCCCTCAGAACACGTTCGGCGTTCCGCTTTCCGTGCTACCAGACACGGACGTAGTCGACGAGCATCTGCGCCGGGTAGGTCCCCGGCCCGGGGTCGCCGCCGCCGGAACCGGCGACCGCGAGGTTCAGGACCGGATACACGGTGTAGCCGGGGTTGTTGAACGGCCAGTCCGGCAATGAGTTCGCCGGAACGTTGAAGTACGGCTGAGCGCCGTCGGAGTAGTCCTGCCAGAAGCGGATTCCGGCCTCGTCCCATTGGCATCGCCACGTGTGCCATCCGCTGTCGACCGCGATGTTGTGGGTCTTCCACTCCGAGCCGTTCGACTTCGCGTGGACTGTGGTAGCCGAAGGCCAGCTCCCGTTGCCGTACCACTCGAGGATGTCGATTTCGCCGCCGGGATCGTCATTTCCCAGCCACCAGGCGGGCCAGGCGCCGGCGGTCAGGCAGTCGAGTTTGATCCGGGCCTCCCAGATGTGACCGACGCCTCCGCGCCAGTTGCTGGTCAGCCGGCCGCTGTAGAAAGTCGGACCGTCCTTCGCGGCGCGGATGACAAGGTTGGAGTTGCCATCCAGGAATACGTTTTGACGATCGTCCCGGTACTGCCCGACATGCTCGGGCAACTCCCAATACGTCGGATCTTTCATCGGCTCGCGGGCTCTCGCCACGTGCCACTTCCCGCCGTCGGGGGCCGAGCCGGCCGGGCCGTCGAATTCGTCCTGGAAGATGTAGGCCCCGGCTTCGCCATTGGGCGACGGCGCTGCGGGCGCCGGCGTCGGGCCTGCGGGCGCCTTCGGTCGGGACGGGAAGGCCCTGGCCTCCGGGATAGCGATCGCGGCTGCCAGCGCCCCGACACCCGTCATCAACATCATGCTGCGACGATCCATCTCGGGCATAAGCAAGCGACGATAGCAGCCCGCGGTGCACCGCGCTAAACCGTGATTTCTGAGCGGCGCGTTAGCTGACGCGCGTCCAATTAGTCCTTCATGGCCGCGACGACTTTGCCCGCGAGCCGGTCGAGGTAGCCGTCTTCGGTGCCGGTCTGGGCCACGGTCAGCCGCCAGTACAGCGGGCCGGCCAGTAGATCCAGGCACATCCCGATATCGGTGTCCGTGGGCAACTCGCCGCGCGCGATGGCCCGTTCCACAATCTGAGCGGCCTTGGCGCGGCGGGGATTTTGCACCATCGCGAGCAGCGCATCGGTCAGGATGGGGTTGCGCGCCGCTTCGGCGATCAGATCCGGGACGATCTTTTGCGCCAGCGGGTGGGTCAGCGCCACGCGCGCGCGGCTCAAGTACTCACGAACATCGTCGAGCAGGTTGCCCGCATCCGGGACGTCGACCGCCGCGACGGCGACATGCGAGGCCAGCGCGACGGTGATTTCCAGCTTGGATTTCCAGCGGCGGTAGATGGCGGCCTTGCCAACGCCGGCCCGACGCGCCACGGCGTCGATCGATAGCCGCCCGTAGCCGACCTCAGCGAGTTCTTCAAAGAATGCGTTCGTGATCGCGTCGGTCACCTCGGTCTGAAGAACGGGGCCGCCCGACATCCGGCCCGGCGCGGCGTTGGTCTGCATGTCGTCATTTTAACAAGACGGAACAGTTGCGTTCCGACCTCGGTGAGCGTACTTTTGTGATATCGATACGAGTCCGTTCCGTTTCGGCTAAGTTGGGAGTAAATGATGGAGTTTGTACTGAGCGACGACTGCAAGTTTCTGACCGATCTACCGCTGGCCGGTGAACTCGTCGCGGAGAACTTCGACGGCTGGCCGGATTGGCTCAAGGCCGAGTTCGCTGAACGTGCGCATGACGGGAACGTCGGGTCGAGGCTGTTGAGTCAGAATTCGCGAGTTCGGGTGTGGGAGATCCGGCTGGCGCCGGGGGAGCGCTGGCACGCGCACCGCCACGTGCTCGACTACTTCTGGACGGCGGTGAACGCGGGACGCAGCCGTCAACACACATTCGACGGCACCACCCGCGATGTCACCTACCAAGAGGGTGAAACCCGGCACTTCCACTTCGGCCCCGGCGAATACCTGCTGCACGACATCGAGAACATCGGCGACACTGAACTCATATTCACGACCGTGGAGTACCTCTACAGCGAAAACACACCGCTTCCCGTCGGCTGTACCTGCCCGCGTTAGCCGGCTCACATCACCGATCCGCCGTTGACGCCGAGCACCTGGCCGGTGATGAATCCCGCTTCCTGGGAGCACAGGAAACCCACCGCGGCGGCGATGTCGTCGGCAGAGCCCATGTGGCCCATGGGGATACGCTGCGCCAGTTGCTCCGGCGAGCCCAATTTGCCTTCGGCCTGCGACTGGCGCGACATCGGCGTGTCGATGCTCGAGGGCGGGATGTTGTTGACCGTGATGCCTTTCGACGCGTACTCGCTGGCGAGTGATTTGGTCAGCGTTATGACCGCGCCCTTGGCTGCCGCGTAATGCGCCATGTAGGGCGATCCGCGTTGTGCGCTCGAGGACGAGATCATCACGATGCGGCCCCACCTCGCGGCAACCATGTCGGGCAGCGCCACCTGACAACAGTGAAATGTTCCGGTCAGGTTGATCTCGATCATCTCGGACCAGGACTCGACGGTGATGTCGGCAAACCGCGCGAAGCCTGGCTTCCCAGCGCTTGTCACCAATACGGCGACGGGCCCCAGGTCGGCTCTGACTTGTGCGAACGCCGCCTCCACCGCGGGTCGGTTGGTGACGTCGACCTCGACGCCCAGCGCGGTGACGCCCGCCGAACGCAGCTCTCCGGCGACCCGTTGCGCGGCCTCGCCGTTGACGTCCAGCACCGCAACCTTGAGGCCGCGGCGGCCCAGCTCACGACACGTCGCTTCGCCCATCCCCGACGCGCCGCCGGTAACCACCGCGACCCGGCGTTGCATCTGGGTCAACCCGTTCGCCTCCTATTCGTCTGCGACAAGCCCCTTCACCTGCTGGTAGTAAACGACTTTGCCGGCACCGGCCCAATTGCCTTCGGGTATCTCGTGAATCAAGGTCCACACGTGATAGGCGCGCGGGCCCGCCGGGTCGATGCCCGCGGCCGCGCAGATCGCCGCGTGCACGTCGGCGACGAGTTGTTCCTTGCGGTCTTTCGACAGTGCGCCTTCGAACACCGTCAGGTCGACGCGAAATCGGGGTTCGCCCGGTCGGCGGCCACCTACCAACTGCGCGGCGGGCTCGAGTGGGTGAAGGTAGACCACGGTGTTGTCACGCAGGAATGGGGTGTCGGGGGCGCGTTCGGCGCGCAGCAGCACCGTGACCAGCTCGTCGGTCAACCTGCTCATGGCGTCGTCGTGCACCGAACCACGCACGAACGTCACGTCGATCATCGGCATCGGGGCATCACAACCTTCGCAGACCTCGCACGACCTTGATGTAGGGCGCGGTGGTCGCCGCGCTCTTGCGCAGACTCGGCTGAATCGCGCCCGCGTTGCCCACGACGAGATAGCGCATGCCCTGGTCGCGGAACTCCGCTAGCTGGTCGATCACCTCGTCCGGTGTGCCAACCGCGAACAGCTCTTCGACCAGCGAGCGAGGAACTTTGGCGGCGTAGCCGATCGCGGTCTGTTCGTCGATCAATTGCGGTATGAGGTCCTGCGAGCCGGCGAAATCGGAGCCAAGCGGATGTTCGGCGCCGTGCCGCGCCCATGCTGCACCGTCGCAGTTAAGGGTGAATATTTTCGCGATATCGGACTCCACCACCGCATCGATCTCGTCGCGGGAGCGGCCGGTGACGATGAAACGGATCAGCGCGGGCGTGATGTCCGCCGGGTTACGCCCGGCGTCGGACGCCGCGGTGCGCACCAGGCTGAGCTGTTCGCCGTATTCGTCGGCTCGCGTGGTGCCGGGGAACCATCCGTCGGCGTAGCGTCCGGTGGCGCGCATCATCCGCGGGCCGTGCGCGGCGATCCAGATCTCCGGCCATTTGCCACGGTAGGGGGGAAGCGCGAACGTCGCATTGTGCAGCGGGAAAAACGGCGAGTCCCGAGTCACCAACCCGCCGTTGGAATCCCACAGGGCACGGATGGTGGCGACGGCCTCCTCGAAACGTGCCACCGGCTTGGACCAGTCAACACCGTAGGGCGCGTTGCTTTCCCGCTCACCGGTTCCGATGCCCAGAACCGCCTTGCCGCGGGTGAGCAGGTGCAGCGAGGCGGCCGCCTGTGCGGTGACGGCGGGATTGCGCCGTCCGGTGTCGGTGACGGCCACCCCCAGACGCATCCGGCCAATCTTGTTGTGGCCGGCCAGATAGCCCAGGATGGTCCACGGCTCCAGGTGCGCATCCATTTTGGGAATCACCCGGGCTGCCCCCACGTGCTTGGGAGTCCACATCGAAGGCGGCAGCACCGACTGAAGGTGGTCGGCCACCCAGAAGGAGTCGGCGCCGCAGGCTACGGCGGTCAGGTAGTCCGCCTGCACCGGAGGCTTGGGGCCGTAGCGCGAATTGATGGTGTTGTTCATGACGCCGACTCGCAGCGCAGCCATCGCTCGCTCTCCTTTGACCGTGGGTAGCCGATCGGCTACTTGTGACCATAGTCGAGCGGTGCTTAGTTCATCAATGCTTCGGTGGCGACCTTCGATGTGCGACAGTGAGGGGCGCGGCCCAACCAGGGAGACCGGCATGCGAGCGGTGCGATCGACGCCCCCGGGTGTCACAGTCGTCGACGTCGATGTGCCTGATGACGGCGAGCTGATCGCGATCCGGTCGGCCGCCATCTGCGCCTCCGATCTCAAATACGTCGCCGGGGGCTTCACGCGAATCCTCGGCCACGAGCTCGCCGGTACTGCCCGGGACGGCACGCCCGTCGCGATCGAGCCCATGTTCGGCTGCGACGGCTGCGACTACTGCAACGCGGGGCAGTACAACCTGTGCGAGCACGGCCCGACGGCGCTCGGCGTTTACAGCGACGGCGGGATGAGCGAGTACTTCGCGGTGCCGGCGCCCTCGCTGGTCGCGCTGCCGGGCGGCCTCGACGTCGCCGACGCATGCCTCGCCGAGGCGGCGGCCGTCGCCTGGCACGCATGCCGCCTCGGTGGGATCGGCCCCGACCGGCGCGTGGCCGTGGTCGGCGGCGGGGCGATCGGGCTCCTCATGGTCGCCGCGGCGCAGCGGATGGGCGCGAGGGAGGTGAGCCTGGAAGCGCGCTACCCACATCAACTCCAGATTGGCGAGCGGCTGGGCGCGACGACCGCCCGCGGTGTCTATGACGTCGTGATCGACGCCGCCGGATCCGGGTCCGCGCTGCGGCGCGCGATCGAACTCGCCCGTCCCGGCGGCACGATGGTGGTGCTCGGCGTGTACCCGCCCGACGTCGTGTGGCCGCAGCACGAGTGCTTCTTGAAGGAGCTTCGCATCGTGCCATCGCTCGGGTACTGCCGCCACGGCGGTCGTCGCGACTTCGAGGATGCGGTCCAGATGCTGGCGCAGCGGCCGGAACTCGCGGAATCAATGATCACGCATCGGTTCCCGATCGAGGATGCGCCCGAGGCGTTTCGCGTCGCCTCGGACAAGTCGAGCGGCGCGCTGCGCGTTGTGCTCGAACCATAGCGGGGAGGCAAGATTTTCGGTCGTACCGAAACGTTCGATTGGAGGAGTCATGACCCCTGAGGAGGTCGTCCGGGCGGAACTGGACGCGTGGAGTCGTCTGGATCCTGACGAGATCGTGAGTTACTTCGCCGCCGACGCCGTCTGGGACAACGTTCCGCTCGGTGTCGCCACGGGTCACCAAGAGATTCGCAGGACCGTACGGGGCTACGTCGACCGTATGACGCACGGGAACATCGAGATCGTCAATCTCGCCGTCGCGGGCAACGTGGTTCTGACCGAGCGCGTCGATCACTTCGTCTACGACGGAAACCCGGTCCATGCCCGCGTAATGGGAGCCTTCGAAGTAAACGGCGACAAGATCACGGCGTGGCGCGATTACTTCGACGTGCCGAATAACCCGCCTTAACGAGATCGCGAAGAGCTCTGCGCGGCAGGTTGATAGATGACCGATTACGTAGCGACCAAGGCGTCGCTTGATGCGCATCCGGTACCCGAGTGGTTCGATGACGCGAAATACGGCATCTTCATCCACTGGGGGCTGTACTCGGTGCCCGGCTGGGCGTCGCTCGAGGCCGACGTCCAGGAGCTGATGGCGACAAAAGGACCGGCATACATCTTCAAACACAACCCGTACGCGGAATGGTACGCGAACACGGTGCAGATCCCGGGCAGCCCGGCACAGCGGCATCACCTCGAGACGTACGGCCCCGACTTCTCCTATGACGACTTCAAACCCATGTTCAACGATGCGGCGCGCGGGTTCGACCCCGCCATGTTGGCCGACTTCTTCGCGCGGGTGCACGCACGCTACGTAGTCCTCACCACGAAGCACCACGACGGGTTCACGTTGTGGCCGAGCCGGCATCCCAATGCACACAAGGACAACTGGCATGCCGACCGCGACCTCGTCGGCGATCTGACCAGCGCGGTGCGCGACCGCAACATGAAGATGGGCCTGTACTACTCGGGCGGATTCGATTGGACGTTCAACCCGATGGTCATCACCGACCTGCGAGGAATGGCGGGCTCGCTGCTCCGGACCGACGAGTACACGGAGTACGCGAACAACCACATCCGCGAACTCATCGACCGCTACCAGCCGTCGGTGCTCTGGAACGACATCGGCTACCCGCCCCAGGCGAACCTCGCCGAGCTGTTTGCCCACTACTACAACCAGGTGCCGGACGCGGTCATCAACGACCGCTGGGCTCAGCTGCGGCTGCCCCAGGGCCGTGTGGTGAAACGGCTGTTCGTCGGTGGCCTCGGGCTCGCCAGCGCGCTGTGGAAGTATCTGCCCGTCCGGGTGAAGGTTCTCGACATCCCGACCGGCTTCCACTACGACTTCCGCACGCCTGAATATGCGCACTACGACGAGATCAAACCGTACAAGTGGGAGTCGACCCGTGGCGTGGGGCACTCGTTTGGGAACAACCGGCTGGAGGGCCCCGACGAGATGCTCTCGCTCACCGATCTCGCCCGCTCCTTCGCCGACCTGGTGAGCAAGAACGGCAACCTGCTGCTCGGCATCGGGCCGTACCCCGACGGGACGATTCCCGAGCTGCCGGCAAGGCTGCTGGCCGATTTCGGCGCGTGGCTCGATGTGACCGGTGAGGCCTATTTCGGTACCCGGCCGTGGACGACCGCGGAGGCGGACCGCCACCGACGGCACCGATGTGCGCTTCACGCAGAACGACGACGCCCTGTACGCCACGTTCCTGCGGGCGCCCGGTGAGCGTCGCGTCGGCCTGCGCGGCCTGGTGGGCGGCTCAGATACCACTGTCCGGCTGCTCGGTGGCGGCACCCTTGCGCACGGGTGCACCGACGACCGCATCAACGTCACGTTCCCCGATGCGTTAGACGTCTGGCCCGCCTACGCCCTCAAGATCACACCGAAACCGCGGCTGCTGGCTCGCCGCAGCTGATTAACGCTTTTCCTTCTGGCCCTCGGCGATCGCGTCGGCGGCCTTGGCAGCCACCGAGCCCGCCAGCCGTCCGGAGATCTCGGGCGCCAGCATCGCGAACCGGGCGAGCGCCCGCTGCCGAACAGGAGCCACGGAGATTTCCGACTTGTTGTGCTCGATTGCGCGCACGACAGCGCCGGCGACCTGTTCGGGGGTGCCCGTGCCCAAGCCGGGTGGCGGTGCGGCGCCGCTCTCCGCGAACATCCCGGCCTCGCGGATCGCGCCGGGCGTGATGACCGAAACGCCAACACCGGTGCCGCGCAAGTCTTCTCGCAGATTAAGCGCAAATCCCCGTAGGCCGAATTTCGTCGCCGCGTACAGCGACGCCCGCGGGGTGGAAGCGTAGCCCGAGATCGACGAAATGAACACGAAGTGCCCGCTGCGGCGCTGCTGCCACCCGGGCAGCAGCTCGCGGGTCATGCGCACGGGCGCCTCCAGGTTGACCCGGAGCGCGCGGCCGATCTCGTCCTGACTGAAGCCCTCGAGCCGGCCCGACGCGGGGAGCCCCGCATTGGCGACCAACACGTCGATGTCACCCGCCTGCTCAATAAGCGTTAAGGCCGCGCCCTCCCGGGCCAGGTCGCACGCCACCGTCGTATGCCCCACGCCCGGAAGCGATTCCGCGAGCCGTTCCAAATCCTCGGCCTTGCGTGCGCTAAGGACGAGCTTCGCTCCACGCCTGGCCAGCGCTTTGGCGATCGCTTGGCCCAGGCCTCCCGTCGCGCCGGTAACAAGGGCCTTCCTGCTATCAAGATCCATGCCCGGAATCTACCCCACGTCGTGTGGCCGGCGGCTGGCTACCAGTAGCGCATGGCCTGCCTGAAGAGGTCGGCCAGAACCGGTTTGCTCATTTCTCGCGGGGCGTTCTGCAAAAGACGTTGCTGCGGGTGGGCGCCGTCCGTCAGGGCCGTTACGTCACCGTCGGTATAGCCCACGCCACTGAGCCCGTTCGGCATGCCCACCGCACGCATGATGCGGATGAGTTCCTTCGCCAGCACCTCGCCCACCTCGTCCGCACCGACGCCGTGGACGTCAGCGCCGAGCAGCCGGGCGGCCTCCAGGTGACGCTCGGGGCTCACCTCAGCGGTAAAGCGGAACACCGCGGGTGCATTCACGATGACGGCCATGCCGTGCGGAACCAGCGGCTCATCGGCCGGGTAGCCCGAGGGGCGGAAGTCACGTACCAGCCCCGCGACCGCGTAGGCCATGCCGTGTGGTGCGTGGACGCCCGCGTTGCCGAAGGCGATGCCCGCAAGCGTTGCGGCCCACATCATCTGCTGGCGAGCCTCGCCGTCTGCCGGGTCGTTCACCGCTCGCTCCAGGGACTGTGCCAGCACGCGCAACGCCTCGCGGCAGCCCAGATCACTCCACGGATTAGCACCCTGGCTCATAGGACGCAGGCTTGGGCGTTCAGGCGTGGCCCGAAGCACGTAGGGCCGTGCGGTGTAGGACTCCAACGCGTGGGATAGCACATCGAGCCCCGCCGAGGCGACGACCTCAGGCGGCAGACTCGCAGTGCAGTCGGGATCGACGAGCGCCTCGGTGGGGCGCAGCGCGTGAGCAGCGATGCCAGTCTTTGCCTTCAGCGACAGCAGGTCGAAGATCGCGATGCCCGTTACCTCGCTGCCGGTGCCCGCCGTCGTGGGGCACGCGATGTGCGGCCTGAGCGGGCCGGGTACCGGTTTGCCCTCACCAACGGGCTTGTTGACGTAGGCAAGAAAGTCAGCGGGATAGGTGGCGTAAAGATTCGCGGCTTTGCACGTGTCGATGACAGAGCCGCCGCCCAGCGACACATAACCATCAGGGTTCACCTCTTGCGCGAAGTGCGCCCCGTCCCGAAACGACGCGTCGGTGGGCTCGACATGCACGTCGATATAGGCGACCACGTCTAGCCCGGCCGCGACAAGCGAGTCGCGCGTCTTGTCGAAGGCGGGCAGTCCAGCCACGGCGGCGTCGGAGAACAGCGCCACCCGGCGCAGCCCCAGAGCGCGGGCTCTGTCACCCACCTCTGCCAGGCAACCGCGCCCGAAAGTGATCCGCGACGAGTCGACGGTGAAGGCTCCGTCGTAGCCCTCGGCGACAGTTGGGAAATCGCAGCGCGCCATCGCGTCCTCCTGAACCGGTCGCGACGGCAATCTACCGCACCAGGAATCGCGCCTGCCGACCGGCGGATACCATCGGGCAAGCCATGAAGACTTGCTACGGCGATGTGCGTCTGGATGACGGCGTTCGCTCACGCCGCATCGACGGTGTGAACGGTCTATCCATGCACATACTCGAGGCCGGTTACCGTCAGCCCGGCCAGCCCCTTGTCCTGTTGCTGCATGGGTTTCCCGAACTGGCCTTTAGCTGGCGCAAGCTGATGCCCCTCCTCGCCGCGCGCGGCTACCACGTGATCGCCCCCGATCAACGCGGTTATGGCGCGACGACCGGGTGGGACGCTGACTATGACGGTGACCTGGCTTCATTTCGATTGAGCCGCCTGGTGCGCGACATCCGCGCCTTGCTCGCAACCCTTCAGCATCAGCGCGTCGCTGCCGTCGTCGGCCATGATTTCGGTTCGCCGGTGGCTGCGTGGTGCGCCCTGCTGCATCCGGACATCTTCGGTTGCGTGGCACTTTTGAGCGCACCATTCGCCGGACCACCGCGCCCGGGCCGTGATCCCTGGCCGCAGCTCGACGCCGGCTTGGCCGCGCTGCAGCCACCGCGCAAGCACTATCAGCGCTACTACGCCACGCGCGAAGCGAATGCCGACATGCATAACAGCGCTGCGGGCCTCAACGCTTTTCTGCGGGCGTACTTTCACTGCAAAAGCCACGACTGGCCGCACAATCACCCGCACGCCCTGAAGTCCTGGCACGCTGCGGATCTCGCCGCAGTACCGCGCTACTACGTGATGGACCTCGACCAGGGCATGGCGGCCACCGTGGCCGATATGGCGCCCTCGGCTGAAGAAGTCGAACGTTGCACCTGGCTCACCGAATCGGAGCTTCAGGTGTACGCGCGCGAATTCGGCCGTACCGGCTTTCAGGGCGCCCTCAACTGGTACCGCAACGTCTTCGATGCCGCAGCGGTTGCCGAACTACAGACATTCGACGGCCGCCGCATCGAAGTGCCCGCCTGCTTCATCGCCGGCCGCAGCGACTGGGGCACCTATCAGAGCCCCGGCGCGCTCGAAGCGATGACCTCGGCATGCGCCTCGTTCGACGGCCCATACTTCATCGAGGAAGCCGGGCACTGGGTTCAGCAGGAACAGCCCCGGCGCCTCGATGCCACGCTGGGCAAATTCCTTGCACGTCATACGCATTGAGTGCGCAACGACTTGGCACCATCAGCGTGCCCCGGCTCGACATCCTTGGCAGGTCCGCCAGGGTCGGAGTGCGACGGCGGCGGCTGGCAAGATAGCCGCACCCCCGACGATCGTCGCTAGTCGTTCTACGGGAGATTGACTAGTGTCGTCAGTCGTTAATTCACCGACACCAAAGGACGGCCGACTCGGCATCCTACGCGCACCGAGCGTGGTGGTTAGGTACGGATTTCAATGGGTTTTAGCGCATATCACCCACAGTCGGCGGATGGATTCACTGCAATCGAATTAATGACTCACGACACCAGGCGTCCGCAGGTTCGAGAATCGAACTCGACACTCCTGCGGACGCCTCGTCAGCAGATTCCGTTGCCGGACAGCACTATTGCGACTGTTGTGTGCTGGCCGTGCGGTGTGGAGTGGCGCGCTCGAGTTGCTGTGCCAGCCGTGCGAGCGTTTGGCTCATTCCGGCGCGTAGGTGTTCCGCGCGATCGTGAACCCCGACCATGCGCTGGATCGCCACGACCGGTGCGGCCTGGGGTTGTTTCTTGGTCATCGTCAAGGTGACCTCGGTGGCGTCCGCTACGGCGGTCAGGTCGTAGCGCCATGAGGTGTTGGACGGCCAGGCGACCTCGAAGGCGAAGCTGCGGCCGGGCGCCTGTTCGGTGACCGTGCACACCGTGCTCCAGCGGTACAGCGGACCGATGTGGTTGTAGCCCTTGAATTTCTTGCCTGGAGTAATCCATTTGGCGGCGTGGGTTTCAGGGCTCCGTTGTCCGATGGTCGTAACGTCGCTGAGCGCGTCATACACGGCGACGGGATCGGCGTGGATAAGCCTGCTGACCGAAACGTGCAACGCAGCTGAACCCTGGTCTGTCACCAGCTTGTGCGCCAGCTTTGCCGAGGAAGCCGGATTCTGCCCGGTGTACAGGTTACGGTCTACGACGACGAAGGGCCGCAATGGCAGCCGGCCCTTGCGGTAGATGGCCCCGGATTCCACCAAGCGGTCCTCTAGCAGCCACTTGGCCTTGCGGGCAAACCTGTTGAGCCGCTCCTCGGTGTTGGACAACGCCGTCATGCGGTAGCCCTCAAACGGCCACGTCCCGTCCTGGCGACGAGCCGCCAGGGTGGCGGCGGGCGCATGGCACAGCAGCGCGAGCGGCCGGCCGGATTCCAACACCGTCGTGAGGATGCGGCCGGAATCGGCGTCCTCCGCCAGATCCTCCATTGGGCCGTGGCCCCCGGGATAGAAGACCACGTCATAATCGGCGGGATCGATATCGGCCAACGCTTTCGGATGGGCCAGCGCCGAGTCATAACGGCGGAGATATTCGCCCACCGCACGAGTTTTCGCCGGCAAGCCACCGGCCAGCCCCAGGCTGAGCCGGTCCACGGTCGGCGCGACGCCACCCGGGGTGGCGATGGTGATGTCCCACCCCGCCGCCGCGAAGATCCGGTGCGGCTCGGCGAGCTCCTCGGCCCAATAGCCGGTGGGATGGGTGGTGCCGTCGTTGAGCGTCCAACGGTCTGCGGCAGAGACCACGATCAGTACAGAAGTCATCATAATTTCCTTATCTCCAAGTAACTTTCAACTAACTAGCCAGCGGGACCAGGCTGGAGAAGGCGCCGTTGCAGTACACCAGCGGGTCACCCGACTCACCGAAAAAGACGTCATCGATCAGGCCGACGAAAACCGAATGCGTGCCGACCTCGAGAATGCTGTCGACGCGGCAATCGAAGGACACCAAACTGTCGGCGAGCGCGGGAACATCGCTGGGAAGAAATTCCCAATTCCCCCGCTCGAACTTCGCCGAACCACGCACACCGTGCATGCCGGCGAAGCGCTCAGCCAGATCCTGGTGATCGGCACGCAGCATGTTCACCCCGAACCTGCCCGTCTCCTTGACCACGGTCTCCAACGCCAGCGAACGGTTCAAGCAGCACAGCACGCTGGGCGGTTCCGCCGTCAGCGAGACCACCGCGGTTGCCGTGACCCCCAGCGGGCCATCCGGACCGGCCCCCGAGATGATGCTTACCCCGCCGGCCAATCGCCGCATCGCCGTCCGGAAATCCTCGATACTGACCGCCGGTTCCCGAAGGACGGTGTCCATTGTTTGCATTTCTTCACCTTTCCATCAGTTGAGCCTGTTCGCCGAACTCGTTGATTCGCAACGTATCCGGTGAATCAAGCATCCAAAGAATCTGCCGCACACGTCAATCGGTCCGGCGGCTAAATAGCTCTAACGGGGGAGAAAACCCCCCACCGAACCCGCGCAGTGAGCTATTCCGTGCTCGATTGCAGGACCGCCGCGCCCAACCACTGAATGGCCAACAACGCCATTTCGACGTCGAGGCGGTCGTCAGTGATAGGGCGGCCACGTCGGGCAACCGCGCGACCGACCCGATACTTCACGGTGTTGAAATGTAGATCGAGCTCTTCGGCGGCAAGCTTGTAGCTCGCGCCGCAGCGCAGGAAGATCGTAAGCGTCTCGCGCAGGCGAGCGTCGTTTTCGTTGTCGGCTGCCAGATTCCCGAGCACATCGGTCACCCATTCCCGCGCGGCATCCATCTGACCACAGAGCAGCGCAGCCGCCGACAAGCCGGGGTCCGTCGCGGATATCACTGTGGGCGCACGATGCCCGCCGGCGATGGCAACTGCCCGCCCCGCCTCCGCCTTACGGTAGGAACGGCGGAATCCCTCGACGCCCGGGAGGACCGTGCCGATCGCCAGGCTTGGAGAATCGGGCCGCCCGCCGGCGAATTGACGGACCGTCGCTACCGCATCGGGAGTCGCGGACTTATACGACAGCCATGCCCATCCGCTGGTTTGGTCCGTGGCCACAAAAAGTGGGCTCGCTCCGGCGTTGGCCGCCTGGCCGAGTTCGCGCAGAAAGCGTTGCAGCCGTGAAAGTTCATGCCCGGAAACGCCCCGTTCCGGGTACCACATCACCATCGCCAGGTGGTGCCACCTCAGCGGATACTGAACCGACGCGCTCGCCTCATCGATGTCGATGGGCACCGTGCTTGTCAACAGCTCTCGAACCCGCAGAGCGCGAAGGCTGTTCTGGTTCTCCAGCCACCGTTCCCTTTCCTCTTCGTACACCGCGACGACTTGCTGGGAGATCCAATCGATGTACTCGAACAGCGTTGCGGTGATCGCCTCGAGCACGGCAAGCCGGACCCGTGCGGCGTCGATGGCGTGCACTTCTCGGAATACCAGCTCGTTCATGCGTCGCTGACCCAGCCGGTAGGCGCGAACAAGGGCATTGACGGGAACGCCGTGTTGTGCCAGCCGTCGCGCGAACTCGAGTGCCGCAGTCGGCGCTTCGACGCGCTCCACCGCAATGTCGTATCGCAACGCGCGCAGCAGCGTATCGACATTTCCCTCGACACTGCCGCGGTGCAGTTCGACAATCCGTGCATCACCGCGTAGTTCAGGAATTTCCTCTTCCAGGGAACGGCGGATGAGCGACGAAACCTCGGGCAACCGCTCGTGCAACCGTTCGGCAGCCCGGACGACGTGGCCAGCGACGTCCGCAGCGTCATCGAGGCCTGGGTTGATGATCACTTCTCTCGCATGATGAGGGTCCGGTCGGGTTAGATTCCCGCACCCTGGGCTATCTCGTGCGCCAATGCGACGAGATCGGTGACGGTTTCTTCGACGGGGATGCCGGAGCTGGCTCGGTTGCGTGAATCTTGTTGTGCCCGACGCAAAATTCCTTCTGCGATGATGGCGATTTTCCATAACGCCAGGGCGTGCCAGAACGCCAGTTCGCTGTCGCTGAGGTCGCGCCCGGTCGCGAGGCAGTACCGTTCCACCAGTTCGGCGCGGCGAGGATAGCCAGGCAGCAACAGGGCGCGGAAATCTGGCAGGATCTTTTCGTCTGGCTCTGGCCAATACGCCAGCGTGGTGCCCAGATCGGCGATCGGGTCGCCCAGCGTGGCCAGTTCCCAGTCCAAAGTTGCCACGATCTCACCGTGAGCGGCCGACACCACAATGTTGCGTAAGTGCATGTCGCCGTGGACCAGTGTTAGCTCACGAGCGGGCGGAACCGCTGCCTGGAGCCGATCGGTGAGCCGGTCGAGGTCCGGTAGTTCACGTGCCTTGCAGCGCTCCCACTGGCCAGACCACCGTTTGAGTTGACGCTGCGCGTAGGGCGAATGACTGGCCAGATCAGTGAGGTTGACTGCGTTGAGATTTACCGCATGGATGCGGCCGAGTGTCTCGGGCAACGCGATGCCGGCGACGTAACGCGCGTGTGCGGGCAGCATCCGGGAGGTGGCGGCGTCACTGATGACCACACCATCCACGAACTCCATGAGCACCAGCGGTCCGGCCCCGACTTCGCCGGCCTCGGCGACGCCGTAGATGCGAGGCACCGGGACAGCGGTCGACCCCAGCGCAGACAGTATCCGCGCCTCGCGCAGAATGTCGTGAGCCGAGTGCAGCAGCCGACCCATCGGCGGGCGCCGCAGCACCCATCGCTGGCCGACGGCATCGGAAAGGACATAGGTCAGGTTGGACTGACCGAAGCCGATCCGCTCGGCGCTCAGTGGTGGCGAGGCATCGGGGACCAGCGTGGTCAACCAGGACGTCAACCGTGCGCTATCCACGCCCGGCACAGGGCTTGCGGGGTCAGTCGGGTTCATAACATCGCCCCGCCGTCTATCACCAGGGTTTGACCGGTGATCCAGGCCGCGGCATCGGAGGCAAGGAAAGCGATTGCCCGACCGATGTCTTCGGGTTCGCCGATGCGTCCAAGAGGAAGAGAATTATTGAGGGTCTGCTCGTGCTCGCGCCAAAGTACCTCGGAGAGCTTGGTGCGGACCACGCCCGGTGCGACCGCATTCACCCGCACCGTCGGCGCGAGTTCCACCGCCATCTGTTTGGTGACGTGGATCAGCGCCGCCTTGCTGGCGTTGTAGACCCCCAGGTTCGGCTCGGTGGTTAGTCCGCCAAGGGACGCGGTGTTCACGATCGTTCCGCCATGCCGACGCATCCATGCCTTCGCTGCCAGAGACGACCACATGATCGGGGCCCACAGGTTGAGGTCGATCGTCTTGCGGAACGCGTCATAATGCTGGTCGACGAGTGGACCGTATGCGGCGTTCGTCGCGGCATTGTTGACCAATATGTCCAGGCGGCCGAAGTGTTCGATTGTGAAGTCAACACATCGGTCTGCGGCCTCTTCGTCGCCAGCGTGTGCTCCGAAACCGGCTGCACCACTGATTGTTTCGGCAGCCTTGCCGGCATCATCCTGGTTGCGGGCGGTCAGCACCACGTTGGCGCCAAGATCGGCAAGGCACTGCGCCGCGGCATGTCCGATACCGCGGGAGCCGCCGACCACCAAAGCCGTCTTACCTTTCAGATTTATGTCGTCCATGTCAGGCCCCTTCTGCCGCATCGACGCGGCTTTGTCGTTGTTTGCGTAGTTCCTGGCGGGCGATGGTGCGCTTGTGGACCTCGTCGGGGCCGTCGGCGATCCGCATCGCGCGCAAGTGCGCCCAAAACCCGCGAGGGGAACGCCTTCCGTCACTCCCAGGCCGCCGTGGACTTGAATAGCGTGATCGATGACACCAAGCGCGACGTTCGGCGCGTCAACCTTGATGGCCGCGATCTCGGTTTTGGCTTCCTTATTGCCGGCCACGTCCATCAGCCAGGCCGTCTTCAAGATCAGCAGCCGCGACTTCTCGATCTCGATGCGTACGTCGGCGATCCAGTCGCGGATGTTCGCCCGCTCGCTCAGCGGGGATCCGAACGTGGTACGGGAATCGGCGCGCCGACATAGCAATTCCAGTCCGCGCTCGGCCATACCGATGGCACGCATCGCGTGGTGGATCCGGCCGGGCCCCAGCCGCGCCTGACCGATGGCGAAACCCTCACCCTCGCCCTTGAGTAGATCGCGAAGTGGCACACGCACGTTCTCGAATTCGATGTCGGCGTGGCCCTCGCGATCGTGGTAGCCGAAAACCGGGAGATTACGCACGATTCGGATTCCGGGCGCGTCGATCGGAACGACAACCATCGAGTGTTGTCGATGCGGTGCGGCCGTTTGATCGGTCCTTCCCATCACAATCAGTACTCGACAGTTGGGGTGCAGGGCGTTCGACGCGAACCACTTGCGCCCATTGAGCACGTAGCCGTCGCCGTCGCGGTCGATGGCGAGCGCAATGTTGGTGGCATCCGAGCTCGCCACTGCCGGTTCGGTCATGGCGAACGCCGAGCGGATCGTGCCGTCCAGCAGGGGTTGCAACCACCGCTCCTTGTGCTTATCGGTGCCAAAGAGCGTGAGCACCTCCATGTTTCCGGTGTCCGGCGCATTGCAGTTGCACGCCTCGGGTGCCAGTTGCGGGCTTCGCCCCATGATCTCCGTGAGTGGCGCGTACTCGAGATTTGTCAGTCCCGGTCCCCACTGCGGATGCGGGTGGAACAGATTCCACAGACCCCGACGGCGCGCTTCTCGTTTGAGGTCCTCGATGATCTGCGGGTGATGGTGCGGGCGGCCCGACTTGCGCATCTCGGCCTCATACACGGGCTCGGATGGATAAACGTGCCTCTCCATGAAGTCCAACAGCCCTGCCCGATAACGCTGGGCCCGCTCTGAAGGCTCAAACAGAGAAGGATGCTGAGCGGAAATGATGCCTCCTCTAGTAGGTTTCGATTCTCAGCCGTCTGGTCTACGTGGGCTGAACATGATCAGAATGCCCATAGACCCGGGGCGTCGACAGCCTCTGACGCCGGAATGCCCCCTTGCGGAGGAGAAAACTCACTCGCTACAACGGTCGGCTCGGGGTCCGGGGTCGCCGGGCGCCTGGTCAGCAGAGCGCCTTGCACCGATGCGAGGGGGTTTTCTCACTCGGGGTGGGTATTTAGCGCCGATTCGATTGACTGGCGTACGACCCGATCACACTCTGAAGCGTGCAAACGCGATATCGCGGAACGTAATACGTGACATTAGGAGCAAAAATGCAAACAGAGGTTGGCACTGTCCGTGGACCGGACTTGGCTCGACGGAGCTCGGTCCGCCAATTCCTGGACAGGAACATTAGCGACCGCGGTGTCTGCGCCTACGACTCAGCGGTCATCGCGGGCAACGGGATTGGCGCCCTGGCATTTGCCGGCTGGCTGGCCCAGAGCCCACTATTCGAAGGCAAGGTCACCGTGGTTGCACCCGCCGCTGTCGAGTCACGGCGGCTGATCAACGGTGTCACGTTGCGCGGGCGTGGGATCGACTTTATAAGCGCCGCGTTGGACACGACGCTGGATGAGATCCTCGAGGTCATGTCCGGGTCTGCCGACGGGCCGCCGGTGGCCTACCGACAGGCCGCGGCCATGGCGATACCGCGCGGGTCGTCGTGGCGATTCGGCCGGCGGGGACAGTGGCAGAACGGGCTGTCGAGCGACCGACCGATTGCCTACGGATTGCGGAACAGCAGAGTCGTCGGCGGCATGCGCGAACTGGCTGCCAAGCTGCCGATCGAGTTCGTGGACGAGCGGGTCGAATCCGCCTCCCACCTGCGAAGCTTCAGCGCCGGCCGGCATCCGCTGCTCGTCAACGCCACGACCGTGCCCACATTGATCGGCGGTCAAGCCAAGCCTCCCAAACGGATGGTGCTGGGAGTGCAAGTGCCCTTCATCGCGCCCGAGCGCGGCGTGAGCTATCCACTGGAAGCCGAGACCGCGTTCGCTCCCGTCGTGCGGCGCGCAGGAGCCATCGACGTGGGTTACTTCACGCCCTTCAGAGACCCGTCGTCACCACGGTCCACCTGGTACGGGATCTACGCTCGCCTTGTTGATCGCAACTCCGCCGTCAACAAAGATGCCGAACTACGGATCATGACTGAGCAACTCTTCGGCGTCGGCGAGGCGATGGGCCTGACGCCTGATGACCCCGAGGACACCCTCGGCCGGGCCTTCGTACCCGCCTCCCCGTGGGGCGCGGTGCCCCCCTCGGCACCGGGCACGCTGGAGCTCAAACGGCACTACTCGGGGGGCGCGCCGGTGGTCTACGCCGACGGTATGGTCACCAGCCTGGCCGGTGGCGTCGTTGGGGCCGAGGCGGTTATCCGCGGGGTGAACCCCGACGATGCCATCCGCTCGGCGCTGCGGCCCTGGCATCGCCACAACTTGTTGTGGTGCCTCGAGACCAACGCGATCCCGCTCGTGTCGGACGCGCTGATGCGCATGAGCCCCGCGGTCGCGATGGCATATCCGCACACCACCGGACTGAATCTATGGGCCTCTGCCGCTTGAGATTTAACGGCGCGGTATCAGGCTAACCGCTCCTGCCCAGGGCACCGCGCCCATGGCTGGCACCCGGCGTCGGACGGCGGTCGAGACTCTCCAAATAAGTCGCGACCGCCTGCCCGCGGTTGGCCACGCCGAACTTGTGCAGGATGCGCTTGACATGCGACTTCACGGTTTCCTCGGACAGGAACAATCCCGCGGCGATCTCACGGTTGCTAGCCCCCTTGGTCATCAGCTGCAGAACCTCATACTCACGCCGCGTCAAGTCGGAGACGACTTCACTCTGGCTCTGCCATGGCGTAATCGGTGCTGGCTCAGTGGATCCCAGCAACGGAATTTCGCCGCTGAGGCCGCCCAAGACGTGGCTCGCCGATCGGGCCAGCTGCTCTGCGGCCTGTTGTTGGAATCGCAATTGATCGATCAGCATCGCCCTTTCCACGATCTGACCCAGGGACATCGCGAAGCAAGCAATAACGTCGCGATCGACCTCGTCGACCGGCCGGCCGCTGAAGAAGGCATCGGCATGGATCGTCGCGACGACGTCCCCATAAGCGATCACGGGCGCACCAACATAGTTCGCGGCCTGCATCTTCTGCACGATCGGCTGAAACGCGTTGGGGTCATTGAGCGCATCGGTGACAATCGCTGGAGTACGGCGATGAACTATGAGCGCCTCGGGACGTTTCGGCGAGAGGTCATATCTCGTACTGGCTGAGACGGCGTGGCAGTCTCGGGCCCACTCGTCGTTCCCGGCGAATACGGTGGCGGCAGCTCTGAGCACACTGCCCTCACGCTGGAACACCATCGCGCGCTCAAGCCCGGGCAAATCGCAAATCGCGGTGGCCGCGCGCTCCAGCAACGGCCGCACCCCGGCGGCGGGGGACAGCCGAGCACTCACCTGCTGCCCGGCCGTCAGCATCTGCAACCGCTCCTCGTTGACGGACTGACGGTGGCTGGACCGAATGTCCTGTAGCTCGATGGCAACGTCGCAGAGCCCCGCCAGCTCGCTTGGATTTCCGCTGATGGCGCGATCACGCATCGCAACGAGCAGCCGGCGGTGGAGTTGGTCGGCGCGATCCCCGAGTTCGGTCAGGAATCGGTCCGGTTTGGCGTCGAGGTCGTCGGGCTGGTCATTCGGCAGCAGATCACCTGCCGTGGCGAATACCCGCCGGTAACGACGAACCAACGCCGAAGACGCCGACCCCCAGATGTCGCGCGTCTGCTTACCCGCGGTCGTAGGTGTCGATGGCAGCTCAACCGGCATCGCCCCTCCTGGGTGCCGGAGTGGCTAAACGTGTATGCATGCCCCTCGGAGCAAGATGGCTATCCATCGCACCACCGACTCTGCCAATAGCTCTAGCACGGCGCCGATTTGCGCCGCGTGCGGTCCGGCCTCGGGGCGCACCCCAGACGTCGTTATGAACAGTTAGCATAGGTCGGGTTAGCCCTTGCGACCTTGTTACCTGGCACAACGGCGACGACGTTTTGTTGTCGCCGGCACCATCAGCGGGCTGACGTGCCGCTGCAGCCTCGGCCAACTTGCGTTCTCTCGCGTTTGGCGTACCACCGGCGTCTGCGCCCGCTTTGACTGTGACCGTCAATGAGACTCGTTAGCGCAGAACGATTTAATCACCTGGGGCTCGGCGCGTTTGCTCAATCGTACCGTCGCGCAACAGAACACAGGCCGAAACTTTCCGATACGTCGGAATACTCACGGGCAATGGCGCAATGACCAGTGCCCGAAACGGAAAAGTCCCGAACCCGATGGGGGTTCGGGACTTCCCGATGACTCGAGACGCTCAGAGTCAAGATCCCCTCTGGTAGCGGGTCAGGAATCCGACGGCCGCGACCGTGGCGACGGCGCCGACCACGCCCCACAACACGAACTGGAAGGCGAGCGCGCCGATCATCCAGTTGAACGTCACCGAAAGGTAGACGAGCCAGAGCAGGCGGAAGACGGACCAGACGGCGAGCAGGGCGGAGCTGATCCCGATGTAGAGGCTCCGCTGGCGGTCGACACGGCTGATGTGTTCCTCGATGGCGGCGGGGACGATTTTCATTGGCTGTTTCCTTTCGTGTGGCGGCGCCACGGTGGCGTCGTCGTTGCGCTAAGTACAGCCCGCGGGAATGGCTACCGATCCCAACAACGACGCCCGCTGCGCTACCAGCCGCGGGTGCTATAACGCAGGTATGGCAGGAGCCGGGCACGTCATCACGCATGTTTCCGATACGGCCAGGTGGACCGCGTTGCATCGGGCAACAGAATCGGCGCGTCCGGACGCGTTGTTCCGGGACCCGCTCGCCGAGCGCCTCGCCGGCGAGCGAGGCCGCGCTATTGTCGCCCGGGTTCCACGAATCAGCCGCAACGGTTGGCCACTCATCGCGCGCACCAAGATCATCGATGACGTCATTGCTCACGCGATCGCCGATGGCTGTGACCGGGTGTTGAACTTGGCCGCCGGTTTGGACACTCGGCCGTACCGTCTGGACCTGCCGGCCGATTTTCCGTGGGTGGAGGCGGATTTGCCGGAATTGCTCGCGGAAAAGACCCGACGACTTGCCGACCAGACACCGCGATGCCAGTTGACCCGAACCGCCGTCGACCTGGCCGACCCACGCGCCCGCGACGCCTTCTTCAACGAGGCGCTCGACGGCGCCGAGAAAGCGCTGGTGCTGACCGAGGGCTTGCTGATGTATCTCGAAGACGGCGATGTCGTCGCGCTTTCGCAGGCGATCAAGCGAGCCGAGGTCGCCTGGTGGATGCTCGACTTCGGCGGCCCCGGCCTGAAGAAGATGATGAACAAGAAGATGGCCGGCATGCTGCAGAATGCGCCGTTCAAGTTCGCGCCCGATAACGGGTTGGCCTTTTTCGAGGACCTGGGCTGGCGTGTCGCCGAGGCCGAATCGCTGCTGCTGGCGGCCCAACGGTTCCATCGCTTACCGATGTCGATGCGCCTCGTTGCCAGGCTGCCGCAACCGGATCCGCGTCACCCGGTCGGCAGACCCTGGAGCGCGACTGCACTCCTTACCGGTTGACCCGGGGGAGCGCCGCGCCAGCGGCGTTGTCGTCGACCGGGTGATTCATCTCGGCTTGGAAGCGGCGGTACTGCTTCGCCTGGCCGGACCGTCGCCGCACGATCAGCCAGCCGGCCGCGAGCAGCACAAACCATGACGGGAACCACGCCAAGGCGATCGCGCTTTCCTGATCGGTGTTAAGCGTCCAGATCACGAATGCGAAGAACACCAGAACCCCCCAGCACATCGGCACGCCGGCGGGCATCTTGTAGGTCGAGTCGGCGTGGCGCTGTGGGTGTCGGCGGCGGTAGACGAGGTAGCTGACGATGATCATCGTCCAGACGAACATGAACAGCAAAGACGAGATGGTGGTGATGAGCGTGAAGACGCCGATCACTGAACTGCCCGCGTAGAGCAGCGGGATGGAGGTCAGCAGCAGCGGAGCCGTGACCAGCAGGGCCGCCGCCGGCACGCCGCCGCGGTTGAGTCGCCGGAACAGCGGCGGAGCGCTGCCTTCGTCGGCCAGGCCGAAGAGCATGCGACCGGTGGAGAAGACCCCGGAGTTCGCCGAGGAGGCGGCCGAGGTGATCACGACGAAGTTCACGATCGACGCCGCTGCGGTAAGTCCGGCCAGGGAGAACATCGTCACGAAGGGCGACTCGCCGCTGGCGAATTGCCGCCACGGGACGACGGCGAGAATCGCCATCAGCGCACCGATGTAGAAGATCGCCACCCGCACCGGCACGGCATTGATCGCGCGGGGAAGGGTGCGGCGCGGGTTGGCCGTCTCAGCCGCGGCGGTGCCGACGAGTTCCACGCCGACGAAGGCGAAAAACGCGATCTGGAATCCACTGACCAGGCCCGTGAACCCGGTAGCGAAAAACCCGCCGTCGTTCCACAGGTTCTCGACGGTTGCGCGGTGACCCTGCGGCGAAACGAAGTCAGTGGCCACCAGGACGACCCCGACCACGATGAGGCAGCCAATCGCGGCGATCTTGATCAAGGCGAACCAGAACTCGATCTCACCGAAGTTGCGGACGCTGAACAAGTTGAATATCAGCACCAAACCGACGGTGACCAGGGCCGGTAACCAGTCCGGTAAGTCCGGCCACCAGAACTTTGCGTACCCGGTGATCGCGACTATTTCCGCGATACCGGTGACGATCCACGCGAACCAGTACGACCATCCGATGAAGAAGCCCGCCGCAGGCCCCAAGAGGTCGGCCGCGAAGTCGACGAACGACTTGTAGTTCAGGTTCGACAGCAGCAGCTCGCCCATCGCGCGCAGGACGAAGAACACGAAGAAACCGATGATCCCGTACACCACCAAAACCGCCGGACCGGCGTGCGAGATGGTTCGCCCGGACCCCATGAAGAGGCCGGTGCCGATCGCGCCCCCGATTGCGATCAACTGAATTTGACGATTGGAAAGGCCGCGATGCAGATGCGGGACATCGGCGACGGCGTCGGAAGAGTTCGCCATGCTTTGCCCTAGGCCAGGAAGATGCCGGCAGATTTGATCACGTCCCCGGCAGCAAGATCGCTCTTCGTGAGCTTCTTGAAGAGCAGGCCGACGTTGTCGCCGGCCTTCGCCGTGTCCAGCTTTTTGCGGAAGGCCTCGATGGCGTCAACCCTGACGGCGGGCCCGTCATTGATCTGCACCTTGTCGCCGACGCGCAGCTCCCCGTACTCCACGCGGCCGGTGGCCACCGCCCCACGGCCGTGGATGACGAACACGTCCTGGACCGTCATCTGAAACATGTGCGGAAACGCTACTCGCCCGACCCGTTTCGACCCGTCAAATGCCACACTGATTCGGTGAACGATGTGCGGGCGCATTACGCGCGGAACGGCGACGTGCTCCCGGCCCACCGGGTGATGACCCATTGGACGAACGGTTAACTGTCGGCTGGTTCGGCCGAGCACGGAAAGCCAGTGCGGGCCAACGGGTCACGCGGGCCGACAAGAAGCAGGCGATCGACACCGTCGGCGAACTCCACGCGCGCAACGTCGAGCGGGCGCGGCTGATGCGCGACGGCCTGGTGGGGGTCGCGACGATCGTCGGCATCCGTCAGAACGCCGCGACCACAATGCTGGGTTCCTGGCACGAGCTGGAACTGGACGTGCGGCTGCCGGACCACGACCCGTATCGCGCAACGCGGCAAATCGCGCTTGAGCTATCGACCGCTCCCCATGTCAAGGTTGCCGCCGAGGTGCCGGTGCGCGTCGACCCCCAGGACTACTCGAACGTCCTCGCCATCGTGACGTTGTAGTGACCCGCTAGACCTTCGCGAGCAGTGCGAGCAGCTCCTCGGCGAGTTGCTCTCCGCGGTCTTCCTGGAGGAAATGGGCGGCGCCCTCGATCCTCACCTGTTCGCGGACGGTGGGGATCAGGTCGCAGAAGAGTTGTCCCGCCTTCGGGTAGGGAAAGACCGGGTCCGAGTCCGAAAACGCAACCAGCGCCGGCTTGTTCCACCGCGACAGCTCGTCGCTGACCGCGGCCATCTCTTTCGCACCCACAGCGTCCTCGCTGGTCGGCACCAGCAGCGGAAATTGGGCGGCACCGGCCTTTGACTCGGCAGTGGGAAACGGCGCGTCGTAGGCGGCGACGATGTCGTCGGGAAGTTGGGTCGTCGTGGCGCCCTGGATCACGAAGCCGACGGGCAGATCTGGGTTCTTTTCGGCGAATGCGCGCCAGGCCAAAAAACCTTTGGAGACCCGTCCGGTGAACAGACCGGTGTTCATGATCATCAACGCATCGACCCTGGCGGCGTTCTCCACCGCCCATCGCAGTCCGATCGGGCCGCCCCAGTCCTGAACGACGGCGGTCGCGTGCTGCAGGTCGAGAGCACCAAGCACCTTGGCGACCAACTCGCTGTGGCGGTCGAACGTGTACCAGCGGCGATCGGTGGGCTTGTCGGAGCGCCCGAAGCCCGCGTAGTCGGGAACGATGACCCGATGCCCGGCCGCAACGAGCGGCGGCAGCATCTTGCGGTAAAGGTAGGCCCAGCTCGGCTCGCCGTGAAAACAAACGACCGGCGATCCCTCGCGTGGCCCCTCGTCCACGTAGTGCATCCGCAACCCGTCCACCTCGAGGTAGTGCGGTGCAAAGCCGTACCCCGGAAGCTGCTCGAAACGCGAATCGGGTGTTCGGAAAACCTCCGGGGCGCTGGAACTCATTGCTGCCATCTCCATTGAGTAGTGGGTTATGCGTTGCGACGCTGGACAACGTATCGGACTTTTGACCGACCAGTCAACTATCCGATACGATTCGTGGGTGCCACGGACCTCGGACGCGCGTGATCGCATCGTGTCAGCCGCGGCACGACTGTTCCTCGAGCGCAGCTACCACGATGTTGGCGTCGAAGAACTGTGTGCCGTGGCCGATGTTCGCAAAGGCAGCTTCTACCACTACTTCTCGTCGAAAGCTGAACTCGCGAAGGCGGTTATCGATCTGCACATGCAGCTGTTCCAAACGCGTCTGGCCAGTAAGCCCGGCGCCACACCCGCGGAAAAGCTGACCGCGATTCCGGACGCAATCGGCGCCATCCAGACCGACCTCCATGCGCAGTTCGGCCGCTTCGTCGGCTGTCCATTCGGCAACATCGCCGCCGAGCTGTCGACCACCGACGAAGCGGTGCGCGTCCACCTGGCCGCGCGGTTGGCCGAGCTGGAAAATCAACTCGCCAAGATCTGCCAGGCCGCCGCCGCCGCCAAGACGCTGCGCCAAGACGTCGACCCGGACCGACTCGCGCACGCGCTATTCGCGCACTACCAGGGCCTTATTCTGCTCGCGAAGCTGCACGGTTCGAGCGCTTCTGCTTTGGCGCCCGCGCTACACGACTTCGTTAACGGCTACCTGGCCGAAAACCGCACCTAGCGGCCATGCGCGAAGACCATCACCGACCGCCGACAGGAAGGCCGACCTCGAGCACCTGTCGGGCGTTCATGTCGACCCGCTACGAGCTGTGTATGGTGTGTTGAGCGTTTTAGGTCTGTCTTTGAAAAGCAGGGCGGGCAGCCAGCACGGCCCTTCGGTGGGCTTCGTGACCAGGAGAGCCGATACCCTGTGCTTGAAAATTTAGGTTCCATAGCCCCGACCGCTACCCGCTGTTTGCAACTCGGGCGTGCGCGCCCGCGGTTTTGGGCTATAGACCGCACCAACTCAGTGACCTTTGCATGCGCCGGCGCGGGCGATGCTGTTGGATGACAGCAATGAAGGCGCGCAGCTGTTGACAACGCAACCACGACCCCGATCTTGCCCGGTGCCGTTCGAGGTGGCGCTGTCGGCGGCCAGCGTAGCGGCATTTCGGGGCGGTGAAACTCCTGTGAGCAGGAAGGAATGATAATGGCGGATCTTGAGCTTGCAGACCTCGAGCACAGACTACGGCTAACACCGGGCCAGAAAGTAGCGGTGGTGAATGCGCCGGCGAACGGCACGCTACTCATTCCCACGCTTGATGGGATAGAGCCCGATAATGCTGATGCGGTGATCGGCTTTATCACCCGACGCGGCGATCTGGATGTGCTCGATGCCATCTGTGCGGCTGCCCGTGCCGCTCGTCTGGCCTGGATTGCCTATCCCAAGGCGGGTCGGCTCAGCACTGATGTAAACCGGGATTGGCTGACACGGGCGCTGCGCCAGCACGGCGCCCACTCGCTCGGCCATGTGTCACTCGATGACACCTGGTCTGCCCTGCTGATCGAGCCACCGAACGACGATCCCAGCGTTTCGGCAGCCGACAGCGATCTGGCCTGGCCGGCGAGATGAGGTTCCGGGGTCGCACCGGCCAGCATGCGTGGGACACGTGCCGCCCAACATCGGCGTAACCGCGCATGTCCGACAGTGGGCACGGCTACGACTCCGGGCAGCGAAAGCCTAGAAGGCCGAGCAGCATCGGTTGAGTGATCATTCGCCGCGGTTACGTTGCTCAAACCGGCACCTGCGTGCCAGGCCATATCTGGGTGATAGACCTAAGTTTGCAGAGCCAACTAGCACCTCTGAACTGCCAGAACTGTGGTGCGCGCTGGTGCGGATGCGTTTCCTGCATCCTGAGCAGATTAATCAGCTCCATAGCAGATCCTGGCGGCGAGGCGCCGATACCGGCGCAGACGGCGAGGTTGGTCCGCGTCAAACATAGTGCGGCACATGCAGTTTAGGCGCAGCACCCATCGTCATGGTGAGCGTGGCGCGGAGCGATCGGTCGACTATCGGGCGCCGAGCGGGCAAGAGGATCGGCGCACCGCGTAGATGTGCGGCCCAGGGGTCGCAGGGATACCACCTGTCGAATCTACGTATCTGGGCCGATGTTAGGCCATATGCCGTGGCCGCACGCTGACCGGCATGAGCGACATCAGTCCCGACGTGGCCGCGCCACTGGCGGACCCAGGCGATCCTGGCGTGAGCGTGCACCGCGGCCAGCGCACCGCGCCAGCCATCGGCGGGGAACCCAAGCTACCACCAGCTGGCCACACCGGCACTTCGAGGTTCTGCCCTAACCCCCCGACTTCGACACCGGGCGAGCCGACCCCAGGCATGCGAAGTGATTGGGCGAGGGATCGGGTGACGGGGTTTTCACCGTCGCACCACCAGCCATCTAGCCCCCCGGAAGGGGCGCCGAGTCGGCGTTCGGCACCAAAGGAATTTCGCCCCGACATCGCGGGCTTGCGCGCCGTAGCGGTGTTGGCCGTTGTCCTGTTTCACGCTGACGCACCCGGTGTGGGGGGTGGGTTCGTCGGCGTCGACGTGTTCTTCGTCATCTCGGGTTTCCCGATCACCGGGCTGCTGTGGCGCGAGGTCAGCACCGCCGGCACCGTCAGGCTGCGCCGCTTCTATGGGGCGCGGGCCCGCCGACTGCTGCCGGCATCGGCCACGGTCGGCGTCGTCACCATGATCGGCTCGGCTTTATGGCGACCCCTGTTTCAGGTCCAGACCGTCACTAAAGACGGCATCGCCAGCGCTTTGTACGTCTGCAACTACTGGTTCTTTTTCGAAGGCGCTAACTACTTCGGCAACCGGTCTCCGTCGCCGTTCCAGCACTACTGGTCTTTGGCCGTGGAGGAGCAGTTCTACCTGGTGTGGCCGGCGATGATCATCGGCACGGCGTGGCTAATCCGGTACGTGCGCCGACCCAGCACCAGGGGCGAGGCCACCGCGTCGAAGCGCCCCTATCTGGTGGTCCTTGCGCTGGTCGCCGTCGTGTCGTTCGTGCTGTCGCTGGGACTGACCTATCTGATGCCGCCTGCAGCGTACTTTTCGATGCCCACCCGGGCCTGGCAGTTCGCCGCCGGCGGCCTGGTGGCCCTCACGGCCGGCCAGTGGCGCCGGCTGCTGCCACTACCTGCCGTGCTGACCGGATGGACGGGGTTGGCCCTGATCCTGCTGGCCTGCACCGAGTTGAGCGCAACCACGGCCTACCCGGGGAGGGCCGCGTTGTTGCCCACACTGGGCGCGATGCCGGTAATCGGCGCCGGCTGTGCTGGACCGTCTCAGGGATGTGGCCGCGTTCTGGGATCGTCGCCGATGGGGGCGATCGGGCGGGTGTCGTACGCGTGGTATCTGTGGCACTGGCCGGTGCTGGTGCTCGCGCCGGTATTGCTGGGCCACCCGCTGGGGCTGGCCGCCAAGTTGGTAGCGGTCCTGGTCTCTGGCGGGCTGGCGGCGCTCACACTGCGTTTCATCGAGGACCCGTTGCGATTCTCCGCTCGGTTGCGCCGCTCGCCCCTGGCCAGTCTGGCGCTTGGCGGTGCCGCCACCGCGGTGGCGGTCTGCGTGGGCGTGGCTTTGCCGGGGGGAGGGGCATCTAACCCGGTCGCCCTCGGCCCTGCGGCTAGGCCGCTGATCATCACCGCGGAGCCTATCCCCCCGGGCTCCAACATGGAGGTGCACGACGCGGCGGTGCAGCACGTGTTCGCTCAGGTGCAGGCTGCGGTCGCGGCATCGGCCGAGCTGAAAGGCGTCCCGTCGAACCTGGACCCGCCGCTCACCGACCAGGCCGCCCAGCTCAAGGCGATATTGACCAACGGCTGTCTGCGCTTGCCTTTGCAAGATGGGCAACCTGAGTGCGCGGCGGGCGATACCGCCTCGACGACGACAGTGGCCCTGATCGGTGACTCGGAAGCCGCGATGTTTAATCCGGCGTTCCAGCAGGTCGCCGCGCAGCGGCACTGGCGGCTGGAAATGATGGCCAAGGCGGCCTGCCCAATAGTGGACTTGCCTTTCGCCAACCGCCTCTTAAATGGGTTGGCCGAGCAGCTTCAAGGCTGCGCACGATGGCGCGCCGAGATCGTGGCCCGATTACGCGCCGAGCGCCCCCAGCTGATCGTGTTGAGCTCGGCGCGGCTGTACGGTGCCGAGGGTACCGGCATGTGGCTGCCAAGTTTCGATTCCTACAACCAGGCGTGGATCGACAGGCTGTCCCGCCTCGTGCGGCAGCTGCGCGGCGCTGGTGCAAAGGTGCTGGTGCTTGGACCGACCCCGGTTCCGGGCACATCGGTGCCGACCTGCCTGTCTGTAAACCTCGATGACGCGACGGCATGCTCGACGTCACCGGACGTGTCAAGCGGACCCGGCATGGCAGCTGAGTCGGTCGCCACCAACGCTGGCGGTGGACAATACGCCGACCTCACCGAGCTGTTCTGCACCGCCAACCGCTGCCCGGTCATCATCGGCAACACCATGGTGTACTTCGACACGCGTCACTTGACGCGCGAATACTCCGAGCGGTTGGCGCCGGCAATGGGGGTGCTGGCCGACCGCGCACTCGCCCGCGGTTGACATGCTGCCCTCCACGCCACTCGGTGGCCTCTGCTGAACAAGCAGCACCCGGCCCACCCCGAACAGACCAGCCGAAAACAACCAGCCGCCATGCTGATTGGCGCTGCATGACCCAAAACTGGTCAACTCTTAGCCGGAGATTTTGACCATCAGCTTGCCGACGTTCTTGCCGTCGAACAGCATGTTGATCGCCGTCGGCAGCTGCTCAAAGTCCTCGACAACGGTCTCGAGGGGCGTGAGTTTGCCTGAGGCGATGAGGCCGGCGATCTCGCCGATCGCCTCCGGGGCGCGCCCGAAGTGGTCAAGGACGACGAAGCCCTGCAGCGTCGCACGCTGGATGAGCAGGTTCCCGAAGGCGCGCGGTCCGGGCGGCGGTTTGGCATCGTTGTAGCCGGAGATCAGCCCGCAAAGTGCAACTCGCGCACCGATATTGAGGCGCGTGAAGATCGCGTCCATGATGTCGCCGCCGACGTTCTCAAAGTCGACGTCGATGCCGTTGGGGGTCGCCGCGGTGAGCTGGGCGGCCCAGTCGGCTGCTTTGTGGTCGACGGCCGCGTCGAAGCCGAGCTGCTCGGTCAGCAGCGCGCACTTTTCGGGGCCGCCGGCTATCCCGACGACGCGCGCGCCGTCGGCCTTGGCGAGCTGGCCGGCGACCGAGCCGACGGCGCCGGCCGCGGCCGAGACGACGACCGTCTCGCCCGGCTTCGGTTTGCCAATGTCGCGGATCCCGACCCACGCGGTAAGCCCGGTCATCCCGAGCGCGCCCATGTAGGCGCTCGGTGAAACCCCGTCGGCGACGTCGACGGGCAGCAAGGGCATGGTGTTCGAAGCGACCACGTACTCCTGCCAACCGACCAAACCCTGCACGATCTGGCCGACGGAATAGTTCGGATTCTTGGACGCGACGACCTCGCCGAGCCCGCCGGCGCGCATCACCTCGCCGATGGCGACCGGCGGCAGGTAGGTCGGGGTGGCGTTGATCCACGCGCGGTTAGTCGGGTCGAGCGAAATCCAGTCGATGCGTACCAACGCCTCGCCGTCGCCGATCTCCGGGACGACCTCCTCGGAGAGCTCGAAGGTGTTAGGTCCGATGCGACCGGTGGGGCGTTCGCGGAGCAGGAAGCGGCGGTTTCGATTGGGCATGAGCGTACGGTACTTCAACCGCTTGCGGGTGGACGAGATCGTCGGTCAAGTACGTCCGGGACAAGTTCCTCCTCGGGTTCGGATTCCGGATGTGTCGAGCCATGCCGGCTCTTGGCGCGGTAGTAGTGCAGGTAAGCGATCGCCGGTACGGCGACGAACGTGAGCGCGATCAAAACGATCGAGAAGTAGTTGGGCTTACCTCGCGAAACAAAGATGGATCCGTAGTCGAAGGACACCGCCAGCCCGATCGAGATGACGATCGCAATGACCGGTAACACTTTGTCGGTCAATGTATTTCGCTTGACTGCCGCGTGTTCTCCTGACCGCGAGCGTGCCAATGCCATGAGGGCGAACGGCACGATGATGAACTGGATGAATCGGGCGATCACCGCCAGACCGGTGAGGTTGTCGTTGTCGAACCGAAGCGACAGCGGGAACGCGAGCGCCAGCGACGCCGTGATTCCGAAGGCGACCACCGGCACACCGAATCGGTTCTTGCGCGACAAGCTTGTCGGCAGGATCTTCCCATCCGCCATGGCGGTCCAAAGCCGCGGAGCACCGAACGAGGCGGCCACGTTGATGCCGAACATCGATATCAAGGCTCCGACAATGACGATCGTGCGGAAAGTATCGTTTTGGATGCACGCGGCGAGCTTCACCGTGTCGCGCGACGCGACGATCTTGTCGGCGCCCAGCAGCATTGCCACTACCAAAACGAAAATGTAGACAACACCGACGGCGGCGATCGCCACCGGTATGGCTCTGGGGAGGATCCGCTCCGGTTCGTCCATTTCCTCGGCGGCGTTGGCGATCGATTCGAAGCCCGTATATGCGTACAACGCAGCGATCGTCGCGAGTGTCAAACTCGCGAAGGTGCTCTCGCCAAGATCGGCGACCCCGAAGAATGACAGCGACGCCGGGTGGTACGCCGCCTTAGATGTTGCGTAATTGTTCACGTGAAGCGTGACGATGATCCAAAGGCCTCCGGCAGCGAAGACCGCCAGCGCGACGACCTTGCCCAGGGTCGAGATTCCGTTCGCCCATTTGATCACCCGATTGCCGAACACGTTGATCGCCAATAGAACTCCGATAAAGATGACAAACGTCAGCGTCTTCACACTGATCAGCTTGTCGTCGTCGGCCCAGGCCTTGTCGGGGAAGCCCACTCGCAAAAGCGTCGAAACGAACAGCGACGCCAACACGCCCCACGCGATTGAGGCGGTGATGGCGTGGGTGACACCGACGTAGATGCCGAGCCGGTGACCAAACGCGGCGGTCGTGTAAGCGTAGGAGGCACCGTTGGTTTTGACGTACCTGGCCGCGGTCGCAAAGACGATCGCCATTACGCCCGCGAAAACGCCGGCCGAGATGTAGGCAATCGGCGCAAGGGGTCCAGCGAGTTTGATCACCGAACCGGGGGTCAGGAAGATACCCGCTCCGATTATCCCGTTGATCCCGAGCATGACAACGCTGAAGAAACCCAGCTTGGTAACGGCACAGCCTCCCATCCACGGCTCGGCCAGCGCACAAGGGTTCTAGCGGGAAGTTCGGGCAAGATCTAGCACGGTCTAGCACTGAAGCATTGGAGTTTGCCACAGATTGCCTGGCTGAGAATTCATGAGTCGGACAAGTTCGAGGCCCCGACCATGGCAACGCCCCGGCGCCGGCAGCAGACCGCTCGGCATAATTGGTCACGTGCCGCAAAAACGAACGGCTAAGGCGCTCGCCAACCCGGCCCTGCCGCATCGCGCGCTGATGCAGGAGTTGGAGCGCTACATCGAGGCCCACAATCCCGACCTGACCGACGTCAACGTGTTGAGCGCGACGGACACCGGTCAAGCCGACAAGAGCCACAAGCCGGTCCGCCACTGGTACCAGGTGACCTACGAGGCCTAGGAGCGCTTATTCTGCGGCCCTTGTTCTGGATTGGCTGGCGGCATGCGCCCCGGCCCGTCGCCCGGAGAAGACACAATCCGCCAACGAGAGTCCGCTGACGTAGGAATTGGAACAGACGCCGACCGCCGTGCGCCCGGCCGCGTACAGACCGGGCACCGGGGCACCGGCATTGGTGATGACGGCTCCGGTGTCTTCGTCGACACGCACTCCGCCAAGGGTCAGCATCGGCGTGGGGTTGAGCAGACTCCGTCGGACCGAGATGTTGATCAGCGTGTACGGGCCGTCCCCGATGCGGCGGGTGAACTCGGCGGGCTTGCGCATCGGATCGGGTGTACCGGTGTCGATGGCATTGTTGTGGGCGGCAACCGTTGCCGCCAATCCGTTCGGATCGATGCCAGCCGACCGGGCCGCCTCGCCCAGGGTGGCTCCCCGCTTCGCGTCCAGGATGACTTGTGCTTCGCCCTGCATCCGCTGAAACCAGATCGATTGAGCGCCAATCTGTTTGCGTCGCTCTCGCATCAATGCGGCGTCGGCCAGGATCCAGCCCTTGCCGTCGTGCCCGGTGATCATGGCCTGGCCGGCCGCCGCGCCGTAGCGCGACTCGTCGATCATCCGCTGGCCATGTTGGTCGACGATGATCGAACCGAGGAACGCGCTGGGGGGTGTGATGAATCGCCATGCCGACACGTTGTCCATCCGGTCGGCGGCGCCGCCGGCCGCCAGCGCGAGCGCGATGCCGCTGCCGTCGTCGCCGCTGGTGCCCAGTTGCAAACCGCAGGTGAACCGCGGCGCATACCGCTTGATCCAATCGGTGTTGGCGATGTAGCCCCCCGCACACAAGATCACGCCACGCCGCGCCGCAATGCGCACCGGGACCGCGAATCGACGTTCCAGGCGAGACAATCGGTACTCCATGACTTTGCGCAGCGGCGGGTAGTAGACGCCGGGTTTGGCAGCCAGCGACGCCGCGGTCGAGAACTGCTTGCGCACCCACTGTGGCGCGCGGCGCAACGTGAGTGCCTCCACACCCACGACGCGACCGGCTGGGTCGGTGATCAGATCCGTCACCCTGGTGTGTTCGTGTAAACGCACGCCCGCGGCCATCGCGGTTTGCGCCAACGGGCCGTAGAGCTTCTTTCCCGATGTGCCCTTGCCCTTGACCCGATGCCCGCGCGGTACCGGCGGGGTGACGTCGAGGAATCCTCCGGAATTTTCGCTGCCCGAGTAATACAAGTAGTACTTGTTGTTCGGATACGACACCTTGTACGGGCACATCGACGCGTCGAACGGGACACCTTGTGCGCAAAGCCAATCGATCATTTCGACGCTGGATTCGGCGAAGCGCCGCAAGGTATCGGGACGCACCACGTCGCCGACCTCGAGTTGCAGGTAGGCAAGCAACTTGTCGGTGCTGTCATCGACGCCGGCCCGGCGCTGGACCACCGTTCCTCCGCCGGCGTAGATGATCCCGCCCGACATCGCGGTTGCGCCGCCACCGTTGAAGCGTTCGAGCGCGACGACCTCGGCGCCGCCTTCCCGAGCCGCCAGCGCAGCGCAGGTTCCCGCCGCGCCGAATCCCACCACCACCACGTCGGTCGAGACATCCCACGCATCGCTATTGCCTTCAGCTGCAACATCTTTCGCTGTCATACCAGAGTCGGTCCCCTCATTGACATCAGTCGCGGCGATGCAAGCGTCACCAATTGGCGCTCCGGAAGCTTTCCAAGCTCAGCGGATCATATCGATCCAGGCACCCAAGTCGTCTTCGCGATACGTGCGCACTTCGCTGCTGGAGTCCAGGATCTTCATTGTGGCCGCATAGTCCTCCGGCCCCAATATGTATGTCGACTTCGGATTGTTCTGGGCGCTCAGCAGGTCTAACCGATCGTTGTTCAGCACGGTGTGCGAACGCACTTTCGAGTAACGATCGACGTTCCCCAGCGAGGCCACATGCTCGATGTTGGCGTGCGGGCCACCCCGCTCGTTTTGTCGCGCCGATAGGTCGCCCAGATCGGGGTCGACATCGACGGCGATCACCCAGTCGCCGCGGGCACGTGCGGTGAGGTTGCCCACCGCCACGTCATCGTGCTCTTACCGACACCGCCCTTGGAGCAGACGAACGCCACCTTGTGCACGTCGTCGAGTGGGGTGCGGGTCCGGCTGATCAACTCGGCGGGTGCCGCTGCTTGGCGCTCGGTCCCGGATTGATCCGCCCACCAGTGATGTTGTAGGCCATCTTGCGCCAGCCATGCGCACCCGTGGGACGCGGACGACCGGCCAGCAGGCTTGGCCCGTCGTAGTCCTTGGGATGGTGGTGTATCGGCTGAGGTCCGCTGGGAAATCTGTGCGTGCCGGTTTGGCCCGCGTGGCTCGAGGGCCCCTGGCCGTGGTCGGGCCCGGGTTCGTGACCAAACGAATCAGTTGGAGTGGCCATACCGGTTCGTGCGCTTTCCGCTCGTGGGAGATCCCACCGCAACTGTCCTCCCTCGTTTAGGCGGAGAACAAATAGTGCGGCGGCGCGGCAAAATGACACGATTCGGTTGATCGGCTGGTGCAGCGGGATGCGATCGCGGTGGGAAGAGTCGGTGGCCTCCTGGCCGGACCACACCCGACAGTCGCCGACGTTTCGCCCGCCGGCGAACTTGTTCGCTCACCAAATAAACACGCCGGACTGCGGCGAAGTGGCCGCTGGGGCGTGTGGACCAGACTTGCGATGCGAAGTAGGCCGCATTTACGGCAAATTCTCGGCTAATTCTTAGCTTGAGACACGGTTAGGTCACAGCATGTTTGGGCACTCTAGCTTTCGGGGATTTTGCACGGCGAAGTGCAGCTGGTCCGGTTGGTCTGAGAGGAGTGACAGTCGTGGCAAAAACATCAGGGGCGGTAGTTGTTTCCATTCAGTCGCACCCGGCGTGGGCTGAGGCTGAGCGACGCGAGCGGCTGCGACGCGAGGCGATGCGCCGCCATCCCTCATATCTGGGCCGGCAGCGTGCCGCCGAATCGGATGGCCCCGCCGTCCATTACCTCAGGCTGTGCCACAGCGCCGACACACCGGCCTAAGTCCGCGCGATCGACTTAGAGCTTGCCGGCTACGAAGTCGGCGGCCTGGTTGGGCATGCCAGCCGAGATGTACGCGTCGGCGAGATGTTGCGGCCAGTTTTCCTTCCACGTGTTCGGGTCCGCCGGGTTGCAGATGGGATCGGCGCCGTGGCACAAATCAATGGTCCGGTCGTTGTAAGTCGGGTTGAAGTTCGTGATCGGACCCACCCACTGGCTTCCATTGCCGAACAGCGCGACCGCGGCGATGTGCTGATCGGCGCCCCCCGGGAGGGGGTTGTCAAAGCCGAATGCGGAGAAGGGCACCGCGAGGACAAGGTCGGTGACCGCCGCGCCGAGCGAATAGCCGCCCAACACCAGCCGGGTATCCGGGCAGTTGTTGATCATGTTCTGGACGTGCCGGCTCATGTCGTTGGCGCCGATGTCGATCTCCGTGTCGGCGGGGTACTTCACCGCGTACTCACCGACGCTCTTACCCCCGACCTTGGATTCGAGCGAGTTGATGAACGCATTGCCGATTGCGCCGGGTCCCGCTGATTCGTATCGCCCGCGGGCAAAGACGACTTCGACCTGGGGACAACTGGCGGCGGCAGGCCGCGCGGCCCCCGGCGCCCCGGGCGGTAGTACTGGAGCAATGAACGTCAGGGCGGCGGCAATCATGGCCCCTGCCAGGCCGATGCCAACCGATCTCCGGGCAAGTAATAGGTGCACAGCAAGAGATGTTAGACGCTCGCGCCTCGGCCGCTGCCCGGACCGGAAAGGAAAGCGCTTTGGACGGCGCAACCCCGTTGCTGTACCGCCTTATCCTGGACACCGGACGACCGAGGGGAGCGCGCCATGTCGCAGACACCCGCCACAATCCGCGCGACATTTCCGGGGATCAGCTCACGTGCGTGGGAGCACCCCGCTGACCGGACCGCCCTGTCGGCGCTGCGCCGGCTCAAGGGGTTCGACCAGATCCTGAAGGTGCTGTCCGGAATGCTGCGGGAGCGCCAACACCGACTGCTGTACCTGGCCAGTGCGGCACGCGTCGGGCCGCGCCAGTTCGCCGACCTCGACGCGCTGCTCGATGAGTGCGTCGACGTCCTGGACGCACCCTCCAAACCGGAGCTCTATGTTATGCAGTCACCGATCGCGGAGGCCTTCACGATCGGGATGGACCAGCCCTTCGTCGTGCTCACCTCGGGGTTGTACGACCTGATGACGCACGAGGAGATGCGATTCGTCGTGGGCCATGAGCTCGGCCACGCACTATCCGGCCACGCGGTGTACCGCACGATGCTGATGCATCTGATGCGGTTGGCGCGGTCGTTCGGCGTCTTGCCGGTCGGCGGCTGGGCGTTACGGGCGATCGTGGCGGCCCTGTACGAATGGCAGCGCAAGTCGGAGCTGTCCGGGGACCGCGCCGGGCTGCTCTGCTGCCAGGACATGGACACCGCGATACGGGTGGAGATGAAGCTGGCCGGTGGAAGCAGGCTGGACAAGCTGGACTCGGAGGTGTTCTTGGCCCAGGCCCGCGAATACGAAAGAACCGGCGACATGCGCGACGGGCTGCTCAAGCTGCTCAACCTGGAATTACAGACCCATCCGTTCTCGGTGCTGCGGGCCGCCGCGTTGACCAATTGGGTCGATACCGGCGGCTACGGAAAGGTGATGTCCGGCGACTACCCGCGGCGGGTCGATGACGAGCAAGCCAGCTTGGCAGACGACCTGGGCGCGGCCGCCCGGCACTACAAGGACGGCTTCGATCAGTCCGACGATCCGCTGATCAAAGGCATCCGCGACGGTCTAGGCGGCATCGTCGACGGAGTGGGACGGGCCGCCACCAACGCCGCCGATTCGTTGGGCCGCAAAATCACCGAATGGCGACAGCCGAAATAATGCACGAAATAGTGCGCCGGCGCGGAATCGACCACGAATAACTTTGCGCTTTGCGCAATTCAGGTATCGCGTGACGGCTTTGGCGCGCCAGTCCGCCACCGCGAAGTGCGCCGCTGACGACCGCCGGGCACGGGCTTGCTACCATCGCGCGGTGCACGATTCGGCTGCACCAGCTGGACGCGACGGGCAGCGATCCGTTTCACGACGCGAGGCCTTCAAATACGCCTTCGCGCCGGCTCTGCTGAGCCTGGGGCCGCCGGCCGCCGCGCTCGGCGAGCCGAAGGCATCGGCTGCCAACACGAGGCTGATCGATTTCGCGGAGCGCAGGATCGCGCCGGACGAGATCAAATCGGCCGGCTACGACGGGGTGGTCAACTACGTGTCCGAGTCGCGGCCGGGCGCGAACTTCGAGGCTAAGCCAATCACCCATGAGTACGCGGACGCGCTGCGCGCCGCGGGTTTGCAGATCGTCAGTAACTTCCAATACGGCAAGCCCGGTTGGTCCGCGCCGTCAGATTTCACCCGCGGCTACGATGGCGGCGTGGCGGATGCCCAGACGGCGCTGCGGCTGCACGGTGCGGCCGGGGGTCCGAATTCGGCCCCGATTTTCTTCAGTGTCGATGACAACATCGACCTCAACACCTGGAACGACGTTGCCCTCGGCTGGTTTCGAGGAATCAATTCGGTACTGGGTGTGGACCGCACCGGCATCTATGGGCATTCCCAGGCGTGTGGGTGGGCGATCAAAGACGGCGTGATCGGGCATTCAACCACTGCGGGTTACCGGTGGGCGTGGCAAACGAAAGCGTGGTCGAATGGGGAGCGCGAACCCGCGGCGGTGCTTTATCAGGAAGTGGTCAACAGCCCGTCGAACCCGGGTCCCCTGCTCGGGGGTATCAACGTGGATGTGGACCAGGTCTTGGCGGCCGATTTCGGGCAATGGGATTTTCAGCGATGATCGGCTAAATGACATCGCTTATGCCGCAACATCATAGGAATGTCGATATTTTCACCGGATTCCCAGCGCAGACACCAGCCCGTCCAATTCGCTGCGTGCGTGCCGGTAGCCCTCGGCGATCCGGTTGACGGCGCACTCGATGTCGGTTTGGGTGTGGTTTGCCATCACTTGCAGCCGGAAACGCGCTTCTCCCTTTGGCACCCCCGGGTATTCGATAAGATTCGCGACCAGCCCGGTGGCGTGCAATTGCCGGCTCACCAGCCGAGCCATGGCCTCGCTGCCCATTTTGACGCAAACAATCGGCGATGGCGCTCCGTAGGTCTCAAAGCCATTATCTGCGAGTTGGTTTCGCAGTTGCAGCACGTTGTGCGTGTTTTGGGACCGCAGCGCTTGGCCTGCAGGGCTGGCGACGATATCGAAAGCCTGGAGAACGATTGCGCATTGGATCGGCGAGAGTGCGTTGGAGAAGATGTTCGGTGAGGCATACATGCGCAGGTACTCGGTCACCCTGCGATGTTTGGCGGCCACGAAACCGCCGTTGGACGCGAAAGTCTTCGAGAACGACCCCATCACCAGGTCGACCTTGCCGATCATGGATTGCAGGCCGAGGTGGCCGCGCCCGTCGGGACCCATCGACCCCAGGTCGTGAGCGACGTCAACAACAAGGGTCGCCCCGAATTCATGCGCTAGGTCTTGTAACGCAACCAGGTCGGGCGTGTCCGAGTTCATCGAGAACAATCCCTCGGTGACGATCATGATGCCGTGGCTGACGTCATGGGCGCGGATCGCTTCCAGCTTCGCTCGCGCGTCGCCGACATCGTTGTGCCCGAACAGGTGGATGTTGCGCGTCGCGGCCTGTGCGCCTTCGTGCAGGCAGGCGTGCGCGAGCCGGTCGATGACGATGTGATCGTCGGGTCGGACCAGACCTTTGATGACCCCGAAGCCGGCGGCCCAGCCGGTGGGGAAAAGGCTGACATGCTCGGCCTCGACGAACTGCGCGATTCTGCGTTCCAGGGCAAGCGACACCGACGTGTTGCCGACCAGGACCGACGACCCCGCGCTATGCACGCCGTACTCCTCGATCGCGTGTCGGGCTGCGGCCTTGATGTCGGGGTGCCCGGAAAGCGAGAGATAATCCTGCGACCCGAAGTTGACCCCCGCCGTCTTTCTGCCGGCGTCGTCATACACCACGGCATGCCGCTTGGGACCCGCCTCGGTGGACCGCCCGTACGGCCACAGTTGATGATTTCGTCGCTGGTCCTGCCATCGGTAGAAGCCGTCAATACGGTCGATCAGGTTGGGACCGCTCAGCGGACGGAAATCCTGCATGCTCCCGTCCAGCGTGGCCGGGTCCATTGCTATCGGCTGAACATTCGCCGTAGTCGGGCTTTCTGTGGTGGTCACGTGCGTACCTCCTAGAGGGGTTGAAGGATTCGCGACGACCTGGAATCAGCTATGTCTGCGGGTGCGCCATCGTTGACTGGCGTCCGGAGACCAACGTTCCAATTGCCGCTGGTTTCGGCGCCGCCCCCCACCACCACGTCGGGCGCCACGTGCACGAACGACGTCGGCTGTTTCCCTGCCCGAATGCGCGTCCGCGGGCTGTAGCGACGCGCCAAGGTGCCGACGGTGACCACACCACGCACGCCCGATGTGTGCGATATTGGCCAAAAAGCCGGGTGTGAGAATTGTCACAGCGGTAAAAGCTAACGCATGCCACCGCAGCTTTGCAAACCGACTGTTCTAGGCCGGATCAGCGACCGCGACGAACGGTCGGCATGCCGGCGTACCGCTTGAATACACAGGGCGGTACCGCTCGGCGAGGACGTCGAGTGCCGAATACCATTGATGTCCAACGCCATTCGGTTCAATTCCCAACCGACAACACGGGATGTCAGCCGCTTCGGCGAAGGTCGGCGCGCGCTCACGGCGTCCAGGACAATTGGCCAGCCGCGGCCAACGAGTATCGCCGCCGCGCGCTGGTCGTCGGATGCGCTGAATCGCATCGGCCTCGCGACGCTCACGACTTTGTGCGCGCTGACCCTCATGAGGTAACAGCGTTGTCGCTCTTGCGGTTTGGGTCAGTGGGGCTTTCCTGGGGTTGTTTGTAGGCCGAATCAGGGCCGAACTCATGCTGCTTCGGTGCGAGCCAAGCTGGCCGGGCCGGGCCGGTCTACCGATGCAAAGGTTCGCTGGTCGCGGTTCCGATCCGCTCGGACGCTCCCGTCCGCCGCCAGACTGATTTCTGCAACTCGCGCACCTCGAAGCCGACGGTGATCTTCTGCCAGGGCTGAGTCCCCTCAAGGCTGATGGGGGTTATGAAGGCTCGTCGTCGGCGGGGGAGTCGTAGTTCGTGGCCAGGTTCTGCAGGATTCGTTCGTTGAGGGTGGCGAGCAGGTCGAGCTCAGCTGGGGTGAGCAGATCGATGAAGTTGCGGCGGACGTCCTCCACGTGCCCGGGCGCCGCCTTCTCGATGGCGGTGCGGCCAACCGGGAGCAGGCAGACCATGGTGCTGCGGGCGTCGTCGGGGTTGGGCTCGCGGCTGATCAGCCCGTCCTTCTGCATGCGCCGCAATTGGTGGGAGAGACGGCTCTTCTCCCAGCCCAGTGCGTTGCGCAGCTCATGGGAAGGCATGCGGTCCCCGTCGTGTTCCGAGAGTAACGCCAGGACCTCGTAGTCGGCTCCGGACAGGCCCGATTCCTGCAGGCCCCGGTTCAGGTGCACGTCGAGCTGATGATGCGCGTGCTGGAAGGCCCGCCAGGCGCGGTCTTCGCGAGGGTTCAGCCAGTTCGGTTCCATCCGCCCCCACGCTTTCTCTCGATTGGTTGACTCCTCATCCACACCGACTTATGGTGGAGTAGTCAACCTTTTCGATCGTACGTCACGACGGGACATGTCATGAGCAGCATCAGCATCATCGGCGTGGGGAGCATGGCCAGCGCCTTGGCCGGCCGTGCGCTCGCCGGCGGCAACGCAGTCGAGATCATCGGCCGCGACCAGGCCAAGGCGAAGGAGGTGGCCGCAGCGCTCGGCGGCACCACCGTCGGGACGGCAGGCACGACCCCGGCCGGGGACATCGTCATCCTCGCCGTGCCCTACGCGAGCGCGGCGGCGGTGATCAGTCAGTACGGGGATGCACTAGACCGCAAGGTCATCGTCGACATCACCAACCCCATCACCCCTGATTTCACTGGCTTTGTCACCCCCGAGGGCAGTTCCGGTGCGCAGGAGATCGCCAAGGCCGCGCCCGCGGGCGCGCATGTGGTCAAGGCGTTCAACACCCTGCCGTCCGGCGTTCTGGCGGCCGGCTCAATCGAGGGTCGCCCACTAGATGTGTTCATCGCCGGCGACGACGCGCAGGCCAAGGCACAGGTATCGACGCTCATCGAGAGCCTCGGACTGCGCCCGATGGACGCCGGGCAGCTGCCAATGGCGCGGGCACTGGAGAACGCCACCCTGCTGCAGCTGGGCCTCATCGCCCACTCCGTCAAGCCCACCAACCTCTTCCTCGGCGTCAACATTCTCCGCTGAGCGCACCCGCACCACCACTTCTCGAGCCACACCGCAGCAGCTGATGTGGCACCAGAGGAAAGCCACCACGCTCACCCAGGAGGAGACTGAAATGCACGTTTTCGTTACTGGCGGAACCGGCCATGCCGGTTCGCACATCATCCCCGAGCTCATCGCCGCCGGGCACCAGGTCACCGGCCTGGCCCGGTCGGACGCGTCCGCAGCGACCCTGTCCGCGCACGGCGCGACGGTGCGTCGCGGCAGCCTCGAAGATCTCGACGGGCTCAAGGAGGCGGCTGCGAACGCCGACGGCGTCATCCACGTCGCGCACAGGCAAGACCTGCTTCCCTCCGGCGGGATGGACGCCGTGGCCGCCGCGGAGCTGCCGATCATGCTTGCCTACGGCGAGGCACTGGAAGGGACCGGAAAGCCGCTGGTCGCAGCGGGCAGCATCGGCTCGCCTGGAAACCTGGGCCGGCCGGCCACCGAAGAAGACCCAGCCCTTCCCAGCGGGGAGGAGCACAAGGGCACGCTGCGTGTTCGTAACGTCGTGGAACGGGCTGTAATTGGCCTCGCCGAGCAGGGAGTGCGGTCGTCGATCGTGCGGCTTCCGCTCATCGCGCACGACACGACCGATAACGCTGGCTTCCTGCCGGGGCTGATCGCGCTCGCTAAGGAGAAGGGCTTCGTCGGCTACCCCGGAGACGGCATGAATGTGTGGAACGCCGTACACATCCGCGATGTCGCATCCGTGTTCCGCCTGGCGTTGGAGAAGGGTCCGGCTGGTAGATATTGGCATGCGGTTCAGGATGAGGGCATCCCGTTCCGCGACATCGCCGAGGCCATCGGCAGCCGTCTGGATCTGCCCGCCGTGAGCGTTCCGGTGGATGTCCTGATGCTGCCGGGATACTTCGGCCAGTTCACGAATCTGGTCACGCTCGACCTCCCAGCGTCCAGCCTCATCACCCGCCAGACCCTGGGCTGGGAACCCGCTGAGCCTGGCCTGTTCGCCGATCTGGACAACGGCCATTACTTCCCGGCCCACTGACGGCCGAGGCACACCGACCAAATCTCACGCACTCACCACACATTATGAGAGGAGTAACCATGACCACGTTCGCCCCGCACCGCGACACCATGGAGTCCTTCGTCGACTGCATCAACGGTGGCGTAGACATAGAGATGCTCACCAGTTTGCTCGCCGAGGACGTCGTGCTGTTCGGCCCGTTCGGAGATGACCCAGTCGTCGGCCGCGAAGCGGCCGTCGAAACCATCAGGGCGGTCAACGGACTGTCGTCCGACGACACCTATCTGGAGGTCCTCAGCGGCGAGAGCCACCACGCGGCACACTTCCGGCTGCAAGTCGGAGACGCCGCGGTCAACGGGATCTTCATGGTTCTGCTCGACGCCGACGGCAAGATCACCCAAGTGAGCATCTTCTACCGCACGCTGCCGGCCGGCGTCGCGCTACAGCGGGAAATCGCCGCTGCCTTCGGCTGGCAACCCTGGGAACTGGACATACAACAAGAGTGACGGGCGACCTGCGGTACGTGCAGCCAGCGCGAGTTCGTGCGCTGGCGTTTGATGCAACGGTTGCCGCCCGCGCGATGCCGTCAACCCGCCCATGAGCGGCACGACCCTGCACGTCGACGACGCAGCGCGGCGAGCCCGGCTCGGCACCAGCTAGGCAAACCCACATAGAGGAGGAAGAAGGATGAAAGCAAACACCATCAGCAGCGTTGGCACCATCGGCACCAGGAATGCGGCCGTGTTCCTGGTGCTGGCGGTCTTCGTGGCGGTCGGTCGGACCTTGGAGGTCGTGCGATGACCAGCGGTTTGCGGTACGCCGTCGTAGGCACCGGCAACATTGGCGGGATTCTGGCGCAACGGTTCTCCGACCACCGGGTCCCGGCACTGCTCGCCAACACGCGCGGTCCGGAGACGATCGACGTGTCCGAGCTGTCCGACGCGATCACGCCGGTGACCCTCGACGCAGCACTGGATGCAGATGTGATCATCCTGTCTATTCCGTTCCTGCAGGTCCGTGAGTTGGGCAAGATCCGTTCGAACTGGTCCGGCAAGATCATCGTCGACACGACCAACGCGTTCCTAGTGCCCGGCGCAGAGGAAGTCCTCGGGGGCCGCCTGTCGACTGATTTCAACGCTGACGCCTTTCCCGGCGCCTCGGTGGTCAAGGCGTTCAACCAAACCGCCGCCAAGATGTTCGCCGAGAAGCGCCCATTTGAGTTCGGGAGACGCGTGGTGTTCGTGTCCAGCAACGACTCTGCGGCAAGCGCGGTGGTAGCCGCACTGTGTACCAGTCTCGGCTTCGCCCCGATCGAACTCGGACGCATCGACGAGGGTGGCGTACTCATCCAAGCGCGCAATGCGTTGGTCCTGCGCAATCTCTACGAACTGCCGTCGGAGCTCGAAAAGAACGCCCAGTCCACCTCGACGGTCGAGCACCAAGTCTCACCCGGTACGTGGACGATCGACCCCGTCCACTCGTCGATTACCTTCTCCGTTCGTCACCTGGTGGTCGGCCGAGTACGCGGGCGATTCGACGACTTCGCCGGAGTGATCTCCGTGCCCGAGAACGGAACTCCGAGCGTCTCGGCGACGATATCGGTCGGATCGGTCAACACCGGCAACCCCGACCGTGACCGGCACCTACTAGCCTCCGACGTGTTCGACGCCGACCGGTTCCCCAACGCTGATTTCGTGTCGACCGGCGTGTTCCCCGCCGGCGCCGATGACTGGGTACTGGACGGTAATTTCACCCTGCGCGGAGTCACCAGGCGGGCTCCACTGGCGCTCTCCTTTCTTGGCGTGAGCCCCGGAATGGGCCGCGGCGAGGTCGCCGGGTTCGAAGGTTCGATCAAACTGAGCCGCAGCGACTTCGGTGTCCTCGCTGACACTCCCGTGCTATCCGGAGGTGGTCTGGTGATGGGGAACACCGTCGACATCACAGTGTGCGTGGAGGCAGTCAGAACACCCTCCGCGCCGCCGGCATGAGTTGGCGAGGCCCTTAGGGCGCCAGACGTCACGACTGGGTCGGAAACGTGCAGGAGGGATGGGCATGGAACTCCCGATCATGATGATCCTCCGCACGATCGGGGAAGCTCGCTGAGGGCAACAAACTGCTCGGGGCCGGTCAGGAACTGGGCGAGGTGTGCCGACACCTGGAGATCGCCGAGTCGACGTGGCATCGGTGGCTTGCCCAGTACGGCGGCATGAAGGCCAACGAGGCCAAACGGCTCAAAGAACTCGAGGCCGAGAACGCCCGTTTGAAGAAGTTGGTCGCCAACCAGGCCCTTGACATTGACATGCTCAAGGAGATCTCGGCGGGAAACTTCTGACCCCGAACCGCAAGCGCTGTGCCGTCACGGCGCTGCGCCACCGGTTTGGGGCGTCTGAACGTCGCGCCTGCGCGGTCGTGGGCCTCCACCGTTCCACGATGCGTCTGACGCCATCACCGATCACCAGCGAGGAGGCCGAGTTGCGTGCCTGGTTGCGCCGGTTCTCGGTTGACCGGCCTCGCTGGGGATGGCGACGGGCAGCCAAGATGGCCCGCCGAGCAGGCTGGCAGGTCAACAACAAACGCATCCGCCGGTTGTGGCGTGAGGAGGGCCTGCGGGTCCCGCAGCGTCGCAAGAAGAAGCGTTTGACTGGTATCGGTGTCGCCGTTGGCGCGATGTCACCGATTCGTCCGAACGTCATCTGGGCGATGGACTTTCAGTTCGACACGACCGCCGACGGTCGCACCATGAAGTTGTTGAACGTGATCGACGAGTTCACCCGGGAAGCCCCTGCGGTCGAGGTTGATCGGTCCATCGACGCCGATGGCGTCGTCGATGTCTTGGATCGCCTGGCCCTCACCCACTGGGCGCCGCACTATGTGCGCTTTGACAACGGTCCCGAGTTCGTGGCGCACGCGGTTAGTGATTGGTGTCGATTCAGTGGCGCCGGTCCACTTTTCATCGATCCTGGCTCGCCGTGGCAGAACGCCTGGATCGAGTCGTTCAACGGCCGGCTACGTGATGAACTGCTCAACTCGTGGCGCTTCGACTCGCTACTGGAAGCCCGGGTGATCATCGAAGACTGGCGCTGCGACTACAACGCCAACCGACCCCACTCCGCCCACGGCGAACTCACTCCGTCCGAGTTCGCTCTACAGTGGACCACGACCCACCAACACCGAGCCGCATAGCGACTGGACCACTAATCGGGTTCCCCTCAGGTATGGCACTGCAGTAACATCCCGACTTCAACATCGACGACCTTCATCGACGGCTCATCGACGAGATTGCCGACGATCGGGGATGGTCGGCCTTCACCGAGCAAAGACCGGATCGAGATCTACCGAGCCCGGCACAAGCTGAATTACATGGCCCGACTTTCCCGCTGCCGCCGAGCGGCTCCGTCGGCGATACGTGATTGCGTCGTTCGCGATTCTGTCCACGTCGATGATCGTCGACACCGGCCGCCACAACGGCCTGAACTGGGACCACCGCGAACGCGTTGGTTGAGACGACACCGTTGGCCCGTCAGGGACGGAATGTCTTGCGGGAAAATATGACTCGGCCCGTCAGCTCCGGACGTCAGCAAGGCCGACGGGCGCTGGTTAACCGCCGAATACCCGTTCGGCAGCTCGTAGCACAGCCACACCGCGAAATTGATCGCGACCAGCGCGGTGTTGACAACCGGGAACCGCCGGGGCTAACGACGGGATCGCATCACCACCGCGGACCGCGGCCCGATGTCAATCCGTTGCCCCGCTCGTCCGCTTCGGGTGTGGTCGAACGAATCGCAGACGATGTCCCAGTTGCACAGCGCAAAAGTGCCGGGCACCGAGAACGTCAACGGCTCCCACCAGGCGTTGACGAACATCAGAAAGTCATCGTCGATCAAGGGCGTTCCTGCGGAATCGACATCGGGATCGGTTGTGCCATCGATGAATAACGCGATACTGCGCGCAGCGGGATCCGTCCAGTCCTGTGGCGTCATCTCGCCGCCTGACGGCGTGAACCAGCGCAAGTCCGCGGCGGCGGCGCCGGTGAGGAAGCGGCGTCTCCGAAACACCGGGTGACGCCGGCGCAGCGCGATGAGGTCGGTGGTGAAGCCGAGGAGCTCATCGTCCACCGCGGACCAGTCGAACCACGTGATCTCGTTGTCCTGGCAGTACGCATTGTTGTTTCCCTGCTGCGTGCGGCCCAACTCGTCGCCACCCAACAGCATCGGGACACCGCCGGCCAGCAGTAGGGTCAGCATGAACGCACGCTTTTGACGCGCTCGAAGCGCCAGCACGTCCTGATCCGCGGTCGGGCCCTCGACTCCGCAGTTCCAGGACCGGTTGTCGTCGGTGCCGTCGCGGTTGTCCTCGGTGTTCGCTTCGTTGTGTTTCTGGTCGTAGGAGACCAGATCGTTCAGCGTGAACCCATCGTGCACGGTCACGAAGTTGACCGATGCGCTTGGGCGGCGCCCTTTCTCACGATCGCCGTAGATGTCCGACGACCCACACAGCCGCGAAGCGAACTCCGCGAGGCGCCCGTCCTGACTACGCCACCAGTCGCGGACGGTGTCGCGATAGCGACCGTTCCATTCGCTCCACAGCGGCGGGAACCCGCCGACCTCGTAGCTGTCCATCTGGCCGACATCCCACGGTTCGGCGATCAGTTTTGCCAGCGAAATCACCGGGTCTTGAGCCACGAGATCGAAGAAGGCGGACCACGGGTCGAAGGCGCCGTGCTCTCGGCCAAGGGTGGGCGCCAGGTCGAAACGAAAGCCGTCGACGCCCATCTGCGACAACCAATAACGGAGAGAGTCCATGATCAGCCGCAGCGTGGTGGGATGGTCGGCGTTCAACGAATTGCCGGTCCCCGCCGTGTCGAAGTAGCTGCTCGCGTCGCCCGGGTCCAGCCGGTAGTACGCATTGTTGTAGAGCCCGCGGAAGCACAAGGTCGGCCCGCCGGGTCCGGCTTCGGCGGTGTGGTTGAACACCACATCGAGGATTACTTCCAGGCCGGCGCTGTGCAGGGTGTCGACCATTGCGCGAAATTCTGCGACCTCCCCGCCCGGATACCCAACCCGCGCCGCGGCGGAGTAGTTCGCCTGGGGCGCAAAGAATCCGATTGTGTTGTATCCCCAGTAGTTGGTCAGGCCCCGGTCGACGAGGAACTGTTCGGGCACGCTGCGGTGGACGGGCAGCAATTCCACCGCCGTTACGCCGAGGTCGACCAGGTGTTGCAGCGCCGCCTCATGAGCAAGTCCCGCATACGTACCGCGCAGCTCTTTCGGCACCCCCGGATGCGTCGCGGTGAACCCGCGAACATGAACCTCGTAGACGATGGTGTCGGCCAGCTCATGCGCCGGTTTGGGCACCGCGATTGGCGGTGCAACGGCACACACCAGGCTGCGCGGGACATGATCCGCTGAGTCTAAAGGGCTTGGTGCCGAGGGGTTTTGAATCGAATGGCCGAGCACCTCGGGTCCGTATCGCACGTCGCCGTTGATTGCGCGTGCGTAGGGGTCCAGCAGCAGTTTCGCGGGGTTGTAGCGCAGCCCGCGGCTGGGATCAAAGGGACCACTGACCCGAAATCCGTAGGCCTGTCCCGGCCCGACCCCGGGCACGAAGCCGTGCCACACATCGCCGTCGCGGTCCGGCAGCACCAACTGCGTCTCGCCGCCGGCGGCATCGAACAGGCAGAGTTTGACCTCGTCACCGTCCGAGGCCACCGCGAAGTTGGTGCCCCGCTCGTCGGGCGTGGTGCCGAGCGGATCGGGCTGCCCCGGAACAATTTTCGGTGTCATCGCTACCTCCATTCGTGACACCAGCGTTGGGACAACCTTTGAACTCTGCGTCATGCCGCGTCGTATCGCGGCTCCTGGGCCGATATTCGGTCGGTACCGACGAGCAATCTGGCTACCAGGAAACCGAAGATGAATCCGCCGACGTGGGCAAAGAAAGCGACGCCGCTGCCGCCGGAGTTCGACTTCACCAGCGAGTAATTACTTTCGAAGAACTGGTACAGGAACCAGCCGCCGAGGAAAACCCACGCCGGGATATTGATCGGCCACCACAGCGCCAGCGTGCTGATGCGTGAGTTGGGATAGAGCACGAGGTAGGCGCCCAGCACTGCAGCGATCGCGCCGCTGGCGCCCAGCGTCGGTACCTGGGCATCAGACGCACTGCCGAAAAGCAAGGTCATCGCGGTCTGCGTCATGGTGGCGAGGAACCCCCCGGCGAAATACAAGAGCAGGTAGCCGAGCCGTCCGAAGGCGTCTTCGACGTTTTTTCCGAAGATCACCAGGAACAGCATGTTGCCGAGGATGTGATCCCAGCTGGCATGCATGAACATGGCCGTGATCCAACCGAGGCCCCACGGAACGCCTATGTGGCAGGCCCCGCTGACATCGCACGGATAGAACGATGCCTGGTTAACCGCCGAATCCCCGTTCGGCAGCTCGTAGAACAGCCATACCGCGAAATTGATCGCGACCAGCGCGGTGTTGACAACCGGGAACCGCCGGGCCGGAATGCCGTCGGAGTAGGGGATCATAACGGGGTCCCTCGAGCTGTCTGCGCGACCTTGGTTTGCCGAAACTATTCTCACGCTCGAGTGGCCGGTCGTCATTGTCCAGACGCACATCATCCGCGATTTGAATCTGTTCGCGGTAACAGTGCGGCTGCATCTTTTGCGCGACAACATGATGAGGCCACGGGCAGCCCTCGGCGTTCGATTTCGGCCCTAATTTCGTTGCTCGCCGGCACCTACGAAACACCGTCGTAAACAACTCATTTGTTGGCCGAGATGTATCTGGCCCGTGACGCAGCCGCGATGGCAACCAAGGACGCTCATCTCATGACGGCGCTCGCGGTGTTCTCCGGGCTGGTGGCGGCACTGTGCATCGGCTACCACCTCGGCCGGCGCGCCGGCTCGACCCCGTCGACCTGGAAAATGCGAACGAGCAGGACGGCACTGGGCAGGCTCGCGATCACCCTGCTCGGCTTGATAATTGCTCGGCGTATCCGGCGGACCCTCCTGGCCGAACGCGGCCGCCCCGCGGCCCTAGCCGTTTGGGGAGTGAAACTTGTTGAGCCATTGCAGTTTTTCTGGCGTACTCCGCCAGAAAAGCTGCAGCGGCTGGCGCGCGGCCTGCCGCGATTGCGGGTCCGCTAGCACGACGGCCCCCGCGAGCCGGTGGCTCGCGGGGGCCGTCGCATGCGTCGACGATTACTTGAGGTCGAAGCGGTCGTTGTTCATGACCTTGACCCACGCCGCGACGAAGTCCTGCACGAACTTCCCCGCGTTGTCGTCCTGCGCGTACACCTCGACCACTGCGCGCAGCACCGAGTTCGAGCCGAACACAAGGTCATTCGCGGTCGCGGTCCACTTGGCAGCGCCGGAGGCCCGGTCGCGGCCCTCGTAGACGTTCTCCGCGGTCTCCGACGCCTTCCACTCGGTGCCCATGTCGAGCAGGTTGATGAAGAAGTCGTTGGTCAACACACCCGGCTTGTCGGTGAACACGCCGTGCTTGCTGCCGCCGTGGTTGGCGCCGAGGGCACGCAGACCGCCGATGAGCACCGTCAGCTCCGGACCGGTCACACCCAGCAGGGAGGCCCGTTCCACCAGCAACTGCTCTAGCGGAGCCTTCTCGCCCGCCCGCACATAGTTGCGGAACCCGTCGGCCCGAGGCTCGAGCACGGCGAACGACTCCACGTCGGTGTTCTCCTGCGAGGCGTCGGTGCGACCCGGCGCGAACGGCACCGTCACGGTGTGACCCGCGTCCTTGGCGGCCTTCTCCACCGCCGCGGACCCGGCCAGTACGATCAGGTCGGCCAGCGAGATCTTCTTGCCGCCGCCGGCAGAGCCGTTGAAGTCCTGCTGGATCTGCTCGAGAACCGGCAGCACCTGGCCCAGCTCGGCAGGCTCGTTGACCTCCCAGTTCTTTTGCGGCTCAAGGCGAACCCGTGCCCCGTTCGCACCACCGCGCTTGTCGGTGTTGCGGTAGCTTCCCGCCGCCGACCAGGCTGTCTTGACCAGCTGGGGAACGGAGAGACCGGACCCGAGCACCTTGGCTTTCAGCGCCGCGACGTCCTTGTCGTCGACCAACGCGTGGTCCACGGCCGGAACCGGGTCCTGCCACAGCTGCGGCTCGGCAATCCACGGCCCGCGGTAGCGGGTGATCGGTCCCATGTCGCGGTGCAGCAGTTTGTACCACGCCTTGGCGAAGGCGTCCGCCAGCTCCTCGGGATGGTCAAGCCAGCGCCGCGTGATGTCCTGGTAGATCGGGCTCTCCCGCAACGAGATGTCGGTGACCAGCATCGTCGGGGCGCGGCCCGGCCCGCCGAACGGGTCGGGGATCGTGCCCGCGCCGGCACCGCCCTTGGCCGTGAACTGCCAGGCCCCACCCGGACTCTTCACCAGTTCCCACTCGTAGCCGTACAGGGTCTCCAGGAAGGTGTTGTCCCACTTGGTCGGGGTCGGCGTCCAGACAACCTCGATGCCACTGGTGATGGCGTCCTTTCCCGAGCCGCTGCCATAGGAGCTCTTCCAGCCCAGCCCCTGCTGCTCGATCGGGGCGGCCTCCGGCTCGGGACCGACCAGGTCGCCGTCGCCAGCACCGTGGGTCTTGCCGAAGCTGTGGCCACCGACGATGAGTGCGGCGGTCTCCTCGTCGTTCATTGCCATCCGGAGGAACGTCTCGCGGATGTCGATTGCGGCGGCGACTGGATCCGGCTTGCCTTCGGGGCCTTCCGGATTCACATAGATCAGACCCATCGTGGTCGCACCGTAGGGCTGCGCGAGGTCCCGCTTACCGGAGTAGCGCTTGTCGGTGCCCAACCATTCGCCCTCTTCGCCGAAGATAATCTCTTCGGGCTCCCAGACGTCTTCGCGGCCGAACGCGAAGCCGAAGGTCTTGAATCCCATCGATTCCAGAGCAACGTTGCCAGCGAAGACAATAAGGTCCGCCCAGGAGAGCTTGTTGCCGTACTTCTTCTTGATCGGCCACAGCAGCCGGCGGGCCTTGTCCAGGCTCGCGTTGTCCGGCCAGCTGTTGAGCGGGGCAAAGCGCTGCAGACCCTGGCCGCCGCCGCCGCGCCCGTCGTAAATCCGGTAGGTGCCGGCGGCGTGCCAGCTCATCCGAATGAAAAAGCCGCCGTAGTGGCCATAGTCAGCGGGCCACCAGTCCTGCGAGGTGGTCATCAGCGAGACCATGTCGGCCTTGAGCGCGTCGACGTCGAGCTTGGCGAATTCCGCGGCGTAGTCGAAGTTCTCGCCTAGCGGGTTGGACTGCGGCGAGTGCGGGTGCAGTCTTGAGACGTCGACCTGGTTGGGCCACCAATCCTGGTTCGTCAGGGGAGCGCCCTCTTTCGGAGTGGGCGCGGCGATTACCGGGTTTTCGCTTTCGGACACAACATTCCTTTCGGTGTTAGGTGAATCGGGCTGTGATCAGGAAACTGCACTCGAGCAGTCGGGGCAGAAGCACCAGTAGATGACTTCGGCCTCGTCGAGAACGAACCCATCCAGAACGTTGTTGTCGTCGGCCGGAGTCAAGCACGGCGCCTCACCGACCGCACAGTCGATGTCGGCAATGACTCCGCAGGACCGGCACACGACGTGGTGGTGGTTGTCGCCGACCCGGGACTCATAGCGAGCGACCAACCCCGATGGCTGGATCCGCCGAACCAGGCCCACCGCGGTCAGCGCGTTGAGTACGTCATACACGGCCTGCCGGGAAACATCGGGAAGACCAGTCCGCACCGCCGAGAAGATCGTCTCGGTGTCGGCATGTGGATGGGCGTCCACAGCCTCCAGCACGGCGACTCTAGGCCGGGTCACACGCAGATCGGCCAGCCGCAGCCGCCCCGCGTAATCTGCCGTTGAGGGCACCCTGCCAATACAACTCACTTATCTGGAATCAGTCAAGTCTTTGTTGGAACCGGGCGCATGAGGGCAGCGCTGGGGGAGTCGTCACACTTGACGCCACGAGGGCTGCGCCGGCTGGATTCCATTTCGCCATCACGCGCCTCTCAGTACTGATACCGCTCAGCGCTTCAAGGCGCTGCCCTTGCCCCACTGATCCCAGCTAAGCGTCCAATCGCCGTTTCGCGCCAATTGCAACGGTGGCCCGCCGCTGTTGCGGACCTCGACCACGTCGCCCGGTACGGAGAAGCCGTAGAACCATTTCGCGTTGTCGGCGTTGACGTTCAGACATCCGTGCGAGGTGTCGGTGTGGCCCTGGGCCCACACCGTCGCGTCGAGCTCATGCAGATATATACCGTCGGTGCTGATCCGGGTGGCGTAGTTGATGGTCTCGCGATACCCAAGGCGGGAGTTCTGGGGCAGGCCGAAGGTTGAGGAGTCCATCACGACCGGGTTGCCCTTGTCGAGCACGGTGTAGATGCCCGGCGGCGTCCACAGCGATATGGTCTGCGCACCAACGGTTTCGGTGCCACCCCTTCCCATGGACGTGGGCATGGGGCGAACCAGGGCTCCGTTGTTGAAGACGCTGACCAGTGGCATCGTCGGCGACAGATAGGTGCGCGTCGCCGATCCGGAACGACACCCGGGCGTCCTCCTGCCCGAATAAGCCGTTACCGAGGGAAATTCCGTAGATCTTGGCTTCCAGAACCAAGAACCCTTCGCTGAAACCGTCCCCGGCCGGCGCTGCCGCTAGCCCGCCTTCTGGAAGACGAGCCAGCGCATCTCGATTGGGGACTGCTCGCGCTCCACGTCGAAGACGTCGAGGCCACTGACCCATGCGTCGAACCAACCTGTGGGCGGCCAAGCGCCTTCGGGTAAGTGGGTCTTCTCGTAGTCGTAGGCGGAGTCGTCGGCGATCAGCTCAAGAGGTAGCTGGGCCACCGCGCCCGTCACTTCGTCCCGAGTGAACATCATGCTGTTGCACTGCTGCCCGAATTCCCGCGCGGCGTTGTCGGGGACGTAGCCCTGGCGCGTCAAAAATATGTTGACCACCAAACGTCCGCCGGCGGCCAGCAAACGGGCGGCAAGCTCGAACATCTCCCGCAACTGCGACGTGTTCCGGAAGTCCGGCACCACCTCGGACACCACGATCAGCTGATATTCCGACTGGACACCATCCAGGGCGGCAAAGACATCGTCCTGGATGATGCGGATATCGAGCGATTCCCGTTCGGCCTCCGCGCGAATGGTATCCGCGAACTTCGGGGTCATCTCGACCGCGTCCACCGGGTGGCCGCGACGCGCCAGGGCCAGGGCATTGCGGCCAGTTCCTGCGCCGATGTCGAGCACCCGATGGGTCGCGGGATCGGCCGCTGCACCGGCCAGCGCCCACACCCGCGCGTCCGGTTCGGTACCGAATAATGGCGGCTGGCGGATGGCAACCCACTGCTCGTAATCGGCCTCGATAGTTATCCATTCCGCTTTGACGCGGTAGTTGAGGATCGTGCCGTAAGGAGAGTTGAACGAGATGGTGATGACGGAGCGGGAGGAGGCCCGGTAGGCCTTCGCCAACTCGGCCTGCAGCACCGTCTTGAGCTGAGCAGATTGTTCGGCCGTGTACTGAACGCCCGCGCCGGCAAAGATGTGTACACACATCTTGACGTACTCGTCGACCGCGCCCGGCACGGCCGGCAGCGTGATCTTGCCCTCGGCCAGCGCTCGCCGATGCAACCGTCGAGCCATCGCTTCGCGCAGGGTCGACGGATCGAAAGATCTGGGCGGCGGATCCTCCACCAGACCCTTCTACACGACTAAACTCGCTGAACACCAGCGGTCGCCGGGTGGTCCGGCCCCGAGGCGGACTGTTTGGCCCGAGCAGACAGGGGTAATTCCGCTAGTGCTGCGCGCCCGAAGGGCGGGCCTCTACGTCCAGAAAGGCAGGTGCGTCCATGGCTCAGAAGCTGGTACCGCATTTCGCCGATGTGCAGGCGCATTACGACCTATCCGACGACTTCTTCCGCCTGTTTCTCGATCCCACCAAGACCTACAGTTGCGCGTACTTCGAGCGGGATGACATGACGCTGGAGGAGGCGCAGATCGCCAAGATCGATCTGGCGCTGGGCAAGTTGGCCCTACAGCCCGGCATGACGTTGCTCGATGTCGGCTGCGGCTGGGGCTCGACGATGCGACGGGCAATAGAGAAGTATGACGTCAACGTTGTCGGCCTGACGTTGTCGCGGAACCAGGCGGCCCACGTACAGGGATCACTCGACGAGATGGACACCCCGCGCGGCAAGCGGGTGTTGCTTCAGGGCTGGGAGGAGTTCAGCGAGTCCGTCGACCGGATCGTGTCCATCGGTGCGTTCGAGCACTTCGGCCACGATCGCTACGACGACTTCTTCACGATGGCCTATGACGTCCTGCCCGCTGACGGCGTGATGCTTCTGCATTCAATCACCGGCTTAACGCCAGAGCAGCTCGATGACCGGGGCTTGGGCATTTCGTTGGAAATGGCTCGCTTCGTCAACTTCCTCGTGACCGAGATCTTCCCGGGCGGCCGGTTGCCGTCGATCGAGATGGTGGAGACGCACTCGGCGAAGGCGGGTTTCACGCTGACCCGCCGCCAGTCACTGCAGCAGCACTATGCGAGGACCCTCCACCTCTGGGCCCAGGCCCTCGAGGCGCATGAGGCCGAAGCCACCGTGATTCAGTCTCAAGAGGTCTACGAGCGGTACATGAAATATCTGACCGGTTGCAGAGGCTTATTCCGCTCCGGCCACATCGACGTCAACCAGTTCACCCTGGAGAAGTGACGGTGCGCTCCAGAGTCGCCAGCGACGCGGCGACGTAGTCCTCGGGAAAGGCGGGCATCCCGCCGACCCGGTCGCGGAAATCCTGCGGCGTCGCGGTCCAGTCGTAGGTAAGGGTGACGTCCGTGCCGTCCCTATTGGGAGCGAGGTCGTAGCGCCAGAACCAACCTCCGGGGGAGTGGTTACCCGAGTCGTCAAGCTGGCCCGGCACCCACCCGATGGCACGGTCCTTATCGAACACATTGACCACGTTGTGCGTGACGTAGTGGCCACCGGCCTGTTCGAGGAACATGTTCATCGCGAACATCTGTCCGGTGCCGGTGATCGGTGCGGTATCCACGGCGTCGCGGACCCAGTCGGTGGGCTCGGTGTTGCAGTGGCGGGACGGGTCGGTGAGGACGGCGAAGATCTCTGCCGGGGTTGCGGCGATGGTGCGGCTGACGACGTAGTGCTCGATGGTCGCGGTCATGCGTCCTCCTCGGATCCGTAGGCGCGGGCGATATCGGGGGAGTCCAGCCACCCCGAGTATGTGGGCCGGGAGGGCCAACCTGCAGGCGAATCGAGCCATTCCTCCTGGCGACCCCACGGCAGGATGTCGATCAGCGCGAACGAGTGGCTGAGTTGCTCGGTGCCTCGCCCGTTCGTGTGCCAGGTGCGGTACACGGTGTCACGGTCGCGCAGGAAAACGTTGACCGCGAAGCCCCCTCCGGGCGGTGCGTCCATGTCGGCGCCGAACGGGCTCTCGGACGACGAGTACCAGTCCATCCGGTTGCCGACCTTGCGCTCGTAGGCAAGCGCCTCGTCGATCGGTCCGTTGGTGACGATGACGAAGCGGGCGTCGTAGCTGTCGAGGAACTCCAGTCGGGTGAATTGCGACGTGAAGCCCGTACACCCGCCGCACTGCCACTCGGCGCCGTCTGACCACATGTGGTGGTAAGCGATGAGCTGCGACCGCCCGTCGAATACATCGGCGAGGCGGATGGGGCCGTCGGCACCGATCAGGGTGTAGTCGGGCAACTCGACCATCGGCAGGCGGCGCCGCTGGGCGGAGATTGCGTCCAATTCGTGAGTGGCGGCCTTCTCGCGCTTGCGCAGTTCGTCGAGCTTGGCGCGCCAGGTCTGCTGATCGACGATTGGCGGTAGGGCTGCGGGATTTGACGACATAGGCTCAACCTCTTCCTGCTATCGAAGCTGTCGATGTTCCGATTTCAGAAGGTATGACCGGCGGCGCGCCCGAAATTCATCGCTTAACGCGACACCGCGATCCGCAGGATGACCCGCGGCTTGCGTCCACGCGCTGCGATCCTTTCGACCAGAGTGACCAGGCGGTACCCGAAGCCGTACTTTCTGCGAATCCCACCCTGAAGTCGTTGCACGGTCACCGGGTCGGTGACCACCTGCGCGGTGCCCTCGACGGTCAAAACGCCGTCGCTCACCTTGCCGAAACGACTGCTCGGCGCCAACAGCACGCGCGGATTGTTGCGGACCCGTTTAACTTTCCAACTGTCCGCGGGTGTCCACACGAACAGGTCGGCGCCGTCGCGGCCGATCCACATCGGCGCCGCCACGCCCTGTCCGCTGCGCTTGAACGTGGTCAGCGAAACGAAACGCTGATCGCCGAGTGTGCTTGCTGGATCGTCTGTCATGGCTGCTCCGGTGCGTACGGATCGAGCCGATCGAAATGTGATGCGCTTGCGACTCTAGTCGCCGGTGCGGGTGAACGTGTCATCGAAGGCCGAATTTGAGCAGGCCGCCCCGGCTTCTTCTTGGTAACCGTGCGCAGTGAGCTGCAGAATCGGGTCCTGGGGTGGTTGAGGCAACGCAATTGTTTCGGTGACGCTGACATGGGAAGTGCCGCCTCGTGGGCAGGCGGCGTCGAACTTTGAGTTGTGAGTCCATGTTCCGTTTCCAAAAACAAACGGGGAGCCTTTGCCATCGTTCGGCACGACATCGAGGAAGAAGCTCATGCATTGGTCGCCGGTACGCAGGCAGTCGGTTCGCACAGCTGTGCGATAGCTGTTCTTGGCACCGACGGCGTAGGTTTCGAGCTGGTCATAGCTGCCGTGCAGCGCCTGCGCCGGGGACACGACGCGTACCGGCAGGGTTGCGGGGTCGGGTAGTAGCGAGACGTCAGTGTCCGCGGTTCGGGTTAGGGTCACGGCCCGTTTGCGGAAACACCCGTTAGTGGTGGGGCTTGTCCATTCCCCCGACATGGTCCCGTCCGCCTGCGGTTGAAGCGAGATCACATTCCATACCTCGGCGTCGTCGATGCTCGGGCACTTTCGTCGTGAGGTGGTGACGGAAAGCCAGCGCCCGCCGACGTTATCGAACACCAGGTCCTTCGCCGGATAGCGGCCGCCGGTCGACGCGGTGGCGACACAGCCATTGGCACCGCAAGCCGACCGCAGACGCCACGCCTCGGAGAATTCCGCCGCGTCCGCTTCGCCGGTAGCGGGACTTCCGTCCCCTCTAATCGAGGGACCAATGGCCGCGGTGAAGGTTCCGGTGAAGGGGCCGGTGTTGGGAAGGGCCGACGGCGTCGGACTAGTCGAGGGCGCTGGCGGGGAACCATGGTCACTCGACCGCGATAAGACGATCGCTGCGACGATAGCCACCACGACCCCGAAGCTCGACACGGCAATGAGCCGGCCTTTACGAGATGTCTTGGTGCCCAGTGATTTCTGGTCATGCGGCACCGGCGCGGGCTGGGTGAGGTCAGTTTGCGACGGACCGCTCGCCTGCTCAGTTCGGTCGGCGACGGAGCCGAGCTGCGAAGTCTTATCGTGGTCGGCCTTCATTAGCGGTGCTGCAATCGTCGGGGGCACGGCGTTGGGCCCGGTGGGCACCCCGGCGAGCGCGGCTGTGGCGGCGCGTGCCATCTCGCGGGTGGTCGTGTACCGATCGTCGGGGTTCTTGGCCATCCCCTTGGTGATAACGGCATCGAGCTCGGCGGGCACCTCCGCGCGGCGGTCAGACGCGCGCGGCGGCGGCAGGGCGATGTGGCCACCGATTTGTTGCTCCAGGCTGCCACCGCCGAAGGGCTGGCTGCCCGTCAAGCACTCGTAAAGCACGCAGGCCAGGGCGTAGACGTCGGCCCGCGCATCGGTCTGTCCAGCAGTGACGCGTTCGGGGGCCATGTAGGCCCAAGTGCCGATGACAGTCGAGGTACTCGTGAGACCGGTTTGGCCGGCGGCGCGGGCGATCCCGAAGTCGATCAGGTAGGCGAAGTCCTCGTCGGTGACCAGGATGTTGGACGGCTTGACGTCTCGATGCACCAAATTGACCTGGTGTGCCGCATGCAGCGCCGAGGCGACCTGATCGATGATTCCCACCGCGCGCGCCGGGTCAATCGGCCCGTCGCTTTTGAGGAGGTTGTGCAGGTCGTGGCCCTTGATCAGCCGCATCGTCACGAAGAGCCGTCCGTTGATTTCGCCGAAGTCATGGATCGGCACCACGTGCGGTTCGTCGAGGGCCGCGGCGGATCGCGCTTCCCGGCGGAAACGTTCCTGGAAGACCGCGTCGTCGGCGAACTGGGTGGGCAACACTTTTAGGGCCACGATCCGCTCGGTGACGGTGTCGTGGGCGCGCCACACCTCACCCATGCCGCCCCGGCCGATCTGCTCGATCAGGCGATAACGCCCGAACTCCACCTCTGCCACCGGCAGGCCCTTCCCTTAACCTCACCTCGGACAGGAATGCTACCGACCCACCCCCGGCCCCACCGTCTATTCAGCAACCCACGGCGCAACGCGGTGCTCCGTCCAGGCATGGCAATGGACCTGCGCGGGATGAGACTGGACATCATGGGCGCCACCGTCAAGGAAGACAAGCCGGCAATCGATGTCTACAGCCAAGCGCAGGCAACCGGCACCAGCTCACCCTGGGCTGGTCGAGCGCCGGTCGACGAGCTGCGCGGCCATGAACCTGAATGCCAGTGCGGTTTGTTTTCAGCGGCTGCGGGCTCCGGGGCTTAAGCCGCCTTCAATTCTCCGATACAACGACACGGTGAAGGAGCGACAACAAAGAATAACGATTCGTGCATCGCCCTGGATTTCGCGATAGAGCCGATGGAAATGTGAGGCGTGTGAATGTTTATGTCGACGAGCTGGCGGAGCACTGCTCGCGCACGCAATGGATGGACAGACCACCCCAACGCTGTGCGCGTGGTCATTGGCTGCTGCCTGGACACATGATCGTCGCTACCATTCTGTGTTCCTGCGGCCCGCACGTCTGCTGGCACTGCGAGTGCGGCGCGGCCACCTATGGGCCGGAGTTAAGCGAGTCCTGCAGCGCGTCCTGACCGTCGGTCTGGTGTGCCCACTCGTCTGCCCAGGCTTGCAGCGGTTTCAGTGCGGCCATCAACGATAACCCTTGCGCGGTCAACTGATAGCCGCCGTCGGAGTGGTCCACGATGCACAGCGCGCGCAGCTCCTTGAGGCGGGTGTTCAGCGAGCCCGGATTCATGTCGGACGCCGCCTGAAGGGCGCGAAAGGTCAACGGCCCGTCTCGCAGTTCCCACAGAACTCGCAGTGCACCGCGCCGGCCCAGCGCATCGAGGGCGACCATGATGGGCCGTCCACAGGTCGATCCTCGTACTTGCGACCCGATCCGCGGAACCGTCATGCTTCACATTTTGTAGCAAGACCGCATATAGTTCCAGCATGGATCGCTACAAAAACCGTAGCGCACGAATTGCGCCCGCTGCACTGCCCCTGCCCGCCGACATCCAGCAGGCCATCGATGCCGTCATGCGTGGCAATCCTCCGCTGGTGCTGTTCACCACGCTGGCCCGAGACCACCGCCTGTTCTTCAAGTTCTTCAACTCCGGCCTGCTCGACCGAGGACACCTGACGATCCGGCAGCGCGAGATCGTCATCGACAGGGTCACCGCGGCCTGTGGCGCCGAGTACGAGTGGGGCGTGCACGTGACCACCTTTGCGGCCAAGGCCGGGTTGACCGAGGACCAGATCGCATCGCTGACGACCGGAGCGCCAGAGGACGAGTGCTGGGACGACGCCGATCGCGTCCTGCTGCGACTCTGCGACAGCCTGCAATCGAGCTGCACGGTCGACGACGAGCTGTGGGCACAGTTGAGCATGTACCACAGCGAGGAAGCCATCCTCGAGCTGCTCATGCTCGCGGGTACCTATCGCACGGTGAGCTATCTCGTGAATTCGCTGCGTTTGCCGCCCGAACGCGGTGCCCGCACCTTCTCGACATAATTGCCAAGCGCGGGCGGTGCGCTGCGGCCTCTTAGTTAGTCGGGTTCCAGACCGGGTTCTCTACCGTGACAAGAATTTCCGAGTTCGCGCTCCCTGGCCGACTGACGACGGATGAGCGGCGCTACCAGCGCACGGAGTTCAGCGCGCCCGAATCACGTCCGACAGGGCGTACGCGACCATGTCCTCGGGGTCTTGGTCGATGCCGACATTGCGTAGCTCGCCGTCGATGGCAAGGGATGCGACGCCGTGCACGAGCGACCAGAGCGGCCCGGCAATCTGGAGCGGCGTTTGGCCGCCCACCATCCCAGCTTCCTGGCACCGCGTTATCGCGTCGAGCAGGTTGTCGAACGCTTGGCCCGCGGCGACGGCCAGGCTCGGGTGCGCGGATTTGTCGGTGTCGGCGCCGAACATAACCCGGTAATGGTCCGGATGTGCGACGGCCCAGCGCACATACGCACGCCCGATTCCGATCAACCTCGCAGTGGGATCGGTTGCGGCCTCGGCCGCAGCGGTCAGCGCCGTGTGCAGCTCGAGGAATCCCTGCTCGGCGACGGTGGCGAGCAGGTGGGCCTTGTCCGCGAAATGACGGTACGGGGCGGCGGCGCTGACGCCGGCGCGCCGTGCCGCTTCGGTCAACGTGAAGCCTTTGGGTCCTCGCTCGGCTACCAGCGATAGCGCGGCGTGGGTGAGGGCCCGTTTGAGATCGCCGTGGTGGTAGCTGTCGCGTCGCGTCGGAGTCGGCGATTTCTTTCCGGGCATGTTGACGACATTAACATCGCTGGGCTATGTTAATAGCATTCACATCGTTAGAAAGGGGCGGCAATGTCGACACAACGAGGTAACGGGACTGGGTGGGCGGTGATCACCGGTGCCAGCTCCGGGTTCGGCGCGATCTTCGCTGAAATGCTGGCGAAGCGAGGCCTGTCGTTGCTGCTCGCGGGACGCGACGAGCTCCGGCTCAACGCGGTGGCGCAGCAGGTTCGCCGGATTGCCCCCGGCGTTGCCATCGAACTTGTCGTCGGTGACCTTGGCACCGACTCCGGCGTCGACGCCCTTGCGGCCAACCTCGAGGGCCGCGCCATCGAGGTCCTGGTCAACAATGCCGGGTTCGGCACCTATGGCCGGTTTTCCGAGCTGGAGGCCGCTCGCGAGCACGACTTGGTGGCCGTCAACGTCGACGCGCTGGTCCGTCTGACCCATGCGGTGCTTCCGGGGATGCTGGCCCGCGGTCGCGGCGGCATCTTGAACGTCGCCTCCACGATCGCGTTTCAGCCCGGGCCTTATCAGGCCACCTACGGCGCGTCGAAGGCGTTCGTGCTTTCGCTCAGCCAGGCCTTGTGGGCAGAAACCCGCGGGTCGGGTGTCACCGTGACGGCGTTGTGCCCCGGGCCCACCCGGACCGGATTCGTTGATGCGCTGGGATCGGATGTCTCACACACGGCGATCTACCGGCACCTGGCCGAGCCCGAGCCGGTGGTGGCCGCGGGGCTGCGCGCCATGGACCGGGGCCGGGCTGTGGTTGTTCCCGGGTGGCGCTTTCGGGCGACAGCCACGCTTGGACGGCTTGGACCCGGCTGGCTATCGGCCTTGATCAGTGGGCGGCTGCTCCGGCCCGCCGCCGCAACGGCGAGCGCGAGTCGGTGAGAACCCATGTCTGACAGGGTGTTCACCTTCGAGATCAACCGCACCACCAGCGCGCCGGCCACCATACTGTTTCGCCTTGAGACCGACGGTGCCCGTTGGTCGGAGTGGGCGAAACCCCTTATCGTCCAGTCAAGTTGGGAACAGCAGGGGGATCCGCTGCCCGCCGGCGTCGGCGCCGTGCGCAAGGTCGGAATGTGGCGATGCTGATGCGCGAAATGACAATCGCCTACGAGCGGGACCGCCGCCATGCCTACCAACAGATTGGGCCGCGCCTTCCGGCGCGCGACTACCGCACCGAAATGCTCTTGACGCCGAACCTCGCGGGCGGCACCGATCTTCGCTGGACGGGCTCGTTCACCGAGGGGCCGCGCCGCTCCGGCCCGGTCATGCTGTTCTTTCTGCGCAGCGTGGTCCGATTCCTCGCCGGACGGCTCGTGAAGGCCGCTGAACGCCCGCGCGCGGTAGCGTCGCGTCGGTGATTGACATCGTCGTCGTCAAGGTCAAGGCGGGCAGTCGCAAGGGACCCCTCGTCGAGACCTGCTCCGACGGCAAGCTGACAATTTACGTGCGCGAGCCGGCGGTCGACAGCAAAGCCAACGACGCGGCCGCCCGGCTGCTGGCCGACCACCTGCAATTGCCGAGAAGCCGGGTCGAATTGGTGTCCGGAGCCACTTCGCGGCTGAAGCGCTTCCGCGTCAGCCGCTGACTCAAAGAGCAGCGCGTTTGCTGTCCGACCACCTGTGACCATCGCCGTCACACTGTTAAAACTGTGTTCGGCTCTTCCCAAGCTTGACGGCTTCGTCTAGTTTCCTCTTTGCACTCTTCGGACGCTCGAACTGACTGCAAAGTCGACGCCGACCAGAAGGAAGGGCATCAGAATGTCTTCACGTCGCTGGCTAACCAAACTGACAATCCCCGTGGTCGTCGGTGCTTTCCTTACCGGCAGCACTGCGATTGCGCTTGCCGACAGCACTGACGACGCGTACATCGCTCAACTGCACAAGCTCGGCTTCACTTGGCCGGCCGGGGATGACTCCGACATTATCGCGATGGGGCACCAAATCTGCGCCGATCGCAACGCCGGCAAGACGCCAGACCAGATCGCAACGGACATCCACAGCACCTTGGGTCCGAAAGGCATCACGTTCGCGGACGTGACCTCCATGGTCAGTGCCGCGGAATCGAACTACTGCCCGGGCTGACGTCGAATACATCAGGTTCGCCGCTGCAACGCCTCCGGGTTGGCGATCCCAACAGGCGCTCCGTCCAGCCAGGCCACCACGGCTTCGACGGTGTCCGAGTAGAAGGCACCCAGCATCTCGCGGGTGACGTACCCCAGGTGGGGAGACAACGTCACGTTCGGGAGCAGCCGCAACGGATGCTCGGGCGGTAGCGGTTCGACGTCAAAGACGTCGAGCCCGGCTCCGGCGATGCGCCCGGTCCTGAGCGCGGTGATCAGTGCGGCCTCATCGACGATCGGGCCCCTGGAAGTGTTGATCAGGTAGGCGTGCGGCTTCATCAGGGCCAGCTCGGGTTCGGCGACCAGACCTCGCGTGCGCTCCGAGAGCACCACATGGATGGAGACCACGTCAGATTCCGCGAAGAGCGCCGCCTTTTCGACCCGGCGAGCACCGGCCGCTGCGGCGGCCTCGTCGGTGAGATGCTGGCTCCACGCAATGACGTCCATGCCGAACACTTTCGCGTATTCGGCCATGCGTATGCCGATCCTGCCGAGACCGAGAAGCCCGAGGGTTTTGCCTGACAACGTCATACCGACGCTGGCCTGCCACGCGCCGTCACGCATGCGCCGATGCTCTTCGGCCAGATTGCGCACCGTCGCGATCATCAATCCCCAGGCAAATTCCGGAGTGGCGTCGCGAACGGAGCTGAACACGGGATTGGCGAAGTTCGAGTGGACAACCAGCACGCCGCACTCGCTGGCTGCGGCCATATCCAAATTCGGCAGGCTCCTGCCGACGATGGTGATCAGTTTCAGGTTCGGCAGTCGTTCGATGAGCGTGCGCGGAAACGCCATTCGCTCGCGCATGGTGCAGACCACGTCAAACGGCCGCAGCGCGTCCACGGCCTCCGCCTCGGAGAGGTGCCGGTCGAAGACCGTTATTCCGGCTCGGGTCTGCACCGGCGACCAATCGGCCAGGTCGAGGGCCAAGCCGACGTAGTCGTCGAGGATTGCCACTTGCGGCATGTGCTCTCCCGTCGCCCGCTGTTCGCCTTGCCGTCTCCTGGATTCTGCCCGTGCCCAATCCGCCCAAACCCTCTACCCTTCAAAAGCAGGCCGGCGCGGACACGGAGGTTTGCGCAGTGGACGGAATGTTGCGATTTGTCATGGTGCCCATCGCCGTGATGGCGATGGTTCTTTTCTCGGTGGCCGGATCTGCAGTTGCTGCGCCGGCCACCCAGGTGATCAATGCGGTGCCCGTCGGGTCCAATGGCCAACCGGGCAACGGTTACCGAGAGGCGCCTGCGCAGGGCAATGTCGTCGACGTGTCCGACTGCACGACGCCGTCGCCATCGGCGGTGGCCGCCAACATCTACTACTGTTCGCCGAGCGCTGCGGGTGCCGGCACCTGCTGGCCGTCGACAGCCGGATCACTTCTGTGCGTAGACAATCCGTGGGACAAGAGCTTGCACCGGGTGACCTACGGCGGCGCGCTCCCAGCTGTGCAGCCCACCGCCACGCCGGACCCGTTCGCGTTGGCGCTCGACGACGGCACGCATTGCCTGCTTCGCAACGGCGGCGCCTGGGGCGGGCGCGCCGACGGGTACGTCGGCGTCTACGGGTGCGGCGACTCGGGCGGCGCAGACCTCGCGGTCCTGTGGCTGCCCAGCCAGGGTGCCGGGACCTGTATCGACCGATCGGCGCCAGCGTGGAAGGTCAAGGTCGGTCAGCTGGGCACGCCGGACGCCAGCCTTCTGCCGCCGGAGACCCGGGTGGTAAAGACCGTATGGTTCGCCGGAGCTTGATACGCCACTTGGACGGCTAAAACTGTTGCGGGGCGGTGCAATACGCATTCACAGTGCCCGATATAACACGTGGGGCCCGGACTGACCCGGACCGGTGGGCTCGTCGCGGCGTTTAGGCCCAACCGAGGGCCTGGGGGACCATATAGAGCCCAAAGGCGATGACAAGAAGACATAGGGTGCGGGCGATGTGTTTTCGGATTCCGCGCATACGCCAGTCCGCGGGTAGGGCTCGGGCTTCCAGCGCCAGCAGCAAGCCCAGCACGATGGGTAGCAGCAAAGCGTTCATGATTTCAACGTCCACGGCCAGGTTGACCAAGTCGACGCTGGCCAAGACGAGTGCGGCGCCCATGAGGTGGGCCAGCGCATAGGTGATGTAGAACTTGGCGGTGGCGCGGTTTGGTCGCTGGTTGAGGGTATGTCGCCACCCGAAGACCTCCGAGAGTCCCCACGCGCCGGCCAGTGAGGAGACGATCGCGGCGATCAGCGCCGCGCCGAGCATCCCGAGGCCGAATAGAACCGTGCCGCCAAGATGGCCCAGGTACGGGGTAAGCGCACTGGCGATCTGGCCGACGGTGTGCAGCGTCGCCTCGCCGTTATTAGTCCCCATCGTCGCCGCGACGGTGACTACCACCGCGATCATGATCAGCTGGGTCAGCACGGCGCCGGCGGCGGTGTCGTAACGGGCCTGCCGGATCGTGGCCACCGATAAGTGTTTATCGACCACCGCGCCCTGCTGATAGAAGATCATCCAGGGCATGATGACCGCGCCGACGTTGGCCGCGACGAGCAGCAAATAAGATGAGTTGCCCAGCGGCATCGACGATAAGCCATTAGCCAACGCGCTCAGCTGCGGCCGGGACATGACCATGGCGACCAGAAACGCCAGTTCAGCGGCGCCGATGGCGAGGCCGATGCGTTCGACGCGCCGGTAGCTGCCGGTGAACGCCAGCGCCAACAGCGCCACGGTCACGACCGGGATGCTCACCCAGCGCGAGACGCCGAAGAGTTCGCCAACGCCGGCGACGCCGGCGAACTCGCTCAGCAGCGCGCCAACGGCCGACGCGAAGAGTGTGAACGCCGAAACCCACGCCCAGCCGCGGCCGAACCGTTCTCTGATCAGCGCACCGTGTCCCCGCCCGGTGACGATGCCCAGTCGCACGGTCATTTCCTGCACGACATAGAGGATCGGCATCAAAATCAGTTGGGGCAGCACCATTCGGTAGCCCCATTCGGCGCCGGACTGCGACGCGGTAATCAGCGAACCCGCGTCGGTGTCGGCGAACATCACCACAAGACCCGGGCCCCACACCGACAACAGTCCCCACCGCAGCCATCGCCCACGTCGAGACACCGACGACCGACCGTCGGATGTGTCCGCCGCTGCCCGCGCGGTTGTATCGCTCACCGCTCTGTTAACCCTTCGTGCTGCAGCAGCGAGTCACTGACCCGCACTTACCTGAGCGCAGATGATAGGTATGCCTAACCTAATGACGATAGCGGTTGGCCGCGCTCTGGTCAGTATTCGCTCAACGCCACTTGATGCCGCACCCGATCGACGGCCGCTGGTCGGGGTTGACCGGCCGGCCGGCGAGCACGGCGTCGACCGCCGTCCGGACGTCGGCGGCCGTCACAGGTAGGCCGTTGCGGGGGCGGGAGTCGTCGAGCTGGCCGCGGTAAACGAGCCGACGCTCGCCGTCGAAGACGAACGTGTCGGGCGTGCAGGCCGCGGAGTAGGCGCGGGCGACGTCCTGGGTCTCGTCGTAGAGGTAGGGAAACGTGTAACCGTGGCGGCGGGCCTCGGCGGCCATCTGATCGGGTCCGTCCTGCGGGTAGTTCACGACGTCATTGCTGGAGATGCCGACCATCGCGACGCCCTGATCGGCAAGGTCGCGACCGAGCGCGGCGAGTGCGGCGGCGACGTGCTGAACGTACGGGCAGTGGTTACAGATGAAGGTCACGACAAGCGCGGGACCCGCGAGCTCGTCGAGGCTGACCGTGGCGCCGGTGGCCGGCTCGGGCAGCGTGAACGGCGGCGCGGGAGTGCCGAGGGCGAGCATGGTGGACTCGATAGCCATGTCCGCCAGAGTAGCTTCCACGCCTATGCCCGGACCTGATCGCCGACTGCCGAAGTTGCCGCTCCGCCGCACCGTTCGACGTCCGCCGCATCGCTGCCCAACTCAATCAGCGAATTCACTTAAGTTTCCGCTTACGCTGTCTTAAGGTGAGACCGGGCCATCTTCACGTGAAATACGTCTCGGTAGCAAGGACCAGTAGCCGTCTGAGACGCCACTTTTCGGAGCCAGTCGAAGGCATTTGGCAGGGGCCGCGGCATGTCACAGCAATCCGGGTGGATAGCTTGCGCCAAATGTAGCAATCTAGCGTTCGGCGACGGTCCGGGAGCTGGCCCCTGCGCAGCCGGGGGACAACACGTCAGTTCAGGAACCTTCGAATTTGTTCTGGCCGTCAGCGGGACGGTGGGGGAGCAGCAGTGGGGCCAGTGCACCAAATGCGAGGTGCTCGTACAGGTCGGCAACTCGACGCCCGGGGTGTGCGCAGGCGGCGGTGGTCATCTTTGCGGACCAGGCCTCGCATACCTGCTGCCTAGCGGTGTTTCGCCGGGTCCGAACGAGCAGGGAAATTGGTTCGCGTGCGGCAAGTGCGCTGGGGTGGCGTTGATCCCCGATGCGGTCTCTGCCGGCACGTGCCCGGGTGGCGCCGGTCATCAGCGGATGGGCGACCCGTTAGTTCTTTCGTACGGGGTCTTGCGCCTGTTTCAGCGTCCGGTGAGCGGAGCTACCGCCGAGGCGCTCCGGCTGCGGTCGGTGCTCGATCAAATCGTTGCGTCTGGACGGCAGATGGACTCGATGCTGAAAGGCGCGGTGGGCGCGGGCGCGGATGCGAGTCCGCTATCGAGCGCCGTCGCCGCTCCCAATTCGACTATCGACCCCGAAGTCGCTGACCTGATGTCGGCGGTAAGCGGTTTGACGCAGGAATTCGGTAAGGCTCAGTCGACTCCTCGAGTCGTCCAGCAGGCAAACAACATTCGCAACGGGGTTGACCGGACGCAGGCAAAGCTGGGGGACAAGGCCGCGCAGGTACAACAACAGGCCAACGCTCTCAGTCGACAAATCGACAGGACGATCCGTGCCTTTCAAAACGTCCAGGACGTCCCGACCCTGGGAACGGCGATCGACGAAACAGCCACTGCGGCAGGGCTATTAGGCGGTTTCCTGACCTTACTCGGTGGGATCATATCCGTTGCTTTCCCGGTGCTGGCTCCACTGAGCGCCATCATGATCAAGGTTGGCGTTGATCTCATTACCGTGGCCGGGGCAGAAAAAGTCATCGCATCCCAGGCTGAAAACCTAATTAACCCCGCCATATCGCCGGAAACACCATCGGGCGGTCCTGATGGTCCAGACGGACCGGAAGGCCCGGAAGGTCCCGACGGACCCGAGGGACCCGAGGGACCCGAGGGACCCGAAGGACCCGGACGGACCCGACGGACCCGACGGACCCGACGGACCAGACGGACCCGAAGGACCCGACGGACCCGAAGGACCCGACGGCCCCGACGGACCCGAAGGACCCGACGGACCCGACAGGACCCGAAGGACCCGAAGGACCATCAAGCGACGGACCGGGATCCGACGGACCTCCCGTCGAGTGACTCTGGGACGTCAAGGTGATGCCGACGCGGACCGGTATCCGACACGATGCCGCGAAAATGTCTAACGAGGGTCGCGACGATCTACCTGTCGGCGAATGCTTGACGGCGCTACGCCAATCGCTAATGGAACGCGGGTTTCTTCATACCTCCGATGGGCATGATCTGCGGACTCGCTCCGGTGCGCCAATGCCGTGGATTCTGTACAGTCCGGCCGTCACTTTGACGCCGGAAGGGCTTACCGCCTCGGCGTCGGTGATACTCGACCGCCTGCGCGGCTTTCGGTCTACTCAGCTTGCGACATACGGCCTTTCCGCCCTGCCGCTGCTGGGTGCATGTGTCGCCATGGCAGGCGGCCGCTACAAGGGTTTGATCATTCGCCGCGAGGTCAAGCCGTACGGGGCAGGCCGCCGGATCGACGGTCCGCTCGAGCGTGACAGGCCCGTCGTACTCATCGACGACGCGATCAGTTCTGGAACGGCGATGCGTGACGGAATCCGAGCGCTCGAAGAACAAGGAATCGAAGTGGAAGGGGCGGTGGCGCTGGTCGATTTCGGGGCTGGCGTAACCGAATGGTTGTCGGCGGCTGGTTATCGGGTCGTCACGGCTTTGAACGTGTGGCGCGATCTCAACGTGCCCCGCAGCGCCGCAGCGGGAGCGGCCGAATCGGCTGAGCCGCCTTGGACGGCACCGTTGCCGGATGGCCTGAGTCCGGCAGAGGTGGCGCGACGGGTTGCCGTTATGGTGCGTTCGAGCGGTCAGGTTCCCCGACCCCCATCCGCGTTGGACGCCGAATACCCCAATTGCGGTGGGGTGTTCGTGAGCGTTCGCCGCCGTAGCGACGATTTGCGCCTGGTTCGCGCCGGTCTGGCGGAGGTCGCTGCAGCGGCGACGGCGTCGGTCGCCGACGCCGTCGTTCGGGCGGCGCACAAAGTAGCAGCCTCGGCCACCCTCGCTGCGGTGGACGACCTCAACGATGTGAAATTCGCTGTCTCGCTGCTGGGTCCGGCCACTCCTATTCAGGTGTGCGACATCCGCCATCGCGACACCGCGCTCGCTGCTCGTAGCATCGACGGCTTCGACCGGCACGGCTTCGCGCTGCCGAACGCGCCGCACTACGACGATGAAATCCAGCAATTGCGGTATGCGAGATCGAGGTTCTGGCGCACCGAGGCTTGCGCCTTGGTCAGCCATTCGGTGCAACGCTCCGTCGAAGCCGGCGCGAACTGGCCCGAATACGGCGCGCCAATGCCCCAACCGCACTGGCGAGACGATCAACGGCTTAGCGAGTTCCTCGGCCGGCAGGTGCGCCTGACGCTCGCATCGAAGGGCGAAGAAGCCGCCACGATCCTCGCTGAGGATGCGTTCCCGGCGCTCAAAGCGGTAGTGGCCGTGGGTGTTTCGCTATACAGTGGAGGACTGATCGGGTGCGCGGTGCGATCCGGATCCGACGTCGGCGCAATGCTCTCGGCGGCATTGACGGCCGCGCTGGCCGATCGGCGCTACGTGAACGATATCGACAACGATATCGATATTGAACGATGCGAGGCAGTGACCACGGTGGTGTCACTGCTGTATCAACCCCGGCGCCTCGGTTCGATTCCGGATCGGCGATTGCACCTGTATTTCCGCATGGGTCGTGACACGCTCGAGGCACGCGGTGAGGGCCGCAGGGGACTGGTGCTGGGCCAGTTCGCCGCGCAGCAGGGCCTCGACGTCGACGCCTACCGCGCCCAAGTGAAGCGGAAAGCCGGCTTGTCGGGCGAAACGGCGGAATGGACTGCTTACGAGACTACGAGCTGGGTCGTCAGCGACCGTGGCTGCGGCCGAATGGAATACGGATTACCCATTCGTAATCTCTTCGATGCGGACGACACCACACGGTGCCGCCAACTCGCCGATGAGATCGCAGCATATGTCATCAGAATGCGCGCGCGCGATGGGTTGCCGGCCTACACGTTTCACGCGTGGACGGGGCGCGATTCGGCGACAGGTCCGGGCACGTCCACCCGGATACTGCTCGCCGCAGGGGGCCTGCTGGAGTGCGCACCCCACCTCGACCCCACCGTCGACGATGCTGCGGCGGATATAGTCGCAACCTTCCTGCACAAGGACGGCCCCGGTGCGCCGCGCGACAATCTGGTATGGGATTCCGGCAGCGACGCGCAATTGCTGCGCTGTCTGCACCAATTGCCGGCGTCGGACCAGAACCGCATCGCCTCGGATGCGCTTGTTCGCCGGTTGAGCGCCTTGATCCGCGGCGATGGTGCGATCTACGCACCGGGCCCCTCCCGGCTGGCCGCCGATCTGGACCTGTTGTCCGGGCTGGTCGTGCTGGCCCTATCGCGGGCGGCAACAGCTGACCCGACATCCGTTGCGGGCATTGATCTTTCGGTTTCGCTGGACTTCTACCGACGCAGATTCGCCCTGGTCAGCCCGTGGCGGATGGTGTGGTGGCACAGTCAAGCGTGGCTAGCGGCCCCCATACCCGGGGCGCAGGAGTTCGGTTTCGCCCTCGTCGACTGGGCGCTGCAACGCCAGAGCGGGCACAGCGGCGCCTTTGTGATCGAAGACGTCGCGCCGTACCGCAACTCGTTCCTGACTGCGTGCGTTCTGGAGGGTGTTGCCGACGCCTGGCGTACCGCCGTCGAGATCGGTGACGTCGAGCGTGCGGCCCGCTACGCCGACGCGTGGCAACGCGGCATCAGCTTCGTGGAGCGCCTGGTCGTCCGCCCGGGCGACGAATTCTTCATTCCCGGCGGCGAACGCGCCCGCGGTGGTGTTCGTCCAACGCTGGTGAGTTCGAATCTGCGCATTGATTACGCCGGACATGCGCTGCTTGCTCTCGGAAAGGGTTTAAGTGCGACACGACAAGACAGGACGAACGAATGACTGAGAACACCACAACGTGGACGGTGAGCACCAACGAATCCACGGTGACGTTGTCTGCCGGCAGCGCAACCGTCGTCGCGGCAACCGTGACTGGCCCGGCCGGTGCCAATGCCGTCGTCTCCGTCACCGCGGACCCCGCCGAGGCCACGGCATGGTTCTCCATCTCCGATGCAAACGTCGTCCTGGGTGCGGGCTCCGCCGCGGTCAACCTGACGGTAACCCCGCCGCCCGGATTGCCCACCACCAGTGGAACTTTCGTGCTCACGATCGTCAACCCCCCCAACACCGGAGCAGTGGCAACCAGCCAGCCCATCGCCTTCAATCTGCCGGGCGTGGGCAAGGAAGTCGGTTCGATCCCTATCGGCTTACCTGCCTGGCAGGTTCGACTCTCACCCGCGGGGGGACGGGCGTATATCCGGTGGATAGTTGAGGCGGAGCGCCATTCGCATCAGGAAAGCTATGGACTGGCCGTCGCCGACCTGAGCACCAACAAGTTGATCCACAACTTCACCCTCGAAGAAGAACCGATGGATATCGCCGTCACACCCGACGGCAAGCATGTTTACGTCTCGGGAAGCGACAAGCTCTACTTCCTCGACACCGCCACATTCGCCGGCTCATCGGTACCGTTGGCATTGCCGCCCGGAACGGTTGCCTCCGCCCCACAGGACACCGTTCCTCTGGTGCTACTCACCGGGCTGGCAATCACACCGGATGGGGACCGGCTGCTGGTTGCCGGGCAGCAAGACAACCAAACGAATGGCTATCTGGCCATCGTCGATACCAGCACGAACACCGTCAAAAACGCGATCACGACCGACATCACCGATGAACAAACCCACCACATCGCAATCACTCCGGATGGCCGCTTCGCGTTTGTCAATCTAGATTTGCAGAGCGTATCGATCGTCGACCTCGAGTTCCTCAGCATCGTGAGGTCGCTCACGTTCACGCCCGATTCGATCATCTCCATGGCGGCTGATCCCGGCGGCACACAGGTGTACGTCGCCATCGCAGAGCTCAACGCATCCGACGGGTCAGTGGTGGTCGTCGACGTTGAGACCGCAGAGATAAAGGCGACATTCGCGCTCCCCGGCGCCGCGGGAGAGCTCGCCATCACCTCCGGCGTCGCGCAACAGCTCGCCGTCAGCCCCGACGGCGAACTGCTTTACTTCACCACTGTCGCTGCCAACCCGGCTGGTCAGCCGGCCCAGCCCCCGATACTGACGGTGCTCGACGCTCACCAGGGCAAACCGATTGCGTCGTTGGCGAACGCCGGGCCGTTCGCGATCAGTCCCTCCGGGCGACATGCCTATGTTTTCGATTCCGGCGCCGAAGCTCTCAACGTGCTCGACCTGAGCGGCTAGCCATCCCGTCCATCCCGTGATCGCTCACAGTTTAGAACCCAGCCCCGCGATCAGATTGATCGTGACCGCCAGGACAACCGCACCGAGGAGGTAGGACAGCAAAGCGTGGCGCAACACCGTCGCCCTGATGGATGTCAACCCGATCTCGGTGTCTGACACCTGGTAGGTCATGCCGACGGTGAAGGCCACATACGCGAAGTCCCGGAAGCGCGGCGGCTCCGGGTCGTGGAAGTTGATTCCGCCGGGTTCGTCCGAGTAATAGAGCCGCGCGTAATGCACGGTGAACAGCGTGTGCACCGCGAACCAGGATGCCGCGACGGTCAGAATGCCGACGACGGCGGCTTCTACGGCCCGGGCGCCGGAGTGCGATCCGGCGGCCACCACGTAGCCGACCCCACCGAGACTCGCGATGCTTGCCGACACGATGACCGCGTCGGCGACCCACCGGGTCGGATCCTCCCGCGTCACCCAGCTGCGGGTTTGCTCAGCGTTCATTCCACGCAGGATGAGCTGAGTCCACGCGACATAGACCCCGGCGGCGGCGACCCAGCCGGTAAGCGCGAATCGCCAACCGACCGTGTTACCCACCGCGAGAGCGACAGTCACGCCGAGCACCACGGCGACCGATATCCGAACCGCGACAGTGTCGCGGAACAACTTAACCAGGGATTTCACAATCCCGACCTGTTCAGGCCCGCTGACCGAGCCTGTCGGCCGCGTATGTCGCGGCCTGGTTTGTCATCCCGTACTCGATGTACGAAACGTGAGCCACCAAGTTCCCGCCGCCGGAACATATCGGATCGTCGGTGGCGCACAGGCTGATGGTCTTCGAGGCGTACAGCGGGTTGATCGTCGGCAGCGGCCCGCCCCAGAGCATGCTGGAGAATCCACTGGATGGCTCGCCGAACAGGGCGACGGCGGCGACATGATCGGCCACCGATGCCGGCACCGCTGAACTGGCCAAATTGATCACGGTCGCGCCCTGGGAGTATCCACCGAGCACGATCTTCGTGTTCGGGCAGCTGTTGACGGTGTCCTGGATGTGCGCGCTCGCGTCGTCGGCGCCGCTTGGTGCGCTGGCGTGGTAATCGTCGTTCGCTGGGTAGTTAACCGCGTAGACCCCGACGGACCGCCCACCGGCCTGCGAGGTAAGCGAGTCGACGAATGCCTGGCCGATGTTGCCGAGGCCAGGGTCCTGATGGGTGCCGCGGGCGAAAACCACGGCGACGTCGGAACATGGATCGGCGGATGCGGCAGGAGTGACGATGGGCGCGCTCACAAACGCCCAGGTCGTCACGGCCGTGACACCAACGATGCGAGCAAGGCTGCGTGCAGTCATCCCCAAATGCTTGCATACTGCCCGCGACGGCGATGCCGGCGGCAGCGACCAGCCGTTTTCCCGTCTCGGATGCTCGGGCCGTGAGCTTGACCCGAAGGGTCATCGGGACTTTGCAAGTACCTGGGTATCGGTGCGCTGAAACGCCGACATGGACAGACATGATCTGGATACGCTTTAGGCGCAGATGATCGGTCATTGATGCAAAAAGGGGCTGGCGTGCCACAACTGGTCGTGGCTCCCGACTTGCTGGCGTCGGCGGCAGCGGGTCTGGACGACATTGGCTCGGCGCTCAAAGAGGCGCACGCGGCGGCCGCGGCTCCGACCACCGGGCTGGCGGCCGCCGGCGCTGACGACGTCTCGGCGGCCGTGACGGCGCTGCTTGCCAAGTACGGTCAGGAGTTCCAGTCGCTCAGCGCGCAGGCCAGCGCGTTTCACCAAGAGTTTGTACAGGCGTTGAATGGCGGTGCGTTGTCGTATGCGGCCACCGAGCTGGCCAGCGCCTCACCGTTGCAGGCGGCGGCGCAGTCGCAGTGGTTTTCGCCGTGGGAGCTGTTGACGGGGCGCCCGCTGGTGGGCAACGGAGCGGACGGGACGTCCACGAGCCTGAATGGCGTGAATGGTGGGTGGATCTATGGCAACGGCGGCACCGGATTTTCCTCGGTGACCTCGGGGGTCGCCGGCGGGAACGGCGGCCGGGCGGGGCTGATCGGTTATGGGGGCGCCGGCGGCGCCGGCGGAACCAACGCAAACGGCGGGACCGGTGCGCGCGGCGGGGCGTGGTTCGGTAACGGCGGAGCCGGTGGGCAGGCAGGAAGTACCGGACAGGGCGGGGTCGGTGGCTCCGCGGGTCTGTTCGGTTTCGGCGGGAACGGCGGTGACGCAACCGGCAACTTTGGCGGCGCAGGAGGCCACGGCGGCTGGCTATTCGGCAAAAACGGGACCGCCGGCAGCGGTGCACCCGATAGCGCGCAGATCACGCTGAATGTGGTCAATACCACCGAGCCGGTGGTAGGCCTCTCCGTCAACGGCGGCAAAACCATTAACGCACTGGTTGACACCGGATCCCAAGGCCTGGTTATCCCATTGCAAGACATCGGATTCCAGCACCTCGGCCTGCCCACCGGGATTGGTACCGGCGCCTACAGCGGGGGACTGGTCTATGTGTACGCCACGTTCGACACCACGGTGAGCTTCGGGAGCGGGATCGTCAGCGCGCCGACCCCCGTCCACGTCGTCATCTTCTCCTTCCCGAAAACCTTCCACTCCTTCATGTCCGGCAACGGCGCCGATGCCGTCTTGGGTGTCGGGCCGAATGCCACGGGCCCGGGCCCCAGCAGTCCGACCACGGCGCTGCCGGGCAACCTCAGCCAGGGTCTGCTGATCGACGAGCCCCACAGTCAGCTCACGTTCGGCGCCAACCCGGGGACCGGCGTCTCACTTACCGGATCACCGATCACCACCCTGTACGTAGCGCTCAATGGCAGCCCAACCACCCAAGCCGTTACTGCGATCATCGACTGCGGTGGCGTGTACGGAACGGTGCCATCATCCATCGACGTGCCGGCAGGAACCACGGTTCAGGTCTACTCCGACAGCGGCGAAACACACCCGTTGTATCACTACACGGTGGATTCGACGAACGCCCCGTCGGCCAGCTCGGACGGCCTGATGAATACCGGGTATTTCGCCTTCATAAACAACCCGGTCTACATCTCGAACAGCCCCGGCGGTCAAGGGACCACGGTCTTCAACATGTGACGTAAGCGGTCGTCAGGGCCGGACACCATTGCGTTGGAACGCTACGCACGCGTGAGAAGGAGCGTACCGACGGACCCATAGCCCTCGTCCGCCAAGCAGCGACCCGCCCCGACCAGGCCATTTCCCGTCTCGGCTGCTCGGGCGATGACCTTGACCCGTAGGATAATCAGGACTTTGTAAGTAATTGGGTACCGGTGCGTTAAAACGCCTGCATGGACAGACATTATCTGGATACGGTTTAGGCGCACATGATCGGTCATTGATCCAAAGGGGGGCCGGCGTGCCACAACTGTTTGTGGCTCCCGACTTGCTGGCGTCGGCGGCAGCGGGTTTGGAGGACATTGGTTCGGCGCTGAAACAGGCGCATGCGGCGGCTGCCGCTCCGACCACCGGGCTGGCGGCCGCCGGCGCTGACGAGGTATCGGCGGCGGTGACGGCGCTGTTTGCCAAGTACGGTGCGGAGTTCCAGTCGCTCAGCGCGCAGGCCAGCGCGTTTCACCAAGAGTTTGTGCAGGCGTTGAATGGCGGTGCGTTGTCGTATGCCGCCACCGAGCTGGCCAGCGCCTCACCGTTGCAGGCAGCGGCGCAGACGCAGTGGTTTTCGCCGTGGGAGTTGTTGACGGGGCGCCCCCTGGTGGGCAACGGAGGGGACGGGACGTCCACGAGCCTCAATGGCGGGGCTGGTGGGTGGCTGTACGGCAACGGCGGTACCGGTTATTCCTATACCAGTACCGCAGGAGCCAACGCCGGGCTGGCCGGGGGGAACGGCGGTGCGGCGGGGTTGATCGGCACTGGAGGCACCGGGGGCTCCGGCGGAGCCGGCGCAGCCGGTGGCACCGGTGGTCAAGGCGGCTGGTTCGGCAACGGCGGGACCGGCGGACAGGGAGGAACCGGCACGGCGACCCTGGCGGGCGGCGCCGGCGGAACGGGTGGTAGCGCGGGTCTGTTCGGCGCGGGCGGAACCGGCGGCAACGGCGGAGCAGCCGGTACCGGGTACGCGGGCGGTGGCGGCGCGGGAGGGCGTGGCGGCTGGTTGGCCGGCGGCAACGGTGCCAACGGGCAGGCCGGGGGCAGCAACTTGGACGGGACCGTCTCGCTGAGCATCTTCGACACCACCGAGCCGGTCGTGTACGCCTCGATCAACGGCGGACAGAGCGTGCCCTTGCTGGTTGACACCGGATCTACCGGTCTGGTGGTGCCACTGAGCGACATCGGATTACAACACCTCGGGTTGCCCACTGGGTTTGGTGTCGGCGCCTACAGCGGCGGAGATACCTACCTGTACATCAAGTTCAACGGCACAATAGATTTCGGAAATGGGATCGTCTCCTCGCCGACGACCATTGACGCGGTGTTCTTTTCATTCCCGCAATCGTTCGCCGACTTCATGTCAGGTAACGGTTCGGTAGGCGTTTTGGGCATTGGGGAGAACGCGACGGGGCCGAATACCATCAGCCCGGCCACCGCCTTGCAGGGCAACCTCAGCCAGGGTGTGCTCGTCGATGAGCCGGCCAACAAGCTTGTTTTCGGTCCCAACCCGGATCCCAGCCCCATAGCCACCGTGACCGGGGCGCCCATCACCACCGGCCTGACCTATGCGGTCAGCAACTCGAGTGGCACGGTTACCACTTCGAACGCGGGCACGATCGTCGATTCCGGTGGTGTGTACGGAACCATTTTGCAATCGGCACTCCCGGGCGGTTCCGTGCCTGATGGAACAACGATTACTGTCTCTGACACCGCTACCAATACCGTGCTCTACTCGTACACAACGAACGGCACCAATAACCCGTCGGTCATCACCTCAGATGTTATGAACACCGGGTACTACCCCTTCACGCAGATGCCGATATACCTCGACTACACGAACGACACGTTGTCCTTCGATAACTAACTGGATCACGTCCACGTCCTGGCGTTGGTGTCGGACAGCTTTCCCGCTGGGTCCGAACACCTCCGAAAACCATTGTGTTGCAACGCTACTCACGCGGTAGCCAGGCGCCAGGGGCGTGTTGACGCGTTTAGGTGCCTTGCCCACAGGTATTAGACCGTGTTCTAGTCGGAGCGTGAAACGATTTCCGCGGTCCCCGATCGGCCCGGTACAGGCCCGCTCGTGGTGACCGCCCGCCGCAGCCCCTTCCGGGCCGATCTGCTCGAGGGGAAGGTGGCGCTGGTGACGGGCGGCGCCACCGGGCTCGGCCTGGAGATCGCCCGGGTCTTCGGCGGTCACGGTGCCCGCGTCGCGATCTGCAGCCGCAAGGAAGCCAATCTGGAAGCGGCGGTTGCGGCGTTGCGGCAAGAGGGAATTGAGGCCTCCTACGGAGTCTGCGACGTCCGCCGTCCCGACGAGGTCAAGGCCGTCGTCGAGCAGGTGCTGCGCGACTTCAAGCAACTCGACATCGTCGTGAACAATGCCGCCGGCAACTTCCCCGTCCCGATAAAAGATCTGAGCCCCAACGGATTCAAAGCCGTGGTCGATATCGACCTACTCGGGACGTTCAACGTCTCGAAGGCGGCCTACGAGCTATGGCTACGTGACCACGGCGGCGCCGTGGTGAACATCAGCGCAGCGATTCAGTACCGCGGCATGGCACTGCAAGCGCACGTCGTCGCGGCCAAAGCGGGCATTGATGCGCTCAGCCGCACCTGTGCCATCGAATGGGGCCCTGACAACGTTCGGGTGAATGTCGTTGCCCCAGGGGCGATGTCGGGAACCGAGGGCGTCAAGAGAATCGCCGGCGACGACCAACGCCGCACCGGTCAGAACCCGCTCAGGCGGCCCGGATCGACCACCGAGGTCGCTGAAACGGTGCTCTTCCTGGCCAGTGACGCCGCGTCCTACGTGACCGGAGCGACGCTGGTTGTCGACGGCGGAGGTTGGTTGACCGCCGGTGGAGTGCCGAATCTGCCGGGCTACCAGTAGCAGGCCGCACTAATGGATCTGTGGTTTGGTTCCTGGCGTCTGGACGGGGTGGACCTGTGGGCTGGCCGGGATCGCCGGTTTGGGCAGCTGATCGGTGACGTTGGCGCGGGCCACCTCCATGTCCGCGCCGGGAAACTGCACGGGCTGGGTGCCCGGCGGCTGGTTTAGGCGTAACGCAGAGGTCAAATCGCCGAAGGTGCGTCGGCGCCAAGCGGAGATGTTGGGCTCCCGGACGCCGGTGAACCATTCCAGGAAACGCAGGCAGGAGGTGTGGTCGAAGCGTTCGGTCGCCACCCAGCCACCGACCGTCCACGGCGAGACGATGATGCACGGCACCCGGTAGCCACCACCGATCGGTTTGCCGCCAACGAATTCGTCGGCTGTACCGTCGGGCGGCAGCGGCGGCACCACGTGATCGAACAGCCCGTCGTTTTCGTCGTAGTCGATGATGAAAACGGTCTTGGCCCATAACTGCGGATTCGCGGCGACGGCGTTGATCCGGTCGGTGATGAACTTCGCGCCGTCGGCGGGCCGGTAGTCCGGGTGTTCGCAGGCGGTTTTGTTGGGAATGAGCCAGGACACGGCCGGCAGCCTGCCCTCATGCGCATCCTGTTCGAACTGCCCGATCGGACAAGTGGCAATCCCGTTGCGGTGCAACGGGGAATCCTCGGGTGCCTGCTGGTACTCACGGAACAGGTCGAGGATGTTCAGGCCGTAGTCGTCGATCTCGATGTAGACCTTCCAGCTAACCCCAGCCTTTTGCAGGCGTTCGGGATATGTGGTCCAGGAGTAGCCTCCCGGCTTCGGGTGGTTGACGATGACCGGCCCGCCGCCGGCTCCCGCCGGATCGATGGTGCCGGTCATCCACATCATGCGGTTCGGCCAGGTCGGGCCCAGCACCGAGCAGTGGTAGGCGTCGCACACGGTGAACGCGTCGGCGAGGGCGAAGTGGAACGGGATGTCGGCCCGCTGGTAGTAGCCCATCACGTACGGTCCGTACTCCCCGTCCGCGGCGCGGTGTGCGGGCAGCCAGCGATCCATCCGGCCGCCGTTGAGGGCCTCATGCTGCACCGACCACGCGTGTGACGTGGAAGGGATGTTCTGCACGCTGTTGGTGAAGGTGTCCAAGTGAAACGGCAGTGTGTAGCCGTCAGGATTCTCGGCGTCGGGCTGTTCGAACACCGACGAACCGTTGGGCAAGCGCACCGCGTCCGGGTCGTCGAAGCCGCGCACGCCGGCCATGGTGCCGAAATAGTGGTCGAACGAGCGGTTCTCCTGCATGAGCAGCACGACATGTTCGATGGGCTGAGGCGGCAGCGGGTCGGCAAGTGCCCGTTGCACATTGGGCGGCATTGCCGCGAAAGCCGCCGCCAACGCCGTTCCCCCGATAAAACGCCGACGGGTCAGGCCGGCTGCGAAGGCGCCTGATTCGTTCAAAAGCTTCCCGTTCACCGGTCGTCGCTATTCCGCCCGAATCGGCGGCTCACAGCAGCGCGTCGACGCGCTGCGATCCAACATGGTAGCTGCGCCGATGACTTGCTTGTTTGCGAAATCCACAACATTTTCCGGACACGGCATCACTCGTGGCTTCGAGTTGTCGCCACGAGGGGGCCACACCTACTGACCCAGCGTTTTAACCCACTTGCTTCAGGGTGTAGTGGGCGGTCGTCCGGCTGGGATCGGCCGCGAGCCGGTCCACCTCTTGTTTGATTGGAGCGACGGCGCCGCCGAAAATGCCGGGGCAGCCGTCGGGGCACTTCACTTCCCACCACATGTCCGACTGGTGTGGTGGCCACGCGGCTACCTGCCCGCCTGGCTTCTTGTAGCCGATCTGGGTGGCGTGCTTGACCAGATTGCCGACGTGATGATGCGCCGGGCAGAAGAGCGATACGTCAATTTCGTTCATGGCCACTACTCTCCGCAGTCCGATATGGCGCCGGGTTCGCCTACTGCTGACACCCTAGTGACAGGGAATCGGTGACGAACCATTAGGGCATTCGATGCCGGCAGACCTACTCGGCGCCAGGTGAGCGGCGCATCAGCCTTTCGTCGGCGTGGTCGGGGGATTGGCCGGCGTCGACGAACCCATGGCGCTGGTAGAGCGCGATCGCCCGGCGGTTGTCGGCCTTGACCAGTCAACGTAGCGCGCAAGCCCCGGCTTCAGCTGGGGTAAGCGCATGTCGGTAGCTGAAGTTAGGTTGGCGACGTGGCTAACCGTTACCGGCTGTACCCGACAGGGGAACAGGCTGTGTTTATGCGGGAGCGCCACTGCGCGGATGCACGGTATGTGTGGAATCTGGCTGTTGAACAGTTCGGCTACCGCGAGCGCAGGCAGCGCGGCACGACGGGACGATGCGCGCCGGGTCCAGCGGCGCGGCAAAAGCAGCTGGCGCAGGCGCGCCAGGAGTTCGAGTGGCTGCGCGGGGGTTCGTCATCGGTGCAGCAGCAAGCGTTGCGTGACTTCGACCGCGCGGCGCAGGCATGCTTTGACGGCAACGCCAAAGAGCCGACGTGGCGCAAGCGCGGCAAATCCGAAGGCTTCTGCGTGCGCGACACCAAGGTGGTGGCCCACAACCACAGGTGGGCGCAGATTGCCGTCCCCAAGCTGGGCTGGGTCAGGTTCAAGCTGTCGCGCGCGCTGCCGGCGGGCAAGTTGGGCATGGCCAGGATCACCTGCAGCCCACGTGGTCGCTGGCAGGTCAGCTTCCCCGCGCCGCAACCGGTGATACCGCATGCCGGCAGGACCGGCAGGTCACTCGGTATCGACCGCGGTGTGGCCACCACCGTCGCGACGTCGGACAAGCAGATGTTGCGTGCGCCGAAAATACGTAAGCGTGAGCAGGTGAAGCTGGCGCGACTAGAGCGGGAGAAGGCGCGCCGACGCAAAGGTAGTGCCCGCCGCAAGGCCGTTGTGCAGCGGATCGCCGCGGTGCATGAGACGGTGGCCGACCGCCGCCGCGACTGGGTGGAGAAGATGACCACCGGGATCGCGGCCACCTACGACTTCGTTGCCGTGGAGCAGCTGCCGATACGCAGCATGGTCCGCAGACCTCAACCCAAGGCGGACCCGGAAAATCGCGGTCACTATCTGCCCAACGGCGCCGCCGCCAAGGCGGGGCTCAACAAGGCCATTTACGCCAATTGCTGGGGCATGTTCGCCAGGCGATTGGGGCAGAAGATGCAGGCTTGCGGCACCAGGTTGGTCGAGGTGCCGGCACGGTATAGCAGCCAAGAGTGCCGCAAGTGTGGCCACACGGCGAAGGAGAACCGTGAGAGCCAAGCGGTGTTTCGTTGCGTCGGGTGTGGCCATGGTGATCATGCGGACCACAACGCTGCGGAAATAGTGTTGGCCCGGGCTAGGCCCGCGCCTACCCCCGGGCCGGGGGCCACACCGCAAGGTGTGGGCACCGCACGGTGCGCTCACGAAAGTGAGAACCAAGGTTGGGCCGCGTGAGCGGCCCAACCGGAATCCCGGCCCTTCAGGGCCGAGAGGAGGTCAACGACTTAACGAGCGAGGTCAGCCCGACTGCGGTGTCCGCGGACCGGTCGAACCACGTGAGGATAGGCGTTCAGCTGTGGCCGGGCGGGACGCCGGACTACCAGACATGGCGCCAAGCGGTGCTGCACGCCGAAGAACTCGGCGCCGACGCCATCTTCGGCTACGACCACTTCCACAAACCCTTTGTCGACATCGTCGACGGGGGTCCGCAGCTCCAGGACGACCAACCGGATGTCAACAACTTCGAAGGATGGACCGCCCTTGCGTCATGGGGTGAGATCACCAACCGAGCCGAGATCGGACTGCTGGTCACCGGCATCCCGTACCGCAACCCCGACCTCGTCGCGGACATGGCGCGCACCGTCGACCACATCAGCGGAGGGCGACTCATCCTGGGGCTGGGGGCCGGCTGGTATCCGAAAGACTTCATCGTCTACGGGTACGACTACGGCAGCATCAGGTCGAGGATGGACCAGTTCGAGGAAGGCTTGGCGCGCATCGAACACCGGCTCGGCCATTTGACCCCCGGCCCGATGCGTCACATCCCGATCCTGATCGGAGGCGGCGGGGAACGGCGCACCATTCCCGCCGCGGCGCGGCATGCCGACATCTGGCACAGCTTTGAACCTCTCGAAGAATTTCGTCGCAAGAACGAACTCCTCAAGCGGCTCGCGATTGACGCCGGACGCGACGAAGCCGGCATCGAACGCGCGATGGCGTGGATCGATGCCAAGACCGCCGACGCCTTTGTCGGTGAGGGCGTCACCTTGTTCACCACCGAAATCCATCCCGACCGCAACGGTTATGACTTCTCCGAGCTTGAAGCCATGCTGACCTGGCGCAACGGCTCATAGAACCCGCCGGGCGATTTACTCACGGATGCCATAAGTGAATGTACGGTTAACCTTCGGTGGCTATCATCTGTCTTTTTGTTGGACAGGCAATGATGCCGCCGCCCACCCGGAGGTTATCTGTGACCACGCGGTCGCACACTTTCAGCACGCATGACGCAGTTGCGGTCGACGCTCTCGAGGCGGCCCTGCAGCCGAAGTTCGCCGTGGCCGCCGGACCGGAACGGGCCGTCTCACAGACCTGGCTCGATACGTTCGATTGGCGGTTGCACGCCGCGGGGATCTTGCTTGAGTACGCCGACGACGGCCCCCTTACCGCGCACCTGCCGGACGGCTCCCGACTGCAGAGCTCGCTACCCGCGCGGGGTTGGCCGGCACACGCAGAGGACATGCCCCCCGGGCTGCTGCGCGACGCGCTCGCGCCGATCGTGGCCCCGCGGGCATTGTTGGCGGTCGCCACCGTGCACCGCACCGCCCGGGAGAACCGCGTGCTCAACAGCGACGAGAAGACCGTCGCCCGCCTGGTGATCGAAAACGACGATGAGGGCACCAACCGAGTGATGGTCCAACCGCTACGCGGGTACGACGCGGCCGGGGATTGGATCTCCCGCCGGCTGCCTCGCGTCGACGGACTGACCCCGCTGACGACCACGCCGTACGACGACGCGCTGGCCAACGCGAGCCGCAAGCCCGGCGACTACGACGCGAGTGCGACCGTGCCGCTGCGGCCGGAGACGCCGGCCGCCGTGGCGATTGCGACGGTGCTGCTGCATTTCGCGGACAACATCGCCGACAACGTGCAGGGCACGATCACGGCGATCGACACCGAATTCCTGCACGACCTGCGGGTAGCGGTGCGGCGCACCCGCTCGATTCTCAAGCTCACCGGTGACGTGCTGCCGGAAGATATCGCTGCCCGCTACGCGCCGGATTTCAAGTGGCTGGGCGATCTGACTTCGGGGGTACGCGATCTCGATGTGTATCTGCTGGACCTGGACGATATGGCAGCTCGCCTCACGTTGGCCAACCCGCACGATCTGGATCCGTTCCGGTCCTTCCTGATTCGCCATCGGGCCGTCGAACGCCGCCGGCTGGTGCGCGGGCTCCGGTCTCGCCGTTTCGCGCAGTTGATGGACGGCTGGCGTACGGCGCTGGTGCAGGCGGCATCCAACGCCGAAGCCGCCGACGGCGGTCCGCCGGTCGCGACGCTGGCCGGCCAGCGGGTCCAGCGGGCTTTCCGACGGGTCGTGCGGCACGGCGAACGGATAACCGCCGACTCGCCGAGCGAGCAGGTGCACGCACTGCGCAAGCGGTGCAAGGAATTGCGCTATCTGCTGGAGGTATTTCGCCCGCTGCATGAAGACAAGGCACACCGCTCGCTGGTCAAGGAGCTCAAGGCGCTGCAGGACACCCTCGGCGAATTCCAGGACGGCGAAGTGCAACGGGACTCCGTCCGTGAATTCGCCGCGGCGATGATGCAGGAGGGCAGCGCTCCGCCCCAAACCGTGCTCGCGATGGGAGAGTCGGCCGCCCAGCGCGACGCACAACAGCTGCGTGCGCGGGCGTCGCTGGTGGACCGGCTGCAGCTGCTGATTGGGGAGAAGAATCGGGCCCGGGTGGAGGCGCTGGTGCGTTCGTGAAGGTCTACGCGACGTACAACATCAAGGGTGGCGTCGGCAAGACGTCGACTGCGGTCAACCTCGCTCACCTGGCCGCGCGGGACGGCCATCATGCGCTGGTGTGGGATCTCGACCCACAGGGTGCGGCGACGTACCTATTCCGGGTGAAGCCCAAGGTCAAGGGTGGTAGCAAGGCGCTGGTGCGGGGCACGCGATCGCTTGACGACACGATCAAGGGCACCGATTTCGACCGTCTCGACTTGGTGCCCGCGGATTTCAGCTACCGCAACATGGATTTGCAGCTGGAGAACTCGAAACGGCCGACCCACCGGATCCGCGAGCTACTGCGACAGCTCGACGACGAATACGACGTCGTCTTTCTCGACTGCCCGCCGAGCATTTCGCTGCTGTCGGAGAACGTTCTGCATGCGGTCGACACGTTGTTGGTGCCGATCATCCCGACGACGCTGTCGGTGCGCACGTTCGAACAGCTCGTGAATTTTGTGAGTGACTTCGACGGCAGACGGCCGCGGGTGTATGCGTTTTTTTCGATGGTGGACCGGCGCAAGCGATTGCATCACGAGGTGATGGAGCGTCTCGCCGTGGAGCGACCGGGAATTCTGACCACGGCCATCCCGTCGTTGTCGATCATCGAGCAGATGGCCGTGCACCGATCACCGGTGACCGCGTTTGCTCCGGGCAGTGCCGCGGCTCACTGTTACGAAGCGCTCTGGGCCGAGCTCAGCCGAACGTGAATCCACCTCGACAAATAGCTTTTCAGTACCGCCGATGCCACATCGGTGCTGCGGACACGACGCGGCGGTGGAAGTATCGCGGGAGTGGCTACCAAGAAACCGCAGACAATCGCTTACCCGGCGCCAGGCGCACGCCCGCGCCGCCACGACGATCAACCGCTCGACCCCCATGTCATCGTCCTGTTCGGCGCGACGGGGGATCTGGCCAAGCGTAAGCTGATCCCCGGCCTGGCCTACTTGGATCAGTCCGAGCTTGCGCCCGATATCGAAATCGTCGCGACGTCGCTGGAAGACCTCACCGACGACGAGTTCCGGGAACTCGCGAAGTCCGCAATCGACTCGTTCGGCACCCACAAGCTCACGCCCGAACAGTGGGCCAACGTCGCAAAAATCGTCACCTACGTCCCGCAGGGTGCCGGACCCGAAGCACTCGCCGCCGCGGTCGCTGAAGCCGAAACCAACCTGGGACCGAACGTGCGGCGACTGCATTACCTGTCGGTCCCGCCGAAAGCGGCGCGCGACGTCATCACCACGCTGTGCGAGGCCAATCTCGTCGAGCGCTCCCGAGTGGTTATGGAGAAGCCGTTCGGCACCGACTTGGCCAGCGCAGTGGCGCTCAACGACTTCCTGCATGAAACATTCGACGAATCACAGATTTTCCGCATCGACCACTTCTTGGGCAAGGAGGCAGCCCAAAACATCCTGGCATTCCGCTTCGCCAACGGCCTGTTCGAGCCGATCTGGAACCGCAACTTCATCGACCACATCCAGATCGACATTCCCGAAACCCTGGGTCTGGACCAGCGGGCGAACTTCTACGAAAGCACCGGCGCCTACAAGGACATGGTGGTGACCCACCTGTTCCAGGTGATGGCGTTCGTGGTGATGGAGCCGCCAACGGCGCTCGAGCCGCGTGCCATCAGCGAAGAGAAGAACAAGGTGTTCCGGTCGATGTTGCCGATCAAGTGTTCAAATGTGGTGCGCGGCCAGTTCAGCGGGTACCGCGAATCGCCAGGCGTGGCAAAAGATTCCGACACCGAGACGTTCATCGCGCTCAAGGTCGGCATCGACAACTGGCGCTGGGCCGGCGTACCCATCTACCTGCGCACCGGCAAGAAGATGGCCGAGGGCATCCGCATCATCTCGATCGCATTCAGAGAGGCGCCCCGGACCATGTTTCCGTCGGGGTCGGGGGTAGGGACGCAAGGTCCTGATCACCTCACGTTCGACCTGGCTGACAATTCGAAGGTTTCACTGTCGTTCTACGGAAAGCGGCCCGGGCCCGGCATGAAGCTCGACAAGATGTCCATGCAGTTCTCCTCGCAGGAGATCGACACTGTTGTTGATGTGCTGGAGGCGTATGAACGGCTCATCCTCGATGCGATGCGGGGCGATCACACGCTGTTCAACACCGCCGAGGGCATCGAATCGTTGTGGGAGCGTTCGCAGGAACTGCTCGACGACCCGCCGCCGGCCAAGGTGTACCAGCCCGGTACGTGGGGCCCCAACGCCATTCATCAATTGATCGCGCCCAATGCGTGGCGGTTGCCATTCGAGCGGGGATGGCGCGAAGCCAAGGGCTAACAATCCGGGGTATGCGACAGCCTCGAGCCGTTAACCGACTCGTGGTAGCTAGCACGCAGCCAAGCCGGCCGCGAGGCCGCAAGCGGTCGCAGAAAGACGCCGATCCCGGAGTAAGGCGATTGGTTGGGTGAGTTTTGGGTAAGAATGCCCACAATTACCACGCTTTTCGGTAACAATGCGAACGGGTCACGGGAGGGGTTTCGCCGATGGATCCTGGCGGTGTGACGGAGCCGGCCGAAGTTCAATAGATGGATTGCGCTCCGCACGAGGAGGTGCGCCGCGGCCAGCGTCCGCTGCTGCCGAGCCGGGATCCGTTCTATGACCCGCCGACCGGATACGAGCAGGCCCGACCGGGCACCGTGCTGCGTTCCCGTGGCGTCGAGCTGGCATTTCTCGGATTGATACCGCAGCGATTCACTGCAACGCAGCTGCTGTACCGAAGCACCGACTTGAACGGCGGTCCCGAGGCCGCGGTGACCACCGTCCTGGTGCCATCGCGGCGCGATCCGGAATTGATCTGCCCGCTGGTGTCGTATCAATGCGCGATCGACGCGGTGGCGGAGCGGTGCTTTCCCTCATATGCCCTGCGTCAGTGGCCGCACACCTGAGCATCAGGAATCGGCATTGCTAAATCCGTTGTGGCGCTGTCTCACATCGATTTCGGGTCAGTCGCCGGGTCTTGCCGTTGCTTGTCGTTGTTACTTTATCCTGGGTTATCGCTACCCTGAACTCGGCCAAGGAGCATACCGAACCCGTTGCGGCGCAAGCTGACTCGCAGTTCCGGGCCTGGCGGATGCTCGCTTAGCCAAGCGTGCAAGGCGACTTTTTGTGCGCTCGCCGGCGCCGTATTCATATGCAGCGACCGCAGCAGCGTCGATACCGTGCTCGCAGACATATCCGCATGTTGCGTCGCGTGAGTCAAGATTTTCCCCATATCCCAAAATAAGACCGACATGGGCCTGCAGTCTTACAAAGCGCAAAAATCAATCATGAGAATTTTCTTAAATCGCAGACGCCACTGACCAACTCCACACAGTGGTCTGCGGTCACCCGCTCGCGGCCCCACCTGAACACACGGGCGGATATCCGACCGTGTGTCGGGCCGCGGTGGTAACACGTTGCCGGGACGACCCTCTGCTCATACGCTGTGCGGAATTGCTAGGGTCGAGCACCATGGCAACGGAAACAGAAGCGGCCGATGCAGAGGCTTCGACCACTGAGGTGGAATCGACCACTGAGGTGGAATCGACCACCGAGGTGGAATCGACTACTGAGGTGGAATCAGCGTCGAAGCCGGCGCCTGGGCCTGGAAAAATATTGATTTGGTCTGTCCATTTTCCGGCCCGTGATCCGGATAATCCGGACGATGCGGAACAGCCAGCTCCGACCGTGACAGCCAGTGTGACGCTTGACGATCAGGATGGCGCCATTGTTCACGCCAAAGCGGCGAGCGTGATCGATTACCAGTCGGGTGCGATAAGTCGTGGCGCCCCGGTGGAGGTTCGATACGAATCCCCTGAAGATGAAGCCTCGGATAACCCGGTATGGGTATTCGATCTGGTTGATGCCGTGGGCTCGAACAGTTCATAACGACGTCTACGTGTCGAGAGCCCGTCCTTGGGCAACAGGGTTCCGCGTTGTTGACTAGCATGCCTGTGACCTGCTGATACGGGGTGGGCGAATAGGTTGAGGCCGCGGTCGGCGCTGAACGCGCAAGTTGGCCACCGCGAAGCCAGGACTGTGCGCAAGCGGTTGACCTAGTGCACTCGTGCCGTCGCGTCGCCGAAGGACTTGAGGGCTGCGGTGTTGACGGCTTCCGCCCGTTCCATGAACCCGAGGTGGCCGTCGTCGGAAATCTGCAGATAGCTGCCGTTGGGCAGGGTGATGACGACTTCGCGTCCCAGTCCGGGTGGGGTGAGATCACGTCGTCGACGAAGCCCATCACCAACAGCGGCGTGGCTATGCTGCGGGAGGCGGACAAACGGTTGCTGTGCGGTGAGGCGTTGAGCTGGCAGCGATGTCCCGGGGTCATCTTGGTCGGCCGCATGCGCAACATTGCGGACGGCCGCAGCGTCGTTGCGGGTCTAGCGTGAAAGGTTTTCCAGCAAGCGAATTTTCGCGCTATATGCCGGTGGCAACTCGACCTCGCAGCATCAAGTTCGGCCTCGGAGTTGCGAAAGAACTCCGGGTGTTTCGCGGGCAGACTTCGTGAGTCTCGTGATTCCGTGGACACCTGAGACATCCCGCGGCTATCGTGTCTGTGCTGTTACGTTGGCCATTCGGGATGACAGATGGGTGCTGAGGTGCGATTTGAGGATGCGATTCAAGCGGATTGGGTCTCGTGCTTCCGCCCGCCGCCGACGATCGTGACACGGACGCGATGGGCGCCCCCGATGAGCGCCTGCGTGACGCTGCGCGCGTCACGGTCACCACAATTCCAGTTGGTGGCAGCATCACCCTGTCCAGTACGCGATGACGACGAGTAGGGAACCCCCAACGCGTATGCAATCCGCTGGGGCATTGACGACATCGGCCTGGGTCCTGTATCGAGGCAACGCGACTGCCGATGAGAATGCGCCATTGAGGCTTGAAACAATCGAGCTGGCCGCGCCGGGGCCGGGCGACATCCTCGTCGAACCACTTTATGGTTCATGGGAAGGGAACATGGACCATGCAATACGGCGGAGCCCTATCGATGTCTGTGAACTCCGCGGAGAAGACCGAGTAGTCCTCGGCAACGCGGGAGTCGTCCGGGTCCTCGACGTCGGATCGGCGGTCTCCCGCATCGCGCCTGGTGATTTCGGAATCGTGGCTCCCAATGGTGTCGCCGACAAGTACGGCTACCCTATTTGGGCCTTCGGCTACGATGCACCAGGAACCATAGGCGTCCTGGCCGCCAAGACGATCTTGCGCGAGTCTCAAATCATTCCCATTCCCTCCTCATCGCCACTTTCTCTGGAGCAGTGGGCGGCGTTCTCAGCGCGGTACGTCACGGCGTGGGCGAATTGGCGGGTTGCCTGGGGATGCTTTCGAGTGCAAATGCCTGACATTGACCCGGCCGATGTTCATGTGTGGGCTTGGGGCGGAGGTGTGGCGCTGGCGGAGGTGAGCCTCGCGCGCGCTGCCGGATGCCAAGTTGCGATGATGGCATCACGACCCGAACGCCTAGCGGAAGCGCGCTCTTTGGGCATCGATCCCATCGACCGCACGGCCTTCCGGGTCGGCCACCTCGAAGAGGACTTCCTCGCCACCGTTCGTGAACGGACTAACGGCCAAGGCATATCTATACTCATCGATAACATCGGGGTTCACCCCACCGCCAATTTGAGGGCACTGGCCCGACAAGGTGTCATCACGACGTGTGGTTGGAAACTTCGTACGGTCTTCCCGTTGTCTCGTCCAATTGAATGTCAAAACCGACACGTGCACGTCTTCACCCACTATGCTCGTTACGATGAGGGGCGGGACGCGGTCGACTACGCCATTGAACACGGGTGGTGTCCACCCACGCCGACCGACGTCTACGATTGGACCGAAATACCGCGGCTCGCAGATGATTACGCCGCGGGTCGCATAGCCAGCTATTTTCCGATTTTTCGCGTGAACGCGCAGGCAGGGTGATTCAGATGCGCTCATCGGCAGGAGACGAGCTCCGCATCGCGCGCATTGGTGTCCACATCCCGCCGGCACGCCAATCGAACCTACCCCTCCTGTCGGGCTTCGGTGTTGACGAAGATTTCATGCGACGCAAGATCGGAGTGGTGTCGCGAGCGGTCAAAGAACCGGACCAACAGGCCAGCGATCTGTGCGTCGAGGCGTTCACCGATCTGGCGCGAAAACTGCCTGAACTCGACAAGGATTCCATACAACTAGCCTGCCTGAATACGCTATTCCCCGATTCCCCGATGCCCCACACCTCTGCCGTCATCCATCAGCTGCTGGGGTTACCCGCCTCGTGTATGACATTCGACCTTTCACACGGATGCGCCGGGTTTGCTCACGCATTGGCTATCGCCACATCCGTTGCCGACCGGTTCGCATTTGACCATGTTTTGGTCTTTACATGTGACCCCCTCTCCAGGGCCGTTGATCTCTCCGATCGCGACACGGCTCTGATATTCGGCGATGCCTTCACTGTCACCTACCTGTGTAGGAGTGGACCGGGGTATCGACTCGTCGATGCCGGGTTTGGCACCAGGCCGGGCTCCGCCGCGGTCGCACGCTACGAGGGTCGAATCGTCATGGAAGGCGGCGCGATATTGAAACACGCCGTACGAGAGGTGCCGCCGGCAATCCGTCGCCTACTGGAACGCCACCACCTGTGCGAAGACGACATCGACCTGTTTCTTTTGCATCCCGGTTCCAAATATCTGGTCGATATTCTGCGCGACGAACTCGGCGTTACCGAGGACCGTTTGCCATTTGAGGCGAGCGAATACGGCAACACGGGAGCGTCGTCGATCCCGCTGATGCTGGCATCGCGGCTAGACGCGGGCTGTCCCACAGCGCGAATCCTTCTGAGCGGTTTCGGCGCTGGTTTCTCCTGGGGCGCATGCCTGCTCGAGCGAATCTGAGGATGAAAGGAACCTAGTTACGATGGTCACTGCCCAGGATATCATTGAAATAATTGCTGCGTCCGGAATTGAGGTGGAAGCCGCAAACTTGCGTGACAATGAAAACCTGTACGCGCAGGGATTCGATTCGCTCGATATGGCGAACCTAGAGCTGCAAATTGAACAGCGTTACGGAATCGACATCAGCGCGCAGGAACTCAAATTAAACACCATTATAGACTTCGTCGAATTCCTCAACGCCAAGCTCAGCAGCAGCGCCGACCACTGGCACTGAAAAGCCCGCTCCTTCGAGCCTGTTGCATCAAGGGCACTGTCGCGTTCGTTGGGTGTGGGTGGCCTGAACAAGACCGGTGGGTGTGAACGCAACTGATCCGCTCACATCGACTGCGCCCCAACGATTCTCGAATACCTTGACGATGCCGTGATGCATGCGTGTTCGCCGACGTGGCCGATAGGTTCCGCGAAACGCCGACCGGCTGGCTCGCACGGTATGGGACACCGCTACATGCAAGGCACCGCTATGACGACGACTCGCCCACACGCACCAACGTGACAGTGCCACGACGGGTGCGGCTGCTCGTGCTCGTGGTATATGACGGGACGTATTGGTGCCCGCGATATTCCGCCACGAGTTGAGCTGGGACCGTATATATTCGGTCTGGCCGTGATAAGGCCGTGATGCGGCCGTGATACGACCGTGATCGAGGGATTGGGTATGTCATATGTGATTGCCGCACCGGAGGCGCTGGCCGCGGCGACGACGGATATCGCCGGGATCGCCTCGACGCTGCGCGCCGCGAACGCGGCGGCGGCGGCCCGCACCACGGGGGTGGTGGCGGCCGGTGCCGATGAGGTATCCGATGCCATCGCTGGGTTGTTCGGCGCGTACGCCCAGGAATTTCAAGCCCTGAGCGCCCAAGCTGCGGCCTTTCACACAGAGTTTGTGCAGGCCTTGGCCGGTGGTGCGGGGTGGTATGCGAGCGCCGAGGCGGCCAACGCGTCGTTTTTACAAACCGTGGAGCATGACGCGCTCAGCATTGTGAATGCGCCCACCGAGGCGGCGATGGGGCGGCCGTTGATTGGCAACGGGGCCGACGCGACGGTGGCGGGCGGTCGTGGCTCCGACGGCGGACTGCTCTACGGCAACGGCGGCAACGGTGCCGCCGGCGGGACCGGGCAGACCGGCGGCGCCGGCGGCAACGCCGGGTGGTTCGGAAATGGTGGCGCCGGCGGGACCGGCGGTACCGGCGCCGCCGGCGGTAACGGCGGCAACGGCGGTCTGCTGGTGGGCAATGGCGGCGCCGGCGGGAACGGTGGGGCGGCTGACGCGGGCATCAACGGCGGCAACCCCGGACTCGGCGGTACTGGCGGCAACGCCGGGTTGTTCGGCCAGGTGGGAACCGACGGGCAGATCGGCAGTACGGGCACCGGTGGTGGTGGCGGCGGCACGACTGTCATCTCCGACCAGTACGGCACGACGACGATCGAGAACGCGTACGTGGTGCAGAACAACGCGTGGAACAACCCCGGCGGACAGGCGATCACCGTCAACAACAACGGATTCACCATCACCACCGAAAACGGTTCCGCCCCCACCAACGGCGCCCCCCTCGGGTACCCGTCAATCTACGACGGTGTGCACTACGGCACCGCTTCGCCGGGGACCAATCTGCCCATCCAGTTGAGCCAGATCCATACCGCGACCAGCAGCATCAGCTACACCTACCCCACCTCCGGTACCTATGACGCCTCCTACGACATCTGGATGAACCCGACGTCCATCACCACCGGCGTCAACCAGCAGGAGTTGATGATCTGGTTCAACCACACCGGCTCCATCCAGCCGGTCGGCTCGGTGGTCAACAGCAACGCCAGCATCGACGGCAAGAGCTTCACGGTGTGGGAAGGCAGCAACGGTCAAAACAACGTGGTCTCCTACGTCGCGAACACACCGATAAGCTCCTGGAACAACTTCGACGTGATGGGTTTCGTCGACAACACCGAAACCCTTGAGCCGGTGACCAACTCGTGGTACCTGACCAGCATCCAGGCCGGGTTCGAGCCCTGGAGCGGCAGCACCGGCGCCGCCGTCGATTCGTTCTCCGCGAGCGTCAACGGCATCAGCTGAGGAGTGCGGCCCCGGCTGCGAGGCCCGCTGCTGACGGCGTTGCAGCGCGAATTGCGCCGTCGCACCGGTGTTTTGGTGCCCGTCGACGCCCTCGACTTGGACAAACTGCCAGCCCACCTGCGGGTGACGTTTGCCGTCGAGTCTGCGGATGGCTGGCACACCGAGGTGGCCCGCGGCAAGGACCTTGCGGTGCTGCAGGAGCGGCTGGCGGCGCCGGCTCGGCGCGCCGTCGCCGAAGCGGTCGCCGGCGAGCTGGAACGGACCGGATTACGCGCCTGGCCCGACGACGTCGACGAACTGCCGCGCGTCATCGAGCGCACCGTGGGTGGGCGCGCCGTGCGGGTCTCCCTGCATTCGTCGACGCGGGCACCGCCGTCGACCTGCGCGTGTTCGCGACGTCGGCCGAGCGGGACCGTGCGATGGGACCGGGCACGCAACGTTTGGTGCGGCTGGGCGTGGCGTCGCACATCAAAGCGGTTGAGCGGCAGCTGGATCCGCGGACACGGCTGGCACTCGGTGCGAACCCGGACGGCTCACTGTCCGCGTTGCTGGACGACTGCGCCGACGCCGCGGTGGACGCGCTGGTGCCTGGGCCGGTGTGGACGCGCGCGGAGTTCGTCGCGCTGCGTGATCGGGTAGCGGTGGCCCTTGTGTCGATGACCGTCAACATGCTGAGACGCGTGGAGACGGTGTTGTCCGCGGCGCAGGATGTGCAGCTCCTCTTGCGTGCCCCGGCGCCGCCCCCGCACACCGACGCGATCGCCGACGTCCGCGCGCAGCTGGACCGGCTGCTGCCGCGCGGGTTCGTCACCGCCACCGGACGCGCGCATCTCCCCGATCTGGCCCGCTACCTGACTGCAATCCACCGCCGTCTCGACCGGCTGCCCTACGCGATCGAAGGCGACCGGGACCGGATGCGGCGCGTGCATGCCGTGCAGGATGCGTACGACGAGCTGGTGCACGGGCTGCCGGCCGCACGGGCGACGGCCGCCGACCTCCGCGACATCGCCCGGCAGACCGAGGAGCTGCGGGTGAGCCTGTGGGCCCAGCAGCTCGGCACGCCGCGTCCGGTCAGCGAAAAGCTGATCTACCGGGCGATTTACGCCGTACGCGACGGTTCCTGACCCGGCCCGGGCGGCATCGTCCAAAAAGGTTTTGTACGTTCGTGCCAGAAAACCGTTGCACAATCGATACCGAGCCGCTAACTTATAACCCGAGGGGAGATCCTCGTCACACTGATCGGGAGCGCGGGGCGGCGCAAATCCCGGCAGGGTCTTCTTCACCAAGGGCGGGCGGTCGCTACTGGCGGCCGGGATGAAGGGAAGAACTTCAGTGTCAGAAACACGACCGGCCACGCGGCGCTTGAACCTTGCGCCTGTAAACACCCCTCTGCGCGCGGTGGCCGCAGAGGATCGAGCTTGGGTCTCGCAGGGGTTGTGCAGGGCCAAAGATCCCGACGAACTCTTTGTGCAGGGTGCCGCGCAACGCCGGGCCGCGATTATCTGCCGGCACTGCCCGGTAATGCAGCAGTGCGGCGCTGACGCGCTCGACAACCAGGTCGAATACGGCATCTGGGGCGGCATGACCGAGCGGCAGCGCAGGGCGTTGCTCAAGCAGCACCCCGAGGTCGAGTCGTGGGCGGACTTCTTCAGCAAGCGCAGCGTCCGCGCCGTCGGATAGGGGGTCTGGCGGCCGCTGTAAGGTCGCCTCTCCCTCATTACGCGATTATTACGGCTCTCCCGCGATGCGGGATGAGATGCCTCATTTCTTCTGGGTTTGGCACGTTCACCGTGGCTGTGCTTACGCATCCGGCCATTGCCGGGAGCCGTATCTAACATGTTGCGGCTCAGTCGGTTTGGCTCGGTTTGGCATAAGACCGCGCGGCGCTCTTTCCGTTGTACAACGGTGAGCTACCGGCCATGCGCGGCAACTGGCGACAGGTCGAAACTCAGGCAGCCGACTACTCTATTGGGCGCCGCCGCCGGCGCTGACGATGTAAGGGATTGACCGTCGGCCTGCCGGGAGGGGAATCGATGCCCGTCGTTCCCATCCACATCACGCACGACGGCACGTGCGATGCCCACGAGTCGTTCATCGCCCGTCGCCGTGATGGCGCTGAGCGCCAAGCTTTTTCAATAGGGACCGGGTAGAAGGGAACTGCTCGTTGACGGGAACCAGACTGGCCACGCGGCGAACGGACCTCCGGGCTGGAGAGGATCGCGACTGGGTGTTGAAGGCGCTGTGCAGGGCCAACGATCCCGACGAACTCTTTGTGCGGGGGGCCGCGCAATGTAAGGCTGTGGTTATCTGTCGTCACTGCCCGGTGATGCAGCAGTGCGGGGCGGAAGCGCTCGACAACAAGGTCGAGTTCGGCATCTGGGGCGGCATGACCGAGCGGCAACGCAGGACATTGCTCAAGCAGCACCCCGAGGTCGTGTCGTGGGCGGACTTCCTCAATACGCGCAACACCCGCTCCGCCGGATAGGCACTAGCGGCCGCACCAAGATGCCCCAGTTCCACCGAGACATTGGCGGCCCACCCCGACCGCCAATGTCGTACGTTGTGCCTGCTACGGCACGAGTTTTGCGACTCCCGCGTTAACTGGGATCGACGTTTGCCGCGCCCTGTGCGTGTCGCGCGGCTGTTGCGTCCATGGTTTCGCGCAGCGCGGGTATCTGGTCGACCAACCTGGCCAGATCGTCGCGCCCGATGACCAGCACCTCGGCGGGCCCGGTCGTCGTCACCGTCGCATTACGCAGTTTCCCCTTGCGGAGGACGGACTCGCCGATTACCTCACCCGGCCCTACTACGGCGATGCGTTCCTTGCCGATGTACACCGCAGCCTCGCCGGTGAGCAGGATGTAGCAGTTGTCCGACGGAGTCTGCTCATGAATCAACGGCCATGCCCCGGACGTCGAGGTGTGGCGTGCGGCTTGGACGAGGCGCTCCAGATCGTCGTCCGAGAACTTCTCGAATGCGGTGAACTCCCGTAGCCGACGGGCGTCGTTCCCTTGTCCCTTCGCACCGGCCTTCATAGTGGGCTCCTGATTCGGCGATGTGACCCTGACATCGAGCAGCCTAGCGAACGGTCGTTGTCTGTAAACCCGGCACGCGCGGGTATTACCAACCTGCGGCCATGGATTGCCCCGGACACGGAGCCAAACCGGCGTCGGCAACGCCGCCCGACAGAACCCCGAAGGCGTGGCCCCTGGGCAAGACCGCCGGTACGCGCAACCGTCTACATCGCCGACCCCACCCCTACAGGTCGTTAGAGGCCAGTTAAATCAACCAGTTTATTTAAGCGTAGGGTGAGGACGTCGCGCGCACGAGTGTGCCGCGGCAACACGCATTTGGGACAGACCGAGTAAGGAAAATGCGATGGCGAACGATGTTGCGATGAAAAACGAGATCGAGCAGATCGTGCTTGACTTCCTGCATGCAGCCTATGGCGAGCGCATGGACATCGACGCGATGACCGCACTGATGGCGGACGACTTTGTGTGGCAGCTCCATGTGCCGCTGTCGCCGGTGGTCGTCGGACGCGACGCGGCGCGCGCCGAGCTCGAGAAGCACAGCCGGCTCTCGACGGGAATGCTCGAGGGGAGCGAAATCCTCACCGTCGTATCGAACAGCGACACCGCGGTAGTCGAGCGGGTTGACGTGAATGCGATGAATGGTGTGCCGGTCACGTTCAACGTCACGGCGATCTTTGAGGTCCGCGACGGCGCGATCACTCATTGGCGTGAGTATTGGGACACCGCTCACGTGGCTCGGCAACTCGGCATAGATCCCGCGCACATGTTCGATCCGCTCGCTGATTGAACGCCGGGCGACGCTGGTCTGGCCAATCGAGGGCTCGTTTCACTAGCGTCGGGGCCATGAAAGCCATGGCACAGCGAACCTGGAATCCGGCAGCGCCGCTCGAGCTCCTGGAGCTACCCACACCCGAACCGAGCAAGGGCGAAGTCCGAGTGCAGGTCCAGGCCATCGGGGTCAACCCGGTCGACTGGAAAATGCGCAGCACCGGGCCCCTGCGGCTGGCGGCACGCCTGGTGGGGCCGAAGCCGCCGGTGGTGGTGGGAGTGGACTTCGCCGGGGTCGTCGACGCCGTCGGCCCGGGGGTGACACGTGCCGCCCCGGGTGACCGGGTAGTGGGCGGCACCAACTTCTCACGCGGCCAGCGCGGCTCTTACGCCGACACCGTCCTGGTTCGCGAAGACCAGCTGTGCCGGATCCCGGACACGGTGGACATCGCCGTGGCCGCCGCCCTGCCCGTGAGCGGCGTCACCGCGTGGATGGCGGTGGTGGACCTGGGCCGCATCCGCCAGGCGCAGCCCGGCGACCGCCGGGTGCTGGTGCTGGGTGCCTCCGGCGGCGTGGGCCAGCTGGCAGTGCAGATCGCCAAGATGGAGGGCGCCTTCGTGGCCGGCGTCTGCTCGACGAAGAACGTGGAGATGGTCAAGGACCTGGGGGCCGATCTAGTCCTGGACTACAACCAGGGCGATGCGCTCGCGCAGGCCAAGCCTCATGCCCCTTTCCACGTCCTTATCGACTGCGTGGGCAGCTACTCCGGCGGCGCCTGTCGGGCCCTGCTGTCCTCGAACGGTCGCCACATCATGGTGGCCGGCGACGAGCCCAGCTCCGCCGTGCAGATCCTGGTGCCTCCGTTCAAATCCAAGGCCATCCTGGGCAGGCCCACCGGCGCGCGGCTGGAGCCGCTGGTGGCCGCCGTCGCGGCCGGCAAGCTGCAGGTGGCCATCGCTGAGAAGCTACCGCTAACGAGCGCCGAGGAGGCCCACCGGCTCAGCCAGACGAGCCGCATGACCGGGAAACTGATTCTCGAGCCCTGAGATCAGGCGTCGTTCGAACCGGTGCGCGCCGCCGGGCGCCGTATGGTGTGTGAAAGCCCGATCAGTGGTGGAGCCGGTGGTCCCGGCTAATTAAGGACGCGCGGGCGTGAAATCTGATGACCGGTGCCGGCGGTCGAATTCGGCTAAAGGGCGGACTTAACGGCACTCCGTGATCGCAGGCTGGCTAGCATAAAGCAGGTCGATCGGCGCGCGGAGAGGACCGACCGTGGACGAAGCGGTCTTGGCGTGAGTGGGCTTTTGCCGGCGGGCACGGTGACGTTGCTGTTGGCTGACGTGGAGGACTCTTCGCGGCTGTGGGAGACACAGCGTGAGGAAATGACCGCCGCCATCGCCCGGCTCAACCAGATTGTGTCGGATGTGGTGGCCGGCCACGACGGTGTGCGTCCGATCGAGCAGGGTGAGGGTGACAGTGTGGTGGCGGCGTTCGCCCGCGCGTCGGATGCGGTGGCGTGTGCGTTGCAGCTGCAGTTAGCCAAGTTGCGCTCGATCCGGCTGCGGATCGGCGTGCATACCGGTGAGATCCAGATGCGCGAGGATGGTCACTACGCCGGCGCGACGATCAACCGCGCGGCGCGGCTGCGTGATCTGGCGCATGGCGGCCAAACGGTGCTGTCGGGCGCCGCTAGCGATTTGGTGATCGACCGGCTGCCGCCCAGCGCGTGGGTGATCGATCTGGGCACCCATCCGCTTCGGGACCTACCCCGTGCGGAACGGGTGGTCCAGCTGTGCCATCCCGACCTGCGTAACGACTTCCCGCCACTTCGCGCTCCGCGCCCCGCGGTCCCCAAAAATCTTCCAGTGCAGCTGACCAGCTTTGTCGGCCGCGAGCCAGAGCTGGCTCGAGTGGGACAGCTGCTGGCCGAGAACCGGTGGGTGACGTTGACCGGGGCGGGTGGGGTAGGCAAGACGCGGCTGGCGGTCCAAGTCGCGGCCCTGGTCGCGGGCGAGTTCGCCGACGGGGCGTGGTATGTGGATTTGGCGCCGGTCACCGACGCGGAGATGGTGCCGATCGCGGTGTCTCGCGCGCTGGGTTTGGCCGATCATCCGGGGCGTTCGACGATGGACACGCTGGCCCGGTTTGTCGCCGACCAGCACATGCTGGTGGTCCTGGATAACTGCGAACACCTGCTCGACCCGTGCGCGGCGCTGATCATCGACCTGCTGGCCGAATCGTCAGACTTGAGGCTGTTGGCAACCAGTCGTGAGCCGATCGGGGTGGCCGGCGAGGTGGACTGGCAGGTGCGCTCGCTGTCGCTGGACGACGAGGCCATCACTTTGTTCGCTGACCGGGCCCGCCATGTTCGGCCGGATTTCGCTGTCAGCGACGACGATGCCGCGGTGCTGGGTGAGATCTGCCAGCGCTTGGATGGGTTGCCGCTGGCGATCGAGCTGGCGGCGGCACGGGTGCGGTCGTTGTCGCTGCCCGAGATCCTCGACGGCCTGCATGACCGGTTCCGGTTGCTGACCGGTGGCTCCCGTACCGCGGTGCGCCGCCAGCAGACGCTGCGTGCCTCGGTGGATTGGTCGCACGAGCTGTTGACCGAGCCCGAGCGGGTGCTGTTTCGTCGGCTGTCGGTGTTTTTGGGTGGCTTCGATTTGGCCGCCGCCGAGGCGGTCACCGGTGATGCCGAGGTCGAGCGTTACCACGTGCTGGATCAGCTGAGTCTGCTGGTGGACAAGTCGCTGGTGGTGGCCGACGACAGCGGGGGCCGCACCCGCTACCGGCTGTTGGAGACCGTGCGTCAGTACGCGGCCGAAAAGCTGCGCGGGTCGGGTGAGGCCGGCGCCGTGCGGGCACGTCATCGTGACTATTACACGGCGGCCGCGGTGGTGCTCGATGCGCCGGCCGGCAGTGATTACGAGCGGCATCTCGAGCAGGCCGAGATGGAGATCGATAACCTGCGGGCCGCGTTCGGGTGGAGCCGCGACAACGCCGACATCGAGCCCGCACTCGCCATGGTGTCGGCCCTGCAGGCGCTGTGGTTCACCCGGGGGCGGATCCGGGAAGGGCGGGCCTGGTTCGAGGCAGCGTTTAGCGACCTCGACGCCCGGCGCGACCAGGTGGCGCCCGCGGCGTATGCACGCGCGCTCGCCGACAGGGCCGTCCTGGACGCATGGGTGGGTGACATCGACAGCTTGGCCCAGGCCGAGCAGGCCCTGGCAATCGCCCGCGACCTCGATGAGCCAGCCCTGTTAGCGCGGACGTTGACGGCCTGCGGCTTCTGCGCCGCTCAGCGCTACGACGCGGCGGTGGCCGGGGGATACTTCACCGAGGCGATCGGGCTGGCCCGGGCATCAGACGATCGGTGGCGACTCAGCCAGATCCTGGCGTGGCAGGCCGGGGCGGCGGGCATCACCGGTGACCCGTCAGCTGTGCGCGCACCCGGCGAAGAGGGACGCGATCTCGCGGATTCGATCGGTGACGGGTTCCACTCTCGGCAGTGCCGCCACTGGATGGGGTATGCGCAGCTCGCGCTAGGCGATTTGGCCGGAGCTGTCGCACAGTTGGGCGAGGTGGTGGCCGAGGCCGAGGCCGCTCACGACGAGATCTCTCGGGTGAGCAGCCTCGGGGCTCGGACCATGGCATTGGTCTATCAAGGCAACGTGGCCGCGGCCCGCGCGGCGGCAGAAGCAACCTGTGACGGCGGCCTGGAGCTGGGTGGCAGGTTCGCTTTATTCGGGCACTTGGTGTCGGGATTCGCAGCCCTGGCCGCCGGGGACGGTACAGCGGTGCAACAGGCACATGAGGCAGCCTGCCAGCACACGCGTGTTGCCGTCGGTTCGATGGTGGCACTGCAGCGCATATGGAACGCCGAATCCGCGCTGGCGGATGGGGATATCGTTGCCGCCCGCAAATTGGCCGATGAGGCGGTGTCCACTGTGACTGGCTGGTTTTTGGTGTGGGCGCTGACGGCGCGCGCGCGTGGGGCAATCGCGGCGGGGGAGGCCGAACTGGCCGAGCACGACGCCCGCGAGGCGCTCGCGCTTACCGCCGAGATCAAAACTCACCTGCTCATCCCCGACGTCCTGGAGTGCCTGGCCGTGGTCGCCGGCAAAGACGGCAGCCACCACGAAGCCGCTCGGCTGTTCGCCGCCGCAGAGGGCATCCGGGGCCACATCGGCACGGTGCGATTCAAAATCCATGACGCTGCCTACCACGAATCGGTTGCCGCGCTGCGAGAAGCCATGGGTGAGAAGGTATTTCACACCGCATGGGCTGAGGGCACAGCGTTATCGGTCGAGGAAGCACTCGCCTACGCGCAACGCGGACACGGCCAACGCAAACGCTCGGCCACCGGGTGGGCATCGCTGACCCCCACCGAGCGCGACGTGGTGCGACTGGTCAGCGAGGGACTGGCCAACAACGACATCGCCGCAAGGCTTTTCATCTCACCACGTACCGTGCAGACCCACCTCACCCACGTCTACACCAAACTCGGCCTGACCTCGCGCGTGCAGCTGGCCCAGGAAGCAGGTCGTCGCGCCTAAACGGCAGCGGCGAGAGCGGCGGGAAACCCGCCGAGCGCGCTATACGCAGTGTTTTTGACCAGGTAATTGACCACGCATTTGCGCACCCCGTCTCAAGGGGTTGCGCCGTGTTTGCCGGGTGCGCTTAACAGCAGTCCGGCGGTGCCGCCGGTACCGCCGGCGCCGTTGGTGCCGTTATCCCCGGGTGTCGTGCTGGTGCCGCCGGCCCCGCCGTCGCCGCCGTCGCCACCGTTACCGATCAGCGCCCCGGCGTTGCCGCCGCTACCTCCGGCACCGCCGTTACCAGCCGGGCCGGTGCCGACGCTGCCGCCGGTACCCCCAGTCTCGCCGGCGCCACCATTGCCGAACAACAGCCCGCCATGGCCGCCGCTACCGCCGGTACCGCCGTTACCGGTCATTGTCCCGAACCCAGCGCTGCCGCCGTTACCGCCGCTGCCGATGAATCCGGCGCTGCCACCGTTACCGCCGTTACCGCCGTTGGCCGTCCCCGCGATGATGTCGCCGATCCCGCCGTCGCCGCCCTTGCCGCCGTCGCCGTATAACAGCCCGCCGGCGCCGCCGACCCCGCCGTGCCCCGCGGTCCCGTTGATGGCGTCCCCGCCCCGGCCGCCGTTGCCGCCGTTGCCGATCAGCCCGGCGGCCCCGCCGTCCCCGCCGGAGCCTCCGCTCAGACTCGTGCTATCGCCGCCGTTGCCGCCGTTGCCGATCAGCCACCCGCCGGGCTGGCCGGCTTGCCCGTTTTCTCCCGTCGCCCCGTTGGCGCCGTTGCCGAAGAGCGGACGCCCGGTCAGCTGCAAGAAGGGCGAGAAGGGCGCCTTCACGTCGAGAAGACTCTGCAGGGGCGTCAACTGCGCGGCGGCCGCCGAAGCCCCGGCGTGATAGCCCGACATCGCGGCCACATCCTGTGCCCACATGCGCTCGTAATCGGCCTCGGCGGCCGCGATCGCCGGGGTGTTCTGCCCGAAGATGTTCAACTGCGCCAGCGACACCAACTGGGCACGGTTGATCGCCACCACCGCCGGGTGCACCGTGGCGGCCAACGCCGATTCGAACGCCCCCACCGCTGCCCGTGCTTGTCCGGCCGCCCGCTCGGCACTCGTCGCCGCCATACCGAGCCACCCCGCATAGGGGGCGGCCACGGCGGTCATCGCCGCCGCCGACGGGCCCTGCCACGACCCGCTCGCCAGCCCCGCGGCCACCGACCCGAACGAGGACGCCGCAGACTGCAACTCGGCGGCCAACCCATCCCAGGCCGCCGCCGCGGCCAGCATCGGCCCCGACCCCGCACCCGCATACATGCGCGCCGAGTTGATCTCCGGCGCCAACACGCAAAAATTCATCGTGCCGAATCCTTTCTCCTCAGTTTGCTTTGAGGCCGTCGATCACACGGCGGCTGCAGGCACCGCTCTCGTGGGCCAGCAGATATCGGCGAAACGCCGGGCCACGCCACACCGCGACGGATCGCAGGGTGACCGCAACAGACGTGCGGCAGCTTGCATCGGTGACGGTCCGCAACAAACCCAGCAATCGCTCGGTGAGCGTCGCGCAGCGGATCAGGACAAGTGCAAAACTCATGCGTTTCAGCAAAACTCTGGCCCGCTAAATGTACTGCTCGCAACCGGCCTCCACCAGGCATTTGATGCGGTGCGGCGGAGGTATTGACGCCGAGCTGCTTGTGGTTCTGGAGTGAAGTCGCGCGACAGATTGGGGCGCGAGTCCGGCACCGTCGGCGAAAGGGATTCCCACCCATTACGCGAGACGAATCGCATCGCCGCGGTCGTGAGAACGCAGGACTTATTCGATCAGCGACTGCGTGCCGAGAACGATCGCGAGGGCGAGGCGCTCGGCGTCTTCGGTCTCGGGTTCGGCGGTGTAGATCATGATGCCCAGGTCGTCGGCGGCGACGACGAGCGTGTCGCAGTCAAGCGTGATGCGGCCAACGTCGGGGTGGTCGATGACCTTGCGCCGACCGAAGTCCTGGTGCGGATGCGGGGTGCGAGATTCCCAGAGCTCGACAAAGCGCGGGCTGTGCGCGGCCAGGTCGCGGATCAGCTGTTTCAGCCGCTGGTCGACGGGATACCGCGCGACGGTCAGCCGCAGGTCGGCGACCAATCCAGCCTCGAATTCGGCCTTCTCCTCGGGGGTGTGGACGGCGCGAGTGCCGGGACCGATCAGGTTGCGCCAGACGCCGTTTCGTTCGATACCCCGCCAGCTCGCCGTCTCGCCCATCAACGCGTCGTACGGCGCGTTGGCGATGATGAGGGTCCAGGCGGCGTCGTAGACGGCGACGGGTGTGTTCGCCAAGCGGTCGAGCAGGCGTTGCACGCTCGGCGTGATGCGTGACGATACGACGTCGAATCCGGGGGTCACATGCCCGGCCAGCCGGAAAAGGAGGTCGCGCTCAGCGTCCGAGACACGCAACGCGCGGGCGAGCGCCTCCACCACCTGCACCGACGGCGAGGTGGCCCGTCCCTGTTCGAGCCTGGTCAGATAGTCGACCGAGATCCCGGCGAGCCCGGCGAGCTCTTCGCGGCGCAGCCCCGCCGCGCGGCGGCGTCCGCCGACCGGGACGCCGACCGCCGCGGGCGTCACGCGGTCACGCCAACGACGCACCGTCCGACCGAACTCCCACGAGTCCATCTCTCCACTGTGCGCGACGCGGACGGTGTTGTCCTGGCCCTGGCAGTCCTACGAAAACCAGACGTCTCCCTGACCAGCCGCGTATGGGCGAGACTCGGTCCTGGAGTATCGAACGACGAACGGAGAACCATGAACTCGATTGCGTCCGGCACCGTGTTGATCACCGGGCCGACCGGCGGACTGGGAAAGGCCGCAACGATGGCGATCGCCAATCGTCCTGCGCCCGAACGTCCCGACTTGTTGTTGGTCGGCAGAGCCGGGCAAGCACTGACCGAGGTGGCCGCGAAAGCCCGGGCTGCGGGTGCGACCGCGTATGAGATCGGCTGCGACCTTGGCCGGTTGGCCGACGTGCGCGACGCGGGGCAGCAGGCCAAGAACCTGCTGGAAGCAGGCGCGGTGCGCCCGTTGCGCGGAGTGGTGGCCAACGCGGGCGTTTCGGTCGTCGACACCCACGACGCCTCCGCGGACGGGTACGAACTCACCTTCGCCGTGAATTACCTGGCGCACGCGCAGCTGATCGGCGACCTCTTCGGCTCGCTGGTCGCTCCTGCCCGCATCGTGTTGCTGGGTTCGAACACATACCACCAGAACATCTTTCGCCGGATTTTACGAGTCCCGCCGTCGGATTGGCGCGATCCGATCGAGCTTGCTCGGCCCACCGCCCCGGACCTGCCAGCGACCTTCAAGCGGAGCGGGACCGCCTACTCCGACTCCAAACTCGCGATCTTGTACTACGCGCACGAATTGCAACGTCGAGCACCCGCGGGGATCAACGTAGCGGTGTTCGAGCCGGGATTCATGCCGGGCACCGGACTGAACAGAGGCCACGGCCCCGGTGTGCAACCGGTGGGGCGCGTCTTGCAGCGAATCCCCGGCGTCTCCTCGCCGACCCGATCCGGTCCAATGCTTGCGTCGATCGTCCTCGACGACCGCTGGGCGCACCTGCGCGACGGCGCCTTCGTCGTCAAAGACGAAGAGCGCGAAGTGAAAGCGTTCGCAAAAGACCCGGGCCGTGAGGCACGGCTGTGGAATGCCACGGCCGAACTCCTCAACTCCGCACCCGCCGATCCGAAATCCGCGCCCAGCCAGCCGGACTGAGCCGCCGCGAACGCGAAGTGCTCACGCTGATCACCGCGGGCCACAGCGACGCCGACATCGCCACCACGCTCTCCATCAGCCCCAAAACCGTCGGCCACCACGTCGAAGCGATCCTGACCAAACTGGGCGTCGACAACCGCACTCAGGCCGCCGCCGCGGCCCGGCGGCCCCAGGCCACCGACTCCTGATGCGGCGCGTGGCCTCAGCCGACTACACGCCGATGCGATTCCCGATGCGTGCGGATCGCCTCGGCGCCGAATTATCGGTTAGCTGCGCGTACGCGAATAATCAGGCGCACAACGCCATAACGAACTCGCAGGAGTCTGCTGGTATCCGCCATATCCGGATCCGCCGTATCGGTCGGCGAATACCAAGAGCGCCGTCTGCGAACAGCTACGGCGACGAGGACACCGTGGTCTTGTGCGGCCAAGGCAGCGTCGGGAAGTGATGATGCTTAGAGGTTGTCGTCGTGGGGGCGGTGGTCGTCGCGGAGTTTGTTGACGGCGTCGTGGTCGGTAAAGGCCCGCTCGTGCCGCCGCCGGTCAAGTAGATGATGGCGAACACGATCAGGCCGATCAGGATCGCGAGGGAGGCCAACACCGCCACGCCCATGGGTCTGCGGTACCAGGGAGTGGATGGGGCTGGGTCCGCGGGACCGAATGGCTCGTTTTGCCGCTGCCCGAAGTCACTACTATCCATGGTCGCATCTTTCGCCGAGGCTTGGCCGGGGTCATCGCACCTACACTTTTATCTTGTTTATCTTGCCCGGCATGGCGTTGGGCAGACGAGAGGCGTCGTTGCTGGCCCGGCTGTGGATCGGTTGGCCATAGATTCCGGACCGCGTCGTAACCGTGGGTCGGGAAATGTCATCGCGGCGAAACGGTGAATGTCAGGCCCCGCTGTCTGGCTTTATTCGTGCACGCGCCCGGGGGTCGTAGACGTGCCACTGCGGAATCTGCGCGGTTGCGCCGATGTTAGCCGGCACGTGTTGGGCGCACGCTAGCTGATATCGGCATATCGATGTGGTTGTCACAAATCGCTAGCCGACAGCGGGGTTGCCCTGCGTCCAGGGAGGTGCTTCATGTCGTATGTGATCGCGGCGCCGGAGATGATGGCGGCAGCGGCAGGGGACTTGGCGAGTATCGGCTCGTCGTTGAGCGAGGCCAATGCGGCGGCCGCGGGCTCGACCACCGCGGTGATCGCCGCGGCTGGTGATGAGGTGTCGGCGGCGATCGCGTCGCTGTTTTCGCGCCACGGCCAGCAATTTCAGGCGCTCAGCGCTCAGGCGGCGGCGTTTCACGAGGAGTTTGTGCAGGCTTTGAGCGCAGGTGGGGGCATGTATGCGGCCACCGAGGCCGCCAACGTGTCGCCCCTGCATGAGCTGGTGCAGCTGGGCCAGGACCTGACTCTGTTTTCGCCGGTGAAGCTGCTGACTGGGCGCCCGCTGGTCGGCAACGGCGCCGATGGCGCGGCGGGCAGCGGGGCGGCAGGCGGGCCCGGCGGGTGGCTGTTGGGCGACGGCGGCAACGGTGGTTCGGGGGCGGCGGGCATGGCCGGCGGGGCTGGCGGGTCGGCGGGCCTGTTGGGTGCCGGCGGTAACGGGGGAGCCGGCGGCAACGCCTTCTTTAAGGGCGGGACCGGTGGTAACGGTGGGGCGGGCGGGGCCAACGGGCTGCTCGGCGGCGGTAACGGCGGTGCAGGCGGGGTCGGTGGTAACGGCGGGGCCAGTGAGTTTGTGCTTGGCACAACCGGCGGGGCCGGCGGAGCCGGCGGTAATGGTGGGGCCGGCGGCGCCAACACGCAGCTGTTCTCGCTGCACGGCCATGGTGGGGCCGGCGGGACCGGCGGTACTGGCGGGCCCGGCGGGGCCTCAATGATGAACGGCGGGGTCGGCGGCCACGGCGGCAACGGCGGGGCTGGCGGCGCCAACCAGGCGCTGTTGGGTGGGGGCGGCGGGACCGGCGGAACCGGCGGCACCGGCGGCACGGGCGGCGGCGCGGGTGCCATGAGCACCACCGGTATGGCCGGCACCGGCGGCACCGGCGGCAACGGCGGCAACAGCGTCGACGGCATCGGCGGCAACGGGGGCCAAGGCGGCCAGGGCGGCGAAAGCGACTTCACCGTCGGCAACGGCACCGCCGCGTTTACCGGGGGCCAAGGCGGCGACGGTGGCCATGGCGGCAGCGGCGTCACCGGCGGCAACGGCGGCACCGGCGGCACCGGCGGCATCGCGATAGTCAATGCCACCGATACCGCCGCCGGCGGCGGTGGTGGTGGCGGCGGCGGCGCCGGCGGCAACAGCACCGGCGGCGGCAGCGGCGGCACCGGCGGCAGCGGCGGCACCGGCGGTGACTCCATTGCGCAGAGCGGCAGTTTCACCGCCGAGGCCGGCGGTGGTGGAGGCGGCGGTGGTGGAGGCGCCGCCGGCACCATCGGTGGTCCCGGTGGTGGTGGTGGCGGCGCCGCCGCCGGCGTTTTCGGTAACGCCTCGATCTTTGCCGCCACCGGCGAGGCTGGCCAAGGCAACGCCACCGGCGGTGGCGGTGGCGGCGGCGGCGCCGTAATCGAGGGCAAAGTCGGCACCTTCGCCTCCGCCGATGGTGGTGGTGGCGGCGGCGGTGGTATCACTGGCGGTTCCGGTGGCACCGGCGGCAACGGCGGCAACGACACTGTTGGTGGTCTCGGCAGCCCTGCCGGCCTTCCCGGCGGCAACGCCTTGGCGCCGGGTGGCGCCGGCGGCACCGCCGGCATCGGCGGCGGCGGTGGCGGCGGTGCCGCCGTCGCTCCCGGCGCCGCCACGGTCATACTCGGCGGCCACGGCGGCAACGGCGGCGTCCCCTAGCACCGAGCCAACACCGGCCAACGATCTGCAAGACCCAGCCCGCACGCACGGCAAAAGCCGCGTTTCACCCGAGCGCGCTGTATTGCATTAGGGCGTCGACGACTAGTCCGACGCCGACGACGAGGAAGATGATCCGCACCGTTATCGGGCCGTACCGTGTGAGAACGCGCACGATGCATCGCTGTAAGCGTCTGGCTCGCGGGGTTCGTCGAGTCGACAGAGCAAGGATTGTCAGCAGCGGGGATAGTGCGATTACCCAGTAGGCGATGATCATCAGCGGCCAGATCGCCGGTCGTGGATGCAGCGCCGAAAGCATTGCCAAGCCGGTCAGATACGGCACCGCAGTGGGCGCCTGCCCAAGACCCACTGCCACTCCGACGAACCCGAGCAGCCATGGACGTTGCCGTGTCGGCGCCATCGCCCACCCGGGCGCTGAGGATTGGGCCCTCAGGGGCAAATAGGCCAGACCAATCAACACCGCGCCCACCAGCAACTCGCCCCAATATCGAACTGCTGGCGTGATCCTGAAGTCGACGAAACCGGCCACGAAGTTAAGCCCAAGCACGGTCAGCAGGCCGAAGCTGGTCATGACCGCGAACACGCCCGCGATGAAGCTCAACGAACCAGGAACCGGTGATCGTCTATTCAGCCGACTGTCGTAAATGACCGCCGAAACCACGCCCACATTGAGCACATTGAGGGAGTCCAGACACGCCAAGCCGACAAGCGCCAGCACCAGAGCCCCCATGAGCGTCTACCCGACCTAACCCATAATCCCGTCGGATCCCACCGGGCAGCCATACAAAGCGGCTGCAACGAGCGCTGGCGAGGAGCCGGTCCGGTTCAGGGTCGCAATGATCAAGGCAGCGATCACCGGGTCGACACTACGGCACGACCAAGAAAAATAAGCCAACGGTAAGGAAGAGTTAGGGGTGTGTCGGCCTGGACACATCCCACTCGATTCTGGTTGCGCGCGTGGGTAATACAAAACTCAGATACGTTATCGGCGCGGGCGGCAAATCTCAAATACGTTGTTGCTCAACGTAGTAACGGATACATAGTGGACTACTGGCAATCCCGCATGTTCGGATTGGTCGTATTCCGTCGGACTGGCACCCTGCACCAGGCGGGGGAGTGAGTGCGTTGAGCCGCGCGCGAAGCTGGCCGGCATGAGCCGCGTCCATCGAAGACCACGGCTGCCCAGGTCCACGGTGACCCGGTCACTGCGATGTGACAATGCCACGGCCTCGACGCCGTTTCACGTCATCGGCGATACCGTAAGTCGCTATGAACCGACGACCGGCATTGTGGCTGTTATGGCTGCCTGCGGTGTTGTATTGCCTAGCACCGGTGGTGGCCAATCGGATCGAGCCGCGGATCGTCGGGGTGCCGTTCCTGATCGCGTACGTGATCGCGGTGACGGTGCTGACGCCGACCATTATCGCCGCGGTAGCGCGGCTCGATCCGTGCTACCGCGCGAACGCCGACGAGCCGGTCCCGGTTGACGAGGCCGGCGGTGATGAATAGCGCTGCGACGACTGCCGTCGCGATCTTCGCGGTAGCGATGCTCGCGACGGTGGCGCTGGGCGTCTGGTCTGGGCGCGGGCGGGAGCGGTCGCTGACGGAATGGTCGGTGTCCGGGCGCGGGCTGGGCACGGTGTTCGTGCTGCTGTTGATGGCCGGCGAAACGTATACGAGCTTTTCGTTTCTCGGCGCTGCAGGCTGGTCGTACTCGTACGGCGTGCCGATTCTGTATCTGATCGCGTACCTCGGCATCGGGTTGGCGGTCGGGTATCGGGTGGGGCCTGCGTTGTGGACGTACTGCTCGCGGCATGGGCTGCTGTCGATCGCCGATATTGCCGAACACCGGTTCGACTCTCGGCGATTCGGCACGGTGGTGGCGCTGATCGCGACGGTGTTCCTGATTCCCTACGTGCAGTTGCAGATTCAGGGCATGGGCGTGGTTGTCCAGGAAATGACGTACCACGCGGTGAGTCCGAAGGTCGCGGCGGTGATCGCATTCGTCGTCACCGAGTCGTTCGTGTTGGTGTCGGGCCTGCGCGGCTCGGCATGGGTCAGCACGCTGAAGGACGGGCTGGTTGTCGCGGTCGTGGCGTTCTTGGCCTGGTTTGTGCCGCAGCACTTCTTTGGCGGGATCGGCGGCCTATTGCATCGGATGGTGCTCGACAAGCCGACGTGGCTGGTATTTCCGGGCGCGGGGCACGGCACCTTCGGGGCGGCATGGTTCGTCTCGACCATTCTGTTGAATGCGGTGACGCTGAGCGTCTTTCCCACGACAGTGGCCGGATACCTGGGCGCTGGGTCGGCGAATGCAATCCGGCGCAACTCAATGCTGTTGCCGTGGTATCAGCTGTTGCTGTTGGTGCCCATTGCAATCGGTGCGACCGCATTATTTGTCATGCCGGGGCTGAAGAACCCCGATCTGGCATTGTTCGAGGTGGTCATGCATTCGTTGCCGTCCTGGGCGGTGGCGGTGATCGGGGTGGCCGCCGCGCTGTCGGCGATCGTGCCGATGAGCGTGTTCATGCTGGCCATCGGAACACTTTGGAGGAAGCCGATTCTCGCCGGACCCAATACTCGCTCGACGAACGGCGGGCTTTTCCGGGCCAGGCTGGTCACGTTGACAGTCGGAGCTATCGCATTGGGCGGCAGCTTGTTTGCGCCGAAGGCGCTGGTGCTGCTGTCGGTGTTGTCATACGAGGGCATCGCGCAGTTGGTGCCGTCGGTGCTGCTCGCGCTTTACCGTCCGAACGTCACCGCGACGGGTGCTCTCGCCGGCCTTGGCGTCGGCATCGCGATCGTGTTGTCACTGCACTGGCTCGGCCGCGATCCGCTCTTCGGCATCAACGGCGGCACCATCGCCTTGCTGGCGAATCTCGTTGTCGTCTTCACGATCTCGCTTTTGAGTCGTTCCCAGGAACGCCAAGAAAGAGTAGACCAGTAGGGTCGTATTCGGCACTCGGATGGGGAGTCGGCCCGATGCTCACCGCCGGCTGACGATGTGCCCGAACACACATTTTTACCGTGCCCACCTGGACTTACAGTTAGCTGGTGACGTCAGCCGACGATGCCGACTGAGATACCCTTGTGGCAAGGTGTGAGGCCCTGGGCCTCTGCGGCGATGAGTTGTATGAGGAAATCCTGCGCACGGTTACCAAACCCCGGGCGAAAGGACCATTGCCGCCCCTGCCGCCGGTGCGTCAGGGACCACCGCCTGAAGAAGTCCACTACCCGTTGTCGGAGCCGGAGTTCGTCAGGCGACCCACCGCCGGCGGCGGGTCGGAGGTTTGGCAGATCGTCCGCTACGACGAACCCGACCTGGACCTGATGCCGGCCAAGATCTACCTCAACGGCTTCCGGATCCTGTGGACCGATTCCGGGATGCCCGCCGAGTTGCCCGACGGCACTCCGGTACCGCCAGACATCGAAGACGTGATAATCATCGACGGTCCAACTGTTTTCGGCGACGTGTTGATCTGCTTGGCTGGACAACCCGGTCAGATAGCGTGGATTCGCCACGACCAGCTGCTCATCAAGCCACGCGATGTCGGTAGCGGCGGCCCGGCCGTAGGGGAATGATGGTCCGGCGCTTGCGAGTTCGCTCGCATTTACGAGACCGCCAGCCGGTGTGTCGAGGCCGCCGGCGTCGAGCACGTCGCGGCCAGAACGGGTCGCGGGATGGCGGCCGAACACATGAGTCGAGCAACTCATACGTCACGCGGGGGCGCGGGCGGTGCGGGCTGACCAGATGGCGGGGAAGCGGGCTGCGAGTGCGACTCTCGAGGGGGTGTCTTCAATTATTAGCAGAATAGAGAAGCCGCTGGCGCTAAGAAAAGGGAAGCGATGAGTCGGCCTAGCGACACCGATTTGTTCACGCGATTCGCGCTGCAGCTCTACCGCCGCGCCGGCGTCGCCGATGCCTGCCTGGATCTGCAGAACCGGCACGACGTGGACGTCAACGTGGTCTTGTTCGCCGCGTTTGTCGGCGCCGTGCGGCGGCAGGGGCTGACCGCTGATGACCTCGACCTCGCGCATCGCCGGGTGGAAGCGTGGCATCACGAGGTCGTCCGGCCGCTGCGTGCGGTACGTCAACGCCTCAAGACCGGGCCGTCGCCCGCGCCCAACGACGCCACCGGAAGTCTGCGACGCAAGCTCGCTCAGCTCGAGATCGAGGCCGAGGTGATCGAATTAGGTCAGCTGGGCGCGCTGGTCTCGGAGCCCGAAGCGCCGCGCTCCACGGGCGGCGCCGCCGAATCCGCCACAGCAGCAATCGAAACCGTCATCATGACACAAACCGGCATCGCGCTCAACGAGAAGGACCGCGAAGCGATCGCCGCGATTGCGGCCGCTGCGCACCTACTCGACGCTGATCGATAAACTCCGCGGCCGACGACTTGGCTGGGGATTCACATGCGCAGCCCGCCACCGGCGACGACGACCTCGCCGCTGATGTAATCCGATTCCGGGAGACAGAACAGCAAAACCGCGCCGGCGGCTTCCTCGGGTGTGCCGGCGCGCCCGAGTGGAATGAGGCGCTTTATCTCCTCGACTTGAGCGGCGTCGAGGCCCACCTTGAGCTTGCGCTCGCCGATCTCGATCTCCGGGACCGCGCTCGTGAACGCCTGGGTCAGACGGGTCTCGATCAAGCCGAACGCGACGCAGTTGACCGTGACGTTGTAGCGACCCCAATCCTTGGCGAGTGAGCGCGTCATGCCCACGAGCGCGGACTTGGCAGTGGCGTAGCTGAACTGCGTCGCTTCGCCGAAGAGCCCGGAGGCCGACGAGACGTTGACGACCTTCCGCGCCGGCGCCGTCTGGCCTTCCTTCGCCATTGTTCTGAAATGCCGGCCGGCCGCACGCAATAGCCGAAAGGGCCCGGTGGCATGCACATCCAGCATCGCGTACCACTGCTCGTCCGTGTGGTTCGCGATGCGGGAGTTCCAAATGTAGCCCGCGTTGTTGATGAGGATGTGGAGGTCGCCGAAGCGCTCGAGGCAGGCGGCGACGGCGCGATCGCCGAACTCCTTCGCGGTCACGTCACCCGGGAACGTCTCGCAAGTGCCACCGGATCGGGCGACGTCGGCCGAGAGCCGTTGCAAGCTCACAGCATCGAGATCGTTGGCGAGCACGCGGCTGCCTTCCGAGATCAACTTGAGGACGATCGCGCGGCCGATCCCTTGCCCCGCACCGGTGACGAGCGCCACGCGGCCATCGAGCCTGCCCGTGCTCATCCCTCACTCCCGCCCCACTCTTCGATGCCCTCGATCATGATTCCGCTCGCGGCCTTGGGATGGATCAGCCAGCGAGCCTGCGTGGCCGACCCGACGGGTGGCCGGTCGATGATCGGCAGGGATCGCTCCGCGAGTGAGCGGCCACTCGCGGCGACGTCATCGGTCACCACCGCCAGGTGATAGAAGCCTTCGCCCCTCGTCGCGAGGCGGCGCGCTACAGGATTGTTCATGTCCGACTTGTCGACCGGCTCCATGAGCTCGATGCTCATTTCTCCGGCCTTGCCTGAGAGGGAAAGGAAGACGCTGCGGATGCCCTCGACGTCGAAGTGGGCTTCAGAGAACTGCTTGAAGCCGAGCTGGTCGCGCCAGATGCCGAGCGCCGTCTCGATGTCGCTGACAACGACGCCGATGTGACTGATCCGATTGAACATGCGCTGTCCTCCTGCGCCGAACGATAGTCGAGGCATGGTAGCGGTTGCGACGACGGGCAGTGGCACGGTCGCGCCCGGATCTTGGCGACTCTGGTGGCCGAGAGCGCGGCAAGCCCGCGCTGCTAGAGCACGTCGGGCGACACGGCGGCAGGGTTTGACACAAATGTCTTGCGTGCCAGCACAATGACGCGATGCGCGCAGTGCGAAAATTCGCGGCTCATCCGTCGACCACCATAAGGGTCTGTCGATTGTTAACCACCGCATTGCTGCTAGCGCTGGTGGGCTGCGGCACCAACCCAGTGATCAGCAGTCCTGGACCGGCATCGGCGGTCGCGGGCGACTTCCGCGGGCCGATTCAGATCGGCAGCGGAAGGCAGCTTTTCCTCGAATGTCACGGAAAGGGTAGCCCAACAATAATTTTGGAGTCCGGCTACCATAACTCGTCGGATCCATGGAGCCAGTCCGACGCTGCCGCTCCGGCAGTAGGTCCCGCCGTGCTGCCCGCCCTTGCCCGCACGCACCGCGTCTGTGCCTACGACCGGCCCGGAACTTTGCGGTATTCCGACCCGCCCGCTATTAGCGACCGCAGTTCACCGGTTGCGATGCCGCGCACGGCGCAAGACGTCGTCGACGACTTGCACGCTTTGCTCGACGCCGCACATCTTCCCGGCCCCTACGTTCTCGTTGGACACTCGTTGGGCGGGCTGTTCGCGCGGCTGTACGCCCAGACCTACCCTGGCGAAGTGCGCGCCGTGGTGTTCGTCGACGCCTTCGCTGTCGAGATACCGGACCTGATGGGAGCCGACTGGCCCGTCTACCGACAGCAGTTGGATGAACCGTTGCCGCAGTTTGCCGATTCGTCTTCGTTCGAGGTGATCGACATCGACAAGAGCGTCGCGCAGGTTGCCGCTGCTCCTGCATTCCCGCCCATACCCACCATCGTGCTAACCAGGACCGAGCCCTTCGCGGTTCCTCCGACCATCCCGGCCGAGAAGGGCGCGAAGTTGGAACAGGCATGGCGGGAGGCCACTTCGGACCTCGTCGCGCTGCGGCCGCAAACCCCACACATCTTCGCAACGGGCAGCGACCACTACGTCCAGATCCACCAACCTGACCTGGTTGCGGCAGGCGTCGAACTGGCGGTGCAGAGATCTGCCCCGAACCCGTCAAGTCGGTAGAGCCCGATATCGAGTGCAAAAAAGGCGGCCCGCTAAAGTGCGGTAATAAGCGTCGAAATAGCCTCTGCGTCGGCCATTATTCCATAGTAATAGATTGACTCGCCTTCAAGGAGGAGCGCCAGTGGGACCAGCCCCATGTCGGCCGCGATCGGATAGCCGATCGCTTCGACGAGCCCGTAAGCATTACCGTTGAGGGCGGTCTGAATTCCGCCTAGGAACAGGTTGAAATCATACGACGGCATAGTGACCCCGAGCGTGAGAGCAATATCCGCCGTCGGCAATAAGATTGAAGCATTGTTGGAGGTGATGGTGGAAACGGCGTTGACAATGGCGGTGTTCGCGGTCTGAATATGTTCGATAGCGCCGTCGACAATCGACCGCACGGAACTTCCGGAGACCAAATCGGCCACGTGCTTGATGGCGTCCGCCGCGGATGTGCCGAACGAGCTCAGCGCCGCGGCCGGATCGAAAGTCGTTGCGTGCGACAGGTCCGGCAGCGACACGCTGGAAAGCGACGACCCCAGGTCGCTGGAGAACTGGCTGACGCCCTGCTGGGTTCCGGTTACCAGATCGGCAAGGATCGTGCTGGGCGCGACGTGCGGGAACAGTCCGAACGGGGTGGGCACGTTGGCGGGCCCGGTCGAATAGCCATAAGCGGGGTCCCCATAGCCCAGGTTGACGATCACCCTCAAGTCCGGCTGTATCAGGTCAGCCACCGGATTCCCCACGATCGGGATCGCGCGCAGCGGGTCCAGGAGCGGCAGGTTATTGCTGGGAATCATGTAATAGGTGGTGAGGGTCGGCCCCTGCGTCGGCAATTGGATGGCCGAACCGAGCTCTGCGGCCGTCGGGGGAGTCGAATAGACACCCGTGGCCGTCAGATCCGCGTACGAACCGTGCTCGTAGTACACGCCCACCAGGGCATTGAGGTCCGAAATAAGGTTGATCGGGTATTTGGGGAAGTCGGCGTAGCCGTCGTACTCCCGCGTGTAAATGGTAGTCGGGTAGACGTTATCGGAAGTTGCGCCACTAAATGTCAAGCCAACAGTGCTCAAGCTCAAACCGCTGAAGCGCTCAGACACGCCGCCGTTGGGATTGTTGGGATCACCGACCAGCACAAAGGAAAGTTGATCCGCGCTCGGCCGTAGACCGACGGTTAAGGCCGCGAGTTTACCCAGCTCCATCGACGCTATCGTGGAGCTTTGCGAGTAGCCGAAAACAACGACATTGTTGCCGGCGGCGATTTGCTGTTTTATCGCGTTGTCCAGGATCGTGACACCTTGGGAGACCGACTCGTCCAAAGTTAGGTTGTGGATGCCGGCATCTCCATAGATTTCCGCGGGTATAGCGAGGGCCTGGATGACGGCCCCCGAGTGAAGAAGCTGGATGTAGAGGTTGTTGACCGAGTTGAGGTAGCTGGCGAGAGGAATAGGCATGCCGCTCGGGCCCATAGCCAACGCCACCGTGTTCATCGCGGAGGTGGATGCTGCGCTGAGGGCCTGGTGTGTCAGCGTGGCGTTGGCGGCCTCGGCTGTCGCGTACGCGCTGGCGGCGGCGCTCAGCGATCGCACAAACTCGTCATGAAACACCGCCGCTTGGTTGCTGATTTCCTGATACAGCTGGGCGTGTTCGGAGAACACCGCAGCGACGGCGGCCGACACCTCGTCGGCGGCCATCTTCATCAACTTGGTTGTAGGACCCGCCGAAGCCGCCGTGGCGTCCCTGATCGCCGCGCCGAGCGCCTCCATGTCCGAGGTGGCGACCACCAGCGAGTCTGGTTGGGCAGTTAGGAAGCTCATCGGAGCACGCCCTCCTCGTACCGCTGGGCTTGACCCCGTTTGGTGGACACAGGATCAGGCGGCTTGTGCCGCCTGAGAGGTTAGCTCTTTGACGAAATCCCCAATGTATGCGATCACGCGCCGGTCTGACCGCACTCTGCTTGTTTTAGTGCTCTGAGGCGAGCTCCTGTGTTTGAAAACCAGGGCGCACCTCGACGATTCGCGCGTATTCCCTCTGGTCAGAGTCGGTGCATCTCGCGCTCCGTTGACGAGTACTCGAGGTAGCTGGCCCGCGAGGGATAGTGGTCCCACTTGGTCACCCGGTCGAACCATTGCGGCCGCACCGCGATTGCCGTACGTATTTCAGACATTCCACTCGCTCCTTAATGACGAACACTTACGGCGTACAACGCGGACTAGAGTCCGTTTAGTCCGCGCACTAGCAAGCGGCATGCGGTTCCGCGAGCCCGCAGCAGAGCGATCCCTACCCGCATTCGGTGGCGGCATCGCGGCCCAGGACTGGGCTCGGGCGCGCTCGGCCACACGCCATCGGCAAAGAATTCATGCTGCCGCCACCACCGGGGAATGTCACACGGCAGATTGTGAATTGCCCTGAAGTGCCAGGCGATTCGCGTGCTTCCCGAGCAAAAGCGGTGTGACAGTTTCCTTGGCCAATACCGGCCGGAGCACCGGCTGTAGCACACATGTTACATGTGCTACAGTCGGTGCTATGGAAAGCGTTGGATTGCGCGAACTGCGGCAGAACGCCTCCGAACTGGTCCGACGCGTCGAGGAAGGCGAGGAGATTACCATCACAGTGGCCGGCCGACCGGGGGCGCGCCTCGTTCCTGCAGCCCCTCGAACCTGGAGGCGCTGGACCGACGTGGCCGAACTATTCGCCGGGCCGGCAGATCCCGCCTGGAATGCCGACCGTGAGGCAATCGCCGACCGCCTACGCGACCCCTGGACAAATCAGTGAGAGCAATTCTCGACACCAGCGTGGTCATCGCGACGGATGTGCAACCCCTTGACGGCGAGCTGGCGATCAGCGCAATCACGTTAGCCGAACTCCACTTCGGGGTCCTGGTGGCAAGCCAACAAAAGGTGCGCTCTGAGCGGCTGCGACGCCTGATGGTCCTTCAGCGTAAGTTCGACGCGCTGCCTGTGGACGATGCCGTGGCGGCCAGCTACGGCCAGGTGGCGGCAGCGGTCGTAGACTCTGGACGTCAGCCGCGAGCGCGATCGATGGACCTGCTGATCGCGGCGACCGCCCACGCTCACTCCGCCCGGCTCTACACTCGCAACGTCGACGACTTTGACGGCCTCGGCGACCTGGTCGACATCGTGCCCGTCTAACCGCGTTGCACCACGAATGGGGCAAGTCAGTTCAGGCAGCGCCACGCGGAGATCGCAGCGCAAGCCCAGGGAGCATGTAATTCGGTTGCGACCTTGCATTGCGTCACGGTGACGTTTTGCGATTACAGGGTTCCGGGCCCGGCGGTGACACGTGGCGCCCCGGGGTCACCGAGATTGGATCACGGCGAAGGTGGAGTCGGGTGCGGGAGATTCGTTGTCGGTGGCGTTATCGGAGGCGTTGGTCCGGGGAATGCGCACGGCGACGGGGCTGCATGTGCATTTCGTAGCTGTGACGATTCTACGGGGTTTGGCGGGGTGCTGGGCGAGCGAGGGCCGCGGCGAGAGCGTCGTTCCTATCGCGGGTTACAAGTAACATCCCTCGTATTGCACACCAGATGAATCAACTCCTTGCTGCGCCGTCGGCCACGTCGCCGCCAGCAGAAAGTCGTAGTAGTCCCTATCCAGCAGCCACGGATGTTTTGACCACGTCCGTGAGGGAAGATCCCACGGGTGACCAACCCGCACGAACCACCCATGGACCGCCCGTCGATGCCGGCGCGTCCAGGAGAGCAACGGGCGCCCGGCCCGCCCACCACGCCATCTGAGGCGCCGACTCAGAGCTTGCCTACCGGCCCCCCTCAGGGGAGTCGCGGCCATGAGACTCCGACGGTGGCTCGCCGGCTCCCGGAATCGACTCAGCAATTGCAACAGACCGAGCGACTCAACGTGCCCCGTCCGGTTCCACGGCAAGCGGGCTATCCACCTCCGCCGGCGCCACCCCCGGCAGCGTCAGCTCAGCTGCCTGCACCGTCCGAAGAACGCGCGCCGGTGCGAACCAAGCGACGCCTCCGCAAGCCGCTCGTCATCCTGTTGATCGGCGTCGTCCTCGTGGCGGTCGTCCTCGCTGGGCTGGTTGGGGCGGAGGTCTATGCCCGCACCCAAGCGCAGTCCAAGCTCGCTGGCGCCGTGGCTTGCCAGGCCAAGGATCAGGCCACGGTGAATTTCGGCGTCATGCCGCCGGTTCTTTGGCAAGTGATCACTAAGCATTTCACCAACATTTCCGTGCATACCGCAGGCAACCAGCTTGGCAGCGCCAAGGGCATGACGGCTGACATCACCCTCCAGGATGTCGATCTGAGCAAGACCCCGGGCACTCTAGGCGCTCTGGATGCCACCATCACCTGGCCGTCCGAGGGCATTAAGGAGACGGTGGCGCAGAAGATTTCGGAATTCAAAGTCAAAACCGTGACCACCCACGCCAGCGACGGCACCATCGAGATACACGGCACGCTGATTACCGTCATCATGAAGCCCCAGGTGAGCAACGGAAAGCTGTCGGTGCAGGTCGTCTCTGTCAACGTCGGGAAGGGGTTTTTGTCGTTCCCACTGGGTAAGGAGAAGGAGAAGGCGCAGTCAAAAGTGGACGAGATGACCAACAAGCTGTCTGATAATGCCCCGCTGGGTGGTCACGTGGACAACGTGCAGGTCACCGACAGCGGGATTACCGCCCACTTTTCGACCCACAACGCGACGCTGCCTGCATCCGGCTCAAACCCCTGTTTCGCCAACCTCTGATGCCGTCGGGCGAGGCGGTGCTGTGCGGCAGGGAAGCTCGTCGCATTCGCCGGATACCGACACCGCGACATCGCATGAAACAACCACCGCCGACTCCATTGGATATCGGCGGTATCAAGTTAGGTCGAATTCTCTGTTCGACGGTGGGTTCCGCCGGCTTATCGGGTGGGTTGTTTCAGCGCGGGGTAGGTGGCCATTGGGACTGCGGCGCGGGCGGCGTGGATGTTCATGACCTGGGTTGAGTAGCCAAGCAGATCGGCTAGCGAGGCGGGGTCGATCTCCTTGGTGAGATCGTGGAGTGCTGCGTTTCGGGCAGCTTGGATGTCGATTCCGAGGCCGCGTAGGCGATGCATGAGTACTTGCTCGGAGATGTGTTGTCCGGCACGGGTTCCGGGGAAGAGCCAGGTGCAGTGGTGGTTCATGGTGCGGTGGTTTCCCCGTTGCGCGAGGTGTTGGTGGAACAGGGGGAGTAGGGCTTCGGGTACCGGTGCGGGGAGGTGCCCGACTTTGATCGTTGTTCGCGCCGGTGTCACGTCGACGTCATCGAGGGTGAGTTCACTGATCTTCCTGACGGGAGTGCCGTAGAGCAGCAGGATCAGTCCGGCGATCCTGGTGGATAGGGCGACGTGTTCGGCTTCGGCCACGCTCTTGATCAGCTCGAGGCGTTGCCTCGATGCGGTGAGTGGGGTGGTGCGGGCGGTGCGGTATCGGGTTTTGAACGGGGGCGCGCTGCCGGCGCGGGCGCGCCATTGGATGAAGTTCCGGACCGTGCTGCGGGTCGTGGTTCCCTCGCTGAGGTAGGCGTCGAGGTGGGCCTGCTGGAGGTTGTTGATCGTGGTGTTGTGCTCGTCGAGCAGCCAGCGCAGGAACTTGCCGGCTTCGGTGATCTCCTGTTTGGCGCATCTGGTCGCATTGTCCATGTTGCGTGTGGGGTCGGTGTTTTCGCGGAGCCGGCGCAGGTGGTGCCATCGTGCGAACTGTTCGATGGGTGCGTGGATGGCCGGTGTGGGTTGCAGCGTTTCCAGTCGTTGCTCGAGCCAGCTTTCGAAGCGCGCCATGCGCGGGTCTCCGCGGTCGGGCATCATGCGGTGATGCACCAGCATCTCGCGTAGATGTTCCAGGCTGCGAGACGGTGGCATCGCGTCGAAGGCCTCATGGTTTAGCTGCAGCTCGCGTGTGCCGATCTTGTTCAGTAGGCCGGCGGTGACGGGATGGCGCATCCAGGTCATGATGCTTTCGGGGCGGGGAACCGCTGCCAGCTCGTTGATGAGCCGTTTGATGCGCATATCCGGTGGTGTATGCGGTTTGAGGAGCTGCTCGAGATCGCCGGTGAGCACGCAGCGGGCGCAGTGGCCACCGCGCAGGCGCTCGGCTTCGCGTCCGCAGTTGTCGCAGTCGAAGTTGGTGGTGATGCCGGCGCAGTCGCGGCAGATGTGTTGACCCGTGGGAGAGCGTCCGGGCAGCAGGCGCTCGGCGCCACAAAACGCGCAGAGGCCGTAGTTGCGTGCTGCTGCGGTGAAGCACGGGCCGCAGATCGGTCCGTCGGGCCAGTGCGTCCGAATCTTGGCGACCAGGTTGTGGCATCGGCCGCATTCCCGGGTGCCCGTGCTGCGGGGACGACCGCGTCTGCGCGGTTCAGTCATCGGAGACGATCCGGGCCTTCACCGGCCGATACGCATTCAGCAGGGGGACATCGGCGGCCGCGTTCACGACCTTGCTGCGTGACTGGCGAGTGTCGGTGGCGGTGTAGGTGATCAGATCACCGGCTTCGATACCGAAGATGTCACACAGCGCGACAAGGACTTTGAACGCGATCCGTTCGGGTTCTTGCCCGACGATTCGGTAGATCTGCGATTCGGAGAGCGTGATGCCTCGCTCGCGCAGGGGTCCGACCAAATCGCGGCTGTTCTTCATGCCGGCTCGTGCCATGAACTCCCGCACCCGCCAGTGGTATTGAATCTCGCGTCTCATCACGACTCCTTTTGCGTCGGCCCGTCCAGGCGGGCATTACTGCGAGCCAGGGTCGCACTCAGGACACGTTCGAGCTCGCGGGCGCGGTAGTCCGGTGCGGCCAGTGTGTAGATGGAGGTGGTCGCGGCATGCTCGTGGCCAAGTTGCAGCTGCACAAAACTCACGTCGTAGCCGTACTCGACTTGAAGATTGGTCGCATAGGCCCGGCGAAACGAATGCAGATCCAACCCGGGCGGAAAGCCCAATTCGTCGACGAAGTCACGCATTCGCTGCCACAGATTGCGCTCAGGCACCAACCCGCCCTTCTCGGTGGGAAACAGGTCGTTAACGGGCTGGCCGTAGCGGGGAAGTCCGCGCTCAGCCCAATCCGCGAGGGCTTCAGTGGCCCAGTCGAACACGGTCAACACGGTGCGCTGTTTGGCCGGCGACCCGCGCATGGCCTTGCCGTGGCGCACCCGCACCAAACCCCACTCACCGAAGAACGGGGCCCGGGCGTTACGCGAGAAATCGACCAGCTGTAGGTGGCGGACCTCACTACGGCGCAAGCCCCATCCATAAAGGGTCTTGAACGCGACCGCGTCTCGCCACGCCGCCAGAGCGCCTTTGCGTCCGGCATTAAGGATCCGCTCGGGCTCCAGGTCGGCCAGGTCGAAGAACTGTTGCAGCTCGGTGGGGGTGAAGGGCCGCTTCAGCGGCCGCGCGTCATCGGCCTGAACGTGACGCGCCTTATTGAACTCGGTGATGACCTGAGAAAACACCGTGCCAAACAGTCGCCCGCAGTGTTCATTCCAGTCATACGCCGGATCAGTGGCGTAATCGAGGAACAGCTTCACATCGGTCTGGTAGGCGCGCACCGTCGTATGGGCGAGGTTACGAACACCGCGCAGGTGGCCGAAGAAATCATCGGCATCGGCAGCGGTCCACTGCCACGGACAGGAACCCACGAAATCGCCCATACGCAACACCGACGCCACCCGGCGCCGCGCGGTGTCAGGCGAGAAGTTCTGCGCCAGCTGCGCCCGCCTCCAACCCGTCAGAACGTCACTCAAAAACGCATCCGGATCCGGGCCCGCCACACCGGCCGGCAGATACACCAACTGGCCCATCGTCACGTCCACCCGACCTCCTCAACGACTGCATATTCTGCATTCAGAATGCGAATGCTGCAATCGGACGCGCCGAAGACGCAGGTCAGCGTCACCCAGACATCGCTACAGAACCCGGCCGAAGATGATGCACCTAGGCGGGGGAACCGCGACTGCGTCCAAGCGAATCAGCCTGTGCGACAACGCAAGTCCCTCCACAGCGGGGCAGTATCACAAGCAGACGTATTCGCATTACATGCGAATAACCAATTTACAACTTGACATAATGTCGGTTATCGGCACAGAACCGATGCAGGTTGCATCAAATGTAGGTGCTGGGACTCCTTGGCGATTGACCAATTCGAGGAGGTTCGGGCAGGTCACGGGACTGACAACCGTGCTTCGGCGCGCGGCGACCTGGCCGCACTGGTGTGCATAGAGGCGAAAGCTTCACCGTGCCCGCCCTGGCCGGCACCTTGGTCGGCAGCCGACCGCCCTTTACTCCACTCGTCGCATCGTGCGCAATACGTCACTGTGACGAATTGCGCTGTGGCGCAGTTTTATTGGTACACCCCGCGCAGGAACTGTGGCCGGGGTTGTCAAGCGACCGCTATCGCGACGCCGGCGGCGGATCGACGGGGCTCAATGAGATTGGCAGCCAGTAGACACCCGGGCCCTCACCCGGACAGCCGGGTCCAGCAACGGTGAATGTCCTCTCCCCCCAGAAGCTTCCGTCGGGATTGGGTACTAGGAAATCCGATCGCCGAGAGGGCACGGTGCCGTGGGTCCCGGTGGGATCGCAGAAGTAGGGATAGTCGCTGCTGGATTCCCATCGGCCGTTATTCCACGTGTAGGTGTAAAGGTCCGGCGCATTGGGATTCTGGACGATCTCGGTTTCCCTGAGCCATTTCACGACGCATCCCTTCACGTCGCAGCTGGTGGTGAACAGGCCGAGCATGTTCGAGGGGTCCGTCGGTATGGGCGCACCGTTAAACGTCTGCTTCGTTCGGTCGATGTAAGCGTTGTAATACCCATAGACCGGGACCGGTTCGGCGCGGTCTGCATGGGCAACGGGACAAACGCCCACCGCCGTGCAGCCGGTGACGACAGCTACTGACAGAGTTTTCCACACACTCTCTGGGTAACACGGGGAGACAGTTCTCGCCGAGGAATCGGCTGGAAAGCCAGCAATACGTCACCGTGACGAATTGCGTTGTGGCACAGTTACCGTCGCGACATTCCACCTTAGGCCACACCTAGTGGAAGAAACCCGACTCTTGGAAGCCCTTGTTGAAGCCCCCCGAGCTGTCCGCGCCCGAGTTAGCGAAACCCGAGACCACTAAGCCCGTATTGCCCACGCCCGTGTCGACGACGCCCGAGTTGGCCAATCCCGTGTTGCCGGAGCCCGAGTTACTGATTCCGTTGTCACTCCCACCCGCGTTACGGATGCCCGAGTCAAAGATTGCCGTGTTCAGGAAGCCGGAGTCGCCAAAGCCCCCCGAGTTGAAGAACCCCGAGTTGGAGCTGCCGGTGTTGCCGAAGCCCGAGTTCGTGACCGTCCCGGTGAGGTTGGCGGTGCTGCCAAGGCCCGTGGTCAGGGTGCCCGAATTGAAACCGCCCGTACTGATGGCCCCTGAGTTCGCGAAGCCTGTGTTCAGGAAGCCCGCGTTGAAGTCCCCCGTGTTCAACAGCCCCGAGTTGAAGCTGCCCGTGTTTTCGCTACCCGCATTTCCGACGCCAAGGTTTGATGAGCCCGCGTTCCCGAAGCCCATATCGTTGAGGCCCGAGTTGCCCGCGCCCACATTGAAGCCGCCCGAGTTCCCGAAACCCGTGTCAAAGGAGCCCGAGTTCCAGAGGCCGGTGTTGGTGCCACCAGCGTTTCCGAAGCCGAAGTTGCCGTCCCCCGAGTTAAAGAAGCCCGTATTTCCGTTGCCCGAGTTAAAAAAGCCCACGTTGTTGTTACCCGAGTTCCCGAAGCCGATGTTTCCGGTCCCCGAGTTAAACCCGCCAATGCCCACCTGATTGCTGCCGGTGAGCCCGAAGCCGATGTCGTTGCTGCCTAGGTTCCCGAACCCGATGTCGTTGCTACCGCGACTCCCGAAGCCCACGTTGGCGTTGCCGTTGTTTCCGCTGCCAAGGTTTCCGCTGCCAAAATTTCCGGAGCCTATGTTTCCGCTGCCGCCGGTGAGTCCAGGACCCGAGTTTCCGCTGCCGAAGTTATCGCTGCCGGTGTTTCCGATGCCGAGGTTTTGGCTGCCGGCGTTTCCGTTGCCCAGGTTTCCGTTGCCCCCGGTGAGCCCGAGACTCGAGTTGCCGCTGCCCAAGTTTTGGCTGCCGTGGTTTCCGCTGCCGGCGTTCAGGTTGCCGTTGTTTCCACTGCCCAGGTTGAGGTAGCCGAGGTTCCCGCTACCCAGGTTGACGTTGCCGACGTTTCCGCTGCCCAGGTTGACGAAGCCGATGTTTCCGCTGCCCACGTTCAAGTTGCCGATGTCGCCGATGCCGAACTCCGGGTCGGGCAGGCTTTGCAGCAGCTGCTGCAACGAGGGCAACTGCCCCGCGGCCGCCGAAGCCCCGCCGTGATAGCCGGCCATCGCGGCCACATCCTGGGCCCACATCTGCTCATAGTGGGCCTCGGCGGCCGCGATCGCGGGGGCATTTTGCCCGAAGAGGTTCGAGGCCACCAATGACACCAACCGAGCGCGGTTGGCCGCCACGGTTACCGGATGCACCACGGCCGCAAACGCTGCCTCAAACGCCCCAACCGTCGCGCGGGCCTGCTCGGCTGCGCCCGCTGCTTGAGTCGCCGCAGCGCTCAACCACCCCGCATAGGGTGCGGCCGCCGCGGCCATCGCCACCGACGCCGGCCCCTGCCACGGCCCGCCCACCAGGTTGGAGGTCACCGACCCGAACGAGGCCGCAGCCGAACCCAATTCGGCAGCCAACCCACCCCAGGCCGCCGCCGCCGCCAACATCGGCCCCGACCCCGCACCGGCATATATCAACGCCGAATTGACCTCGGGTGGCCACACCAAAAAATTCATTAAGCCCCGTCCCTCCTCAGCTCCACCGCCCGGCAACGTCGTCGCGGGCGCGTGCGGGCGGCGTCGGGCCTACAGCGACCCCGCATCATCATGTGTGGGTGTCCGCTTGCTGTGGCCGCGGCGGCCCCGGGGCCCTCACTGGCTAGTTTGCGCCGGTGGATGGGCGCGGTTGATGGGGAATTCTCCCCATTTGTAAGGCACCCGTCGTGGGCGGCGGCACCGTGAAACCGGTCGAACGCAAGCAACCATCCGGTGGAGTCGGGCGCGGCCACCGACACCGGTGACACCGCGGCGCCGTATCGGCGGCTGCCGTAGGGGTTCGTATGCCGCTAGGTCGCGGCGGTTCTTCGACGGCAAATGGTCTGGGCGCGCATAGAAATAGGGAAAATTCCCCACCACCGCCGCCACCCTTCGGCGCACACTTTTGGCGAGCGCCCCGACGAGGCCACCGCCACAGCAACGGCACGTCCGAACATGGTGCGGCTGTCGCTGTCATGCCCGGGTCTGTTCGGGCACCCTGACTCGACGGGAGGACGGCGATGTCGTTTGTGTGGAGCACAAGCTGATCTTCAAGGTCACGATGCACGTCTAGTCCGCGCCGACCTGGCAGCCGATCGAGTGCGATTCTCAGCGTCCACGATGCCGTCCAGGTAAACCGGCATGCGGATCCACGCGAACGTGGCTCACAGGGGATGTAACTCGCCGCGCTACCTCTAAGCGAGTACTTCGCATCCCCTGGCGCGCGTTATCGACCGAGGAGGTTTACAACCGTCATGCCCCAGCCCCATCGCTCGCTCACCGTGCTGCCAGCCGTCGCTGGCTCCCTGGTTACCGCGATCGTGGTGCTAACCGGCGCCGCAATTCTGCGCGGCGGCGCAGCATCAGCCGACCCAAACCAGGACGACCAGTTTCTGGCACTGCTCAGTCAACAAGGTATCCCAGCTGTCTCGGGCATACCCGACCTCATCAAGACAGCTCATGAGGTTTGTGGCCAGTTAAACAGCGGTGTTCCTACGGGTACCGTAGTGGCCGAATGGGAGGACTTCGCCAATACCGTCACCCCTGGCGCCGACCCTGACCGTCTTCATCGGACAGCGATCCGATTCGTCACGGCATCAACGGGAGCCGACTGCCCGAACCACCAGGTGGGCTTCACCAACCGGAATGGGTCAACACACCGGGTGAAGTTAACCTCCTTCATCGAAGGAGCTAATGCGACCAATCCGGTTCTACCAGTACCACAGGTACCGGGCGCCCCTACGCTAAAACCGCCACAGGCGGCGGCGCCCGCCCCACCGAAGAAGGCACCTCCCGTTGTCGGTCCTCTGCCAGGCAGCGGCGGCGGCGGGGGCGGCAATGGTGGTGGTACCGGCGGGGTGGCCCCGAAACCACCAGTGGGACCCGGGCTTGTCACGCTCGCACCATAGCCGCTCAGTCAGCCTCCCAGCAGGGCAAATCAGCGGCCAGTAACGCATGTTTGAGCATGCATCCACCGGCAGCTCCACCGGTAGTGCACGAGGCAACCTTGTCCGCGATACGGCGAGATCGAATATTGAAGGTTACCGGTAGCGCAGGTCGGTCAGGGCCTCACCGGTGGAGACGTCGAGCGCCGCGGTGACCATTTCGCGAAAGGAGGCGCCGTCGCGCAGATCTGCGCGAGACCTCAGTAGGGCCGCTAGCTCCAGTCAACTGTCCATCGGTTGGCCGGGTCGGCAGGGTCCACAGCACAGTTCAAGTTCCCTGCCGATAGCCATATTAGGCGCCTCGGTGAGCGGTACCGGTTGTCGGTTGCGGCCGACCACCGGAGCCAGATTCGGCAACCGAAGCTCCACTACCACCGCATAGCAGGGGTAGTCGAGCACTTCCGGTCGGTTGGCCGAGGCCGTACTGCCGGATCGGCATACGATGTACTTGTCACTAATCGCCAGCCATGCGCGCGTGCTGGGAGGTGCGGAATGTCGTTCGTGGTCGCAGCGCCGGAAATGCTGACGGCAGCGGCAACAGATCTGTCGAGCATCGGTTCCACGATCAGCGCGGCCAACGCCACCGCGGCGCCCCCGACCACCGCGGTGGCGTTGGCCGCTGGTGATGAGGTGTCGGCGGCGATCGCGTCGCTGTTTTCTGGGCACGGACAGGCCTTTCAGGTGCTCAGCGCTCAGGCGGCGGCGTTTCATGCCCAGTTCGTGCAGGCGTTGAACGCCGCCGGGGGTGCCTATACGGCCGCCGAGGCGGCTAACGCCTCGCCGTTGGGGGCCTTAGAGCAGCAGGCCCAGTCCCTGGCGTTTTTCTCGCCGTTCAAGGACTTGACGGGGCGCCCGCTGGTCGGCAACGGCGCCAACGGGGCTCCGGGGACCGGGCAGGCCGGCGCGCCCGCCGGGTGGCTGTATGGCAACGGCGGAGCCGGCGGGTCCGGCGGCGGCCTCCACGTCAACGGCGGTAACGGCGGCGCCGCCGGACTGTTCGGCAACGGCGGGGACGGCGGCCCCGGCGGAGTGGGCCCCACGGTAGGGGGTACCGGCGGGGCCGGCGGGCTATTCGGCTTCGGTGGCACCGGCGGGGCCGGCGGCACCGGCGGGAGCGTCGGTGGCACCGGCGGGGCCGGCGGGGTCGGCGGGCTGTTCGGTTCCGGTGGCGCCGGCGGCGTCGGCGGGATCGGCGCGCTCAGCACCGGGGGTACCGGCGGGGCCGGCGGCAACGCCGGCATGCTCGGGGGCTCGGGCGGCGCCGGTGGCGCCGGCGGCGCCACCATCGGCACCAGCAGCACCGGGGGTACCGGCGGGACCGGCGGCACCGCCGGCACACTCTGGGGCTCGGGCGGCGCCGGCGGCGCCGGCGGCGACAGCACCAACTCCAACGGCACCGGGGGTACCGGAGGTGTCGGCGGTACCGGCGGGCTGTTCGGCACCGGCGGTGCCGGCGGCACCGGCGGGGTCGCCGTCGGCGCCGGCGGCACCGGCGGCACCGGCGGCATCGGCGGCGCCGGCGGGGTCGCCGTCGGCACCGGCGGCGACGGCGGCCCCGGCGGCGTCGGCCTCAGCACCGGGGGTAATGGCGGGCTCGGCGGCAGGGCCGGGCTGTTCGGCAACGGCGGGGCCGGCGGCCCCGGCGGAGACGGCCTGACCCTGTTAGCCGGTAACGGCGGTCAGGGCGGCGACGCCGTGGTGATCGGCGACGGCGGTAACGGCGGTAACGCAGGGTTTCTCGCAACACTGGGCACTCCCGGCACCGGCGGCGCCCGCGGGCTGCTGCTCGGCTTGAACGGGATGAACGGGTTGACATAGCTGGCGACGGCGGGGCCAGCCCTGTTGCGTGTGGCGCCGTCGGGGCCACCGGAACCGATGTGCTCGTCCGCGCCGAACGTCTGGCTGCACCGTTCGCCGCCCGAAACAAGTGGAGCACCCCGCTGTTGCTAACCGCCACAACGCTTCTCATCGCTGGAGGACCCCTGATCCCCGCCGCTTTGGCGGCGACTGGTGCAACGTGGTGCTACCCGGCAGCCGTCTAAAGGCCAACACCGGGCCTCCTAGCCGCGAACCGGGACCCGCATGCGCTCGGCGCGCCGACATGAAACTGTTGCAACCTTGGTCTGGGTGGGGTTGTCGCCGCAAAGCGAGCCGAATTCTCGACAAGCGAAGGTCTTTCGCTGCCGAAGTCCGGGTGAAGACGGCCGAACGCTTTAGATGGTGTGCCGAGGTCCGAAGTATTCGTGATCCTCGTTGTAGCCGCCGAAGCCGCTACCGACTTCCTTGTAATGGGAGAGGAACTCGATGCCTTTGAGCCATTTGACGTGCATGAAGCCGTGTTGCAGTTCGTTGCGCAGCCGCAGCGGTGCACCGTGTCCGTAGCTGAGCTGTTCGTCGTTCATGTTGTAGGCCAGCATCGTGAGGTGGTTGCTCATCTGCTTGATGTCGTGCACGTCGTAGTAGATTCCGCCGTCGGCCCCCGGGCCGAGGGAGTAGAACGCCACCCATTTGGCCTCGGGCAGGGGTTTGACGAGGTCCATGATCGTCTGCATTGAGACCCCACCCCATTTGGCGACGCCCGACCAGCCCTGGATGCAAAAGTGCTGCGTGATCTGCTCGTGGTAGGGCAGTGCACGCAACTCCGCTAACGAGAGCTCCACAGGATGTTCGACCAGACCGTAGATATGCAGCCGCCAATCCACGAAGTCGTTCTTCTCCAACTCTTTGTACTCAACGGTCTCCGGGTAGGTGCCGTTGTGCCAGAAGTACGGCGAGATGTCCTTTTCCGTGAAGGCACCCGCTCTCGGATTCACCTGCTCCAGCAGTAATTGCAGGGGGCCGATCAGCGCATACCCGACCCGCTGCACCACGCGGGGGTGGCGATAGGTGAACGGGGTGGCCGCCACCCAGCCAACGGCCGTCACCACCATGGCCGCAGCGAAGATCGAGAAACCCACCCAGCTGGTGTCGTCGCGGGCGGCGAACATGTGGTTGAGGTTGCGCAGCGCGTCGGTCGCGAACACCAACGTGACGTGGACGACGATGAAGAAAATGAAATACACCAGGACCAAGAAATGAAGCGAGCGGGCAAGCTGAATGCTCAACCGCTTGCTGATCACGGTCAGACGCATCGACAGTGCCGGTGACATACCCAGGCCGGTGATGAGCGCCACCGGCGCGGCCAGGAAGATGGTCGTGAAGTAGGCCAGCAATTGCAAGCCGTTATAGGCCTGCCAGCTGTGATCGGTCGGCCAGTCTAGCGATAGGTACTGGATCGCCACCGACGCGGCGTTGGGGAAGACGTCCCAGCTGGTCGGCACAACATGCCGCCATTGGCCGGTGGTGAACAGCAGGACGTAGAAGACGGCCCCGTTGAGTAACCACAACACGTCGATGCCAAGGTGCCACCATCGGGCCAACCCGATGGAATGGCGGATCCCGGGCAGTCCGAGCTGCCCGGGCAGCGCGACCGAGTCGTCTTTGGCGGTCCACAGCGGGTCCGGCGGGACCGGCTCCGCGACGCGCAGCCACTCGTCCTTACCCGGCGTGGCGTTGCGGCTGAAGTAAAGCCGCGGATGGTCGCAAAGGATCTGGATCCCCGACCGGATGATGAACGCCATCAAGAACAGATTGAAGAAGTGCGTCCAGCCGACCCATGCCGGCATACCCAGAGCGGGCCCGGCGGGCTTGTCGGCGCCGGGATGGCGTGTGATGAATTCTTGTACCGCCGGCATGTTGTGCAGGCCCTTGCCAATCGCCACCGCCGCGACCAGCAGGACGAAACCGATCGGAATCAGCCACAGCAGGTTGAACCACCTGTCCCGCCCCACCCGCAGCCGGGGAGCGATCGCCCGTTTGTCTTCGAGCCCGCCGGCCCAGGTTGCCGGATTGACATCGTGCTCAGCCTGCTTCAGCTCGGAGCGGTAGTCGACAGTGTTGCTCACACCCGGAACGTACACCCCGGCGTGCGGAGGGTGCTCCGGGTCGACGAAGACGCGCGGTGCCTGACCCCCGGGTGATGGCGGGTGCGCCCCAGGACGTCAGGGACCCCGGTGGGCGCGACCCACTGCGGGTCAACTCAGATGGTCTGATGACGTCCGTAGAACTCGTGAACTTCGTTGTACCGCCGTGGCCGCCACCGACCTCGGTGAGGTGGGCGACGAACTCAATACCTTTGAGCCACTTCACGTGTTTGAAGCCGTCTGTAACTCGTTGCGAAGGCGCAGCGGTGTACCGTGACCGAAAATCAGTGGTTCGTCGTCCATGTCGCAAGCCAACACGCTCAGATGGTGGCTCATCTGCTCAATCGCGTGCGCGTCGTACTAGGTTCCGCCGTCCGAACCGTTGGCGAGGGCAACGAAGGTGCACAGGTCGCACTACACGTCTGGGATTGGCGGGCCAAGCGTGTCGACCAGGACCCGCTTCGCAGCGCTGACGTAGCGGCTCATCGGGCGGTCGAGACCTCTCAGGTGGAGGAACGTTTGGGGGCGCATCGGCGTCGGTACGGTGCGCACGCGCCGCCACTGCTCAAGCAAGTCGACGAACGCCATTGGCATTCGGTGCTCACAGACCCCTTCGAAAACTTGCAGTTCGTGGTACACGAGGATGCCCGGCGATCTCACGTTCGGGCCGAGCTGACCCGACCGCTGACCCGACCGCAACTTGATGTCGACATTGGCGGACACTGTTGCTGGGATGCCGGCATTGGGGACCACCACCAATGGCACATACACCGTGTCTTCGTCGAATGTGCATCCTTCCCAGCCGTCGTCGACGAGCAGCTTCATCGTGGACTGCACCTGCTGGAATTTCTTGTTAACGAACGTGTCCTCCAGGTCGGCCTGATAGTCCTCGGGATCAGCGAAACCCTGCGCCGGCTTCTCGTCGAGCCAGTGATTGGTCGCATCCACCAGAAGACAAGTGTTGCCCCACACCAACGCCCAGTCACATACCGAAGGGGTGTGACCTCCCTTCGTCCATCGCCAGGCTGAGCTGCTCACCGGGAAGTGTCTTCTGGATGCCGAAGTCGAAGAAGGTCTGCCAGTACAGCTGCGAGCCGCACAACCGGTCCAGCACCCAGGCGGGCCGCGGCACGATGTACTCGTCGTCGGCGATCTCGATCAACGGCCGCTCGGTGAACGTGTATCTTCGGTGCGCAAGAAATCCGTTCGCCCGCTCCTTCGCGAGCCGCTTGCGGTAATCCTTGACCGGCAACACCGCCGCAAGGCGTCGATACCGTTGCGCAGCAACGCAAGCGAGAGCTGGCGCGCTACGGTATTCCGTTTAGCCCGTTTGCGCCCAACAGCAACCCGGGAGCGCCGCCGGCGCCTCCGGCGCCGCCGGTGGCGGGCGTCGCTCCCGGCGCGCCGTTGCCGCCGTTGCCGCCGTTACCGATCACCAGGGCGTTGCCCCCGGTACCACCGGCACCACCCGTGAGTGCGCCCTGCCCGCCGGCGCCGCCGGCGCCGCCATTGCCCAACAGTAGGCCGGCCTGGCCGCCGGTCCCGCCGGCGCCCCCGGTGCTGGTAAAGCTGAATCCGCCAGCCCCGCCGGCTGCGCCGTCACCAAGCAGGACGGCGTTGCCGCCGGCTCCGCCGACGCCGCCGGCGCCATTTAGGCTGAGGCTGGCTCCGCCGTCCCCGCCGGCACCGCCGCCGAAGTACAGCAGGCCTGCATTGCCGCCGTGCCCGCCAGCTCCGCCGGGGCCCTCTTCGTTGAGTCCGCCCGCCCCGCCATCCCCGCCGGCGCCGAACAGCAGGCCGGCACCGCCGCCGGTCCCGCCGGCCGCGCCGGTCCCGGCGCTCAGGCTCAACCCGCCGTCCCCGCCGGCACCGCCATAACCGGCGAGCAGGCCGGCGTTGCCGCCGGCCCCGCCGGCACCCCCGACGCCCTCGCCGAGTCCGCCGACCCCGCCGTCCCCGCCGCCCGCACCGATCAGCCCGCTGAGCAGCCCACCGGTCCCGCCGGCACCCCCGGCCCCGCCGACCGCGCCGGCGGTGAGCGCGGACCCGCCGGCACCGCCGCTCCCGCCGGCGCCCAACAGCCCGCCGGCACCGCCGGCCCCACCGACACCGCCGGTCGCGCCGCTGTCATTGAAGCCACCCGCGCCGCCGACCCCGCCGCTGCCCGACAGCAACCCGCCAGCACCGCCGGCCCCGCCGGCCCCGCCGTTGCCGGTCAATGAGCCCCCGCCAGCCCCGCCGGCCCCGCCGGTGCCAAACAGCCCGGCGGCCCCGCCGGCACCCCCGTTGGTGCCGGCCGTGCCCGATCCGCCGGCCCCACCGTCACCGAGCAAGAGCCCCCCGGGTGCGCCGTTGAGCCCTGTACCCGCAAGTCCGTTGGTGCCGTTGCCGATCAGCGGGCGCCCCAGCAGTGCTTCGGTGGGCGCGTTGATCACGTTGAATACCGGCTGCAGCGGCCCGCCGGCGCCGTTAGCGCCGGCGCTTCCCATGGTGGGGCCGAACCCGCCGTCACCGCCGTTGCCGGCGGTGCCGATCAGCACGGCGTTGCCGCCGAGCCCGCCGACACCACCTTTCGTAAAGCCCTCACCGCCGGCGCCGCCGGCACCGCCGTTGCCCACCAGTAGGCCGGCCCCGGCGCCGGTGCCACCGGCACCCCCGGCGACGATGCCGAATCCGCCGGCCCCGCCGACCCCACCGCTGGAATACAGCAGACCCGCGTTGCCGCCGGTCCCGCCGGCCCCGCCGACGGCCGAGCCGAACCCACCAGTCCCGCCGGCCCCGCCGCTGGAAAACAGCAGGCCAGCGTTACCGCCGGTCCCGCCGGCCCCGCCAGCGCCGACTAGGTTCACTCCGCCGGTCCCGCCGCCCCCACCGGCGCCGAACAGCAGGCCCGCATTGCCGCCGGCCCCGCCGGCGCCCCCTTGGGTGTCGATGCCCTCTCCGCCGGTCCCGCCGGCGCCGCCGGGGCCGGCGAGCAGGCCCGCATTGCCGCCCGCTCCGCCGGCCCCCCCCGTATTGATGCCGAACGCGCCGGCCCCGCCGTGCCCGCCGCCCGCACCGACCAGCCCGCTGAGCAGCCCACCAGCCCCGCCAGCCCCTCCGGCCCCGCCGTCGCCAGCAGAGCTGACTCCGCCGGCCCCGCCAGCCCCGCCGGCCCCCAACAGCCCGCCGGCCCCGCCGACCCCGCCGGCCCCGCCGGTCCCGACGCCCGTGGTGGTGCCGCCCGCGCCGCCGACCCCGCCGTTGCCGAATAGCCACCCGCCGGCCCCACCCGCCCCGCCGTTGCCGCCCGATGACCCGCCGGCGCCGCCGGCACCGCCGGTGCCCAGCAGTCCAGCAGCCCCGCCGGCACCCCCGTTGTGGCCCGCCGCGCCCGAGCCGCCGGCCCCGCCGTCGCCCAGCAGCCAGCCGCCGTTGCCGCCGCTGAGGCCCGAGCCCGGAGCCCCATTGGCGCCGTTACCGATCAGCGGGCGCCCGGTAAGCCCCTGGATGGGCGCATTGATCGCGTTGAGCAGATCCTGCTGGAAGATCTGCAGCGGATTAGCCGCGACTGCCCCAACATTGGCCGCCTCGGCGCTGGCATAAGACCCCGCGCCGGCGGTCAAGGCCTGCACAAACTGGGCATGAAACGCCGCCGCCTGAGCAGTCAGCGCCTGAAAGCCCTGACCGTGGGCAGAAAACAGCGCCGCAATGGCCGCCGACACTTCATCCTGGGCCGCGGCCAGCATCGCCGTGGTCGGAACTGCTGCGGCCGCGTTCGCCGCGTTGAGCGTCGAGCCCAGACTGGCCAAATCCGTTGCCGCTGTCCCCAGCACCTCTGGCAGCGCGTTCACAAACGACATATGACGCCTCCAACAGATCCCCAGAACCCCCGGGTGGTGTCGATCACACCGGTGCAGTCGGCAGAATTCACCGTACGCGTTGCGGAGCAAACCTGACGCGTTTCTCCTATGTACAGCTGTTCTATAGCGCTCGGTGAACCAGGGCGCTTGCGAGGGTTCGGCCCCGCCATCCGGTGGATTTGTTCAGCTCCGATTGGTGATCCAACTCGGCAAGCACGCGCCGCGACTGCACGCACGACGGACAACCACTCGGGCATTCGCACGCCTCGATGGCCGCGGCTGTCGCTGCTAACCAGGTGCGGGCCTGGCGAAAGCCGCGTTCGGCGAATCCCGCACTACCCGGATAGTCGTCGTAGACAAAGACACTGGGCAACCACCCATATTCAGCGCCCTCCTAGCACCGACTAACGCCGGCCCTCCACCCCGAGCAACGGGATCCAAACGATCGAATAGCTCTGGCCCCGTACCGCCCTAATCCGTCACTGTGCCGAATTACTCTGGGGCGCAGGTCTATTGGGATACAGCGTTGACCAGTATTGGAGAGCCTAGGAGTCGGAGCCCGGGGCGTAGCCACGCCCGGACTGGCGGCGACCGGACGCCGCCCCTAGCGGCTCAGGCGGCGCGTGCGGCGATGCGTATCGGTCGACCAGAGATAACCGCAATCCGAGCACTGCAGGTGCACCAACGTCCCCTTGTTGCTCAGCAGGTACTGCCAGTGCGTATCGCAGTTTCGGCTGCCCCGGCAATGACCACATCTGGCGCGGTGATCACAGCACGGGCAAGGCAGCCATGCACGGCGGCCGCGGTCGGCGGTCGGATCAATCGGTAACACGATCAGTCGTCCGTTCGGGCAGGACGCCGGCGCGGACCAGCTCGTCGTAGACGCGCTGCTGCTCCTCGTCCAGGTCCGAGTACAGCATGTCGTAGGCCTTCTGCTCCTCGGCAAGCACGGCGACGGGGTCCCAGTCGTGACCTATCGCTTCGAGCACTGCGCTGCGTCGACGCGCCTCGTCGAGGGTCAGGTCGTAGGCAAAGTCAAGGTTGGCCATCGCGCTCCCAGCCATTAGATACACAAACGATGGGTCAGGATGACCTAATTAACGCTGGTCAGGCTATGACGCACGTCACTTTTGCCGCTTGAAGTTCGTCACATTTGGCCGCTAACAGCGTGGACACCAGCCCGGCGCCCGGCGCCTTTTTTCAACCGTGCACCGGCCCGCAACAGCGCGACCAGGTGGAACGCGTTCAGCGCACCACCGGGCACGTGCGACTCGACGAGATCTTCGATGATCTAGTGCAGCTGGGTAAGTGGTTGAGGACGGGATTCCCAAGGCACCGGAGTCATCTGCACAAGGCAAGGAGAGGCCCCATGAACCTCGCTCTTTGGATTGCTACCGGACTGCTGGCCGGAGTCGCCCTAGTCGCCGGCATCAGCAAGGCGTTTGTACCCAAGGAGAAACTGGCTGAGCAAAGCGGCGGGGAATGGACCAAACACGCCAGCGTCGGCTTCGTCAAAACCCTTGGGGTCCTTGAGCTCCTGGCTGCCGTTGGCCTGATTCTGCCCGCCGTGCCGGACATCGCACCGGTCATGGTGCCGGTGACTGCCATCTGCTGGGTTTTGCTCATGGTCGGCGCGATGATCACCCATGGCCGCCTTGGTCAGTTCAAGTTCGTGATGCTGAACTCGGCCTATCTCGCGCTCGCAGCCTTCATCGCGTGGGGCCGCCTTCGGCCCTGAGCTTTTCATCGGTTGACGAGGACGTGCGAGGTATCAGTCAATACCTAACAGCTGTTACGCGCTAGAACCTCACCTGCTGATTCGTCGGGTCGTTCGACGAGTTTGCCGTCCTTGAGTTCGGCTCCGACGCGGACGAGGGCAAGAGCGAAATCCGCGTCGCAACACGCGGAAGCGTCACGAAAATTCACCACTCGGCAATTACGGGCGCCGCTCAGCGGCATTGGCTAAGTCTGCTGTGGCCGAACGCAATTGGTCCGCGGAATCCAGCCGCACGGAAAAACCGACGCGGGCGAAGGCCTTCCCGCGTGGAGTGTGCACCCACAGGTCTAGGCCGTAGCGGTCGACGCCGGTGCACACTGCGGTGGCTGTGTCGGGATAGCCGCCGAACGCTCGGGCCATCGCCGCCAGGGCGTCGGCGTGGTCGGCGTTGAGATGTGCGAGGGCCCGGGCCGAGGCCGGCGCAACCGGATCCGGCGAAGCAGCGGCGTATTGTTCGCCGGTGGCCGAGTCCATCCGGCCGTATCCACCTACCCAGCGCACCCGCTGAACTCCTAGCACCCACAGGCTGAAGTCGCTGAAGTCGAGGTAGAAACGGGCGGCGGGCACCGCGTCCAGGTATGCCGCCCGAACCGCGTCCCGTTCGGCGGTCGGGGGGCGGGTGACCACCCCGGCCAAGGTTATTCGGCGGCCGGCAAGTGGGTCGGTATCGCTGTTCGCCGCCACGATCGACAGGCTTGCCCTCGGGTCACCGGCCAGGTTACGGCCGTGCTCGGCCAGGTTCGATACGCACAGCACCGGCATCCCACCCACCAGTCCATAAGCCACTAACGACGCCCACGGGTCACCTTCGGCGGTCAAGGTGGCCAACGTGGCGGCATTACTGGCTGCAGCGATGGTGCGGGCTTCCTCGGCCGCAGACGGACGAGCGGAGTTGCTCGGCGGCCGCAAGGGCGGCGGCGCGGAGGGTGCACCTCCAGAGTCGCCAGGATCTCGAATCGCCACGAAGGCGAGGCTACTGCGTCGCCAGCCCGGTTGGTCGAGCTCTTGGGTCAGGGACGGATGTGCGAGGTATGGCGTGTCTACGACACTGCCGTCGATCGGGGGAATCGCCGGACCCTGCTTACAGCGTCGGCACCAGCCCGCCGTCGCAGCGCAGCGCTGCTCCGGTCACGTAGGACGCCCGCGCGCTGCACAGGAAAGCGGCGACGGCGCCGAACTCGTCGGGCTCTCCATAGCGGCCTGCGGGAATCTCACCGGTTGAGGATTGCTCGACGTCGGCGAGCGGGATGCCGGACCGAGCCGCCGCCGCTTCATTGATCTGGCGCGCGCGGGGCGTTGCGATCCGGCCGGGCAAAAGAGAGTTGACCGTAATGCCCTGCGCGGCAACCTCACTCGCGAGAGTCTTCAAATAACCTGCCAGCGCGGCGCGGCCAAGGTTGGACAGCGCGAGGTTGGCGATGGGCGCCACTACGCTGGTCGAGCTGATACTCAAGATGCGGCCCCAGCGCTGCGCCTGCATCCCAGGCAGCACTGACCGCACCAGTTGCACTTGGGGTTTCACCAGCGCGGCCACCGCGGAATCGACAGCTGAAACCTCAACGTCTGCGGCAGTTCCGGGGGCCGGGCCGGGTCCGTTGAGCACGAGGATGTCAATCTTGCCGACACGTTTGGTCGATTCGCCGAACAGTCGCGCCGCACCATCGGCGGCCACGAGGTCGCAACCGATACCGATCGCATTCGGGAGCGCAGCCGCGACTTCCTCGGCGCGTTCGCTCGAGCGGCTGGTCACCACGACTCTCGCGCCGTCCTCACTCAGTGCACGGGCGGTCGCCAGGCCGAGCCCTGACGTTGAGGCGCAGACGAGAGCGGTGCGTTGTGCAAGCCCAAGATCCATATCACCACCGTGCTCGGTAGGGCCGCTCCGGGAAGTTGGCAGGTGACCCGTCGTGCCAGCTTAACGGGCATGCCCGCATATTTTGCGACGGGTCACAAACATCGAGAAGTGGGCCGCGTTCCTGCTCCCGTCTTGGAGCGCGAGGAACATTTCAAACAGGTGTCGACAACAGGAACCGCCGATCAAACACTCGTCGCCGGCGCCGCGGCCCGGTAGCGTCACCTGGTCACCTCATATGTCCCGAGGTGGCTACACCTGGTCTAATGGCTAGGCCTAGATGTGCGGGAGGTGTGGGTGAGCAGGTTTGTCGAGGCGATGCTCAACAGTGCGGAGTCAAGTGCCCGGGGCCTGGTGACCGGTGAGCCTGCCGCACCGTTTCGGTGTAGCTGGGGTGAGGTTCATCATCGAGCTCGCCGGGTGGCGGGTGGTTTGGCCGTGTTGGGGGTCGGCCCGGGTGATCGGGTGGGCGTGCTGGCCGGGGCCCCGGTGGAGATCGCGCCGGCCGCGCAGGCGCTGTGGCTGCGGGGCGCGTGTTTGACGATGCTGCACCAGCCAACGCCGCGCACAGATTTGCAGGTGTGGGCGCACGACACGTTGGCGGTCATCGCGATGATCGAGGCGAAGGTGGTGATCGTCTCGGATCCGTTCATGGCGGTGGTACCGGTGCTGGCCGACCACGGCGTCACGGTGGTGACGATCGCCGAGCTGCTCAGCGCCGCGCCGATCGATGCGGTGGACAGTGCGGAGGACGATCTGGCGTTGCTGCAGTTGACGTCGGGCTCGACGGGATCTCCGAAAGCGGTGGCAATCACCCACGCCAATGTGATTGCCAACGGCCAGGCGATGTTTGTCGGCGCTGAGTACGACCTGGACACCGACGTGATCGTGAGCTGGTTGCCGTTGTTTCATGACATGGGCATGACGGGGTTTTTGACGGTGCCGATGTTGTTCGGCGCCGAGTTGGTCAAGATCACACCGATGGATTTTTTGGGCGACATCTTGTTGTGGGCCAGGTTGATTGATAAGTACCGGGGCACGATGACCGCGGCGCCGAACTTTGCTTACGCGTTGTTGGCGAAGCGGTTGCGCCGGCACGCCCGTCCAGGTGACTTTGATCTGTCGTCGCTGCGGTGGGCGCTGTCGGGTTCAGAACAGGTCGAACCGGCGGACGTCGAGGACTTCTGCGCGGCCGGAGCGCCGTTCGGGTTGCGTCCCGAGGCGATCCTGCCCGCCTTCGGAATGGCCGAAACGACAGTGGCAGTGTCGTTTTCGGAATGTGGCGGTGGGCTGGTGGTCGATGAGGTGGACGCCGACATGCTGTCTGTGTTGCGCCGGGCGGTGCCCGCCACGACGGGTAACATCCGTCGGCTGGCCTCATTAGGGCCGCTGTTAAATGGCGTGCAGGCCCGCATCGTCGATGAAGACGGCGTCGTTCAGCCGACCCGGGGTGTGGGGCACATCGAGGTGCGCGGGGATGCCGTGACGTCGGGTTATGTCACGGTGGGTGGTTTCGTGTCCACCCAGGATGAGCAGGGCTGGTTCAGCACCGGAGACCTGGGATATCTGACCGGAAAAGGCCACGTCGTGGTCTGCGGTCGGGCCAAGGACGTGATCATCATGGCCGGGCGAAGCATCTACCCCACCGATGTGGAGCGCGCCGCCGGGCGCGTCGCCGGTGTGCGCGCAGGGTGTGTGGCGGCCGTGCGACTCGACGCCGGCCACTCCCGGGAGTCGTTTGCCGTGGCCGTGGAATCAAACAGCGTCGACGACCCCGCACAGGTGCGACGGATCAAGCATGAGGTGGCCCACGAGGTTGTCGCCGAAGTTGCCGCACGGCCGCGCAATGTGGTGGTGCTAGCTCCGGGGGTGATCCCCAAAACGCCGTCGGGAAAACTGCGCCGCGCCTATGCGCTGTCACTAGTCACCGCCTGACCGGGCCCCACTGGAGCCGCCGAAAGGCCGCTGGTGCCGTAGTGTCGGACGCGAGCCGTTTCGTTGTCAGCGGTGGTCCAGCGCTATCGGTGCGGGCGACACCCCCGGGCAATGCAAGTCCTCCGTCGTCCCACGCCCGTGGGGCGGTCGATGTCGACCGTGAAGGGACAACCCGTGCATCGAGCAGCCCTGGCCGTGATCAACCCGCCGGGCATCCCGCCCCAGTGATCCCACCCCAGTGACACCTCCGATGATCCACGCGATCGCGAGCCGGCGCCGGACCGATCCCGTACGGCTCTGCGTGGCCCGCACGCTAGGCCACGACATCGATGGCGCCTGGTGGCCACGCGCAGACCGCATCACCAACGAATTGCCCGACCTTGTTGCATTGCTGACCCCCCTGCTCGGAGACATCAGCTCGATCAACGTCAACTGGCCACCCCTACAACGACCCCCCGACTTCAACTGGCCGGGATGGGAACGCAAACCGCAGCACGTGATGACCGTCAACGGCGACAGCGCTCGCGCCAACCTTCTGATCATCCCGTACACGACCCACAGCATGCTCGCTGTAATGGTGCTGCGCCGCGCCGCCGACCTGCCTATCGACCCCGCGGACCGCGGAAAACCCGCCTTCCTGACCGCCGGCTCGATTCTGCTCGCCGCCGAACAACAATGCGCCACGGCCAAGACCGCCAACCCCACCCCGAAATAGCCGCGAACGGCTTGGCTCGGCCCGCCACTACCCCCCCGACTCACAGGCGGCCCTGATCTGTTCAAAACCCACTGTGCCGGATCCGAGGCTCATAGCCGCGGCGGTTGCCGCTGCAGGTTGATGACCTGGAGTAGGTCGTCGACGCAGGTCTGGACGATGTTGGCGAGGATCAAATCGGTGGTGCTGCAGGCCGCAGAGGCTACGTCGGTGACGCAGTGGCCGGCGGCGGTAACGTGTCCGGTCGCTGTGTCGGGATCCCGCTCGGCGAAGGCTAGTCCCGCCGCGAGGTCGCCGATCGCGACTTGCACGAGTTGCGGGCCCCAGTCACCGTCCTCACAAGCGGGCGTTACGGCGCGCGCGAGGTGTAGCACGGAGCCGGCGAGCAGCGCCAGATGCGCTGCCTGTTGATCCGCGTATCGAACGGTACTGCGCACCGCCCATCGTCGCGGCGCGGTCCGCACCAGATGGCGAGCGCTGGTGCGAGCTTCGGCGAGTTCGCCCAGTTGTTCGTGCACGTGATCGACGGCTGAATGCGGCCAACCTGGCATGACAGCCGTGCGACCGCCGAGCGTGTCCGCAATTTTGGTGAGGATCTCATTCAGGGCACCCAAGACGCCGATGCGAGCCTTGCGGAGCAATGTAAGCGGGTTGGCCGGGAACAGCAACATGCTGAACACGATGGCCAGACCGCCACCGATCAGAGCCTCCTGGAGACGTTGAAAAAGGTGATCCCCGTTTGACAACGCCATGACCAGGATCGCCGAACTTGCGGCCTGGTTGGCGAATGTCAAACCTTCTCCGATGACGCCGCGCCCGAGGAGCACCGCAACGCACAGTGCGGCGAACACCGCCACGCCTATGGCGAACCATTCGGTGCCGAGCAGCGCCTGCACGGCGGCGCCCAGGACGATCCCCAATGCGACACCGCTAATGTTCTGGACCGCACGTTGCGCATGAAACAGGTTGCTCGCCGACAGGCAGACCGCAGCCGTGATGGGCGCGAAGAACGGGTCCGAGTGGCCGAGCAGGTCATGGGCGATGTACCAAGCCAAGCCCGCGGCGGCCGATGCCTGGGTGATCGCCCACAACACATCACGGAGATGTTGGACAGCCTCATGGCCGCTGTCGATCGACCTGGTAAGCAGCGAAGCACTCATCACGCTTGCTTACCGCAGCAATCGTGCTCCTCGCCAGCAGCGCGCCGACGCGCCTCGCAGCCTATCCGGAGGCGACCACCGACGCGGAGTTCCAGGGCGCCAGCCGCCCGGGCGGCGCTTGCGGCTCGGGAAGATCGTCACTGACATCCCAGGTCGCGGAGAGCCGTCCGACGCCTAGCGCAATCGCACAATGCAGACCGAGCTCCACGAGCTCGTCCTCGCTGAAATGCCGGCGCAACTCGACGTAAACCGCGTCATCGATGGCGAGGTGGTTGGTGGCGAACAGCTCGGCGAAGTGCAGGGCCGAGCGCTCGGCGGCCGACAGATTTTCTGCGTCGGCGGGCCTTTCCAACGAGCAGACAGCATCCTCGTCAAGACCATCGTCGATGGCGCTTTGATAGCGCACCGCGATGCAGCTGCGGCATTGGTTGAAAAACGCGATGCGCAGGCGCACCAGTTCCAGTAGGCGGGGCGGCAAGGTGCCGCTGGCGCGCAGCGCCGCGTTCAAGGAGCCAAGTGCCTCCGCCGCCGCGGGAAGCCGACCAATAATGCCGGCGACGGCGAGGTTGATCCGGTCTCCTTGGCCGAGATCCTGTGTTGGCGCAGCAGCGAAGGCCGGGGACGGCTCGATTCGTGTCAAGTCTTCATCTCCTGTATGCGCGGACCCCAAAAAGCATTTGACCCCTGCGCCTTTCGATCTGCAACAGATCCGGAACCCGCATCGGGTTTACGACCGAGTCAGCGCGGCGGCGAAACACCAATCGAAACGACGCTGAGCCGGCACCCCTCCGGACCCGCGCGCCACCCGTGGTCGACTCCCGTAACCACCACGCTGTCACCGACCGCAAGCGGGTGCGCGCCGTCATCCAGAATCAATTCGACCGATCCCGAAAGCACAATGTCGAAATCGACGGTGTCCGTGTGGTGCATGGAAAACTCCAGGCCCGGGGCGTAATCGATCACCTTCCAGTCCATTGCGCCGGCGGCGACACCCAAGTCGAAAGTGTTCGCGGCTCGTCCACCGCCAACCGAAATCGATGGGAGGGACGGCGTCGCATACATCACCGAATAGAGAATGCCCGCGAGGCCGGGACCGCCTTGCAGTGTCACCTGGTCATCCCGTGCCGCGCAGGAGCGCCCGGCTGCGTCGACGCCGGTGACCAGGAAGCGCCCTGCCGACTCCTCGGACATGCAAAAGAACAGTAGACGGTGTTCAGGCGGCGTCGTGGAAGATCAGGCCGAGGGTGTAGCGCTGGCCGGAGCGGACCGTGGAGACCCCGTGGCGTACCGGGGCAACCGACCATCCGCGGGTCGAACGGACCGGCCGGTCTCGGGTGGTGAAGATGTAGCCGTGTCCGCGCGGCAGCGTGGTGGCCGTGCCTCGTGACTGGGCTCGGGGCCGTTGCTCGACGAGCAGGAATTCGCCGCCGGTGTGGGACACACCGGGTTCGCTGAGATTGATGGCGACCTGCAGCGGGAAGACGAGGTCGCCGTAGAGGTCTCGGTGCAGGGCGTTCCAGTCGCCTGGCCCGTATTTGAGCAGCAGCGCGGTGGGTTTGGTCTGGCCGGCCTGATGGCACATATCCAGCCATTCGTCGAGGGTGTCGGGCCACGGGGTGTCGCGGCCCAGCTTGGTCCACCAGTCGCGGGCGATCGGTAGTAGGCGGGGGTAGAGGGCTTGTTTCAGCGCTTCGATCGGCTGCGGGTAGGGCTGGTTGAAGTAGCGGTACTCGCCTTGTCCGTAGCGGTGCTGGCCCATGTCGATGGTGCGGCGAAACAGGCCGTCGTCGGCGTAGAGATCACGAACGGCCGAACACTCGGCGGGTGTCATCAGCTCAGGCAGCAGGGCGCCGCCTACCTCGTTGATTTCGGCGGCGACCGCGTCCCAGTCGGCCGACTCGACGCGCCGACGGCAGACCGGAGCCCTCGAAGCCATCAGAAGAGCCTGCCCGACGCCGCCGGTGCCGGCTCTTCGAGGGCCAACAGGAACCGTTTGCGCTTCAGACCGCCCGCGTACCCGGTGAGGGTGCCGTCCTTCCCGACTACCCGGTGACACGGCACGACGATGCTGAGCGGATTGCGCCCGACGGCTTGACCGACCTCGTATGCGGTTGTGCCGTCGGCTAATTCGGCCGCCAGCTCACCGTAGGTTTTGGTCTGGCCGTAGCCGATGTCGGCTAGCAGTTGCCAGATCCGACGCTGCCGTGGGTCGCCGTCCACGGCGACCGGAAGATCGAATTGTGTCCGGTCACCGGCCAGGTATTCGCGCAGCTGTTCGGAGGCGCGCCTGAACAGATCGTCAGTAGCCGGCTCGACGTACTGACCCATGGCCTCTGCCGTGGGCGGGTGCCAATGATGCCGGAAATACACACCCGTCAGGTTGTCACCACCGGCGACTAGCGTCAGCTCACCGAGAGGACTGTCAATTACCGTGTGGCGAATTTGCATCTGCGATCCCTCCTTTCTGGGTAGACGACGGGCGGCCCGGAAACGTGAGATCTCACATCTCGCAACGCGCCGACGTCTTCATAGTGACCGCCCCGTCTACGGAGGACCCAGGTGAAGACCGACCAGCGCGTCAAGCAGCCGTTTGAGGCTGTGGTGGCGCAGCACGGCGCCACGGTGTTGCGTGTCGTTCGCGCGGTGGTCGGCCACGCCGACTCCGATGACGCCTGGTCGGACACGTTCCTGGCCGCTTTGAAGGCCTACCCGCAGCTGCCGGCCGAGGCGAATATCGAAGCGTGGTTGGTGACGATCGCGCACCGCAAGGCCATCGACATCACGCGGGCGGCGTCTCGGCGTGCCGTGCCGGTTGCCGACACCCCCGACTCCCCCGCACCTGAGCGCGCCGACGGCCTCGATCTCGATGATCTCGACCTGGACGCCGCCGTGGGCGCGCTGCCGGCCAAACAGCGCGAGGCCGTGGCCTACCACTACCTCGCGGGCCTCCCCTATGCCGAGATCGCGGTGATTCTCGACAGCACCGTTGCCGCCGCCAGGCGCGCAGCGGCCGACGGCATCGCCACCCTCCGGCGCACCTATCCCCGTATCGACACCCCTAAGGAATCATCATGACCACGCGTGACTTCATGGACCACTTCCCCGTCGACCCGCATGATCTCCGGCGCCTGCACGCCCGCCTGGAACGCGAGGCCCAAGTCGGCGATTTGCTCGACATCGCCTATCGCACAGTGGATTCCGCTGTCGGGCCGCTGCTGCTGGCGGCCACTCCACAGGGGCTGCTGCGGGTAGCATTTGCCAGGGAAGGCCATGAACTCGTGCTGCAGAACCTGGCCGAGCAAGTTAGCCCGCGGATGCTGGAAGCGCCGACACGGCTGGATCCCGTCGCCAAGCAGCTCGACGAATACTTCACCGGCCGCCGACACACCTTCGACGTTGCGCTGGATTGGTCGCTGTCACAGGGCTTTCGACGTAGGGTACTGAGACGCCTCGCCGCCGACATCACCTACGGCACCTACGCCAGCTATGCCAAACTGGCGCTGCTGTCCGGCTCACCCCGGGCGGTGCGCGCGGTCGGCACCGCGTGCGCGACAAATCCGATCCCGATCGTCGTGCCTTGCCACCGGGTCATCCGATCCGACGGGACCATGGGCTCGTATCGCGGTGGCCCCGTCGCCAAGCGCGCCCTGCTCGAACTGGAACGGCCTCGGTGACGACACCGCGGCGGCCGGCGCGCAACCGCGTCTCGCCGCTGGGCGAGATCATCGCCGTGCAGGGCCGCGGCGCCTGGATGGGCAATCGCGGTCGACTGCACGAGGGCCGCGGCACCCGTGACGTCGTGCGCAACCACCAGCACAAGACCTGGATCACCTGTGTCCTGTCCTTCAGAGGCCGCCGGGTCGCGCAGTGGGAACCCAACCGGTATACGGTGCTGTTCTTCCTCGACGAGGCTGTGGCCCTGGCCGCCGGTCACCGCCCCTGCGCCGAATGCCGGCGCAGCGCGTACAACACGTACCGAACGCTATGGGCCGAAACCAACGGCGGTGCAATCACTTACGCCAAGGACATGGATACGCGGCTACAGGTCGAGCGAACCGGCCGGGCCGACCATCGCGCCCCGTGGCACGGCCTGCCCGACGGGGCGTTCGTCGCCACCGACGCCGGACCCGCCGTCGTTCTCGGCAACCACCTTGCCGTCTGGGACCGAAACGACAACGTCTATCGGGACAAGTTGCCACGCCCTACCACCGGCACCGCGACGCTGCTCACGCCACCGTCTACGGTGGACATTCTGCGCGCCGGTTACCCCGTGCAGATCGATGATTCGGCGAGGTGAATCGGCGGTATGTTGCAGACGATCGCGGTCCGCGGCTACCGCTCGCTGCGCGAGGTCGTCCTGCCGCTCGGCCGGTTGTCTATCGTCACCGGCGCCAATGGGACAGGCAAGTCGTCGGTGTATCGCGCGCTGCGTCTGCTGGCCGATTGCGGACGTGGCGAGGTGATCGGGTCGCTGGCCCGCGAGGGCGGGTTGGAGTCGGTGCTGTGGGCCGGTCCCGAGCAGCTGGGCGGCGCCCGCCGGACCGGCAAGGCCCAGGGCACCGCCCGTACCAGACCGGTGTCGCTTGAACTCGGCTTCGCCGCAGATGATTTCGGCTATCTGGTCGATCTTGGGCTGCCGCAGATAGCCGGTGATAATTCGGCCTTCGCGCGTGATCCGGAGATCAAGCGGGAGGCGTTGTTCGTCGGCCCGGTGCTGCGGACCGGCACGACGCTGGTGCGCCGGACGCGTGATTTCGCCGAAGTCGGTGCCGACTCGGGCAGCGGATTCGACGAACTGTGCCGGTCTTTGCCGTCGTACCGCAGTGTGCTGGCCGAATATGTTCATCCGCAAGCACTTCCGGAACTCGCGGCCGTGCGTGAGCGGCTACGCGGCTGGCGGTTCTACGACGGTTTTCGTGTTGATGCCGCGGCGCCTGCGCGGCAACCGCAGGTGGGAACGCGTACTCCGGTACTCTCCGACGACGGCAGGGACTTGGCCGCGACGATTCAGACGATTGTTGAGGCAGGGTTCGGCGACCTGAGCCGCATCGTCGCCGACGCGTTCGACGGTGCCACCGTCTCGGTCGACGTCAGCAACGGGCTTTTCGACCTTCGGTTGCACCAGCGCGGCATGCTGCGGCCGTTGCGGGCGGCCGAATTATCAGACGGCACACTGCGATTCCTGTTATGGGCCGCGGCATTGTTGAGCCCGCAGCCGCCGTCGCTGATGGTGCTCAACGAACCGGAAACCTCGCTGCACCCGAGCCTGGTCGGTCCGCTGGCGTCACTGATCCGTGTCGCGGCGGCACACACTCAGGTCGTGGTGGTCACCCATTCCCGTTCGCTGCTCGAATTCCTCGGCGACGGAGCCGATGAGGCGCTGGAGATCGAGCTGTACAAGGACTTCGGCGAGACGCGCATCACCGGCCAGAGCCTGCTGACCACACCGCCGTGGGACTGGGGCAAACGCTAAGGTCCGCCGACTGTGAATGCCACGACGCCACGCCGGCCTGTCGCGTCGCCAGATTCAGAGTCGCGCGGCTTGGAAGGCGTCGACCACGTCGAGGTCGTATGTTCCGGCGTCGGCTCCGATTCCGCCTGCGACTTGCGCCGCAGTGGCGCATCCAAGGCGAGCGTTAGCACGGCGTTGGCCTAATGAGCAACGAGACAGCTGGCTGGCACGGGGAATCCTCACACATTTCAGTGCAGGGAGGACGTCAAATGGGTGTCGAGGACGTGCACACCCACGACGGCGATCTCAATTTCAGTCATGCCATGGTCTGCCTTCTCCAGGTGCGGAGCCGATGAAGAGTCCAGTGTCAACGGCACAACAGGCGCACGAAACCGACGGGTGCGGCGAAGCCCTTGAGCGCCACCGTCTCCTGGCGCTGGGGCACGTTGGCCAGGATCTCCTGCACGGCGGGATCGTCGGCCACCGCGTGTGACAGCACGATGTCGTCGCCGGCACTCTGGCCCTGCAGGCGCGCGGCCATGTTCACCGTCGAGCCGAAGTAGTCGAGGCGATCGTTCAACGTCACGACCACGCTGGGCCCGGCATGGACGCCCACCTTCAGCACCAGGTCGCGACCCGCCTGTGCCGACGCGGCGATCCCTGCCTGCATGGCGAGCGCCGCGCGCACCGCCTGCACCGGATCAGCGAATGAGGCCATCACCGCGTCGCCGATCGTCTTGACCACCGCGCCGTCATGATCGCGCACGACAGCGGCCAGCAGCGCGAAATGCTCGCGCACCATGTTGTAGGCAGTGGCATCGCCGACCCGTTCGTAGAGCTCCGTCGAGCCCCGCAGGTCGGTGAATAATAGCGCGACTTGGCTGACGCCGGCGTCGTCGCCCGGTCGCAGCGTCGCCTCGGCGAACAAATCGCGAAAAGCCTGTAGCGAGATCACTTCTGGTGCCGTCAGCAGCTCACGGGCCCACGCTCGCTCCTCGATCACGGCTGTCAGCTCGAATCCCGCATCGTTGACGAAGGTCACGCTTCCCGGCTCGTTGCTCCGATCGGCGACGTTCAGCGCTTCCACGCCCGACGCCGTGATGCGCAGGCCCGGAAACGGCCCGGACTCATAGTCGACATCGACGGTCCCGCCGGGATGTAGCGTGCGCAGCCGGTAGGGACCCGGCGGCAGATCCACGGCCACGGTGCGCCGCTCGCCCGGAGCCAAATGCACTTGCACGACGACATGCTGTGTCTCCATTGGACCCGAGAGGCAGAAGCGGCCGTCTGGCAACGGCCGCACCGTGGTCGCCGGCGCAAACGACAGCTCGACGTTGCGCTCGAAGTCGCGGTCGTAGTCGATGTTGCACGACGAGCAGTGCGCGCCGTGCGGCAGCTCGGAAAGCGCGGGGACGCTGACCTTGGGTCCGCGGCAGTTGGTGCACAGCAGATCCCACTTCATGGTGAGCAGCCCCGCCTTCACCCCGGCGAGGCACGCCTCGGTCGCGGCGCGCTCGGACACACCGAGATCACGCGCCAGCGCCTTGGGCCGAAGATGGGTGAGATCGGACGCCATGCCTTGCAGCACAACGTCGGCAAGCCGCGCGCCGAGCCCGTTGCCGTACGGGCTGCGGTCGATTTCGTGCGCCAGCGTTGCGGCACGCTCGCGCGCGCCGCGGGGCAGCTCGGGCGCCGGCAAAACAAACGGCGGCGTCAGGCGCAGGCCCGCTTGGTCGCCCTGAGCAAACGCGACGGCCTCAAAGATGCGCGCGCGCAACGTCTCGCCCGCCCGGGTCGCCAGCCGAGTGCCGAACATGCGGGCGACCCACGTCCGCGGCTCCCATTCGAGTGCGTACGTGACGTGTGAGCCTCCTTTGGCGTTCGGTTCGATATCAGCCACCGGACCGAACCGGCGAAATGGCCCCTTGGTGAACAGGCGCGACTGGCTGAAGTGCCGACCCAAGATCCACTCGTACGGCTTTTCCTCAAATTCCAGCGTGAAGCCCCCAGCCTTGCCCTGCCCGCGGCGCAGGACCGTACCGTTGGGCTGCGGCGTCTCCTCGAGCGTGTACGGCGACAGGCCCATCGCCTCATTGAACCGATTGGTATCAGCCAGCACCGGCCAGAGCCGATCCGGCGGCAGGTCAAATGTCCAGCTCCAAGTACGACGCATCGCCTGGAACTCTAGACCGAGCGCCAACCGGCTCAGCTACCTCTCGGTGAGAGGCTGCTTTTCCTCCCACTCCTGGACGAAGTCGCCAGCCTTGCCGCGCCCGCGCCGCAGGACCGCACCGTGCGCTCGCGGCGTCTCCTCCAGCGTGTAGGGCGGCAGTCCCATCGCCTCGTTGGAACCCGTTTGGATCGGCCAGTACGGGCCACAACTGATCCGGCGGCAGGTCGAATGTCCAGGTCCAAGTACGACGCATCGACTGGAACTCTAGGCCGGTGGCGAGCCCCTGAGCTTTGCAACTACAACGGGCCCGAATACAACGGTTGCTGCCGCTCAGCCAAATCCCTGCGACCTGACCTCGTAATGATCTCTCTACCAAGACTTTTCGCCACTCGGGCGGCCCGAAAGTCCACACGGTCTCCACGGCCCCGCTCGAACCAGATGGCAAATGCTAGATATGGCCTGGTCTGCACATGCTTTACCCCGCCGGTAGTTCGAGAATTCGGTCGTTGAAGGAGTCGGCGACGTAGACATTCCCTGCGCTGTCCACCGCTAAGCCCATTGGATTGTCCGAGATCAGTGAACGGCAGCACCGTCGGGTCGGTCGAGCCCGCTGGCAACTTCAGTACCTCGCTTAGGCCGCCAGCGACGTAGACGTTCCCTGCGCTGTCGAGCGCGCCAACCCCGATGGCACCGGTCTCGGGCAACAATTGGGGCCACACGATCGGCACTGCTTCGGCGTGACCACTTCTTTAGCGCCGCGATCAGGACATTCAACAATCATTCACCATTTGCTCAACACCCGCTCGGCACGATTGGCCGGTTCAACAAAGCCGCTCGTCGGACCCTTTTGTCGCCCCCAACCTAACCGAAGTGACATCGATCGTGGGTGGCAAACGCCGTGCGAGCATCCGAGAGGAGTTGCCGTGTATGTCCCTAAACACAGGTCCATAGACATTGCTGATCGCCACGGCAGCGGGTCCTACCGATGACCCGCGAGTGGAGCACGGACGACCATAGCTTTAACCGCGTAGAGGCACCGGTGAGGAACGCTATCCGTTGGCTCAGCGTACACGGAGCCGTCCGTGCCCGCGCTGCGATCGGACACCGCCGCGGCGATCCGCAGGCCCGCATGATCGCCGATCCGGCGTTGTGGGCCGATCCGGTCCCGTTCTACGAGGAACTGCGCGCGGTGGGTCCACTGGTCCCCTGCCGCTTCGGCTACCTCACCGTCGATTACACACTGACAACCGAGATGCTGCGCTCCGACGACTTTCACGCCATGCCACTCGGGTCGACGCTGCCCCGCCCGTTGCGCTGGGTGGAACGCCACACCCGCGGCGGGCAGGTGCGCCCGGCGCAGCCGCCGTCGATGCTAGTGGCGGAAGCACCCCAACACATCCGCTACCGCAAGCTGGTGTCCTCGATATTCACCGCGAGCGCCGTCGCCGCACTGCGTGATCGGGTGGCGCAGATCGCCGCGGAGATGCTGGACGCGATGCGCGACACAACCGGTGTCGTCGACGTCGTCGAGCAGTACTGTTCCTGGCTTCCGGTTGTGGTAATCGCCGACATCCTCGGTGTGCCCCAAGCCGACCGCGAGCAGGTGCGCCACTTCGGTGACCTGGCCGCGCCGGCCCTGGACATCGGGCTGCCCTGGCGGCAGTACCGGCAGATGGAGAGGGGCGTCGCCGGCTTCAACGCGTGGCTGGGCGAGCATCTCCGTCAGCTGCAGCGGGCACCCGGTGACGACCTGATGAGCCAGCTGATCCAGGCCGCCGACGAGGGCGTTCGGCTCAACGACACCGAACTGCGGGCCACCGCCGGGATATTGCTGGCCGCCGGGTTCAGGAACACGGTTAACTTTCTGGGCAACGGGATGCGGATACTGATGGATTCACCGGAGAGCCTGGCCAAGCTGGCGCGCCAACCCGAGCTGTGGCCCAATGCGGTGGACGAGGTTCTGCGCATAGATTCCCCGGTGCGGACGAAGGCGCGGGTCGCCGCCAGGGACGCCGAGCTGGCGGGCAGGCCGATACGCCGGGGCACGGTGGTGGTGTCCTGCGTGGCCGGCGCGAACCGCGATCCGGCGGTGTTCGACGACCCGCACCGCTTCGACATTGAGCGCCCCAACGCCAGCAAGCATTTGTCGTTCTCCACCGGCCGGCACTACTGCCTGGCCGCCGCGCTCGCGCGTGCGGAAGGCGAGATCGGGTTCAGCAGCTTCTTCCAGCGCTTCCCCGACGCCCGGCTGGCCGGAGCCGGGATCCGGTCGGACACCCGGGTGCTGAGCGGCTGGTCGAGTCTGCCTGTAACGCTGCAGCCGACAAGCAATGCCTCGATCCACCAATGAATTGAGGGGTCGCGGCGCTAGCGGTTGGTGATCTTGATTTGCGGTGTGCGGGCGTGTGATATCTCCTGAGCTGTTGGCCGGCGCTGTTGGCCGGCCAGCTTCGGTGCGGTTCGCCAGAACCGCTCAGTAATTCAGAAACGGCGGTCGACCAGCCAGTAGCTATGAGCAATCGTGTGTTCGATGGTCTCGAAGCCCAGGGCTCCGCCTAGGTAATAAATGTCACCCTGGCCCTGCAGCGAGTCCAGGTGGTCATAAAAGCCATCCGCGATCGCGGATGGCGAGACGTGGGGAAAATACTTCGGCCACGCTTTCGACATAACGATCGTCTTCAGCGTCACATCAACTTTTCGAAGGTCCACACGCAATTGCTCCAGAGCCGCATCATGGCAGCCCGGTTGTTCATGTGATCCGTAGTGAAAAAAGACCCACAATGGGCTTTGGGGCCAGGGTCGTGATGCGCTGTGCCCACCCCGAAGACCAACGTCTTGAGAGCCGAACGAGAAGTACCCGGCCGCATCGGGAAGGCCATCGGCTTCAGCGATTGTTGCAAAATAATCGGTGTAACGGATCTCGCGTCTAATCCGTTCACCTGTTTCAGTAATCGCCTGATTCAAAGCAGCACTGCCGCCGCTCGCATCGAGCAGATCGAAGGCGCTGTCCAGCGGGATCGCCAACAGCACGGCATCGAAGGAGCCGATTTCTCGCCCGTCGTCGGAGTAGATCCAAAGTGCGTCTTTCTTGCGTGCAATCCGGTTGACCGGAACTTCAGTACGGACGTGACAATCTCTGGCCATCTCGACTAAAAGCGATTGGGAACCCAGGGTAAAACTCTGGAGGCCTCGGAGCCCGCCTGCCCTGCGCAATTTCTGTAGTATCAGGGACCGAATACCATGGCGCGGAGTACACAGAAGATAATCCAAGATATATAACGCAGAAACGTCTCGGTATGGACCGTACCCCATATCGACGGTCAATGGCTCCCACATGGTTGTGAGCGGATTTAGTTGTCGTTTTTCGATCCATTGCTGAAACGGCATAGAGAGTTCTTCACGTAGCCAGCTGAGTTCGGGGCAATGGTTGAATGAGAAACCTGGCATGTCGAAGTATTTTCGATAGCGTTTGATGTAGCGCCGCACCCCGATCGCCGCACTGAGGTATTCACGGGAGGAGTGCGCCGACCGCATCAGCTCACCCAATCCCATCCACTTGGCCGAATCAAGATCAACGGCAAACAATGGATCACGTAGAAATGTCTGCATGCCATATCGGCGAGCAAGTGCCCAAGTATTGGGAAATCGCTGCGGCTCGATCACAACCGCACCCAGGTCGTAGTAGTGACCATCAACTTCTACCGAACAGGCTTTACCTCCCACCCGGTCGGCGCTCTCAAAGACCGTCACGTCACCATAACCGCGATCACGCAGGCGGATGGCCGCACTCAATCCACCAGCCCCACCCCCAATAATTGCGATGCGCTTACGTTGAATCAAGTTCCGTGCTCGATTCGGGGTCATCACAGCGAACTACCGGGAAACGTCGGTCGACCAGCCAGTAGCTGTGGGCAATCGTGTGTTCGATGGTCTCGAAGCAGACGGCTCCGCCTAGGTAATAAATGTCACCCTGGCCCTGCAGCGAGTCCAGGTGGTCATAAAAGCCATCCGCGATCGCGGATGGCGAGACGTGGGGAAAATACTTCGGCCACGCTTTCGACATAACGATCGTCTTCAGCGTCACATCAACTTTTCGAAGGTCCACACGCAATTGGTCCAGAGCCGCATCATGGCAGCCCGGTTGTTCATGTGATCCGTAGTGATAAAAGACCCACAATGGGCTTTGGGGCCAGGGTCGTGATGCGCTGTGCCCACCCCGAAGACCAACGTCTTGAGAGCCGAACGAGAAGTACCCGGCCGCATCGGGAAGGCCATCGGCTTCAGCGATTGTTGCAAAATAATCGGTGTAACGAATCTCGCGTCTAATCCGTTCACCTGTTTCAGTAATCGCCTGATTCAAAGCAGCACTGCCGCCGCTCGCATCGAGCAGATCGAAGGCGCTGTCCAGCGGGATCGCCAACAGCACGGCATCGAAGGAGCCGATTTCTCGCCCGTCGTCGGAGTAGATCCAAAGTGCGTCTTTCTTGCGTGCAATCCGGTTGACCGGAACTTCAGTACGGACGTGACAATCTCTGGCCATTTCGACTAAAAGCGATTGGGAACCCAGGGTAAAACTCTGGAGGCTTCGGAGCCCGCCTGCCCTGCGCAATTTCTGTAGTATCAGGGACCGAATACCATGGCGCGGACTGCACAGGAGATAATCCAAGATATATAACGCAGAAACGTCTCGGTATGGACCGTACCCCATATCGACGGTCAATGGCTCCCACATGGTTGTGAGCGGATTTAGTTGTCGTTTTTCGATCCATTGCTGAAACGGCATAGAGAGTTCTTCACGTAGCCAGCTGAGTTCGGGGCAATGGTTGAATGAGAAACCTGGCATGTCGAAGTATTTTCGATAGCGTTTGATGTAGCGCCGCACCCTGATCGCCGCACTGAGGTATTCACGGGAGGAGTGCGCCGACCGCATCAGCTCACCCAATCCCATCCAGTTGGCCGAATCAAGATCAACGGCAAACCATGGATTACGTAGAAATGTCTGCATGCCATATCGGCGAGCAAGTGCCCAAGTATTGGGAAATCGCTGCGGCTCGATCAAAACCGCACCCAGGTCGTAGTAGTGACCATCAACTTCTACCGAACAGGCTTTACCTCCCACCCGGTCGGCGCTCTCAAAGACCGTGACGTCACCATAACCGCGATCGCGCAGGCGGATGGCCGCACTCAATCCACCAGCCCCACCCCCAATAATTGCGATGCGCTTGGGTTGAACCACGTTTCCGTGGCCCTCGATGTTCCGCGTGATGCTGGCATGGGACTTTAGAGAAGTCCGAGTCGCCCTAGGCCCGGGTGGTGTTGATGGCGCCCGAGACCTCGCCGTTCGGCCCGGGTTGGTTCGGAAACTCATGCACTACTTCCCGGACGCCAGCAGAGAGTAAGGAACTATCTCGCTGGCCGTGATACGCTCCGGAGCGGTTGACCACCGCTCCGCTTCTCGATGAGTTTGATCTCGATAACGCTTGAGTAATTCGCGTACGATCACCAGCCTCTGCGCCTCGTCGGTACCCCCCGCCACGGAACCGCACAGGAAGTCCAACGTGTTCTGGTACAGCCGCGCTTCTTTCTGAAGCCCGTAGCTACCGCACAGTTTGATCGCGTCAATAGACGCCTCCAGGCCCGCCTGCATCGCATACAGCTTTAGTATCGAGGCCTCGAGATCGATATTTTCGCCTCGCATGTAGCGGTCAAGCACCGAATGCGCCAATGCGGTTGCGGTTTGCTTCGCCACCGACACATCCGCGATGCGGCGCTGGATGTGCTGGTGGGACACAATCGGCTTGCCACGCACTTGGCGGTCGGTCGAGAAGGCGAGCATCTGGTCGAGCACACGGTCCAAGACGCCGATCGCGCCGAACGCGCTGAGCATTCGTTCGGGGGCCATAATCGCGCGGAGAATATCGCGACCGTGACCGCCGCCAAGCACATGAGTCGCCGGTATCGGCACGTTATCGAACCCGATCGACCCGACCACCGATGTGCACATGCCGCACGTGGCCAGCGGGTCCGAGCGAGTGACGCCACTCCATGAAGGCTCCACTAGCACCGCTGACATACCGCCCGAGACCTCGTCAGCGCACCAGACCAGGATCACGTCCGCGATCGGCGCGTTCGAGACGTGCCATTTGGCACCGTCTAGGTACAGACCGCCGAGGCGCCGGCGCAGGCGAGTCGCGGGGTGAAAGGCGTCGGTACCGCCGTGCTGCTCGGTTACCGCGAAGGCGAGGATGCTCGTACCTGACACCGCAGACGAGAGGTAGGCCTCACGCGGCTCTGGGTCGGCGTACTTCTCGAGTACCGGAATCCCCATAATCGCCTGGACGCCTGTCGCGACATTGAACCCGAGATCGCACGACCCGATCGTCAGGCCGTGTGTCGCCGCGGCGTAGGTGAACACCCCCCGCTTCATCTGTGTGCCGAGTGTGGCGCCGAGCAAGCCCGCGCCAGCGACATCGCGCCATAAATCGCGCGGGAACTCTCGCTGCGCCCAGAGTTCTGTCATGGCGGCACGATGTCGTAGACCGATAGCGTGGTACTGACCTTTGATTTGTTCGTACTCGGCCATCCACTGCATTGACGTCACTTTCCTTACATTCCGGCCGGAAGTGGGGCGTTTGTACGGCGTCCGCGCTTTTTGTCGACTAGACGCTCGAACCAATTGGCGTCGACGACCGCGCGGGTGTGGGTTGCAGTGCTGATCGGACCATCGCGGTCGGTTGCCGCAACGTCGAACGTGATGAGCGTGTTCGCAACGGCGGTGACCGTAGCCGTGACTGTGATTTCAGATCCCACGGGAGCGGGCGCTTGATGCTGCATCGAGAGCTGGACGCCGACGGTGATATGTCCCGCAGGCAGATAGGGATGGAGCGCCAAACCCGCCTGTAACTCCATCCACTCCACTACCGCATAAGTGGCGAGCACCTCTGGAAGTCTCGGATCCACACGGTGGGCGATCGTGTCCTCGCGCCGCACGATATACCGTTCGGTCCGTCCCAAACCCGGCGGCAGCACCAAATCGTCCGTGCTCCATTCGCGGGTCATCGGTAGGACCCGCTGCCGTGGCGATCAGCAATGTCTATGGACCTGTGTTTAGGGACATACACGGCAACTCCTCTCGGATGCTCGCACGGCGTTTGCCACCCACGATCGATGTCACTTCGGTTAGGTTGGGGGCGACAAAAGGGTCCGACGAGCGGCTTTGTTGAACCGGCCAATCGTGCCGAGCGGGTGTTGAGCAAATGGTGAATGATTGTTGAATGTCCTGATCGCGGCGCTAAAGAAGTGGTCACGCCGAACCAGTGCCGATCGTGTGGCCCCAATTGTTGCCCGAGACCGGGCATACGGTCAGCCCACTGGGGTCAAGGGCAACCGTCGGATACCGGAAACGATCGGATGCGCCGTCACCTATCAGCCAGCCGCCGGCGCCGCCGTCCCCACCGGCGAAGCCGCCGGCCATGCCGTCGATGCTGGTGTTACCGTCGGCCCCGGCCCCGCCGTGGCCAGGCCAAGAACCCGCCATCAACCCTGGTCGCCGAAGATTCCCAACCAGCCGAACACGGAGGTGTTGGGGCCGGTGAAGTCGTCGATGCCGTTGCCGAATTGAATCACGGCCGAACAACATCACGAACGGGTAGTTGATTATCGCGTCGACGAATTCGCCGGTCCTGAACGCGGCGCTAAAGAAGCGGGCACGTCGAAGCAGTGCGCGCTAAGTCGATCAGGTGGTCCCGTTGCTTTGGCAATCCGGTTTTTCCCTCACGGCCTGCGCGAGCAGCGTGCGGGCGTAGGCGAAATTGAATGCGGCGCCGATGATCACACTCGGACCGATCGCTATGGCAATGTTCGGCGTGCCGGACAGTGAGTGCGCCAGCACAAGGCAAGCCGTCACGAGCGTCGACGTCCCAAGAATGGCCGACCAGAAGCCGCGCACCGGATCGGATGGCCAGCGGAAGAGTCGTTCCAGCACCAGCACCTGCACCAGCGTGTTGGCGGTGGTTAGCGGGGCCTGCGTTAAGCCCGCGTGCAGCGCCATGGCAGCGCCCAAGCTGTGGTTGGCAAATGCCGCCCAGCTGCCGAACAACCCGCCTGCGGCCAGGGCGACCAGCACCGGTCGAGCACGTTGTCGCAGCCGCGGGCTGGTGGTAGGCGCACTCACGGGCCAAACCGCCCGCCGAGGTCGTAGAGCCGGTCGACCAGTGTGGAGTGCTGCACGGAATCAAGTGATCCCGACGACAGGCAATCGGTGCGGACGATGCGTGCAGGAACCGCGGCGTCCCGGGATGACTCGCTGCGGCTGTAAACCGTTGCGCGCCTTTTCGATCGGATCAGTCTGGTGGTGGACATGGCAATTCCTCGGATGCTCGCACGGTGAGAGGTGACGGCTGGGTTCGACGAGCGGCTTTGTTGAACCGGCCAATCGTGCGGGGCGGGTGTTGAGCAAATGGTGAATGATTGTTGAATGTCCTGATCGCGGCGCTAAAGAAGTGGTCACGCAGAAGCAGTGCCGATCGTGTGGCCCCAATTGTTGCCCGAGACCGGGCATACGGTCAGCCCACCGGGATCAAGGGCAGGGCATAGTCGTCGGCGCCGAGCCGGGCCAGCAGCCGGGTGATGTAGCGCAGGGTCACCCACTGCTCACCGACATGGTCCCAGTGGTCGAGCACCTTGATGAACATCGACGCCGCGCTCGCCGGATCGCGGTGCACGGCACGGGTCGCCGCGGCCTCCATCAGCGCCAGTCCGGACCACCAGAAATTTTGCACCTCGCGGCAAGCTGCGCCGCCTCGTCGAACAGGCCCAACGCACGCTCGGGGTCGGACTTCTTGAGCAAATAGCCCAGAGCTAGGTAGGCCGTCGGCTATGTCGAAGGCGCAGCTTGTCATCATCGCCGTGGTGCTGGAGGGCTGCAGCAAAAGCGACGTCGCTCGCGGCTTCACGCTGTTCGGATAAGCAGGCCGATGGGCGGGGCGGCCGGCGGCGGGAGCGCGAGCGGCGCGTCGCCGAAAGAGATGCGACCGAGCGCGTGCGGTCCGGTGAGCAGGGGTACCTGGTACCAGGCGAGGAAGCCGATCAGCGCCATCAGGTAGGCCTCCTTGGCCTGGGCGGGCAGGCCACGCTCATCGCTGACCGTGAGCGGCAGACGGCGCTCGAGCGCGGCGAGCAACACCGGGTTGCGGACGCCGCCTCCGGACGCGACGACCTCGGCGGGCGCATACGGCGCGAGTGCGTCGGCGACGGTGATCGCGGTCAGCTCCGTCAGCGTGGCCAGCAGGTCCTCGGGCGCGAGGTCCGGCAGGTCGCCGAGGCCGTCGAGGCAGAAGTGCTCGCGGCCGGTCGACTTCGGCGGCGCAAGCGCGTAGTAGGGGTCGGCGAGCAGACGTTCCAGGAGCGCCGCGTCCGACCTGCCGCGGGCTGCGAGCCGACCGTCTTGGTCGCTCGGCCGGCCGGTCGTGCGGCGCGCCGCCTCGTCGAGCAGGCAGTTGGCCGGGCCGGTGTCGAATGCGACCGGGGGACGGCCGCGGCGGACGATGGTCACGTTCGCGATCCCACCCAGGTTGAGCGCCGCGCGTGTCTGCTCGCCTCGCAGCCATAGGTCGTCGAGGATCCCGGCGAGCGGGGCGCCGTGGCCGCCGGCGGCGATGTCGCGCGCACGGACGTCGGAGACGACCGGCAGCCCGGTCGCCTCGACGATCCACGCGGGCTGCCCAAGCTGCAGCGTCCCCTTCGCCTCGCGGTCCCGTACCCAGTGGTGGACCGTCTGTCCGTGGCTGACGACGAGGTCGGCGGGCAACAGCTCGGCGGCGAGCTCCGCCGACGCCTGCCCGATCAGCTGGTCGAGCTCGCACAGCTCCCCCGCTGTCGTAGGACCCAGTGCGGCGTGCAACCGCGCGCGCACCCCGGCCGGCCACGGCCGCTCGATATGACGCAGCGGCGACATCACAACCGCACCGCCGTCCCACTCGAGCTCCGCCACCGCCGCGTCGAGGCCGTCCATCGACGTCCCCGACATCAGCCCGACCACCCTCATGCCGAACCGAGCGCGTCGCGCACGCGTCCCCGGGCCCGGTCGAGCCGGGCGGCGGCATCGGCCGCGTCGACGCCGGTGAGCAGCGCGACGATCGCGGTCTTGACGTGACCACCCGCCGCGGCAAGCGCGGCGGTCGCGGCCTCCTCGTCGACGCCGGCCGCGTCGCGGACGATCCGCACCGCGCGGCGGCGCACCTTTGCGTTGGTCGCGCGCACGTCGACCATCCGCGGTCCGTAGGCCTTGCCGAGCGCGATCATCACGCTCGTCGAGAGCGCGTTGAGCACGACCTTCTGGGCCGTCCCGGCGGTCAGCCGCGTGGAACCGGCGAGCACCTCGGGGCCGGTGAGCAGCTCGATCACCACGTCGGCAGACGCCTCGCTGCCCGGATTGTTGACGATCGCGACGGTCAGCGCGCCGGCCGCGCGCGCGTGCGCGAGCGCCCCGAGAACGTACGGCGTGCGGCCCGATGCCGTGATCCCGACGAGCGCGTCGGCGGCGGTCAGATCGGCGAGATCGGTGGGGTCGAACCCGTCCTCCGCGCCCTCGATCGCCTCGGTCAGCGCCGCCGGGCCGCCGGCGATGACGGCGCGCACCAGGTCGGTGCCGAACGTCGGCCCGCACTCGGCCGCGTCGAGCACGCCGAGCCGCCCGGACGTTCCGGCGCCGGCGTAGATCAGGCGGCCGCCGCGCTCAAGCCGCGCGGCGATCGCCTCGGCCGCCGCCGCGATCCGCGGGACCGCCGCGACCAGCGCGCCGTGCGCCTCGCCCTCGGCGGCGACGAGCAGCGCGACCACCTCGCCGATCGGCCGCGCGTCGAGGTCGTCCAGGCCTGGCTGCACAGCCTCGGTGGCGAGCGCGTCGAGCCTGTGCGCGCCAAAGACCTTGCGGGCCGCGCGCACGCGGATCACGTGCGGCTCGTGGATCTTCCCCAGCCGCAGCGCGCCGTCCAGCGCATCGGCGGCGGCCGGGACGAAGCCGAGTAGCTCGCGCAGCGCCTCGACGGCCGCCAGGCCGCCGACCATCGCAACCGGGCCATCCCCGACCGCGCGGGCGGTCGCGGCGAGTGCGTCGGCGGCGGCGGCGACGATCGCCAGTGCCGCGGCGTCGCCCTGCGCGGCGAGGACGTCGGGCGCGAAGGACGCGAGCGCGGCGGCACCGGTGAGCTGCGCGGGCCAGGTCTCTGGCGCGCCGAAGCGGGCGCGGGCGGCGTCGAGCAGCCCGGTGGACGGGCCGCGGCCGTCGTGGGCGCGCAGCGCCGCGCGCAGCCCGGCGGCGCCGATCCACGCGCCGCCGCCCTCGTCGCCCAGCCACGGGCCCCAGCCGTCGGCGGTCCGCAGCGCGCCGTCCGCGCCGATCGCGAGCGCCACGACGCCGGTGCCGGCGATCAGAACCACGCCCGGCTCCCCGCTCAGCGCACCCGCGTGTGCGATCACGGCGTCGCTGGTCACCGCGACGCGCTCCGCCCGCAGCGAGGACAGCAACGCATCGCCCAGCGCGCGCGCCGCGTCCGGCGCCGCCAGCGCCCCGGCGGCGCCCACGATCACCTCGGCAAAAGTTGCTGCCGAGCCGAGCTCGCGCGCGACAGCCAGGATCGCCGCCTGCGCGGCCCGCACGCCGCCAGGCGCCGCGAGCCCCGGCGCGCCCGCCCCCTCGGCCCTGCGGCCGCCTGCCGCGGCCCGGCAGGACGTCTTGCCAAGGTCGACGGCCAGGATCACCGCGCCCATCCTTTATCCCTCCCGACCTTTAGAAATCGGTCAAAGGCGATATGGGACAACGGATTACGGCTTACCCAACGACATAGGCGAATCCTACCAGTCGACCCAACCACACCGCCCATCCAGCACACCAACAGGCAACTGGGTTTTTGGTGACAACCGTCCCACGTCTGACCAGGCGCCACCAAGTAGCGCACATGGAGTCGATCGCTCCAGGGTCGATGCGGATCAGCCGACGACGTCGAAGATCGCCGCGGCGGAGGTGACCGCCTTGTCCGCGTTTCCCTCGTCGTGCAGCAGCATCCGCACGCCGATGTATCCCGGCCCGCCGACATGCGCGGCGCCCTCCACGCGGAACGGGCCCACCTTGCCGCGGGACATGAACATCACATGCCAGCTGATTACCTGCACCTTCGGAGTCCCCGCGACCTCGGCTGCCAGATCGGTGGCCGCGGTCTCGAGGACAACGTGTTGAGGTCCGATATGCAAAGCCGCATCGGGCGAGGCGAGTGCGAGGCTGAGTGCGGGCAGCACCCAGTGACCGTCGTCGCGCTTGCCAGCACCGAACGCGGCCCATAGCGGTGGTAGGTCAGGAGAGTCCTCAACAACCAGTTCGGTGCCCGAAACATCCATCTTGTCAAGGCCTTCCGGCGGGGTACCGATGATCGCGCCCTGCCCCTCGTTGAAGGCGATCACCCGGTCTGGGTTGTCGGCGTCGACGATCTTGCACCGCCCATAGCCCATCATCCGGCCCTGGTGCACGATGCCGGACCCGACGATCTCGATCCTGCTGACGTCATAGCCGGGGTCGATGATCTGGACCGAGGCGATGACCGGGTTGGGCACCGCGACCATGTCGGTCTGACACCCCTCGGGCGACGAGATGGCCAGCGGCGCAACCATGATCCCACCCGCCTGGTTGCGCATGTCGCGGCGGATGGTGACGGTGTTGTCGACTTCGCCGACGTTCATCGACGAGTGGTTGCGGCCTATGTAGCGGTAGCTGAGCAAACCCGTCCAGCGCCGGAACAGCTCGTCTCGATACGCGTCGGTGTCGTGGGCCAGCTCTCGGATATCGCGAAGTTGATCGCTCAATTTCGGCTACCTTTCTCCCGACTTTGAGTGGTGGGTCAGGACAATCTGTTTCGCCGCACCTGGTTGAACGGCACATCCCGATCGGCTGCGTATTCACGCGGAAAGTTCAAGACTCGCTCGCCGATCACGTTGCGCGCCATCTCGGTAGTGCCGCCGCCGATGCTGGCGATCTGACGGCCGAGGTAGCGGGTGCCGATCTTGAGTAGTTCCTCGCTATCCACGACGACGGCAGCCGGGCCCGAGATCACGTGCGCGGTATCGGTTTCGACATCGTGAGCCTCGGCCATGGACAGCCTGATGATCGATCCGGCGGCAGGCGACAGCGATCCGTCGGCCACCGCGTGGTAGACGTGCTCACTGAGTTGGCCGTGGACCGCTCGGTGGACCAGGGCCCGGCCGACCATCTGCCGGACGCGTTCGCTCTCCCCTTGGTCGATGCTGTCGACCAGCGACACCAGATCGATCGAAACATCTTCAGCGTCGGCGATTCCCGGGCCGCTGGTGTACTCCGAGCCATCGCCCATGGTGCGACGCTCGTGGTATAGCTGTCGCGAGGCGACGTCCCAGCCCTTTCCAGGTTCCCCGACGACGGCGTCGTCACCGACGTCGACGTCGTCAAAGAATTCCTCGCAGAACTCAACCGAACCGTTGACCTGCCGGATGCGGTTTATGGTGATTCCGGGATGGCGAAGCGGCACCACGAACATCGTCAGCCCGTTGTGTTTCGGTACGTCCCAGTCGGTCCGGGCCAGGCACAGACCGTAGTCGGCGGCGAAGGCCCAGGTGCTCCACGTCTTGGCGCCGTTGATGATCCACCGCCCATCGCGGCGATCGGCGCGGGTGATGACGCCCGCCAGGTCCGAGCCTCCGCTGGGTTCGGACAGCAGCTGCACGAGCACCTCATCGCCGCGCAGCGCCGCCCGGATATGGGTGCGTTTTTGGTCCTCGCTGCCCATGTCGAGAATCGTTGCGCAGCAGATGGCGAAGGAGGGGACGTTGAGGATCAGCGGTGTCTCATACGGAAGAGACTCGGCGTCGAACGCTTTCTTGTACTCGTAGCCCAGGCCAAGCCCGCCGTACTCGCGGGGAAAGCAGATCCCGGCAAATCCCCCGTCCCACAAGATTTTTTGCAGTTCACGAGCGCGCGCCCAGGTCGCCTCCACGTCGCGCGAGACAATCGCCGGTTTGTTGGGACCGAGCCGCGGCAAGCTCTCGGCCAACCAGGACCTCGCCCGGCTGCGAAACTCCTCGACGGACTCACCGGTCACCGGCGGCGCCGATTTCGTCCCTGCGTCATCGCCGGTGGCCTTCCGTCACTGGAATGCTGTGCGATCGCCCAGCTAGTGCTGTAAGACAGTACACCACCGGCACTCGGCCGTGTGCTTGCGGCCGCGCCGGCCTAAGAGGCCTTGTTATAAGCCTTGTTCAGCCTCACCGCGGCGCGAATAAGCGCCTTCAACGCCTTTTCGTCAAGCCTGTCGCCCTCGTGGATATCGATGGCGCGCCGGGTATCGGCATCGAGGCTGGCGTTGAAGAGGCCGGCGGGGTCGTCCAACCACGCGCCCCTGGCGAAGGTCATCTTCACGGCATGCTTGTAGGTCTCGCCGGTGCAGATCATTCCGTCGTGATACCAAACCGGGACGCCTCTCCACTTCCACTGCTCGACCACGTAGGGATCCGCCTGTTTGATCAGTTTTCTGATGCGAGCCAGCGTCTGGCCACGCCAATCGCTCAGCTCCTCGATTGTTTCGTCGATCAGCGCGGAGGGAGATTCCGCTAATCTGCTATTCGACCTGGTCATGATGGTTGTGCTTTCTTGATGGTGCTCGGTCGCTCGTGCTGGAGTACCCGCCGGCCGTGTCTATAACCATCTCACCCAGCGTCGTCCAATGAAACCGTCCCGGCACGTTGTTTGCGAGAAGATCCGAGTTTGCGTCGACGAGCCCGGCTGGCCGCCACCAGCCGTGTCACCGCTTTCTCGATTCCAGCAGCTAAAGCGTCGATATCGGGTGCGCTGTCATAGTCCGCGGTGATGCCGAAGGCGAAGGTGTCGGCGTAGCTGACCATCGCGATACCGGTGCGCAGCTGAAGAGCGATCGGAGGGATCGGCAGGATTTCCAGCACCCGACGGCCCATCAGTGTCTGCGGACGTCGTGGACCGGGAACGTTCGTCGCCAAGGCGACCACTCCGCGTTGGGGCAACCGCGTTATGAAGCGAATCGACCACGCCGAGAACGCGAACGGGACGCTTTTTAGCGCCGAAAACAGCGCGCTGCCCGCGTCGCCTTGCCCGCTGGCTTTGGCGTGGCCGAGCCTCCCGTGCACCAGCCGCAGCTGCTCCAGCGGGTCCGCCTCATCGACCGGCAACAACGGCAGCATCGCCGAGACCTGGTTGTCGGTGACGTTGAATTGGTCGGCCGCGCGAACGGATACCGGAACCAGCGTGCGCAGTGAGTTCCGGCCGGGCTGTTCACCGCGGTCAAGCAGGATCCGGCGATAACTGTCGGTGATCGCCGCCAGCGCCACGTCGTTGAGCGTGACGTCGAATGCCCGGGCAACCTCCTTCAGGTAAGCCAAACGCACCCGAGCCGCACTGTAGCGTCGCATCGACGTGACCGGCCCGTTGAGCGAGGATTGCGGTGCCGGGCTCAACAGGCTGGCGGTCAGTTCGGCCGCACCGACCGCGATGTGTTCAGCCGCGGCCGCCGCGGCGAACGCGCTGCGCCCAATCCCGCTTACCCAGCTCAGCGGGTTCAGATTCAGCTTCGGCAGACCAAGCCCTTGCCGGACCGGCTTCTTGGCGGCGTGAATCTCGGTGGCGAAGGTCTCGCCGCCACCGTAATCGCTGAACTTGGCCATCATTTGCGTTGTCGCGATGCCGTCGGCGATGCAGTGGTGAAGCTTGGTCAGCAGGGCCCACCGCTTTTCGCTGAGACCCTCGATGATCCAGCACTCCCACAACGGCCGCTCGCGGTCAAGTCGCCGCTCCATCAGTGTCGCGACCATCTCGAACAGTTCGGCGTCGCCGCCCGGGTGTGGCAACGCCACGCGGTGGAGGTGGCGCGAAATGTCAAAGTTCGGGTCATCCACCCATTCGGGCGGACGCAGATCGAGCGGATGAGTCCGCAGGATCTGTCGGCACCGCGGAATCGTCTGCACCCGTCCGGCGAAGGCCAAGACGAACTCGTCGTAACTCGGGGCCGGCCCCTCGATGATCGACACTCCGCCCACCGCCAAGCTCACATGCGGATCCGAGTCTTCGACCTCCAGAAATCCGGCGTCCAGCGCGGTCAATTGCTCCATTGCGCCACTGTCCCCCAGTGCTCGACCCGGCCGTCAGGGTAAGAAGTCCCCAACATCGGGGACAAACGACAGCCCGTTAAACGGCGGCGCGGGGCGGCGGCTGTCGATACAGGCCGGTGCCGGCGGTCTCGCCCGCGTCGGCGGCCGCGAACAAGTCCTAACGAATACCCAAGTCAGCAGCTATGTCTCGGCCATATCGACGCTGAGCCTGCGGGATACCGAGGACGCTGGCGGTAAGCCAACCTTGGCGTCGCCGATGATCAGCGTCTGCATACCGCAGCGCTGGCGGCGGCATTTCAGGACAGGCTGCGCAGCTTGCCCCCGGCGCGCAGGCGTGCGGAAATCGAGAAAGTCGGTCAGCACCGGCTACTTGGCCTTGTACGCTCGGTCACCGGCCAGCACCACGGCCGGGTGGGTTTCGCGCACCTCGACGCAAGGCACCGCGGTCATCGCCGACTCGGCGGGCTCGGCGTGATCGCAGCCTCCACGGCTCTAAGTTCTTGTCGCTGCCGACATCTCGTGCGGTGGCCTTAAGACGGCCGCGCCACGATCACCGGCGTCTGGACCGCGTGCACGACCGCGTTGCTGACCGAACCGAGCAGCATTCCGGCCACGCCGCCGCGGCCGTGACTGCCGACGACAACGAGCTGAGCGGATTCCGACTCTTCGACCAGCGCTCGGCCCGGGTGATCCTGAGCGACGACTCGGTTCACCTTGACATCGGGGTAACGCTCTTGCCAGCCCGCCAGATATTCGGCCAGATTCCGCTCCGCTTCCGACTTCCACTCCACGCCGGTGAACTGGTACACCGCAACGTCGCTCCATGCGTGCAATGCCGTCAGCTCGACACCGCGGCGCGACGCTTCGTCGAATGCGATAGCCAGCGCAAGCTCCGACGCCGGCGAACAATCGATTCCCACCAGTACGGGGGCCTGATTGGAATGCGGCGTGAACGAAGCCTCGGCGCGAATCACCGCGACCGGGCACTTCGCGCCCCGCACCACGCCTGAACTGACCGAACCCAGCAACACCCGGCCCACCGCGCCGCGCCCGTTGCTACCCGTGACGACCATCTCCGCGTCTTCGGACATTTCGACCAGCGTCTGAACCGGGGGTGAAGCCTTCACCTCGCTGGTGATCGCGATCTTCCGGCCGGTCGGCACGGCGTCGTGGGCGATCTTGACCGCCTCCTCGAGGGCCCTGCGGCCGTCCACCTCCTGCCACTCCGCGACTCCGGTCGGCAGCGGTATCTGTGGGTACGTCGGCACGTACGTCTTGAACATGTGGACCACGGTCAGCGGGACATTTCGCGTAGCCGCCTCGCGCGCTGCCCAGAAGACGGCCGCGTTCGACGCGGTCGATCCGTCAACTCCGACGACGATGCCATAACGCTTGATTGATTCACTCATTTTGTTCTCCCTCTCTCACCGAGAAACGCTATTGCCTGCACAGTCGTCGGTCATGAGACTTTAGTCCCCAACCGGATGGCCCTCAGACCTTGCTTGCATCGCTCCCACCGAAGTCGACGCCGCAGACCGTCGACCGTGTGCACGTCGTAAATTCCGGTCGCGTCGTGGGTACCGTAACTGCACTCGAGATCGCCCGACTGATCGACGTGCGCAGACCCGCCCTGCACCCATGACTGGGCGGGCTAATCTGACTGAACGGGCTAATCGCCGCGCACGACAACCACTGGAACCGTGGCGGATTGGGCAATAGCGGAGCTGACCGAACCCAGCAGCATGCCGGAGAATCCGCCACGGCCACGGCTACCCACCACGACCAGCTGTGCGCGTTCCGATTTCTCGAGCAACCACCGGGCGGGCTTGTCGCACACCAGCAACCGCTCGACGTGCACGCCCGGATATTGTTCTTGCCAACCCGCCAAGCGTTCAGCGAGGACTTCCTGTCCTTCATGCTCGCGGTCGCGCCAATCCATCCCGAGCATCGGAAACACGCCCACATCGCTCCACGCATGTAACGCCAGCAGCTTTACTTCGCGGCGGGAGGCTTCGTCAAAGGCCAAGGCGGTCGCGGCTTCCGACGCCGGTGACCCGTCGATGCCAAGCAGCACAGGTGCATTGGGGTCACGAGCCGCATCATCGGAATGAATGACCGCGACGGGACAATGCGCATGGTGAAGCAGTCCCGTAGTGACCGAACCCAGCAGCAACCTGCGCAACGCGCCCATCCCCTGGCTGCCGACGACGATCATCCGAGCCTTCTTGGAGGCGTCGATCAGTGCCGGCACAACGCTGCAATAAACCATCTCGGTGTGCACCTCGGGTGGTTCGGATTCGCCGAGGCTGGCGGTCAGCGTCTTACGAGCCTGTTCAATGACGCTCTGCGCGTTGTCTATCTGCCACTGGGGCATCTCCACATAAAGTTGACCCACCGGCCACCCGACGACCACGGGAGGGGCGGCGTTCATCAGCGTGATGGGCATGCGGCGCAGGACGGCCTCGCGAGTCGCCCACGTTATGGCAGCGTCAGATGCAGCCGACCCGTCGACGCAGACGACTATTCCGTATTTCTCTGCTGTCTTTGACATTTCACACTCCTTGTGGAGCCGTATGGGTGAATACGCTCATGGTCACCCGTGATCGCCGTCTCCCGTGCACTTGACGTTATGGCGACGGTCCACAGTTATGCAGGGGCCGTTTGGCCCCACATGAGGGCCATTGGTCCCACACGTCCGGGCCGCAGGGGTAGGACTGCGGTTTGGGCAAATTACTGGTCGGTGAGCGGAGCGGTCCAGTGAATCCGAGTACCGCCCTCGGGCGGTCTGGTGATCTCGCAGGTGCCGCCAACTTGCTCGGCGCGGTAAGCCATATTGGCCAAGCCGCTGCGGCGCGCATTGTCGACGGGCATGCCACAACCGTTGTCGATGACGTCGAGGCTGAATATGTCAGCGACGTTGACCTCGACGGTGAGCCGCGAGGCGCCGGAGTGGCGTACGGCGTTGCTGATGGCCTCGGTCGCCACCGCTTCGGCGTGCTCGGCGAGCTCGTCGCCAACGGCCGTCATCGGCCCATGCATGTGCACCGAGGTGACGATGTCGCGATCCTCGGTGAGATCGGCAACTACCCGCTGAAGTCGGTGCCGGAGGTCGCCCTCGCGCGCCAACGGGGATTGCAGCTGGAAGATGGTGGTGCGGATCTCCTCGATGATGGCTTGCAGATCGTCGAGCGTGCGGTTGAGCCGGTCGGCAACCTCCGGCGAACGTGCTCTGGCGAGTGTGCCCTGCAGGTCCATGCCCGCGGCGAATAGCCGTTGGATGACGTGGTCGTGTAGGTCATGCGCGATGCGCTCGCGCTCGGCCAGGATCGCCAGCTGGCGCGCGTCCTCACGGCCCGACGCGAGTACGAGCGCTATCGCAGCGTGGGTGGCGAAATCTCCCACCAGGTCGAGGTAGCTGTCGTCGAATGGTGGTTGGTCCGCGCCGCGGGCGACCGCGATCACCCCGGCGACTTGATCGTTGGCGCGCAGCGGCATCAGGATCGCGGGACGCTGCCCGACATCGGTGAATGCCTGAATCGGGTATTTCAACGATTCGGTGATCAGCGGCTCACCGGAGCGGAAAACACCTCCTGTGGTGGAGCCCTCCACCGGAACTCGGCTGCCGATCACCTCGGCGGCATGAAGCCCCACCGCGGCAGACACCACCAACGTGTCGATTTCGTCATCGGGCCGGTCGGCGTCGGCAGGAACGAGCACGATCGCCTGTTCGGCAGCGGTCAGGGCGCACGCGCGTTCAGCGATCAACTGCAGCGGGCGCACGTGCGTCTCGCCGGACAGCAAGGCGGTGGTGATCTCGCGGCTGGCCTCCACCCACTTCACCGAGGCCCGCTCACGTCCGAATAACTGCGCATTGTCGATGGCGACCGCGGCGCCGAACGCCAACGCGCGCGCGGCGACCTCATCGGATTCAGCGAACAACTGCCTCGGATCGCCGTGGGTCAGATATAAGCTGCCGAACACGTCCCCACGGATGATGATCGGCACCGCCAGAAAAGCGTGCATGACGGGGTGGTGCTCGGGAAACCCGACGGCCGCCGGGTGCGTGGTCAGGTCATCCATGCGCAGCGCCGGCGAATCAAACAGCGACGCGCTGAGAATTCCTATGCCGACCGGCGGATGGCCGATGCGCGCAACCGTGTCAACGTCCATTCCTTCGTGAACAAACGCGATCAGGTTGCCCGCGGGATCACGTATGGCCAAAGCGCCGTATGCGGCAGCGGTCAATTCCCTGGCCGCGCGGACAATTCGGCGCAGCGTTGCGTCGAGATCGAGATCCGAGCCGATCTCGACGATCACCCGCAGCAATTGCTCCATCTGGTCGCGCGCCGCCAGCAACTCATCGAACTGCTGGTGCATCCTGCTGACGAGCCCTCGCCCGCCGAGTCCGGCAAGAGCCGAGTCGCTCTCGTCCCTGGCCACCCGACCCAGTACCTCCACGACACCCACAGGCATAGAGCACCTCAGGTTGCGCTAGGCAAAACTGCTGAGCAGCGCAATGCCAAGAGGCCCTTGGCCAGCTTAATCCCAGTAGGTCAATCACCCAAGGACGGCAGTAGAGCGCCAAGTTCGTTGGTACGGCGACTGCGCCGACCTTCCGCATTCCCGGTTGCACCGACGCGGAGTTGCGTCTGCTGGAATGTCTCCATGCTGGTGTGGATCAACGGCCCGTTCGGCGGTGGGAAAACGCAAACCGCATTCGAGCTTCATCGCCGGCTGACGGACAGCGTGGTGTGCGATCCCGAGCACATCGGTTTCGGCCTGCACCGTGCAATGCCTGCACGGTTACGCAGGAATTTTCAAGACTTTCCGGCTTGGCGCCAAGGTGTGTATGAGGTGCTCGACCACGTCTTGTCTGCGCACTCGGGGGCGGTGATTGTGCCGATGACCGTGATCGAGCCGGATTACTTCGCCGAAACGGTCGGTCGCCTCCGCGAGCGTGGACACGATGTCTGCCACTTTGCTCTGGTGGCCAGCCCCTCCACCATACGGCGGCGCATCCATGCGCGAACTCTGTATGGCTTGAAGCCTGATCATCATGCGGTAGCGAATGTTGATCGCTGCCTTGAGCGGTTGCACGAATCGATGTTCGCCGATCAAGTCTGCACCGACGATGTGTCCATCACAGAAGTAGCCGAGCGCATCGCCGCATCGGCCGGCTTGACCCTCACACCGAATAACGACGGCCCACTACGCCGGCAACTTCGGCGACACTGGGTGGCTATCAAGCACATTCGACACATCTAACAGCGACGATCACCCGGTCTATGGCGATCGCCAGGGCCATTCGTCCTTGGCTTCGGGCCGGCCATCGTCTTGCAAACTCTGAATCTCGCTTTCCCACTGAGCCTCGCGTCCTCGATCAAGCCGTGACCGGACCGCGCTTGTCAGTGATGTGATCGAAACGCCCATGATGATCAGCGTCGCCATTCCAGCGGCAACCGCATCGTCGACGGCCTGCCTAGCCGAGCTTGGCGGGGCCACCAGGTTGCCGTCTGTGTCTATCCAGATTTCAAGGCGCTCACCCACATTGACTGGACTGCTGTGATGAAACGAGCCAGAGCGCTGGCCGGCAGCCGCCGGCCATGTCGCTTCCACGACAACCGTCCCGGAACGCTGATCCAAGCCCCTGGTGTTCACGACAGCCGCCATGACCGTGTGCCGGCTATGCGTCTCCTGGGCATGGGCTCGATCACGCGCGCTGTAGACGGTGGCAACCATGACACCGGCAACCGGTATCGCGACCAGCGAAGCAATGAGCGCAACCAAGGTAGCCAGCGCCTCGATGCGGTCCGCGCGCCGAAGCAGCGGATTGCGGCCAAAGACCCAAGCGATCCGCCAGCGACACGGGTCTAGCGTGAAGGTCTCCATCACAACTCCCAAGATCTAAACGACGAGGTTTTGCTCGCGATCAGCCAGCCACTCGACGAAATCAGAAAGTTCGCGTCGCGGTGTCGACGGCAACGGGTCGGCGTTGATCGGCGCCCAACCCACCTGAAGCAGCATCTGCGGATAGCCGCTCCCACCGAAGATTTCGGAGCGCACCGCCTCACGAGTTTCGGCCACCTCGAGCGGCTCGGTGACCGGGCAACTGGCCAATCCCATCGATGTCGCGGTGAGGAGCACCACGCTGGTGGCCTCACCAGCGCGCAACTGGGCCAGGCGGTCGTCCGTTCGGGTTCCGAGCGCCAGCATGACGGCGTTGTCGTCGGCGGGCGAAGAACCGGGCGGCATGGCCAGCGCGGGACCCGCAAAGAGCCGACTCGGCATGGCCGCGCTAAGGTCCGGTTCCGGCGTATTGCGGGCTGGGACGCCAGATGGCGAAGCGTAGCGGCCGCTCCACGCGGTCAACTCGGCGAGGTAATCAGGGTCAGCCGCGTGGTTCCAGACAGATTGCGCCACAATTCCATTCAGTTCGTCCATGGCGTCGACCCGGCGCAACGTCACGCCATTGCGGGCCGCCCGCGCAGCCATCATGGCAATGTTCGCCACTGGCACCGACCAGGAACTGTAGTGCCGCCGATCGGTTCGCCGCCGCGGTATCGCAGCGGCAAGGACGATATCGAGGACATCGGCGGTGTGGGGCACCACCTCGATCGCGGCAAGGTGACTGGGTTGAGCCGGATTGGGCAGGCGAGCGACTTTGGCTTGCCAGCCGATCACCGCCAAAGCAACGACGCAGTGATTCAGCGCCGCACCGCAACTCAGGATCAAGTCACGGCCGTCCGGGTCGGTGTTGGGGAGTTGGCGGCCGGCGTCGGAGTACAGATGCAGGCTCTCCTCGCCCACCTGCCACCGCCATGGCTGGGAGTTGTGGACAGAGGGCGCCCGGGCTGCCATCGTCAGCACCGTCCGGACTGTGCCGGTATCCGGAAAATGCGCGTTCATGGCCAATTTCCCTTCACGTCAAGACGTCGTCATTGAACAATCACTCGGCCGCACCGCAGATACGAGAGCATGAGGGCCTCAGTCGAGAAGGACTTTGTGCCACTGCCGAGCAACCGCCCTTGTCGAGACCACCGCCGCAGCGGCTACCAACAATCGGAGTCGAACTCCCATGGGGCAACCGCAAGCGCGGAGCCTTTCAGATTCACCCCGCGGAGTTCATCCGAAACACCGCGCTACGTGGACTTGTCAGGGTGCGCGGGCTTGGCCGCCGGCGCGGCGGTCTGGCCACGTGCGGCCAACGCGCCCGCGATCGATGTGCAGGCGATCGTCACCAACGCGCCGAACATCAACGCCGACGCCTCGCCCGCGACGAGCAGATGTTCTTCGGTACCGATGGTGGCCGCGGCCACCGGCACGCCGAGCTGCGCGGCCGACAGCACCGCGAGTGTCAGCGGCTGGCCGAGCAGCCTTCCCGCGCAATGCGCCAGCACGGCGCCCAGCCCCAGCCCCGCGCCCAGCAGAATGAGTTTCGGATGCGAACCCAGCTCGCGCACCTGCAGCGAGGCGCCCAGCCAGACGAAGAACAGCGGGCCGAAGAACCCCTCGGTGATCCCGAATAGCTGACGCGCCAACCGCCGCGGTTCGCCGACCGAGGCGATCACCAGACCCAGCGCGAAGCCGGCGAGCATGATCGACACGTGGGTGCTGGTGGCCAGCGCGCCCAGCGCGAACAGCACGAGCAGGTTGGTCCGCAATTCCAGCGCGAACCGACGCTTCTTGGAGTACGCGTGCATGCGCTCACGCCAGCCCCTGCGTTCGAGCGCATACAGCAGCACAAAGAACACCACCGCGCAGCCCGCGATCGCCAATGCACCCAGTGCTGCCGTCGGCGCCCGTCGGATGTCGATCACCAACGGCAGCAACACGATACACGCGGCATCCGCAATGGCGATCTGCACAGTCACTGAAAGCACCGGCGGTCCCCGCAGCCCCAGCGAATCGATGACCGGCAACGCCAGCGCCGCCGACGACGAAGCCATCAGCACCGCGTAAAGCGGCGCGTGGCCGATGCCGAACACCGCCGCTATACCGACACCGAGCGCCGCCGCGACGGCACCGACCAGAACCGCGCGCGCCAACGCCCGCGGCACCTCCGAGCGCATCTGGGGGTCGCGGACCGGAACATGGGTGCCCACCACAAACATCACCAGCGCGAAGCCGATATTCGCGAACAACTGCAACGTTGGGTTGGCGTCGTCGATGACGCCGAAACCGGTCTTGCCGATGACCAGTCCCGCGGTCAGCTCACCGATGATTACCGGAATCCGCAAGCGCGGCACTGACGCCAGCAGCGGGCCGGCGAGAGCTACGGCGGTCACCAACGCCAGGGTGTGGAAGCCGAACCCGTGCACGTCAGCGGCCGTTCCTCGACGGCGAGCCCATCACGCTTCCACCTGCTTGGAGGCCAGATTCTCGGTTATCACGACTTCATCTTGCATTCGCTGGCCGGTCAGTGGAATATGCCCCGCCGACGGGGTTGCGAATCATGTCGGGCTCGGCCGCCGGCGCCGGCTGCTAACTTTGCGGAATCAGCGTTTTTAACCGGCCATCGGAGGGCGCTCGTGGCGTGGATCGTGGCCGAGGCCTTGCCGGCGCATGGACCAGTGGGCTATAGCTCACACGTGCCCCAGACACGCCGGCAAGGTGAGCACGTGCCAAAGCGCCGCAATGCCACCCTCGCCTGTCTGACGCGGCCCTTGGAAGTCGGTGCATGAACTCCTGCCGCAACATATTTCGACGTCACCAGGTTCCGCGACTGGCTGACCGAGATGACCGGTGAAGCCGCCGAGGTGACGGTAGCCCCGCTCCGCGGCGGCGGCAGCTGCGAAATGTTCCGGGTCGACCGACTCGGGCAGGCCTGGGTGGTACGCCGCGCACCCGTTGCCGTGGTCTCGGACACCGCCCATCAAGTCATCCGTGAGGCGCGGATCATGGAAACGCTGGGCGCCGCCGGACTACCCGTGCCCACCGTGCTGGCCCGCAGCGGCGACCCAGCCATCCTCGGCGCGCCATTCTTCGTCATGTCGTACATCGAAGGCGGCGTCATCCGCCGCGACGTCCTACCCGAGGCGCTGCGCCAAGACCCCTCCTCGCACAGCCTGATCGGCGAGCAACTGATTGACACCCTGGTGAAGTTGCATGCGATCGACTGGACCGATACCGAACTAGCGGAACTGTCCCACCCGCAGGGGTTTCTGCCACGCCAGGTTGACCGGTGGCTGAGCCAACTGGCGGGTTACCGCGCACGCGACCTGGACGGCGTTGACGAGCTCGCGATCTGGCTGCGCCACAACCTGCCTACCGACGGCGACATCACCGTGATGCACGGGGACTACAAGCTGGACAACGTCATCTGGGCACCGGCATCGCCACCCCGGGTGGCCTGTTTGGTCGACTTCGAAATGACTACGGTGGGCGATCCGCTGATCGACCTGGCCTGGGCGATGATCTTCTGGCCGGAAGCGGGCAACCCAATTGCCCTCGCCTCCCCCGATTCCCCGCACGGCATCGATCGTGATCATTGCCAGACACCGCGCCAACTGATCGATCGCTACGCCGCGGCTACCGGCCGCGACCTGTCACGATTCGACTGGTACCAGGTTTTCAGCGCCTGGAAGCTGGCCGTCGTGCTGGAGGCCTCCTACGCCAAATATCTGCGCGGCGAGTCCCGCAATCCTGTCCATGAGTTCTTCGGGCCCGTGATCGACGAACTGCTCCGCCGCGCAAGGAGGTTCGCGCAATGACCGATCGGCTGTTCGATCTGCGGGACCGGGTGGTCCTCGTCACGGGCGGCAGCCGCGGACTTGGCGCCGCGATGAGCGTCGGCCTCGCCGAGCGCGGCGCTCGTGTCGTCATCGCGAGCCGCAAGCCGGACTCGTGCGAGGCGCTCGCCGCCGCCATCACCGAGTCAGGCGGGCAGGCCCATCCGTTGGCGTGCCATGTGGGTGAGTGGGAATCGCTCGCCGGAGTGGTTGATGCTGCCGCGGCGCGCTGGGGTCGCCTAGACGGGCTGGTCAACAACGCCGGGATAAGCCCGCTCGCCGCGTCGCTGCTGGAGACCTCAGAGGTGCTGTTCGACAAGGTGATTGGCGTGAATCTGAAAGGTCCTACCCGACTGACGGCGTTGGCAGCCACCGCGATGGCCGGCACCGGCGGTGGGTCGATCATCAACATCAGTTCCCTGGCGTCGGTAAAACCGACACCCGTCGCCACCGTGTATGCGGCCGCCAAAGCCGGTCTGAACGCATTAACCACCGCCGCCGCAATCGAGTACGCCAGCGCTGGTGTACGGGTAAACGGGATCATCTGCGGAACCTTCGACACCGACGCCGCATCAGGCTTCGTTCGCAACCCGGACCTACTGCCCGAGCTCGTGCGCCGCATCGCACTCGGACGCGTCGGCCGCCCCGAGGAGATCGTCGGAGCCGCGGTCTACTTGCTCTCCGAAGCCTCGAGTTACACCACCGGATCACTGATGACCATTGACGGCGGCGTTTCCGGATGATGCGCGGCTTCGCCACAGACCGCCGCTGCGAAGCCGACGTCGCGGCCGCCGCACGCACCCCGGAGATCCTCCATTCGACCAGCCGCGGAAACTTCTTGTCGATCTTGGCAGTGCCGCGGTGTAGGTCCGACAAGCGGTCAAGCGCTTCATCACGCAGACAAGTCTGGCCAATGGTGACACGATATTTGGTGTGAACGACGGTGGGTCGGGCGCGTGAAATGACCGCCACGAGGCTTTCATGCGGATCGTGCGGCACGGTGGACAAGTTCACGGGCGACGGGATCATGGCGGTGTTCGGCGCGCCGACCGCGCTTGAGGATCACGCCATGCGATGTTGCATGGCGGCTTTGGAGATCCAGCTGAAAGCAGGCCACCTGACCGCCGAGGTCGAACGCCCTGACGGGGTCACACTGCAGCTGCGGGGGCCTCAATTCCGGCCAGGTGATCGGCGGTGAAATCGTTTCGGGTGCTTTGGGTTACACCGCGATTGATCAGCAGGGAGATGGCGCAACGGATGGAATTTGTCGCTCCATCGGGTGGGGTATGCTCGCCGACTCCGTTGCGCGGCTGGTTGATTATGCGGCGGTGCAGGGCGAGCCACTGAAGGCGCGCATCACGTCGGCGCCGAAGGTGCGGTGCCAGCGCGGCGGCTGGTGCCCATGAGCGCGCAGTGCCATCCGGCCGGTGTCTCGGAGTCGAGGCTGGTGGGCCGGGAGTGGGAGTTGGCCACCTTGGCGGCGATGCTGGATCGCTCGATCGAGGGACACGGGTCTGTGGTTGCAGTGGCCGGCCCTCCCGGTATGGGCAGCACCCGCCTGGTCCGGGAAGCCGTGCAGCTTGCGCAAAGTCATGGTGTTGAGGTGTTTTCCACGTGTTGCGAATCGCACGCCGCCGACGTCCCGTTTCAGGTGGTGGGGCGGCTGCTGCGCGCCGTTGCGCAGGTCAGCGGTCTGGATGATCGGAGCGCGCGGGCACGTGTGCACGCGCAATTCCCCAACGCTGATGCGCAGGACATGCTGCTGCTTGATGACCTGCTGGGCCTCGCCGATCCCGATTACGAGTTGCCCAAGATCGAGCCGGATGCACGCCGGCGGCGGTTGACCGCAGTGATCAGCGCCGCCCAGCTGGCCCGCGCCCAACCGGCAATGGTCGTCGTGGAGGATGTGCACTGGATCGATGAGGTCAGCGAATCCCTGCTCACCGACTTTTTGGCCCCTATTGCCTCGTGTCAAGATGCGCGCGAAGCCTGATTCGTTGACTCATTTGCGGATGCGCGCGTAGCCGGTGCTTTGGTCTTGGGTCCGGCCTTGCTGGTGGTGATCGTGAGCAGCTCGCTGGTCAGGGCTTGGATCTGGCGCTGGATGGCCGCTGGGTTGATGCCGGTGTAGGTGTCGGCGAGGATCGTCTTGTCCTCGTCGGAGACGTCGTTGTGGCGTTCGGCGCGGCGATGCGGAGTTGTCGCGGTGTCGTATTTCTTGGACACCTTCGCGCCGTCACGGACCTTGGAGACGAGTTTCTGTTGTGGGTAGAAGGAGTTCGTCAGTAGTGATTGCAGAACCCAGATCTTGTTGAGCAGCAACAGTTCTGCTTTGGTGTCGTAGCGGTGGTAGCCGACCACGGTGCGCACGATCGCCCAGTTCTTCTGCTCCACATAGCCGCCGTCGTTGCAGTTGCCTGCCCGTGACCGGGTGAAGGTGATCTGGCGCTTTTCGCACCAGTGCAGCAGGTGGTAATTGATGAACTCCGATCCGCAGTCGCTGTCGACGCCCAGGATCGGAAACGGCATAATTCGCGCGATGTCGTCGAGCGCGGCGAGCACCCATTTGCGGGCCTTGTTGGGCACGCTGCGGTTCTCGGTCCAACCGGTGGCGATGTCGGTGACCGTCAGCGTGTAGGCATGCTCACCGGCGGTGTTGCCGCCCTCATGGCCGACCAGGTCGATCTCGACGCGCCCGGGTACCGCATCGTCCCAGTCCGCCCAGGTGCGGATCGGGATCTGGCTTTTGAGCAGCGACCCGGGTTTGGTGTGGCTGCGGCCCTTGAGTTGGTGTTTCTTGCGCTCAGCCGCCAGTCGCCGGTCGATGGTGGCCGCCGACATCGCGCCCAGCAACACCGCGGTGTCCTCGTCGATGCCCAGCTCGCCGAACCGGCGCAGAACCGCCACCAGCTCGGCCAGCATCGCCGCCAGCCGCTTGCCGGCCGGCATTCCCAGCACTGCCCAGCAGAAGACCAGCGCCGCAACCACTTTCGGCCCGTACTTAGGCGCCCGCGGCGGCCGAGGCTTGACCACCGTCGGGCGCAGCGCGGCGTTAAGCGCCCTGCGAGCATGGTTGCGATGCCATCCCGTGGTGGCGCACAACTCGTCGAGAATCCGGCCCTTGCCAGCCTTGTCAGCACGCTTGTAGCGGGTCGCGATCGTCTTCGTCACGGCCTTGCGTTGACTCATCGTCAGTCCCATCATCCGGGCCTAACCGGCGATGCGTCAGCAGCCCGGGTAGGCGCGCCCGTACGCGCGCATTCTCAGATGAGGCAACGAAGGGGGCTACGCGCGCACTTTCGATGAGTCAACGCGGTGACCTATCCGACCGGGTGATGCGCTCCTACGATGAAGGGCGTGGTGCGTTGAGGGAAGGGATGGGTATCGACGATGGCAGACGCTACCGGAGAGCGAGTCGCGGAGATTACTGCGGCTGGCATGCCGGGTGACCCCAATCCAGTCACGGCGCAATTATCCGAGGCCGGTTTCGATGATGCCCAGTTGGTCGGTCGGGGTGGCTTTGGCATCGTGTATCGCTGCACGCAGGTGGAGCTGGATCGGGTGGTTGCCGTCAAGGTCCTGACCGCGCTCCTAGATGACAATCGTGCGCGTTTTGTCCGTGAGCAGCGGGCGATGGCCAAGCTCACTGGGCATCCCAACATCGTGGTGGTCCTGCAGGTCGGCGAGACACGCAGTGGGCTTCCGTATCTGGTGATGCCGTATTTCAGCCGGGGGTGTTTGGACGGGCAAATCCGTCGGGGCGAAGCGTTGTCGCTTGAGCAGACGCTGCGGATGGGAGTGCAGGTGGCCGGTGCGTTGGTGTGCGCGCACCGGTCGGGCATCGTGCACCGCGATGTGAAGCCGGCCAACGTGTTGCTGACCGACTACGGTGAGCACGCATTGACCGATTTTGGCATCAGCCACATGGCGGGTTCGTTCAAGACCGCCGCCGGTCTTTTCATCGGCTCGCCGTCGTACACCCCGCCCGAAGTGGTACTGGGCCGTGAGGCCGCCCATCCCGCCGATGTGTACGGGCTGGCTGCCACCATGTTCTGTGCGCTGACCGGGCATTCCCCGTTTGAGCCCCGAACCGAGGAACAGCTGGTGGCGCAGCTGATGCGCATCGCGACCGAGCCAATGCCCGATCTGAGCGAGCATGGCGTTCCCCAGGACGTGGCAGAGGTTGTCGGCTCGGCGATGGCGCGCGAGCCCGGCGATCGGCCGTCGGCGGCCGCGTTTGCTGACCAGCTCGCTGATCTGCAGTCGCGTCATGGTTCGGGCGACCATGAGGTGGTGCGTGGCGGTGGCTCGTCTGCCCGGCGGTCTGAGCGGACCGGCGCGTTGGGCCCGGTGTGCCGCAGCAGGGGGAGTCTGCCGGCGCCGCTGGATGGCTTCGTTGGCCGCGGCGCGGAGTTATCCCAACTGCAGGAGTTGCTCTCGACGTCACGTTTAGTGACGATCCTCGGCGTGGGCGGGGTAGGCAAGACCATGTTGGCGCTACAGGCCGCCAACCGAGAGCTGCCATCTTTGGCCGATGGGGTCTGGTGGATCGAGTTGGCCGAGGTGCGTGACGGTGCACTGCTGACCGAAGTGGTGGCCAGCAAGCTGGGCGTGCGTGACCAGGCGGGCAGATCGCTGACCGATGTCGTGGTCGAGGTCTTCGCCGAGCGCCATGCGCTGCTGGTGTTCGACAACTGTGAGCACATTATCGACCGCGTCGCCGAGCTGGCCGAGACGTTGCTGCGGGGATGCACGCGGGTGCAGATCCTGGCCACCAGCCGCGAAGTCCTTCGTATCGGCGGGGAATCCCTGCTGGCGCTGTCCCCGCTGCCCTATCCAGGCACCGACTCCACTCCCGCCCCCGCGGACCTGGCCGGCTACGACGCGGTGGTGTTGTTTGTCCAACGTGCCCAGGCCGTCTCGCCCAGCTTCAGGTTGACCGAGCACAACGCCACCGTGGTCGCGCGGATTTGTTCCCGCCTGGATGGATTGCCGCTGGCGATCGAGCTGGCCACCGCGCGACTGCGCGCGATGTCTGTTGAGCAGATCGACGAGCGGCTTCGGGATCGATTCGCGTTCTTGACCCGCGGTAAGCGCAGCGCCTCGACGCGGCAACAAACCCTGAACTGTTGCATCGCGTGGAGCTACGAGCGTTGCACACCAGCTGAGCAACGACTCTGGGCAGAGTTGTCGGTTTTTGCGGGCACCTTCGACCTCGACGCCGCCCAAGCCATCTGTGGTGAGGACTCGTGCGCCGACGATCTGCTTGATGAGCTGTGCGCCCTGGTGGACAAGTCGATTCTGGTGCAAATCGACCGCGACGGGGTGGCGCGGTTTCGGCTGCTGGAAACCCTGCGCGAGTTCGGCAAGGCGCATGTCGGCACACCCGAGGACCATCGGCGACTGCAGCGCCGTCACCTCGACTGGTATCACCGACTGCTCAGCCAAGCCTCCTCCGAGTGGTTTGGCGAGCACCAGCTTCGCTGGCTTGATCGCATCAGCGGCGAGATGCCCAATATTCGTGAGGCAATGCAGTGCGCGGTGGCCGAGTCCCCGCCAATCGCCCTGGAGATGGGCACCGGGATAGGCCTGTTCTGCATCGCCCGCGGGATGCTCGGCGAAGCACGCCGGTGGCTGGACCTGGCGTTGAGCGCTGCCCCGGTCGAGGCGACCGGGCCCAGGGTCGCGGCGCTCGGCAGCGCGGCCTTCGTGGCTTGTATGCAAGTCGACGTCCCCACCGCCACGGCCCGGGCGGCTCAGGCACGCCAGCTCCTCGACGCGGTGACCGACCCCCGGGTAGCCGGCATGATCGACTTCGTCGATGGCTTTGCCAGTTTCCTGCGCGGCGAAATCGACCGGGCACGAGCGTGTACAGAACGCGCGGTGACCACCGACGACTTCGAGGTACGCGCTGAGTCGATGATCCTGCTGGGCTGGATCCTCGATATTTCGGGTGAGCTCGACCATGCCGTGAGCTGGCTCGAGAAGGCAGTCGCTCTCGCAGAAAGTCGCGGCGAGTCGTTGATCCGGGCGGGTGCGTTGAGTTCACTCGGGGTTCGCTACTGGCGAAAGGGGGAGATCACCCGCGCCACACGCGCGCTGCGCGAGTGTCTGCAGCTGGCCCAGCTGGCTGGCGATCATTATCTGGGTGCCCAATGTCTGGAGGCGTTGGCGTGGGTCGCCGAGTCAAATCACGACCCGCGGCGGGCAGCGACCTTGATCGCCGCCGCGTCCGCGGTCAGCAAGGCCACTGGCGCCGGTACCACCCTGTTCGCCATGGTAGGGGGATTTCACGACGACTGCGAACGCCGAATCCGTGATCAGTTAGGACCCGTTGAATTCCAGGCCGCCACGGTCGAAGGCCGCGCGCTGAGCTTCGAAAAGGCAGCGGCGATGGCCCTGGAAACATGCGGTTAAAACCTTGCTCGGCACTAAGCCTGGATCCCCGGGCGCCAATCGAGCATGAAGAAACGGATGCGTGACGGCACCCTGGAGCTTCGGGCCGGCTGGCGGCGCCTCAGATAAATAGGTCGTACTCTGGTCGTACTCTGGTGCTGTCCAAGGTTCTTGGCGCCAGGCCGCGTACTTCCCACAGGATGTGGGCAGCCACGATGTTTCAGCACCGTCGGCTTAACTTCGACCTCCATAAGTGGTTCATGGAGCGCGCTTAGCAGTCTCCTCGGCCAAGACGAATACGTGGCCTGCATCGTGCTAAGTCGCGTCAGCCATCCGCTGACCGCCCCACTATTCATGTTTGTGTCATATTTGTCGTCGATGGCCGCATCAAATTACTGCCCTGGAGGCAGGCCGCCGGTCTGCTGGTGGCGCGAAATACCGAGGTTTAGCGACCGAGAAGGCGCTGCTTCTCACTCGCTGAACTCCTCCTCGGTCAAAAGCCCCGAGTCGCGAAGTGAGCCGAGTTTGCCTAGGACTTCAGCGAATTCGCGAATCTCGGCGCCGGTTCCCGTCGTAGGGCCGCCCGCCGGCCTGGGCGGCGGCCCCGGGTATGTTCGAGTCGTCGCCGCGATGCGCTCCCGGTGGCCCGGGCCAACAGGGCCGACGATCGCCCGCCCGGCCATGCCCGCGAGGGCCATCTGACCCAACAGGCTTCCCGGACCACCGGCGAAGACTTGCGGGGCGGCGCTCAGGCTGGTGACCGGCAACGCCACGGGGGCCAGCCTGATCGCGGGGGCCGCCGTAATCCAGCCCGGCGGTACCGACGACGCCCCGACCGAGGCCGCCTGGCCCAGACCCGGCGAGCCCGCCGGCGACCCAAGCGAACGGGTCAGCCCGGAGGCCCGGTCGTGGCCCGGCGGCGACTGGCCACCAGCGGCGCCGTGCTGCGAACCGGCATCGTTTACGCCGCAGCGCCCGCGCGGATCGGCTGCAGATGCACGCCGAAGTTCACCCGCAGGCACGGGTTGCCCTACAGTGGCGCCGGAGTCGGAGCAGCGTCTGCGCTTCTGCTGCGGTGCGGTGGTCGGTATGGGGCTCAGCGGAGGGCGCCGGGTGATGCTGTTGTGAGGCCGACCTCCCGGCAGGCGTCCAACAGGCGGTGGTCGTAGGTGACGAATGCGGCGAGTTCCCGCTTGATGTGGACCGCCGCCGCGAGGTGAATCGCATCCAGAGTGCCCACGGTAGCCGGACCGACGGTTTCGGCCAGAGTCGTCACCGGTTCGGAGAGCGCGAGGATGTCGAGCCCGTCAAGGGAGGTAACGGGCTCGCTCAGTTTGGCCTGGTTCGCCGTATCGGGCAACGATTCTCATGAACTCGATCCGGCCGATCGCGCTGGTCGCGGCGTGCTCACCGGTGCTGCTTTGCGCGGTGAGCCAGGCCCGCAGTTCGGGCGTCTCGGGCTCGGCGATGAGAAGCTTGGTCAGTGCCGAGGTGTCCAGGTAGATCACTGCTCGTCGCGCATCACTTTGAGAACATCGGACAGATTGCGTTCGCGGCCGCGGGCCGGTGCAGCGGTGACGCCGAGAAGGTTCCGTGGGCGACGTGCCGCAATCGGGGCGCCCGATGCGATCAGGGCTTCACGAGAACGCCGCGCAGCCGCCACGGGGACGAGTCGCGCCACCAGCCGCCCGTTATTGGTGACGCCGAATTCCTCGCCCGCTTCGACCCGGGCGAGGTATCGAGATGCGTGCTGTCGCAGTTCGCGGACTCCGATTGACAAACCATTCGAGTTACTAAGCCGTAGTTCCCCCCGGTTGGTTGACGGGTTTGAGTGTTGAGCTGGGGTTTTGTGCTGTGGTGGGGGTGGTTGTACTGACTACGTTTGGCCGTGGCGGTGGGAGACGCCGAGGAGTTCGAAGGCCTGGTGTTGTAGGTCGGTGGTGATCATGGTGAATGCTGGTAGGTCGTCGGTGGGTTGGATTTGGTTGGCGCAGATGGTAGCCAGGTCGGCGAGCAGGGTGGTGAAGCTGTGCGCCGGGGTGTCGTCTTCGGTGTGTTTGCGGGCGGCCTTGGTCAGGGCGGCATTGGAGCGTTGGGCCGCGGCAACGGGATTGGTGCGTTTGGCTGCGGCGGCTGGTTTGTCGTGGTCGCGGAAAAGGATGGGGGCCAGGGCTTGTTTCATGTGCCAGCTGATGTAGTAGGACAGCATGCGTAAGAACATGTGGGCGCGGACCCGGTCGGCGAGCCGGTGGCGGATGGGGCGTACGTCGAGTTCGCTGTTCAGGGTGCGGAAGAACCGTTCGACGTCTTCGAGTCCCTTGTAGCGCAGTACGACATCGTCGCGGTGCAGGGTGGCTTGGGGCAGGCTGGTGCGCAGCACGTAGATGCCGTCGAGGGCGGCCTCAGCGGCGATGGCGTCCTCGTTGCGGCGAAACGTCAATGAGTCCTCGGTGATGGTGATGTGGAAGTGTTTGGCCATCTTGTAGTGGTTGATCACCTTGCCCACCCGTAGCGCGATCTTGTCTTGGCCGCGCAGCGGTCGGCGCGCTCGGCGGGTGGCCTCGGCGATGGGCGCGAGCTGTTTTTCGGTGGCTGCCAACAGGTCTTGGCGTTTGCGGGTGCGTTGCTTGGCCAGGGCGGGGTTGCGGCAGCACACTAGTCGCTCACCGGGATAGTCCGGGGAGTCGATCTCGGCGAGGTCGTGTTCGTCGAACAAGCTCAGCTGCAGTGCGTCGGCTTCGACGAGGGCTTTGATCTGTGGGGCGCGCAGCGCGGTGATCCAGTCCAGGCCGGATGGGCGCAGCTCGTCGGTGATGCGCGCCGAGGTGAGCATGCCCCGATCCCCGACCAAACAGACGCCGGTGAGCCCGAAGCGATTCTTCAGCTTGGTGATCTGGGCGGTCAGGGTTTTGGGGTCGGCGGTGTTGCCGTCGAACACCTCGATCGCTATCGGTATCCCGGCGGTCGAACACAGCAGCCCGTAGACGATCTGGAGCCGGCCTTTGACCCCGTCGCGGGCGTGCCCGCGCTTGCCCAGCGGGCAGGTGCGGCCCTCAAAGGCCGCCGAGGACACGTCGTAGAGCACCAGGGTACCGTTGGTCAAATGCCGTGCAGCCAGCGTGGTTTCGATGTCGTGTTTGCGCTGCAGCACCCAGTCCATCGCCGCATACAGGTCGTCTTCATCGCAGCCAGCCACTGCCAGCACATCGCCTAGCGAGCTGGTCGCGGTTTGGGTGCGCAGCCCGCGTGCGAACGCCAGTTTCGAGCCCGGGGCGATCACCTGGGCCACCAGCATCGCGGTGACCAGGTCACGCCGCCGCGAGGGCGTCGGGTCGATCATCTGCTCAACACCGAGGGCTCGGGCGCTGCCCAGCACCGCTGCCACGTGCTCGTGCGGCAGGCTGCGGGTGATCTCGAACGCCTCGGCCAACTCCACGCTAGGTGGCAGTCCCTTGAGCACCCGTGACAGCGCGTCGACCTTGGGCGCTGGCCAGCGTGACAGGTTGGCCAGGGTGCGGTTTTTCACCTTGTCGCCCTCGCGGTAGCTTTCCCGCAATAGGATCGCCGGCGGTGACCCTCGATTCGGCACCCGCGCCACGTACATGTCTACTTTATAGCACATCGAACAACGAAATAGTGTTATATGGCTGCGGCGTGTCGTATATCTCTGTCATATACATGTCTACATGCTGGCTCTGCAATGGGCGCAAAACACCTGCTCATCAACGGCAAACAAGACTCAGACCCGCCTAGCGGGGGGAACTACGGACTAAGGAGACCCCTGTAGCCCCGCACGCGGCGTGAAACCGCGCGGACCTCGAGCGGCGGTGCCGGGTGCCGTTTCAGGCGGCTCCCGGCCGGGCGGGTTCCGCCCACACCGCTCGCCATGCTCGCTGGACCAGCTCGCCGTCGACAGCGACGAGCTTTGTGTTTCCCATGGCCCGCACGGTGGCCGTACGTGGGACGTCGCGCAGGATCGCCTGCTCACCGAAGCCATCGCCGGGACCGAGGTTCCGCACGAGGGTGTCGCCCTCGAGCACCTGGGCGGCACCGTCGAGGATCACGTAATAGGTGTCGGCGTGATCGCCCTCGCGGGTGAGAAGTGCGCCGTCGGGCGCGGCCAGCACCCGCGCGGCGTCGGCGAGCTCCTCCAACGCGCCCGCACCGATGGCGGCCAGCGGGGGCTGTCGGGCCAGCAACTCGACGACCGATCGGCCGCTCAGGGCGGCGTCGCGATCCAGCTCGACCAGGCGTTCCTCCACCGGCGGGGTGGCCAGCCGAGCCCGGACCACCCCGCCGAGGCGCCCGACAGTGTCGGTGTCGCTCGACAGCGCGCCCAGGAACTCGGCGCGATCCACGACGACCAGCTCGAGATCCTCGCGCGGAGTCACGGTGGCCGAGCGCGGCACGTCGTGCAGCAGGGCGATCTCGCCGAACGACCCACCGGGACCAAGCGTGGCCACCCGGCGGCCATCGGCGGTGACGTCGGCCAGGCCCGAGGCGATCATGTAGAACCGGTTACCTGGGTCGCCCTGGCGGATGACCTCGGCGCCAGCCGGCACCGCCAGGCGCGCCGCGGCCCGCGCGAGCTGCTCGAGCCCCAGCGCGGGCAGCGGGGCCAGCGACGGTGTGGCCCGGATCACGGCCAGCTTGGCGGCGTCCTCGGCGCTGAGCACATCGGCCCAGCGCAATTGCGACCACACCAGCGCCGTGATGACCACCGCCGCACCGCCCGCCATGAGCAGCGCGGTGGGCACCCCGACCGACTCGATCAGCACCGGCGCGATCGCCGCGCCCGAGGCGCTCGCAAGTTGGGAGAGGCTTTGCAAGCTGGCCGCGGCGGGCACCATCGCGGCCTTGGTCACGCTGCGCTGCACGAGCGTCGGAGCAACGGCGTACGCGACGACGGCGCAGGCACCCACGCCGACGCCCAGCGCCAGGCCGGGCGCGGGTACGACGATCACCCCGATCGCCGCGAGCGTGACCGCAAAGCCGATCATTCCCTCGACGAGCATGCGGGCCAGGCGGCGCCGCCCGACGATCGACAGGGTCGCCAGCGCGCCGAGCAGGCCACCGGCGCGAGCCCGACGCAGTGTTAGCGTGGTCCAAATCGAAAGGAAATACCATGCCGCTCTACCAGTGCTATAGCCCAAAGGGGCTGCTTAGCCAGTCCGTGAAAGCCCAGATCGCCGACGAGATCACCACCATCCACACCAACGCCACCGGGGCACCGGCGGCGCACGTCAGTGTTCTGTTCCACGAGATCGCCGAAGGCGACTGCTTCGTTGCCCGCATACCATCAACGCACTCTTACCTTTTCGGCGTCATTCGGCACGGACGTGACCTCGAAACGCGTCAGGCGATTCTTCGCGAATTCTCCCGGATGTGGACGCGTGTCACCGGCCAGTCCGAGGCGGAGCTTGTCATCGCGCTAGACGAAATCGATAAGGCGAACGCCATGGAGGCCGGGATGTCCTTGCCCGCGGCCGGACACAAAGAAGAGTGGTTCGCGGCGAACGAAGCCAGGCCGGCCAAGACCGAGGTCACTCGCCAGATCGACGCGCTCGAGGAATTGCACAGACGTTTCATGCAGCAAACGTCGACGGATCCCGGCCCCCAGTCGCGCAGCTGACGGACGGGCAGTGAAAAGCATTGACAGAGTCGATGTTTAGGTAGCATCACTGTGCAGACGCACCATGCGCGTCGTGCTGCTCTCGTCAAGGTCGACGAGGTCGCTGCGTGAGCGCAGGAAGTCGCTGAATGACTTGAAGCCCAACGACTTTTCGCTGAACGACGGATCCATCCGCTTCATGAGGTCGTTCACTTCGGAGTTGTGCTGCCGCTCCGCGTCGTCCTTCTCCTGGCCGATCCGGAGTGCGCGCTCGAGCAACCCGGTGGCGGCGGCCTGCGGGTCGGGCGGTGGTGGCTCGTCGTCGGAACGCCGGTGCGGTTCATTGCTGTCCTCAGCGCGAGTCAATGGCGGTTTCGTTGCCGCCCCTGCTGGGTGTGCTGGTACGTCAACTTCCTTGGCTGCTGGGGAAGCTGAGGGTGCCGGCGTGGGCGAGGCGTTGGTGGGCGATCGCTTCGATCATGTCCTTGGTGGCAGTGTTTCCGGTGATGGCGGCCATGAAATCTTGCCGTCCGAGCCTCCAGAGCGTGCCTACCTGGAGGCATCGCACTGTGGCTGTTCGCGGCGCGTCGAACAGGAGAGCGATCTCGCCGAAATGTTCACCGCGATGCATTGTTCGTACGTGTTTGCCGTCAATAGTGGCATCGAAGAAACCTGAGCCGATGAGGAACATGTTCTCTCCGAGCTCAGCTTGTTGGACAAGGACATCGCCTGGGGCGGCTCGCAGGGGAATGAGAGCAGTTGCCAGCTGGTTTGCGGCCCCAATAGACAGTGGCTTAAGCGCTTCCACACTTTCGATGGCTTCAAGTTCTTCGAAATGCGTGGACGCAAGCCGTTCGAGCCGCGGCAGTCGCCAAACTGCATAGGCCACCGCGAGGATCACGAGGCCGGCGGTTACACGTAGCGTGTCCCGGACGCCGATTGCAGCGTTCAGCTCAGCTGCACAGAAAGCAGCCACACCGACGATTGAGTCGCCGATGAACGCATTGATTCCAACGAGTAGGTCAAGTGATCGCCCTGACGCACTTTTTTGTAGCAGCGTGCGGCCGCACACCACTTGATAGGCGATACCGATACTGAACCGCTGAGGAGCACGATGGTTAACCTTAGCTGGTGGAGCAGGACGACCCCGAGAAACGCATCGCCGATCTGGAACGCCAGTGAGCAATGCTTGAAATCTGTGGATCGGCTCGGCAAGGGGCGTACCTTCCCGGGTGACCGAATGAAGGTTCCAAGCAAGACCGGCGCGGTAACGCTGGTCGGGAAGGTACGACCCATGCTCACTGTAGTTTCTGATTCCGCCGACCGCGATGGTTCGGCGGCTGCGGCACCGTCGGGGTCGTCGTTGATCGACGAACTGGTCCGGGAGGGTGCGCGGCGGATGCTGGCCGAGGCGCTGCAGGCCGAAGTGGATGCCTACTGCGCCCGGTTCGCCGACGAGCGCGACGAGAACGGGCGGCGGCTGGTGGTGCGCAATGGCTATCACGAACCGCGTGAGGTGACCACCTGCGCGGGCGCGGTGGCGGTGCACGCGCCGCGCGTTAATGACAAGCGGATCGACCCGGACACCGCTGAGCGCCAGCGGTTCTCGTCGGCGATCCTGCCGCCGTGGGCGCGCAAGACCCCGCAGATCGAGGCGGTGCTGCCGCTGCTGTACCTGCACGGGCTCTCGTCGGGGGATTTTGTGCCCGCGCTGGGACAGTTCCTCGGCTCGACCAAGGGCCTGTCATCTTCGACGATCACGAAGATGACCGAGACCTGGCAGGCCGAGCAGAAGGCCTTCGCGCAGCGGGACCTGTCGAGCGTGGACTACGTGTACGTCTGGGCCGACGGCATCCACGTCAACGTTCGCCTGGAGGAGGCCAAGCTGTGCTTGCTGGTTCTGATCGGGGTGCGCGCCGACGGCCGCAAGGAACTCATCGCCCTCACCGACGGCTACCGCGAGGCCACTGAGTCATGGGCGGACTTGCTGCGCGATGCCAAGCGCCGCGGCATGCGCGCGCCGGTGCTGGCGATCGGCGACGGCGCGCTGGGGTTCTGGGGCGCGCTACGTGAGGTGTTACCGGACACCCGCGAACAAAGGTGCTGGTTTCACAAGATTGCGAATGTTCTTGCTGCGCTACCGAAATCGGCGCATCCGGGGGCCAAGAAGGCGCTTGCGGAGATCTGGAACGCCGAGGACAAGCGGCATGCTCTGGATGCGGTGAAGGCGTTCGAGGCGGCCTATGGCGCGAAGTTTCCCAAGGCGGTCGCCAAGATCACCGACGACGTCGAGCAGCTGCTCGCGTTCTACGACTTCCCGGCTGAACATTGGGTGCATTTGCGTACCACGAATCCGATCGAATCTACTTTTGCGACGGTGCGCAACCGGAGCAAGATCACGAAGGGCCCCGGCTCGCGGGCAGCCGGAATCGCCATGGCCTACAAGCTGATCGAGGCCGCCCAGTCACGCTGGCGCGCGATCAACGCACCCCACCTGGTGGCACTGGTCCGTGCCGGCGCTCGATTCGAGAACGGCAAACTCGTCGAACGCCCCGACGACGAAACAACCACGGAGGAGGCCGCGTAAAAGATCTTGATGTCGGGTAGGACCGCCGCATTGCTGCGGCGGTCCCCCCTCAGAACCGTACGTGCCAGTCGTCCCGGCATACGGCTCAAGCAAGCCCCGAGGACGTTGCGGGAGCTGCGGAATCCGTTGGGCTCCTGCGCAGCCCAGCCCGGAGGCTGCGATGGCAGGAAGCGTGTACCAGGTGGGTCTCGTCCGACCGGGCCGCCCGCCCGTGGTGGGTGAGATAGTCGGCGACGATAGCTCGCTTGACAACTCCCAGCCACCATCGTTCCCACTCGGAGGGGGACTGCGGGGGTTGATCGACGGTCAACAAATGATCGCCACACAGCGGGCAGCAGGCGTCCTGCTTGGCGAGCAGGCGCAGGTTGTAGCTGTCCAGTGCGGGTTTGACCTTGCGCCGCCGTTCGGTCCAGTAGCTGGCCAGGTCCGGGTCGTCGGGAGACGCCCGGCCCGTGACTAGCCCGAAGTTAAGGCTGTTGAGATAGGTGAATCCCCGGGTTGGCCTGGGGATTCGTTGGTTTTGGTGTGGGGTTGTTCTGGCTACGCGGCGATGGTGAGTGGGATCGGGGAATTGATGAGTTCGAAGGCGCGGCGTTGGGTGGGGGTGGCGTCGGTGAGTTTGTCGATGTCGATGTCGGTGTCGGTGTAGCGGATCCGGTCGCGGGTGAGGGTGGCCAGGTGCTCGAGCAGATCGCGGAAGCCGCGCACTGGGTTGCCGGTGGCGTCGTGTTTGGTGGCGGCCTTGGCTTGGGCGGCTGGGGAACGCTGTGCGGGGGCGACGGGGTTGTCCCGGGTCGGCGGTGTTTCGTCGGTGAAGGTCAGTGGCGCCCAGGCCTTGCGTAGGTGCCAGACCAGGTAGCAGGCGAGCATGCAGATCAGCACGTGGGTTTTGACGCGGTCGTTGAGGCGGTGGTGGATGGGCCGCAGGTCTAGGTCGTCGGATTTGATGATGCGAAAGTCGCGTTCGATGTTGGCCAGGTTCTTGTAGCCGGTGACCACCGCGGCGGGGTCGAGGGTGTCGGCGTCGACGCTGGTGCGCAGTACGTAGATGCCGTCGAGGGCGGCTTCGGCGGCGATGCGGTCGAGGTCACGCTCGAAACCGAAGTGGGTGTCGGTGATCTCGCGCCGGAAGTGCTTGCCCATCTTGTATTTCCCGATGGCCGCACCGACCGCTTCGCCGATCTTGCCGGCCCCACGCAAGGTGCCCGCGGTGACCCGCCCGGCGATCGCGGCCAGTAATTTCTCGGTGGCTTGCAGCAGGTCTTGACGTTTACGGGCGCGTTGGTCGGCCAGAGCGGGGTTGCGGCAGGCGATCAGGCGTTCGCCGGGGTAGTCGGGGTGGGTGATCTCGGCGAGGTCTTGGGTATCGAACAGGCTCATCTGCAGCGGCCCGTCGTCGCGGGCCAGTTTGGCGATCGCGGGTGCGCGTAGCGCGGTGATCCAATCGAAATCGGTGGGGCTTTCGGGGTGGTCGTTGAGTTTGCGTAGCGCGTCGATGCGCGCAGTGGTGATCATGCCGCGATCACCGACCAGCACCAGGTTGGCGAGGTGCAGCTTGTCTTTGACGACCTCGACGATCTCGGTGAACGATTCCGGATCGGCGGTGGCACCGCCGAACACCCGGACCGCGACCGGGCGTCCAGCCGGGTCGCACAGCACCCCGTATTCGATCTGCTCGCAACCCTTTTTACCGTCGCGGGAATAGCCGCGCGCGGCCAGCTGGCAGCACCGCCCGGTCACCCACGCCGAGGTCAGGTCAAACAGCGCCATCCGCGACGGATTAGCTTGCGGGCCAAGGTGTTTGTCGGCGAGCTTCTTCTCGATCGCGTCCTGCCGGTCGGTCAGCCAGTCCATGGCGGCGTAAATCTCGTCGGTGCAGGCCTCAGCCACGCCCAAATCGGGTCCCAGGGTGGTGTCCGACCACCACGACAGGGTGGACCGCTTGGGCTTGGGCCGCACCACCCGCGAGATGATCAACGCGACCACCAGATCCCGGTCTCGGCACGGCGGGCCCAGCAACGCGGCCAAACCGAGCTTGCGCGCCATCGCGGCCACCGCGGCCACGTGCCCATGCGGCAGGGAACGCGACTTGCTGAACTCCGATCCGGCCGCCACCAGCGTCTGGCCCTTCAGCGTCGCCTCGATCGCGTCGACCGCCTCCGGCGGCAGCATCGACAGGTTGGCCACGGTCTCGTTGCGCACTGCGGACCCGTCGCGGTAGGTGCGTCGCAGGTAGGCCGACGTGTACTGGCGGCGCTGGCCCTGCTTGTCCACGTGCGTCTTGTGAACTCTGACTACGTGAACCCGGCCCTGCTGACGCGGCATAGCCAGAATAATACTCGATTACAGTCCATACACGAGGGCGACACGCTCAATATTCTGACTACATTCCTACGCCAGTTCAGAGCCGTTTGTCCAGCTCAAGCATCAGATCGTGCCCGAAAGCCGTCGCAACTTCGGACTAGCGTTGAAACCCTCTTCGAGGTGGACAATGCGCGTCTTATCCTCGTTGAAGACCAGACCCCTCGGAGCCAGCCACTGGGCAAGCTGCGCCTTGACGTGTTCGGCCTGCTCACGCGAATAGCAGCAGGCGACCATATCGTCGGCGTATCTCACCAGAACCGGGGTGCCCGCTATCGCCGCACCGGCGTAAACACCGGTCGAACTGCGGTAACGAACTCCCGCGGCCTCCTCCAGGCCATGCAGCGCCACGTTCATCAGCAACGGGCTGATCACCCTGCCTTGGGGAGAACCCTCCTCGGTCGGCGCGAACCCGCCGTTCTCGATCACCCCGGCCTTGAGCCACTTCCGGATCATTTCCCTGGCCGGGAACGATCCGAGCTTGTCAATTAGCCCAGGATGGTCGATTTTGTCGAACGCGGCCGACAAATCGGCGTCCAGAATCCACACCCGTTGGGCTCGTGGCCCTTTGAGCGTCAGGAAAAGGGACTTGATCGCATCGGCACAGCTACGGCCCAGGCGAAACCCGTAGGAACGGGCCTCGAACCGAGCCTCCCACTCGGGCTCCAGCGCGTTGCGGACCCGCGCTTGATGACAGCGATCCATCACCACAGGGATACCGAGCGGACGCTGATTTCCGTTGGCCTTCGGAATATACACGCGCCGAACCGGCAAGGGTTCCCACGACGACCGCGAATCATGCACCCGCACCGCCATGTTCGCTCTCGCCTCGGGCGACAGGGCAACCTCCCCATCGATCCCGGCCGTTCGGCGCCCAGCATTGCGCTGAGTCACCTGTCGCACACTGACCAACGTGTTCGACCAGGAACCCAGCATCAGTTTCTGCAGCGACCGGACCGAGGCCCAGTCCTGTTCCCGCGTCGCCTTGAAGATCCTGCGCCGCAACCTCGCTACGTTTACCTCATGGACGCGCCAATCCACGACGCTCCAATCGAAAACACCCTCCGGTCCGTTCACCTCTACGGTGTCCAACTTGCCCTTCCGGTTCGCAAGGCCCTCGGCCTCGGTATTTCAAAGGCTCACCTGCCCACGTCAGCGCCCTTTCGAGCCCAGCTACCACCGCTGGTATCCGACCGGTTCCCCATGATCGCCGCCCAGGAGGAGCGGCGGCATCACGACCACAAGTCCCGCTGCCTTTCGGCCATCGGCATTCGCTTCTTGAGCATCCTGTTCCCGCCAAGGGATTCCGCCCCTCTCACGATCGGCCTACCGGCCCGAAGGCCGGACCCGACGGGGTTTCCACGTTCCACGCACACGAGATACGACCGGGGAGGGCGCCCTCTATACCCCGAGACCAGCGGTGTTCGCACGACCGGCCTGTGGCCTCCGGTCGCCGCTTGCCGCCACTGCCAGCGGCCAGGTCCTATCACCCGGGTTCTCAACCCGTCTTCCCGGGCTTCAAATGACGAGGCGTCATCAAGGGTTCATTCGCATTCGCCCGTCCGGCCTTCCCCTCGCCCGGTCGCTCCCCCGGACGGAACGGGGGCCCTTGGGCTTCTTCCCTGAGCTTCGCACCCCCACGGGCAGGACCCGTCGACGCACGTCAGGGCGGGGATCGGTCACGAACACCAACCGAGAACTACGCGACCGGCATCACCGACCTCCAATCCACGAGCTCACTCACATGCGCGACATCGCGTCGCACCCACAGGTATTGACAATTGCTCGCGCCAGTTGGCGGAGCGGCAGCGCGGTGCAGGTCTGCCACCGGCGAGCGCGGACCACGCGGCTGCGACGGGCCGTTTCGTGGCGGGCACCCACGAGAGGATCGCCTCACCGCGGGACGCGAAGGCTGCGTCGGGAACAGGGCGCGATCGCCCGGGGGTCGGGGGGATGCGTGGTTGGCCGTAGTTTTTAGTCTCGATGGCGTTCATGGGCGTTTGCATCGACGCGGAACGTCTCGGATGCGATGTCGGGCACCGACGACCGCGACGATCGTTGGCTGCGGTCGCAACAGGGGCGGAGTGCACTGCACGGGCACCTGGTGCGTCGGCGGAGTTTCACACAAGGGACCGATCGAGGTATACGACTTTTATCCCGACGGATCATCGCTAGATGTTCATGCCAGCTGCGATAGTGCGTACATGGAACCCCTGCACCACTTGGGTTTCTACGTGCGGGCTGGCGTCGGCGTCATCATAGTGGTGCTCGTCCCACTCGCGGTGTTGCGCAGACGGACCGACCGGTAGTTGGGATACTTGGGACCGTCGAGGAGATTTCCTTCTGTCGCAGTTATCACTACAACGCCCCGCCCTTCACCCATGACAACACCCGGCTGGTGTGATCCCTGCACCTCTTGCGCCGCAGTGGGATCATTTGCAGGTGGAATAGGACGACCCCGAGAAGCGCGGCGTCGATCTGGAACATCAGCTGGCGGAGCGGCAGCGCGGTGCAGATCGGCCAACGGCAAAACCGGCCGACGCGGCTGCATTGGGCCGTTTCGTGGCATCGGCAGCGCCGATGAATTTCAGGCGGGTGGTGGCTTTCGCCTTTGGGATGTGGGCTGCCTACATATTGTTGGGCATCATTTCTACCGCCGTCCCGCCCCGTGATCAAATGCCGACCTGGTTGATGTTGATCGGCATCTGGGCGATTGGAGGGTGTGCGCTTTATTTCGGCTTCCCCGACCTCGTGGGGCGAGCGCGCCGTAGGCACGTTGTCATTTGTGTTACAGGCGAAGGACTGACCGTCAATCGTAGGCGCAGCGAGGTTCTCTCATCTAGCGATGCGCCGTTGGGCCCGTGGGATTTTCAGGTTGGCGGCATGACGGCGGGTGCGGCGCTTCATCTGCGGCGCGACGCGCAGAGCTTCGTTCTCGGCGGACGAGATCACCGAATCGGCAGCCGGACACGGCTGGAAGCCCCGCCGACGGACAAGATCAACGCGTGGATGTGGGCTGCAGACTTCGCTGAACTTCGCGCATTGATCGGCCCGCGACATGGGTGGGATATACGGGGGTCTGAACCTGGGGAACCGACGCGCTGCCTGCTGGTTCCGAAATCAGCGAAAGGGGTTCGGTGGCCCCATCCCGAAGCCGAGCCTTGCCATCGACGTGGGCGAAAATGCGCTTTCGGTGATTCGGCTGAACAGCGGTGCGCACGTCGCGTCGGCTTCCCTCGATCAGGTGAAAGCGACACCGGCGAAGTACGTCTTTCGAGTCCCGCGGTTGGGAACGATTCCGAGGGTTGCGCTGATGCTGGGCATTCCCGGCATGCAGATGCTCAGTATCGGATGTCCCGCCGCCCGCCGCCTGTGGTGGGGGAATGTTTCGACTAGCCCGTAGTTCCCCCTTCTTCGGGGGTTGTGTGGGGTCTGCATTGCTGTGGCCGGGTGTTTCATGGTCAGCGGCGAGCGCAACGTAGGCATGTAATGCGCTGACTACATCGGCGTATTAGTGTGTTGAGGAGGGATTGAACCGCATTCATGTGATATAGAAATAGGCATGTATGTGGCGCGGGTGCCCAATCGGGAGTCACCGCCGGCGGTCCTGCTGCGGGAAAGCTACCGCGAGGGCGGCAAGGTCAAAACCCGCACCCTGGCCAACCTGACCCACTGGCCCGAGCCCAAACTTGAGGCCCTCTCGCAGGTGTTGAAGGGCCGGCCCGCACGGGTGGATTTGACCGAGGCGTTCGACATCACCCGCAGCCTGGCGCATGGGCACGTGGCCGCGGTGTTGGGCACCGCCGCCCAGCTGGGGATCGCCGAGTTGATCGACCCGGCCGGTTCGCGCCACCGCGACCTGGTGCTGGCGATGCTAGCCGCTCAGGTGATCGCACCGGCCTCGAAGCTGGCGACCGCGCGCGGGTTGCGTTCTGAGACCGCGACCAGCTCTTTGGGTGAGGTGCTCGGTGTTGGCGGTGCCGATGAGGACGACCTGTATGCGGCCATGGACTGGGTGCTCCAACGTAAAGAGGCCATCGAAAACCAGCTCGCCGCACGCCATCTCGTCGACGGGACATTGGTGCTCTACGACGTGTCCTCGGCCGCGTTCGAGGGACGTAGTTGCCCGATCGCCAAGATCGGACACGCCCGCGACGGGGTCAAAGGCCGGCCCCAGATCGTCTACGGCCTGCTGTGCACCACCGCCGGGATTCCGGTGGCCGTCGAGGTGTTCGACGGCAACACCGCCGACCCGAAAACCCTGGCCACCCAGATCGACACACTCAAAAACCGGTTCGGGTTAGCGCGGGTCTGCCTGGTCGGGGATCGGGGCATGATCACCAGCGCGCGTATCGATGACGAACTTCGCCCTGCGCAGCTGGACTGGATCACCGCGCTGCGTGCCCCGCAGATCAAGGCCCTGGTGCAGGCCGAGGCGCTGCAACTGTCGTTATTCGACGAACAGAATCTGGTCGAGATCACCCACCCGGACTATCCCGACGAGCGGCTGGTGTGCTGCCGCAACCCGGCCCTGGCCGCACAACGCACCCGCAAACGCGAGGAACTGCTGGCGGCCACCGAAAAAGAGCTCGAGGCCATCGCCGCGGCCACCAGTCGCGCCCGTCGCCCGCTGCGTGGGCGCGAGGTGATCGGCATGCGGGTGGGCAAGGTCATCAACCACTACAAGATGGCTAAACACTTCACCATCGACATCACCGACGAAGCGTTCACGTTTTCACGCAAAACCGATCAGATCCAGGCCGAGGCCGCCCTGGACGGCATCTACGTGCTGCGCACCAGCCTGCCCGAACAGACTCTCCCCAACAACGATGTGGTGTTGCGCTACAAGGGACTTGAAGACGTCGAACGATTCTTCCGCACCCTCAACAGCGAGCTCGATGTGCGGCCCATCCGCCACCACCTCGAAAACCGGGTACGCGCTCACGTGTTTTTGCGGATGCTGTCCTACTACATCGCCTGGCACATGAAACAAGCCCTGGCCCCGATCCTGTTCCATGACCACGACAAACCCGCCGCCGCAACCAAACGCACCGACCCCGTCGCCGCAGCCCAACGCTCCGATGCCGCTCTGACCAAAGCCGCCCGCAAACGCACCCAAGACAACCACCCCGTGCACAGCTTCACCAGCCTGCTCAAAGACCTGGCCACCATCTGCGTCAACCACATCCAACCCGCCCACGACATGCCGGCATTCACCAAACTCACCACCCCCACCGGGCTGCAACGGCGAGCCCTCGACCTCCTGCAGGTCACCCACTACTTCGGCTACATGTAGGCAGCACCCACCACATCAACGCCACAAAGCCGCAGGTCACACCCCATGACGCCGCCAGGCCGGGGGGAACTACGGACTAGACGTGGGGACCGGTTTTCGTGGCGCTCCGGCGGGAAAGATTTGGGCGAAAATCCCGCTTATTGGGTCTCGGGCGCCGATTGGCTGACGCTCGTCGAGGCGTTCGACTTGGCCGCGGATCTCGAAGACAAAGCTAGACGCTGAGGCCTGTGCTCGGTGGCGCTCCGGCGGGTTAGGGGCTGGATGTTTGTCGTTGTCGCTCAGGCGCGCGTTCACGCCGACCGCCTTAGCCTGATTCCACCGATGAATTGTTTGTTTTTCGGGGTGTCGAAATGAAGAAAGTGCCCTCTGAGCTGGGATGATTGATGTTCTTCAGGCAACAATCGGTCCAGTTCGAGAAAGGCACTTCCGGTGCAAGTGTCCCACAGATTCGCCGCTGACTCCGCTGTGTTCGACGAGGACAATCTGGTGTCGTGCGCGGGCCTGGTGCCGGTGATGGCGCTGGCCGAGCAGGCGGGCCTATCGGCGTTGTTGGCCGACAAGATTCACATCGCTGAGCCCAGGATGAAATCCGGGTCGGCCAACCCCGCTGCGAAACTGGCCACCCTGATTGCGGGGATGTGCGCGGGCGCGGATTACATCGACGATGTCGACCTGGTCCGCGCCGGCGGCATGAAGTCCCTCTTCGAGCGGGTGTATGCCCCGTCAACGGTGGGAACGCTGTTGCGGGAGTTCACCTTCGGTCATGCCCGCCAGTTGGATTCGGTGCTGACCGAGCATCTGGGCGGCTTGTGTGAACGGGTGGATCTGCTGCCCGGCGCGCAGGTGCGGGCCTTCATCGATATCGACTCGCTGGTGCGCCCGGTCTACGGGCATCGCAAGCAGGGCGCCTCCTACGGGCACACCAAGATCGCCGGCAAGCAGGTCTTACGCAAAGGACTCTCACCGCTGGTCACCACGATCAGCACCGACACCGCGCCACCCTTGGTCACCGGGATCCGGCTACGGGCAGGCAAAACCAACTCCGGTAAAGGCGCGGCCCGCATGGTCGCCCAGGCGATCATCACTGCCCGCGCGGCCGGGGTGAGCGGGCTGATCATCGTGCGCGGCGACAGCGCCTACGGTTCCCGCGCGGTGATACGGACCTGCCGCCGATATGGTGCGGTGTTCTCGCTGGTGCTGACCCGCAATGCCGCTGTGCAACGCGCCATCGACGCGATTTGCGAGGACGCCTGGACCCCCGTTCAATATCCCGGCGCGGTGCGCGATCCCGATACCGGGGCCTGGATCTCTGACGCCGAAGTCGCCGAGACCACCTACACCCTGTCAGCATCGGGCACTGCTGAGGCGGTCACCGCCCGCCTGATCGTGCGCCGAGTCAAAGACGCCAACCAACCCGACGGCCTGTTCCCGATCTGGCGGTATCACCCGTTTTTCACCAACTCCACCGAACCGGTCACCGCCGCTGACATCACCCACCGCCGCCACGCCATCATCGAAACTACCTTCGCCGACCTCATCGACGGACCCCTGGCCCACATCCCCTCGGGACGCTTCGGCGCCAACTCCGCGTGGGCGATCTGTGCGGCCATCGCCCACAACCTGCTACGCGCCGCCGGTATCCTCGCCGGAACCCGTCACCGCAGCGCCCGCGGCGCCACCCTGCGCCGTCACCTGGTCAACATCCCCGCCCGCCTGGCCCGACCTCAACGCCGCCCGGTCCTGCACCTACCCACCCACTGGCCCTGGGAACTCGCATGGATCACCCTGTGGCACAACACCATCGGCCGACGATCCAGCGCCTAGCCACCGCCACCCAACCCGACGACCAGGACCGACTGGAAAAGCTGGGCAGACCAGCAGTCAAATCACGCCCACCCGCCAACAGGATCAAGATCAAACACTCAACCCACCACCACGGGGTCGATCGGTGGAATCAGGCTTAGCCTAAGCGCTGTCCCGGCGGATGCCTTCGATGAGGTAGTCGATGTGGGTCGCGAACAGTTCGTCGACTTCCTCCGGTGTGACGCCCGCCGGATCGCTGCCGGCGAGTCGACCGCGCCGACGCGCCGGCTTGGGAGCAGGCGGATGATCCATGGCGACAAAGCCCACCGTCGCCCAGGTCAGCAACCGGCAGGCGCGCACCGACATGTCGTTGGTCAGTCCGTCGCGGCGCATGCATTTCAACAGTGGGCGTGCGGCTTTCAGATATGCGGGGCGCTTGACCTGCAGGAAGAGCCGGCAGTCGGCTGCATCGGTCAGTCGTGCGCGAAGGTGGCGGGTCCATCGGCGCGCGTAGTCCGGCCAGGTTTCGTCGCGGTCCAGGGCGGGTGCGAGATCGTCGAGCAGGTGATCAGCCACCGCGTCGATCAGCGCCTCCTTGTTGCCGATCCTGGAGTAGACCGGTGGCGGGGTGACGCCCAGCCGAGTTGCCACACCCCGCATGCTGATCGCATCCAGCCCGCGCTCATGCATGATGTCTATGGCTGCGGCGACGATCCGGTCTGCATCGAGTTCCAGTTCGGCGGCCACGTCTATCCTCGTAGCGAAGTCACGGAATGGTGAGCGCGATCTTGCCGACGTGTTGACCGGCCCGCATCACACCCAGGGCCTCGTCGAGTTTTTCCCAGTCGAAGACATGGCTGATGTGGGGCCTGATGCCCGTTTTGGTTATCACGTCGCACAGTTCGCGGTGGGTGCGCACGCTGCCGACGGTGATCCCGATGACACGCAGGTTGTTAAGCATCACCTCGGCAACCGCGATGGGCGCCGTGTCAAATCCGCTCAGCACGCCGATCACCGCGACCGTGCCTCCCATCCGCGCCGAGTGCAGCGACTGCGCCAGGGTCTCGGGACCGCCGAGCTCGACTATCAGGTCGGCGCCTCGTCCGCCGGTGAGTCGCTTCACCTCTGCCGACCAGTCCGGGGTGGTGCGGTAGTTGATGAGATGCTTTGCGCCCAAATCCGATCCGACCTTCAACTTGGCGTCGGACGAAGATGTCAAGATCACGGTGGCGCCCAGTGTCCGGGCCAGTTGCACAATGAACAGCGATACCCCGCCGGTGCCCTGGGTGACTACGACGTCGCCTTCGCCGATGTTGGCCTCCCTGAGCGCGCTCCACGCCGTCACACCGGCACACGGGATCGTCGCGGCTTCGATATCGCTGAGGTGATCAGGCGTGCGGACCAGGCCGCTGGCGTCGGCGACTCGGTACTGCTGCAGCCACCCGTCGCAGCTGTCGCCGGGCAGCTCCCGCTTGGCTTCCGGCGTCGGTGGCCCGTCGAGCCAGCCGGGGTGAAACGCCCCCATGACCCGCTGTCCAACTTGCAACCCGTCTTGCAGTCCATCTTGCAGCCCATCCGAGCCGTGACCCACCGCCACTATTTCGCCCGCGCCGTCGCTCATCGGCACGCGTGGCCAGGGCCCGGGCAGCAGACCCATCAAATTGATGTTGTCGTGGAAGTTGAGGCTTGATGCGTTGACCCTGACCAACACCTGCCCGGGGCCGGGTTCTTCGACCGGTCTTTTCAGGGCCATCGGGGGGTCGCCGGGTCCGGTCATCACCATTGCCTGCTGACGGTCCGGAATGCTCATGCGACAGCTGCCTCTTCGCGTAGCGCCTGCCACTTCTGCTCTGCCGCCGCCCGCCGTGACGGGAGGTGCTCGGTTGGCCATCCCTCGACCGGGCGGTAGTTCTTGAGAAGATGGCGGGCAAGCACCGACTTGTGCAGCTCGTCCGGCCCGTCGCCGATCGACCCGAACCGAGTCATCCGGTACCAGCCTTCGACGGGCAGGTCCCCCGAATAGCCCAGCGCGCCGCAGACCTGGATGGTGCGGTCGAGCACGGCCAGCACCACCTTGGACACGTGCGCCTTGACCATTCCCAGTTCGGCGCGCACCGCGCTGGCCCCAACGCGGTCCATTTTCCAGGCGGTCTGGAAGGTCAGCAGCCTGGCTGCCTGAATCTCGGTGTGGGACAGCGCTATATAGTCCTGCACCATTTGATGCTCACCCAGTAGCCGGCCATGCGACCGACGTGACACCGCACGCTCACCCATGATGTCCAGGGCGCGCTGCGCCTGGCCGAGCCAGCGCATCGAGTGGTGGATGCGCCCGCCGCCGAGTCGTTGCTGCGCAAGCAGAAAGCCGCCCCCGCGCGTACCGACCAGATGATCGGCCGGAACACGGCAGTCGGTGAACACGACCTCGGCGTGGTTGCCGCGCCGCCCGAACTCGGGGTCGGGGTGCGCCATCGTCGGGATATCGCGAATGATCTCTAGGCCCGGCGTACCCGCCGGGACCACAAAGACCGAAGCATGCCGGTGCGGCCGACCGGCGGGATCCGTCTCGGCAATGACCAGGATGATGTCGGCGCATGAGGCATTGGTGGTAAACCATTTGTGGCCGTTGATAACCCAGTCGTCACCGTCGGGTACCGCGGTAGTGGCGATGACGGTCGGGTCGGCACCGGCCAGGAACGGCTCGGTCAGTGCGAAGGCACTCGATATCTCCCCCCGGAGGTTGGGGTAAAGCCAGCGTTGCTTCTGCGCCTCGGTTGCCCCGTGCGCGAGTAGCTCCATGTTGCCGCTGTCGGGTGCCTGAACGCCGAACAACTCCATCGACACCATGCAGCGGCCGATGATCTCGGACATCAGAGCGAGTTTGAGCTGGCCGAGCCCTTCACCGCCCAGGCTGGGGTCGAGGAACAGCCCCCATAGCCCCTGCGCCTTGACCTTGCCCTGCAGATGACGCTTCACCGGATTCCACTCCGCCGGCGGGATTTCGGAGAGGATGGGTTCGAGCGGAATGACCTCCGAATCGATAAAAGTGCGCATCCACGAGAGCTTTTCAGCGAAATCAGGATCTGTCTCGAAGTCCCAGGCCATCGGTCACCTCGCCGTCGGTCGCATGAAATGAGCGCCTAATCACACCGCGATCACAGTGTAATCATCATGTGGTGGGTTTCCGCAATACCTCTGCATTTCAGTCTTTTCGGCCCGGCTTCCCACCCGCGGGCCTCGCAGAGCCGGGCCAGCGAATCTCTGTAATCCCTTGTATCACTCTAGCTTCAGTAGTCACAACGCGGCGATTGTTGTCGGTGGGCCTTCGTAACATCTGAGGCATGGGTTCGAGCAGTCGCGAAGAGATCGTCGAGGCGTTCGGCGCGCTCGACGCCGACCTGGACCGTGTGTGCGCGTTGTCCTTTGATGTGTTGTCACACTGCGGTTTTTGTTGATTGTCATGATCAGAACAGTCCTTCTTGGGGGGCTGGGGGCTGGATACGCAGGCCTTTTCCGCGTCCGGTACGGATGTGGACCGCTTGGAGTTCGCCGCGCTTGACACGTTGCATGATGGTTTGGCGGGACACGCCGTAGGCCAGGGTGGCGTGCGGCATGGCCAGCCAGCCGTCGGGGGCGTCATCGACGAACAGGCTGCGGATCTCGTCGGTGAGCCGGATGCGCCAGGGTGCACCAAGGGTGAGTTGCTCGCCGGCGACGAACCCGTCGGCCAGCCAGCGGTGCAGGGTCGAGGGTGCCAGGCCCAGTTCCTTGGCGGCCTCAGTCACGCTGAGCAGCTCTGCTTCCTGCGGGTCGTCGGTGGGTGTGTGGCAAGGGATTTCGTAATGGTGGCGCAGCGACTGGACCCGACCGGCATTGAACGGTAGTCCGCGGGCGGTGCGGCGGCCTTGCTGGGTGAGGATTTGGGCGATCATCGCGTCGGGATAGTGTGTGGCCAGGCGGCGCACCAGGTCAACGGTGTGTTCGTCGGTGCGTAGATGGTTGGCCTGTTTGCGTTTGATGGGCACTCTTAGGTCGGTGATGGCGCCGCCTTTCCAGCGCAGCACCAAGTCGGCGTGGGCGTCGGTGTGGTCGCGGCACACGCTGACGTTGACCTCATCGAGCAGGCTGCGCAGCAAGTGTTTTCGGTCTTTATCGGTGGTGCTCGGCATCGCCCACACGTCGGCGAGGTCGTCGCTGAGTGTGAGTATCGTCGCCTTCTCTTGTGGGGTCAGGGTTTTCGGGCGTGCAGCTTGGCGGCGAGCGAGCTCGGCCTGGGCGTCGGCCAGGGCTTGCAGCGCGGTGTTCCATTCGGTCTCCAGGCCGCGAGCGACCAGGCGGTTATCCGGGTCGACGACCCGGTAGCGGCGCTCGGCCTGAGCGGCTTGATAGCGGGCCTGCTCGACCTGGCGGCGCCATTGAGCCAGCGCGGCGTCGTGGCCGTTCTCGAGCTGCTGGGCGGCGGCCAGGCAGGCCTGCAGCGCCACCGGTTGCAGCGCGGCCAAAAACGCCGCGGTGACCGCGGCGTCGATCCCGGCGCCCCCGACACGCAGGTGATAGCCGCTGTGGCCGGCCAGCTGCCCGGTGCCGACGCAGTAGTAGCCCGGCGGCTTGTTGGCCCGCCCGTCGTAGTAGACGCCCAGCTTGTGCCCACAGGTCCCGCAGGTGGCCAGCCCCTGCAGTAGCGCGCAGCCCTCGCGCACCGCGCCGGTGCCCGGCTCATGGGCCTTCGGGCGGATATTGCCTCGGATACGAGACTGGTTGTCCTGGAAGGTGTCCCAGTCGATGAACCCGCGGTGATGCTCGGTGATCAGTACCTCCCACTGATCTTGGGGCAGCACCCGGCGAGACACCCGCAGCCGCCCATCAGCATCGAGGCTGCGCTGCACGCGGGTACGGCCGAATACGTAGGCGCCCGCGTAGGCGGGGTGAGTGAGCACGGCCCGCACCGCGTGGTGGCTCGGCGCCGCCCACGTGATCTGCGGATCGCCGTCGACGCACCCCCCGTGGGGTTGCAGCGGGAATTTGAGCCCCTGTTCGCGCAGCCACAGCCATACCCCGCGCACCGACCCGCACAGCGCGAACCGCTCGAAGACCGCGGCGATCACGCCGGTGACCGCCTCATCCGGGTGCCAGCGGACCTCACCGTCGGCCTGGCCCCACACCAGACCGACCGGCAGCCCTCGGCGCAGCTCGCCGCGAGCGGCCTTGCTGCGGATGCCGCCGTCGAGACGGGCACGCAGGATGTGCAGTTCGG
>CAWJSU010000012.1:0-380147 GCA_963845595.1 uncultured Actinomycetota bacterium
CCGGTCGTCTACCGCCTGCTCCTTATGACGTTTCCGCTGAGCTACCCGAACCCCCAGCTCGACACGCCGGACTATGTCGAAGCGCTGATCCCCGTGCTCAGCTCCCGGCGAGGCTATGTCCCGGTCAGCGGGAATCCCTGGGTGGTGCGGGAATCCACCAGCCTGCGTCAGCCGTCCCGCATGAAGCGACTCGACAACGATCCGTACGTGCGGTTCTACACCGAACTCAACCCTCGCTACGCGCAGGGTGAGTCAGTGATTACCTGGGTCTGCCTTGACTGGGTCCACATCTTCCGCGGAATCTTCCGAGTGCTGCGCTCCAGGCTGGTCGGATGAGTGCGGGCACCAGCAAACGGCGGTTGCGGGCAGGCCTTCGGCCTTTTCTGGTGTCGCTAGGCGCGGGCGGGATGTACGGCAGCTGGGCCGCCTTCGTCCACATTCACTGTGGCCTCGGCGCGGGCGTCGCGCTCTGCGCCGGCTGGACACAGGTCGGTCTGAGCGTGGTCACCACGCTGCTTTTCGCGCTGCTGCTCGAACGACTGTTCCGTTGGCCGTCGAACCCGCTGTACGGCTTCTGGCTGGCGGTCACGGGGTCGTCGGTGCTCGGAGCCGTTTGGTTGGTTGTGGGCCACGAGTTGGCAGGTACGCCGCACATTCTCGAGGCGATCGCTCCTTCCCTGATCATTGGCACCGCATTCGACTTCGCCTACGCCGGCAGGCTGCTCGCATTAGCGAGGCGGGGTGCGGTCACAGAGCGGCACACCGCCGTCCCGCTGTGGCGCCGCGGGCGCCCCGCCCACAATGTGGACGCGGGGCAAGCAGTCGCCAGTTGGTGTTGTGAGGACGAGGCCTCCTCCGCTCACCTTGGCGCGGCATAGGCGAATCCCAATCTAGTCTCCTGATCTAATAGCTCGTTTCGGTTCGGGTCCGGCCGCCAAGCGCGCGGCGACGATACGCCTGATACTGGGACCCATGGCCGAAGCTACCGATACCGCGCTGGAGCCGATCGGCGCCGTCCAGCGGACCCAGGTCGGCCGCAGGGCGACCGAGCCGATGCGCGCCGACATCAGGCTGCTGGGCACCATCCTGGGCGACACCGTGCGCGAGCAGAACGGTGACGAGGTGTTCGACCTGGTCGAGCGTGCCCGGGTGGAGTCCTTCCGGGTGCGGCACTCCGAGATCGACCGGGCCGAGATGTCGCGCATGTTCGACGGTATTGACATCCACCTGGCGATCCCGATCATCCGGGCGTTCAGCCATTTCGCGCTGCTGGCCAACGTCGCCGAAGACATCCACCGGGAACGCCGCCGCGGAATTCACGTCGACGCCGGCGAGCCGCCCCAAGACAGCAGCCTGGCCGCCACGTACGCGAAACTCGATCTGGCGGAGCTGGATTCGGCCACCGTCGCCGACGCCCTGAAAGGTGCGCTGGTTTCCCCGGTGATCACCGCCCACCCCACCGAGACCCGGCGGCGCACCGTGTTCGTCACCCAGCACCGGATCACCGAGTTGATGCGACTGCGCGCCGACGGGCACACCGAGACCGACGCGGGCCGCAGCATCGAACTGGAGTTGCGCCGTCAAGTGCTGACGCTGTGGCAGACCGCGCTGATCCGGCTATCCCGGCTGCAGATCTCCGACGAGATCGCCGTCGGGCTGCGGTATTACTCGGCCGCGTTGTTCGAGGTGATCCCGCAGGTCAACGCGGAAGTTCGGGAGGCGTTGCGTGCTCGCTGGCCCGACGCCGGCCTGCTTGGCGAGCCCATCCTGCGGCCCGGCTCCTGGATCGGCGGTGACCGGGACGGAAACCCGAACGTGACCGCCGATGTGGTGCGGCTGGCAACCGGCAGCGCCGCGTTCACCGCGCTGGCGCATTACCTCGCCGAACTCACCGACCTCGAGCAGGAGCTGTCGATGTCGGCGCGGCTGATCACCGTCACCCCCGAGGTGAGCGCGCTGGCGCAGGCGTGCCCCGATGCCGTTCACCTCGACGAGCCGTACCGGCGGGCATTGCGGCTGATCCGCGGCCGGCTCACGGCGTCCGCGGCCGGGATCCTGGACCGGCAACCGCAGCACGAGCTGGACCTGGGCCTGTCGCCCTATGGCGGACCGGCCGAACTGCTGGCCGATCTCGACGCGATCGACGCTTCGCTGCGCACGCACGGCGCCGCGCTGCTGGCCGACGACAGGCTGGCCCTGTTGCGCGAAGGCGTGCGCGTCTTCGGGTTTCATTTGTCCGGACTGGATATGCGGCAGAACTCCGACGTGCATGAAGAGGTGATCGGCGAGCTGCTGGCGTGGGCCGGGGTGCACCCGGACTACAGCTCGCTGCCCGAAGACGAACGGGTCGCGCTGCTGGCGGGCGAACTCGGGACCCGCCGCCCGCTGGTCGGCGACCACCGGGGATTGTCCGGGCTGGCCCGCGCCGAGCTCGACGTCGTCGCGGCCGCCGCCCACGCGGTCAAGATCTACGGTCCGGCCGCGGTGCCCAACTACATCATCTCGATGTGCCAGTCGGTGTCGGACATCTTGGAGGCCGCGATCCTGCTGAAAGAGGTTGGCCTGCTGGACGCCTCCGGGCCGGAACCCTACTGTCCGGTGGGCATCTCACCGCTGTTCGAGACGATCGACGATCTGCACAACGGGGCGACGATTCTGCAGGCGATGCTGGACCTTCCGCTCTACCGAGCGCTGGTGGCCGCCCGGGGTGAGTCGCAGGAAGTGATGCTTGGCTACTCCGACTCCAACAAAGACGGCGGCTATCTGGCCGCCAGCTGGGCGGTCTACCGGGCCGAGCTCGCCCTGGTCGAAGTGGCCCGCAACAACGGAATCCGGTTGCGGCTCTTCCACGGTCGCGGCGGCACCGTCGGGCGTGGCGGGGGCCCCAGCTACCAAGCCATCCTGGCGCAACCACCGGGGGCGGTGAACGGCTCGCTGCGTTTGACCGAACAGGGTGAGGTGATCGCCGCCAAATACGCCGAACCGCAGTTGGCGCGACGAAATCTGGAGAGCTTGGTGGCGGCCACGCTGGAGTCGACGCTGCTGGACGTGGAGGGACTGGGCGACGCTGCGGAGCCGGCCTACGCCGTGCTCGACGAGGTGGCCACCCTTGCGCAGCGCGCCTACGCCGAATTGGTGCACGAGACACCGGGTTTTGTCGAGTACTTCAAAGCTTCCACGCCGGTCAGCGAGATCGGCTCGCTGAATATCGGCAGCCGGCCGACATCGCGCAAGCCCACCGAGTCGATCGCGGACCTGCGCGCCATCCCGTGGGTGCTGGCGTGGAGCCAGTCGCGGGTCATGCTGCCCGGCTGGTACGGCACCGGATGGGCGTTCCAGCAGTGGATCGCGGCGGGCCAGGGCAGTGAGCGGGTGGAAGTGTTGCATGACCTGTATGAGCGGTGGCCGTTCTTCCGCAGCATGCTGTCCAACATGGCGCAGGTATTGGCCAAGAGCGACCTGGGCCTGGCGGCTCGCTATGCGGAGCTGGTGGGAGATGAGTCGTTGCGGCGCAGGGTTTTCGACAAGATCGCCGACGAGCACCAGAGAACTATCGCCATGCACAAGCTGATCACGGGCCAAGACGACCTGCTGGCCGACAACCCGGCGCTGGCTCGCTCGGTGTTCAACCGGTTCCCCTATCTGGAGCCGCTGAACCACCTGCAGGTCGAGTTGCTGCGCCGCTACCGCTCGGGCGACAACGACGAACTGGTGCAGCGCGGCATCCTGCTGACGATGAACGGCTTGTCCAGCGCCCTGAGAAATAGCGGGTAGTCGGAGCTGCCAGCTGTTGCGGGTTGAGTGGTCGGTAGTTGTCAGTGGTGTGCGGTAGGAACAATGGCATGAATCTCGGGGCGTGGGCTGAGCGCAATGGTGTTGCGCGGGTGAGTGCGTATCGCTGGTTTCGCGCTGGTCTTTTGCCGGTGCCGGCCCGGGGTGTGGGCCGGTTGATTGTGGCGGACGAGCCGATCGGCGAGGCTGGCCCACGAGCGCGCACGGCAGTGTATGCGCGGGTTTGGTCGGCCGATCAGAAAGTTGATCTGGATCGGCAGGTGGCGCGGGTGACCGCGTGGGCCACAGCTGAACAGATCCCGGTCGACAACGTCGTTACCGAAGTCGGTTCCGCGTTGAACCCGCAGCGCCGTAAGTTCCTGGCGCTGCTGGGTGATCCGTCGGTGCATCGGATCGTCGTCGAGGTCCCGAATCGGTTCTGCCGGTTCGGGTCGCAGTACGTGCAGGCCGCGCGGGGTCGAGAGCTTGGTGTGGTGGATGCCGCGGAGGTTGATGAGGATCTGGTGCGGGATATGACCGAGATCCTGACGTTGATGTGCGCCCGGCTATATGGCAAGCGGGCCGCGGAGAATCGAGCTGAACGTGCTTTGGCGGCCGCTGCTGCCACCGCGGACGCGGAGGCGGCCTGATGGCGAAGTTCGAGGTGCCCCACGGGTGGTGTGTCCAGGCGTACCGGTTCACCCTGGACCCGACCGGCGATCAAGCCGACGCGCTGGCAAGGCATTTCGGCGCGCGGCGCAAGGCATACAACTGGACGGTGGCCACCTTGAAGGGCGATATCGCAGCGTGGCACGCCAACGGGATAAAGACGGCGAGGCCGTCGCTTCGGGTACTGCGGAAGCGCTGGAACACGGCCAAGGACGCGGTGTGCGTCAACGCCGAGACCGGGCTGGTGTGGTGGCCCGAGTGCTCGACGGAGGCCTACGCCGATGGCATCGCGGGCGCGGTGGACGCGTACTGGAACTGGCAGACCTCCCGTGCTGGTAAGCGTGCCGGCAAGAGGGTGGGGTTTCCGCGGTTCAAGCGCAAAGGCCGCGATGCTGACCGGGTGTGTTTCACCACCGGTGCGATGCGGGTCGAGCCCGACCGTCGACACCTGACGATGCCGGTGATCGGCACCGTGCGCACGCAGGAGAACACCCGGCGTATCGAACGCCTCATTACCAAAGGCCGGGCGCGGCTGCTGGCGATTTCGGTGCGCCGCAACGGCACACCCGTCTGGATGCGAGTGTGCGGGTAGTGGTGCAGCGCCCGCAGCAACCCGGCGTGGCGCTACCAGGGTCGCGGGTGGGTGTCGACGTGGGTGTGCGTCGTCTGGCCACGGTCGCCGACGCTGACGGTGTCGTGATCGAGCAGGTGCCCAACCCGCGCCCGCTGCACGCCGCGTTGCGGGAGCTGCGGCACGTTTCCCGGGCACGGTCGCGCTGCATGAAAGGCTCACGGCGGCACCGTGAGCGCACCACTGAACTGTCCCGGTTACACCGCCGGGTCAACGATGTCCGCACCCACCATTTGCATGTCCTGACAACGCGGTTGGCTAAAACTCACGGCCGGATCGTTGTCGAAGGGCTGGACGCGGCAGGGATGCTGCGGCAAAAGGGCTTGCCGGGTGCCCGCGCTCGTCGGCGCGGGCTCTGCGACGCTGCCCTGGGCACCCCACGCCGGCACCTGTCCTACAAGGCAGGCTGGTACGGGTCGCAACTGGTGGTCGCCGACCGCTGGTTCCCGTCGTCGAAAACCTGCCACGCTTGCGGGCATGGCCAGGACATTGGGTGGGACGAAACATGGCAATGCGGCAGCTGTTCGGTCACACACCACCGTGATGACAACGCCGCGATCAACCTCGCACGCTACGAGGACACCATTAGCGTCGTCGGCCCAGTTGGGGCCGCCGTCAAGCGTGGAGCCGACCGTAAGCCCGGGCCTCGCCCGGCCGGTGGCTGTGAAGCGCGGAAGGGAAGCAGCCGCAAGGCTGCCGAACAACCCCGAGATGGGGTGCGAGTCGCGTGACCACTAAAGATCACTCACTCGCAACGGACGTAATCAGCTCTCGTAGTTGACCGGACACGGTCCCGCCGCCCGCGCCACACCGCCGATCTGGGCCGGGACGGGTTGGGGATGCGACGTCCACCCCGGCGTCATCCGGTACGTGCGCAGCAGATGCGTGGTCGCCGCCGTCATGGCCGCCAGTGAGAACGGCTGCGCCGGGCAGGAATGGCGCCCGTGTCCGAAGGCCGTCACCAGCATGGGCGAAGGGAGGGCGTCCTTTTCGATCAGACGGTGCCGGCTCCATCGAGCGGGATCCCAGTGCTGCAGGCCCGGGGCCGCAGACGTGTTGAGCAGGGGCAGCAAAGTGGCGATGCTCCAGCCCGCCGGCACCTCATAGGTCACCTCGCCGGTGTCGAACCGGACCGGTGACAGCACGGTGCGCGTCATGATCGAGCGTTGCGCCAGCCGCGTCGACTCCAGCGCGCAACGCTGGGCAAAATCGGTGTCGTTGCGGCGAACTCGCGTCAGCTCGGCAGGGTGCTCCAGTAGGTCCACCATCGCCCAGCCGAGCGCGGCGGCCAGGTTCGACATGGACGCGACGTGGATCAGCGCGACGTCGAGCGCGATCCCGCGCAGTCGAGCGCTCGGCTCCTCCGAAGTCTCGGGAGTCCAGGCGTGCACGATCCTGCCGAACAGCCCCTGGTCGTCCCGCTGACCAGCGTCGTACCGGCGCACCGCAGCGGCGACGATGTCGGCGACCTCGTCCAGCGCGGCGCGCTCGGCCCGCTTGTCCGTCGCCGCCACCGCCGCCATCCGGTCGGGGTGAACGAACGCATCGGAGCCGTCCAAGGTATCGAAGGCGCGCACCAGACGCTCGAAGGCCGCACCGTCGGCCGATCCCGGTCCCGCCCACGAGGACAGCCCCATCCGGTGGCCCAGCCGCCGCGCGAGATCGAAGACATCCACCGAGCCGGTCGCCCCGAGTTCCGTGGTGGTCTGTTCGAGCGCCCGATCCAGGTTGGCCAGATAGGAAACCACGTCGTCGCGGCGAAACAGCGTGGTCGGCAGGGTGCGACGCCCGGCGAAGATTTCGTCGGGAAGTTTGCGCCGCAACATGAGGTAATCGGCGACCGCCTTGCTGGCCGTTTCCTCGGTGAGCGCGTAGAACGACTCGACACCCTTGGCGGAGAACGTGAACAGATAGTGGTCCCGGCCGCTTTCCACGACGAATGTGTCGCCATGGCGTGCGCGGGCCGCGGCGATCGTGGCGACCGCGTCGCCGACGGAGACGTCCCACGGCAGACCGGTTCCGTCCGCGTACGGCGGAGCGGGCACCGGGTAGGCAACCGGCCGCGCGGGCGTCACGATTTAATGCACGGCCCGGTTCCGCAGCCTGTCCAGCACACCGCGCACCGCGTGCTCGGTGACCGACAACGGCGACATCACCGTCTCGCCCAAGCTCACGATGTAGTCGATCCGCTCGACGATGGCCTCGACCGGCTCGACGAGCACGATCAGCCGCTTCGCCAGATCGTCCAGGCTGTGCAGCGTGCCCTCCAGATGATCGAGACCGCCGTCGAGGCGCTCGACCGTGGCGTTTAAGGCCAACAGCGAGCTGTTGAGTTCGACCATGGTTTTGCCCAGGCCGTCGAGCACGTCTTCGACCTGTTCCACCGTCTTGTCGGCATTCAGCGCGGCTTGGGTTAGCGTCTTCATTCGCTGCCGTACGGGCGCGGGGCGAACGGTCTTATCGGCCATGACGGTCATATTGCTACGCCGCCGAGCCTCGCGCCAGGGTGACCGTTAGCCGGCTTAGCCGGGAAGCTTGGCCGCCGCCTCTTCGTCGAGCAGCCACAGCGTGGTCGAGAGCCCGATAGCCCCGGCCGCGGGATTCGAAACCGGGCTGGCGCCGCCGATTGCTGCGGCCACCGCGTCGGCCTTCGCCGCCCCGGACACCAGCAGCCACACCTCCCGGGAACGCCGGACAGCGGGCAGCGTCAAGGTGATTCGTTGCGGGGGTGGCTTGGGGGAGTCCTCGACCGCGACCACCATGCGCGCGGTCTCGCGCACCGCCGGGGTGTCGGGGAACAGGGAGTTGATGTGGCCCTCGGGGCCCACTCCCAGCAGGTTGACATCGAAAACCGGCGTGGGATCACTGGGTTCGGCGTTGGCGGCCAGGATCTGCTCGTAGGCCAGCGCCGCCGCGTCCAAGTCGCTGCCGAATTCACCGTCGCTGGCGGCCATGGCGTGCACGTTGCTCGACGGGATGTCGATGTGGTCGAGCAGCGTCTCGCGCGCCCGCTTCTCGTTGCGTTCGTCGTCTGCCTCGGGGACGTAACGCTCGTCGCCCCAGAACAGATGCACCTTGGACCAGTCGATCTGCTGTCCGTGCGCGTCGAGATGTTTGAGCAGTGCAATGACGGTGCCACCGCCGGTCAGCACGATCAGCGCCCGCCCCCTGGTCGCCACGGCGCCCTGGACGGTATCGATCAGTCGGTTGCCGGCGGCCGCGACCAGGGCCTCGCCGTCCGGAAAGATCTCGACCGTGGTGCTCACAGGTACTGCACTTTCTCGATACCCTCCAGCGCGGCGAAGTAGATCTTGTCGGCATCAAGCCGGCGCAAGTCTTCGGCGAGGCATTCGCGGGTTTCCCTGCGCGGCAACGGAACCAGGGCATCCGGCCGGCCCGTCCGGCTCAGGGTGGCGGTGGTGCCCTCCTGCGGCCGGCTCAGCGTGATGGTTTCAGATTTGCGTTCGAGTTCGACCTTCAACGCGCCGACCTGCCGGCGCACCGGCCCGTCGATCCGGCTGGCCAACCAGCCCGCCAGCACATCGAGCGCGGGCTCGGTCTGTAAGCCGGAAATCAGCGCAGACTCGATCATTTCGTGGGGCTTCTGGTCGACCGCGGAGGTGAGCAATGCCCGCCAATAGGTGATGCGTGCCCAGGACAGATCGGTGTCGCCGGCAGTGTATCCGTCAAGCCGGCTCTTGATCGCCGCCAGCGGGTCGGTGCAATTGGTTGCATCGGTGATGCGCCGAATTGCCAACTTGCCCAACGGGTCCTGCGCGGGCACTGCAGGAGCCACGTCGGGCCACCATGCCGTGACCGGGATGTCGGGGAGCAGGAAGGGAACGACGACGCTGTCGGCGTGCGCGGCCAGCGGTCCGGAAAGCCGCAGCGCGACGACTTCGCCGGCGCCGGCATCACCGCCGACCCGGACCTGGCCGTCCAGCCGCGCCTCGCTGGCGTCGGCATCGCCGGTTGTCACGACCAAGACACGGATGGGGTGCTCACGGCTGGCGGCGTTGGCGGCCTCGATCGATTCCTCGAGCAGAGCATCGCTTTCCGACTTGATGATCAGCGTCCCTACTCGGCCCTGAGTGACGACGCCGGCCTTTTCGCGCAGCTCATCCAGCTTCTTATTGACCGCGGTGGTGCTGGTCTCCAGCATGTCGACAATCATGGGCGCCGCCACTCTCTGCCACTTCGACGCAACATCTCAAACGCCGAATCCGGCCCCCAGGTGCCCGACTCGTAGGGGTCAGGCTTACCGTGTGATGCCCAGTGGTCGAGCACGGGATCGAGTATCTCCCATGCCAATTCGACCTCCGCGTTGACCGGGAACAGCGATGGCTCACCGAGCAGCACGTCGAGGATCAACCGCTCGTAAGCCTCGGGGGAGTCTTCGACGAACGCCGAGCCGTAGGAGAAGTCCATGTTGACGTCGCGGACTTCCATCGTGCTGCCCGGGACCTTGGAGCCGAAACGGATGGTGATGCCTTCGTCGGGCTGCACCCGGATGACCAGTGCGTTGGTGCCGAGCTCGTCGGTCATGGTGGCGTCGAACGGCAGATGGGGTGCCCGTTTGAAAACCAGCGCGATCTCGGTCACCCTGCGGCCCAAACGTTTTCCGGTCCGCAGGTAGAACGGGACCCCGGCCCAACGGCGGGTGTCGACCTCGAGCGTGATGGCCGCGAAGGTCTCGGTCGAGGAGTCCTTGGAGAAGCCCTCCTCATCGAGCAGACCGACCACCGCTTCGCCGCCCTGCCAGCCGGCCGCGTACTGGCCGCGGCTGCTGCTCTCGTCGAGCGGCTGCGCGAGTTGGGTCGCCGACAGCACCTTGATCTTCTCGGCTTGCAACGCTTTCGGGTTGAAGCTGACCGGCTCTTCCATCGCGGTCAGCGCCAGCAGCTGCATCAGGTGGTTCTGGATGACGTCTCGAGCGGCGCCGATCCCGTCGTAGTAGCCCGCGCGTCCGCCCAGTCCGATGTCTTCTGCCATGGTGATCTGCACGTGATCGACATAGTGCGCGTTCCAGATCGGGTCCCACAGCTGATTGGCGAAGCGCAGCGCCAGGATATTCTGGACCGTCTCCTTGCCCAGGTAGTGGTCGATCCGGAACACCGACTCTTCCGGGAACACGGAGTTGACCACGTGGTTGAGTTCGCGGGCGCTGTCCAGGTCATGACCGAAGGGCTTCTCGATGACGACCCGGCTCCACCTGTCTTCCTGCGGTTTGGCCAATCCGGACTTGTGCAGCTGTTCGCACACCACCGGAAACGATTTGGGCGGGATCGCCAGGTAGAAGGCGTGGTTGCCGCCGATGCCGCGCTCGGCGTCCAGCTTCTCCAGCGTCTCGGCTAGCCGCCCGAACGCGGCTTCGTCATCGAATTCGCCTCGTACGAAACGTAATCCGTCCGCCATCCGCTCCCAAACCGCCTGCCGGAACGGGGTACGGCAGTGCTGCTTGACGTCATCGAGGATCACCTGCGCGAACGCGTCGTGATCCCAGTCGCGGCGGGCGAAGCCCACCAGCGAAAAGGACGGTGACAGCAGACCGCGGTTGGCCAGGTCGTAGACGGCCGGCACCACCTTCTTGTGGGCCAGGTCGCCGGTGACGCCGAAAAGCACCATGGCACACGGCCCGGGAATTCTGGGTAGTCGCTTATCCTCTTTGTCCCGTAACGGATTACGCCACTGCGCGGTGTCGGCGCCCGATTTCATTTCGCGGTGGTGTCCAGTTGCTTCTGCGTCTCGCTCAGCAGCTCGGTCCAGGACGCGATGAACTTCTCGACACCCTCGCTTTCCAGCACCTCGAACACATCGGGCAGGTCGATACCGGCCGCCGTCAGCTTGTCGAACACCGCCTGTGCGGCCGCAGCGGTGCCGCTGATCGTGTCACCGCTGACGACACCGTGGTCGGCGACGGCGTCAATCGTCGGCTCCGGCATGGTATTGACGGTGTGTGGCGCGACCAGCTCGGTGACGTAGAGGGTGTCGGAGTAGGCCTTGTTCTTGACGCCGGTCGAAGCCCACAGCGGCCGCTGCACCCGGGCTCCGGCGGCCTTGAGTGCCTGGAAGCGATCGCCGCTGTCGAAGACCTCCTGGTAGGCGGCGTACGCCAGCCGGGCGTTGGCGACGCCGGCCTGGCCGCGCAACGCGAGCGCCTCGTCGGAGCCATTGCTTTCCAGCCGCTTGTCGATTTCGGTGTCCACGCGGGAGACGAAAAACGATGCCACCGAATGGATCTTGGAAAGGTCGTGCCCGGCTTCGCGAGCCTTCTCCAGCCCGGCCAGGTAGGCGTCCATCACCTCGCGGTGCCGGTCGACCGAGAATATGAGCGTGACGTTGACCGAAATCCCCTCCGCCAGAACGGCGGTGATGGCCGGCAGGCCGGCCTTGGTCGCCGGGATCTTGATCAGCAGGTTCGGCCGGTCGACGATCTTCCACAGCTCGATCGCCTGCGCGACGGTCTTGTCGGTTTCGTGGGCCAGTCGCGGGTCGACCTCGATCGAGACCCGGCCGTCGATGCCGTCGGACGATTCCCATTGGGGAGCCAACACGTCACATCCGTTGCGCACGTCGTCGGTGGTGACGGTGCGGATGGTGGCGTCTACGTCGGCGCCGCGCTCGGCCAGCTCGGCGATCTGGGCGTCGTAGGAACTGCCCTCGGCGAACGCCTTCTGGAAGATGGACGGGTTGGTGGTCACGCCGACGACGCTCTTGGTGTCAATCAGCTCCTGCAGGTTGCCGGACTTCAGCCGGTCCCGCGACAAGTCGTCTAGCCAAACCGATACGCCCGCTGCGCTCAATGCGGCGAGGTTGGCGTTCTGAGTGGTCATCTGTATTCACCCTTTCTCAGTTGTCCACTACTTGTTCCGCGGCGGTGGCGACGGCTTCCGGCGTGAAGCCGTACTCGCGGAACAAAGTCTTGGCATCGGCGGATTCGCCGTAGTGCTCGATCGATACGATCTTCCCGGTGTCGCCGACCAGCTTGTGCCACGATTGCGCGACTCCGGCCTCGACGGCCACCCGGGCCGACACCGACGGGGGCAGCACGCTGTCGCGGTACTCATCCGGCTGGGACTCGAACCACTCCACACACGGCATCGACACCACTCGGGCCAGAATGTCCTTGTCCGCCAACAGCTTCTGAGCCTCAACGGCAAGCTGCACCTCGGAGCCGGTGGCGATCAAAACAACATCAGGATCCTCTTCTTCCGGGCCGCCGGCCTCGCTGCCCAGTATGTAGCCGCCTCGGGCGACGCCCTCGGCGTTGGTGCCCTCCAGCACCGGCACCCCCTGCCGGGTCAGGATCAGTCCAACCGGGCCGCTGCCGTTGCCGCGGGCCAGGATCGTTCGCCACGCGTAGGCCGTCTCGTTGGCGTCGGCCGGGCGCACCACCGACAGCCGGGGGATGGCGCGCAGCGCCGACAGGTGCTCGATCGGCTGATGGGTCGGGCCGTCTTCGCCCAGCCCGATCGAATCGTGCGTCCACACATAGATGGTGTCGATGTCCATCAGCGAGGCCAGCCGCACCGACGGGCGCATGTAGTCGGAGAACTGCAGGAAGGTGCCGCCGTAGGCCCGGGTCGGGCCGTGCAGGACGATGCCGGACAGGATGGCGCCCATCGCATGTTCACGAATGCCGAAGTGCAGGGTCCGGCCGTACCAGTGCGCGGTGTAGTCTTTCGTCGAAATCGAGGGCGGCCCAAAGGAATCCACGCCCTTCATGGTGGTGTTGTTGCTACCGGCCAGGTCGGCGGAACCGCCCCACAACTCGGGCAGCTTCCGTCCCAGGGCGGAGAGCGCCTCACCGGACGCGGCGCGGGTAGCCAGGGCTTTGGACCCGGGTTCCCAGTGCGGCAGGTCGGCGTCCCAGCCGTCGGGCAACTGCTGCGCGAGCAACCGGTCCAGCAGCGCTTTGCGTTCGGGTTCGCGCTGCGCCCAGGCGTCGAACTCCGGTTGCCAGCGTTCATGGGCCTCTTTGCCACGGGCCACCAGCCCGCGGGTGTGGGTGATGACCTCCTCGCGGACCTCGAATGTCTTGTCGGGATCGAATCCCAGGATCTTCTTGACGGCGGCCACTTCCTCGTCGCCGAGGGCCGCGCCGTGCGCCTTCCCGGTGTTCATCAGGTTGGGTGCCGGATAGCCGATGATGGTGCGCAGCGAGATGAACGACGGCCGGTCGGTGGCGGCTTTCGCGTTGGCGATGGCCTCTTCGATGCCGACGACGTCCTCGCCGCCTTCCACCTCCTGCACATGCCAGCCATAGGCCCGGTAGCGGGCGGCGGTGTCCTCGCACAGCGCGATGTTGGTGTCGTCCTCGATCGAGATCTGGTTGTGGTCGTAGAACACGGTGAGGTTGCCGAGCTGCTGGACGGCCGCCAGCGACGACGCTTCCGACGTCACACCCTCTTCCATGTCGCCGTCGGAGGCGATCACATAGATGTGGTGGTCGAAGGGGCTGGTTCCGGGGGCGGCATCCGGGTCGAACAGGCCGCGCTCATAGCGCGCCGCCATCGCCATCCCGACCGCCGACGCCAGGCCCTGGCCGAGCGGGCCGGTGGTGACCTCGACGCCTGGCGTGTGCCGGAACTCCGGGTGTCCGGGAGTCCTGGATCCCCAGGTGCGCAGTGACTCGATGTCTGATAGTTCCAGACCGAAGCCGCCGAGGTAGAGCTGGATGTACAGGGTCAGGCTGCTGTGCCCGGCCGACAGCACGAACCGGTCGCGGCCCAGCCAGTGGGTGTCGCTGGGATCGTGGCGCATGGTGCGCTGGAACAGGGTGTAGGCCAGGGGCGCAAGGCTCATCGCCGTTCCGGGGTGGCCATTGCCGACCTTTTGGACCGCGTCGGCTGCCAGCACCCGGATGGTGTTGACTGCCAACGAATCCAGGTCGGTCCAGTCGTCTGGGTGATTGGCGCGGGTGAGAGCGGAAATCTCCACCAGGGTGGTCACAAACTCGCTCCTCACGTCGGTAAACGGGTCTGATTGTTCCAACCTAATGCGCCACACCGAAATGGTCGAATGGGGGGCAGGCTACTTTTACGCCGACCGGATGTGGGCGGCGCGTGTTCCGCGCCCCAGTGTTGTTCGTCTTTTCACTTCTCGTTTCACTTCTCGTGTCGTCGTATGCCTGCCAGGATTGCGGGTAGGTGGGTAAGCAACGAGATGACAGGGATCGGAAATGACGGCCGTTGTGGCAGGACCAGATATCGACGCAGTCAGCGTCAACACGATTCGCACCTTGTGCATCGACGCCGTTCAGGCGGCCAACTCAGGCCATCCGGGAACCCCGATGGCGATGGCGCCCGTTGTGTACACCCTGTGGCAGAAGGTTCTCCGGTTTGATCCGGCGGATCCCATCTGGCCGAACCGGGATCGGTTCGTCTTGTCGGCGGGGCATGCCTCGACGCTGCTCTACTCCACCCTGCATCTGACCAAGGTGCAGGCCGTCGACGCGGACTACGAGACGGTGGGCAAACCGGCTGTGGAGTTGGATGACCTGAAGAAGTTCCGCCAGCTCGACTCCAAGTGCCCGGGCCACCCGGAGTACCGCTGGACGTCCGGGATCGAGTGCACCACCGGCCCGCTGGGCACGGGTGTGGCTACCAGCGTCGGCATGGCGATCGCATCCAACTGGCTCGCCGCCACCTACAACCGCCCCGGACACGAGCTGTTCGGTTTCAACGTGTACGCACTCGCCGGCGACGGCTGCATGATGGAAGGCGTTGCCTCCGAAGCGGCTTCGCTCGCAGCGCATTTGGAGCTGTCGAACCTGTGCTGGATCTACGACAACAACAAGATCACCATCGAGGGCGCGACCGACATCGCGTTCACCGAGGACGTCGCCACCCGGTTCGTCGGCTATGGCTGGAATGTCACCCGGGTGGGCGACGCCAACGACCTGCAGATGCTGGGCCGCGCGTTCGAAACGTTCGCGCGCGAGCAGCACCGCCCGACGCTGATCATCGTCGACAGCCACATCGCCTACGGTGCACCGACGAAGCAGGGCACCGCCGCCGCACACGGCGAGCCGCTCGGGGAGGACGAGGTCCGCGCGACCAAAGCGTTCTACGGCTTCCCGCCCGACGAACAGTTCTTCGTCCCCGATGGTGTCTATCAGAACTTCGCCGACGGGATCGGCGCGCATGGCGCCAGGCTGAGCGGCGAGTGGAAGGCGGCCTTCGAGGCGTACCGGGCCGAATTTCCCGACTTGGCCGATCAACTCGACCGGATGCAGCGTCGCGAGCTGCCCGACGGCTGGGACGCCGACATCCCAACCTTCCCCGCCGACCCGAAGGGCATCGCATCGCGGGCGTCGTCCGGGCAGGTGCTCAACGCGCTGGCGAAGAACTACCCGTGGCTGATCGGCGGTGCCGCCGACCTGGCGCCCTCGACCAAGACACGCCTGACCTTCGACGGTGCCGGTGACCTGCAGGCGGACAATCCGGGTGGGCGCAATCTGCACTTCGGCGTGCGGGAATTCGCTTCCGGCGCGGTTACGAACGGGCTCGCCCTGTCCAAGATCCGCGCCTTCTGGTCGGGTTTTATGATCTTCTCCGACTTCGCCCGCGGCGCGATCCGTCTGTCGGCGATCATGGAGATCCCGACGATCAACATCTTTACGCACGACTCGATCGGCGTGGGGGAGGACGGCCCGACGCACCAGCCGGTTGAGCAGCTGGTGTCACTCCGCGCGATTCCCGGTTTGCTGGTCATCCGGCCATCGGATGCGAATGAGGTCGCCGAGGCGTGGCGGCTCATCGCGCAGTTCAAGCACCAGCCCGTCGCCCTGGTGCTGTCCCGGCAGAATCTGCCGACGCTGGACCGCTCGCTGTACGCGCCGGCATCCGGTCTCGCCAAGGGCGCCTACGTGCTGGCGTCGGCCGACGATCCGCAGCTGATCCTGATGGCCACCGGCAGCGAGGTGTCGCTGGTGGTGCAGGCCTACGAGCAGCTGACCGCCGAGGGTGTGCGGACACGGGTGGTGAGCATGCCGTGCCTGGAGCTGTTCGAGAGGCAGCCGCAGGCCTACCGCGACGAAGTGCTGCCGCCCTCGGTGCGGGCCCGCGTCGCGGTCGAGCAGGCGTCGACACACGGCTGGCACCGCTATATAGGGCTCGACGGCGCCGTGATCGGCATGGAAACGTTCGGGGCGTCCGCGCCGTTGAAGGAGCTGCTCACCAAGTTCGGCTTCACTCCGGATCGGGTGGTAGAGACGGCGCGGACCGTGCTCCGAGGCGTGCAGGGATGAACCACGTGGCCTCCCTCGGGCCCGGTGGCATTGGCGAACCTCGAGCGGAGCTCAGCAGTCAATCGACCCCGAACTGTCCCCGGCGGCCCCCAGCCGTCTACCATCCTCTGTAGTAGATGCTGGCGCGCTGCTGCGACCCCGAGGGAGTTATTGCGTGAGCGTTCGCGGGCGCATCGCGCCGAGCCGAATATCTGGCACGGTGCTCACTTATCTGGCGTTGACCAAGCCGCGGGTCATTGAGCTGCTGTTGGTCACCGCGATACCCGCGATGCTGCTCGCCAACCGTGGCCATGTGAACCCGCTGTTGATCCTCAACACGCTGATCGGCGGGATCATGGCGGCCGGAGGCGCCAACACTCTCAACTGTGTGGCCGACGCCGACATCGACAAGTTGATGAAGCGGACCGCACGGCGCCCGCTGGCGCGGGCCGCGGTGCCAACCCGAAACGCCCTGGTCCTCGGCGTGGTGTTGAGTGTGGGCTCGTTCTTCTGGTTGTGGTGGACGACCAATCTGTTGTCGGGACTGCTGGCCATCGGCACCGTCTCGTTCTACGTGTTCGTCTACACGTTGTTGCTCAAGCGCCGGACATCGCAAAACGTGGTGTGGGGGGGTGCGGCCGGCTGTATGCCGGTGATGATCGGCTGGTCGGCGGTCACCAACACCATTGGCTGGCCGGCGCTGGCGATGTTCGCCATCATCTTCTTCTGGACACCGCCGCACACCTGGGCGTTGGCGATGCGGTACAAGGAGGACTACAAAGTGGCCGGCGTTCCGATGCTGCCGGCCGTGGCCACCGAGCGTCAGGTCACCAGGCAGATCCTGATCTACACCTGGCTGACCGTGCTGGCGACGCTGGTGCTGGCGCTGGCGACCGGGTGGCTGTATGCGGCGGTCGCGGCGGTGGCCGGGGCGTGGTTTCTGACGATGGCCCATCAGCTATACGCCGGGGTTCGCAACGGCGAGCCGGTCAAACCGCTGCGACTGTTCCTGCAGTCGAACAACTACCTGGCGGTGGTGTTCTGTGCGTTGGCCGTCGACTCGGCCTTCGCATTGCCGACCCTGTTCTAAGGAATCAGCACCAGCGAGCCCGTGGTCTTGCGGCCCTGTAGCTCTTCGTGGGCGCGGGCCGCTTCGGACAGCGGATAGGTTCCGCCGACTTCGATGGTGATGGCTCCGCTGCCGACCGCCTCGAACAGTTCGGAGGCCCGCCAGCTGAATTCCTCGCCGGTGCGCATGAAGTGAGCCAGGGAGGGCCTGGTGAGGTACACCGACCCGGCGTAGTTGAGACGCTGTGGATCGAAGGGCGGAACGGGTCCGCTGGAGGCGCCGAACAGCGCCAGGGTGCCGCGGACGGCCAGGCTGGCCAGGCTGGCGTCAAAGGTGGTGGCGCCGACGCCGTCGTAGACCGCTTGCGCGCCCTCGCCTGAAGTGAGCGCGCGAATCTGCTGGCCAAACTGGGCGGCGTCGTCGGGGTAGGGGAGCACCTCGTCGGCGCCGGCCTGTCTGGACAGTCGCTCCTTTTCGGGTGTCGAGACCGTGGTGATCACGCGAACGCCGAGTCGGTGGGCCCACTGCGTCAGGATCAGTCCGACGCCTCCGGCGCCGGCGTGAAAAAGCACGGTATCGCCACTTTTCACCGGATACACCGACTTCAACAGGTAGTGCGCGGTCAGGCCCTTCAGCAGTATCGAAGCCGCCACCTCGGAAGTCACGCCGTCCGGCACTTTAGCAGTCAAAAATGCTGGGGCAGTGGCGAATTCGGCGTAGGCGCCGTTCGCCGCGGCGCTGACTACCCGGTCGCCCACGCTGAAGCCCTCGACGCCCTCGCCGGTTGCGGTGACGGTGCCGCACACTTCGGTGCCGAGGATGAACGGCACCGGGCGTGGATACTGCCCCGAGCGGAAATAGGTGTCGATGAAGTTGACCCCGATGGCTTCGGCCTCGATGACCAGCCAGCCCTCGCCGGGCGTGGGTTGCGGCGTCTCGACGTAGCGCAGGACTTCAGGACCGCCGGTTTCGGCGATTTCGATTGCGTGCATGTGGATATCATGCCCGGGGATGAAACTCGCCCGGCCGGACATCTTCCATCCCCGCATCGTGTTGGCGGGTTGTCCCCGGCAAGTCGCCGGTGACGGCGACGATGCCGGGCTGGTCGGCGCGCTGCGCCAGCGTGGTCTGGACGCTCGTTGGCTGTCCTGGGACGATCCCGACGTCGACCGCGCGGATCTGGTGATCTTGCGGGCCACCCACGACTACGCCGGGCGGCTCGACGACTTCCTGGCCTGGACCACCCGCGTCGCCAATCTGCTCAACCCGCCCGCCGTCGTCGCCTGGAACGCCGACCGACGCTATCTGGGTGACCTGGAGAATCGTGGGGTGCCGACGGTGCCCGGTGAGGTTTACGCGCCGGGTGATCGGGTCCAGGTGCCGCGCGGCGGTCACGTCTTCGTCAGTCCGACAGTCGGGACCGGAACCCACCGTTGCCATGACCGGTCGACGGCCGCGGCCTACGCCGCGGAACTGCACATGGCCGGCCAGAGTGTGTTGGTGCAGCCCGCCACTGAGGCCACTGAGGCCACTGAGGCCGGGGAAACGGTCCTGATCTTTCTGGGCGGCCGGCCGTCGCACGCGTTTCCGGCCGAGCCCGATTTCGAGATCTGGGACGTGGGTGCTGCCGCGCTGGACGCCGCTGCGGCACAGGTGCGCATCGACGCGGCCGAGCTGCTCTACGCGCGGGCCCATGTGGTCGGAGATCGGGTACTGGAACTGCAGTTGATTGACCCGTCGATGGGCTGGCGGCAGTTGGACGCCGACGCCCGCGACCTCGCGCAGCGTGAGTTCGCGGTGTCCGTCGGGTCAGCTTTGGAGCGGCTCGGGCTGGGCCCTTTCTCGCATCGACGCCCATAGCGCCGCGGTGGCCGCCGTGCAGGCCGCGGCACCCGCCACGTGCAGCGCGACCAGGGCGGCGGGCACCCCGGTGAAGTACTGCGTGGTGCCGACGGCGGCTTGGGCGCACACCAGGGCGAGCAGTACGGCCAGCCGCACCATGATCGCGCGGGCGGCGCCGGCCGCCAATAGCCCGAAGCCCAGCCCGACCAGCAGTGCGAGGTAGGCGACCAGTAGCGACGAATGCATGTGCACCAGGGTGGTGATCTCGACTTTGAGCCGCGGCACCGTCCGAGTTGGGCTGCGGTCGCCGGCGTGCGGGCCGGCTGCGGTCACCAGCGTGCCCGTCACCAGCACCGCGGCCAGGTTCACCGCGCTCAGCGCCGTGAGTGCGCGCAGCGGCTTGGCCACCCGGGCGTGGACCAGCCCAGCCAGGCCATTATCGGGTTCGCCGATCTTGACGTACAGCAGCACCGACAGCCACACCATCGTCATCGATGCCAGCAGGTGGATAGCCACTGTCCACCACAGCAGCCCGGTGCGCACGGTGATGCCCCCGATCACCGCCTGCACCACCGTCGACACCGGCATCAGCCACGCATAGACCAGCACCTCGGCCCGGCGGCGCGCCCGGGTAACCGCCAGCACGACCAGCGCCGCGGCGATCACCACCGCGATGCTGATCATCCGGTTGCCGAACTCGACCGCCTGGTGCACCCGCGGCACCTCGGCAACAGCTACCGGGGTGAAGCTGCCCGGAAAGCACTGCGGCCAGGTGGGGCAGCCGAGTCCCGATGCGGTGACCCGGACGATCGCGCCGGTGACGGCGATACCGCCCTGGGTGAGGATGACGATTGCCGCGATGATCCGCTGGACCCGCAGGCCGGGGTTGGGGAGCAGGTCCACCAACCGCAGCAGCCACCGTCCGACAGGCACCGCCCGATAGTAACGAAAACTACGTTGCGTAGTAGGCGGGGCTGGCGTCGAGATTGCCGTGGGGGTTGTGGTTGGGGGGTCATTCACGACCATGGCGGCAATCTCGCTGGGAGGGCGAGGCGCCGTGGCCCGCATGCCTCACGTGAAGCGGAACCAGCGCCGCGCGGCCAGCGCCGCCAGCGCCCCCCACACCGCCAGGACGACGACGCCGAACCAGTCCACCGACAACGTCATCGCCTGTGACAGCGCCTCGGTCAGCGCGCCCGACGGGGTGAGCCGGGCCGCCCACTTGACGCCCGTCGGGATCATGTTCGTCTCGAGGGTCAGCGCGCCGAATCCGGCGAACACGAACCACATCAGGTTGGCGATTGCCAGCACGATCTCGGCCCGCAGGGTGCCGCCCAGCAGCAGGCCCAGAGCCGCGAAGCCCGCGGTGCCCAGCGCAATAACCAGCCCGCCCAACGCCAGCGCCGCCGCAGCCGGTCGCCAGCCCAGCGCAAAGCCGATGGCGCCCAGGATGATTGCCTGCAAGAACACCACCGCGACTACCGCCAGTGATTTGCCGGCGATGATCCCCCACACCGGCAGCGGGGTGGCCCCGAGCCGTTTGAGCGCCCCGTAGCGGCGATCGAACGCGACCGCGATGGCCTGCCCGGTGAACGCGGTGGAGACCACCGCGAGCGCCATGATGACCGGCACGAACGTGGCAGCGCGGTTCGGGCCGAACGACCCGAACGGCAACAGTGTGAGCCCGACCAACAGCATGATCGGGATGAACATGGTCAGCAGCAGTTGCTCGCCGTTGCGCAGCAGCAGCTTCAACTCCAGCGTGAACTGCGCGGCCAGCATCCGGGATACGGGACTGGGGCGCGGGTCCGGGGTGAAGGTGCCCGCCGGAAACAACGGGCGGTCGGTCTCGGTCATTGCCGCAACTTCCTGCCGGTGAGATCGAGGAACACGTCCTCAAGGCTGCGTTGCTCGACCCGCATGTCGGTGGCCAGCACGTCAATTTGCGCGCACCAAGCGGTGACCGTCGCCAGCACCTGGGGGTCGACGGGGCCCTCGACCAGGTAGTCGCCCGGAGTTACCTCGGTCGCCTTATAGTCCTCCGGCAGGGCGGAGGCCAGCAGGGACAGGTCAAGCCGCGGCGGCGCGGTGAACCGCAACTGGTCTTTGGCGCCGGCGCGCATCAGCTCCGCCGGTGTGCCCGCGGCCACGGTGACCCCGTGGTCGATGATGATCAGCCGATCGGCGAGTTCCTCGGCCTCCTTGAGCTGGTGGGTGGTCAGCACCACCGTCACACCGTCGCGGCGCAGCGCGTCGATCAGCTCCCACACCAGCAGCCGGGCATGGGCGTCCATGCCCGCGGTGGGCTCGTCGAGGAACACCAGCTCGGGACGGCCGACCAGCGCGCAGGCCAGCGCAAGCCGTTGCTGCTGGCCGCCCGAGAGCCGTCGATAGGTAGTGCGAGCGGCGTCGGTGAGGCCCAGGGTGTCCAGCAGCCAGTGCGGGTCCAGCGGGTCGGCGGCATAGGAGGCGACCAGGTCGAGCATTTCGCCGGCGCGGGCCGCCGGATAGCCGCCGCCGCCCTGCAACATCACCCCGATGCGCGCGCGCAGGCGCGCGTTGTCGGTGATCGGGTTCAGCCCAAGCACCTCGATGGTGCCGGCGTCCGGCCGGACGAAGCCCTCGCACATCTCGACCGTGGTCGTCTTTCCGGCGCCGTTGGGGCCGAGCAGGGCCAGCACCTCGGCGGCGTGCACGTCCAGATCGAGGTTGGAGACGGCCGGTATGGACCCGTATTGCTTGCACACCCCGCGTAGCCGAACGACGACAGACCCTGTCGAGAGGACGTGCGGCGCGCTCACGTGGAGTCAGCGTAGGCGTCGGGCGTCGCCGTCGGCCGCTGGGTCGCGGGGGGCACGGGTTTCTCTTCCGCGTTCTCTTCCGCGTTCTCAGCGGCGTTCTCGGCGGCGTCCGCAGCGGCCGGCACCGCATCGACGGCCTTCGGTTCGCCGCTCTCGGTGGGAACTGTCTGTAATGGCCGCCACGGCAGCCGGGTGTACGTCAGCGCCATGAGCAGCAGCACGATGATGGTGCTGGCCACGGTGGCGTCCACAATCTGGAACAGCGCGAAGCGGTCGCCGTTGGCCGTCGGGCCGAAGATGCCGACGACAAGGGTGACGACGATTGCCGCGACCCGGAAGCCCGAGCGGGTCGCCCAGGCGGCCAGGGGAATGATGGCCCACAGCAGATACCAGGGCTGCACCACGGGAAAAAGCAGCACCGTGACACCCAGCGCGACGCCGAGACCGCCGATCGGGTGCAGCCGGCCGCGGAAGACGGCCAGCAGCAGCCAGACGACCATCACCATGATGATCAGCACGCCCATGCCACGGGTCAGCGACAACACCGCGGTGGTGTGATCGCCCAGGCCCAGCAGAATCCCCACCTGCCCGGTGCCCAGCGCCAGCAGCGTCGGCGGCGACATCCAGCTGCGCACCACGTTGGCGGTGCCCAGCGTGTAGATCCAGCCAAACCCGAGTCCGCTGGCCCGGCCGACGACCCCCATGACCGCCAGCGACAACGCCGTCATCGCACTGCCGACCAGCAGCAGCGCTCGCAGGCTGCCCCCGAGGCGGTAGGCCAGCGCCATCGCGACGAAACCCAGTGCTAGCAGTGAGGGCAGTTTCACCTGCGAAGACAGGACGATCAGGACCGATCCGGCCAGCAGCATGCCCAACGGTTCCCAATCCGGCCCCAGCCGGCGCCACGAATTTGGCCACAGCTGGGGCGCGTCGATGCCGCGCAGCGCGAATTCCGCGCCGGCCAGCATCAGCCCGAGCATCAGCGCTTCGTTGTGGATGCCCGCGACCAGATGCATGATCAGCAGCGGATTGGCCGCGCCCAACCACAGCGCGCTGACCTCGGCGACGCCGCAGCGCCGGGCCAGCCGCGGGGTCGCCCATACGATCAGGCCGACCCCGATCAACACCACCAGTCGGTGGCAGAGCACGGCGGCGACGATGTTTTGCCCGGTCAGCGCCGAGATCCCGCGTCCGATCCACAAGAACAACGGGCCGTACGGCGCCGGCGTCTCCCGCCACAGGCTGGGAACCGAAAGGGTGAACACGTGGCCCAGCCCCAGTCCGGAGGCCGGACCCACCTTGTAGGGGTCAAGTCCCTGTAGCGAGATCTGGCTCTGCGCCAGGTATGAGTAGACGTCCTTGCTGTACATCGGTGGCGCGGGCAACAGCGGCAGGATCCACAACAACAGGGTGCGGTCCAGTTCGCCGCGTGACATCCGCCTCTTGCCCAGCGCGAACCGGCCGAGCATCAACCAGGCCAGCGCCATCATGACCGCCCCGGTCGTGGTCATCGTCAACGACACGGTCTGGATCCGCGACGGCAGATTGAGCAGCCGGACCCCGAATGTGGGGTCCTGGACGACCGGCCTGGCCCCGGCTCCCAGCGCTCCGATCGCCATCAGGACGGTGCCGGTGGCGCCGAACAGGCGGGTGCGCCGAACTGCGGTGAGCTCGATATCGTTCAGCGGCGAGCCCACCGCCTGCTCGTCGCCGTGCAAGCTGGCGATCGACGAGCTCAGCGTGTGGTGGCGCGCTGCCATCAGAGCAGCGTAGCCGCACGTCAGCAACCGCCGGTGGTGTGACCAGCGCAACCCCGTACAGAGGGCACCCTTGCTGGACCGATTACCGGAATTGCGTCACACTGGTGTTGTGAAAATCCCGTCAGTCGATCCGGCGGTCGCACCAACCGTTTCAGGGCCAGTTCCGGACGGTCATACCCGTCGGGCGATTGTGCGCTTGCTGGTTGAGTCGGGCACGATCACCGCCAGTGAGATCGGCGACCGGCTGGGCCTGTCGGCCGCCGGCGTGCGGCGTCACCTCGACGCACTGATCGAGGCGGGCGACGCAGAGTCCGCGGCCGCCGCGGCATGGCAGCAGGTGGGACGCGGCCGGCCGGCAAAGCGGTTCCGGCTGACCCCGGCCGGACGGGCCAAGCTCGACCATGCTTACGACGACTTGGCGGCCGCGGCCATGCGGCAGCTGCGGGAAATCGGCGGTGAAGACGCGGTTCGGACTTTCGCTCGCCGCCGCATCGACGCGATCCTGGCCGATGTCGCACCGGCCGACAGCACCGAGGATGCCGATGTCGAGGCGGCCGCCGAGCGGGTCGCCGGTGCGCTGACCGAAGCCGGCTACGTCGCTACCACCACGCGGGTGGGCGGTCCGATCCACGGTGTGCAGATATGCCAGCATCACTGCCCGGTGTCCCATGTCGCCGAGGAATTCCCGGAGTTGTGCGAAACCGAGCAGCAGGCCATGGCCGAGGTACTCGGGACCCACGTGCAGCGGTTGGCGACCATCGTCAACGGCAACTGCGCCTGTACCACCCACGTGCCGCTGACCCAGGCAGGACGCAAGGCACCAAGCAAGACCTAGCACCAAGGGCGCCCAGCCCGCGCCCGGAACACCACGAGCACCAAAGGAACCAAAGGAGCGTCCTATGACACTCACGCCAGAGGCCGCCAAGGCATCGAAGGCCTATGCCGAGCCGTTGACCCAGGAGCAGGCGATCGACTCGCTGGGCAGGTACGGCTATGGCTGGTCGGACTCCGACGTCGCGGGCGCCAGCGCGCAGCGCGGCCTGTCCGAGGCGGTTGTCCGCGACATCTCCGCGAAGAAGAACGAGCCCGAGTGGATGCTGAAAACCCGGCTGAAGGCGCTGCGTATCTTCGACCGCAAGCCCATGCCGCGCTGGGGCGCCAGCCTCGACGGCATCGACTTCGACAACATCAAGTACTTCGTGCGCTCCAGTGAGAAGCAGGCCGCGACCTGGGATGATCTGCCCGCGGACATCAAGAACACGTACGACAGGCTGGGCATCCCGGAAGCCGAGAAGCAGCGGCTGGTCTCCGGTGTCGCCGCCCAGTACGAGTCGGAGGTCGTCTACCACTCCATCCGTGAGGATCTGGAGAAGCAGGGCGTCATCTTCCTGGACACTGACACGGCCTTGCGGGAACGGCCCGACATCTTCAAGCAGTACTTCGGGACGGTTATCCCGGCCGGAGACAACAAGTTCTCCGCGCTGAACACGGCGGTGTGGTCGGGCGGCAGCTTCATCTACGTGCCGCCTGGTGTGCACGTCGACATCCCGCTGCAGGCCTACTTCCGGATCAACACCGAGAACATGGGCCAGTTCGAGCGGACGCTGATCATCGTCGATGAGAACGCTTACGTTCACTATATCGAGGGCTGTACTGCGCCGATTTACAAGTCCGATTCGCTGCACTCCGCGGTCGTCGAAATTATCGTAAAGCCCGGTGGCCGTTGCCGTTACACCACCATCCAGAACTGGTCGAACAACGTCTACAACCTGGTCACCAAGCGGGCCCGGGCCGAGGCGGGCGCCACCATGGAGTGGGTCGACGGCAACATCGGGTCGAAGGTGACCATGAAGTACCCGGCGGTCTGGATGACCGGCGAGCACGCCAAGGGTGAGGTGCTGTCGGTGGCGTTCGCCGGCGAGGACCAGCACCAGGACACCGGTGCCAAGATGCTGCACCTGGCGCCGAACACGTCCAGCAACATCGTGTCCAAGTCGGTGGCGCGGGGTGGCGGCCGCACCTCTTACCGGGGCCTGGTGCAAGTAAACAAAGGGGCACATGGGTCACGATCTAGCGTGAAATGTGACGCGCTGCTGGTCGATACGATCAGCCGCAGCGACACCTACCCGTACGTCGACATCCGCGAGGACGACGTCACGATGGGCCACGAGGCCACCGTGTCGAAGGTCAGCGAGAGCCAGCTGTTCTACCTGATGAGCCGTGGGCTGACCGAGGACGAGGCGATGGCCATGGTGGTGCGCGGCTTTGTCGAGCCGATCGCCAAGGAATTGCCCATGGAGTACGCGCTGGAGCTCAACCGGCTGATCGAGTTGCAGATGGAGGGCGCGGTCGGATGACTGTGGCCCCGGCCAAGCCTGCTCTCACCAAGGCCGAACTGTTCGCGTCCTTTGACGTTGACGCCTTCGAGGTTCCGCACGGGCGTGACGAGATCTGGCGGTTCACGCCGCTGCGGCGGTTGCGTGGACTGCACGACGGTTCCGCCAAAGCCACTGGCAGCGCCCAGATCGCCGTCAGCGAGGGCCCCGGGGTGCGAATCGAGACGGTGCGCCGCGGCGACGAGCGGCTGGGGCAGGGCGGCGTGCCCGCTGATCGGGTTGCCGCCGAGGCATTTTCGTCGTTCAATTCGGCAACGCTGGTCACCGTCGCGCGGGACACGCAGACCGCCGCGCCGGTGAACATCGCGGTCACCGGGCCCGGCGAGGGCGCGGTGGCCTACGGGCATTTGCAGATCCGTGTGGAGGAGCTCGGGGAAGCGGTCGTGGTCATCGACCACCGGGGCAGCGGAACCTATGCCGACAATGTCGAGTTCGTCGTCGACGACGCCGCCCGGCTCACTGTGGTGTGGATCGCCGACTGGGCCGACGACGTGGTTCACCTCAGCGCGCATCACGCCCGGCTGGGCAAGGACGCGGTGCTGCGGCATGTCACCGTCACGCTGGGCGGCGAGGTGGTGCGGATGTCGTCTACCGTGCGGTTCGCCGGCCCCGGCGGGGACGCCGAGCTGCTGGGCCTGTACTTCGCCGACGACGGCCAGCATCTCGAGTCGCGGCTGCTGGTCGATCACGCGCACCCCGACTGCAGGTCGAACGTGTTGTACAAGGGTGCGCTGCAAGGTGATCCGGCGTCGGATCTGCCTGACGCGCACACCGTGTGGGTGGGTGACGTACTCATCCGCGCCGAAGCCACCGGCACCGACACCTTCGAGGTGAACCGCAACCTGGTGCTCACCGACGGCGCCCGCGCCGACTCGGTGCCCAACCTCGAGATCGAGACCGGCGAGATCGTCGGCGCCGGACATGCCAGCGCCACCGGACGGTTCGACGACGAGCAACTGTTCTACCTGCGCTCCCGCGGCATCCCGGAGGAGCAGGCCCGCCGGCTGGTGGTGCGGGGCTTCTTCGGCGGGATCATCTCCCAAATCGCGGTGCCCGAGATACGGGAACGCCTGACCGCAGCCATCGAGCACGAACTGGCCATCACGGAATCGAGATCAACGGCCTCATGACGACTTTGGAAATCAAAGACCTGCACGTCAGCGTTGAGAACCCCAACGCCGCCGACGGGGAGCGCGAGATCCCCATCCTCCACGGCGTTGACCTGACCGTGAAATCCGGTGAGACACATGCCTTGATGGGGCCCAACGGCTCCGGCAAATCCACGCTGTCCTACGCCATCGCGGGGCACCCCAAGTACCAGGTGACCTCGGGATCGATCACGCTGGACGGCGCGGACGTGCTGGCGATGAGCGTCGACGAGCGGGCGCGGGCCGGACTGTTTCTGGCCATGCAGTATCCCGTCGAGGTGCCCGGCGTCTCGGTGTCGAACTTCCTGCGCTCGGCCGCGACCGCGATTCGCGGCGAGGCGCCGAAGCTGCGTCATTGGGTCAAAGAGGTCAAGTCCGCGATGACCGCCCTGGACATCGACCCGGTGTTCGCCGAGCGCAACGTCAACGAGGGCTTCTCCGGTGGGGAAAAGAAGCGCCACGAGATCCTGCAGCTTGAACTGCTCAAGCCCAAGATCGCCATCCTCGACGAGACCGACTCCGGGCTGGACGTCGACGCGTTGCGAGTGGTCAGCGACGGCGTGAACCGGTATGCCGAATCCGAGCACGGTGGCATCCTGTTGATCACCCACTACACCCGCATCCTGCGCTACATCCACCCGGAATACGTGCACGTGTTCGTCGGCGGCCGGATCGCCGAGTCCGGTGGGTCGGAGCTGGCCGACGAACTCGAGCAGAACGGCTACGTACGCTTTTCCCAAGCTGCGGCCACGGGGACATAGCCATGACGATCTCGGTAAGCCGCCCGCTCGACGTTGCGGTGATCCGTGCCGATTTCCCGATCCTGAAGCGCGTCATGCGCGGCGGAAACCAGTTGGCGTACTTGGATTCCGGTGCGACGTCGCAGCGGCCGTTGCAGGTGCTGGATGCCGAGCGCGAGTTTCTGGTCACGTCCAACGGCGCGGTGCATCGTGGTGCCCACCAGCTGATGGAAGAGGCCACCGACGCCTACGAGCAGGGCCGCGCCGACATCGCGGCGTTCGTGGGCGCCCACGCCGACGAGCTGGTGTTCACCAAGAACGCCACCGAGTCGCTGAACCTGGTGTCATATGTGCTCGGGGACAACCGCTTCGAGAAGGCGGTCGGCGACGGCGGTGATGTCATTGTCACCACCGAGCTCGAGCACCACGCCAACCTGGTCCCGTGGCAGGAGCTGGCCAGGCGGACGGGCGCCACCCTGCGCTGGTACGGCGTCACGGAAGACGGGCGCATCGACCTAGACTCGCTGCGGCTCGACGAGAACGTCAAAGTTGTTGCGTTCAGCCATCATTCGAATGTCACCGGCGCGATTGCCCCGGTGAGCGAACTGGTCTCCCGCGCCAAGGCGGTGGGCGCGTTGACGGTGCTGGACGCCTGCCAGTCGGTGCCGCACCAGCCGGTCGATCTGCATGCGCTGGACGTCGACTTCGCCGCGTTTTCTGGGCATAAGATGTTGGGCCCCAACGGGATCGGTGTGCTGTATGGCCGGCGCGACCTGCTGGCCGCCGTGCCCCCATTTCTTACCGGTGGTTCGATGATCGAGACGGTCACCATGGAAGCCACCACGTATGCGCTGCCGCCGCAGCGGTTTGAGGCGGGTACCCCGATGACCTCACAGGTGGTCGGACTGGCCGCGGCGGCGCGCTATCTCGGCGCCATCGGAATGGATACCGTCGAAGCGCACGAAAGCGAGCTGGTCGCCGTGGCCATCGACGGCCTGTCCGGCATCGACGGCGTCCGCATCGTCGGGCCGACATCGATGGAAAACCGTGGCTCCCCAGTGGCGTTCGTCGTCGACGGCGTGCACGCGCACGACGTCGGTCAGGTGCTCGACGACGACGGTGTGGCCGTGCGGGTCGGGCACCACTGCGCGTTGCCGTTGCACCGCAGGTTCGGCCTGGCGGCCACCGCACGGGCGTCGTTCGCGGTATACAACACCGCCGACGAGGTCGATCGTTTGGTGGCCGGCGTGCGACGGTCCCTGGATTTCTTTGGGAGAGCTTGAAGTTGCGTCTGGAGCAGATCTATCAGGACGTGATCCTCGATCACTACAAGCACCCGCAGCACCGCGGACTGCGGGAGCCGTTCGGCGCACAGGTCTACCACGTCAACCCCATCTGTGGTGACGAGGTCACCCTGCGCGTGACATTGTCCGACGACGGGGACAGCGTCGTCGACGTCTCCTACGACGGCCAAGGCTGCTCGATCAGCCAGGCGGCCACCTCGGTGCTCACCCAGCAGGTGATCGGTCAGAGCGTGGGTGAAGCGCTGAAGACCATCACGGCGTTTACCGAGATGGTGTCCTCACGCGGAACCGTTGAGGGCGACGAGGATGTCCTGGGCGACGGGGTCGCGTTCGCCGGGGTGGCCAAATACCCGGCGCGGGTTAAATGCGCGTTGCTGGGGTGGCTGGCGTTCAAAGACGCTCTAGCGCAGGCAAGTCAAGCTCTCGAGGAGGACAGGGATGAGCGAAACCAGCGCACCGGATGACGAACTGCTCTTCGACGTCGAGGAGGCGATGCGCGACGTCGTCGACCCGGAGCTGGGGATCAACGTCGTCGATCTGGGGTTGGTCTACGGCCTGGGCCTGGAAGCGGGCGACCAGGGCACCGTGGCACTGATCGACATGACATTGACGTCGGCGGCCTGCCCGCTGACCGACGTGATCGAAGACCAGTCACGCAGCGCACTCGTCGGCAGCGGCCTGGTCAACGACATCCGGATCAACTGGGTGTGGAACCCGCCGTGGGGCCCGGACAAGATCACCGAGGACGGGCGCGAACAACTGCGCGCCCTCGGCTTCACCGTCTGAGCGGGGTCGCACCCCGCTTCTTCACGCCTTCTCTAGAGGTGAATGTGGGGGAGGTGGAGGTGGTGGTGCGGGTGCCCCATCGGGGGGCACCCTTCGAGGCTGATCGTCATGGCTTGCAGCACGCCGTCACTGTTCGTTCCCTGAGCACCCATGCATTTACCGTGCTGGATCGCTTGAGTGCTGGAAGGTGCCTGCTTGCTGTAGGAGGTCGTGTTGGTGACGGTCACACTGGTGGGGGTGGTTTGACCGCCGGCGCCGACGCTGTTGACGGCGATGGAGTTACCTGAGACTGAGGTGACTGTGCCGTAAAAGCCAGCCGGCGGCGGGCACTTGCCGTCGATGGCCGGGGTGATCGTCACGGATTGCGCGGTGATCGCAGCACCGGCAGGAGCGCTCTGCGGGGTGGCACGTACGTTGACACAACTGCCCGGGGTGACGTCGGTCAGCTGACCCGGGGTGACCTCGACGACCCTTGTCGACGGTGTGGTGCTCACCGTCGCGGACCCGCTCCGTGTCCTGAGCTGGATTGTGTCGCCCGATACCGACTCGACCAGGCCCTCGACATAGTCCTTACCCTCGGCAGCTGGGGGTGCCGGTGCGGGCGCTGCGCTCGGTGGGGAACTCGGCGGCATTGCCGATAGGGCCGATGAGCTGGGCTTTCCGGTGTTGCTGCTATTCGCCGAGTTGTTCGAGGGGGCGCACAGCGCGACGCACAGCGCGATGACCGCGATGACGGCCGCCAGGATCGCGATCCGGATCAGTCCGGGTCTGACCGAGGTTTTGACCGGGGTGGTGGACATCGACGTTTCTCCGATCATGCGTTTCGCCTTTTCAAGCGAGTACCCGCCGGAGCGTAAACCTCACCCGCCGCGGTGGGGTTTGCCTTCGCATTTGGCGCTGTGCGGGACCAGATCGATCGTCGTCGCCTGCAGCGTGCCGCTACCGTCCTTGGTCCCCCACGCCGTCATGCACTTGCCCGCGCTGATCGCCTGCGTGTTGGCGGGCGCTTGCTTGGAGTATTTGGTCTTGTCGTTGACCGTCACGGGGGTCTGGGTGGTGTTGCCGCTGGCGTCGGTGCTGGTGACGTTGATGGTGTTACCCGCGACCGAAGCGACCGCACCGTGAATCGACGAATGCCTGGCGGGCGCCGTGGTCGGTGAACCCGAAGGTGGAGTGGTGGAACCCGGCGCGGTCTCCTTGCCCTGCGGGCATTTGCCGTCGACGGGCTGGCTGATGCGCACCGATGTGGCGGTGATCTGTTCGCCGGATGCTTCGTGGGAGGGACGCACGGTGACGCAGCTGCCGGCGGTGACGTCGGTCAGCGCGGCGTCGGCGGCCTCAGTGACCTTGGTCGAATCGCTGAAACCCACGGTGGCGCTGCCGCTCGACTCGGTGACCTGAGCCGTGGTGCCCGACACCGACGCGATCAGTCCGCTGACTTGCGCTTGGCCATTGGGTGGTGCCGACGACGGCGTCGTTCCAGGGGTCGTCGGCGAGCTTGCCGCGGAGCTTGGTGATGTCGTCGGGCTCGATGTGGTCGACGAACTGCACGCCGCGAGCGAGAGCGCGGTTACCCCGGTTACCGCGAGGATCGTAAATCGGGCAAGCCGAGGCTTACGCGAGCTGACAGACATCAACGAGTCTCCTAATCGTGGGTTGGTGCCGACGACTCGTGTGTACCCGCTGGAGCTGTGCGGAATATATGTGTCTGACGACCGGTCAGAACGCGTCTTCCGACAGGCGCATGATCTCGTCGTCGATGTTCTCGATGACGCTGCGCACTCCGCCCAATTTCGGCAGCATGTTCTTGGCGAAGAACGCCGCGACCGCGACCTTGCCCTGGTAGAAGGCTGTTTCGCTGTCCGACGGCGCGTTTTCCAGCGCGGCGCGCGCGACACCGGCCTGCACCAGCAGTTGCCAGCCGATCAGCAGGTCGCCGACGGCCATCAGGTATCGCACCGATCCCAGCCCCACCTTGTAAATGTCGGCCGGCTGCTGCGCGGCGCCGATGAGGTATCCGGTCAGGGCGGCCGTCATCGCCGGTGACGTCCTCGAGCGCGGCTTGCAACAGCTCGGCTTCCGATTTCAGCGACTTATCACAGTTTTCGATGGTGCGCGTGATCCCAGCTGTGACGTGCTGCAGGGCCTGTCCGTGGTCGCGCACGATCTTGCGGAAGAAGAAGTCCAGCGCCTGGATGGCGGTGGTGCCCTCGTACAGCGAATCGATCTTGGCGTCGCGGATGTACTGCTCAATGGGATAGTCCACCAGAAAGCCGGAGCCACCCAGCGTTTGCAACGACTCGGTCAGTACTTCGTAGGCCCGCTCCGAGCCCACGCCCTTGACCACGGGCAGCAGCAAATCGTCAACGCGGTGTGCCATCTTTGGGTCCGCGCCCGAAACCCGTTGTGCGACATCGTCGTCCTGGTGTGCCGCGGCGTACATGTAGAGCGCTCGCAGACCCTCGGCGTACGCCTTCTGGGTCATCAGGCTGCGCCGCACATCGGGGTGGTGCATGATCGTGACGCGCGGTGCGGTCTTGTCGGTCATCTGCAGCAGGTCCGCGCCCTGCACGCGCTCCTTGGCATAGGCCAGCGCGTTCAGGTAGCCCGTGGACAGCGTGCCCGCCGACTTGACGCCGATCGTCATGCGAGCGTTTTCGATCACGGTGAACATCTGCGCGATCCCGTTGTGCACGCCGCCGACCAGGTAGCCAACGGCGGGCACATCGGTGGCGCCGAAGGTCACTTCGCACGTCGGGGAGGCCTTCAGACCCATCTTGTGTTCCAGCCCGGTGACGAAAACCCCGTTGCGGGGGCCGAGTTCGAACGTCTCGGGGTCGAAAAGGTAGTTGGGCACGTAGAACAGGCTCAGGCCCTTGGTACCCAGACCGGCGCCCTCGGGCCGGGCGAGCACGAGATGGAAGATGTTCTCGGCGGTACCGCCCACGTCGCCACCGGAAATGAACCGCTTGACGCCCTCGATGTGCCAGGTGCCGTCGGGTTGTTCGAAGGCTTTGGTACGGCCCGCGCCGACGTCGGAGCCCGCGTCGGGTTCGGTGAGCACCATCGTGCCCTGCCAGCCGCGCTCGATGCCCTCCGCCGCCCACCGGCGCTGCTCCTCGGTGCCCTCCACGTAGAGCGCGTTGGCCATCACCGGGCCGATGTTGAAGAAGTTTGCCGAGGGATTGGCGCCGTAGATCATTTCGCTCACCGCCCAGGTCAGCGGCGGCGGCGCGGGCATGCCACCGATCTCGTCGGCTATGCCAAGGCGCCACCATTCCGCGTCTTTGATCGCCTGCACAGTTTTGACCAGCTCGGGCGCCACGCTGATGGTGTGCGAGGCCGGATCGAAAACCGGTGGGTTGCGGTCGGCGGAGGCGAAGGACTCGGCGAGCGGGCCTTCCGCCAGGCGAGCGGCCTCGGACAATATCGTTTTGACGGTGTCGACGTCGAGATCGCTGTATCGCCCGGTGCCGAGCACGGCCCCTATATCAAGCACCTCGAACAGGTTGAACTCGATATCGCGGACGTTGGCGATGTAGTGGCCCATTGCGGTTCCCTTCACATTTGCAATGCAGACGCAGTGTGTCCGAGCGGGCGAACGGTACGCAACCGTAACTTACGGTGATCGCTAGGAGGTCAGCCATCGGCCACACCGCTGCGAGCCGGTAGTGCCGGTTGCCGGCATTTCGAAAACCCGTCGAAAGTTGCGTTCTCCCGGACCCCGGTGTCGGCCGGGCTGGCCATTGGGCCCTGGACTGCCGGTGGCGCCGGCGCTGCCCGGCTGGCCTGCGAACAACCATCCGCGGGCAGGGGACACGTATGTCGCGGGCGCGCTGGCCCAGTGCTCGATGTGGCGGACCGCTTCATCGAGCAGTGCGGCGACGCAGTTGTCGTACCGCGCGCCCCGATCGCCGCAGCGGGGTAAGGATCGGCAGGCGAGTCACGGATGCCGGCGCGTCTCATCCCGGCCAGTGGGCTGGAGCGGGCCTCGGAATTGTCTGTGCCCCATATCAATCCGATCACAGACAGCTAACGCTCCATAGGGATGTCGAGAGCGACATGCCTACACTTACCCAGCCTTCAAGCACTTCTCCATGCATTTCCGACCTACGACCTACTGTTGCGAGGCCGCTGGTATGACTACGACTCTTTACGAAGCGACGTCCCTCGCTGCTCCGCCGGATCGCGACCGGCGACAGTTGGCTTGGCACGCCGCTCTGTGGTCGGTGGTTTCGGCGCGCTGGGCCGCGGCCGCGCTGGCGCTCTTCTTGTCGGGGTTGGCCGCTCAGTTCAACGGCGCGCCCGATACCGTTTGGTGGACGCTGTACCTGGCCTGTTATCTCACCGGTGGCTGGGGCTCGGCGTGGGCGGGCGCAAAAGCGTTGCGCAACAAGGCGCTTGATGTCGATCTGCTGATGATCGTCGCGGCGATCGGAGCGGTCGCGATCGGGCAGATCTTCGATGGCGCCCTGCTGATCGTGATCTTCGCTACCTCCGGCGCGCTGGACGACCTGGCGACCAAGCGCACCGCGGAATCGGTCGAAGGCCTGCTGGCCCTCACACCGGATCAGGCGGTCGTGGTGTCAGACGACGGCAGCGAGCGGGCGGTGCCGGCCGGCGAGCTCGTGGTGGGCGAGCGGGTGGTGGTGCGGCCCGGGGAGCGGATTCCCGCCGACGGCGTCGTGCTGTCGGGGTCCTCCGAGGTCGACCAATGCTCGATCACCGGCGAGTCGATGCCGGTGGCCAAAGGCTGCGGTGACGACGTGTTCGCGGGCACCGTGAACGGGTCGGGGGTACTGCAGCTGATGGTGGCCCGCGATCCTTCGCAGACCGTCGTCGCCCGCATCGTTGAGCTGGTGGCCGAAGCGTCGGCCACCAAAGCCAAAACCCAACTGTTTATTGAGAAGATCGAGCAGCGTTACTCGGTCGGCATGGTGGTGGCCACCATCGCCCTCATCGCGATTCCACTACTGCTGGGCGCCGCGCTGCAGCCGGTCCTGCTGCGCGCCATGACGTTCATGATCGTGGCCTCGCCGTGCGCGGTGGTGCTGGCCACCATGCCGCCGTTGCTGTCGGCGATCGCCAATGCCGGCCGGCACGGGGTACTGGTCAAATCCGCGGTCGTCGTCGAACGCCTGGCCGATACCAGCATCGTCGCGCTGGACAAGACCGGCACACTGACTTGCGGCATCCCGCGGGTGACCATGGTCGAACCACTGGATCCCGACGTTGTCGGTGCTATCACTAGCGACCGATTGTTGCAATTGGCAGCTGCCACAGAACAATCCAGCGAGCATCCACTGGGACGCGCCATCGTCGAGGAGGCTCGGGCGCGCGACATCGTCATCCCGGCCGCCGAAGACTTCCGCGCGCTCCCGGGCCGCGGGGTCCGCGCCAGCGTGGGCCGCGACTTCATCGAGGTCTGCAGCCCGCATAGCTATCGCGGTGCGCCGCTACCCCAACTGGCGCCCATCTTGGAGGCCGGCGCCACCGCCGCCATCGTCTTGGTGAACGGCGTCGCGGTCGGTGTGCTCGGGCTCACCGATCAGGTTCGTTCCGACGCCGCGCGGTCCGTCGCGTCGCTGGCCGCATTGACCTCGGCGCCTCCGGTGTTGCTGACCGGCGACAACGGGCGCGCGGCGAGGCTGGTGGCCGAGCACGCCGGGATCACCGACGTGCGTGCCGCGCTGCTGCCCGAGCAGAAGGTCGAGGCGGTCCGCGGTCTGCAGGCAAGTGGGCACCGGGTGCTCATCGTCGGCGACGGTGTCAACGACGCTCCGGCCATGGCCGCGGCCCGCACCTCGATCGCGATGGGCGCCGGCGCCGACCTGACGCTGCAAACCGCCGACGGCGTCACCGTCCGTGACGAGCTGCACGCCATCCCGACCATCATCGGGTTGGCGCGGCAGGCCCGGCGGGTGGTGGCCGTCAATCTGTGCATCGCGGCCACCTTTATTACCGTTCTCGTGTTGTGGGACCTGTTCGGGTGCCTGCCGCTGCCGCTGGGTGTGGCCGGTCACGAAGGATCCACCGTCATCGTGGCGCTCAACGGCATGCGCTTGCTGACCAACCGGTCCTGGCGGGCCGCGGCATCGGCGCCGCGCTGACCGGCGCCGGGAACACCGCACCGGGCCAGGGCGTTAGCGAAGACGTGACTACCCGAGACCTGACTGCTGAGCAGTTCAACGAAACCATCAACGGCAACGACATCGTGCTTGTCGATTTCTGGGCGTCCTGGTGCGGCCCTTGTCGGGCCTTCGCGCCGACGTTCCAAGCCGCGTCCGAGAAGCACCCCGACGTCGTGTTCGCCAAGGTCGACACCGAAGCCGAACAGCAGCTGGCCGGCGCCGCCCAGATCCGGTCCATCCCCACGCTGATGGCCTTCAAGAAGGGCAAGCTGGTGTTCAACCAGGCCGGTGCCCTGCCGCCGGCGGCCCTGGAAGACCTGGTGCAACAGGTAAAGGCCTTCGACTTAGACGCCGCCCAAGACGCCGCCCAAGCTGAGCAAGTCTGACCGGGCGCGCCAGGTGCGGGTATGCGTTAGCGTGCGCGATACCTGGCCAGCTACCTTTCATAGGTGAGTTTGGTCCTCGTCGAACACCCGCGGCCCGGCGTCGCGCTAATAACCCTCAACCGGCCCGAACGGATGAACTCCATGGCGTTCGATGTCATGGTCCCGTTCAAGGAGGCGCTGGAGAAGGTCACCTACGACAATTCGGTACGGGTGGTCGTGCTGACCGGGGCGGGCCGAGGGTTCTCCTCCGGCGCCGACCACAAATCCGCGGGCACGGTGCCCAACGTCGAGGGGCTGACCCGGCCGACCTATGCGCTGCGCTCCATGGAACTGCTCGACGACGTCATCTTGATGCTGCGGCGGTTGCACCAACCGGTGATCGCTGCGGTCAACGGCCCGGCCATCGGCGGTGGATTGTGCCTGGCGCTGGCCGCGGACATCCGGGTGGCCTCCACCAGCGCCTACTTCCGGGCCGCGGGAATCAACAACGGGCTGACCGCCAGCGAACTGGGGCTGAGCTATCTGTTGCCCAGGGCGATCGGGGCCTCACGTGCGTTCGAGATCATGCTGACCGGACGCGACGTCTCCGCCGAGGAGGCCGAGCGCATCGGCCTGGTGTCGTGTCAGGTGCCGGAAGGCCAGCTGCTGGACACCTGCTATGCGATCGCCGCACGGATCGCGGCGTTCTCCCGGCCCGGAATCGAGTTGACGAAACGCACACTCTGGAGTGGACTGGACGCCGCTAGCCTGGAAGGGCACATGCAGGCCGAAGGCCTGGGACAGCTTTTCGTCCGCCTGCTCACGGCCAACTTCGAAGAAGCGGTTGCCGCGCGCGCCGAACGCCGGCCGCCAGCGTTCACCGACGACAAGTAGCCCTTAAGTAGCCCTGAAGGAGAGCGATCGTGATCACCGCAACGGACCTCGAGGTCCGCGCCGGTGCGCGCATCTTGCTCTCACCCGACGGCCCGGACCTGCGGGTGCAGACCGGCGACCGCATCGGGCTGGTCGGGCGCAACGGCGCGGGTAAGACCACGACTCTGCGCATCCTGGCGGGCGAGACCGAACCGTATGCCGGCTCGGTGACCCGTAGCGGCGAAATCGGTTATTTACCACAGGATCCAAAAGAGGGCGATCTCGACGTGCTGGCCCGCGACCGGGTGCTCTCGGCGCGCGGACTGGACGTGCTGCTGACCGATCTGGAGAAGCAGCAGGCGTTGCTGGCCGAGGTCGCCGACGATGACGCGCGGGACCGCGCCATCCGGCGCTACGGCCAACTGGAGGAGCGATTCGTCGCGCTGGGTGGCTATGGCGCCGAAAGCGAAGCCGGCCGGATCTGCGCGAGCCTCGGCCTGCCCGAACGGGTGTTGGCCCAGCAATTGCGCACCCTCTCGGGGGGTCAGCGGCGCCGGGTGGAGCTGGCGCGCATCTTGTTCTCCGCGTCGGATACTGGCGCAGGTTCTTCCACCACACTGCTGCTCGACGAGCCGACCAACCACCTCGACGCGGATTCGCTTGGCTGGCTGCGGGATTTCCTGCGGGCACACGCCGGCGGGCTGGTGGTCATCAGCCACAACGTCGAATTGGTCGCCGACGTCGTCAACCGGGTCTGGTTCCTGGATGCCGTGCGCGGCGAGGTCGACATCTACAACATGGGCTGGCAGAAGTACCTCGACGCCCGCGCCACCGACGAACAGCGTCGCCGCCGGGAACGCGCCAACGCCGAACGCAAGGCCGCCGCGCTGCGCACGCAGGCCGCCAAGCTGGGCGCTAAGGCCACCAAAGCCGTTGCGGCCCAAAACATGTTGCGTCGTGCCGATCGCATGATGGCCGCGCTCGACGAAGAGCGGGTCGCCGACAAGGTGGCTCGGATCAAGTTTCCCACTCCCGCCCCGTGCGGGCGCACACCGCTGGTGGCCACCGGGCTGAGCAAGTCCTATGGGTCGCTCGAAGTGTTCACCGGTGTCGATTTGGCTATCGACCGCGGCTCGCGCGTGGTCGTGCTGGGACTCAACGGCGCCGGCAAGACCACGCTGCTGCGATTGCTGGCCGGCGTGGAGATACCCGACACGGGACAGCTCGAGCCCGGACACGGTTTACGGATCGGCTATTTCGCGCAGGAACACGACACCCTGGACACCGACGCCAGCGTCTGGGAGAACATCCGGCACGCCGCACCCGACTCCGGCGAACAGGATCTGCGCGGCCTGCTGGGGGCGTTCATGTTCAGCGGGCCACAGCTCGACCAGCCCGCGGGCACCCTGTCGGGTGGGGAGAAGACCCGGCTCGCGCTGGCCGGCTTGGTCGCGTCCACGGCGAACGTGTTGCTGCTCGACGAACCGACCAACAATCTCGATCCCGCGTCGCGCGAGCAGGTGCTCGACGCGCTGCACAGCTATCGGGGCGCGGTCGTGCTGGTGACGCACGACCCCGGGGCGGCCGAGGCGCTCGATCCGCGACGCGTCGTGCTGTTGCCCGACGGCACCGAGGATTACTGGTCCGACGAGTATCGGGACCTCATCGAGCTGGCCTGAAAGATCCGACCCTAAAAGATCCGACCCTAAATGATCCGACCCTAAATGATCCGACCCTAAATGATCCGACCCTAAATGATCCGACCCTGACCGATCCGGCGCACAGCCGCAGGCGTTTTCGGTCAAAGTGGCCCGCAGCTGGCAGCGGGTTCTTACGCTAAGTGCCTTGGATTCGTGTTGAAGCCTGGAGGCGGCCAGTGAGAAGCGCAGTAAAAAATTCAAACCCAGTAAAAAATTCAAACCCAGTAAAAAATTCAAACCCAGTGAGAAATTCAAGCCCAGTCAGAAAGTCGAAAAAGACGCGGGAGCAGTTGTTGGACGAGTTGCGAAGCGCCTACGAGGGCGGGGCCAGTATCCGCAACCTGGCAGCCACCACCGGCAGGTCATACGGGTCCGTTCACAGTTTGCTGCGCGAGTCGGGCACCACAATGCGCAGCCGCGGCGGCCCTAACCACCGCTCGCGTCCCCGCTAACTGGGTCCAGCTCGGGGCTGAATCTAGCTGCGGCGCACCGAATTCTCCACCAGGTCCAGGACGGCGGCGAGCCGCTGCGGATCTTCGCCGGACGCCAGCCGGGCAACCAATCCGTCCAGCACGAGATCCAGGTAGCACTGCAACACGTCGCTGGGAATATCGTCGCGCACTCGGCCGGCCTGCTTTTGCCGACGCAGCCGATCTGTCGTCGCCGCGGCCAGTTCCGCGGAGCGGTCCGCCCAGCCCCGGCTGAATGCGGGGTCGGTGCGCAGCTTGCGGGCGATCTCCAACCGGGTGACCAGCCAATCGAACTGGTCGGGCGCGGCGAGCATGTCGCGCATCACCTGGATGAGACCTTCCCGGGACGCGACGTCTGCCATCCGCTCGGCGTCTTCGTAGGCCAATGCGAAAAACAGTGTGTCCTTGTCCCGGAAGTGATGGAAGATCGCGCCACGCGACATCCCGATCGCCTGTTCCAGCCGGCGCACGGTGGCCTTGTCATATCCGTATTCGGCGAAGCAGCGGCGGGCGCCGTCGAGGATTTGACGGCGGCGAGCCGCCAGATGGTCCTCGCTGACCTTTGGCATAACCGGGCTTGGCTGGGGTTAGCCCGACTTCAGCATGTTGCGCAGCACGTAATGCAGGATCCCGCCGTTGCGGTAGTAGTCCGCCTCACCGGGTGTGTCGATGCGCACCACAGCGTCGAACTCGATCGGGTCGGCACCGTCCTTGCTGGCCTTGACATGAACCGTCTTGGGCGTCTTGCCGTCGTTGAGCGCGTCGATACCGGTGATGTCGAACAACTCGGTGCCGTCCAGGCCCAGCGACGACGCCGACTCGCCCTCGGGGAATTGCAAGGGGATCACGCCCATGCCGATCAGGTTGGAGCGGTGGATGCGCTCGAACGACTCGGTGATCACCGCCCGGACTCCCAGCAGCATCGTGCCCTTGGCGGCCCAGTCCCGCGACGAACCTGAGCCGTATTCCTTGCCGCCGAGCACCACCAGCGGAATGTTTTCTGCCGCATAGTTTTGCGCCGCGTCGTAGATGAACGCCTGCGGAGCGCCGTCCTGGGTGAAGTCGCGGGTGTAGCCACCGGACACGTCGTCGAGCAGCTGATTGCGCAGCCGGATGTTGGCGAATGTGCCACGGATCATCACCTCGTGGTTGCCGCGCCGTGAACCGAAAGAGTTGTAGTCCTTGCGGTCGACGCCGTGCTCGTCGAGGTACTGCGCCGCCGGGGTGCCCGGCTTGATGCTGCTTGCAGGGGAGATGTGGTCGGTGGTCACCGAATCGCCGAGCAGCGCCAGCACCCGGGCGCCGGTGATATTGCCGACCGGCTCGGGGTCGGCGGACATCCCCTCGAAGTACGGTGGCTTGCGCACATACGTCGAGTCCTGGTCCCACTCAAAGGTGTTGCCGCTGGGCGTCGGTAGGTTGCGCCAGCGCTCGTCGCCCTTGAACACGTCGGCGTAGTTCTTGGTGAACATCTCCTGATTGATCGAGGAGGCGATGGTGTCCGAGACGTCCTTTTGCGACGGCCAGATGTCTTTCAGGAAGACGTCGTTGCCTTCTTTGTCCGTGCCGAGCGGCTGGGATTCGAAGTCGAAGTCCATGGACCCCGCCAGCGCGTAGGCGACGACCAGCGGCGGCGACGCCAGGTAGTTCATCTTGACGTCGGGGTTGATGCGCCCCTCGAAGTTGCGGTTGCCCGACAGCACCGCCGACACCGAAAGATCGTTGTCGTTGATCGCCTTCGAGATCTCCTCGGGCAGCGGGCCTGAGTTGCCGATGCAGGTGGTGCAGCCGTAGCCGACCAGGTAGAAACCGAGCTTCTCCAAATACGGCCAGAGGCCGGCCTTTTCGTAGTAGTCGTTGACCACCTGCGACCCCGGCGCCATCGTTGTCTTCACCCAGGGCTTGGCGGCAAGGCCCTTGTCGACGGCATTACGCGCCAGCAGCGCCGCGCCGAGCATCACCTCGGGGTTGGAGGTATTGGTGCACGACGTGATCGCGGCGATCACCACCGCGCCGTGGTCGAGCACGAACTCGCCGTACTCCTCGGACTTCACCGGCACCGGGTTGCTCACCCGGCCCTTGGAGTGCGCGGCGGCCGATTGCACCGGAGCGCGGTCGTCGGCGTGACCGTTGGCCACCTGGCCGGGGTCACTGGCCGGGAACGTCTCGTCGAGCTCCTCGTCAAGCTTCGAGTACTCCTGCTTGTCGGGGTCGTCGCCAACGTAGCTGGGAATCGTCTTGCGGAACGTGGACTTGGCGTCGGACAACGCGATTCGGTCCTGCGGCCGCTTCGGACCCGCGATCGACGGCACCACTTCTGACAGGTCGAGCTCGAGGTATTCCGAGAACGCCGGCTCGTGCTCGGGGTTGTGCCACAGGCCTTGCTCTTTGGCGTAGGCCTCGACCAGGGCCAGCTGCGCGTCGGAGCGGCCGGTGAACCGCAGGTAGTCGATGGTCTCCTCGTCGATCGGGAAAATTGCTGCGGTGGAACCGAATTCGGGGCTCATGTTGCCTAAGGTGGCGCGGTTGGCCAACGGCACCTCGGCTACACCCTTGCCGTAGAACTCGACGAACTTGCCGACGACGCCGTGCTTGCGCAGCATCTCGGTGACGGTCAGCACGACATCGGTGGCCGTGACGGCCGGCTGAATCTCGCCGGTGAGCTTGAAGCCGACCACCCGCGGGATCAGCATCGACACCGGCTGGCCCAGCATCGCGGCCTCGGCCTCGATGCCGCCGACCCCCCAGCCCAGCACGCCAAGGCCATTGACCATGGTGGTGTGCGAGTCGGTGCCCACGCAGGTGTCGGGGTATGCAGTCATCTTTCCCGCGCCGTCTGCGCGGGTCATCACGACGTGTGCCAAGTACTCGATGTTGACCTGATGCACGATGCCGGTGCCCGGCGGCACCACCTTGAAGTCGTCAAACGCGCCTTGTCCCCAACGCAGGAACTGGTAGCGCTCGCCGTTGCGCTGATACTCGATCTCGACGTTGCGCTCGAACGCGTCGGCCCGGCCGAACAGGTCGGCGATCACCGAGTGGTCGATCACCAGGTCGGCCGGCGCCAGCGGGTTGACCTTGTCCGGATTGCCGCCCAGGTCGCCGACGGCCTCGCGCATGGTGGCCAGGTCGACGATGCACGGCACGCCGGTGAAGTCCTGCATCACGACGCGGGCGGGCGTGTATTGGATCTCGATGCTGGGCTCCGCCTTGGGATCCCAGTTCGCGATGGCCTCGATGTGGTCTTTGGTGATATTGCTGCCGTCCTCGTTGCGCAGCAGGTTCTCGGCGAGGACTTTCAGGCTGTAGGGGAGTTTCTCGGTATTGGGGACGGCATCGAGACGATAGATCTGGTAACTCTTGTCGCCGACCTCGAGCGTGGCTTGGGCTCCGAACGAGTTCACCGAATCCTTACTCACATCAACTCCCTGGGATTAAGTTCTGCCGGCGACGGGCAGTGTCGACGGTGCGGTGTTACTTTAACAGTACGCTTGTCCTGTATTAAATGGCACTCGCTCATGTCAGTCTTGTCGCGCCGGGTGCGCGTGGGAACCCCTTCGGGTCTGGAATTGCTCGGCTCGTCCCCAGGCGCGCAGCCCCCGCGGCGCGCCGAGACACAGCGAGACATAAACGGCGGCCATCATCGTCGGCGTCGTGTGCGTGGTGTATGTGTCGCGGAAAGAAGAACGCGGCGGCGCCGCGCGCGTCGTCGCCGGGCGTCGCGTAACGTGCCGGTAGCGCCGGGGCACGAAACGGCAGGAGGGACACGATGACCGGACAGGATTCTTTCGGCGAGCCACCCCAGACACCCTTTTTCTTGTACCCCGTCCTGCCCGTCTACATTCCGCAAGACGTCGACATGACCGCGGTCAAGGCCCAGGTCGCCGCGACCGGGGTCAGTGCGCCGCCGTCGGCCCTGCCGGGGTTGCTTGACGTGGTCAACCAGGCCCACGCCGAGGGCATCAACCTCAAGATCGTGCTGCTCGACCACAACCCCCCGAACGACACACCGCTGCGCGATATCTCGACCGTGGTCGGCGCAGACTACCCGGACGCCACGGTTCTGACGCTGAGCCCGAACTACGTCGGCAGCTACAGCACCCATTTCCCGCGCGTCACGCTCGAGGCCGGCGAGGACCATTCCAAGACGGGCAACCCGGTGGTGTCTGCGCAGAACTTTTTGCATGAGCTGAATACGCCCGAGTTCCCCTGGACCGGATTGACCATTGTTTTGCTGATTGGGGTGCTCGCGGCGGCCGTCGCCACCCGATTCTTGCAGTTGCGCAGCAGGCGATCAGCAACCTCGACCGAGGCCCCAGAAACCGGGGCAACTCGGCCAGAAGAGCCCAGCCAGGGCGTCTAACCACGTGCATCCGGCCCTGAGGGTCTTGATGCGCTAGCCGCGCGGCTCTTTTCGGCAAACACCGCAGATCACTTTTCGGTCACATTAAACGCACTTCCAGAGTGCAGTTTGTGACTTGCGTTTCCACGGCGTCTTGTGTGACGTACGGTGCAAATGATGCTGATGTTGTCTTTGGCGCTTCCCGGGGAAATTGTGGTTGGCGCCACCCGTCCGCGCTGAGCCATAGGAGACCCGAGTCGAATGACACGCACCCCTCGTGGCTCCTCGACGCGACACCGAGGAATTCGACGCAGAGGAATTCTGGCCTGGGGAATTCTGGACAGGGCAAGGCTGGTCCGTCCCGTCATACCGTCGGTGCTGTGCCTGGCCCTGCTGGTGTGCACGCCCGAGCTCGCCCCTCAGATCGCCGGGGCCGACCCCGCCGTGGACAAGTTGGCCGCGCTGATCGCGAACGTCGCCAAGGCCAACCAGCGCCTGGACGATCTCAGCGCGGCCATTGAGACCGAGCAGCAAAGCGTCAACAAGGCGATGGTCGACGTGGAGACCGCGCGGGACAATGCCGCCGCGGCCGAACATGACCTCGAGGTCAACCAGCAGTCGGTCAAGGACGCCAACGCGGAAATCGCCGCGGCGCAACACCGGTTCGACACCTTTGCGGCGGCCACCTATATGAACGGCCCGTCGGGCAGCTACCTGACCGCGCGCAGCCCCGAAGACATCATCGCCACCGCGACCGCCGCCAAGACCCTGACTGCCAGCTCCCAGGCGGTGATGGACAACCTGCAGCGGGCCCGGACCGAGCGGGTGAACAGGGAGTCGGCGGCGCGGGCGGCCAAGCAGAAGGCCGACAAGGCCGCCGCGGACGCAAAGGCCAGCCAGGACGCGGCGGTCACGGCGCTCACCGACTCGAGGCGCAAGTTCGACGAACAGCGGGAAGAGGCCAATCGCCTGGCCGCCGAGCGCGACGAGGCCGAGGCCAAACTCGAGGCGGCCCAACTCGAGGCCGGCAGTGCATGGTCGGCACCCGTGCCCGGCGGTGCCCCGACGTCGGGCGACCGCTGGGATCCGGGAGCGCCGGCAGGCACCCGGCCCGGCGGGCCCGGCGGAGGCCGCAGGTGGGACGGCTGGGATCCCACGCTGCCGCAGGTGCCCAGCGCCAACATTCAAGGCGACCCGATCGCGGTAGTGAACCAGGTTTTGGGCATCTCGGCCACATCGGCACAGGTCACCGCCAACATGGGGCGCAACTTCCTGCAGCAGTTGGGCATCCTGAAGCCCGACGACACCGGTATTACCAACTCTCCTTCGGGTTCGACGCAGGGACGGATTCCGCGGGTTTACGGGCGGCAGGCCAGCGAGTACGTGATCCGCCGTGGCATGTCACAGATCGGGGTGCCCTATTCCTGGGGTGGCGGCAACGCCGCGGGCCCCAGCAAAGGAATCGACTCGGGGGCCAGTATCACCGGCTTCGACTGTTCGGGGCTGGTCTTGTACTCGTTCGCCGGGGTGGGCATCAAGCTCCCGCACTACTCGGGTTCGCAGTACAACCTGGGCCGCAAGATCCCGTCCTCGCAGATGCGCCGCGGCGACGTCATCTTCTACGGCCCGGGCGGCAGCCAGCACGTGACGATCTACCTCGGTGACGGCCAGATGCTCGAGGCTCCCGACATCGGTTTGAAGGTGCGCGTCGCACCCGTGCGCAGCAGCGGCATGACCCCCTTCGTGGTCCGCTACATCGAGTGGTAACGAGGACGACTACTGAACGAGGAGCTATGCGCCACAAGCTTTTTCGCCTGATAGACCTAGCCTGGATCACCGCCGTGGTGACCGGGCTGATGTTGTCCGTCGCGTTGTCTGCCGCGCCTGAAGCCATCGCCGACCCTGGCCCGTGGGATCCCACCTTGCCGGCCACGGCCAGCGCCGGTGCCCCGGGAGATCCGCTCGCCGTCGCCAACGCCTCCCTGCAGGCCACCGCCCAGGCCACCCAGACCACGTTGGATTTGGGTAAACAATTCCTCAGCGGGTTAGGTATCAACGTGGGCGGTACTCCAGGCGGCACCACCAACACCAGCGGAAGCCGGATTTCGCGGGCCAACGGCCGCCAAGCTATCGAATATGTGATCAAACGGGCCGGGTCGCAGATGGGCGTGCCGTATTCCTGGGGTGGCGGCACGCTGGACGGTCCCAGCAAGGGCGTCGGCGACGGTGCCAACATCAACGGTTTCGACTGCTCGGGCCTGATGCGGTACGCCTTCGCCGGGGTCGGCGTGCTCATCCCTCGGTTCTCCGGTGACCAGTACAACGCCGGGCGCCACATTCCGCCGGACCAGGCCAGGCGCGGCGACCTGATCTTCTACGGCCCGGGCGGCAGCCAGCACGTCACCATGTATCTGGGCAACGGTCAGATGCTCGAGGCATCCGGAAGTGCCGGCAAGGTTACCGTGAGCCCGGTGCGCATGGCAGGCATGACGCCGTCTTTGACTCGGATCATCGAGTACTGACCGGTGCTTTGAATTTGCCCGGCGGGAACCGCGGCGTCGACGTAATCCCAGACGCCTGGAATAGTTGAACGCGGGCACGTCGCCGCCCCGCGGCATTAGGGTGCCAGCAGTCGTGTCTGATTGAGCTTGTCGGTTAAGGGTGGAAGGTAATAGTTGATGACAACAGCAGGTGGGCCGCCCCCGGGCGCCAGTGGTTACTCGGGCCCGGGCGGGCACCCAGGAGGGGCCCATGAGGCGCCGCCGGGTGGCCCGGGTGGTTCGGACGGGCTGGCTGCCGAGGTGCACACCCTGGAACGGGCCATCTTCGAGGTAAAGCGGATCATCGTCGGCCAGGACCAGCTCGTCGAGCGGATGCTGGTGGGTCTGCTCTCCAAAGGTCACGTTCTGCTCGAGGGTGTTCCCGGGGTCGCCAAGACGCTGGCGGTCGAGACCTTCGCGAAGGTGGTCGGCGGGACGTTCGCGCGCATCCAGTTCACGCCCGACCTGGTACCCACCGACATCATCGGTACCCGCATTTACCGGCAGGGCAAAGAGGAATTCGACACCGAACTGGGCCCGGTGGTGGTCAACTTCCTGCTGGCCGACGAGATCAACCGGGCCCCGGCGAAGGTGCAGTCGGCGCTGCTCGAGGTCATGCAGGAACGCAAGGTGTCCATCGGGGGCAAGACCTTCCTGCTGCCCAACCCGTTCCTGGTGATGGCGACGCAGAACCCGATCGAGCACGAAGGTGTCTACCCGCTGCCGGAGGCACAGCGCGACCGCTTCCTGTTCAAGATCAACGTCGGTTACCCGTCGCCGGAGGAAGAGCGCGAGATCATCTACCGGATGGGTGTGCGGCCGCCGGAGCCCAAGCAGATCCTGGCCACCGGCGACCTGGTGCGGCTGCAGGACATCGCGGCCAACAACTTCGTCCATCACGCGCTGGTCGACTATGTGGTGCGCGTCGTCATGGCCACCCGTTACCCCGAGCAGCTCGGCATGAACGACGTCAAGACCTGGGTCGCGTTCGGCGCATCTCCGCGTGCTTCGCTGGGCATCATCGCCGGGGCCCGTTCGCTGGCGTTGGTGCGCGGCCGCGACTACGTGATTCCGCAGGACATCGTCGAGGTCATTCCCGACGTGCTGCGGCACCGGTTGGTGCTCACCTACGACGCGCTGGCCGACGAGATCTCTCCGGAGATCGTCATCAACCGAGTCCTGCAGACGGTTGGCCTGCCGCAGGTGAACGCCGTGCCACAACAAGGTCATTCGGTGCCACCGGTGATGCAGACCGTAGCGGCTAGCGGTCGGTGACCGATCCAAATCCCGCCGCGCCGAAGCGCGCGGCTGTGCATCCGCCGTCGTTCCAGCGCGGGGAGATCGACGACCCGAAGCTGACGGCGGCGCTGAAGTCACTCGAGCTCACCGTCAAACGCAAGCTCGACGGGGTCCTGCATGGCGACCATCTCGGCCTGATCCCGGGTCCTGGTTCCGAGCCGGGGGAGTCGCGCGAGTATCAGCCCGGTGACGACGTCCGCCGGATGGACTGGGCGGTGACCGCGCGCACTAACCATCCGCATATCCGGCGGATGATCGCCGACCGTGAATTGGAGACCTGGATGGTGGTCGACTTGTCGGCCAGCCTGGACTTCGGCACCACGGTCTGCGAGAAACGTGACCTGGCGGTGGCGGCCGCGGCTGCGATCACGTTCCTCAACAGCGGGGGCGGAAACCGGATCGGCGCGCTGGTCTCCAACGGTCTGACGACGACCCGGATCCCGGCCCGCTCCGGACGCCAGCATGAGCAGACGCTGTTGCGCACCATCGCCACCACGCCCAAGGCGCCCACCGGGGTGCGCGGGGACTTGGCGAAGGCCATCGACGCGCTGCGCCGGCCGGAACGCCGCCGCGGGATGGCGGTGATCATCAGCGACTTCCTCGGCCCGATCAATTGGATGCGTCCGCTGCGGGCGATCGCGGCCCGGCACGAGGTGCTCGGCATCGAGGTGCTCGACCCCCGCGATGTAGAGCTGCCCGACATCGGCGACGTCATCTTGCAGGACGCCGAATCCGGGGTCACCCGCGAGTTCACCATCGACGCACAGCTGCGTGACGACTTCGCCAGGGCGGCCGCGGCGCACCGCGCCGAGGTGTCCCGCACGATCCGCAGCTGTGGTGCACCGCTGATGACGCTGCGCACCGACCGCGACTGGATCGCCGACATCGTTCGCTTCGTCGAGTCCCGCCGGCGTGGCGCACTGGCTGGTCGCCAGTGACGGCTACCCAGGCCGAGGCGGGCACGTACATGATCACGGGTCTGCGATGACGTTGCCGTTGCTCGGGCCGATGTCGCTGTCCGGCTTCGCGCACTCATGGTTCTTCCTGTTCTTTTTTGTCGTCATCGGGCTCGCCGCGCTGTACGTCGCGCTGCAGTTGGCGCGTCAGCGGCGGATGCTGCGCTTCGCCAATATGGAGCTGCTGGAAAGCGTTGCCCCCCAGCGGCCCTCGCAGTGGCGGCACGTGCCGGCGATCCTGCTGGTGTTGGCGCTGGTGTTGTTCACCATCGCGATGGCGGGGCCGACCAATGACGTCCGGATCCCCCGCAACCGGGCGGTGGTAATGCTGGTGATCGACGTGTCGCAGTCGATGCGGGCCACCGATGTCGAACCCAACCGGATGGCCGCCGCGCAGGAGGCCGCCAAGCAGTTCGCCGGCGAGCTGACACCGGGGATCAACCTCGGGCTGATCGCCTTTGGGGGGACCGCGACGGTGCTGGTGCAACCGACCACCAACCGGGACGCGACCAAGGCCGCGTTGGGCAAGTTGCAGTTCGAAGACCGCACCGCCACCGGCGAGGCCATCTTCACCGCTCTGCAGGCCATCGCCACGGTCGGCGCGGTGATCGGCGGCAGCGACACTCCGCCGCCGGCGCGCATCGTGCTGTTCTCCGACGGCAAGGAGACGATGCCGACCAACCCGGACAACCCCAAGGGCGCCTACACCGCCGCGCGCACCGCCAAGGACCAGGGCGTGCCGATCTCGACGATCTCGTTCGGCACGCCCAACGGCTTCGTCGAGATCAACGACCAGCGCCAGCCGGTCCCCGTCGACGACGAGACCATGAGGAAGGTCGCTGCGCTCTCCGGCGGAAATGCCTACAACGCCGCGACCTTGCAGGAGCTGAAGTCCGTCTACGATTCGCTGCAGCAGCAAATCGGCTACGAGACGATCAAGGGTGACGCCAGCGTGGGCTGGTTGCGGTTGGGTGCCCTGGTGCTGGCAGCGGCGGGGCTGGCGGCGCTGCTGATCAACCGCAGGTTGCCGACCTGATGTTCGCCTTCGGCAGCGAGTATCACGCCAGCGTTGCGACGGGCGTCGAACGTCACGCTAGCGTGGCCCGGCGAGACTTAGGCCGCTTGCCGCGAGCCGATTTCGGCGCCGCCGCACCGAGGCGATAGGTTGGCCGGGTGACTGAAGCAGCCTCCGAACTCGCCGCCGACGGCGGCAGACCCGCGTTCGTATCCCGTTCAGTCTTGGTGACGGGCGGAAACCGGGGGATCGGTCTGGCGATCGCACAGCGGCTGGCCGCCGACGGCCACAAGGTGGCCGTCACGCACCGCCGATCCGGAGCGCCCGAGGGTCTGTTCGGCGTCGAGTGTGACGTCACCGACAAGGACGCCGTCGATCGCGCCTTCAAGGAGGTCGAGGAGCATCAGGGTGCGGTCGAGGTGCTGGTGTCCAACGCCGGCATCGCCGCGGACGCGTTCCTCATTCGGATGACCGAGGAGAGGTTCGAGAAGGTCATCAACGCGAATCTCACCGGGGCGTTCCGGGTGGCCCAGCGCGCCTCGCTCAGCATGCAGCGAAAGCGGTTCGGCCGAATGATCTTCGTGGGTTCGGTCTCCGGCCACTGGGGCATCGGCAACCAGGCCAACTACGCGGCCTCCAAGGCCGGTCTAATCGGCATGGCCCGCTCGATCTCCCGGGAGCTGTCCAAGGCCGGGGTCACCGCGAATGTGGTGGCCCCGGGCTACATCGACACCGACATGACGCGCGCGCTGGATGAGCGGATCCAGGCGGGGGCGCTGGAGTTCATCCCGGCGAAGCGGATCGGCACCGCCGGGGAGGTCGCCGGGGTCGTCAGCTTCCTGGCGTCCGAGGATGCGAGCTACATCGCCGGCGCGGTAATCCCGGTCGACGGCGGCATGGGCATGGGCCACTAGGCCAGAGAAAAGGAACGGAAATACATGACAGGACTTCTCGAAGGCAAACGGATTCTGGTCACCGGGATCATCACCGATTCGTCGATCGCGTTTCACATCGCCCGGGTGGCCCAGGAGCAGGGGGCCGAATTGGTGCTGACCGGGTTCGACCGGCTGCGGCTGATCCAGCGCATCGCGGACCGGTTGCCGCAGCAGGCCCCGCTGCTCGAGCTCGACGTGCAGAACGAGGAGCATCTGGCAACGCTGGCCCAACGGGTCACCGATGTGATCGGGGAGGGCAACAAGCTCGACGGCGTGGTGCACTCGATCGGCTTCATGCCGCAGACCGGAATGGGCATCAATCCGTTCTTCGACGCGCCGTACGAGGACGTCGCCAAGGGCATCCACATCTCGGCCTACTCGTATGCGTCGCTGGCCAAGGCGCTACTGCCGATCATGAACTCCGGCGGTTCCATCGTCGGCATGGACTTCGACCCGAGCCGCGCGATGCCGGCCTACAACTGGATGACGGTCGCCAAGAGCGCACTGGAGTCGGTCAATCGGTTCGTCGCGCGCGAGGCCGGCAAGTTCGGCGTCCGTTCGAACCTCGTTGCCGCCGGGCCGATTCGGACGCTGGCGATGGCCGCGATCGTCGGCGGCGCGCTGGGCGAGGAGGCCGGGGCCCAGATACAGCTGCTCGAAGAGGGCTGGGATCAGCGCGCTCCGGTCGGTTGGAACATGAAGGACCCGACGCCGGTCGCCAAGACGGTGTGCGCGCTGCTCTCGGAGTGGCTGCCGGCGACCACGGGTGACATCATCTTCGCCGACGGCGGCGCGCACAACCAATTGCTCTAGGGAACAATGGATTTCGGTGCGATCCTGCTGCTGTCCTTCGGTGGCCCGGAAGGCCCCGAGCAGGTGCGGCCGTTCCTGGAGAACGTCACCAGGGGCCGCGGTGTGCCGCCCGAACGGCTCGACGACGTCGCCGAGCACTACCTGCATTTCGGTGGGGTGTCACCGATCAACCGGATCAACCTGGCGCTGATCGTCCAGCTGCAGGCCGAGCAAAATCTGCCTGTCTTCTTTGGCAACCGAAATTGGGAACCCTACATCGAAGACGCCGTTTCAGCCATGCGCGACAACGGTATTCGTCGTGCCGCAGTGTTCACCACGTCGGCGTGGAGCGGGTATTCCAGTTGCACGCAGTACGTCGAGGACATCGCACGGGCACGACGGGCGGCCGGGCCAGGTGCGCCCGAACTCGTCAAGCTGCGCACCTACTTTGACCATCCGCTTTTCGTCGAGATGTTTGCCGACGCCGTTGCGGCCGCCGCCCGTGCCGTGCCCGCTGATGCGCGGCTGGTGTTCACCGCGCATTCGGTCCCGGTGGCCGCCGACCGGCGTTGCGGGCCGAACCTCTACAGCCGCCAAATCGCTTATGCCGCAAGGCTTGTCGCGGGTGCCGCCGGATATGACGATTATGACCTGGTCTGGCAGTCGCGATCGGGTCCGCCGCAGGTTCCGTGGCTAGAGCCCGATGTCGCAGACCATCTGAAGACACTGGCCGATGCCGGCATCAAGGCCGTGATCGTGTGTCCCGTCGGTTTTGTCGCCGACCACATCGAGGTGGTGTGGGATCTCGACCACGAGTTGCGATCACAGGCCGAGGCGGCGGGCATGGCGTTCGCGCGGGCCGCGACGCCCAACGCCGACCGGCGATTCGCCCGGCTGGCCGCGGGCTTGATCGACGAACTCCGTTACGGCCATGAGCCCGAACGGGTGAGTGGCCCGGGTCCGGTGCCGGGATGCCTCGCCGGCGTCAACGGCGAGCCGTGCCTGCCGCCGCACTGCGCCGCGCAGGAATACACGGTTTAAGCAGGTCTCAAACACCGTAGCTGCCTGCGAAGCCCCGATTGGTCGGCGCTCAGTCCGCCCAGGCCGAGTGCAGGATCGCGCTGACCGCGGCCATCCGCGCCGAACGCACCACCGCGGTGAGCGGCCGCAGCGCATCGGTGGCGATCGCGGGAGTGCCGTTTGCGTGCTGGGCAGTTTCGGGCAATCGACTCAGCCCGGCGCTGACCGCGATGATCGCGTCGACATGTGCGGCGTTCTCCAGCACTTGCAACGCGCGGGACGGCGCATGGTCGGGAATCGGGTGCTGCCGTGAGGTTTCCAGCAGCTGCTCGACAAGTCCCCGCGGATCGGCGATGTCGGATGCGCTCGCGCCCAGCCCGATGGCACCGAGCGCGTCGGCTGCCGAACGCACCGCTGACCGCAGCGCGTATTCCGCGTCGCCCAGCTCGTGGTGATCGAACATGGGTGCGCCGGGCAGTGAGTACACCATCCACGACAGCGCGCACAATTCGGGTACATCGGGCTGGCCGTCACCCGCCTCCTCGCTATCGCTATACGAGCACTCGGGGACCAGCCCGACGGTCGCGGCGGGATCGTCGGGGTTGGTGATGATCACCGCCTCACCCGCGGCCAGGGCATCGCGCTCGAACTGCGTGCCCGCTGCCAGCCCGCGCACATCGCCCGGCACCGGCAAGACCACGTTGATCGTCCCGCGCAACCGATCTGAGCCGCCGGGCGCCGGCCGGCCCACCGCGGCGCGCAGCGTCTGTAACAGCGAGACGGTCCCCGCGGCATTGACATCTGGCCATGGCAGGCCGGTGTGACCGGCGGCGACCGCATCATACGCGGCGACCGATTGTATTGGCGCCCAAAGTGATAACGCATCCAAGACGTCGTCGGGCGCGGCCTTGCCGGCGAGCCAGGCGTTGGCCCACAGGGACAGCGAGACACTGGGACAGCACATGATCTCGCAGTGTAGTTGTTCGGCCCCGCAAAGGCTGATCACGCGTATTCTGACGGCATGCCCGCGGCGGTGATTTGGCTGATAGCTGCAGTGGTGCTGGCCAGTGCGGAGGCGCTGACCGGTGATATGTCCTTGTTGATGCTTTCCGGCGGCGCGCTGGCCGCTGCGGGCTGCACCTGGCTGCTGGACTGGCCGGTCTGGGCAAACTCGGCGATCTTCCTGGTGGTCTCGGTTTTGCTGCTGGTTCTGGTGAGGCCGGTGTTGCGGCGGCGGCTCACCCCTCCCAAGGGATTGCTGACCGGCGTCAAGGCGCTGGAGGGCAAGAGCGCGCTGGTGCTTGACCGGGTCGCCCGCGATGAAGGCCAGGTGAAGCTGGATGGCCAGGTGTGGACGGCGCGGCCGCTCAACGACGCCGACGTGTACGAGCCCGGCGAGCGGGTGAGGGTCATGGAGATCAACGGCGCCACCGCTGTGGTGTTCAAGGACGTATAACCCCTGTTGGGAAACTAGGAGGAAGCCCGATGTTAACTGCTGTTGGTGTGCTGTCGCTCGTAGTGGTGATCTTCGCGATCATCGTGTTGGCCAGATCGATCAGGCTGATCCCGCAGGCCGAGGCCGCGGTGATCGAACGGATGGGCAGTTACAGCCGCACGGCCAGCGGGCAGCTGGCCGTGTTGGTGCCGTTCATCGACCGCATCCGTGCGCGGATCGACCTGCGCGAGCGGGTGGTGTCGTTCCCCCCGCAGCCGGTGATCACCGAGGATAACCTGACCCTGAACATCGACACCGTGGTCTATTTTCAGGTCACCGTTCCGCAGGCGGCGGTCTACGAAATCAGCAACTACATCGTCGGGGTCGAACAGCTGACCACGACCACCCTGCGCAACGTGGTCGGCGGCATGACGCTGGAGCAAACGCTGACCTCCCGCGACAAGATCAACGCCCAGCTGCGCGGCGTCCTCGACGAGGCGACGGGCCGTTGGGGCCTGCGGGTGGCCCGGGTGGAGCTGCGCAGCATCGACCCGCCGCCATCGATTCAGGCCTCGATGGAAAAGCAGATGAAGGCCGACCGGGAGAAGCGGGCGATGATTCTGACGGCCGAAGGTAACCGGCAGGCCGCGATCACCCAGGCCGAAGGCGCCAAGCAGGCACAGATCCTGGCCGCCGAGGGCGCCAGGCAGTCCGTGATCCTGGCCGCCGAGGCCGACCGGCAGTCCCGGATACTGCGCGCCCAGGGTGAGCGCGCCGCCGCCTACCTGCAGGCTCAGGGCCAGGCCAAGGCCATCGAGAAGACCTTCGCCGCGATCAAGGCCGGCCGGCCCACCCCCGAGCTGCTGGCCTATCAGTACCTGCAGACGCTGCCGCAGATGGCACGCGGCGACGCCAACAAGGTGTGGGTGGTACCCAGCGACTTCAGCGCGGCGTTGCAAGGGTTCACCAGAATGCTGGGTACACCAGGCTCGGACGGGGTGTTCCGGTTCGAGCCGTCCCCGGTCGACGACCTGCCCAAGCACGCCGCCGACGCCGACGACCCCGATGTCGCGGACTGGTTCTCCTCGGACACCAGCCAGGCGATCGCGCAGTCGACGGGCAGGACCGACGTGATACGCCGCCCGATGGATGGGCCGCCGGGGCCACCGCCCCAGCTGACTCAATAAGGATTCGACGCCGATCCAATACGATCTGGTCATGAGCGTGCTGACTTCACCGAAAGCCTATGCGGTGCTTGCCGCTTTCCAGGCCGGCGATGCCGTCGCGTGCGCGATCCCGGTGGCTCCGATCGCGAAAACCCTGGACAAGCTCGGAGTCCCGGAGACCGTTCGCCCGGTCCTGCCGGTGGTCAAGGCGGCCTCCGCGATCGGTCTGTTGTCGGTGAGCTGGTTCCCCGCCTTGGCAAGGCTGACGACGGCGATGCTCACGTTGTATTTCGTCTGTGCTGTCGGCGCGCACATCCGTGCCCGCGACAAGGTTGTCAATGCCATTCCGGCGGCGACGTTCCTGGCGACGTTCGCGGTGATGACGGTGAAGGGACCCGACCGCACTTGATTCCACGTAGTGATTGGCGCCGGGCTGGTGGGCTTGGTGCTCGGTGCGAACGCGGCCCTCACGGTGCGCTGTGAAGGTCAACCGCATGGATCTTTCGCTGATTCGGCAGCGCCTGCCTCCTCGTTCACCAGCGCCCAAACTGGCCCGGTGGGCCGATCCCGTAATCGTCGCGGTCTTCGCCACGGTGATCTGCGCCGCCGGTGCCCCGTACCCGTCGTTCTGGATCGACGAGGCGGCGACGATCTCAGCGTCGGCGAATCGGTCGCTTACTCAGATGTGGGGGCTGCTGGAAAACACTGACCTGGTGCACGGGCTGTACTACTTCCTGATGCACGGCTGGTTTGCGTTGTTTCCGGCCACCGAATTCTGGACACGCCTCCCCAGCTGCCTCGCGGTCGGCGCCGCCGCTGCCGGCGTGGTCATTCTCGGAAAGCAATTGTCAACGCGGTTTGTGGCACTCTGCGCCGGCGTCGTCTTCGCGATCCTGCCGCGCGTCACGTGGGCCGGGATTGAGGCCCGTCCCTACGCCTTAACGATGGCGGCGGTGGTGTGGCTGACTGTCTTGCTGGTCGTCGCGGTGCGCACCTCGCGACGGGTGCTGTGGCCGCTCTACGGTTTGGGTCTGGTCGCCGCCACGGTATTGAACATATTGGTTGTGTTGCTGGTCCTGCCCCACGCGGTTGTGGTGGCGGTCCTGGCGGACAAGCGATCGACGGTCAAGTGGTGGGTCGGCTCAGCGGTTGCTGCGATCCTGGTCGTGGCGCCGTTCGTCGCGCTCGCCAGCAACCAGAAGGGGCAGACGAACTGGATCTCAACATATTCCGCCTGGCTCACTGTGCCCGAAATCGTCTTTTTGCAGTACTTCGACTTCAACGTCTTTTTCGCCCTGTTGGCAATCGTCGTGTTCGTCGCCGCGACACGAGTGGTGCGGCGCGGCCACGCCCCGTCTGACATTGGGATCAGGCCGGTCGTCACCCTTTCGGTCGCGTGGATCGCGCTGCCGACGGCGGTGTTGGTCGTCGAGTCGGCCTTTCTGGAGCCGATGTATTACCCGAGATACCTCAGCTACACCGCACCAGCGATGGCGCTCCTGCTCGGCGTCTGCATTGTCGTCGTCGCCAAGACGCGGCGGCGGGTTGCCGCCGTACTGGCCGTCTTCGCGCTGTTGGCGATGCTGTACAGCCTGTTCTACTGGTTCGGTCCCCTCGGAAAAGGTATGGACTACAGCAAGATCGCCGACCTGCTCACGAAGCGCGCCGCCCCGGGTGACTGCGTGATCATCGATGACACCATTACCTGGTCACATGAAGATATCCGGGCGATCACTGCGGCGCGCCCGGCCGCCTACGCAAAGCTCGTCGACCCCGCTCGCGGCGCGAGGGCGGCAGATCGCAACACCCTGTGGGACGCGCATGTACCGATCGGGACGGTCGCGGATCGCGTTCGCCAGTGCACGGTGCTGTGGACTGTGTCAGACCGAGACGGCACCCTGCCTCGTGGCCACAGCAGCGGGCCCGCACTGGATCCGGGTCCGCGCCTCGGCCGGGCGCCGGCGTACCAGGTGCCGCAGCAGTTCGGTTTCCACATCGTTGAGCGCTGGCAGTTCCAGTGGGCTCAGGTCACCAAGTCCACCCGATCGAGCGAGTAACACCGACGCTGACACGCCCGCCGCCGTCACGATGTCGCGCATCGTGACGGCGGCGGGTCCCGCTCGGCGGACGGGTAGGGCTTACCTAGCGGGCGTCGGCGAGGGTGATGCCGGCGTCTGGCTCGGCTGTGCCGGCGCGGCAGGCGCGCCCGGCCCGGCCATGCCCGGTCCCCCCGGCCCAAAACCCAGCGGCGGAGGTCCGCCCGGGAACGGCGCATGCCCCGGACCCATCATGCCGAGACCACCCCCCTGAGGGCCGCCCATTTGTGCCGGGCCGCCCATGGGTGCCGGGCCGCCCGGCCCGCCAGGCGGGCCGAAACCCCATTGCGAGCCCCCGGGCCCAAATTGCGAGGGCGCGGGCGGCCCGAATGCGAAGGCCCAGATGAAGATGGCCGATCCTGCCGTCAAAAAGGCGCCGATCACCGCGCCGACCAGCCCGGCGCCGACCACGACACCCGTGCCGTGCCTGCGTTTGCCCCGCGGGGGTGGGGCGGCCGCAGGCGCAGCGGGTGCGGGGCCGGTAGCCGAGGTTTTGTCGGTGTTGGCGTTGCTGTCGTCGGTGGTCACGTGACTCCCCACGTCGTTGTTGTTGGTGGTAACTCGGACGGTAGAGGCCGAACTTGAAGCGAATCTGAAGAAACCCGTGTGCTTCGGGGATTACCCGGGCGCAGTCGCCGGAGACCCTGCCGAGAACCGCGGTGCCGGACCCAGCGCGTGCGGCAGCGGCGGCAACGGCGGCGTCGGCGTGACAACCGATGATGTGGGTGTTGGCACCGCCGCAGGCGCGGACGCAGGCCCAGATGACGGCAGCGGGGGACTCGGCGTCGACGTCAGCTGCGGCGGGAGCGATGGAAGCTCGATGCGGATTTTCCAGGTAACGCCGGTTACCGCGAAGACGGCGAGCGCGCCGAGCGCCGCACCGGCCAGCGCGGCGCCGATCACTACGCCCGTGGAATGGCCCCGGCGCGGGCCGGCGACCGCGGTTGGTTGGGGTGTTGCGTTGGTGTCGGCGGAGGTCATGTGGCTCCCCGTGTCGTTGAGTTATGGGTAATCGAGACCGTATCGCGTTAAGAATGGGGCATGACGGATTGTTCGCGCTCCGACCGCACCGGCCCCCGTTCGGCGGGTGGCCGGGTCGAGCAGTTCAGTGTCGGTACACCGCGGGTGCTAGTGGTGGAGGACTCCGAGACGATCCGCGAAATGGTCACCGAGGCGCTGTCCGACGTCGGGTACCACACCGATGCCCGCTGCGACGGCGACGGGTTGGAAGACGTTCTCGACGGCCTGCGGCCGGACCTCGTGGTGCTCGACGTGATGCTGCCGGGCCGCGACGGATTCGAACTCATCGACGTCATCCGCGAATGGGGTGACATCGGGATCGTGTTGATCACGGCTCGCGATGGCCTGCCGGACCGATTGCGCGGCCTTGACGGTGGGGCCGACGACTACGTGGTCAAACCCTTCGAGCTTGCCGAGCTCGTGTCACGGGTCGGCGCGGTGTTGCGCCGCCGGGGACGACTGCCGCAGGTGATTCAGGTGGGTGATCTGATGCTGGACGTCAAGGCGGGCGTGGTCGCACGCGATGGGCACCGGCTGGAGCTGACCGGCACCGAACTGAGGCTGCTGCATTTCCTGGTGGAGCAGCGCGGCCGGATCGTCAGTGTCGCCCAGATCCTGAACGCGGTGTGGGGCTATGACGCCTACGACCCCAACCTGGTGCAGGTCCATGTCAGCGGATTGCGGCGCAAGTTAGAGGCGCACGGGCCACGCATGCTGCACACCGTCCGCGGTATCGGCTACCGCCTGCAACCGCAGCGGTCATGACGGCCGATCCGGCGACTCCAACGCCGTCGCTGCGGCGCCGGGTGATACTGGTTGTGGTGGCGTTGCTGGCCGCGCTGTTGGTGGTGCTGGGTGTCACCGTCGATGTGAGCCTGGGTTTTCTGGCCCGGCGAAATCTGCATGATCGGCTAGTCGCGGCGACGTCACGCGCCGACGCGCTGGCGGCCGCGCATACTGCGCCCGACTTGCTCGCCACCGAGCTCAACGGCGGTGGCGTGCGGGCACTTCTGGTTACCGCCGACGGCGCGAAGTACGGCGATCGGGGGATCAGCCCCGACGCTGCCGAGGGTCCCACGGTCCCCCCGCCGCCGCCCGGCTATCCGCCACCGGAGCCGCCCGGCCCACGGCTTGGGCCGCCGCCGGCGCCGCCCGGTTCGCCGCCGCCGGGCCCCCCGCCGGATGCCACCGCGACGGTGGTGGTGCACCCAATGCCGTCGGGTGCCCGGTTGATTCTGGTCGCCGACACCACGCAGACCACTCAAGTGACCCGCCAGCTGCGCCAACTGATGATCGGTGCGGGCCTGGCGACCCTGGCGGTGGCGGCGTTGCTGTTAGTCGGGGTCAGCCGGGCGGCACTACGGCCGTTGGACCGGCTTACCGCGCTGGCCAAAGGCATCACCACCGGTGATCGGGGCCGTCGACTGCGCCCCGAGCGCACCGATACCGAGCTCGGCCGCGCGGCCAGCGCGTTCGACGGGATGCTGGACGCGCTGGAAGCCTCGGAGCGCCGAGCCCAGCAAGCCGCGGCCGCCGCGCGGCGCGCCGAAACGGCGACGCGCCGATTCCTCGTCGACGCCGCACACGAGCTGCGCACCCCGATCGCCGGCGTCCAGGCCGCCGCCGAACAACTCGCCAGCAGCGCCGGGCAGCAACAGAACGACCCCGCGGCGCGCGCTCAGTTTCGGCGTGCCAGCCTGTTGCTGTCCGATGCCCGCCGCGCCGGGCGGCTGGTCGCCGACATGCTGGACCTGAGCCGCATCGACGCCGGGCTGCCGCTGGATCTGCAGGACACCGACTTGGCCGCCGCGGTCGACGCCGAGGCCGACCGGGCCGCGATGCTGGCGCCGCAGGTCAACGTCGTCCGGACCGGCCTCACCGCGCTGAGCATTGTGGCTGATCCGACCCGGCTGACGCAGATCTTGTCCAATCTGCTCGACAACGCCCGCAGATACACCCCGCGCGGGGGTTCCATCACCATCGACCTGCGCACAGTCGACTCGATGGCCGAGGTGACCGTCACCGACACCGGACCGGGTATTCCCGACGACGAGCGGGATCGCATCTTCGAGCGGCTGGTGCGCCTTGATGCCGGCCGCGCCCATGACCACGGCGGAGCCGGCCTGGGTCTGCCGATCGCCCGGGCGCTGGCCCGGGCACACGGCGGTGAGCTGACATGTCTGCCACACCGGGGCGGCGCGCAATTCCGGTTCAGGTTGCCCCAAAAGTGGTTGCCCCAGCGGGCTCCCGTCAGCTAACGGCTGCCTCGGGGGCTGCCAGGTGTTGGGGGTTGAGTGGTCGGTAGTTGTCAGTGGTGTGCTGTAGGAACAGGGGCATGGATTTGGCGGTGTGGCTGAGCGTAACGGTGTTGCGCGGGTGACTGCGTATCGCTGGTTTCGTGCCGCGCTGTTGCTGGTACCCGCCCGCAAGGTGGGTCGGCTGATTTTGGTGGACGAGCCGTCTGTCCCAGCTGGGCCACATTCACGAACTGCGGTGTATATGCGGGTGGCGTCGGCTGATCAGCAAGCGGATCTGGATCCTGAGGTGGCGTGGGTAACGGCGTGGGCCACAATCCAGCGGATCCCGGTCGACGAGGTCGTGACCGGGGTCGGTTCGGGGTTGATTGGGCATCGACGTAAGTTCCTTGCTGTGCTGGGCGACCCGGCGGTGAAGCGGATCGTGGTCGAGCATCAGGATCGGTTCTGCCGGTTGGGCTCTGAGTATGTTCAGGCCGCGCTCGGTGCGCAGGGCCGCGAACTGGTTGTGGTGGATTCGGCCGAGGTCGACGACGACCTGGTGCGGGATATGACCGAGATCCTGACCTCGATGTGTGCTCGCTGGTACGGCGAACGTGCCGCGCAGAACCGGGCCAGACGAGCCATCACCGCCGCCGCTGGCGACGATTGCGAGGCGGCGTGACGGCGACGTTGGAGATCCCTGACGGCTGGTGTGTTCAGGCGTTCCGGTTCACCCTGGACCCGACCGAGGATCACGCCAGGTCGCAGGCGCGGCATTTCGGCGCGCGGCGCAAAGCATACAACTGGACCGTCGCCACCTTGAAAGCCGATATCGAAGCGTGGCACGCCACCGGGATCGAGACGGCGAAACCGTGGGGTGCGGCGGTTGGCGACAGTGGCCACCGCTGACGGCGTCGTGATCGAACAAATCGCCAACCCGCGACCGCTCGACTCCGCGTTGCGGAAGCTACGCCAGGTGTGCCGGGCACGGTCGCGCTGCACGAAAGGCTCGCGGCAGTACCGGCAGCGCACCACACAGATCTCCTGGCTGCATCGCCGGGTCAACGATGTTTGCACTCATCACCTGCATGTCCTGACAACACGATTGGCTCTAACCCACGGCCGCATCGTTGTCGAAGGGCTGGACGCGGCGGGGATGCTGCGGCAAAAGGGCCTGCCGGGTGCCCGCGCCAGACGGCGCGGACTCTCGGATGCGGCCCTGGGCACACCGCGGGGCCACCTGTCCTACAAGACGGGCTGGTACGGGTCGGGACTGGTGGTCGCTGACCGCTGGTTCCCGTCATCGAAAACCTGTCACGCCTGCGGGCATGTGCAGGACATCGAGTGGGACGAACATTGGCAATGCGACGCCTGTTCGGTGACCCACCAGCGTGATGACAACGCCGCGATCAACCTCGCGCGCTACGAGGAACCCGTTAGCGTCGTCGGCCCAGTTGGGGCCGCCGTCAAGCGTGGAGCCGACCGTAAGACCGGGCCTGGTCCGGCTGGTGGCCGTGAAGCGCGGAAGGGAACCAGTCAACCGGCTGGGGAACAACCCCGAGACGGGGTGCGAGTCGCGTGATCACTAAAGATCACTCACTCGCAACGGCGTGCTCGTCGCCGAACTGCGGTGTCCGGTGGTGATGCCGGCGATAGTGGCGGATCTCGAGGAGCAGCCCCGCCAATCCCAAGGCCCCGGTGCACACCGAAACCAGGTAGAGCATCGGGCTGACGTGGCCTGCCAGCGCGTCGCCGAGGATCACCACGGCGGCGGTCCCGGGGAGCAGCCCGGCCACCGTGGCCAATGTGTAAGGCACCAGCCGCACGGCGGAGGCGCCGGCGGCATAGTTGATCACCGAAAACGGCACGGCGGGGATGAAGCGCAGCGACATGATGGCCAGCCAGCCCCGCTCTCGTAGTCGTGCGTCCACCCGATGCATCGCGCGGTGCCGGACCAGACGGTGCAGCTGCCAGCCGGCTGCGCGCACCAGCAGCAGCGCTACCACCGCACTCGCCGTGCTGGCGGCTACCGCGATCAGCGCGCCCAACACGGGGCCGAAGAGCAGGCCGGCGGCCAGGGTGAACGCGGTGCGGGGGAATGGCAGCACCGTGGTGAGGATGTGCGCCAGCAGGAATACCAGCGGGAACCAGGGGCCCGCCGACTCCGCCCAGTCGCGCAGCTGCACCGGGGAGGGCAGCGGAACGAACGACGCCGCGGTAACCAGAATTGTGATCCCGACCACGGTTGCCACGAACTGCGGCCGGAACACCTGACGCGTGGCAACGGCGAACGCGCCGACGAGATTGCGCAGCGTGTTGGGGGTCTTGTCGGTGGCGGGAGCCGTCACGTCTAATAAGCCTACGGGGAGTAAGTGAATAAGCCGATTCCCCTGGCTGGTGTTTCGTCGCACAGCCGCCCCGCTGGGGGCATACCAGGTATTCGCAATCAATTAGCCTTATTTGTTAAGTCACCACCCCGAAGCAACCCCGAACCAACATCGTCGTTGCTGCGAAAACAGGAGCAGTCGGTGTCCATTGATGTACCCGAGCTCGCCGAACTGGAACAGGTTCGCGGGCGGTGGCGCAGTGCGGTTGCCGGTGTGCTTGCCAAGAGCACCGGGAGCACCGGAAGCACCAGGACCGATTCCGCCGAGTTGGGGGACCAGCCCGAGCATCTGCTGGAAACACCGACCTACGACGGGTTCGCCATCCGGGCGCTCTACACCGCGTTCGACGAGCTGGCGGAGCCGTCGCTGCCGGGTGACTGGCCTTACGTGCGCGGTGGTGACGCATTACGTGACGTCAAATCCGGCTGGAAGGTCGCCGAGGCGTTTCCCGCGCCCGGCACGGGCGCGGATGAGGGCACAGCCACCAACGCGGCGGTGCTGGCTGCGCTCGGCGACGGAGTAAGCGCGCTGCTGATCCGGGTCGGGGAGCCCGGTGTGGCGCCCGAGCAGCTCGAAGGGCTGCTCGAGGGTGTGTACCTGAGCATGGCGCCGGTGATCCTCGACGCCGGCGCCGACTTCCCGGCGGCTTGCGAGGTCATGCTGGCCCTGGCGGCCCACGTGGAATCCGACCAGCGCGCCACCCTGTCGATAGACCTGGGTGCCGACCCGCTGACCGCGCCGCTGAGCGGCCGCCCCACCCCGGCCGTCGAGCAGGTCGTCGCCGTCGCCTCCCGGGTGGCCGGCGATCGGGGGGTGCGAGCTATCACCGTCGATGGACCCGCCTTCCACAATCTGGGCGCCAGCGCGACGTGGGAGCTGGCCGGCACCGTCGCGGCAGCGGTGGCCTACCTGCGGGTGCTCACCGGAGCAGGGCTGTCGGTCGGCGAGGCGCTTGCGCAGATCAGCTTCCGGGTTGCCGCCGATGACGACCAGTTCATGACGCTCGCTAAACTGCGGGCTCTGCGTCAACTGTGGGCGCGGGTGGCCGAGGTCGTCGGTGACCCGGAGGGCGGCGGCGCCGTGGTGCACGCGGAGACGTCGCTGCCGATGATGACCCAGCGCGACCCGTGGGTGAACATGCTGCGCTGCACGCTGGCGGCCTTCGGCGCGGGCGTCGGCGGCGCCGACACCGTGCTGGTGTTCCCCTTCGACGTGGCCATCCCGGGCGGCTTTCCCGGCACGGCGAGAAGCTTCGCACGCCGGGTCGCGCGCAACACTCAGCTGTTGCTGCTGGAGGAGTCACACGTTGGGCGGGTACTGGATCCAGCCGGCGGGTCCTGGTTCGTCGAAGACCTCACCGAACAGCTGGCTCAGCAGGCATGGGCGCATTTCCAGGCCATCGAGGCCCGCGGTGGATTCGTCGAGGCCGGTGACTATGTGGCCGACCAGATCGCCGAGATAGCCGCGCGACGCGCCGACGACATCGCGCATCGCCGTACCGCCATCACCGGTGTCAGCGAATTTCCGAACTTGGCCGAACCCGCTCTGCCGCAAAGCGCTTCGCCGGCCGCGCCGCACGCTGCCGGGAACCTGCTGCGCTACGCCGCCGGGTTCGAGGCGCTGCGCGACCGCTCGGATGCCTTCTTGGCCCGCACCGGTGCACGTCCCCGGGCGCTGTTGCTGCCGCTGGGCCCGCTGGCCGAACACAACGTTGCGACCACGTTCGCCGCGAACCTGCTCGCGTCGGGTGGCGTCGATGCGGTCAACCCGGGAACGGTCGACGCCGCCGGTGTCGCCCGGGCGGTCACCGCAATCTCTGCTGCGGGGTCGCCGGCCGTGGTGGTTATCTGCGGCACCGACAGCCGCTATGCCACCGAGGCGGCAGGTGTGGTGGAGGCGGCCCGAAACGCCGGTGTATCAAGGGTTTACCTGGCGGGCCCCGAGAAGGCATTGCGAGACCTAACAGACACCGCGCACCGGCCCGATGAATTCCTGACCGCGAAAATCGACGCGGTCGAAGCCCTGTCGAATCTGCTCACTCGGTTAGGGGCCTAGGAGAGGTTAGCCACGATGACCACCACGACGCCCGTGATCGGCAGCTTCGCCGACATCCCGCTGCACGGCGAGCGCGCCGTACCGCCACCCACCGAAGCCGCCGTGGAAAGGCATGTGGCCGCGGCGGCATCGGCGCATTGGTACACGCCCGATCAGCTGGTGTGGCATACGCCGGAAGGCATTGACGTCAAACCCGTCTACATCGCGGCCGACCGTGCCGCCGCCGAGGCCGACGGCTACCCGCTGAACAGCTTCCCCGGCGAGCCGCCCTTCGTGCGCGGACCCTACCCGACGATGTATGTCAACCAGCCGTGGACAATCCGCCAGTACGCCGGGTTCTCCACCGCCGCGGACTCCAACGCGTTCTACCGCCGCAACCTGGCCGCCGGCCAGAAGGGCTTGTCCGTGGCCTTCGACCTGGCCACCCACCGCGGCTACGACTCCGACCATCCCCGCGTCCAGGGTGACGTCGGAATGGCCGGTGTGGCAATCGATTCCATCCTGGATATGCGCCAGCTGTTCGACGGGATCGACCTGTCAGCGGTGTCGGTGTCCATGACTATGAACGGTGCCGTGCTGCCGATCCTGGCCCTGTACGTGGTGGCCGCCGAGGAGCAGGGGGTGCCGCCGGAGAAATTGGCCGGCACCATCCAGAACGACATCCTCAAAGAATTCATGGTGCGCAACACCTACATCTACCCGCCGAAGCCGTCGATGCGCATTATCTCCGACATCTTCGCCTACACCAGCGCCAAGATGCCGAAGTTCAACTCCATCTCGATCTCCGGCTACCACATCCAAGAGGCCGGTGCCACAGCGGATTTGGAACTGGCTTACACACTGGCCGACGGCGTCGACTACATCAAGGCGGGCCTGGACGCCGAGCTGGACATCGACAAGTTCGCGCCCCGGCTGTCCTTCTTCTGGGGCATCGGGATGAACTTCTTCATGGAAGTCGCCAAACTGCGGGCAGGTCGGCTGCTATGGAGCGAACTGGTCGCCCAGTTCGAGCCCAAGAGCGCCAAATCGCTTTCGCTGCGCACACATTCGCAGACGTCAGGCTGGTCACTGACGGCGCAGGACCCCTTCAACAACGTCGCCCGCACCTGCATCGAGGCGATGGCCGCGACCCAGGGCCACACCCAGTCGCTGCACACCAATGCGCTGGACGAGGCGCTGGCGCTGCCCACCGACTTTTCCGCCCGCATCGCCCGCAACACCCAGCTGGTGCTGCAGCAGGAGTCGGGAACCACGCGGCCGATCGACCCGTGGGCGGGTTCCTATTATGTGGAGTGGCTGACCCATCACCTCGCCCAACGGGCTCGCGCCCACATCGCCGAGGTGGCCGAACACGGGGGCATGGCTGCGGCCATCAGCGACGGCATCCCCAAGCTGCGCATCGAGGAGGCGGCCGCGCGCACCCAGGCCCGTATCGACTCCGGCCAGCAGCCCGTGGTCGGGATCAACAAGTACCAGGTCGACGAGGACCAAGAGATCGAGGTGCTCAAGGTCGAGAACAGCCGGGTCCGCGCCGAGCAGCTGGCCAAATTGCAAGAGCTGCGGGCAAATCGGGACCAGTCGGCGGTCGATGCCGCGCTGGCCGAGCTGTCTCGTGCCGCCGCCGCGCAAAACCCGGCCGGCCGGGCTGATCCCGCCGGGCTGGGCAATAATCTGCTTGCGTTGGCCATCGACGCGGCACGGGCGAAGGCCACCGTTGGCGAGATCTCCGACGCGCTGGAACGGGTGTACGGGCGTCACCAGGCGGAGATCCGTACCATCGCCGGGGTCTACCGTGACGAAGCCGGAAAGGCCACCAACATGGCAAGCGCCAGCGAACTAGTCGAGAAGTTCGCCGAGGCCGACGGCCGCCGGCCCAGGATTTTGGTGGCCAAGATGGGTCAGGACGGCCACGACCGGGGTCAGAAGGTGATCGCGACGGCGTTCGCCGATATCGGGTTCGACGTCGACGTCGGGTCGCTGTTCTCCACACCCGAGGAGGTGGCCCGGCAGGCCGCCGACAACGACGTGCACGTGGTCGGGGTGTCCTCGCTGGCCGCCGGGCACCTGACGCTGGTGCCGGCACTTCGCGACGCGCTGGCCGCCGTGGGACGGCCCGACATCATGATCGTGGTCGGTGGAGTCATCCCGCCCGGTGACTTCGACGACCTCTACGCCGCCGGGGCCACCGCCATCTTCCCGCCCGGGACGGTGATCGCCGACGCCGCGATCGGCCTGCTGAACAAGCTCGCCGAGCGGCTGGGTTACGACCTCACCTAGATGGCACCGGACGCTTCCAACAAGGCTGACGACCTCGTCGACGGGTTAGCCGCTGCTGTCCGCAGCGGTGATCGCGCGGCGCTGCCGCGGGCCATCACGCTGCTGGAATCCACCCGAGCGGACCATCGCGAGCAGGCCCAGCAGCTGTTGCTGGAGTTGCTGCCCGACTCGGAGACGCCCATCGGGTCGGGATCACCGGTGTCCCAGGAGTGGGAAAGTCCACCGCCATCGAGGCGCTCGGCATGCAGCTCATCGATCATGGGCACCGGGTGGCGGTGCTGGCGGTCGACCCGTCCTCGACCCGTACCGGCGGGTCGATCCTGGGTGACAAGACCCGGATGGCCCGGCTCGCGGTGCACCCGGACGCCTACATCCGGCCGTCCCCGACCTCGGGAACGTTGGGCGGAGTGGCAAAGGCCACCCGGGAAACAGTTGTCTTGTTGGAGGCAGCCGGTTTTGACGTGATTCTGATCGAAACCGTCGGTGTCGGCCAGTCCGAGGTGGCGGTGGCCAACATGGTCGACACCTTCGTCTTGCTGACCCTGGCGCGCACCGGCGATCAGCTGCAGGGCATCAAAAAAGGCGTGCTCGAGCTGGCCGACATCGTGGTGGTCAACAAGGCCGACGGTGACCACCTGCGCGATGCGCGGTTAGCCGCACGGGAGCTTTCATCGGCGATCAGATTGATCTATCCACGCGAAATACTTTGGCGGCCACCGGTTCTCACCATGAGTGCGGTGGAGGGGACAGGTCTGCCGGAGCTGTGGGACACCATTGAGCGCCATCGCCAGGTGCTCACCGAGGCCGGGGAGTTCGAAGCGCGCCGGCGCGACCAGCAGGTTGACTGGACCTGGCAGATGGTTCGCGATGCGGTGCTGGACCGGGTGCTGTCCAACCCCGCGGTGCGCACGATCCGCGCCGACGTGGAGCGCCAAGTCAAAGCGGGCGAGCTGACCCCCGCACTGGCCGCCCAGCAAATTTTGAGGGCAGCGTCAGTTTAACGGAAAGGTAACTTAATTGTCGTTTTTCCGTGCGGCGCGCCTGTTGGACGTAAATTCAACAGCGTGAAGGCTGAAACCCGGGTCGATCTCCGCGCGGTCCCTTCCCGCGATGACCTTGACGCAGGTCATCGTGTGTCCGGCGCGGCGGACCCAAACTTTAGTTGCGTCGTTGGTGCCTTTTCGCGCATGTTCCCCGGACGCCGATTCGGCGGCGGGGCGCTGGCGGTCTACGTCGACGGGCAGCCCGCCGTCGACGTCTGGACAGGCTGGGCGGACCGGAGTGGCAATGTGCCGTGGTCCGCAGACACCGCCGCGATGGTGTTCTCGGCCACCAAGGGCTTGGCCTCCACGGTTATCCACCGGCTCGCCGACCGAGGGCTGATCGACTACGACGCTCCGGTCGCCGAGTATTGGCCGGAGTTTGGGGCCAAGGGCAAGTCTGACCTCACCGTTCGCGAGGTGATGAGACACCACGCCGGCTTGTCGGGTCTGCGGGGCGCCACCAGGGAAGAGCTGGTGGACCACATCGTGATGGAAGCCCGGCTGGCGGCGGCGGCTCCGGGCCGCCTGCAGGGCAAACCGGCCTATCACGCGCTGACCTTCGGCTGGCTGATGTCCGGGCTGGCCCGGGCCGTGACCGGACAAGGCATGCGTGCGCTGATCCGCGAGGAGCTCGCGGAGCCGTTGGGCACCGACGGCATGCATCTGGGCCGGCCGCCGGTCGAAGCGCCGACGCGGGCCGCCGAGATCATCATGCCGCAGAACATCCCCGACATTCCGGTCCTCAACTATGTGGCGCGCAAGGTCGCCAATCAGCTGTCCGGCGGATACCGCTCCATGTATTTCAAGGGCGTCCTGGCCGCCGTGCAGGGCGATATTCCAATGCTGGACGCCGAGATGCCGGCGGCCAATGGGGTGGTGACGGCCCGGGCCTTGTCGCGGATGTACGGTGCTATCGCCAACGGTGGTGAGATCGACGGGACCCGGTTCCTGTCACGCGGGATCGTCGCCGGTCTGACCGGGCAGCCCAGCCGGCAACGTGACCGGAACATCCTGGTGCCGTTGTCATTCCACCTCGGCTACCACAGCGTGCCCTTCGCGAAGGTGATGCCGGGTTTCGGCCACGCGGGGTTGGGCGGCTCGGTCGGCTGGGCCGATCCGGCGACCGGAGTGGCGTTCGCGTACGTGCACAACCGGCTGCTGACGCCGTTCGTGGTGGCGGATCACGTGGGGTTGGCCACATTGGGCAACTTGATCCGGCAGGCCGCCGAGCGAGCCCGCAAACGCGGCCTCCGGCCGGTCACCGAGTTCGGGGCGCCGTTCACGGAGCCGGGAGCCGTAGCCGGCTGATCCGTCGCCGGCCGACCCGTCGTCGGAACTAGTCTTCCAGGGAGCCTTCCAGGCGGAAGCCGACTTTCATCGTCACCTGGAAGTGGGCAACCGCCCCGTCGACCAGGTGCCCGCGAACCGACTCCACCTCGAACCAGTCGAGGGCGCGCATTGTCTGCGACGCGCGGGCCAGACCGTTGCGGATCGCCGCGTCGATTCCGTCGGGTGAGGTTCCGACAATCTCGATCACGCGGTAGGTGTGGTTGCTCATCGCATCCCCTTATGTCGGCAGCGGCGCAAGAATAGTCCAGCTCCTCCTGACCCACGGACCGTGGGTGGATCGGGAGACCCGGCTTACGCCTGTCGCTCCGGACCAGCAGCGGCGGTCAAGTATTGCAGATAACGCGTATCAACGCGCCGGCTGATGGCCACATGTTTCAAGCACATGCTTCACGGGCGGCGCTTGCCACAACAGTTACAGCTTCGGGCGTGTCATTACGTCGCGGACGCGTGGACGGTGCCCCACCCACGATCAGCGTCGACTCGGGCAGCTTCTAGTTTGTGCGCGACTCTGGCCGTGTAGACGGTCCACGCGAACGTCGCGATGCACAGCACCGGGTACACCAAACCGGCCCACGCGAGATACCACGGGCGACTGATTTCTCGAGCACTCGACTCAAGGGTCGACAGCGCGTTGGGTATCGGGATCAACGTCACCATCAGCCAGGCCCACCACAACGCCCTGGCGCCGGGCCGGCTACTCCACGGCCCATGCAGAAGCCACACCAGCAGCGGCACGAGCCACGTCCAGTGGTTCGTCCAGGAGATAGGCGACGCCAACAATCCGAACAGCACGATCACCAGGAGTTGCCCGACCTTGTCGTCCCCGAGCTTGTCGTCGGAGCGGAGAGCCCGCCAAGCAACCGCGCACAGAAGGCCGGTCGCGGCGAGCACGGCAGCCAGGAGCAGGCTCATCCCGGGGTCGTATCCCAGAATGCGGATGATCCCGCCGCGCCAAGACTGATTGTGGACGTCGCCGGCCGGATCGACCGCAGGCAGGTGACCGATCAGGCTGGTGAAGTAGTAGCTCACCTGGTCGCCTGCAACGAGATAACCGAGGCCGAGGGTCGCGGCGAACACGGCCGCGGAGAACATTGCTGCCGCCCAGCGTTTCTGGCCGGCGAGGTAGAGACCAGCGGCGCCGGGGGTCAGTTTGATGCCGGCGCCCATACCGACGAGCAGCCCCGACACCCACCAGCGGGTGCTGTAGGCGGCGTACACCACCATGAGCATGAGAAATACGCCGATGGTGCCGGTCTTGAGATTCCCGACGATCGGTTCGAGCCATACCGCACCGGCGGTCCACAGCAACGCCGTTCGGCGGTCGCCGGTGCCGATCATCTTCAAGCAGAGCTGGATAGTGGCGTACAGCGCCGCGATGACGCCGATACGCCAACCGAGCGCCACCGCCCAGAATGGCAGTAGGTGCAGCGGCCAGAACACCACGGCGGCGAACGGTGGATAGACGAACGGCAGTACCCCGCTGCGTCCGGCGTCGAAATATCCTGTGCTGTAGACGTCTGGAAGTGCCGCGCCCCCGTAGACATAGACGTGGAGGTCTACCGGGTCGACAAGGCTGCTGACGGCGATGGACGCGATGGCGCTCAAGACGAATATCTGCGGCGCCGCGGCTTGGCACCAGCGGGCCCAGCGTTGAAGATCAACCATCGTGAAGTGTCACCCGTGCGTCGTCGGAATCCGTCACCACACATCCCCCGCAGAGGTGTGCCAGGGGCTGTTATTGGTCATTTGGTAGAAAACTTAGCTGAACCATGGAATCCGCACAGGGTTTCAGTAAAAATTTCAGTCAAAGACGTCCCGCGAAACGACGAAAAGCCGCCTTCGCAGCGCGATGGTGGGCAGGCGGTTCGGCGCTAGTGTGCTACATGATCAGACCCAGTTCCATTGTGGGAGCTTCATCATCAGGCTGAGCGGTTCACCCCACCACGGCAGCCTGTTCAGTAGGTGCGGGGATACCACGCCGACGATCAGGTCGGTGAGAATCGGGTGCATCGAACGCGCCGACGAAGCCCGCGATGGACGATCCGGCCCGGGTCAGCGCGCCGTGTGAGCATGGCGTTTTCGATTCTCGCAGCTGGCGCTGCTGGCTGTTCCACCGGTAGCTCATCCCGACCACCCAGTTCGCCACGGTGTAGGCCTTCCGGCGGAGGTCGTTGGAGTCGTGCCGGCGCAGCCACAACACGAGGCGGATCAGACCGACGACGAGGGCAATCAGCGGTGATGGCCATGCGTTGTTCCCCATGGCCCCCGCCCGATCAGTCTGACGAGCTGAAACGCCCGGATTCCACCGCCCAGTGCCATGCCGAAGGGCACGCTATCGGTGGAACGGATCTGGTCACCATCGACCGTTACGGGTGGGGACTCGACCTCGATCTGGCATTGCGTGCCCGACGGGCTGGATCCGGCGAATGCACATCCAGAGATGGCCTATGTCAACCACTTTGGACGCGGGAGCGCCAGTATGCAATTCGGTAGTTTGCGGTATTGGTGGGACATGGCCTCCCGCGCCGATGATCCCCTCGGGCAGTCCAGTGTTGCGAACCTGCATGTATACGGTTGTCAAACCATACCTTTCAGGGCCGGCAGTTCACCGGATAATTCAGCGAAGGCCGGCCGCCGCGACATCGAGGCGGCTAGGTCGCTTTGTTCAGCGTGGAATTAGTTTGTGCTGGAAGGGTTTTAACCGGACAGGAAAACCTTCGAAGGACGATTGTGGCGCGCCGGCGTTGCAAAGCGTTAGGCCTTCTTCCGCGGTGATGGCAGCGCCGTTGGTTTCGGCGACGGCGGCGCGGCTGACCGCGCGGCGTGGGCGACGTGGGCCGGGCTAGCCCGTCGGCAGTTACCGAGGCGAACCTCTGCGGTGGTTGGCTGGCGCTGGCTTGGTGTGGGTGCTTGTGCGCGGGGCCTGGGGCGCGCGTGCAGGGCGTCGCTGCCGTTGGACTGGGTGGCGTCTGAGCCTGTGCAGGCAGCGTCGAGCGGCCGCAGCAGGCGACCGGGTAGTGATGGTTCCCAGCCGTTCGGCGGTGGCTGGTCGGGCATTCGACGACGACCTCGGACCGCATCGTCGCGAATCGGCTCGATCGTTTCCAGAAGCCGGGTCGGCGCCCTGGCCTGAGGTCCGTCCGGGACCGGAGGCTCGCGCTAAGTTGCAGGTGGGAGGCCAGATTAGGCGCCGGTCGGCCGGTTCGAGTTGCGCGCCGCATAGTCGTCCGGGAGCCGTTTGGGAGTCCTCCGGGAGCCTACGGTGCCGGCAATTGGGCACAACCGCGCAATGGTCGGGGTCGCAGCGTGCGGGTTTCTGGAGAAACGCATCCCCAACCGAGGGTAGTCTGACATCCGTGGTGACGTTTTCGATTCCCGCTGTGCTGCGTGAGCGCGCTAGCTTGCAGCCCAACGATATTGCGTTCACTTATGTTGATTACGAGCATGATTGGGACGGCGTTCCAGAAAGCCTGACGTGGTCGCAGATGTATCGGCGAACCCTCAACCTCGCCAAGCAGCTCCGGCTGTGCGGGTCAACTGGTGACCGGGCGGTCGTCGTGGCGCCCCAAGGGCTTGAATACATCATTTCTATTTTCGGCGCCATACAGGCCGGACTTATCCCGGTGCCGCTTTCGGTTCCGCTGGGCGGGGTCAGCGATGAGCGCGTCAGTTCGGTGATGCGCGACGCGGCGCCCACTCTGCTTCTCACGACGTCCGCTGTGATTGACAATGTCAGCGAGTACGCACAGCCGCTGACGGGCGAATCCGCACCAACAATCATCGAGGTTGATTCGTTGGACCTGGATTCCCGGAGCCGCGGCGATGGCCTACGCGATAGTTTCTCGGGTATCGCGTATCTGCAGTACACCTCCGGCTCGACCCGTCAGCCTGCGGGAGTGATGATCTCGCACAAAAACCTGCTGGCTAATTTCGAGCAGATCAATCCAGACTTCTTCGGGGACCACGGAGGCGTTGCTCCGCCGGACACCACTGTGGTGTCCTGGCTGCCGTTCTATCACGACATGGGTTTGTATCTAGGAATTATCCTTCCGCTTCTGACCGGACTTCGTGCTGTGGTCACGAGCCCGGTGTCGTTTCTGCAGCGACCGGCCCGGTGGATGCACTTGCTGGCAAACAACAGTCACGCATTTTCGGCAGCACCTAACTTTGCTTTCGAAGTGGCGGCAAGAAAAACATCGGACGACGACATGGCCGGGCATGATCTCGGGAACGTGCTGAGCATCCTCAACGGCAGTGAGCGGGTGCAACCGGCGACGCTGCAGCGTTTCACCGATCGGTTCGCCCGCTTCAACCTTCAGGACAGGGTGTTACGGCCGTCATATGGCATGGCAGAAGCAACGGTGTATATCGCGACCCGCGAAGCGGGTCAACCACCAGAAATCGTTCACTTCGAATCCGAAAAACTGTCGGCTGGCCACGCGAAGCGGTGCGCAAGCGAAGTCGGTACGCCGCTGGTCAGTTACGGCGTGCCGCAGTCACCGGCGGTGCGCATCGTCGATCCCGAGACCGGTATAGAGTGTCCGGCGGGAACGGTCGGTGAGATTTGGGTTTACGGCGCCAACGTCGGCATGGGCTATTGGCAGCGACCTGAAGAGACTGAGCGCACGTTTAACGCAACGCTTCTCGGTGCGTCGCCTGGCACGCCCGATGAGCCGTGGCTGAGAACCGGAGACTTGGGCTTTTTCTCCGACGGCGAGTTGTTCATTATTGGCCGCATCAAGGATCTCTTGATTGTGTACGGGCGCAACCATTCTCCCGACGACATCGAGGCGACGATCCAAGAGGTCACCAAGGGCCGGTGCGTGGCGATAGCGGTTCCGGATAGTGGCCTTGAGAAGCTGGTCACCATCATCGAGCTCAAGAAGCGGGGCGACTCCGACGACGATGCCATGGGCAGGCTGAGCCTGGTGAAGCGTGAAGTCACGTCTGCGATTTCGCAGGCGCACGGTCTGAGCGTTGGAGATCTCGTACTGGTGGCGCCTGGCTCGATTCCCATCACCACCAGCGGCAAGGTCAGACGAGCGGAGTGCGTACGGCTGTACCGAGACGATCAGTTCACCCGCTTAGACGCATAGCGAGCAGACCGGTTCGCTCGTTCCAACCGCTGCGGGCGCGCGGCGCGTTAAGTTACCCCTGACCTATCGGTCAATTTCGCGGCAGCCGCCGGCACCTGCCGCCGGCCGGTCACGACGATCCATACCAGGGTCGCCATTGCGGCGACGACGTAAACCAGCCCAGCCCAGGCCAGGTACCACGGCCGGCTGATCTGCCACAGGCTCGGCTCGGCGAGGGCGAGCACACTGGGGACGCTGACCAAGGTCAGCACCGCCCATCCCCAGCCCAGCACACGGGCGCCCGGCATGGCACGCCAGGGCCCGCAGAGCAGCCAGATGATCAACGGCACGACCCATAGCCAGTGGTGCACCCAAGAAATCGGTGACACCAACAGGCCGAACAGTTCGATGATCAGTAGCGAGCCCAACTTGTCGCGCCCTCCGGGCCCGGTCCCCAAGGCCCGCCAGGCCACCGCCGCCAATGCCGCCGTCACGGCAATCGCGGCGAGCACCAGCGAACCCTCGCTAGCGTCGTGGCCCAGAATCCTGGAAATCCCGCCGCGCCAGGACTGGTTGAACGCGATCCCGATCGGATTGATGCTGGTGTCACCCATCACTCGGGTGAAGTAGTTCCGTACCTGGTCCCCGACGACCAGGTACGACAGACCGACGGTGGCAAAGAAGACGACTGCCGAGAACACTGCCGCGCCCCAGCGCCGCACCCCGACGAAGTACAACCCGGTAATCGCCGGGGTCAGCTTCACCCCTGTGGCCAGCCCGACCAGCAGACCCGATATCCACCACCGCGTGGAGTATGCCGCGTACAGCACCGCCAGGGTCAGGAAGACGCCGAGTTGCCCCAGATTGAGGGCGACGCGCGCCGGTTCGAGCCAGATCGCGCCTGCCGTCCACAGCATGGCCGACCGCTGGCTGCCGCCACCCACCATGCGCTGACTGAGCCGCACGATGGCGTACATCGCGACCAGCATCGCCACCTGCCACAGCAACCCCGCCACCTGGACCGGAAACACCGTCAGAGGACGAAATACGATGGCCGCGAACGGCGGATAGACGAACGGTAGCGGTTGGTCCGGCGACTGGGCCGAATAGGCAAACGAATACAGCGTCTCCGGCCGGTCCAACGCCGCGCCGCCGAGCATGTACACATGGAAGTCGGCGAGATCGGGCTGGCTGGGAATGGTCACGCCCAGCAGCGTCGCAGCGCTGACGAACAGCAACAGCGGGGCCCGCAGCCGGCGGTCAGTCCGCACCTCCGCCTCAGCCACGGTGACGCCCCGTCGCGATGATCCAGCCCAGAGCGGCCAGTGCCGCCGTGATATGGGCCATCTCACCCCAGGCCGGGTACCACGGACGGCCGATCTGCACGATGTTCGGTTGGCCGAAGGACAGCAGACTGGGCACGCTGATCACCGTGAGTGCCAGCCTTCCCCAGCCGAAGATCCGAGCGCCGGGTTTGTCCCGCCATGGACCGTGAATCAGCCAGATCATCTGTAGGACCACCCACACCCAGTGGTGGGTCCGGGATACCGGCGCGGCCAGCAGCCCGACGTGCTGGACCGCAAGAAGCGATGCCAGCCGATCCCGTTCTCCGGCAACCGAACCAGCGTCCGCCGGGCCAGCAGGGTCAGCACCGCGATCGCCACTTTCGCCACGATGACGAGGCGCCAGTGCCCACGTCGTACGCCATGGTGTGCAAGCGATCCGCGGATCTTAGCGAGGGCTTCGGCAAGGTCGGGCGGTATGGGCTCGGCGGGCTCAGGGTGTGGTTGCCGGCTTGAACGGTGACGGTACGGGGTTGCCATGGCCGTTGCCGTTGGTCGTGTTTCGGGAATCTAGCGTTGTTTCTTGCTCGCCATTGGTCAGGTGATGTAGCAGGCCGTTGGCGCCGAACAGGGGTAGCGCGTGGCCGGGCAGCTGGTCGGTTGGTGGTTTGCCGTTGCCGTTGGCATGGCCGTTGCCGTTGGCATGGCCGTTGCCGTTGCCGTTGGCATGGCCGTTGCCGTTGGCATGGCCGTTGCCGTTGGCATGGCCGTTGCCGTTGGCATGGCCGTTGCCGTTGGCATGGCCGTTGCCGTTGCCGTTGGCATGGCCGTTGCCGTTGCCGTTGGCATGGCCGTTGCCGTTGCCGTTGGCATGGCCGTTGCCGTTGGCATGGCCGTCAGTGCTTGTTGGGGCTGGCTGGTGGTTGGTCAGGAGATGTAGCAGGCCGTTGAGGCCGAGCAGGGGCAGTGCCTGGCCGGGCAGGCTGCCATAGGTGTCGCCGTTGCCGTTGGTGTGGCCGTTGCCGTTGGTGTGGCCGTTGCCGTTGGTGTGGCCGTTGCCGTTGGTGTGACCGTTGCCGTTGGTGTGACCGTTGCCGTTGGTGTGGCCGTTGCCGTTGGTGTGGCCGTTGCCGTTGGTGTGACCGTTGCCGTTGGTGTGACCGTTACCGTTGGTGGTAATGGATAGGTGATTTAGTAGGCCGCTCGGGCCGAACAGCGGTAGCGGGTGGCTTGGCAGGTCATCAATTGGCCGCTTGCCGTTGCCGTTTGTGGTCGCCAGCAAATCTAGGGTCGTTTCTTGCCGGGCGCTGGTGAGGGGATCTGGCAGGCCGTTCGGGCCGAACAGGGGTAGCGCTTGGCTCAGAAGCGGATCGTCGCTTTCGTTTTGGTTGTGATGGGAAGCGGCATCGAGCGCCGGTAGCGCAGGCACGAGGATGTGGGTGTTGCGGCGATAGATGCCGTTCATGCGGGGTAGCCCGGACAGCAGGTGGGGCTTCCGTCGCGGTTGCCGTGCTCGCTTGCGGGCGTTCTTTCGCTGATTGTCGCTTTGTCCTAGCCGGGACGGCCACCAGTTTGCCTGTCCGATCAGCGCGGCCATGGCCGGCACCGTAATGGTGCGCACCAGGAATGTGTCAATCACAATGCCGATGCCGATTACGAAACCGACCTCGACCATCGTGGTGATGCTGGCGGTCACCAGGCCGAACATTGAAGCGGCGAAGATGAGACCGGCCGACGTGATCACGCCGCCGGTCGAACCCACCGTGCGGATGACGCCGATACGCACACCATGCGGTGACTCGTCACGGATCCGCGAGATGAGCAGCATGTTGTAATCGGCGCCGACCGCGACCAACAATATGAAGGACAGTCCGGGAAGACTCCAATGCAGTCCTTCGCCGAGAATGAATTGAAACACGACGACGCCGATGCCCAGGGCCGAAAGGAACGAAACCAGCACCGAACCGATCAGGTATAGCGGCGCAACGACCGCACGAAGCAGAGCGACCAGAATCAGAAACACAATGAGGACGGTCGTGATGACGATGAACAAGATGTCGTTGTTGTAATACGTGCGGGTGTCGTCAAGTCCGCTCGGAATCCCCACCAGCGATATCGAGGCGTCCGACAGTTCGGTATTCGGCTGAGCCGACCGTGCGGCCGCGTTGATCGCCTTCACCTGATCCATGGCCTCGGTCGTCATCGGGTTCAGCGCGCTTTGCACAAAGTACCGTGCCGCATGACCATCGGCCGATATGAAAACCTGGACGGCTTTCTTGTAATCGTCATTGGTCATCACCTGTGGTGGGATGTTGAAGCCCGCCATTGACGGCCTATCCGCATCGCGCTTCATCGTCAACAGGAACGACGACGCGTCGCCGATTCCCCCTCCCAATTTTTTGACCTGATCGACCAGTGCTTGCACGCCGTCGGCAATTGCTCGGCTGCCCTCGGCAAGGGCATTGGCGCCTTGCTGCATTTGGGCCATCTTGGCCTGTAACCCGTCGATAGACCGCACGGCGGCGATGGCTTGGTTCAGTTGTTGCTGCAGTTTATTCAGCGTCTCGCCGACAGTCTGCGCGTCTTTGGTGTCTTGCAGGCTGCGAGCCAGATCAGTGATGCTCCTGAGGGTTCCGTTGGCCTGTGCGGTGACCAGCGCCTGCAACTGGGCCCGCGAACTTGAGCAAGCGGGGTCGGCATTGCAGACCGGGCTGGAGTTCAGTGCCGTCACCATTGGGGCGGCCCAGGCGGCGGTGTTTGCAACGTCGACCATGTTCGCGCTGAGCGCATCGCCGAGTGCCCGCATGCGGCCGCCGAGGTTGGCCACTTGTTGTAGGTCGTTGAGCGTCTTATCGCCGCCCATCGCGGCCTTCATCGCCACGAGCGCTGTAACCAGGCCGCTGACGCTGCCGACGGCCCCATTGACCTGCGCCCGTATCTCGGCGAGGGCTTGGGCCAAACTGTTGGAGCCGGCCGCCAACTTGTCCATGTCGCCGCCGTGGTCGTGGATCAGCCCGGAGGCTTGATCGAGTTTGCCGCCGACTTCGCCCGCCTGGAAGGACACCTTGGTCTGCTCCAGCGGTCCACCGTTGGGCCGGGTCAACCCGCGCACCATGGTGATGTTGGGCAGTTGGCTTATCCGCTGTGCGATCTGCTCGAGGTCGGCGAGGGCGGCAGGTGTCCGTAAGTCACGCGGTGACTTGATGAAGAGGACTTCCGGAGTCAGTGCGTTCTGTGGGAAGTGGCGGTTCATCGCGGCAAACCCAGCGGCGCTGGTGACGGATTGCGGCAGTGACTTGAGGTCGTCGTAGTTGAAGCGCACCAGGCTCACGCAGCTTGCCAAGCAGATGAGCACAATCCCGCTGGCGATCAGATGGATCCGGGGCTTGCGTACCACGCGTGTTCCGGTAATCCGCCAGAAACGAGTGGTCAGGTCGCGTCGCGGGTTGATCCAGCCACGTCGCCCGGCCAGCACCAGGATGGCGGGAAGCAGCGTCACCGCAGCAAGGAACGCCACGATGATCGAGATTGAAACCGCCGGCCCGATAGTGGAAAACACGTCCAAAGTGGCAAAGATCATCGCGAGGAACGTGACCGCCACGGTGGCCGCGGAAGCGGCGATTACTTTGCCGATGGACGTCAACGCATTCTTGACGGCTAGATCCGAGTTCAAGCCTTGCCGGACATAGTCGTGATAGCGGCTGATCAGGAACACGGCGTAATCGACGCCCGCACCGATCATTACCGCACTCATCAAGACGATGGTCTGCAGGCCGATGGGTAGGCCCAGTAGGGCGAGCCCGGCCAAAACGCCCTGCGCGGTCCCCAACGATAATCCGATGGTGACCAACGGCACCAGCATGGTGACCAGGTTTCGGTAGATCATCAACAGGATGAGCAGCACCATGAGCGCGGTGCCGATCTCGATCACATGCATGTCACGCTGGCCGATGGCGACGACGTCATCGGCGAGGGCCACCTGTCCGGCATAGTTGGCGGTCAGGGTAGATCCCTTGAGGGTATTTTTGACGATCTCCTTGATGTCTAGATACGCCTGTTTGGTGTCGGGCGCGGCCACGTCGCCAGGTAAGCTGATCGGTACAATCCAGGACTTGTTGTCCTTGCTGGCCAAGATCTCGCGCAGGGCTGGCGTGGAAGCGAACTCCTGTACCGACATTTTGTCCTGGGTGTCTTGGTGCAGGTTGTCGATCAGTGTCCGATACGTCTGCTCGTCGGCGGGCCCCATCCCTGCCTCATCGGTCAAGACGACAATCAGGAGGCAGCCCGACCCTGTTTCGTGAAACGCCTGGCCCATCTCTTTATTGGTGAGCATGGTCGGGGCGTCCGGAGGTAAGGGGGGTGACTGATTCTTTGCGGCGATCTCCGGCAGCGGTGGCAATAACAGCACCAAGGCGGCCACGAGCGCGATCCAGAACCCGATGACCGGCAACGGCCACCGTATGACAAAATCCCCTAGCCGCTGGAAGATTCCCCCCGCGGCTACGTCAGAAGTTTCTATCTGGCGTGCCACTAGTCGACTCTACAATTAACCCCAACCTCCGCGCGGCGTAATCACGCATTACCGGTGATCCTGTTCGGAAAATGGCCAGAAGCGACTCTTGGATCGCCGCGCCGAGATAGAGGCGGATGGAGTTCCAAGACGTACGTGCCACTTCTGGCGGGACTCCGCAGGGTCGCGAGGTGCGGCGCAACTTGCCAAGCCGGCTGCGAGGATTCGCTTAGCTGCGATCGCAGCGAGTGCGCAAACCAGCATCATTTACCCTTATTTCCCGGCCGCCGGTAGTAGCTGGGTGGAAGTCAGGCGGAACAATTCGACAGTTGCCCCAAAAAATCCGCCACAGCAGGGTAGCGTTCCGCGACATGTGGGGAATGGTGTTGCTGCTGGCGCTCGGCACGGCGGCAGACCCGGTGCGCATAGGCATCGCCGTTCTCCTGGTTTCCAAACGACGGCCCATGCTGAACCTGCTCGCCTATTGGCTCGGCGGGATGGCGGCGGGTGTTGGGGTCGGCCTCGCGTTGATCCTCCTGCTGCGCGATTCCCTGCCTGCTTTTGTTCACAACGTGTCGGTCACGCTCGGAAGCTTCACGGGTGGCCACTTCAGGATCGTCATTGGTGTGCTCGCGCTGTTGGTCGCCACCGTAAGCGCTGTGCGCCTTGCGCGTCAGCGGGGGCAGGTACCGGTGAGCGTCGGCGTTCCCTCGGCGCTGGCGCCCCAGCCGACGACGCCGAGCGTGTTCTCCCGGCTGGTGGCCCGTGTTCGGGGTTTGCTAGGAGGCGGGAATCCTTGGGTGAGTTTCGTCGCAGGCCTTAACCAGGCGACGCCCTGGGTCGACTATCTGCTGGCGTTGTCGATCATTGTGGCGTCGGGCGCCGCGCTCGGCACACAGGTCTGTGCGGTCGCCGAGTTCACCGTCGTGATTTTTGCGTTTGTCGAGATCCCGCTCATCTGCTATCTGGTGAAGCCCGCGCAAACCGAATCGATCGTGTTGTCCGTGCACAACTGGCTGATGACGCATCGTCGGAAAATCTTTGTCCTCACCATCGGTGCGCTCGGTGTCGTCATGCTCGCCACCGGCATGGGTGTTATCTGAGCCGGGCCACGCCTGGGATGGCCCGCTCGACGTCAACTTTGTGCCCCAAGGCGGCGCGCAAAGCCACATTAGTGTGCTTGGATAGTTCGTTAGTGTGCTTGGATAGTCCAAGTGGCATCGAAAGTGAGGGCGATCGAAGCGCCACGACAGTAGTTATCGGAAGTCGATTTGCGCGACGCGGCGCACGGCGCTCCCTGCCAGTGGCCGACCGGAACTGCCGCTTACCGGGCAGCCCAATTTTCCTCGAATAAAGCCATTTTCGAAAATAATCGAGCGCAGCCTAGTAAACTACAAATCCACATGGCAGCCCACGCTTGGCCGCCGAGAAGCAGGGGAGAGCATATGTTTCCGATAAACGGAAGCCACGACTGGGGGAGTCCGCCGCCCGGCGAACTCGTCACGTGGAGCCCACCGCCCGCGACTCTCGTGAAGGCCTGGGAAGCCCCGGAAAGCTCGGTGCCGCCCAGCTATCAGCAAGCCCAACATCTTCGTGCATATACCCAATATGCGGCACGCGGGGCCGAAATGGCGCGGCTGTACACTTTGTCCTGGGATATACCCGGTCGGTGTGATATTCGTGCCATGACTCACGTCATCAACACATACCTTCGTCGGCACGATACGTTCCACAGTTGGTTCGACTACAAGGATGCCGAGAACATCGTTCGGCGGACGCTCCGCGACCCCAAGGACATTAAGTTAGTCCCGACTAAGCACGGTGAGGTTACCTCGAAAGAATGGCGAGCCCAGGTGCTGGCCACTCCGAATCCATTGAGATGGGACTGCTTCCAGTTCGGCGCCATTCAGCGCGCGGACCACTTCATGTTCTATTTCAGCGTTGATCACGTCCACATCGACGCCCCGCTCATTCACCTGGTCTTGGCGGAGATCCACATGATGTACGCGGCACTGGTGGGCGGTGCGGCGCCCATCAAGTTGCGGAAATCGTCCAGCTATGAGGACTACTGCGTCCGGCAGCATCAGTACGCGTCCGAGTTGACCTTGGAGTCGCCGGAAGTACGCGCCTGGGTCGAGTTCGCCGAAGACAACGGCGGGAGCCTTCCGCACTTCCCACTGCCGCTCGGCGACTCATCGGCGCCCTTTACCTGCGACGTGCTAACCGTACGCCTGATGGACGAAGAGCAGACAGACCGATTCGAATCCGCGTGCGTAGATGCGGGCGCTCGTTTCAGCGGTGGCGTGTTTGCCTGCGCTGCCATCGCGGAGCATGAGTTGACCGGCGCCGACACATATTACGTGATTACTCCCACCACGACGCGTCGCGATCTCACCGAATTTGCGACAACGGGATGGTTCGCCGGAGTGGTTCCGATCAGTGTCCCCATTGATCCGACGTCTTTTGGTGAAATTGTTCGGGCGGCCCAGGGATCCTTTGACGCGGGTATCGGCCTGGCAAAGGTTCCTTTTGAGCGCGTATTGGATTTGGCGCGACCCACGCTGGGGCTGAGGGCGCCCGGGCCGGGCGTTCCGATGCTGTCCTACCTCGATGCAAGCCTGCCTCCCCTTTCTCCCGACATCATGGCTCACTGGGATAAATTGAATGGCAAGCTTTTCATCGACGCCAGGTCTGCGAACCAAATCGGGATGTGGGTGAATCGGGGCAGGGAGACCACTGTGACTGTGATGTTCCCGAACAACCCGATCGCCCGCGAATCGATTGTCCGGTATATGGATGCGATGAAATCGGCCTATGTCCGCATCGCCGAGGGCCGCCGGGCCGTTGTACCCTTTGTCGACGTCGCTCAACTTGATCTGAAACCGGCGTGATCGTACGGACCGGCTTGATCCCGTTCACGTAAGCTGGGGGCGGATCGATGACTAAGCGTGCGGGGGCACGGGTGGACAATCGGCTGTCATTCACGGACCAAGCCATGTTTTTGTGGCTGCGTGCCTCCGATGAAGCGCCGGTTACGCAAATCGTCTGGATTTATGAGCACCCTGTCGACTTCGACGGGCTGAGGGATTTTTACAAGAGGGGCTGTCAATCGGGGTTGGCGCGGCTGCGGATTGAACGTTCGCCGCTGCCGTTCGGTCGGCATCGGTGGGTGTTGTCCGACCCGCCGACAACGGTGCCCGATATCGCCGAGCGCGCCCGTCCGCGCACTGAGCTCACCGACTGGGCGGATGAACGCGCGCAACTGCCCGTCGATCCGGAATTTGGGCCGGGTTGGCATATGGGAGTCGCTTCGTTTACCGACGGCTCGACCGCCGTCAGCATCGTGATATCACACTGCCTGGCCGACGGCCTCGGGGGTCTGTCGGTGATAGGCGATGTGGCCAAGGGCAGCATCGTCGACCTTGATTACCCGCAAGCGCGTTCGCGCACGCGACGACGCGCGATAGCCTCCGATGCCCGTGAAACCCTGCGGGGCGCGCCCGAAGTTGGTCGGGCGTTGCGCGCGGGGGCAAAGATGGCGGTTCGTCACCGGCGTGACTTTGTCGGATCGAAGTCATCGAAGTCATCGAAGTCATCGAAGTCATCAGCACCCACCCCGCTCCTCGGAGCCGGCGCCGATTGCAATGTCGTCGTGCCGGCTATCGCGATGTATGTCGATCTCGACGATTGGGATGCGCGCGCGAAAGCCCTTGGCGGGAACAGTCATTCGCTGGTCGCCGGGTTCGCTGCCAAACTCGGCGAACGCATGGGGCGCCGCCGGACCGACGGCGCCGTCACCCTGCTCATCCCCACCAGTGACCGCACCCAGGAGGATTCGCGTCAGAACGCGGCAGCACTTGCGAACATCAGCGTCGACCCGACCCACATAACCACGGATCTGTCCGCCGCCCACGTCACCATCCGACACGGACTTAAGTCGGCGCGGGAGGTGCCCGATCAGCCGCTACAGCTACTTCCGCTGGTCCCGTTCGTACCGAAGCGGGCGGTGAAAGCGGGCGGCAACATGATCTTCGGCTTCTCCGAGGACCTACCCGTGTCCTGCTCAAATCTCGGCAACCTCGACTCCGCCATCGCCAGCGTTGACGGCACGGAAGCCGAGTACGTGATATTGCGAGGGGTAGACGGGCGCATATCGCGACAGGCCCTGGAGGAAAAGCGCGGCCTACTGACCGTGGTGGTTGGACGCATCGTCGGCAAGATGTCCATCAGCATCATCGCCTATCAGCCGGGCGGACAGACCTCAAAGGCGCAGCTGCGTGAGCTGGCGGCGAAGACGCTGGCAGACTTCGATCTGACCGGCGTGATCGACTAGCGCCTGATTATTCTCGCCGTTGGAGGTTGACCCGATTTCGGCCCGGATATGCCCTGTACGCGCGCGTTTTGGACGCTCTGCGGCCAAAGGTGATGCGCGGGTGGACAATCGCCTTGCGTTCTTTGATCAAGCCACGTTTCTCTCGCTACGCGCGACCGGCCGGGCCCAGCTCACGCAGATCGGGTGGGTCTACGAGCACCCTCTCGACTTCGACGCACTGAGGCGTTTCCACCGCAATCTCGGTTACCGGTTGGCGGGACGACGGATTGAGCGCTCGCCGCTGCCGTTCGGCAGGCATCGGTGGGTCGCAGTTATGGGGCCGCAGTCGGACCTCGACATCGCCGAGCGCGCCCGTCCGCGCGCTGAGCTCGCCGACTGGGCGGATGAACGCGCACAAGCGCTGACCCCGTTCGTACCGAAGCGAGCGGTGATACGAGCGGCCGATCTGCTGTTCGGCTTCACCGATTTCCCAGTGATCTGTTCCAACCTCGGTGACCTCCCGGCCGAGATAGGCCGTCCCGACGGCACCGGTGCCGAGTACGTCATGCTACGAGGGGCGGATCAGCACGTTACGCGTAACAACATCGAGGGCGTCAACGGCCAACTTGTCGCAGTGGGAGGACGGCTCGCTGGCAAGATGTGCATCAACGTCGTTGCCCATCAGCCTGGGGGAAATAACTCAAAGTCGCAGCTCCGTGAGCTGGTCGCGAACACGCGGAAAGAGTTCGACCTGACCGGCGTGATCGGCTAGCGGGCGAAAGTGATTCGTGTCATTGGAGGTTTGACTAATGTCGCTGCCTAGTCGTGGTGTTCGTGGGCTCATTGGCGGTCCTGCGTCCAAAGGTGTTGAGCGCCCGGACAATCGCCTCGCGTTCTTTGATCAAGCCACCTTCCTCACTTTACGTGCCACCGGACGTTCCCAGCTCGGGCAGGCAGTGTGGGTTTATCAGAACGGTGTCGAGTTCGATGGGCTGAGGCGGTTTCACCGCAACCTCGGTCAAGGGTTGTTGGGACGGCGGATTGAGCGTTCGCCGCTACCATTCGGCCGGCATCGATGGGTCGCATCTGAGGGACCGTTGGACATCGATGTCGCTGACCGCGCCCGTCCACGGGCTGAGCTCATCGACTGGGCGGATGAGCGCGTAGAGCTGCCTATCGATCCGGAATGGGGACCCGGTTGGCATCTGGGAGTGCTTCCGCTTACGGACGGTTCGACGGCAGTCAGCCTCGTAGTTTCGCACTGTTTTGTCGACGGATCGGGGGTCGCTACGACCATCGCAGATGCGGTCAACGGCAACGTCCGTGATTTTGGCTACCCCCCGCCACATTCGCGTACCCGACTGCGCGCCGTGTTGACCGACGCCCGAGAAACCCTGCGGAGCGCACCCGAGGTTGCCCGGGCGCTTGGCAGGGCGGCGAAACTGCTACTTGGTCGCCGGCAAGATACTGCCCGACCGGCTGCACCGCGACCCGCCGCGGTCCTTTCAGATGGTGCCGACTGCCATGTTGTGATCCCCACGACCTCGATCACCATCGATCTCGGCGACTGGGATGCTCGCGCGAAAATCCTTGGCGGAGCCAGTAACTCGCTGCTTGCTGGGTTCGCCGCGAAACTCGGCGAACGGCTGGGACGTTGCCGTGCCGACGACGGCGCGGTTACCCTGCTGATCCCGATCGCCGACCGCACCCCGGAAGATACGCGTGCGAACGCATTTTCGTTTGGAACCATCAGTGTCGACCCAGCGCAGGTAACGACAGATCTGTCCGGCACTCGAGTTGCGCTCGCGCAAGCGTGGTGGGCGTCGCGGGAGGCGTCTGACGAGGCGGGGCAGCTGCTTGCGCTGACCCCGTTCATACCGAAGCGAGCGCTGAAGCGAGGGGCCGATCTGCTGTTCGGCTTCACCGATCTCCCTGTGGTCTGTTCCAATGTCGGTGACCTCCCCCCCGAAGTAAACCGCGCTGATGGCACCGACGCCGACTACCTCATGCTGCGGGGGGTAGACCAAAACGTGACGCGTACGTACATCGAAAGCGTGAACGGCCAACTTGTCGTCTTGGGAGGACGCCTGGCGGGAAAGATGTCCATCTCCGTCGTTGCCTACCAGCGCGGGGGGATTAACTCGAAGCCCCATCTCCGTGAGCTGGTAGCGGACACACTGAAAGAGTTCGACCTGAGCGGCATCCTCGAGTAGTGGTCGGGCCGACAACTGGGCTTTGCATTTAGGCGTTACCGATCATCTCAGACGCGTTGGCGAGCAGCATCCTCTAGGAGATCGGCGGCCCGACTCACGCTGGCCTCGGTTTTGGTCATCTGGGTCGCGATTTCACGGGCCCGGGCGACGTACTCCGGCGCCAGGATGGTGCGCAGGTCGGCGACCAGCGATTCCCTAGTGATGCGCGAAAAGCGCCGGGCCAAGCCAACTTTAAGCCGCTTGACTTGGATGGCCCAGATCGGCTGTTCGGCCCCGATCGGGAGGACCAATGTGGGGATTCCGGCTTTCATGCCTGCTGCGAGCGTGCCCGGCCCACCGTGGTGCACGAACGCGCGGCAGGCGGGAAAGATGGCTGCGTGGTTCACCGCGCCGACAACCTTGACATGGTCGTAGTGCGGCATGTCGTCGAAATCGCTTACCCCGCCGCTACTGATCAACGCCCGCTCGCCTAACTGCGCGCAAGCCTCGCCGATCATGGTGATCGTGGCGGCGGGAGATTCAATTCGCATACTGCCAAAGCCGAAGTAGACCGGCGGCGTGCCCGCTGCAATCCACGACAGAATCTCGTCGTCGGAGTCCGTCGGCAACTCCAGCGTCAGCGCGCCGACGAATGGGCGTTGCTCATTCCATTCCGTTGCCAGCCCTGGAAAATACAGCGCGTCGTAGGCTTGAATCTCCAGCGATCCGCGCTCGACTATCCGTCGCGCTGAGGAGGTCGATGTCCTCGGCAGACCCAGTTCACGGCGTTGCGCATCTTCAGCCTTCTTCGTCACGCGCCAATAGACCCACTCGCCCGCCGTGTATCCGAAGCGGACCACCGGCGATGGCAAAAACGAAATCACTCGGCCGTTGCGCCGGTGCGGGAAGTAGTGCAACGCGGCGAACGGAATGCCGTAGTACTCAGCGACGTTGGCGGGCACCCCCTGATAGGTCTGCCCCGTCAATATCAGGTCGGCCCCGTCCGCCAGCGACGTCAGCGTCGCGCTCATTTCCGCCCAGCCCCGCGTCACGTACTCCGTACCTTCGCGCAGCACGCTGATCGGATTGCGGACCGTATACCACTTGCGGAAGACGGGCTCCTCCAGCTGCGCCAGCGAGTCCGGGCCGTAGGTAACCGCGTCCAGGCCCACCGACTTGACGAAGCCAAGCATGTTGGGCGGGGCTGCCATGCGCACTTCGTGTCCGCGGCGCAACAGCTCCACACCTACCGCGGCGCAAGGCTCGACATCGCCGCGAGTTCCATGAACCGCCAAAACAAATTTCATCGCAAACCTGCCATTTCATCCGGCAACCGACCGACCAGGCACACCCGGCTCGGGGTCGTAGTACTCGTCGGCGTCCCACCGGTCCGGCGGAACCTCGGTGGCCAGATCTTCGCCGCCGAGCAGCGCCTCCCACAGCAAGGCAGGCGAGTCGATCCCTCCCGGAAGCCGGCAACCCATGCCGATGACCGCGACGGGAGTAACTCCTGCCGTATCCACCGGGGCCCACCTCTTATGTCTGTACCACCCGCCACCATCCCTGATAGTTTCCGGGCCACCAACTTCGGTGTCATCGTTGCCCGCGGGACTGGCGCCAAACACTCGTCGGAGTTCTCCGTCGCTTCGATAATTGCCTTTGAACCGCTCGCAGCGCGCGAGATGCCGCTTGATCCAGGTATGCGAGCCTGTCGTCCACCGGCTCATCGCCACGCGTGCTGACCTGATCCGCTGGGACCGCAGGCGCCCCGGTGTCGGGTAATTGGTCGGCTAGTAGGTCGGCTAGGTGGGTGGCGAGCGCGGCGGGGGTGGGGTGGTCGAGAGCCAGGCTTACCGGCAGGGCGAGGCCGGTGCGTTGGCTGAGGGCGTTGCGTAGTTCCAGGGCGGTCAGTGAGTCGATGCCGAGGTCCTTGAAGTGACCGTCGGGATCGAGGGCGTCCGGGTCGGGGTGGGCCAACACGGCAGCAATACTGGCGTTGACCATCGCGGTGAGGGTGGCAAGCCGTTGTTGGGGCGTTTGCGTGGCCAAACTGGCGACCAGTGTTTGGGGGCTGGCGGTGGCGGCTTGGGGGCGGCTATGGGCCAGGGCGGACAATATCGGGTCTAACGTGCCGTTGCGGGCGCGGCGGTTCAACGCGCCGGTGTTGAACGGGCTGGCCAGCAGGTTGCGCCGCTGACTGGCGAGTGCGGCGTCGAAGAGGGCCAGGCCGTGCTCGCTGGTGATCGGGGTTAGGCCCGTGCTGGTCAGGCGCGTCACGTCGGTCGTGTTGAGGTGGGCCGTCATGCCGGATGGGGTTTGCCAGTAGCCCCAGGCCACACTGGTCCCCCGACGTTGGGTGTGATCGCGGTGGCAGGCCAGCGCGTCCAGGAATGCGTTGGCGGCCGCGTAGTTGGCCTGCCCGGGGCTGCCCAGTATTCCCGCGGCCGAGGAGAACAAGACGAACGCGGCCAGGTCGCGGTCGGCGGTGAGGTGATGCAGGTGCCAGGCGGCGTCGGCTTTAGCCGCGAAGACCGCATCGAGTTGTTGAGGGCTCAGATCGGTCACCACGGCATCATCTAGGACGCCGGCGGCGTGGATGACCGCGGTCAACGGGTGGCTGGCGGGAATTGTGTCAAGTGCTGCGGCCAGCTCGGCGGGGTCGCTGGTGTCGCACGCGGCGATAGCGACTTGGGCGCCCAGCCGGGCCAAACGTTGTTGCAGTTCGCTGGCCCCGGGAGCGTCGGGCCCGCTGCGAGACAGCAGCAGCAGATGCTCGATGCCGTGGCGGGTGACCAGATGTTCGGCGAAGATCGCGCCGAGCATCCCGGTACCACCGGTGATCAGCACCGTCCCCTCGGGGTCCAACACCGCGGGGGGGATCAGCACGATCTTTCCGGTATGGCGGGCTTGGCTCATGTCGCGGAAGGCTTGGGGGGCGTTCAGCAGGCCGTAGCTGGTGGTGGGCAGTGGCTTAAGGACACCGGCGGCAAACATCTCGGTCAGGGCCGTCCATGCTCCCTGGAGGGATTCCGCTGGTACGTTGGCCATGTCGTAGGTCTGATAGTCGACCCCGGGATGGGATGCGGCGATGTCACCGGCCAGGCGGATGTCGGTCTTGCCGATTTCGATGAAACTGCCGCCGCGGGGCATTAGTTGCAGCGAAGCATCGACGAAGTCTCCCTTAAGGCTGTTGAGCACGACGTCCATGCCCTTCCCGCCGGTGGCCTCGTGGAAGGTGTCGACGAAATCCAGCGTGCGCGACGAGGCGATGTGCCCGGGGTCGACCCCCAGATCGTCGAGCACGTGATGTTTGGTCGGGTGGGCGGTGGCGAAAACCTCGGCACCGAGGTGGCGGGCGATCTGGATGGCGGCCTGACCGACGCCTCCGGCGCCGCCATGGATGAGCACCCGCTGCCCGGCCGACAGCCCGGCGATCTCGACCAAAGTGGTATAGGCGGTCAAATACGCTGCCGGCGCGGAAGCGGCCTGGGTAAACGACCATCCAGCCGGGATGGGTACCACCATGCGCTCGTCGGTGATCGCGGTGGGCGCGAAAGCGTTGTGCGGGAAAAGGCCCATCACCGCGTCACCGCGACGCAGCGATGTCTCGTTGGGGGCGGCGTCGAGGATGACCCCGGCGGCTTCGCCACCCAGGCCTTCGTCGGAGATGGCGCCTAACGCCACGACCACATCGTGGAAGTTCAGCCCGGCGGCCCGTACCTGAATGCGGATCTGCCCCGGGGCCAGGGTGGTGGGGGGGTCGGTGGGTTGCAGGGTCAGGTTGGTTAAGTCACCTTTACCGGTGGTGGCCAACTGCCAGGCGGGGCCATCCGGTGGGGTCAGGGTGGGGGTGCGGGCCAGGCGGGGAATGTTGACGACACCGTTGCGCAAGGCCAGTTGCGGCTCGCCGGCCGGTGGCGTCGAGGCGATGGCCAGCAGGGTGTCGTCGGTGGCTGAGGTGTTATCGGTGTCGAGCAAAATGATGCGGTCGGGGTGCTCGTTTTGGGCGGTGTGGATCAGCGCCCAGGCCGCGGCATGAGCCAGATCCGGGACACCGTCATAGGCGCTGACGCTGACCGCGTGAGAGGTGACGATCATCAGCTGGCTGTTGGCGGTGTCGGGCCGGGCCAGCCAGCTCTGCAGCTGGGCCAAAACGTGGCGGGTCAGGGTATGCACTCGCTCCAGCGGATGAGCCTGCCCATCTGTCTTCTCTGTCTTCTCCGGGGGACAGGGTAGCGGCCAGATCACCAGGTCCGGGCACGGGGTCAAGGTGGCCAGGTCGTTGTGGATCGTGGCTTTGGACAGGCTGGCCGGCAGGTGCTCGGGTGAATCCGTGCATACGGCCCACGCCGGCGGTTGGGCCCCCAAGAGACTGGGCGGCCCGGGCAGATCGGGCACGGATCGCCAGGTCAGCTCGAACAAGCTGTCGGATAACCCGGCCATCGAGGTTGGCTGGCCGATCTGATCGGACACAGCGCGCAAAGTCAACGTGCTGATGGTGATCACCGGGGCGCCGGTGGGGTCGGTGGCGTGCAGCTCAAACTTGTCCTCACCGGTGCGGGTCAGCTGGATACGCAGCTGGGTGGCCGCGGTGGCATGCAGGGTGATCCCGCTAAACGCGTAAGGAAGCCGCAGCAACGCCGAGTCGGCCTCGCCGGCGCCGTCCAACACGGAGGCCAGCGGGTGCAGGGCGGCGTCCAGGAGGGCGGGGTGAATTCCGTAGCCAGTGACATCGGTGTCGGCGGGCAACGCCACCTCGGCATAGACGACCTCGGGTCGAGCCGGGTCGGTGCCGATCCCCCGCAGCGACCGGAACGGGCCGCCGTAGCGGTAACCCCGCTCGGCCAGCCGTTCGTAGAAGTCTTCCTGGTCGAGCGCCTCCGCACCCGGCGCCGGCGTAAACGGGGAGCCGGCGGCGGGCTGATGGGCGCTCAGCGCGCCGCTGGCGTGCAGGGTCCACGCGCCGGGATGCTGGCCACCGGTGCGCGAGTGCAACCTAAACGTGCGCTGCCCGTGCTGTTCGAGCGGCTGCACCAGGATCTGCAGATCGGTCGGCACCTGCTCCGACAGCGTCAGGGCGCTGTGCAGGATCAGTTCATCGATCACCGGGCAGCCGGCCAACTCACCGGCCCGCAGGATCACCTCGATGAACCCCGTCGCCGGGAACAACACGGTGTCGTTAACTTGGTGGCCGGCCAGCCATTCCTGGGTGCTGGGTGACAGCCGCGCGCTGACCATGACCTGGTCTTCGTCGGCCAGTGTGGCGACCGCGCCCAACAAGGGATGTTCTGCGCGGTCCAGCCCGAGCCCGCTAGCGTCGCCGGTCGGGGCGGGGGAGAGCCAATAGTGGCGGTGCTCGAAGGCGTAGGTCGGCAGCCCGACAGTGCGTGCGTGGGGATACAGGGCCGACCACGACGGGCTGTGGCCGTGATTGTGCAGCTGGGCCAACGTGATGGCCACGCTGTCTTGGTCTGGCCGGTCCCGGTGCAACGTGATGATCACCGCTGACTGGGTCCGCCCCGCGGCTTGGGCCAGGGTGTCGGTAATCGCCGGGGCCAACACCGGATGCGGGGACAACTCCACAAACGTGCACTCCCCGGCGGCCAAACGCTCGACGACACGGTCATGGAACCGGACCGGCTCACGCAGGTTCCGATACCAGTAGTCGGCGCCCATGGTGGTGGTGTCGAGGGGATCGGCTGAAAGTACTTCTCCCACTGTGGAATACAGCGGGATGCGAGATGCAGCCGGAGTCAGGTCGGCCAGCCCGGCCAGCAGGCGCTCACGCGCTGGTTCGACCTGAGCAGAGTGCGAGGCGTAATCGACGGCGATGGGCCGGACGTGGATGCCGTCACGATCACAGGCCGCGGTGAACTCCTCCAGCGCGGCGGGGTCGCCGCTGATGATGGTGTGTGACGGGCCGTTGATCGCGGCGATGCTCAACGCCTCACCCCAAGGTCGCAGGCGTGGGTGCAGTTGGTCGGCGTCCAGCAGCACCGACGCCATACCACCGGCACCACGCAGGGCGCTCAGCGCTTGACTGCGCAGCGCCACAACCTTGGCGGCCTCCGGCAGGGGAAGCACCCCGGCGATATACGCCGCGGCGATCTCTCCTTGCGAGTGGCCGATCACTGCGTCGGGAACAATGCCGTAGCGGCTCAACACCTCGGCCAGCGAAACCATCATCGTGAACAGCACAGGCTGGACCACATCGACGCGGTCCAGCGCCGGGGAAGCGGGGTCCTGAAGCAAGACATCGCGCACCGACCAGCCCGTTAATGGGCACAACGCCTTGTCACAGTCATCGACAGTTTCGGCGAAGACAGGGTGGTGTTCGTAGAGCTCTCGACCCATACCGGGGTATTGGCCGCCTTGGCCCGGTAAGACGAACACGGTTTTACCGCGAAGGTGGGCCAGGTAATGGTGTTGGGTCAGCTGCGGATGGGGTTGGCCGGCGTGCAGGGCAGCTAGGGCGTCCAGCAGGTCTTCGCGCGGGTGGGCGGTGCCCACCGGTGCGGTGATCACTGCCCGATGAGAGTGGTGTGTGCGGCTGGAGCCCAGGCTGTAGGCCACATCGGTGAGATCCAGGTCGGGATGGGAGACCAGGTGTTGGTGCAGCCGGTCGGCTTGCGCGCACAACGCCGCGGGGCTACCCGCCGAAACCGGCCACATCGACAACCCAAACTCACCACTGCCATCGGTTTGCCCCGCCGCAGAACGCGTCTCATCCTCAGCCGGTCCATCCGGCGGGCTCGGAGCCTGCTGCAGGATCACGTGCGCGTTGGTGCCGCTGATCCCAAACGAGGACACCGCCGCGGTGCGGGGACGATCGGTGACCGGCCACGGCACCGATTCGGTGAGTAGCCGAACAGTGCCTGCCGACCAATCAATGTGCGGGCTGGGGTGATCCACGTGCAGCGTCGGCGGCAAACTGTCATGGTTAAGCGCCGCGATCATCTTGATCATCCCGGCGACACCGGCAGCGGCTTGGGTGTGGCCGATGTTGGATTTGATCGATCCCAGCCACAGTGGGTGCTCTGCGTTACGCGCGGCGCCGTAGGTGGCGATCAGGGCGCCGGCCTCGATCGGGTCGCCCAGGGTGGTGCCGGTGCCGTGGGCCTCGACCACATCGACTTGATCAAGCCCGATACCGGCGTTAGCCACCGCCTGAGCAATAACGCGCTGCTGAGCCGGCCCGTTGGGGGCGGTCAAACCGTTAGAGGCACCATCCTGGTTGATCGCCGATCCCGCGATCACCGCCAACACCGGGTGGTGGTTGCGCTGGGCATCACTCTGCCGCTCCAGCACCAACACCGCGGCACCCTCACCCCAACCCGTGCCATCCGCGGCCGCCGAAAATGCCTTACACCGCCCATCCGCCGCCAACCCACGCTGCCGCGCGAACTCCGTGAACACCGACGGCGTCGTCATCACCGTGACCCCACCGACCAGGGCGAGACCCGACTCACCGTTACGCAACGACTGACACGCCAAATGCGCAGCCACCAACGACGACGAACAAGCCGTGTCCACCGTGATAGCCGGACCCTGCAAACCCAACGCATAAGCAATACGACCAGAAGCCAAACTGGGCGAGGTACCAGTCATCGCATACCCCTCAGCGCTATCCGAACCAGCAGCGCCATACGACTGCGACCACGCGCCCACAAACACCCCGGTCTCAGAACCCGCTAAACCAGCCGGATCAATCCCCCCGGTCTCCAACGCCTCCCAACACACCTCCAACAACAACCGCTGCTGAGGATCCATGGTGCGGGCCTCCCGCGCCGAAATCCCGAAAAACTCCGCGTCAAACTCACCCACCTCCCCCAAAAACGCCCCAGCACGCGCATAAGTCTTCCCCACCGCATCAGGATCAGGATCAAACAAACCCGCCAAATCCCAACCACGATCGGCCGGAAACGCCCCCATCGCATCCCCGCCGCGAGCCACCAAATCCCACAACGCCCCCGCCGAATCCACCCCGCCAGGAAAGCGACACGCCATCCCCACCACGGCCACCGGCTCGTCGACGCGCGCAAGAAGAGCACGATTCTGTCGCTTCAGCCGCTCGATTTGTATTAATGAATCGCGAAGAGCTTCAACTACATCGTCGCTTTCAAAAGCCATTCTGGTCCCCTATTCGTAATTGCTCTTGTTGCCTCGAGCAATGTTCATAAGTTCGCCCAGGCTCATGCTTGCGATGGCCTCCTCTTCACGGTTCGGGCCTGATGAATGTAAATCGTCCGCGATGTTGCGAAGCATCGCCAGAATCCCTGCCTGGTTAAGCCGCTCTTCTGGAATCAATGCGATGAGACGCTGAATTTCGCCCTCTGGCACGTTCCGAGTTCGGCTAATGTCACCGTTTCCAGATAATTGTTCGCGAAGGTGTCTGGCCAGGGCCGCGGGGGTGGGGTGGTCGAAGATCAGGGTCGCCGGCAGGGTCAGACCGGTTGACTGGGTCAGGGCGTTGCGCAGTTCAAGGGCGGTCAAGGAGTCAACGCCGAGTTTTTTGAAAGCCTGGTCGGTGTCCAGCGCGGCCGGGTCGGGATGAGCCAAGACGGTGGCGGTCGCGGTGCTCACGAGCGCGGTCACGGTATCCAGTTGCTGCTCAGGAGTTTGAGCGGCCAGCCGTGCCCGAAGCCCCTCGGCACTGGCCGCGCTGGCGCGCGGGCGGCTGGTGGTAAGCGCCGACAGGATCGGGGGTAGGGCATTTTCGCGAGCTTGGCGGGCCAGCGCTCGCGCACGGAAGGGGCTAACAACCATGGCGGGCCGCTGCTGCGGCAGCGCGGCGTCGAACAGGGCCAGGCCCTGTTCGGTGGTGATGGGGGTAAAGCTGTTGCGAGCGAGACGAGCCTGGTCGGTGGACGTCAGGTGAGCCGTCATCCCGGTAGGGGTCTGCCAGTACCCCCACGCCAAACTGGTGGCCCGGCAGTGATGCCGTTGCCGCTGCTGGGCCACGGCGTCCAGGAAGGCGTTAGCGGCCGCGTAGTTGGCTTGCCCGGGGGTACCGAGGACTCCCGCGGCCGAGGAGAACAACACAAACGCGTCGAGGTCCTGGTCGCGGGTGAGTTGGTCTAGATGCCAGGCGGCGTCCGCCTTGGCGGCCAGGACCGTGTCCAGTTGACCGCCGGTCATTTCGGCCACAACAGCGTCGTCGAGGATGCCCGCGGCGTGGATGACCGCGGTCAACCGACGCTGGGCGGGAATACCGTCCAAGACCGAGGCCAGATCGGCTGGGTTGGCGGTATCACAAGCGGTGATCGTGACCTGGGCGCCGAGCCGGGTCAGGCGCTCCTCAAGTTCAGCAGCGCCAGCAGCGGCCGGGCCGCTACGAGACACCAGCAGCAGATGCCGGATGCCGTAACCGGTGACCAAATGCTCGGCGAAAACCCCGCCCAACATCCCAGTACCACCGGTGATCAGCACCGTGCCTTCGGGATCCAACACCGCGGGGGGGATCAGCACAATTTTTCCGGTATGGCGGGCTTGGCTCATCTCCCGGAAGGCTTGGGGGGCCTGCAGAAGGCCGTAGCTGGTGGCGGGCAGGGGCTGCAGGATGCCCGTGGCGAACAACTCGGTTAGGGCGGTCCATGCTCGCCGGAGTCGATCAGGTGATGCGCCGGCCAGATCGTAGGTCTGGTAGTCGACTCCGGGGTGGGATGCGGCGATGTCGCCGGCCAGGCGGATGTCGGTCTTGCCGATTTCGATGAAACTGCCTCCGCGGGGCAGCAGTTGCAGCGAAGCATCGACGAAATCTCCGCTAAGGCTGTTGAGCACGACGTCCATGCCCTGCCCATCGGTGGCGTCGTGGAAGGCTCCGACGAAATCCAGGGTGCGGGAGGAAGCGAGGTGCTGGTGGGGGACTCCCAGGTTTTCCAGGACGGGCTGTTTGTGGGGACTGGCGGTAGCGAAGACGTCAGCGCCCAGATGTCGGGCGATTTGGATGGCGGCCTGGCCGACACCGCCGGCGCCGGCGTGGATGAGTACCCGCTGCCCAGCTGAAAGCTCTGCGAGGTCGACCAGAGCGATGTAGGCGGTGAGGAAGGCCACCGGAACGGACGCGGCCTGGGGGAACGACCATCCCGGCGGGACGGGAACGACCATTTGGTGGTCGGTGATGGCCGTGGGCGCGAATGCGTTGTTGGGGAAGACGCCCATCACGGCGTCACCCGGGCTCAGGGATGCCACATCGGGGGCGGTTTCGACGACCACCCCGGCAGCTTCGCCACCGAGCCCTTCATCGGCGATGGCGCCAAGAGCGACCACCACGTCGTGGAAATTGAGTCCAGCGGCCCGGACCTGAACGCGGATCTGTCCAGGGCCCAGCGGCGTAGTCGGGTCCGTCGGCACCAGGGCCAGGTTGGCCAAGTCGCCCTTGCCGGTGGTGTCCAGTTTCCAGGCCGGGGTTTGTGGGGATGTCAGGGTGGGGGCTGGGGTCAGGCGGGGGATGTGGGGGGTCCCGTTGCGCAGGGCGAGTTGGGGTTCTGCGGCTGGTCGTCGTGACAGGGTGGCCAAGATGTTGCGGTCGGTGGCGGCGGTGGTGTCGGTGTCGAGCAAGGTGATGCGGTGAGGGTGCTCGTTTTGGGCGGTGTGGATCAGCGCCCAGGCGGCGGCGTGGGCCAGATCGGGCGCGGGGTCGTGGGGGGTGGTGGTTACGGCGTGGCGGGTGATGATCACCAGGTGGGTGCCCAGGACGTCGGGACGGGCCAGCCAGTCCTGCAGTTGGGTAAGAGTGCGGCGGGTCAGGACATGGAGTCGCTCAACGGGGTCGGAGTCCTCGCTGGGATCGGGCAGCGGCAAAGGCCAGATCACCAGTTCAGGCGCGGGGGTCAAGGTGGCCGGCTCGGTGTGTATCGGGCCGTTTTGCAGGCTCGCCGGAAGTCGATCGGGTTGGTCGGTGCAGACCACCCACCCGGGGACGGTAGCCGTTGCGGGGGAGGTGTCGTCGAACAGGGGCGGCCAGCTCAGTTGGAACATGCTGTCATGGAGTCCGGCCGCAGCGGCCGGCTGCCCAATGGTGGTCGGCAGTTCACGCAGGGTAAGTGTTCGGATGGTGATCACCGGCGCACCGGTCGGGTCGGCGGCGTGCAGCATGAAGGTGTCCGGGCCGGTGGCGGTGAGCTGGACGTGCAGCCGCCTCGCCGCGGTGGCATGCAGGGTGATTTCGGTGAACGCGAAGGGAAGCCGGGGCGCCGCGAGGTCAGCGTCCGAAGCGGTACGGTAAAACGCCGCGGCCAAGGGGTGCAAAGCAGCGTCGAGCAGGGCGGGGTGGATGCCGTAGCCGGTGATGTCTGTGTCGGCGGGGAGTTCCACCTCGGCATAAACGATGTCGGGCTGGGTGGGGTCATCACCGATACCACGCACCGACCGGAACGGGCCGCCGTAGCTGAAACCATGTTCGGCCAGGTCGTCATAGAAACTGTCCTGGTCGATGGTGTCGATTGCCGGCATCGGCGAATACACCGAAACCGGGTGCTGCTCGGCGCTTAAAACGCCGCTGGCGTGCAAAGTCCAAGCTGCCCGGGTGTGCTCGTCGCCCGTCCGGGAGTGAACGGTAAATGAGCGCCGCCCGCTGTCCTCAGCCGAATGCACAGCGATCTGAAGATCGGTGGGCGTGTGGTCCAACAGGCCCAGGGGAGTATGTAGAACCAACTCGTCGATGACCGGGCAGCCGGCGTACTCACCGGCTTGCAACACCAAATCGATGAACCCGGTTGCGGGGAACACCACGTTGTTGTGCACCATATGGCCGCCCAGCCAGCCCTGAGTGGCCGTCGACAATCGACCGGTCAACACGACCTGGTCTTGGTCGGCCAGTGCGGCGACCGCACCCAACAGGGGATGTTCCGCCCGGTCCAGCCCGAGCCCGGACGCGTCTCCAGTCTGCGTGGGGGCCTGCCAATAGTGGCGGTGCTCGAAGGGGTAGGTGGGCAGCTCAACGGCGCGGGCGTGGGGATACAAGGCCGACCACGACGGGCTGTGGCCGTGATTGTGCAGCTGGGCCGACGCGGTAGCCAGGCTGTCTTGGTCGTGCACGTCGCGATGCAACGTGATGATCACCGCCGACTGGGTCCGCCCCGCCGCCTGGGCCAGGGTGTCGGTGATCGCTGGGGCCAACACCGGATGCGGGGACAACTCCACAAACGTGCACTCCCCGGCGGCCAGAAGCTGGGTCACCCTGTCATGGAACCCGACCGGCTCCCGCAGGTTGCGATACCAGTAGTCGGCGCCCATGGTGGTGGTGTCGAGGGGGTCGGCTGAAAGTGCTTCTCCCACTGTGGAATACAGCGGGATACGTGCAGGCGCCGGAGTCAGGTCGGCCAGCCCGGCCAGCAGGCGCTCACGCGCTGGTTCGACCTGAGCGGAGTGCGAGGCGTAATCGACCGCGATCTGCCGGACGTGAATGCCGTCACGATCACAGGCCGCGATGAACTCCTCCAGCGCGTCCGGGGTGCCGCTGATGATGGTGTGCGAGGGGCCGTTGATCGCGGCGATGCTCAACGCCTCACCCCAGGGTCGCAAGCGCGGTTGCAGTTCGTCGGCGGCAAGCAGGACCGACGCCATGGAACCGGCACCGCGCAGGGCGCTGAGCGCCTGACTGCGCAGCGCCACCACCTTGGCGGCCTCCGGCAAGGAAAGCACCCCGGCGATGTACGCCGCGGCGATCTCCCCTTGGGAGTGGCCGATCACTGCGTCGGGAACAATGCCGTAGCGGCTCAACACCTCGGCCAGCGACACCATCATCGTGAACAGCACCGGCTGGACCACATCGACTCGGTCCAGCGCTGGGGCCGCCGGATCCTGACACAAGACCTCGCGCACCGACCAGTCCGTGAATGGGCGCAATGCGGCGTCACAGTCGTCGACCATGTCGGCGAAGGCGCGGTGGTGTTCGTAGAGCTCTCGACCCATGCCGGGGTATTGGCCGCCCTGGCCGGGTAAGACGAACACGGTTTTGCCGCGAAGGTGGGCCAGGTAATGGTGTTGGGTCAGCTGCGGATGGGGTTGGCCGGTGCGCAGGGCTTGTAGGGCGTCGAGCACGTCTTTGCGCGGATCGGCGGTGTCGACCGGTGCGGTGATCACTGCCCGATAGGGGTGATGGGTGCGGGTGGTGGCCAGGCTGTGGGCCACATCGGTGAGATCCAGGTCGGGATGGCGAACCAGGTGTTCGTGCAGCCGGTCGGCCTGCGTGCTCAACGCTGCGGGGGTGCGCGCCGAAACCGGCCACAGTGCCCCTCCTGGCAGCCCAAACTCATCACCATCATCGGTTTGCCCGGCCGGGGGCTCGGCGTCAGCCGGCCCGGCCTGCGGGGTGGGGGCTTGTTGCAGGATCAGGTGCGCGTTGGTGCCGCTGATCCCGAACGAGGACACCCCCGCGGTGCGGGGATGATCGGTGACCGGCCAGGGCACCGGCTCGGTGAGTAAGCGAACAGTGCCGGCCGACCAGTCGATGTGCGGGCTGGGGCGATCGACGTTCAGGGTTGGGGGCAAACTGTCGTGGTTGAGGGCCGCGATCATTTTGATCATTCCGGCGACACCGGCAGCGGCTTGGGTGTGGCCGATGTTGGATTTGATCGAGCCCAGCCACAGCGGGTGCTCTGCGTTACGCGCGGCGCCGTAGGTGGCGATCAGGGCGCCGGCCTCGATCGGGTCGCCCAGGGTGGTGCCGGTGCCGTGGGCCTCGACCACATCGACCTGATCAAGCCCGATACCGGCGTTGGCTGCGGCTTGGGTGATGACGCGTTGTTGAGCGGGCCCGTTGGGGGCGGTCAACCCGTTCGAGGCGCCGTCTTGGTTGATCGCCGATCCCGCGATCACCGCCAACACCGGGTGGTTGTTGCGCTGGGCATCGCTGAGTCGTTCCAGGACCAGCACCGCGGCCCCTTCGCCCCAGCCGGTGCCATCAGCGTTGGCGGCGAACGCTTTACAACGCCCATCGGCAGCCAGCCCGCGTTGCCGGGCGAACTCGGTGAACATCGCCGGTGTGGTCATCACCGTGACACCACCCGCGAGGGCAAGCGCCGACTCCCCGTTACGCAAGGACTGACACGCCCAATGGGTGGCCACCAGCGATGACGAGCAGGCGGTGTCGACGGTGATAGCGGGACCCTGCAAACCCAACGCATAAGCGACACGCCCGGAAGCCACACTGGGGGAAAGCCCGGTCAGGGCGTATCCCTCCGCACCCTCAGCGACGCCCGCGCCATACGACTGTGACCACGACCCGACGAACACCCCGGTCTCAGAGCGCACCAATGTGGCCGGATCGATTCGGGCGGTTTCCAACGCTTCCCAGCACACCTCCAGCAGCAACCGCTGCTGCGGATCCATGGTTTGGGCCTCGCGCGCCGAGATCCCGAAGAACTCCGCGTCGAACTCGGCGGCCTCCCCCAGAAACCCTCCGGCGCGGGTGTAGGTCTTGCCCACCGCATCGGGATCGGGGTCGAACAAGTCCGCCAGGTTCCAGCCGCGGTCGGCCGGAAACTCCGCGACCGCGTCGGTGCCACTGGCCACCAGATCCCACAACGCCGCCGCCGAATCCACTCCACCGGGGAACCGGCACGCCATGCCCACCACCGCTACCGGTTCCTCTAATTCCACCCGCGATGCCACCGGCGGAGCCGCCGCCACCGACCCGCTCAGTAGTTGGCCCAGGTGGGTGGCCAACTCCGCCGGGGTGGGGTAGTCGAAGGCCAGGGTGGGTGACAAGGCCAGCTCGGTTTCGGCTTTTAGTCGGTCAAGCAACTCGGTGGCTTTGACCGAGTCAAAGCCCAGGTCTTGGAACGCGCACTCGGGGTCGATGTCGTTAGGGCTGGGACTGCCCAACACCGTTGCCATCTGCGAGCGCACCACCCCCACCAGCAGGTCGTGTTGCTGCTGCCGAAGCGTGCGCAGGCGTTGGGTCCAGCCCGAGTCGGCCCCGGCGCCAGCATCGGTGTCCTCGGCCATGCGCTGCGTTGGCTCGCGGATCAGCCCGTCCAAGCGGGTGAACTCGTCCTGCTGATACCGCTTTAAGCAGTCCCTTCGTCTGACCTTGCCGCTGGTGGTGAGAGGAATCGAATGAGGGGGCACCAGAACGAGATCCGCCACACTCAGACCGTGCGTCCTCGATATCGCTGCGGTTACTTCCCTCCTCACGGCGGTCAACTTCGTCGCGGCCTCTTCGGAGTCGCCGGGCGCCTTGAGTTCGACGATGGTGACTAGCTTTTCAGCGCCGTCATCATCGGGAACCGCTATCGCCACGCAGCGGTTTCGGGTGATCTCCTGGATCGTCGCCTCGATGTCGTCGGGAGAGTGGTTGCGCCCATAGACGATCAGGAGATCCTTGATGCGGCCGACGATGAACATCTCGCCGTCGGAGAAGAAGCCCAAGTCTCCGGTTCGCAGCCAAGGCCCTTCGGGTGTGCCGGCCGACGGACCGACAAGCGTTGCGCCGAAGGTGCGTTCGGATTCTTGGGGTTTCTGCCAGTAGCCGTCGGCGACGTTGTCGCCGTGCACCCAGATCTCACCGACGGTTCCGGCCGGGCACTCGATCCTGGTCTCGGGGTCGACGATACGCACTATTCCGCAGTCCCCGAATCCGTAACTGACCAGCGGTATACCGTCGCCGTCTGCGCACCGATTCGCGTGGCCGGCGGTCAGTTTCTCGGATTCGAAAGATACGGTTCTTGGTGGCTGACCGTCTGTGCCGCACGCCACTAGCAGCGTGGCTTCCGCGAGCCCGTATGAGGGCCGTAACGCCTTGGGGTGAAGATTGAAGCGGGCGAACCGCTCAGCAAAGCGTCTGAGCGTCGCGGGGTTTACTCGTTCGGCGCCGTTGCAGATGTTGCGCACGCCTCCGAGGTCAAGCCCGACCATGTCCTCGTCTGATGTTTTGCGTGCCGCCAATTCGAAAGCGATGTTCGGCGCTCCCGTAAATGCGTGACTGTTGCTAGCCAGCATCTGGATCCACCGTGCCGGTCGCTGCAGAAACGACGGCGGGCTCGTCAGCACGGCGGGGAATCCCCCCAGAATCGGGACGACAATTCCAAGTATCAAACCGAAGTCATGAAAGAACGGCAGCCACGACACCAAGGTGGTGTCCGGCGGGGCAACCCCCCCGTCGTCGCCGTACCAGGCGGACATGAGCTGTTTGAAATTGACCTGAATGTTTTTGTGCGAGACCACGACTCCCGCTGGCGTGCGGGTGGACCCGGAGGTGTATTGCAGATGCGCAATGCTCGGCAGACCATCGGCCTCGGCAGCGGGTGCTCGTTGAGAGTCAAGGTCCAGCAAATCAAGCTCGATGATCGAGGGCGCGCACTCACCAGCCTCCGACTTTGCGTACGCGGCGATGTTGCCTGCGGCAGAGGACGTCGTGAGGATGGCCGAAGGCGACGCGTCACGCAGGACGGCACTAACACGCTCATCGCTGGCGCCGCCCAGCGGCATCGACAGCGGAACCGCGATCTGACCGGCCTGCAACGCGCCCAGAAAGGCAACGATGTATTCGAGTCCCTGCGGCGCCAATATGACCGCGCGGTCACCCGTTGACCCGCAAGCTTTGAGCTCCTGGGCGACGTTCAGCGTTCGTCGATACAGCTGCGACCACGTCAGGCTTTCCGCAACGCCATCCCAATCCTGCTCGTAATCGACGTACGTGAACGCTGTCTCACCCGGCCGCAGACTGGCACGTTCGCGCAGCACAGCGGGAATGGAAGACTCATTCACCAGGGCCCACCTCTTACCGTATGTCTGTATTTAGGTTGCTATCGCTGGTTGAAGCTTCAAATGCGCGCTTCGCACAAAGACTATCGCCGAATTTCAGTCCGAGTCGCACGCAAGCGCGCGCCATCGAACAGAGACTCACCGACCCCCCACGTTGAAGCCAACCGATACCTCGTGTTATGCGCAAGCGTAGCCGGTGAGCTCGACATATGTGAAAAAATCGGCTCGACGTGGAAAAATTTGCTGGCCCTTGCGCGATGAAAAATCCGATCGTTCGGGGTGGCAGCAACGCCAACCTGCTGAGCGACACCTGACCGACCGTTCTGGCCGCCGCGGCCTGGTGGGCGCGCCGGCGGCTGGGCATTGCCGAGCCCGTGTGGACACTCATTGGGCTCTGCATCTGGGGCGCCGGGGCCGCACGTCGATCGTGTCCGCTGCCAGGCCACGGACGCGTCGGTGCCGGCCGTATCTGCTCGGCCGACTCGGCGGCACGGACGATGATCATCGAGCGATAAGGTGGGCACGAGCCACCAGCCTGGTGTCATCGCGACGATTCCCCGGGGCTGCTCGACCCTGAACGGCTCCCGACCCAGCTAAGCCACGCGGAAAATGGACGTTAGCAGTTGATCTCCGCAATCAGATCGAATTCGGCGAGGGTACGTGATATGACCTCCCGCAGCTCACTCGTAGTATTTGGCCGGCCGAGAAGATATGCGGAGATTGCGATAAAGATCTTCCCGCTGCTCCGCCACGAAACCACCAACAGTCGCCCACCGATGCTCTCGAGTGTGCTTTTCGTGATATCGGGCTCGACGGGTCTCATGTACGTATAGTCGGCATCGGTGCCATCGGGCCGGATTGTCGCCGGGGGCAGGTCACCGGCATTGGAGCAAGTGACCGGAAGGATGTCACCACCCGCCGCCATCGCTGCCATCCTCCTGGCCACCCACTTCGGTATAAAGGTTGCCAGTGCGAGTGGTGCCAAAAACTCGTCGGAGTTCTCGATCGCTTCGAGAATTGCCTGCGTGATCTTGACGTGCGTTTCCCCAAGGGCCGTCGCCGCGTTCGTTGGGTCGACCGTGACGTCGACACTCGTAAGCGCATTGCCACGGGTATCGTCGTCATTGGTCCGTAGCGATACCGGTAATCGTAGGGTGACTGTTCCGTCGTCACGAACACGCCCCACCCTCGCCGCGAGTCTGCACGCGAATCCTGCCACAAGCGAGTTACTGTTTCCGCCAAGACTTTTCGCGCGAGCATCCCATTCCGCCAGGTCGACGCATGCGGTCAGGACAGGTACCTCTACTGGCTCATCGTTGCTTTCCGTCCTAGGGGAAGCTGGTGCCGCTTTGATCGATGATCTGAGTTCTTTGCTGTCGCGCCGGGCCCTTCGAGCCAGGGCGGCCAACGCGTGCCCTATGGTGGGCAGCTCTTTCACGGTCTGCCTGAGATCCTCACGCAACGCCCGCCTGCGGGTGCGCGATCCCGCACACGGATAGCCCAGATTGTGCGTCCTGCCCTCAGCAGCGTCGGCTATCGCCAGGCTTAACCCGATCGCGTCGACGATCGTATGCGAAACCACCAGACTTACCGCTGTCCCGCCGTCCTCGAGCGGAAGCACCCCGAGATGCCAGCCGGGTCCCCACTCGGGATCAATGGGTAGGCGCGCGCGCTCGTCGGACCATGCGCTCAGGTCGGCACGCCGCCGCGGCGTTGCGGCGATATCGATGTCCTCCGACGCCGGAGACAAGACCCAGTGGTCACGCGCGAAGGGTAACGGAGACCGTTCGATCCTGCGTCCCAACAACCCGCATCCAAGATTGCGCTGAAAACGCCGTAACCCCTCAACATCGACGGCACGGTTGTATATCCAAGTAACCTGAATCAGCGCGCCGTGCACCGCTCGCTCCGCGAAAAATCCCGCTTGATCCGTGTATGCGAGCCTATTGTCCACCGGCTCATCGCCACGCGTGCTGGCCTGAGCCGCTGGAACCGCGGGCGCAGCGGTGTCGGTTAGTAGGTCGGCTAGGTGGGTGGCCAGTGCTATGGGGGTGGGGTGGTCGAAGGCCACGGTCGCCGGCAGGGTTAGCCCGGTGTGGGTGGTTAGGCTATTGCGTAGTTCCAGGGCGGTCAGTGAGTCGATGCCGAGGTCTTTGAAGGGACGGTCGGGATCAAGGGCGGCCGGGTCGGGGTGGGCAAACACGGTGGCGGCGGCGCCGGCCACCATCGTGGTCAAGGTGTGGAGTTTCTCTTCGGCGGTTTGACCAGCCAGCATTTCCCGAAGCGCTGATGCGCTCGCGGTAGATGTGCTGCTGCTGCTTTCGGTGGTATTCGCGGGTGACGCGAATTCAGTCAGTAGTGGGTGTGAGCGACGTGCGGTGAACAAGGGCAGGAAACGATCCCATGAAACGTCGGCAATGGTGATCAGTGTGTCGTTTGCCTCGATGGCCTGTCGCAGCGCGGCCAGTGCAGTCGTGGGCGGGATCTCGTTGATTCCAATTCGTTGGAAATAGTCGAGAATCTCATGTGGCAGGCCGCCGGTCTGGTCTGCCCAAAGTCCAAACGCCGCTGACAGCGCGGTGCGTCCGTTGCTGCGCATCCGCGCCGCCAGCGCATCGATATGGGCATTGGCGGCGGCGTAGGCGCCTTGTTGCACACCTCCCCACGTCGCTGCTGCGGAGGAAAACAAAATGAAGGTATCTGGCGGTTCGTCCTCGAGGAGTTCTACCAGGTTATTGGCCCCCACCGCCTTGGCGGCATAACTGCTGGAGAACTCTTCAGCGGTGGTGTCGGATATGGTGTTCCATTCGATGGCTGCCGCGATATGCACAACGGTCCGAATAGGTCCATGCGCACTGCGAATGTTGGCAAGAACGGGCGCCAAAGCCGACCGATCGGTCACATCGACGGATACCGATGTCGCGCCCACCCCACGGGTTTGGAGTTCCTTTTCCAGTTCAGCCGACTGTGGATGCTCTGCAGCACTGCGGCTTAGGAGGACAAGGTGGTCGGCGCCCGCTTCGGCTAGCCAGCCAACCACGTGTTTAGCCAACCGCCCTGTTGCACCGGTGACCAGAGCCGTTCCAGATGGTTTCCAGGTGTGTGCGCGTTCTAGACGCTCTAACGGCAACGGCGCCTCGACCAAGCGGCGGGCGCTCACACCGTGTCGGCGTATTGCGAGCTGGTCTTCTGATTGCGGGCAGGCCAGTATCGAGTACAAGTGCTCGATATCGTGCGGTGTCGCGCTAGGCGGAAGATCAACCAACCCGCCCCACTGATCGGGGTGCTCAAGACATACTGACTGTCCTAGCCCCCATGCAGCGGACTGGCTCGGACTCGCAGGACCATCATCTGTGGATACAGAAACCGCACCTTGGGTGACGACCCACAGCGGTATTCCAAGACCGGAATCGCAATGAGCTTGTGCAACAAGAAGCACCGAAAACAGGCCGACCGATATCCCAGAAAAATCTGGATGCGCCCGCTCATCTGTTGCCATGAAGGAAACAATGCCGTCACACTGAGCCCGCGTAGCAGCAGTCGTTAACAAGGCGGATAAAGAGTTTCTGCCGAGTTCACTCGGATCGACAGTGAGCACTTCCACAGCCTCTGCATATTTTGCAGACAAGCCAGTGATCCACACATCATCGGATTGTTCGGGGAAGGCCAAAACCAACCATCGACGACGGGTCGGCGGGAAGGTGTTCGGGGTAACTGGTTGCCAGCCGACCCGATAACGTAACTTGTTCACCGCTGACCGGACACCAAGATCGCTGCGCCACTGCCGCAAGGCGCGCACAACAGCTCCCAGTGATGTGCCGCTTTGGGCATCACTTAACCCCAACACCTGCGCGACCGTATCCACCGCATCATCGTCGACGGCTTTCCACAACGCACCGTCGGCAACGCCGCTGCCTTCGGCGGTGGGAGTGGGCGCCACCCAGTAAGAGCGGTGTTGGAAGGCGTAGGTGGGCAGCGCGACGGTGCGGGCGTCGGGGTAGAGGGCCCGCCACGACGGGCTGTGGCCATGATTGTGCAGCCGGGCCAGCGCATTGGCCACCGCATCCAGGTCGTCCCGGTCTCGATGCAAGGTAGTGATCACCACCGACTGGGCCCGTTCGACCGCCCCGGCCAAGGTGTCAGTGATCGCCGCAGCCATCACCGGGTGCGGCGACAACTCCAGAAAAACGTGCTCCCCCTGGCCCAGCAAGCCGGCAACACTGTCATAAAACCGAACCGTCTCACGCAGGTGTCTAGTCCAGTAGCGGCTGGACGCCAGCTGCTCGGAATTCGCTATTTGTCCAGTGAGGTTGGACAGGATCGGCACCGCGGGCGATGCCAGGGTCAAGCCAGCGGCGATGGCCTCAAACTCGGGCAAAGCCGGGTCCATCAACGACGAGTGGAAGGCGTGACTGACCGACAAGGAGCTGGATCGAAGATTGTGCGCGGCACAGTAATCGCGGATTGGTTCGAGCTCGTCGGGATGCCCTGAGACAACAACCGATGTGGGCCCGTTGACCGCGGCGATAGCTATCGTCGGGTGATCCTTGAGCAGGGCCTCCACGTCGCGTTCGTTGGCCTGGATGGCGATCATCGCGCCGGGCGGACAGGCTTGCATCAGCCGACCACGAGCGGTGACCAAAACAGCGGCGTCGGCAAGAGAAAACACACCGGCGATATAAGCGGCGGTGAGCTCTCCGATGGAATGCCCTAACAGATAGTCGGGGGTGATCCCGGCTTCGACGAACAGGGCATGCATGGCCGCGCCCATAGCGAACAGCGCCGGTTGTGCGTAGCTCGTTTGGTGGATCAACTCACCAACAGCACTACCCGGTTCGGCGAACATAATTTCGCTCAGCGAAACCTCGAGGTGGGCATCGAGGGCTTCACATATGTCGTCGAGGGTGCGCGCGAAGGTGCGGTGGTTCCGGTAGAGGTCAAGCCCCATCCCGGGGTATTGGGCGCCTTGCCCGGGCAAGACGAAAACGGTTTTGCTCGGCCGGTGTGCACCAAGGTGGTGTCGGGTCAAGCGCGGGTGGGGCAGGTCGGCGGTCAGCGCGTGCAGGCCATCGAGCAGCTCTTGGCGGGGATCCCCGGTGCCGGGGTGTGCGGTGATGGCGGCCCGATACGGGTGATGGGTGCGGGTGGCGGCTAGGCTGTAGGCCACATCGGTCAGCCCCACATCAGGGTGCTCGGTGAGATGTTGGTGCAGCCGATTAGCTTGAGCGGCAATGGCTTTAGGGCTGCGCGCCGAGATCGGCCACACCAACAGCGGCGAGGATGGGAACGGCTCTGCGGTCGGCTCTGGCACGGGTTGTGTCGGGGCCACCACGGTGGCTTGTTGGACGATGACGTGAGCGTTGGTGCCGCTGATCCCAAACGAGGACACCGCGGCGGTTCTGGGGTGCTCGTTCAACGGCCAGGGCACCGCTTCGGTGAGCAACCGCAGCACCCCGTCCGACCAGTCGATGTGCGGGCTGGGGTGATCGACGTGCAGGGTCGGGGGCAAGATGTCGTGGTTGAGCGCCTCAATCATTTTGATCAGCCCGGCGGCCCCGGCCGCGGCCTGGGTATGGCCGATATTGGATTTGACCGATCCCAGCCACAGCGGGTGCTCACGGTCACGGCTGGCGCCGTAGGTGGCGATCAAGGCGCCGGACTCGATCGGATCCCCCAGTGTGGTGCCGGTGCCATGAGCCTCCACGACATCAACCTGATCAAGTGTGATACCGGCGTTGGCGGCTGCTTGACGGATCACCCGTTGTTGAGCGGGCCCGTTAGGGGCGGTTAAGCCATTGGAGGCGCCGTCTTGGTTGATCGCTGATCCCGCAATGACCGCCAACACCCGGTGATTGTTGGCGCGGGCATCGCTTAAACGTTCCAAAACCAGCACCGCGGCCCCTTCGCCCCAGCCGGTGCCATCGGCGGCGGCGGAAAACGCTTTACACCGCCCGTCAACAGCCAAGCCGCGTTGCCGGGCGAACTCGATAAACGCCGCCGGTGTGGTCATCACCGTGACCCCACCGGCCAGGGCCAGGCCGCATTCTCCGTTACGCAAAGACTGACCCGCCAAATGCGTGGCCACCAGCGAGGACGAACACGCGGTGTCCACCGTGATCGCGGGGCCCTGCAGACCCAACACATACGCCACCCGCCCAGAAGCCACACTGGTGGCGCTGCCGGTCATCGCGTAGCCCTCCAAACCATCGGAGCCGCCCGCGCCGTAGGACTGTGACCACGCCCCGACGAACACCCCGCTATCCGAACCCACCAACCCGGCCGGATCGATGCCCGCGTGCTCCAACGCTTCCCAGCACACCTCCAACAGCAACCGTTGCTGAGGATCCATCGCCCGGGCCTCGCGCCCGGAGATCCCGAAAAACTCCGCGTCAAACCCGGCCACGTCGGGCAAAAACGCGCCGCAGCGGGTGTAGGTCTTGCCCACCGCGTCAGGATCGGGATCAAACAACCCGCCCAAATCCCAACCCCGATCGCCCGGAAAACCCCCCACCGCATCGGTGCCACTGACCACCAAATCCCACAACGCCGCCGCCGAATCCACCCCGCCGGGGAACCGACACGCCATCCCCACCACCGCTACCGGCTCGTCTGAGCCCACCCGCGATGCCACCTCGGGGGCGGCCGCGACCGACCCGCTCAGTAGTTGGCCCAGGTGGGTGGCCAACTCGTTCGGGGTGGGATAGTCGAAGGCCAGGGTGGGTGGCAGTGCCAGCTCGGTTTCGGTTTTGAGCCGGTCAAGCAACTCGGTGGCCTTCACCGAGTCGAAGCCCAGGTCCTGAAACGGGGAACCAGGGTCGATGTCGTCAGGGCTGGGTCGGCCCAATACCGTTGCCGCCTGCGAGCACACCACCCCCACCAGCAGGTCATGTTGCTGCTTGCGAAGCGTACGCAGGCGTTGGGCCCACCCCGAGTCGGCCCGGGCGCCCGAACCGGTGTCATCGACCGTGCGCCGCTCTGGACGGCGGATCAGCCCGTCTAAGCGGGTGAACTCATTACGCAGATACCGCTGTAGACAGTCCCTTCGTCTGACCTTGCCGCTGGTGGTGAGCGGAATCGAATGAGGCGGCACCAGAACGAGATCCGCCACACCCAGACCGTGCGACCTCGATATCGCTGCGGTGATCTCCCGCCTGACGACGCCCAAGCGCATCGCGGCCTCTTCGGAGTCGCCGCCAGGCTTGAGTTCGACGATGGTGACTAGCTTCTCAACGCCGTCATCATCCGGAACCGCTATCGCCACGCAGCGGTTTCGGGTGACCTCCTGGATCGTCGCCTCGATGTCGTCAGGAGCGTAGTTGCGCCCATAGACGATCAGGAGATCCTTGATGCGGCCGACGATGAACATCTCGCCGTCGGAGAAGAAGCCCAAATCTCCGGTTCGCAGCCAAGGCCCTTCGGGTGTGCCGGCCGACGGACCGACAAGCGTTGCGCCGAAGGTGCGTTCGGTCTCTTGGGGTTTCTGCCAGTAGCCGTCGGCGACGTTGTCGCCATGCACCCAGATCTCGCCGACCGTTCCCGCCGGACACTCGATAAGGATGTCGGGGTCGACGATACGCACCGTCGGCGACTCAGGCATGCCATAACTGACCAGCGGTGTACCCTCTCCGCTTGCGCACCGCTTCGCGTGGCCGGTGGTCAGTTTCTCGGATTCGAAGAATACGGTTTTTGGTGGTTGACCCGGTTCGCGGGTCGCCACGTAGAGCGTGGCTTCCGCGATCCCATACGAGGCCCGCAACACCTCGGGGCGAAGGTTGAAGCGGGCGAACCGCTCAGCAAAGCGGCGCAGCGTCGGCGGATTTACGCGTTCGGCGCCGTTGAGGATGTTGCGCACGCCCCCGAGGTCAAGCCCGGCCAGGTCGCCATCAGATGTTTTTCGGGTGGCCAATTCGAAAGCAATGTTCGGCGCGGCCGAAAACGCGTGACTGTTGCTTGCCAGCAGTTGCATCCACCGCGCCGGTCGCTGCAGGAACGACGGCGGGCTCGTCAGAACGATGCGAAATCCCTCCAGAATCGGGAAGGCGATTCCAAAGATCAAACCCATGTCGTGAAAGAGCGGCAGCCACGACACCACAGTGGTGTCCGGCGGGGCAACCCCCCCCTCGTAGTAGGCGGACATGATCTGTTCGCAACCGACCTGAATGTTTCTGTGCGAGACCACAACTCCCGCTGGTGTGCGGGTGGACCCGGAGGTGTATTGCAAATGCGCAACGCTTGTCGGACTATCGTTCTCGGCGGCGGATTCTCTCTCAGACTCCAGGTCCAACAAATCAACCTCGATGAGCGAGGGCGCGCGCTCACTGGGCTTCGACTTGATGTACTCGGCGATGGTGCCTGCGATAGCGGATGTCGTGAGGACGGCAGTAGGCGACGCGTCGTGCAGGACGGCACTAACACGCTCATCGCTGGCGCCGCCCTGCGGAGCCGACAGCGGAACCGCGATCTGACCGGCCTGCAATGCGCCGAGAAACGCAACGATGTACTCGAGTCCTTGCGGCGCCAATATCACCGCGCGGTCACCCGTTGACCCGCAAGCTTTGAGCTCCTGCGCGACGTTCAGAGTTCGTCGATACAGCTGCGACCATGTCAGGCTTTCCGCAACGCCCGCCCAGTCCTGCTCGTAATCAACGTAGGTGAACGCTGTCTCATCCGGCCGCAGACTGGCACGCTCCCGCAGCACAGCGGGAATCGACGACTCAAGCACGGTTTTGACGATACCCACTCAGCGGAGACCTACTTTAGGACGCTTCTGAGACAGCTTCTGGTGCCGCCAGCTTTTTGCAAAGGAGCCCCGCCAAACCCTGGATCGTCGTGATATCGGTGGCGGTAATGCGTACGCCCGTTTCGGCCTTGATCTGGGTGCGCAGCTCCAGGTTGCCCAGCGAGTCCAGGCCGTACTCGGCGAGGGGACGGTCCGGGTCGATGGTGCGACGCAGGATCACCGTGACCCGGTCGGAGATCAGCCGCCGGAGCCGGGTCGGCCACTCCTCGGCCGGCAAGGTATTCAATTCGTCGCGCAATTTGCCGGTGTCCGTTTGGCCCTTTTCCCGGAACCGCTCCACGAACTTGCTGTGTTGCGCGAGAGCGGTGAGCCAGGGCGTTTTGGTGACCGGTGCATACCCGGTGTAAGTGCGGTCGTGGCGCAGCAGCGCCTCGAACGCGTAGGCACCCTCGTCCGGAGTGATCATGGTTTCCACGGCCACAGCCGTGACAAGGCCAATCTCGGCCCAGGGCCCCCATGCGATCGTCGTGGCCGGCAGGCCGTGAGCCCGCCGCCAGTGGCTGAAAGCGTCCAGCCAGCTGTTGGCCGAAGCGTACGCGGTGTGGCCTGGCGCGCCCACCAGGGCAGCCGCCGAGGAGAACGCGCAGAACCAGTCCAGCGGCTGTCCGATCGTGGCCGTGTGCAAGTTCCAGGCCCCGTAGGCCTTGGGAGCCCAGTCCTGCGCGATCACCTCGTCGGTGATGTTGGCCAGGATCGCGTCCTCGGCCACCGCGGCGCCATGCAGCACCCCGCGCAACGGAAGTCCGGTAGCAGTCGCGGCCGCCACCAACCGGTCGGCGGTGCCGGGTGCGGCGATGTCGCCGCACTCCACGACTATGTCGCCACCCATCGCCCGGATGAGCTCGATCGTGTCCAGCGCCCTTTGGTTGGGCGTCGATCGCGAGCTGAGCACGATCCGGCCACAGCCGGCCGTGGCCATCTTCTCGGCAAGGAAGAGCCCGAGGCCACCCAAGCCGCCGGTGATGATGTAGGAGCCATCGCGCCGGAAAGCCGGTACCTGGCCGGGCGGAACAATGGCCGTGCTGCTCCCGGTGTGGGGGATATCGAGCACGAGCTTTCCGGTGTGCTGTGCCGCGCCCATCACGTGAATAGCCTCGACCGCGTCGCAAAGCGGGTAGTGCGTGCTGTGCGGCGATGGCAACTCGCCGTTTGCGATCAGCTGGTAGACCTTGCCCAGCAGGTCGCCGAACCGCTGCGGGTGGCTGGTTGCCATCAGGGCCAGATCGACGTAGTGGAACGTGAGGTTGCGCCGGAACGGGAACAATTCAAGCCGGTTGTTGGCGTAGACGTCGCGCTTGCCGATCTCCACGAACCGCCCGCCGACGGACAGTAGTTCCAGCCCGGCGCGTTGTGCGCTGCCAGTCAGAGAGTTGAGCACGATATCGACGCCGTATCCGTCGGTGTCGCCGCGGATCGACGTGGCGAACTCCGTGCTGCGGGAGTCGTAGACATGCTCAATTCCCATGTCGCGCAAGAGTTGCCGACGCTCTGGGCTGCCGGCGGTCGCGAAAATCTCGGCTCCCGCAGCCCGCGCGATCGCGATCGCGGCCTGGCCCACGCCGCCGGTGGCGGAGTGAATCAACACCCGGTCGCCCGCGGCGATCCTGGCCTGGTCGTGCAGCGCATACCAGGCGGTGGCGTGCGCGGTACTGGCGGCGGCCGCCTGCGCGTCGGTCAGCCCGGGCGGGAGCGTGACGGCGACGCGAGCATCACACGTGACGAAGGTCGCCCAGCAGCCGCTTTCGGCGAAACCGCCCACATGGTCACCGACCCGATGGTTGGTGACGTCGGGACCGACCGCGGTCACCACGCCAGCGAAATCGGTGCCCAGCTGCGGCAGGTGCCCCTCGTGGTCGGGGTATCGGCCGAACGCAACCAGGACATCGGCGAAGTTGAGGCTCGAGGCAATGACCGCGACCTCAATCTGTCCGGGACCCGGCGGAACCCGGTCGAACGCAACAAGTTCCATTGTCTGCAGGTCGCCGGGCGTCCGGATCTGCAGGCGCATGCCGTCGTGCTCGTGGTCCACCACGGTGGTGCGGCGCTCTTCGGGGCGCAGCCCGGTGGGGCACAAGCGCGCAGTGAACCACTCGTCGTGCCGCCAGGCGGTCTCGTCCTCCTCGGATCCGCTCAGCAGTTGGCGCGCCAACCGGTCGGCTTCGGTCTGCCCGTCCAAATCGATCTGGGTGGTGCGCAGGTGCGGGTATTCGGCGCCGATCACCCGAAGCAGGCCGCGCAGCCCGCCCTGTTCGAGATTGACGCAGTCGTCGGCCAGCACCGCCTGGGCGTCCCTCGTCACTACATACAGTCGGGGTGACTTGGAGTCGATGTCGGGCAGTTCGCGGGCGATGCGCACCAAATGCTGAACGTACTCAACGCCGAGGAGGGCGGACTCCTCATCGGATTGGCCGTCCTTCGGGCCGGTGAGCAGGACCACACCGGCGAACGCCCGTTCAGCGAGGCGACTCTGCAGCTCCCCGGCAACGGCCACGTGGTCGGCATGCAGAGGCCAGCATATGGTCGTGCTTTGCGCACCTTGCAGCTTCAGCGCATCCGTCAACTTGGTGGCCGCCACATCCGCACTGCCGGACGTGCTGATGAGCAGCCATGTTCCGGGTTCGGCAAAGTCCGTCTCGGGCAGTTTTCGCGGTTGCCATTCGATGGTCAACAACCGCTCGTTCATCACGCGATCGCGGTTTGTGCTCTCGGAAACCCCGGTGCTGATTTGCAATCCACGCACCGCCAGCAGCACCGTGCCCTGCTCGTCCAGCACATCGAGGTCCGCTTCGATCCCGGCCGCGTCGGCTTGGGTCACCCTGGTATAGCAGCAGTGGGCGGTGCGGGCGGAGGCGTAGACACGGATCTGCCGCACGCCCATCGGGACCAGCAGACCGCCGCTGGCTGCGCCCTGGACGGCGGGATGAGCCCCGACCGACTGGAAGCACGCATCGAGCAGAGCGGGGTGAATCCCATAGGACCGCTGTTGGGAACGAATCGAACCGGGCAGCGCGACTTCGGCCAGCACCGTGCTGACCGCGCCGTCGGCGACGTACGCGGCGACCAGACCGCTGAACGCGGGACCGTATTGCACATCGTGCTCGGCGCACTGCTTCGCGATATCGTCCAGATCCACGTCGGATAAGTGGGTGGCGCGCAAGGCGTCCAGGTCGTACACCGGTGGCTGCTGCTCGTCCTCGACGGCTCGTAGGATCGCGCTGGCCCGCCGCTGGTGTTGCCCATCCTGGCGGGTCTCCACCGCGAAGTTGACGACGCCGGGCGCCTCAACCGATGCGACGGCGCCGACCGGGGTCTCCTCGTCGAGCAGCAGCATTTGCTCGAAGCGGATGTCGCCGACTTCGGCCGCATCGCCGAGAACTGTGCGCGCCGCGGCCAACGCCATCTCGCAGTAGGCGGCCCCCGGAAGAACGGGCACGTTGTGTATCTGATGGTCGCCCAGCCACGGCTGGGCGACGGTGCCGACCTCGCCCTGCCAAACGTGGCGTTCGGGCTCCTCCTGCAATTGCACGTGCGACCCCATCAGTGGATGCACCGCCACCGTGCAATCGCCGCGCGCCCGCGAATCCTGACCGCTGGGGGTCAACAGCAGGGGACGGTTACTCCATGCCGGTAGCGGCGCGTCCACCAGCCGACCCTTGGGGTAGAGCACCGAGAAGTCGATCGCGGCGCCGGCGCTGTGCAGATCCGCCAGGAAGTCGCGCAGCCCGTGCGGCAGCTCCTGCTCGCGGCGCATGGCGGAGAGGGCGGCCAGTGGCATGCCGAGGCTTCGCGCTGTTTGCTCGACAGCATGGGTGAGGAGCGGGTGCGGGGCCAACTCCGCGAATACCCGGTAGCCGTCTTCCAACGCAGCTTGCACGGACGCGGCGAACCGCACGGTGTGCCGGAGATTGTCGGCCCAGTACCAGGCATCGCACTCGGGTTCGTCGCGCGGGTCGAACATGGTTGATGAGTAGAAGGGAACTTCCGGTGTCTTGGGGTCGAGCTCGGCCAGCGCATCGGCCAGTTCGTCCAGGATCGAGTCGACTTGCGGGGAGTGTGATGCGACGTCAACAGCCACCTCGCGCGCCATGACGTCATGCTGTTCCCAGGTCGCGACCAGTTCGCGCACCGTCTCGGTGGCCCCGCCGATCACGGTGGACTGCGGTGATGCCACCACGGCCACCACCACCTCGTCGTTGACGCCACGTGCCATCAGTTCCGAAAGCACTTGCTGGGCAGGCAGTTCCACCGACGCCATCGCTCCGGAACCAGCGATCGTCGACATCAACCGGGAGCGGCGGCAGATCACCCGCACCCCGTCTTCCAGAGACAGCGCTCCCGCCACGACCGCTGCCGCGGCCTCTCCCATCGAGTGGCCGATCACCGCTCCGGGCCGTACCCCGTAGGAGCTCATCGTGGCCGCGAGCGCGACCTGCATGGTGAACAGCGCGGGTTGAACCCGATCGATGCCGGACACGGTGTCGGACGCCGAGATGGCCTCGGTTACCGAGAACCCGGACTCCCTGGCGATCAGCGGTTCCGCTGCCGCAACGGTCGCCGCGAACACCGGTTCGTTCGCGAGCAGCTCAGCGCCCATCGCCGCCCACTGCGAGCCCTGCCCGGAGAACACCCATACCGGCCCGCGGTCGTCCTGCCCAACCGCGGGTGAATGCGGAAAGTCACCGCCGGCGACCTCGCGCAAACCATCGGCCAACTCCTCGACGCTGCCCGCGATGACCGCTGCGCGAACCGGGCGGTGCCCACGTCGGCGGGTAAGTGTGTAGGCCAGATCCGGTGCCGCGAAGTCCGACGCGTGTGCGTCGACCCAGTCGGCGATGCGCCCTGCGGTCTGCCGTAGTCCGTCGGCCGAGGTCGATGACAGCGGGAAGATCAGCGGGCGGCCGAGCAGCGCCCGGGCGGGAGTGGTTTGCCCGTCGCCCGGTACCACCCCCGGGGAAACTATCGTCGGAGCTTGTTCCACGATGGCGTGCACGTTAGTTCCGGAGAACCCGTACGACGACACCGCCGCCCGCCGGATTGCTTGTTGACCGTTTTCCGATGGCCACGGCGTGTTCACCTGCGGCACAAAGAGGTTGGTCTTGATTTGGGCCAACTCATCGGGCAGCTGGGTGAAGTGCAGATTCTGCGGAATCACACCGTGCTGCAGGGCGAGCACAGTCTTCATCAGACCCAGCGCTCCAGCGGCTGACTGGGTGTGTCCGAAGTTGGTCTTCACCGACGCAAGCGCGCAGGGGTGATCGATGCCGTACACCTCCGCGAGGCTCGCGTATTCGATGGGGTCACCCACCGGGGTGCCGGGGCCGTGCGCCTCCACCATGCCGACGCTGCTCGCGTCGACGCCGGCGGCAGCCAATGCCGCGCGGTACGCCTCGACCTGTGCGGGTCCGGACGGCGTCACGATGTTCACCGTGTGGCCGTCCTGGTTGGCGGCCGTTCCGCGGATCACAGCCAGCACCCGGTCGCCAGCGGCCAGCGCATCCGGCAATCGCTTGAGCAGCAAAACGACGCTGCCCTCGCCGGCCACGAACCCGTCCGCGCCGACGTCGAACGCATGGCAGCGGCCGGTCGGAGACAACATGCCGATGGCGGACCCCGAAGCAGCCTTACGGGGCTCAAACATCACCGAGGCTCCGCCCGCCAGCACAACGTCGCTTTCGCCGTCGTGCAGGCTGCGGCAGGCCAGGTGGACTGCGGCCAGGCCGGACGAGCACGCGGTATCCACCGTCATCGCGGGGCCGTGCAGTCCCAGTGTGTAGGCGATCCGTCCAGACCCCATGGCGAAGCTGTTGCCCAGGTATCCGTAGGGCCCCTCCAGGGCCTGGGCCTGCGCGTGCACGAATTGGTAGTCGTCATGCATCAATCCCACGAAGACGCCGGTCCGCAAGGCGGCCAGCTTCTCGCGGGTGAGGCCGCCATGCTCCATGGCCTCCCAGGCGGATGCCAGCAGCAGGCGGTGCTGCGGATCCATCGCGGTCGCTTCCTTCTCGGTGATCCCGAAGAACTCGGGATCGAAGTCGGCGACGTCGTCCAGGAACGCGCCCCATTTGCACACCGACCGACCGGGCACACCCGGCTCGGGGTCGTAGTACTCTTCAGCGTCCCACCGGTCCGGCGGAACCTCGGTGACCAGGTCCTCCCCGCGGAGCAGCGCCTCCCACAGCATTGCAGGCGAGTCGATCCCTCCCGGAAGCCGGCAACCCATGCCGATGACTGCGACGGGAGTAACTCCGGCCTTATCCACCGCGGCCCACCTCTCTTAAGTCTGGTATTTAAGTTAATATCACTGGTTGAAGCCTCAAATGTGCGCTTCGCATGAAACCATGGTCGAATTTCAGTCCGAAGTCGCACGCAAGCGCGCGCCATCGAACAGAGACTCGCCGACCCCCACGTCGAAGACAACCGATTCCTCCGGCTGTTCTGAGTAAGCGTAGCGGGTGAGCTCGGCATATGTGCGAAAATCGTTCGAACGTACCAAAATTTGCTGGCCCTTACGCCCCGTCGCGCCAAAGTCGCACCAAGGTCGCACCAAGGCGGCCATGACTGATACAACGGTCAAGATTTTGTGGCCAATGTGTTTGATGGTGCGGTGGTGCCAGAGGCGCTGCGCCCGGCCAGTCCCAAGGGGTTTTGGTATTCGGCGTCGACGTCGTTGGGCGGCGCTAAGGGATGCGTTCTGCGGGGTTTGCGGCACCGATCATAACCAACGAACCGACGCGTATCGCCTGCTTAATGACAACGCTCGATGTCGTACTGGGCCGTAGCGCAGCCGCTTGCCGCGTGCTCGGTGGGCATCTTCGCCGCCGCGCCCGGGCCCTGCCCTTGGGTGACGGACGACCAAAGCGGAATCAACGCAGACTTTCCGATTCCTGGTCGGCGAGCGCCGGTCCGAGCCGGCGGGTGATGATTTGACACTTCCGACAAAATTGAGCGCCGGTACGTTGCTGGCAGCGTCCTTCAGCCCCCCAAAGCCCCCCGAAATGCCGGCGACTTGACAATCTCAGCCGCCACGGAGCCCTGCAACACGCGGCCGCCGGCACGCAACGAATTGCCGAACCGTGCGGGACGCTTCGAACACGGATGCGTTGCGATTCGCAATCTGATGTATCCGACGCGATATGCGAGAACGCTCATATGCTGCCTCAAAATCGGCGAATTTGATCAAATTTCAAAAGAGTTTATTCGAATGCAATCAGGATAGTTGGCGTTGCAGCTGGACGCCGTTTCGCGAGTGCTCTGAGTGCTGTGGCGCCTCGCCGCGGCCCTCGGCGACGCGCACGTACACGGATTTCATCGTCTCCAGGTACCGCGCCACCGAGTCATGAGCGATCGGGTTATCCGGGAAGGACGCTGTTACCGTGGTCTCCTCGTGGAACTTGTTGACCCACATGCACACCCGGGCGGCGATCTTGCCATCGGTGAAGACCCTGGTGTTCGCTCGGCCCAGGTGAGCTGCGAACACGGCAGAAAGCGGAGGTACGCCCGCGTCGAGGAATGACAGCATGGGAAAGCCGCCTCGAGCGGGAGGCTTCTTGAGCCACGGTGCCAACTCCAGCACGCGCTCGAACGGCACGTTGGCCAGGTGCGTACTCGAATCGAAAGCGGATTGGGCGCTGCGGGCGGTCTCAGCGAATGACGGCGTGACCGGGACGGTGAGTGGAATGTGGCCGATGAACCAACCGCTGGTCACAAATTCCTCTCGCGTGCCCCGCGTGCTGGTGGGTGTGACGGAGTAATAGGTTTCAGCGCCGGTGAGTTCGTATTCGGTGAGGGCGGCGCAGGCGAACACCCCACCGCTGAACCGTGCGCCCGCGGTGGTGCAGGCGGCTTCGAAACGGGCGGTCTGGCGCGCGTCCATCAGCCGCAGCGAGAGCACGTCACCGGATGCGAGCAGCGATGTGTCGCCGAGCGGCAACGGGAAGGACGGAAGGGATCCGTCGTTGCTTTCGAAGAATTCAACCCACTCACGTATTCCCGGGGACGCCAATGTCAATGCGGAGGTATGCGCGCGTTCGCGTAGGCAATACTCGTCATAACTGCCGACTTTCGGTAGGGGGATGGGCTCGCCACCGTCCATCAGGGTGTTGTACATCGCTCGGATCTCCAAGAATATGGTGCCGAGAAACATCGCGTCGAAATGGAGATGATCGATGCTTACGCAGAGGGTGAACTGGTCGTCTCGCTGAATAATCGCGAATCTGAAGCAATCCCACTCGAACGGACTCGGTGTGGACAACACAAATTCTTGCCATTGTTTGGGCGTCATCTCGCCGTGCTCAACCGGAATCATCTCGATATCCGCGGGATCGGCGATCGTGTGCCTGACGAGGTGCCGGCTTTCGGTGAATTCGAACCAACTGCGGTAGGTATCGTGTCGCCGCAGGTGCGAGTTGATGACGTAGGTCATCGCGCGGATATCGCACTGCCCGGGGATGTCCAGGGCAGTGACCAGCAGCCGCGACATGTCCAAGCCGCGGGCCGTCTGTTCGCGGAAGCTACGCAGATGACGGGCTTGGATGTAGCTAGGTGGCACGGCACTGATCGGCGCTTGTTGCGCTTTCTCCAGGGTGGCCGGAGAGGGGTGCCACAGCCAAACCGGGCCAGTGGGCGGGGCCCAGTTGCTCACCGTCTCCAAACCCAGATTTCCCAGGACAACCAATTCAACTCCTAAGATTGCGCGCCTGGCCCCAGGATATTTCAGGTACGCGGTTAAACCGCACATTGTGACCGGAGCGTTTACGAAGCGTTTTCTAAAGTTGTCAGTTTTTCACAGAGGCGATCAGCCAAATCCCGCACGGTGGTGATGTCGGTGGAGCTGGAACGTATCCCGGTTTCAGTTTCGATGCGGGTGCGCAGCTCAAGGTTTCCTAGTGAATCGAGTCCGTATTCGGAAAGCGGACGATCGGGGTCGACACTTCTACGCAAAATCACCGCGATCTGCGCAGAGATCAGATGTCTGAGTCGGCCGGGCCACTCGTCGGGGGGAACTTCGGCGAGTTCGGCACGGAATTTTCCGGTTTCGGAACGATTTCGCCCGCTGGATTGGAATGCCTGAGCGAACCGGCTGCGTTTCGCCAGCGAGGTCAGCCACGGGGATCCGATGATCGGGGTGTAACCGCTGTAGGCGCGGTTGTGGCGCAGCAGTGTTTCGAATGCGTGGGCACCCTCGTCGGGGGTGATCATCGTGGTGTCGCCGCCGTCGGCCAGGCCCGCGCCGCGGCCGATCTCGGCCCAGGCGCCCCAGGCGATCGTGGTGGCCGGGAGGCCCTGAGCTCGGCGCCAGTGGGTGAAGGCGTCCAGCCAGCTATTGGCAGCGGCGTAGGCGCCCTGACCCGGCGAGCCCAGCAGGGCGGCCGCCGAGGAGAACGAGGCGAACCAGTCCAGCGGCTGGTTCGCGGTCGCCCGGTGCAGGTGCCAGGCGCCGTGGACTTTGGGTGCCCAGTCGCGGTCGATCAGCTCGTCGGTGATGTTGGTCAGCGTCGCGTCTTCGACGACCGCGGCCGCGTGCAGCACGCCGCGCAGCGGAAGTGCGGTGGCGGTTGCGGTCGCCACCAGCCGCTGTGCGGTGCCGGGTTGGGCGATGTCGCCGCACTCCACCACGACGTCGGACCCGGTGGCACGGACGAGTTCGATTGTCTCCAGCGCTCGTCGATCGGGCGCCGAGCGCGAGCTCAGCACGATCCGGCCGGCCCCGGCCCCGCCATTTGCCGAAACCATCTTCTCGGTCAAAAACAGCCCGAGGCCACCCAGCCCACCGGTGATGAGGTAGCTGCCGTCGGGCCGGAAGACTCCGACCCGCTCCGGCGGCAGGACCGCGGCGCTGCGCCCGGTGCGCGGGATGTCGAGAATGAGTTTGCCGGTGTGCTCGGCGGCGCTCATCACCCGGATGGCATCGGCCGCCCGGGTAACTGGGTAGTGCGTGCTTTCGGGCATCGGCAGCCCGCCGCCCGCGGCCAGCCGGTAGACGGTGGTCAGCAACGCGCTGATTTCGTCGGGGTGGGTGAGGCACATCAAGCCCAGGTCGACGGCGTAGAACGCGAGGTTGCGACGGAACGGGAACAGGCCCAGCCGGGTGTCGCCGTAGATGTCGCGCTTGCCGAGCTCGACAAACCGGCCACGGAAGGACAGCAGTTTGAGCCCGGCCAGTTGCGCGGCGCCGGTCAGCGAGTTGAGCACGATGTCGACGCCGCAGCCGTTGGTGTCGCGGCGGATCTGCTCGGCAAACTCGACGCTGCGCGAATTGTAGACACGCTCAATGCCCATGTCGCGCAACAGTTCCCGACGTTGCTCGCTGCCTGCGGTGGCGAAGATCTCGGCTCCCGCCATCCGGGCGATCGCGATCGCGGCCTGTCCGACCCCGCCGGTCGCGGAGTGGATCAACACCTTCTCACCGGCCCTGATGCGAGCCAGCTCGTGTAGGCCATGCCAGGCGGTGGCGTGTGCGGTGGTCACTGCCGCGGCCTGGGCGTCGGTCAGGCCTGGCGGCACCGTCGCGGCCAGGCGGTCGTCACACGTGACAAAGGTGCCCCAACAGCCGTCGGGAGACATGCCGCCCACCCGGTCACCGACCCGGTGATCGGTGACGCCGGGCCCGACCGCGGTCACCACGCCGGCGAAATCGGTGCCCAGCCGGGGCGCTCGCCCATCGAAGGCGGGGTATCGGCCGAACGCGACCAGCACGTCGGCGAAATTGATGCTGGACGCGCCGACGGCGACCTCGATTTGCCCGGGTCCCGGCGGCATGCGGTCGACCGCGGCAAGCTCCATCGTTTGCAGATCACCGGGGGTGCGGATCTGCAGGCGCACACCGTCGCGCTGGTGGTCGACGACGGTGGTCCACCGCTCCTCCGGTCGCAGCGGACTCGGGCACAGGCGCGCCGTGTACCACTCGTCGTTGCGCCATGCCGTCTCGTCTTCGTCCGAGCCCGCCAGCAATTGCTGCGCCAGGCGTTCGGCCTCGGTGAGCTTGTCGACGTCGATATGCGTGGTGTGCAGGTACGGATGCTCGGCGCCGATCACCCGCAGCAGACCACGCAACCCGGCCTGCGCCAGGTTGACGTCGTCGGTGCTGCGCACTGGCTGCGCGTTCCTGGTCACCACGTACAGCCGCGGCGCCTCACCCATGATTTCCGGTAGCTCGCGGGTGATGCGCACCAACTGCCGGACGCAGTCGCTGCGCACCGCGGCCTGCCCCCCGCGTTGCCGTTGCCGGGGGGCGTCAGCACCACCACAGCGGAGATGCAGCCTGAATCGAGTTGTTCGCGGAGTCGCTCGGCATTCTCCAGCTGGTCGCCATCCTGCGGCCAGCACATGGTCGAACACCGTGCGCCATGCAACGTCAACGCGTCGGCCAACCCCTTGCACAATGGATCCGCCCCCAAGGGATCCGCCAATTGATTCATAGCATCGGAAAGGCTTATCAGCAGCCATGTCCCGGTGCCGGCGCTGTTGATCTCGGGGAGCTCGCGGTGGTGCCACTCGACGGCAAGCAGCCGCTCGTTCAGCAACCGATCGAGGTCGGCGGCCTCGGAGACGCCGGTGCCCATCACCAGTCCACGCACCACCAGCACGATGTCCCCGTGTTCGTCCAGCAGGTCGATGTCGGCCTCGATGTTTGGGCCGCATGCGGTGACCCTGGTCAGGCAGTAGCGACCGTTGCGGGTCGAGCCGTAGGCACGCAACCGTCGCACGCTCTGCGGCAGCAGCAGGCCGCCCTGCAGACCAGGATTGCCGACCCCGAGGACGGCCGGATGGGCCGCAACGGACTGAAAACAGGCGTCCAGCAGCGCCGGATGCACACAGAAGCTGGCTTGCTGGGTGCGGATTGCGCTGGGCAGGCCCACCTCGGCCAGCACGGCGCTGATCGTCCCCTCGGCCACGGATGCCGCGCCCAGCCCGGTGAAAGCGGGACCGAACCGAATACCGCGCTCGTCGAACCAGGCTCGCAGCTCGTTGCCGTCGTGGCGACGCGGATAGGCCGAGAGCAGGGCGTCCACCTGGTGTCCGGGCGGCTGGTCCTGATCGGCGGCAGACCGGAGGACCGCGGCGGCCCGCCGCACCTTTTCCCCATGCTGGTCGGTCTCGACGACGAAGGTGGCGACACCGGACTCTTCCACCGACGCGGCGGCGCCGACGGAGGTCTGGTCGTCGAGCAGCAGCATCTCCTCGAACCGGATGTCGCGCACTTCAGATTTGTCACCGAACACCACCCGCGCCGCGGCCAATGCCATTTCGCAGTAGGCGGCCCCGGGAAGCGCGGGGACACGGTGTATCTGGTGGTCGCCCAACCACGGCAACGCCGCGATGCCGACCTCGCCCTGCCAGGCATGCCGCTCCGGCTCCTCCATGAGACGCACGTGCGCGCCCAATAGCGGATGCACCGCAACGGTATTGGCACCGTTCGGGAGCCGCGCCGTGTTATCGGGCGCGAGGACCAGAGGACGGTTCGCCCATGCCGGCAGCGGCACGTCCAGCAGCCGCCCGCCGGGACAGAGCAGCGGGAAGTCCACCGCGGCGCCGGCACTGTGCAGATCGGCAACCAGTCCGCGCAGGCCGTGCGGCAGTGACTGCTCTCGGCGCATGGCGGGCACGGCGGCCACCGGAATATCAAGGCCCTGTGCGGTTTGCTCGACGGCGCGGGTCAGCAGCGGGTGTGGTGACAGTTCACCGAAGACCCGGTACCCGTCATCGAGGGCGGCCCGCACTGCCGCACTGAACCGCACCATGTGACGCAGGTTGTCCGCCCAATAGCGGGCATCGCAGACCGGCCGTTCCCGAGGGTCGAAGAGGGTCGCCGAGTAGTAGGGGATCTCCGGTTGCGTCGGGGTCAGGTCGGCCAGTGTCTGACGCAGCTCGGCGAGGATGGGATCCACCTGCGGGGTGTGCGACGCCACGTCGACGGCCACTTCACGGGCCATCACGTCACGCCCTTCCCACGCCGCGACGAGGTCGCGCACCGTCTGGGTATCGCCGCCGATCACGGTGGACTGCGGGGAGGCCACCACCGCGACCACGACGTCCTTGGCGCCGCGGCTTGCCAATTCCTCGCGCACCCGCGCGGCGGGCAGTTCCACCGACGCCATCGCGCCGATACCGGCGATGCGAGTACACAGCGCCGACCGGCGGCAGATGACGCGTACGCCGTCTTCCAGCGACAGAGCTCCCGCGACCACGGCCGCTGCCACCTCGCCCAGTGAATGGCCGATGACGGCGCCCGGGCGAACCCCGTGGCACTTCATCGTTGCCGCGAGCGCGACCTGCATGGTGAACAGGGTTGGCTGCACCCGGTCGATCCCGGTCACGGTCGGACCGGCGGCCATCGCCTCGGTGACCGAGAACCCGGATTCCGCGGCGATCAGGGGTTCGGCGGCGGCCACCGTTGCGGCGAAAACCGGTTCGCCTGCCAGCAGGTCAGCGCCCATGCCCGCCCACTGCGAACCTTGGCCGGGGAACACCCAGACCGGTCCCCGGTCGTCGTGGCCGACGGCGGCCTGATACGGGTGGTCGCCCTCGGCCACCACCCGCAAAGCCTCGACCAGCTCGGCGGTGCCGGCCGCGAGCACGGCGGTGCGGACCGGACGGTGGGCCCGGCGGCGTGCCAGCGTGTACGCCAGATCCGCCAGGGCCGAATCCGACAGGGCCACGGATTCGTTCGATTCGTTGTCGGCGCGTTCGGCCACCCAGTCGGCCATCCGGCGCGAAGTCTGGCGCAACGCCTCCGCCGAGGTGGCCGAGAGCGCAAACAGCAACGGCGTGGTCGACCCGGATTGGGTTACTCCGTGGTGCCGTGTTGCGTTCGGCGGAGCCTGCTCCAGAACGGCGTGCACGTTGGTGCCCGACATTCCGTATGACGACACCGCGGCACGGCGCGGCAATGCGCCGTCCTGGCCGGGCCAGGATGTAATCGACTGCGGCACAAAGAGTTTAGTCTCGATCTGGGCAAGCTCGTCGGGCAGCCGGGTGAAGTGCACCATCGGCGGCACCACGCCGTGTTGCAGCGACAGGATCGCCTTGACCAATCCCACCACCCCCGCGGCGGCCTCGGGGTGGCCCAGATTGCTCTTCGCCGACGCCAGCGCGCAGGGCCGGTCGACGCCGTATACCTTTGCCAGGCTTGTGAATTCGATCGGATCCCCGACGGGGGTACCGGTGCCATGCGCCTCGACCATGCCGACGGTTCCGGCGTCCACACCTGCCGCCGCCAACGCCGAGCGATAAGCCACCACCTGCGCTTCGGCGGACGGGGTCGAAATGTTCTCGGTGCGTCCGTCCTGATTGGTTGCCGTGCCGCGCAGCACGCCAAGGATCCGGTCGCCGTCGCGCACCGCATCGGGCAGCCTCTTGAGCAGCACCACGGCGCAGCCCTCGGCGCGGACGAACCCGTCGGCCGAGGCGTCGAACGCCCGGCAGCTTCCGCTGGGGGACAGCATGCCGAGCGCAGAAGCGGACGCGTATAGCTGGGGTTCCATCATGACCATGCAGCCGCCGGCCAGCGCCAGGTCGCTCTCGCCGTCGTCCAGGCTGCGGCAAGCCATATGCACCGCAAGCAGACTCGAGGAACACGCTGTGTCCACGGTTATCGCGGGACCGCGCAGCCCCATCGCGTACGAGACCCGTCCGGAGGCCATGCTGAACGGAAGTCCGGTGAACCCGTACGGGTCTTCCAGGGCGTCCGCCTGCCCGGTGACAAACGCGTAATCGCCATGGGCCAAACCGATGAAGACACCGGTCAGTGAGCCGTTCAGGGAGCTCGGCGCCAGGCCCGCGTGCTCGACGGCTTCCCATGACGTCTCTAGGAGCAGGCGGTGCTGCGGATCCATCGCGGTTGCCTCGCGATCGCTGATGCCGAAAAACTCGGGATCGAAGCCCGCCACGTCGTCGAGGAACCCGCCCCAGCGCGACACCGACCGGCCCGGCACCCCCGGCTCGGGGTCGTAGTATTCGTCGGCGTTCCAGCGGTCGGCCGGGATCTCGGTTATCAGGTCATCGCCGCGTAACAACGCCCGCCACAACCCGTCGGGGGAGTCGATGCCCCCCGGCAGCCGGCACGCCATGCCGATGACGGCAACCGGCGTGACAGGTGTCTTATCCACGGTCACCCACCTCTTCGCAGCGGCGCTTTGCCCATGGACCCAGCGGCCTCGATCCCCACCCAGCTGAGCGCAATATTCAAGCCGATCCCTATTTCCCGAGGTGACGATCCCTATTCCCGAGGTGAATGGGAGCGTATCCGCTCGTTGCCCGTTCGAGAGCCAGCCACGCCGCGTGTGGACCGATGACACAGGGGATTTGCTGGCCACCATCGTCGACGCACTTGACGATTGGCCGGTGCGTCAAGAACTCCTAGGGTGCTGGTATGCACGGTGCTGGTAACCAAGGCGCGATGGCGCGCGCATTGGTGCTGGAGGCTCCGCGCCATCTGGTCATGCGGGAATTGCCGGTCCCGGTGGTCGGCGAGGACGACGCGCTGGTGCGGGTGCTGGCCTGCGGGCTGTGCGGGACCGACCATGAGCAGTACACAGGCCAGTTGGGCGGCGGATTCGCGTTTGTTCCCGGCCACGAGACGATCGGAACGATCGAGGCCATCGGGCCGCGGGCGGCGCAGCGGTGGGGCGTGTCCACCGGCGCCCGGGTAGCTGTCGAGGTGTTCCAGTCGTGTCGCCAATGCGCAAACTGCCGCGGCGGCGAGTACCGGCGCTGCGTACGCCACGGCCTCGCCGACATGTATGGCTTCATCCCGGTCGACCGCGAACCCGGGTTGTGGGGCGGCTACGCCGAATACCAGTATCTGGCACCGGATTCCATGCTGTTGCCCGTCGCGGGTGACCTCAGCCCGGTGGTAGCCACCTTGTTCAACCCGCTGGGTGCTGGAATACGTTGGGGGGTAACGGTTCCCGGGACGGGTCCGGGCGACGTCGTCGCCGTGCTCGGCCCGGGTATCCGCGGGCTGTGCGCCGCCGCGGCGGCCAAGGAGGCCGGCGCCGGGTTCGTGATGGTGACCGGTCTGGGTCGCCGCGACGGCGAGCGGTTGGCGCTGGCTCCGCAGTTCGGTGCGGACCTGGTTGTCGACGTCGGCGTCGACGATCCGGTCGCCGCCCTGGCAAGGGAGACCGGCGGGCTGGCAGATGTCGTCGTCGACGTGACCGCGAAGGCGCCCGCGGCATTCACCCAGGCGATCGCGCTGGCGCGTCCCGGCGGGACCGTCGTCGTCGCCGGCACGCGGGGCTTCGGCACCAGCATTGAAGGGTTTTCGCCCGACCTGGTGGTATTCAAGGAGCTGCGGGTCATCGGTGCGCTCGGCGTCGACGCCACCGCCTACCGCGCGGCGCTAGATCTGCTGGTCTCCGGTCGCTACCCATTCGAGGGCCTGCCACGCCGCTGCGTGCGGCTCGATGACGCAGCAGAATTGCTGGCTACCATGGCCGGTGACCGCGACGGTGTCCCGCCAGTACACGGAGTGCTTACACCATGACCCGACCGATGAGGCAATCCCGCGTCCCCCTGCTGCCGCTCGACGAGGCCAAGGCGGCCGCCGACGAAGCGGGCGTGCCCGACTACATGGCCGAGCTGAGCATCTTCCAGGTGTTGCTTAACCATCCGCAGCTGGCACGGGTCCTCAACGACCTGCTGGCCGCGATGCTGTGGCACGGCGCGCTCGACTCACGATTGCGCGAGTTGGTGATTATGCGGATCGGCTGGCTCACCGCGTGCGACTACGAATGGACCCAGCATTGGCGCGTCGCATCCGGGCTCGGCGTGTCGGCGCAGGACCTGCAGGGCGTACGCGATTGGCAGGCATACGACGGGTTTGGGCTCGCTGAGCGTGCGGTGCTGGCGGCCACCGACGACGTGGTGCGAGATGGCGTGGTGAGCGCAGCGAGCTGGGTTGCTTGTGAACGCGAGTTACAGGGCGACACAAGGGTTCTCATCGAGCTCGTGACCGCAATCGGCGCGTGGCGAATGGTCTCTTCGTTTTTGCAGAGCCTCAAAGTCCCGTTGGAAGAGGGCGTCTCCAGCTGGCCGCCGGATGGGAGATCGCCGGATTCTCAGACGATCCGGTAGGTCTGCACGGCGTGGGCGACGAGGTCGCCGTCGGCATCGGCAGCGGTGATCTCGGTGAATGTCAGCTCCTTGCGCCGCCGCACGGTGCGGGCATGACACACCAGATCGCAGCGCTTGGCGGCGCCGGTGTACTGGATGCTCATCGCGACGGTGGAGGCGCGCATGCCCTTGTCGAAGTCGTGGTTCGACCAGGCGGCAGCCGCGCCGGTGGTGTCCATCACCGACGCGATCACCCCGCCGTGAAAGTAGGTGCCGTCGTTGGTGAGGTCTTCCCGGAACGGCAGCCGAATGACCACGTCATCGGGCTCATAGCGCTCGAAGGCGATGCCGAGTCCGCCGATAAACGGCGTGTTCAGCATCAGGTCGCGCACCGCTTCGCGGCGCTTCTGCTGCTCTTGTTCGGTCAATGACTCAGCCACGGATTGCAGGGTAGGCGTAGTCGATTGACGTATCAATCGGTAACTCTTAGCGTCGTGAAATGCGAACCAGGGTTGCCGAATTGCTCGGTGTTGAGTTCCCGATATGCGCGTTCAGCCACTGCCGCGACGTGGTGGCCGCGGTAACCAACGCCGGCGGGTTCGGGATCCTCGGCGCCGTCGCGCACAGTCCCGAGCGGCTGCAGAACGAGCTGACCTGGATCGAGGAGCAGACGAGGGGCAAGCCGTACGGCGTCGACCTGCTGTTGCCACCCAAATACGTCGGCGCCGAGCAAGGCGGGATCGACGCGCAGCAGGTCCGGGCGCTGCTCCCCGAGGAGCATCGCGCGTTCCTCGACGACCTGCTGGCCCGCTACGGCATCGCGGTCTCCCCGGACCGCCTGGACCAGCCGCGAACGTCCGTGGGCGGGCTCAACATCTCGCCCAAGGACTACGAACCGCTGCTCGACGTGGCGTTCGACCACGACATCCGGCTGATCGCCAGCGCGCTCGGGCCGCCGCCGTCGGACCTGGTCGACCGGGCTCACGGCCACGACGTGCTGGTGGCCGCACTGGCCGGCACTACGCAACACGCGCGCCGGCACGCTGCGGCGGGTGTCGACCTGATCGTGGCGCAGGGCACCGAGGCCGGGGGCCACACCGGCGAGGTGGCGACCATGGTGCTGGTGCCCGAAGTGGTGGACGCCGTGGCGCCGACGCCCGTCTTGGCCGCCGGCGGCATCGCCCGTGGCCGTCAGATCGCGGCGGCCCTGGCGTTGGGTGCCGAGGGCGTCTGGTGCGGGTCGGTGTGGCTGACCACCGAGGAAGCCGAGACGCCGCCGGTGGTCAAGGACAAGTTCCTGGCCGCCAGCTCCTCGGACACGGTGCGGTCGCGGTCGATGACCGGTAAGCCGGCGCGGATGCTGCGCACCGCCTGGACCGACGAATGGGCGCGGCCGGACACTCCCGATCCCCTCGGTATGCCGCTACAGACCGCGCTGATCACTGATCCACAGGTACGTATCAACCAGGCGGCCAGTCACCCGGGCGCCAAGGCCCGCGAACTGGCGACCTATTTCGTCGGCCAGGTGGTCGGATCGCTCGACCGGGTGCGGCCGACGCGGTCGGTGGTGCTCGACATGGTCGAGGAGTTCATCGACACCATCGGGCGGCTCGAGGGCCTAGTCGACAGGTGAGTCGATCGGTGAGCACCAGCACCCGTAGGAGGGCCGAAGTCGGCGGCATTTTGATCGCCCGAACATAAAGATTCGGCCACACGACACAAATCAGATTGACCGGTGCACGGTTGTCGTGGATGATCGGTCGGGTAAGCACCTCGTTAGGTGAGGCGTCTACACGAATATAGGCCACTGACCCCGAACGTCGAAAGACGCCCCGGGTCAGGACAGCTCCTCCCGGCTTAAGGGTTGAGCCCAGGTGGCTTCCGGATTATCCGGACACGTCGTGTGGTGCCAAAGCTCTGACGAGTGGGGTGCGGATTTCCGACGGTCGTCGGGTTTCTGTACTCCTTTGTTGCGCCTAGATCGTGCGGGTACCCGCACGCGTCGTGACCGCGAGGAGGTGAGGGACGCATGAGTTCCAGTGATAGTCCGGGTCGATATCCGGGCGACGTTTCGTCCCGATCCGGTCTCCGGCGCGACATTCTCCGCTGAATCGCTAATTGGCTTACCGGCCAAGCGCTCTGGGATCGGAACCAGTACGGGACGGGACACGTCAGTCCATTTAGTGCTCGTTTTGAATTCCGGCTCGTTTTGAATCCCGGCCAGGAGGCGATCATGACCGCAGCCCTGCACGACGAAGTAGTAACCCAAGCGCCCGCCCGCAAGCTGAGGGTGGTGCGCGACGTAACCCCGATTCAGGCCCCCGCGCCCAAGAAGGTGACGCGCCGGCTTGACAACCAGCCGTTCTTCATCGGCGGCGACCCGCTGGTGGAAGGCGCTGCCCGCCTGTTGAGCATTCCGGTGCGTCACGTGTACGCGGCGCTGTGGCGTATCGGGCTACTCGAAGTCCAGGCATAGTCCGATGGATTGTGAGCAACCCACACCCACCGGTGTGAGTGCGCCCCGTGGCTCCGAGGGGTTACCTGCCCGCAGGTGAGTCCCGCGGGCAGGTAACCCCTCGGAGCCGGGTGTGCGGATTTGCGGTGGTTCGTAGAATCGACGTAATGGCACCGATCCGGCTATCACCGGGGAGCCTTCGGAAGAACGGCCAACCTGGCCCAGTAGAACCGAACGGGTGGGCCCGTCATCGCCCTCAATGAGCGGCCGCGCGTGAGCGCGGCAAGCGGGGTGGTACCGCGGCGTTCGCGCACCAGCGTGGCGTCGTCCCCATAAGGCGCCCGCGTGGGCGCCTAACCAGGCACGGTGCCGAAAGGCACGGTGGCACAGGAGACGACGCACACAGTGACCGATAACGCTGACGTCCGGGCCTATCCCAAGCAGGCCGGCGGATCACCCGACTTCCCGGCGCTTGAGCTCGAGGTCCTCGACTACTGGGCCCACGACGACACCTTCCGGGCCAGCATCGCCCGCCGCGATGGCGCCCCCGAGTACGTGTTCTACGACGGGCCGCCGTTCGCCAACGGTCTGCCACATTTCGGGCACTTGCTTACCGGCTATGTCAAGGACATCGTCCCGCGTTACCGCACCATGCGTGGTTATAAGGTGGAGCGCCGCTTCGGCTGGGACACCCACGGGTTGCCGGCCGAACTCGAGGTCGAGCGCCAGTTGGGCATCACCGACAAATCCCAGATCGACGCGATGGGCATCGCCGCCTTCAACGAAGCGTGCCGTGAGTCGGTATTGCGCTACACCGACGAATGGCGGGCTTATGTGACCCGCCAGGCGCGCTGGGTCGACTTCGACAACGACTACAAGACGCTGGATCTCGGCTATATGGAGTCGGTGATCTGGGCGTTCAAGCAACTGTGGGACAAAGGCCTGGCCTACGAGGGCTACCGGGTGTTGCCCTACTGCTGGCGCGACGAAACTCCGCTGTCCAATCACGAGCTGCGGATGGATGACGACGTCTATCAAAACCGCCAGGACCCGGCGCTCACGCTGGGCTTCAAGGTGGTGGGCGGTGAACTCGACGGCGCCTACCTGCTGGTATGGACGACGACACCGTGGACCCTGCCGTCGAACCTCGCGGTTGCCGTCAATCCGGAAGTGACCTATGTGCAGGTCGGGGCCGGCGATCGGCGTTTCGTGCTGGCGCAGCCGCGGCTGGCCGCCTACACGCGCGAACTTGGCCCCGAATCAGGACAAGAGTCCGAGATCCTCGGCACCTATCGCGGCGCCGACCTGCTGGGAACCCGCTACCTGCCGCCGTTTCCGTACTTCATGGACACACCCAACGCCTTCCAGGTGCTGCCGGGCGACTTCGTGACCACGGAAGACGGCACGGGCATCGTGCATATGGCACCCGCCTATGGCGAGGACGACATGGTGGTCGCGGAGGCGGCCGGCATCGTGCCGGTGACTCCGGTCGATTCCAAGGGCCGGTTCGACGCCACCGTCCCGGATTACCAGGGGCAGCACGTCTTCGACGCCAACGCGCAGATCATCCGCGACCTGAAGAACCAGACCGGCCCGGCGGCGGTGAACGGCCCGGTATTGATCCGCCACGAAACCTATGAGCACCCTTATCCGCACTGCTGGCGATGCCGCAATCCGCTGATCTATCGGGCGGTGTCGTCGTGGTTCGTCGCGGTCACCGAATTCCGGGACCGCATGGTGGAATTGAACCAGCAGATCACCTGGTATCCCGAACACGTCAGGGATGGCCAGTTCGGCAAGTGGCTGCAGGGCGCCCGCGATTGGTCGATCTCGCGAAACCGCTACTGGGGCACTCCGATCCCGGTGTGGAGGTCCGATGACACGGCCTATCCTCGCATCGACGTCTACGGCAGCCTCGACGAGTTGGAACGCGATTTCGGTGTGCGGCTCACCAATTTGCACCGGCCCTACATCGACGAGCTCACCAGGCCCAATCCCGACGACCCCACCGGGCGCAGCACGATGCGGCGGATCCCCGATGTGCTTGACGTGTGGTTCGATTCGGGCTCGATGCCGTATGCCCAGGTGCACTACCCGTTCGAGAACGCCGACTGGTTCGACGGGGTTGAATGCGCCGACCCTGACAAGCGGGTCGACGCGCACTACCCGAGCGACTTTATCGTCGAATACATCGGCCAGACCCGTGGCTGGTTCTACCTGATGCATGTGCTCGCCACCGCTCTCTTCGACCGGCCGGCGTTCAAAACCTGTGTGGCGCATGGGATCGTGTTGGGCTTCGACGGGCAGAAGGCGAGCAAGTCGCTGCGTAACTATCCTGACGTGAATGAGGTGTTCGACCGTGACGGCTCCGATGCCGTGCGGTGGTTCGAGATGGCCTCGCCGGTGCTGCGCGGCGGCAACCTGATCGTCTCCGAGCAGGGCATCCGCGACGGCGAGCGGCAGGTGCTGCGGCCGTTCTGGAACGCCTACAGCTTCCTGGCCCTGTATGCACCGAAAGCCGGTGCCCGGCGCACCGATTCGTCGCACGTGTTGGACCGCTACATCCTGGCCAAGCTGGCGGCGCTGCGCGACGACCTGACCGGCTCGATGGAGGTCTGCGATATCCCGGTGGCCTGCGAACAATTGCGCCAGTTCACCGAGGCGTTGACGAATTGGTATGTGCGACGGTCGCGTTCGCGGTTCTGGGAAGAAGATGCCGACGCCATCGACACTCTGCACACCGTGCTGGAGGTAACCGCGCGGCTGGCCGCGCCGCTCCTGCCGCTGATCACCGAGGTCATTTGGCGCGGGCTCACCGGTGAGCGGTCGGTACACCTGACGGATTGGCCGGATGCGGGCGAGCTGCCCGCCGACCCCGACCTGGTCGCCGCGATGGATCAGGTCCGCGAAGTCTGCTCGGCCGGGTTGTCGATACGCAAGGCCAAGAAAAATTTGCGGGTGCGCCTACCGCTACCGAAACTCACTGTGGCGGTGGAGCATCCGGAGCGCCTGCGGCCATTCGCCGATCTGATCGCCGACGAGCTCAACGTCAAGCAGGTCGAACTGACCGACGCGATCGACACCTACGGCCGGTTCGAGCTCACCGTCAACGCCCGGGTGGCCGGGCCGCGGCTGGGCAAGGATGTGCAGGCCGCCATCAAGGCGGTCAAGGCCGGCGAGGGCGTCGTCAACCCGGACGGCACTTTGACCGCCGGTCCCGCGGTGCTGCAACCCGACGAGTACAGCTCACGGCTGGTGGCCGCCGACCCGGAGTTCACCGCGGCGCTGCCCGATGGGTCGGGTCTGGTCGTGTTGGACGGCACGGTTACGCCAGAGCTGGAGGCCGAGGGCTGGGCCAGGGACCGCATCCGCGAACTGCAGGACCTGCGCAAGGCGACCGGGCTGGATGTCTCCGACCGGATCCTTGTGGTGATGTCGGTGCCGGCCGAGCGGGCCGACTGGGCGCGCACCCATCGCGACTTCATCGCCGGTGAAATCCTGGCCACCGGCTTTGAATTCGGCGAACCGGCTGATCCGGTGGAGATTGGCGACGGCGTGCGGGTCAGCATCTCCAAGACCGGCGAGGGTGCCCGAGGAGGAAGCGGTCGGTCAGGCTAAGACCCAACGCCCGGCGCCGATGCGAATGTGAGTTTGCCAAATTATGCTTCGGCGAAGCAGTAGATCCGGTACGACATTTCCCCTCTTGCGAGTTTGCGGGCGTTGCTTCATGGCCAGCCCGCCCAGGACAGCGCCGCGCAGAGGTGCTGGCGAACGGCCATCCGGGAAGTATGGCACAGCGCGTTGATCGCCAAGCAGTATTCGCATGCCTGAGCAAGTCGGGCAAACATCGCGGTATTTGCTAAAGCGCGTCGTCGCCCTGGCGACCTCCGCCCCACAAACCTTGTTGCCATGCCCGGAAACAGCTCGGGGAAAAATTCGGTGGAAAAATTCCGAAAAAAGTGTCCATGGACGCCGGCGCCGGCGCTCCTACCTGTGACAGCTGCCCGCCGAGGGCCGCGACCACAGTTAAGGAACACGTCATGACCACCATGTTTGACCTCGAATCGACGGCCACGTTCCACGAGCCCGAGGCGACGCCCACGCTGTATCGGACGGGGTCGACGCCCACCTTGTATCGGCCCGAGTCGACCGCCCCGCTCTGCAGGCCCGAGCCGACGGCCATTCTCACGGGCCAGTCCAGCGAGTACGGCAATTTGACCGCCGCCGCGGCGTGGTCGGTGAGCCCGTTGGGCGACCCGACCGTCGAAGACGGAAGGCTGTCCGGCTCGGCGGACTTCAAGGCAGACGTGGCCGACGACGACTACGCCTGCGCAGATTTCGGGGGTGACGGGGCAGATTTCGAGGACGACCAGCCCGTCGAGGATGCGAAGCCGCGGGCATTTGGCAAGAAGACCCTGATCACCGCCGCCGTGATGGGGGCGCTCGGAGGCGGTGTTGCGCTCGCTCTGGTTGTCGCCGGTCACACAGGGTGGGGCCACTCGAAGGTCGCCGTCGTGTCTCCAGACGCCAGCGTCGGTTCGGTCGCGCCCCAGGTTCCCGCGTCTGCGTCTGCGGCGCCGGCACCCACATCGGAGGTCGCTCCGGCCACAACGCCCACGGCCGTCACCCCGGCACCGGCGCCAGCGCCCGTGGTTTCGCCGGTGCCAGTGCCGCAGAACCGCGGGACCGGCACTTCGGGCGGCAACCAGGGCAACAAGGGTGGTGGCACCCCGGGCGGTAACCAGGGTGGCGCGTGCCCGCCTGGGAGCAACAAGGGTGGTGGCACCTCGGGCGGTAACCAGGGTGGCGCGTACCCGCCGGGTGGCAACAAGGGGGGACTCAATCTGCCCGGCCTCAACCTGCCGGGCCTCAATCAGCCGGGAGGCAACAAGGGCGGCCTGAACCAACCCGGCACGCCGGGCGGTCAACCGCAGCATCCCGGCAAGCAACCACAGGTCCAGCACTGACACGCCAGGGGTGGGACGGGCGATGCCGGGCTTTGCTACCGGCACTGCCCGTCCTCTTGTAGCAAATCGGAATTTAACTATGCGGACGTGGATCACTGGGGGCAGACTAAACGCCAGCGTCGGTTGCCGCGCGATCCGAACCCGACGTGTGATCGGGAGCGACGTCAATGACCGCAGCACTACCTGACTGGGACATAGCCAGCGACGCGGAGCTGGCCGTTTCGGCCGCGAAGGGCGACCGGGCCGCCCTGGGCGGGATCTATGACCGTTACGCGGATCGGTTGCACGACTTCTGCGTCGGGATGGTCCGCGACCGTGAGGCCGCCGCCGACTGTGTGCAGGAAGTGTTCTGCACCGCGGCGATACAACTTCCGAAGTTGCGTGAACCCGACAAGCTGCGCCCGTGGTTGTATGCCATCGCGCGCAACGAGGCCCTGCGTTTTATCCGGGGGCGCCGTCGGGAAAATGCCTCCGACGAACTGTCCGACGAGCAGTCTTCCGACGCGGGCCCGGAGACCCTGGCGCGCCGCTCCGAATTGGCCAGCCTGGTCGCCCAAGCCGCCCGCGGACTGTCCGAGCGGGACTGTGAGGTGCTGGAACTAATCTACCGACACGGCCTGGACGGAGGGGAACTGGCCGAGGCACTGGACATCACTCCGGCTAACGCTGCCAAGATCGTGTTGCGATTGCGCGAAACCGTCGAGCGGGCCTTGGGCGCATTGCTGGTCGCCCGCCGCGTAAAGCGCAATCCGCGGGGATGCCCCGGGCTCGGCGCCATCCTGGCCGACTGGGACGGTGACTTCAACGTTCTGATGCGCAAACGCATTGCCCGGCACATCGACTCCTGTGATACCTGCGAGCGAAGCCGCCGTGACCTGGTCAACCCGAAAGCGCTGTTGGGTCTCGCGCCGATCGTGGCGGCTCCCTGGTGGCTGCGCGGACAGACGCTGGCCAAGGTCCAGCTGACCTCCGCTGATGCCTCCATGAATGCGTGGTCCGCCGAAGAGACCAGGTACGGGGCGCCGACCGAGACGCTTGACCGGCAGCCTGCCGACACACTCGGCAGTCTGAATACCGACCCCTACCTCGATGATTCCGAGCCAGAAAGCGAGCCGGGCCCCGACGACGAGGTCCGCGCCGACGACGGTCAGCGCAGGCGATGGATCGGGCCCATCGCGGTGCTCATCGGCGTCCTGCTCGTCATCTCGGCAGGAGGGGCCTATCTCTTTCTGCACCGCAACACCCTCCCGGTCGCCCCCCAAAACGTGATCAGAACCTCGCAATCCACACCCTCGCCGGCGCCAACGAGCGCCCCGCCACCGGCCCAAACGGGACCGAGCAGCCCGCCACCTTCGGAAACTCCGTCGAGCAGCGCGCCGCCGCCTCCTAGCCAGACAGTGGCACCGAGTTACGAGCCCACTTACACTCCGAAGCCGTCGTATACCCCGACGCGGCGAGCCCCGGCCTCAACTCCGGCCGCCGTACCGTCGGAGCAGGCGCCGCCGTCGGCCTCGCAGGCTCCTTCCGCTCCGCCGGGCTGGCCTCCGATGCTGCCCGTGCCGGCGCCGTGGACGCCGCCGCAATTGACGTTGCCAACGTGGCTGCCACCGCAACTGCCGATGCCCGGTAACAGTTCGACGCCCTCGCCCAACTACAGCACTCCGAAGACGACTGCTCCGCCTTCGCATCGGTCTGGCTACTGAGCGGTTCGGTCTTGGCCGTCGGCCCGGGTGGTCAGTTGCCCGATCGCAGCGCCCGGTGGGCGTGCGGCCAGAAGGGTATGCCGGCGGCGAGCGTGGCGCCGGCAGCGATGAGGCCGAGCGCGGTGTCGACGCTCTCACGCCCGTCGGCCGCCCAGTAGACGTCCTCAAGGTCTAGCAGCAGAGCCAGCTCGTCGACGATCATGGCATTCGCCGAACCGAAAGCGACCGCGGCCGCCGGGTGGCGCCGCTGCTGCTCTGATCCGCGCAGGCCCACGGCTGCCACCGTCGACAACAGCAAGATTCCGATGTTGTAGTGGTGAAAGTGCTTGCCGCCCAGGCTGACACCTCCGCCCTCCGGACCGTGACCGGCGCGGATCCAGTGGGTGAGTCCGCGCAGGCCGACGAACGTGAGGGTGAATGACGCCCACGCAAGAACCGTTGCTTGTTCGGCGGGTTGCAGCCGCGTGTTCCATTCGTGGCGCAGCCGTGCCCAGCGTCGCTTGCCGGGGCGGGCCGACCGCTCGGGAGTTGCCGACACATCGCCGGTCGGGGCTCCCATCAGCCGGCCTTGGTCGCGCGCCAGCGCTGCCGGCCGGTGCCGACTTGGACGTCGACGTCGGCAAATCCCACCTCGCGCAAGCGATCCGGCAGCGTCGCCGGCGGGACCGGGTTACAGGTGTCGCGGAAATGCAGGATGCTGAACATCAGCGAAGGCACGCCGTCGCTGCCGGCGAAGACTCCGCCGGGGCGAAGCACCCGGAACGCCTCGGCGAAAAGCTTGTCCTGCAGTTCCGCGGTCGGCACGTGGTGCAGCATCGTGAAGGACACCACCGAGCTGAACTCGTTGTCCGGCAACCCGGTATCGGTGCCGTCGCCGGTGATGATGCGCGCCCGGTCCCCGTAGAGCCGCTGCAGCCGCTGCGCCATCGGGGCATCGATCTCGACCGCGGTCAGGTTCGGCGTCATGTCGACCAGCACCCGCAGGAACGCGCCATATCCCGGTCCGATTTCGAGTGTGTTGTCGCCCAGGTCTACGCCGGCGAGGACCGACGGCAACACGTGGCCCTCGACTTCCTTCGCCCAGCGGTCCGAGCTACAACACAGCCGGTGACAGAGATTCATGGCCATGTCATCGACGTTAGCCCAATAGCATCGGCTGTTGTGGAGTCCCGCTGGGTGCTGCACCTGGACATGGACGCGTTCTTCGCCTCCGTCGAACAACTCACCCGACCGACCCTGCGTGGGCGGCCGGTGCTGGTCGGCGGTTTGGGGGGCCGGGGTGTGGTGGCCGGCGCGAGTTACGAAGCGCGGGTGTTCGGGGCACGGTCGGCCATGCCGATGCACCAGGCCCGCCGGTTGATCGGCGTGACCGCGGTGGTGTTGCCGCCGCGCGGTGTGGTGTACGGGGTCGCCAGTCGGCGGGTGTTCGACACCGTGCGCGCTCTGGTACCCGTCGTCGAGCAGCTGTCGTTCGACGAGGCATTCGGGGAGCCGTCCCAAATTGCCGGGGCGTCGGCCGGTGACGTCGAAGCGTTCTGCGAGGGCCTGCGGCAGCGGGTGCGAGACGAGACCGGCCTGATCGCCTCGGTGGGTGCCGGATCCGGGAAGCAGATCGCCAAGATCGCGTCGGGCCTGGCCAAACCCGATGGCATCCGGGTGGTCCGGCGCGCCGAAGAGCAGTCGCTGCTCGGCGGGTTGCCGGTCCGCAAGCTCTGGGGCATCGGCCCGGTCGCCGAGGAGAAGTTGCATCGACTCGGTATCGAGACGATCGGACAGCTGGCCGAGCTGACCGACGCCGAGGTGGCCAACATCCTTGGCGCGACAATTGGGCCCGCGCTACACCGGCTGGCCCGTGGCATCGACGACCGTCCCGTCGCCGAGCGTGCTGAGGCGAAACAGATAAGTGCCGAGTCCACGTTCGCGGTCGATCTGACCAGCCTCGAGCAGCTGCATGAGGCGATCGACCCGATCGCCGAGCACGCGCATCAACGCCTGCTGCGCGACGGCCGCGGTGCCCGCACGGTCACGGTGAAGCTGAAGAAATCAGACATGAGCACGCTGACCCGCTCAGCGACGCTGCCCTACGCGACGACGGAGGCCGGTGCGCTGCTTGCCGTGGCCCGCCGGCTGCTGCTGGATCCACTTCAGATCGGGCCCATTCGCCTTCTCGGCGTCGGGTTTTCGGGTTTGAGCGACGTGCGCCAGGAGTCGCTCTTCCCGGATTTGGAGCTGTCCGCGCACGCATCGGAGGCCCAAGATTACATCGACAATCTGCCATCCCCAGCGGAGACCTCGATGTGGCGAGTGGGCGATGACGTCTCCCACCGCGACCACGGGCACGGCTGGGTGCAGGGGGCGGGTCACGGCGTGGTCACCGTGCGGTTCGAGACTCGCGGCTCGGGCCCGGGCCAAGCCCGGACGTTTCCCGTCGACACCGCCGACGTGACCAGTGCCAACCCGCTCGACAGCCTAGACTGGCCGGACTATGTCGGCGCCTTGCGGGCCGAGGAGCCAACCGATACCCCCGGTGGCGATGACGGCGAGGCGGGTCATGCTGGGATCATCTCGCACGGTTGAAGACTCGACCCGATTGCGGGGGCCGGCGTGGTTGCAAAGAGATTGGGGGATGATGGGGGAGTGCCTGAGGAACCAACAGGATCGGCTGAGCCGGTGAGTTCAGCTGATACAGCTGGGAAGGCCGGCGAGGCTGGGAAGACCGTGGAGGCGGGGGAACCTGCCGCTCCCGCGCCGCCGCAACTGACGCCAGAGACGCCACTGACGGCTCCGAGGCGGCTGCGTCTGCTGGTGTCGGTGGCCGCGGTTGTGCTGGTGCTCGACATCGTGACCAAGGTGCTGGCGGTCAGACTGCTGCCGCCCGGCCAGCCGGTGTCGATCATCGGTGACACGGTGACCTGGACGCTGGTGCGCAATTCGGGGGCAGCGTTCTCCATGGCGACCGGATACACCTGGGTGCTGACGCTGATCGCCACGGGTGTGGTGGTTGGCATCTTCTGGATGGGGCGGCGGCTGGTGTCGCCCTGGTGGGCCGTGGGCCTCGGGATGATCCTCGGCGGCGCGATGGGCAATCTGGTCGATCGTTTCTTCCGGGCGCCCGGGCCGCTTCGGGGGCATGTCGTGGACTTTTTGTCGGTCGGCTGGTGGCCGGTGTTCAATGTCGCCGATCCGTCGGTGGTGGGTGGCGCCATTCTGCTCGTCGTCCTGTCGATTTTCGGTTTCGATTTCGACACCGTTGGTCGGCGTAAATCCGACGAGGACGCCGTTGGTCACCGCACGGCCGACGATGACACCGTTGGCCGACGTGAGGCCGACCAGCGCTGATTGCCGCCGGCGACGATGCAGAGCGCAGCGATGTGGGGGCACCTCCCGCTTGCGGGGGAGAGGAGCGGCGCATTTGAGTGATCGCTCGATGCCGGTCCCGGAAGGACTGGCGGGCATGCGTGTCGACGCCGGGTTGGCGCGGCTGCTGGGGCTGTCGCGCACCGCCGCGGCCGCCATCGCCGAAGAGGGCGGTGTCGAATTGGATGGCGTGCAGGCGGGAAAGTCCGATCGGCTGACATCGGGTGCCTGGTTGCAGGTGCGGTTGCCCGAGGCGCCGGCGCCGCTGGAGAACACACCGATCGACATCGAGGGCATGACCATTCTCTATTCCGACGACGACATCGTCGCGGTGGACAAGCCGGCGGCGGTGGCCGCGCACGCTTCGGTCGGCTGGACCGGGCCCACGGTGCTCGGCGGCCTGGCCGCCGCCGGTTACCGGATCACCACATCCGGTGTGCCCGAGCGGCAGGGCATCGTGCAGCGGCTCGACGTCGGCACCTCGGGGGTGATGGTGGTGGCGCTCTCCGAGCGCGCGTACACCGTCCTCAAACGGGCGTTCAAATACCGCAAGGTCGACAAGCGCTACCACGCGCTGGTGCAAGGCCACCCGGATCCGTCCAGCGGAACGATCGACGCGCCGATCGGCCGGCACCCCGGGCGCGATTGGAAGTTCGCCGTCACCACAGCCGGTCGACACAGTGTGACCCACTACGACACGCTGGAAGCCTTCGTCGCCGCCAGCCTGCTCGACGTGCACCTGGAAACCGGTCGTACCCATCAGATCCGGGTGCATTTCGCCGCGCTGCACCACCCGTGCTGCGGCGACCTTATCTATGGGGCCGACCCGACTTTAGCGAAAAGGCTTGGCCTGGAACGCCAGTGGCTGCACGCGCGTTCGCTGGCGTTCGCCCACCCGGCCGACGGCAGGCAGGTGGAGATCGTCAGCCCTTATCCACCCGACCTGCAGCACGCGCTGGACGTGCTGCGCGCCGAGGGGTAGTACTGGCTGGCGTGGGTGATGCCGTAAGCAGATATCAAGCAGCATCCGAGGCCAAAAACTTCGACGCTTTGATGGACACGCTTGCCCCGCACGTCGAGTTGGTATCGCCGATCTCGGGCCGCATGGTCTTCCGGGGTCAGCCGGACGTGCGTACCCTCCTCGCCGCCGTATACGGCAGTCTCCGCCAGTTGAACTGGCGCGAAAACATCGGAGACGACACCGCGCGGGTCGTCGTGAGTGAAGCACGTCTCTTCGGAGTCACGGTTCACGACGCAATGATTCTCGATCTAACGCCCGACGGGCACATCGAGCGCATCCGACCGCATCTTCGTCCCTGGCTCGGGCTGACCTTGCTTTTCATCCGGCTCTTGCCGACGATTGTCCGCCACCCGGGGTTCGTCTGGCGGGCATTGCAGGCAGCATGACGGCCGTGGCCGCGACACAACACCGACACTCAGTGCGGCTTGCGGGCCTCAACGAGGACCCGTGAAGAGTGGGCGACGAATGACCCGTCGGCTTCGATGCGTCGGTGCAGTTCCCGCAGCCGTTCGTGGTAGCGCTGCACCGTAAAGTCTGGCACCGTCCAAATCACCTTGCGCAGGAAGTAGACAACGGCCCCGATGTCGAGATACTCCTGCCGGAGCCGCTCCATGCGCATATCCACGACCTCAAGTCTGGCGGCCTGTGCCTGTGCTCGTTCGGTGTCCGGGTGCCGCCGGGCCCAGGTTTCGGGCTGCGGACCGATGAAGTGCTCGACCAGCTCGGACACCGTTGCTGGTCCGATGTGCTGCGCGAAGTAGGTGCCGCCCGGGCGCAGCACCCGGGCGATCTCGGTCCACCCGATGCTGTTGGGGTGTCGGCTGGTGACCAGGTCGAACGCCTCGTCGGCGAACGGCAGTTCTGACTCGTCGGGGGTGGCCACGACGACGACGCCGTGCGGATGCAAGAGCTTGGTTGCCAGCGCAGCGTTGGGTGGCCAGGATTCGACGGCGGCCATGGTGGGCGGGAAGGGGCCCGCGCCAGCCAGGACTTCCCCGCCGCCGGTCTGGATGTCCAGTGCAGCCGACACGTTCGCCAAACGGCGGCTCAGCATCCGTTGGTAGCCCCAGGACGGTCGTTCCTCGGTCGCGCGGCCGTCGAGCCAGGAGAAGTCCCAGCCGTCGACAGATGCCGAATCGGCCTCTGCCAGTAAATCTTCGAATGTGCGACGCATGTCGGGCATGATAGGGCCCGCGGGGCCGCCAGTGCGTTGGTGTCGCAGACGAACTTTTCGCCGGCCGCACCGAACCCTGTGACAGACCAGCGGCGGGTTGACCAGCTCACCTCAGCTTGTCGCCCTGTTGCCTCATGTCAAGATGCGCGCGAAGGCGGATTCGTTGCCTCACGTAAAGGTGCGCGCTTGTTAACTTGAGCTTTGGCACCGGGTCCAGCTTTGCTGGTGGCTAGGGTGAGAAGCTGAGCGGTCAGGGCTTGGACCTGGCGCTGAGTGGCGGCGGGATTGATCAGGGAGTAGGTCCGGGTCAGCGCCACGATGCGCTCGACGGTCATCGTTGGATGATCGATCGCGCGATGGAACGGGGTTGCGGCCGTGTCGTGTTTCTTGGACACCTTGGCGCCGTGACGGACTTTGGAGATCAGTTTCTGTTGCGGGTAGAAGTAGTTGGTCAGCCTGGACTGCAACTGCCAGATCTCGTTGAGTAGCAACAGTTCTGCCGCAGTGTCGTAGCGGTGGTAGCCGACAACTGTGCGGACCACTGCCCAGTTCTTCTGCTCGACGTGACAGCCGTCGTTTTTGTTGCCCGGTCGCGCGGGTGAAGGTGATCTGGCGGCCTTGGCACCATTGAGCAGGTGGTCGTTGATGAATTCTGATCCGTTGTCGGAGTCCACGCCCAGGATCGGGAACGGCATCTTGCGGGCGATGCCATTAAGCCTCGATCCACGGATGAAATAGCTGGCCGTCGGGTGTCGGAATGCGGAAAGTGCCCTCTGAGCTGGGATGATTGATGTTCTCGAGGCATTAACCAAACCAATTCAGAAAGGCACTTCCGGTGCAAGTGTCCCACAGGTTCGCCGCCGCGTCGGCGGTGTTCGACGATGACAATCTCGTGTCGTGCGCTGGCCTGGTGCCGGTGATGACGCTGGCCGAACAGGCGGGTCTGTCGCAGTTGCTCGACGAGAGGGTCCGGATCGTGTGCCCGCGCATCAAATCCGGAGCGGCCAACCCGGCTCCGAAGCTGGCGACCCTGATCGCTGGCATGTGCGCGGGTGCGGACTGCATCGAGGATGCCGACATCGTGCGTAGCGGTGGGATGAACGTCCTCTTCGGAGGCGTGTATGCGCCCTCGACTATCGGAACATTATTGCGGGAGTTCACCTTCGGCCACGCCCGGCAGTTGGAGTCGGTGCTGCGCGTGCACCTGGTCGCCCTGGGCGAACGGGTCGATCTGCTCGCCGGCGCCGACGTGCGGGCGTTCGTCGACATCGACTCGCTGCTGCGCCCGGTCTACGGGCACGCCAAACAGGGCGCGTCCTACGGGCACACCAAGGTCGCTGGTAAGCAGGTGCTGCGCAAAGGGCTGTCGCCGTTGGTCACCACCGTTAGCACCGACATCGCAGCACCGGTGATCACCGGGATGCGGCTACGCGCGGGCAAGGCCGGCTCCGGGCGGGGTGCGGGGCGCATGGTTGCCGCGGCGATCGCCACCGCCCGCTCCGCGGGGGCGAGCGGCCAGATCGTGGTGCGTGGTGACGCCGCTTACGGCTCGGCCGCTGTGGTCAAGGCGTGCCGCCGCGCCAAGGCGCGGTTCTCGCTGGTGCTGACCCGCAACCGGGCCGTGCAGGCCGCGATCGAGGCCATCGCCGAGGACGCCTGGATCGCGGTGCGCTATCCCGGCGCCGTGCAAGATCCCGACACCGGCGCCTGGATCTCTGATGCCGAGGTCGCCGAAATCTCCTACACCGCCTTCGCTTCCTCGAAGAGCCCGGTCACCGCCCGGTTGATCGTGCGCCGGGTCAAAGACGCCGCCCAAGCCGACGGGCTGTTCCCCGTGTGGCGGTATCACCCGTTCTTCACCGACAACACCGAACCGCTCGCCGACGCCGACATCACCCACCGTCGCCACGCCATCATCGAAACCGTCTTCGCCGACCTGATCGATGGACCCCTGGCTCGCATCCCATCCGGCCGGTTTGGCGCCAACTCCGCCTGGGTGCTGTGCGCGGCCATCGCCCACAACCTGTTGCGCGCCGCGGGAGTTCTCGCCGGCGGCCGACACGGCAAGGCCCGCGGGGCAACACTGCGCCGAACGTTGGTCAACATCCCCGCCCGTCTGGCCCGCCCGCAACGCAAACCGATCCTGCACCTGCCCAGCCACTGGCCCTGGGAATCAGCATGGCTTGCGCTGTGGCACAACACAATCGGTCACCCATCCACCACTTGACCGACACAACCCGACCCGACGACCAGGAACCAACCGGAAAAGCTGGGCAGACCAGCGGAACAGTTATACCCCAGCCCGCTAAATCAAGATCAAACAATCAACGGTTCACGCAACACGGTCCATCGGTGGTTTGAGGTTAAGTGCTGCCAGCACGCATTTGGCGGTCTTGTCCGGCACTGAGCGGTTCTCGGTCCAGCCGGTGGCGATGTCGGTGACCGTCAGCGTGAACGCATGTGGTCCCCTCGGGTTGCCGCCGTCGTGCCAGACCAGGTCGATCTCCACGAACCCGGGTCGAGCGTCGTCCCACTCGGCCCAGGTGCGCACCGGGATCTGGCTCTTGAGCAGCGATCCGGGCTTGGTGCCAACACGTCCCCTGAGCTGGTATTTGGCTCGCTCACCAGCCAGGCGGCGATCGATGGTGGCTGCCGACATCGACGCCAGCAGTTCGGCGGTGCCGTCGTCGATGGTCAGCTCTCCGAAATGACGCAGCACTGCCACCAGTTCGCTGAGCATCGGCGCTAGCCGTTTACCGGCGGGCATTCCGAGCACTGTCCAGCAGGCCGTCAGTGCCGCGATGACATCGGGCCCGTACTTCACTGGCCGGGGACTACGCGGGGTGACGATCTTGGGCTGAGCGCCGCTGTGAGCGCCTTGCGGGCATGGTTTCGGTGCCAACCGGTATTGGCGCACAACTCGTCGAGAATCCGGCTCTTACCGCGCTTACCCGCCAGCTGGTAGCGGGTCGCGGCCGTCTCGGTGATTGCTCTGCGCTCTGTCAACGTCAACCCCATCCACTGGGCGTACGCGCGCATTTTCAGTGAGGCAACGAATCGCCCTTACGCGCGCATTTTTCACGAGTCAACGCGGTCGGCGCCTCCACGTAGTATCGCTCATATGTTCGAATTTTTGCTGCCGGACCCGGCCGGGCTGCGCGGATGCGACGACGCTGCGCTGGTGGGCGCGATCGAGGACTGCGCTCGCGCGGAGGCGGCCGCCGCCGCCCGGCGGCTCTCGGCGATCGCCGAGGTGACCCGTCGGCGGACCGCGAGTGACCAGCGCGCCAACTGGGCCTGCGACGAATGGGACGCCGCGGCCGCCGAGGTGGCCGCCGCGCTGGGCCTAAGCCACGGCCGGGCCTCCGGACAGATGCATCTGAGCCTGGCGCTGAATCGGCTGCCCGAGGTGGCCGCGCTGTTTTTGGCCGGAAAGCTCGATGCGCGGCTGATGTCGGTCATCGCGTAGCGGACCTACCTGGTCCGCGACCCCGAGGCGCTAAGGCTCGTCGATGCCGCGGTGGCCGAACAGGCCGGCGGGTGGGGGCCGTTGTCGGCGTCGAAATTGGAACAGGCTATTGACGGCTGGATTGATCGCTATGACCCCGGTGCGCTGCGGCGCACCCGCGCCTCGGCGCGTAGCCGTGACGTGTGCATCGGCGAGGCCGATGACGAGGTGGGCACCGCCGCGCTGTGGGGCCGGTTGTATGCCACCGACGCCGCGATGCTGGATCGCCGGCTCACCCAGATGGCCCACGGCGTATGCGAGCAGGACCCGCGCACCCTGGCCCAGCGCCGCGCCGATGCGCTGGGCGCGCTGGCCGCCGGTGCCGAACACCTGGCGTGCGGCTGCGGTAACACCGAGTGCCCCTCCGGTGGCGGCACCGATGAGCGGGCCGCCGGTGTGGTCATCCACGTCGTCGCCGAGGCCTCCGCGCTGGAGGCCCCACCCGACCCGCACACCTCCGGTGAGGCACCCCCCTCGCGGCCCATCACCCCGGACATGACGCTGGCCGACGCGTTGGCCCCCGACCCCGAACCCGATGCGCCCGCCGCAGGTCCGATCCTTGATCCCCTGCCTAAGCTGGGATGACCGCGAAACATCCACTCGTACATAGCTCGTCGGTGCGGGCGACTAAACGTAGCCGGAAAGTCTGCTCATATCGGTTGCGTCCGGCGGCCGGACCACGGCCAACTACCGGTCTTGACTTTGCGCCGCGCAGACCACCATAAGACCACGCCCGTCGCGAATGCGAAGAGGCCCCCGGACACCATCACATATTTCGGGCTTGCCTCGCTCGCGGTGTAGGCATGGTAGACGCCGTTGCGATCGCTACTGCGATCGACATGAACAGCCACCTGTGATCCGACCCCACCATGTCGGTCGTAGTCTCCGCTGATCGGGCCGGTCCGTGACACTCCGCCGACACTCCACCTCGCGTAGCAGGTTTCGTAGTCGCCGCGCAACGACCAGGTAGAGTCGCAGTGATCGATCGTCGCCGTCGTCGGTGTGCCGTCCCGATAAGAAATGGCGTCCCCCACACCTTGCGAAAAAGCGAAGCCCAGCCCCCCCAAAATACAAAAGATGGCAAAAACCGAGACGATCTGCGCCCTGATCCGCCCGGGCTTGCGGCCACCACTTCCTGTTTCTGGCGCAGCACTCGGCTGCGGTCGCCGTGGCTGTGTCGCTGGCAGATCCGACTCGCGCGTGGTCTGTCGGTGCGGCCCGACGATGGCGAGAAGCTCATCGAAAACCTGAGGAGAGGTCCACGCGTCGAGATGTGCATGCCTTATTTGCGGCCCTTCGACTGGTAGCTGACTGGCAACACGCCGATCGGCTGCGCCGAGAACAAAGCGGTGCGGGCCAGCCGTCAGGTAAAGCGCCCTGCCCGCCGATTCGGGTCCAAAACGCTGCAGCCGGCCTCTCCATTGACCCAGCTGTGCATCCCGGAATGAGAAAACCTCATCCGGCCGCTGTTCGGTGGTCAGGCCACCGGCCGTGACGCAAATGACAACCTTCCTCGGGTACAGCCGAAAGAGAGCCAGGACTACCAGGACAACAAGCCCGACCAACATCACGAGCGGGATGACCGCGGGGTTCGTAGGAGCGGCCATAGCAAGCGCGGCGCCAGCTCCGAGCCACACCACGCCCCCCATCGACAACAACCCGAGTGTGAAGAAGTTCTGCCTGGCTTTCGGGATACCGCGTGCCACGAAACGGCGACCGCTCCCTGTTCCGAACGCAGCATTCGGCTGCGGTGGCTCAAGCTGCTGTTCGAGATTGGCGACGCGCTTCTCGGGGTCGTCCTGGTCCATCAGCCGATGGTCCCACTCGCAAGCCGCGGCGGCAGGAAATCGCGGATGCCCCCGCCAGTACGAGCGGCAGGCGCCTCGTGGCTAAAGTGTCCTTTAGCCAGTCGCACCCACCACCTGTTGAAGACGTTCTGGACGGGCTGGCAGGATGTGCAACTGTCCGACGGCACGGTAACTCGTCTGGGACACGTCCCTTAAGGGGCCACCTACAGCCTGCCCTCGCCCTGCTCGGTGTCGCGCAGACGTCGAGCATGACCTCCGCCGATCCGAGGGGTACTGATTTCGGTCCACCGGGTGGGCCCCGCCGAATATGATTCAACGCCATGGGTTATCCAACACAACCGCCTCCCGGTGCGCAGCCGCCTTACGGCTACGGCCAGCCCGGCGGCAAGCTTTGCGGTTGCTGTCCCACGGGGGCGGCAGCCGCAGGGCCCGGCTGCTGGCGCTGCATCATTTCGGTCAGCGCGGCATCCGCGGCCGCGACATCTCCATGGAACCCTCTTTGCACCCAGTATTTGGTGTTGTCCAGCACGAACTTTCCCCAGAACCCCGACAGTTGGCCGAAATAAAAGTTGCGCGAATGGCGCAGGCGGAGCCGGGTGGGCCGGTTCGTCCACCTGTTGACATCGAGCACCACGATCGCCCGATCGGTGACCACGACGTGGTGGGGGCGAAACAACACGCGGAACACGATATTGAACACGATCCATAACGCCCCGACACCACCCACCACGGTGACCCTCGTCGGGTCCAGCGCCGACCACCAGGGGAAGGTAAACAAAGGAATCACAGAAGGTAGACACTGCCAAGAGGGCGATAGACCCGACTGCGCCCCAAAGACCGCTTGAATCTGCTCACCCGGGTCCAGGTACGGGCGCGCCCGCTCTGCCAACTTGTTTCGAAGCCTCACGTCGACGTCTCCGTGTCTTTTCGTTGTGGGCCCATTTGTGCCAGGCCCGGTGGATTGATGACTTCGAGGTTCGCGCGCAGTGCTTGGCGGTTTCTCAACGAGTTCTTGAACCGATCCGCCGGTGACGGCGGTTTGGTCTTTAGGGCGCAGCCGCGGCCGTGAGAGTCCCGTGTTGCTAAACGGTGCTTCAGCCAGTCGGTGCCGTCATCGACTTAGGACGTTCCATGGTGATGGCGCGACACGCAACTGGCTGACGGCACGGGAATTCTTCTGGGATACACCCTAAAAAGTGCCGGTCGGCGTCGCGTCGGCTGTTGCTCCTTCGCTACCGATCCGGCACGACACCGGCTCGGGAAACCTCAGCCATCAGTCGGTCGTTGGCGCACGGCGGATTTTGTGCTGGTTGACGTGAACGATCGTCTTCAAGGCACCTCACAAGGCGTTGGGCGGGGCGCGCCGGGCCGTGGGATCGAAGCTATGGGACTAAGTGCTCTATCGCACCACCCAGGCGTCGGTGTTCAAATCGACGTGAGACACCCGTATGTGCCGGAGCGATCTCGACCTGCTGAAGCAGCACCTGCAGGCCCGATGAGTCTGCCCCAAGGCCAATACCGAGAGGAGGAAATGCCATGTTGGTCGCCGCGTTTTACTTAGGCTTGGTGGCGGTGGCGGTGGGCGTCTATTGGTTGATTGGCCGCGACATGGATCGGGCGGCGAAGCACAAGGACCCAGAAGATGAGTGAGCGCACCCTGAGTATCCCCGGACCCCATCTGCCCTGCTCACTCGACAGTTGGAGGACCTCGTTATATGAAGAAGCTGTTGGCCGCAGCACCGGGCAGCGGCCCGCAGAAACCTCGTGACAGGGACCGATAGCCTGCGAGATACGGGGGCTTTGTTTCTTTGGAGAGAAGACGATCTGACATGACTGATAAATGGTTCTCCGACATCGGTGCGCCGGGAGAGTTGACCCTCGCGGATGTGTGCGAGCAAATCGAGCAGAAAATCCACACCAACGCAGACAACTATAAATTGCCGCAGGAGTTCCCGGACTGGCAGTCGTGCGTGGAAGATCGGGACGCCACCATTTACAAGTTGAGCGCGGCTGTTGTCAACCTTTGCCGGATGGTGGAGTACTTGGCATCGGAGCAGCAGCGCGGCGCCGCTAGCCACGCCGGTACATAAGGCAAAGGGCATCGGCAAGACACAGTTGCGCCAGCGTGGCTCACGGGCCCAGCGACCATCTGGCGGCCGGCACGGTGCTCTGGACCGCACCGAGCGGACGGACCTACACCACCCGCCCCGGTAGCCGCATCTTCTTTCCCGCCTGGAACACCACCACCGCCGAACTACCCCAAACACCAACCCCCACAATTACTATCGGTGATCGCGGCGTGATGATGCCACAACGGCGACGCACCCGAGCCGCCGAGCTGGCCCACCGCATGAGATGCGAACGGGCCCTCAACGATGCCCACGTCGCCGAACGCAACAAGCCACCACTATTCTGATCAGCGCCTCAAAGCTGAACAGCCGCAACGACAATGCCAAACCCCGAGGGCAAGGTCGGCGGCGGCCAAAACATGTCAGACCCGAATCCGCGGGTATCGGCCGACACGCGCCGGAAGTTGGTGATGGATGCCGTTGCGGCTTGGGACAATTCGCCCGTTGATCGCGGATAGTCGCGGTGACGCAGCGAGGCATCCATCTGGTGAACAGGGTAGGCAGCGCGCAAAGGGTCCGCGGAAGCGTCCGCTGGAGCGTGTTCGTATCGGCTGGTCGGATCCCTCGGTGACCGGCAACGCGGGGACGGCCGCTCTCGCTGACCCTGACCCGGCTCCGCGCACTGCCCGCGCCCTGACCCAACCCGGATGCTTGCCGCGTAACGTCGCCGCCGAGGCGCCCGTACGATGGCACTGCTTCTGGTCAGCGTCAAGAATTTGCCAAGCCGTGAGCGCCAGAATGCGTTGTGGGCTCACACCCGGATTACTGGCTGTAACAGCCCGATTGTGCGTGCGCGGTCACGATTGTGCGCTATTCCTATCCAGCACCTGGTCGATGTCCTAGGTTGGCGTTATGACCTGTGTCACGCCACCCCCACCGCCAGGAGCGACAGCCGATGAATCTTGGTGACTTGACGAACCTCGTCGAAAAGCCGTTCGCGGCGATGTCCAACATCGTCAACACGCCCAACTCGGCCGGGCGATATCGACCGTTCTATCTGAGGAATCTGCTCGATGCGGTACAGGGCCGCACACTCAGCGATGCGGTCGCGGGCAAGACTGTCCTGATCACCGGCGGGTCGTCGGGCATCGGTGAGGCGGCCGCCAAGAAAATCGCGGCAGCCGGCGGCGCCGTGGCGCTGGTCGCGCGCACCCTGGAAAACCTGGAAAAGGTGGCCAGTGAAATACGAGCCATACGGGGCGAAGGCGGGACCGCACACGTGTATCCGTGCGATCTGGCCGACACGGACGCGATCGCGGCGATGGCCGACAAGGTGCTCGCCGATCTTGGCGGCGTCGACATCCTCGTCAACAATGCGGGGCGCTCGATTCGAAGGTCCCTGGCGCTGTCCTACGACCGGATCCACGACTACCAACGGACGATGCAACTGAACTACATCGGCGCGGTCCAGCTCATCCTCAAGTTCATCCCCGGAATGCGGGAACGTGGCTTCGGGCACATCGTCAATGTGTCCTCGGTCGGCGTACAGACCCGCGCCCCGCGCTTCGGCGCCTACATCGCCAGCAAGGCCGCGCTGGACAGCCTGTGCGACGCGCTGCAAGCCGAGACCGTAACGGACAACGTCCGATTCACCACCGTGCACATGGCGCTGGTACGCACGCCGATGATCGGCCCGACCACGATCTACGACAAATTCCCGACACTGACGCCGGACCAGGCGGCCGGAGTGATCACCGACGCGATCGTGCACCGGCCACGACGGGCCAGCTCGCCGTTCGGTCAGTTCGCCGCCGTCGCCGACGCCGTCAACCCGGCGATGATGGACCGGGTCCGCAACCGCGCCTTCGGCATGTTCGAGGACTCCGCCGCGGCCAAAGGGGGCGAATCCGCCAGCGACGCCAGCCAGTTAGACAAACGAAGCGAAACGTTCGTGCAGGCGACCCGAGGAATACATTGGTGACACTAGGAATATTGGTGAAATTATGAGCCTTCCGAAACCGAACAGCCAGACGACCGTCGTCATCACCGGTGCCTCCTCGGGCATCGGCACCGAACTGTCCCGCGGCCTGGCCCGCCGCGGCTTCCCGCTGCTGCTGGTGGCCAGGCGCCGTGAGCGTCTCGACGAACTCGCCAATGACGTAGGCAAGGAATACTCGGTCGGGGTGGAGGTCATGCCTCTCGACCTCGGCGACCCGGAAGGCCGCGGGAAGTTGGCGGACCGGCTCCGCACCGAACCGATCGCCGGTCTGTGCAATAGCGCCGGCTTCGGCACCAGCGGGGACTTCTGCACGTTGCCGGTCGAACGCGAGAGTGAAGAAGTCACCCTCAACGTACTGGTGTTGATGGAACTCACCCACGCGGCGGTGGGCGGCATGGTGGAGCGCGGCGCGGGTGCGGTGATGAACATCGCGTCGATCGCCGCGTTCCAGCCGATTCCCTACATGGCGGTGTATTCGGCCTCCAAGGCCTTCGTGCAGACCTTCTCCGAGGCCGTGCACGAGGAGCTGCACGGCACGGGCGTGTCGGTGACGTCGCTGTGCCCGGGCCCGGTGCCCACCGAGTGGGCCGAGATCGCCAATGCCGACCGGTTCAGCATTCCGTTTGCGCAGGTCTCGCCGCGCGACGTCGCCGAGGCGGCGATCGGTGGGATGCTCGCCGGTAAGCGCAGCGTGGTGCCCGGCGTCGTGCCCAAGGTCGTCAGCACCAGCGGCAGATACGTACCGCGCGGCCTGCTGTTGCCCGGGATCCGGATCGGGAACCGCCTGCGCGGCGGCCCCGGTCGCTAAGGAAGACGCCAATGGCTGCCGTTGAGATGACCGCCGACATGCCGATGAGCCCGCAGGACATGTGGGACCACGTGTCGGACCTGTCGGAGTTGGGCGATTGGCTGGTGATGCACGAGGCGTGGCGCAGCGAGCTGCCCGACGAGATCACCGAAGGCACCGAAATCGTCGGCGTGGCGCGTTCCAAGGGCATGCGCAACCGGGTGACCTGGACGGTGACCAAGTGGGACCCGCCGCACCAGGTGGCTATGTCAGGTTCGGGGAAAGGCGGCACCAAATATGGTGTCACGCTCACCGTTCAGCCCGCCGAAGACGGGTCCACTCTCGGTCTGCGCTTTGAGCTGGGCGGGCGGGCGCTGTTCGGCCCGGTGGGTTCGGCGGCGGCCCGCGCCGTCAAGGGCGACGTCGAAAAGTCGCTGCAGCAGTTCGTTGAGAGGTACGGATAGAAACCAGACACACTTCGCGACACGCCGAGGGTGTGTCGGTCCTCGGTCATAGACTGGCGTCCCTATGAGCGGTTCTTCTTCGGGGTCCTTCGTGCACCTGCACAACCACACCGAGTACTCGATGCTGGACGGTGCCGCGAAGATCACGCCCATGCTGGCCGAGGTGGAGCGGCTGCAGATGCCCGCGATCGGGATGACCGATCACGGAAACATGTTCGGCGCCAGCGAGTTTTACAACACGGCGACAACGGCCGGGATCAAGCCGGTCATCGGCGTCGAGGCCTATATTGCTCCCGGTTCTCGTTTTGATACCCGGCGCATCACCTGGGGTGACCCGGGCCAGAAGGCCGACGACGTCTCCGGCGGCGGCTCCTACACGCATCTGACGATGATGGCCGAGAATGCGACCGGCCTGCGCAACCTGTTCAAGCTGTCCTCGCTGGCCTCCTTCGAGGGCCAGCTGAGCAAGTGGTCGCGCATGGATGCCGAGCTCATCGCCGAACACGCCGACGGCATCATCATCACCACCGGCTGCCCCTCCGGGGAGGTGCAGACCCGCCTTCGCCTGGGTCAGGATCGGGAGGCGCTGAAGGCGGCCGCCAGGTGGCGCGAGATCGTCGGTGCCGACAACTACTTCCTGGAGCTGATGGACCACGGTTTGTCGATCGAACAGCGGGTGCGGGAGGGGTTGCTCGAGATCGGCCGCAAGCTGGACATTCCGCCGCTGGCCACCAACGACTGCCACTACGTCACCCGCGACGCCGCCCACAACCACGAGGCGCTGTTGTGCGTGCAGACCGGCAAGACGCTGTCGGATCCCAACCGATTCAAGTTCGACGGCGACGGCTACTACCTGAAGTCGGCCGGCGAAATGCGCCAGATCTGGGACGACGACGTGCCCGGCGCCTGCGACTCCACGCTGGTGATCGCCGAGCGGGTGCAGTCCTACGCCGACGTGTGGGAAGCGCGCAACCGGATGCCGATCTTCCCGGTGCCCGACGGGCACGACCAGGCGTCCTGGCTGCGCCACGAGGTGGACGCCGGGCTGTCGCGGCGGTATCAGGGTGGCGCGCCGGACGGTTACGCGACGCGTGCCGCCTACGAGATCGACGTCATCTGCGCCAAGGGTTTCCCGTCCTACTTCTTGATCGTCGCCGACCTGATCAACCACGCGCGATCGGTGGGCATCCGGGTCGGCCCCGGCCGCGGCTCGGCGGCCGGCTCGCTGGTCGCCTACGCCCTCGGCATCACCGACATCGACCCGATTCCGCACGGGCTGCTGTTCGAGCGGTTCCTCAACCCCGAACGCACCTCGATGCCCGACATCGACATCGATTTCGACGACCGCCGCCGTGGCGAGATGGTGCGCTACGCCGCCGACAAGTGGGGCCAGGACCGGGTCGCGCAGGTCATCACCTTCGGCACCATCAAAACCAAGGCGGCACTGAAGGATTCGGCGCGTATCCACTACGGGCAGCCCGGGTTCGCCATCGCCGACCGGATCACCAAGGCGCTGCCGCAGGCGGTCATGGCCAAAGACATTCCGCTGTCGGGTATCACCGACCCCAACCACGAGCGTTACAAGGAAGCCGCCGAGGTCCGCGGCCTGATCGAAACCGATCCGGACGTCCGCACCATCTACCAAACCGCGCGCGGCCTGGAGGGCCTGATCCGCAATGCGGGCGTGCATGCCTGCGCGGTGATCATGAGCAGCGAGCCGCTGACCGAGGCCATTCCGCTGTGGAAGCGGCCGCAGGACGGCGCCATCATCACCGGCTGGGACTACCCGTCGTGTGAAGCCATCGGCCTGCTGAAGATGGACTTCCTGGGCCTCCGCAACCTGACGATCATCGGCGACGCGATCGACAACATCAAGGCCAACAGGGGAATCGACCTCGACCTGGAGTCGGTGCCGCTGGACGATCCGGCGACCTTCGAGTTGCTGGGCCGCGGTGACACCCTGGGCGTGTTCCAGCTGGACGGCGGGCCGATGCGCGACCTGCTGCGCCGCATGCAGCCCACCGGCTTCGAGGACATCGTCGCCGTGCTGGCGCTTTACCGGCCCGGTCCGATGGGCATGAATGCCCACAACGACTACGCCGACCGCAAGAACAACCGGCAGGCGATCAGGCCCATTCACCTCGAACTCGCCGAACCGTTGCGCGAGATCCTGGCCGAGACCTACGGGTTGATCGTCTACCAAGAGCAGATCATGCGCATTGCGCAGAAGGTGGCCGGTTACTCGCTGGCTCGAGCCGACATTTTGCGCAAGGCGATGGGCAAGAAGAAGCGCGAGGTGCTGGAGAAGGAGTTCGAGGGCTTCTCGGAAGGCATGCAGGCCAACGGCTTCTCGGCCGCCGCGATCAAGGTGCTGTGGGAGACCATCCTGCCGTTCGCCGACTACGCGTTCAACAAGTCACACGCCGCCGGCTACGGTCTGGTCTCCTATTGGACCGCCTACCTCAAGGCCAACTATGCCGGTGAGTACATGGCCGGGCTGTTGACCTCGGTTGGTGACGACAAGGACAAGGCCGCCGTCTATCTGGCCGACTGCCGCAAGCTGGGCATCACGGTGTTGCCGCCGGACGTCAACGAGTCCGGCCTGAACTTCGCCTCGGTGGGCGCCGACATCCGCTATGGGTTGGGCGCGGTGCGCAATGTCGGTGCCAACGTTGTGGGTTCGTTGATCCAGACCCGTAGCGACAAGGGCAAGTTCACCGACTTTTCCGACTACCTGAACAAGATCGACATCTCGGCATGCAACAAGAAGGTCACCGAATCGCTGATCAAAGCGGGCGCGTTCGATTCGCTGGGTCATCCGCGCAAAGGCCTTTTCCTGGTCCACACCGACGCGGTGGACTCGGTGCTGGGCACCAAGAAGGCCGAGGCGATGGGGCAGTTCGACCTGTTCGGCGGTGATGACGGCTGCACCGAAGCGGTGTTCACCATCAAGGTGCCCGACGACGAGTGGGAGGACAAACACAAGCTGGCCCTGGAGCGCGAGATGCTGGGCCTGTACGTGTCGGGGCATCCGCTCAACCGGGTGGCACACCTGCTGGCCGCCCAGGTTGACACCGTCATCCCGGCGATCTTGGACGGTGACATTCCCAACGACACCCAGGTGCGGGTCGGCGGCATCCTGGCTTCGGTGAACCGTCGGGTCAACAAGAACGGAATGCCTTGGGCCTCAGCTCAATTGGAGGACCTCACCGGCGGTATCGAGGTGATGTTCTTCCCGCACGCGTACTCCAGCTACGGCGCCGACATCGTCGATGACGCGGTCGTGCTGGTCAACGCCAAGGTCGCGATCCGTGACGATCGGATTGCCCTGATCGCCAATGATCTTGTGGTGCCTGACTTTTCCACCGCGCAGGTGGACCGGCCGCTGGCGGTCAGCCTGCCCACCCGGCAGTGCACCTTCGACAAAGTCAGCGCGCTCAAGCAGGTCCTGGCCCGCCACCCCGGTACGTCGCAGGTGCACCTGCGGCTCATCAGCGGGGACCGGATCACCACGCTCGAGCTGGACCAGTCGCTGCGGGTGACGCCGTCGCCGGCGCTGATGGGAGACCTGAAGGAGCTTTTGGGTCCGGGGTGCCTGGGCGGTTAAGCGGCCAATGAGCACGCCGGTGTGGACGACCAGCACCTGATCTTCGAAATCCAGCTGCAGCGGGAGGCCGGCTGATGAACGCCACGGCACGGGACGCGTGGCGGGTCGGCGATGTCGTCGACGACCTCTATGAGGTGCGGCAGGTGATCACCAGCGGGGGCATGGGGCTGGTGCATCGGGTATGGCACCGGGGCTGGAATCTGGAGTTGGCGGTCAAAACGCCGCGTCCGCAATTGGTTTCGTCACCGCAACAGATGATCAATTTTGAGACCGAAGCCGAAACCTGGGTCGGTCTGGGGCTACACCCGCACGTGGTGGCCTGTGTGTATGTGCGGCGGTTGGACGGGTTGCCGCGGGTGTTCGCCGAATGGGGCGAAGGTGGCAGCCTGGCCGAGGTGATCGAGTCGGCCCGGCTCTATGAGGGCAGCCACCAAGAAGCCTTGGCGCGGATCCTGGATGTGGCCATCCAATTCGCTTGGGGCCTGGACTATGCGCACTCACGCGGGTTGGTGCATCAAGATGTCAAACCCGCCAAGGCCGGATATGAGTTAAGGCAGTTTCGTATCCTGCCGGGGGCACCCGCGTTATCGCAGTTCAGGCGGTATTTTCGGACAAGTCCCCAAGCCTTGGGGCTATCTAGTGGCTATCTGTGTATCCCCAGGTCATGCAACCTGTTGTTTGCTGAGCGAGTCAACTCCGCTGCGCGGGCGCGGTGCTGCGACTACACAGGAGGCAACACCGTGAACTCGGCCAGCCAATACTCCTCGCCAGGTTGATCCGCTATCGGAATCCCCGTGTGCGACAGCCCGCCCCCCATCGTGATCCTTTGGTCCTTCGTGATCAGGGACTCAGCCTCCTCCAAGTCGAGAGCGTTCGCCTCTTCGTAGCTCGTGCCTGCGGGTGTGATGATCCACGTGCGAAGCACCTGGGACCTTTTGATGACCATGCGTCCATGCTGCCCGACGCAATGGAGGTTTGCGATCCACATCACAGGCTGATGTGGAAACATGCGGAGCCGTGACCGACCCACAGACCGCCGAACGGCACACCGTCATCATCACCCACCACGTCAACGCCAAGCACCTCTTCGAGATGTGGACCCGTCTGCCGATGTCCATGTTCGTCTCGGACGGCGACGAGCGATCCGACCCCGAGCGCGGATGGGATCGCTTCGTCCTTTCGCGGATGCTCTCGGACGTCCACATGGAGGGCGACGCCAGCGGCCACCGCGTCGTCGTCAAATTCGCCGATGGCCCCGACAGCCGCACCTTCGCACCCGATGAGATGGTCGAGGTTCACATGATCGGGCCAGGCAAAACCACGCCATGAGGCAACCTTGGCCTGGCTGCTCCGGCGTCAGCCGGTCACTGCTCCTGGCCCTCACGCTCCCGACGCTTCGCCTCGTAGCGCGCCACCAGATCGAGCAGCGGGCGCATAGAAGCGCGGGCGGTGTCGCCCAGGTCGAAGCCGGACAGCAGGTCGCCGCCGCCCATGCCGCGCATGTACCCGACCGTCCAGCCCTCGGCGTCTGGGGTGAACGTGATCCCGAATCCCTCTTGCTCGCCCAGGGCGAGCAGTTCGCCAATCGCCTGCAAGGTGTCGTCGTCAAAAGCCATCGGTCTAGTCTCGCTCAACACCTACCCGGCTGCGATGATGAGAGCAGAGCGGGGGCAGGAATGGCGGAACATCAAATCGAGGCCAAGCTGGAGGTTAGCGTGGGCCTCACGGCCTCGGCAGAGTCCCGGCACAACCTGGTCCAGCATCACCTCTGGAACGCCCAGCACGCGGCGCGCCTGTGCCGTGACCGGGAAGACGACCTGACGGCGCTGGACTACCGGCTGCCCGATGTCGAGCTGAACGGCACGGCGATGGTCGCAGTCAGTTCCTCGGTGGCGTTCCTTGAGGCGCTGGTGAACGAGGTCTACCTCGACGCCGCCGATCCGTTGCTGCGGAAGGCTGGCCTGCTGGAAGGCATCAGCGACGACGCCGCGACGGCGATGGCCGACCGATGGAACGCGAACCCGTCAGTCGAACGTGAGAAGATCCTCGCCAAATTCAAGATTGCGCTCGAATGTGTTGGTAAATCAATGGATTTGGGACGTGAGCCAGCGCAGAGCGTGAAGCTACTTATCGATTTTCGCGACAGCCTGACGCACTACAAGCCGCAGTGGCAGGGGATAACCCTGAGCCGCTGTTCGCTGAGCTGCGCAGGCGGTTGACCGTGAATGCCCGTATCGCACAATGCAATCCGTGGTTTCCGCATCAAGCGTTGTCGGCGGATATGGCCGACTGGGCCTGGAAGACAAGCCAGGCACTTGCGCAGCGATGGTGGGGTGAAATGGGTTTGGTCCGCGACCCGATACCGGATCTGCCGTCATGGAAGCGTCCCTGATGGCCAAGAACGGTAAGCAATCGAAGCCGCTAAAGACGAAGTACGCACCGCAGGCGATCAGCGACGAAGACTTTGTTGCCGGTGCTATTGAATTGGGGTAGAGGCTAACTCGCCATCTCACTGCATTGGAAAAGGGCGAGCCGGGAGCAGTTGCCGACGTTGCGGCAGTTCTACGAACACTGATCGTCAGAGGCGAGGGTGACGACGTTATCCGAAGGTTGTGCAAAAGAAAACATGTGCCGATACCCGAGGTGTTGGTCAGCCGAGCGGCATACGAGGACCCCTCAGTCATTCTGTCTGCCGGAGGCATTCCGGGAACGCCGGAGGATCAAGAGCATCCGCACCAGATCCCGACCCACATGGTGGATCTCAACGTGTGGTCGGACATGACGGCCTTGGTCGTGCGCGGCGGCACCCCGAAGCGGGTTAATAATTGGAACCGCGTTATTGCCATGTACGCCAACACGTTTGGATCTCACATGAGTGGCACGATACCTAACACACTGTTGGAGACATCCTCGATAATGAGCGGCGCGCTCGACCTTGGCGAGTATCTGATCTTCTGCGCCGGGGTCGTCGCGGAGAGTGCGCTAAATCAAGTCTTGGACACCTTGGCAGGTAAGTCGATCATCGTGCTGCACAAAGTCGCTCGGAAGCCCTGCCCGCTGGCTCATCTGACGCTTCGAGATGACGACAGGGGTTTTGGTGAACCAGCGTTAGCACTTGCGTTCATGCCAGCGGGTCTCACGATTGGTGGCGAAGAGATCGACGTGTTGAAGCTGCATTTCGCGGATCGCTACATGAAGACTTCGTACTCCCGTCACTCGGACGGGAAGATATACGGGACGATGGCGTCCTCGCAGCAGATACCTGACTGGTGGGGGTGATGATCATCTGCCGCGCCCACCTGGCGGCTGAGATCGCCAAGCTGGACACCAGATGGCCAAGATCATGAGGCCCTTGAAGAAGGATGGATTCTGTTTCATTGGTCGGTACATCCCAGGGAGGTGTGAGCAGACTGAGGGAATTTAACCGCACTCAACTTGGACATGTGAGCCATTTGATGACTCAATGTTCGCACTGCCGCGCCGTTGGTACAAAGGTAATTACTAGACGTCTCGCTGTGAGTTCGCCCCTGTGAGTTGCCACGGGCCGGGACGCGCAACATGCTGACGTGCAGTTGCTCACCATCCTTCGAGCACGTCGACCCGAGACCCCTAGGCGTCGAACAACTCCAGACGAAAGGCACGATCGATGAACGCCAAGAGGAATAAGAGGACGCTGAAAGCTGGCGCAGTGGCCGCGGTGCTGGCCGCGTCGTTGCTACTGACGGGCTGCGGGGCCCAGTACCACGGTGTGCCGCCACCGCCCCTGACCCACGAGCCGCCCCTGAACCCCGCGCCGTAGTCCTTTTAGGCTCCCGTGCTTGGCGGGCGCTGCGATTGTGGCGCCAATGCACACCGACGTCTAAGCCGCCGCGCCGCGCGGTCAACGGGCGGCGACGACGCGACCGTGCGGGTATGGGCGCTGGATTGGGAGTGCGAGTTTGGCACCGACGACTCGGCCGGTGCGGCGACCTTGGGCTGGATGCGGCGCGGGTGGCGGCCGCAGCCTGGCGATATCGGTTGAATGTGGTTGAGCGGCGACGTGATATGCGTCATCCGGTCGTGCTGGTGTGCTGACGCAGCCGGGAAAGGCTCCAATGCCGCCAGGTGATGTCGAGTCCGGCGGCCAGCAGGCGGCCGGGAAACCAACGTGGGGTGTCGAAGTCCATGACGTATTCAAGGTGTGTGCCGCCACTGAGGGCGGGGGTGAGCTCGAGGCGGCCGAGGTGGTTACGGACCGGGCCGCGGATGGTGCGGTATTCAATCAGCCGGGGTGCCCGGTGGGTGACGATTTCTTCCTGGAGCGGCCAGATTCCCAGCACTCGCTGCGCGCGGACCGCGCGCAGGCCCTCGGGCTCGGCGGGGTCCACAGCGTCGCGCACCCGCCACTGGCGCACCGGCCAGAGTACCGACCATCGGCGGGTGAGGACGAGGAAGACCCGCTCGGGCGGGGCGTCGAGTTCGACCGCGTATCGCAGCCGATGACGACCCGCCGAGACGGTGGCGTAACTGTCCGCCGCTGTGGGCTCGCCGCTGCGGGTGGTAAGCCAGTCGCATACGAACGGAAACACGTCCGTGGCGGCGGCAGGATGCAGCAGCGGTGATTCGTGGGCGTGGTTGCGGGCGAATCCGTAGCGGCGTGCGGCTGACTGCACCCGCCGGTCGGGACCGGCAAACGACTGCGCGAGCCGGGCGCACCGGGCTGCCGGGGTCAGCACATCGCGCGGCGCGGTTAACGCGAGCACCGGCATGTCGACCGCGCCGAGCGTGGCCGACAGCAGGCCGCGGGTGCGTTCGGCGGCGCCCCAGGAGATCGCGTCTTCGAAGGCGGCCACCGGCTCGTCTTCCGGGCCGAGCCGCAACCGCCGCGCTGGGAACACCCCACGCCATATGCGAGCCCGCAGGGTCGCGCTGACGAGCGGGTTGGCCAGCAGCGGGATATCGACCGCCGTGTTGACCAGTACCAGTCCCGCGACCTGCGATCGTTGCATCGTCTCGGCGACAGCGCGGGCGAGGGCCACACCGCCGAAGGAATGACCGAGCCAGAATGCCGCGCGGCCGGTCTCCGCCGCAACGAGCTGTTGAACGGCCGGTAGATCGACCCGCACCACCTCGTCCCACCCCGCGCGGACGCCGTCTGTCACCGCTATCCCGCCGGTTCCGCGCCGCTCGGCAATCCACAGGTCGAACCCGGCGGCGGCCAGCATCTCGGCCAGCCCGCCCCCGCCCGGCCACAGATACAGGCGGCGGTTGTCGAACATCCCGGGAACCAACACGATGGGCACGCCGCTGCCGGCGCCGATACGCGTCACCCGGAACCGGCCGCCGTCGGGGGCGGTCATCATCGTCACCCGCACCCGGTGCTGTGGGTGCTCCTCAGCGGTCCAGCGCGTGGGCACCAAGCAGTCCGTCATAACTCCCTCGAGTGGTGATCGTTAGTGGAGGTAGCCCGATGTTTGATCGTCTGCGTCGAGGTAGCCCGTGACCTGGGTGCCGAAGTTCGCGGTGCCCGAGTCCATGGTGCCCGAGTTGAACTGGCCCGAGTCGTTCACTCCCGTGTTTACAAAGCCGGAGCTGAACGTGGAGCCGCTGCCCGTGTTCCTAAAGCCCGAGATAAAGTCGCCCACATTGATGATGCCCGCGTTATGGCTGCCCTCGTTCTCCAGGCCCGAGCTACCGGTGACATTGGCCTCGTGGAAGTCTTCATCGAAGCCCGAGTTATCGGTGCCGTCGTTTGCGTAGCCCGAGTTACCCGTGCCCGAGTTATTCCAGCCCGAGTTCACCACACCACTGGGCGTGCCGGTTTGGCCAAACCCCGTGTTGAGGTTGCCTGCATTGAGGGCACCCGTATTGGTGTTGCCCGAGTTGAAGAAGCCAGTGTTTACGTTGCCCGAGTTGTAGCTCCATGTGTTTGTGCTGCCCGCGTTGAAGCTGCCAGAGTTCGTGCTGCCGGAATTAAATAAGCCCGAGTTGCCGAAGCCCGCGTCTCCGATGCCCGTGTTGATGGTGCCCGAGTCCCACCCACCCGTGTTGGCGGTGCCCGAGCTGAAGAAGCCCGAATTGGTGGAGCCCGAGTTTCCAATGCCCGTGCAATATACACCCGAGTTTCCGAATCCCGTGTCGAGTAAGCCGGAATTTCCGAAGCCCGTGTTCATGCTGCCCGAGCTACCGAATTGCACGCTTAAGAGCCCAACTCCGGTGCCCGAGTTCCCGATGCCGATGTTTCCGTTGCCGGAGTTGAAGAAGCCGATGTTATCGTTACCCGAGTTCCCGAAGCCCATGTTTCCGCTGCCCGAGTTCAAGGCACCGAAGCCCATCTGATTGTCGCCCGTGAGGCCGAACCCGATGTCGTGGCTACCATTGTTCCCGAACCCGATATCGTTGCTGCCGAGGTTCCCGAAGCCGAAATTATTATTGCCAGAGTTTCCGCTGCCAACGTTACCTGAGCCCGTATTTCCGTTGCCGACGTTTCCGGAGCCAGTGTTTCCAAAGCCGAAGTTTTTATCGCCGAAGTTTCCGCTGCCGAAGTTTGTGTTGCCGGTATTTCCGTTGCCGAAGTTTGTGTTGCCGGTATTTCCGTTGCCCAGGTTGGTCTGGCCGGTGTTTCCGCCGCCGATGTTGTAGTTGCCGGCGGTGGACCCGGGGCCCTGGTTTCCACTGCCAAGGTTCCCGCTGCCGATGTTGCCGTTGCCGATGTTGCCGTTGCCCGTATTTCCGCTGCCCACGTTGTAGTTGCCGCGGTTTCCGCTGCCCGGGTTGAGGGTGCCGGTGTTTCCGCTGCCGAGGTTTCCGTCACCGGTGTTTCCCGCGCCGAGGTTGAAGCCGCCGATGTTGCCGAATCCCAAGTTGATGCTGGGCAGGCCGGCCAGGCTGCTGGCCAGGCTGGACGGGCTGGGTAGGCCGGACAGGCCGGACAGGCCGGACAGGCTGGGCAGCTTCGCCAGCAATTGCTGCCACGGCGTCAATTGCCCGGCGGCCGCCGATGCGCCGGAGTGATAACCCGACATCGCGGCCACATTCTGCGCCCACATCTGTTCGTAATGGGCTTCGGCGGTTGCGATCGCCGGAGCGTTCTGCCCGAACACGTTGGAAGCCACCAGCGACATCAGCCGAGTGCGGTTGCCCGAAACCAGCGCTGGGGGCACTGTCGCGGCGAACGCGGCTTCGAAGGCGGCCATCGTCGACCTGGCCTGCTCGGCCGCCAGCCCAGCGTGCGTGGCCGCCGCATTCAACACGCCCACGTAGGGAGAGGCCGCGGCCGCCATCGCCGCGGACGCCGCGCCCTGCCACGACCCACCGACCAGGCCCGAGGTCACCGAGTGGAACGAACCTGCCGTCGACTGCAATTCGGCCGCCAAACCGTCCCAGGCCGTCGCCGCGGCCAGCATCGGCCCCGAGCCGGCACCGGAATACATGCGTGCTGAATTGATCTCCGGAGGCAACACCGAGAAATTCATCGGCGTGATCCTTTCTTCGGTTGACTGTCTCGTCGCGGACGCCAGTGCGGCGCCATCCGCGCGGTCCCCCATTGACACGCGGTGCGGCACGATCGCACGGACTCTATGACAATTTGGGCAGCGTCGCGGCACCTTTCACAAAGTCGGCATGCTCAAACAGGTGCTGACACGCCCGGTGCGTCGCCGGTGCACCTGCGGCTCATCGGCGGAGACCGGAACACCACGGTCGAGCTCGGCCGGTCGCTGCGGGTGACGCCGTCGTCGGCGCTGCTGGGAGACCTGACCGAACCGGATTTCGGGTTGTTCGACGTTACGTTGTTGCGGCTGCGCGCGTTGCTGGCGCGGGCGCGCGGTGACGAGACCTCCTACCGCGACTTCGCCGAGCGCTACACCACCATGGCGACGTCACTTGGCTTCCAAGGACACATGGCGCCGGCCGAGGTTCTATAGGGCCCTATACGGCCCTATAGGCCCCACCGATAGCGCAGGATGCGCGCCTTGCGCGCCCCGGCCTCGAACTTCCCGGATGCCTTGGTGGCCAACCGGATCCAGCCCGGAAACAGATCGACCTCGGGCGCGTGCGCCAGGCTGGTCTCTTCGACCAGCGTCAACTGCGGATTCCAGGTCTCGGGCACTCGCGCGTCTTTGAACCCCGCATAGCCCCAGTGGATCCCGACCTGGGAGAACATCGGCTGGGGCGCGAGCTTCACCGCGACCCGGCTAAACCAGCCGACGTGTCCGTAGTCGTTGAAGGCCAGTTCCCCGCACCTGAAGTGCTTGGTGACGCGGCGGAAGACGCCGACAATCACCGGCTCGGACAGAAACGCGAACAGCCCATCGGCGATCACCATCGCGGGCCGATCGGCGGGGATGGTGTCGGGCCAGTTGTCATCGGCCACCGATGCGGCAACCGAGTGGGCCTGCTCGCTGGCGGGCATCACCTGGTCGCGCAGTGCGATGACACGCGGCAAGTCGACGCTGTACCAGCCGACCGTGGCGGGCGGGCTGACCCGGAACAAGCCCGTGTCGATCCCGGCGCCCAGATCCACGACGACGGCGTCCGGATGCTCGGCCGTGAACGTCCGCACCCGATCGTCGAGCATCTTGGCGCGCAGCGCCGCCTGGCACACGACGCTCGCCGGCACGCCGAGCGCGGCGAACTCATAGTCGATCTTGGCGACGATGTCGTCGGCGAGTGTGTCGCCGAGAATCGGTCGGGACCAACGGCTGTCCCGCGCGCGGGCGTACTGGGTGAGCAACGCCGTCCGCTCAACCGGGGACAGCCCGGTGACGTCGATACCCGGGTTGGCTCCGGCTTCCACAGATGCCAACGTACTCGGCGCTGCGTGGACCGATTGCGCAGACAGCGAGGCCTTCCATGCCTCGTGATCGCGGACGTACGCTCACCGAAGTGATGTGGGCAAATCAAGGAGAACGGAAATGACGTCAACCGAGCGCCCGACCACCATGTGCGAGGCATTCCAGCGCACCGCGGCGATCGATCCGGACGCCGTCGCACTGCGGACGCCGGGGGGAACCCAGGCGTTGGCCTGGCGGGAGTATGCCGGGCAGGTCCGGAAGGTTGCCGCCGGCCTGGCCGGGTTGGGGGTCAAGCGGGGTGACACGGTTTCGCTGATGATGGCCAACCGGATCGAGTTCTACCCGCTCGAGGTGGGTGCCCAACATGTCGGCGCCACTTCGTTTTCGGTGTACAACACGCTGCCCGCCGAGCAACTGACCTATCTGTTCGACAACGCGGGCACCAAGGTGGCGATCTGCGAGGAGCAGTACGTCGATCGCATTCGCGCCAGTGGCGCGCCCGTCGAGCACATCGTCTGCATCGACGGTTCCCCGGCCGGCACCTTGAGCGTGGACGACCTGTGTGCGGCCGGCGCCGAGGACTTCGACTTCGAATCAACCTGGCGGGCAGTGCAACCCGACGACATCGTCACCCTCATCTACACGTCCGGTACCACCGGAAACCCCAAGGGCGTGGAGATGACCCACACCAACCTGCTGTTCGAGGGTTACGGCCTGGACGCCGTGCTCGGAATCCAATTCGGTGACCGGATCACGTCGTTTCTGCCGTCGGCGCACATCGCCGACCGGATGTGCGGCCTGTATCTCCAGGAGATGTTCGGTACCCAGATCACCGTGGTGTCCGACGGCCGCGCGATTGCGGCGGCGTTGCCCGACGTGCGGCCAACCGTGTGGGGCGCGGTGCCGCGGGTATGGGAAAAGCTCAAGTCCGCAATCGAATTCACGGTCAGCCACGAGCCGGATGAGGCGAAGCGGCAGGCTATGGAATGGGCGATGTCGGCGGCCGCGAAACGCGCCGGGGCCCTGCTCTCCGGTGAACCACTGTCGGATGAGTCGGCGGCGGAATGGGCCAAGGCCGACGAGCTGGTGTTGTCGAAGATGCGGGAGCGGCTCGGCTTCGGTGAGCTTCGCTGGGCGATCTCGGGAGCGGCGCCGATCCCCAGGGAGACGCTGGGCTTCTTCGCCGGCATCGGCATCCCGATCGCCGAGGTGTGGGGGATGTCGGAGCTGAGTTGCGCCGCCACCGCGTGCCATCCAAGCGAGGCGCGCCTCGGCACCGTCGGCAAGCTGCTCCCCGGCCTGGAAGGCAAGATCGCCGACGACGGCGAATATCTGGTCCGGGGCCCGCTGGTGATGAAGGGCTATCGCAGGGAACCGGCCAAGACCGCGGAGGCGATCGATGCCGACGGCTGGCTGCACACCGGCGACATCTTCGACGTCGACGCCGAGGGCTATCTGCGGGTGGTCGACCGGAAGAAGGAGTTGATCATCAACGCGGCCGGAAAGAACATGTCGCCGGCCAACATTGAGAACACCATCCTGGCCGCGTGCCCGATGGTCGGCGTGATGATCGCGATCGGTGACGGACGGCCGTACAACGCCGCGCTGTTGGTCTTTGACGCCGACTCGGTCGGTCCGTATGCCGCCCAGCACGGCCTGGACGCCTCTCCCGCGGCCCTGGCCGCTGACCCGGAGGTGATCGCCCGAATCGCCGCCGGAGTGGCCGAAGGCAACGACAAACTATCGCGCGTGGAGCAGATCAAGCGCTTTCGCATCTTGCCCACGTTGTGGGAGCCGGGCGGTGACGAGATAACGCTGACGATGAAACTCAAGCGCAAGCCGATCGTGACGAAATACGCCGCCGAGATCGAGGAACTCTATAGGGCCAATCTGCATCCGGAGGTCCACGAGCCCCGGCAGCCCATAGCCGCTCCAACGGTGCAACCAGCGTGAGGCGGGGACCGGCGGCGACCACACGCGAGCTCGGTCGGGTGGGGGTGCGAAAGGTGCTGCAGCGCACCGGAATTATTGACGAATCGATGACGCCTTTGTCCACCGATCCGGCCGAGGTTGTCCAGCTGCTGGGCGCGCCGTGGTATGAGGAGCGGCTGACCAGGCTGGCCAAAGAGCTTGGGCGCGAACCGGACAGCGTGCGCGCCGAGGCCGCGGGCTACCTGCGCGAGATGGCGCCCTCGCTGGACGAGCGGGCGGTGCGCGCCTGGAGCGGTTTCAGTCGCTGGCTCATGCGGGCCTATGACGTGCTCATCGACGAGGACCAGATCGCCAAGCTGCGCAAGCTGGATCGCAAGGCGACATTGGCGTTTGCGTTTTCTCATCGCTCCTACCTGGACGGCATGTTGCTGCCCGAGGTGATCCTGGCCAACCGGCTCATGCCGGCGCTGACCTTCGGCGGGTCCAACATGAACTTCTTCCCGTTGGGCACCTGGGCCAAACGCACCGGGACGATATTCATCCGCCGTCAGACCAGAGACATTCCCGTCTACCGCTTCGCGTTGCGCGCCTATACCGCGCAGCTGGTGCAAAACCACGCCAACCTGACCTGGTCGATAGAAGGCGGCCGAACCAGGACCGGCAAGCTGCGACCCCCGGTGTTCGGGATCCTGCGCTATATCACCGACGCGGTCGACGAAATCGACGGTCCCGAAGTGTATTTGGTGCCGACCTCGATCGTGTACGACCAGCTGCACGAGGTGGAAGCCATGACCACCGAGGCCTACGGCGCCGTGAAACGGCCCGAAGATTTTCGCTTCATGATGCGGCTGGCCCGGCAGCAGGGCCAGCGGCTGGGTCGGGCGTACCTCGACTTCGGCGAACCGCTGCCGCTGCGCAAGCGTCTCGAGGAATTGCGCGCCGAGGAATCGGGCACCGGGACCGTAATCGAACGCATCGCATTGGATGTGGAGCACCGGATCAACCGAGCCACATCGGTCACTCCCACCGCGGTGGTCAATCTCGCTCTGCTGGGCGCGGACCGCTCGTTGTCCATCAGCGAGGTGCTGGCGACGGTGCGACCATTGGCCAGTTACATCGCGGCCCGGAACTGGGCCGTGGCCGGTGCCGCCGACCTGACGAATCGCTCCACGATCCGGTGGACCCTGCACCAGCTGGTGGCTTCCGGTGTGGTGAGCGTGTATGACGCCGGCACCGAAGCGGTCTGGGGGATCAGCGCGGACCAGCATCTGGTGGCCGCGTTCTACCGCAACACCGCGATCCACATCCTGGTCGATCGCGCCATTGCCGAGATGGCGTTGCTGGCCGCCGCAGAAGTTTCGGTGGACGGCTTGGTGCTACCGGCGACCGTTCGCGACGAGGCGCTGCGTCTTCGCGAGTTGCTGAAGTTCGAGTTTCTGTTCTCGGCACGCGCGCAGTTCGAGAAGGATCTCGCCGACGAAGTACGTCTGATCGGCGCGGTGGAAGACACCACCAAGTCCGCTGCCGCCGACGAAGTGCGGCGATTGCTGGAATCGGCCGATCTGCTGCTGGCGCATCTGGTTTTGCGTCCGTTCCTGGACGCCTACCACATCGTCGCCGACCGGCTCGCCGCGTATGAGGACGAATCGTTCGACGAGGCGGCCTTCCTGACTGAGTGCCTGCAGGTGGGCAAGCAGTGGGAGCTGCAGCGCAGAATCGCCAGCGCCGAGTCGAGGTCGATGGAACTGTTCAAGACCGCGTTGCGGTTGGCGCGGCACCGCGAGCTGGTCGACGGCTTCGATGACCCGGCCATTGCCGAACGGCGACGGCAGTTCGCCGACGAGATCGCGACCGCCACCCGACGGGTCAACACCATCGCCGACCTGGCCAGATCGCGCTGACCGGCGGTTAGCTCCGGCGTTGCGTCCCAGATTGCGCTAAGTTTTTTCTAAGGCCTGGAGTGCGGCTTGAGCACCATCCCGACCACGATCGCAACCGCGGCACCGCCCAGCACCGACGGTGCCGCGCTGGTGGTGAATAGCCCCACCAGCAGCAACGTGACTAACCCGGCGAGCACGGCGAACAGCTTGTGTCGCGGCCAGGGAACGCCCGCGACCAGCACATCTGTCCTGTGCATGGGCATTGTGGGCCTCGTATGCATCGGGGTGGGCATCGGGCCGGTCATAGCTTTAAGCCTAACCCTGGTTTAGCTTTTCGGGTAGCCGAAAAAATGAATGTGGGCGCACTCATAGTTGCAGGTGGTGGCCGTTATCCGGCTGGCCGTAGAGTGGTCGGCATGCCGCTGACAGGTGAATATGCTCCTAGCCCCTGGGATTGGTCCCGCGAGCAGGCCGACAAGTACGCCGAATCCGGTGGAAGCGAGGCCGCGGATATGAAGGGCATGCCCATCATCCTGCTGACCACGATCGGGGCCAAGACCGGCAAACTCCGCAGGACGCCGTTGATGCGGGTCGAGCACAACGGCGAGTACGCGATCGTCGCCTCACTCGGCGGGGCTCCGAAGAACCCCGTCTGGTACCACAACGTCGTCAAGAACCCGCGGGTCGAGCTGCAGGACGGCGCCGTCACCCGTGATTACGACGCCCGCGAGGTGTCCGGCGACGAGAAGACGACCTGGTGGGAGCGCGCCGTCGCGGCTTACCCCGACTACGCCGACTACCAGAAAAAGACCGAACGCCAGATTCCGGTGTTCGTGCTGACCCCGATAAGTTGAATTTCCTGTCGGGCGGCATGGCACCATGGACCGGTGTCCGCCGTACTGAGCCAGCCCCCGGACAGCTTCCCGCTGTCCGCGGCTGACATTGACGGCGCGGCGAAGCGGATCGCCCCGGTCGTAACGCCGACCCCGCTGCAGCTGAGCGATCGGCTGTCGGCGATCACCGGCGCGCAGGTCTACCTCAAGCGGGAAGACCTGCAGGTGGTGCGTTCCTACAAGCTGCGCGGTGCCTACAACCTGCTGGTGCAGCTCCCCGACGAGGAGCTGGGCGCCGGCGTGGTGTGCTCATCGGCGGGTAACCACGCGCAGGGTTTCGCGTATGCATGCCGGACGCTGGGTGTGCACGGGCGCGTCTATGTGCCCGCCAAGACACCCAAACAGAAATGTGACCGGATCCGCTATCACGGCCGGGAGTTCATCGAGCTGATCGTGGGCGGGTCGACCTATGACCTCGCCGCTGAGGCTGCGCTCGCCGACGTCGAACGCACCGGCGCCACGCTGGTTCCCCCGTACGACGATGTGCGCACCATTGCCGGCCAGGGCACCATCGCCGTCGAATTGCTTGACCAACTCGACAAGCTTGGCATTGGGGAGCCCGACCTGGTGGTGGTCCCGGTGGGAGGTGGTGGCTGCGTCGCCGGCATCACCACCTACCTGGCCGAGCGGACGAGCAACACGGCGGTGCTGGGTATCGAGCCGGCCGGTGCCGCCGCGATGATGGCCGCGCTGGCCGCGGGCGAGCCGGTGACGCTGGAGCATGTGGACCAGTTCGTGGACGGCGCGGCGGTGCGGCGGGCGGGCACGCTGACCCATGCGGCGCTGGCCGCCGCCGGCGACATGGTGTCGATCAGCACCGTCGACGAGGGCGCGGTGTGCACGGCGATGCTCGACTTGTATCAGAACGAGGGCATCATCGCCGAGCCCGCGGGCGCGCTGTCGGTCGCCGGCCTGCTAGAGACCGACATCGAGCCCGGGTCGACCGTGGTTTGCCTGATTTCGGGCGGCAACAACGACGTATCGCGCTACGGCGAAGTGCTGGAGCGCTCGCTGGTTCACCTGGGCCTCAAGCACTACTTCCTGGTGGACTTCCCGCAGGAGCCCGGTGCGCTGCGCCGGTTCCTCAACGAGGTGCTCGGCCCCAATGACGACATCACCCTGTTCGAGTACGTCAAGCGCAATAACCGCGAGACCGGCGAGGCGCTGGTCGGTATCCAGCTGGGGTCGGCCGCGGACCTGGACAGCATGCTGGCCCGGATGCGGGCGACGGAGATTCACGTCGAAACCCTGCATCCCGGTTCGGCGGCCTACCGCTACCTGTTGCTGTAGCGGCCACCGAGCGTCGGGTTGTCGAGGCTCGACGCGCCGTCAACGTGTGTAGCGAGTGAGATACGACGGCACGGGGGTGGTGGGATCGAGGTCGTCGGCCGGCACCGGCGTTCCGGCCGTCACGCTCAGCGGCAGCACGCCGGCCCAGTGCGGCAGCGCACAGTCTTCCGGCTCGTCAGCGGGGCCGCCGGTGCGCACCTTGGCCGAAACTTCGACGAGATCGAGCGCGAGCACCGCCGTCGAGGCCAGCTCCCGCGCATTCGGGGTCCGGCAGTCGTCGGCACGACCCGCCGCGACGTGATCGACCAGGCAGTGCAGCGCCCGAAGCTTCTCCGCCGGATCCTCGACAACACGCGCGTCGCCCATCGCGACCACCGAGCGGTAGGCCAGTGAATGATGCAGCGCCGCGCGGGCCAGCACCAGCGCGTCGACAAGGGTGACGGTCACGCAGACGGGCAGACGCGACCCCGACCTGGCCGCGAGCATCGGGCCGCTGCCGGTGGAACCGTGCAGGTACAGGATCTCGCCGAGGCGGGCGTGCGTCGTCGGCAAAACCACCGGTCGGCCATCGATGACGTAGCCGAGGTGACAGATGAGCGCCTCGTCCAGGATGTGGTGGACAGTTTCACGGTCGTAGTGAGCGCGGTCTCGATACCGGGTCGGCGTCGTTCGAGGCGTGGGGTGGTATGCGCTTTGCAACGGATTGCCCTCTTGTTTGTAATAGTACATAATGATTTGCGTGCCAGTACAATACATGATAGCGGGGACCGGCGCAGAATCCATAGCCGCCAACATCGAAGAGGCCATCTCCCGAGGCGCCCTGGCACCTGGCGACGGTTTGCCCCCGGTCCGGGAGCTGGCCGCCCGGCTTGGAGTCAACGCCAACACCGCCGCCGCGGCCTATCGACTGCTGCGCGATCGCGGGGCCGTCGAAACCGCGGGGCGGCGCGGCACTCGTGTGCGGCACCGGCCTGCGACCACCCCCCGGTCCCTGCTCGGGCTGGGTGTCCCCGCGGGTGCGCGCGACCTTTCCACTGGCAACCCGGACCCGGCGCTGCTGCCCATCGCGGCCACCCGATTCCCGCGGCCGAATTCCGGACCGCCGCTGCTGTACGGGGAGGCGCCGATGTCGCCCAAGTTGGTCGAATACACCCGCGCCGCCCTGACCGCAGACCGCGTCCCGGCCGATCATCTCGCGGTGACCAGCGGGGCGCTGGACGGCATCGAGCGGGCACTGACCGCACACCTGCGTCCGGGTGACCGGGTGGCCGTCGAGGATCCGGGCTGGGCGAACTTGCTCGATCTTCTTGCGGCGCTGGGACTTTCAGTCGAGCCGGTCCGGGTTGACGACGACGGGCCGCAGCCGGATTACCTGGCCCGGGCACTGGGCCGCGGCGTGCGGGCGCTGGTGGTCACCAATCGCGCGCAGAACCCGACCGGGGCGGCGCTCTCTGCGGATCGCGCCGGCGCGCTGCGCGGGCTGTTGGCCGCCCGGGCCGACGACGTGCTGGTTGTCGAGGACGACCACTGCGCGGGCATATCCGGTGCGCCGCTGCACACGTTGGCGGGCTCGACCAGCAGTTGGGCTTTGGTGCGGTCCGCCTCGAAGGCCTACGGCCCCGACCTGCGGGTGGCCATCCTGGCCGGAGACCACCGCACCGTCGAGCGGGTGCACGGACGGCTGCGGCTCGGGCCGGGCTGGGTGAGCCACCTGCTGCAAGATCTCGCGGTCAGCATGTGGTCGGATGACGCCGCGACGCGCCTCATCCTTCGGGCCGAGGCCCACTACGCCGAGAACCGAACCCGGCTACGCGCCGCCTTGGCCGAGCGCGGCGTGACCGGCTACGGCCGATCCGGGCTCAACGTGTGGGTCTCGGTACCCGACGAGACGGTGGCGATCACCCGGCTGCTCAGCGCCGGCTGGGCCGCGGCGCCGGGAAGCCGGTTCCGGATTCGCACACCGCCGGGAATGCGCATCACCATCGCTGACCTGAGGGACGACGAGATCGGGCCGCTCGCCGACGCGGTCGCCGATGCGGTGCACGGTACCGGCCGCGCCAGCGTGTAAGCGGCACGTCGAATTGCTCCACTACCCGTTGAGCAATGCGAGGAAAACCGCACCATAAATAATGGGGTGAACCCCGGACAGCACCAGGGCGGCGATCGCGAAGCCGCGGCCGCCTTCCCGGCGGGTCTTGATCTGATGCAGCGCGACCAACGCGGCGGGGATGTTGAAGACGCCGAACGGGATGACGACGAAGAAGTACGACATGATGCCGAAGACCAGGCTGACGAAGGCGAGGTCGTTGGTCTCGCGCGGCTCCCGGTCGGCTGCGGGGAGGATGACCCGAGGGGGCGTGGTCATGGTTGTGTGTGCCGCTCGTTGTTGGCGGGCTGTTGAGAACAGGTTCGCGAACAACGGTTGGATCATCCTTGGCGAATGCTTGGAACGGTGGACGCTTTTACGTCTGCCCACCACGCAATATGGCGAACGAATGCGCGGGTAGCTCGGTGGCTGCGTCGCCGACGTTGGGCGGATTCCAGGCCAGCACCACCTCACCGACGACCGGCACGCTTGTGGCCTCTGTGCCCAGGTTGCAGGCGATCACAAGACGGCCGCGGCGCGTCATGATCCAGCGTCGGTCCTCGTCGTAGTCGACGACGAGGTCGCCCAGCCAGGGGTCGGCCAGGTCGGCCTCGGTGCGTCGCAACGCGATCAAATTGCGATAGAGGGCGAGCAGCCTGGCGTGTTCGCCGGAGCCGGTCTCATCCCAGTTCAGCTTGGAGCGCAAGAATGTCCGCGGGTCCTGCGGGTCGGGAATCTCGTCGGCATCCCAGCCGTGCTCGGCGAACTCGGCCCTACGTCCCTCGGCGGTGGCGCGCGCCAGCTCCGGTTCGGGATGCGAGCTGAAGAACTGAAACGGTGTGGACGCACCCCATTCCTCGCCCATGAAAAGCATTGCAGTGTAGGGAGATACAAGAGCGAGGGCGGCCTTGACCGCCAACTGGCCCGTATCGAGGTTTTGCGACGGGCGGTCTCCGGGGGCGCGGTTGCCGACCTGATCGTGGGTGCAGGTGTAGGCGAGCAGCCTGGTGGCCGGGATCCGTGCGGTATCCAACGGCCGGCCGTGACGGCGGCGCCGGAACGACGAATAGGTGCCGGCATGGAAGAAGCCGTGGCGCAGCGTGTGCGCCAGCGTGGTCAGCGAGCCGAAGTCCGCGTAATACCCTTGGCGCTCACCGGATACCGCGGTGTGGATGGCGTGATGGATGTCGTCGTCCCACTGCGCGGTCATCCCGTAGCCGCCGTGATCGCGTGGCGTGATCAGTCGCGGGTCGTTGAGGTCGCTTTCGGCGATCAGCGACAGTGGACGCCCCAACTGCCTTGACAGCCAATCCGTTTCGGTGGCCAGCTCCTCCAGGATATGGACCGCGGTGGTGTCCACCAGTGCGTGCACGGCGTCCAGCCGGAGCCCGTCGGCGTGGAAGTCGCGCATCCAGCGCAACGCGCACCCGATGATGTAGCGGCGCACCTCGTCGGAGTCGGCGTCGGCGATGTTGATGCCCTCGCCCCACGGGTTGCTGCCCGACGACAGGTACGGGCCGAAGCGCGGCAGGTAATTGCCCGACGGCCCGAAGTGGTTGAACACCGCGTCGATCAACACACCCAAACTCCGGGCGTGGCACGCGTCGACAAACCGGACCAGGCCGTCAGGGCCGCCGTAGGGTTCGTGCACGCTGTACCACAGCACTCCGTCGTATCCCCAGCCGTGCGTCCCGGCAAAGGAATTGACCGGCATCAGCTCGACAAAGTCGATCCCGAGATCGACCAGGTAGTCCAGCTTTTCGACGGCGGCGTCGAAAGTGCCGGCCGCGGTGAAGGTGCCGACGTGCAGCTCGTAGATCACCGCGCCCGCCACGGGCCGGCCGGCCCAGTCGGCGTCGGTCCAGGTGGCGCCGATGGGGTCCCACAACTGCGAGCGTGCGTGCACCCCGTCGGGCTGGCGGGCCGACCGCGGGTCGGGCAGCACGGCGGGGTCCTCGTCCAGCAGGTATCCGTATCGGGCATCCGGTGCCGCCTCGACGGCCGCGTGCCACCAGCCGTCGTCCGAGCGCCGCATCGCGTGCACTCCGCCGTTTTTGAAGCCGTCGATGTCGAGCCGCACCAGCTCCGGTTTGGGTGCCCACAACCGGAATTCGGTCATTCCCGCTCCATAAGGACGCAGGGCAGGTCCGCGAACAGTTCGACCGCCGACGTCGGTCCGCTCGCCATGGCACCCGTGAGCCTGTCGGTCCAGGCGCCGTCGGGCAGCGGCACCACGGTGTTGCCCCAGCCCGTCTCACGCAGCCGCACCGTCCAGCGGGTCACCGCGACCAGGATGTCGTTCCCGCGCCGAAAGGCCACCACGTGATCGCTGGCCACGCCCGTGGCAAGCACCGGGAGGTAGCCCCCGTGCAGAAAGCTGTCCGGACGAGAGCGCCGCAGCCGCAGGGCCGTGGTGACGACCCGAATTTTGGGATGCCGCAACTCGTGCAAAGCGGCCCTGCGAGCGGCGTAGTCGACCGGACGGCGGTTGTCCGGGTCGACGAGGCTGTCGTCCCACAGCTCGCTGCCCTGGTAGACGTCGGGCACGCCCGGCACGGTGAGCGCGAGCAGCTTCTGGCCTAGTGCGTCGCTTTCGGCATGCGAGTTGAGTTGGGCGACAAGGGCGGTGAGGGCGGCGGCCACCGGCCCGTCCAGCACCCTATCCAGCCAACGGTGCACCGAGTCCTCGAAAGCCGGGTCCGGATCAATCCAGGACGTATGCCACGCCGCCTCCCGGATCACCTTCTCGGCGTAGGCGTGCAGCCGGTCGCGCAGTTCTCGGGTGATCTTTCCATTGAGCGGCCACACCCCGAAGATGTTCTGCCACAGAAACTGTCCGGTCGCCGGGTCGGAGGAGGGGCACTGGATTTCCCAGCGGGCGACAAACTCGGTCCACAGCGACGGCACCTGCGATAGCACCCCGATGCGGGCGCGCACGTCCTCTCCCCGTTTGGTGTCGTGGGTGGACAGCGTCGTCATCGCCTGCGGCCACAACCGGGCGCGAGTGGCGGCGCTGTGATGAAACTCCGCGGCGCCGACACCAAACCGGTGCGGTTCGCCACCCACTTCGTTGAGCGACACCAGCCGGGCATCGCGGTAGAACATGCAGTCCTCGACCGCCTTGGCGGTCACCGCGCCACACAGCTGTTGCAGCCGCGTCGCGGGCTCGCCGCCGTGGGCCAACGCGGCGGTGATCACCTGCAGCGCCGGTCCCAATTCCGGTTTGGTTGCTTGTGTTTCGGCTAGTGCGGTGGGAAGTATGGCGGCGAGCCCGGGATAATCGCAGCGATACACGTCGATATGGGTGAGCAGCGCCGCCACGGCCTCGGGCAGCAGCGGATGATCGGTGCCCGTGGTTGCCGCGATGCTGCGTCGCAGCCTGGCCAGCTCGCTGGCCAGAGCGTCGGTGGCCGCGCGGACCTTGAGCTCCGCCAACATTTGCGGCATGGCGTGATAATCCACGCCGGCGGACTCGACGAGTTCGGTGAGCGCCGTCGCCCCGGCCGGATCGACGAAGAGTCCACCCACCTCACGCAGCGCGTCGTACCCGGTGGTGCCGCCGACCGGCAGTCTGGGCTCCAGCGCTTCGTCGACGGCCAGGATCTTCTCGATGACGATCCACGCTTGCGGACCGAGCAGTTCGCGCAGCCAGCCCAAATAGCCTGCGGGATCGGATAACCCATCGGGGTGGTCGATGCGCACGCCGTCGACCAGCCCCCCGGTGAACCAGCGCGCGACCTCGGCGTGGCTCGCGTCGAACACCGCGCGATCCTCTTGGCGCAGCCCGGCCAGTGAGGTGATGGAGAAAAAGCGGCGATAGCCACACAGTCCACGCCGCCAGCCCACCAGCCGGTAGTGCTGGCGATCGTGGACTTCAGCGCCGGTGCCAGCCGAAGTGCCGGGCGCGATCGGCAGCGCCAGGCTGCCCAGCCGCAGCAGTTCCTCGTCGACCGTCAAGTCAGCGACGTCGTCATCGGAACCCAACAGGGGCAAGACAATTCGCCCGTCCGAAAGGTCCCAGTCGATATCGAAATACGTTGCGTAGTCCGAGGACCGGCCGTGCCGCAGGACGTCCCACCACCACGCGTTCTGGTCGGGCTTGTCGATCCCCATGTGATTGGGCACGATGTCGACGATCAGGCCCATGCCGCGTGCTCGTGCCGCCGCCGACAGGCGGGCCAAACCGTCGGGACCACCGAGCTCCGGCGATACCGTCGTCGGGTCGGCGACGTCGTATCCGTGGCCGGACCCGCTGACCGCGGTCAAGACGGGGGATAGGTACAAGTGCGACACGCCGAGGTCATCGAGGTAATCCACCAGTTTCTCGGCGTCGGCGAAGGTGAACCCGAATCCACTCGACGGACCACGCAGCTGTAACCGGTAGGTGGAAAGCACCGGAAAAGCCATGTGTCAGGCGGTCTTACGCAGAACCAGCATTGATCGTGCGGGCACCGGTAACGTGGCTCCGGCCGAAACCACGAGGTCGGTGTCACCGACGGGGTCGTTGGTGTCCAGCTCCCCGGTCCACTCCTGCGCATAGTCGTCGCGCGGCGTCACGAATTCCACCTCTTGGTCGTGCGCGTTGAAGCACAACAGGAATGAGTCGTCGACCACCCGCTCGCCGCGGGCATCCGGTGCGGCGATCGCTTCGCCGTTGAGAAATACCGCCACACATTTGTGATGGAAGCTCTTGTCCCAATCCTCATGCGTCATCTCCCGGCCGCTCGGCGTCAGCCAGGCGATATCGTGGACTTCGTCGCCGCTTCGGATCGGCTCGCCGTCGAAGAACCTGCGCCGGCGAAACACCGGATGGCTCTTGCGCAACCGGGTCGCCTTGCGGGCAAAGGCCAGCAAGTCTGCGTTCTTGTCGACCAATGACCAGTCCATCCAGGCCACCTCGGAATCCTGGCAGTAGACGTTGTTGTTGCCTTGTTGGGTGCGGCCGATCTCGTCGCCGTGCGCGATCATCGGTGTGCCCTGGCTGATTATCAGGGTGGCCCAGAAGTTGCGCATCTGGCGGCACCGCAGCGCGGTGATGTCGGGGTCGTCGGTCGGGCCCTCGACGCCGCAGTTCCACGACCGGTTGTGGCTTTCCCCGTCGCGGTTGTCCTCGCCGTTGGCTTCGTTGTGTTTTTCGTTGTAAGACACCAGGTCGTTGAGCGTGAACCCGTCGTGGGCGGTGACGAAGTTGATGCTGGCGCTGGGGCGCCGGCTGCTCACCTCGTAGAGGTCCGACGAGCCGGTCAGCCGGGAGGCGAACTCGCCGAGGGTCGCGGGCTCGCCCCGCCAGTAGTCACGCACGGTGTCGCGGTATTTCCCGTTCCACTCGGTCCACAAACCTGGAAAGTTGCCGACCTGGTAGCCGCCTTCGCCGACGTCCCACGGCTCGGCGATCAGCTTGACCTGGCTGACCACCGGATCCTGTTGCACCAGATCGAAGAACGCGCTCAACCGGTCGACGTCGTAGAACTCCCGGGCCAGCGTGGAGGCCAGGTCGAACCGGAACCCGTCGACGTGCATTTCCAGCACCCAGTAGCGCAACGAGTCCATGATCAGCTGCAGCACGTGCGGGTGGCGGGCGTTGAGGCTGTTGCCGGTGCCGGTGAAGTCCTTGTACAAGCGCAGGTCCTCGTCCACCAGCCGGTAATAGGCCTGGTTGTCGATGCCGCGGAAGTTGATCGTCGGACCCAGGTGGTTCCCTTCGGCGGTGTGGTTGTAGACCACGTCGAGGATGACCTCGATGCCGGCTTCGTGCAGGCTGCGCACCATCATCTTGAACTCGGCGACCGCGTTGCCGGCCTGCCGGTTCGACGCGTACTGGTAGTGCGGGGCGAAGAACGCAAATGTGTTGTAGCCCCAATAGTTCCGCAATCCGAGCTCGAGCAGCCGCTGGTCGTGCAGGAACTGGTGTACCGGCATTAGCTCGAGCGCGGTGACGTTGAGCGACTTGAGGTGATCGATGATTGCCGGGTGGGCCAGGCCGGCGTATGTGCCCCGAAGTCCTTCGGGGACGCCGGGATGGGCCCGGGTCAGGCCCTTGACGTGGGCCTCGTAGATGACGGTCTCGTGGTACGGGGTGAGTGGTGCGCGGTCGAACGCCCAGTCAAAGAAGGGGTTGATCACCACGCTGGTCATGGTGTGGCCGAGCGAGTCGACCATCGGGGGAGTACCAGGGTCTGCCGAGTCGCCTTCTGGGCCAACGGCGTCCATGTCGTAAGAGAACAGCGCCTGCCCGAAGGTGAAGTCGCCGTTGAAGGCTTTTCCGTACGGGTCGAGCAGCAGCTTGCTCGGGTCACACCGGTGGCCGGCCGCTGGATCGAACGGCCCGTGGACCCGAAACCCGTAGCGCTGGCCTGGGCTGATGTTCGGCAGGTAGGCGTGCCAGACGTATCCGTCCACCTCGTCGAGGGGTATGCGCGACTCGCTACCGTGGTCGTCGATCAGGCACAAGTCGACCTTGTCGGCGATCTCGGAGAACAGCGAAAAGTTGGTGCCAGCACCGTCATAGGTGGCCCCGAGTGGATAGGCATTACCCGGCCACACGGTAGGCAGTGTGGGCTCGGGACCGTCGGCGTTGAATGAGGCCGTGCCCGAAGGTGCGGCTGGGTTGTTCGTCGACATCACTCGACCTTATCCGCGCTCGCGCGCTCGGGGCGCGTTACCACCAACCGGTGTTTGCGGCGATCTGCCTGCCCAGCTCGGGCGCCAGGGTGCGCACATAGGTGGGGGACAGGTGATGAGCGCCGTGGTAGATCAACACGTTGCCTTCCACCGCACGGCAGACGTCGGGGCGGCATATCGCGTCGGACATATCAAGCGGCTTGAGCAGTGGGAACTGTGCGACGAAATCCAAGGTGGGATTGTGGTCGGCCAACACGTCGGAACGCTTGGCTCCGCACGAGTCCGCGTTGCCGCCCTTGGCGAGGCAGTCGGCGGGAATGAGCGGTTTGCCGTCTTTCACCAGCCAGGGGGTGTCCCGCATCGCGAGGATAGGAATGTTGTTGTCGGACAACGTCTGCCAGATCCCAATGTAGGTCGCGGGCATGACGTCGCCGGTCTTGATGTTCCACGGTCGGGTCGACGTGGTGAACACGTAGTCGGGCCGGTCGGTGACCAGCTTGGCCAGCGTCGTCTGCACCCACTCGCGGCACTGCGGATAGGGTGCGTTGTTGCCCATGATCAGTGGGACCTGTTCCGTGGACAGCGGGCAGCCCATCTTGAGGTAGGTCACCACCTTGAAGTGGTGCAGACGCCCGAGCAGGTCCAGCGCGGGCAGCCAGTGTTCGGCGTGCGATCCGCCGGCCAGCGCGATGGTCCGGGTGGCTGCGACGTCGCCATAGGTGCAGTTGACCACTGCGGGGTTGACGAAGTCACTGATGCAGCCGTCCCGGGTGGACGCCGGGAGGTCGTCCTTGATTTCCAGGACCGTGGGCCGGATCTTCAGCGTCGGTACCCGCACATGGGCGGTCAGGGCGCGCGCACCCGGGTAGTCCAGGGCGCTGAGCCCGCTCAACTCCTTGCCGGTGGCGCGTTCTCCGCTGACGTGCTCACGCCAGGTGAATGACGTCGCGGTCAACGCAACGCCCAACAGCACCACCGCCGAACCCAGCGCTATCGTGGGCCGGCGCAGGCGCACCGGCCAGGGGAAAGCCGGGGTCGGCGACCGCTCCGCGCCGTCGTGCGCGCGGTACCGCAGCGGGTCCTCAACCAGCCTGGTGGTCAGGTAGGCCAGCAACCCGGACACCAGCAGCAGTGCCGTGCCCTCGACAAAGTTGGCGTGCGCGTGCCCGGTATAGGACAGCCAGAAGATGAGCAGCGGCCAGTGCCACAGATACAGCGAGTACGCGATCGCCCCCAGCGCCGCCAGCGGCCCGGCCGCGAGCAGACGATTCGGCAGCGGCAACCCCTCGCTGGTGTCGGGGTGGCCCTGCCGGTTGGCCCCGGCAAGGATCATCAGCACGGTGGCGCCGACGGGTACCAGTGCCCATGGGCCGGGGAATTCCTTGACGCCGTCGATCAGGGCCCCGCAGGACAGGATCGCCGCCAGCGCGATGCCGGCGACGACGGTGCGCAGCCACATCGGCCAGCGGATGTAGGGGACCAGCGCGCCGACGAGGGCTCCCAGCAGCAATTCCCAGGCCCGCGCGAAGCTGTTGTAGTAGGCGCTCGCCTGGTCGGCCTGGTGAGCGAGGATCGCGTAGACGAATGACGCGATCGTCAACGCGCTCAGCAGCAGCACGAGCATGGTCCGCAGGTGCGGGCGCCTACCTGTTGGGCCTGTTGGGGACGCCCGAAATAGGCCGCGCAGCAGGTAGGCACACCCGGCGATCAGCAGCAGGAACGCGACGTAGAACTGACCCTGCACCGACATGGACCAGATGTGCTGCAACGGGCTGACGGCTTCGCCCGCCCGCAGGTAGTCGGACGCGGTGCTGGCCAGCTCCCAGTTCTGGTAGTAGCCCAGGCTGGCCAGGCTCTGGTCGGCAAACGTCTCCCAGCGAGTTTGCGGTTGCACCCAAATGGTGAGCAGCGCGCACCCGGCGAGGACCACGACCAGTGCCGGGAGCAGCCGGCGGACCAGCCGGGTCAGCTCCGCTACCGGGGACAGGGTTTGAGCCGGGTCCAGGGCAGCGCGCAGGACTTTGCCGCCGAAGAAGAACCCCGACAGCGCCAGGAACACGTCGACGCCGCCGGAAACCCGGCCGAACCAGATGTGGAACATGGCGACCATCGTGATCGCGATGCCGCGTAAACCGTCCAGATCGTAACGATAAAAGCCAGTTGGCGGGGTCGCCCGCCCGACCGGCTCCGGGCTGGTGGCCGGTGGGCGGGGCGGCGACAGGCTGACCATATTGACAGTCAATCTACCCAATCCGCCACCTACCAACCGTCGCTCGCGTGCGGCGATGGGGCAGGTGGCGGGTGTTGGGGAACTAGGAAAGAGGTAGGAAAGACGCTGGAAACAGGCCGGAAACCTGCTTGAAATCGGCCAGGTTAGCGCCCGGTGGCTAAGGGAGCGGGCTGCAACGGTGCCTGTGTGGGCACCTGCTGCCCTGGGACCTGCAGGGCAGGCACCTGCTGCACCGGCGCTTGCTGCGTCGGCACCTGCTGCAAGGGAGCCTGCAAGGTTGGCGCCTGCTGCGCCGGCACCTGCTGTGTCGGCACCTGCTGGGCCGGCACCTGCTGTGTCGGCACCTGCTGGGCCGGCACCTGCTGTGTCGGCACTTGCTGAGCCGGCGTCGTCGAAACCCCCAGAACCCGGACCAGGTAGGGCGCCATGCCGTTGCTGCGCACCGGCGAGACCTGGACGACGTCGCCCACCTCCAGCATCTGTCCGTTCCCGAGGAACATCGCGACGCTTTGGGTGCCTTCTGGACCGTAGAAGATCAGGTCGCCCTTGCGCGCTTGCTGCGGCAGGATCTTCTGGCCGACCTTGTATATCTGGCCTGAGGAGCGCGGCAGCTTGAGCCCGGCGCCGGCGTAGGCGTACTGCATCAGGCCCGAGGCGTCGAATCCGACGGTGTTGATACCGGTACCGGTGCCGCGGGTGGGGCCGGTGACACCGCCGCCGGCCCAGGAGAACGGCACGCCACGCTGCGAAAGTCCACGCGCGACCACGATGTCGGTCACCTGTTGGTAGTCCATCGGTCTGGTGCCCGGGTCAGCTGTCGCGATACCGGCGGTGACCATCGGGGTCACCAGCATCGCCAGTCCGATCACGAAGGCATAGATGCGCTTCATTTGGGTTCCGCCCCTCTCTGGGCCCTGTCGGGCCGTTGGGCCTCCGCGCGGTGACTTCGCGCGTAGGCCGCTGTTCCTTGGCGCACGCGATGGCTTCCACGTCGGGGCCGAACGCCGCTGCATGGTGAGTCACACCAGTCACTACAGTAACTTTTACAACAGAAGTTCCCGTTGGCCCAGAGCTAGACACGTCCAGAAAGGATTTTTTGTCGTACCGTGACCGGACGGTGACGGGCGCACTCAATCTTGTATGCGCTGTTGTGATTTCGGTCTCATGCCGCGGCTGACCCGCCTGGCGCCGCACCGTTTCCGGCGGCACCGCAGCGGCGCCAGGCCGGTTAGCCCCAGTAGCGTTCGCTGTAAGTGGTCAACATGAAGCCGGCCACCGAGCTGACCATCAGGATGGTGAGAGCCAAAACCGGCCAGAACGACATGTACCAGCCCTTCAGCATGGACACGAACGGCCCGATTCCGGCCGCGGCGATCGCGGCACCGATGCCGCCCCACACCACCGGATAGATATACATATCGGCCCCGAATGGCACCGGGCCACACGTGTCCCCCGTGCACACGTTCCCGAGGAAGCCCCACAGCTTTGTCGGCCACGTCGTAGCCGTGGCCAGCACGACAAGCAGTATCAGCAGTGCGACGGTGCAGGCCATGTCCCAGACGGCCACCCGCAGTCGAAGCACCGGTGGTGGCCGATCGTCGGAGACAGGCGCGACATCGGGACCGGGTGAGGGGGCCTCGTCAGCCTCGGGCGGGTAGTCCACCTCGGCGCCGGGCAAAGGGCCGGTCAAGGACTCGTTGGGCTGATGTGGCGAGACCATGCCGTCCAATGCTCCCCGATCGTCGGGGTTTGTGCGACCCACGGCTAGTGTCGAACTCCGTGGCTAGGGCGATTCCAGGGGCAAATCCACGGGGTCCCGGGTTGACGCCCGAGCAGATCAGCGCGATCGACGCCGCCCACCTATGGCATCCCTACAGCACGATCGGCGCCTCGAACGTTGGCGCGACCGTGCCCCCGGTGGTTGCGGTCGCCGCCCGGGGCTCCTGGCTGACGCTGATCCGCGGCGGCCAGCCGATCGAGGCGCTCGACGCGATGAGCTCCTGGTGGACCGCGATCCACGGTCACGGCCACCCGGTGCTGGACGCGGCGCTGACCGCCCAGCTGGGCGCGATGAACCACGTCATGTTCGGCGGGCTCACCCACGAGCCGGCCGCCCGGCTGGCGCAGCTGCTGGTGGAGATCACCCCGGCGGGTTTGGAGACGGTTTTTTTCAGCGACTCCGGGTCGGTGTCGGTGGAGGTCGCGGTGAAGATGGCGCTGCAGTACTGGCGCAGCCGCGGGGAGCCCGGCAAGCACCGGCTGATGACCTGGCGGGGTGGTTATCACGGCGACACCTTCACGCCGATGAGCATCTGCGACCCCGATGGCGGCATGCACTCGCTGTGGACCGACATCTTGGCGCGGCAGGTGTTCGCCCCGCAGGTACCACGGGACTACGACCCCGGCTACAGCGCCGCATTCGAGGCGCAACTGGCGCGGCACGCCGCCGAACTGGCCGCCGTGGTCGTGGAGCCGGTGGTGCAGGGCGCCGGCGGGATGCGCTTCCACGACCCGCGCTACCTGCACGACCTGCGCGAGGCCTGCCGGCGTCACGACGTGTTGCTGATTTTCGACGAGATCGCGACCGGGTTCGGGCGCACGGGCGAGCTGTTCGCCGCCGACCACACCGCGGTGAGCCCGGACATCATGTGTGTTGGCAAGGCGCTCACCGGCGGATACCTCAGCCTGGCCGCCACCCTGTGCACTACCGACATCGCGCACACCATCAGCAGCGGCGAGGCCGGTGCGCTGATGCACGGGCCCACGTTCATGGCCAACCCCTTGGCCTGCGCGGTGTCGGTGGCCAGCGTCGAGCTGCTGCTCGGCCAGGACTGGCGGTCCCGGATTACCGAGATATCCGCCGGGCTGGCCGCCGGGCTCGATCCGGCCCGGGCCCTGCCCGCGGTGACCGATGTGCGGGTGTGCGGCGCCATCGGCGTCATCGAGTGTGACCGGCCCGTCGACCTGGCCGTCGCCACCCCCGCGGCGCTGGATCACCGCGTCTGGTTGCGCCCGTTCCGCAACCTGGTCTACGCGATGCCGCCCTACATCTGCCCGCCCGACGAGATCGCGCAGATCACCTCGGCGATGGTCGAGGTCGCACGGCTCGTAGGCTGAACCGCGATGAAGGCACCCATCGAGACGTCACCGCTGGCCTGGCTGGACGAGGTGGAGCGGCGGCGGCGCGAGGCCGGGCTGCGTCGCTCGCTGCGGCCGCGCCCCGCCGTGGCCACCGAGCTGGACCTGGCGTCCAACGACTACCTCGGTCTGTCTCAGCATCCCGACGTCATCGACGGCGGTGTTGCGGCGCTACGGGTCTGGGGTGCCGGCGCCACCGGTTCGCGCCTGGTCACCGGTGACACCGAACTGCACCAGGAATTCGAGTCCGAGCTTGCCGAGTTCGTCGGCGCCGCCGCTGGTTTGCTGTTCTCCTCGGGATACACGGCCAACCTGGGCGCCGTCGTCGGCCTGTCCGGCCCGGGTTCGCTGCTGGTGTCCGATGCGTACTCGCACGCCTCCCTGGTCGACGCCTGCCGGCTGTCGCGGGCCCGGGTGGTGGTGACGCCGCACCGAGACGTCGGCACCGTGGATGCGGCGCTGCGTTCGCGCGACGAGGAGCGCGCCGTCGTGGTCACCGACTCGGTATTCAGTGCCGACGGCACGCTGGCCCCGATCCGCGAGTTGCACGACGTGTGCCGCCGCCACCGCGCACTGCTCATCGCCGACGAGGCGCACGCGCTCGGCGTGCGTGGCGGCGGGCGCGGCCTGCTGCACGAACTGGGGCTGTCGGGTGCGCCCGACGTGGTGCTGACCACGACGTTGTCCAAGGCGCTCGGCAGCCAGGGCGGTGTGGTTCTCGGGCCCGCGGCGGTACGCGCCCATCTGATCGACGCCGCCCGCCCGTTCATCTTCGACACCGGCCTGGCGCCGGCGGCGGTGGGCGCCGCGATGGCCGCGCTGCGGGTCCTCAAAGCCGAAGCGTGGCGGCCGGACGCGGTGCTGCGACATGCCCGCGAGCTTGCCGAGATTTGCGACGTACCCGAAACACCGCAGTCCGCGGTGGTGTCGGTCATCCTCGGTGATCCGGAGGTGGCCCTGGCCGCCGCGACCGCCTGCCTGGACGCCGGCGTGCGGGTGGGCTGCTTCCGCCCCCCGACCGTGCCCGCCGGGACGTCGCGGCTGCGGCTGTCCGCGCGCGCCTCCCTGGATGCCGCCGAGCTGGACCTCGCGCGCCGGGTGCTGACGCACGCGCTTTCGGGAGTTGGTTATAAGGCGCGCCGTTGAGCGTCCTGGTCATCACGGGTACCGGGACGGGGGTCGGTAAGACGGTCGCCACTGCGGCGCTGGCGAGTCAGGCCCGTCAGGCCGGCATGGACGTGGCGGTGTGTAAACCGGTGCAGACCGGCATCGATTGCGGTGACGACGACCTCGCCGAGGCGGGCCGTCTGTCCGGAGTGACCGAGCTTGCCGGGTTGGCGAGATTCCCGCAGCCGCTGGCGCCGGCCGCCGCTGCCGAGCTGGCCGGGAGGGCGTTGCCCACCCGCGATCAGCTGTTGGGGGTTATCCGCGGCGTGGACCGCCCGGGGCGGTTGACCCTGGTCGAAGGCGCCGGGGGACTGCTCGTCGAACTCGGCGGCGACCGTGTCACGTTGCGTGACCTCGCCGTCGACCTGGGCGCCGCGGCGCTGGTCGTGGTGGGCGCCGAACTAGGCACCCTCAACCACACCGCGTTGACGCTGGAGTCGCTTGCCGCACAAGGGATTTGCTGCGCGGGGCTGGTGATCGGCAGTTGGCCGCGGCGACCCGGAATGGTGGAGACGTCGAATCGGGCCGCGCTGGCCGAGATGGCTCCGGTGCGGGCCGCGCTGCCCGCCGGGGCCGGATCGATGCACGCCGCCGACTTCGCGGCCATGAGCGCGACGGCCTTCGACCGTCGCTGGGTATCGGGGTTGGTCTGCTGATGGTGCATTCGATCGAGCTGTTCTTCGACCCCGACACCGAAGCGGCGGTCCGTCGCATCTGGGCCGACCTGGCCGGCGCCGGAATACCCAGCCAGGCGCCGGCCAGCCGTCCGCACGTGACGCTTGCCGTTGCCGAACGGATCGACCCGGACGTCAACGAGCTGCTGGGTCCGGTGAGTCAGCGCCTGCCGCTGGTCGCCGCGATCGGCGCGCCGGTGCTATTCGGCCGGGCCAACGTCGTGTTCGCGCGACTCATCGTGCCGACGAGCGAACTGTTGGCCCTGCACGCCGAGGTGCATCGGCTTTGTCTCGCACATCTGGTGCCGGAGGCGATGTCCAACAGCCGGCCCGGTCAGTGGACCGCGCACGTCACGCTGGCGCGCCGGGTCGGTGGCGGCCAACTCGGGCGGGCGCTGCGCATCGCGGGCAGGCCGTCGCACATCGACGGCCGATTCGCGGGCTTGCGCCGCTGGGACGGCAGCAAGCGCGCCGAATACCCGATCAGCTGACGGCCCGCCATGCCGACGCTCAGTCGGGGATGAAGTCGAACTTGTCGGGGTTGGGGCCGGTACGCCCCGGCTCGCCGCGGTCGAGGTCGGTGATGGCGCCCATCTCGTCGGTGTCGAGGCTGAAGTCGAAGATGTCGAAGTTCGACTGCATCCGCTCGCGGTGCACCGACTTCGGGATAACGATGTCGCCGCGCTGGATGTGCCAGCGCAGCACCACCTGCGCAGGCGTCTTGCCGTGCGCTGCGGCGATGCGGGTGATGACCGCGTCGTCGAGCACCTTGCCCTGCGCGATCGGCGACCAGGCCTCGGTAACGATCTGGTGCTCGCGGTCGTAGGCGCGCACCTGCTCGTTGGTGAAGTAGGGGTGCACCTCGATTTGGTTTACCGCGGGCACCGTGCGCGAGCTCTCGGCGAGTCGCTTCAGATGGGCGACCTGGAAATTCGACAGGCCGATGCTGCGGGCCCGGCCGTCCTTGGCGAACTCTTCCAACACGTTCCAGGTGGAGACGAAATCACCGTCATACAAGGTGGGCAGCGGCCAATGGATCAAGAACAGGTCGACGTAGTCGGAACCCAGCGCGCTCAAGGTGGCGTCGAACGCGCGGCGCGCGTCGTCGGGCCGGTGATACCCGTTGTTGAGCTTGCTGGTGATGAACACCTCGCCGCGGTCCAGCCCGGCATCGCGGATGCCCTGACCGACTCCCTTCTCGTTGCGGTACATCTCTGCGGTGTCGATGTGGCGGTAGCCGACGTCAAGCGCGGAACGCACCGCCGCGGCCGTCTGATCGGGATCGACCTGGAAAACCCCGAAACCCAGTTGCGGGACCGTGTTGCCGTCGTTGAGCGTGATCGACGGGACAGAACTCATGCTTTTCCTCCTGAGGATTCGGTGCCTGCGATCGTTGTTGGGCCTGCCCGTCGGTGCGATGGAACAAACACACTCTCAAGAACCACTTCGCGCCGCAGATCCCTTCCTCGCCGTCGAGGCCGTCGGGCCGCTCGGTTATCCGCCGAAGAGCAAATACAAGCCGGTGAAGGTGTAGCCGACCATGACCAGCATCATAGTGAGCTGCCCGGTGAGCTGATGGCCGGCCGGCAGCAGCCGCAGCGCCTTGTCATGGGCCGCGATCACGGCCACGATGTGCCCGGTGACAACGCAGGCCACCTTGATCGCCGCCAGCACCGGGGGATGCTGGGACAACACGTACGCGACGTGCACGTGCGCCAGCCCGAGCAGGTTCCATCCCCGGCCGAACGGATCGGCCAGGCTGAAGACGGCTTGCTGTCCACGCTCGACCAGGTACGACAGGTGGTGCGCGAAGATGTATCCCACCACGATCGGGATCAGCGAGTGCGCCATCTGGCCCGGCAACGCGCGACGCCGTTCCCGCTCAACCCCGCCCGTTGCCCGCGCCGCAAGCGAAAACGTCACTGCGACCACAGAAACAAACACAACCAGCCCAGTGGTTCGCAGCACCGACGACGACACCGTCGGCGGCACACCATGGGCGGCACGCGCAAGCCGATCCGCGAAGCCGCGCCAGGTCGGCGACGCCGAGAAACTGTCGAACGCCGTCGACCCGAGCAGCACCGCCAGCAGCACGACAACGCCGGGCCGCACCGGCAGCGAGGGCAGATGGTCGAAGGGGTTACCGATCACGATTCTTCCGGTGCCCGGATCGCGGCGAAACGGGCAGAGCCGGGACACCGCCATGCTGTACACACCGAACGGGTCCACCCTGGCCAACCAGCGCTGCCCGCACATCCACGCCCCGCTGAGCAACACTACGACATAAACCACCAGCCAGGTTTTCACCCAGGCCAGCGACGCCGAGTTCGGGCTGGCCAGTTCCATCCAGACGAAGGCGAACAGGCCCGCCGCGGCCGGGCGATATCCCCAGCTTTCGGGGTAGGCCCACCGCGGCCGACCGACGCGCCGCGGCAAGCCGCGCCGCAGCACCAGATACACCGTGCGCACCGGTGAAATCACGCGCCACACCGGCCCGAAAAGCAGGGAGAGCGCCACCAACCCGACCCACAACAGCACGTAGAACGCCCCCAGCAGGCCGTTGGCCTGAGTCTGCGGACCCCAAACTCCGGCCAGCACCACCCACACCGCGAAAACCACCGCCACCGCGGCGGCGGTCCGGCGGGTCACACGAGCGTCCACCAGCGTGGTGACCGCCGCGGGCAGCGGGTGGCCTGGCTTAAGCGGATCAAACCGCGGCCGCCGCCACGCGAACGCAACCAGGGCAAACGTGAACGTCAATGCCCATGCCGCTCCGACCATCGCATAGGCGTAGGGCACCGGAAGATCGCTCGAACCGCCAAGACCGTGCGCGAGAACCACCGTCGCGCGATCAGTGCTCACGGCTGGACTTGAATGGTCGCTATCGTGCGGTCCAGGTGGTGCAGCTCCACTTCGACGTTGCCGGGAACGTCGACGCTGAACTGGAAGATCTGATTGGGCGCGGCCGCGACTTCGAACTTGTGATCGGGCACCGAGTGCACGTGCAGTTCATCGGTGGCGTCACTCGTGACGCGGAAGGTGATCTGCTGGCGCACCTTCGCCTGCAGAGTCGCGTTGGCCGGGGTGACCTGCCCGTTGGCGATGGTGACGTTGACGTCCAAGCCCGCGGCGGGCGGCTGGCTCGGAGAACCGCCGCAGGCAACCAATCCGCAACCCAGCGCCGCCACGCACGCCATCACGAGGGTGCCGCGACCGGGCATCGTGTTAAGCCGCTCTGGGAAGCGGCTGCTGCTCTTCGGCCGCCCGCTTGGGCGATGTCCCGGCATTGATTCGGCCCGCGCCCCACGTCAAGCCGGAGATGACCATCAACGTGAAGATCAGCACCACTATCGACCCGGCATTGAACAACCACACGGGGGCGTTCTGGTCGCGTTCGCGTTGCAGGATCGTGATTTCCTGCACGAACGGCCGGGAGGTTGACACGGCCGGCACCTCGGGTGCGGGAATGGCCGCATCCTCCGGTTCATAGATCGGCACGGCCGTCATCGTGTAGCCGTCCTGAACCCGCATCAGCGTCTTCCACGATCCCCAGACGGGCACCGGCTGGGTGGAAACGTAGTGTCCTGGATCGACTTTTCGGAGCCGGTCGATGACCAGCCCGCGGTGATTCTCCATTCGCCCCTGCCAGGACAGAACCGTCACCCATTCCGGGTGGTCGCTAACCATGTCTTTCGGGGTGAGCTGCAAATCGACCGACACCATCCGTTGGCCGGGCGGGCTGGGCAGATTCGTCAGGGTGATTTTGGCGTTGTCTTGCCGCGGCACCACGATGTGCAACCCATTGGCCACCGCGCCGCCGATCACCAACACCGTCGCCGCGACGACCGAGATGCCGATCGCCCGGCTGGGCAGCCGCTGTCCGGTGAGCACCATTCCCATCAGCGCCCCGCAGACTCCGGCCAGCACCGCCACCGGCACCGCCGTGGCCAGCGCCTCGCCCCACATGCGGGTCGGCCAGGGATAGTGATACACCGCCCCAATCCACAGCGACTCGAGCCACAGCCCCACGGTGCCCACGCCCAGACCGGTGACGGCGCCAAAGGCGATGGGGCTCTTGAACAGCGGTGTCAGTGCCAACAACTCGACCACCACCGCGGGACCCAGGTAGAGCGGGAACCAGTTGGTCGGGGCTCCCAGGATCGGCCCCACCAGCAACGCGACGACGCCACGCAGCGCCACCGCGAACAGGGCCGCCACGATCGCCGCGCCCCTGCCCATCGTCATGCGCGCCACCACCAGTCCTAGCGCCGCGACGCAGGCGATCATCATCGGCTGCAGTACCAGGCGGAACTGCTCGACGCCGAAGTCGTATTCGATCTGGTAGACCGACAAGCCGATCAGCAGTCCGCCGCAGGACAGATAGCGCAGGACTTTGACGAACGTGCGCTCGGAGGTCGCGTCCGGTTGCCCGCCCTCGTACTCCAGCATCAGCACCGCGAAGAGGGAAAGCCCGGCCCCGCCGATCATCATCAAATGCGTTGGGCCCCAGAGCGTGACGTCCTGGCCGAAGATGCGATGCCAGATGTCGTCGAGCGGAAACCCGATCATCGCGTACAGGCCGCAGCCGGCCATCAGCACGCCGCCGACGGGCGCGTACCAGTTGCCGGTGATGCGGACCGGCGCGGGGCCGGGCCTGTCGAACGGCAGCACGACCGCCAACATGCCCGCGACGAACACCCCGAACAGGCCGATGATGATGAAGTAGTGCGCCGGGTTGGCCAACGGCCCGGGATCGCGGCCGTTGCCGATGTGCCAGCTGACGTCCCAGATGAACCCGAACAGGGCGCAGATGATCGAGGTGGTGAACACCAGCACCGGCAGCGCCACCCAGGAGGGGCGGTTGAACTTGTCGCCCATCCGGTCCGCGATCCGGGTGAGCCAGCCGATCCGGTGACTTCGATGCGCATGCCCGATCCACAGCATCACCACCGTTATCACCGCCGCGGCGATCGAAAGCCCGATCACCTGGTTCAGCCCGGCACCGCGGGCCGGTGGCTCGGCTGCAAGCCGCAGTGCTATTGACTCCATCGTGATGTCCTCCCAACTGCGCCGGGCCGCCCGGGGAGATTGATTCGACGAGCGCTACTTACTTCGAGGTAAGTTCGCGATCGAGCTTGATATGCCCCGTTTCGGGGCCCGTCAATCCTTGTTTTCGCCAGTCGCGTCGGTTGGCTGCTTCGGATTGTCCGGTGTAGCGGTGTCAGCGCTTCGGCCGGCGCGGCGGTCTCGGATCGCGACGTACAGGACAACTCCGACGACGATCACCGCGGGCAGGAAGGCGGGCCCCGCCAGCAGGATCCAGTGGTGTGCCACGAACTCGACGTGCGGATTGGTCGGATCGGCCATGGGTGGTGGTATACCCCGAGATCAGCCGGCAACTAGGTCCCGGCGTTGGGTGAACTTGATGTCGAGACTACGCAGATAGGTCTGCAGGCCGGCGTCCTGGACGGGGATCAGGTGCGCCGGCGCTCCGGATTCGTTGTAGTGCGCGTGCCACATGCCCGGCGGGGTGGTGAAGGCGCCGCCGGCCTCCCAGTCCACCCTGATCGGGTCGATGATCTCGCCACCCTGGTCGAGGCGACCGCCCAGCAGCGTGTAGCAGCCGGGCTGGGCATCGAGAATCAAGTCGAGCGCGACCGACTGGTGGCGGTGGGGACGCTGCTCCTGGCCCGCGGGCAGCACACCGAACATCGCCCACAGCACGTGGGTGATCGTCAGGTTCTGCTCCTCTTCGGCGTTGGCCAGCAAGACGCTGACCCGGCTCTTGTCGTTGGCGCCGGGACGCGACGCGATGTCCTCGAGCTTGGCGACCGCGTCCGCGCGGTGGAATTTGGTGGCGCGGAACATGGGCCGGGTGGCTTCGGCGCCCAGGTAGCTCAGCAGCGGCCCATCGTGCACCCAGTACATGGCGGTCTCGGCGTCGGCGTAGAACATCGTGCGGGCACCGGCGGGCAGGGTCAAGAAGTCGCCTTTTTCCCACTGGACCAGCCGGCCGTCGACCGCGGCAAAGCCGCGTCCGTAAAGGACGTAGTACAGCTGGGATGTGGCATTGGGGCAGGTGTCGATCTGCTCACCAGCGCGGATGCGCACAAAATTGGCCAACAGCCCCGGGCTGGTCGCCTCGCCGGTCTTGATGCCCAGCTCCTTCGACAAATCCAGCGGGATCACCCCGGTCGGGTGGTCGAGGTAGATCTCCGGGCTGAACGCAACGATCGGCACCTGCGGCACGTGGCCCGAGCCGATCGGGTTGGCGGCCTTGGAGTACTCGAAATAGCGGGCGTCGTCCGCCCAGTCTTCGAACCGGCCCTCGAATCCGTACTCGGCCACATTCGCCATGGGTGCGGGAACCGTCGGGTCGAGGTTCGCCTGCTCGGCTGTGTGCTGCTGCGCAATGGACATCTTCGGTCTCCCAACAAGCTGTGGATCATTCGTATCTAAATAATATCTAACTTGTATCTAAGCTTCAACCCGAGTCGGACGCGGCGCGGCTAAGCAGCGTTTTCGGGGGAGCTGGGGATACCGTTGAGATACGACTTAGCCGCAAGGGGGACCGGTATGGCAACCGAGGCAACCGGTAGACGCCGGGGCGCGGCTAAGGATCGCGCGCTGGACTACGTCAAGACCAAGGTTCTCACCGGCGCATTTCCGGGTGGGGAGTTGATCAGCGAGGGTGAAGTCGCAACCGCGCTGGGAATGTCGCGAACGCCGGTGCGCGAGGCCTTCCTACAGTTGGAGGCCGCCGGGTTGCTGAGGCTATATCCGCAGCGTGGTGCCCTGGTCGTGCCGGTTTCCCCCGAGGAGGTCCGCGCGGTCATGGAAGCGCGGCTGGTGCTGGAAGACTTCGCGGCCGGCGCGGTGATCGGGCGTGGACCCGCCAGGTGTGCAGCGGTCTTCGAGCAGCTTTCGGCCCAACTGGACCGCCAGCGTGACGCCGCCGCCGCATCCGATATGCGGATGTTCCTCGAGTCCGACCGCACCTTTCACAACATCACCCTCGACGCGGCGGGCAACACCATCCTGGCCGGCTTTTACTCGTCGCTTCGGGACCGTCAGATGCGGATGATCGGCGAATCGGCACTGCGCGATCCGCGCCGACTGAGCACCATCATGAATGAGCATCGGGGCATCGCGGAAGGACTGCGGGACGGCGACGGTAAACGTGCTTGCGCGGCGGTGCGGGCGCACCTGGCGAGCACCATGCGGGCCCTCGGTCTGGCCCCAACCTTCCAAGCCCCGACTTCCCGCATCGACGGCGACGCGTTCGACTGAATCTCCCACCACCAGATCTCCCACCTCTAACGGCCCGCCAACCTGGCGCGAGTTTGGTCCGGTGCGGACGGCTACCCTAACGTGAACACCGCTTAAGACGTAGAGGAGTACTGGGTGACGCAGGCGGCGACTCGACCAACGACCGACAGCAACAGCACCGACATATTGGGGCAAGCCCGGCGGCAGGTGCTGGAGCGCGGCGAGGGCCTGAGCCGGGACCAGGTGCTGCAGGTGCTGCAGCTACCCGACGAAAGGCTCGAGGAGCTGCTGGCGCTGGCCCATGAGGTGCGCATGCGCTGGTGCGGCCCCGAAATCGAGGTCGAGGGCATCATCAGCCTGAAGACCGGTGGATGCCCGGAGGACTGCCATTTCTGCTCCCAGTCGGGGCTGTTCGCGTCGCCGGTGCGCAGTGCCTGGCTGGACGTTCCCAGCCTGGTCGAGGCGGCCAAACAGACCGCCAAGTCGGGTGCCACCGAGTTCTGCATCGTGGCGGCGGTACGCGGACCCGACAAGCGGTTGATGGCCCAGGTCGGGGCCGGCATCGAGGCGATCCGCAACGAAGTCGAAATCAACATCGCCTGCTCGCTGGGCATGCTGAGTGTCGAGCAAGTGGAGCAGCTCGCCGCGATGGGCGTGCATCGCTACAACCACAACCTGGAAACGGCCCGTTCGTTTTTCACCGACGTCGTCACCACCCACACCTGGGAAGAGCGCTGGCAGACGTTGTCGATGGTGCGCGACGCGGGCATGGAGGTGTGCTGCGGCGGCATCCTCGGCATGGGGGAGACGCTGGAGCAACGCGCGGAATTCGCCGCCGAGTTGGCCGAGCTCGGCCCCGACGAGGTGCCGTTGAACTTCCTCAACCCCCGGCCCGGCACGCCGTTCGGCGACCTGGAGGTGATGCCGGCCAGCGAGGCGCTGAAGTCGGTGGCCGCCTTCCGGCTGGCGTTGCCGCGCGCCATATTGCGCTTCGCCGGTGGCCGCGAGATCACCCTGGGAGACCTCGGCGCCAAGCAGGGCATCCTCGGCGGCATCAACGCCGTGATCGTCGGCAACTACCTGACCACGCTCGGCCGCGCGATTGAGGCCGATCTGGAACTGCTCGACGATCTGCAGATGCCGATCAAGGCGCTCAACGCCACCCTGTAAGAAATGCCACCCGGTAAGAAGTTGGGAATCGTGGTTCGGGATCTTCCTGCTCCGGTCGCTGCCGGCGTCTACAACGTCTACACCGGGGAGTTGGCGGGCACGTCGGTGACGGAGGTGCCCATGGCGGCGCAGCTGGGCCTGGAACCCCCTCGATTCTGTGCGGAATGCGGACGCCGGATGGTGGTGCAGGTGCGGCCCGACGGCTGGCACGCGAAATGCTCGCGGCACGGCCAGGTGGACTCGGCAGACGTGGAGCAGCGGCGGTGACCGAGTATCTCGGGCCCGAGCCTGCTGGGGCTCCCCGCACCGGACCGCTCGCGCCGGCGCGGGCGATCATGGTTGTGGCGCTGGGGCTTTCGGTGACCGGGGTGTTGATCGGCGGGTTGTGGGCATGGATCGCGCCGCCGATCCATGCGGTGGCGGCACTGACACGTAGCGGTGAGCGGGTGCACGACTATCTGGGGAACGAATCCGAGCATTTCTTCGTCGCGCCCTGCCTGATGCTGGGCCTATTGAGCGTGGTCGGGGTGGTGGCCTCGGTGCTGGTGTGGCAGTGGCGCGAGCAGCGCGGCCCGGGGATGGTGATTGGGCTCTCGATCGGTTCGGTAGCCGGCGCCGCGGCCGCCGCGGCGGTGGGCGTGCTGTTGGTTCGGTTGCGCTACGGGGCGTTGAACTTCGACGCGGTGCCGCTATCGACCGACCACAAGGTGGCCTACGTCATCGAGGCGCCGCCGGTGTTCTTCTCCCAAGGGCCACTTCTGGTGGCGGTCACGCTCATCTGGCCGGCCTTCGCTGCGGCGCTGGCCTATGCCGTGCTTGCGGCGGCCAATGCCCACGACGATCTGGGCGGCCGCCCAGTGGCCGCTCGGCCGTCTGGCGCGCCGCCCGTGGCGGCGGGTGTCACAGGGGACGGCGGTGCAACTTCCGGCCCGTGATGACCTTGGCCGTGATCCTGGCCAGTCGCGCCATGCCGATATAGGTCATCGGATTAAACATCGTCGGCCACTTGGTCCTGACCAGATGCTCGCTCAGCGGTCGGCGGGCGAACCGGTCGGTAAGCCAACGCATCGTCATCGGGGCAGACAGCGGGTGCAGGCACATGTGTTCGTTGAACGCGTCCCGGTGATAGGTGACCCGGGCGCCGCCGGCCGAATAGGCGTCGGCCAGCACGTCGATGTCGTGCACGTCGATGAGGTAGTCGTGGACGGCCTGCACGATCAGGACCGGCGGAGCCGGCACCACCGCGCCCAGCTTGATGTCGTCGAAGACGCGCGCGACCTCCGGTGTCGACAGGATGTCTTCCAGCGGCTGGTCGAGAAAGTCGCCCATGTCCTTGCCGGCCATCCGGATGACGGCGCCGACCGTCGTCATCTTCTCCAGTCGGTCCAGCAGGGTGCGCCCTTCGGCGTTGGTGTGCTCCTTGATGACGCGGTCCAGGTCGGGATAGCTGTGTGCGAGCGAGGCCACCACCAGCGCGGGCAGACCGGCAAGGAAGGTGCCGTTGAGCCGCCGGAAGGTGTGGCCAAGATCGCCGACGGGCGAACCCAGCACCGCGCCGACGATGTCGAGCTCGGGTGCATACCCGCCACACATTTCGGCGGCCCACGCGGTCGCCAGCCCACCGCCGGAGTAACCCCACAGCCCGATCGGCGCCTCCGGGGGCACGCCGACGCGTTCTGACCGCAGGACGGCCCGGATGCCGTCCAGGACTCGGTAGCCAGGTTCGTACGGCGCGCCCCACAGCCCGCGGGGACCTTCGTGGTCGGGTATCGAAACCGCCCAACCTTCGGCGACGGCGGCGGCGATCAGCAGTAGCTCCAGCTGGGTCACCGACCCAAGGGCATTGGCCCGTCGCCGCAGCGCATAGGACGGAAAGCAGCGCGACGACATCGCGTCGATGGCGCATTGGTAGGACAGCAGCGGGCAGGGCCGGTCGGGAGCAAGCTCTGCCGGGACGATCACCGTGGTCACCGTCGCCTCGGGCCGGCCGTTCATGTCCGTCGTGCGGTACAGCAGCTGGGTAGCGGTGACCGGCTGCGGAATCAGGCCCAGGAACGCCAGCTCGACGTCGCGGGAGCGCAGCACGGTACCGGGCTGGGCGTGCTGGTAGCCCGGCGGCGGCGGGTAGAACGGGTCGTCCGAGGGCAGCAGCGGGCGTACCTTGCGCTGCAATTCCTCGTGCAGCGGGCGGCCGATCCACTCCGCACCGCTTGTTCCTGCCAGATTGCCGAGCTCAACCATTGAGGCTCCCTTCGTGGCCATTCGGCATTCTTGCGCATGAACGGCCGGTAACCAAACCGTGATGGCCCCGGTTCGCAGTCGGCAGTCAGCATCGGCGCCTTATTCGAGTCTTAAAGGCATCTTACCGTTGCCTTATGTGCGCTCGTGTCGCCAAATTAATTTGCCGACGCGTCAACGCGGGCGTGGCGTTTGCCCAGGTGGGCGGCCCAGAAGCGGGTCTTCGGGGGCTGGATTGTTAGCTGGTTCACAGCCGGGTCATAGCTGGCCGGGCGGGCCTGGAGGTCTAAGCGCGGCGAATTCGTCGGTGACCCTCAGCTGGGAGTCGGTAAATCGGTACAGCGCGGCCGGACGCCCGCCGCTGCGGCCGGACTGGGCGATGGTGCCGGTCTGGGTGATGACTCCGCGGCGAACCAGCACCCGCTGCAGATTCGTCGCGTCGACCTGATGGCCCAGCGCGGCGCCGTAGATGTCACGCAGCGTGGACAGCGCGAATTCTTTTGGGGCCAAGGCGAATCCGATGTTGGTGTAGGACATCTTGGCGACCAGCCTGGTGCTGGCGTGGGTCACCATCGGGCCGTGATCGAAGGCCATCGGCGGCAGCGCGTTCACCGGGTGCCAGCGGGTGTCCGGCGGCAACTCGGGGGTGGCGGGGGAGGGCACCAGGCCCAGAAAGGTGGACGCGATCATCCGGGTGCCGGGCACCCGGTCGGGATCGGAGAACACGGCCAGCTGTTCCAGGTGTGCAATCTCACGCAGATCGACCTTCTCGGCCAGTTGGCGCCGGACCGAGGTGGTCAGGTCCTCGTCGTTGCGCAGCCGTCCACCCGGCAGCGACCATGCGCCGCGTTGTGGATCCCGCGCACGCTGCCATAACAGCACGTTAAGCTGCGCTTTTTCTGTTCGCGGGCCCGCCTTAACCTGGCGAACCTGGAACACGACCGCAAGCACTTCGTGGGCGGTGCTACCATTGGGCATGTTTTCGATTGTAAGTCGAAAACCTCTTGGACGCGAAAGGAGCTCGCCATGACGATTTTGAATCGCATGGACACGCTCGCGGACGACATGATTACCGGCATCACGGACTCACCCACCGGGTACGGCGGAGTGGACGGAGATGCCCAGTGGGCGGCCGAGATTCGCCGCCTGGCGCGGCTACGACGCGCCACCCTGCTGGCACACAACTACCAGCTGCCCGCCATCCAAGACGTGGCCGACCACGTGGGGGATTCGCTGGCGCTGTCGCGAATCGCCGCCGACGCGCCGGAGGACACCATCGTGTTCTGCGGCGTGCACTTCATGGCCGAGACCGCCAAAATCCTGAGCCCGGACAAGACCGTACTCATCCCGGATCAGCGGGCCGGGTGCTCGCTGGCCGATTCGATCAACCCCGACGCGCTGCGCGCCTGGAAGGACGAGCACCCCGGCGCCGTCGTCGTCTCCTACGTCAACACCTCGGCGGCGGTCAAGGCACTCACCGACATCTGCTGCACCTCGTCGAACGCGGTCGATGTGGTCGAGTCCATCGACCCCGACCGCGAGGTGCTGTTCTGCCCGGACCAGTTCCTCGGCGCCCACGTGCGGCGGGTGACCGGCCGCAAGAACCTGCATGTGTGGGCCGGTGAATGCCACGTGCACGCCGGGATCAACGGCGACGCGCTCACCGAGCAGGCCCGCGCGAATCCCGATGCCGAACTGTTCGTGCACCCCGAATGTGGTTGTGCCACTTCGGCGTTGTACCTTGCCGGCGAAGGCGCCTTCCCGCCGGACCGGGTGAAGATCCTGTCCACCGGCGGCATGCTCGAGGCGGCCAATCGGACGCACGCCCGCAAGGTTCTGGTGGCCACCGAGGTCGGCATGCTGTACCAGTTGCGCAAGGCGGCGCCGGCGGTGGACTTCCGCGCGGTCAACGACCGCGCGTCGTGCAAGTACATGAAGATGATCACCCCCGCGGCGCTGTTGCGCTGTCTGGTCGAGGGTGCGGACGAAGTCCACGTCGACCCGGAAATCGCCGCGGCGGGGCGCCGCAGCGTGCAGCGGATGATCGAAATCGGGCAGCCGGGCGGGGGCGAATGATGGCCGGTGTCCAATGGAAGGACGCGGCCGACGTCGTCGTAATCGGTACCGGCGTGGCGGGTTTGGCCGCCGCGCTGGCCGCGCACCGCACCGGCCGCAACGTCGTGGTGCTCAGCAAGGCGGACCAGCGGCACGGGGTGACGGCGACGCACTACGCGCAGGGCGGCATCGCGGTGGTGTTGCCGGACAACCCAGAAAATCAAGACTCGGTAGACGATCATGTCGCCGACACCCTGGCCGCGGGGGCGGGCATGTGCGATCCCGACGCGGTGTACTCGATCGTCGCCGACGGCTACCGTGCGGTTAGCGAATTAGTCGGTGACGGAGCGCGTTTCGACGAATCGGGTCCCGGCCGGTGGGCGCTGACGCGCGAGGGCGGACACTCGCGGCGACGGATTGTGCACGCCGGTGGCGACGCCACCGGCGCCGAGGTACAGCGGGCGCTGGACCACGCCGCTGACGTGCTGGACATCCGCACCAGCCACGTGGCCGTGCGAGTGCTGCACGACGGCACATTGGGAACAGGGGCGGTGAACGGGGTTTCCGTGGTCAGCCCGGACGGATACGGCATCATCAGCGCGCCCTCGGTGATCCTGGCGTCCGGCGGGCTCGGGCATCTCTACAGTGCGACGACCAATCCCGAGGGCTCCACCGGTGACGGAATCGCGTTGGCGTTGTGGGCCGGCGTGCCGGTCAGCGATCTCGAGTTCATCCAGTTCCACCCGACGATGCTTTACGCGGGCCAGAATGGTGGCCGGCGGCCGCTGGTCACCGAGGCGATCCGCGGTGAGGGTGCGATATTGCTTGATAGGAAAGGCAATTCGGTAACGGCCGGCGTTCATCCAATGGGTGATCTGGCGCCGCGTGACGTTGTCGCGGCAGCCATCGACGCGCGGATGAAGGCCCTCGGTGATCCGTGCGTCTACCTCGACGCCCGCGGCATCGACGACTTCGAGACCCGGTTCCCCACCGTCACCGCCGCCTGCCGCGCCGCGGGCATCGACCCCGTCCGTCAACCCATCCCGGTCACGCCCGGCGCGCACTACAGCTGCGGCGGCGTCGTCACCGACGTCTACGGCCAAACCGAACTCGCCGGGCTGTTCGCCGCCGGTGAGGTGGCCCGCACCGGGATGCACGGTGCCAACCGGCTGGCCTCGAACAGCCTGTTGGAAGGTTTGGTGGTCGGTGGCCGCGCCGGAAAGGCCGCGGCAGCGCATGCGTCGGCGGTCGGGCAGGTGTGCGCGAGCTTGCCCGAGCCGATCGTTCACACCGCGCCCCGGCGCGCCGAATTGCAGCGCGCGATGAGCAGAGACGCCTCGGTGATGCGCACCGACGAGGGGCTGCGCCGGTTGCCCGAGACGCTGGCGGGTGCGCGGATCCGCACCGTGGCCGGTCGTCGCGATTTCGAGGACGTTGCGTTGGCGCTGACCGCCCGGGCGGTGGCCGCCGCGGCCCTGGCCCGCAACGAAAGCCGGGGATGTCACCACCGCGCGGAATACTCCGACGCCGAGCCAGAACAAGCACGTAGCAGCGTGGTCCGGCTGGCCGACGACCGGAACACGGTGTGTGTGGAGGCGCTGGCGGCGGTCGGTTGATGACGCTCTCCGACAGTGAGCTGACCGCCGCTCGAGAAATCATCCGGTGTGGTCTGGATGAGGATCTGCGCTACGGGCCCGACGTCACCACGTTGGCGACGGTGCCCGCCGACACGGTAGCCAAGGCTTCGATGGTGCCCCGGGAGCCCGGCGTGATCGCCGGGGTCGACGTTGCGCTGCTGGTACTCGACGAAGTGATAGGCGCCGACGGATATCACGTGCTGGACCGCGTCGAGGACGGCGCCCGGTTGCAGCCGGGCCAGCCGCTGCTGACCGTGCAGGCCCAAACCCGGGGTCTGTTGACCGCGGAGCGCACCATGCTGAACCTGGTCTGCCACCTATCCGGGATTGCCACCTCAACGGCGGCCTGGGTGGACGCGGTCAGTGGGACCAAAGCGAAGATCCGCGATACCCGCAAAACCCTGCCCGGCCTGCGTGCGCTGCAGAAATACGCGGTGCGGGTCGGCGGGGGCGTCAACCACCGGCTGGGGCTGGGGGACGCCGCACTGATCAAGGACAACCACGTAGCCGCCGCCGGATCGGTCGTTGACGCGCTGCGAGCGGTGCGGGAGGCCTCGCCCGAGCTGCCGTGCGAGGTCGAGGTGGACTCGCTGGAGCAACTCGACGCCGTGCTGGCCGAAGAGCCCGAGCTGATCCTGCTGGACAACTTCCCGGTGTGGCAGACGCAAATCGCCGCACAACGTCGGGATGCCCGCGCGCCCGCTGTGCTTCTCGAGTCGTCCGGCGGACTCAGCCTGCAGACCGCGGCGACCTACGCGGCGACAGGTGTCGACTATCTCGCCGTGGGCGCACTCACGCACTCGGTGCGTGTCCTCGACATCGGCCTGGATATGTAGCGGTTGCCACCCGCGGTCCTGTTTTGGCCAGGCGTCCGTGCTACTCGGCGCATAGTTTGCGCGATCGTTTGCTGCGAATAGTGACGATTCGGCCCTCGGAGGTCGCCGTCCGACTAAACTTACCGCTGTTCGAGGGGGGCGTTGACGGTGAGATTTCCAAGGCGCATAGCGGTGGTAAACCGCGGTGAGGCCGCGCTTCGCCTGATGCGTGCGGTTCGGGAATTGAACGCCGAATTCGGCTGCGGCATAACGACGATCGCTTTTCATACCGACGCTGAGCGCCGGGCGATGTTTGTCCGCCAGGCCGACGAGTCGGTACGGCTCCGGCCAACATCGGGGGGCATCGGATACCTCGACCACGCCGAGCTTGAACGGGCACTGGTGGACTCGGGAGCCGACGCGGTGTGGGTGGGTTGGGGTCATGCCGCGGATGACATCGCCTTCGCTGAACTGTGCGTGCGCCTGAACCTCACGTTCATCGGGCCGCCGCCTGCGGCGATGCGCAAATTGCGCGACACGGTCGAAGCCAAACTGCTGGCGGAGGAGGTAGGCGTCCGGCTCGCCCCGTCGAGCTGTGGTCCGGTCACCGACCCCGAGGACGCGCGCCGTCAGGCGGAAGCGATCGGCTACCCGCTGATCGTCAAACCCCGCGGTGGCGGCGGTGGGCGCGGCATCTGCAAGGTGTTCGACCGCGATGAACTCGACAACGCACTCGATCGCGCGCAGGGCGAGGCGGAGCGCTCGTTGGGCGAACCGGCTGTTTTCCTTGAACGCTTTGCGACCGATGTGCGCCACGTCCAGGTCCAGATCATGGCCGACAGCCATGGCAATGTCTGGGCACTGGACGTGCGCGTGTGCCCGATCCGACGCGGCAATGACAAGGTGATCGAGGAATCCGGTCTGCCACTACTAACCGACGCGCAGATCGACCATATTCGCAGCGTGTCGGCCGAACTCGTCCGCGCCGCCGGATACCGCAGCGCGGGTACCGTCGAGTACCTCTATCAACCGGATCAGGAGATTTTCACGTTCCTCGAGGTCAACACGTGCCTGCAGGCGGAGCACCCCATCACCGAGATGACCACGGGCATCGACCTGGTGAAGTTGCAAATTCTCATCGCCGCGGGTGCGGCTCTGGAACGGGACTGCCCCTACCAGTTCGGTCACGCGGTGCAAGCCAGGCTCAACGCGCAGGACGCCGACAACGGTTTTGCACCCGCGGCCAGAACCGTGCGACTGCTGAAGTTCCCGCTCGGCCCCGGCTTGCGCGTCGACACCGGCATCGCGCAGGGCGACGTCATTTCGCCCGATCACGACTCGACCGTGGCCAAGATCATCGCGTGGGGCCGCAACCGAAGCGAGGCTTTTGCGCGGCTGCACACCGCGTTGCGTGACACCACCGTGGTCATCGACGGCGGCACGACCAACAAGTCGTTGCTGCTCAATTTGCTTACCCGCGACGACGTCATCTCGGGTTCGGTTGGCACCGGCTGGATCGACAGCGCCGGCGCCGCAGCGGCGGCGACCCGCCCCGCTCCGATCGCCGAAATCGCGCTCGTTACAGCCGCGATCCACGTCTACAACGCCGAAGAAAGTGACGAATGCGCCGCTTTTCTCGCCTCCGCGCGCGGCGGTCGCCCCCGCGCCAGCCACGCGATCGGTCGTACCGTCGAACTTAGCTACCAGGACCAGCGCTACAAGCTGACCGTGACGCAGGTCGGCCCGCATCGATACCGCATCGCCGCCGACAACGACCAACTCGTCGTCGACGTGGAATGGTTCGGAGAATTCGAGAGCCGCCTCATCCTTGGCCGCCACCGCTTCCAGATCGTCACGCTGGCGGGCCCCGCCGGGTTGCTCGTTGAAGTGGACGGTGTGAGCCACCGCATCGACCCGGACCAAGCGAGCATCGTCCGCGCCGCGGCTCCCTCTGTCGTTGTCGCTTTGCCGGTGGCGGCTGGCGACGTCGTCGAGGCCGGCGACACACTCGTGGTGCTGGAAAGCATGAAGATGGAAACCGCCGTGCGCGCCTCGTCCGCGGGGCGTGTTCGTGAAGTCTTCGCCACCCTTAACAGCCAAGTCGATGTCGGCGCCGCACTGGTGAGTATCGACCAGGCCGGAGAGTGCACTACCGCCGACGGAGAGCGCACCACCGCCCAAACAGGGGCGCGGGTTGGGTTTCACACCCGGCCAGGAAACGAGGAAGCCAGCCCGCGCAGCCAGGCCCTCGCACGGCTCGGCGAACTGCGCAGTCTGATCATCGGCTACGACGTGGGCGTCGAACGCGCACGCATCCTGCTGGCGGAGTACGAAACCCTGCGCGACGGCCAGTGCCGCGACGACCAAGAATTGCTCGAGGCCGAGCTTGGGCTGCTGGGCGCATTCGACGACATCTGCGAACTTTCCCGCGACCGTCCCACGCTCGGTGAAGAACAACTCGGCGAAGCCGTCCACAGCCCGCGCGAATTCTTCCACTGTTTCCTGCGTTCCCTCGACGCCGACCTGGAGGGGCTGCCGCCAAGGTTCCGCACCAAGCTCATTCGTGCACTGCACCATTACGACATCAACACACTTGAGCCGGGACCCGAGTTGGGAGAGGCCGTCTACCGGCTTTTCCTGGCGTTGCAGCGGATGGAAAACCAGCTACCCGTGATTACCGCGCTGCTCAAGCGCTGGCTTTCCGGCGACCACGCGGCATCGGCTCCAACCAATGCGATGGGCGAGGTGCTCGAACGGCTGATCGCGACAACGCAGCTGCGATACCCCGTCATCGGTGACCTGGCACGTGACCTCCAGTTCAGCTTGTTCGACGAGCCGCAGATCAACAAGGCGCGTGAGGCGATCTACCACCACGTCAGGCAGGATCTGCAATATCTGAGCGACAATCCCGACGCGCCGGACTACGCGTCACGCATCGACGCCCTCGTCGCAACACCGCAGCTGTTGATCGACTTGCTTGCGGAGCGGATGTCTTGTCCTGGACCGCTGCTCGAGGTGGTTACGCGCCAGTATTACGAGATTTGCACGCTCGAAGACGTCAAGACCTCCCTACACGCAGGCGGTCAATTCGTCACGGGCCGTTATGAGATGGACGGACGACAGCTGTATCTGCTGTCGGCTACGACAGACCGTGATCGATTGTCGGCAACGCTGAACCGCGTCGAGATACCCGCCCGGCTCCACGCCGACAGCTTTGTTGTCGACATCTATCTGGCATGGCCGCACGCGCCCATCGACGGCGATGAGCTATCTCTCGCGTTGCGAGAGGAACTTGCCGCACACCGCAGCGTCGCGAAGTGGCGCCGAGTGACCGTGACGGTGCTCGGGCGCGGCCTGAATCAATTCACATTCCGCCGCGACGAAGACGGCGGAATGACAGAAGACCCGATGATCCGCGACATGCATCCGCTCATCGTGCACCGCTTTGATTTGTGGCGGCTCAAGAACTTCAACGCCACGCGCCTGCCCGCGGCCCCCGGCACGTACCTCTTCCACGCGGCGGCCAAAGAAAATGGCTCCGACGAGCGACTTGTCGCACTGGCCGAGGTTCGTGATGTCACCCCCCACCTCGACAAGGCGGGCGAGGTGATGGGGGTCCCGGCCATTGAGCGCACCCTAACCGCGTGTCTGGACGGCGTTCGTCGCGCTCGACAGGGCAACAAGCGGCTCGATCACAACCGCGTCGCTCTTTGCCTATGGCCGGTTCTGGACATCTCCGCCGACTGGGTCTCTGCGATGGCGCGACGAATAGCGCCGCTGACTATCGATGCCGGGCTGGAAGAAGTGACAATTCTGGCAACCGTCCGGGACGACCAGATGTCGCCGCTCCGGCGGGTCGCGATTCGCTTTTCGTACAGACCGGGCGCCGGCATTGTCGCCAAGGTGACGGCGCCACCGACCGAGCCGCTGCGCCCTCTGGATGAGTACACGCAGAATGTGCGGCGCTGCCAAGCGCGCGGCTTGGTCTACCCGTACGAGCTCATCGGATTTCTCACTGGCAGCGAGGGCACGTTCGTCGAATATGACTTCGACAAGGCAGGCGAATTCGCTCCGGTGCACCGCCCGTACGGACGCAATACCGCTGGCCTCATCGTGGGCACGGTGTCACGACTGACGGTGCGCTACCCGGAGGGCATGACCCGCGTCGCGCTGTTCGGTGACCCGACGAAAGCCCTGGGCACGGTGGCCGAAGCCGAGTGCGCACGCGTTGTTGCGGCGATAGATCTTGCTGAGAAGCTGTCCGTGCCGGTCGAGTGGTTTGCGTTGTCCTCGGGCGCAACCATCTCCATGGAAAGCGGCACCGAAAACATGGACTGGATCTCTCGTGCGCTTCGCCGAATCATCACGTTCACCCAAAACGGCGGTGAGATCAACGTCATCGTCGCCGGAATCAACGTCGGTGCCCAGCCCTATTGGAATGCCGAAGCCACGATGCTGATGCACACCAAGGGCATTCTGGTCATGACGCCGGACAGCGCGATGGTGCTCACCGGCAAGCGGTCCCTTGATTATTCCGGCGGCGTTTCGGCGGAAGACAACTTCGGCATCGGCGGCTATGACCGCGTGATGGGACCCAACGGTCAAGCACAATATTGGGCACCCAACCTGCAGGCCGCCTGCGACGTTCTATTCGCCCATTACGAGCACGCGTATGTTGCACCAGGAGAACGCTTCCCCCGCCGCGCTAAGACTTCCGACCCGACGAATCGGGATGTTCGCTCCTACCCGCACACACACTCGTCAAGCACATTGATGACCGTCGGCGATATCTTCTCCGACAGTGCCAACAAAGACCGCAAACAGCCGTTCGACATACGAGCTGTTATGCGTTCGGTGGTCGACCAGGACCACCCGGTTCTCGAGCGGTGGGTCGACATGGCCGACGCCGACACGGCCGTGGTCTGCGATGCTCATATTGCTGGGATGCCGGTGTGTGTCATTGGTATTGAATCGCGGGCGATCCCCCGTAAAGGGTGGCGGCCGAGCGATGGGCCGGACCAGTGGACGTCGGGAACTCTGTTTCCGCAGTCTTCGAAGAAGACCGCCCGCGCGATTAACGCCACCAGCGGCAACCGACCTCTGGTGGTGCTGACAAACCTCTCGGGTTTTGACGGTTCGCCGGAGTCGCTCCGCAGACTTCAGCTCGAGTACGGCGCCGAAATCGGCCGAGCCGTGGTCAACTTCGACGGTCCGATTGTGTTCTGCGTGATCTCGCGCTTTCATGGTGGTTCTTTCGTCGTCTTCTCCAATGTGCTGAACGACAACATGGAGGTGCTCGCGGTCGGCGGCTCGTTCGCCTCGGTTATCGGCGGCGCGCCCGCGGCCGCGGTGGTGTTCACCCGGGAGGTCGACGCCCGTACCGAAGCAGATCCGGCTGTGCGCGAGCTCAAAGCGCAGCTGGCCGCCTGCCCCGACGGCGCGGCGAGAGCCAACATACAACTCAAGCTCGCCGAAACCCGGGCAGTGGTGCGGTCAGAGAAGCACGGCGAGGTGGCAGCGGAGTACGAAGCCGTGCACAACATCGAGCGCGCCCGGCGGATCGGGTCGGTCCACGCCGTCATCCCAGCGGCTGAATTGCGCCCCAGGATCGCCGCCTCGCTGGAGCGTGGGATAGCCCGAACGATGGCAGCGCTCAATACCGAGATCAGGCACGCACCGAAGCCAACGCCGCCACGCCGGCAAGGCTTTTCCAAAGCACCGTCGACGAATATCGCGCGCCTACCAGCGAGCAAGCCGACGCCCGCCAGCACTCCCGTCTGACAACTCTGCGGCACGGCGGCGTGGCGGTGGATTCCGCAGGCAACGTCTACGTCACCGTCGAGGACAGCAATCGCGCGCTGAAGCTGGCGGTGCGGTAGCGCGGTCGCAACGACCACAGCCAAACCACTACCGTCATACACGAGTACGAGTGGGCCGTACTCGGTGGTTAGCAAACTCGACGGCATCGTCCATACGGCTCACCGCGGTCGCGACAGTTCGCCCACAGCTCGAGTCACGGCCATCGCAGCCGACCTGCATCAGCACGCAACTTCGACAGGGAACTACCTGGGTCGAGGCAATCGTCACGCCAACCGTTTCAGTGGGCGCCACCGAACTGGTCAGCGCCACGACGTCAGCGTTAACACGGTTTATGAAGTTGCTCGGTCACGAGCGGGCTATGTCATCCCGTTATTCCCGGGTGCACCGAGGAAAAGCCGCGAGCCGGTGCCGCCAGTACCGGGGGTGCCCACCGTCCCACCAATCCCGGCGTTGCCGCCGTCACCGCCATTGCCGATGAGGCCGGAGTTGCCGCCGTTACCCCCGTTCCCGCCAGTACTTGTGCCGGCGCCGCCGGATCCGCCGGATCCGCCGGTGCCGATAAAGAAGCCGGCGTTGCCGCCGGTCCCGCCGACCCCCCCGTCGTTCGAGCCGAGCCCGCCTGGGCCACCGTCGCCGCCGGAGCCGAACAGCTTTGCGCCATCCCCGCCGCCCCCGCCATCCCCGCCGGTGCCGGCAGATCCGTTGGTGCCGCCGGCGCCGCCGCTACCGCCGGTGCCGTAGAAGAATCCGCCAGCACCACCGTTTCCGCCGCTGCCGGCGGTGCTCACAGAGCTGTCGCCACCCGCGCCGCCGGCGCCGCCGCTGCCGATGAACCCGCCCGCGCCGCCAGCGCCGCCGTTGCCGCCTGCCGCGCTAAGGAAACCGCCCGTCCCACCGACTCCGCCAGCGCCACCGTTGCCCAGGAAGATGCCGCCATCACCGCCGACCCCACCGACCCCGCCGTTGGTCTGATTACCGCCCCCACCGCCGCCGCCGGCGCCGCCGTTGCCGAACAGGCCGCCGCTGCCACCCGCGCCGCCCGCGCCGGCGGTGATCCCGATGGAGTTCGAGAATCCGCCGGTTCCGCCGACGCCTCCGACGCCGAACAGTCCGGCAGCCCCGCCGGTGCCACCTGTCCCCACGGCCGCGAATCCATTGGTGAACCCGCCGCGGCCGCCGGCCCCACCGGCGCCGAAGAGCCCGCCGGCTCCGCCGTTACCGCCGTTACCGCCTACGCCGCCGTCGCCGCCATGCCCGCCGTTGCCGAACAGCCCCGCGGCCCCGCCGTTACCGCCGGCGGGGTGGGAGAGGCCGCCGGACCCGCCAGCGCCGCCGTTGCCCCACAACCACCCGCCAGCCTGACCGTCTGCCCCGGTTCCCGGGGCCCCGTTGGCCCCGTTGCCGATCAGCGGGCCCCCCGTCAGGTCCTTCAACAGCGAGAACGGCGCAAACGCCAGGGCCTCCTGCGCCTGCAGCGGCGAGGCGTTGGCCGCCTCAGCGGCCGCGTACGCACCCCCCGCCCCGTTGCGGGCCTGCACAAACTGGTCATGAAACGCCGCCGCCTGGGCGCTGAGCGCCTGATATCCCTCGGCGTGGGCGTTGAACAGCGACGCGATGGCCGCCGACACCTCATCCTCGGCCGCGGCCAGGACCCCCGTAGTCGGAGCCACAGCCGCCGCATTGGCAGAACTGATTGCCGAACCAATATTCGCCAAATCCGAAGCCGCCGCCGTCACAAATTCCGGCGCCGCGATCACAAACGACATCTATACCTCCAACGAGCGGTGAGGTGAGTGCGCCGTTAGTTTCCCGCAGACCACTTGCGGGATTCTTGCGCCCGCTTGCCCTAGCGACCGGGCGAGGCGGAGCCTTAACAGCTCGGCCGTCTCCTAGCCACCGAGCAGCAACCGGGCCGCGGGTTTGGCGGCGTTGAGCGCGGCCGGATCGCCGGCGATACGGGACAGGATCAGCGCTCCCTCGATCAACGAGATCACCGCGACGGCAACATTTTTCGCACCCGCGGCCGGCCAGCCTTCGGAGCGCAGCCGTTCCTCGATCGCCGCGCACCAGCCGCTGAAGGCGCGCGCCGAGGCGGCGCGCACCAGCGCACTCGCGTTCACCGACTCGGTGGCGATCGGCTCAATGGGACACCCGTCGCGCTGGTCGCCGGCCAGCCCCGCCGCCAGCAGGTCGATCCACCGATCGACGATGTCGGCCACCGACCGGCCGGAGGCAAGGAACCTGCGCAACAGCTGCTCGATGTCGGCCCCCGCGCTATCCACGACCGCGGCGGCCAGCTGTTGCTTGCCCTGCGGGAAGTGGTGATACAGCGAGCCGGCTTTGACCCCGGCCTCGTCGAGGATCTGGTTCAGTCCGGTCGCCGCATAGCCCTGGCGGCGGAACAGGGTCGCGGCCGTCTCGACCAGCGCTGGGCGACTGCGATCGGGTCTCGGCATGGTATTGACAATACTTGAGTGATCACTCAAGAATACTGAGATGAGGCAGTTGACATTCGAAGAGGCCGGGCGATACGCGTGGCGCGAGGTGCCCGACCCGAAAATCACCGCGCCCGAGCAGGCGGTGGTTCGGCCGCTGACGGTGGCCTGTTGTGACCTGGACGTCGGTGTTAGCCAAGGCTGGCTGCCAATACCGCCCGGACACGCGGTCGGTCATGAGGGCTTGGCCGAGGTCGTCGCTGTTGGCGATGATGTGCGCGGTTTTCAGGTGGGCGACCGGGTCGTGGTGCCGTTCCAGATCAGCTGCGGAACCTGCCGCGAATGCCAGCGTGGCGTGACCGGTTCATGTGGCTCCGTGCCGTTGATGGCTACCTACGGAATGGCCCCGATTTCCGGCCTGGACGGCGGGGGTTTCATGTCCGATCTGGTGCTCGTGCCCTACGCCGACGCGATGCTCGTCGCGGTTCCCGACGCCGTCGATCCCATTGCCATCGCGTCGCTTTCGGACAACATTCCCGACGCCTGGCGCGCCGTCGGGCCCTTCACGGCGGAGCTGGCCGGCCTCGATGCCGACGAGCGCCGCGTCCTCGTGGTCGGCCGGCTGTCGATCGGGCTGTACGCGGCGGCCATCGCGGTGGCGCTGGGCGCCCACGTGGACTACGTCGACACCGACACCCAGCGGCTGGCGGCTGCCGAGAAACTCGGGGCGACGGCCCACGACCGTGCCAAACCGGACAAGGCGTGGGGCCGGTATCCGGTCACCGTGCACACGTCCGTCGACGCGGAGCGGCTTGCCGCCACCCTCCGTGCGACGTGGCCTGACGGTGTGTGCACCGACACCGGCGTCTATTACCAACCCACGGTCGAGATGCCGTTGCTGTCGATGTACACCCGCGGTGTGAAGTTCGTCACCGGGCGCGTCAACGCGCGGGTGGTCATCCCGCACGTGCTGGAGTTGCTGGCCGCCGGATTGGACCTGTCGCCGGCCGTCGACCGCGTCGTCGCGTGGGAGGACGCCCCGTCGGCGTGGCCGACGATGACCGGCAAGACCGTCTTTTGCCGCAAGAATGCAATGTAGGAGCAACTCACAACGCACCGTTCCTGATCAGTGAGCGGAAGTGAGTTCTGCTCGGTTTGCGGCCCGAACGGTCTTGGCCGCGGCGGGCGGGTGTTTTCCGGTGGACCGGCACGCCTCGTGCGGGCGTGTCGGTGGACCGGAACTGCCGTGCCTGCCACCGTGGCTCGCGCAACAACTGGGGCCTGGCCGGTGGTGTGCCCGCAGCGGTCCATCCCCCGCAAGCGGGTGGGGGTCCCTCCCTCTGGGGGCGTGCCCCCAGTCCACTGCGGGGTCCTGCCGACCGTCGCCTGATCGTCAATGCGATGCCACGTCTGCCGATCACGCCCGCCGCACCATGACAGCGGTGACGGCGGCCAGATCGGAAGTCTGCTGCTAGGGAGGGTGCCCGAGGGTTGGTTGCTCACGCAGCGAGCGCTGACACCGATGACGGTGACGCCGCGGCAACCGTGGACCAGCACCCCCACCCAGCACCGCGTCGCTACCGATGCGCCGCATCCTGCCATGCACCCGCGACAAGCACCGGCGACCCGCGCGCGCCGACTCACTCCTGCTCGGCACCAGTCACTTCCGCTCACTATCCCGCAAGCAGTTGGCAACCCCAAGTGGGGCTATCGACTGCCCCACATTTGCGCTGTGTGCACGCCTGAGGCCCGTCCAGCAAACATCGCAGCCACGATGCTGATCATGGTCGGATAGACTGCTTATCAGCGTCTAGCTCCCGTTCGGCGCATAACGCCCCAAACTCCTGGGTTCCGGCACACCGACGCCGAGATGCGCCGGTACCACCGCGATCTGGCTGTGGTACCCGCAAGGCGGCGCCAGTGAGCATTCTGACCACCGATGAATTCGTCCGTCGGGCTCTGGCTGCTGCGGCACCCCCACAGCGGGTCAGCGAAGTTGTCGCCCGACTTGTTGGCGACGAGATCAAGATTGGGCCCATCTCCGCCGGGCCGTGCGAGGCGGCGTCGGCGAACGCGGTCGGGGTGCCGGGTGCGGTGCATGCTGAGCTGTGCGACGACGCGGTGTGGCACCAGATCGTGACCATCCCCATCGACCTGTCGGTTTTGGTCGACGTGGCCGGCGGAATCGCGAGGTTTCAGGGCCCGGTGCAGGTGCAGACCCGCATCCGGCTGCAGATCGAGCAGCCATGCGACGTCGTCGTCCATGTCGAGGACGTCCATTCACACAACATCACCACGGCACTGGAGGGGATCGGCCTTTCGGCCCGCATCGTCGGGCTGTTGGGACGCATCGACGACATCGTCGCCGACCAGGTACTCACATACGTCAACGACCTGATTCGCAGCCCCGAATTCGAAGCGGCACTACATATTGATGTGACCGGTCTTCTCGGGCGGGCATGGGAGGCGGACTTGGTGATCGACGTCCCGGCCGACGAACAATGATCGGGGATGTCGTCGGGGTCGTTGCTGCCGCGGGACCCATGTACGCCTTGATGCTGTCCAGCTCGCGGAGAACTCGGTCGGCCTGAGCGGCTTTCGCGAGCCTGCCAACGTCGTATTGTTGCTGCAACGAGCCGCGCCCTCAGGCGATATCGGCGACGAATACCGCCATGCGCCCCAGCTGCAACCGCACCAGCCGGGGCAGCCCTTGAGTGTCCGGGCCGTCGGAGCCGGCCGGCAGGATCCGGGGATTGGTGATGTGCACCTCGCGGCGGGCATAGCGCAGGTCCGCCTCGCCCGCGGCCAGCACGTTCTTGACCCAGTCCGTTTTCCCGTGGGCCAGCGCGATCGCCAGGGTGTTGCCTTGGCGGTAGGTGGTCACGATGGTTTTGTACGGCTTGCCGGACTTGCGGCCGCGATGCTCGATCGTCGCCGTACCGGGCAGATAGCGCGCGATCGGTTTGAGCGCCGGGTTGAGGTACTTGACCTGAATGTTCTCGAACCAGGGCGGGAACACCATCGGGACGCCGGGGGCGTTGTTGGGGTGATCCTTGGCAGACATGGCGGCTCCCTATGCTAAATGCCGGTTTACCGGCACTGTACCGGTCGGATATTGACTTGGGCTGCTCTGGGACAATGGTGGGCGTGACCACCCCCCAACCCGTCGAGTCACCGCTGATGGCCCGCATCGACTTGCGGGGCGCGGCGTTGACGGCTGCCCGGTTGCGGGCCGCGTTGCCGCGTGGTGGCTCCGATGTGGAGAGCGTGCTGCCGAAGGTGCGGCCGATCGTGCAAGCCGTCGCCGAGCGCGGCGCCGAGGCGGCCTTGGAATTCGGTGCCTTGTTCGATGGCGTGCGGCCGTCGGCGGTCCGGGTGCCGGATGCCGCGCTGGACGCCGCCCTGGCAGGACTGGCTCCCGACGTCCGGGATGCGCTGCAGGTGATGATCGAGCGGACCCGTGCGGTGCACGCCGACCAGCGCCGCACCGACGTCACCACCACGCTCGGCCCGGGAGCGACCGTCACCGAGCGCTGGGTTCCCGTCGAACGGGTGGGCCTGTATGTGCCCGGCGGCAATGCGGTTTACCCGTCCAGCGTGGTGATGAACGTGGTGCCGGCGCAGGCCGCCGGTGTCGACTCGCTGGTGGTGGCCAGCCCGCCGCAGCTCGCGCCCCAAACCAGCTTCGACGGGTTGCCGCACCCGACGATCCTGGCCGCGGCCCGGTTGCTCGGCGTCGACGAAGTGTGGGCCGTCGGGGGGGCGCAGGCGGTGGCATTGCTGGCCTACGGCGGCACCGACAGCGACGGCGCCGACCTTAGGCCGGTCGACATGATCACCGGGCCGGGCAACATCTACGTCACCGCCGCCAAGCGCCTGTGCCGCTCCCAGGTCGGCATCGACGCCGAAGCCGGGCCTACCGAAATCGCCATCCTCGCCGACCACACCGCGGACCCGGCGCATGTGGCGGCCGACCTGATCAGCCAGGCAGAACACGACGAGATGGCCTCCAGCGTGCTGGTGACCCCAAGCACCGACCTGGCCAATGCCACCGACGTGGAACTGGCTGCCCAGCTGCGGACCACCGTGCACTCCGAACGGGTGACGGCGGCGCTTAGTGGACGCCAATCGGCAATCATCCTGGTCGACGACCTGGACGCCGGCGTTCAGGTCGTCAACGCGTATGCCGCCGAACATCTGGAGATCCAGACCGTCGACGCGTCCCGGGTTGCCGGCCGGATCCGATCGGCGGGAGCGATTTTCGTCGGCCCCTGGGCGCCGGTCAGCCTGGGTGACTACTGCGCCGGATCCAACCACGTGTTGCCGACCGCGGGCTGCGCCCGCCACTCCAGCGGCCTGTCGGTGCAGACCTTCCTGCGTGGCATCCATGTCGTCGACTACACCGAGGCGGCCCTCAAAGACGTCTCCGGACACGTGATCACACTGTCCAAGGCCGAAGACCTGCCGGCGCACGGCGAGGCGGTACGGCGAAGGTTCGAGCGATGACGGCATCCCAACGCCCGCCCACGCTGCAGGACCTGCCGCTGCGCGACGACCTGCGCGGCAAATCGCCTTACGGCGCGCCGCAATTGGCGGTTCCGGTGCGGCTGAACACCAACGAGAATCCGCACCCGCCCACCCAGGCGCTGGTCGACGACGTGGTGCGATCGGTACGGGAGGCGGCCGTCGACTTGCACCGCTACCCCGAACGCGACGCGGTGGATCTGCGCCATGACCTGGCCGCGTATCTGACCGCGCAGACCGGTACTCGACTGGGCGTCGAAAATGTCTGGGCCGCAAACGGTTCCAATGAGATATTGCAACAGCTGCTACAGGCGTTCGGTGGGCCGGGGCGCAGCGCGATCGGTTTTGTCCCGTCCTATTCGATGCACCCGATCATCTCGGACGGTACCCATACCGAGTGGCTCGAGACGGTCCGCGCCGACGACTTCAGCCTCGACCTGGAAGCAGCGGTCGCTGCCATCATCGACCGCAAGCCCGATGTGGTGTTCATCGCCAGCCCCAACAACCCTTCCGGGCAGAGTATTTCGCTGCCGGATCTGCGGCGGCTGCTCGATGTGGTGCCGGGCATTTTGATCCTCGACGAAGCCTACGGCGAGTTCTCCTCGCAGCCCAGCGCGGTGGCGCTGGTCGGAGAGTATCCGACTCGGCTCGTCGTCACCCGCACCATGAGCAAGGCGTTCGCCTTCGCCGGCGGCCGGCTCGGGTACCTGATCGCGACACCGGCGCTGGTTGAGGCGATGCTGTTGGTTCGGCTGCCGTACCACCTGTCGTCGGTTACGCAGGCCTCGGCACGGGCCGCGCTGCGACACGCCGACGACACCCTGGGCAGTGTCGCGACTTTGGTCGCCGAACGCGAACGGGTGATAACGGCGTTGAGCCGCATGGGGTTTCGGGTAGTCCCCAGCGATGCAAACTTTGTGCTGTTCGGACAATTCGCCGATGCGCCGGCCACCTGGCAACATTATCTGGACGCGGGCGTGCTGATTCGCGATGTCGGCATTCCCGGCTACCTGCGCGCCACCACGGGTCTGGCCGAAGAGAACGACGCGTTCCTGGAAGCCAGCACCCGGATCGCCGCCACCGAACTGGCCCCCGTCACCCCCGTAGGAGCCCCGTGACCGCCACCGAAACAGGCAATTCGACCCGCCGCGCGCGTATCGAGCGCCGCACCAAGGAATCCGACATCGTCGTCGAGCTGGATCTGGACGGTACCGGGCAGGTCCACGTCGACACCGGTGTCCCGTTCTACGACCACATGCTGACCGCACTGGGCACCCATGCCAGCTTCGACCTGATCGTGCGCACCAAGGGCGATGTCGAGATCGAAGGGCACCACACCATCGAGGACACCGCGATCGCACTGGGCCAGGCGCTCGGAGAGGCGCTGGGCGACAAGAAAGGCATCCGCCGGTTCGGGGACGCCTTCATCCCGATGGACGAGACCCTGGCCCACGCCGCCGTCGACGTGTCCGGCCGGCCCTACTGTGTGCACACCGGAGAGCCGGACCATCTGCAGCACACCACCATCGCCGGCAGCTCGGTGCCATACCACACCGTCATCAACCGGCACGTGTTCGAGACGCTGGCCATGAATGCCCGCATCGCGCTGCACGTGCGCGTGCTGTACGGTCGCGATCCGCACCACATCACCGAAGCGCAGTACAAGGCTGTCGCTCGTGCGTTGCGTCAGGCGGTCGAGCCCGATCCCCGGGTGTCGGGTGTGCCGTCCACCAAAGGTGTTCTGTGACAGGGAAATCAGTGGTGGTTCTCGATTACGGCTCGGGTAACCTACGGTCGGCCCAACGCGCACTGCAGCGGGTCGGCGCATCGGTTGAAGTAACCGCCGACGCAGACGCCGCGGCGGCTGCCGACGGCTTGGTGGTGCCTGGCGTCGGCGCTTTCGAGGCGTGCATGACTGGCCTGCGCAAGATCGCGGGGGAGCGGATCATCGCCGAGCGGGTCTCCGCCGGACGCCCGGTGCTGGGGGTCTGCGTGGGCATGCAGATCCTGTTCGACCGCGGGGTCGAGTTCGGGGTGGAGACGAAAGGTTGCGGGCAGTGGCCGGGTGCCGTCACCCGGCTGGATGCGCCGGTGGTTCCGCACATGGGCTGGAACGTGGTGGATTCCGCACCGGGCAGCGTGCTGTTCAAGGGCCTGGACGCCGGCGCCCGGTTCTATTTCGTGCACTCCTACGCCGCGCAGCGCTGGGAGGGCTCGTCGGCGGCGCTGCTGACGTGGGCCACCCACCAGGTGCCGTTTTTGGCCGCGGTTGAGGACGGACCGCTGGCCGCCACCCAGTTCCACCCGGAGAAGAGTGGGGACGCGGGTGCCGCCGTGCTGAGCAACTGGGTCGAGGGACTATAAACATGCCGCTGATCTTGTTACCCGCTGTTGACGTGGTCGATGGCCGTGCCGTGCGCCTGGTGCAAGGGAAAGCCGGCAGTGAAACCGAGTATGGCTCAGCGCTGGACGCCGCGTTGGGCTGGCAGCGCGACGGAGCCGACTGGATCCACCTGGTCGACCTGGACGCCGCGTTCGGACGCGGTTCCAACCGCGGACTACTCGCCGAAGTGGTCGGCAAGCTCGATGTGCAGGTCGAGATGTCGGGGGGCATCCGCGACGACGATTCCCTGGCCGCGGCGCTGGCCACCGGCTGCGCCCGGGTGAACCTGGGGACGGCCGCTTTGGAGAACCCGCAGTGGTGTGCGCGGGTGATCGCCGAGCACGGGGACAAAGTCGCCGTCGGCTTGGACGTGCAGATCGACAAGGGCAATCCGGACGGCGAACACAGGTTGCGCGGACGCGGCTGGGAAACCGACGGCGGCGACCTATGGGATGTGCTGGAACGCCTTGACAGCCAAGGATGTTCGCGATTCGTCGTCACCGACGTCACCAAGGACGGCACGCTGGGGGGTCCCAATCTCGACCTGCTGGCCCAGGTTGCCGATCGCACCGAAGTCCCGGTGATCGCCTCCGGCGGCGTGTCCAGTCTGGACGATCTGCGCGCCATCGCGACTCTGACCGGCCGCGGCGTCGAAGGCGCCATCGTGGGCAAGGCCCTCTACGCCGGGCGGTTTACCCTGCCGCAGGCGCTGGCCGCGATGCGGGAGTAGACAACCGGTGGACCTGGACGCGCTGGTTACCCCGTTGGTTGAAAAGGCGTCGGCCATCCTCGATGCCGCGACGGAGCAGTTCCTGGCCGGCCACCGCGCCGATTCGGCGGTTCGCAAGAAGGGCAACGACTTTGCCACCGAGGTCGATCTTGCGATCGAGCGCCAGGTTGTCGCTGCCCTGCAAAAGGCTACCGGAATCGAGGTGCACGGCGAGGAATTCGGCGGGGCGGACGTCGACTCGCCGTGGGTATGGGTACTGGATCCCATCGACGGCACGTTCAATTACGCCGCCGGCTCGCCGATGGCAGCGATTCTGTTGGGCCTGTTGCACCATGGCGATCCGGTAGCCGGCCTGACCTGGTTGCCGTTCACCGATCAGCGCTACACCGCCATCGCGGGTGGATCACTGCTGAAAAACGGTGCGCCGCAGCCGTCGCTGGCTTGCACCGAGCTGGCCGACGCGCTCGTCGGGGTCGGTACGTTCAACGCCGACTCGCGGGGCCGCTTTCCCGGGCGCTATCGGGTTGCGGTGCTGGAAAATCTGAGCCGGGTTTGTTCGCGGCTGCGCATGCACGGGTCTACCGGCACCGACCTCGCCTACGTTGCCGACGGAATCCTCGGTGGATCAATAAGTTTCGGCGGCCACGTGTGGGATCATGCCGCCGGGGTCGCGCTGGTGCAGGCCGCCGGCGGCATCGTCACCAACCTGGCCGGCGAACCGTGGACCCCCGCAGCGCGGTCCGCCCTGGCCGCGGCGCCCGGCGCGCACGGCGAGATTCTCGAGATCCTGCGCAGCACCGGCAAACCGGAGGACTACTGATGTATGCGGACGGTGACCTTCCGGGTCGTGGGGGCCTTGCGGTACGCGTGATCCCGTGCCTGGACGTCGACGACGGCCGGGTGGTCAAAGGAGTGAATTTCGAGAATCTGCGCGACGCTGGCGATCCCGTTGAGCTTGCCGCGGCCTATGACGCCGAAGGCGCCGATGAGCTGACCTTTCTGGACGTGACCGCCTCATCGTCGGGCAGGGCCACCATGCTGGAGGTGGTGCGCCGCACCGCCGAGCAGGTGTTCATCCCGCTGACCGTCGGTGGCGGGGTGCGCACGGTGGCCGACGTCGACACGTTGCTGCGCGCGGGGGCGGACAAGGTCTCGGTGAATACCGCCGCCATCGCCCGTCCAGACCTGCTGGCGGAAATGGCTGCGCAGTTCGGCTCTCAGTGCATCGTGTTGTCCGTCGACGCCCGCACGGTGCCCGCCGGCTCGGCCCCGACACCGTCGGGCTGGGAGGTCACCACCCACGGCGGTCGTCGTGGCACCGGTATCGACGCCGTCGAGTGGGCGGCCCGCGGCGCCGACCTCGGGGTGGGGGAGATCCTGCTGAATTCGATGGACGCCGACGGCACCAAGGCCGGGTTCGACCTGCCGATGCTGCGGGCGGTGCGCGCCGCGGTCACGGTGCCGGTGATCGCCAGCGGCGGTGCCGGGAGGGCGGAGCATTTCGCCCCCGCGGTCGCGGCCGGCGCCGATGCGGTGTTGGCGGCCAGCGTCTTTCATTTCCGCGAGCTGACGATCGGGCAGGTGAAGGCCGCGATGGCCGCAGAACAGATCACAGTAAGGACCACCGTGCGATGACGCTGGACCCGGAGATCGCCGCGCGCCTGAAGCGCAACGCGGACGGATTGTTTACCGCCGTCGTTCAGGAGCGCGACAGCGGCGACGTGTTGATGGTCGCCTGGATGGACGACGCGGCACTGGCGCGCACGCTGCAAACCCGTGAGGCCACCTACTATTCGCGATCCCGCGCGCAGCTGTGGATCAAGGGCGCGACGTCCGGCCACACCCAATATGTCCACTCGGTGCGCATCGACTGCGACGGCGACACCGTGCTGTTGACGGTCGACCAGGTCGGGGCGGCCTGCCACACCGGCAACCACAGTTGCTTCGACACCGCCGTGTTACTGGAACCCGAGGAATAGACCGCTTTAACTGGGCGCGACATCCAATCCGGTGGCCGCGGCTATCGCCGCGCGGGCCCATTCGTGGCGGGCCACCGCCGGGTGTATGCGCTGGAGGCGAATGGTCTCGACGTTGATGGCTTTTCCGTTGGTTATCGCGCCCGGCACCCGGAACGAGAAGGCCGGCAGGTCGGTCGCGACGGCCAGGATGGCGTCGCTATCGGTGAAACCATTGGCGCGCATGGTGTCCTCGGCCCATCTCCCCGGCATGAGGCCACCGAAATTCTTGACGTACACCACCCAAAGTTTGGTGCCGTGTTGGTTGTAGAGCTTGGTGACGGCCGTGTCCACTGCGGCGAACTCGACGGGGCCCAGGACGCCCGATTGGTCGGTGACTTGGGTGGTCAGCTTCATCGCCGGCGCCGACGTGGGCGCGTTGCCGCCGCTGGGCGGTGCCACTGAGACCGACGCCGAGGGCGCGCTGCTGTTCTGCTGTCTGGCACGCGCGCCGAACATGCGGACGCCGACGACCGCGACGACCGCGACCAGCGCGACCGCAAGCAGCGCCGCCGCGATCATTGCCATAGTGCGGAGCCCGCCGCCCGCTTTCGCGGGCTTCTCCCCTGCGGATTTCTCCCCTGCGGCGGCCGGGGCTTGCGGCGGGGCGATCACCTCCGTCGGTGCGGAGATGACTTCCGTGGGGCCCGCCACCTCAGCCGAGACGGTGTCCGCCTGGCCGGCCAGGGCCGCCGCGAAATCCTCGCATGTCGGATAGCGCTCATTGGGGTCCTTGGCCAGTGCTTTGGCAAGGACGTCGTTGAGCGGTGCCAACTCGGGCAGCTTGTTCCCGATCAGTGGTGGTGGCGCGTTCAGGTGCTGGCCGATGACCACCGCCGGGTTGGAGTGCTCGAATGGGGCGGCCCCGGTCAGCAGGTGAAACGCCGTGCATCCGAGCGCGTACTGGTCGGCTCGCGCGTCGAGTTCAAACCCCTGCAGCTGCTCGGGCGCGCAGTACGCGGTGGTCCCCACCAGCATGTTCGTCGCGGTCAGACCGCTGATCTCGCCCAGCTCGCGGGCGATGCCGAAATCGGCGAGCAGGATCCGCCGTCGGGGGCTGGCCTGAGAAATCGAGCCCAAGAGGATGTTGGCGGGTTTGACGTCACGATGCAGCAGTCCGCGCGAATGGGCGTGATCGAGCGCGCCGCCAACGGCCGAAATGATCTCGACGACGTCTGCTTGCGGCATCCCGGACGGGTACTCGGTGCGCAGGAGTTTCGCGGCATCGGTTCCCTCCACGTAGTCCATCGAGATCCACAGTTGCCCTTCGTATTCGCCACGGTCGTGGATGCCGACGATGTGTTCGTGGTAGAGGCTTGCGGCCAGGTCGGCCTCTCTGTTGAAGCGTTGGCGGAATTCGTCGTTCGCGGTCAGGTCACTCGGCAGGATTTTGAGGGCGTCGTTGCGGGGCAGGCGCGGGTGCTGCGCCAGATAGACCTGACCCATGCCGCCGGCGCCCAACCGCCGAAGAATCGTGTACCCGGCAAACACTTGTCCTTCTGTCAGGCCATCGCTTTGCGGCATGTGAGCATGCTACTGAGCCCGTCAGCGCGGCAATCGGGTGATCGCCGACGGGTGCTGCTGCCGGACTGCTGAGTGACTTCGACGAGAATGGCGGTCGATGTTGAACCGAGTGTCCTGGACCGTCTCGTGGACGGTCGCGGTCCCGTTGCTTGCCCTCGTCGCGCTGGCAGCGACGTGGGGCCAGGCGATCGGAACGGTGCCGGCGCTGCTGGTGGCGGTGCTGCTCGGCGGTGCCGTTCTGGCCGCGGTCAACCACGCCGAGGTGGTCGCACACCGGGTCGGCGAGCCGTTCGGGTCGCTGGTGCTGGCAGTCGCGGTCACGATCATCGAGGTCGCCCTGATCGTCACGCTCCGGGCGTCCGGCGGGAACGAGGCGGCGACACTCGCCAGGGACACCGTGTTCGCAGCGGTGATGATCACCACCAACGGGATCGCCGGTTTGTCGCTGCTACTGGGTTCCCGACGCTACGGCGTGACAGTGTTCAACGCCCACGGCAGCGGCGCCGCGCTGGCCACGATAACCACGCTGGCGACGTTGAGCATGGTGGTGCCGACGTTCACCACCACTTACCCGGCGCGCGAGTTCTCACCGAGCCAGCTCACCTTCGCCGCGGTCGCCTCACTCGGGCTCTACCTGCTGTTCGTCTTCACTCAGACCGTGCGGCATCGCGACTTTTTCCTGCCGGTAACCCAAAAGGGCCAGACTTTTTCGAGGACGAGAGCCACGCGGAGCCGCCGAGCACCCGGTCTGCGCTGACGAGCCTCGCGCTGCTGCTCGTCGCGCTGGTCGCGGTGGTGGGTCTGGCCAAGGAGGAGTCTGAACCCATCGGGCGTTTGGTGTCGGCGGCCGGATTCCCGCAGTCGTTCGTCGGCGTGGTGATCGCCACGCTGGTGTTGCTGCCGGAGACCCTCGCCGCGGCGCGTGCGGCACGGCAAGGCCGCATCCAAACCAGCCTCAACCTGGCCTACGGCTCGGCGATGGCCAGCATCGGGCTCACGATTCCGGCCATCGCGCTCACCTCCATATGGTTCAAAGGCCCGCTCGTCCTCGGCCTCGGCCCCACCCAATTGGTGTTGCTGGCGCTGACCGTCGCGATCAGCGTGCTGACCGTGGTGCCCGGGCGGGCCACCCGGCTGCAGGGCGAGCTGCATCTGGTGGTGGTCGCCGCCTACGTGTTTCTCGCGATCGTCCCGTAGCGCCGAACGAGCTTGCAGCGCAGCCGATCTACGCGGTTTTGCGTGCCCGCAGCGTCTCTAACGCCTGGTCGGCATGGGTGTTGAAGCTGAACTCGCTGGCGATCACGTCGAGCACCGTGCGGTCGGTGTCGATGACAAAGGTGGTGCGTTTGACCGGCATCACCTTGCCGAGCAGACCGCGCTTGACGCCGAATTGGGTGGCGACGGTGCCTTCGCTATCCGAGAGCAGCGGGTAGTCGAAATTCTGCATGCCGGCGAACTTGGCCTGTTTCTTGACGGGATCGGTGCTGATGCCGACCCGGTTCGCCCCGACCGCGGCGAACTCCGCGGCCAAGTCGCGGAAGTGGCAGGCTTCCTTGGTGCACCCATGCGTCATTGCCGCCGGATAGAAGAACAGCACCACGGGACCGGTGGAAAGCAGGTCGCTGAGCTTACGTGGCTTTCCGCTCTGATCGGGAAGTTCGAAGTCGGCCACGGTGTCACCAGGTTTCATGGGCGTCAGGCTACGCCCGCGTCGGCGGCTGATTGCAAGGTCCCGCGCTCAATTCGTGTTCGGTGCAGGCGCGACCCCGCGCCGGGGCCGGAGTGCATTCTGGCGGAAATGATTTCCGGAGGTAAAGTCCAAAAATCCATTGCGGCACTGCTCCTTGGTCGAATTGTTCGGTTGCCATTAATCTCTGGCGGTGTTCGTAACGCCAGCAAAGGCGCGGGCTCGAACGACACGGCCAACGGAAAAGATTCAGTTATGGCACTATTTCTGAAGTCCAGGACACTTGCGGTACATGAGCGCGCCGGTACCGTGCGAATACAGCAAACCGTGACGATAATCGCTAAACCACACTAGACCTAAGTCGCCGAGCGATTGGCCGGTTGTTCGATAGTGATCCGCGCATTTCCCCGCCGTCATCGTTGATCGGGTAATCAGCGCATCTGCGAGGATGGTTCGGTGCCTGCCCACCTCGCCGCCACCACGTCACGGGAGGACTTCCGCCGGCTCGCGGCGGAGCACCGTGTGGTTCCAGTGATCCGCAAGGTCTTGGCCGACAGCGAGACGCCGCTGTCGGCATACCGCAAGCTCGCGGCCAATCGCCCCGGCACCTTCTTGCTCGAGTCCGCCGAGAACGGCCGATCCTGGTCGCGGTGGTCGTTCATTGGCGCTGGGGCGCCGTCGGCCTTGACCGTGCGTGACGGCGAGGCGGTGTGGCTGGGTACCGTGCCGCAGGACGCGCCCACCGGGGGCGACCCGCTGGAAGCGCTACAGGCCACCCTCGAGCTGTTGGCCACCGCGGCGATGCCGGGGCTGCCACCGTTGTCCGGTGGCATGGTGGGCTTCTTCGCCTACGACCTGGTTCGGCGCCTGGAACGCCTGCCCGAACTGGCCGTCAATGACCTCCGGCTGCCGGACATGGTGATGCTGCTGGCCACCGACGTAGCGGCGGTCGACCACCACGAGGGCACCATCACGCTGATCGCCAACGCCGTGAACTGGAACGGCACCGACGAGCGGGTCGACTGGGCCTACGACGACGCGATCGCGCGGCTGGACGTGATGACCTCGGCACTGGGCCAGCCGCTGCCGTCGACCGTCGCGACATTCAGCCGGCCCGAGCCACGGCGCCGAGCGCAGCGCACCGTCGAGGAATACGGTGCGATCGTCGAGTACCTGGTCGAACAGATAGCGGCCGGTGAAGCCTTTCAGGTAGTGCCCTCGCAGCGCTTCGAGGTGGACACCGATGTCGATCCGATCGACGTGTACCGCATATTGCGGGTGACCAACCCCAGCCCGTACATGTATCTGCTGCATATTCCGAATAGCGATGGCGCAACTAGCTTTTCGATCGTCGGGTCCAGCCCGGAGGCGCTCGTCACCGTGAGCGACGGCCGCGCGACGACGCATCCGATCGCCGGAACCCGGTGGCGAGGGAAGACCGAAGAAGAGGATCAACTGCTGGGAAAGGATCTGCTGGCCGACGAAAAGGAACGAGCCGAGCACCTGATGCTGGTCGACCTCGGCCGCAACGACCTCGGCCGGGTCTGCACGCCGGGCACCGTCCGCGTCGAGGATTACAGCCACATCGAACGCTATAGCCACGTGATGCACTTGGTGTCCACGGTGACTGGATTGCTCAGCGCGGGCCACACCGCCCTGGACGCCGTAACGGCCTGCTTCCCGGCCGGCACGCTGTCCGGTGCGCCGAAGGTGCGTGCCATGGAGCTGATCGAAGAGGTGGAGAAGACGCGCCGCGGCCTGTACGGCGGCGTCGTCGGCTACCTCGACTTCGCCGGCAACGCCGACTTCGCGATCGCCATCCGCACCGCGCTGATGCGTGACGGCACCGCCTATGTGCAGGCGGGCGGTGGGGTAGTGGCCGACTCCAACGGCCCGTACGAATACACCGAGGCTTCCAACAAGGCACGGGCGGTGCTGAGCGCGATCGCCGCTGCCGAGACGCTGGCGGCGCCGGATGAGGCCGGATGAGAGCGAAAATGGCTGAGGCCCGGCCAGCCCGGCGCGATCGCAAAAGCCGGCTGACGATCGGGATAGCCCAGTTGTTGCTGGTGGTTGCGGCCGGCGCGCTGTGGACGGCGTCCCGGCTCCCGTGGGTGGTCGTGCGGTCGTTTGACGGGCTGGGTCCGCCCAGGGACGTGACCCTGAGCGGCGCGTCGTGGTCGACGGCGCTGCTGCCGTTGGCGATTCTCATGCTGGCTACCGCGCTTGCCGCGGTTGCGGTGCGCGGTTGGCCGCTGCGGGTGCTGGCCGGGCTGCTGGCGGTGGCCAGCTTTGCGGTCGGCTACCTGAGCATCAGCCTGTGGGTGCTCCCGGACGTGGCGGTGCGGGGAGCCGAGTCTGGCGCACGTCTCGCTGCTGTCCCTGGTGGGAAGCCAGCGGCGCTACCCGGGCGCGGTGGCCGCGGTGCTGGCCGCGGTATGCACCCTGGTTGCCGCCGTTTTGTTGATGCGGTCGGCTTCAATTCGCGGGTCCGCTCGTGAGGGCACGACAAAATATGTCGCGCCCGCCGCGCGCCGTTCGATGGCTCGGCGCGGCGACGCAGAAGCGGCGGCACCCGAGATTTCGGAGCGGATGATCTGGGACGCGCTTGACGAGGGCCGCGACCCGACCGATCGGCCCCGTGAGTCAGACACCGAGGGTCGGTGACGGACCGCGAGCCGACGGTCGCTACCCTTCTTGAACATCGTCGATGTCGGCTGGGGATTGTCCGGTAACCGTGGCGACGGTGGGTGAGACTGGAAAGGAACGACAGGCATGTGTCCGGCAAGCGTGCTCGACTCCATCCTCGAAGGAGTCCGGGCCGATGTTGCCGCGCGCGAAGCGCTGATCAGCCTGTCGGAGATCAAAGCCGCCGCGGCGGCGGCGCCGCCATCGCTTGATGTGATGGCCGCCTTGCGCGAGCCGGGCATCGGTGTCATCGCCGAGGTGAAGCGCGCCAGCCCGTCAGCGGGCTCACTGGCCCCCATTGCGGATCCGGCAAAGCTGGCCCAGGCTTACGAAGATGGCGGCGCTCGCATCATCAGCGTGTTGACCGAAGAGCGACGCTTTCACGGCTCGCTCGACGACCTTGATGCGGTGCGGGCGGCGGTCTCCGTGCCGATTTTGCGCAAAGACTTTGTGGTGCAGCCATATCAGATCCACGAGGCGCGCGCGCACGGCACCGACATGTTGTTGCTCATCGTTGCCGCGTTGGACCAGTCGGCGTTGGTGTCGATGCTGGACCGCACCGAATCACTCGGTATGACCGCACTTGTCGAAGTGCACACCGAACAAGAAGCCGACCGGGCGTTGAAGGCCGGGGCCAAGGTGATCGGGGTCAACGCCCGCGATCTCACCACCCTGGAAGTGGATCGGGATTGCTTCTCGCGGATCGCTCCTGGGTTGCCCAGCAACGTGATCAGAATCGCCGAATCGGGTGTGCGTGGCACCGCAGATCTTTTGGCGTATGCCGGTGCGGGGGCTGACGCCGTGTTGGTCGGCGAAGGTCTGGTCAAAAGCGGTGACCCACGCGCGGCGGTTGCCGATCTGGTCACCGCGGGCACTCATCCGTCCTGTCCGAAACCGGCTCGCTAGGCGTTCGCCGAGGTCCTGCGGTGAAACGTTGAACCCGATGAGCCATCCGCCCGTTGAGCCTTGGTGATGGTAGATCTGTCGCGCGATCTTCCGCGTACGAGTGCGGCCATTTCCGAACCGACCCGCCACGACCCCGATTCGGGTGGGCACTTCGGCGTTTACGGTGGCCGCTACGTCGCCGAAGCGCTGATGGCGGTGATCGAGGAAGTCACCGCCGCATACGAGAAGGAACGCGTCAATCCCGACTTCCTGGACACCCTGGATAAGTTGCAGGCCAACTACGCCGGCCGGCCGTCGCCGTTGTATGAGGCCACGCGGCTGGGGGAGCACGCCGGTTCGGCGCGCATCTTCCTGAAGCGAGAAGATCTGAACCACACCGGCTCTCACAAGATCAACAATGTGCTCGGTCAGACGTTGCTGGCCAAGCGAATGGGAAAGGCTCGGGTGATCGCCGAGACCGGGGCCGGTCAACACGGGGTGGCCACGGCCACCGCATGCGCGTTGCTCGGCCTGGACTGTGTCATCTACATGGGCGCGGTTGACACCGCGCGGCAGGCGCTTAACGTGGCGCGGATGCGGTTGTTGGGTGCCGAGGTCGTCTCGGTCGAGAGCGGCTCGCAAACGCTCAAGGACGCGATCAATGACGCGTTCCGGGATTGGGTTACCTACGCCGACAACACCTACTACTGCTTCGGTACCGCGGCCGGACCGCATCCCTTCCCGACCATGGTGCGCGATTTTCAGCGAATCATCGGCCTGGAGACGCGCGTTCAGATCCAGCATGAGGCGGGCCGGTTGCCGGACGCTGTCACCGCCTGCGTTGGCGGAGGCTCCAACGCCATCGGGATCTTCCACGCCTTCCTCGACGATCCCGGCGTGCGGTTGATCGGATTCGAGGCGGCCGGCGATGGCGTCGAAACCGGCAGGCACGCAGCGACATTCACCGGCGGCTCACCCGGAGCGTTCCAGGGATCGTTCTCCTACCTGCTGCAAGACGACGACGGTCAGACCATCGAGTCCCATTCCATCTCAGCGGGTTTGGATTACCCGGGGGTGGGGCCGGAACACGCGTGGCTGAAGGAAACCGGACGTGCCGAATACCGGCCCATCACCGACGCCGAGGCGATGGACGCGTTTGGTCTGCTCTGCCGCACCGAAGGCATCATCCCGGCTATCGAATCCGCGCATGCGGTGGCTGGTGCCCTCAAACTGGGCATTGAGTTGGGAAGGGGGGCGGTCATCGTGGTGAATCTTTCGGGCCGCGGCGACAAGGACGTCGCGACGGCCGCTAAATGGTTCGGAGTGCTGGGCGACCAGGGCGCGCAATGACTGTGGAGCAGAGCGAAACGAGCAGACTGGCTCCGGTTTTCGATTCGTGCCGCGCAGACGATCGCGCGGCACTGATCGGTTACCTGCCCACCGGATACCCCGACGTGCCGACATCCGTGGGCGCAATGACAGCGCTCGTCGAATCCGGTTGTGACATAGTCGAAGTCGGTGTGCCGTATTCGGACCCGGGCATGGACGGCCCAACCATTGCGAGGGCAACCGAAGCCGCGCTGCGTGGGGGAGTGCGAGTGCGGGATACGCTGACCGCGGTCGAAGCGATCAGTGTGGCCGGCGGACGCGCGGTGGTGATGACGTACTGGAATCCGGTGCTGCGCTACGGGGTCGATGCATTCGCGCGGGATCTGGCGTCGGCGGGCGGCCACGGCCTCATCACTCCGGACCTCATCCCCGACGAAGCGCAACAGTGGCTGGCGGCGTCCGAAGAGCATCATTTGGATCGTATTTTTCTGGTGGCGCCTTCATCGACGCCGCAGCGGCTGGTGCGCACGGTCGAAGCGTCGCGCGGGTTCGTCTATGCTGCGTCGACGATGGGTGTGACCGGGGCACGTGACGCGGTGTCGCAGGCGGCGCCCGAACTGGTGGGCAGGGTGAAGGCGGTGTCGGACATACCCGTCGGCGTCGGCCTGGGTGTGCGGTCGCGAGAGCAGGCCGCGCAGATCGGCGGCTACGCCGACGGTGTCATCGTCGGTTCGGCGTTGGTGTCGGCGCTGGGCGACGGTTTGGCCGCGTTGCGTGCGCTGACCGAGGAACTTGCCGTCGGCGTGCGGCAAAGGGAGTCCGCGTCATGACGATGTTGCCGACCTATTTCCCCAGCCCGCCCCGTGGGGTCTGGCACCTCTGGTTCTTGCCCATTCGCGCCTACGCGTTTTTCATCATCATCGGAATCCTGGTCGCGTTGCTGATCGGCGACCGGCGCTGGGCGGCCCGTGGCGGCGAGCGCGGCGTCATATACGACATTGCCGTCTTGGCGGTGACTTTCGGATTGATCGGCGGCCGGCTCTATCACCTGGCCACCGATTGGCAGACGTATTTCGGCCCGGGCGGCGCAGGGTTCTGGGCGGCGCTGCGAATCTGGGACGGGGGCTTGGGCATCTGGGGCGCGGTCGCGCTCGGCGGGGTCGGGGCGTGGATCGTCTGCCGGCGGCGCGGAATTCCGCTGCCGGCCTTCGCCGACGCGATCGCCCCGGGAATCGTCTTGGCGCAAGCCATCGGTCGGCTCGGCAACTATTTCAACCAGGAGCTGTACGGGCGGGAAACCACGCTGCCGTGGGGCCTGGAGATCTTCTACCGCAGGGATCCGTCAGGATACGTGGACCCGCATTCGCTCGACGGGGTCTCGACGGGGCAGGTCGCATTCGTCGTGCAGCCGACGTTTCTCTACGAATTGATATGGAACGTCCTGGTATTCGTCGCACTGATCTACCTTGACCGGCGGTACAGGCTCGGTCACGGGCGACTGTTTGCAACCTATGTCGCCCTCTACTGCGTCGGGCGCTTCTGCGTCGAGCTACTGCGCGACGACACCGCCACCCACATCGCCGGGATCCGAATCAACTCGTTCACATCGACTTTCGTGTTTATCGGGGCGGTGGTTTACATCATTCTGGCGCCGAAGGGTCGCGAGGATCCGGAAACCCTCCGCGGCGTCGGCTACGCCGAGGAACCAGAACCAGAACCAGAACCAGAACCAGAACCCGAGCTCGCGGCTGTCGCTTCGGCCTCCACCGCGAAGGCGGCAGCGGCCGCCAGCACGGGAGACGATTCGGCAGAGGCTGTTGAATCTGCCGAGGTCGAGGAGGCCGAGGAGCCTGAGGAGCCGGAGGAGGCCGAGGAGGCCGGGGCTGTCGAGCCGGAAACCGTGCAGGCTGCAGTCGCCGCACCTCAAGCCGAAGAGCCCGAAGGCGAGGAGGCTGCCGCGGCGGCCGAGGTGGCCGAGCCTGAGGCCGTGGAGGCCGCCACGGAGGCGGAGCTCGTAGAGCCTGAAGTCGAGGAGGCGGCTGCGGAGGCGGAGGTCGCGGAGCCCGAGGCCGAGAAGGCCGGGGTGCTGACGAGTTGGCTGCGGAGGCGGAGGGCGTCGAGGCTGAAGCCGACGGAACCACGGGCTGAGGAGGCCGCTCCGGAGGCGGAGGTCGTCGAGCCTGAGGTTGAGGAGGCTGTCGAAACGGAGACCGTGAAGGCTGCAGTCGCCGCACCTGAAGCCGAAGAACCCGAAGGCGAGGAGGCTGCCGCGGAGACCCAGGTCGCGGAGGCCGCGGCTGAGGAGCCTGCGGCTGGGGAGGCTGAGGCTGAGGCGGAGGTCGTCGAGCCTGAGGCCGAAAAGGGGGAGGCGGAAGCAACTGCCGCGGAGGTTCAGGTCGAGTCGGGGACCGCGGAGCCCGAAGCGGAAAGGGTTGAAGGCGAACCCGAGGTCGAAGAGGTCGTCGCGGGGGCTGAGCCAGCTGAACCTGAGATCGCTTTGCCGGAAGCCGCGCAGGCGGAGGTCGCGGAGCCCGAGGCCGAGGAGGCCTCAGCGCTGAGGAGGTGGCTGCGGAGGCGGAGGGCGTCGAGGCTGAAGCCGACGGGGCCACGGGCTGAGGAGCCCGCTCCGGAGGCGGAGATCGTCGAGCCTGAGGTTGAGGAGCCTGCGGCTGGGGAGGCTCGGGCTGAGGCGGAGGTCGTCGAGCCTGAGGCCGAAAAGGGGGAGGCGGAAGCAACTGCCGCGGAGGTGCAGGTCGAGTCGGGGACCGCGGAGCCCGAAGCGGAAAAGGTTGAAGGCGAACCCGAGGTCGAAGAGGTCGTCGCGGAGGCTGAGCCAGCTGAACCTGAGATCGCTTTGCCGGAAGCCGCGCAGGCGGAGGTCGCGGAGCCCGAGGCCGAGGAGGCTTCAGCGCTGAGGAGGTGGCGGCGGAGGCGGAGGTCGTCGAAGCTGAAGCCCGGGACGCTGCGGGCTGAGGAGGCTGCGGCTGAGGGGGCGGCTGCGGAGCCAGAGCCAGAGCCAGAGCCCGAAGTCGAGGAGGCGACTGCGGAGGCGGAGGTCGTCGAGCCTGAGGAAGAAAAGGGGGAGGCTGAAGCGGCTGTCCCGGAGGTTCAGGTCGAGTCGGGGACCGCGGAGTCCGAAGCGGAAAAGGTTGAAGTCGAACCCGAGGTCGCGGAGCCTGAGGCCGAGGAGGCCGTCGCCAAAGCGGAGGTCGTAGAGCCCGACTCCGAACAAGCTGAGGCCGAGTTTGCGGTCGCGGAACGCGAAGCCGCGGAGCCCGAAGCGGATAAGGCGGAAGTCGAATCGGAGTTCGCCGAGGCCGAACCCGAAGAAGCTGCCGCGGAGGCGGACGTGGCCGAGCCTGAGGCCGAGGAGACTATGGCGGAGGTGGAGGTTGTCGCGGCTGGGGCCGAGGAGGCGGCGCCGGCCGAGCCCGAGGTCGCATTGCCGGAAGCCCCGGAGGCGGAGGTCGCGGAGGCTGAGGCTGAAGAGGTGGCTGCGGAGCCAGAGCCAGAGCCACAGGTCGAAGAGGTGGCTGCGGAGGCGGAGGTCGTCGAGCCTGAGGTCGAGGAGGCAGAGCCCGAGGAAGCTGGCGCGGTGGCGGAGGTCGCCGAGCCCGCGACCGAGGAGGCTACGGCCGAGGCGGAGGTTGCCGAGGCCTCTGCCGAGGAGGGAGAGCCAGCCGAGCCTGGGGCGGAAGAGGTGGCCGCGGAGCCACAGCCGGAGCCAGAGCCGGAGCCGGAGGAGCCGCTCGAGCCTAAAGGGGAGCCAGCGGCTACCGAGCCCGAAGAACCGGAGGCTGAAGCGGCAGAGCCCGAAAGCGTCGCCAAGGAAGCCGAGCCGGACGCAGATGCACCCGCCGCCGACACCGAATCCGAAGGATCCGTTGCCGAGCGGGCCGCCGCGGAAAATCGCGCGGTTGACGACGAAACGTCAACTCGGCGGCGATGGAGCTTCCGCCGCAGGAACCGGGTGCCGCGGTCGGGCGGCTAGTTGCCGGGATGCGCTGCACCTCATTGCGCGGCTGGGGCGGGAGCCCGGTAGATCTGGCATGCTGGCAATGTGACCGACCAGTCATGGCAAGGAACGGCAGGGGACGGCGCGCCGCCACCGGGCTATCCGCCACCACCGTATGCGCCATATGCGGCGCCCGGGGGTTACCACGACCCGGTCGCGCCCTATGGCCGTCATCCGGTGTCGGGGCTACCGCTGTCAGACAAGTCGAAGACCATCGCGGGTCTTTTGCAGTTGCTTGGACTATTCGGCATCGCGGGTATCGGCCGCATCTACATCGGTGAGACCGGGTTGGGTATCGCGCAGTTGCTCGTGGGCTGGTTGACGTGCGGAGTGGGCGCCGTGATCTGGGGCTGTATCGACGCCCTGCTGATATTGACCGACAAAGTCACCGACACATACGGCCGCCCGTTGCGCGATGGAACCTAATCGCGGTGGAACCTGATAACGCGCAGCTTGCAACGGGCCACGATCAGCACCAACTGCGCCGTGGCCGTCGCTGCAGAGCAATTGGCTCGGGCGTGCTGTTGGCCGGCGCGTTCGGGTACGTCGGGCTCGTCGACCCGCACAACCCGCACTCGTTGTATCCGCAGTGTCCGTTCAAGTTCCTCACCGGCTGGAACTGCCCCTTATGCGGTGGCCTGCGGATGACCCATGATCTGCTGCACGGCGATCTGCTGGCCAGCATCAACGACAACGTCTTTGCGCTGGTCGGCATCCCGGTGCTGATCGGGTGGTTCGTGATACGCCGCCGCCTGGGCCTCCCAGCGCGGATGACGCCCATGGTGCTGACGGTTGTGGTCGCGTCGATTGCGTGGACAGTGCTGCGCAACTTGCCCGGCTTCCCCTTGGTTCCGACCATTCTCAGCGGGTAGCTGCCGGCGCCGGCGAACCGGAATCACTTCCTGACGCCTAAGACGCACCGCTGGCGTCGAGTCACCCCGATGACCCGCAACCGCGACTATGCTGAGTCGTCGTGACGAGACGCGGAAAGATCGTCTGCACCCTTGGTCCTGCAACTCAATCGGACGAGATGCTCCTGGCGCTGGTCGAAGCCGGAATGGACGTCGCCCGATTGAACTTCAGTCACGGCGACTACGCCGATCACAAAGCCGCCTATGAGCGGGTGCGTGCCGCCTCTGACACCACCGGCCGCGCGGTCGGTGTGCTCGCCGACCTACAGGGCCCGAAGATCAGGCTGGGGCGCTTCGCCACCGGCTCCACCTACTGGGCCGACGGTGAGACGGTACGGATCACCGTGTGCGAGTGCGAAGGCACTCACGAACGTGTATCGACTACCTACAAGAGGCTGGCCCGGGACGCCGTCGTCGGTGACCGGGTTCTGGTCGATGACGGAAAGATCGGGCTGGAGGTCTGCGGCATCGAAGCCGACGACGTGATCTGCACCGTCACCGAAGGCGGCCCGGTCAGCAACAACAAGGGCATGTCGTTGCCCGGCATGAACGTGTCCGCGCCCGCCCTGTCGGAGAAGGACATCGAGGACCTCACGTTCGCGCTGAGCCTCGGCGTCGACATGGTCGCGCTCTCCTTCGTGCGCTCGCCGTCCGACGTCGAGCTGGTGCACGAGGTGATGGATCGGGTCGGGCGGCGGGTACCGGTGATCGCCAAGCTGGAGAAGCCGGAAGCCATCGATAATCTCGAAGCCATCGTCCTGGCGTTCGACGCCGTGATGGTGGCCCGGGGCGATCTGGGCGTTGAGCTGCCGCTGGAAGAGGTTCCGCTGGTGCAAAAGCGCGCCATCCAGATGGCTAGGGAGAACGCGAAACCCGTCATCGTCGCGACCCAAATGCTCGACTCGATGATCGAAAACTCGCGGCCGACCCGAGCCGAGGCCTCCGACGTCGCCAACGCCGTGCTCGACGGCGCCGACGCGCTCATGCTGTCCGGGGAAACCTCGGTGGGGAAGTACCCGCTGGCAGCCGTGCGGACGATGTCACGCATCATCTGTGCGGTTGAGGACAATTCCACCGCCGCGCCGCCGCTGACGCATGTGCCGCGCACCAAGCGGGGAGTGATCTCGTATGCCGCGCGCGACATCGGCGAGCGGCTCGAGGCCAAGGCGCTGGTCGCGTTCACCCAGTCGGGCGACACAGTCAAGCGCCTCGCACGCCTGCATACCCCGCTGCCGCTGCTCGCCTTCACCGCCTGGCCCGAGGTGCGCAGCCAACTCGCCATGACCTGGGGCACCGAGACGTTCATCGTGCCGGTCATGACCTCCACCGACGGCATGATCCGCCAGGTCGACAAATCGCTGCTGGAACTCGCCCGCTACAAGCGCGGCGACCTGGTGGTCATCGTCGCCGGCGCACCACCTGGCACAGTAGGCTCCACCAACCTGATCCATGTGCACCGGATCGGGGAGGACGACGTCTAATTCACCCGGGGGAGTGGAGCCCGTGCCGGCAGGCGAACAACCGAACGCGCAAGACTTCGAGGAACTGCTGGCGGCACTGGACCTCAACCGCGTCACCGATGATCTCTTCATCGGATCCCATCCCAGCAAGAACCCGATGCGGACATTCGGTGGCCAGCTCATGGCGCAATCGTTTGTCGCGAGCAGTCGCACGCTGACCCGGGACGATTTGCCGCCCAGTGCACTCTCGGTGCACTTCATCAACGGTGGGGATACCGCCAAGGACATCGAATTCCACGTGCTGCGGCTGCGCGATGAACGCCGCTTCGCGAATCGGCGCGTGGACGCCGTCCAGGACGGCATGTTGTTGTCTTCGGCGATGATCTCCTACATGTCCGGTGGCGCCGGCCTTGAGCACGCCGTCGAACCGCCGGAGGTGGGCGAGCCCGAGACCATGCCGTCGCTTGGCGAGCTGTTGCGCGGCTACGAGGAGACCGTCCCGCATTTCGTCAAAGCCCTGCAACCGATCGAATGGCGCTACACCAATGACCCGGCATGGGTGATGCGGGCTAAGGGTGATCGGCTTGCCCATAACCGGGTCTGGCTCAAGGCCCTGGGTGTGCTGCCCGAGGACCCCGTGCTGCACACCGCGGCAATGGTCTACTCCTCGGATACCACGGTGCTGGACTCGGTCATCACCACCCATGGGCTGTCCTGGGGTTTCGACCGTATCTTCGCGGCCTCGGCAAACCATTCGGTGTGGTTTCACCGGCAGGTCAACTTCAACGACTGGGTGTTGTATTCGACGTCGTCTCCGGTGGCCGCCGATTCGCGCGGGCTGGGCACCGGGCATGTCTTCGATCGCTCCGGGCAACTCATGGCCACGGTGGTGCAGGAGGGCGTGCTGAAATACTTCCCGCCAAGCCGGCGATAGACGGGCGTGGATTCCTGCAGGACAACTGTCCGGTTTCAACTCCGCACGGTGCGATCAGGCGTAACGTCGAAATAGCCGGGTATTCGATGTAGCAGCGGCAGGTGAGCCGCTCGGGCTGGGGGCCAGCGCATCGGGAGGTGATCGTGCATAGGTCGGCCGTCGATATCGGACTGAGGCTTCGTACGCGCGAACATGTGGTGGTTCACGTGGATTCGATCGCGGCCCGCTGTGTCGGTGCGTTGGCTCTGCTCTGCGCGGCGTGCTGGCTGGCCGTGATACTCGCCCGCCACCACCATCACCCGGACTGGCACTGCGCGAACCGGCTGGGCTGGTCGCTGACGGTGCTGGCCGCGGTGATATTGATCGCCCGCGGCATCTTCCTGGGCCGTCCGGTGACGGCTACGCACGCCATTGCCGCTGCGCTGTTCCTGTTGGCCGGGCTGGGTTTACACGTGCTGGCGTTCGATCTGCCCGGTGACTGGCTGATCGCCGGCTCAGGGCTGGTGCTGATGTGGCCGACATCGTCGCATCCGCGACCGACAGATCTGCCGCGGGCGTGGAGATTGATCGACGCCACCACCGCGGACCCGTTGGCGCCGTTCGCCATGCAGACGGGCAAGAGCTATCACTTCAACCCGGGCGGGACGGCGGCGCTGGCATACCGGACGCGGCTGGGGTACGCGGTGGTCGGCGGCGACCCGATCGGCGACGAGGGGCAATTCCCCGCGTTGGTCGCCGATTTCGCGGCCATGTGTCATACCCGCGGCTGGCGGATCGCGGTGGTGGGTTGCAGCGAACGGCGGCTCGGGCTGTGGAGCGATCCTGCGGTGCTCGGCCGATCGCTGCGGGCAATACCGATCGGCCGCGACGTCGTCGTCGACGTGTCCAGCTTCGACATGGTGGGGCGTAGGTTCCGCAACCTGCGTCAGGCAGTGAAGCGCACCAGCAACTCCGGCATCACGACCGAGATCGTGTCAGAGCAGGAACTCGACGACAAGTTGCTGGCTGAGCTCAGTGACGTTGTCCGGGCGTCGCCGAGCGGGGCCGATAGCGATCGCGGGTTCTACATGAACCTGGACGGCGTGCTGGAGGGTCGATTCCCCGGAATACTGCTGATAATCGCCAGGGATGCCCTGGGGCAGGTACAGGGCTTTCATCGGTACGCGACCGCCGGCGGTGGTAGCGATGTCACCCTGGATGTGCCGTGGCGTCGCCGAGGAGCACCCAACGGGATCGACGAACGGCTCAGCATCGACATGATCGCGGCCGCGAAAGATGCCGGTGCGCAGCGAGTATCGCTGTCGTTCGCGGCGTTCCCGGAGTTGTTTGACGGCTCGCAGTCGGGTCGGCTGCATCGCATCTTCTACCGGCTGATCCACTTGCTTGACCCGTTGATCGCACTCGAGTCGTTGTACCGATATGTGCGCAAGTTCCACGCGTTAGACGCCCGGCGCTACGCGCTGATCTCAATGACTCAGATCATTCCCTTGGTGCTCGTGCTGCTGTCGCTGGAGTTCATGCCGCGTCGCCGACATCTCTAACTCGGGACAGCGAATTCCTTTGGGCAAGTGGTGCGTAGCCAGCACCAGCGTTCTTTCCGCGCCTATCAGAATGGAATTCGGGGCCAACAGATCACGTAGCACCAGGTCGGCGTCGGTCGCGTCGAGGTGCTCGACGGGTTCGTCGAGCAGCACGATCCGGGCCGGTGAGATCACCGCACGGGCCAGCAACAGCCGCCTGCGCTGTCCGGCCGAGACCGCTTGCGCGCCACCGGTCAACACCGTCGACAGACCCTCGGGCAGACCGGCCAGCCATCCGCTGAGGCCGACCGCGTCCAGGGCCTCCGCCAGTTGGTCGTCCATGCAGTCGCCGCGGGCGACCAGCAAGTTATCCCGGACCGTGGTGGCGAAAATGTGCGCGTCCTCGGCAAAAAAGCTGACCGCGCTGCGCAATTCGTGCTCATCGAACTGTCTCAGGTCGGTTCCGTCCAGCATCACCTGCCCGCGCAGCGGCGGCAGCACCCCGGCGAGGGTCATCAACAGCGTTGTCTTACCGGACCCGCTGGCGCCGGTGACGGCAAGCCGGGCGCCCGGTTTTACGTCCAGCGTCACCGCATTTGACCGTGCCGCTTCCGGGTGACCGGAACACACATCGGCACACAGTCCCCCGCAAGCGGGTGGTACCCCCAAGGCGGTGCGGCTAGGAAGTGACGCCGACCTCGCGGGTTCAGCCGGGCGCGGCGGTGGAGCCAGATCCAGCAGGCGACGCGCCGCGATACGCGACCGGGCCAACTGGACGGCGGCGGCCGGCAGTGGACCCATCGCCTCGAACGCTGATAGCGGCAACAACATCAGCACGGCCAACGTGGTGGGCGCGGTCATGGGCGCCATCCCGACCCCGGCCACCACCGCGCCGAGGACACTGACCGCGACCGCTGCAGTGGGCATCGCCTCGGCGATGGCGGCCGGCCGGGCCGCGGCGTCGAGGGCATTGCCCCAAGCATGCTGTTGGCGTCGCGATTCCGCGATAATGTTCGGCAGCGCGCCGGCGACGCGGAGCTCCGGCGCGTGTTCAAGCGCGATCATCGCCGCGGTGTCGCGGTCGGAATGATGTTGCCGAGCAATGGCTTCCTGTGTAGCGGCGGCCCCACCGGCCAGCCACGGCGCAACAACACCGGCGACGAGCAGGCAGATCGCCAGCACCGCGGCGGCCGGCAGCGAAATGGCCGCGACAACCGCGGTGGCCCCGATCGCCAGCACCGCCGCAACCCCAATCGGTACCAGGGCGCGCACTAGCACGTCGGCCAGGACATCGACGTCAGCGCCGACGCGCGCCACCAGCTCACCGCTGTGTAGCCGGACGGCGGCCGCTGCCGGTCCCTCGGCCAGCCGCTGATAGATCTGGGTGCGGGCGGTGCTGGCCGCGCGCAGCGCGGTGTCGTGGATGGCCAATCGCTCGCAGTAGTTCAAAACGCCCCGCGAGATCGCGAACGTCCGCACCGCCACCACCGCAACGGACAGGTCCAGCACCGGCGGCATCTGCCAGGCCCGGGTGATCAGCCAGGCCGAAACCCCGGCCAGGGCCAGCGCGCTGCCCTGCGAGAGCACCCCCAGCGTGATCGCCGCCAAGAGGCGGGGCAACCGCGGGCGCAACAGGCTCGCGGCGGCCGGAAGCGGATCAAACGGGCGCATAGGGCACCTCGCGATCCTCGCGATCCTCGCGATCTTCGCGATCTTCGCGATCCGAGCACACCTCGACGACACGGTCACCGATTGCGACGACTCGCTCACGGTGACCGACGACCACCACGGTGGCACCGGCGTGTGCGCGCTCGACGATGGCCCGCAACACCCGGTCCTCGGTGTCCGCGTCCAGGTGCGCGGTGGGCTCGTCGAGCAGCAACACGGGGGCGGGCGATCCGAGCGCCCGGGCCAGGCCCAGCCGTTGCCGCTGTCCCAATGACAGCCCGACGCCCCCACGCCCGAGCCTGGTGTTCAGCCCGTCCGGCAGCTCGGCCAGCACCGCATCGAATCCGGATGCGGCGCAAGCTAGTTCAAGGTCGTCCAGACCGCCCAGCAGGACCAGGTTTTCGTGGACGCTGCCCGGGACCAGGACAGGGCGTTGCGGAAGCCAGGACAGCTGCTGCCACCACGCGGCGGGATCCAGGTCGGAGACGTCGGCTCCGCCCACCGTGACCCGGCCCGACGACGGCACGGTGAGTCCGGCGATCGCCTGCAGTGTGGTGCTCTTGCCCGCGCCGTTTCGTCCGGTCAGCACCGTCACCCGCCCCGGTTCGATCAGCGCGCTGAGATCGTGCGGCGAGTCGCCGTCTCGGCCGGCCACGCTGAGGGTTTCCAGGCGGATCTCAGCACCCCGTGCGGTGACCGTTCGGTGCCCGGCCATGGTGGTAGCCGGCCCGCCGATGAGCGCGAACGCCTTGTCGGCGGCGGCCCTGCCGTCCTGGGCCGCATGGAATTCCACGCCGATGCGGCGCAGCGGCCAGTACACGTCCGGCGCCAGCAGCAGGACCGTCAAACCGGTCGTCAGGCTCATCTCGCCGAACACCAGCCGAAGCCCGATGCCGACCGCGACCAGCGCCACCCCCAGCGTGGCCAGTAATTCGAGCACCAGCGCCGACAGGAACGCGATCCGCAGCGTCGCGATGGCGGAACGGCGGTGGGCGGCACCGAGTTCGGCGATGCGATGTTGCGGGCCGGACGCGCGGCCCAGCGCCCGCAGGGTGGGGATACCGGCGATCAGATCCAGCAACCGCGCTTGCAGGGTCGTCATGGCGGCCAGCGCGGCCGCCGACCGGTCGGCGGTTGCCAAACCGATCAACACCATGAAGACCGGTATCAGCGGCAGCGTGATCACCACGATCGCAGTCGATTTCAGGTCGTAGACCGCGATCACGGCGACGGTCGCCGGGGTCAGGATGGCGGCAAGCAACAGCGTGGGCAGGTATCGGGTGAAGTACGGACGTAAACCGTCGAGGCCGCGGGTGACCACCACCGCGGCGGCGTCCCGCTGCGCGGCAAGTTCCCTGGGCTGCCGCGACGTCACCGCCTCCAGCACTTCACCGCCCAGATCGGCGATGACCGCGCTGGCCCCGCGTTGCCCCAAGCGTGCCTGAAGCCAGTGTGTCAGCGTGCGGACGATCCACAACACCAACAGGATTGATAGCGGCCCGAGCCAGTCGCGCAGGAGATGCGCCGAGGAATCGGTGACGATGCGTGCAACGACGCTCGCCAGCACAATCGCCGACCCGATCGCGCATCCGGAGATCACCACGCCGCAGCCCACGCTGGCGACCAGGAAGCGGCGCAACGCGGTCGATGACCGCCACAGTCGCGGGTCTAATGGCGCCCGCGAGCCCCTCGTGCTCAGGACGGACGCCTCGCCAGACCGGTTGGCGCCGGTATCCGTTCAGCCGAGATTCGCTGCCGGAACACCCAATACGTCCACGCCTGGTAGATCACCGTCAGGGGAGCGAAAATGGCGGTCACCCATGTCATGATCTTCAGGGTGTAGGGCGTCGACGAGGCGTTGTAGATGGTCACGCTCCATTGGTTGTTCAGGGTCGAGGGCACCAGGTTGGGATACAGCGCGCCGAACAGTAGGATCACAACGGCCGCCACCACCGCGGCGGTGCACGCGAATGCCCAGCCGTCGGAGATGCGGCGCCACACCAATACCACCGCAGCCAGCTGCGCGACGACCGCCACCGCCAGCACGGCCCAGGTCCAGTCTTTGCCATGCGCCAGTTGCGTCCAAAGCCCAAAGACCGCAACCAATCCTGTCACCGGAAGCGAAAGCCGCACGGCGAATCGGTAGGCGTCGTCGTGAATCGATTCGGAGGTCTTCAACGCAACGAACACGGCGCCGTAAAACAAAAACAGCCCGGCGGTGGCCACGCCGCCCAGCAGCGTGTAGACGTTGAGCACATCGCCGATCGACGCGTGCACCTGACCGTTGGCGTCCACCGGCAGTCCGCGGACCAGGATGGCGAACGCAACACCCCACAGCACGGCCGGCAACCAAGACCCGGCTGCGATACCGAAATCGGCCCACCCTCGCCACTTTGCGTCATCGATCTTTCCGCGCCATTCGATCGACACGACGCGCAAGATCATGCCGAAAAGGATTGCCAGCAGCGGCAGGTAGAGCGTGGAGAACACGGTCGCATACCAGCCGGGGAACGCGGCGAACATCGCTGCGCCCGCGGTAATCAGCCAGACCTCGTTGCCGTCCCACACCGGACCGATGGTGTTCAGCGCCGCGCGGCGGTGCGTTTCCGGATCGCCCGCGCCAACGTGAGCGAACGGCTCCATCAACATGCCCACCCCGAAGTCGAAGCCCTCCAGGATGAAGAAACCGAGGAACAGCGCCGCGATAATGCCAAACCACAACTCTTGGAGTCCCATCGGCCAGCTCCTTTCGGCCCTCAATACTTCTCAGTACGCAAACGACAGCGGCGCCACCTCGTCATCGCCGGGTGCCGGGGGCGGAGCCGGTTCCGCGTCGTGCTCAAGCGGCCCTTCGACGATGTAGCGCTTGAGCAGCCAGAACCAGACGACCGCAAGCACCGCGTAGACGAGGGTGAACGTCACCAGGGAGGTAACGACCATGCCGGAGGCGTGGCTCGAGACCCCCTCGCGGACGGTGAGTCGGATCAGCTGGTCGCCGGTCGGGTTGGGGACGACTATCCATGGCTGACGGCCCATTTCGGTGAACACCCACCCGGCGCTGTTGGCCAGGAACGGCGTGGGAATCGTCAGCAGCGCGAACCAGGAGTACCACCGCTGGTTGGGGCTACGGCCGCCGTGGCCGCCGCGGGTGAACCACAACGTGGCCAACGCGAACAGCACCGGAATCGCCAGCAGCCCGATCATCATGCGGAACGACCAGTAGGTGACGAACAGGTTGGGCCGGTAGTCATTTGGCCCGAATCTTTGTTGGTAATCCTGCTGGATGTTGCGCACACCCTGCAACGTCACATCGCTGAACCGGCTATCGGCGAGGAATGGCAGCACGTAGGGCACTTCGATTACGCGCGTCACGCTGTCGCAGTTGTTGTGCGTGCCGATGGTCAAGATGGAGAAGTCCGGATCTGTTTCGGTATTACACAGCGATTCGGCCGACGCCATCTTCATCGGCTGCTGCTGGAACATCAACTTGCCTTGGTGGTCACCGGTGAAGAACAACCCGACCGTGGCGATCAGTGCAACCCAACACCCCAGGATGGCCGCCGGGCGGTACATGGTGCGGGCGTCTGAATCGGCGGATTTCTGGGATCGCACCAGCCACCAGGCGCTGACGGCGGCGACGAATGTCCCAGCGGTCAGCAGCGCACCGGTGACCGCGTGTGAAAATGCCGCTCGCGCAGTGTTATTGCTGAGCAACGCGCCGATGCTGTCCAGCTCGGCGCGGTGGGTCGCAGGATTGTAGTGGGCGCCGACCGGGTGCTGCATGAACGAGTTCGCCACGATGATGAAGAACGCCGAGACATTGACCCCGACCGCGACTATCCAGATGCATGCCAGGTGCACCAGCCGGGGCAACCTGTTCCAGCCGAAGATCCACAACCCGAGGAAGGTGGATTCGAAGAAGAAGGCCATCAGGCCCTCCATCGCCAGCGGTGCGCCGAAGACGTCGCCGACGAACCGGGAGTACTGGCTCCAGTTCATGCCGAACTGGAATTCCTGCACGATCCCGGTCGCCACGCCGATGGCGAAGTTGATCAGGAACAGCTTGCCGAAGAACTTGGTGAGGCGATACCAGGTGGTCTTACCGGTGGCCACCCACACCGTCTGCATGATGGCGATCAGGGGAGCCAGACCGATAGTGAGCGGCACGAAGATGAAGTGGTAGACGGTGGTGATACCGAACTGCCACCGCGAAATGTCGACGACATTCATCTGTCATCTCCCGAGACTGCGGGGCGTATTAGTCTGCTACGACGAAGTGTAGTAGCTAGGGCGGGGCGGCGCTATACCTCTCAAAGGTTCAGACGTGGGCTGTGTGCGATTCCTCGGCGAGCAACTCGCCCGAGTCCTTGTGATTTCGGGTGGCCGTCTTGCGGCCGATCAGATACCAGGTGCGCATGAAGCCCTTACCTTTGACGTCGATGCGACCACGCTCCTGCAGCACAAATTCGTCCTTGAGGTGCTGGTAGACCTCTTCAGGCACTTGAATGCGCCCGACCGAGTCGGTCGACTCCATCCGGGACGCAACATTGACCGCGTCGCCCCATACGTCGTAGAAGAACCGGCGCGAACCGACGACACCCGCGACCACGGGGCCGGTGGCCATCCCCACCCGCAGCGGCACCGAGTGGCCGTGTGGGCCCTTCAGTCCGGCGGCAACATCGGCCATGTCGACCGCGAAGTCTGCCAGTGCCTGGACGTGGTCGGGCCGCGGCCGCGGAACCCCGCTGACCACCATGTAGGAGTCGCCGCTGACTTTGATCTTCTCCAGCCCGTGCTTGTCCACCAGCGCGTCGAACGCGCTGTACAGGCGGTCCAGGAAGCGCACCAGGTCGGCTGGCGCGGTGCTGCTGGCGCGCTCGGTGAAGCCGACGATGTCGGCGAACAGAACCGAGGCCTCGTCGTATTTGTCGGCGATGACGCCTCGTTCGGGGTCTTTGAGCCGCTCGGCGATGCTGGCTGGCAACATGTTGGCCAGCAGTGCCTCGGAGCGGTCGTACTCGACTTCCATGGCAGCTTCGGCCCGTGCGGTGTCGCGCAGCGCGAACCACACCGTGACCACGATGATCACGCAGGAAGAGACCGTAGTGATGATGAAACCCGTCGAATTGACCCAGGCGGGCTGAAGCCCGGTGGCGCGTGGGACCAGGAACTCGAGCGCGATGATTCCCGCGGCGCCGACCGCCGCCAATCCCGCCGCCAAAACAATGTGCTCAATGCCCAGCAGGAGCACCACCAGGCAAACGCCCACCAGGAAGAAGAACTGGCCGCCCGAACCGGTGCCAATGTCCCAGCAGCTGGCGAAGATCGTGACATAGGACGCGCCGATAAACGTCAACGGTGCAACCAAATCGCCGTAGCGCTGCAGCCGCGGGACAAACGCGAAGATCATCCCGGCGCCGATGTTGATCGTGCTGATGTGCCAGGACCATGTCCCGGTCAGAATCTGCACCAGGACGAAACTCACGGTTACCATCACGGCCAGCCACGAAACGATAGTGAGTATTCGCTGCCGCCGCGCGATCCTTTCGGCGTAATGCTGATCGGGGTTGCCGGATTGCGCGCGTGCGGCCGCGACGCAATCTGGGCGGCGCTCCTGGCCGTCCATTCGTGCAGACGAGGCACCGCACTTCTTAGCGCCCACGATCAAAGCCTAACCGCTGAGGTCGCTATGTACCGCGTGCAGCGGTGATTCGCGATGTCTTCGCACGGCCCGCCCTGCTCAGTCATCGCCCGCAGCAGCGCGGGCCCACCGCGACAGGGGTGCCCGCCAGCGAGTGTGAGCTGGACCACAGAGGGGTATTCACGAGTCGGGTGTACGTGAAGGGGGCCGCGGGACGACCGTTTGGGTCGACCGCAAGTCGTGGTGGATCATGTAACAGGGGCAATGATGGCGTTGCGAAATATCATCGCCCGAAGCGCAGTGCAACGGGGGTGGGAACTTATCTGGTCGTCGTCCGTCATGCAGGAATACCGCAGGAGGAACGTCACCATTAAGGTTCGCTACCTGCATACCGGCGCCATCTGGCACGCCGAGTGGTCGCGCGAGGGATTGCGCCGCGATCTCGATTCACAGGACCCCAACAAGCGGGAGGCGATCATCGCGTGGTTAGAGGAAGACAGTGCCGCCAGCTAACGTGACCGCAGCGATCGACTCGGGCGGCGCATCGCCTGGCTTGCGTCATCGACGAACCTTGAGGCTGTCCAGTCGAGGTCAGATCGCGTTTGACCTTGGGTGATGGTGCCCAAATCTGTCTCCCGCAAGGATCCGTTGAGAATCCCAAAAGGGCCACGGCCGAACCTTTGATCGTCAGTGAATTACGCCGCCACAAGGCGGCCCGCGACGAAGGGGTACGACCACGATGTTTGCGATTCTCGGCATGGTTCTACTGCTGACGATGTTTGTCCAGGGTTGGCGCTGGGTGGACGCCCGTCGCCGCGGTGTCCCAATGCAGAGGGTGGAAGACGAAGTGCTTGCCGCATTCCGGGATCAACCGCCAGCGGCTATAGGAGCGCCGTTCCAGCCGCGCTCGGGGTCCGGGGCTCATTAAGCGCACTGAATACGTGCATCCGAATGGGATACCGCAATTGACCGTGAGAAAACATGAGGACTATTAGCTATTAACGTGGTTCGTGCTGGACTGGCTGAAGGCTTCTACTTCGGTGCGGAATGCTGTGCGGCGCGTGAATGACTTGAGGACCCTGCGTTGGCCTTTCAAATAGTAGGCAGACTTGTTTGACTCTGCTACTGAGGCGGTAGTTCGAGTACCGTGCAGTTGCCGAAACATACCTTCGGTGATGTCGAAGTTGGGTACCGCCCCCCTGTGCCACAACGGATCTCGGGCCGACGACGACCATGGCTCCGCTTTCATGGTGGGGTGCAACCGCAACGCGCAAAATTTGGGCGATATTCACTCGGCGAGCAGGAGGCGATGACCCGCGCCGGCATCGTCCTCGACTACGCACCGGACCTGTTGATCGGTTGCATAGGTCACCGCACAGACGCAAAAAAGGCCTTCGCGTATCGCGTCACCTGTCATTACCCGACTAGGGTCCTCGGCCACGGGCCGTCCTTGGGATCGGTAGCCCAAAGCGGACGCAAGAATTCCGCAAGTGGGCGACGGTAACTTACTGCCCGAGCGAAAGGAACCACCGTGAACACCCCTCACAACCTGAAGCGAATCATCGGTGGGGCGCTGCTGTCGGGCGGCCTCGCCGTAGCCGGTTTGGCCGCAGGTACCGCCCAGGCCCAAGCCGGTCCTGCTCCGCTTTATCCCGGCCCGTTCGCCACCGATAACGGCGATTGGGGTCCAGCGCATCATTGGTGCCCAGGGCAACCCCTACCGGATACGGGTAACAGTGTCACCGACCCACTACGCTGGGACATGACGATTTGTCACACGTACTACTACACGTACCCGTATGGCAATGTTGCAAAAACGATTTGGGACGGGGACAACCCGCCGCCGAAGCCGCCACCTCCGATTGGCCTTATTTGCACCCCGCAACTCACAAATTGTCGGATAGGAACCCATGCATGAAGTCCGCGATTTACCTCGAACAAGGGTGAGCCGAGCGAATCATCGCTTCTGGTCTTCTCCGTAGTTGTGCTCAGCCCGCCAGAGCGGCGCCGGAAACGTCGACCTTCGGGCCAACCAGCGGAATGCTGCGGGCCAGCCTGAAGGATTCGAGCTTTCATCGGTGCAGGTACAAACGTCGAGAGCGGCGGACTCAAAACCCGTCCAGTGTGGGTTCGAATCCCACCGAGGGCACCGAGAAACCGCAGCTAGAAGTCATTTCCGTTGGCGGCGATCTGCTGGGTGATGTTGGCGGGGAGAATGATGGATCCGTTGACGACAACGACATTGTTGGCCGCGTGGCGAGCGCACGTTGATTCGCGTCGACCAAACCTGCCCAATCGTTGAGGCAACCGGACGCTAAAGTGCAACAGTGCCAGGCCATTTAGTCGCCGGTTCGCTCGAATTTCACATCTTCGTCATATGAGCCAGCACAGGTACTGTTTCCGGTCACGTCCTTGTGTCCGTGGCCAGTCAATAACGTGATCGGGTCTTGCGGAGGCTGTGGCAGCGGAAGCGTGTAATAATAATTCGCTGGAATAGTTTGGCCAGTTGGGACGCAAGTCAACAAGCCATTAGGAGCATTTGCCACCCATTTTCCCTCTGCAAAGACAAAACCGATGATATTCTGGACGTCAAGCGCATAGCTCGCGCAGCGGTCGCCTGTCCGAAGGCAGTCGGTCTCAACACTCTGATCCGCTGAAAGCTGTTTGTGCGAGTCGGCAGGCGTTTGCGTGTAGTGGTAGCGGCCGTGCCACGCCTCGGCCGGCGACGCAACACGCGGTGCTTGACTGGCCGGGTCGGGAAGGCTGTTGGGGTCGACGTCTCCGATCCGGGTGAAGGTGACGGTTCGCTCAGTCACGCAGTCGTCACCACCATCGCCCCATGCGCGGTATTGTCCGGCCAGTGTTCCGTCGTTGTTGCAGCGTGATGGTCGTCCAGTATTCGGCGGGGAATTTGCAGCCGTGAAAGCCAGACACGCCGGGTGGCGGCGACATCGGTGTGGCTGTGCCAACTGCATGCCACTGTCCGCCGATGTCGTCGAACACGAATGAGGACTGTAGGGTAGGTCCGCCCGTAGCGGTCGCTGTTGCCACGCACCCGGTGGAGGGACATGCCGAACGCACGGCCCACCGCCCGGTCGACGGCGTCGCCCCTTGATCCGGTTTCCCGTTGTTGGCCGAGGAGCCGAAGTCGGCGCTGTACACGCCGGTGAAGGGCCCGGTGTTCGCAGGTGGGGCGTGCGTCGGGCTGGCGGGCGGCGGCTTGGCGTGTTCAGTGCCGTTGGTGAACACCATGACAAGTACGACAGTGACAGTTATTGCGATCAGCGCTGCCCCACCCGCTAAGATCAGCGCTGCCCCACCCGCTAACGCGATTCGGCGGCGTCTGCGGTTTCTTTGGTCACCAGTCGAGGAACCCACCAACGGTGGAGGCGAGGCTGGGCCGTCAGCTTGTTCGGCGATGTCGAGGTTCAGATCGGCGGGCGGTTGCTGCGCGGCGGCCTCGGTAGCGGGCATGGTCTGCGCTGCGGGGCTGGCCACGAAAGCGGCGCGGGCAATTGGTGTGGTGATCGCGTCCTGGGCGGCATGAGCCAACTCCACCGTGGTCGCAACGCTGGTCGGGGTCTTTGGCCATCCCGGTGGCGATGACCTCGTCCACCTTGGCGGGCACATCCGATCGAGCGATCGATGGCCGCGGCGGCGGGGTATTCAAGTGCGCGGCAACCAGACGGGCCATCGTCTCACCGCCGAACGGTGGCTCGCTGGCAAGGCATTCATAGAGCACGCATGCCAACGAGTAGATGTCGACGCGGGCGTCCTCGTCGCCCCGGCCATCCAAGCGCTCCGGTGCGATGTAGGCAAACGTGCCGATCGTGTTGCCGGTCTTGGTCATTCGAGTGTCGTCGGCAACATGGGCGATCCCGAAATCGATCAGGTAGGCGAAGTCGCGGTCGTCGAGCAAGATGTTGGAGGGTTTGATGTCGCGGTGAATCAGCCCGATCTCATGGGCAGCATGTAAGGCTTCGGCGACCTGACCGATGATGCGCGCCGCCCGTGCGGGTTCCAGTGGACCGTCGGCCAGGACGGCGGCGAGGTCGCGGCCCTTGATCAGCCGCATGCACACGAATAGCCGGCCGTCGATGTCCCCGTAGTCGTAGATCGGGACTACGTGCGGGGTTTCCAATCGCGCCGCGGCCTCGGCTTCGCGGCGGAAACGCCGCTGAAACTCCTCGTCCTTCGACAGCTTCGTGGGCAAGACTTTGATGGCCACGACCCGGTTGGTGACGGTGTCGTGGGCGCGCCATACCTCGCCCATGCCGCCCTCGCCGAGCAGCGACAACAGCCGATACCGACCGAACTCCACCTCATCCACCGCAGGCCTTTCCACCCGGTCCTCAGGGCTGGATGCTACCGATCCGCCACCATGCCGTTGGATGAGATCGACAAACTACAAGCGGCATCGTGGGCAAACGCGGTGCCCTCGGCGGTGCCCTCGGTGGTGTGTGCCCTCGGTGGGATTCGAACCCACACTGGACGGGTTTTGAGTCCGTTTCCTCTGCCAGTTGGGATACGAGGGCTTTGCTTTTGTCCGGCCTTCCACCTTAGAGGAGCCCCGAGGTTCCTGGTCACAGCCGGCCACGACACAATGTCCGTCATGACAGGCTCCACAACCGACGCCGACGCCGCTACACCGCGCCGGGTCCTGATCGCCGAAGACGAAGCGCTCATCCGGCTGGACCTGGCCGAGATGCTGCGAGACGAGGGTTATGACATCGTCGGAGAGGCCGGCGACGGTCAAGAAGCCGTCGAGCTGGCCGAACGTCATAAACCCGACCTGGTGATCATGGACGTGAAGATGCCACGCCGGGACGGGATCGACGCGGCGTCGGAAATCGCCACCAAACGGCTCGCTCCGATCGTGGTGCTGACCGCGTTCAGCCAGCGCGACCTGGTCGAACGTGCGCGAGACGCCGGAGCGATGGCCTATCTGGTGAAGCCGTTCACCATCAGTGACCTCATTCCGGCCATCGAATTGGCCGTCAGCCGGTTCGCCGAGATCAGCGCATTGGAACACGAAGTTGCGACGCTGTCCGATCGGCTGGAGACCCGCAAGCTCGTCGAACGCGCCAAAGGCCTGCTACAGACCAAACAGGGCATGACCGAGCCGGAGGCCTTCAAATGGATTCAGCGTGCCGCCATGGACCGGCGAACCACCATGAAACGGGTCGCTGAGGTCGTCCTGGAAACCCTCGACACCCCCAACGACAGCTAGCCCTCTGGCCGCGAGCGGCGCGTCTGCACAGGGACACGCCGTCGCGGGCTGGGGTACCACCCGCTTGCGGGGGAACAGCTGCGCACGCTCGCGCCGGGGGCCGGCTGCCCGGCTCAACTAGGGCGTGTCTCCCGAATGGGAAGGCGTTGACCGTCGAGGATTGACCGATGACGCGAATCGGTGTGATTTCTGATGATTTCTGGGCGGCGGTCGAGTCTTTGATGCCATCTCATCAGGGCAAGCGGGGCAACAGATTCGGTGACCATCGTTTGATGTTGGAAGCCATTGCGTGGCGGTTCCGCACGGGTAGCCCATGGCGGGACCTGCCAGCCGATTTCGGACCGTGGCAAACGGTGTGGAAGCGCCATCATCGATGGTCCTTGGACGGCACCTATGAGGCGATGTTGGCCCAGGTCGCGGCGGTGTTCGGGTTCGATGCCGGGATGGCCGAGGACCTCGAGAAGCTGCTGTCGGTGGATTCGACGAACGTGCGGGCCCATCAACATTGCGCGGGCGCACGCTCTGACACGCTCGCCCCAGGGGGCCCTATCGAATTACAAGAAATCTGCCGATGAGCCCGACGATCACGCGATCGGGCGCTCACGCGGCGGGCTCACCACCAAGATTCACGCCCTGACCGATCCGCGGGAAGCCCCGGTCGCGATCCGGCTGACCGCTGGACAAGCCGGCGACAACCCTCAGTTGATGCCGTTGCTCGACGACTATGCCGCAGCTTGCAAACAACAAGGCATGTCTGGTCGCGACTTCCGATTGCTCGCCGACAAGGCGTATTCGCACCCGAGCACGCGTACCGAATTACGTTCCAGAAGAATCAAACACACCATTCCCCAACGCAGCGACCAGATCGCTCGACGGAAGGCCAAAGGATCAACCGGCGGCCGCCCGCCCGCATTCGATGCCGCGCTCTACGGGCTGCGCAACACCGTAGAGCGCGGCTTCAACCGCCTCAAGCAGTGGCGCGGCGTCGCGACCCGATACGACAAGTACGCCCTGACCTACCTCGGCGGCGTCCTATTGGCCTGTGCAGTCATTCACGCCCGCGTAGGCTCCACCAAATTGGGAGACACGCCCTAGTCAGTTAGCGAAAAACGTGTTTCGGCAAGCGAGATCGACGGTAGTGTCCTCGTCACTCGCAATTCTTCGCGCCAACGTGAATTTCGATGAAGCCTCGTCGCACCAGACCACCTGCTCATGAATTGGCGACTCGGGACGCTAGCGCGCCACGATCACCGACGAGCCATGCCCGAATAAGCCCTGATTGGCGGTGACACCCACCTTGGCGTTCTCCACCTGGCGGCCGGTGGCTTGTCCGCGCAGCTGCCAGGTCAGCTCGCAGACCTGGGCGATCGCCTGAGCCGGGATGGCCTCACCGAAGCACGCCAGCCCGCCCGACGGGTTGACCGGGACCTTGCCGCCGATGGTGGTGGCGCCGTCGCGCAGCAGCGCCTCGGCTTCACCCTTGGCGCACAGCCCGAGGTGCTCGTACCAGTCGAGTTCGAGCGCGGTGGACAGGTCGTAGACCTCGGCCAGGCTCACGTCCTCGGGCCCGATGCCCGCTTCGGCATAGGCCGCATCCAGGATCTGATCCTTGAACACCCGGTCCGGCGCGGGCACCGCGGCGGTGGAATCCGTTGCGATATCCGGCAATTCGGGCAGGTGCTGCGGGTAACGCGGGGTTACCGTACTGACCGCGCGCACCGAGGGCACCCCATCGAGCGAGCCCAGATGTTCGTGGGCGAACTTCGCGCTGGCCACAATCAACGCCGCCGCGCCGTCGGAGGTGGCGCAGATGTCGAGCTGGTGCAACGGGTCGGCCACCACCGGGCTGGCCAGCACGTCGTCGACCGCGGATTCCTTGCGGTAGCGGGCATTCGGGTTCTGCAGGCCATGCCGGGAGTTCTTGACCTTCACCTGCGCGAAGTCCTCGGGGGTGGCGCCGTAGAGGTCCATCCGGCGCCGCGCGAGCAGCGCGAAGTACACCGGGTTCATCGCGCCGATCAGGTGGAACCGCTGCCAGTCGGGGTCGTTTTTGCGTTCCCCGCCGACCGGCGCAAAAGCCCCCTTCGGCGTGGTATCGGCGCCGATCACCAGCGCCACGTCGCAGAAACCGGCCAGGATCTGCGCGCGGGCACTCTGTAACGCCTGCGAACCGCTGGCGCAGGCGGCATAGCTCGAGCTGACCGGCACCCCGTTCCAGCCGAGCTTCTGCGCGAACGTCGACCCGGCGATGAAGCCGGGGTACCCGTTGCGAATGGTATCGGCTCCGGCGACCAGCTGGATCTGACGCCAATCCAGCCCGGCGTCGCGCAGGGCGGCGCGCGCGGCGACCACACCGTATTCGGTGAAGTCCCGGCCCCATTTGCCCCACGGGTGCATTCCGGCGCCAAGGATGTACAGGGGTTCGGGCATGCTCATGATGCGATCCTCCACGCGTACACGATGCGCTCGACGCCGTCGTCGTCGGTAAACAGCGGCATGGTGGTCAGCTCCATCTCGATGCCGACCTTCAAGTCGGCGGCCAGCGTGCCCTCGACCACCTTGCCCAGCACGATCAGCCCCTCGTCGGCCAGCTCCACCGCGGCGATCGCGAACGGCTCGAAGGGGTCCGGGGCGGGGTAGGGCGGCGGGGGCGGATAGCGGTTCTCGGTGTAGCTCCACAGCTTTCCGCGGGTGGACAATGCGACGGCCTCTAGTGTGTCGCTCTCACAGGCCGGATTGGGGCAGTTGTTCTCGCGGGGCGGGAAGACGTAGGTGCCGCACTTGGGGCATTTGCTGCCGATCAGGTGCGGGTTGCCGGCATCGTCGGTGCCGACCCATCCCTCGATCGCGGGTTCTTGGCTGGTGACCTCTTGCATCCGGCCAGCCTACCCAGCGCGGTCGCAAAACTGAAACGTGTTGCAGTTTGGCGAGACCACCGATGAGTTTGGCGGTCATTCGCGGTCATACGGTCGGAATCTTGATGCGATCGAAGGAGCGTTCAATGCTGATCGTCGCGGGTTACCTAGTCGTCGAGCCACCGCGGCGAGACAACTATCTGCACGGATGTAAGGCCGTCGTGGAGGAAGCTCGCCGGACACCGGGCTGCCTGGACTTCGCGATTAGCGCCGACCTGGTCGATCCGAGTCGCATCGACGTCTTTGAACGTTGGGAGTCACGCGCCGCCGTCGAAGCGTTCCGGGGCAGCGGCCCCACTGAGGAACAACAAGATTCGATCGTGTGCGCGTCGGTTTCGGAATACGAGGTGCACAACGAGCGGTGGCTGACTTGATGTCCCCGGAGGTGCCTAGAGTAGGGCCGTGAGCCCAGGAAGGACCGCCGGTACCGAGGCAGATCCCGTCCCCGACGTTGCCGGCGAGGACCAAACCAAGCCGACGCTGATGTTGTTGGATGGCAATTCGCTGGCGTTCCGGGCGTTCTACGCGCTGCCGGCGGAGAACTTCAAGACCCGCGGCGGCCTGACCACCAACGCGGTCTATGGCTTCACCGCGATGCTGATCAACCTGCTGCGCGACGAATCCCCGACGCATATCGCCGCGGCGTTCGACGTGTCGCGGCAGACCTTCCGCTCCGAGCGGTACCCGGAGTACAAGGCCAACCGGTCGTCGACCCCCGACGAGTTCCACGGTCAGATCGACATCACCAAGGAAGTCCTCGGTGCCCTCGGCATAACCGTGCTCTCAGAAGCGGGATTCGAGGCCGACGACCTCATCGCGACGCTGGCCACGCAGGCCGAAAACGAGGGTTATCGGGTGCTGGTTGTCACCGGTGACCGCGATTCACTGCAGCTGGTCAGCGACGACGTCACCGTGCTGTACCCGGTCAAGGGCGTCAGCGAACTCACCCGCTTCACGCCCGACGCCGTCGTCGAAAAATACGGGCTCACCCCCAAGCAGTACCCGGACTTCGCGGCGCTGCGGGGCGACCCCAGCGACAACCTGCCCGGCATTCCCGGCGTGGGGGAGAAGACCGCGTCGAAGTGGATCATCGAGTACGGCTCGCTGCAGGGGCTGGTCGACAACGTGGACTCGGTGCGCGGCAAGGTGGGCGACGCATTACGGGCGCACGTGGCCAGCGTGGTGCTCAACCGCGAACTTACCGAGCTGGTCCGCGATGTGCCGCTGGCGCAAACCCCCGACACGCTGCGGCTGCAGCCGTGGGATCGCGACCAGATTCACCGGCTCTTCGACGACCTGGAATTCCGGGTGTTGCGGGACCGGTTGTTCGACACGCTGGCCGCCGTCGAACCCGAGGTCGACGAGGGGTTCGACGTGCGCGGCGGTGCGCTGGAGCCCGGCACGATCGGGCAGTGGCTGGCCGAGCACGCCGGCGACGGGCGCAGGTCCGGACTGGCCGTCGTTGGCACCCATCTGCCGCACGACGGCGACGCCACCGCGCTGGCCGTCGCCGCCGCCGACGGGGACGGCGCCTACGTCGATACCGCCACGTTGACCCCCGAGGACGATGCCGCGCTGGCTGCCTGGCTGGCCGACCCCGCGAAACCCAAAGCGCTGCACGAGGCCAAGCTGGCCATTCACGACCTCGCGGGGCGTGGCTGGACGCTGAACGGCGTCACCTCCGACACCGCGCTGGCGGCCTACCTGGTGCGGCCGGGGCAGCGCAGCTTCACCCTGGACGACCTGTCGTTGCGCTACCTGCGTCGCGAGCTGCGCGCGGAAACAGCTGAACAGCAACAGCTTTCGCTTCTCGACGACCTCGAAGGGACCGACGAGCAAGCCGTCCAAACCCTGATCCTGCGGGCCCGGGCCGTCATCGACCTGGCCGGTGCGCTGGATGAAGAGCTGGCCCGTATCGATTCCACCGCATTGCTGGGTGAGATGGAGTTGCCGGTTCAGCTTGTGCTGGCGGACATGGAGACCGCGGGGATCGCCGTCGATCTGCGGCTGCTGACCGAGTTGCAAAGCCACTTCGGCGCCCAGATCCGCGACGCCGCCGAGGCCGCGTACGCGGTGATCGGCAAGCAGATCAATCTGGGCTCACCCAAGCAGCTGCAGGTGGTGCTGTTCGACGAGCTCGGAATGCCGAAGACCAAGCGCACCAAGACCGGCTACACCACCGACGCCGACGCCCTGCAGTCGCTGTTCGACAAGACCGGTCACCCATTCCTGCAGCATCTGCTGGCCCACCGCGACGTCACCCGGCTGAAGGTCACCGTCGACGGGTTGCTGAACTCGGTGGCCGGCGACGGCCGCATTCACACCACGTTCAACCAGACGATCGCGGCGACCGGTCGGCTGTCCTCGACCGAACCCAACCTGCAGAACATCCCGATCCGCACCGACGCCGGCCGCCAGATCCGCGACGCGTTCGTCGTCGGCTCGGGCGATAGGGCGGGCTACGCCGAGCTGATGACCGCCGACTACAGCCAGATCGAGATGCGGATCATGGCCCACCTGTCGCGGGATGAAGGGCTAATCGAAGCATTCAAAACGGGGGAGGACCTGCACTCGTTCGTCGCGTCGCGGGCATTCGGGGTGCCGATCGAGGAGGTCACCGCCGAGTTGCGCCGCCGGGTCAAGGCGATGTCGTACGGGCTGGCCTACGGGTTGAGCGCCTACGGACTGGCCGCGCAGCTGAAGATCTCCACCGAGGAGGCGAAGGTCCAGATGGATCAGTACTTCGCCCGGTTCGGCGGGGTGCGCGACTACCTGATGGATGTCGTTGAGCAGGCCCGCAAAGACGGCTACACCTCGACCGTGTTGGGCCGCAGGCGCTATCTTCCCGAGCTGGACAGCAGTAATCGCCAGGTGCGGGAGGCCGCCGAGCGGGCGGCGCTCAACGCGCCGATCCAGGGCAGCGCCGCCGACATCATCAAAGTGGCGATGATCGAGGTCGACAAGGCGATCAAAGAGGCCGGACTGGCATCGCGCATGTTGCTGCAGGTACACGACGAGCTGCTGGTCGAAATCGCGTCCGGTGAGCGAGAACAGCTCGAAGCGCTGGTGCGCGACGAGATGGGCGGCGCCTATCCGCTCGACGTCCCGCTGGAGGTGTCGGTAGGGTACGGTCGCAGCTGGGACAGCGCGGCGCATTAGGCGACGCGCCGGGCGTGCCACGCTCGGCGCGCCGGGCGAGTTTGTCCAGCGTGTGCCCCGTCGAGTAGCCTCACAAGGTAAATCCCTTTTTGTCCCTACGACCAACCCTGTCCGGAGCAACCCAACAACATGCCGAGTCCCGCCGTCACCTCGCCGCAAGTAGCCGTCAACGACATTGGCTCCGCCGAGGACTTTCTCGCAGCAATAGACCAAACGATCAAGTACTTCAACGATGGCGACATCGTCGAAGGCACCATCGTCAAAGTTGACCGGGACGAGGTGCTCCTCGACATCGGCTACAAGACCGAAGGGGTCATCCCCGCCCGCGAACTCTCCATCAAGCACGACGTCGACCCCAACGAGGTCGTGTCCGTGGGCGACGAGGTCGAGGCCCTGGTCCTCACCAAGGAGGACAAAGAGGGCCGGTTGATCCTGTCCAAGAAGCGCGCCCAGTACGAGCGCGCCTGGGGCACCATCGAGGAGCTCAAGGAGAAGGACGAGGCCGTCAAGGGCACCGTCATCGAGGTGGTCAAGGGTGGCCTGATCCTCGACATCGGGCTGCGCGGCTTCCTGCCCGCCTCGCTGGTCGAGATGCGCCGCGTCCGCGATCTGCAGCCGTACATCGGCAAGGAGATCGAGGCCAAGATCATCGAGTTGGACAAGAACCGCAACAACGTGGTGCTGTCGCGACGGGCCTGGCTGGAACAGACCCAGTCCGAGGTGCGCAGCGAGTTCCTCAACCAGCTGCAGAAAGGCACCATCCGCAAGGGTGTGGTCTCGTCCATCGTCAACTTCGGCGCTTTCGTCGATCTCGGCGGTGTTGACGGTCTGGTGCACGTCTCCGAGCTGTCCTGGAAGCACATCGACCATCCCTCCGAGGTGGTCCAGGTTGGCGACGAGGTCACCGTCGAGGTGCTCGACGTCGACATGGACCGCGAACGGGTTTCGTTGTCGCTCAAGGCAACTCAGGAAGACCCGTGGCGGCACTTCGCCCGCACCCACGCCATCGGCCAGATCGTGCCCGGCAAGGTCACCAAGCTAGTTCCGTTCGGCGCGTTCGTTCGGGTCGAAGAGGGCATCGAAGGCCTGGTGCACATCTCCGAGCTGGCCGAGCGTCACGTCGAGGTACCCGACCAGGTGGTTGCCGTCGGCGACGACGCGATGGTCAAGGTCATCGACATCGACCTGGAACGGCGCCGGATTTCGTTGTCGCTCAAGCAGGCCAACGAGGATTACACCGAGGAGTTCGACCCGGCCAAGTACGGCATGGCCGACAGCTATGACGAGCAGGGCAACTACATCTTCCCCGAAGGCTTCGACCCCGAAACCAACGAATGGCTTGAAGGATTCGACGCCCAGCGCACGGAGTGGGAGGCCCGCTACGCCGAGGCCGAGCGGCGGCACAAGATGCACACCACGCAGATGGAGAAGTTCGCCGCCGCCGAGGCCGCCGGTCACGTCGGTGGTGACCAGTCGACGTCCAGCAGCGGGCCGGCGGAGAAGGCCGCAAGCGGATCGCTCGCCAGCGACGCGCAATTGGCCGCACTGCGGGAAAAGCTCGCCGGCAGCGCCTAGTTTTCGTCTGGTCGCATTCACGTAATGCTGCGCATCGGGTTGACCGGTGGCATCGGCGCCGGCAAGTCGGCGCTGTCCACCACGTTCGCGCAATGCGGTGGGATCATCGTCGACGGCGATGTGATCGCACGCGAGGTGGTCCAGCCGGGCACCGACGGACTTGCGGCGCTGGTCGACGCGTTCGGCGACGACATCCTGCTTCCGGACGGGGCGCTCGATCGTCCGGCTTTGGCGGCCAAGGCTTTTGCCGACGACGAGGCGCGCCAGAAGCTCAACGGCATCGTCCACCCGCTGGTGGGCAAGCGCCGGGCGGACATTATCGCAGCGGTGGCGGAAGGTCCAGGGGATGCGGTCGTCGTCGAAGACATTCCGCTGCTGGTGGAATCGGCGATGGCGCCGCTATTCCCGCTGGTTGTCATCGTGCACGCCGACGTCGAAGTGCGGGTGCGACGGCTGCTCGAGCAACGCGGCATGTCCGAAGAAGACGCCCGTGCCCGGATCGCCGCGCAGGCCAACGACGAGCAGCGGCGTGCCGTCGCCGACGTCTGGCTGGAAAATTCGGGCACTCCAGCCGATTTGGTGCAGCACGCCCACGACGTTTGGTACAACCGGATACTGCCGTTCGCGCACAACCTGACCGAGCGTCAGATCGCCCGCGCCCCGGCCCGATTGGTGCCGGCCGATCCGACCTGGCCGGAGCAGGCCCTGCGGATCGTCAACCGCCTGAGGACCGCGTGCGGCCATAAAGCGTTGCGGGTGGACCACATTGGGTCCACCGCCGTGCCGGAATTCGACGCTAAGGACGTCATCGACATCCAGATCACCGTCGAGTCGCTTGCGGTGGCCGACGAACTCGTCGAGCCGTTGCTGTCCGCCGGCTATCCGCGCGTTGAGCACATCACCGGGGACCTCGTCAAACCCAATGCCCGCAGCACTGTGCAGCGTTACGACCAGAGCAAAGATCCAGCATTGTGGCACAAGCGGTTTCACGCCTCCGCCGATCCCGGCCGACCCACGAATGTGCATATCCGGGTGGACGGCTGGCCCAATCAGCAGTTCGCCCTGTTGTTCGTGGACTGGGTGGTGGCCAATCCCGGTGTGCGCTCAGACTACCTGGACATCAAGCGCGCGGCCGAAAGCGCTGGGCGCGGTGAAATCGCGCACTACGCCCACTATGCCGAAGCCAAGGAGCCCTGGTTTCTCGATGCCTACCGCCGGGCGTGGGAGTGGGCCGACACGACCGATTGGCGGCCCTAGCCCGGCCCTAGCTGGTTACGGGTGCGCCGCACTGCAGCACGCCGTTCATGGGGTCGGCGTTTCCCGGGACCGGTCTGACCATCTGGTCTACCTGGGTGAAAACGTTGTCGTCCACGTCGATCTCGCAGTGCACGTTGGCCGAGTAGGGAAAGTGAAGCACTATCCGCATACCGGCTTGCCCCGGGTCGGACAGCACCGTGTTTGCCTCGAACAAGTTGCCGGGCATAGAGGGGAGGCCGGTCGTGTTGGTCTGACCGCCGTTGATCACGAAAGTTGCCTGGCTACCGGTTGTCAGCGCGTCGATCCTGGCGATGTAGGTGATGTTGTGCAGGTCCGCCCGCGCGGTCGCGGGAATTAACAGGAAGCCCGTCGCGATCAGGGTCACGGCTATCGGCGCCCATCTGCGGGTGCTGGGACTCATAGCTGCTGAGATTACGCCCGGCGTGATGCGAGGACCAGGCTGTTTACGGCTCGGCTAGGACTGGCAGTGGGGGCGCCACAACGACATCCGGCCACTCGGCTATGTGGCAGCTGGGTGCCACGGCCACCGCGCGCGTCAGCATCCTCGTCCCTGTGCTTGACCAATAACCACGTCTCGTCATCGCCCTCCCGGATCCGGGTGAGCGCATAGCCGCCGCGCAGTTTCTCGCCGCGCAGGGTGAACGAAAGGCGGCCGCTTTCAAGGCCTTCCGTCATCCCATGCCTGGCCTCGTTGGTGTAGGTTCCGCGATCGCACTCGATGACGCCGCCGGCGCCGTACTCGCCCTTGGGGATCGCCCCTTCGAACGTCGCGTATTTCATCGGGTGGTCCTCGGTGCGGCGCGCCATCCGCTTGTCCTTCGGGTTAGTCGAAGGCCCTTTGGGTACGGCCCAGGAGGCGAGCACGCCGTCGATCTCCAGGCGATAGTCGTGGTGGTCGCTGCGGGCGTCGTGGTGCTGGATGACGAAAGACGGCCCCCGCCGCGCTCGTCTGCGTCCGCGTCGTCGACGTGGCTCGGGGCTGCGGCCGGACCGGTGTTTGCGCCGGTACTCGCTAAGGGACATAGCAACGGGGTAGCCGCCAGCGAGATGCGGAAACGATTCGAAACCTAGCGCACGCCGCGCCAGGTGAGCTGCATGCCGTTGCCGGCCAGCCATCGGGTCAGGTCATAGCCGTTGCGGGCCAGCCCGTCTACGGCATCCACGGCGCGCTGCACCGCTTGCTCGGCGACCTCCGGCGTCAGCAGGCCGTGGCGGACGGCTTCCAGCAGCTCGTCCACATCGTCCAGGCTCGCCGCCGTGCCGGTGCGGACCTCGATGTCGAGGTAATGGTCTTCGGAACGCCACACAGCCGGCCCGGGCGTGAATTCGCCCACGTCGAGGTAGTAGTCGAGATCGGTGCGTTCGTGGCCGGGCTTGAAGTGGAAAACCGAGGCTCGCAAGCCCAGTGACGGCAGCAGCCACGACTCCAGGTAATGGAACTGGGCGTGGTTGGGAGTGGGCCGGGCGATGTAGAGCCCCCACGGGTGCACGGTGTACTCGTCGACGGCCCGCACGATGCCCTTGGGATCGGTGTTGGTACCGGCAACCAGGTCGAACGTCTCGTGCTTCGGCGGATGGATGGCGTCACCTTCCCAGTCACTCTTAGTGAATCAGCGGCCCTTAACGACGCCTCAACGTCTTAGCCGGATCTTCCACCGCACGAAGCAGGCATAGAACAGCGACAACGCGGCCAGCATGCCCATGTCGAACAGCCAGACATGCGACGTGTGCTGCCAGAACCGATCCTTGGGCAGCGACGCCCCCGGCATCAGGGTCCGCAGGTCCACGGTCGACGCCGCCGCGGCGTAACCCCAGCGCGCGGGCGTGCCAAACGAGAGCTGGTCGAGGCCGAGCCGGCCGGTCACCGGGACCATGCCGCCGCACAACACCAGCTGCGCCATGACCGACACCACGAACAACGGCATGATCTGCTCGTGAGAGCGGACCAGCGACGAGAAGACCAGCCCGAGCATGGCCGAGGCCACGCAGGTCCCGGCCACCGTCAAAAACAGCTCGGTGGTGGCCCCGATGTTGCCGTGGCCGATCAGCACGGCTCCCCGGGTCGGCGCGCCCTTGCCCAGCACCACGATCGCGGTGGTGATCGCCGACTGCACGATGGCGAACCCGCTGAAAACCCCGATCTTGGCGAGCAGGTACGCCGTCGCCGACAATCCGACCGCTTGCTCGCGTTGGAAGATCGCGCGCTCGCCGACCAGGTCACGGATCGTCAGTGCGGTGCCCATGAAGGCCGCGGCGGGCAGCAGCAGGTTGAGTATCTGAACGGATTCGTCCGGAGTGCCGGCGTGCGGGACGGGAATGTGAAATCCGTTGTGGCCGGGAACGGTCAGCGACAGCGCACCCAGCACGAACGGCAACAACGCCAGGAACACGAAGTAGGCGCGGTCGGCCACCACCAGCCGGACTTGCCGGCGGGCGATCGTCGAGATTTGGCGTCGCACGCTGGTATGCACGGGCTTGCCAAGCTCGGCCGGCTCCTCGGCCCGGGCCGGTGGCTTGCGCTGATTCTGGCTCTGGGCCAGAAAGCGCCGGTTTGCTTCCTCGGGATCGGCGCCCACTTTGGTAAAGATCTTGGCCCAGTTGGTGGTTCCCATGGCCTCGCCGATCTCGTCGGGTGGGCCACAGTAGGCGGTCTTGCCGCCCGGTGCCACCAGCAGCAGCTGGTCACACACGTCGAGGTAGGACAGCATGTGCGTCACCACGATCACCACGCGGCCCGCGTCGGCGAGCTGGCGCAGCATCGTCATGACTTGGTGGTCCAGCGCCGGGTCCAGACCCGAGGTCGGCTCGTCGAGGATCAGCAGCGACGGCCCGGTCAGCAGTTCCAGCGCAACCGAGGCGCGCTTGCGTTGTCCGCCGGACAACTTGTCCACCCGGGTGTCGGCGTGTTTGGTCAGATCGAGTTCTTCGATCACCTGCGCGACGCGCCGGGCTCGGTCGGCCTTGCTGGTGTCCGGTGGAAGCCGCAGTTCCGCGGCGTAGCCCAGCGCCTTCTTCACGGTCAGCTGGTGGTGCACCACGTCGTCCTGCGGAACCATCCCGATCCTGCTGCGCAACGACGCGTATTCGGCATGGATGTCGTGGCCCTCGAAGCTCACCGAGCCGGAACTGGGACGGACATAGCCCGCGACCAGACGGGCCAGCGTGGTCTTGCCGGCGCCCGACCCGCCGATGATGGCGGTCAATGTGCCGGGCCTGGCGACCAGCGAGATGTCATCGAGCAGTTGTTTGCCGTTGTCGACGGAGAACCTGACCGCGTGCACCTCCAGACCACCGGTGCGAGTCGCGAGCTCGTTGTGCGGGATCAGGGTGCCATTTTTGAACACCAGGTCGGCGTTGCCGATGGTGACGACATCGCCGTCGGTCAGGATCGCCGACCCGACCCGGGTCCCGTTGACGAATGTCCCGTTGATGCTGCTGTCCCGGATCTCGGTGCCGACCGGCGTCAGCATCAGCGACGCGTGCTGACGCGAGGCCAGCACGTCGGAGATGACGATGTCGTTGTCGGTGGCGCGACCGATGGTCACGGTTCCGGCGGCCTTGGCGGCCTGGGCCGGCACAGCATTTCCGGATGGTCGCCGCGACAGGAACTTCACCATCTTGGTCGCGAGGTTCGACACGTCGCCCGGCCTGGCGTCGATCACCTCGAACTCGGCGGGCGGTGCCGACTTCGGCGGGGACGTCGAGTCGACGTTGATCACGGTCAGCTGATCGGCCGGCGTCGGCGCAGGTGGTACTCGCTGCGGCGGCCGGCCCCGAGGGCTGGGCGGGCTGGGAGGCGCACCGGGAGGTGCAACGGGATGCCTCGACATCGGCGGCCGCGGTGCGGCCTCGGGGCGCCCGCGAGCCAGGCTCCGGGTTCGGCCGCCGGTCTGGCCCCCGATTTGTCTCCTGGTCGGTCCGGGCGGCGGTGCGGCCGGCGGGGCGGGCTCCGGGATGACCGACCAGGCCAGCGTCGGTGGACCGGAGTCCTGCATCGGCCTCGTCTGGGGCGGCCTGGGCGGCCCCTGATGCGGTCCGAACTCGAAGGTCAGCCGCGGCCCTTGCGGATTCCCGACGTTGATGCTCTGGCCATCGTGGATGTCGATCACCGGCATGCGGTACCCGTTGAGGTAGGTGCCGTTGAGCGAGCCGTTGTCGATCGCCAGCCAACGGCCCTGGTCGAAGCGCAAAATCAGGTGCGCGCGAGAGATCCGGGGATCGGCGATGCGCAGGTCGGCATGCAGGTCACGTCCGATGACCACCTCATGGCCCGGCGCGAAGGACTGTTGGGACCCGTTGTGCCGGATTGTCAGCACTGGCGGGTTAGGTCGACTCACCACTCCAGTATCGGTCCGCTGAACTACTGGTCTCCATTGGACTCGCCTGTGACTCCCCTTTGTTTCGATTTGGCCACTCATAGCCGTTTCATAGCTTGCATCGGCCCATCGCCTATCCCCGTCGGGCATCATTCGAACGTGAAGGGCGTGAAAAGGGAAAAGCCTGGAACTCGGGCCGCGATAGCTAGGCGTGCCCGGACGAAGCCCAAACGATGCCCAAACGACGTAAAGGGGCCCCATCCCGATGCCAACGCCCGGGGTGTCCCGCCCCGCGTCCGGTTGCATTGATACCCGCGGGTTATGCCGAGAAAGGAGGAAGCAAGCACGCATGGAAGACCGAAAGGGCAACACAAGGCCCCCGGACGGCGGGCGGCGGCTGATGAGCAACCCGCGCCTGGCCCGCGAGGCGCTGCGCGCGGGCTTTCAATCGCTGCCTTCGGCGACCGTCGCGCACCTGTTCCGCCGGGTTCCACCGATCAACTCGGCCCCGAACGCGGAAAACCCGGAATCCCAGGAAGCAGAGCGCCTCGGAGAGGTCGGAGAGGAGAGTGGATCGCGCGCTGCGATCGCCAACGGCGCGTCGTTTGCCGGCTATTCGATCCTGCGGCCGCTGGGCGCCGGCGCGATGGCCGAGGTCTTTCTGGCTTTGCATCCCCGGTTGCCGCGTCGCGATGTGATCAAGGTGCTCGCCGAGGCCGTCACCGCGGATCGTGAGTTTCGCGAAAGGTTCAACCGCGAGGCCGATCTGGCCGCAACGCTCTGGCACCCGCACATCGTCGGCGTCCACGACCGCGGCGAATTCAACGGTCAGCTCTGGATCTCCATGGACTACGTCGAGGGCACCGACGCGAGCCGACTGGTGAAGGAGCGCTATCAGGACGGCATGCCGATCGATGAGGTTTGCGACATCGTGCGCGCCGTGGCAAGCGCGCTCGATTACGCCCACGACCGCGGCTTGCTGCACCGCGATGTCAAGCCCGCCAACATCCTGCTCACCCATCCCGATGACGGGGAACGCCGAATCCTGTTGGCGGACTTCGGGGTAGCCCGCCACCTCGCCGACATCAGCGGGATCACCGAGACCAATGTCGCCGTCGGAACCGTCGCGTATGCCGCTCCCGAACAGTTGACGGGTGACAACATCGACGGGCGAGCCGATCAGTACGCGTTGGCCGCCACCGCTTTTCATCTGCTGACCGGCGCGCCGCCGTTCCAGCACACCAACCCGATCGCGGTGATCAGCCAACACCTGAACGACGATCCGCCCCGGCTCAGCGACTACCGCCCCGAGTTGGCACACCTCGACGACGTGTTCTTCAGGGCCCTGGCCAAAGAGCCCGAGGCCAGGTTTGACCGGTGTCGCGAGTTCGCCGCCGCCGTCAGCGGGGAGTATGCCGGTGTCCGGGACATTGGCTGGGGGGCCAAAGCCGGTAGGGCTCGGCGGCGCACCCCCCGCGGTGTGCTCGCGGCGATGACCCACAAATTCTCCGCGAGGACCCGGTGGTTGGTCGCGCTGGTCTGCGCGGTGCTGATCGCGGTGGCCGCGACCTGGTCGACCCTGTACTCGTTCCAGCCCAATAGCGCCCCACCGGCCCCGGCGCTCGCTTCCAGACCCTCGGCCCCTGCCCCGGGCGCTGCTCCCGCGACCCCCGGGGGGCCCGCCCTCGACGGCACCTATCAATTGACCTACGACCAGACCAAGCGAACCGGCAATGGCGTCCAGATCCGTCACGACGGCGCAGCCACCGATTGGTGGGCCTTCCGCTCCGCGTGCACCACCAACGGATGCGCGGCGACCGGGACGCAGCTGGACGACGCCACCCATCAGGTGGTCAGCACAACCAATGGAGGCCAGACCGACACTCTGCGTTTTGTCGGCGGATATTGGCAGGGCACTCCGCAGCAGGAGCGGGTGGGCTGCACCCAGCCGAACGGTCAGGTCACGGCCACCCAGCAGGAGACGGTTGCGTGGTCCCTGGCGCCGCAATCCGACGGCACGCTGCGCGGCACCAAGACCGAGACCGTTCTCAGCAATGAGTGCGGCGCACAGGGTGCGGTGGTGCGGACACCCGTGGTGGCCACCCGAGTCGGTGACGCGCCGGCGGGCGTGACCTTGGCCGATCCCGTGCAGGTGGCCAACGCCACGACCACGCCGGCCGCCCCGTCGCCGCCCGTGCTCGGCGGGATGTGCAGCGATGTCGGCAAACTCGGCTACGACCCGACCAACAACGAGCAGGTCGTGTGCGAGGGCAGCAGCTGGGCCAAGGCCCCCGCTACGACCGGAGTGCACACCGCCGGCAGCTCATGCGACCGGCCGACCACCCCGGTGTTCGCCATGTCCACCTCGAACGACGGCTACCTGCTCCAATGTGACCCGGTCACCCGGATCTGGACCCGCCCCGCCGGCTAGACCAGGCCGGACCCGCCAGCGCTAGGCCGCACGGGGGCCACTTGTCGGGGCCGGGCTCTACCCTGGTGGCATGGCTTTCGCCACCGAACATCCGGTAGTAGCGCATTCGGAATACCGCGCGGTTGACGAGGTCGTGCGCATCGGTGGCCACTTCGAGGTGGTCAGCCCGCACGCTCCGGCCGGCGACCAGCCGGCCGCCATCGAGGAGCTGGAGCGTCGGATCCTGGGGGGAGAGCGCGATGTGGTGCTGCTGGGCGCCACCGGCACCGGGAAGTCGGCGACCACCGCGTGGCTGATCGAACGCCTGCAGCGGCCCACCCTGGTGATGGCGCCCAACAAGACGCTGGCCGCCCAGCTGGCCAACGAACTACGAGAGATGTTGCCGCACAACGCGGTTGAGTACTTCGTGTCGTACTACGACTACTACCAGCCGGAGGCGTACATCGCGCAGACCGACACCTACATCGAAAAGGACAGCTCGATCAACGACGACGTGGAGCGGCTTCGGCACTCGGCGACGTCGTCGCTGCTGTCGCGTCGCGATGTGGTGGTGGTGGCCTCGGTGTCCTGCATCTACGGCCTGGGCACGCCGCAGTCCTATCTGGACCGCTCCGTCGAGCTGCAGGTCGGCACCGAGGTGGCCCGGGACGGGTTGCTGCGGCTGCTGGTCGACGTGCAGTACACCCGCAACGACATGTCGTTCACCCGCGGCTCGTTCCGGGTGCGCGGCGACACCGTGGAGATCATCCCCTCCTACGAGGAGCTTGCCGTTCGCATCGAGTTCTTCGGCGACGAGATCGAGGCGTTGTACTACCTGCACCCGCTGACCGGAGAGGTGATCCGCCAGGTCGACTCGCTGCGGATCTTCCCCGCCACCCACTACGTGGCCGGGCCCGAGCGGATGGCGCACGCGATCTCCACCATCGAAGAAGAACTCGCCGAACGGCTGGCCGAACTCGAAGGCCAGGGCAAGCTGCTGGAGGCCCAGCGCCTGCGCATGCGCACCAATTACGACATCGAGATGATGCGCCAGGTCGGGTTCTGCTCGGGTATCGAGAACTACTCGCGCCATATCGACGGCAGGGGGCCGGGCTCGCCGCCGGCGACCCTGCTCGACTACTTCCCGGAGGACTTCCTGCTCGTCATCGACGAGTCGCATGTCACGGTGCCGCAGATCGGCGGCATGTACGAGGGCGACATGTCGCGGAAGCGCAATCTTGTCGAGTACGGGTTCCGGCTGCCGTCGGCGTGCGATAACCGGCCGCTGACCTGGGAGGAGTTCGCCGACCGGATCGGACAGACGGTGTACCTGTCGGCCACTCCGGGGCCCTACGAGCTCAGCCAGGCCGCCGGTGAGTTCGTCGAGCAGGTGATTCGGCCGACCGGCCTGGTGGACCCGAAAGTAGTGGTCAAGCCGACCAAGGGGCAGATCGACGACCTGATCGGCGAGATCCGCAAGCGCGCCGACGCCGACCAGCGGGTGTTGGTGACGACGCTGACCAAGAAGATGGCCGAAGACCTCACCGACTACCTGCTGGAGATGGGCATCCGGGTGCGCTACCTGCACTCCGAGGTCGACACGTTGCGCCGGGTGGAACTGCTGCGGCAACTGCGGCTCGGTGACTACGACGTGCTGGTCGGCATCAACCTGCTGCGCGAGGGCCTGGACCTGCCCGAGGTGTCGCTGGTGTCGATCCTGGACGCGGACAAAGAGGGCTTTCTGCGGTCGTCGCGCAGCCTGATCCAGACTATCGGCCGCGCCGCCCGCAACGTGTCCGGCGAAGTGCACATGTACGCCGACAAGATGACCGACTCGATGACCGAAGCGATCGATGAGACCGAACGGCGCCGGGCGAAGCAGGTCGCCTTCAACGAGGCCAATGGCATCGACCCGCAGCCGTTGCGCAAGAAGATCGCCGACATCCTCGACCAGGTCTATCGCGAGGCGGACGACACGGAGGCCACCGAAAGGGTCGCGATCGGCGGGTCGGGGCGCAATGCGTCCCGCGGTCGGCGCGCCCAGGGCGAACCCGGCCGCGCGGTCAGCGCCGGCGTGCTCGAAGGTCGCGACACCTCGTCCATGCCGCGCGCCGAGCTGGCCGACCTGATCAAAGACCTCACCGCACAGATGATGGCCGCCGCCCGGGACTTGCAGTTCGAGTTGGCCGCGCGGTTCCGCGACGAGATCGCGGACCTCAAGAAGGAATTACGCGGGATGGACGCCGCAGGCCTGAAGTGAGACACGGCAACAGCGGATTACCTCATACGGTATAGACGTGACCGACACCGAAGCCGGCATCGGCAGTTGGCGCGAGCTGCTCGGCGCCAAGTATCTGGGCATCTCGGTGGTGTTGGCCGGTGGCGTCGCGCTCTACGCCATCAACGAGTTTCTGACCACCAGCTTGCTGCCGAGCACCGTCGCCGAAATCGGCGGCGGCCGGCTCTACGCATGGGTGACCACCCTGTATCTGGTCGGGTCGGTGGTGGCGGCGACCATGGTCAACCCCATGCTGTTGCGGCTCGGGCCGCGGTCGTCGTATCTGGTGGGGGCGGCGGTATTCGGTGTCGCCAGTCTGCTGTGCGGGATCGCACCGAACATGGAGTTTCTGATCGCGGGCCGCGCGCTGCAAGGTGTGGCCGGCGGCCTGCTGGCCGGCCTTGGCTACGCCGTCATCAACACCGCTCTGCCACGTTCGCTCTGGGCCCGGGGTGCGGCGCTGGCGTCGGCGATGTGGGGCGTGGCCACGGTGGTCGGGCCGGCAACGGGTGGCCTTTTCGCACAGTTCGGGCTATGGCGGTGGGCGTTTGTCGCGATGGCGGTGCTGACCGTTCTGATCGCCCTGCTGGTGCCGATCGCGCTGCCCGCGGGCCGCGCCGACGCGGGCGGCGCGCCACCGAAGTTGAAAGTGCCGGTGTGGTCGCTGCTGCTGCTCGGTGCCGCGGCGCTGGCCGTCAGCGTCGCCCAGCTCCCGCGCAGCGTCATGGCGACTGCCGGTCTGCTCGCCGCCGCCATCGTGCTGGTCGGAGTGTTTCTGGTCGTTGATCGGCGGATGCGGGCCGCGGTGTTGCCGTCCAGCGTGTTTGGCTCCGGCCCGTCGAAATGGATCTACCTGACCATGGCGGTGCTGATGGTCGGGGCGATGGTCAGCACCTATGTGCCGCTGTTCGGGCAACGATTGGCGCACTTGAGTCCGGTGGCGGCCGGATTCCTGGGTGCGGCACTGGCGGTCGGCTGGACGACCGGCGAGATTGCCAGTGCCTCGCTGCAGAACCAGCGAGTTATCGACCGGGTGATCGTGGCAGCGCCGGTGGTGATGACGGCGGGTCTGGCGCTTAACGCGGTCACCCAGCGCGGTAACGCGTCGATCGGGATCGTCGGACTCTGGTCGCTGGGCTTGCTGGTCGCCGGGACCGGGGTCGGCATCGCCTGGCCGCATTTGGCGGCGCGCGGGATGGACGCCAGCGATCCGGCCGAAGGCAGCGCGGCAGCCGCGGCAATCAACACCGTGCAGCTCATCTCCTCGGCGTTTGGCGCCGGCTTGGCCGGTGTCGTGGTCAACACGCTTGGTGACTTGGGCGACGTGGTGGCGGCCCGCTGGTTGTTCACGGTGTTCACCGTGCTGGGCGCCGTCGGTGTCATGGCCGCCTACCGCGCGGTGTCTCGTTCTTCGTGGATTTTGAGGTGGCGGTCCTCCTCCTGAACACCCGCCTCGTGGTTGGTCAATGTCTACAGTCGTTGCATGTCGTATCCACCGGGCACAGACGGACCTCCGCCGTATCAACCGCCGTCGGGTCAGTACCCGCCACCGTCTTACCCGCCACCGCCTTACCCGTCTCCGTACCCCGCGCAGTCGTACCCGCAGTCGTACCCCTATGCGCAGCCGTACCCCTATGCGCAGCCGCCGCCCCAGGCCCAGACGACCAGCGGGTTTGCCATCGCGTCACTGGTGTTGGGCATCCTGGGTGGAGTTCTGCTCAGCGTCATATTCGGCATCATCGCCCTCGGCAAAACGAAGCCCGGCGGGCAGCGAGGCCGGGGAATGGCGATCGCCGGGCTGGCGCTCTCGGGTGTTTGGGTGGTGATCGTCGTATTCGGCGTCATCTTGGCTGCCATGTCGCCGACCGGCACGGTCAGCGCGCTGGACGCCAAGGTCGGGGAGTGCCTGGCCGACGTGCCGACCGGACACCGGGTTTCCTCGCTGAACACCACCGGATGCGACCAACCGCACGCCGCCGAGATAGTCGCCGTCTTGACCATGCCCGACGGGCCTTTCCCGGCTGAGTCCGTGCTCAAAGACTACAAAGACAAATGCCGGGACTCGTTGTCCTCGTACTCGTCGACGGCGATGCAAGATCCAAACGTCGACCTGGCGGTGATGCCCCCCTCCGAGGAGTCATGGCGGCACGGCGACCGCGCCATGGTGTGCATCGCGACGTTTACCACCAAACGAACCGGGTCGATCAAGGGCTGAGATCAAGGGCTGATCAGTACTCCTCGTCCTCGGCCCGAAGTACCGCGACAACCCCGTCGAGCTGGGCGAACGTTTCCGGCGCCTGCGCGGTCTTGGCGCCGGTCAACGTCATCGTCACCCCAACCTCGCCATCATCGATGTCGTAGTTGTCCGCGACCAGTTCGGTGAGCTGCCATTTCCGCTGGCCGCAGATCCGCAGCACCTCCCGCAGCACACCGCGACTGTTTTCATAAATGATGTTCTCCCCGTATGGCCCCGCGCAGCCTGGTGGTGAGCTGATGCTCCACCGCGCTGAAAGCGAGCGCCCACACGAAGTGCAGGGCCACGACGATGACGGCGAGCAGCAGCAGGCCCGCGCCCGCCGCCATGCCGACCGCGGCCGATTCCCAGATCGTCGCCGCGGTGGTGAGCCCGTGCACCGCGCCGCGCGGGGTGATGATGATGCCTGCGCCCAAAAAGCCTATGCCCGAGACGATTTGAGCCGCGACGCGCGAGGGGTCCAGCACGCTCGTGCCCGCGGACAACGCGTCGGCGAAGCCGTACTTGCTGATCAACATGATCAACGCCGACGCCGTGCCGACGATGGTCTGGGTGCGCAGTCCCGCGCTCTTGCCCTGGATGGTGCGTTCGAGGCCGATCAGCGTGGTCAGCCCGAACGCGGCGAACAGTTCGACGGCGTGTCGGACGCCCTGTGCGTCTCCGCCCAACAACGGGCCGGCCAGCCAGGTCTGCATGTCCGTGAACTACCCAGCCACCAGCCTTTACTCCCGCGTCAACGCATTGACTTGACCACCTGCGAGTAATGGAATTGCCACCTCTCGACGATGCGGAACCCGAGGTAGCTAGGGAATCGATACGCCGGGGCACGCCCGAATGCCGATCCCGGCGACAACGATTCGCCCGTCTGATGATCGGGCAGCGACGTGTCGTGGTCGGTGACCGTCCACAGCGCGCTGCATTTGTTGATCTTGGCCGTGGTCAACCACACAGCGACGTGGCCGTCCCACAGCGCGCCGACCTTGGGACCGTAGAAACCGCGCTCGACGTCGATGAGCGACCGGAAGGCCGCCGGCCGGGTGGCCAGCAGTGCGCGGATCGGCCCGGGTCGCCACGGCACGGTGTTGTCGACCATGAGACAGTCCCCGGGTGCGGCATGGGAGCTGATCAGGTCGGCCACCTGGCTGTAATCCCAGCCCTCTTTGGCGTACGGCCCGCGTTGCGTGACCAGGTAGTTCGGCAATGCCGCGGCCACGAACAGCGCCACCACACCGACGACCAGCCACCGCTGGTGGGCGACGGTGACGATACAGACCGCGACGACTACGGCCATCGCGGGCGCGGTGAGGATCAGGTAGCGCGGGAAGTAGATGGGTTCACTGACCGCCGAATAGATGACCAGGACGGCGGTGGGAATGACCAGCCACGCTACGCAGATGATCAACAGACTGCGCATATTGCCCGCTGGGGCGGGCCGGCCGGCCAGCCGGGCCGCGATCGCGGCGAGGATGAGGACGGCCGTGAGAATGGCGAACGGAACGCTGTGGTCGAAATACTGCCGCATCGTGATGTCGAAGGCGTAATGCCAGCTGACCGGGAACAGCCAATTGACCTGGAAGACTTGGCCATGGGCGAACAGGAGGAACGGCATCATGGCCCCGACCGCGACGGCCGAGCTGACCGCCCACCAGATGACGGGCGATTTTCGGGATTTCTTCGGTGCCAGCAACGGCAGCATCGCGGCGTAAACGAGCACCAGCAGCACCAGGTTGAGGCTCAGCAAAATCGACAGCATCAATCCCAGGGCGTAGCACAGCCACAGCCGCCGCCTGTTGTGTCGCACCGCGGCGACGAGCAACACGGTCAGCCAGACGGCGGCCGCCACCGACATGGCATACGAGCGCGCTTCGATGCCCGCCCAGGTGACGCGGGGCAGGATCGCGAACACGATGCCTGCGCATATCGCGGTGCTTCGCCCCGCGACCGGCGGGACAAACTGCCTGGTGAAAACCGTGACGCCGGCGGCGGCGGCGCCGATTGCCAGACTGCTGGGGACCCGCGACCAGAACTCGGTCGGGGGAAAGATCGCGAGCCAGCCGTGCATCAGCAGGTAGTACAGGCCGTGCACGGCATCGATATGGCCCAGCAACTTCCACAGCTCGGGCAGCGTGCGGCTCGCCGACGCCGATATGGTGGCGCCCTCGTCGAACCACAGCGACGGCCGACTTGCGCCAGCGCCGCTGATAACCGCGGCCAGCAAAGCGATCAAGCATGGGTCGAACACCCTGCCACGGGGGCGTTGGCGCGCCGGCTCGTCGACGGGGGCCTCTGAATCCTGACGCGGATCCCGCCGAGGGCGCTGCTCAAGGGCTGACACAGGCATGGTGCTTGTCACTTTAGGGCGCGCAGGATGAGCTCGCTCACCACCGGCCTCGCGGTTGGACCGTAATATTGGGCGGCGTCTGGGCTGATCATCGGCACTTCGCGGCCATTATTTTTGAAAAGCATTGCACGGCAAGCTTTTGCATTTTTTGCATGGCTATTTTAGCCTGTTTCAAGGCTCTGGCCAGGCAAATGGCGGTTGCGCCACGTCGTTATCGTGGCGGTAATCTCACCCATGTTCATCCGGCAACACGATACTGTCTTGGGTTGGCTGAGTAACCGACACTTGGAGGGTAAATGAGCGCCTATCAGACCGTTGTGGTGGGGACCGACGGATCGGATTCGTCGTTGCGCGCGGTGGACCGGGCGGCCAGGATCGCCGGGGAAGACGCCAAGTTGATCGTTGCGTCGGCATACCTGCCGCAAGGCGACGACTCTCGGGCCGCCGACGTCCTGCGGAACGAGAGCTACCAGGTGACGGGCACCGCCCCCATCTATGAGATCCTCCACTCCGCGAAGGAGCGGGCGCACAACGCCGGCGCGAAAAACGTCGAAGAACGGGCGATCGTCGGCGCTCCGGTCGACGCGTTGGTCCACCTCGCCGAAGACGTCAATGCCGATCTGCTGGTGGTGGGCAATGTCGGCCTGAGCACCATCAGCGGCCGACTGCTGGGATCGGTGCCGGCCAACGTCTCACGTCGGGCCAAGGTCGACGTGCTGATCGTGCACACCACGTAACGGCACACCCGTCGCTGGAACGCCGTACCGCGACGGCTGGCGTCACCACCCGCGGACGCGCCACTCCTCGAGCTGGGGGCGCTCGGTGCCGAGCACGGTGTCGTCGCCGTGGCCCGGGTATATCACGGTGGAGTCCGCGTACACGTCGAACACCCGGATGGTGACGTCGTCGAGCAACTGGGTGAAGTCGCCCGGCTGCCATGTCTTACCCACGCCCCCCGGGAACAGGCAGTCGCCGGTGAACAACTGGGTGACGCCGCCGGTCGCGGGGCCGCTGAGCGCCAGCGCGATCGATCCGGGCGTGTGCCCGCGCAGGTGGATGACATCGAAATTCAGCTCGCCGATCTGGACGGTGTCGCCGTTGGCCAGCAAACGATCCGGTTTGACCGGCAGGGGTTCGGCGTCGATCTTGTTCGCGGCGGTCGGCGCGCCGGTGGCCTCGGCCACCGCTTCCAGCGCCTGCCAGTGATCGAAGTGCTGATGGCTGGTCACGATCAGCGACAATTTCGGGGCGTAACGTCGGATCAGGTCGATGAGGACGTCGGCGTCGTTGGCGGCGTCGATCAGCAGTGTTTCTCCGGTTGCCGAACACGTCACCAGGTAAGCGTTGTTGTCCATCGGGCCCACCGACGTCTTCAGGATCGTGACGCCGGGCAGGGTGCGGCGGGCCGCGGTACCCGGGTCGACGTGTCCGGTGTAGTTGTCGCGGGGCTCGACCGAGGCAGTCATATCGGTCACGTTACTTGGTCATGGCTGGGTCGAGGCTGGGTGCGTTGCTTGTCGGTGGGGGCACATAGCATGGAACGCGCCGTGCGCAATTAAGTTTTGGGAGCCGCTTTGGGAGCAGTTTTGGGGGAGGGGCAGCGTGGCTGACCGCCTGATCGTCAAGGGTGCGCGTGAGCACAACCTGCGCGGCGTCGACCTCGACCTGCCGCGCGACTCGTTGATCGTCTTCACCGGGCTATCCGGGTCCGGCAAGTCGTCCCTGGCCTTCGACACCATCTTCGCCGAGGGCCAGCGGCGTTACGTGGAGTCGCTGTCGGCCTACGCCCGCCAATTCCTGGGGCAGATGGACAAGCCGGACGTCGATTTCATCGAGGGCCTGTCGCCGGCGGTGTCCATCGACCAGAAGTCGACCAACCGCAACCCGCGATCGACGGTCGGAACGATCACCGAGGTATACGACTACCTACGGTTGCTGTACGCCCGCGCGGGCACACCACACTGCCCGATCTGCGGCGAGCGGATCGCGCGTCAGACACCGCAGCAAATCGTCGACCAGGTGCTGGCGATGGAGGAGGGCATCCGGTTCCTGGTGCTTGCCCCGGTGGTCCGCACCCGCAAGGGCGAGTTCGCCGACCTGTTCGACAAGCTCAACGCCCAGGGCTACAGCAGGGTCCGGGTCGACGGCGTGGTGCACCCGCTGACCGATCCGCCCAAGCTGAAGAAACAGGAGAAGCACGACATCGAGGTAGTGGTGGACCGCCTCACCGTCAAGGCCACCGCCAAGCAACGGCTCACCGACTCGGTGGAGACGGCGCTGAACCTGGCCGACGGCATCGTGGTGCTGGAATTTCCCGACGATCGCGACGAGCATGACCACCCGCGCGAGCAGCGCTTCTCCGAGAAACTGGCCTGCCCCAACGGACACCCGTTGGCGGTCGACGACCTGGAACCGCGGTCGTTCTCGTTCAACTCGCCGTATGGCGCCTGCCCGGAGTGCACCGGCCTGGGAATCCGTAAGGAGGTCGACCCCGACCTGGTGGTGCCCGACCCGGAGCGGACGCTGGCCGAGGGCGCGGTGGCGCCATGGTCGAACGGCCATACCGCGGAGTACTTCATCCGGATGATGGCCGGGCTCGGCGAGGCGCTGGGCTTCGACGTCGACACGCCGTGGCGCAAGCTGCCGGCCAAGGCCCGCAAGGCGATTCTGGAAGGCTCCGACGAGCAGGTGCATGTGCGGTACCGCAACCGCTACGGCCGGACCCGTTCGTACTACGCCGATTTCGAGGGCGTGCTGGCGTTCCTGCAACGCAAGATGGCACAAACCGAATCCGAGCAGATGAAGGAACGCTACGAAGGCTTCATGCGTGACGTGCCGTGCCCGGTGTGTGAGGGCACCCGGCTCAAGCCGGAGATTCTGGCGGTAACGCTGGCCGCGGGGGAGCGTGGTGCGAAGTCCATCGCCGAGGTCTGCGAGCTGTCGATCTCCGACTGCGCGGATTTTCTCAATGGGCTCACCCTCGGTCAGCGCGAGCAGGCGATCGCCGGGCAGGTGCTCAAGGAAGTACAGTCGCGGCTGGGCTTTTTGCTCGACGTCGGGCTGGAGTACCTGTCGCTGTCCCGCGCCGCGGCCACGCTGTCCGGCGGTGAGGCCCAACGCATCCGGCTGGCCACCCAGATCGGCTCGGGCCTGGTGGGTGTGCTGTATGTGCTCGACGAGCCGTCCATCGGGCTGCACCAGCGCGACAACCGGCGGCTCATCGAAACCCTCACCCGGTTAAGGGATTTGGGAAACACGCTGATCGTCGTCGAGCACGACGAGGACACCATCGAGCACGCCGACTGGATCGTCGACATCGGGCCCGGCGCCGGCGAACACGGCGGCCAAATCGTGCACAGCGGGCCGTACGACGGGCTGCTGCGCAACCAGGATTCGATCACCGGCGCCTACCTGTCCGGCAGGGAGAGCATTGCGACGCCCGCGGTGCGGCGTCCCGTCGACCGGCGGCGTGAGCTCACGGTGGTCGGCGCCCGCGAGCACAACCTGCGCGGGATCGACGTGTCGTTCCCGCTCGGCGTGCTCACCTCGGTGACCGGAGTGTCCGGGTCGGGCAAGTCGACGCTGGTCAACGACATTCTGGCGGCGGTGCTGGCCAACCGGCTCAACGGCGCCCGCCAAGTCCCGGGCCGGCACACCCGGGTCACCGGGCTGGACCACCTGGACAAGCTGGTGCGGGTAGACCAGTCTCCGATCGGCCGCACGCCGCGATCCAACCCGGCCACCTACACCGGGGTCTTCGACAAGATCCGCACGCTGTTCGCCGCCACCACCGAGGCCAAAGTTCGTGGCTATCAACCCGGTCGGTTCTCGTTCAACGTCAAGGGCGGTCGCTGCGAGGCGTGCACGGGTGACGGCACCATCAAGATCGAGATGAATTTCCTGCCCGACGTCTACGTGCCGTGCGAGGTGTGCCAAGGCGCCCGCTACAACCGGGAAACCCTCGAGGTGCACTACAAGGGCAAGACCATCTCGGAAGTGCTGGACATGTCGATCGAGGAGGCGGCGGAGTTCTTCGAGCCGATCACCGGCATCCACCGTTACCTGCGCACGCTGGTCGACGTCGGCCTGGGCTACGTCCGGCTCGGCCAGCCCGCGCCGACGCTGTCCGGTGGCGAGGCGCAGCGGGTCAAGCTCTCGGCCGAATTGCAGAAGCGCTCGACCGGACGCACCATCTACATCCTCGACGAGCCGACCACGGGGTTGCACTTCGACGACATCCGCAAGCTACTCGGCGTCATCAACGGCCTTGTCGACAAAGGCAATACGGTGATCGTCATCGAGCACAACCTGGACGTGATCAAGACGTCGGACTGGATCGTCGACATGGGCCCCGAGGGTGGTGCCGAGGGCGGAACCGTGGTCGCAGAAGGCACCCCGGAGCAAGTGGCCGCGGTTCCGGAAAGCTACACCGGAAAGTTCCTCGCCGAGGTCGTCGGCAGCGGCGCATCGGCCGGGGTGGCGCGGCGGTCGAATCGGCGTCGCAAGGTCAGCGCCTGAGTCGACGGCGCCCAACGGGTGTTGGGGGCGATGGCGTCGGCGATTCCCCGGGCCGCAGCATCGTTCAGCCCGGCGCGGCGGCCCCGGCCTTGGACAGCGGCGACGGAAAGCGCGGGCTGATCCGCACGCCGCCCAGCCACGTGGTGAGGTCATCGGCGCGTCGCCGCAGGGCGCGCCACCCGTCGCGTCCCGGATCCTCGGTGAGCTGTAGCCGAACGCGGGCGCCGGCGTCCTGATACCAGCCGCCCACCACGCGCCCGTTCCACCACGCGGTGGGGCCGGCGTTGCCGTTGGTGTCGAAAACCTGGCCGCGATGTGCGCCGAGATACCAATCGCGCGCAGACCATCCCATCGTGGTGGCATCCAGGCCCGGCAGCAGTGCGCACCACGGCGGCACGTCGGGTTCCGGCTCGAGGTCGTCCGGCAGCGCATAGCCGGGGCTGCCGTCCAGGTCGACATCCACGGCCCCGATGTCGGTCAAGGCCGCTCGGACCGCGGTCAACGTGGTGCCGAACCACCACTTGATATCCGTTGCGGTGGCGGGCCCGAATGTCCGTAGCCACCGGCCGGTCAGTTCGGCCCGCGCGTCGTGGGCTTGCACGGGCTTCCTCGGCCCGCCGAGCCAATCCGCCGTGGTGCTCCAACGCGGTCGCGATGCGGTCCAGGCTCCCGCATTGGGTCCGCGCACGATATCGCCGCGCGCCGAGAGCACGGTGAGTACCCGTGGAGCAAGCGGAACCGCGCCGCCCCAACGCTTTCCGGGTGCGGGATCGTAGGTTCCGGCCAGTTCGGGCAGCGCGGTCCGCAGCTCGGTGCTGTTGGCAGACCCGTTCTCGCCCAGGTGGCGCAGTACCGCCGCGCAGGCCCGATCCAGCCATCGGTCACCGTCGGTGGCCACGCCGGCCTTCCGGGCATCGGCGGTCAGCCGGCGACGTTCGTTGTCGGCTACCCGGTCGCTGGCCGCCGCCTGAACGGCGGCCAGGTCGTTGGCGTTCACCAGCCACAGCGTCCGTCGCATCGCCAGATGCCTTACCGCGGAACGCTTCTGGTACAGCTCGTGGTCCAGGTCAGCGATGGCGAAACCCGCCGACCGCGCCCACAGCGACAGGTATGGAGTGGCGGGGTCCGTTGCATGCAGTCCCACCAGCCCGGCGGTGATCGCCGTCATCGCCTGCGAATCGGCCTCTGCCAGAAAGTGCCTGCGCGCCAAGCGGTTCCGGCGCTCAACGGCGGTGAATGTTCGCACGGTGGGCGCACCGCTATTTATCTGGGCCAATTCCTGGTGTCACTCATCGTTGCGTATCGCCTCGCGGATCTGCGCCAGACGCTCGGCGGCCGCGCGCTGGCGCTCCTCGTACTGCACCTCGACGGCCTGGCCTTCCGGCGTCTCGGCGTCGAGTTCCGAGCCACCAACCGCCGTCGCATACCGGGATTCGATCTTCTCGCGGACGGATTCGAAGGTTGGCACACCCGCGTTGTCGTACCCGGTGTCGGGTTGGGCTGGATCAGGGACTAGGTCAGGGATGTCTGGTTCGTCGGGCATGCGATTCTCCTAAGTCACGCTGGCGATCGAAGTAGCGCGCCATCTGCTCCCAGTACACCAGTATCAGCGCCATCTGCACCGCGGTGGCGATCGCCGCGGGAATCAGTTGACGACGGCGGGCGGCCAGCAGAGCGCCCACCGAGACCGCCGACGTCACCACGCTGACCGCCATGGCCGCGTCTCGGGGCCGACGGGCGATCCACAGTTCTTCGCCGAGCATCGCCCGAGTCGACCAAGCCCGCTCGTGTCGCGGCTTGCCGAACACGAACGGATTGACCGCCAGCCACAGCCCAATCAACGCCGCATGGCTCCAGCGTCGCGTCCACACCGGCATCAGGGTCAGTGGTGTGCTTGCCCAGCGCGTCCAGGCGCTCCACGGATTGCAGTGCCGCACGAATATCGCGCGCCGGACCCGCGCCACCGGTAGCACTGGGCTCGCCTAGTACTTGGCCTAGTGCGGCTTGGCCAGCGGGAACGGCAATGTCTCGCGGATGCTGCGGCCGGTGATCAGCATGACAACGCGGTCGACGCCCATCCCCAGGCCTCCGGTGGGCGGCATCGCGTATTCCATTGCTTGCAGGAAGTCTTCGTCGAGCTCCATCGCTTCGGGGTCTCCGCCCGCGGCCAGCAGGGACTGCTCATGCAGACGGTGCCGCTGCTCCACCGGGTCGGTGAGTTCGCTGTAAGCGGTGCCAAGCTCGACACCCCATGCCACCAGATCCCACCGCTCGGCGACGCCGGGCTTGCTGCGGTGCGGCCGGGTCAGGGGCGACACGGACGTCGGAAAGTCGATGTAGAACGTCGGCTGCCGGGTCCGGTCCTCAACCAGGTGTTCATAGAGCTCCAGCACCACCGCGCCGGCATCCCAATGTGCGCGATAGGGAATGTGTGCGGCGTCGGACAGCCCGCGCAGCTTGGCCAACGTGGTGTCGGTGTCGATGGCCTCACCGAGCGCTTCGGATACCGCTTCGTGCACGGTCCGCACCGGCCAGACACCGGAGATGTCCACCGGCTCGAGACGGTCGTCAGCGCGGCTCGACCCATCCGTCCGGGGCCGCATCACGATCTGCGCGCCATTGGCGGCCTCGGCGGCGTTCTGGATGAGTTCACGGCAGCCGTCGATCCACACCCGGTAGTCGGCGTGCGCCTGGTACGCCTCCAGCAAGGTGAACTCCGGATTGTGGCTGAAGTCCACACCCTCGTTGCGGAACGCGCGGCCCAGCTCGAACACCCGCTCCACGCCACCGACGCACAGCCGCTTCAGATAGAGCTCCGGCGCGATGCGCAAGAACAGGTTCATGTCGTAGGAGTTGATGTGGGTGACGAAGGGCCGGGCGGCGGCTCCACCGTGGATCTGCTGCAGGATCGGGGTCTCGACTTCAATGAATCCCTTGGCGAACAACGTCTCTCGAACGGAGCGCAACACGCTGCTGCGCGCCTTGATCAGATCACGGGACTCGGGGTTGACCGCCAGGTCGACGTAGCGGCTCCGCACTCGGGTCTCCGGATCGGTCAACCCCTTCCATTTGTTGGGCAGTGGCCGCAGGCACTTACCGATCATCCGCCAATCGCGCACGATCAACGAGCGGGTCCCGTTTTTGCTGAAGCCCATGTGCCCGGTCATCTCGACCAGGTCGCCGAGATCGATTGCCGCCTTGAAATCGCCGTTGCGGCCACGCTCCAGTCGTGAATTGTCCATCAGCACTTGCATTTCGCCGGACCAGTCCCGCAAGTCAGCGAACAGCACGCCGCCGTAGTTACGTATTCGCAATATGCGTCCGGCCACCGAGACGGTGGCCTGGTCGTCCGCGTCGATCGCCTGGGCGATCGTGTGACTCGGCGGAGATCCCACCGGGTAGGCGTCAAGGCCGCTGCGCCGTAACGTCTCCAGCTTCGTCATGCGCACCCGCACCTGTTCGGGCAGGCGCGATTTCGTGTCCTCTTCCAGGCTGGCTGCTACCCCCGGTCGCAGACCGCTCACATCCGGCGCCGACCCGTCGGGATGCAGCAGCCCGGATTCCGCCAACCGCTCCGGCACGGCCGGGTGATGACCGGTGTGCACCTTGTTGCGCCGGCTGAACGGCAACACCAGGAAGCCCTCGGCGATCACCGACGCGACCCCCACCCGGGGAATCAGCCGCGCGTCGTCATAGCACGCGTACCGCGGTACCCACTCGGGTTGGTACTTCATGTTCGAGCGGTACAAGCGTCTCCAGCTGCCACCACCGCGAGAAGAACAGCAGCAGACCCCGCCACAACCGCGCCACCGGGCCGGCCCCGAGCGCGGCGCCCTGCTCGAACGCAGACCGGAACATAGCAAAGTTCAGCGAAATACGGGTAATGCCAAGGCCTTCACCGTTCAGGGCGAGTTCGCTGACCATCAATTCGATGGTGCCGTTGGGAGATTGCGGAGCACGACGCATCAAGTCCAGGGAGACGCCGGTGGATCCCCACGGCACCAGTGACAGCATCGCCACGACGTGGTCGTCGGAGTCGACCGCCTCGACTAGCAGGCAGTCCGAGTCAGCGGGGTCGCCGAGTCGGCCCAGCGCCATCGAAAAGCCACGCTCGGCGTCGGTGTCGCGCCAGGCGTCGGCGCGTTGGATGGTGGCTGCCATCTCGTCGGGCGAGATGTCGCGATGCCGCCGGATGCGCACCGTCAGCCCGGCCCGCCGGGCCCGCATCACCGCCTGGCGCACCCCGCGCATATCCGGGCCGGACAGCTTGTAATCGGCGGTTCGCAGGATGGCCTCGTCGCCCAGCTCTAACGCGTTCAGGCCGGCCTCGCGATATACCCGGGCCCCTTCGGAACTGGCGCCCATGACGCCGGGTGCCCAGCCGTAGGTCTGGCACAGACCCAGCCAGGCGTCGACGGCCGCCGGCCAGGCCCTCGGGTCACCCACCGGGTCGCCGCTGGCCAGGCAGACACCGATTTCGACCCGATACGTGATGCAGGCGCGTCCGCTATTCGCGAACACCACCGACTTATCGCGACGGGTCGCGAAGTAGCCCAGTGAGTCGTTCTTGTCCCACAACTCCAGCAGCCCCCGGATGGCGGACTCATCCTCACCGGTCAGCGCGTTATCGGCGCGCTGGGACTGGAACAGCACGATCGTCGCCGCGATCAGCGCCAGCGCGCCACACAACCCCATGAACGCGTTGAGTATGAAGTGCGGCTTGCCGACGAACTCGTCGGGATCGACGATGGCGAACCCGATTACCCGGTTGGCCACGTACCAAAAGCGGTACTCCGGCTCCAGCGTCCCCGGGAACATTTCGACCAGGCCCCAGGAGCACAGGATTCCGATCGCCCCGCCGGTGACCAGCGTCGCGCCGGCCTTGAACAGCGCGCCCTTACGGACCTTGGCCCAGAACTCCCGATAGCTCAGGACCAGCAGGACGATCGCGACGACGTGGAAGGCGAACCCGAGGTTTTCGCCGAAGCTCTCGGCTGCGGTATTGCCGCCGGCGGCGATGTCGCCGACGTTCAACCCGGCGGCAAGGACCATGTTGCCGAGCAACAGCAACCAGGCGATGCGTTTGCGTGCGGTCAGCGCCGCGGCCAGCAGCGTCAGCACGAAGGACCAGGCGAAGCTGGTGTCCGGGAAGTTGAATAGGTAGTCGTTGATGAATTCCCGCGGAACCCTGATCAACCACCGGAGCACCGGCGACATGCTGGCCAGCAGCGACAGCGTGGCGATGACGCCAACCGTCCAGCCGGCGGCCGCCGGTACCCAGCGATACCGGGAGTTCGACCGCCTGCCCGAACGAGATGTTGTGACTGTCACTAGACCGCGAGGATATTCCTTCAACCCGTGAAATGCCTGGCGAAGCGCCAAGAGTCATCCCCTGGGCTGGCGCGCCATCGGGGCGGCTCTGGTGCCGGCATCGTGCCGAATGGTAGCTCATGGCTGCTAGACTGACCTCTGCGACCATCCCGGCGAAGGCCAGGGACAGTTAAGTGGAGTCCCACTCCCACCGCTAGCCAAGAGGTTCTTCGAGGCGCCGCGGTCCGGTCACAGGCATCTGAGAGTGCCTGATCTGCGCGTGGCGCGGGCGGCTTGGCTAGTTTCAAGCCGCGATCGGTCGGCATTGGGCCTTGCTTATGCAGGGCTTTTTTTGCTGATGGCACGGTATTCCCACCGCTGATCCTGCGACCGGTGCAGGCACGGGTCGCAGGGAATAGAAGCCAACGAGGGAGGCCCCATCAGCACTGAGACCCGCGTCAACGAGCGCATCCGCGTACCTGAAGTCCGATTGATTGGGCCGGCAGGGGAGCAGGTAGGCATAGTGCGCATCGAAGACGCACTCCGCGTTGCCGCGGACGCCGATCTCGACCTTGTCGAAGTTGCCCCGAATGCCAGACCGCCGGTCTGCAAGATCATGGACTACGGCAAGTACAAATACGAGGCGGCGCAGAAGGCGCGCGAATCCCGCCGGAACCAGCAGCAGACCGTCGTCAAAGAGCAGAAGCTGCGACCAAAGATCGACGATCACGACTACGAGACCAAGAAGGGTCACGTGGTCCGCTTCCTGGAAGCGGGATCCAAGGTCAAGGTCACCATCATGTTTCGCGGACGTGAGCAGTCGCGGCCCGAGCTGGGCTATCGATTGCTGCAGCGGCTGGGGGCGGACGTCGCCGACTACGGATTCGTCGAAACCTCGGCCAAGCAGGACGGGCGCAACATGACGATGGTGCTGGCACCGCATCGAGGCGCGAAGACGCGCGCCAGGGCGCGGCAACCCGGGGGACCGGCGACCGGGCCGGCGCAGGACCCCAACGCAACAGAACAGCAGAACTGAGGAAACATGCCCAAGGCCAAGACCCATAGTGGGACGTCGAAGCGGTTCCGGCGTACCGGTACCGGGAAGATCGTCCGCCAGAAAGCCAATCGCCGACACCTGCTGGAGCACAAGCCGTCCACTCGCACCCGGCGGCTGGATGGCCGCACGACGGTGGCAGCCAATGACACCAAGCGGGTTAAAGCGCTGCTGAACGGCTAGCTGAAACGGGCAGCGTCGCCTGACCATCTACGTACGAACGAGAGTAGGAATATCCATGGCACGCGTAAAGCGGGCAGTCAACGCCCACAAGAAGCGGCGCACCGTCCTGAAGGCCTCGCGAGGCTATCGCGGCCAGCGATCCCGGCTCTACCGCAAAGCCAAAGAGCAGCAGCTGCATTCACTGAACTACGCCTTCCGTGACCGTCGTGCGCGCAAGGGCGAGTTCCGCAAGTTGTGGATTTCGCGGATCAACGCGGCCGCGCGCGCCAACGACATCACCTACAACCGGCTGATCCAGGGCCTCAAGGCGGCGGGTGTCGAAGTCGACCGCAAGAACCTCGCCGACATCGCGATCAGCGATCCCGCGGCGTTCACCGCGCTGGTCGAGGTCGCCCGGGCGGCACTGCCCGAGGATGTCAACGCGCCTTCCGGAGAGGCCGCCTAGCCCGCGGGGTTCCGGTGCTCACCGAACGCTCGGCCAGGGTGGCCGCGGCAGTCAAATTGCACCGTCAAGTCGCCCGGCGGCGCGCCGGACGTTTTCTCGCCGAGGGCCCCAACCTGGTCGAGGCCGCGTCGGCGCGCGGGCTGGTCCGGGATGTCTTCGTCACCGAGTCGGCGGCCCAGCGGCACGCGTCACTGCTGGCCACCCTGGGGTGGCCAGCACACCTGGTGACCGAACGCGCCGCAAAAGCGCTCTCCGACACGGTCACGCCGGCCGGATTGGTCGCGGTTTGCGAAATGCCGGCCACTGCGCTGGACGACGTGCTGGCCGGCTCACCCCGGCTGGTTGTCGTTGCCGTCGAGATCAGCGAGCCGGGCAACGCGGGCACGGTGATCCGCATCGCCGATGCGATGGGCGCCGGCGCCATGATCTTCGGTGGGCACAGTGTCGACCCGTACAACGGCAAATGTCTGCGTGCTTCCACCGGCAGCATCTTCTCGATTCCGGTCGTCGTTGTGCCCGACGTCCACGCCGCGGTCAACGCGGTGCACGCCGTCGGGTTGCAGGTGCTGGCCGCCACGGTGGACGGCGAGACGCGGCTCGACGAGGCGGAGCGGCTCCTCGGCAAGCCGACGGCCTGGCTGTTCGGGCCCGAATCGCATGGCCTGCCAACCGAAATCGCGGACCGGGCGGAGCACCGGGTGCGCATCCCGATGTCCGGCGGCGCGGAGAGCCTGAACGTGGCCGCGGCCGCGGCGATCTGTCTGTACCAGAGCTCGCGGGCGCTGGATCGCGATCACTGATCCAGGGGCGCTAGGCAGCCCTACGCGGCCCTTTTGCGCCCCCGGGCGGGCCGCACACCGGCCAGCGAGAGCGTGTTGTGCACGAGTGATCCGGCCCGTTCCATCAAGATCTTCGCCGGTTGCAGAGGGTGGGAGCGGGGTGGGAAGTAATGCATCGGCAGCCCGCGGCGGTCACGCGGCGGCGCCACGAATGCCGGTGCCTGTAGCAACGGCGCGTCGCTCGCAACCCGTCCTTGGGCGCGGCGGTAGGCCGCCAGTGCACGCGGGTGCAACCGGATTTCGTCGGGGACGGCCAAGAACGCGAGCTCTACCAGCTTGCCGAACACGCGTAGCAACACCTCGTCGCCCGGTGTCCAATGCATTCCCGCCTTCTCCCGGACCGCCGGCTCGAATAGCCCCGCCGCGATCCAACGCTGACTGGCTACCAGCGGCTTGAACAACTGGTCCCAGATCGGCGTGGGCATGAGCACGAACTTCGGCTTGGGGATCCGCATATTGAAGATGTCCAGGGTCGCCTGGTTGATCTCCAACTCCTCGCGCCCGACCCGTTGCCAGTACTCCAGGAAGTCCTCCCACGACTTAGGCACCGGCCGCATGCTCATCCCGTACATCCGGTACCACTGCACGTGCTCGTCGTACAGCTGTCGCTTCTCGGCCTCGGTCAAGCCCCCGCAGAAGTACTCGGCCACCTTGATCACCAGCATGAAGAACGTCGCATGCGCCCAATAGAAGGTTTCCGGATTCAACGCGTGGTAGCGGCGCCCCGCGGCGTCAACTCCTTTGATCGTCTTGTGGTAGCTCTTGACTTGCTCGCCGGTCTGGGCCGCCCGATCGCCGTCGTAGACCACGCCCATGATCGGGTACACCGACCGGGCCACCCGCTGCAACGGCTCGCGCAGCAGGATCGAATGCTCCTCGACGCCGGCGCCCAGCTCCGGATACATGTTCTGGATCGCGCCGATCCATACACCCATCATTCCCGTGCGCAGGTCACCGAAATACTTCCAGGTGAGCGAGTCGGGCCCCAGCGGATCAGTGGATGTCGTTGGCGTGGCAATCATCTCGGCCTCCTACAACCTGATTCGCTCACGATAGACTTGACAACGCACGTTTTCTGCGATTTCGGCATTCGCCGCGCGATGGTGTTATCGAGTGTCCACAGCGGTGTGGCCAGGGCGTGATTTCAAGGCGTGATCAGGCCGTTTGTTGCGAGACGCGAGGCGGCCGCCGCGACGCCGCCGCGCGGCGTGAGCCTTCTCGAACTCGACAGTCCTATGCGTGATCGAGATCGCCCCGTATGCTCGCCCAGCGATTTCGATCGCGGGATAGAAGTCCAGCGGAAGAAGTCGTTGGCCGCCGCCACAAAATGACAATGGCCGCTGCCAGAAAAGATTTTGACGAAAAGGTAATACTGGGCAGTACACTTTATTTCTCCAATCAGGTGCTTGGACATTTTGTCGCGGGTCAAAGGAGACGGGCGATGTCGTTTCTAAGCGTGGTGCCGGAAATGGTGACGGCTGCGGCCGGGAACCTGGAGGGCATTGGCTCCGCGCTGACCGCGGCCAATGCGGCGGTGGCGACATCCACGACCGGGGTCGCGGCCCCGGGCGCTGACGCCGTATCCGCCGCCATCGCGACCGTGTTCGGGACACACGGTCAGCAATATCAATCCCTCGGCGCCCAACTGACGGCGTTTCATGAACGGTTCGTGGGCGCATTGAATGCCGGCATGAGTCAGTATCTGGGCACCGACGCCGCCAGTGCCCGGCAGAGTGTGGTCAACTCGGTGAACACGCCCGCGCTTTTTGAGCGCTCGGCAATCAGGGTCGGGGCCGCTGAAGCCAGCTTCGCATCGGCGATGGGAAGTCCGGTTTTCGGCATTGGCGGCGGCGCGAAAGCCAGCATTGCGGTCAGCGGCGGCGCTGGTGGCATTGCGGTCACTACGCCGCCGGTCACTACTCCGCCGGTCGGTGCTCCGCCGGTCGGGCCGGGGCCGGTGACGCCGCCGGCGTCGCCCCCGCCGACCGGCACCCCGGTCACCCTTCCCGTCGTGAACCAGAGCACTCCGCTGGGTCAGGTGCAGCTGACGCTGACCGGGACGGTGGACCCGTCAACCGGGGCAATCACTGTGCAGTCCGGGTCGCTGGTGCTGCCCTCGCCGATTGCGCTGGCTATTGATGCCGTGGGTGCGCCGTATAACGCGGTGACCGCGCTCGGAAACAGTGGCTTGGCGTTTAACACCGCGCTACGCAGCGGAAACCTGATGGGGGCCGTTACGGCATTGGGCGATGCTCCGGGGGACGCCGTGCACAGCTTCCTGTATGGCCAGCAGACGTTGACGGTGTCGGAGCCGGGGCCGGCGGGTTCGGGTATTTCGCAGCTGGGTGTCAGCATTCCGACGGATGGGTTGCTGGTGAATAGTCCCGACCTGGCGATGGTGACGCTGACGCCCACGGGTGGGTCGCCGAGTGTGGTTCCGTTGACCGGGGTGCAGTTCAGTGGTCTGGGTCCGGCGTTGCAGCAGTTGGGTGGTTTGCCGACGTCGATGCAGGCAGCGGCGGCGCAAGCGTTGCCGGTGTTGGGGGGTGGCGTGCCTCCTGATGGGCCGTTTACTGCGACGGTTTTTGATCAGCAGACTCCGTTTGGTGAGGTGTCGTTGTCGCTGAGTGGGGTGGTGTTTGGGGGTCAGGTGACGTTGACGGGCGGGTCGGTGGTGGCGCCGCCGCAGTTGGCGTTGGCGGTGGATGCGTTGGGCGCCCCCTATGACGCGTACCTGGCGTTGGGGCCCGGTGGTCCGGCGTTGGTGAATGCGGTGCAGACCGGGAATGTGGCGGGGGCGCTGGGCATTCTGGCTCACGCTCCTGGTGATGTGTGGCATGAGTTCTTGTATGGCCAGCAGACGTTGACGGTGTCGGAGTCGGCGCCGGCGGGTTCGGGCTTTTCGCAGGTGGGTGTCAGCATCCCGATGGATGGGTTGTTGGTGCATGGTCCTGATGCGGTGACGGTGAGCGTGACGCCCCCGGGTGGGTCGCCGACGGTGGTGGCGTTGAGCGGGGCGCAGATCAGTGGTCTGGGTCCGGCGTTGCAGCAGTTGGCTGGTTTGCCGACGTCGATGCAGGCAGCGGCGGCGCAAGCGTTGCCGGTGTTGGGGGGTGGCGTGCCTCCTGATGGGCCGTTTACTGCGACGGTTTTTGATCAGCAGACTCCGTTTGGTGAGGTGTCATTGTCGCTGAGTGGGACGGTGTCGATGGGTCAGCTGACGTTGACGGGCGGGTCGGTGGTGGCGCCGCCGCAGTTGGCGTTGGCGATGGATGCGTTGGGCGCCCCCTATGATGCGTACCTGGCGTTGGGGCCTGGTGGTCCGGCGTTGGTGAATGCGGTGCAGACCGGGAATGTGGCGGGGGCGGTCGGCATTCTGGCTCACGCTCCTGGTGATGTGTGGCATGAGTTCTTGTATGGCCAGCAGACGTTGACGCTGTCGGAGCCGGGGCCGGCGGGTTCGGGTATTTCGCAGGTGGCTGTCAATATCCCGATGGATGGGTTGTTGGTGCATGGTCCTGACCTGGCGACGGTGAGCGCGACGCCCACGGGTGGGTCGCCGAGTGGGGGTCCGTTGACCGGGGTGCAGTTCAGTGGTCTGGGTCCGGCGTTGCAGCAGTTGGGTGGTTTGCCGACGTCGATGCAGGCAGCGGCGGCGCAAGCGTTGCCGGTGTTGGGGGGTGGCGTGCCTCCTGATGGGCCGTTTACTGCGACGGTTTTTGATCAGCAGACTCCGTTTGGTGAGGTGTCGTTGTCGCTGAGTGGGGTGGTGTTTGGGGGTCAGGTGACGTTGACGGGCGGGTCGGTGGTGGCGCCGCCGCAGTTGGCGTTGGCGGTGGATGCGTTGGGCGCCCCCTATGACGCGTACCTGGCGTTGGGGCCCGGTGGTCCGGCGTTGGTGAATGCGGTGCAGACCGGGAATGTGGCGGGGGCGCTGGGCATTCTGGCTCACGCTCCTGGTGATGTGTGGCATGAGTTCTTGTATGGCCAGCAGACGTTGACGGTGTCGGAGGCGGCGCCGTCGGGTTCGGGCTTTTCGCAGGTGGGTGTCAGCATCCCGATGGATGGGTTGTTGGTGCATGGTCCTGATGCGGTGACGGTGAGCGCGACGCCCCCGGGTGGGTCGCCGACGGTGGTGGCGTTGAGCGGGGCGCAGATCAGTGGTCTGGGTCCGGCGTTGCAGCAGTTGGCTGGTTTGCCGACGTCGATGCAGGCAGCGGCGGCGCAAGCGTTGCCGGTGTTGGGGGGTGGCGTGCCTCCTGATGGGCCGTTTACTGCGACGGTTTTTGATCAGCAGACTCCGTTTGGTGAGGTGTCATTGTCGCTGAGTGGGACGGTGTCGATGGGTCAGGTGACGTTGACGGGCGGGTCGTTGGTGGCGCCGCAGTCGGCGACGTTGTTGGATGATGCGTTCGGTGCGCCGTATGACGCGTATCTGGCGTTGGGGTCGAGTGGTCCGGCGTTCGTCAATGCGGTGCAGGGCGGCAATGTGGCGGGGGCGCTGGGCATTCTGGCTCATGCTCCTTCTGATGTGTGGCATGAGTTCTTGTATGGCCAGCAGACGTTGACGGTGTCGGAGCCGGCGCCCGACGGTTCGGGCTTTTCGCAGCTGAGTCTCAGCATTCCGATGGATGGGTTGTTGGTGCATGGTCCTGACCTGGCGACGGTGAGCGCGACGCCCACGGGTGGGTCGCCGAGTGGGGGTCCGTTGACCGGGGTGCAGTTCAGTGGTCTGGTTCCTGCGTTGCAGCAGTTGGGTGGTGGCTTGCCGACGTCGATGCAGGCGGTGGCGGGGCATGCGTTGCCGTTGCTGGGTGTGGGTAGTGATGGTTCGTTTACGACGACGGTTTTTGATCAGCAGACTCCGTTGGGTGAGGTGTCGTTGTCGCTGAGTGGCACGGTGTCGGACATGGGTCAGGTGACGTTGACGGGCGCGTCGTTGGTGGCGCCGCAGTCGGCGACGTTGGCGGTGGATGCGTTGGGTGCCCCCTATGACGCGTATCTCGCGTTGGGGCCGAATGGTCCGGCGTTCGTCGGTGATTTGCAGAGCGGCAATGTGCTGGGGGCGGTGAACATTCTGGCTCATTCTCCTGGTGATGTGTGGCATGAGTTCTTGTATGGCCAGCAGACGTTGACGGTGTCGGAGGCGGCGCCGTCGGATTCGGGCTTTTCGCAGGTGGGTGTCAGCATCCCGATGGATGGGTTGCTGGTGCAAGGTTCTGAGGTGGCGACGGTGACGGCGACGCCCACCAGTGGGCCGCCGAGTGTGGTTCCGTTGACCGGCGCGCAGTTCGGTGGTCTGGTTGCCGCACTGGAGGACTCGGACGTACTCGCCAACCTCTAGCCGGCGCGGGCGCTTGCGCGAGTGCCGATATGTGCTAGCTGTGACACAAAACGTCGCGACCGTCATTGCCTGCGTCTCCAAAAACCACCTACCCTGGCCAGGTGGAACTCGCTCCTGGTGATCCGGATCCGGACGAGTCCTCGGAAACCAACCCGGAAACCAATTCGGAAACGACCGAGCAGACGGTGACAGCGCTGGCGCCCGGCACCGCCCGACGTCGTTCTCCGGTGTCGGTGCACAATGCGTCGCAGTGGTTGCACAGCACGAATCGCAGCCCCGGGCTGGTGGCGTTTGTCCGGCGGGCGCGACGGCTGCTGCCCGGAGATCCCGAGTTCGGCGACCCGCTGTCCACCGCGGGTGAGGGCGGTCCGCGCGCCGCCGCGCGGGCTGCCGACCGGCTGCTGGGGGATCGCGATGCGGCCTCACGCGAGGTCAGCCTCGGTGTATTGCAGGTGTGGCAGGCGTTGACGGAGGCAATTTCCCGGGAACCGGCGAATCCGGAGGTGACGCTGGTATTCACCGACCTGGTCGGCTTCTCGACGTGGTCGTTGCAGGCCGGTGACGAAGCGGCCCTGACGCTGTTGCGGCAGGTGGCGCGGGCCGTCGAGACGCCGTTGCTCGACGCTGGCGGGCACATCGTCAAGCGCATGGGCGACGGGATCATGGCGGTGTTCCGCGATCCGACGGTTGCGGTAAAGGCCGTACTCGCCGCCAAGGACGAGATGAAATCGGTCGAGGTTGCGGGCTACAGACCGCGAATGCGGGTCGGGATCCACACCGGCCGGCCGCAGCGGCTGGCCGCAGACTGGCTCGGGGTCGACGTCAACATCGCCGCGCGTGTTATGGAACGTGCCACAAAAGGCGGCATCATGGTGTCCGGCCCGACCCTGGACCTGATACCCCAAAGCGAGCTGGACGCGTTGGGCGTCGTCGCCAAGCGTGCACGTAGACCCGTGTTTGCGAGCAAACTCACCGGCATTCCCCCGGACTTGGCGATATACCGTCTAAAGACTCTTAAGGAGTTGACAGCTTCCGATGACCCAGACGAAACAAATTAGTGGGCATAGTGGAAGTTAATGATTGGGGGCATCTTTTCCGGGCTCGCCCGGATCCGGTTCACCGTGGGTTATCTGGCGGTTCTGCTGGTGGTCGCCGGCGCCGTCGCGCTGGTTGGCCCGCACGCGCGTGACATGCTCGTTCAGCACGCCAGCACCAACCTGCACAACCTGGCCCACGGGCGCCTGATGACGCTGCTGGACAGCGCGTTCGTCGTGGACGCCGGCCCGATGTACTTCTGGTTGCCGTTCCTGACGTGTCTGCTGGTGCTCGCGGAACTGCAGCTACACACCATGCGGGTGCTGACGGCGTTTCTGGTCGGTCATGTCGGCGCGACGCTGGTGGTGGCCGCCATTCTGGCCGCCGCCGTCGAGCTGGAATGGATGCCGTTTTCAATCACCCGGGCCGCCGACACCGGGATGAGCTACGGTGCCCTCGCCGTGCTCGGGGCGCTAACGGCAACAATTCCCCGGCGCTGGCGGCCGGCGTGGATCGGCTGGTGGGTATCGGCGGGCATTACCGCCGCGGTCGCCGACGCCGATTTCACCAATGTGGGGCACTCCGTGGCCGTGATCCTGGGCGTGCTGGTGGCCGCGAGGTTCCGTCAGCCGGTGCGCTGGACGCTGCTGCGGGCGTTCATGCTGGTGAATTCGGCCGGATTCGGCTTCCTGGTCCTCGCTCACCACTGGTGGTCGATGCCCATCGTGTTGGGCTTCGGTGCCCTGGGCGCTGCCCTGGGCGCGTTTGCGGCCTATCGCATCGCCGGGTTCCGCGCGGCGCGCGGTGCGCGGCCGGCTTCGGTGCCGGACGGCGAAGAGTCGCTGACCGGTCCGCAGCCGGTCATGACCGGCTCCGCATCCGTCGGGTAGTCAGCGCGCGCCGAGAGCGGCGTACACCCAATCACTTATGATCGGCACTTGCGTCAATTGCGTCATGACCCGTGGCGCAAATTTGGTCCCGCTCGCACAGCCTCGTCAGCAAGGAGAGTGTCGCCGCGTGGGTGATCAACCCGTCGACCTGTCGCCGGAAGCCTTGGCCAAGGCGGTCAGCGCGGCCCGGCACGCCATCGCACACGCGGACGATTTGGACGCGCTGGCGCACGTCAAGACCGAGCACCTGGGTGACCGGTCAGCGCTGGCGCTGGCGCGACAAGCGCTGGCGGCCCTGCCCAAGAACGAGCGCGCCGACGCCGGCAAGCGGGTCAACACCGCGCGCGGCGAGGTGCAGCGCGGCTATGACGAACGGCTGGCGACGTTGCGTGCGGAGCGCGACGCGGCCGTGCTGGTCGCCGAAGGTATCGACGTGACACTGCCGTCGACTCGGCAGCCGGCCGGCGCGCGGCACCCGATCACGATATTGGCCGAGCACATCGCCGATACCTTCGTCGCGATGGGATGGGAACTCGCGGAGGGGCCGGAGGTAGAGACGGAACAGTTCAACTTCGATGCCCTCAACTTCCCGGCCGACCACCCCGCGCGCAGCGAACAGGACACCTTCTACGTCGCACCGGAGGACTCCCGGCAGCTGCTGCGCACTCATACCTCACCGGTGCAGGTGCGTACCCTGCTGGAGCGCGAACTGCCGGTCTACATCATCTCGATCGGCCGCACCTTTCGCACCGACGAGCTCGACGCCACCCACACGCCCGTCTTCCACCAGGTCGAGGGCTTGGCGGTGGATCGTGGCCTGTCCATGGCACACCTGCGGGGAACACTGGACGCGTTCGCGCGGGCCGAGTTCGGGCCGTTGGCGCGCACCCGGATCCGGCCGCACTTCTTCCCGTTCACCGAACCGTCCGCCGAGGTCGATGTGTGGTTCCCCAACAAGAAGGGCGGCGCCGGCTGGGTCGAGTGGGGCGGTTGCGGAATGGTGCATCCAAACGTGTTGCGGGCCGCGGGAATTGACGCGGAGATCTATTCCGGCTTCGCGTTCGGGATGGGCCTGGAACGCACCCTGCAGTTCCGCAATGGCATCCCCGACATGCGCGACATGGTCGAAGGGGACGTTCGCTTCTCGTTGCCGTTCGGGGTGGGTGGCTGATGCGGGTTCCCTATAGCTGGCTGCGCGAAGTCGTCACGGCCGGCGCCCCGGGCTGGGACGTCGCCCCCGCCGATCTCGAGCAGGCGCTGGTGCGCATCGGCCACGAGATCGAGGAGGTTGTCACCCTCGGCCCGATCGATGGCCCGCTGACCGTGGGCCGGGTGACCGGGATCGAGGAGCTCACCGGCTTCAAGAAGCCCATCCGCGCCTGTCTGGTCGATGTCGGCCCCAACGTTGACGGTTCGGAACGTGAAATCGTCTGCGGTGCAAGTAATTTTGTGGTCGGCGAGCTGGTCGTGGTGGCACTGCCCGGCACCGTGCTGCCGGGCGGCTTTACCATCACGGCCCGCAAGACCTACGGTCACAACTCCGACGGCATGATCTGCTCGGCGTCCGAACTCGGTTTGGGCGCAGACCATTCCGGGATTCTGGTGCTGCCGCCCGGAACCGCCGAACCGGGGGCCGACGGCGTCGCCGTGCTCGGGTTGGACGACGTGGTCTTCTACCTGGCCATCACCCCCGACCGCGGTTACTGCATGTCGGTGCGCGGGTTGGCCCGGGAAATCGCCTGCGCCTACGACCTGGACTTTGTCGACCCGGCCAGCAACCAGGTGATCAAGCCGTTGCCGGTCGACGCAGCGGCGTGGCCGCTGGCGGTACAGGCCGAGACGGGGGTGCGCCGGTTCGCGTTGCGGCCGGTCACCGGGATCGATCCCGCTGCCGCGTCGCCGTGGTGGCTGCAGCGCCGGCTGTTGCTGGCCGGCATCCGCCCCACCTCCCCGGCCGTGGACGTGACCAACTACGTGATGCTGGAACTTGGCCACCCCATGCACGCGCACGACAGCAGCCGGATCACCGGCGGCTTCGCCGTGCGGTTCGCCCGCCCCGGCGAGACCGTCGTCACCCTCGACGACATCGAGCGCCGGCTCGATCCGGGCGACGTCCTGATCGTCGATGACGTCGCGACGGCGGCGATCGGCGGTGTGATGGGCGCCGCCAGCACCGAGGTGCGCGCGGACTCCACCGACGTGCTGCTGGAATCCGCGGTGTGGGATGCGGCGGCGGTATCGCGCACGCAGCGCCGGCTGCATCTGCCCAGCGAGGCCGCCCGTCGCTACGAACGCTCGGTAGACCCCGCCATTTCGGTGGCCGCGCTGGACCGGTGTGCCGCGCTGCTCGCCGACATCGCCGGGGGAGCGGTATCCCCGACCCTGACCGATTGGCGCGGCGACCCGCCCCGGGATGACTGGTCGCTGCCGCCGATCCGGATCGCCGCCGACCTGCCGGATCGCGTCGCGGGGGCGACCTACCCGCCGGGCACAACCGCCCGGCGGCTGACCCAGATCGGCGCCCAAGTAGTCCAAGCGGCCGCCAACGACGACATACTGATCGTCACCCCGCCGAGTTGGCGACCCGATCTGCTGCAGCCCGCCGACCTGGTGGAGGAAGTGCTGCGGCTGGAGGGGCTGGAGGTCGTCCCGTCCCTGCTGCCGCTGGCACCCGCGGGCCGCGGACTCACCGCCGTGCAGAAGCGTCGTCGCGCGATCGGCAGGTCGCTGGCGCAGTCCGGATACGTCGAGATCCTGCCGACACCGTTTCTGCCCGCCGGCGTGTTCGACCTCTGGGGACTGCCGGCCGACGATCCGCGGCGCCGGACGGCGGACGTGCTCAACCCGCTGGAGGCCGATCGTCCGCAGCTGGCCACCACGCTGCTGCCTGCCTTATTGGAAGCGTTGGGGCGCAACGTATCGCGGGGTCTTGTCGATGCCGAACTGTTCGCCATCGCGCAGGTGGTCCAGCCGACCGAACGGACTCGCGGCGTCGGGCCGATACCCGTCGACCGCCGACCCGGCGACGACGAGATCGCCAGGCTGGACGCGTCCTTGCCCCGGCAACCGCAGCACATCGCCGTGGTGTTGGCCGGTCTCCGTGAACCGCGTGGTCCCTGGGGCCCCGGCCGGAGAGTCGAAGCGGCCGACGCTTTCGAAGCGGTGCGAATCATCGCGCGTGCCAGCGGAGTCGACGTGACTCTGCGGGCGGCCCGATACTCGCCTTGGCATCCCGGTCGCTGCGCCGAGGTGTTCGTCGGGGAAGCCTCCGTCGGCCACGCGGGGCAGCTGCACCCGGCCGTCATCGAGCGTTCCGGCCTGCCGAAGGGCACCTGCGCGATCGAGCTCAACCTGGATGCGATTCCCATCGTCGAGGCACTGCCCGCGCCCAGGGTTTCGCCGTTCCCGGCCGTGTTGCAGGACGTCAGCCTGGTGGTAGCCGCGGACGTTCCGGCCCAGACGGTGGCCGATGCAGTTCGCGAGGGGGCCGGCGAACTGCTGGAGGACATCCAGCTGTTCGACGTCTTCACCGGCCCGCAGATCGGCGAGGATCGCAAGTCGCTGACGTTTGCGTTGCGGTTCCGCGCGCCGGATCGCACGCTGACCGAAGACGACGCCAGCGCCGCACGCGATGCCGCCATACGATGCGCCGCCGAGCGGGTGGGCGCGGTATTGCGCACCTAAACTTCCATAATTGCGGTCCGCATTGCGGATCCGCGTCGCTTCGCGCTTTGGCGAAAGTAAATACAGGCTAAGTTTTTTTCTTGAAATTTCGGTTTCCGCGCCCGCAGACGAGCATTTCATTTAGTGTCGGTACACCTAGTCGTAGTTTGTCGAGGGGAACTGGGCATGTCGTTTCTAGGTGTGACGCCGGAACAGATCGAGTCTGCGGCACAAGATTTGGCGGGTATTCGCTCGGCGCTGAGCGAGTCTTCCGCGGCCGCCGCGCCGCCCACGACAGCAGTGGTTGCTGCTGCCGAGGACGAGGTATCGGCCGCGATCGCGTCGATATTCGGCGACTTCGGCCAGCACTTTCAAGTTCTCGGCGCCCAAGCGACCGCGTTCCATGACCAGTTTGTCAACTTGTTGAACGGTGGCGCGGCCGCGTATATCGGCACCGAACTTGCCAGCGCTCAAAACAATTTGCTTAACGCGGTGAATGGGCCTGCCCAAGAACTGTTAGGGCACCCGTCCGCCGCTGCCGCGAACGCCGCGGCGGCCGGGCAGAATCTGGCTAAGCTTGGGGCCGCGCTGCAGACCGCCGGGCCTCAGATCGCTAAGGGTGCTGGTGAGTTGCTGACGGCCACGCAGGACGCTGTTAACGGAGTTAATTTGCTGCAGCCTGCCTTTAGCGACCTTGAACTGGCTGGCGGTGTGTTTGCGACGGCTGTGACGGACGCTACTGCTGGGGTTGCTTCGCTGAGCAGCGCCGTTTCCAACCTCGTTGGCGGGATTAGTTACATTTCGCTGGGGGTCGGGCAAGTCGTGTCCGGAGTTGGTCTGCTGGGGACCGCCGTCGTTGAGCTCTTTAATCCTGCCACCTGGGCGCTCGCTGCGGGGCAAGCCGGGGCTGGACTTGGTCTGCTGGGGACCGCCGCCATTGAGGTCGTTCATGGTGTCACAGACCTGACATTGATTAGCGGGGAAGTCAGCACCGGGATGGCCGACCTGCAGCAGGCCGGTGCCGCGTTTTCTCAGGGCGCTAGTTACGTGACATTGGCTCAGCAGGCGGCTGGTCCCGGCTTGGCTGCGTTGCAAACCGCCGGTATCGAGTTCTCGCAGGGTATTAGTGACGTGCAGACGGGTGTGCATACCGTTACCGCAGCCCTATAGTCCTACGTTGCGGTTCCGCGCGCCGGATCGCACCCTGACCCACGAGCGGTTCGCCGCCGTGCTGCGCAGCTGAACGCTTTGCGCCCGAGGCAGGTCCCGGTCCGAACGCCGTGACAACGCAAGATTTCAACGATGTTTCGAGCGAATCACAGTACGCTCAATTTACCTTTGATAAGCATCGGGGTGACCGCCGGAGTAAGTCGAGGGGTGGTTGATATGTCGTATCTAATTGCGGCTCCGGAGCTGGTAGAGGCGGCCGCCGGGGATTTGGCGGGAATTCACTCGGCGCTGCGCGCGGTCACCGCGGCCGCCGCGGCCCCCACGACGGGAGTGGTGCCCGCGGCCGAGGACGAGATATCGGTCGGCATCGCATCGGTATTCGGCACCTACGCCCGCGAGTATCAAGTCCTCAGCGCTGACGCGGCGGCGTTTCACGCCCAGTTTGTGCAGACCTTGAACGCGGCTGCGGGCTATTACGCTGCCGCCGAGGCCGCAAATGCGTCGCCGATGCAGACCATGCTTAACGCGGTGAACGCGCCCGCCCAAGCGCTGCTGGGCGCCCGCTGATCGGCAACGGCGCCGATGGGGCGGCGGGGACCGGGACGGGGGCCGGCGGAAACGGCGAGCCCGGTGGAATTTTGTTCGGCAACGGCGGCAAAGGCGGGGTTGGCGGGTCCGGTGGCGGGGTCGGCGGTAACGGCGGGGAGGCCGGGTTGTTCGGCAATGGCGGTGCCGGCGGGGACGGCGGCACCAACGGCGTCAGTGCCGTCGGGGCCGGCGGCGCCGGCGGCACCGGCGGGTCGCTGTACGGCAACGGCGGCGTCGGCACAACAGCGACCGGCGCCGGCGGGGCCGGCGGCAACGCCTACCTGTTCGGCAGCGGTGGTTCCGGCGGGATCGGGCCGTCCGGCGGCGCCGGCGGCCACGCCGGGCTGTTTATCGGCAACGGTGGCAATGCGGGGGCAGGGTCTGGCCAGCCCGGTGCGGACGGCGGGCTGATCGGCAACGGAGGTGACGGTGGGTCAAGCGCCACGGGCGCCGGCGGTCACGGTGGGAATGCATTGATCGGCAACGGCGGGGCCGGGGCGTCGAGCACCAGCGGTGCCGGCGGTGGCGGCGGGAATACCCTGATCGGCAACGGCGGCGCCGGCGGCTCGGCCGGCGGCACCGGCGGCTCGGCCGGCGGGGCAGGCGGCAGCGTCGGGCTGGTGGGCTCCGGTGGTGCCGGCGGTGCCGGCACCACCGGCACCGCGCCGGTGCCGCTAGTGAGCAACGGGGCCGGCGGGGCCGGCGGGGCCGGCGGCAGCGGCGGGCTGCTGTACGGCGGCGGCGGTGCCGGTGGGGCCGGCGGCACCGGTTGGGCTAGCTCTACGGTCGCCATCTCCGGCGGCCCCGGCGGTGCCGGTGGTGCGGGCGGCAACGCCAGCTTGCTCGGTAACGGTGGGCTCGGTGGGAGCGGTGGCACCGGTGGGGCTAACAGCGTTACCGGTCTCGGTGGCGTTGGCGGCGGCACCGGCGGTGCCGGCGGTCAGGGTGGCGTCGCCGGACTGCTGGGTGGCAGCGGTGGGGACGGTGGGAACGGAGGCACCGGAGGGACAACCGCAAGGACCGGCGTTGCGGGCGGTACCGGCGGCAACGGCGGCACCCCCGGCAACGGCTTTATCGTCGGTAACGGCGGGGCCGGCGGGGCCGGCGGCACCGGCGGCGCGTCCACCACTGCGGGCAACGGTGCCGGCGGCGTCGGCGGTGCGGCCACTAACGGCGGCAACGGCGGACTGTTGTACGGCAACGGGGGGGTCGGGGGTGCCGGCGGGTCCGGCGGCGCCGGCGCGGGCGCCAGCGGTGCCGGTGGAGCCGGTACTAACGGCGGCAACGGCGGCAACGCCAGTTTCATCGGTAACGGTGGCGACGGCGGGGCCGGCGGCGCCGGCGGGCTCGGCACTCCGACCGGGGCCAATGGGACGGGTGGCAACGGCGGCACCGCCGGGCCGTTCGGCCACGGTGGCATGCCCGGTGCGTCCCCGGTGGCCGCGCAGCTGGCCTCCGGGCCCTACGCAAGTCTGGTCACCAATACGGTGGCCAACCTGCAAAGCATTACCAATGCCTGGCTTGCCGACCCGTCGCCGTTCCTGCGGCAGATCCTCACCAACCAGTACGACGTCACCCAGCTGGTCGTAACGTCGCTCGCAAATGCCACCAGGGACTTCGTTATCGGGCTGTCCGGCATACCGCCGAGCCTTCAGGCGGCCTTCGCGGCCCTCCAGGCGGGCAACATCGGCGGCGCGGTGGGCGACGTCGCGGGGGCGCTGATAGCTACCCTCGTCAGTGGGGTTAACGCAGACGACCTATCGAACATTCTGCTGGTCGGGACCGTGGGAGACCTGCTGCCCATCCTCAGCATCCCCGGACATTTTGCGCAGAACACCACCAATGTGATCACGACGCTCACGAACACAAACATCGCGCTTGATATTTCACACCTCCCAGCCTTATCGGTCAGCGCTGGGCTGCCGTTGGCGCTGACTCTTGATGCGTTAGGTTCGCCGATCACCACAACTATCGCGCTCGGAAATAGCGTGTCCGCATTTGTCGGCGCGGTGCAGGGAGGGAACCCGTTGGCGGCACTGACCGCACTCGTCGATGCTCCCGCCAACATCGCCAACGGCTTCCTCAATGGCCAGGCCACGCTGTCGGTGCCGGTGCCGCCGTCGGCGATACCGATTATGGGAGTCACGTCGGCGACGGTGAACATTCCCGTCGGAGGCATTCTCGCGCCGCTGGGGAACCTTAGTGCCTCCGCGGTGGTGTTTGGTATACCGACTAACATTCCACTCGGCGGTACCACCGTCGGTGGCATCGTTCCCGCCCTGGTGAACTCCGCGCCCGCACAGCTCGCAGAGGCAATCGCGTCGATGTAGGCGGCGACGGACACCGATCTGGCAGCATGTATTTGCAAACTGCTGCATAACCATGCAGAATCGGGCGAATGGCCGACGTGATGAAGGTGGCGGTTGCCGGTGCCAGCGGCTATGCGGGCGGCGAGATCCTCCGGCTACTGCTCGGGCACCCAGCATACGGAGACGGGCGGCTGACGATCGGCGCGGTGACCGCCGCGGCCAGCGTCGGGACCACGCTCGCGGAGCACCATCCGCACCTGACGCCGTTGGCCCAGCGGATACTCGAACCCACCGAGGTGGCCGTGCTCGCCGGCCATGACGTGGTTTTCCTCGGACTGCCACACGGGAATTCGGCCGCACTGGCCGAACAACTCGGCCCGCAGACCCTGATCATCGACTGCGGCGCGGACTTCCGGCTCACCGACGCCGCCGCCTGGGAGCGGTTCTACGGATCCCCGCACGCCGGAAGCTGGCCTTACGGACTTCCGGAACTGCCCGGCGGGCGAGAGCGGCTGCAAGGCGCGCGCCGCATCGCGGTGCCGGGTTGCTATCCGACCGCGGCCCTGCTGGCGCTGCTGCCCGCGATGGCCGAGGACCTGATCGAACCCGCGGTCACGGTGGTCGCCGTCAGCGGCACCTCGGGAGCCGGTCGCGCGGCCAAGACCGACCTGCTCGGGTCGGAGGTGATCGGATCGGCGCGGGCCTACAACATCGCCGGCGCCCACCGACACACCCCCGAGATCGCCCAGGGGCTGGGTGCCGTCACCGACCGCGACGTCACGGTGTCGTTCACCCCGGTGCTCATCCCGACCTCCCGCGGCATCCTGGCCACCTGCACCGCGCGCACCCGCGCGCCCCTGTCGCAACTGCGGGAGGCGTACGAAAAGGCCTACCATGCGGAGCCTTTCGTCTACCTGATGCCCGAGGGACAGCTGCCCCGCACCGGCGCGGTGATCGGCAGCAACGCCGCACACATCGCCGTCGCGGTGGACGAGGCCGCCGAGACGTTTGTTGCGATCGCCGCTATCGACAACCTGGTCAAGGGCACGGCCGGCGCCGCGGTGCAGTCGATGAACCTGGCACTGGGCTGGCCGGAGACCGACGGCCTTTCGGTTGTCGGGGTGGCGCCGTGACCGGCGTGACGGAGGCGCGGTTGGTCCGTGTGCTGGGCGTCACCGCCCCGGAGGGCTTTCGCGCCGCCGGGATCGCGGCCGGAATCAAGGCATCGGGCGCCCGTGACCTCGCGCTGGTCTTCAACGAAGGGCCCGACTACGCCGCCGCTGGAGTGTTCACCCGCAACAAGGTCAAAGCGGCACCGGTGCTGTGGACCCAGCAGGTGCTCACCACCGGTCAGCTGCGCGCGGTGATCCTCAACTCCGGGGGCGCCAACGCCTGCACCGGGCCGGGCGGCTTCCAGGACACCCACGCCACCGCGGAGGCGGTCGCCGCCGCGTTGTCCGACTGGGGCACCGAGACCGGCGCCATCGAGGTCGCCGTCTGTTCCACGGGCCTGATCGGCGACCGGCTGCCGATGGACAAGGTGCTTGCCGGCGTCCGTGAAATCGTGCACGAGATGGCCGGCGGGCTGGCCGGGGGCGAGGACGCCGCCCACGCCATCATGACCACCGACACCGTGCCCAAACAGGTTGCGCTGCATCACCAGAACAGGTGGACGGTCGGCGGGATGGCCAAAGGCGCGGGCATGCTGGCGCCGTCGTTGGCCACCATGCTGTGTGTGCTCACCACCGACGCGGCGGCCGAACCGGCAGCACTCGATAAGGCGCTGCGCCGAGCCACCGCCCGCACCTTCGACCGGCTCGACATCGACGGGAGCTGTTCCACCAACGACACCGTGCTGCTGCTGGCATCGGGGGCCAGCGGGATCGCGCCGCCCCAAGCCGATCTCGAGGACGCTGTGCTGCGGGTCTGCGACGACCTGTGCGCTCAGCTACAGGCCGACGCAGAGGGCGTCACCAAGCGGGTCACCGTGACCGTCTCCGGGGCCGCCTCCGAGGACGACGCGCTGGCCGCGGCCCGGGTGATCGCCCGCGACAGCCTGGTCAAGACCGCGGTGTTCGGGTCGGACCCCAACTGGGGCCGGGTGCTCGCGGCCGTCGGCATGGCGCCGGTAACCCTCGACCCCGATCGAATCACCGTGTCGTTCAACGGCTCTGCGGTGTATATCGACGGAGCCGGGGCCGCCGGCGCGCGGGACGTGGATCTCTCGGCGCCCGACATCGACATCACCGTCGACCTCGGCGTTGGCGACGGTCGGGCCGCCATCCGGACCACCGACCTGTCCCACGCCTACGTCGAAGAGAACTCGGCCTACAGCTCGTGAGTATCGAAATCGGAGCGCTGCCAACGCAAGTCAAGGCGCAGGTGCTGGCCGAAGCCCTGCCCTGGCTCAAACAGTTACACGGCAAGGTCGTCGTGGTGAAATACGGCGGCAACGCCATGACCGACGACGCGCTGCGGCGCGCGTTCGCCGCCGACATGGCCTTTATGCGCAACTGCGGAATCCATCCCGTCGTGGTGCACGGCGGCGGACCACAGATCACCGCCATGCTGCGCCGCCTCGGCATCGAAGGTGACTTCAAGGGCGGCTTCCGGGTCACCACGCCGGAAGTGCTCGACGTGGCGCGGATGGTGTTGTTCGGCCAGGTGGGTCGCGAACTGGTCAACCTGATCAACGCGCACGGACCCTATGCCGTCGGCGTCACCGGTGAGGACGCGCAACTTTTCACCGCGGTGCGGCGCAGCGTCACCGTCGACGGCGTGGCCACCGACATCGGCCTAGTGGGCGACGTCGACCAGGTAGACACCACGGCGCTGCTGGATTTGATTGCGGCGGGCCGCATCCCGGTGATTTCGACGCTCGCGCCGGATGCCGACGGCGTGGTGCACAACATCAACGCCGACACCGCCGCGGCAGCGCTGGCCGAAGCCCTGGCAGCCGAAAAGCTTTTGATGCTCACCGATGTCGAAGGCCTGTACACCAGCTGGCCGGACCCGGGTTCGTTGGTCAGCGAGATCGACACCGCCACCCTGGCGCAACTGCTACCCACCCTGGAGGCGGGCATGATCCCCAAGGTCGAAGCGTGTCTGCGGGCCGTCATCGGTGGCGTGCCCAGCGCCCACGTGATCGACGGGCGGGTCGAACACTGCGTGTTGGTGGAGCTGTTCACCGACGCCGGCACCGGCACCAAGGTGGTGAGTCCGTGACAAACGCTCACTCCAACACGGCCACGATGCGGGCCAGGTGGGAAGCCGTGATGATGGACAACTACGGCACCCCACCGGTGGCGCTGGCCAGCGGCGACGGTGCCGTGGTCACCGATGTGGACGGCAAGACCTACCTGGACCTATTGGGCGGCATCGCCGTCAACGTCCTCGGCCACCGCCACCCCGCCATCATCGAAGCCGTCACGCACCAGATGTCGACGCTGGGCCACACCTCCAACTTTTATGCCACCGAACCGGGCATCGCGCTCGCCGAGGAACTGGTTGCCCTGCTGGGTGCCGACACCCAAACGCGGGTGTTCTTCTGCAACTCCGGCACAGAGGCAAACGAGCTGGCGTTCAAGCTGTCCCGGCTCACCGGACGTACGAAACTTGTTGCCGCACAAGAGGCTTTCCACGGCAGGACGATGGGCTCGCTGGCCCTGACCGGTCAGCCGGCCAAGCAGGCGCCGTTCCAGCCGCTGCCGGGCCACGTCACCCACGTGCCGTACGGCCAGGCCGACGCGCTGGCTGACGCGGTCGACGACGACACCGCGGCGGTGTTCCTGGAACCGATCATGGGGGAGGGCGGGGTCGTCGTCCCGCCCGGGGGCTACCTTGCCGCCGCCCGGGACATCACGGCGCGGCACGGCGCCTTGCTGGTGCTCGACGAGGTGCAGACCGGAATGGGCCGCACCGGCGCCTTTTTCGCCCACCAGCACGACGGCATCACGCCGGATGTGGTGACACTGGCCAAGGGGCTCGGCGGCGGTCTGCCGATCGGGGCGTGTCTGGCCGTCGGGCCGGCCGCCGAACTGCTGACGCCCGGCCTGCACGGCAGCACCTTCGGCGGCAACCCGGTCTGCACCGCCGCGGCCCGCGCGGTGTTGCGGGTGCTGGCCGACGAGGACCTGGTCCGGCACGCCGAGGTGCTGGGTAAGTCGGTGCGCCACGGCATCGAATCGCTCGGCCACCCGCTGATCGACCACGTCCGCGGCCGCGGATTGCTGTGGGGCATGGTGCTGACCGCGCCGCGCGCCAAGGACACCGAGGCGGCCGCACGCGACGCCGGATTTTTGGTCAACGCCGCCGCGCCCGATGTCATCCGCTTGGCGCCGCCGCTGATCATCGCCGAATCCCAGATCGACAGTTTCATCACCGCCCTGCCCGGCATCCTGGACACCGCGGGTACGCCGAGATGAGCAGGCATTTTCTGCGCGACGACGATCTGTCGCCCGTCGAGCAGGCCGAGGTTCTGCAGCTGGCCGCCGAGCTGAAGAAAGACCCGTTCTGCCGTCGCCCCCTGGAGGGGCCGCGCGGGGTGGCGGTCATCTTCGACAAGAACTCCACCCGCACCCGGTTCTCGTTCGAAGTGGGCATCGCGCAGCTCGGCGGGCATGCCGTTGTCGTCGACGGCCGCAGCACCCAGCTGGGCCGCGACGAGACGCTGCAGGACACCGCAAGGGTGTTGTCCCGTTACGTGGACGCCATCGTCTGGCGGACCTCCGGCCAAGACCGGCTGGATGCCATGGCCGAGACCGCGACGGTGCCGGTGGTCAACGCGCTGTCCGACGAGTTTCATCCCTGCCAGGTGCTGGCCGATCTGCAGACGATCGCCGAGCGTAAGGGGTCGCTGCGCGGGTTACGGCTGTCCTACTTCGGCGACGGCGCCAACAACATGGCCCATTCGCTGATGCTCGGCGGGGTCACCGCCGGTCTCCACGTCACCGTCGCCGCTCCCCACGGCTTCGTGCCCGACCCGTCGGTGCTGGCCGCGGCCGAGCGGCGCGCCGAAGCCACCGGCGTTTCGGTGCGGGTGACCGGTGACGCCGACGCCGCCGCCGTGGGTGCCGACGTCCTGGTGACCGACACCTGGACGTCGATGGGACAGGAGGACGACGGCCTGGACCGGGTCAAGCCGTTTCGGCCGTTCCAGGTCAACGCGCGACTCGTGGGGCTGGCCGACCCGGAAGCCATTGTGCTGCACTGTCTTCCGGCCCACCGCGGGGACGAGATCACCGACGAGGTGATGGACGGGCCGGCCAGCGTGGTGTGGGACGAAGCCGAAAACCGGCTGCACGCGCAGAAGGCGCTGCTGGTGTGGCTGTTAGAACGGTCCCGATGACCCCGCGCCGGCGACGATGCAGTGGGGGCACCTCCCGCTTGCGGGGGACGCAGCGATGAGGAGGAGTGGCGCAAATGACTAGTGGCTCGAAGGCGGTGTCCGAGGTCAGCGTCAACCGCGCCGGCCGCCAGGCCCGCATCGTGGCCATCCTGTCGACGGCGGAGGTACGCAGCCAGAGCGAACTGGCGGCACTGCTGGCTGCCGAAGGTATCGAGGTCACTCAGGCGACGCTGTCGCGCGATCTCGAAGAGCTCGGCGCGGTGAAGTTGCGCGGCGCGGACGGTGGTACGGGCATCTACGTGGTGCCCGAGGACGGCAGCCCGGTCCGCGGCGTATCGGGCGGTACCGATCGGATGTCGCGACTGCTCGGCGAGTTGCTGGTGTCGACCGACGCGAGCGGCAACCTGACCGTGTTGCGCACGCCGCCGGGTGCGGCGCACTACCTGGCCAGCGCCATCGACCGCGCGGCCCTGCCCCAGGTTGTCGGCACCATTGCCGGTGATGACACCATCCTTGTGGTCGCCCGCGAGCCGATGACTGGCGCGGAACTCGCTGGCATGTTCGAGAACATTCGGTAAGGAGATCTGTCCATGTCAGAGCGCGTCATCCTGGCCTATTCCGGCGGTCTGGACACCTCGGTGGCGATCAGCTGGATCGGCAAGGAGACCGGCCATGAGGTCGTGGCGGTGGCGATCGATCTCGGCCAGGGTGGCGAGGACATGGAGGTGGTGCGCCAGCGCGCGCTGGACTGCGGCGCCGTCGAGGCCGTCGTCGTCGACGCCAAAGTCGAATTCGCCGAGGGTTACTGCCTGCCCACCGTGTTGAACAATGCTCTGTACATGGACCGCTACCCGCTGGTGTCCGCGATCAGCCGGCCGCTGATCGCCAAGCACCTGGTTGCGGCGGCTCGCGAGCACGGCGGCGGCATCGTCGCGCACGGCTGCACCGGCAAGGGCAACGACCAGGTCCGCTTCGAGGTCGGATTCGCTTCGCTGGCGCCGGATCTGCAGGTGCTGGCGCCGGTGCGCGACTACGCGTGGACGCGCGAGAAGGCGATCGCGTTCGCCGAGGAAAACGCCATCCCGATCAACGTCACCAAACGCTCCCCGTTCTCGATCGACCAGAACGTCTGGGGCCGGGCGGTGGAAACCGGCTTCCTCGAGCACCTGTGGAACGCGCCCACCAAGGACATCTACTCCTACACAGAAGACCCGACCGTCAACTGGAACACCCCTGACGAGGTGATCGTCGGGTTCGAGCGCGGGGTGCCGGTGTCCATCGACGGCACACCGGTGTCGATGCTGCAGGCCATCGAGGAACTCAACCATCGCGCCGGCGCGCAAGGGGTCGGGCGTCTCGACGTGGTCGAGGACCGGCTGGTGGGCATCAAGAGCCGCGAGATCTACGAGGCGCCGGGCGCGATGGTGCTGATCACCGCGCACACCGAACTCGAACACGTCACGCTGGAGCGTGAGCTGGGCCGGTTCAAGCGCCAGACCGATCAGCGTTGGGCCGAGCTGGTGTACGACGGTCTGTGGTATTCGCCGCTGAAGGCGGCGCTGGAGAGCTTTGTCGCCAAGACTCAAGAGCACGTTTCCGGTGAGGTGCGAATGGTGTTGCACGGCGGCCACATTGCGGTGAACGGCCGGCGCAGCGCCGAATCGCTCTACGACTTCAATCTGGCCACCTACGACGAGGGCGACAGCTTCGACCAGTCGGCCGCAAAGGGCTTCGTGTATGTGCACGGGCTGTCGTCCAAGCTCGCCGCCCGCCGGGACCAGCGGTGACTTTCGACTGGCACGAGTGTGAATTGAGCGACGCGACACGCCGGCGAGGCGTCGTCAGATTCTACACTGGCGGGGAGGTGATAGCCCGGTGAGCACCAACCAGGGGTCGCTGTGGGGCGGGCGGTTCGCCGCGGGGCCGTCCGACGCGCTGGTCGCGCTGAGCCGCTCCACCCATTTCGACTGGGCGCTGGCTCCCTACGACGTCACCGCGTCGCGGGCCCACACCATAGTGCTGTTCCGGGCCGGGCTGCTGACCGTAGAGCAGCGCGACGGGCTGCTGGCCGGGTTGGACAGCCTCGCCACAGACCTTGCCGACGGCAGCTTCGGCCCGCTGGTCACCGACGAGGACGTGCACGCCGCGCTGGAACGCGGACTGATCGACCGGGTGGGCCCCGACCTGGGTGGCCGGTTGCGAGCCGGCCGGTCGCGCAACGACCAGGTGGCCACCCTGTTCCGGATGTGGCTGCGCGACGCGGTGCGGCGCGTCACCACCGGTGTCCTGGACGTCGTCGGCGCGCTGGCCGCCCAGGCCGCCGCCCACCCGACGGCCATCATGCCTGGTAAAACCCATTTGCAGTCCGCCCAGCCGATCCTGTTGGCACACCATCTGCTCGCCCACGCCCATCCGTTGCTGCGCGATGTGGAGCGGATCGTCGATTTCGACAAGCGCGCGGCGGTGTCCCCGTACGGCTCGGGAGCATTGGCCGGCTCCTCGCTAGGGCTGGATCCGGACGCGATCGCCGCGGACCTGGGTTTCATTACCGCCGCCGACAATTCCGTCGACGCGACCGCCGCCCGGGATTTCGCGGCCGAAGCGGCGTTCGTTTTCGCCATGATCGGCGTCGACCTGTCGCGGCTCGCCGAGGACATCATCATCTGGAGTTCGACGGAATTCGGTTATGTCACGTTGCACGACTCGTGGTCCACCGGTAGCTCGATCATGCCGCAGAAGAAGAATCCGGACATCGCTGAGCTGGCCCGCGGCAAGTCCGGGCGGCTGATCGGGAACCTGGCGGGTTTGCTGGCGACGTTGAAGGCCCAACCCCTGGCCTACAACCGCGACCTGCAGGAGGACAAGGAGCCGGTATTCGATTCGGTGGCCCAGCTGGAGTTGCTGCTGCCTGCGATGGCGGGTCTGGTGGCCAGCCTGACGTTCAACGTCGAGCGGATGGCAGAAATGGCCCTGGCCGGTTACACGCTGGCCACCGACATCGCGGAATGGCTTGTGCGCCAAGGTATTCCATTTCGATCTGCACACGAGGCCGCCGGTGCCGCCGTCCGTGTCGCCGAGGAGCGCGGCGTCGGGCTCGAGGAGCTTTCGGACGACGAGCTGGCCGCCATCAGCCCCCAGCTGACCTCGCAGGTCCGCGACGTGCTGACCATCGAGGGCTCGGTGTCGTCGCGTGATGCCCGCGGCGGCACCGCGCCGAGCCGGGTTGCCGACCAGCTGAATGTGGTCCTGGCGACCCGTGACCTGCTGAAACACCGGCTGCACCGGCAACTGGCCGGGTGAGCGCGGTACCTGGATTGTTTGCCGGGTAGTTCGAACCCGACTAAACTTGCACCTCGGGGCGTTCGGGGTGAACTTTTCGGCCCAGACTCTCGTGACCAAGGGGTGGGACCAGTGAGCGTGATCGCAGGTGTGTTCGGGGCATTGCCGTCCTATCGCTATACACAGCGAGAGCTGACCGACTTTTTTGTCAGCATTCCGGAATTCGAGGGTTACGAGGACATCGTTCGACAGCTGCATGCCAGCGCCAAGGTCAATAGCCGGCACCTGGTGCTGCCGCTGGACCAGTACCCGACGCTGACCGATTTCGGCGTCGCAAACCGGGTCTTCATCGAGAACGCGGTGGATCTTGGCTGTGAGGCGCTGGTGGGGGCGCTGGACGAGGCGGGTCTGCAGCCGCAGGACCTCGATGTGCTCATCACCACGACCGTCACCGGTGTGGCGGTCCCGTCCCTGGATGCCCGGATCGCGGGCCGGCTCGGGCTGCGCGACGATGTTCGTCGGGTGCCGCTGTTCGGCCTGGGCTGCGTGGCCGGCGCCGCGGGGGTGGGGCGGCTCAACGACTACCTGCGCGGTGCGCCGGACGGCGTTGCGGCGTTGATCTCGGTCGAGCTTTGTTCACTCACCTACCCGGGATACAAGCCGTCCCTGGCCGGTCTGGTCGGCAGTGCGTTGTTTGCCGACGGAGCCGCTGCGGTGGTGGCCGTCGGCGAGCGGCGCGTCGAACAGGTCGCCGCCTGCGGGCCGGAAGTCCTCGATTCCCGCAGCCATCTCTACCCCGACTCGCTGCGCACCATGGGCTATGACGTGGGCGCCGCGGGGTTCGAGCTGGTGCTGTCGAAGGACCTGGCCGCCGTGGTCGAGGAATATATCGCCGAGGACGTCACCACGTTCCTGGGGTCGCACGGCCTGAGCACCACCGACATCGGTGCCTGGGTGAGCCATCCCGGCGGTCCCAAGATCATCGACGCGATCACTGCCAGCCTCGATCTACCACCGGAGGCCTTGGAGCTGACCTGGCGCTCGCTGGGCGAGATCGGCAACCTCTCGTCGGCTTCCGTGCTGCACGTGCTGCGTGACACCATCGCCAAGAAGCCGCCCAGCGGAAGCCCGGGGCTGATGCTCGCGATGGGTCCCGGATTCTGTTCCGAACTCGTGTTGCTGCGCTGGCACTGATGCCCGCCTGTGGACTGTCTCTCGTCTGGTAGCCAGCGCCGCAGGCACGTGACGGCGATAGACCGACGAACTGCGCCGGGGAGTCCGCGAAAGGCCCGATCCGTGCTCGGCCGCCGGGATGACTCCGGCGGGCCCGATATCTTTCCTGCAAGCCTTCGCCCAGAATGAGAAGCGCGACTTCGCCCGTTCGCTTGAGCAGCACGAAAGGCCGGGTCCGATGAACAGCACTCAGGAAGAGCTTGTCAAGGCGCTGCGCAAGTCACTCAAGGAAAACGAGCGGTTGAAGCGGGAGAACCGCGAGTACCTGGCCTTGGCGACCGAGCCGGTGGCCCCAGTGGCCTTAGTGGGGATGGCGTGCCGGTATCCGGGTGGGGTGGATTCGCCGGAGGCCCTGTGGCAGATGGTGGTTGAGGGTCGCGATGTGGTGTCGGACTTCCCGGCCGACCGCGGCTGGGATTTGGGTGGGCTGTTTGATCCCGATCCCGATGCGCTGGGCAAGTCGTACACGCGCTGCGGTGGCTTCCTGGCGGATGTCGCCGATTTCGACGCCGCCTTCTTCGGGATCGCGCCCAGTGAGGCGCTGGCGATGGATCCGCAACAGCGGCTGCTGCTGGAGGTGTCGTGGGAGGCGTTGGAGAGGGCGGGGATTGACCCGTTGGCGCTGCGGGGCTCCCCGACGGGCGTGTTCGCCGGCGTCTTCCACGGTTCGTATGGGGGCCAGGGGCGGGTGCCCGGGGATCTGGAGAGGTACGGGCTGCGCGGTTCGACGTTGAGCGTGGCCTCAGGGCGGGTGGCGTACGCGTTGGGGTTGGAAGGCCCCGCGGTGTCGGTGGATACGGCGTGTTCGTCGTCGTTGGTGGCGCTGCATCTGGCCGTGCAGTCGTTGCGGTCGGGCGAATGCGATCTGGCGCTGGCCTGCGGGGTGACGGTGATGGCCACGCCGGCGATGTTCATCGAGTTCAGCCGGCAGCGCGCGCTGTCTCCGGACGGTCGGTGCAAGGCATACGCCGGAGCCGCGGACGGGACCGGGTTTTCCGAGGGCGTCGGCGCGCTGGTGGTGGAGCGGCTCGCGGATGCGCGGCGGTTGGGGCATCCGGTGCTGGCGGTGGTGCGGGGCTCGGCGGTCAACCAGGACGGTGCCTCCAACGGCCTGGCGACGCCCAATGGGCCCTCGCAGCAGCGAGTGATCCGGGCCGCGCTGGCCAGCGCGCGATTGGCCGCCGCCGACGTGGATCTGGTGGAGGGCCATGGGACCGGCACCACGTTGGGGGATCCCATCGAGGCCCAAGCGCTTTTGGCGACATACGGGCAGGATCGGCCGGCGGACGCGCCGTTGTGGTTGGGGTCGATCAAATCGAACATGGGACACACGTCGGCGGCGGCCGGCATGGCCGGTTTGATCAAGATGACGCAGGCGATGCGGCATGGGGTGATGCCCAAGACTCTGCACGTGGATGTGCCGACGCCGCATGCGGATTGGGCGGCCGGGGCGGTGTCGTTGTTGACGGAGTCGCGACCGTGGCAGGTGGGGGATCGGCCGCGCCGCGCCGGGGTGTCGTCGTTTGGCATCAGCGGCACGAATGCGCATGTGATCTTGGAGCAGGCACCGGTCTGTGAAAGTGGCGTAAGTGTTGCCGTTGAGGGTGACAACTCCCGGTCCCCGGTGGCATGGGTGGTGTCGGGGCGTTCCGCGGAGGCGTTGGAGGGCCAGGCGGCGCGGCTGTTGGCGCATGTGGCGGCCGATCAGGGTTTGAGTCCGGTGGATGTGGCGTGGTCGCTGGTGGCCACGCGGTCGCTGTTTGAGCATCGCGCGGTGGTGGTGGGTGCCGATCGGGCGGCCCTGATGGCGGGATTGGCGGGGTTGGCTGCCGGTGAGCCGGGTGCCAATGTGGCGGTGGGACAGGCGCGGTCGGTGGGCAAGACGGTGTTCGTGTTTCCCGGGCAGGGATCGCAGTGGGCCGGCATGGGAGCCCAGTTGCTGGATACTGCAACGGTATTCGCCGACCACATGCACCAATGCGACAAGGCGCTCGGTGAGCACGTGGATTGGTCATTGATCGACGTCATCCGTGGCGTGGCCGGTGCGCCCGGGCTTGACCGGGTGGACGTGGTGCAGCCCGTGCTGTGGGCGGTCATGGTGTCGCTGGCCGAGTTGTGGCGTTCGGTAGGCGTCGTTCCCGACGCGGTGATCGGGCATTCGCAGGGTGAGATCGCGGCGGCGTATGTGGCTGGAGCGTTGTCTTTGGAGGACGCCGCGCGGGTGGTGGCGCTGCGCAGCCGGTTGTTGGTGCAGTTGTCGGGTGCGGGAGGAATGGCGTCGCTGGCGTGTGGGCTGCCACGGGCGCAGGAGTTGGTGGCGCAGGGCGGTGACCGGCTGAATATCGCCGCCGTCAACGGGGTGTCAGCGGTGGTGGTTTCCGGCGCCGTGGACGCGCTGGAGGAGTTGATCCGGCGTTGTGAGGCCGACAACGTTCGGGCCCGCAGGATCGACGTCGACTACGCGTCACACTCGGTGCAGGTGGACGCGATCCGAGAGCCACTCGCCGAAGCGCTCATCGGCATCGCGCCCCGTTCGTCGTCGGTCGCGTTCTTCTCGACGGTGACCGGCGCACTCATGGACACCGCCGGCTTGAACGCCGACTACTGGTACCAAAGCATCCGGCGCACGGTGCAGTTCGAGCAGGCGGTGCGCAGTGCGCGCGACACCGGCCATCGGGTGTTCGTCGAGTCCAGTCCGCATCCGGTGTTGGTCGCCGGCATCGAGGACACCGTCGCCGATCGCAATTCACCCGACGCTGTCGACGCCATTGTCGTTCCATCACTGGGCCGCGAAGACGGTGGGCTGGAAAGGTTTTGGCTGTCCGTGGGTCATGCGCACGTCGCGGGGGTCGCGGTGGATTGGCGGGCGGCATTTGCCGGTGGATGTCAGGTGGAGCTGCCGACGTATGCCTTTGCGCGGCGCCGGTTTTGGTTGCCGGCGTTGGGCGTTGGTGGCGGTGACCCAGGCGGTTTGGGGCTGGTGGGGGCCGAGCACGGCTTGCTGGGTGCGGTGCTGCAGCGGCCCGATTCGGGTGGGGTGGTGCTGACCGGCCGGTTATCGATGGGCGCTGCGCCGTGGTTGGCCGATCACGCGGTGGCTGGGGTGGTGCTGTTCCCGGGTGCCGGGTTCGTGGAGTTGGCATTGCGGGCGGGCGACGAAGTCGGCTGCCCCGTGGTGGAGGAGCTGACGCTGTCGGCGCCGCTGCTGTTGCCGACGGCCGATGCGGTTGCGGTGCAGGTGGTGGTGGGCGCCGCTGATGGTTCAGGACGTCGGGTCGTATCGGTGTATTCGGCAGGGGCGCAGCCTGGTTCGGAATGGACATTGCACGCCGAGGGTGTGTTGAGCGCGGGATCGGTCGAGCGGGCCGCGGATTTGTCGGTTTGGCCGCCGGTGGGGGCGACGCCGGTGGATGTGACCGACGCCTATGAGCGGCTGGCCGCGCGGGGTTATGACTACGGTCCGGCGTTTCGGGGTTTGCGGGCGATGTGGCGGCTCGGAAATGAAGTATTCGCCGAAGTCGCCGTCCCGGAGGTCGCCGCGGTCAGCACCGGCAGTTTCGGGATTCATCCGGTGCTGGTGGACGCGGCCTTGCATGCGATGGGGTTGGCCGGCGAGCAGTCCGAGACGATGCTGCCGTTCTCCTGGCAGGGGGTGTGTCTGCATGCCGCGGGGGCGTCGCGGGCGCGGGTCCGGGTAGCACCGGTCGGCGTCGGCGCGGTGTCGGTCGAGTTGGCCGATGCGGCGGGCCTGCCGGTTTTGTCGGTGCGGGAGTTGGTGGTTCGTCCGGTCTCCGCGGCGCAGTTGTCGGCGGTGGCGGCGGCTCCGGCTGCCGGTGCGGGGTTGTTGGCGGTGGCGTGGTCACCGGTGATGTTGGAGCCCAACGACATCGCCCGCGACGGTGTGGTGGTGTGGGAGCCGAGCTCCGCAACCGAAGGCGTGGTGGGGTCGGCGTATGCGTCCACCCATGAGGCGTTGGGGGTGTTGCAGTCGTGGCTGGCCGGTGATGGTTCTCGCGTGCTGGTCGTGCTCACCCGTGGGGCGGTGGGTTTGGCCGGTGAGGATGTCACCGATTTGGCGGGTGCGGCGGTGTGGGGGTTGGTGCGGTCGGCGCAGGCCGAGCATCCGGGTCGGGTGGTGTTGGTGGATTCGGATGGCTCGGTGGATGTCGCCGAGTTAATCGGTTGTGGTGAGCCGCAATTGGTGGTGCGCTCCGGTGTGGCGTATGCCGCCCGGTTGACGTCGGTGGGTGCGGGATCGGCCCTGGAATTGCCGGCGGGGCCGTGGCGGATCACCGCCGGCGGTGCGGGCACGTTGGAGGACCTGGTGGTGCAGCCATGCCCACGGGTGGAACTGGCCGCTGGGCAGGTGCGGGTGGCGGTGGCCGCGGTCGGGGTGAATTTCCGGGATGTGTTGGTGGCGTTGGGGATGTACCCCGGCGGTGGGGAGTTAGGCGTCGAGGGCGCCGGCGTGGTCGTTGAGGTTGGTCCGGGCGCGACTGGATTGGCCGTCGGCGACGCGGTGATGGGGTTGTTCGGGCGCCTGTGTTCCGAGGCGGTGGTGGATGCCCGGCTGGTGGCCGCGGTGCCGGCGGAGTGGTCGCTGGTGGCGGCCGCCAGCGTCCCGGTGGTGTTTCTGACGGCGTGGTACGGGTTGTCGGTGTTGGCGGGCGTCAAAGCCGGCCAGAAGGTGTTGGTGCATGCCGCCACCGGTGGGGTGGGCATGGCTGCGGTCCAGCTGGCCCGGCATTGGGGTGCCGAGGTTTTCGCCACCGCCAGCCGCAGCAAGTGGGATGCGTTGCGCAAGATGGGGTTTGACGACGAACACATCGCTGACTCGCGGACATTGGAGTTTGAAGGGGAGTTCCTGGCGGCCACCGACGGCGCCGGGGTCGATGTGGTGCTCAACTCGCTGGCCGGCGAGTTCACCGATGCGTCGCTGCGGTTATTGGTCGGTGGTGGACGCTTTATCGAGATGGGCAAGACCGATCTTCGTGATCCCGCGCTGGTGGCGGCCCAGCACCATGGAGTCCGATACCGGGCATTCGACCTGATCGAGGCCGGCCCGGACGGCACCGCGGCGATGCTGGGCGAGTTGATGGCGTTATTCGCGGCTGGGGTGTTGGCGCCGTTGCCGCGCAAGACTTTTGACGTTCGGTCCGCCGCGGCGGCGTATCGCTTTGTCAGTCAGGCCCGCCAGATCGGCAAAGTGGTGCTCACCCTGCCCGCCGGGCCCGGCGAGCGATTGGGTGCGCTGGCCGGATCGGCGGTGATCATCACCGGGGGAACCGGGATGGCCGGTTCCGCGGTCGCCGCTCACCTGGTGGCCCGGTACGGGGTGGCCCATGTGGTGTTGGTCAGCCGCAGTGGTGCGCAGACCGAGGGCGTGGCGGGGTTGGTGGGCCGGCTCGAAGACGCCGGGGCGCAGGTGTCGGTGGCGGCCGTTGATGTGGCCGATCGCCGTGCGGTAGCGAAACTTATCGCGCAGCTGCCGGCCCAATATCCGCTCAAGGGGGTGTTTCATGCCGCGGGAGTGCTCGATGATGGGCTGATCGCGTCGTTGACGCCGGAGCGGGTCGATGCGGTGTTGCGGGCCAAGGTCGACGGGGCGTGGAATTTGCACGAGCTCACCCAGGATCTGGATTTGTCGGCGTTCGTGATGTTTTCGTCGATGGCCGGGATCGTGGGGACCCCCGGCCAGGGTAACTATGCGGCGGCCAACAGTTTTCTCGACGGTCTGGCCGGCTACCGGCGCGCGCAGGGTTTGGCCGGGTCCTCGGTTGCCTGGGGGCTGTGGGAGCAAGCCAGCGCAATGACCCAACACCTGGCCGATCGCGACAAGGCCCGGATGAGCCGGGTCGGGCTGGCGCCGCTGGCGACCGAGCAGGCGCTGCGACTCTTCGATGCCGCGATGCTCATCGAGCGTCCCGTGGTGGTGGCCGCCCGCCTCGACCCTGCCGCGCTGGCCGACCACAGCGCAGCGCTGCCCCCGCTGCTCAGCCAGCTGGTCGCGCGCCCCACCCGACGTGTCATCGACGAGACCGAGAATACGGCGGCCTCGACGACGAACCTCGTGGCACGGCTGGCCGGCCTGTCCGCCGTGCAGCGCCGGGGCGAACTTGTGGACGTGGTCCGTAGCAACGCGGCCACCGTGTTGGGCCGCCCCACCGCCCCCAACGGCTCGGACATCAACGCCGAGAGCGTTTTTCAAGACCTGGGCTTCGACTCGCTGACCGCCGTCGAACTGCGCAACCGGCTCAAAAGCGCGACCGGGCTTAGTCTTTCGCCCACCCTGATCTTCGACTACCCGACGCCCGTCGCGCTGGCCGAACACCTCGACACCCGCTTGGGCGTCGCCGGCACCGGCGCCGGCCAACCCAACCTGATGGCGCGATTCAACGACATCACCCGCGAACTACAGGCACTGCTCAACCAACCCGACTGGAGGCCCGAAGACCGAACTCACCTGACCACCCGCATCCAAGCCCTCCTGACGAAGCTGGGCACCCACCTTGACCCCCACCACCCCGAGGACGCCGACGACGAGGACATCCACACCGCCACCGAAAGCCAACTCTTCGCCATCCTCGACGAAGAACTCGGCTCCTGGCCCGGCGACGGCGAGCACCGGTACGGCGCGAGTGAGGAGCCGGGCAATTAGACCTAAGACGCCACCACAAGGAGCAGCAGTGCCGGGCACGGAAAAGCACGTCGATTACCTGAAGCGGCTCACCGCGGATCTGCGGCGCGCCCGACGGCGGGTGTCGGAGTTGGAAGACAAGGTGTCCGGGCCGGTCGCGGTGGTGGGGATGGCGTGCCGGTATCCGGGTGGGGTGGATTCGCCGGAAAGCTTGTGGGACATGGTGGCGCAGGGCCGAGATGCGGTATCGGACTTTCCCGCGGACCGGGGCTGGGACGTAGCGGGGTTGTTCGATCCGGACCCCGACGCCGCAGGGAAAATGTACGTTCGCCAGGGGTCTTTCTTAGCCGACGCCGGGGATTTCGATGCCGGATTCTTCGGCGTCGGACCCAGCGAGGCGCTGGCGATGGATCCACAGCAGCGGCTGATGCTGGAGCTGTCGTGGGAAGCTTTGGAGCGGGCCGGAATTGACCCGTCTGGGTTAAGAGGCTCGGCGACGGGTGTATTCGCGGGCGTGATCCATGCCGGCTATGGCGGCGAGGTGGAGGGCGAGCTGGAGGGCTACGGGCTCACCGGCTCGACGTTGAGCGTGGCCTCGGGCCGGGTGTCGTACGTGCTGGGCCTGGAAGGCCCGGCGGTGTCGGTGGATACGGCGTGTTCGTCGTCGTTGGTCGCGCTGCACTTGGCGGCGCAGTCGTTGCGGTCGGGGGAGTGCGAACTGGCGCTGGTCGGCGGCGTGACGGTGATGGCCACCCCTGGTGCGTTTGTGGAGTTCAGCCGCCAGCGTGCGCTCGCGGCGGACGGCCGGTGCAAGGTGTATGCCGGTGCCGCCGACGGCACCGCGTGGTCGGAAGGCGCGGGGGTCCTGGTGGTGGAGCGCCTGGCTGACGCGCGGCGGTTGGGGCATCCGGTGTTGGCGCTGGTGCGGGGCTCCGCGGTGAATCAGGACGGCGCCTCCAACGGGCTGACCGCACCGAATGGGCCGTCCCAGCAGCGGGTCATCCGAACCGCGCTGGCCGGCGCCGGGCTGACCGCGGCGGATGTCGATGTGGTCGAAGGGCACGGGACGGGGACCGTGCTCGGGGATCCGATTGAGGCGCAAGCGCTGTTAGCGACCTATGGGCAGGATCGGCCGCCGGATCGTCCCCTGTGGTTGGGGTCCATCAAGTCCAACATCGGTCACACCTCGGCTGCCGCGGGAGTGGCCGGGGTGATCAAGATGGTCCAGGCAATCCAGCACGGAGTGCTGCCGCAGACGTTGCACGTGGATGTGCCAACGCCGCATGTGGATTGGTCGGCCGGAGCGGTGTCGTTGTTGACCGAGTCGCGACCGTGGCCGCCGGCGGAGGGGCCGCGCCGGGCGGGGGTGTCGTCATTCGGAATCAGCGGAACGAATGCGCACGTCATCTTGGAACAGCCGCCGGCCCCGGCCCCGGAAGACCCGGAAAATGTTGTGGCGCGGCGCGATAACTCGCGAACGGCGTGGGTGCTGTCGGCTCGCTCGGAGCAGGCATTGACCAATCAGGCCAAGCGGTTGCTGGCGCATTTATCCCGCGATCCGGGTCTGAGCGCGGCTGATGTGGGTTGGTCGTTGGTGACAACGCGGTCGGTGTTCGAGCATCGGGCCGTGGTGGTCGGCGCGGACCGTGAGCAGCTGATGACGGAGTTGGCCTGGCTGGCCGCCGGTGAGCCGGGCACGGGCGCGGTGGTTGGGCGGGCCCGCTCGGTAGGCAAGACGGCGTTTGTGTTTCCCGGCCAGGGCGCGCAGCGGTTGGGGATGGGCCGGCAGTTGTACGACCGCTTCCCGGCGTTCGCCCAAGGTTTTGACGAGGCCGTGGCGGCGTTGGATCCGCATCTGCGATTGCCCCTGCGGCAGGTGATTTGGGGTAGCGATGCCGCACTCTTGCAAAGTACGGAATTCGCGCAGCCGGCGTTGTTCGCCGTCGAGGCGGCGTTGGCGGCGTTGTTGCAGCACTCGGGTGTGGTGCCGGACGTCGTGACGGGTCATTCGGTGGGCGAGATCACCGCCGCATACGTGGCCGGGGTGTTGTCGCTGGCGGATGCGGCCAAGGTGGTGGCGGGGCGGGGTCGGTTGATGGCGGCGCTGCCCGCAGGCGGGGTGATGGTGGCGGTGGCCGCCGGCGAGGCGGAAGTGCAACCGTTGCTCACCGAGGGGGTAAGCATCGCGGCGGTCAATGGGCCGAACGCGGTGGTGATTTCGGGTGCCGAGACCGCGGTGACCGCGGTGGTGGATCGTCTGGCACAGCAGGGGCGACGAGTGCAACCGTTGGCGGTGTCGCATGCGTTTCATTCGGTGTTGATGGACCCCATGCTCGAGCAGTTTTCGCAGCTGTTGGCCGGCGTGGCGCCCCAGGAACCACGAATGGTGTTGGTGTCCAACCTGACTGGCCAGCCGGCCGGTCCTGGGTACGGGTCGCCGCGGTACTGGGTTGAGCATGTGCGCCAGCCGGTGCGCTTCGCTGACGGGGTGCGGGCCGCCGAGTCGTTGGGGGCCAGGCTTTTCCTGGAGGTGGGTCCCCGTAGTGGCCTCACCGCGGTGGTGGAGCAGTCGTTGACCGCTGAACAGGCAATGTCGGTGGTCACGCTGGCCAAAGGCCGCCCGGAAGCCGAGTCGCTGTTGGCCACGTTGGGGCATGTGTTCACCAGCGGTGTGGGGGTGGACTGGCCCGCGGCGCTGGGGGTCGGGCGCCGGGTCGACCTACCGACGTATGGGTTTGTGTGGCAACGGTATTGGTTTCCTACCGGGTCGGTGGGGTCGGCGGACCTGCGCGGTATCGGCTTGACGCGGGCTGGTCATCCGTTGTTGGGTGCGGTAGTCGAGCGCCCCGATTCGGGCGGGGTGGTGTTGACGGGCTCGTTGTCAGTCGCGGAGTTGCCGTGGTTGGCCGATCACGTCGTCGACGGGGTGGTGCTGTTTCCCGGGGCGGGGTTTGTGGAGTTGGTGTTGCGGGCCGGGGATGAGGTCGGCTGTTCGGTGCTGGAGGAGCTGACGTTGTTGGCTCCGCTGGTGTTGCCGCCGGGTGCTGGGGCTCGGGTGCAGGTCGTTGTCGATGCCGCAAGCGAGTTGAGCTCCCGCGGAGTGTGGGTGTATTCGCGAGGTGTGGGCGCGGGTTCGGTGTGGGTGTTGCACGCGCAGGGTGTGTTGACTGCGGGGTTGCCGGAGCCGGCCCTGGATTTGTCGGTGTGGCCGCCGGTGGGGGCTTTGGCGGTGAATGCCGGTGACGTTTATGAGGTGTTGGCGGGCAGGGGCTATGAGTATGGGCCGGCGTTTCGCGGGCTGCGTGCGCTGTGGCGCCGGGGGGAAGAGGTCTTTGCCGACGTGACCGTCGGTGAGGGTGTGACGGTGGGCGGGTTCGGGATTCATCCGGTGGTGCTCGACGCGGCGCTGCATGCGTGGGGGGTTGCTGACGGTGGGGACGCGACGATGTTGCCGTTCTCCTGGCAGGGGGTCTGTTTACATGCCGCGGGGGCGTCCAGGGTTCGGGTCCGGATAGCACCGGCCGGCACCGGCGCGGTTTCGGTGGACTTGGCCGATGCGGCTGGCCTGCCCGTCCTGTCGGTGCGCGAGTTGGTGGTCCGCCCGGTCTCGATGGGGGCGTTGTCGGCCGCGGTGGCGGCGGCCGCGGGTGGCGGTGGGGGCTTGTTTGACGCGGTGTGGTCGCCGGTATCGCTGGGGGGCTATGACATTGGCGATATTGGCGATATTGGCGATGGTGTGGTGGTGTGGGAGCCAGGCTCCGGCGCTGACGGTGTGCTGCGGTGCGCGTATGCGGCCACCCACGAGGTGCTGGGCGTGTTGCAGTCGTGGCTGGCCGGTGCGGGGGCTGGGGTCTTGGTCGTGCTTACCCGCGGGGCCGCGGGACTGGCCGGTGAGGATGTCACGGATTTGGCGGGTGCCGCGGTGTGGGGGTTGGTGCGCTCCGCGCAGGCCGAGCATCCGGGCCGGGTGGTGTTGGTGGATTCGGATGGCTCGTTGGATGTTGCCGAGCTAATCGGTTGTGGTGAGCCGCAATTGGTGGTGCGGTCGGGTGTGCCGCATGCGGCTCGGTTGGCCGCGGTGGGGGCTGGGGCGGTGCTGGAGTTGCCGGCCGGCGGGTGGCGGCTGGCCGCCGGCGGTGGGGGCACGCTAGAAGACGTGGTGGTCGCCCCGGCCGCGCCGGCGGAGTTGGCCGCCGGGCAGGTGCGGGTGGCGGTGGCCGCGGTCGGCGTGAATTTCCGGGATGTGTTGGTGGCGTTGGGGATGTATCCGGGCGGCGGGGAACTGGGTGCTGAGGGCGCGGGGGTGGTCGTCGAGGTCGGTCCGGGCGTACCGCGGCTGGCGGTGGGCGATGCGGTGATGGGCTTGTTCGGGGTGGTCGGTTCCGAGGCGGTGGTGGATGCGCGGTTGGTGACGGTGGTGCCGGCGGGGTGGTCGCTGGTGGCGGCCGCCGGCGTCCCGGTGGTGTTTTTGACGGCGTGGTATGCCTTGTCGGTGTTGGCGGGCGTCAAGGCCGGCCAGAAGGTGTTGGTGCATGCCGCCACCGGTGGGGTGGGCATGGCTTCGGTCCAGCTGGCCCGGCATTGGGGCGCGGAGGTTTTCGCCACCGCCAGCCGCGGCAAGTGGGATACGTTGCGCGAGATGGGCGTTGACGACAAGCACATCGCTGACTCGCGGACATTGGAGTTTGAAGGGAAGTTCCTGGCGGCCACCGACGGTGCCGGGGTCGATGTGGTGCTCAACTCGCTGGCCGGCGAGTTCACCGATGCGTCGCTGCGGCTATTGATCGGTGGTGGGCGGTTTGTCGAGATGGGTAAAACCGATCTTCGCGACCCTCAGGTGGTGGCGGCCGAGCATCCGGGGGTGGAGTATCGGGCATTCGATCTGATGGAGGCCGGCCCGGACCACATCGCGGCGATGCTGGAAGAGCTGATCGGGCTGTTCGGCGAAGCGGTGTTGGCGCCGTTGCCGGTCAAGACTTTCGATGTGCGGTGTGCTTCGGCGGCGTATCGCTTTGTCAGTCAGGCCCGCCAGATCGGCAAGGTAGTTCTGACTCTGCCTGAGGGACCCAGTAATCCGGTGCTGGCGGGAGCCGGTGGCGGCCTGGCTGGAGGCAGCGTGGTCATTACCGGGGGAACCGGGATGGCCGGTTCCGCGGTGGCCGCTCACCTGGTGGCCCGGTACGGGGTGGCCCATGTGGTGTTGGTCAGCCGCAGTGGTGCGCAGGCCGAGGGCGTGGCGGGGTTGGTGGGCCGGCTCGAAGACGCCGGGGCTCAGGTGTCGGTGGTGGCCGGTGATGTGGCCGATCGCGATGCGGTAGCCGAACTTATCGCGCAGCTGCCGGCCGAGTACCCGCTCAAGGGGGTGTTTCACGCAGCGGGTGTCCTTGATGATGGGCTGATCGCGTCGTTGACGCCGGAGCGGGTCGATGCGGTGTTGCGGGCCAAGGTCGACGGGGCGTGGAATTTGCACGAGCTCACCCAGGATCTGGATTTGTCGGCGTTCGTGATGTTTTCGTCGATGGCCGGGATCGTGGGCGCCCCGGGCCAGGGTAACTATGCGGCGGCCAACAGTTTCCTCGACGGTCTGGCCGCATACCGGCGCGCGCAGGGTTTGGCCGGGTTGTCGGTTGCCTGGGGGCTGTGGGAGCAAGCCAGCGCAATGACTCAACACCTGGCCGATCGCGACAAGGCCCGGATGAGCCGGGTCGGGCTGGCACCGCTGACCACCCCGCAGGCGTTACAGCTGTTCGACGACGCGATGCTGGCCGATCGCTCGGTGCTGGTGGCCGCCCGCCTCGACGCGGCAGGGCTGAGTGCCAGCGGTGTTGTGCCGCCGATGCTTCGTGGCTTGGTCACTCGTCCGGGGCGGCGGCTCGTCGCTGACACCGATAGCGCAGTGTCGAGCTCGGGGCTGGCCGCGCGGCTGCAGGGGCTCAGTCCCGAGCAGCGGCACCACCAGTTGGTGGAATTGGTCTGCGCCAACGCCGCAACCGTTTTGGGTCGTTCCATCGCCGATATCGACGCTGACATGGCGTTCCAAGACCTCGGGTTTGACTCACTGACCGCCGTGGAGCTGCGCAACCGCCTCAAAACCGCTACCGGACTGACGCTTTCGCCCGCGCTAATCTTTGACTACGCCACGCCGCAGGCGCTGGCCGAACACGTCGACGAACAGCTCAGCTCCACGCCGATCACCTCCGGCACACCCAACAACGAACCCGCACTGTTGGCTCGTTTCAACGACATCGCCCGCGAACTGCAAACGCTGGTCAATCGACCCGACTGGACTCCGGGGGACAAAACACATCTTTCGGCCCGCATCCAGGCCATCCTGACCGGCCTCACCACCCCGCCCCCTGACACCGACGAATCGCACCACATCGACGACGACATAACCACCGCAACGGAAAGCGAGCTCTTCGCCATCCTCGACGAGGACTTCCCGGTATGACGGTGCCGGCGATGGACGTAGCAATCATCGGGCTCGCATGCAGGTTTCCCGCCGCGGCCGGCCCGCACGAATTCTGGCGCCTGCTGTGCGACGGACTCGAAGCCACTCGGTTGCCGGGCGACGTCGCCGAGTTCGACGCCAACTTCTTCAACCTATCGCCGCGTGAGGCCCGCGCGATGGACCCGCGGCAGCGACTTGCGCTCGAACTGACCTGGGAACTGCTCGAAGACGCATTCGTGGTGCCGGAAACGCTACGCGGAGAGCGGGTTGCGGTTTACCTCGGAGCGATGAACGACGACTACGCGTTCCTCACGCTCGCCGCAGACGATGTGGACCACCACTCGTTTACCGGCATCAGCCGGGGAATGATCGCCAACCGGCTGTCGTATGCCTTCGGCCTGCACGGCACCAGCATGACCGTCGACTCCGGGCAATCGTCTTCGCTGGTTGCGGTTCACCTTGCCTGCGAATGCCTCCGCGCCGGTGAGTCAGCGCTGGCGATAGCCGGGGGCATCCACCTCAATCTCGCGGACGAAACGGCCTCGCTTGAAACAGAATTCGGCGCGGTGTCAACGTCGGGTCACACTTATGCCTTCGACGAACGCGCGGACGGCTACGTCCCGAGTGAAGGCGCTGGCCTGGTCCTGTTGAAGCCGTTACGCACCGCCGTCGACGACGGAGATCGAATCCGCGCCATCATTCGCGGCAGCGCCGTCGGCAACGCCGCAGACAGCGCCGCCGGGCTGACCGTGCCCTCGGCTGCAGGACAGGTCGATGTGATAGGGCGCGCGCTGTCCAACGCGGGACTGGACAGCAGCCAGATCGACTATGTCGAGGCGCACGGCACCGGCACCGCAGTCGGCGACCCGATTGAGGCGAGCGCACTGGGTGAGGTCTTCGCCCGGCGCCGACAGGGTCCGCTAAGCGTGGGGTCGGTGAAGACCAACATCGGCCACGCCGGGGGCGCCGCAGGAATCGCGGGCCTGCTCAAGACCGTGCTGGCGGTCGAAAACGGTTTTATACCAGCAAGTCTCAACTATGCCAGCCCTGGGACTGATCTCGTGAGACTCGGGCTTCGGGTCAATACCACGCTGACGCGCTGGCCGGCCGGGGATGGTCCGCGCCGCGCTGGGGTTTCGTCGCTCGGGATGGGCGGGACGAATGCGCATGTGATCGTCGAAGGCCAGGCTGCCCCCTGGAAAGCCTGGAAAGCCTGGAAAGCCTGGAAAGCCTGGAAAGCCTGGAAAGCCTGGAAAGCCTGGAAAGCTGAAAGGCTGGAAAGCCTGGAAAGCCCGAAAAACATCGCGGCCGAACCAGATAGCTCAAATCCGGTCGCATGGGTGATGTCGGGTCGGTCGGAACAGGCGCTGGCGAATCAGGCCGGACGGCTGCTGGCGCATCTAACAGGCGATGATGATCTGCGTCTGGTGGATGTGGCGTGGTCGCTGGCTACGACGCGGTCGGTGTTTGAGCATCGTGCGGTCGTGATGGGAGTGGATCGTGCCGCCATGATGGCGGGGCTGACGGGGTTGGCTGCCGGTGAACCGGGTGCCAATGTGGCGGTGGGGCAGGCGCGGTCGGCCGGCAAGACCGTTTTTGTGTTTCCCGGCCAAGGCTCGCAGTGGCTGGGGATGGGCCAGCAGCTGTATCGGCGATTCCCGGTATTCGCGCAGGCTTTCGACGAGGCCACGCAGGCGTTGGGCGGCCACCTGCGGTTACCGTTGCGCCAGGTGATGTGGGGTGGCGATGCCGCGCTGCTGGAAAGCACCGAGTTCGCACAGCCGGCCTTATTCGGCGTGCAGGTGGCGGTGGCGGAGTTGTTGCGGTCCTGGGGCGTGGCGCCCGATTTCGTGATGGGTCATTCAGTGGGCGAGATCACCGCGGCCTATGTGGCCGGGGTGTTGTCCCTAACCGACGCGGCCAAGGTGGTGGCGGCGCGGGGCCGACTGATGTCGGCGCTGCCCGCCGGTGGGGTGATGGTTGCGGTGGCCGCCGGCGAAGACGAAGTGACGCCGCTGCTCACCGACGAAGTGGGCGGAGAGGTAGGCATTGCCGCGGTCAATGGCCCTAATTCGGTGGTGCTTTCGGGCGCTGACGCACCGGTGACGGTGGTGGCGGATCAATTGGCGCAGCAGGGTCGCCGCGTGCATCGGCTGGCGGTTTCGCATGCGTTTCATTCGGCGTTGATGGAGCCGATGCTGAAGCGGTTTGCACAGGTCCTTGCCGACGTCTCGGCCACCGAGGCGCGGATTGCTCTGGTGTCCAACGTAACTGGTCGGTTGGCTGAGCCCGGGTACGGGTCGGCGCAGTACTGGGTCGAGCATGTGCGTCGGCCGGTGCGTTTCGTTGATGGCGTTCGGGCCGTGGAAGCGTTGGGGGCCACCATGTTTGTGGAGGTGGGTCCGGGTGCTGGTTTGACGGCCTCGGTGGAGCAGTCGTTGACAGCCGATGCCGCGGTGTCGGTGGTGACGATGGCCGGTGATCGCCCCGAAATCGATTCGCTGGTAGGTGCGGCCGGGCAGTTATACACCGCGGGTGTGGGGGTGGATTGGGCTACGGTGCTCGGGGGCCTGGGCGGGCGCCGCGTCCGGCTTCCAACGTATGGGTTTGTGCGGCAGCGGTTTTGGTTGGGTGAACTTGGCGGGCGAGATGCGGTGCGCCCCGCAGCGGGTCCGTCCGCCGACCTGGCCGGGCTACTGAACGGGCTGGCTCCCAAGGAGCAACACCGTCAACTGCTCGACTTGGTGTGCTCGCATGCGGCAAGCGTCCTGGGCCACTCGACCGCCGACGACATCGACGCCGAGCGTGCCTTTCAGGATCTGGGGTTCGACTCCGTGACCGGGGTGCAACTACGCAATCGTCTCAAAACCGCTACCGGGCTGGCCGGATCAACACTGTCGCGCACGCTGGTCTTCGACTATCCCACGCCAACGGTGTTAGCCGCTTACCTCGGTCAACAATTGCTTGGTGGCCACGACGATGGATCCGAGGAAGAGAAGATTTGGTCTTCGCTGAGAAAGGTTCCTGTCCAAGAGCTTCGAAGAACCGGATTGCTCGACAAACTGCTACTGCTGGCGGGCGAGTCCGAAAAGTCCGGTCCCGAGGCAACTATCAGCGACGATGTCATTGACTCGCTAAGCCCCGACGCGTTAGTCGCGATGGCGCTGAGCCCGGCAGATGACAACGAAAGTCAATAACGAAATCCACTCTGGCGGGCCCTATTACACACACGTCAGCAAGCATTAATGCGACATGTGTTGAATAGCCACGACTTTGCGGGGACGCCCAGAACCACTTAAGCTTCGGATATCGGGGATTCTGTTCGAGCCGCATAAATCTTAAAGAGGTAGGCCATGAGCGTGATCGCCGGTGTGTTCGGTGCGCTGCCACCGCATCGCTACAGCCAGAGCGAGATTACGGACGCGTTCGTCGATTTCGCCGGTTTGCAGGCGCACGAGGAGGTTGTTCGGCGTCTGCATGCCGGTGCGAAGGTCAACGGACGTCACCTGGTGCTGCCGCTGGAGGAATACTCCTCGCTGACCGACTTCGGTGAGGCTAATGAGGTCTTCATCGAAAACGCGGTCGAGCTCGGTTGTGCGGCGCTGCTCGGTGCGCTCGACGAGGCGGGTCTGGAACCGCAGGACATCGACATGATCGCCAGCACGACGGTCACCGGCATCGCGGTGCCTTCGCTGGATGCCCGGATCGCTGGCCGGCTCGGCCTGCGCCGTGACGTGCGTCGGGTGCCGCTGTTCGGCCTGGGCTGCGCGGCCGGGGTGGCCGGGGTGGCCCGGCTGCACGAGTATTTGCGTGGTGCCTCGGACGGCGTTGCCGTCCTGGTGTCGGTCGAGCTTTGCTCGCTCACGTTCCCGGCGACCAAACCAACCGTGTCGGGCCTGGTGGGGAGCGCGATGTTCGGTGATGGAGCCGGGGCGGTGGTAGCTGTCGGTGAGCGTCGTGCCGACCAGGTGCGGGCCGGCGGGCCGGACATCGTCGATTCGCGCAGCCGCCTTTACCCCGAATCGCTGCACATTATGGGCTGGAACGTCAGTCCGACCGGCCTGCAGCCGGTGCTGTCCCCGGAGCTGACCACCGTGATCGAGCGGCACCTGGCCGACGACGTCAGACGTTTCCTCGCCGGGCATGGGTTGACCAAGGACGACATCGGCGCCTGGGTGAGCCATCCCGGAGGCCCCAAGGTCATCGACGCGATCGCCAAGAGCCTTGCGCTGCCCCCGGAGGCGCTGGAGCTGACCTGGCGCTCGCTGGGTGAGGTCGCCAACCTGTCGTCGGCATCGGTCTTGCATATCCTGCGTGACACCATCGCCAAACCGCCGCCCAGCGGAAGCCCGGGGCTGATGCTGGCGATGGGTCCCGGATTCTGCTCGGAACTAGTGCTGTTGCGCTGGCACTGAGCCGGTGACCTCGACGGTCAGACCGGGCCTCGGGGACAGCGCGGCGAAGTTGGCCGGGCGGATGCGCTGAGCGGGCACGCGGAGCCTGGTCCTGGCGATCAGCCGGGCGAGCATCACGGTCAGCTCGGTGGTGGCCATGACCGCTCCGACGCACCGATGCAACCCGCCGCTGAACGGGATGAATTCGTGCGGCGCGGGCTTGCGGTAGTCCGGCAGGCTGGGATCCCAGCGCTGCGGACGGAATTCGGTCGGGTCCGGCCATAATTCGGGCAGTCGGTGGGTGACGTAGGCGCTGAAGATCAGCAACCGTCCCGCCCGGATGCGGTGCCGGGCGAACCGTAGGTCGCGCATCACCCTGCGGGCGGAGATCACCCCCGGCGAGTACAGCCGCAGCGTTTCCTGGACGACGCCGTTGAGGTAGGTGAGCGCGTCGAGGTCGGCGGCGGCGGGCGGGCGGCCGCCGAGCACCCGATTCACCTCGTCGGCGGCGGCGTCCCAGGCGCCCGGGAGGGTCAGCAATGTGTAGGTCGCCCAGGCCATCGCGGCACTGGTGGTCTCGTAGCCCGCGGTGATGAGCGAAATGATTTGATCGCGAATCTCGTTGTCGCTCAACGCATATCCCTCGTCACCCCGACCATTGATCAACATCGTCATCATGTGGTCGTCGGGTCTGGTCTGAGCGCGGGCCGCGGCGATCTCGGTGTCGATCAAGCCGTTGAGGCGCTTCCGCGCGGCCATCGCGCGCCGCCATGCCGGCGAATTGACCCGCTGCTGTAGCCGCACGATTTGCGGCAGCTGGTGGGTGAGATCCAGCAAAGGCTGAAGTTGTTCACCAAGAAAGTCGGAGTGGACGGCTAGGCGCCGGCCGAACAGAGACTCGGCGGTGCTGCGCCGGACCGCGGAACGGAACTGCTGGTAGATGTCCAGCCGCTGACCGGGCCGCCAGCTGTCGATCACGGTGTCGATGTTGGACACCATGGTCTGCACGTATTCCTGGATCTGTCGATGACGCAGCCCGGGCGCCACGACGCTACGGCGGCGACGGTGGTCGTCGCCGTCGCTGACGATCAGCGCGGTGGGCCCGTCGACTAGAGCCAACGTATCGAACGTCTCCCGCCAGCTGAACGCATCGGCATTGGCGAACACAAACTTGTTCGCCTCGGCGCCCAGCAAATACGTATAGCCGTAGGGCCCGACGCCGGAATTGATGACCGGACCCCGCCGCCGGTACAGCGCCAGCAATGCCTCGCCGGGTCGATAGGGCACCGGACGATACGGTTCCGCCATCGGCTTCCTCCCCGCGCAGTTTGTCGCCTCGGGCTAACGCGGTCTGCCTCCGGGTTCGACGCTACCGTGGTGGATTCGACGTCGCGCTCTGCGCACCCGGTTACCATTCATCGACGCATCGCGCGACGGTCCGAGTGGTCAGTCTAGATTCTGATCATCGCTTGGAATCAGCTGTATTGATTCAACGTTTTAAGGGAGTCGAAATGAAGTTCAAACTTACTCGCCATGGCGCTGCGATATTGGGTTGTGCTGCGGCGTTTGTGTTTTCTCCGACGGTTGCCAGCGCTGATCCGCCTGACCCGCACAGTCCGGACATGACGAAGGGTTATTGCCCGGGTGGTCGGTGGGGTTTGGGCGAATTGGCCGTGTGCGACGGCGAGAAGTACCCCGACGGGTCGTTTTGGCACCAGTGGATGAGAACCTACTTCACCGGCCCGCAGTTTTTCTACGATTGCGTCAGCGGCGACGAACCTCTCCCGGGCGCTCCACCGCCTGGTGGCTGCAACGGGGCGATTCCCGCAACCTGACCTCGGCGGGCGGTGGCCTGGCGGTGGGGCTGGCACAAGGCGCACGCCATTCAGGTTCACGATCGTTCGAGCAGTTCCGACAGCTCCAACCAGCGGCTCTCCGTTGCGGCGACTTCGCTTTCCAGGCCGCGTAGCTTTTGGGTGAGGCGTGTGATGCCGATGTGGTCGGACTGGTCATGCTCGGCGAGTTCGCTGTGCTTGGCCGCGACGCGGTCAGCCAGGCGTGCCAGCTGCCGGTCGATCGCGGCCAGCTCCTTTTCGGCGGTGCGACGCTGCGCGCCGGACATCGCCTGCGGCTGCGGCGCTGCGGGAGGCGGCTCGGCGGTACTCGGGTAATTAGCGGCCAGTGTCAAGTATTCGTCGATGCCGCCGGGCAGGTGCCGCAGTCGGCCGTCCAGAATCGCGTACTGCTGATCGGTGACCCGCTCGAGCAGGTACCGGTCGTGCGACACGACGATCAGGGTGCCCGCCCAGGAGTCGAGCAAGTCCTCGGTGGCGGTCAGCATGTCGGTGTCTACGTCGTTGGTGGGCTCGTCGAGGAGCAGCACGTTCGGCTCGGACAACAACGTGAGCATGAGTTGCAACCGCCGACGCTGGCCGCCGGACAGTTCACCGACCCGCGCGGAGAGCTGGTCGCGGGCGAAACCGAGCCGTTCCAACAGCTGGGCCGGGGTCACCTCGCGGCCCTCGACCTGATAGCCGCCGGGCAGCCTGCCCAGCACCTCGACGATCCGGTCGCCGGCGACGTCGGCCAGCTGATCGCCCTGCTGGTCGAGCACCGCGAGCTGGACGGTTTTGCCGCGCTTGACGCGCCCCGAGTCTGGCCGAATGGTGCCGGCGATCAATCCCAGCAGGGTCGACTTGCCCGCGCCGTTGGCCCCGACGATGCCGCTGCGCTCACCCGGGGCAATCCGCCATTCGACGTCGCGAAGCACCGGGCGGCCCCCAGAAGACGCGAACGAGACCGACACGTCGAGCAGATCGATGACGTCCTTGCCGAGTCGCGCGGTTGCCAGCTTGGCCAGTTCGACGGTGTTGCGCAGCGGTGGCACGTCGGCGATCAGCTGGTTGGCGGCCTCGATCCGGAATTTGGGCTTCGAGGTGCGCGCCGGCGGCCCGCGGCGCAGCCAGGCCAGCTCCTTGCGCATCAGGTTCTGCCGCTTGGCCTCGGACGCGGCGGCCTGCCGGTCCCGCTCGACGCGCTGCAGCACATACGCCGCGTACCCGCCTTCGAACGGTTCGACGATCCCGTCGTGCACCTCCCATGTCGTTGTCGCGACCTCGTCGAGAAACCAGCGGTCGTGGGTCACCAGCAGCAGTCCGCCGGTGTTGCGCGCCCAGCGTTGTTGCAGATGGCCGGCCAGCCAGGTGATGCCCTCGATATCCAGGTGGTTGGTGGGCTCGTCGAGCGCGATCACGTCCCATTCGTCCACCAGCAGCCGGGCCAGCTGCACACGTCGTCGCTGGCCGCCACTGAGCGTGGCAACCGTTGCGTCCCAAGCGATGTCGGACACCAGCCCGGCGACGACGTCGCGGACCCGCGCGTTGCCCGCCCACTGGTGTTCGGCCTGGTCGCCGACCAGCGTCCAGCCGACGGTGTGGTCCGGGTCGAGAGTGTCGGCCTGGCTTAGCGCGGCCGCCCTTAAACCGCCGCGCCGGGTGACCCGGCCGGAGTTCGGCCGTAGCTGGCCGGTCAGCAGGCCCAGCAGACTCGACTTGCCGTCCCCGTTTCGCCCCACGACGCCGATGCGCGCGCCGTCATTCACGCCGAGGGTGACCGACTCGAATACCACCTGGGTCGGATATTCCAGGTGGACAGCCTCGGCTCCCAGCAGGTGCGCCACTCGGCCGACGGTAGCTGACGCCGCTCATTCTCCCGAGCCTGACCTCACGGCGAGAAACCGAAATTTCGCCCTGAGGTCACGCTCGGCGGGACAGCCCCGCGCATCCCAGACAGTCCCCACAGCTCGCACGCCCGATCACCGGCGTGGCCGGACGTGACGAAGGCTTCGCGCTGTGTAAATCACACGGCTGGTGCCGGTCTGCCCTACGATCAGCACCCAGGGACCACATAGCCGGCGAGAGCTAGACCAGGAGCGAATTCATGCGTCACGCCGACGCGACATCTTGGTCGCTGGAAAGCGATCCCCGGCTGCTCCCGTTTCGCACGTCCTCGTTGCACGTTTACATCGGTAACTGTCGTCGGCAGGTGGCCGGCCGCTACCACGGCCCGGCCGTCAAGTTCGCCAAGACCCTGGCGCGGCGAGGCTTGGCGGGACGCCAGGTTGGTCGCGTCGTCGCTTGAGGTTACCGTGAGCCGTACTTCATGAGCGCAGGACGACGGCAGCCCAAATGGCTTGCAGCTGGTGACCGAGCCGCGCTTCGGAATATTCCGATACTCGCCGACATCGACGAAGAACAATTCGATCAACTCGCAAGTGTCGTAGATCGCCGCTATACGCGCGCCAACGAGTGGCTCTTTCACATGGGAGACCGGACGCCATCTATGTAATTCGCTCGGGGCGATATGCGGCTGTTGGTCGCGATGGACATGTGCTTCGTGAGATGACAGCCGGTGAAGCAATCGGCGACCTAGGTGTTATCGCCGGTGCCCCTCGCTCGGCCGGCGTGCGAGCTCTTCGAGACAGCGTCGTCTGGCGGGTCGCCGCCGATACGTTCGCAGAGATGCTGGCGACGACTCCGCAACTGCAATCGGCGATGTTGCGATCGATGGCGCGAATGCTTCAGCGGTCACGGTCTGCGGACATCTCTTCGCGCCCGCGGGTCATAGGCGTCCTGTCGCCTGGGAATGAAGCCGCAATCCCTATTGTCGACGCGATCACGACTCGACTGGGCTCCTACGGTCAAACTGCCGTGATCGCGCCGCCCGCCGGCCCGACCGCCAAAGTCCGCACTTACGACGAACTCGTCGAACTGTTCAGTGAAACCCTTGATCGAGCGGAGCGTGGCAACAACTGGGTCTTCGTGGTGGCCGACCGCGGATCGAGCGACCTGCGGCGACGATATGTCGTCAGGCAAAGCGACCGGCTCGTGGTCTTGGTGGATCAATCACATCCGCCAGACGGTGTTCATCACCTGGTCACCCAAAGGCCGCTCCACCTGATCACATGCGTAGCAGAACCTGATCTGAGTTGGTGGGATGTGCTGCAGCCGCTCTCGCATCACCCCGCCAACGACACTGGCTTCGGCGCTCTAGCCCGCCGGATTGCCGGCCGATCCCTCGGCCTGGTCTTAGCCGGCGGCGGCGTTCGGGGGATGGCACATTTCGGTGTCTATGAGGAACTCACCCGGGCAGGCATCATCATCGACCGCTTTGGCGGCACGAGCACCGGTGCTCTGGCTTCCGCGGCCTTCGCGCTGGGAATGAGCGCGGCCGAAGGGGCAGACGTGGCACGAGAGTTCGCCGCGCAGGGTAATCCGTTCGGCGACTATGCGCTCCCCGCCGTGGCCCTTACCCGAGGTGGACGCTGGGACCGTCTGATAGACAGATTCGCCGGCCAAACGTTGATCGAGCATCTGTCAACGGAGTTCTTCTCCGTCTCTGCAGATCTGATCACCGGCGATCAGATCATCCATCGGCGTGGCCGCCTGTCTGTCGCCGTGCGCGCATCGATCTCGATTCCGGGCCTCTTGCCGCCAGTGCAAGACGGCGAGCGAATCCTCGTCGACGGTGCAGTGGTGAACAATCTCCCCGCCGACGTGATGTGCGCCGACCCGGACGGCGAAGTGATATGCGTCGATCTACTTCGAAAGTTCGCGCCGTCGAAGGGCTTTGGTCTGCTGCCGCGAATTGTGCAGCCTCCCGGGTTTGTCCGACGGATCTTGACCGGTACGGACGCCCCCCTCCCGTCGCTGCAAGAGACGTTACTTCGCGCCATGGACTTTCCGGCCGGCAGCAGGGACCTCCGCGAGATCCCTCGAGTTGCTGCCGTCATCGAGCCCGACGTCTCCGCGATCGGAATCTTGAACTTCAAACAGATTGACGCTGCCGTGGATGCCGGCCGGATCGCTGCCCGAGCGGCTCTCGACGCAAACCCGCAATTGGTTCCCTGAGCGCCGCAAGCCCAAAACGGCGCTGCCATGTTCTGTCGTTGCTGCCGTGTTAGTGATGCGGGCCACGGCTCGCGGCCTTTACCGCGGTCGCATCGCCGTCCATCCGAGCCGCTTCGGCCACGGTCGGTGCTCCGCCGCCTAGGCGGCGCGGCACCCAATACTCCCCAGCCGGGTGCGGATACCGCTGCTGCACCTGGTCCAGCAGCGTGGTCATCGACTCACGCAGGGCGGCATTCGTCTGCGCGTAGTCCTCAAGGGCATGGAACGGTGCACCCACCGCAACGATGACCGGCCGCCTTCTACGACGCAGATTCCGTCGATGACCCTTGGTCCAGATTCGTTGACTGCCCCAGACAATCACCGGGACGATCGGGACACCCGCTTCGGCGGCCATTCGGGCAGCCCCCGTCTTGAACTCCTGCAACTCGAAGCTGCGACTGATCGTGGCCTCGGGATAGACCCCGACCAGCTCGCCCTCGCGCAACCGCTGCACGGCCACTGCGTAGGCTTCGGCCCCCGCGCTACGATCCACCGGAATGGTTTTGGTGTGCTTGATCGCGAAGGCGATCACTTTCACCCGCTGCAGCTCGGCCTTGACCAAGTATCTCAACCGACGATGGCGGCGACGCGCGGCCAACCCGGCCGCCAGCCAATCGACATAGCTGGTGTGGTTGATGGCGACCACGGCACCGCCGCGATCAGGGATGTTTTCCTCGCCGATGTAGGTGATGCGGGTTCCAATGGCCAGGAAAAACGTCTGGGCCATGATCTCCATGGTGCGGTAGGTCGTTTCAGCCATCGGTCACTCCTCTGGCGTTCGGCGTGAGTAGCCCCTGGCCAGCGATGGGACGTTGCTCTGGGCCATACGATTCTTGCGCCCACCCTAGCGGACGCTGCATCCGTGATCGCAACAGTCTCTTCAATTCCGCTGGGGGAGCACTGATTCAAGCGGTTCGCCTAAGCAGCTACCTCGGATGCTACTTTGTCGCGCTGTCTGTTGTCTGAAAATTATCGTCAATGTCAAACGAATTCCAAGCTGGTCGATTTCTGAATGCGACCAGCTAAAATGCATCGTCTGTCGATCGAGATGGTAGGCACGCAGCCGAGGTGCCTGCTGCAAAGCCGCGCGCTAGGACGCGAGAACCGAGACGTTTGGTACATCTGTTCGCCGGGCACCCGATCGACCCCGACGCGCCAAGGTCCGCAGGGTTCCGCTTTTCCCACAGGAGACTATCGAGGCAATTGAGTCGCAGGTTCCAAGCTGGACCTCAACCAGCTTGGTTATGCGCCGCATGCCGCCGGGGCTTCAGAGAAAGGTTTGTATCGCGGCGAGGAGGCCAGCGTGGATGACCATGGCGCTGCTCGGAGTAGTCAGGAGACGTCCGAACCGCTGGGTTATCTCATCGCTTGCGTTGACGGTCGGGACTTGGTGGCGCCAATTTTCGATCAGCTCTACGTCGGGCGCGAGTGCCTTGGGATCAGCGCAAAACGCCGACTGCTGATCCCAGATCGGGCGATCTCACGGAACCACCTCGAGATCCGCTTAGATGCTGCCGCAGACCAGGCTTTCATAATCGATACCAGCACCAATGGGACATGGCTCAACGGCGTGCGGTTGGAACGGGACCTTTTGGTGCGCATCCGGCCGCGTGACGAAATCCGGCTCGGCAAGGTCGAGCTGACCTTCCAGACGGATCGGTTCACTGCGGCGACACAACCCGATCCGAATCCGACGTACCGGGAGATCAACGAGGCGGCGATGGTGATGGTCGTCGGCGACATTTCCGGTTACTCGACCATCTCGCAGGTCACCGACCACAAAGTGATCGCGCTGAGTTTGCACACCCTCTGGCAGCAGCTCGGTGACGTTCTGCGAGAACATCGCGGCACGATCAATCACTACGCCGGCGACGCGCTTTATGCCGTGTGGGAGTTGCAGACAGCACCGCAGGCCAATGAGCTTGCGATCGACTTCGCGCTCGCCGCAAATCAGCGGGTCGAACAGATCGGACTAGAGCTGCCATTGCGTCAGGCGGACGGCTCACCCATACGCATGGGCTGGGGAGTGGTGCAGGGAAAGGCTGCGCTCACCCCGATTGCGAGGTTGGCCGAGGCCGTTGTCGGTGATTCGACAAACCTGGCGTTTCGTCTGGCCGGCATCGCGGGGCGGGTTGGCCGCGCTTCCAGTGATGGTGACCGATGTCGTACACGCCGCAGTCGAGGCGCAGTACTTATGGGGCCATGCAGAGCAGGTTGAGATCAAGGGCCGACACGGGATGCAGACCGTATATCCGGTCCTGAGACGACGACTCGATGATGGACGTGGCTCAGGATGAACACCCGCGCGAGCTTCTCCTGGACGCCAGGCAGGCTCGCCGCCGTTCCAATCTCGCCTTGAGTTCACGCTGAACTAGCCTGACCAAAACCGTGCAGCCCGCCGATGTGCCACGATGTCCACGCTGGTCAAGGCCTAGTCAGTGAGCAACGGAGGATCTCAATTTGTCGATGGTCACGCGACCCATCGAGCGTCTGGTCGCGACGGCACAGAATGGCCTGGAGGTCTTGCGACTGGGGGGCCTGGAAACGGGCAGCGTCCCGTCGCCATCCCAGACCGTCGAGAGCGTGCCGATGTACAAGCTGCGACGGTACTTCCCGCCGGACAGCCGGCCAGGCGGCCCGCCGGTGGGCCAGCCCGTGCTGATGGTGCACCCGATGATGATGTCGGCGGACATGTGGGACGTCACCCGGGAGGACGGCGCGGTTGGGATCCTGCACGCCCACGGGCTGGATCCCTGGGTCATCGACTTCGGCTCACCCGACGAGATGGAAGGTGGGATGCGCCGGAACCTGGCCGATCGGCTGGAACGCTGAAGATCCCCGAAGGCAAATACCAACTCGACGAACTCGTCGACGAGGCCACCTGGGTCGCCCCCGTGTTCACCCTCGTAGCGCGGTCCTATCCCACCGACTCGGCTGGCCCCGGCTGCGTCATTTGGGCAGCGCGGCATCTGCGGCCGCTACATCCTTGTGGAACCGCCGATGCACCCGTATTCGGCGTTGTCCAGCACGAAACTTCCCCTGAGCCCCGACAGTTGGCCGAAATAAAAGTCGCGCGGATGGCGCAGGCGGAGCCGGGTGGGCCGGTCCGTCCATTTGGAGACATCGAGCTCCACGATCGCCCGATCGGTGACCACGACGTGGTGGACGCGGAAGAACACAGAGAACATGATTGACAACGCCACCACCCAGACGGCCGCGAGCGCCAGTTGCCCGGCGTGGAGGACGAAAACCACCAGGGTGGCGGAAGAAATAAAAGCAACAAAAACGGCAATAAGAATTTGCCAAACCCGCCATGAATCTGACTGTGCGTTAAAGACTGCTTGAATCCGCTCACCCGGCTGCAGGTACGGACGCGCCTGCTCCGCCAACTTGTTTCGAAGACTCACTCCCGACACCTCCGTGTCTTTGTGTCGCGGGCCCATTCGGCAGACCCGGTGGGTTGCGGACTCGAGGTTCGCGCGCAATGCTCGGGAGTTTCTCAACGAGTTCTTGGACCACACGCCGGTGACGGCGGTTGAGTCTTTAGGGGCGCAGCCGTGGCCGTGAGGGTCCCGTGTGCTGAAGCGCACTTTACCCAATAGTTGCCATCATCTGCTCAGGGCTTTCACCGACGCAGTCCGCGCTTTCCACCGCTGTCGTTGGTAGTCGTGGTAATGCTTCGGATCACGACCTCAGGGGCAGCAACAACCAGTTGCATAAGCGGTAGCGTTATTGGTTACTGGCTGGGCTGTCGACGGTATTTGCCACCCCAGGTACTCGGAAACGCACGTGCGGCGATGTGAGGGGAGAAACCATGAAGCACTGCATCGTTGGAGGACTGGCTGTCGTGCTGATGGCCGGAGGCCTGATCGCCTCAGCGCCGCCCGCCAGCGCCGGCTGCCAGTACGGAGGACCCGTTATCAGCAAGTGCGACGGACCCGTCCAGCCTGACGGCACCTGGCAACGTTGCGTGGCATTTACCCGCTTGGTGCTTAACGGCGCGAGTTCCTACCTAATGCCCGAGAAGCGCTGCGATTTGATGGGTCCTGACCAGCATCCTGGGGATCTCGCGTTCGCTGACCCACCGACGCACATCGACGACTGAGCCGGGGGCCCTTCGTGAAAGGGAAGAACCATGAGCCGGGACCTACGCCCGTCTCGACGAAGTGCGGTTAAGCCAATCGGTGCCACCAGGTTCTGGAAACCCTCTCGACAGCATGGCGCGACGAATAGCTCCCCTGCTTGTTAACTTGCGGCGAGCCGAAGTCCGGATGGGACGCCGGCGCGGCGTCATGGGTCACGTTTGCGTTGATGAGGCGACGCGGCCTGGCGGCGTTCAGCGTGAGTTCTCTCGGGCGGTGGGGCTAGGGTGCGGCGATGTGCCATGATGTCCACGCTGGTCAAGGCCTAGTCAGGGAGCAGCGATGGATCTCAATTTGTCGATGGTCACGCGACCCATCGAGCGTCTGGTCGCGACGGCACAGAATGGCCTGGAGGTCTTGCGACTGGGGGGCCTGGAAACGGGCAGCGTCCCGTCGCCATCCCAGACCGTCGAGAGCGTGCCGATGTACAAGCTGCGACGGTACTTCCCGCCGGACAGCCGGCCAGGCGGCCCGCCGGTGGGCCAGCCCGTGCTGATGGTGCACCCGATGATGATGTCGGCGGACATGTGGGACGTCACCCGGGAGGACGGCGCGGTTGGGATCCTGCACGCCCACGGGCTGGATCCCTGGGTCATCGACTTCGGCTCACCCGACGAGATGGAAGGTGGGATGCGCCGGAACCTGGCCGACCACATCGTCGCGCTCAGCCAGGCCATCGACACGGTGAAGGACGCGACCGGCCACGATGTCCACCTGGTCGGGTATTCGCAGGGCGGGATGTTCTGCTACCAGGCCGCGGCGTATCGGCGTTCGAAGAGCATCGCCAGCGTCGTCGCGTTCGGCTCCCCGGTGGACACCCTGGCCGCGTTGCCGATGGGCCTGCCGGCGAACATGGCCCCAGGCATCGCCGATTTCATGGCCGATCACGTCTTCAACCGGCTGAGTATCCCAAGTTGGTTGGCGCGCACAGGTTTTCAGATGATGGATCCACTCAAGACCGCCAAGGCGCGGGTGGACTTCGTGCGTCAGCTGCACGACCGTGAGGCTCTGCTGCCGCGCGAGCAGCAGCGCAGATTCCTGGAGCGCGAGGGGTGGATCGCCTGGTCGGGTCCGGCGATCTCCGAGCTGCTCAAGCAGTTCATCGCCCACAACCGGATGATGACCGGCGGTTTCGCCATCAGCGGGCAGATGGTGACGCTCACCGATATCACTTGCCCGATATTGGCTTTCGTCGGCGAGGTCGACGACATCGGGCAGCCGGCGTCCGTGCGCGGCATCCGCCGGGCGGCGCCGAATGCTGAGGTTTTCGAATACCTGATCCGCACAGGCCATTTCGGGCTGGTCGTGGGGTCGAGGGCGGCGCGGGAGAGCTGGCCCACCGTGGCGGAATGGGTGCGTTGGGTCTCCACCGGTGGTGACAAGCCGGCCAACATCGACCTGATGGCCGACCAGCCGGAAGAGCACACCGACAGCGGTGTCGCATTCAGCTCCCGGCTTGCCCACGGCCTGGGGGAGGTCTCCGAGGCGGCGCTGGCCCTGGCCCGCGGCACGGCCGACGCGGTCTTCGCCGCCAACAGGTCCGTGCGGACCCTGGCCGTCGAGACGGTCCGCACGCTGCCAAGATTGGCCCGGCTGGGACAGCTCAACGACCACACCCGGATTTCGCTGGGCAGCATCATCGACGAGCAGGCGCACGATGCCCCGCAGGGCGAATTTCTGTTGTTCGACGGGCGCGTGCACACCTACGAGGCAGTCAACCGGCGCATCAACAATGTCGTTCGCGGCCTGATCGAGGTCGGCGTGCGACAAGGCGACCGCGTGGGCGTGCTGATGGAGACGCGGCCCAGCGCACTGGTCGCGATCGCCGCGCTGTCCCGGCTGGGCGCGGTTGCCGTGGTGATGCGGCCGGATGTCGATCTGGCTGAGGTGGTCCGGCTCGGGGGAGTGACCGAGATCCTCACCGACCCCACCAATCTCGATACGGTGCTCTCCTACGAGCGCCAATTGACGGGTCAGGTGCTGGTGCTGGGCGGCGGTGAGTCACGCGATCTGCACCTGCCCAAGGACGCCGACGTCATCGACATGGAAAAGATCGACCCGGACGCCGTCGAACTGCCCGCGTGGTACCGGCCCAACCCCGCATTGGCTCGGGACCTGGCGGCCGTCGCATTCAGCACGGCCGACGGCGAGCCGGTCGCCAAGCAGATCACCAACTACCGCTGGGCGGTGTCGGCCTTCGGAACCGCGTCAGCGGCGGGGCTGGACCGCAAGGACACCGTGTACTGCCTGACTCCGCTGCATCACGAATCCGCTCTGTTGGTCAACCTGGGCGGCGCGGTCGTGGGCGGCACCCGCATCGCACTGTCGCGCGGCCTGCAGCCGGAGCGGTTCGCCCAGGAGATACGGCAGTACGGCGTCACGGTGGTGTCCTACACCTGGGCCATGCTGCGCGAGGTCGTCGACGATCCGGCCTTTGTGCTGCAAGGCAATCATCCGGTGCGGCTGTTCATCGGCTCGGGTATGCCGACCGGATTGTGGGGGCGGGTCGTTGACGCGTTCGCGCCCGCGCACGTCGTCGAGTTCTTCGCCACCACCGACGGGCAGGCCGTGCTGGCCAACGTGTCCGGCGCCAAGATCGGCAGCAAGGGGCGTCCGCTGCCCGGCGCCGGGCGGGTCGAGCTCGGTGTCTACGACGCCGAACATGACCTGATCCTGGAGAACGACCAGGGCTTCGTTCAGGTTGCCGAGGTCAACCAGATCGGGGTGCTGCTCGCCCAGTCCAACGGCCCGATCGATCCGACCGCCTCGGTCAAACGCGGGGTCTTCGCTCCCGCCGACACCTGGATATCCACCGAGTATCTGTTCTGCCGCGACGAGGATGGGGACTACTGGCTGGCGGGCAGGCGCGGCGCAGTGGTCCACACCAAGCGGGGGATGGTCTATGCCGAGCTGGCTACCGACGCGCTCGGCCTGATCAACGGCGTCGACCTCGCGGTGACCTATGGCGTACCGGTGGGTGCCCGGCAGCTGGCGGTGTCGGCGGTGACGCTGCTGCCCGGAGCGACCATCACGGCCGCCGACCTGACCGAAGCCGTCGCCGCCATGCCCGTCGGACTCGGACCCGACGTCGTGCACGTGGTGCCGGCGCTGCTACTCAGCCCGACGACCTACCGGCCAAGCGTCAGCGCCCTGCGCGGGGCCGGAGTTCCCAAGTCGGGGCGCCAGACCTGGTATTTCGACGCCGGCAGCGGGGAATTCCGGCGGCTGACCCCGGCGGTTCGTACGGAACTGACCAGCGACCGCCGACACACCAATGCTTGACGATCTGCTGTTGAGCATCCTGGTGTGTCCGGCCGACCGGGGTCCGCTGGAGTTAATCGACGACGCGGGAAGCCAATTGCTCTACAACCCGAGGCTGCGGCGCGCCTACCGCATCGACGACGGCATACCGGTCCTGCTGGTCGACGAGGCCCGTGACGTCGACGACGACGAGCACGCCCGGCTCATGGCGCGAGGTCGTCCGGCAGATCCCCGGTGAGATAGCGCTGCAGGTTCGGCGCGATGGTTCGTGCGATCTGCTCGGCCGGCAGCGACGCGAACGGCTCGATCTTCACGATGTAGCGCGCCATCACCACACCCATCAACTGCGATGCGACGAACTGGATGCGGATCTGGCCCATTCCCGGTGGATTGTCAACGCGCGAACCAACTTCCCTGCCGATAATCTCCTCCAGAAACGAGCGCGCCAGGCTCACCTCGGAGCCCGCGATCAACGACCGCAATGTTGCGATCAGAGCGGAGCCCAGTTCGGAGTCCCACAGCGGCAGCAACAGCGACGGCAGCGTCAATCCGAGTTCCTCGATGGGCGTTTCCCGCAAAGGCAACAGGACCTCCATCGGATTGATCGGAAGGTGGATGGCGGCGGCGAACAGCGCCTGCTTGGTGCCGAAGTAGTGATGCACCAGCGCCGCATCCACCCCGGCGGCCTTGGCCACCGCCCGGATCGATGTCCGGTCGATGCCATTGGCCGCAAACAGTTCTCGTGCGCTGGTCAGGATGCGTTCCCGAGTGTCTGAGTTCCCCGCAGGCCGGCCGGGTCGTCGCCGCCCGGTGTTGGCGGTCGCCACGCTAGGGCGTCCGTCGCCGCAGCGTCGCCGCGGCCAGGCACAGCGCCGCGAGCGCGAAACCCAGCACGACGACAATGTCGCGCGCCGCGATGGAAGTGAGTTCGGTGTGGCCATTTACCTGCTGCAGGGCTTCCAGCGCGTAGCTGGCCGGCAGTACGTTGCTGATCCACTGCAACCACGCGGGCATCAGCGCTCGGGGGACGATGATGCCGGCCAGTAGCAGCTGGGGCACCATCACCAACGGGATGAACTGCACGGCCTGAAATTCGGTGCGCGCGAACGCACTACAGAGCAGGCCCAGGCCCACGCCCAGCACGGCGTTGACGATCGCGATCACGAACACCCACAGCGGACTGCCCTTTGTGTCGAAGCCGAGGAACCAGAACGACACGATGCAGGCCACGACGGCTTGGGTGGCGGCGGCCACCGAGAACGCGGTGCCGTAGGCCAGCAGCAGGTCGACCCGGCGCAGTGGCGTGGTCAGAATGCGCTCCAGCGTCCCCGAGGCCCGTTCGCGCTGCATCGTAATGGCCGTGATGATGAACATCACGAACAGCGGAAAAAGGCCGAGCAGGATCAGGCAGGCGTTGTTGAACGGTGCCGGCGTGCCGGGGCGGTGCGGCGAATTCTGAAACATGAAGTACATCAACGTGATAACCAGGACGGGCACGGCCAGTATCATCGCGACACTGCGGTGATCGGCGGCGAGCTGACGCAAAATCCGCGTCGTCGTGGCGGCGTACGGCTTCAGCTGGCCCCGCAGTCCTACCCCGCCTGGCGCCTGGTGCCGCGCTTGATCATGGACAGAAACGCGTCCTCCAGTGACGTGCATCCTGTGTCCTCTCGTAGTCGGGTGGGCGTGGTGTGGGCGACGAGGATGCCCTCGCGCATCAGCAACAGGTCGCCGCAGTGATCGGCTTCGTCCATCACATGGCTCGACACCAGCAACGTGGTCCCGCCTCGGGCGAGGGCGTTGAACTGCTCCCAAAGATCCACGCGCAGAACCGGATCCAGACCAACCGTGGGTTCGTCGAGCACGAGCAGAGCGGGTTGGCAGACCAGCGCGCACGCCAGCGACGCCCTGGTGCGCTGGCCGCCGGACAGGTTGCCGCAGTACGCGGTGCGGTGGTCGCTCAGCCCCACTCGCTCGATCGCACCGGCGGCGGCCTGGCCGTCGAAACCATACAGCGACGCAAAGTAGCGAACGTTGTCGATGATCCGCAGGTCGTTGTAGATGGTCGGGTCCTGGGGCAGGTAGCCCACGCGCCGGCGCAGTCCCGCGGACCCGGCCGGTTCCCCGAGCACGGTGACCGTGCCCGACGTGACGACCTGGGTGCCGACGATGCACCGCATCAGCGTGGTCTTTCCGCAGCCGGACGGACCGAGCAGGCCGGTGATGGTGCCCTGGGCGATCTGTACCGAGAAGTCTTGGAGAGCAGGGCGTTTGCCGCGGACCACCCGCAAATGTTCGGTGCTGACAGCTGGCTGGGCGCCGCCCGACAATAATTCATCGCGTGATGAAGTCATCATACGATGAATATTCGTCCCCCGATGGCGCGGTGTCAAGGGCGCAGCCTGAATTGGTCGTCTGGCAGCCTGGATTGGTCGTCGCGCTCGCGTCACTCACTGGCGTTCGTTCGGCTCGCTCAACTCCCGGTGGTGCAGAATCTGTCCGGTGAACGCGGAACAACTGGCGGTTGACCCGGTCGCGGCCGCGCATCGTGTGCTCGGCGCCAGCCTCACCGGACGCGGCGTGCGCGCCGTCGTCGTCGAGGTGGAGGCGTACGGCGGGGTTGCCGACGGTCCCTGGCCAGATGCCGCCGCGCACTCGTATCGCGGTCTCAGCGGACGTAACGTCGTGATGTTCGGGCCCCCGGGGCGGCTCTACACCTACCGCAGCCACGGCATCCATGTCTGCGCCAATGTCTCGTGCGGACCCGACGGAACGGCCGCCGCCGTCTTGATCAGGGCCGGTGCTCTCGAGGACGGCATTGGTGTCGCAGCGGCCCGGCGCGGCGAGTCGGTCCGTACCGTCGCACTGGCTCGTGGTCCGGGAAATCTGTGCTCTGCCTTGGGAATTACTATGGCGGACAACGGGCTTGATCTGTTTGACCCAGACAGTCCGGTGCGGCTGACACTCAACGACGCGCAGGGCGCGGTGTCGGGCCCACGGGTTGGGGTGAGTCAAGCGGCCGACCGGCCGTGGCGATTGTGGCTGGCGGGTCGGCCGGAGGTCTCTGCCTACCGCCGCAGCCCTCGGGCACCGGTCCCGGGCGCCAGCGACTAAGGCGTGCCGCCAGTCGTTAATTCGTGGACACGGTGCTGGCGCGCATGTTGATGGCGAACCGGAAGTTTCGGCACCCGAGACCGACGCCGGCGTGCTGGTCACTCGCACTTCTTCGCGCCCACGTGAATCTCGATGAAGCCTCGTCGGAACAGATGGAAAAGTGCTCAGCGGGGGTCTCATCCAAAAGGGGGAGGGGGAGGGAAAGCGACGAGACCCCCGCTGTGGTCTATGGCCATTCGTTGACGTTGGCGCGTTGGAACATAGTCTTCCGGGTTTCGCGGCGCGCGGCTATCCCACGATTAGCTGATCGCGAGGGGAGATTCCGATCCCCCCGCGGCACGATAAGCCGGGTCCACTGATCGGGGGACAGGATCGGGGGACAGGATCGGGGGACAGGATCGGGGGACAGACGTGCCCAGTAGTACGCATCGCGCGGACCGGGCTGCTGCAAAACGCGCTAGTGTGCAAACTTTTATCTCATCGTGTTGTAGATGTGACTCTTGTTGAGCACTGTTATCACAGTGATTTTCGCGCAGGCGACGGCGCTACGGTTTCTGGCAGTGACCGCGGGTGTTGCTACCGTGGGTGCGGCGTTGGCGGCACCAATCCGCGCCGACATGTTGGGCAATGCATTCCTCGCGGCTCTGACGAATGCCGGCGTCTCATACAGCCAGCCGGTGAGCACGACTGCGCTGGGTCAGTCGGTGTGCCCGATGCTGGTTCAGCCGGGCGGGTCGTTTGAATCGGTCGCTTCCAAGGTGGCCGACGGCCATGGAATGTCCCACGATGCGGCGGGCGTGTTCACCCTCGTCGCGGTAGCGACCTATTGCCCGGCGATGATGGCACCGCTGTTGCCGAACCGGCTACAGGCATAGCGGATCTGACGCGCGGCCGGAGTGCCCGTAACCTCTACCCAAAGGGTCCCAGCAGCGATCGAGGTGAACGGCACTCGTGGTCGACGACAGGCATGGTCGTGACGGTGACCGACGAGCGCGCCCCGGGCGCGACGGCTCCTGGTCGGGCCCGGGCCGTGCGCGCCCGGTCCAGCCCACCAGCGCTCCTCCCGACGGCGAGCGCGCACCCCGGGACGGGCCCCCGATACCGCAGGACGTGGACGCCCGGCAACTGGCGCCGGAAATCCGCCGCGAACTGAGCACCCTGGACCGCGCCACCGCCGAGACCGTGGCGCGCCACCTGGTCGCCGCGGGCGAGTTGATCGACGACGACCCGGAAGCCGCGCTCAGTCACGCCCGAGCGGCCCGGGCCAGGGCCAGCAGGATCGCCGCGATTCGCGAGGCCGTCGGAATCGCGGCCTACCGCAGCGGTGACTGGGCCCAGGCGTTATCCGAATTGCGCGCTGCCCGCAGGATGGGCAGCAAGTCCCCGTTGCTTGCGCTGATTGCCGACTGCGAACGCGGTCTGGGCCGTCCCGAGCGGGCCATCGAACTGGCACGGGGACCCGAGGCGGCCCAGCTCAGCGGCGACGACGCGGACGAGTTGCGCATCGTCGCCGCGGGTGCGCGTGCGGATCTCGGGCAGCTGGAGCAGGCGTTGACCCTGTTGTCTACGCCGCAGCTGGCACCGGGCCGCACCGGTTCGACGGCCGCGCGGTTGTGCTATGCCTACGCCGAGACACTGTTGGCGCTGGGCCGCAATGACGAGGCACTGGAATGGTTCTTGCGCTCCGCGGCCGCGGATGTCGAAGGCGTCACCGACGCCGAAGACCGGGTCAGCGAGCTGGGCTGAAGCGAAGAAAAAGTGAAAAGCATTGCGCAGCAATACGACTGCCTGCTCGTGGACCTGGACGGAACGGTGTTTCGCGGCAGTCAGCCCACCGAGGGAGCGGTGCAGTCGCTGAGCGAGGTGGACAGCCGCACGCTCTTCGTCACCAACAACGCGACCCGCAGCGCCGACCAGGTGGCGGCGCACTTGCGCGAGCTGGGCTTCGCCGCCACCGGCGCCGACGTCGTCACCAGCGCCCAGAGCGCAGCCCACCTGCTGGCCGCCCAGCTGCCGCCGGGCGCGCCGGTGCTGATCGTCGGCACCGAAGCGCTGGCCGACGAGATCACCGCCGCCGGCCTGCAACCGGTGCGCCGCCACGACGACAACCCGGTCGGCGTCGTCCAGGGCCTCTCTTTGACCATCGCCTACCACGACCTCGCCGAGGCGGCGCTGGCGATCCGGGCCGGCGCGCTGTGGGTGGCGTCCAACATCGACGCCACGCTGCCCACCGAGCGCGGCCTGTTGCCCGGCAACGGGTCCCTGGTGGCCCTACTGCGCACGGCCACCGGCGCCGAACCCCAGGTGGCGGGCAAGCCCGGGCCGCAGCTGATGCACGACGCCGTCGCCCGCGGCGATTTCCGCGCCCCGCTAGTGATCGGTGATCGATTGGACACCGACATCGAAGGCGCCAACGCCGCTGGGCTGCCCAGCCTGATGGTGCTCACCGGGGTTAATAGCGCCCGCGACGCGGTGTTCGCCGAACCCGCGCGCCGGCCCACCTATATCGGCCAGGACCTGCGCTCGCTGCACCTGGCAGGCGAGCGCCTCGCGGTGGGGCCGCAGCCGGACTGGCGCGTGGACGTCGGTGACGGCGCGTTGACCGTCAGCGCGAACGGCGACGACCCAGACCAGCAAAGCGACGGCCTGTCGATCGTGCGCGCCGTCGCGGGCGCCGTGTGGGGCGACGCCGCCTTTGACGGGCGGCCGCCGCGGATCGAGGCGGGCGACGAGCGGGCCCGTGACGCCCTGCAACGTTGGTCCCTGGTGCAGCCCGACTAGCGGGTGACTAGCGTAGGAAGGCCATGAATATCGATCCTGATCAGATTCGCGCCGAGATCGACGCCCTGATAGCCCAGTTACCCGCGGACGGCGACGCCGAACACGGGCTGTCTCTCGCCGAATTGGAAGAGATAGCACGCCGCCTTTCCGAGGCGCACGAAGTGCTGTTGCAAGCGCTGGAGTCGGCGGAGAAGGGCTGAGTACGCGCATGTCTCGACGTGCCCGCGTCGACGTCGAGCTGGTCAGGCGCGGCCTGGCGAGATCCCGTCAGCAGGCCGCGGAACTGATTGGCGCCGGCAAGGTGAGCATCGACGGCCTGCCTGCGGTCAAGCCGAGCACCGCCGTGGCGGTCACCGCGGCCCTGGCGGTCGCCGACGATGGCGAACGCAGCTGGGTGTCGCGCGGTGCCCACAAGCTGATTGGGGCTCTGGACGCTTTCGGGATTCCGGTCGCGGGGCGCCGCTGCCTCGACGCCGGCGCGTCGACGGGTGGATTCACCGAGGTTCTGCTGGGTCGCGGGGCTGCCGAGGTGGTTGCCGCGGACGTGGGGTACGGCCAGCTGGCCTGGTCGTTGCGGCGCGATCCGCGGGTGGTCGTAGTCGAGCGGACCAACGTTCGGGACCTGTCACCCGAGGCGATCGGCGGGCGGGTCGACCTGTTGGTGGCCGACCTGTCGTTTATCTCGTTGACCACAGTGTTTCCGGCGCTGGCTGGCTGTGCTTCGCCGGGCGCGGATATCGTTCCCATGGTGAAGCCGCAGTTTGAGGTGGGCAAGGGCCAGGTAGGTCCCGGCGGGGTGGTTCACGACCCGGTGTTGCGTGCTGATTCGGTGCTGGCGGTAGCGCGGTGTGCCCAGGAGCTGGGGTGGCACACCGTCGACGTCACGGCCAGCCCGCTACCGGGTCCGTCGGGCAATGTCGAATACTTTCTGTGGCTGCGCGCCCAGACCGATCGGCCGCTGCCCGCCGACGCCCTGGACAGCGCGGTCCGGCGGGCCGTCGAAGAAGGGCCGAAGTGACCACCGAACGCACGGTGATGCTGGTCGTCCATACCGGTCGCGAGGAAGCGACCGAAACCGCGCGACGGGTAGAGAAAGTCTTGGGCGACAACGGAATTGCGCTTCGGGTACTATCCGCCGAGGCGGTCGACCGGGGACCGGTGCACCTGGCTCCCGACGAGATGCGGGCCATTGGCGTCGATATCGAGGTGGTCGACGCGGACCCGCTGGCCGCCGATGGCTGCGAACTGGTGCTGGTTCTTGGCGGCGACGGCACCTTCCTGCGGGCGGCGGAATTGGCCCGCAACGCCGACATTCCGGTGCTGGGCGTCAACCTGGGCCGGATCGGCTTTCTGGCCGAAGCCGAGGCGGAGGCCATCGACGTGGTGCTGGACCACGTCGTCGCCCGGAACTACCGGGTGGAGGATCGTCTGACGCTGGATATGCTGGTGCGCCAGGCGGGTCGGGTCATCGAGCGCGGTTGGGCGCTCAACGAAGCCAGCCTGGAAAAGGGCCCGCGACTGGGCGTGCTCGGGGTGGTCGTCGAAATCGACGGCCGGCCGGTATCGACGTTCGGCTGCGACGGGGTGCTGGTGTCGACGCCGACCGGATCCACCGCGTACGCGTTCTCCGCGGGCGGTCCGGTGTTGTGGCCTGACCTGGAAGCGATCCTGGTGGTGCCCAACAACGCTCACGCGCTGTTCGGGCGGCCGATGGTCACCAGTCCCGCTGCCACCATCGCGATCGAGATCGAGGCGGCCGGTAACGACGCCCTGGTGTTCTGCGACGGCCGCCGCGAGATGCTGCTACCGGCCGGCGGACGGCTCGAGGTGACCCGCTGTGCCACACCGGTGAAATGGGCACGGCTGGACAGCGCGCCGTTCACCGACCGGCTGGTGCGCAAGTTCCGGCTGCCGGTGACGGGTTGGCGCGGGGAATAACGGCGCGCGCTGGTGCTAACTGAAATACGGATCGAATCGCTGGGCGCGATCAGTGCCGCTGTCGGGGAGTTCGACCGCGGCCTGACCGTGCTGACCGGCGAGACCGGTACCGGCAAAACCATGGTGGTGACCGGGCTGAACCTGCTCGGCGGTGCCCGCGCCGACCCCACCCGGGTCCGATCGGGGGCCGACCGTGCGGTCGTCGAAGGTCGTTTCACGACAACCGATCTCGACGACGCCGCGGTCGCGCAGCTGGACGGGATGTTAGACGCGTCGGGCGCGGAGCGTGACGAGGATGGCAGCGTGATCGCGCTGCGCTCGGTCAGCCGCGACGGACCTTCGCGGGCCTATCTGGGTGGCCGCAGCGTTCCCGCCAAGTCGCTGGGCGACTTCACCACCGAGCTGCTCACCCTGCACGGGCAGAACGACCAGCTGCGGCTGATGCGGCCCGAGGAGCAACGCGGCGCGCTGGACCGGTTCGCGAAGGCCGGCCCCACGCTCGAGTGCTACCGCAAACTGCGCGATGCGTGGCGGTCGGCGCGGCGGGACCTCTTCGACCGACGGAACCGCATGCGGGAACTTGCCCAGGAGGCCGACCGGCTGAAGTTCGCGCTCAGGGAGATCGACACCGTCGACCCGCAACCCGGGGAGGACGATGCCCTGGTCGCCGAGATCGTGCGGCTCTCCGAACTGGACACGCTGCGCGAAGCCGCGGCTGTCGCCCGGGCCGCGTTATCCGGTGAGCTGGACGACCTGTCCGGCAGCAGCGCCGCCGACAGCCTGGGACGGGCAAGGGCCGCAGTGGAATCGACCGATGATGCCACGCTGCGGGCGTTGGGCGGTCAGATCAGCGAGGCGCTGACGGTGGTCGTCGAGGCGGGCCGCGAGCTTGGCGACTACCTGGAAGAGCTGCCGGTCGATGCCAGCGCGCTGGAGTCAAAGCTGGCCCGTCAAGCCCAACTGCGCACCTTGACCCGAAAATATGCCGCCGACATCGGCGGGGTGTTGCGGTGGGCGCAGGAGTCGCGCGAACGGCTGGCGCAACTCGACGTCTCCGAAGAAGGATTGGCAACGCTGCAATCTCGTGTCGATGAGCTGGCGCGCGAATTGTCGCAAGCCGCAGTCGATCTCGGCAAGGCCCGGCACAAGGCGGCCAAGAGACTGGCTAAAGAGGTGACGGCGGAGCTGTCCGGCCTGGCGATGGCCGACGCCGAGTTCACCATCGACGTGACCACCGATATCGCGACCGACCCGAATGATCCCTCCGCGCTCACGCTGCCGTCGGAGGAGCTGGCCCGGGCCGGTGCCGATGGCGTCGACCAGGTCGAGTTCGGTTTCGCGGCGCACCGCGGCATGACGGTGCTGCCGCTGGCCAAGAGCGCGTCCGGCGGCGAGCTGTCCCGGGTGATGCTGGCCTTAGAGGTCGTGCTGGCCACTTCCCGTAAAGAGACGGCGGGCACCACCATGGTGTTCGACGAGGTCGACGCCGGCGTCGGTGGCCGGGCGGCGGTGCAGATCGGGCGGCGGTTGGCGCGGCTGGCGCGCACCCACCAGGTCATCGTGGTCACGCACCTGCCGCAGGTCGCGGCGTACGCCGACGTGCATTTGTTGGTGCACAACGCCGGACCAAAGGGAACCAGTGTGGTGCGGCGGGTAACCGACGACGACCGGGTTGCCGAGCTGGCCCGGATGCTGGCGGGCCTCGGCGAGTCGGACAGCGGACGGGCCCACGCCCGTGAACTGCTCGACGCCGCGCAGAACGACGACATCTGACCCGCTTGCGTCGGCCCACTTCGCCGACTGTGAAGCCCACGACGCGACACGCCCTTGACTGACCGTCGTGTAGCACACGCGCGACGGCTTGTCGAGACCATCCCGCTATCCATCTGTTACAGATGTGACTCTAGATAACTTCTGAGGCAGATGTTACGGCGCGCCTCCCCGCTCCCACCTCGCTTCGCCTACAGAATCGCCCCCATGAAGATGTCAGGGCTTCTAACGCGCAATACCTCCAGGCCGGGCCTCAGCGGCACCGCCCGAGTCGACCGGAATATCGACCGTCTGCTGCGCAGGGTCTGCCCGGGCGACATCGTGGTGCTCGACGTCCTGGATCTGGACCGCATCACCGCGGACGCGCTGGTGGAGGCCGACATCGCCGCCGTCGTCAACGCATCGCCGTCCGTCTCGGGCCGTTACCCGAATCTCGGTCCGGAAGTCTTGGTCACCAACGGGGTCACCCTGATCGACGAGACCGGGCCCGAAGTCTTCAAAAGGGTCAAAGACGGCGCCAAGATTCGCCTGCACGAAGGCGGCGTGTACTCCGGCGACCGCCGGCTGATCCGCGGCACCGAGCGCACCGACCATGACATCGCGGACCTGATGCGGGAGGCCAAGAGTGGGCTGGCCGCCCACCTAGAGGCGTTCGCGGGCAACACAATCGAGTTCATCAAGAGTGAAAGCCCGTTGCTGATCGACGGCATCGGCATACCCGACATCGACATCGACCTGCGCCGCCGGCACGTGGTGATCGTCGCCGACGAGCCCGGCGCCGCCGACGACCTGAAAGCCATCAAGCCCTTCATCAAGGAGTACCAACCGGTACTCATCGGTGTCGGCGCCGGCGCGGATGTGTTGCGCAAGTCGGGTTATCGGCCTCAAATCATCGTCGGCGACCCCGACCAGATCAGCACCGACGCCCTCAAATGCGGTGCTCAGGTGGTGTTGCCCGCCGACGCTGACGGCCACGCGCCCGGCCTGGAACGAATTCAGGACCTCGGGGTCGGGGCAATGACGTTTCCGGCCGCGGGCTCGGCGACCGATCTGGCCCTGCTGCTGGCCGATCACCACGGTGCCGCACTGCTGGTGACGACCGGCCACACCGCCAACATCGAGACGTTCTTCGACCGGACGCGAACCCAAAGCAACCCGTCCACCTTCCTGACCAGGCTCCGGGTCGGGGAGAAGGTGGTGGATGCCAAGGCGGTCGCCACCTTGTACCGCAACCACATCTCCGGAGGCGCCATCGCACTGCTGGCGATGACGATGTTGATCGCGGTGATCATCGCGCTGTGGGTGTCACGCACCGACGCAACGGTGCTGCACTGGATCGTCGACTACTGGAACCGCTTCACCCAGTGGATTCAGCACGTGATCGCATAGTCATTCGGGGTTTTAAGGACGTGCTCTCATGATCTCGTTACGTCAACATGCGATCTCGCTGGCCTCGGTCTTCTTGGCGTTGGCCATCGGAGTTGTGCTGGGTTCCGGGTTTTTGTCGGACACCCTGCTGTCCAGCTTGCGCGACGAGAAGCGCGACCTGTATTCGCAGATCAACGGGCTCAACGACCAGAAAAACGTACTGAACGAAAAACTCAGTGCGGCAAACAATTTCGATACTCAGCTGATAGGCCGAATGGTGCACGACGCGCTGGGCGGCAAGTCGGTGGTCGTCTTCCGCACCCCGGACGCAAAAGACGACGACGTCGCCGCGGTGTCGAGAATCGTGAGCCAGGCGGGCGGCTCGGTCACCGGAACGGTGTCTTTGACCCAGGAGTTCGTCGACGCCAACTCCGCGGAGAAACTGCGTACCGTGGTCAACTCGCCCATCCTGCCCGCCGGTGCCCAATTGAGCACCAAGCTCGTCGACCAGGGTTCGCAGGCCGGTGATCTGCTCGGCCTCGCCCTGCTGGTCAACGCCAACCCGGCGGCCCCGGCCGTCCCCGGTGTCGATGACGCCCAGCGTGCCACCGTGCTGGCGGCGCTGCGTGACACCGGCTTCATCACCTACGAACCCACCGATCGCCTGGGGGCGGCAAAGGCCGCCATCGTGATTACCGGCGGCGCGCTGCCCCAAGATGCGGGTAACCAGGGGGTCAGCGTGGCCCGGTTCGCCGCCGCGCTGGCCCCGCACGGCGCCGGCACCGTGCTCGCCGGCCGGGACGGTTCGGCCGCGGGAGCGGCCGGTGTCGCCGTCGCCCGCGCGGACGCCGGGATTGCGGGCACGATCAGCACGGTCGACGATGTCGACACCGCGCCTGGGCGGATCACCGCGATCCTGGCCCTGCACGACCTGATCGGGGGCGGCCATAGCGGGCAGTACGGCACCGGTCACGGCGCTACCTCGGTCACCGTCCCCCAGTAGGGCGTGTTCCCCCGCGCGACGCCGTAAACGGATGTTAGGGTGGATTTCCGTGGGTCGGCAGGCCCAACTGGTTAAAAATGGCTAGCCCTGCCCGTCTTCACGGAGGTCGCTCAGTGCGTAAGCACCCGCAAACCACCACCAAGCACCTCTTCGTCAGCGGCGGCGTCGCTTCGTCCCTCGGCAAGGGACTGACCGCGAGCAGCCTCGGACAACTACTGACCGCCCGCGGGTTGCACGTGACGATGCAGAAGCTTGATCCGTACCTCAACGTCGACCCGGGCACCATGAACCCGTTTCAGCACGGCGAGGTCTTCGTTACCGAGGACGGTGCCGAGACCGACCTCGACGTCGGACACTACGAGCGGTTCCTGGATCGCGATCTGTCCGGCTCGGCGAATGTTACTACCGGACAAGTGTATTCGACGGTGATCGCCAAGGAACGACGCGGCGAGTACCTCGGCGACACCGTCCAGGTGATCCCGCACATCACCGACGAGATCAAGCGCCGCATCCGGGCGATGGCCCAGCCCGACGCAGACGGCAACCGCCCCGACGTCGTCATCACCGAAATCGGCGGCACCGTGGGCGACATCGAGTCGCAGCCCTTCCTGGAGGCGGCCCGGCAGGTCCGCCACGACCTCGGCCGGGAGAACGTCTTCTTTCTGCACGTGTCGCTGGTGCCGTACCTGGCCCCGTCCGGTGAGCTCAAGACCAAGCCGACCCAGCACTCGGTGGCCGCGCTGCGCAGCATCGGCATCACCCCGGACGCGCTGATCCTGCGGTGCGACCGCGACGTTCCGGAAGCGCTGAAGGACAAGATCGCGCTGAGTTGTGACGTCGACATCGACGGCGTCATCTCCACCCCGGACGCGCCGTCGATCTACGACATCCCCAAGGTGCTACACCGCGAGGAACTCGATGCCTATGTGGTGCGGAGGCTCAACCTGCCGTTCCGCGACGTCGACTGGACCGAATGGGACGACCTGCTGCGCAGGGTGCATGAGCCGCATGAGACGGTGCGAATTGCTTTGGTGGGCAAGTATGTCGAGCTTTCCGATGCCTACCTGTCGGTCAGCGAGGCGCTGCGTGCCGGCGGGTTCAAACACCAGGCGAAGGTCGAAATCCGTTGGGTGGCTTCCGATGACTGCGAGGCGCCCAGTGGTGCCGTGGCGGCGCTGGCCGACGTGCATGGTGTGCTGATCCCCGGCGGATTCGGCATCCGCGGCATCGAGGGCAAGATCGGCGCCATCGGGCATGCCCGGGCGCGCGGGTTGCCGGTGCTGGGGTTGTGCCTCGGCCTGCAGTGCATCGTGATCGAAGCCGCCCGCTCGGGGGGTCTCAGCGAAGCCAACTCAGCCGAATTCGCGCCGGCCACACCGGATCCCGTCATCTCCACGATGGCCGATCAAGAGCAGATCGTGGCGGGCCAGGCCGATCTGGGTGGCACCATGCGGCTGGGGTCCTATCCCGCCGTGCTGGAGCCGGATTCGATTGTGGCCCGGGCGTATGGGACGACGCAGGTGTCGGAGAGACACCGGCACCGCTACGAGGTCAACAACGCCTACCGCGAACGGCTCGCCGAAAGCGGCCTGCGGATTTCGGGAACCTCACCCGACGGCCACCTGGTGGAGTTCGTCGAATACCCGCCGGACGTGCACCCATTCATCGTCGGCACCCAGGCCCACCCGGAACTGAAGAGCCGGCCCACCCGGCCGCACCCGTTGTTCGTCGCGTTCGTCGGGGCGGCCATCGACTACAAGGGGGGCGAGCTGCTGCCGGTGGAGATCCCCGAGCACTCGCCCAACGGCAACCAGCATCGAGAAAGCGTCGGGCGGTCGCTACCTGAACCCGCGGCCCGTGGCTGACCACATTTTCGAGACGGCTTCGTCTGAAACCCTGTACATCGGGCGCATTTTCGCGCTCCGCCGTGACCACGTGCGGATGCCGGGCGGCAACACCGCAGTACGTGAGGTCGTCGAGCACTACGGCGCGGTCGCCGTCGTGGCGCTGGACAACGACAACAAGATCCCTATGGTCTATCAGTACCGACACCCGTTCGGCCGGCGGCTGTGGGAGCTGCCCGCCGGGCTGCTCGACGCCGCGGGGGAGCCGCCGCACCTGACTGCCGCCCGCGAACTCGTGGAGGAGGTCGGCCTGGAGGCGGGCACCTGGCGGGTACTGGTCGACCTCAACACCACGCCCGGCTTCAGCGACGAATCGGTGCGCGTCTTTCTGGCCACCGGTCTGCGCGACGTGGGCCGGCCCGAGGCGCACGACGAAGAAGCCGACATGACGATGCGCTGGTACCCCATCGTCGACGCGGTCCGGATGGTGCTGTCCGGCGAAATCGCTAATGCCATTGCGGTCGCCGGGATTTTGGCCGCTCACGCGGTGACCACCGGCGTCGCGGAGCCGCGCCCGCTGGACAGCCCGTGGATCGACAGGTCGAAGGCGTTCGCGGCGCGAAAGGCCCGAAAGGCCGCCGAATGACGGCTGCCCTGGAGACACAACTGCAGGGCTACCTCGACCACTTGACGATCGAGCGGGGGGTGGCGGCAAACACGCTGAGTTCGTATCGCCGCGACCTGCGCCGCTACTCCAAGCACCTGTCGGACCGCGGAATCCACGACCTGGCCAAGGTCGGTGAGGACGACGTCAGCGAGTTCCTGGTGGCGCTGCGGCGCGGGGATCCCGACTCCGGGGCGGCGGCGCTGTCCGCGGTGTCGGCGGCGCGGGCGCTGATCGCCGTGCGCGGCTTTCACCGATTCGCGGCCGCCGAAGGGCTTGCCGAGCTGGACGTGGCGCGGGCCGTCCGGCCGCCGACGCCGGGCCGCCGGCTGCCCAAGAGCCTGACGATCGACGACGTGCTCGCGCTGCTGGAGGCCGCGGGCGGGGACAGCCCGGCCGACGGCCCGCTGACGTTGCGCAACCGGGCGCTGCTGGAGCTGTTGTACTCCACCGGATCCCGTATCTCCGAAGCCGTCGGCCTGGACATCGACGACATCGACACCCAGGCCAGGTCGGTGCTGCTGCACGGCAAGGGCGGTAAGCAGCGGCTGGTGCCGGTGGGACGCCCCGCCGTGCAGGCGCTGGACGCCTATCTGGTGCGGGGACGCTGCGAGCTGGCGCGCCGCGGGCGCGGAACGCCGGCGATCTTCCTCAACGCGCGCGGCGGCCGCTTGTCGCGGCAAAGCGCGTGGCAAGTTCTGCAGGACGCCGCCGAGCGCGCCGGTATCACCTCGGGTGTGTCGCCGCACATGCTGCGGCACTCCTTTGCCACGCACCTGCTCGAGGGCGGCGCCGACGTCCGGGTCGTGCAGGAGTTACTGGGTCATGCGTCGGTAACGACGACGCAGATCTACACGCTGGTCACCGTGCACGCGCTGCGCGAAGTGTGGGCAGGGGCCCACCCGCGGGCGCACTAGCTGCCCAGGTAGTCGGACTCCAACACCAGGTCGGACACCAGCGACTGGTACTCCGCGTGTGACTGGTGCTCGACGGTTTTCCACAGCTCGCCCTGCTGCTGGCGCATGTACTCGCGGTACTTCGGTGCGCCCGGCCACCCGACGTTGTCGGCGACCACGATCGAGCCCGGATGCAGCCAACCCCGCTCGAGGATACTCAGCAGGTCAGCCAGGTAGGCCGCTTTGTCGTGGTCGATGAACACGAAATCGACAGTGCCATTGGCAAATCCGTGCTCAGTCGCGAGCGCGTCCAGGGTGCGCCCGCCGTCGCCGATGGTGCCGACCACACACGTGACGCGGTCGGCGACGCCGGCGTGGTCCCATATCCGCCGGGCGTTGGCGGCGTTGGCTTCGGCGAATTCGACGGAGTACACCCTGGCGTTCGGAGCGGCCCGGGCGATCCGCATGGCGCTGTATCCGACGTAGGTGCCCAGCTCGAGTGCCACTGCCGGGTCGGTTCGACGCACCGCGGCGTCGAGCAGTTCACCCTTCTCGTCGCCGACGTTGATCAGCATCGACTTTTCGTAGGCAAACTTGTCGATGGTGGCCAGCACGTCGTCGACGTCGCCGGCGCGCGCGTGCTGGAGCACATAGTCGACTGCGGCCGCTTCGCGTCCGTCACCGAACTGGCCGGTCGTTCGGAATTTGCGAGCCCCGGTCCCCATCCGCCAGACGGACCACCGCAGTAGGGGTATGCGCCGTTTGAGATCCATAGACAACACGATAGGCGTGGGGCGGAAGCCGGGACTTGTCAAGTCCTGTGGATGAGCGGACGACCGTCCCGCGCGCACCCGCCTATTCTCTGCTCACTCAAAGCCAGCCCTTGAAAGACCTTGAAGGACCGTGAAGGCCGAAATGATCTCGTTGCGCGCCATGATGATGCGTGGCGGTACCTCTAAAGGGGTCTACCTGCTCAAATCGGATCTCGATGAGACCGGTCTGAACCCGGATGTGTTACTGCCGGCGATCATGGGGTCCCCGGATCGCCGTCAGATCGACGGGCTTGGCGGCGCCACCTCAACCACCAGCAAGGTGGCCATCGTGGGCCCGTCGACGCACCCCGATTGTGATGTCGACTATCTGTTCGCTCAGGTGGACATCGCAACCATGCGGGTGGATTGGACGCCGACGTGTGGGAACCTGCTGACCGGGGTCGGGCCGTTCGCGATCGAACGACGGCTGGTGGACGCGGCCGATCCGCAAACCGTGGTGCGGGTGCATTTGGTCAATACCGGTGCCACGGTGCGGGTTTCGGTTGGGACTCCGGGCAAGCGTGTCCGTTATGAGGGCGGCTGGGAGGTTGGCGGGGTGCCCTGGCGCGCGGCGCCGATCGATGTGGTGTTCGGTGACTTCTGCGGCGGCCGGACCGGGACATTGTTCCCCACCGGGAATCCCGTGGATCATGTTGGGGGAGTGGCGATCACGGCAATCGACGCCGGGGTGTGCGCGATCGTCGCGGCGGCCGGCGAATTCGGGATCGCCGGTGACGAATCGCCGCAGCAACTCAACGCGTGCCCCGGATTGCTGGAGCGCCTGGAATCGGTCCGGCTGCGCGCCGCGTTGGCGATGGGCCTCGGCGACGCCCGAGGCTGTGTCCTGCCGAAAGTCATGCTGGTATCGAGGACGGATCGTGCCGATGTCCGGTCACGTTACTTCGTGCCGGATAGCTGCCATCCCACCCACGCGATTTCTGGGGCCATTTGTCTGGCGACGGCGGCTACGATCCGCGACACCGTGGTCGGGCGGCTGCTGGCACATCGGTTCCGGGCCGGCCCGATTGTGATCGAGCATCCCGCGGGCACCATGCACGTCGAAATCAGTAATCCCGGCGCTGATATCGGCATTTCCGCCGCGGTGCGCAGCACGGCGCGAAAGTTGTTCGACGGCTACGTATTTGCGGACATGACCAGCAAGGCCGGTTGATGTTGAGCGGGCGCTACTGGGCGCTGACGTTGCCGTCGACGGCGGCGCTGGGCTGGCTGTTTTCGGCGTTGCGAGTGCCGTCGGGATGGCTCATCGCCGCCCTGCTGAGTGCGGGGGCCGTGGCCGTGTTGACCGGTCGCCAATTGACCCCACCGCGGGCCGTGCTGCGGCCCGCGCAAGGGTGCGTCGGCGTGCTGGCCGTCGCGCCGCTGGCCGGCGAGGCCACCGCGACTGTGTCGCGCTACCTTGGCGTTTCACTGGTGTGCTCGGGAGTCACACTCGTGATCTGCCTGCTGTGCACGCTGGTCTTGGTCCGAGTGGCCAAGACGGTTTCCCCGGCGACCGCGCTGCTGTCCACCCTGGCCGGTGGCGCCAGCGGGATATCGACCATGGCGCCGGAGTTGCCGGTGGACCATCGCTACGTGGCGCTGTCGCAGTACTTGCGGCTGATCGTGGTCACGCTGACACTGCCGGTCGCTCTGCAACTGGCCGGGTGGCCGGCTGCCGTGTCGCCTGCCGGCGGCGATCGCGTGTCGGTGACCACCGCGGTCGCCGCGGGAGCCGTCATCTTCGGAGCCGGGTATGCCGGACTGCGGCTGAAATGGCCGGCGCCGTTCCTGCTTGCTCCCATGTTGGTCGCGCTGCTGATCGCGGTCGCGTCCCAGGACCGCGTCGTGCTTGGACTGCCATCGGTGGTCAACACGGTCGCCTACGTGGTGATCGGTTGGCAGGCCGGCGGCTCGTTCACCCGCGGCGCGGTCCGGCAATTTGTTCGGCTGATGCCGTTGACCTGCGCATTTATTGCCGCGGCGATCGGTGGGTGCCTCGGGTTGGCGCTCGCCGTGTCGGCGTGGACCGGCCTGTCCTTTTCCCAGGCGTACCTGGCAACCACCCCCGGCGGGATCTACGCGGTGTTGGCAACGGCGTCGGACTCCGAAGCCGGCCCGGTTGTGGTCACCATTCAGGTGGTTCGTCTGCTGGTCATGTACCTGGTCGCCATTGCCGGAAGCAGATTCCTTGTCACCCGCCGGGTGGCTTTATTGGCTGGTTGAGTTGCCTGCGGGCCCCCCTGCTCAGGGCCGGATTGCCGTTTCCCAAGCCGCGCAGCCCGCTGCGGCCAAGCCGTCCAATCACCTGCGAAATTCCGAACTCGCCACGATGATTAACGACCATGCTTGACCATCCGTGGAGATTTTTTAAGCTGACGGCCGCACTTGCGGTTGCGGTGGCCTTGGTGGTGTGTGTCGCTTCCTGGCACCCCACGGACGCCGCCGCGGCCGGCACCAAGGCGATCCGCGTGTCGTCGGGCAATGTGATCCTTGATCCGACCACCCACCAGCCCAAGGCAGTGCTGTCGCTGTACGAGGATTTCCTGTGCCCTGCCTGCGCCACTTTCGACAAAACCTTCGGCCCGACGATCGACAACCTCATCGACACCGGCAAAGTGGCGGCCGACTACTACTTGATCGCCATCCTCGACACTGGGCAGCGCGACTACTCATCGCGGGCGGGCGCCGCCGCATACTGCGTCGCCGACCAGTCGATCAGTGCGTTCCGGACCTTCCGCAAGAACCTGTTAACCGACCAGCCCGCGGAGAGCGCGACAACCTTCCCCGACAACGGACGGTTGATCAGCGACGCGCAGCAGGCGGGCGCACCCAACGCCGCCGACTGCATCAACAAGGGCACTTACCTCTCGCTGGTGCGGGGCCTGGCCGGGGCGACCAACACCAACAGCGCCCCAAACGTTCGCATCAACGGTGTGGATTTCGACACCAACAAGACCCCGGATGACCTGGTCGCCCGCATCAACCAGATCGTCGGCAACGCAGCCGCTTAACGCAAACTGAGGTCGCGCGGTCCTTTGGCTCGACCTTGGTCGGCGTTGCCGGGAGCAGATTCGTTGTCAGTCGCCGGCTAGCTGTATTGGCTGGTTGAGTTGCCTGCGGGTCTCCCGGCTCAAGAACGGGTTGCCGTTAGACTTTCCTGCGATGTGCACGCCCGTCACCACCAGTCACGACCGGTCATGACCGACCCGCCCGAAAGCGACGTCGTCACTGGCCTGACCGGGCGGCCGCCACGGGCGATCCCCGAGCCAAAGCCGCGGAGCTCACACGGCCCGGCCAAGATCGTCGCGATGTGCAACCAGAAGGGCGGCGTCGGCAAGACCACGTCGACGATCAACCTCGGCGCCGCGCTCGCCGAGTACGGCCGGCGGGTGCTGCTGGTGGATATGGACCCGCAAGGCGCGCTGTCCGCGGGCCTTGGCGTGCCGCACTACGAGCTGGAGCGGACCATCCACAACATGCTGGTCGAGCCGCGGGTGTCGATCGACGATGTGATGATCCACACCCGGGTCAAGAACATGGACCTGGTTCCCAGCAATATCGACCTGTCGGCCGCAGAGATTCAGCTGGTCAACGAGGTGGGCCGGGAGCAGACGCTGGCGCGGGCGCTGCATCCCGTGCTGGACCGGTACGACTATGTACTGATCGACTGCCAGCCGTCGCTGGGCTTGCTCACGGTCAACGGGCTGGCCTGCGCGGACGGCGTGGTCATCCCGACCGAGTGCGAGTTCTTCTCACTGCGCGGACTGGCGCTGCTTACCGACACCGTGGACAAGGTGCGCGATCGGCTCAACCCGAAGCTGGATATCAGCGGCATCCTGCTCACCCGGTACGACCCGCGCACCGTCAACGCGCGTGAGGTGATGGCCCGCGTCGTGGAGCGGTTCGGTGACCTGGTGTTCGACACCGTGATCACCCGTACGGTCCGCTTTCCGGAGACCACTGTGGCGGGCGAGCCGATCACCACCTGGGCGCCGAAATCGGGGGGCGCGATAGCCTACCGTGCCCTGGCCCGCGAGTTCATCGACCGATTCGGCGCGTGAACGTCCGCGCGAACGGTGAGCCTTACCAGAACGGCTACCCGGATGGTTCCTCGACCGGCTTTCAGGTCCGGCTCACCAACTTCGAGGGGCCGTTCGATCTGCTGCTGCAGCTGATCTTCGCCCACCGCCTCGACGTCACCGAGGTGGCGCTGCACCAGGTCACCGACGACTTCATTGCCTATACCCGCCACATCGGTGCCGAGCTGGGTCTCGAGGAGACCACGGCGTTCCTGGTGATCGCGGCGACGTTGCTCGATCTCAAAGCCGCGCGGCTGTTGCCGGCCGGGCAGGTCGACGACGAAGAGGATCTGTCGCTGCTAGAGGTGCGCGACCTACTGTTCGCCCGGCTGCTGCAATACCGGGCGTTCAAGCACGTCGCGCAGATCTTCGCCGAGCTGGAGGCCACCGCGCTGCAGAGCTATCCGCGCGCGGTGTCGCTGGAGGACCGGTACGCCAGTCTGCTCCCCGAAGTGATGCTCGGCGTGGACGCTGACCGATTCGCCCAGATCGCCGCGATCGCGTTCACACCGCGTCCGGTGCCGAAGGTGGACATCGAGCATCTGCACGAACTGAAAGTCTCGGTGCCCGAGCAGGCCAATCGATTGCTGGCGATGCTGGAAGCGCGCGGTGCCGGCCAGTGGGCGTCATTCTCTGAATTGGTCGCCGACTGTCAGGCGCCGATCGAGGTGGTCGGTCGCTTCCTGGCGTTGCTCGAGCTGTTTCGGTCCCGGGCGGTAGCATTCGATCAGTCAGAGCCGCTTGGCGTGCTCCAAGTTTCGTGGACCGGGCAACGGCCGACCACCGAAGCCCTGGTAGAAGTGCGAGACCAACCATGACCCGCGACGACGATGCAGTGGGGAGCGATGTGGTGGGGGTACGCCCCCAGAGGGTGGGGGCACGCCCCCAGAGGGAGGTACCCCCACCCGCTTGCGGGGGAGTACCCCCACCCGCCTGCGGGGGAGAGCAGCGCTCGTTGACCGAAGAATCGCCCGACCCCGATCCCGATCTGGGTATCGACATCGCCGCGTTCCCGGAACTGGACGCCGACGAACTCGGCTCTGTGCTGGAGGCGCTGCTGCTGGTGGTGGATACCCCGGTGACCGCGGAGGCGCTGGCGGCGGCCACCGAGCAACCCGTCTACCGAGTCGCCACGAAGCTGCAGATGATGTCCGACGAACTCACCGACCGCGACAGCGGCATCGAGTTGCGGAAAACCACCGAGGGCTGGCGGTTGTACACCCGCGCCCGGTTCGCGCCCTACGTCGAGAAGCTGCTGCTGGACGGCGCGCGAACCAAGCTCACCCGTGCCGCGCTGGAGACGCTGGCCGTGGTGGCCTACCGTCAGCCCGTGACGCGCGCGCGGGTGAGCGCGGTTCGCGGTGTCAATGTGGACGCCGTCATGCGCACCCTGCTGGCACGCGGCCTGATCACCGAGGTCGGTGCCGACCCCGACAGCGGCGCGGTGACGTTCGCCACCACCGACCTGTTTCTGGAGCGCCTCGGGTTGACCTCGCTGGCCGAGCTACCCGATATCGCACCACTGCTTCCCGATGTCGACATGATCGAGGACCTCAGCGAATCCCTGGACAGCGAGCCGCGTTTCATCAAACTCACCGGCGGCTCGGTTCCCGAGCAGCCACTGTCGTTCGACGTGGACCAGGATTGATGGTCGAGTCGGAAGAGCCCAGCGAGGCCGGGGGGACCCGGCTACAAAAAGTGTTGTCCCAGGCCGGGATTGCCTCGCGGCGCGCCGCCGAGAAGTTGATCATCGATGGCCGTGTCGAGGTGGACGGGCAAGTGGTGACCGAGTTGGGTACCCGGGTCGACCCGGACGCCTCGGTGATCCGCGTCGACGGGGCCCGCGTCGTCGTCGACGACTCGCAGGTGTATCTGGCGCTGAACAAGCCTCGCGGCATGCACTCGACCATGTCGGACGATCGCGGCCGACCGTGCATCGGCGACTTGATCGAACGCAAGGTCCGCGGCAACAAAAAGCTGTTTCACGTCGGGCGATTGGACGCCGATACCGAAGGGCTGATCCTGCTGACCAACGACGGCGAGCTGGCACACCGGCTGATGCATCCCTCCCACGAGGTGCCCAAGACCTATCTGGCGACGGTGACCGGATCGGTGCCGCGCGGGCTGGGCAAGAAACTGCGGGCCGGCATCCAGTTGGACGACGGCCCGGCGCGGGTCGATCATTTCGCGGTTGTGGACGCGATCCCCGGCAAGACGTTGGTGCGGTTGACCTTGCATGAGGGCCGCAACCGCATTGTGCGCCGGCTGCTGGCGGCCGCGGGATTCCCGGTGGAGGCATTGGTGCGCACTGACATCGGCGCGGTGTCGCTGGGCAAGCAGCGTCCCGGCAGCATCCGGGCGTTGCGCCACGACGAGATCGGGCAACTGTACCAAGCGGTGGGCTTGTGAATAGCGTCGTTGTTGCGATCGACGGGCCGGCGGGAACTGGAAAGTCCTCAGTGTCAAAGGGATTGGCGCATGCGCTGGCGGCGCGCTACCTGGACACCGGGGCGATGTACCGGATGGTGACGCTGGCGGTCCTGCGCGGCGGTATCGACCCGGCCGATGGTGCCGCCGTCGAGGCGGTGGCGTCGCGAGTCCAGATGAGTGTGGACTACGACCCCGATGGAGATCGTTATTACCTTGCCGAAGAGGATGTTTCGGCCGAGATACGAGGTGACGACGTCACCCGGGCGGTGTCGGCGGTGTCGTCGGTTCCCGCGGTCCGGGCCCGGCTGGTCGGGCTGCAGCGACAAATGGCCGAAGGGCCGGGCAGCGTCGTCGTCGAGGGCCGTGACATCGGGACGGTGGTGTTGCCCGACGCGCCGGTGAAGATCTTCTTGACCGCATCGGCCGAGACCCGTGCGCGGCGCCGCAACGAACAGAACGTCGAGGCGGGTCTGGCCGACGACTACGAAGGCGTGCTGGCCGACGTGCGCCGGCGGGACCATCTCGACTCCACTCGGGCGGTGTCGCCGCTGCGAGCGGCTTCGGATGCGGTGGTCGTCGATACCAGTGACATGACCCAGGACGAGGTGATCGCTCATCTGCTGGAGCTGGTGACGCAGCGAAGCGGGGCAGTGCGGTGAGCCAGGACGGCACCTGGACCGACGAAAGCGACTGGGAGCTTGACGATTCGGAGGTAGCCGAGTTTGGTCCGGCGCCGGTGGTCGCGGTGGTGGGCCGGCCCAACGTGGGTAAGTCGAGCCTGGTCAATCGGATCCTGGGCCGGCGCGAAGCGGTGGTGCAGGACGTGCCCGGCGTGACCCGGGACCGGGTTTCCTACGACGCGCTGTGGACCGGGCGCCGGTTCGTCGTGCAGGACACCGGGGGATGGGAGCCCGACGCCAAGGGCCTGCAGCAGTTGGTGGCCGAGCAGGCGCGGGTGGCCATGCGTACCGCCGACGCGGTGATCCTGGTGGTCGATGCCGGTGTCGGCGCCACCACCGCCGACGAGGCCGCCGCCGGTATCTTGCTGCGTTCGGGTAAGCCAGTCTTCCTGGCCGCCAACAAGGTTGACAGCGAGAAGGGCGAAGCGGATGCGGCGGCGCTGTGGTCGCTGGGACTCGGTGAGCCGCACGCGATCAGCGCGATGCACGGCCGCGGCGTGGCCGACCTGCTTGACGAGGTGTTGGCGGCGCTGCCCGAAGTTTCCGAAGCAGCCGCGCCCGGCGGCGGTCCCCGGCGGGTAGCGCTCGTCGGCAAACCCAATGTGGGCAAGAGTTCGCTGCTGAACAAGCTGGCCGGCGACCAGCGCTCGGTGGTACACGAGGTGGCCGGCACGACGGTCGACCCGGTGGACTCACTCATCGAAATGGGCGGCAAGGTCTGGCGATTCGTCGACACCGCCGGGTTGCGTCGCAAGGTAGGCCAGGCCAGCGGGCACGAGTTCTACGCCTCGGTGCGCACCCACGGAGCCATCGACGCGGCCGAGGTGGTGATCGTGCTGATCGACGCGTCGGAACCGCTGACCGAACAGGATCAGCGGGTGCTGTCCATGGTGATCGAGGCCGGGCGGGCGCTGGTGCTGGCGTTCAACAAGTGGGATCTGGTCGACGAGGACCGCCGCGACCTGCTGGACCGGGAGATCGACCGCGAACTGGTGCAGGTGCGGTGGGCGCAGCGGGTCAACGTCTCCGCCAAGACCGGCCGGGCGGTGCAGAAGCTGGTGCCGGCGATGGAGAGCGCACTGGCGTCGTGGGACAGCAGGATCGCGACCGGCCCGCTGAACACCTGGATCAAAGAGGTGGTCGCCGCGAATCCGCCTCCGGTGCGCGGCGGTAAGCAGCCGCGCATCCTGTTCGCCACCCAGGCGACTGCCCGGCCGCCGACGTTTGTTCTGTTTACGACGGGTTTTCTAGAGGCCGGTTACCGCCGGTTCCTGGAACGACGGCTGCGCGAGACTTTCGGATTCGAGGGCAGCCCGATCCGGGTCAACGTGCGGGTGCGCGAGAAGCGGGGCACCAAGCGCCGCTAGCGACACCGCCAATACCGGGTCGCGGGTATCAACAAATCTTTACTGCGCCTCTGTGACCTGCGGCCGAACCCGTCCCGCGCTGCGCCACGGCACCGCGAGCAAGGCAAGGTTCGCCAGTCGGGCATTCACTAACTCGGTGCCGACGTGTCCGGCCCGGAGTCGCGGACAACCGTTGCGCTTGGTCGGCCGTGGTTAGCGTTCGGTGGGCGCGCCGTCGAGGCGAGCGGCCGGCGTGGACTCCATTTATTGCCTATAATTCCCACGATGCGGATATTTATGTCTACATCACAGGATCAATTGTTGACAACGCCATCATTCTGCCCCTATCGTCTCTCGTATCACGGATAAATAGAACCGTATCGCGGGATTTGATGGGAGACAGAGTTGAAGACGGCAGAGCAGGCCCCGAACACGACGATGACGCGGTTCGGCGTGCAGGACAAGTCGATACTGATCACCGGTGCGACCGGCTCGTTGGGCAGCACCGCGGCCCGAGCGCTGGCCGACGCGGGGGCCCGGCTGACCCTGGCCGGCGGCAACTCCGCGGGCCTGGCCCGACTGGTTCACGACGCCGGCATCGAGGATGCGGCGGTGGTGGCGCGCCGCCCCGACAGCCCGGCCGATGCTCGGGCCATGGTCGAGGCGGCCGTCGCCCGTCACGGCCGCCTGGACGGGGTCCTGGTGGCCTCGGGCATGAACCACGTCGCGCCCATCACCGAGATGGCCGTCGAGGACTTCGACAAGGTGATGAGTGCCAACGCGCGGGGTGCCTGGCTGGTGTGCCAGGCGGCCGGGCGGGTCCTGCACGAGCAGGGCGACGGCGGCAGCGTCGTGCTCGTCTCCTCGGTTCGAGGCTCGTTGGGCCACGCCGCCGGATATAGCGCCTATTGCCCGTCGAAGGCGGCCACCGACCTGCTGGCCAAGAGTTTGGCGGCGGAGTGGGGCGCCGACGGCGTTCGGGTAAATGCCCTTGCTCCAACGGTTTTCCGGTCCGAATTGACCGAATGGATGTACGCCGACGATGAAAAGGGCCGCACCACCCGCGAGGCGATGTTCTCCCGGATCCCGTTGCGCCGCTTCGCCGAACCGGAAGACTTCGTCGGTGCGCTGATCTATCTGATCAGTGACGCGTCGAGCTTCTTCACCGGCCAGGTGATGTACCTGGACGGGGGATACACGGCATGCTGACTTCCCACGGCTTTTCGCGCGCCGCGGTCGTCGGCGCCGGGCTGATGGGGCGCCGCATCGCAGGAGTGCTGGCCTCCGCGGGCCTCGATGTCGCCATCACCGACACCAATGCCGCAATTCTCGACGCCGCAGCCGCCGAGGCCGGCCAGGTGAACGGCGCGGGCCGCGGCTCGGTGACCGCCGTCGCCGACATGGCGGAGGCGGTGGGCGACGCCGACCTGATTATCGAGGCCATCATCGAAGACCTCGCCATCAAGCAGAGACTCTTCGAACGCCTGGCCACCATGGCGCCCAAAGCGGTGCTGGCGACCAACACTTCCGTCCTGCCGGTCGGCGCCGTCACCGCGCGAGTCGAAGATGGCGGCCGCGCGCTCGGGACGCACTGGTGGAATCCACCGGATCTCATTCCGGTCGTCGAGGTGGTGGCCAGCGGGCGCACCGTTCCGGAGATCGTGGACCGCGTCGTGGCCCTGCTGACCGAGGCGGGCAAGCTACCGGTGCGGGTCGAGCGCGATGTCGCGGGCTTCATCGGCAATCGGCTGCAGCACGCGTTGTGGCGCGAGGCCATCGCCCTGGTCGCCGAGGGAGTGTGCGACGCGGCGACAGTAGACCTGGTGGTACGCAACACAATTGGACTGCGATTGGCCACGCTGGGCCCGCTGGAAAATGCCGACTACATCGGCCTTGATCTCACCATGGCCATCCACGACGCCGTTATCCCGAGCCTCAACAGCGACCCGTACCCCAGCCCGCTGCTGCGCAAGCTGGTCGCCGACGGCCAGCTCGGGGCGCGCACCGGCCATGGATTCCTGGACTGGCCCGAAGGTGCTCGCGAGCGCACCGCGGCCCGTCTTGCCGAGCACATCACTGCACAACTCGAAAAACCCTGAAAAGAAAGGAAGTACAGCCATGAGTTTCCCCTGGCCCCTCGGTGAAGCCGAATCGAAGTTGGAGTTCTACGACCTGTCCCACCCATGGGGGCATGGCGTGCCGGCATGGCCGTACTTCGAGGACGTCAAGATCGAGCGTCTGCACAACATGGCCAGAAGCCGTGTGTTGACCCAAAGGATCACCACCGTCATGCATTCCGGCACGCACATCGACGCGCCCGCGCACGTCATCCCGGGTACGCCCTTCTTGCACGAGATCCCGCTGAGCGCATTCTTCGGCACCGGTGTCGTCGTCTCGATTCCGAAGGACAAGTGGGGCGTCGTCACCGCCGAGGACCTGGAGAACGCCACACCTGAGATCCGCCCCGGCGACATCGTCATCGTCAACACTGGCTGGCACCACAAATACTCCGACAGCCCCGAGTACTATGCCTACTCTCCGGGCTTCTACAAGGAAGCCGGCGAGTGGCTTGCAGCCAAGGGCGTCAAGGCGGTCGGCACCGACACGCAGGCACTGGACCACCCGCTGGCCACATCGATCGCCCCGCACGGTCCCGCGGAATTCACGGGCGGCCTATTACCCTGGGCCGTAAAGGAATACGAGGACGAGACCGGACGCAAGGTGCTGGACGACTTCCCGGAGTGGGAGCCGTGCCACAACGCGATCCTGTCCAAGGGCATCTATGGCTTCGAGAACGTGGGCGGCGACCTGGACAAGGTGACCGGCAAGCGCGTCACGTTCGCCGCGTTCCCCTGGCGTTGGGTGAATGGCGACGGCTGCATCGTGCGGCTGGTGGCCATCGTCGACCCCACCGGTAGCTACCGGATCGAGACGGGTCAGGGGGCGTGACGATGAACCTGACCCGGGCGTCCGATGCGCCTGCCTACACGGCACCGTTGCACCACGACGTGGCCACGGTGCGGTTGCAGGGACACGAAGCCGGGCACACCGATCGATTCTGGGTCGGGTTGTCCGTCTACCGGCCGGGTGGGATGGCCGCGACGGCACCCACCCGCGAGGAGATGGTTTACGTCGTTCTCGACGGCGAGCTGGTCGTCATCAGCGACGAGACCGAAACGGTTTTGGGCCGTTTCGACAGCATCCACTTCGCCAAGGGCGAAGTGCGGTGTATCGAAAACCGTTCGGACCGTGAGGCATTGCTGCTTGTTACGTGCGCCCACCCCCAGGAGGAGGAGTCGTCATGAGTGTCGTGATCACCGTCGCGCCCACCGGACCCATCGCGACCAAGGCCGACAATCCGGCCTTGCCGACTTCTCCGGAGGAGATCGCGACCGTCGTCGAGCAGGCCTATCTCGCCGGCGCGGCGGTGGCGCACATCCACCTGCGTGATGAGAACGAGCGGCCCACCGCCGACCTGAATATCGCCCGGCGGGCAATGGATCTCATCCGCGAACGCTGCCCGATCCTGATCCAGATGTCGACCGGGGTGGGCCTCACGGTGCCGTTCGAGGAACGCGAAAAGCTGGTCGAGCTGCGTCCGCGGATGGCCACGCTGAACCCGTGCTCGATGAGTTTCGCCGACGCAGAGTTCCGTAACCCGCCGAAGGACGTCCGGCGTCTGGCGGCGCGGATGCAAGAGCTGGACGTCAAACCGGAACTCGAGATCTACGACACCGGGCACCTGGAGGCCTGCCTGCGGCTGTGGCAGGAGGGTCTGCTGGCCGAGCCATTGCAGTTCAGCATCGTCCTTGGTGTGCGGGGAGGCATGGCTGCCACCGCCGACAACCTGCTAACGATGGTGCGCCGGCTTCCGCCGGGTGCGATCTGGCAAGTCATCGCGATCGGGCGGGCCAATCTGGAGTTGACCGCGATGGGCCTTGCCTTGGGCGGCAATGCCCGAGTGGGTTTAGAGGACACCTTGTACCTGCGCAAAGGTGAGCTGGCGCCGAGCAATCTGGCGCTGGTGCAGCGCACAATTCATCTCGCCGAAGCCTTGGACCTGCCGGTCGCCTCAGTCGAGGAGGCCGAGGCCCTGTTACAACTGCCAGGAGGTCAGACGTGAACATCGACGGCGACGACAATGGCGCACGCGGCACCGGCATCCAAGTCATCGCCCGGGCGGCCGAGATGCTGCGGGTGTTGCAGGCTCATCCCGGCGGGCTCAGCCAGGCCGAGATCGGTGAGCGGTTGGGAATGGCGCGCTCCACGGTGAGCCGGATCCTCAACGCACTGGAGGACGAAGGCCTGGTGGCCTCGCGTGGGGCGCGGGGTCCCTACCGGCTCGGTCCGGAGATTGCGCGCATGGCCAGTACGGTGCGGCTTGGCGTCGTGACGGACATGCACCCGTTCTTGACGGAGCTCTCGCGCGAACTGGACGAGACCGTGGACCTGTCGATCCTCGACGGGGACCGGGCCAGCTTCATCGACCAGGTGGTTCCGCCGCGCCGGCTGCGGGCCATCAGCGCGGTGGGGGAGTCGTTCCCGCTGTACTGCTGCGCCAACGGCAAAGCGCTGCTGGCCTCTATGACGCTCGATCAGCTGGCCAGGGTGTTGCCCAGTCGGCTGGTGCCGCTCACCGGGAGCACCGTCACCACGCCGGCCGCGCTGCGTAAGGATCTCGAACGCATCCGACGCGAGGGCGTCGCCTATGACCGCGAAGAGCAGACCGACGGTGTCTGCGCCGTGGGCGCGGCGTTGCGCGTGGATGAGGAATTGGTGGCGGTCAGCGTGCCGGTTCCGGCGCAACGGTTCTATGGCCGCGAAGAAGTACTTGCCCGGGCGCTGCTGACTTGGGTCGACAAAGTGGATGCCTGGTTCAAGACCACGGAGGGAAGATGACAAAAGCGTTGCGCGAGAAGTTAGTTGGGGCCTGGGAGCTGGTGTACTACGTTGAGCGGGACAGCCCCGAAGGGCCGGTCAGGTACCCGCACGGCGAGGATGCACAGGGCTTGATCATGTACACCCCGGACGGGTACATGTCGGCGCAGATCCAGTCATCGGGCCGGCCCGACTACGACCGGCCGGTGGCCAGCGGAGGCACCATCGACCAGGCGGCAGCCGCGGCGTTGGGATACCTCGCTTACAGCGGGCGTTACTTCGTCAACGAGTCCACCGGCGACATCCGCCACGAGGCAAAGCTCTCCCTGGTACCCAACTACCTGGGCCAATTCCATCTGCGGCACAGCGATCTCGACGGTGACAAGTTGACCCTGTCGGCCGATTTGCCGCTCGCCGATGGGAAGAGGGTGTATTCGACGTTGCTGTGGGTCCGTGCGGGGTCTGACTCGCAGGTCGCGTAGGTGGTAGCCGGGCTTGGGGTCCATCTGCGGTAGGCTGTCGACCTGCCGCCGGTGGACTCCGCCGGCGACACCGAGCACGACCGGGCTGTGGCGCAGTTTGGTAGCGCACTTGACTGGGGGTCAAGTGGTCGCAGGTTCAAATCCTGTCAGCCCGACCAGCGTTCCCGCAGGTCAAGTCGTATTTTCGCTTGTTCCTTGCAGCTGTGGTGGTTGATCACTCGATCGCACCGTCAAATATCGGGTTGATTGATTGTTGCCATGCGTGGGTCGTAAATGGATTGAGCTGCGCCGCTGCCCGGCCAATTCGTTTGCCCGGAAGGGCCGGTAGTTCTGGCTGAGTTGTGACAATGATGTCGTCGAAATCGAATTCGTAGATGTCAGGAGCTTTGAGCTGGCAGTTCGTCGGGTACTACGGCTCGGCGTCAGTCCTGCGGATGTCACGGTGCGCACGACTCGGTTCAGGTCGAATTGTCGATTTGACACGCTCAGGTTTGTCGGCGTGGGTCGGGGAAGCCCATCTTGACGTAGCCGGGTGCGCGCTTCTTGAGGGATGAGGCGATGACGGGGGTGAGGTCGTCGTGGTAGTCGTGCACGGTTGCGGTGGTCTTGGTGGGGTAGGGACGGGTGACTCGGCCGAGGTATTGCACGAGGCGGTTCTTGAAGGTGATCGGCGCGGCCAGAAATAGTGTGTCGAGCGCGGGGCAGTCGAAGCCTTCGCCGATGGAGGAGCTGGTGCCCACGATCAGCAGTGGGCCCGACTCGGATGTGTGCTCGGCGAGCTGCTCGGTGATCTGGCGGCGTTCGCGTGCCTTCATGCCGCCGCTGAGGACGGTGACGGTCTTGCCGGCTGTTCGGAGCCGTTCGGCGATGGCGTTGAGGTGCCCCACCCATGTGGTGAGCACCAGGATGTTGGCGCCGTCGCTGGCGGCGGCTAGGACGTCGTCGACAACCTGGTCGAGTCGGTCTTGATCGGCCACGAGCGCGCGGTAGATCTCGGCCATTCCGCCTGGTGCGCTTGGGTCAGCGTTGCCGGAGTACCGGAATCGGGTCGGATGCAGGTGCAGAACGGGGTGCGGTGTCAGGAGATCGGAGCCGTCTACCGGTAGTTGGCCGGTGCTCGGGGCGTCGATGGTGACCTGGTGGGAACCGAGTTGGTGATAGATCAGGTCTTCGAGTCCGTCGCGGCGTTCGGGTGTGGCGGTCAGACCCAGCCAGTAGCGTGCGGGGATTCTGCTCAGAACGGCGAAGAAGGCGCTGGCCGCGACGTGGTGGCATTCGTCGACGATGACGAATCCGTAGTCGGCGGTGAGTTCTTCGATGTTGTCCCGGCGGGCAAGGGTGGGTAGCAGGGCGATATCCAGGACTCCGGTAGTTTTCGATCGTCCGCCGCCGATCTGGCCGCATTTGAAGTCCAGGTGCTTGTGAATACGGTCGCGCCATTGGTCGGCCAGGGCCTTGCGGTCGACCAGGACGAGAGTGGAAGTGGCGCGTGATTCGATTGCAGCGCAGGCGATTACGGTCTTGCCTGTGCCGGGCGGTGCAATGAGGACGCCAGCGTCTTCGACAACAAGCTCTTGCAGGGCCGCGGATTGTGTGGCGCGCAGTGTGGTGGCGCAGCTGAAGTGGTGGTGTGCGCCGAGTTGGCGCTTGTCGTCGATGTGCAGTGTGCTCTCGGCGGAGTCGACGAGTTCGGTCAGCAGAGCATGCAGGCCTCGGGGGAGAACGAGGTCGCCCTCGGCGGTTTCGTCGTAGCTGTAAAGGAAACGCGGAGTGTCCCAGGTGCTTCGTCGGGCACGTTGGCGCGCATCGAATTCCGGGTTGCGTATTGAGGCGGCATGCTTGACGGCAGAGATCATCGCTGGGCCCAGGTCGTAGGCGGTCAAAGTGATTCGTGATCTAAACGTGGCGCGGATGATCGCCGCCGGGCGGGGGACGATTTTCGACGAGGTCGGCAGTTGCAATCGGCGCACGTTGTGGCCGAACTGTGGATCGGGCAGTTGACGAGCCAGCGCTGTGACGTCTTTGGCGGACAGCCGCGCGATGCTGGACAGGTAGGCCCACTGGTCGTCATAGGGTTCAAGGGTGGCCGGGTCAAGAAAGACTGTGGTGCCGTGTTGGCGGCGCTTGCCGTTGAGCGGTGCGGCGATGAGATTGCCCAGCCCGCGGCCGGTATGCACGTCTTGCGATGGGAATAGCCGGTCATAGCTGCTCAAGTGCATGCCGCCGCGCAGGCGAAAGGCCTCGCCCAGCAGGCTTGTCGCGATGCCCCGCGCAACCGATGCCGACGTGGATTGGGCGAAGAAGATCCAGACGTGAGCGCCCCGGCCGGACTGCGACACCTCTAGCGCTGCCGGGATCTGATGTGAGCGTGCGGCTTTCAGGTAGGCCAGCGCGTCAAGCATCGCCGCTTCTTTGTCGAAGTCGGCAGCCACCCACCAACAGGTGTCGTCATCGTCGAGTGGATACAAGCCAATGTGCACTTCACCTCGCAGGTGTGTATCGATGGCCTCTGGAGTCAGTGGGAGGTACGGCGCGTCAGCGCGGTTCATGCCCTTCCGCCAGTAGCCTTTGATCGCCGGCAGCCAGCCCGATCGGCCATCCCGCCGATTTTCCCAGCGCCGCGCGTAAACGTCGGTGCGACAACGGAACAGATCGAAGAAGAACCGCACCTTGTCCACGGGACTCGAGGCCATGCTCACCGGAGCATGTGGCGCCCCGGTCAGTGTCGCCTGATCGCTGGCGGCTGCGCGTGCCTGCTCCTCGCTCAACTGAAGCAAGCGTCGCAACCGCGCGTTGTCCGCGCGCAGCGTGTCCAGTTCGCCAGGAAATTGTTCGGTGGCGCTAACGGCCGGCCCTCCTTAAGTGGTGTTAGGAAGTGAAACCCCAATGCCGATGCCACTCACAGCTGGCCAGGGATCCCACCACGCAGGCGAGGTCGTCTTTGCGCTCCGGCATTAACATTGTCATCTTGACCGTTTCTGTACTCATCGTCGCTGGCGACGGCGTCACTGTGATTGATCGGACTGCATCCGGTGCGCGAGCCATGACGTCGCACGCTCGATGCTTGAGGCATAGCGCCCTGGAACGGTCGCGATGCGGGCGGTGATCACCTCCGGGTCAACCAAGCCGTTAGCAATGAGGGCGTGTACGAAGTTGCGGTCCTTCTCCCTGAAGGCACAAAGCTTTGCGACGCAGAGGTCTTCTTTGTCCAGGCACCAGCCGATGTATTGGGGTTGACCGGATGGTGCGGCCGTGTTTTCGTTTTGTACTTTCACTAGTCGCGTTCGCCAGCCTTCGGGTAGCGCTGACGTGGTTAGGTCGACGCCGTCGATGCTGAAACCGTGTAGTCGCTCGAATGCGGAAAACTCACCGGCAGCGCCGACGATGAGGTCGGCCAAGCGGATAGTCTCGTTATTGTCGTCGGTAATGGGCAGGACGTCGATTTCGAGGGATCGTGTAGCGAGCCTTGGAAGTTCGTCCTCGGGATAGGTGCCGAGGATGGCCTGTGACCCGACGATGATGACCTCGAGTTGGCGGGCGATCTGACAGGCGGCGCGGATAGCGTGTTCCAATTGGTCGCGCCGCATTAACTGATTTCCTGCAAAACTTGAATGCGCTCTGCCTCGGGGAGCAGTCCGCTCATCGGTGTGACTTCGCGCATCTCGATCGAGTCGCGGTCGAGTCCGGTCAGAACACGATGCAAGCCACTGAGGTCCCCGTGGTCCAGCAATGTCTTCCATCGGTCGAGGTTGCGGATGTGTGGTTGGCCTCGAACACCAAGGGTCAGCCGGTCCAGGTTGGCAGCGATAGTTGGCCGCCATTGGGCGAGGGTGGACCGCGTTAGGCGTCGCGACAGTTGTCGGTGCAATTTCCATGACCGCCATTCAGAGCGGGTCAGCTCAGGAACGACGGTTCGTCGGACTACTTCGAGGCGATAACCCATGCACGACACCAGACGATCAAGTTGGTCGTCGCTGAGGTCGACCTTGCCGGAAAGAAATTGGCTAATACTCGGTTGATGCACGCCGCTCAACCGCGCGAGCTCCGATTGGGTAGTCGCCGTCTCGGACATCACTTGGCGCAGCAGCTCACCGTGATTGCGCATAAGGCTGATTATAGCAATAGTTACTATATGCGCGCTAAGCGTGGCTCGGGGCCTGTACGTTTCGCGCGCGGCTCGTACACGTCGAAGTTCCCTTGGCGAGCGCTGCGACGCCCGACGCCAGCGTGAGGCGGGTGATCGCCTGTGTGGGCAAGGCTGTCACGACAATGTCACAAGACCCCTGAATCACCCTGGGACTGCATGCGATGTCGGGGGAGCATACTCTCAGCTACGCACCATCTCCGACACGATCTGAGACACCTCCAAACCCGTTAAGCCGGACTGGGGGTCAAGTGGTCGCAGGTTCAAATCCTGTCAGCCCGACTAGAGAACACGCAGGTAAACGGCCATATAGCGGTCCGCGCTCGGCCCGGTGTGGGGATCATTTGGGGACCAGTACGGCAACCGGTACGGCAATCCGGCAATCCGGCAATCCTGTGACAATCTCCCTCGAACGCCTGTTTCATAGTCGGAGCTTTCCGCTCAAGCGCCCTCTCTGTCAAGCTCACCTGAGGCACCCCCCCACTGACAATTAGTGACCCTGAGGGCGGGGAATGGAGAGATTCCCGAATGGCAAGCAAGGTGAGCGCGTTGCTTCGAGCGCCCGGGGTCGTAGACCCTGGGCGGATGGATGACGCTGGAACGAAACGTCCCGATCCCGAGGTGCCCGAGAGGGCGAAGCGGCGGGTGTTCACGGCCAAGTACAAGTTGGAGATATTGGCCGAGTACGACGCCGCGCCAAAGGGCGGGAAGGGCGCGTTGCTGCGCCGTGAGGGCTTGTACTCCAGCCATATCGTGGAGTGGCGCAAGGCCCGTGGTGCGGGCGCGCTGGCGGGGTTGGCGGTGCCGCGCGGCCGCAAACGCGGTGACCCGCAGGCCGAGAAGATCGCCCGCCTTGAGGCCGAGAAGCGCCAGTTGGAGCAGGAGCTGGCCAAGGCCCGCTTCGTGGTGGATGTACAGGCAAAACTACACGGGCTCTTGGAGACGCTCTCCGAGAGCGCGGACACCGAGCCCAGGTCGACGCGATGACCGATAAGGCCCATCGCCGAACTGGCCGGGCGCATCGGCGTGCGGGATGCCTGCGTCACCGTGGGTGCGTCGCAGGCCGGCTACTACCGGCGCCACCGCATCAGCCCGGCACCTGAGCGGCCGGCGCCGATCCCGCACCGCGACCGGCCGCAACCGCGCGCCCTGAGCGCCCATGAGCAGCAGGCGATCCTCGACGTGCTGCACAGCGAGCGGTTCGTCGACATGTCCCCGGCCGAGGTGTGGGCCACGCTGCTCGACGAAGGTGTCTACCTCGGATCGCAGTCGACCTTCTATCGGCTGCTGCGACAAGCCGGCGAGGTGCGTGAGCGCCGCGCCCAGGCCACCCATCCGGCGAAGGTGAAACCCGAACTCGTCGCCAACGGCCCAAATCAGGTGTGGTCGTGGGACATAACGAAATTGCTCGGCCCAGCGAAATGGACCTACTACTACCTCTACGTGATCTTGGACATCTATTCCCGCTACGTCGTCGGCTGGATGGTCGCCAGCCGCGAATCCGCCGCGTTGGCCGAAGTGCTCATCCGACAGACCTGCGCCAAGCAGGCAATTGGGCGCGCCCAGTTGACCATTCACGCCGATCGCGGCTCATCGATGACCTCCAAACCGGTCGCGTTTTTGCTGGCTGATCTCGGTATCACCCAGTCGCATTCGCGCCCACACGTTTCCAATGACAACCCGTTTAGCGACTATGCCGAGCGCTTGGTTATGCCGAGCGCAAGCCCGGGTCCCCGGGTTCGTGCTGGCCGGGGCGCTGCGGTCGCCTGAACCGCTCGGGATAATCGTCTGACGGGTTGACGCTTTCTCTGTACGAATTCATCGACAGAGGAGGCGGCATGAACCGGCGCGCGATAGGTCTCGAGGGTCCGTTGGCGTTGCACGAGTGCGGATTCCGGGCAGAGCTCGAGCGGCGAGGCTACAGGCCAGATGCGGTCCAGTGGCAGATCCGTTACTTGAGGGCGTTGAACCGCTGGCTGGCTGATCGCCGCCTGGATGTTTGGGACGTGAATGCCGACTGCATCCGCGACCTGGTGTCGGCACGCCAACGGGCCGGCCGCTCGACCCTGGTGTCGGCAGCGAATTTCTGTCTTCTCCTGGCGTATCTCCGCGGGATCGGGGCGGCACCGCCCGAGGTTCCACGGACCGATCCGGCGGGTGAGATTCTGCGGCGATATCGAGACTTCCTGACCCGCGAACGCGGACTCGCTGAAAGCTCGATCGGAAGTTATCTGCTTGTCGCCGAACGCTTCTGCCGTGATGTGCTGGACCGTCACGCCGATCCGGCCCAGCTATCGGCGGCGGAAGTCACCGAATACATGGTGGCGGTATGCGGCCGTTCCAGCATCGGATGGTCGAAGAAGACCGTGACCGCGTTGGCGTCGTTGCTGCGGTTCTTGCATGTGTCGGGCGCGATTCCCACCAACTTGGCCGCGGCATTGCCCAAGGTCGCCGGGCATCGGCCCGCTCTGGCACCCGCGGTCAGCGAGGACGACTTCCGGAGGATGGTGGCTGCCTGCGACCGTAAATCTGATGTCGGGCTGCGCGACTACGCGATCCTGACGGCGTTATGGCGGCTCGGGCTGCGCCGCGGCGAGCTGGCCAACCTGACCGTCGATGACATCGATTGGCGGCGTGGCGAAATCACGATCCACGGCAAGGGCAACCGCCACGAACTCGTCCCGCTACCCGGTGACGTCGGCGAAGCCATCGCCGCCTATCTTCGTGACGGTCACCGCCGGGTTCCCCCTGGATGCCGGGCGCTGTTCGTCAAGGTCAGAGCCGCTGAAGGCGCTCTGACCGGTATCGCGGTGGGTGACGTGACGACCCGTGTCTCCCGGCGCGCCGGCCTGCCGGCCATCAGCGCTCACCGGTTCCGGCGCGGCACCGCGACCCAGCTGGTGCTCCACGGTGCACCGTGGAGCGAGATCGCCCAGCTCATGCGGCACCGAACATTGGCGGTCACCCGGTCATACACAACCATCGATGCGGTGCTGACCGCCGAGTTGGCGCGACCCTGGCCCGGTGCGCGATGACCGACCTGCGGGCTGCCGTCGCCAACTATCTGGCTCTGCGCCGCGGCCTGGGCTTCAAACTCGTCGACGCCGGATGGCTGTTACCCGACTTCGTCGACTACCTGGAGCACCACGGCGGCGACCATGTGACCACCGCGCTGGGCCTGGCCTGGGCGAGACTGCCCGCGAACACCAATCCGGTCTGGTGGCGTCAACGGCTGAACATTGCGCGCGGATTCGCCGAATACCTCCACACCATTGACCCCGTGACCGAGGTTCCGCCCCACGACCTGCTACCGGCCCGACAGCACAGGATCGCGCCCTACATCTATTCCGACACCGACATCGCCGCGTTGATGGCTGCCGCACGCAGCCTGAAACCAGCCCTACGCGCGGCGACCTACGAGACGTTCATCGGGCTGTTGAGTGTGACCGGCTTGAGGTTGGGCGAAGCGCTCGCCCTCGACCGCGCCGACCTCGACCGCAAACGACTACTGCTGCACGTCCGACATGCCAAACGCGGCAACCGGACAGTGCCTTTGCACGAATCGACGATCCAGGCC
>CAWJSU010000013.1:0-133220 GCA_963845595.1 uncultured Actinomycetota bacterium
GGCCTTATGAAGAATTCTTCATAAGGCCTCCGACATGGTGCCCTTCATACCTAGCAGCATGCGATCATTGAACAACCCCGGATGGTAGATGCCGTCGCTGTCGGCGATCAGCGTGTCGGTCATGCCGGCCAGGTCCAGCAGCCGATACCAGTCGGAGTTGTTGCGCGCCAACCGTGAAACCTCCAGCGCCAAAACAATTCCTACCGTGCCAAGCCCGACCTGCGCGGCCAACTCGGCGAACCCGGACCGACCCGTGGCGCTGGCCCCGGAGACTCCCAGGTCCTCGTCGATCACCCGCACCCCCGCGCGCGGCCAGCCCAACTCGACCGCACGGGCGACCAGCTCGTACTGGCGGGCGGTGGACTCGCGGTTACGGACGATCTGGACCATGGTGGACTGTCGCACATACACCACCGCAGCGCGATGCAGATGCCCATGCGTGACCTTCGATTCACTCATCACCGACCGCCCCGCTGCGCATCGCCGCCATGGCTTTGGCAATCACTTTGGCCAGCACCGCGATTGCCGCCGCGACTTCCTCGGCGGGTAGCTGCTCGACCATCGGCGTCAACTCCACCACCTGGGCCGAACCGGTGATCGCGGCCGGGACTGGGTCTGGTATCAAACTGAGCTGGACAGGCTGCATGGGAGTCCTCCTTGCACGGTGACATCCCCGCAGCCTGTCCCCGCAACTCGGCGATCAGCGCGCAGACACGCAACAGATCTGCCAGCGATCCAAGGGTCGCAACCCCGACAACGCCGTCATTGATCGGCGGCTGGGCGTCCGTCCACGCGGCCGGGACCAGCGACTTTCTCCCATCGGGCAACGCCAGCAGCAGCTCCATGGCCCCGTGCCGTCGCATCCCGCCCACCACCGGCAACGACCGACCCCGCAGCGGATGATGCGGCCGCGTAATCGTCACCGCCGCCGGAAGTTCCTCGATACCGGTAGTAAGACGAGTCGTCGTTTGAGGTGTTGACCACCCCGGAACGACTGCGGGTCCTCGAACGCCTGGAACGCATGGCACGCCAACTGCGCGCCCCCCAACACCCATTGATCAACCAACTCGACGCCCAAGCCGGCCAAGAAGAACTCGGCGGCACGCTGCGCTGCGCGCTGGCCGACCGGTTACGGATCACCAAGGCCGAGGCCGCCCGGCGCATCGACGAAGCCGCGGATTTGTGGGAACGCCGGGCGCTGACCGGGGAGCCATTGGCGCCGCAACTGCCCGCGACCGCGACCGCCCAACGCGACGGCGAGATCGGCGACGGGCACATCAAGGTAATCCGCAGCTTCTTCGCCCACCTGCCCACCGAAGTCGACCTGCCCACCCGCGAAGCCGCCGACGCCGATCTGGCCCACTACGCCCGCCAGTATCGCCCCGATGAATTGGCCAAATACGCCCAGCGGATCATGGACTGGCTCAACCCCGACGGGGACTTCACCGACGAGCAGCGGGCCCGCAAGCGCGGCATCACGATCGGCCGCGAGGAATACGACGGCATGTCGCGCATCAGTGGCTACCCCGACGATGAAACCCCCGTCGTTGACCAGACAACCGATCAGGACGCGCTCAGGCGCGATACCCGCAGCACGGCGCAACGTAATCACGATGGACTGCTGGCCGCACTGCGCGGCCTGCTGTGCAGCGGCGATCTGGGTCAGCACAACGGCCTACCGGTATCGATCGTGGTCACCACCACCCTGCAGGAACTGCAAGCCGCGGCCGGCAAAGCCCTAACCGGTGGCGGCAGCTGGGTGTCGATGTCGGATCTGATCCGCATGGCCAGCCGCGCCACTACCTCGCCATTTTCGATGACGGTAAGGCCCTGGCGCTGTATCACACGAAAAGGCTGGCGTCCCCGGCGCAGCGAATCATGCTCTACGCCACGGATCGTGGGCGTACGAAGCTGGGCTGCGACGCCCCCGCCTACCACAGCCAAACCCACCACGTGCGAGGGTGGCAGGCTACCCGCCGCACCGACATCAGTGGTCACAGTACGGCGATTCTTGTCGGTGGCTTAAGTAGTCGAGTGCGGCAGCCCACCCGTCTTGCAGTAGTCGACTACTGCAGACCGCCGCGTCGATTGGTGTGAGGCTGGGTTGCGTAGTACCTGGTCACACCGTGACCGCCAGCGCGACCACGCCCGAACGCGAGCCACGCCAGCAGGGCAAGACTCTCCTCGGTGCCGGGCTGCGCTCCGGTCTCGTCCAGGTCGGCCCGACGAGCTAGTGGGTGGATGGACATGTCGTATGTGATCGCGACCCCAGAGATAATGACGGCGGCGGCAGCGGATTTGGCGACTATTGGTTCGACGCTCGACGAGGCCCACCGGGCGGCGGCCGCTGCCACCCGCGCGCTGGTCCCCGCCGCCGCCGATGAGGTGTCGGTGAGTATCGCGCACCTGTTCTCTGAACATGCCCAGGACTATCACGCGGTGGCCGCACAGGCGGCGGCAGTTCAGCAGCAGTTCGTTCAAAACTTGAAATCAAGCGCGGTCTCGTATGCCAGCGTTGAGGACGCCATCGCATCGTTCTTGCAGGGCTTGATTCTGGCCGCCGAGTCGTCCCAACAGTTGGACCAGTTAGTCACTGACATTCAAAAGCTTTTATTTTGGCCATTCTTGCTTCTGTTCACTCCTATTGGTTGGCTTGTTGACATCGCAGTTCCTCTTTACCTTTTTGGGCTGTTGGAGCAGTTTTTGGGGCAGTATGGACTCTAAGACGCTGCCCCACACCCCAGCGATCCCGATGGATTGCCACTCAGCGTTTGCGCTGTTCAACGGAGTGACCCCGCTAGGACTCGACCCTGCTGACCAGGCAATTCGCCTAACATGCACAACTTGTACCTTCACGCCAAGGATCGTGGATGTACGAAGCCAGTACGAAGCCCGGCTGTGATGCGCCGGCTTACCACAGCCAGGTCCATCACGTCCGGGGTTGGACCACCACCTTCTGCACCGACGTCAACGAACTTGCCCTGACCTGCGGGCCCGACAACAGACTCGCCGAAGAAAATGGCTGGACCACCCGAAAGAACGCCAAAGGCAAAACCGAATGGCTACCGCCGGCGCACCTAGACCGCGGACAACCCCGAACGAATCGGTATCACCACCCCGAAAGATTCCTCCGCGACGGCGACGACGACGAACCCGTTTGACGCAAGCACAGCAAAAGCCCTTGGGCTCAACGGCTCCCGGGCATAGACGCGGCGGTCGACGTCCGCGGGGTCATTCTGTTCCGCTGATCTCGGGCAACGGTTTCCACTCCTGCGACACCGACACGCTCCATCGCGGAGCACGACGCTGCAGGAATGCGTGGACGCCTTCGCGGGCGTCGGGGCCGCCCATCACCCGGCGGTGCAGCTCGGTTTCCAATTCAGCGACCTGGCGCGGGGTGTAGCCCTTGATCAGGGTGTCCCAGAGCAACCGCTTGCTCAGCGCCGCAGACATTGGTGCGACGTTGACGGTGATGTCGCGCGCCACCGCCATCGCGTGGTCGAGAACCTGGAAGCCCGGCAGCGTCCGGGTGGCGATCCCCATGGCCGCCGCCTCGGCGCCGTCGAAGGTGCGCCCGGTCAGCAGTATGTCGGCCGCCACGGCTGCGCTGGTCAGGTGGGGCAGCGTCCAATGCGACATGCAGTCCGCTATGACGCCCCGACGCACCTGCGCGACAGCGTATTTGGCGTCATCGGCCATGATTCGGATGTCGGCCTGCAAGGCGAGTGTCAACCCGATCCCGATGGCGTGCCCGTTGACGGCCGCGATCACCGGGGTGCGCAGCTCGAACGCGGCGGGATTGGTCGGTGTGGCCGTAAAATCACCAGTTGGAGCATCGAATGGGCTCGCGTCGGTGGAGAAGTCGGCACCAACGCAAAAATCGTCGCCCGCCCCGGTGAGCACGATCGCGCGCACCGCATCATCGTCGTCGCACTGCCGGTAGGCACGGCTGAGCCGGGCACCCATGTCGGCGGTGTAGGCATTGCGCCGCTCGGGCCGGTTGAGCGTCAACAGCGCCACGCCGTCGGCGATCGCGACAGTGAGGTCAGTCATCCAACTCGCGCCATCGCTGATTAGTGCTCCCATCCCGGTGAACGTGTAGCCACCTTGCACTGCGCGTCGAGTGTAGGTCCTTACGCGCCGCCAACAGGGTCAGGCGTTATCGTTTCGCCACGGTGATTTGCCGGCGAAGTTTGTTAAGGAGTGCCGATGAGAACCATCGAGGCCGACTACCTCGTGGTGGGTGCGGGAGCCATGGGAATGGCTTTCACCGACACGCTGATCACCGACTCCGAGGCAACCGTGGTCCTCGTCGACCGCGCCCATCAACCGGGTGGACACTGGACCACCGCCTACCCATTCGTGCGGCTACACCAACCGTCGGCTTACTACGGCGTCAATTCAAGGGCGTTGGGCAACAACACCATTGACCTAGTCGGTTGGAACCAAGGATTGAACGAACTCGCCCCCGCCGGCGAGATATGCGCCTACTTCGACGCCGTCATGCAGCAGCAATTTCTGCCCACCGGGCGGGTTGAGTACTTCCCGATGAGCGAGTACCTCGGCGACGGCCGGTTCCGGACGCTGGCGGGTGCCGAGTACGCCGTTACCGTGAAGCGGCGGATCGTCGATGCCAGCTACCTGCGCGCGATCGTGCCGTCGATGCGACCCGCGCCGTACACCGTCGCACCGGGCATCGACTGCATCGCCCCGAACGACCTGCCGAAGTTCACCACACAGGACCGGTACGTGATCGTGGGCGCCGGCAAGACCGGCATGGACGTCTGCCTATGGCTGCTACGGCACGGCGTCAGCCCGGAAAAGCTGACCTGGATCATGCCCCGCGACTCCTGGCTGATCGACCGGGCAACACTGCAGCCCGGGCCGACATTCATCAAGCAGTTCCGGGCCAGCTTCAAGGCGAATCTTGAGGCAATCGGTGAGGCCACCTCCGCCGACGACCTGTTCGACCGGCTGGAGACCGCCGGAACCCTGCTGCGCCTCGACCCCTCGATACGCCCGGCCATGTATCGGTGCGCAACCGTGTCGCATCCCGAGCTCGACCAATTGCGGCGTATCGGCGACGTCGTCAGGATAGGCCACGTTCAGCGCATCGACCCCACCTCGATCGTGCTCGATGACGGATCGATTCCCTCCTCCCCCTCGGCCCTCTACATCGACTGCACCGCTGACGGAGCGCCACAACGGCCTGGCGTCCCGGTGTTCGACGGCGACAGCCTCACCCTGCAGGCGGTGCGCGGATGCCAACAGGTGTTCAGTGCCGCGCTGATCGCCCACGTCGAGTTCGCGTACGACACCGACGCCGTGAAAAACGAACTCTGCACACCGATTCCCCACCCGGACTCCGACCTGGACTGGCTGCGGCTGACCCACTGCGACCTGCGTAATCAACAGCGCTGGCTGGAGGATCCGGACCTGACGGACTGGCTCGCCTCGGCGCGGCTGAACGTTCTCGCCGACCTGCTGCCGCCGCTGTCCCACAAACCGCGGGTGCGTGAGCGGGTGGTGTCGATGTTCCACAAGCAGCTGAACACCGCCGGCGCGCAACTCGAGGCGCTGCTCGACACCGCCTCCGTCGGCGCGGCAACGAGCGAGCATCGGTAAGGAGAGAAGGTGCCCCAAGAGCCCGATGTACCCGAGGCGGACAAGCCACTCGTCGAACTACCCGACTCGGGCTACGTCTACCAAACGGGATGGCGGCTGGCCTCGGCCGACATCGACGAACACAGGAGGCTGCGCCTCGACGGTGTGGCGCGTTACATCCAAGACGTCGGCGCCGAGCATCTCGCCGACGCCCAGCTGGCCGAGGTCCATCCGCACTGGATCGTCTTGCGCACGGTCATCGACGTCCTCGAACCGATCGAACTTCCCAGCGACATCACCTTCCGGCGTTGGTGTGCCGCGCTTTCGACCAGGTGGTGCAGCATGCGGGTTCAGCTCGAGGGTTCGGCCGGCGGACGAATCGAAACCGAAGGCTTTTGGATCTGCGTCAACAAGGACACCCTGACGCCCGGACGCCTCTCCGATGACTGCATCGCACGTTTCGGCGGCACCACCGACAACCATCGGCTCAAGTGGCGCCGGTGGCTCACCGAGCCGATCACCGATGGCAGCACGACGCCATTTCCGCTGCGCCGCACCGATATTGACCCCTTAGAACATGTCAACAACACCGTCTACTGGCAAGGCGTGCACGAGATACTGGGCCAAGTGCCCGATCTGGAGGGAGCGCCCTACCGTGCCGTCCTGGAATACCGCAGCGCCATCAAGCTCGGTGAATCGGTAACCATCAATTCCGAGCAGGACGGCGACACCGTGCGCATGCAATTCCTGGTCTCCGATGACGTGCGCGCGGCCGCGCTGCTACGCAAGATCCGCAAGATTTAGGCCCTCCTCAGCGGTCGATCCATTGCATCTGCGCTTCGGCGTGATGGCCGCCGATGGGTGGGGTGAGTTCATCGAGCCTCACCAGCTGCTCGGGTGTGAGTTCGATGGTATCCGCGCCGACGTTTTCCTCGAGCCGCGCGACCCGCTTGGTTCCCGGAATGGGGACGATGTCGGGACCCTTCGCCAGCAGCCACGCCAACGCGACCTGAGCGGGTGTGGCGCCGACGTCGTTGCTGATCTCACCCAGCTCGTCGGCGCTGCGCAGGTTGTGCTGGAAGTTCTCGGCGAAGAATCGGGGGTTGGTCTTGCGATAGTCGCTGTCGGGCAGCCCCGCGGTGGACCGGATTGCGCCAGTAAGGAAGCCACGGCCCAGCGGCGAGTAGGCGACGAACCCGATTCCCAGCTCGCGCAGCAGCGGTAGCACCGCGTCTTCCTGGTCGCGAGTCCATAGCGAGTATTCAGACTGCACGGCGGCGATGGGGTGCACGGCGTGGGCACGGCGGATGGTCTGCACACCAACTTCGGAAAGGCCGATGTGTCGGATCTTCCCGGCCGCGACCAGCTCGGCCAACGCCCCGACGGTGTCTTCGATCGGCGTGTTGCGATCCAGGCGGTGCTGGTAGTACAGGTCGATGTGGTCGGTCTGTAGCCGTTGCAGGGAACCGTCCAGGGCGACGCGGATGCTGGCGGGACTGCTGTCGATGCCATTGCGTCCGGTGTGGGAAATCAGGCCGAACTTGGTCGCGAGCACCACCTGGTCTCGTCGGCCGCGCAGGGCGCGGGCAACGAGCTCTTCGTTGATGTACGGGCCGTAGACCTCGGCGGTGTCGATCAGTGTCACGCCGAGATCGAGGGCGCGATGAATGGTGCGGATGGATTCGGCGTCGTCGCTACCTGCGTCGACGTAGGCCACCGACATGCCCATCGCGCCCAGACCGAGCCGACCGACCTCCAGGTCGGCGAGTTGCGCGTGCTTCATGGCGTGTCTCCTGTTCTGCGTGCGGTTCGCCGAGACCTCGCCGCGAGTTCCCCACGGGTACCCTCGCGCGAGTGCACCGCGTCGAGCTTCCCGCGATCTGATGGGCCACGCAAACACCGCGCGACCGGCCCGCAATCTGGCGGTGGATTTCTATCGCGTATCGGGTGTGATCCTCATTGTGCTGGGGCATTGGCTGGCCGGTGCCGTGACCTACCACGGCGGACGTTTCGGTCGGGAGAACCCGCTCGTCGACCAGCCCTGGACGCAGTGGCTGACCTGGCCCTTCCAGGCGGTCCCCACCTTCTTCTTGGTAGCCGGCTATGCCAGCGCGGTGTCCTGGACGCATCGGAATCCTATTGATGGTGCGGCGCGCCAGGTTTGGGTTCGTCGTCGGCTGGCAAGGGTACTCGGGCCGACGGCGGTGTACATGGCGCTGGTGTCGGTGATCGTGGTGGCTCTCGACATCCACGGGGCCTACGGTTCCGTGCTGGAGTACGCGGGTTGGGCGGTCGCGATGCACCTGTGGTTTCTCGCCGTGTACCTGGTGGTGGTGTCACTGACGCCGATTGCGATTGCCGCACAACGCCGTTGGGGGCTCTGGGTGCTGGTGCTGCTGGCGGTCGGGGCCGCGGCGGTGGACGCCGCCTCGATCGGCGCTCACCTGCCCTACCTCGGCTGGCTGAACTACCTGCTGTGCTGGGGAGCGCTGTACCAGCTCGGAATCGCTTGGCACGCTGGGCTATTGGCCGGGTACAGATCCGTGCTGGTCGCCGCCGGCTCGGCGGTAGCGCTGGCACTGCTGATCGGGCTGGGCCCGTATCCGGTCAGCATGATCGGCGTTCCCGGCCAAACCATCGACAACACGGCGCCGCCCTCCATCGCGCTGTTGGCGTTTGGATACGCGCAGGCCGGATTGGTGATGACACTCGCACCCGCGCTCAATCGCGCGCTGCGGTTCGGCCCTGTCCAGCGCATGCTGTCCGTGGCCAACAGCAATGTGATGGCGCTCTACCTGTGGCACATGATTCCCCTCGTGATCGTGGCGGTAGTCGGCTATCCGACGGGATTGTTGCCGCAACCGATCGAGGGCACGGCGGATTGGTGGCTGGCCCGGCTGGAATGGGTGGTCGTCCTCAGCCTGGTGACGGCGGTCGAGATGGTGGTGTTGTGGTGGCGGCGAGGCCTTTTCGCCGCCCCACTACCGACGGTCGGGATACCACTCACCGAGCGCTGGACCGAACCGGTCATGCTGGCCGGTGCCGCAATGGCGACGTATGGCCTGGCGTATGTCGCCGCGCAAGGCTTCGCGCCGGACGGGCATTTTCCGTTGCTGACCGGGCTGGTTTTCACCGTCGGGTTGGTCCTGGTGGCGTTGCGCTCCACCAAGGGTCAGCCAACGTTTGGTGAATTGGCGAGTCAGGAACGTCCGCTGTCGCGGTGACAGGCCGCGGGTGGTGTCGGGGCGATATCCAGGGCGGGATTGCGGTCGAAGAGACGACCGGTTTGAGCCAGAAGGAGACCACGTCGACCGGCATGATCGGCCAGTCCTCGGGACGGGTGATGTGGTTGATGCCTCTCCTGTCGGACCTGGCCCGCAACCTCTAGTAGACGGCATCTACGTGCTGCGCACCAGCCTGCCCGAGCAGACCCTCGCCGAGGGCGACGTGGTGTTGCGTTACAAGGGACTTGAAGACGTCGAACGGTTCTTCCGCGCCCTGGGCACCGAGCTTGACGTGCGGCCCATCCGCCACCGCCTAGCCGATCGGGTGCGCGCCCACGTGTTCTTGCGGATGCTGTCCTACTACATCAGCTGGCACATGAAACAAGCCCTGGCCCCAATCCTGTTCTACGACAACGACAAACACAGTGCGGCGGCCAAGCGCACCGACCCCGTCGCCGCGGCCCAACGCTCCGATGCCGCCCTCACCAAAGCCGCCCGCAAACGCACCCAAGACAACTACCCGGTGCACAGCTTCACCAGCCTGCTAAAAGATCTGGCCACCCTGTGCGTCAACCACATCCAACCCGCCGACGACATGCCGACCTTCACCAAATTCACCACCCCCACCCCGCTGCAACGGCGAGCCTTCGAACTCCTCGACGTCTCTCACCGCTTCGGCTACTTGTAGGCAGTACACCCCACAGCCAGACCGCAAAACCGCAGGTCACACCCCAACCCGTCACCAAACCAGGGGAACCGGGCTAGTCCAGACGCTGGCTTCTTGTCGCTGCCGGCAGCAGAAGACCAAGCCCGCGTTGGGCTGCCTTGGGTCATAACCCTCGTCCTCGCAGGGCCCGGCCAAGTCGCGAACCGCAGCTTCCTGCTGGCCTCGTGGCTAATCGAGATCCGTTCTGCCGCTGCCGCATCTGACGTCGGATTCTTGCCTGAATGGCAGCGCGTCGTGGACGCGCTCGTCGTCGCGGGCGTCACCCGCCTCGCGCCCTACTCGGGGTAGCAACAGCCGCCGGATGCTCCTCGTGATTGCAGCTTAGCGAAGGACTGTGGCATTTGGCGTGACTCTTATGCAAGGTGAAACATATTGATAGCGATGCGGCTTTCTGACACTGCCGGGGCCTGACATGGGTTTGAGAGCGCGTTTAAGTGTCTAGCCAGATTTTGTCCGGCATCACGCCGCCGGACGGACGGTTGGCGAGGTGTCTGTTGGCGGCGTCACCGACGGCGCGACTGACTGCTCGAAGAGCGAATTCGATTCCCACGGGGTTGACGCCCCAACCGGTCACGACGGGGTGCAGGTCGCCTTCGCGGTTGATTTCTTCGGCGACTCGTTCGGCGATTGGGCTGCCCCAACGAGATCCGCCACGTCTGCTGTATACCTTCTGGACGGCACACAGATGTAAACCCCCGGGACGGCAGTGTTTGGAGATGTCATCGAGGATGCTGTTCTTGTTGGCCTCGGCTTGTAGCTGCGCAGTCTGATCGAGGCTTCCGGTCGCATCACGTCGCCGGTCCGCTGCCGCATATTTTTTGATGGCTACATCGAATTGGTCTGCGCCCATCAATTGTGAAGCTAGCCGCAGGATTTCAAATAGCTGCCAAGCTTCCTCGATGACATCCGAGCCCAGACCCAACGCTTCAGCCAGCGTGGAACCGACGGCGTGAAACCTCGCGGATGCCGTTAGTCGTATTGCGCTGGGGTCGAAGGTCAGCATCAGCGATACTGGAACGGGACCCACCATCGCGGGCGACTCCCCGTGTAAGGCAAATAAGGCGGTCAGACGTTCGTATCGCTGAGAGCAGACAGCCGCGACACCGCCGGCATAGAACAGGATCGAAGTAGCGACCAGTGGCAGATTGATGAGCCATAAACTCCCGCTACGCGGAGTGATGCTCACTAGGCGCTGAAGGTTTGGGATCCACCACTTTTCGGTGTCGCGATCACCCCAGAACGCTAAGACGGCGACAGCAGCCATCGGTATCCGAGTGGCTTCGACGACTCGAGCGGTAAGCGTTTGAGCATAATTCGAGTCGCTGCTGCTGTAGTTGTCGAGGTTAAACTCGGGCAAATCACGAAGCCTGTTGAACTCCTCGGCCACCATGTCGTGAGCCGAAATGGCCGGAGACTGTTGGATTAGGTAATGTTTGATGCGGTTGGCGGCCACTGCGACGGTAAATGGGTGGCGAGCCCCCGTTTCGCGCATCGCCACGACCTGATCCGCCAGGTGCCCGAACGCATCATCGGCAGTGGTTTCAAATATCACAGCAGGGTGCGCGCTGATCAGCTGGCCAGCAGCATCGGTGATGGGACCGGGCTCAACCCAGCCCATAGTGAACCGTTTGGTGCAGAAGGCCGTCGCAGCTTCGCGCAGTGCGCTTTCGTGCCGGCAAGACCAGCCTGCCACGACGAGGCCGTAGTCGACGAAGACGTAACGTAGCAGGGCGCCCATGTGCTCGCCGTAGCCGTTCAGTTCGGCGGCGGTGTTGAGCATCGACGTGGGGTTCAGATAGTCGCCGTGCAGGTGCACGATGCACGCCTGCACGAGGCGTAGCGGTCCGAGGCCCTGGGCGTCGGCTTCCGTCGCCACGATTGTTGGCTGGATTCCGCGTTCGGTGAGGGCTTGCTCGAAGAGCCGGTCGAAATTCGTCGTCACGACTACGCGAATGATGCCCAGTTCGACGAGCTGCGCGATCGCCCGGTGTGCTGCCGAGGGCGGGATGGGAACGCTGGCTTGATCCTCGTCACCGGCCGACTCGAAATATCTGTGCAGCAACGCTTGTCGCTCATGCGGTAGCGGTGCGACATCCTCGATAACGCTGGAATAGGTCAGCTGCTTTCCGTAATTCTCCTCGTACCATCGCTCGGCATTGCTGTCGTCGATAACTATCGCGGCTTCGTCACGTCGGGCGATCTTGCGGACTAAGTCGACCTCGATGTCCCGCGCCGAAGGCAACCCCGCGCCCTTGGATATGCCAGCGCCGGCCAGCACGGCGTACGCACCCGGATTGGAGGCGAGCGAGAACGCCAACGGGAGGTAGGGATCGTCGCTCGTCACAATCAGACAGCTTACGGCCAGACACGGGACAAGCAGCCCGAATCGTGCTCCGCCAACCCCACCGCTGATATGGCCCACACGTTCGTCGATGCCGGTCAGGACACCAAACGCTAGTGGTGTGTCCCGTCATTGAGTAACTACTTGTTCGAGCGTCACACGGCCGCGGCGGACCTTTTCTAGGATCGATTCCGCGGTGGCGGTCCAAACGAATGGGTTCGGGTCGTCGTTGTGGGCGTCGAGGTAGGCCTCGATGGCGGTGATGAGGTCGGGCACGGAGTTGAAGCTGCCACGGCGCAGGGCTTTGTCGGTGAGCTCGCGGAACCAGCGCTCAACCAGGTTTAGCCACGACGACGAGGTCGGGGTGAAATGCAGGTTGAACCGCTTGTGGCGATTCAACCAGCTCTTAACGTCGGGATGGTTGTGCGTGGCGTAGTTATCCAAAATCAGATGCACGGCAAGATGTTTGGGCACCTGGTTGTCGATAGTGCGGAGGAACTTCAGAAATTCCTCGTGCCGATGCCGAGGCAGGCACTGCCCGATCACAACCCCGGTGAGCACGTTTAGCGCCGCGAACAACGTGGTGGTTCCGTTGCGCTTGTAGTCGTGGGTCAACGTGCCGGCGCGACCCTTCTTCATCGGCAGCGACGGCTGGGTGCGGTCCAACGCCTGGATCTGGGACTTCTCATCCATGCACAACACCACCGCCCGCTCTGGTTGAGTCGGCCTGGGGCGCGGTGCCGGGATTACTCTCGGTCCGTTTCCCCAGGCCGCTCGCCGAACCCGGCGTGCGACTTTCATCGCACCGGGCTCTCGACGGTTCCTGCCGTGTGGGCGTGGTTGGGCAGGGTCCACGGGTTGGGGATGGTGTTGCCCCGGTAGCGGTATCGGGTGACCGGCACCGCCGCCAGGTCAAACAACTTGATCCCGTCCACTGTGACCGGTGTCCACTGCCCCGCGGGAGTGGTGAACCGGCGGCGAACGTCCTTCCATCTCCAGCGATGCATCCTGCGCAGCCACCCGATCACCCGCCACCACACGAAGTGCGACAGGCGACTGAGCGTGCGTTTGCAGGCCGCATGTTTGAAGTAGTTGGCCCAGCCGCGCATGATCTGGTTGAGCCGGATCAGCACGGTCGCGGGATCCTGCTGCGACGTCCTGCGAGTCAAGGCACGGATCTTGGCCTTCACCGACCGGATCGGCCGGTCGGCGATGAAGGTGTAGACGTGCCACTTGTTCGTGCCCCTCTTGCGTTTCCACCGGATGTGGAAGCCAAGGAAATCGAACCCGTCGCTCATGTGCACCACCTGGGTCTTGGACTCGGAAAGTCGGAGTCCCAGGGGTGCGAGCACGTTAGCGACGTCTTCGCGTAGAGCTTCGGCGTGCGCCCGTTCGCCGTGCACGAGGACGACGAAATCGTCTGCGTAGCGGACGATTCGCCACCTTGGCAGGCCATAGACGCGGCGCCGGCTGCGCAGATAGGCCGTGGACATCGTCCCGCCCGGCTCCCAGGGCCTGTGTAGGTGCTCATCGAGCACCGACAAGGCGATGTTGGCCAACAGCGGAGACAACACGCCCCCAACGCAATGGGCACTTCTGCTTTGATGTCACGCTGGGTTACCGGGGGCTGGAACGGCCACGGCGTGTCAAGGATGGCCTGTGACATGTCAGGTAGTATCTTTATGGCATGGCTGGTGGCCGTGGTCGTGCTGATGCCGGCGATTACGCCGAGCGGATCAACGCGGCCGCCGAGCTGTTGGCCTCTGGTGTTGCGGTCCCCGAGGCCGCGCAGATCCTTGCCGAGCGGTTCGGCTGTTCGCCGCGGCAGGGGCGGCGATACGCGGAGCGCGCCGCCCAGGGTGGGCGTGTCAGGGTCCCGGAGGCGACGACGGTGTTCACCGTCAAGCTGTCGGCGGCGTTGGCCGCGCGGGTGCGCGAGCGGGCACGGGAGTCGGGCAGCACGATCTCGGCCCTGGTCGCCCAGGCTTTGGAGGAATTCCTGGCGCGCGGACGCAGAAAGCGTCCGCGCGCGTGAACGACCGGGTGGTCGAGACGGAGTTCGTCTTCGACCGCCACGCGGCCACGGATGTGTCGGTGGCCTACAGGATCCTTGTGCCGCAACGGCAGGCCCGTATCGGACGGTTGGTCAGGAAGGACGAGCGCCACATGAGCAGCAGCGCGGTGATCTATGCCCGGGTGTCGTCGGCTCGGCAGAAGAAGGACGAGACGATTGCCTCGCAGACCGCGGCGTTGCGCGCACACGCCGAGCAGCTGGGGCTTGACGTACCCGACGAGTGGGTGTTCGAAGACGAGGGGCATTCGGGAGCTACGCTGGCACGGCCCGCGCTGGAGCGGCTGCGCGACCTGGTGGCCGGGGTCGGCATCGATGTGGTGCTGTGCTACTCGCCGGACCGGCTGGCCCGCAAGTTCGCCTACCAGGCGCTGTTGATCGAGGAATTCACCCGCGCCGGCACGAAGGTGGAGTTCATCAAGGGCCCACGCGGCGATTCCCCGGAAGACCAGCTGCTGGTGCAGTTCCAAGGCATGTTCGCCGAGTACGAGAAAGCCCAGATCATGGAGCGCTACCGGCGCGGCAAGGCCCACCGCGCCAAGACCGGATCGATCAACGTGTTGGGCGGCGCTCCGTTCGGCTACCGCTACATCCGCAAAAGCGAGCACACCGGCGCCGCCTACGAGATCATCGAGCACGAGGCCGCACTGGTCGCTGAGCTGTTCCGCCGCTATGCCGACGACGGCGCCCATCGCTGAGCTCGCCCGCTGGCTCACCGACCAACAGGTGCCGACCCGCACCGGCAAGCACCGGTGGGACCGCTCGGTGGTGTGGGGCATGCTGCGCAACCCCGCCTACGCCGGGCGCGCGGTGTTCGGCAAGACCATGGTCGTGCCCGAGCCGCCCGGGCTGAACCGGACCGCCCGGCTGCAGGGACGATCGGTGCCGCGAGCGCACAAGACCGTGGATCGGCCCCGCCAGCAGTGGACCGAGATTCCCGTGCCCGCCATTGTCGATGAAGACACCTTCGACCGGGTCGCCCAGCGGCTGGCTGACAACAAACGGTTCGCATCCCGCAACGCCAAGGTGCCCTCGCTGCTGCAAGGGCTGGCCGCCTGCTCGTGCTGCGGATACGGCTACTACCGCACCTGCACCCGCACCACCAACAAGAAGATCTACTACTACCGGTGCCTGGGCTCTGATGACTACCGCTATGAGGGCGGTCGGGTCTGCACCAACAAGCCGGTCCGCGCCGATCATCTCGACACCGTAGTGTGGGATCACGTCACCAGGCTGCTGGCCGACCCGCAACTGATCCGCACCGAGATCGATAGGCGCCTCGACTCTTCGCGTACCGCCAATCCTGTTGTGCAGCAACGGAAACGACTGGATACCGCATTGGTCAAGGCCAGCAACTCCATCGCCGCCATGATCGAGGCGTTCGGCGAACAACTGATCACCATCGATGAGCTGCGCGTACGTATGCCCGATCTGCGCGCTCGAGAAACCAACCTGCGCAACCAAATCCAGGCGCTCGACAACCAAGCCGCCGACCGCGAAGCTTACCTCAAGCTCGCCTGCGACCTGGAAGGCTTCCTCACCCAACTGCGCACCAACGCCCAGACCTCTACCGTCGAAGAACGCCAACGCGTACTGCGGCTGCTCGTCAAAGACGTTCTCGTCGGACCCGACAAGATCACCATCAGGCACCGTATCCCCATCCGGGCTCGCGCCACCGACAACGCCAAACCCACCGCCGACGCCGACACGGAGGACGACCATGCCGAACATTGCCCATTGCGTTGGGGGCGTGGTGATGCCGCCCTGCGGCGTCCCGGTGTGAGTGTCCTCGCGGTCGCCGACCTCGGTGAGGACGCCAGCCTTGAGGAACGCCTTGACCAGACCCAGTACCCGCTTGTCTTTGACCCGGCAACGCACGCGGTCCATCAAGGCCACGTGGTCGATCGAGTCAAAGCACGCCTCGATATCCGCATCCAGCACCCAGCGATACCCCTGGGTGCCGTACTGGTGTATCTCGGCGATTGCGTCGTGGGCTCGCCGCATCGGCCGGAACCCATAGGAGACCGGCACGAAGTCGGCCTCGAAGATCGGTTCCAGCACCAGCTTCAGCGCAGCCTGAACCACCCGATCGGCCACGGTGGGGATGCCAAGCTTCCTCAGCTTCCCCGACCCTCCCGGTTTGGGGATCTTACGTTCCCGCACCGGCTGTGGTCGAAACACGCCCTGCCTGAGCTGAGCGCGTAGATCGTCCAGGAACCCGGGCATCCCGACCCGTTCCTCGACGTCGGTGACCGTGAGGCCATCCACGCCCGGTGTCCGGGATCCGGTGTTACCCGCGACCCGGTCGAACGCCACCAACAGCGTTGCCGGGTCGCACACGAAGTTGAACAGGTCGTCGAACCGGCGGCCGGGATCGGCCACCGCCCATCGGTGAAGTTTGGCCTGCATCTCCGATACCCGCTGTCGCGGCCCCACAGGCAACTCAAGCGAGGCGCCGGTATTCACCGGCGCATCTTTCGGCATTACAGCCTCCATCCCTTCTCGAAACTGCTGCCGCCCTTCCCCATGTGCACGGGCTTTCCCCGGCTCGGAGTACTACGGCGGCTCCGCCCCGTCTCGGGCCGATCGGTCGACGGTGGACCCAGCCCGAATGCCGTGCTGGAGGCACGACACCAGGCAACAGCCGAAACGGTTCCCACGTTCACTGTGATTCGCTCGACGAAGGAGGAGCCCAACTCTGTCCCTGCGGCATCGCCACGACTACCCCGCAGCACGTCACCGTGGCCTCCCGGACCGACATCCGCAAGCCAGCCCGGAAGTTCCCTGTCCCGTTGACAATCGAACAGGTGCGCACCGCGCCCAGCCCATATCTGCCAGATTTGAGCCGGTTTACCTTTCAAAGGACGTACTCACGCTGGTTCCTCGCGTACTCCACTCCGTCACGCTCGCCGAACCCGCACCATCTGGCAGTACTGGCGCGTCCCGGCTTCGTCGGGGCTGCTCCCACCCTCTCCGGCACCCCCCGGGTCGGGCTGCCCCCAGCTTCACCGTCCCTGCTGCGACAGGTCCGGCGGCGAAGGTCTCTCACCTCCACTCGAAACATCAGCGCCTCGTGGCGCACGCGGGTTTATATACAAGCCGACCACGTCAGCCAGCTTGTCGAACGCCGGATCGTTGGAGATCTTGAAGGTGTCCACCAGATGCGGTTTCAACCCACGCGCCTTCCAGATCCGCTGCACGGTGTTCCGGCTGACGCCAGCATGCTTGGCCATCGACCGGGTGCTCCAATGGGTCTCACCCGTGGGCTTGGAATGCAGTGTGGCCTCCACGATCTCCTCAACCTTTTCGACCGGGATCGACGGCTTTGGCCCACGCCCCTGACGCACCTCCCCGAGCTTGGCCAGACCTTCTTCGGCGAACCGATTCCGCCAGGCCCGCACCGTCACCGCGGTCACACCGACCTCATCGGCTATCCGAGTGTTGGCCGCCCCGTCGGCAGCCAGCAGCAACGCCTTCGCCCGCTGCACCTGCCGATGCGGCGCCGAATGCGCGCGAGCTAACGCCTCCAACGCATTTCGCTGACCAACGGACATCGACAAAGGTGGGGCTGGTGCTGCGCTCATTCATCAAGACTACCAGCCAATCGCATACTTATTCGTATGACACACCACTAGTGACATGTCAATGGCGAGACCTTGCTGGGGTTCCAGCCGGGCCTCGTTGCCGTCTTCGTCGTCATCGGATTCGTCTTCGGCCTCCGCTGGCCGCAGCCGCGTCCAGCGCCTGATCTGCGCATCCACATCGCGCAGCTGCTTCACAAGCGCGGCGAACGCCGCCGCCGGCATATCGTCACCACCGTCAATGCGCGCCAACGCCGCGACCCGCCGCGACCCGCCGCGACCCGCCGCTCAAGCGGTCCTTCATAATCCCAAGTAGTCGATCAACGCGGAGCCGTCGTCGACCTCGAACCTCACGGTGTCATCGCGGCGCACGACCGCCTTGAAAAACGTGGTGGCTTCGACGGTCACCCCAGCACGCACCCCACGCGCTCCGCATAGGTCACCCCGGCGGCTTTCGGTACCGCCCAAGCAGGGACATCGGTCACCTCACCCGCGCGCAGCGCATCGAGGATCCGCTGCATCGGGTACGGGTGATCCTTGGGATCGACCGGCAGCCAGCCATCCGCTCCGCGTGCCGCTGCGCATTCTGCTCGATGGCCTCGCGCACAGCCTGATACACGCCGCCCGCCGGCCTCGCCGAATATCCGACCACCGGCATCAGGCCGTCCCCTTCCGGCCGCGCTGCACGCCTTCCCAGCGTTTCTGACCCGCGGCCACGTGTTGAGGCGATTTGAGCGGCGCGAACTCTCAAGCTGAAGCCATTTCAAGTGCTCGGCCGTTTTGTCGTCTTGAAGCCGGCGCTCAGCAAGGCATTTCACAAGCAAGCTGACCCGGTTCTCGCCGGCGCGTTCCTCGGCGATCCGCTGGTCCAGCAGTTCCACCGCGTCGGCGGCACGGCAGGCAGCGTCGATATGGTGCTGTTTGCGCTCATCCCAGCGCAGCGATGGGTGGCCGAGCTTCGCGCGTTCACGGCGTGCTTCTTCGGGCCATTGCCCACCCGCTAAATCCGCTACAGCGATCAACGCTTCCCAGATGTCAGCATCGCGATCGTCAATACCGTTCGGCATCTCAGGCCAGTAGTCAGCAGCGCGTGCGCGAACCTGCCGAGACCAGGTGCGCAACTCGTTTGCTCTAGACCCGGCCCGCTGAGGCTCCTCCGGTATCTCCATACGCCTTCCCGCTCGTTACCCGCGGGGTCGACTTCCGTGGTTTATTTGGGTAGCCTAACCTAAACTAGACGGACTAAGAAAGGCTCGTTGTGGCGGTTGCACTGCCGATCGACCCGGACGCCGACGCTTGCCGGCGCGCCTGGCTGCCCTGCCCAAATTGCGGCTGGGGTAACTCCGGGTGTTCGGAGTGCCGCGGCAGCGGCAACTGCGCCAGGCACTGGCAGTATCTGCTGGGCAATCGAGCGATGCGGGTGCACCTGCAGTGCCCCCGCTGCGCGACCCTGTGGTCAACGGATACGCGTAACCGCTAGCCAGCTCACGCGGAAACGGGCCGCCCAACGGCCTCGATGTCGGGCAGCGGGCGTTGACAGATTTCGTGGGCCTCGTCGGCGTTGAGGCCGAACAGGCGCAACACGTTTTCGGTGACCGTGTCGGCGGCCACCGCGCCGTCGCGATCCGGTTCCTCCCGCAGGAGGGTGGCCAGTCCCAGCAACATGCCGCCGGCCATGACCAGGGCAAGCCGCGGGTCGTCGATTTTGAATCGCCCGGCGTCGGTGGCCGCCCTGATATCACGCAGGGCGCGCGGGGCCAGGCCGCGGTCCGACCACAGCAGCGCCGGCCCGCTGGCCAGCAAGATCTCGCTCTCTTGTGGACGTTGCCGGAAGAGCCGGCCGGTCAACCGGAAGCCGGTGGCAAACGTTTCGGCGGGATCATCGAGCGACCCGGTGAGGCCGTCCAGCAGCGCCCCGTGAGCGTCCAGCACATCGGCGACCGCGGCCTCGAACAACTGCTCCTTGCTGTCGAAGTGGTTGTAGAACGAACCCATCCCGACGTCGGCGGTCTGCGTGATCTCCAGTACCGGCACGTTGACCTTGCCCTCGGCGATCAATCGTTGTGCCGCCTTGACGAGCGCGGACCGGGTACGCTGTTTGCGCCGCTCCAGGCGATTCGGCGGCTCTGACCGGTCGGGCATCGCGCCCAGCGGGCTTTCACTCAACGTCGTCACCTCAGCAGTATGCATCACTTTTGAGAATTTCGTCAGAAAGCTTGACTGAGCGTTATCTCTTATGTGACGATTTCGTCAGTTACTTCTGGAGATGGCGGTGGATCAGACCATGAACGCACACGGCGACGTGCACAGAAACGTGCACAGGGACCTAGACAGGCACCTGCACAGCGAGCAGGGAGCGTTGGCCGGCGAACACCCCGGGCGCTCCCGGAATCCCGTGATCAAGGTCGTCGACATCGCATGGCTGGAGTTCGAGAAGCCGGACCTGACCCGCGCTGAGGCGTTCGCGCGGGCCTTTGGCTTTCAGACGGCGCAACACGGCCCGGACGAGCTCCAGTTGCGCGGCACCGACGGGGGCGGACCCTGTGTGATCGTGCGCCGCAGGCAGCGGACGCGATTCACCGGCATGGCGTTCCGGGCCTGCGACGAGGTCGACGTGCTGCGGCTGGCCGACAAAGCCGGCACTACCGCGCGGCCGCTGCCGGAGGTCATCGGCGGCCTGTCCGTCGATCTTGTCGACCCCAGCGGGTTTCCGGTGCGAGTGGTCGCCGGCACGCATGAACTACCGGAGTTACCGGGCCAGCGGCCCCACGTTTTCAACTTCGGGCACGAAACACAGCGCACCAACATCCCCCAGCGTCCCCCGCGCGTGCCTACGCGGGTACAGCGCCTCGGCCACCTCGTGCTGCAGTCCACCAAATACCGCCAAGCGCTGAACTGGTACCTGGACAACCTGGGCATGATCGTCAGCGACTTCCAATTCTTTCCCGGCCAGCGTGAACGAGGGCCGACCATGAGCTTCATCCGCTGCGATCGAGGATCGACACCCGCCGATCACCACACGCTGGCGATGGCGCTGGGCCCGGCCAACCGTTACCTCCACTCGGCCTATCAAGTCAGCGATCTCGACGCCCTGGCCGCCGGCGGCGAATACCTCACGGAGCGAGGGTATTTCCGGTCCTGGGGCATCGGCAGACACATCCAGGGCAGCCAGCTGTTCGACTACTGGCGCGATCCCGACGGCTTCCTGGTCGAGCACTTCGCCGACGGCGACATGTTCGACAACACCGTCGAACCCGGCTGGGCACCCCTCACCGCGTCCGGACTTGCCCAATGGGGGCCGCCGGCGACCAAGGACTTCCTCGGAACCGACCCGAAATCGGCTCGCCACGAACTGGTTTCGATGATCAGCGCGCTCCGCTCACGCAACGAATTCGATATCAACCGCCTCATCGCCCTACTGAAAGTGACCACCTCATGACCGTTTCCGTTCTGCGCACCGCCTCGAAAGGCCCAGCCTGGTGGGTCAAGACTCCCGCCGGGGCCGTAAGGATCGCTACCACGGCGACCACCACCGCGGAGCTGCTTGCGGACCGGTCCTCGATCGAGGCCGCGGTTAACGCCGGGGCCAACGCCAACACCGTCACCGTCCCCGTCGACAGCCTGGTTCTCGTCTCGCCGGTGACCAGGCCGTGCCGGGTGGTGGCTCAGATGACCAACTACGAGTCGCACGTCAAGGACGCCGGCATGGACCCGGCAACGATCCCATTGACCTTCTTCCGCAAGGCATCCGGGTCGATCAACGGTCCGTTCGACGACATCGTCAAACCCCAACACGTCAAATTCCTGGATTACGAGGTGGAGATCGGGCTGGTGATCGGGCGCGCAATTCCGGTGGGCACCAGCATTTCCGATGCGAACCTCGCCGAGTTCATCGCCGGTCTGGTGATCACCAACGATGTGTCGGCCCGCGACGTCCAACTGCCGCAGACCCAGTTCTACGAGGCCAAGTCCTACCCGACGTTCACCCCCGTCGGGCCCGAGTTGGTGCTGTTGGACGCCGCCGAGCTCAAGCGGTTCGGCGACCTGCGGCTGCGCCTGAACGTGAATGGCAGCGAGCGGCAGAACGCGCTCGTGGAGGGCGACATGCTGTACCGGCCACTGCAGGCGCTGCAGTCGCTCACCCAATTCCAGGAGCTCGCCGCCGGGGACCTGATCCTCACCGGCACCCCGGTCGGCACCGCCCTGAGCACCCCGCCCAAGCCGGTGCAGATGATCAGCAACCTGATGCCGCCGGCCGTCAAATGGAAGGCGTTCTTCAAGAGTCAGGCCAAGAACCCGAACTACTTGCAGCACGGGGACGTCGTGGAGGCGTCGGTGGCCACCGACGACGGGGCCATCGACCTCGGAACCCAACGCGCCGCGGTCCGATACGCGTGAGCCGCAACGTCCTCGGGACCATTCGACACGTGCCCGTCGTGATCGTCGGCGCCGGACCGACGGGCATTACCGCCGCCACGTTGTTGGCGCAGTACGGTGTCGAGTGCCTCGTCCTGGAGCGCTGGCCCGGCGTGTATCCGCAGCCCCGGGCCGTGCATCTGGACGACGAAATCTACCGTGTCCTCGCCCGCCTCGGCATCGCCGATGAGTTCGCCGCGATTTCGCGGCCCACATTGGGATTGCGGTTGCTCGACAATCGGTTTAACGTGCTCGCGGAGTTCAACCGCGACCCCTCCCGCAGCCCGCACGGCTTCCCGCAAGCCAACATGTTCGACCAACCGGAGCTGGAGGCCGTGCTGCGGGCAAACCTCAAGCGTTACGCATGCGCCGGAGTGCGTGGCAACGCCGAGGTCACCGGAATCACCCAGACCGAGCAGGGCGTGCGCGTCAGCTTCACCGACCGCTGCGGCGGCCAGGTTCACCTGGTCGACGCCGAGTACCTGCTGGGCTGCGACGGCGCCAACAGCACGGTGCGCGCCCAGATCGGGTCAACAATGCGGGATTTGAACTTCGAGCAACGCTGGTTGGTCGTCGATGTAGCCACCTCGCAGACTAGCGGGGCCGACCTGCGCCAGTGGGAAGGCGTGCACCAGGTGTGCGATCCGGGTCGCGCGGGAACCTACATGCGCATCGCACCGGCCCGCTATCGATGGGAGTTTCAGTTGCGGGACGGCGAAAGCGCCAGCGACTTCGGCACTCTGACCGCATTGCGAGCACTGATCGCGCCCTGGACTGCCGGCGTTCCGGATAGCGAACTAACGCTGCTGCGTCTCACCGAGTACACCTTCCGCGCGCAGATCGCCGACCGGTGGCGCCGCGGCAACATCTTCATCCTCGGCGACGCGGCGCACCTGACTCCCCCATTCATCGGTCAAGGCATGGGAGCCGGAGTGCGGGATGCGGCCAATCTCGCCTGGAAAATCGCCGGGGTCCTGGACGGCACCCTGGCGGCAGGCGTTCTCGACAGCTACGAGCAAGAGCGAAAACCGCACACCCGGGCCATGATCCGGCTGGCGCTCACTGTCGGCCGATCGATGACCGGTGGCGGCCGCCTGGGCACCCTGGTGCGCCGTATCGTGCTGCCCAGGCTGCGGCTGATCCCCGGTCTGCGCGACAAGGTCGTCGACTCCACCACACCCGCATTGCACGCTTCCGCGCTGGTGCGCAAATCCCGCCGATCCCGTTGGCTCGGCCGATCGCGCCAGCTCGCCGGCACGCTGTGCCCGAATCCGCGACTTGCCGATGGTCGACGGCTCGACGCGGTGCTCGGCACGGGATTCGCGGTTATTACCAGTAGCCCCTTGGATGTTGAAGCCGAAGCGTCGCTGCGACGGCACCCAGCCCTCGGAGCCCACGCAGTCCAAGTGCTGATCGCCCGGCGCGGCACCGAACTCGAGAAGTGGCTGCGTCAAGGTCGGGCCACTGCCGCGATCGTGCGTCCCGACCGGACAGTGATGCTCGCCGGGCGCGACCTCGCTGCCTTGTGTGCCGGGACAGCCACCGTCCTAAGCAGCCGGTGAACCGCGGCTTCAGCCAGACTCTGCCGCCGGGCGAGCACGCCGACGCCGAACCTCGGCAGCGGCGTGCTCCTGCGGGGACGACCAACGGCGCGTCGCGATTACGCACCTGGTGCCGGCCGCGGCGCTTCCATAGCCGCGACCAACGGGGTGTCGACCCCGATGGGACCCAGCGTGACGGCACCACCCGGCGTACCCAGCGGTGCATCCCGGCCCGGCAGAGTGGTCCGGAAAAAGGCGGCATTGTCCTGCAGGTGTAGTTGCTGGCCGTCGGGCAGATCACCTTCCCAGTAGATCGCCCCGACTCGGCAACTCGACTGGCATGCACCGCAATCCACGCACTCATCGGGGTTGACATACATCGTTCGAGCGCCCTCATAGATGCAGTCGACTGGGCACTCCTGGACGCAGGACTTGTCCAGCACGTCGACGCAGGCGCTACCGATCACATAGGTCACGGCGGTCAAGTTACCGAGCAACCGCCGGCGACCGCGTCGGCCGAAAGGCCCCTACCGAAAGGACCAAAGGCCCCTTCGCCCACGCAAACGCCGGCATCAGTGCAGCGGCGCCGACCACTGCAATCGTGTGCCGCCGGCTGCGGCGTTCTCGACGACGAACTGGCCACCGGCTTCCTGGGCGCGCCGGCGCAGGTTACCCAGGCCGCTCTCGGTGATTTCGCCAGCGATGCCCACACCGTTGTCGACGACCTCGATGCACAAGTCGTCTCCGACGCTGACTTTGACGGCCAGGCTGGTCGCCTTGGCGTGCCGGACGGCGTTACTGACCGCTTCTCGCACAACGGCTTCCGCGTGGTTGGCCAGCCCCGAGTCGACAACCGACAACGGGCCCGTGTACTGGACCGTGGTGTGCAGCTCGGGACTCGAGAACTGCTCGATGGCCTCGTCCAGCCGCTGCCGCACCCGGCCCGCGCCCGAGGACGCACCGTGCAGGTCGAAGATCGAGGTGCGGATCTCCTGGATGGTTTCCTGGAGATCGTCGATACAGCCGGTGAGCCGTTGTTGGACCTCGGCCGAACGGACCCGGGGAATCGTTCCCTGCAGGGCGAGCCCGACCGCGAAGAGCCGTTGGATGACATGGTCGTGGAGGTCACGGGCGATCCGGTCCCGGTCGGTCAGCACGTCGAGCTCGCGCATCCGCCGCTGCGTGGTGGCAAGCTGCCAAGCGAGCGCGGCCTGGTCCGCGAACGCGGCCATCATGTCGAGCTGTTGCTCGGTGAAGGGCTGTGCATCGGCGCCGCGCAGTGCAACCACAACACCGGCTACGTTGCCCGTAACACGCAGGGGCAGCACCAACGCGGGGCCGGGCGGCCCGAGGCTGACGATCCCCAGGTCGAGATGGTCGAGGCGGCGCGGCGTGCGGTCCCGGAAAACCTCCCCGATGACGGTGCCGGTGACCGGTATGGCGCCTGTCTTGGCCGATGCGGAGACCTCTCCGGCCACCTCCAATATCACCAGGTCGTCAACCTCGGAGGAGGGACATTCGCTGTCGCCGGGAACGGCGACCAGCGTGGCCGCCGCATCCATCAGGGTGAGGGCTTCGTTCGCGATGAGCCGGAACACCGTCGCGGGTTCGGCGCCGGCCAACATTTGCGTTCCGATGTCGCGCGTTGCCTCGATCCAGGCTTCCCGCGCCCGCGACTGCTCGAAGAGGCGTGCGTTGTCGACGGCGATCCCGGCGGCGGCGGCCAGGGCCTGTACCAAGACCTCGTCGTCGTCGCTGAATGGCAGGCCATCCGACTTCTCGCTGAGGTAGAGGTTGCCGAACACCTCGTCGCGGATGCGCACCGGAACTCCGAGGAAGGTCCGCATCGGCGGGTGGTTCGGTGGAAATCCAACCGACGCCGGGTGCTGCGAGATGTCGTCCAGCCGAATCGGCTTCGGGTCATCGATCAACACTCCGAGAACACCCCGGCCCTCGGGCAATGGGCCGATGAGCTCGCGTGTCTCGTCATCGATGCCTTCGTAGACGAATTCGACCAGCTCATGGTCGTGCCCGCGCACTCCGAGGGCGCCGTAGCGGGCATCCACCAACTCGATGGCGGTATGCACGATGGCGCGCAGCGTCGCGTCGAGCTTGAGTCCCGACGTGATCACCAAGATGGCCTCGATAAGGCCGTCCAGCCGGTCCCGGCCCTCGACAATCTGCTCGATCCGGTCTTGGACCTCCAAGAGCAGCTCCCGCAACCGCAGCCCGGACAGCGTCGCGCGCATCGGCGATGCACCGGAGGCCACGTTCGCCCCGCCCGCTTCGGTCACCTCAATATGTTGGCACTGCCGCCGCGGGCCAGCCACCGGCCCAGAGACCTCACTCCTTAGGGTCCAAGGACCCAAGTGTCGCCGGCGAGGCCGCCTCAGGCCCGCGACACTTACGTCCAGTACCCGGCTACGCCGACGAGCATGACGGCGGCTTATGTCGCGGTAACGATGTCAGGAGCCCGGCTGCGTCACGAAATCGATGAGTTCTTCGACTCGGCCGATCAGCGCCGGCTCCAGATCATTCCAATCGCGCACCCGCGAACGGATGCGCCGCCAGGCTCTGGCGATGTCCGCCTGGTCGCCGTGCGGCCACCCGAGTGCCTGACACGCGCCGTGCTTCCACTCCATCTGCCGGGGCACGCTCGGCCAGGCCGCGAGGCCGAGCCGCTGCGGCTTCACGGCCTGCCAGATGTCGATATAAGGGTGACCGACCACCAACGTGTCGGGGCCACCCGGTCCGCAGCGTACGGCGTCGGCGATTCGCGCCTCTTTCGAACCCGCGACGAGGTGGTCAACGAGAACGCCGAGCCGGCGTCCCGGTCCGGGCCTGAATTCGGCCACGATGTCCACCAGGTCGTCCACACCGCCGAGGTGCTCGACCACGACACCCTCGATTCGCAAGTCATCGCCCCAGACCTGGGCGATGAGTTCGGCGTCGTGGCGGCCCTCGACATAGATCCGGCTGGCGCGGGCGACCCGCGCTCGGGAGCCTCGCACCGCCACCGAACCGGACGCCGTTCGGCCCGCACCGGCAGGCGCCGCGCGGGGCGGCGCCCTGAGGATCACCGGCCGGCCCTCGAGCAGATACCCGGGGCCCAGCGGAAAGCCGCGGGTACGGCCGTGCCGGTCTTCTAGATCGATGCGGCCGTATTCGACTCGGACCACCGCGCCGACGTAGCCGGTTTGCGCGTCCTCGACGACCATCCCGAGCTCGACCGGGTGTTCAGTCGAGCGCGGCTTGCGCCGACCTCCGGCAAGCACGTCGGTTCCATAGCGATCCGCCACTCGGCAATGTTAGGGAGTCGTGCGGCCGATCACCGGCAGGGCGCGCCGCCGCAGCAGGTGGTGGAAAAAAATCGCAACCATTTCCAGTAGTGTTGGCCAGTTGACGAGGTCGACGCTGATAGCGTGGCCAATCAATGTGTGAATAACCCGTTGATGCTCAGCGCATCGCGGTTGGCGAGGTGGACTTATGGCCCTGGCGGCTCGGGTTTCGAGGATCGTCGCTTTTCTGCGGTCCGGCTACCCCTCCGGCATGCCGGCCACCGGTCACGTTTCGCTGGCAGCGCTGCTGCGCCGACGCGTATCCAGCGACGAGATCACAACCATCGCAAGCGAACTCATTATGCGTCGATGCTGGCCGATCAGCGCCACCGATGTCGGGGTAGCGATCACCCGGATCACCAACGAAATGCCATCACCGGAGGACATCGAGCGGGTCCGACGTCGACTTGATGCGATCGGATGCCCGCGTAGTCACTATCGCCCTTTTCTGCCGTAGCGCTGGGCGCTTCGGCTACGGTGTGCGCGGCCCGCCGCAGGCAGCCAGGTAGTCCGCATAGTTCCATTTCGCCAAAAACTGCCGGCCCGCGCTCAATCCGCGTTGATACAGGGCTTCGCGTTGTTCGCCGGTGACGTCGAAGTCGATCGGGCTCAGCTCGTCGGCGGGCACGAAGATAGTGCGGCGCACGGTGCACGGATCGTCGATGTAGGCGTTGTCCTGATTGCTCACCAACGTCTCTATCGCCGCGATTCCCAACGACACTGGCCCATGCACCGGATGAGTGGGCGGAATACCCGGACGTGCCGACAGTCGGATGCCGAATGTCGGCCACCGCGGCGCGGGCCGGTCGAACAGCTGCACCGGAAAGTTCGACAGCAAACCACCGTCGACCCAGGTAGACCCACCCACCCGAACCGGCTCGAACACGTACGGAATAGCCGACGAGGCGTGCACCGCACGTGCGACCGGAAGTCGTCCGGGTCAATCCCATAGGAGTCGAGGTCCCACGGGATACGAACGAGCCGGCGCCGGGACAGGTCGCTAGCGGTTACCACCAGCGACCAAGCGAACTGCTCGGGCTCTTCGCCAGTGCGCAAGTCACCGAAGGTGCGCACACCCAAGTCACCCAGCAGACCGGCCAGCAGTTGCTCGAGATAGGCCCCTCGGTACACCCCGTCGGACAGCAGCAGCGACAGTCCCCCGCCGATCAGCGGGACGTGACCGATCAGATTGCGGTCCAAGAACTTCCGGTAATCGATGGCATGATCTCCCCGAGCAGGGTCCGCGGTTCACCGGCCGTCTGTAAGCCGCCACCAGCGACGCGACGATCGCGCCCGCGCTGGTCCCGCGACACGGGGAAACTCGTATCCAGCCGCGCCCAGCGCGTCCACCGCCCCGACCAGCCCGATACCCCGAACACCACCGCCTTCACACACCAGATCCACCGAGTTCACAACCGCGCCCTACCCATCGGACACACAAAGTGCGGCTTTCCGGGGATCACGGCAAAAGTTTGACACCGAAATAGACGATGCGAATGACCCGCAGGCGTCGGCGTGTTCGAGTGCTGTGTGGGCCTAGCCGTCAATTTACTTGTGGCGCACGGAACACGGTTTCGGCCAGCATGCGCCGGCAACACGCCTTGTAGGCGTCCAGGCTCCATCCGTCGCGGTGGACTGCCTCGCACAGCGGTTTGCGTGACAGCGGTGGGTACGGCGGCGTCCAGCACGCGTTACGCTACGGCGTGCCGATCGTCGCCACCGGCGGCAAGGAGGACACGCCCGAGGCCGGTGCGCTCGTCGCCTGGTCCGGGGTCGGACGCAGTCTTCGGACCGAACACCGACACCGCGAACGCCGCGCCGCGACATTCTCGCCGTGCTCAGTCAGCCGCGTTACGGCCAAGCCGCCCGGCGTATCGCCGCCGACGTGGCCGCGGCCCCAGGCTTCGCCGGGTTGGCCGACGTCGTCGATCGGTTGATCGCCGGATCTCCCAAACTAGCGCTGGGTACGATCTGGCCGTGTCCGACCGACGAGCCGCGCGGCCCGCGATCTGTCTTAAGATGATCGTGCGGAACGAGGCGCACATCATTCACGAGAACGGTAAGCCGTACTTCCCGGCTGCCAGGAGATTAGGCGAGCAATTGCTCACGATGACACCACCCGAGATCGGTCAATTCCCGTGAAAGCCGTATTACTGGCCGGCGGTCGCGGTACTCGCCTCAGCGAGGAAACCGTCATCCGCCCCAAACCGATGGTGGAGATCGGCGGCCGGCCGATCCTGTGGCACATCATGAAGCTCTACTCCAACCACGGAATTAACGATTTTGTCGTTTGCTGTGGCTACAAGGGTTACGTCATCAAGGAGTATTTCGCCAACTACTTCCTGCATATGTCGGACGTAACTTTTGATATGTCCACCAACAGGATGGAAGTGCATGAGCACCACGCAGAACCCTGGCGGGTGACGCTGGTGGATACCGGAGACAACACTCTGACAGGCGGGCGCCTCAAGCGCGTGGCATCCTACGTCCGTAACGACGAGGCTTTTTGCTTCACCTACGGCGATGGGCTCGGCGACGTGAACATCGGCGCGAGCATCGATTTCCACCGTCGGCATGGGCGGCACGCCACGGTTACCACGGTGATTCCGCCGGGGCGCTATGGGGCCATCGAGCGCGCGGGCGACCGGGTCACAGGCTTTGTCGAAAAGCCACCTGGCGATGGCGGCGTCATCAACGGCGGATTTTTCGTTCTGTCACCCGCGGTACTCGATTACGTTGCAGGCGACCAGACCTCGTTTGAAGCGGAGCCATTGGCGAAGCTGGCGGCCGACGGCCAACTGATGGCCTTTAGCCACTCCGGCTTCTGGCAACCTGTGGATACGCTCCGGGACAAATACCAGCTTGAAGAACTATGGAGTAGCGGCGACGCCCCTTGGAAATGCTGGCATTGAGCGCTTTCGGCACTGCTTACTGGAGGCGACGCGTTCTGGTCACCGGCCGTACGCGCTTCAAGGGTGAATTGTCGTGTCTGCGTTGTCAGAATGGTGAATGGCCTTGGGCTTACTGCGGACGTGATCGTTCGCCGGGCCGCACCGACGATGTAGTCAAGGTCGGCGTGGGATGGGCAGTGGCATGAAGATCCTCGACACCCCAGTGGCCGATCTGAAGGTCGTGCGGTCATTGCCTCACCGCGATGCCCGCGGCGCGTTCGCCCGCCTCTTCTGCGCCCAGGAACTTCAGCCCCTGCTTGGCCACCGCCAGATCGTGCAGATCAACCAATCGAGAACCAGCAACACCGGGGCCGTGCGCGGCATGCACTTCCAAAGACCGCCACTTGCGGAAATGAAGATGGTCCGCTGCCTGCGCGGGCGGGTTTGGGACGTGGCGGTGGACGTGCGGGCGGGTTCGCCCACGTTTCTGCGGTGGCACGCCCAGGAACTGGCACAAGACGACGCGCAAATGCTGGTCATCCCAGAAGGTTTCGCGCACGGCTTCCAGGTCTTGGAGCCCGAGAGTGAATTGCTGTACCTGCACACGGCGTTCTATCACCAGCCTTCCGAAGGCGGGCTGCGTCACGACGACCCGCGGCTCGCCATCGCCTGGCCCCTGCCGCCGCGAGACCTTTCACCCCGTGACCTGGCTCATCCGCTGTTGAGCGCCGATTTTTGCGGAGTCGCGCTATGAATTGCCGACACTGCGGCCTGCCGTTGCAGCACAGCTTCGTTGACCTGGGCTTTGCGCCTCCCTCCAACGCATACCTGCAGCCCGGCGACTTGTGCAACCCGGAAGTGCATTACCCACTGCGTGTGAAGGTGTGCGACCGGTGTTGGTTAGTGCAGACCGAGGACTACACACGCGCTGAGGAGCTGTTCAGCCCTGACTACGCATACTTCTCTAGCACCTCGAGCAGTTGGCTCGAGCACGCGGCCGGATATGTGCGCATGATCACCGAACGGCTGCTACTTGGGCCCGAGCACTTTGTCATCGAAGTGGCCTCCAACGATGGCTACCTGCTGAGGAACTTTGTGGCAGCGGGCATCCCCTGCCTCGGTATCGAGCCGACCGCGAGCACGGCCGCGGCAGCCGAGGCGCTGGGAATTCCGGTCATGCGGGAATTTTTTGACGAAGCCTTCGGACGCCGACTGGCTGGTGAAGGACGGCGGGCAGATCTGATTCTGGGCAACAACGTGTATGCCCACGTGCCCGACATCAACGACTTCACCCGTGGGTTGGCCGCCGCGCTGAAGCCCGAAGGCGTTGTGACACTGGAATTTCCGCATCTCGTACCATTGATCGAACAGACCCAGTTCGACACCATCTACCACGAGCACTTCTCTTACCTGTCGCTGACCACGGTGACCCACATCTTTTCGGGGGCCGGCTTACGTGTGTGGGACGTAGAAGAACTGCCAACCCACGGCGGTAGCCTACGAGTCTATGGCTGCCATGCCGACGCGGTGATCGCCACTACAGACCGCGTCGATGCGCTGCTAACGCGCGAGGACGAGTTCGGGGTGACCCGGCTTGGGACCTATACCGAGTTCCAGAAGCGTGCCGACCGGGTGAAGATCGATCTCCTGGCCTTCCTGATCGAGCAGAAGCGTGCCGGCCGGTGCGTGGCGGCCTACGGAGCCGCCGCGAAAGGCAACACCTTGTTGAACTACGCAGGCGTCAGGCCGGACTTGCTGCCGTACGTGTGTGACGCGGCGGGGTCCAAGCAAGGAAAATTCATGCCCGGAAGCCATATTCCCATCTATTCGCCTGAGGCACTGCGGGAGAATCCGCCAGACTATGTGGTCATCTTGCCGTGGAACATCGCTCACGAGGTGCGGACCCAGTTGAATGATCTTGTCCATAGAGGGGTACGTCTCGTCACGGCAGTTCCCGAGTTGAGCTTGCTGTGACGCCCCGGCGAGCGTTGCTACTTATCCATAGAGCGCTTCGAGAAATTCCTTCAAGGCGCACCTCGGCGTCAAGCACGCAATCGCGACGTCGAGTTGCACCGGCGCAAGACCTCCTCGTCCAAGCCCCGCATCTCGGCCCGCCGCGCATACCACTTGTGCGCGGCGTCGAAATCCTTTAAAGGGAACCAGCTCTGGGCCAGGTAGAACCGGCCGCGGGGTCGTGTTCGACGTCGGCCAGCAACGGATCGCGGCTACGCGCATACTTCTGCGGATCCAGGTTGCGGGCAGTCCACGATCACCCACGAGCTGATGTAGGGCGCGCCCAAGTCGAGCACCTCGCTGACGGCGTGCCTCGTTCGCATGATCATGTTGAGACAGATCGCAGGGCCCGCGGTCGCGGCGTCCACCGATGGGGTAGCGGCCAGGGCGGCCGCGCCATCGTGCCGGGCGATGAAACATATTCATGTACAACTGTTTTTGGTTAGCCGGCGGAGATGCAGAGCACCTCGTCAAGGCTGGCGGTGCGCTGTCCGGCCGTGGCCGCCCGCCGTCCAAGTGCCGCGAACGGATCCGGGTCGACGTCACGCACACCGCCGGCTCGATCCAGTCGTGCCGTCTCGAACATCGCCGGGCCGCAGGCCACCTCCTGAGTGAGGACGTACCGGCCGGCATCGGGCGTGCGGCGCACCGCCGCCTCGGGAGCGCTGACGCCGGTCAGTTTGACCGCATCGGCGAAATTGATGCCCACCTGGAACACCTGCGCCTCGGCGTCGAGTACCGCAGTCAGGCGGGTGATGAAACCCTCGGAGGCAAAAAACCGCCAGCCCTCACCCAGGTGCAGCCAGAACCGTCGATCGATCCGATCACGGATCTGGGCGAGTTGAGCGCCGGGCCCGGCGTCGGGGCCGCAATCGGCGAATTCGAGGAAGCCGTAGCGCTCACGCAGAATTTCGCGGTCCTGGGCAGCCACCCCGGCATCGACGACCAGGAATCGCCCGACCCGCGACACGTCGGTGCAGCAGTTCAGAAACGAGTTCAGCGTTTGCTCGGTGCGGGCCAGATCGGGACCGGCGACCAGACTGACAACCACCTCGCTATTGCGTGGACCGGCCACCAGCCGCTGCAGTGACTGCGCCAGCTCGTCGGGGTAGGGTGACGCCGCGTCGATCAACGTCGGCACGCAAACGTCGCGGTTGGCCGCGATCCGTTGCCGGTCTTCATCGGGGAGGTCGGGTAGGGCCAGCAGGCTCCGCCACAGTGCGAATGCCTCCGCGTGCTTGCCAATCCAGGATGCACAAACCGCCTGATCGTCGGTTGCGCGCCAGGCGTAGTCATCCCCACGGACAAACAATCGGTCCTGTTCGGGAAACGGGATTTCGGCGGCGCCCTGGGCGAACAGGTAGCCCAGCCGGTAGCGCCGATCGAGGCGGTACCGATAAGCGATCTGATACAGCGGTTCGGCGCGGGTCGGTCGAAACTCCCAGGCCCGCAGGAGGGCGTCTTGAACGTCGGGCCACGGCGCACCGAGTCGTGACATCGACTCCGCGATCCGCAACATTGCAAAGTAGACGTGCTCGTCCGAGCCACCCATCTCGGCGCGTCGCGCGTACCATTTGCGCGCGTTGACGAAATCGCCTTGGTCGAAGTAGCTCTGGGCCGTATCGAACACCGACAGCGCATCCTCGGGTCCCCGGGCGTCCTCGGGCGACAAGGGATCCCGGTCATGCGCAGCACCCGGAAATATTGACAGCAGCTCGGCTTCAGAAATAACGAACGCCGCGCTATCAGCAGGAACTCGCCCGTGGCTTGCGAGCAGGATCACGTTGTCGGGCAATGGCAGCGACCTGTCCCCCAAGGCCACCAGACCCGCTGCGGCAAAGCCGCGTGCTTGTGCGAGTATGCGAGGAGGATCGTCCTGATAGTAGGCAACCGTGGCGCGCTCAGGGTGGAACGGCTGCAGCCCGAGCAGATACTCAAGCGCCGCGTTAATGCGATATGTCTGGTACGGAGCCGGAAGCAGTGAATCGTCGCCCGCGCAGCGGAGGCGGCTGGCGATGTAGTAGTTGTCGATCCAGTCCTTGCCCTCGTCAGTACGCAACCGCAAGCCAACATGCATCCGGATGCGCACAAAGCGATCGATGGCGCGATGGCACCCGTCAAGATCCTCGGCTGACAGGAGCGACACGAATCGGGCGAGGATGTACTCCAGCCCACCGCGGTAGCGGTCCCAGCCCACCTTGACCTCTTCGTGCCCGAGCTGGGTGTGTGATTCATCCTCAAAGTACCGGGTAATTTGGCGGTAGAAGGGTTCCGGGCTGAATGTCACCGCAGCCCGATCCACCATTGCAGCGATCCGTACAAAGAAAATGTAGGCGATCGGGTTGGCAGCACCCGCCACCTCTCGGGCGAGGAAAGTTCTGGCCACATAGATCTCGGGGAAGATGTGACCATTCACCAGCAGGGTGAAGAGGGCACGATGGTCCCTCGCCTCGATACGCGTCTCCTGCTCGACGGCATAAAACCGGTCGAAATCCCGTCCCGCAACCCGGTCGTGCAAGAACCAGGGCGCATACACCGCGCCAACGTCGGGATGGGCCTCCAGATGAGCTAGGCAACGGCCGAGCACGCCCGGAATGAGCAGATCGTCATCGGCAACGTAGACGACATATCGCCCCTTAGCAGCCTCAATCAGTAGCGATTGGTTGCGGTACGCGCCCACGTTCTTCGGCCGCCGGATGTAGCGGATAGCCAGCTGGTCCTCGTACCTGCCTACCACGTCCGCGGTGTCGTCCTCCGAGGCGTTGTCACCAATCAGCAGTTCGTAGGAAAAGCCGAGTTCACCGATATGGGCAGCAAGGTCCTGCAGCAGATAGTCGAGGTACCGCCCCCGGTTGAAGGTGGGAACGCAGATGCTCAGCACGGGGGAACGATCAGTTGCTGGGTACACGGCCCCCGATTTTCTCACAGAGACGCTGCGCTGCTCGCTGCAAGATCCCGGATACGCGGCGACGCTGCGGATCCCGAGATCAATCCTTTTCTGTCCATTTCTTAACGGACACAGCTGATCCTTAACGTGGCAGGAGACCCAGCTCCGGTCAGTCAGTCGAGACTTTGGTTAGCGTCGGCGCGCGAGCGTCCTCGAGGCGGAAGAACTTCAGGAGGTAGTCGGTCTTGGGCGTCTTGAACAGCAGCTTTCCTTCGCGCGAAAAGACCACACAGTCGCCGGGCGTGTTGTCGTCAATGATGGAATTGCCCTGCGCAAGGATGGTCCGGGGACCGATATGGCAATCTCCGATGATGGCTGTGTTGGGAAACATCACCACACCTTCGGAGAGCACCGGCCGCGCCTGAGGATCAAGGCGGCCCACCGTACTGTTCTGGTGAAGAATAAGGTAATTACCGTAGGTAGCCCGAGCCAAGACGATGCCGGTGGAATGGCCAATGCAAAAAACGTCCGGCAACTCGATGGTATAGAAGCACTCCAGCGCGTTGAGCGCCTTGTTGAGGCAAAAGACCTTGTTGCAGATATTCTCGCTGGCGCCCTGCCTCCATAGCGTGTTTGAAAGAAGGTAAAGAAACGTCGCATACTGGTTCGAGTGAAGATAGCGAAAGCCGCCTTCGGGCCATACGCGATTGAGTCTCACTGGTAGGTCGAGCCGGTCGAGTGTGTCATCGATTGCACCGTCGATCAGCGCGCGCGTATCCCCGACGTGATCGGGGAACAAGTGATTGATTTGTGCTGCCACGTAATCGACTAGACCGCTCCTCGAAATATCGACAAGGTCCATTTGTCAAACTTACCTGTCGCTCACCGCGGTGGGCCGCATGTTCCCGGCGGCTGCCATATCGACCAAAGCGTGCCGGTCGGCGCGTCGCAGCCTGCGGATCCGCTGCAAAAGGCAACACCTCGCTGAACGACGAAGGTGTCAAGTCGGACGCGCTGTCGAACGTGTGCGATGCCGCGGGGTCCAAGGAGGGAAGATTGATGCCGGGAAGCCACATACCAATGCGTTCGCCCGAGACGCCGCGGGAGAACCTGCCAGACTATGTGGTCATCGTGTACTGGATCATCGCCGACGAGGTGCAGAACCAGTTGATTGATCTGTTCCACAGCGGCGTACCTTTCGTGACGGCGGTTCCCAAGTTGATCTTCCTCTAAACCTCGATCCACGGATGAAATAGCTGGCCGTCGGGTGTCGGAATGCGGAAAGTGCCCTCTGAGCTGGGATGATTGATGTTCTCGAGGCATTAACCAAACCAATTCAGAAAGGCACTTCCGGTGCAAGTGTCCCACAGGTTCGCCGCCGCGTCGGCGGTGTTCGACGATGACAATCTCGTGTCGTGCGCTGGCCTGGTGCCGGTGATGACGCTGGCCGAACAGGCGGGTCTGTCGCAGTTGCTCGACGAGAGGGTCCGGATCGTGTGCCCGCGCATCAAATCCGGAGCGGCCAACCCGGCTCCGAAGCTGGCGACCCTGATCGCTGGCATGTGCGCGGGTGCGGACTGCATCGAGGATGCCGACATCGTGCGTAGCGGTGGGATGAACGTCCTCTTCGGAGGTGTGTATGCGCCCTCGACTATCGGAACATTATTGCGGGAGTTCACCTTCGGCCACGCCCGGCAGTTGGAGTCGGTGCTGCGCGTGCACCTGGTCGCCCTGGGCGAACGGGTCGATCTGCTCGCCGGCGCCGACGTGCGGGCGTTCGTCGACATCGACTCGCTGCTGCGCCCGGTCTACGGGCACGCCAAACAGGGCGCGTCCTACGGGCACACCAAGGTCGCTGGTAAGCAGGTGCTGCGCAAAGGGCTGTCGCCGTTGGTCACCACCGTTAGCACCGACATCGCAGCACCGGTGATCACCGGGATGCGGCTACGCGCGGGCAAGGCCGGCTCCGGGCGGGGTGCGGGGCGCATGGTTGCCGCGGCGATCGCCACCGCCCGCTCCGCGGGGGCGAGCGGCCAGATCGTGGTGCGTGGTGACGCCGCTTACGGCTCGGCCGCTGTGGTCAAGGCGTGCCGCCGCGGCGGGGCGCGGTTCTCGCTGGTGCTGACCCGCAACCGGGCCGTGCAGGCCGCGATCGAGGCCATCGCCGAGGACGCCTGGATCGCGGTGCGCTATCCCGGCGCCGTGCAAGATCCCGACACCGGCGCCTGGATCTCTGATGCCGAGGTCGCCGAAATCTCCTACACCGCTTTCGCTTCCTCGAAGAGCCCGGTCACCGCCCGGTTGATCGTGCGCCGGGTCAAAGACGCCGCCCAAGCCGACGGGCTGTTCCCCGTGTGGCGGTATCACCCGTTCTTCACCGACAACACCGAACCGCTCGCCGACGCCGACATCACCCACCGTCGCCACGCCATCATCGAAACCGTCTTCGCCGACCTGATCGATGGACCCCTGGCTCGCATCCCCTCCAGCCGGTTTGGCGCCAACTCCGCCTGGGTGCTGTGCGCGGCCATCGCCCACAACCTGTTGCGCGCCGCCGGAGTTCTCGCCGGCGGCCGACACGGCAAGGCCCGCGGGGCAACACTGCGCCGAACGTTGGTCAACATCCCCGCCCGTCTGGCCCGCCCGCAACGCAAACCGATCCTGCACCTGCCCAGCCACTGGCCCTGGGAATCAGCATGGCTTGCACTGTGGCACAACACAATCGGTCACCCATCCACCGCTTGACCGACACAACCCGACCCAACGACCAGGAACCAACCGGAAAAGCTGGGCAGACCAGCGGAACAGTTATACCCCAGCCCGCTAAATCAAGATCAAACAATCAACGGTTCACGCAACACGGTCCATCGGTGGTTTGAGGCTAAAGCCCTGATTCATTCATTTAGTTTTTGGATCCGAAGCGCCATTTTGATCAAGGAGGTTTGCGAATACGGCGATTTGCTCCCGGGTCACCGCAAGCGGATCGGCACCCGCGCGCACACGCCGCTCCCAGTCGACCGTCCATGTCAGGGCATCGTAGAAGCCGAGCCGATTGCGCCAGCCCAGTTCGCGCTGGGCCTTGGAGATGTCGAGGGCGAGCAGGTTCGCCTCGCGTGGATGCTTCCCGTGGTCGAGTTCCCAATGTGCATCGCCGCCCCATAGCTTGGCCACTTCCGTGGCAACCTGGCCGACCTCGATGAAGCTGTCGCGGCCCGGCCCGAAGTTCCACTCGCCTTGACCGGACCCGGCCAGCATCGCGTCGGCAAGGGTGAGGTAGCCATTGAGGCAGTCGAGGACGTGCTGCCATGGCCGCACCGCATGCGGGAACCGTAGGCGCGGCGTCGTGCCGCGCGCATAGGCGGCCATCAGGTCTGGCAGCAGCCGGTCACGACTGACGTCGCCGCCGCCGATTACGTTGCCGGCGCGGGCAATAGCAGTGGGAGCTCCGCTGAAGCTGCGAATCCAGGACTGGGCCAGCAAATCGGCCATAGCTTTGGAGGCGCTGTAGGGATCGTCGCCACCGAGGGCGTCGGTTTCGACGTAACCGACCTCCTGGTCGTTGTTTCGGTAGACCTTGTCGGTGGTCACGACGACGTGCGCACGCACCGATGGGGCCGCTGCGACGGCCTCCAGCACGCTAAGCGTGCCGACCACGTTGGTCTCATAGGTATTCCGCGGTTTGCGATATGACTCGCGGACCAACGACTGGGCGGCCATATGCACGACCACGTCGGGAGCCGCCTCCGACACCGCCGCGGCGGTGCCATCGGCGTCGCGGACGTCTACCCGGAAGTCGTGGACAAGTTGGCCCGCGACCCCCGCCCGCTCGAACAGGCTGCCCTCGGCCGGGTCGAGGGCCAGACCGGACACTCGGTGCCCGCGGCTAGCCAGGAGGAGTGTAAGCCAGGTTCCTTTGAACCCGGTGTGCCCAGTGATTAGGTAATGCACCGCTACCGCGCAACTTCGGCCAGGTATCCGCGGATCGGATACGCCGGGAAATCAAACATCGGTCTGGTCGGGCCTGGGTAAACGACTGCCCAGAGTGTTCGGGTCATCACGATGTCGGTGCTGGTCAGGCCCTTTTCCGCGCCCACAGTTCCGAAACCCTACCGCGTCCCTGGGTCCTGGATCTTCGGTTTGCATTAATGCGCCGAGTGCTTCCGTGGACTCACATCAACTCCTCGTCGCACAGGCTCAGCGCGATACCCCAAGCCATCAGGCCGATGTCTCTCGCGAAGGGACCATACAAGGGTCACGGAGCCAATCTTGCTCAAGTGTCGCGGCTTAGGCCAGAATTCGGAACGTCGAGCAGAATCCGACTCAGGAAACTTCAGGAGTTGATGCCCGCGGGTTCCTCGATGAGGCCCTGGTTGGAGGAGACGGTGAAACATCGACACAAGTGTCATCCTTACGGCCGTCTCGGCCCTCGACTCTGGTGGAGTTGAGGTTTCGATGACCGTTACCTTGACCGGAGCGACCGGATTCGTCGGAAGGCAGATTCTGCGCAACCTTCTCGAACGGGGCTGCGCGGTGAGGGCGCTCGTTCGCGATCCGTCCCGTCTGCAAGACATCCGGGCACGCGGAGGACTAGAGGTCGTGCAGACGCCTGACTTGTTCGCTGAGGTAACCGGCCGACTCGAAGAGTTCCTGGAAGGTTCGGAAACCTTGGTGCATGCAGCTTGGTATGCGCAGCCAGGCGAATACCTCACGTCGCCACTGAACCTTGCGTGCCTGTGCGGCACGGTCAACCTGGCCCACGCATTCGCTGCAGTCGGGGGCAAGCGATTCGTTGGTGTCGGAACCTGCGCGGAATACGACTCTTCCGCGGGCCTGATGACCACCGATACCCCGTTGGCGCCGAATACCTTGTATTCCGCGTGCAAGGCGTCGGCCTTTCAGGTGCTGCGTTTTTTTCTTGGCGCTGAGGACGTGAGCTTTGCCTGGTGTCGGCTCTTCTATTTGTATGGAGAAGGCGAGGACGAGCGGCGACTGGTGCCATACATTCGTAAGCAACTAAGGACGGGGCAAGAAGCGCTCCTCACTCCCGGTGATCAGGAACGTGATTTCCTCGATGTGAAAGACGCTGGTCGGATGATCGCCGATGTCGCGCTGGGGCAGCAGCAAGGCGCCGTGAATATCTGCTCAGGCGAAGCGGTGACCGTTCGCCAACTCGCCGAACGCATTGCCGACGAGTACGGTCGGCGTGAACTGTTGCGTTTTGGGGCAAGGCCAGAAAACGTTTTTGACCCACCGCGGGTCGTCGGCGCGCAGGGGGACGTGCGGTGAGTGGGGTGAGACAGCTTTACGAGCAGTCGGCTTTTCCAATCTTCCAGAACCGGATGTACGACTCTGCCCGGGAGGCACGCTCATGTCCCCGGGGGGATATTCGCTTGGTGCAGGACGATATCAGCGGCCTCGTCCACAACGCGGCGTTCCGGCCGGAAGTGATGAACTACGACGCCGCGTATCAAAACGAGCAGGCGCATAGCCCGTCGTTCAAAAGTCACCTGGAAGAAGTCGCCACCATCGTCGAGCGTAACTTGGGCACCGATGGATTGGTCGAAATCGGTTGTGGCAAAGCATATTTCCTCGAGTTACTCCAGTCGCACGGCTGCTCTGTGACCGGCTTCGATCCCACCTACGAGGGTGAAAACCCCGCCGTCGAGCGTCGCTACTTTGGTGATGGAGTGACGGTGTCGGCCAGAGGACTCGTCCTGCGTCACGTGCTGGAGCATGTGCAGAACTCGGTCGGGTTTCTAGATGGCTTACGCGACGCCAACGGCGGCGGGCTGATTTATATCGAGGTGCCGTGCTTCGACTGGATCATGCGCGTGAGAGCCTGGTTCGACATCTGCTACGAGCACGTCAACTACTTCAGGCTTGGGGATTTTTGGAGAATGTTCGGCCGGGTCGTGGAGGGCGGCCATCTCTTCAGCGGCCAATACCTCTATGTCGTCGCTGATCTCGCTACCTTGCGACCACCTGCTTCCAGCCCGCAGGATCGTGTGGACTTCCCGGAAGATTTTCTGGCGGCGGCAACCGTCGCGCCGTCTGACCGGGTACGCGTACCGAGTGCTGTTTGGGGCGCGGCATCGAAAGGTGTCATCTATTCGCTGTTGCGGGAACGCTTCGGCAATCCGGTGGATGTCCTTATCGACATCAACCCGGCCAAGTGCGGCAAGTTTGTGCCGGCCACCGGTCTGCGCGTGATGTCCCCGGAAGAGGGGATGGCCACGCTCGCACCGGGTTCGGACATCTGCGTGATGAACTCCAATTACCTGGAGGAGATTCGCAACATGACGGGAGATCGATTCAACCTGATTGGAGTGGAGCGTGAGTGATTCGGAGAGTAAGCAATAAACCGGATCGACGGCATGCCACGCAATGACCGTCTGCAGGCGCACGCCACCGAAATCGTGCGGACCTCGCTGCTGTCTGTATTCGTACAATTTTTTCCTGGATGTCGCGGCCGATCATCCAGTACCCACAGGACATGGTCGCCATGCAGGAGTTGATCCGGCGCGCCCGTCCCGACTTGGTCATCGAGACCGGCATCGCCCATGGCGGATCGCTCATCTTCAGCGCATCCATGCTGGCGCTGCTGGACATGGCTGACGCCATCGAAGCCGGTGCCACGCTCGATCCGGCCAAGTCCAATCGCAAGGTGCTGGGTATCGATATCGATATCCGCGCGCACAACCGTGCCGCCATCGAGGCGCACCCCATGGCCTCGCGCATCGAGATGATCCAGGGCTCCAGCATCGCCCCGGAGGTGGTGCCGTAGGTGCGCGAGATCCCTGCCGGCTACGGGCGGGTGCTGGCGTGCCTGGACAGCAACCACACCCACGCTCACGTGCTGGCCGAGTTGCCCGCCGCTGACCTCGGTGGGCAGCTACTGCATAGTCTTCGACACCATCGTCGAGGACGTGCCCGCCGACATGTTTCCTGACCGCCCTTGGGGTCCCGGCGACAACCCGAAGACCGCCGTGCACGAATACCTCAAGACCCACACGGAGTTTGAGATCGACAAGAGCATTCAGCACAAACTGCTGATCACAGTGGCGCCGGATGGGTATTTGACCAGGGCAGCCTGAGATCCCTCCGGACATCGGCAAACCGGGGCCGCAAGCGACGACGAGGACATTCAGCCGACCCGATATTCGCTACCACTCGGCAATGTTAGGGAGTCGTGCGGACGATCACCTGCAGGGCGCGCCACCGAAGCAGGCGGTGGAAAAAATCGCGACTATTTCCAGTCCGGTTTGCCAGTTGACGAGGTCGACGCTGATAGCGTGGGCAATCATTGTGTGAATGGCCCGTTGATGCTCAGCGCGTCGCGGTTGGCGAGGTGGACTAATGGCCCTGGCGGCTCGGGTTTCGAGGATCGTCGCTTTTCTGCGGTCCGGCTACCCCTCCGGCATGCCGGCCACCGGTCACGTTCCGCTGGCAGCGCTGCTGCGCCGACGCGTATCCCGCGACGAGATCACAACCATCGCAAGCGAACTCATTACGCGTCGACGCTGGCCGATCAGCACCACCGATATCGGGGTAGCGATCACCCGGATCACCAACGAAATGCCATCACCAGGGGACATCGAGCGGGTCCAACGTCGACTTGCTGCGATCGGATGCCCGCGCAGTCACTATCGCCGTTCCTGACGCCCGTTCTGACGCCCTGCTGAGGCAACGCTGGGCGCGGCCGTCAATTTACGTGTGCCGCACGGAAGACGGTTTCGGCCAGCATGCGCCGGCACCACGCCTTTCAGTCAGTTAGTTATGGGACAGACCACTGGCGGTCCACTGAAGCGCGTCATGAAATGCTCAAGATATCCGATGGCCGTCGACGCCGAAGAAATGCAGGTGCCCGGGTTCCGGATGCAGCCGAACACGGCTGCCCTTGTCGGGTGGGTTTCGACCGTCGACGCGCGCGACCACCGGTTGACCGATAACCTTGCCGGAACCTGTGATTCGGCCGTATAGGTAGGCATCCGCTCCGAGCTCTTCGACCACGTCGACCTCCATTTCGACTCCGTGGCCGCCGAGCTCGAAGTGTTCGGGGCGGACCCCGACGACGATCTCACTTGCGGCGCTCACGATCTCACGCGGCACCGCGATCGGCCAATCCCCCAGTGACACCGTGGCACCGACGATCGGAAGGGTAAATAGGTTCATCGCCGGGGACCCGATGAACCCTGCGACAAACACGTTGCCGGGATTGCGGTAGAGCTCACGAGGCGCGGCGAACTGTTGCAGCACACCGTCGCACAGCACCGCGACGCGGTCACCCATGGTCATCGCCTCGACCTGGTCGTGGGTGACGTAAACCGTAGTGGTGCCGAGTCCCCGCTGCAGTGCCGCGATCTGGTTGCGGGTCTGCACCCGCAATTTGGCGTCGAGATTGGACAACGGCTCGTCCATCAGAAACACCTGCGGGCGGCGCACGATGGCACGCCCCATGGCCGCGCGCTGACGTTGCCCACCTGAGAGTTCTTTGGGTTTACGATCCAGATACGGTTGCAGGTCAAGCAGTTTCGCCGCGGCCAGCACCCGGTCACGGATCTCGGGCTTGGGGGTATTGGCTATCTTCAGCGCGAACCCCATGTTCTGCGCAACCGTCATGTGCGGGTAGAGGGCATAGTTCTGAAAGACCATCGCGACGTCGCGATCTTTGGGATCGACGTTGGTGACGTCGCGGTCGTCGATCCGGATACATCCGGAATCCAGGGTTTCCAATCCGGCCACCATCCGCAGCGAGGTCGTCTTGCCGCATCCGGACGGCCCTACCAGAACGACGAACTCACCGTCACCCACTTTCAGGTCGAGACGATCCAGTGCCGGTCGGTCCGTGCCGGGGAACTGCCGCGTCGCCTGCTCGAAACTCACCGAAGCCACGGTCAACCGCCGAACCCGGTGAATGCGATGCCGCGGATAAACGAACGCTGCGCGATCGCGTAGATGATGACCAGCGGCAACACGATAAGCATCGAAGTCGCCATTATCACCGGCCAGCGGGCCACGTACTCGCCGCGCAACCGGACCAGGCCGAGCGTCAGCGTGGCCAGGCTGTTGCGTTGGATCATCAGCAGCGGCCACAGGAAGTCATTCCACACGTTGACCCAGGTGAGCACCGCGAGCACCATCACCGCGGGCCTGGCATTGGGCAGCAGGATTCGCCAGTAGATCTGCCAGGGCGAACAACCGTCGAGAATTGCGGCTTCCTCGAGATCGCTGGGGAGCGTTCGAAAGAACTGCCGCATGAGATAGGTGCCGAACGCGCTGCCGAACAAGCCCGGCACGATCATCGCCCACGGAGTGTCGACCCAACCCAGGGTCCGCATCACAATGAACTGCGGGATGACCGTCACCGTCAGCGGCACCATCAATGTCCCCAGGTACAAGACGAACAATGCATCGCGCCCGCGAAATTGCAGTCGCGCAAAGGCATATCCGGCCAATGAGCAGAAGAAGACCTGGCCGGCCGTGACGCATCCGGCGTAGAGCACCGTGTTGAGAAACATCCGCCAGAACGGCATCAGGTCGAACACCTCGGTGTAATTCGACCATCTCGGGTGCGCCGGCAACAGCGTTGGCTCGGTGATCTCGCCTTCCTTCTTCAACGAGCCCGACACCGCCCAGACGATCGGGAACAGTGCGCACCAGGCGATGACGAGCAGCGCCGTGTACACGGCAACGGCACGAATGACGTTGCGCTTGAGCACGCGCTCAGCTAAGCCCACCGAAAGCCTCCCAAGAGCGTCGTCGCGCGAGCCGCAACTGCAGCACGGTCACCACCAGCAAGATGGCGAACATCACCCACGCCAGCGCCGACGCATAGCCGAACTCCAGGAACGAGAATGCGTGCTGAAAGAGCATGATGCCCAGAACATACGTCGCGGACTCCGGCCCGCCGTTCGGGCCGTTGAGCACGTAGACCATGTCAAACGCCTGGAAGGCGTGGATGATCGAGATGACCACCACAAACGAAATCGCCCCGCGGATCAACGGCACCGTGATGGACACAAACTGTCGTATCTCGCCGGCCCCGTCGATCTTGGCCGCCTCGTAGACGGTCTCGGGAACTCCTTGCATCGCGGCCAACAGCACCACGGTGGCGAACGGCACGCTCCTCCACACGCTGACCGCGCATAACGACACCATTGCCCATCTCGGTTCGACCAGCCACGGGATCGGGCCGATACCGACCCAGCCGAGCATGATGTTGAGCAGCCCATTGTCGGTGTTGAAGACGAACTGCCACACGACCGCCATCACCACCGATGAAATCGCCAGCGGCAGAAAGACGATCGTTCGAAAGATGCCGATGCCCTTGACTTTCCGGTTCAGCACGCCGGCGACGACAAGGCTGATGAGCACCGTCGGCACCACGGTTCCGAGAGTCAAGATCACGGTGTTGCGCACCGCGATCAGAAACAACGGATCGGAGCTGAAGAGCTCTCCGAAGTTCTTCAGACCCACGAACTTTGGCGGGTTGAAGACGTCCCACTGCTGAAAGCTCATGTAAAGCGAGAATCCGAGCGGAAACAGCATGAACACCGTCACCGCTGCCAGGTTCGGCGCGACGAACAGGTGACCGGCCCACGCGCGTCGGCGCGAACGGCGCGAGCGCTTGCCGGTAGCGGACCTCGACGCGGCGGATGTGTCGGCCGGTGTCATGGAGTGCGCAGCACCTCGTCGACGTCGTGGGCCAGGCCGGTCAGTGATGTCGCCGGCCGGGATCCTCGCAGCACCGGTCCCATGTTGCGGTCGATCAGGGCGGCGACCTTTTCCCACTCCGGGGTGACGGGCAAGCCTTCCGAATTGGCCGGGCCGCCGGTCAGCACCGTCAGGTTGCCGACCCTGCGGTGGGCTTTGGCGAAACCTTGCGAGTTGATCGCGGACCGCAGCACCGGGACGAACAGGCTGGATTCACCGATCAACGCCTGCCCGACGGGGCCGGTCGCGAACTTCACGAATTCCCAGGCCTGCTCCTTGCGTTGACTGCTCGCCGCGATGGCGAGTCCGGTGGCGCCGATGTCGGAGCGGGCGCCGTGTCCGTGCGGAAGCGACGGCCCCACCGGTAACGAGGTGACATCGAAATCCAGGTTGTCGGCCAGCATGAATGTCTGGTACCGCCAGTGACCACCCAGCGCGATCGCCGCCTTGCCCACCGCGAACAGATCGGGTGTGGACATCGACTGCACTTCGGATGCGTTGGGCGCCACCTTGTGTTTGTTGGCCAGGTCGGCGTAGAACTGCACCGCCTCGATGAATGCTTCGTTGTCGAAATTGAGGTGGGTCGGGTTCATCCGGGGGGTGGACCATGGCACGCCGTTGTTCATCGCGAACAGTCCGGCGGAGTAGTACGAGAACCAGGTGTTGACGAAGCCCCATTGCGCGACCCGGCCCGACCCGTTCCGCCTGGTAAGAGCGGTGGCGGTGTCCAGGAAGTCGGAGAAACTCCACGGCCGCTCCCACGTGGTGGGCGGCGGCTTCACGCCCGCCGCGGCGAACAGCTGCTTGTTGTAGAACAAGTAGTTCCCGGACCACTGCTCGGGAAAGGCGTACTGCCCTCCGTTGAACGTGAAGGTGTCATACAGCGGCCCGATACTGTCCGACGTGAGCTCGGTGGCGAACGCAGGGTCGCGCGCCAGGAGGGTGTTGAGGTCCAGCAACACCCCCCGGTAAGCGAGTTCGGCGTAGGTCAATTCCCACGCCATGAGCACATCCGGGCACTTGCCGCCGGCGCAAAACGTCGATAGCTGCTGCATCACCCCGGGCCCGGATAGCACCGGCCGAATCTTGATGTCGGGATGACGCCGCCGGAACTCGTCGACGACGCGCAGCCGGGCGGCGGCCTCGTCCGGATTGGCCGCGAAGAAAAAGGTCAACGCGTCGTCGTCATCATCGGGGGTGCAGCCCGCGGCCCACGGTGTCAATGACGCCGCGGTCAGCGCGCCGCCGCGCAGCAGGCTCCGCCGCCCGAACGGCTTATCGAGCATGGTCCTCCCCTTGGCCCGGTGTCGGGATCCCCGCCAGCGTTGTTTGGTGTCCTTGGTACCCGATTGCGCTGAGGCATTCCTGAGACGGCCGGTACGGAAGTATGAGAACGACCCGGCCCAGGCGGTCGGGATCGCCGGTGATGTCGATCGTGTGGATGCATTTGTCGCCCCCGATGCCGATCTGCACCAGCGCCCGGACGCGGCTACCTGTTGCTGTCGGCCGCATCGCTGCTCCTGATGGTTGCGCATTAGACGATGTCGCTGGCGTCTCAGGGGCGTCAGCTCGGGAAATACCGGATCCCGTTAATCTGGTTGCCCCGCCAGGCCACGTCGGCAAACAGTACGGCGCGCCCGTGACCCGAGGCCAGCGAGACCGCAACCGTGGGTCCCGCGCCGATTACCTTGGCCCAGCTGGCCCCGGCGAGTTGCTCGGCCAGTTCGGCGACGTCTAGGGGATCGTTGTCACCCAAAGTTATTGTGGCAGTTGATGACAGCGTGCGAAGAGCAGCGAATTTGTCACCCTGCGCAACGGCGCTCAGGAATGCTTCCACCAGCTTCTTGTGACGCGTACCCGCCCGGCGGAATCCGGTCATGAAACCCGCGGTGCCGCGCAAACCCTGGTTGCCTAACAAGCCTCGGGACAGTTTCAGTGCGGGGGTTACCGCCTTCGATCCGCTTCGCAGGAACACCAGCACCATCGCCGGCAACTCCCAATAGGCCCGCAGCCGAGCAACCTTCCACTCGCCGTTGACTTCTCGCAGGTCATAACGCAGGAATGCAGGAACGAACATCGTAACGCCCGGACCCATCGCCACTTCGAGTTCGAGATCGCGCAGAACGGCAGAACCGAAGACGATGTCGAGGTCGCGATGAAATTTGATGTCGCGTGGAGCGATGAATGTGTCGTAGAAACGGTAAATCTGCTTGTAACCCACGTGCGGCTGCGAGCCAACCGGATCTTCAACCCGGGCATCGGTGGTAAAGACGCCCACCCAGCCGTCGCGGTCGTGCACGGTAAACGCCTGCGGTGACCGTTCCACCGCGGCCAGTAGGTCTTCGCGCTTCGGCAGCGCCATCAGGGCCCTCCGACCAATTCGATGCTGGCGGTCCGCATCTCCTCGACGGCGGCCGCGGCCGAATCCGCCGACACGGCCGCCGTCAGGTCCAGCAGCACCCGGGTGGCCAAGCCGGCCCGCGCCGCGTCCTCGGCGGTTCGGCGCACGCAGTGGTCGGTGGCGATGCCGACGATGTCGACCTCGTCGACCCCCCGCTCCCGCAACCATTGCAGCAACGACGTCCCATTCTCGTCGACGCCCTCGAAACCGCTGCAAGCCGCGCCGTAGGCACCCTTGCGGAAGACCGCTTCGATCGGGCCGGTATCGAGGTCGGGGTGAAACTCCGCACCGGGGCTTCCGGCGATACAGTGCGGTGGCCAGGACGACGAAAAATCGGGCTGGTCGGAGAAATGGCCACCCGGGTCGATGTGGAAGTCCTTGGTCGCCACGATGTGGCGATAACCGGACTCGCCGGCCACATGATCGTTGATCGCGAGGGCTAGGGCGGCGCCGCCGGTGACCGCCAACGAACCGCCCTCGCAGAAGTCGTTTTGCACGTCGACGACGATCAACGCTCGCACGCGTTCCACCATATCGTCGCGGGACAAGCGCTGTCGCCGCCGACGAGGGCGATGTGCCGGGCGGTTTGCTTGCCGATCAGCCGGGTAACCCAACGGCCATGGTGATCCGCAAAATAGCGCGCCCCTTGTTGTCGGCGGTATTCGTCGGCCAGGGAATCGACTCGCTGCTCAACCCCAACTCGGCGGCGGAAGCCGCGGCGCCCGCGGTGGACGGTCTTCGGGCAATGCCGGATCCGGTGGGTAGCAGTATTCCGTCCGACGCCGAGACGTTCGCGAAAATCAACGCGGCCGTTCAGATCGGGGCCGGCGTCCTGCTCGCCACCGGCAAAATGCCACGTGTCGCAGCGGGCGCCCTGGCGCTCACGGTGCTTCCAGCCAACCTGGGAGCGCACATGTTCTGGAATGAATCCGAACCCCAGCGAAAGGCGGAGAAGCGGCAGGCTTTCCTCACCGACCTCGGCCTTTTGGGCGGATTGATGATCGCGGCCGTCGATACCGAGGGCAAGCCGTCCCTGGGATGGCGCGGCCGCCGGGCGGCAGAGCGGATCTCCGAGGCGGTATCCGGGGCGCTGCCGGGCTCTGACGGCGCGGTGCTGGACGCGGATCTCGCGGACCTCGGGGAGAAGATCGCGCACCGCCTGCAGGTCGGCGCCGAGCGTGGCCGCGAACTGGCCAGCACGGCCGCCGAGAAGGGCGCGCCGTACGCCGAAGCCGCACTGGCGCGTGGCCGCGAACTGGCCGGCACCGCCCGGGTACGCGGAGCCGAGCTCGCCGAATCCGCTCGCCAGCACGGCAGCCAGCTCGCCGACACCGCGCTCGAACGCGTCGGAGAACGCACTAACGGTGGTCGTCGCAAGCGCCGCCGGTAGCCGCGCGGTGCCGCGCCCGCCTCTTGATACGGGGCCAGAAATTCCGGGGCCAGAAATACAGCGCCCATGAAACCGCGACCACCGCGAACACAGCGAATTCGATGCCGCCCACCCAGCTGACTGGATAGATCACTCCGGTGACGTAGTGGCCGATGAAGCCATCCGGCGGCAACGGCGCCATCCCGGCCTTCGCGCGCGCCCAGCGCTCCACCCAGGTTAACGGGCAGTCGACACGCTTCGTGCTGATGGCGGCCCCCCAAATCACCGCCGGCACATGCAGCCACATCGTGCGCCGCCAGCGCAGCGCGAGCAGACCGCCGATGACGACGTAGCCGATGAAGGCAAAGTGCACCGTTACGACCAGCACGATCACGATTTTGTACATCACTGCGGTGCCCGGGTGTTGCGCGGCCGGGCCCGAAGGAAGGTGTCGACGATGACCTGGACGTCCTGATCGACATCGACACTGACGCCATCCTCGTCGGAGCCAAGCGGTTCCAATGCGTCGAATTGCGACCGCAGCAGCGCGGCCGGCATGAAATGGCCGGACCTGGCGGCCAACCGGCGGCCGATCAATTCCGGTGAACCGTTGAGGTACAAGAACTCGATGCGCGGGCAGTGCGCGCGCAGCCGGTCCCGGTATTCGCGTTTGAGCGCCGAACAACTCGCCACACCGCCGTCGCGGTGACCGGTCAGCCACTCCCCGACCCTGTCCAGCCAGGGACGGCGATCGTCGTCGTTCAGCGGTACACCGGCGGTCATCTTGGCGACGTTGGCCGCCGGGTGCAGGGTGTCGGCCTCGAGAAACGGCACCCGCAACCGTTGCGCGAGTGCGGCACCCACCGTCGACTTGCCCGATCCGGAAACCCCCATCACCACGACGGGTGATTGCGTCGCGGGGGCAGGGCTCGCGCCGACGGCTATGGCAGGTTGCGGTTCCATTCCATCCAGCCGACGCCGCGACGGCCGTCCGCAGTGCTGACCGTGACCCAGGCCCGCGGAAACTGGCTCACCCGTCCATCGACGGCTGTCAGCCTCACCGGTGCATTTCCCGCAACATCGACGCTGGCGGTGACCTCTGCAGGACCCAGATTCAATGTCGCGTCCAGTGGTAATCCATTGGCGCCGAAGGCTTCCCGCGTGTCCACCGTGTCCAGTTCGGTGACCTTGCCCTCGCGGTCTTGAACGTAGCCGACACTGAAGCCTCCGACGCCCGGGACGCCCGGAATTCGTATGTTCACACCGTGCAGGTGGGTCCCGTCATCGAGATGCAGTGCGCTCCACACCCAGTCCATGCTCCACCAGTCGCGCACTCCCCACGAGTGATCGCGCTGCCCGGGAACCGAGTCGAGCCGGTAGCTGGTCTCCTTGGTGTCCCTGACAGTGACGGTGCCCGAGACGGTGCACGGGATCTCGTACCGCGTCGTCAACCGGTACTTGTACGGGGTGCCGTCGGTGGTCCACGCCAAATTCATGGTCACCTCGACCGGAGTTCCCGGGTCCCCGCATAACAAGGCCGACGGGTCCGGGTAAGCCTGACCTCGCGCCCGCACGTCGACGCGATAGGTGTGCAGCGGCGCGCTGGCGGAGTGACCGATCTCGAAGGCGTCGGTGCGCAACACCCACGGGTCTGCAGGCAGCGGGACTTCGCAGTCGACGACGGCCACGGTCGGCAGGTCCGGTCCGCACAGCAGCACGTGCACCCACGCCGCACGCTGGTTGGCTACCAGGCCGATCCGGAACCAACCGCCGACTCCCTGTGCCGCGTCGACAAAGTCGGCATACCAGCTCTCGCTCCACAGCGGTTCGTCCGTCGCGGCGTGTGCTTGTTCGTCGGATTCCGACGGCCGCAGCGGCTCCGGCGTTGCGGCATCGGGCAACGTCGCCAATGCGTCAGTGTCCAGCACGTGATCGCAATGCCGTTGCAGCATCGTCATGAACATCCGGTCGCCTCGCTCGGTGCGTTCCACCAGCATTGACGAGACGATCGCCATCATCACACCGAAAAAGCTTTGCCGGCGCACACTTTCGCGGACGTCGTCGAGGGTGATCGGCGCCCCCGGACCGAGCGCCTCGTAGTAGGCGCGCAGCAAGGTGTCATACTGCGCACGACGATCCTGCGTCTGCAGGGCACAGCCGAAGAAGTACGCCAGGTCGGTCATCGGCGGGCCCCAAGACACGGTCTGCCAATCGACCACCGTCAACGCCCGATCGGCGCCGGCGGTGCCGAACAACATGTTGTCCAACCGATAGTCGCCGTGCACCAGGCCCTGAATGCGGCCCGCTTCGCCAGCCAGGTACCCGTCGAACGAGGTCACCAGGCGCTCACACACCAGGCGGTGCTCCGGTGCGATCTGGTCGCCGTAACGGTCAATGAAACCGGCATAGAGCGGGGTGATCATGGCCTGGTTGAGCGGCGCCTCACGATTGAGCCACGGCGCCTCGGCCAGCGCGGTATCGCCGAGCAGCGGGCCGTGCAGCCGTCCCAGCTCGACAACAGCGAGTCCGGCCTGTTCGGGTGTCGCACCGGCGATTTCGTCGCCGGTGACGGCCGGTCCGGCATCGCCGAGCAGCAGATCGAACGCCCCCGTCGAGGCGTCGACCGCGGCGTGGTAGCAGGGCGCTATCGGCCCGCCGAGCCTTGGCGCGATGTCGCGATAGAAGCAAACTTCGCGCTCATAGAGGCCCAGCGCCGATCCCGTCTGCCGGCTCACCGGATCGGTGGCCGCGACCTTCAAGACCACCGACTCCGGCCCGCCGGGTTGTGCCCCGCCGGGTTGTGAGTAGGTCAGCAGGACGCGATAGCACTCGCTCATCTGGCCGGTGCCGATGCGCTCCACGGCGAAATCGGCGACTTCGGCCCCGATCACCGTGGTCAACCACGAGGACGTGAGGTCACTGGGTCGTTCGATGACGCGGTCGGTGTCTTGCTCGGAGTTAGGGGCCATGAGGGTCAGCGTGCCAGCGAGAAGCCGTCCCATGCCATCCGGCGGTGCGGGTCAGGATCGAACTCGATGCGGCACTTGCGATCGAAGACCATGACGGCGCGGTCGACGGGGGTGTAGGCCGGCCAGTCTTCGCCCGGCACTCCGGTGCGGCTGAAGGACCGCCAGCGCCGTTGCACCTGGTTGCTGACCCGCAGCGCGGGGCGCCGGTCGGCCGCTGCGGTCAGCAGTGCGCCGAACCTGGTGCGATAGACGTCGAAGACGGCAAGCAACTCGGTGGCATGGGTAGCTCCAAAGCCCGACCAGCGCAGCGTGCGCGGAGCGTAGTCGTAGCGGTACAGGTAGGTGGGCGCGTGGCCGCCGTGGGCCTCGGCGATCTGCCACGCTGCCGAGCTGAAGGCGAAGTCGCCGCCGAGCTGGATGCATGCCGACGACGCCGGGTAATCCGGGTAGGCGGCGGTAATGCGTTCGCGCGCAGCTGGTTCCGCGGCGGCCAGCAGCTCTTCGACCATCGATTCGTTGGTCGGCAGCATGCCGAGGAAACGGGTGAACAGGCGGCCCTCTTCGGCGTTGGTGCCCACGATGAGCGGCACCCGATGCGCCCGGCCGCACCGCATCGCCTCCACCGGGTCCATGGGCAGGTACTCGTCGCCGATAACCGGTCCAATTGGGAAGGCGCCCAGCCTCTTCTGCATGCCCTGATCGATCAGGCGGTGTTGTGTCTGCACCAGTTGCGCCGCGGACGCCTGCATCAGCGCATTTGCGGCGTCCTGGGTGCGCACGCCCAGCAAGCTGGCGAATCGCGTCGCGAACTCGGCGGCAATCTCTTTCGGGCGCACCAGGCCGCTGGCCGGGCTTTCCGAGATCGCCCGGGTGAACAGGCCTTCGGCGGCGGGCACCGCCAACAGCGTGGCGGTTATGCAGGCGCCGGCGCTTTCGCCGAAGATGGTGACATTGCCTGGGTCACCGCCGAACTCCGCGATGTTGTCTCGGACCCACTGCAAGGCCAACACCAAATCGCGCAGATACAGATTGCTGTCGAAACTGATGTCCGGCGTCGATAGTGACGACAAATCCAGACATCCCAGCGCGCCCAGTCGGTAGTTGACCGATACGTACACGCAGCCGCGCCGGGCCAGCGCGGCGCCGTCGTACAACGGGGTTGCCGAGCTGCCAAGGATGTACCCACCGCCGTGGATGAACACCATGACCGGCAGCGGTTCCCCGCTGGCAACTTCGGGTGTGACCACGTTGAGAGTGAGGCAGTCCTCGCTCATAGGCTGGTACCTGCCGACGCCGAGCATGGTGTAGCGACGCTGCTGCGGCGCACAGTTGGTGAAGCCATGACAGTGCCGCACACCCGACCAGGGCTGTGCGGGCCGCGGCGCCCGGAATCGCAGCCGCCCCAGCGGGGGCCGGGCATACGGGATGGATCTCCAGCGGTTCACGCCGTCGCGGGTGAAGCCTTCGACGATGCCGGCGGCGGTGTGTGCGCGGACGGTGCGCTCATGCATAACCCGACGTTAGCCGACACTACGTACGTAGGGCGCGCGCAGCGCATAAATCCGGTGGGTGGCGGCTAGCCTGACGGAATGCGGATCGCCGCGCTGATCGCAGTGCCGTTGCTGGTTGCCGGATGCTCCCACGCCGGCGGCAACCACACCGAGCAAACCCAAACCAGCACAGGGGCATCCACTGGGACTTCGTCATCAACAGCTACCTCCCCCTCGGTGAGCAAACCGCCGGCGCCGTCGTCAGCGTCTTCAGCGCCGGCTGCCGGGGCGGCGATCTCGGACGTCATCGCCTGGATCGAAGCCGCGCATCCGGCCGATCCCGCCCGCTATCACGACGCGGCACGCGACGGCGTCACTACCCCGCTGGGTAACGACATCGCCTTCACCGCCGATGCCGCGTCGGCGGCCGACTCGGTTGTCTGCACGACGGATGCCAAGCACACCGGCAGCGCACTGGCGTGCCTGGTCAACCTGACCAATCCGCCACCCCGGCCCGCGACGGCCTACGGCGAATGGAAAGGCGGCTGGGTCAACTTCGACGGAGTGAACCTGCAGGTCGGGCAGACTCGCGGCGATCCGGGTCCGTTCGTGAACGGCAATGGACCCGAGTTGGCCAATGGGGACTCGCTGTCATATGACGACTACCGCTGCCGCGCCGACCAAGCCGGGTTGTTTTGCGTGAACTACGCCCACCAGTCGGCGGTGCGGTTCAGTGCCGCGGGCATCGAACCGTTCGGTTGCCTGCGGTCGGTGCCGGCGCCCGACGGCGTCGGCACCGCGTTCCGCTGCTGAGGCGACGTGAGGCGCCCAGAACAGCGTGTGGTCGCTGGGGCGCGCAGCCCCAGCGACCACACGCTGCTGGGTCCTAGCAGTTCAGGCCGCCGATGCAGCCGACCAGGGTGGCGATGTGAACGCCGGAACCAGCGGGTGCTGGAACATTGTTCGGCACCTGGGGAACGGCCGGGGCCGCCGGCGCCACGCTGACCGAAGGGGTCGTCGGCCCTGTCGCCGTGGTCGTGGTGCTGGCTGCCGCGATCCCGCCGCCGGCCGCAATAACGAGCGCGGCCGCGCCACCGAACAGTGCGAGCGAGGTCTTGGTTGGAGTCTTTATCGTGCTCACCTTTCTCATGTCTGGCCTAATATCCGCCAATCCTTCTGCCACCCTTTGGGCTTGAATGGATAGTATACCCCAGTAGGGTATATGTCAAGCGGTCTTTTCCCGCGTGATGGCCTCATGCGCGGTGGTGGCGCGCTGAGATGGCGCCCGGCCTCAATACCTGCGTGCGAGACCTATCCGAGAAGTAGTAACCGAGGGCGACCACCGCCCACGGATGAGCTAAAGCGCCTTCGTGCAGGGGATTTCAGTGATCGCGATCTAGAAGTATTCGCCTAGCGCGTAGGCGGTCGCGTCGTCGAAGGTGAGCGAACCGCCTTCGACTGTTGCGGTCTCCAACTCGATCGGTGATAGCTGCTCGCGTACTTGACGGTGGCACTCCTCGTGGAACAGCCCGGCGATGCCGATGGTGGTTGACGACGTGCCGCTGGCGCGGCTGACCGACGTGGACGCCGCCATCAAAACCGCGGCACGTCGTGGATCGTGTTTCGCCGCGGCCACCCATGCCAAGATCTCCAAGATCTGGGCACCGGTCCAGGAATAATCGATCAGCCGGCACACCTGCAGACCCTCGCTCAGAAAGCTCTCGGCGAGCTGCAGGTCACCCAGCGCGAACCGGCTGACCCCGACGCAAGCCAACATGTATGAACGGGTCACCGTCTCGCGGCGGGATTCGGCCAACTCGAGGGATTGCGGACGCCCCGCTGCGTCTTCAGACCGGTGTCGATCGCCATCTCAGCCAATCATGGGTCGCGTCGGCCGCCTTGGCGAAATCGCGTAGCCGGGATTCTACGGCGGGTAATACGCCCATGGCATCAAAGCGGAATTCTGAGCATCTTGCGGATGTCTTCGCCGAGCCATCTCGTCAGCGCGGCAGTGTGGGTGCGCAGGAAAAAATGCCCTCCTGGCAGGGTCACCACGTCAAACGACTTACTGGTCACCTCTCCCCAGCGGGTCAGCTCGGACTGATCGAACGTGTCATCGTCCACGCCACCCAGCACCGTGATCGGGCACGGCAGCGGCGTTTCGGGGCGGTATACATAGTCCTCACAAGCCGCCCAGTCGGCGCGCACGATCGGCATCATGAGTTCCATGAGATCGGCATTGTCCAATATCTCTTGGGGGGTACCGCCCAATTCGACGAGGCGCTCCCGCACCTCGTCGTCGGCCAGGGCCGAAATATCCTCACCAGGTGCTTCGTGTTCCGGGCTGACCGGGGGTGGAGTTGCCGAGGCGTAGATCTTTACCGGGAGTGGTGCCCCGCGCCGCCGCAGCTCGCGGGCCAGCTCGAAGGCGACCAACGCGCCCATGCTGTGGCCGTACAGCGCGAATGGCGTGTCGAGGTCGGCCAGGATTTCTCGGGCAAGCACCCGCGTGATCTCATCGATGGCGGACAGTGGGGTCTGCCCGAAACGGCGGCCATGACCCGGGTAATCGATCGGCACCACCTTCACGTAGGGCGGCAGCATGCGAGACCATTCGCTGTACACCGTCGCGCTTCCGCCCGCGAACGGGAAGCAATACACGCGAAGCAGCGGCGAGCTCATACTCAAACGGTTGTCTCCTGTGCTCGGACAGCGGTACCGATGTCACCGCCGTGTCGTTTGCGGGCTTGTTCACCACGAGCGGGAACGGCAAGCGCGCGAGCAACTTTGCGCGACCGAATTCGAAATCGCCGCAATAGCGGGTAACTCGCCGACCATCCGGGAGACGGTGGCCGTTGCGCTGGGTGCATACGCATATAAATCTTCGCACCAAACCTATTCGGCAGCCACGTCGAGCACGCGGATCTCCCCTGTTTCGCCATCGACCTCCACGAGCGCTCCGAGCGGCAGACGGTGAGTCGCGTCCTGGACATCCACCACACAGGGGAACCCGAATTCGCGGGCCACTACGGCGGCGTGCGACATCGGGCCGCCGAGCTCGGTCACCACAGCCGCCGCGTAGCAGAAGGCAGCGGTGTACCCGACGTCGGTGACTTCCGCGACCAGAATCTCGCCGGGTTGCAGGTCATCTATGGTCTCGGGCCGCACGATCCGCACCCGGCCGCGGACCCGGCCCCCGCAGACGCCGACGCCGCGCAGGGTGTCGCCGGTGGCCAGCGCCGTCGACGACGTGGTCGAGGGTTGCCAGCTGCCGCTGAACACAGTCGGCGGAACCACCCCGGCCAGCCGGCGTTGTTCGGCACGCCGCTGGGCCACCAGCTTCGCGGCATCTTCCGGGAGTGCATCGAGCTCGTCGACCAGCAGATAGAACACGTCGTCGGCGGTCTCGAAAACTCCGACGTCGGCCAACCTGCGCCCGTACTCACGCAGCAGGCCGCGCAACACCCAGATAGCCCGCACCATTCTGTCGCGACGGACTTCGCGATCGCGTAGCTGGCGCCCGGCCAGCAGGGCAATGGGCTTGGCCCGCAACGGAATTACCGGGTGTCGTGGCTCGGGTGCGGGGGGCGCGCTCATGGTCTTGGAAACCATCCGGACCAGCAACTCCGGATCGTCGGCGTAGCTGGTCGACAGCATCTCGACCTCCGCCGGACCACGGTGTCCGATCAGCGCCAATTCGGCCAGCACGGCGGAATGAAATTCCGGGGCCTGCACGGCCAGCGCATCGAGGCGCCTGCCGGGTTCGGTCAGCAGACGAATCACGGTCGGGTCACGCCGCGCCGCGACCACCAGCCGGTGCATGGCCTCCACCGATCGCGCGCTGACCAACTCCGGCCCGGCCGGTGGCGCGGTGTCGCGCCCACACAGGCCTCGTAACAACACGTTGAACGCCGCGCAGAGCATGAATGACCCCGAGGCCAGTAGCCAGCCGTGCACGACATGATCGCGCGCCAACAAGATCAGGCTGAGTAACCGGCGATCGTCGAGTTGGGCGAGGTCGCCGCCGGTCAGACGCTCCAGACGATCGACATCGGCAATGAAGTCGTGGGTGTCGCGGGGTGAACCAGCGCTCAGGCCCACCAGGTTGACGCCGCATACACCGATGTTGCGGACGGTGCGCAGTTGCCTTCTGGCCCAGCTTGATTCCGATGGCAGGCGCTGCTCACCGAAGATCGGCAGGGACGCCACACTGGGGCCGAAGAATCCACTATTGCTGACGATCGTGGCGGGTTTGGCGAACGGCACGGTTTCGGCCATGAAATGCGCCGACGTGATGGCCCCGTACAGTCGGTGGGCGAAAACCGCGACGGTTCGCATCGCGATTTCCCGCTGGATTATGCCGCCGGGCCGCAGTCGCTCGGCGATGCGCACGCCGCCGGCGCGCAGGCCACGCACGGTCACCGACGCCGACGACGGCGAGAACGGCCCGGGCAGCGCCTCGGAGAGGTTGGTCGCCAGGAACGTCGGGAAACGCGGATCGATCGGGGTGTCGAACTCGCCGTTATCCCCTTGTGGTCCAACAAATCTGGGGGCCACTCCGTCCTCAGCGGGCGCGTCGACGGCAGGCAGATCCTGGATCGCGGCTTGCCGCCAGGGCAGCGATATCACCCGCTTACCCACGGCGACCCGGCCCCGTACCGCCAGCTCGAAGTCTTCGATACATTCATCGGCGGTCCAGGCGGGCAGGAAGCCCCACTGGTCGCGCAGCCGTTCGGTGGCCATCAGTGGCGCGCCCTGCATCAATTCCAGTTCGGCCAGGGCGGCACGGCGTCTTTGCCCAAGCCGGCCCAGCGCGGCAAACGCGCCACCCAGTGGCACGATGGGCCGGCCCAGCGCGGCGGCGATCTGACGAAATGTCAGCTCGCCTGCCGCGGCGAGATTAATTGAACCGCTGTCGATTTCGGGGTCCGCAACGGCGCGGATGAATAGCCGAAGCGCATCCTCGGCATGGACTACCTGCACGCGGCGGTCGGCTAGCCCGTCGACGTCGGGATACGCCGGCAGCGCCAGCAGCCGAAGCACCCAGTTGTCGACGCCCCGGCCGATGATGACCGCAGAACGGATCGCGACCCAGTGCGCGCCGGAAGCGGCCAGCATCCGCTCGACGTGTGCCTTGTGCACGCCATCGGAAGATGCCGGTGCCGTGTCGTCGCGTTCGGTCGCGGGCGCGGTCGCGGCGCCGTAGACGTGTGCCGACGAGGCGAAAACGATGCGCCCGGTTCCGGTCTCGGCCATCGCTTCCAGGACGTTGAGTGTGCCGTCGATGTTGACCTGGTGGCTGATCCGCTCGTCGGGGCCCGGGCTTTTTGCCCATGCACAATGCGCGACGACGTCGGCTCCGGTGACGGCGCGCCTTACCGCGCCTGCGTCTCGGATGTCAGCGGAGACGAACTCTGCTGTGCTCGGCCAGCTTTCGGGCCGATGGCGGGCGATGCCGGCGACGTCGTGGCCCTGGCTGAGCAATCTGGCGACGAGGCCGCGGCCGAGTACGCCGCTGGCCCCGGTGACCGCGATCCTCATTGCGCGTGCTCGCTCATGGCCACGATGGCGATCGGCTCATTCGACCGTTCCAGCAGCGCTCGGCTGGTGCGCTTCAGGCGCTCAACCTGGACCAGCGCTTTGCGCAGCGCCTCGGTCGCATATGAGAGTTGATCACCCATTACTAACCTCGCCTACCCTCGCCCAACATTGGCCGTCGCTGACCGCCGGATGCGCTCTCGCCGTCACGGAAGTTGCTGCACGAAACGCTGTCGGTATTTTTTCGACCAGTGTCGTGCTGCTCTCCGACCCAAGAATGTCGCTGGTGAGTATCGCTAACTCCGCCAGGATTTCAAAACGTCGGACACTCCCAGCCACTCCCGGCCGCTACAAGAGGAACAACCGCCAAAAGGGGAACAGCTTTTGTCCGTCCAAGCGGAGGTGGCGCGGCGCGCCGACGCGTTCGGTGCATTCTGGCACCCGATACAGCTGGGTACACCCGGCGCGCCGTCCATGGCGCGACTCTACCCGGCCAGCCTTCTAGACGATTAGGAGACGGGTGGCGCGGTAGACGACGCGGTCAGACACCTACCCGGCGCCAGCCATCGGCAGCCCTGGCCGCGCGCATCAGCACCTCGCACAGGTCCCGCAGTTCGGTTGCCGCCGCGCCTTCGTCGAGCGCTGTGGCGACGTCCTCCGCGGCACATCGCACCTGGTAAACGCGATCCGAGAGATCGGCGGCATCGTCGGCCGACAGGACGACCGCATCAGCCGGCAGGGCCAGCGAGGGACCAGCCGCACCCCGGTTGATCGAGGCCCGTTGCTCGTATGCCCGCTGCCGGCAAGACTGCCGACAGTACTGGCGGCGACGGCCCATCCCGGCGTCAGTCACGTCACGACCACACCACCGGCAGGGCTGCGGGTGGGCACGTCGCGTCACGCTTGCCGACTTTAGTCCGTCGGGGCCCGCCTTCCCGGTATCATTGATGGTCGCGTCGCGTGCGCTGCGTGCCGGCCCGGGAACTCCGCAGACCGTCGCAACGTTAGCTATGCGAAGAGAATCGCATTGTAGGAACTCAAGAGCTCAACTTTGCGCCCGAGAGCTCACAGGACCCAAAGGAGTAGCGCCGATGGCTGATCGAGTCTTGAGAGGCAGTCGCCTCGGGGCCGTGAGCTACGAGACCGACCGCAATCATGACCTCGCGCCACGTCAGATCGCGCGGTACCGCACCGACAACGGCGAACAGTTCGAGGTCCCCTTCGCCGACGATGCCGAAATTCCCGGCACCTGGCTGTGCCGCAACGGCATGGAAGGCACCCTGATCGAGGGCGATCTGCCCGAGCCCAAGAAGGTCAAGCCACCGCGTACGCACTGGGACATGCTGCTGGAGCGCCGGAGCGTAGAAGAACTTGAAGAGCTGCTCAAGGAGCGCCTCGAGCTGATCAGGTCGCGCCGCCGCGGCTGACGCGACCGGTTACTACGGTCGCCTGCTCACGTAGCGCGAGCGCGGGACATCCGACCCTGGAATCCCCACTGGGCGACCTTGACCAGCGCCTCGCGAATGTTGGATCCACTCATTTTGGACACGCCTATCTCGCGCTCGGTGAATGTGATCGGCACTTCGACGACGACGAATCCGTTGTTGATGGTGCGCCAGGTCAGATCGATCTGGAAGCAATAGCCCTTGGAGTCCACGGCGTCCAGCTCGATCGCCTCGAGCACTTCGCGTCGGTAGGCGCGGTAGCCGGCGGTGATGTCGTGGATACCGATACCCAGCGCCAACCGCGCATAAGTGTTGGCGGTCCAGGACAGTGCCCAGCGCCGCCACGGCCAATTTCGCACCGTGCCCCCGTCGACGTAGCGGGAACCGATGACCAGGTCGGCTCCGGCGCCGATAGCATCCAGCAGGCGGTCCAGCTGTTCGGGCGCGTGACTGCCGTCCGCGTCCATCTCGACAATTACCGAGTACTGCCGGCTCAAACCCCACGCAAAGCCTTCCAGGTATGCCGCGCCCAGCCCGTTCTTGACGGTGCGGTGCAACACGTGCGTGCGACCGGGATCGGCTGCTGCCAGCTCGTCGGCGAGCCGGCCGGTGCCATCGGGGCTGTTGTCGTCCACGACGAGTACGTGGACGTCGGGGCATGCGGCCCGCACGCGTCCATGGATCAGCGGCAGGTTTTCCCGCTCGTTGAAGGTGGGGATGATCACCAGGACGCGCTGGCTGGGCGTGGTCATGTAGCTCCTCTGTGTCGCCCGAAATATCGCGAAGGTCGTCGGCCGCCCCGGTGGAGCGGAGTGTAGTCATCGCCCTCGTCGTCGGGCGCAGCGTCTGCGGAGCGGTTCGGACGCGGGGACCGTCCATTCTGCCGCATCGCGACGAGAATGACCGCTCCAGCCGCCCCGACCAGCACCCATTGCAGGATCGGACCCCAGCGAGTGGCCAGGGTCAGCCGCGTCTTCAGGCGCACCTGGGTGTCCAGGTAGTCGGGCTCGAAGAAGCCGGTGCGGGCTAACTCACCGCCATCCGGCGCGATCACCGCACTGATCCCGGTGGTGCCGGCAACCACGACATAGCGGTCGTGCTCTACGGCCCGGACTTTGGCGAAGGCGAGCTGTTGCTCACTCATTGTCTGGTTGAAGGTGGCGTTGTTGCTCGGCACGGCCAGCAGCTGGGCGCCGTTGAGGACCGCTTTTCGCGGCTCGCGATCGAAGATGACTTCCCAGCAGGTGGCCACGCCGAGCGGTACTCCCGCGATGTACACGACGTCGCTGTTTTTGCGGGGCACGAAGTGGCCGGCGCGGCCGGCGTATCCGGAGAGATGCCGGAACAGCCATGGCATGGGCAGATACTCACCGAACGGCTGCACGATTTCTTTGTCGTGACGGTCGGCCGGTCCGGTGACCGGATTCCAGACGATCACCGTGTTGGTGTATTCGGGGGTTTCATGCAGGTAGACGGGGACGTCCAGCGCGGTGCCGATCAGGATGGGCGCGCCGATCGCCTCGGCCGCCTCCGTGATCTCTTGACCGGCGTCGGCATTGACAAGCGGATCGATATCCGAGGAGTCCTCCGGCCAGATCACGAATTGGGGCGCAGGAGCGGTCCCGGCACGCACGTCCTCGGCCAGCCGCATCGTCTCGCTGACGTGATTGTCCAGTACCGCTCGGCGCTGCGCATTGAAGTCGAGACCCAGCCGGGGCACGTTGCCCTGCACGACCGCGAGCGTGACGGCGGGTTCGCCGCCCGATCCCGCACCCGCGTGCCGCACATGCGGCCAGACCACGATGGCACCCAGCAATACCAGGCATATGCTGACGCCCGGTAGCACCACGGCCGGCGGCGGTGGGTCGGCTGCCTGGTCAGCCGCCTTGTCGGCCGCCTTAGTCGATTCGCCGGAGCCACCTTTGCCACGGGCCCGTACCAGGCCACCGGCTCGCCACCATGTCACGATTTCCAGCACGATCGCTGTCAGGCAACATCCCACCAGCACAACCGACGTTGAGAGCAGAGCGACGCCGCCGAGCTGGACCAGCGGCAGCAACGGGCCCGCGCATTGGCCGAAGGCCACCGACCCCCACGGGAAGCCGCCAAACGGAAAGATCGACTTCAACCACTCCTGGGCCGCCCACACCACCGCGAACCAGACCGGCCAGCCCGGCACCCGCCGCACCACCACGGCGAACAGGCCGAAGAGACCGGGAAACAGCGCGCACGTGGTAGCCAGCGCCACCCACGGCACGTCGCCAACCAGCAGGCTGATCCAGGGCAGCAACGGCAGGTAGAACCACAAGCCGAACAGGAATCCGTAACCCAGGCCGCCCATCGGTGTGGTGGCGGGGCGGGTCAACACCCAAGCCAGCGCCGCAAAGGCGACGACGGCGGCCCACCACCAGTTCCGCGGCGGGAAGCTGGCGTAAAGCAGCAAGCCGGCGACGATGGTGACCGTCAACCGCGGCAGACGCGGCACCAGCCAAGCACCTACGGCGGGCGCACGCGCGACGGCCGCAGCTGCCGCTCCCGCCAGCGCCCGGCGTCCGAAAGTGCCCAGCTGATGGGTCCACGACGGGCCTTGACGCACGTGCGTGACCACTTCGTGGGGTGGTGGTTCCGCCGACTCTGCGGGCTCTTCTTCGAGCTCGGAGTCTTCGACTTCCCCCCCGGCCAGGTCCCCTGTCAGATCCAGGTCGACCTCGCATGCGTCCTCGTTCTCGTTGTCGGGATCGGTTTCAGCCGCAACGCCGTTGTCGGTGCTGGTATCAACGCTGGTATCAAGGTCGTCGTCCAAGAGATCCGCTTCGCGAGCCTCATCGCGCCCCGGCTCCGGGGACCGCTTCCTAGCCTTCTTAGCCATGGATGACGACACCCCGATGCACGGTTTTGCGGCAACGTGGCAAGGCGTCGGTCGGACCCAGGCGGGGCAATGCCGGCACCCGGGAACGCGGGTCGGTAGACCAGCGCTGGACCGCGTCGCGCGGAGCCGCGACATCAAGGGCATCGAGGGCCCCGGCGTCCCACACGGCGTAGGAGGCCGGCGCGCCGGGCACCAGGGTGCCGGTCTTGCCGTCGTGCACGCCGCATGCCCGCCAGCCGCCCCGAGTCGCGGCGGCGAATGCCGCCCGCCCCGACAACGCGCTGCCCGGAGTTTGGTGATTGATCGCCGCGCGCACGCTGACCCACGGATCGATGCCCGTTACCGGGGCGTCGGAACCTAGTGCGAGGGGCACGCCTTGGGATGCTAACAGCGCGAGCGGGTTGAGTTCGCTGCCTCGCCTGACACCGAGGCGACGGGCGTACATGCCGTTTCCGCCACCCCACAGCGCATCAAAATTCGGCTGCACGCTGGCGATGACGCCCCACGCGCCCAATTTGGTGGCCTGATCCGCGGTCACCATCTCCAAGTGCTCGAGACGGTGCCCGCAGCGGGCGACGGCGACGACCCCGACGTCGGCTACGACTCTTTCGAGGGCGTCGACCACGGTCGAGACGGCGGCATCGCCGATGACGTGGAATCCGGCGGTAATCTCCGCTTCGGTACAGGCCCGCAAATGCGCTTCGACGGCGTCGGGCGCAAGGTGGCAGGTGCCGACGCGGTCCGGCGCGTCGGCGTACGGCTCGTGCAGCCAGGCGGTGTGCGATCCGAACGCCCCGTCGACGAACAGGTCACCGGCCAATCCCCGGACCCCGGTCTGGTCCTTGAGGGCACGCGCCTGTGCGGCCGTGGTCACCGCCTCACCCCAGTAGCCGATCACCTCGACGCCGTGATCGATGGCACGAAGCTGCAGCCAGTCGTCCAGCCCACCGATCTCGGGGCCCGCGCACTCGTGCACCGCGACGATCCCGGCTGCCGCGAGGGCGTCCAGCGCCGCGACCCGGGCCTCGGCCAGCTGATCGGCGGTGAGCAAGTCGCGGGCGACGGCCCGCACCAGGTGATGAGCGTCCCCGGCCAGCGGCTCCTCGGCGGAAAAACCGGCCGCCGCCGGCAGCTCTGGGACCAGGCGTCGCAGCCCGGTAGAGGCCAGCGCCGAGTGCACGTCGACGCGGGCCAGGTAGGCGGACCGGTCACCGAGCACCGCGTCCAGCTCGCTGCTGCTCGGTGGGGTGTTCTCCGGCCAGGCCGATTCGTCCCACCCGTGGCCCCACACCGGCTGACCCGGGTGGGCGGCCGCGTAATCGGCGACCATTCGGATACAGTGCGCGTGCGAGCGGGCCGGGCGCAGATCGAGCCCGCTGAGCGTCAGGCCGGTCGCGCTCAGGTGGATGTGGCTGTCCACGAATCCCGGCGCGACGAAGCCACCGTCCAGATCCTCGAGGTCGGCGTCCGGGAACTGGCTGCGGCCGACGTCGTCGCTACCCAGCCACGCCACGACATCACCGCGCACCGCCATGGCGGTGGCGTCCGGGTGTGTCGGGCTGTGCACCCGGCCGTTGACCAGCAGCGTGGTGGAAATCTGCGTCACAGGAGCAAAACTACGGGGATTGCCCGTCGGGCAGCGCCGCAGGCTCGATGTCGCGAACGTCGATGACCTCGCCGTCGATGTAGTCGCGACCGTCCACCCTTGGTCCGCCGGCCGGGTCGACGATCAGCGGTGCGCGGCCCTGGATGCCGCGCAACACGATTGCGGCCACTCTGGCTCCGGCGGCCGTCCGTATCGGTGGCACCAGCAACAACAGGCCGAGAGCCGATGTGACCAGCCCGGGAACAATGAGCAGCGCCGTGGCCAGGGTGAGCGACGCGCCATCGCCCAGCGCCCTGCGTGGTTCCTTCAGGCCGGACTGCAGCTGCAGGATTTGAGCACTGAGCCGGCGCCCGGCCATCGGGATCCATACCAGGACCCCGAGGACGAAGGTGGCCAGCAGCACGAGCATGGTCCAGCCCAGGCCGATCGTCGACACCAGCGCGATGAACGCTGCGAGCTCGACGACGGCGTAGATGAGTACCAGCCGCGACAGCATGTGATGCCAACGTCTGCCGGCCACGCCCGAGTTCCCTGGTGGTGCCCATGGAGGCTGCAGTTAGATGACGATATGACCACGATCGAGATCGACACCCCCGACGGACGGATCGATGCGCTGCTGGGGCTTCCCGCGGGTGAAGGTCCGTGGCCGGGTGTGGTGGTAATCCACGACGCGTTCGGCTACCGGCCGGACAATGAACTGATTTCGCAGCGCATCGCGCGGGCGGGCTATGTGGCGCTCACTCCGAATATGTACGCCCGGGGTGGCCGCGCGCGATGCATCACCCGAGTCATGCGGGAGATGCTGACGAAGCGCGGCCGCGCGCTTGACGACATTTTGGCCGCCCGCGACCACTTGAAGTCGATGCCGGAATGCACCGGCCGCGTCGGCATCGCCGGCTTCTGCATGGGCGGCGGTTTCGCACTCATCATGTCGCCCAAAGGTTTTGGCGCTTCTGCTCCCTTCTACGGCACGCCACTGCCCCGCAACCTGAGCGAGACGCTGGATGGGGCGTGCCCGATTGTGGCGAGCTTCGGCGGGCGTGACCCGCTGGGCATCGGTGCGCCCGCCAAATTTCGGGAAGTGACCGCGGCCAAGCAGATCACCGCCGATGTCAAGGCCTATCCTGGCGCCGGGCACAGCTTCGCGAACAAACTCCCCGCCCAGCCACTGCTTCGCATCTCGGGCTTCGGCTACAACGAAGCCGCGACGGAAGACGCGTGGAGCCGCGTCTTCGGCTTCTTCGGCGAGCATCTGGGAGCGGGGGCTTCCTCGTAGTGTTAGCCCGTTACCGCGCGCAGTGGGCGCGCGTCGGCGCCGTGATCGCGCTGCTTGTCGGCGCTGCGACGGTCGCGGCGGGACGCCGGCTGAGCAGGCCGCAGGTGCGCGCAGTGTTCGGGGTGGTAGTTCCCAACATGGTGATGCCAGACCGGAACAGTCCGTACGCCTTCACGGGCAAACAAATGGGCCCTTACGATGTCGAAGCGGCCAGCGGGACCAGGTGAGGAGACAGCGATGCGCGGCGATGTGGGGTCGATGCGGCGTGTTGGATGGATCCAGATTGGCGCTGCCTTAGCCGTTTTGACGGCTCTGGTCGGTGCGGGCATCGCCCTGCTCGGCACCGATGATCGGCTTGGCACTCACGATCACTCGCCCACCCGAGAAGCCCAGCGACGTTCGGCGACCGCCGCCCTTCCTTCGGGCCAGTTCAGTCCCGCCGAGCAACGGATCCTAGGGATGCTGCCCGAGGGGTACACCGCCAGCCGATGCACGCGGGCCACCGACCCGTTTCCGAATGCGGTCGCCAGCCTGGACTGCAGTCAAGCGGTCACATCCGATAACCCGTCCTACGCGCGCTTCACGCTTTACGAAGACTTAGATGCGCTGACCGGCGACTTCCAATCGACCGCCGACGACATGGCGGTGTCCCCCTGCCCGGGGGAAACACCTCGTTGATGGGGACCTGGTATTACAGCTCCGATCCCGGGCAGGTCGGCGGCAAGGTGGTTTGCGGCATCATCGAGGACCGCCCCAATATCGTCTGGACCCGCGATGCTCAGCTACTGCTGGCCACCGTCAACGGAGGACCCGACCTCGATAGCCTCTACCAGTGGTGGCAACGCTACGGGAGTCTCCTGGAGCATTAACCGGCATTAACCAGCACCGAAACCTGCTGTGCTCGTTAGGGATTACTGGCCCAGGCCCGCCGACAGCAACCAGGACGTCACGGCGCCGGATCCTGGCGCGCCGAGGTGAGCTTCTGCGACAAGACGGTCGCAAACGTATGGGTATCGCCGGGCCAGCGCGCCGACACATAGCTGCCGTCGTCGACGACGAACGCCGGCCGCGAATCGGTGACCGTGTCGCGCACCATTCCGGAGGCCTTCAGCCACGAGCGCGGCGACCCGCGGGCGACGTCGCAGAAGTCGGCCGGATCTTTGAGCGCTCGGGTGACTTCCGATTGCACCGACATGTACCCGTCCGGCTGGCCGGGCTCCTCGGTATAGGTGCGGTAGTAATCGGGGTCCCAGAAGCGGGTGACCCGGGTGAGCCGCCAGGCGCTGCGCTCCAGCGCCCATGTCAACGCGGTCGTCCTGCGTCCGTAGAGCACCGAGCGCCCGGCGGCGGGATCAATGCTGCGGGCCGCGAGCAATACACCGTGGCAGATCGCGGCCACGATCACGCCGGCGGCAAACGCGTTCACGACGAGTCGCTGCAGCACCTCGCTGTCGATATAGCTGCGCATTCCGCGGGCGCGATGACCACCCGGCAACAGCACCGCGTCGATGCCGTCAAGGGTGGCCTCATTCCAGCCGACCGGATGCTGAAACTCCGCCGATTGCAGCATGTTCCGGTATGCGTCGCGACCGTCCTTGTTCGCCCGCAGCGCCAGCCCGATGAGCGGGATGGCGCCCAACACCGGCAGCGCCGACCAGACGTCCAAACCCCGGCCGCTCACCATGACGTCGTCGGCAACCCCGGACATGCCGCTTTCGGTGGCAAACATCACCCGGTGGCCGTTCCGAGTCAGGACGCTCCAGCTGACCGCGACCTCGGTCGGATCGAAATCACGATCCGGGATCGGGATCAGGACGGTGCTCACCGGCGTCAGCCTTGGGCCACTCGGAGCTCGAGACCGACGTTATTTTCCATGCCGCCGCGCAGCTTGCTGAAGAAGTTGAATACCTTGCCCAGGATCCCGTACCGCTTGCCGATCGAGTCGTAGACGGCACCCGTTTCGGACTTGTCCAGCAGGGCTGCGGTGCCCTCGACGGCCTCGCTCGTTGCGCGACCACCCATGGTGCAGGTGGCCATCGTGACGCGGGGGGTATTGCGGATCCGCTTGACCTTCCACGAGTCTCCCTCGGTGATGACCAACAACCGATCTCCGCGCTCTCTGTCCAAGGCGGCCCAGATCGGAGTGGGCTTGGGTCGGCCATCCTTGGTGAAGGTGGTCAGCAGGATGTATTGCGCCTTGGCGAGGTCGGCGAATGTGGGCGTCACGGACTCAACCTACTCGGGCGCCTGATTTGCCTGGCGAGCAGACGCAAAGTCGCACGCGGAAGGTCATTCGCGTGCGACTTTGCGCCTGTTCGCCAGGCACCGGAATCCTCAGCCCTCCAGGTCACCTTCGGTTTCCAGTAGCGCCTGGCGCAGTCCGTCGAGGGTTCCCGGTTCCGGCTGCGCCCACATGCCGCGCCCGGCCGCCTCCAGCAGCCGTTCGGCCATACCGTGCAGCGCCCACGGGTTGGACTCCGCCATGAATTTCCGGTTCTCCGGGTCAAGCACGTAGCGCTCGGTGAGTTGTTCATACATCCAGTCGGCCATTACCCCCGCGGTGGCGTCGTAGCCGAACAGGTAGTCGACGGTCGCCGCCATCTCGAATGCGCCCTTGTAGCCGTGCCGGCGCATCGCCGCCATCCAGCGGGGATTGACCACGCGCGCACGAAATACCCGGGTGGTCTCCTCCGACAGCGTGCGGGTACGGATCGCGTCGGGTCTGGTGTTGTCGCCGATATAGGCGGCGGGTGCCTGGCCGGTGAGCGCTCGCACCGTGGCCACCATGCCGCCGTGATATTGGAAATAGTCGTCGGAGTCGGCGATGTCGTGTTCGCGGGTGTCGGTGTTTTTGGCGGCCACAGCGATGCGCCGGTACTGGCGGTTCATATCGTCGACGGCCGCACGGCCGTCCAGGTCGCGCCCGTAGGCGAAGCCGCCCCAGGCTGTGTACACCTGCGCGAGGTCGGCGTCGTCACGCCAATTGCGGCTGTCGATCAACTGCAGCAGCCCGGCGCCGTAGGTGCCCGGCTTGGACCCGAAAATTCTTGTGGTGGAGCGACGTTCGTCGCCGTGCTGAGCCAGATCGGCCTGGGCGTGCGCACGCACGTAGTTGTCATCGGCGGCTTCGTCGAGGCCGGCGACCAACCGTACCGCGTCGTCGAGCATGGTCACGACATGCGGGAACGCGTCCCGGAAAAAGCCCGAGATCCGCACCGTCACGTCGATGCGCGGACGGCCCAACTCGGCCAGCGGAATCGGGGCCAGGTCAGTGACCCGCCGCGACGCGTCGTCCCAAACCGGTCGGACACCCAGCAGCGCAAGCACTTCAGCGATGTCGTCGCCGGAGGTGCGCATCGCCGAGGTGCCCCACACCGACAGCCCCACCGACTGCGGCCACCGCCCGTGATCATCCCGGTAACGGGCGAGCAGCGAGTCCGCCAATGCCACCCCGGCCTCCCACGCCAGCCGGGACGGTATCGCCTTGGGGTCGACGGAGTAGAAGTTGCGCCCGGTGGGCAACACGTTGATCAGGCCGCGCAGCGGCGACCCGGAAGGCCCGGCAGGGATGAACCGGCCGTCCAAAGCTCGTAATACCTGCTCGATTTCCGACGCCGTGCCGGCCAGCCGCGGCACCACTTCGGTGGCAGCGAACCGCAGCACCGCCGCCACGTCGGCGTTGTCGCTGAGCCGTCCGGCGGCATCGGGGTCCCAGCCGGTGGCCTGCAACGCCGCGACCAGCTCCCGCGCCGCGGCCTCGGCCTGGTCGACGGACGACCGTTCGTCGGTGCCGTCCTCGGCCAGACCCAGTGCCTGTCGCAGACCGGGGATGACGTGCTCGCCGCCGAACAGCTGGCGGGCCCGCAGCATGGCCAGCACGAGGTCGAGTTCGGGCTTCCCCGTTGGCTTTTGGCCGAGGATGTGCAGTCCGTCGCGAATCTGGACGTCCTTGATTTCGCACAGCCAGCCGTCGACGTGCAGGATCATGTCATCGAACGCGTCCTCGGCCGGCCGGTCGGTCAGCCCCAGATCGTGGTCCATCTTGGCGGCGCGGATGAGCGTCCAGATCTGCTGGCGGATGGCGGGCAACTTGGCGGGATCCAGCGCGGCGACGCTGGCGTGTTCATCGAGCAACTGCTCCAAACGCGCGATGTCGCCGTAGCTTTCGGCGCGAGCCATCGGCGGGATCAGGTGGTCGATGAGTACCGCATGAGCTCGGCGCTTGGCCTGGGTGCCCTCGCCCGGGTCGTTGACCAGGAACGGGTAGATCAGCGGCAGGTTGCCCAACGCGGCGTCGGATCCGCAGGCCGCCGACATGCCCAGCGTCTTGCCCGGCAGCCACTCCAGGTTGCCGTGCTTGCCCAGATGCACGACGGCGTGCGCTCGGAAACTGGAGGGGAATCCGGCATCCAGCCAGTGGTAGGCGGCCAGGTAGTGATGGCTGGGCGGCAGGTCCGGGTCATGGTAGATGGCAACGGGGTGCTCGCCGAATCCGCGAGGCGGCTGGACCATGAGCACCAGGTTGTCCGATTGCATTGCGGCAATCACGATTTCGCCGTCGGGGTCGCCTGTGCGGTCGACGAACAGGTCCCCCGGCGGCGGGCCCCAGTGCTTTGTCACCGCATAGGTGAGTTCGGCCGGCAGGGTGGCGAACCAGTCGCGGTAGTCCCTGGCGGACACCCGGATCGGGTTACCCTCCAGTTGTCCGTCGGTAAGCCAGTCCGGGTCTTGTCCGCCGCGTTCGATCAACGCGTGGATCAGGGCATCGCTATCGTTGGCGTCGAGGCCCGGCAGGTCGCCGACCTGGTACCCACGCTCACGCATCGCCCGCAGCAACGCGACCGCGCTGGCCGGGGTGTCCAGCCCCACCGCGTTGCCGATGCGGGCGTGTTTGGTGGGATAGGCGGAGAACACCAGTGCCACCCGCTTGTCGGCGGGGGCGATGTGCCGAAGCTGCGCGTGCCGGACCGCGAGCCCCGCGACCCGCGCGCAGCGCTCGGGATCAGCGGCATAGGAGATCAACCCGTCGTCGTCAATCTCCTTGAATGAGAACGGAACTGTGATGATGCGACCGTCGAACTCGGGCACGGCAACCTGGCTGGCCACGTCGAGCGGGCTGAGTCCATCGTCGTTGTCCCGCCATTGACTGCGCGGGCTGGTCAAACACAAACCCTGCAAGATCGGGATGTCCAGGGCCGCCAGGTGTTCGACGTTCCAGCTGTCGTCATCGCCACCGGCCGACGCCGTGGCGGGCTTCAGTCCCCCGGCGGCCAGCACGGTGACCACCATGGCGTCCGCGTCGCCAAGCCTTTGCAGCAGTTCGGGTTCGGCGGTGCGCAACGATGCGCAGTAGACGGGCAGCGGCCGCCCGCCGGCCTCCTCGATCGCCCGGCACAGCGACTCGATATATGCGGTGTTGCCCGCAAGGTGCTGAGCGCGGTAGTACAGCACCGCGATCGTCGGGCCAGTCTCGCCGGCGTCCGGTCGCTCCAGCTCGCCCCAGGTCGGGGTCACTACCGGCGGAGTGAAGCCGAAGCCGGTCATCAGCACGGTGTCGGAGAGGAAGGCGTGCAGCTGACGCAGGTTGTCGACGCCGCCATGGGCTAGGTAGATGTGCGTCTGGACCGCAATGCCGGCCGCGAGCGTGGACAGGCCGGTCAACTCGGCGTCGGCGGCCTGCTCGCCGCTGACTAGCACGGTCGGGACACCACTGCCGATCACCGTGTCGATGCCGCTTTGCCAGGCGCGGTAGCCGCCGAGAATTCGGACCACCACGATCGACGTATCGGCCAGCAGGTCGGGCAGTTCGGTCTCCGACAGCCGCGACGGGTTGGCCCACCGATAGTTTTTGCCGCTGGCGCGAGCGCTGATCAGGTCGGTGTCGGACGTCGACAGCAGCAGAATGGTCGGCTCAGGCACCCACCATTCGTACCGCAGCGAGGCCCGGTAGTTGTCGTCGGCTAGGAGTCGAAACTGGCCAACGCGGCACTATCGGATCGCCGGGGACCCGACAGGTGCGACAAACCTACCGTCCGGTGATGTCGCCGAACGGTTAACCGCCGCCGCCACCACCGCCGGCGCCGCCGTCACCCGTGCCGTAAGACCACCAGTCATAATCCGTCGGCGATTGGTACGGCGCCGGCGCAGGGGCTGGCGGCTGTGGCGCATCGGTGGATGGAGCCGCTGGTGGCTGTGCCGGGTGAACGCCGTTCGGAGCCACCGTATTCGAGGCGCCGCTGACACCGGGCGTCGCATTTACGGGAACGCTCACAACGGCCATTGGGACAGCGATAAGGGCCCCCGCCACCGCTATTTTAGTGATGCTGCTGAAACCGGACGACTTTGTCCGAGTCATGGAACACTCCCTTCACGGGTAGCAGACAGGTCATAATGTCACTCGACTTCGCTTACCTGATCAATGCGGAAACGCGTTCGTTACAAGGTATTTTCAGTTCGTAACAAGGTTTTTACCGGTCCGGCAGCCGAATGCCGTGCCCGCACGAAATCATGGATGCTCGCTGCGCCTAACCAAATTTTCTGGACGGCCTCGCGCGACGAGCAACGCCCCACGGCACGGGCAGCCGCCTGGGACATACCTAGTCTGAATAGCCGAGCCCACGTGGAAAGCATTTGCCCATCTTGGCCTTTCAGTTCCAGGTCGATGTCAAAACGATTGCAACGCGGGTCATCTCGGGCCGCAGCCAGGGCACGGATGGTTCGTATACGGGAAGGCCTTAGCGCACTGACGCCGAGTCGACAGCGCCAACTTGATGGCTTACGGTCGGAGTGTAGCTACCCGCCGCCCAGCCCGATGTGGAAAGTCGCCGCCGCCGGAGGTCAAGTGAGGGCCCTGTACCTGGCCGTACCGATACTCGCCGTCGCCGCCGTGCTCGCCCCGGCGGTGGCTCACGCTGATGCCCTGGATGACTACGTCAACCGCAACGGAAAGACGGTGTGCGCGGCGCTCGACAAGGCGCAGTCCGGGGGCGACATTTTCAGACTTGCACTCACCGTCGCGCATGACGGTGGATTCAGCCTCAAGGAGGCTGCGAGCGTCATCGGACGATCGGCCGCCGCCGACTGTCCATGGAATGAATCAAAGCTAAATTCGACGGCCACCCCGACGACCTCGCCACCCGGGTAACCGGACCACTGACCGCCACCGAACACATACGCACGAAATCACCCTGTCGAGTCAATGCCGGCTTTCCAACCCCCGGACCTTCCGATGGGCCGCCGGTTAGGCCGATCGACTCGCCACATCTCGCCGCGCGTGGTGGTCACCGTTGCCGTCCTGTTGCGGATCAGCGGAACGACTTCGTCGCAACGCGTTGGCAAACTGTGCGTCCGTCGGCCGGCGTTTGGCGCGCATGATGCGCAGCAGAATAGTCGGACGCAGCAACCGAACTGGCGAATCGATCATGCCGGTGACTCGCATGAATTGGCCCGTCACGATTGGGTCGGATTCGGTGGCAATCATCACCCGTTCGAGGAACGCGTTGCTGATTCGCATCAACATGGGTCGTGGTCCCACCACTTCCGGCAGACTCAAGTCGGAGCCGACGGCGGTCTGCCAGGCGACCCGGACCTTCCTGGCCGAGGCGCGGAAGAAGCGTCGTGGCAGGCCGCGATCCCCGCGCTGCAGACAATCACGCAGCACCATCGCCTCGATCGCCGCGACAGTCATGCCTTGCCCGTAGATGGGGTTGAAGCTGCAAACCGCGTCGCCTACTACCAGCAGACCATCGGGTGTCCGGCGCATCTTGTCGTAGCGCCGCCACCGATTGGACGGGACCCGATGGTGGACCACATCGCCGAGCGGCTCGGCCGTTCGAATCGCTTCCAGCACATGCGCAGGAGCGAAATCGGCTGCGAACCTGAGCATGTCGGCGGGCCGGCTCGGCGGCTCGAGCCCCGCCAAGGCGCCCACACCGAACATCCAGGAGTCGTTTTCGTACTTGATAAACCCGAACATCTTCGGCCGCCCCGGCTCGGGGAACAGAGCAATCATGTACTCCCGCACGGCGTCTGGTGCGATGCGCAGCAGTTGACAAGCGTAGGCGAGCTGGACCGTCAACTCGTCCTCCGCGGGACGGCCATAGCCGAGTTCCTCGAGGAAGACGGGGGTGCGAGAACCCCGGCCGGTCGCGTCGATGACGAGATCTGCCTTCACCGTCGTCCTACAGTCTCTGGCGCGGTCCACCACCCTGGCGCCGGTAACGCGGTCGCGATTTGGCGTCGCCGTCAGGCCGACCACGTCGTGGCCTTCGAGGAACCTCACGTTCGTGATCGCCTTCACCCGTCGGCGCACAGTCCATTCCAGGACCGGCCGGCTCGGAAACAAGACCGGCGGTGAATTCGGTACCCTGCCGAGGCGCACCGTTTGATGCCCGGCAACCGAGAACCACAGCTTCGATAGGTCCCCGTCATCCCAGCTGCCCACGCCCGCGGCCTTCAGTTCGTCCACTAACCCGGGGAACAGTTCGTCGAGGATTTGCGTGCATCGCGCGAGGGCGGCGTGGATCAGCCTTCCCTGCGGGACACCGCGCCGGTTGACCGGTTGGACAGGCAGAATGTCTCGCTCGACCACGGTCACCCGGTCGTAGAAGTCTGCCAGCACGCGGGCCACCAACAGGCCGCCCATGCTGGCGCCGAGCACCACGGCATGACCGCCGCGCTTATCCACGGTGTACCCCCTGACGTCGCTGCAAGGTGGACTCTGGGCAGTGTCCAACGCGTCCGGGCCGAGCGGCTAGCGTAGTCGGCTACCCCATGTTGGTAGAGGCGTAGCGTCTCCCCGCTCTGCGCATGGCGCGGCGTATGTGAAGCCCCGCCCGGTGTCCGGCGAGGCGGCCGCGCCGTACCGTGAACAGGTGGCCAGGACGCGTGACACCGACGCCTGTCCGGGTGCGCTGCAAGTGCACCGGGCCGCCGATGGCGCGTTGGTGCGAATCCGGCTCCCCGGGGGCATGATCACCGCCGCCCAGTTGGCGGTGCTGGCCGGCGCGTCCACCGGGTTGGGCTCGGGAACGCTGGAGCTGACCGCCCGCGGCAACGTGCAGCTGCGCGCGATCACCGACGTGGCGTCGGTTGCCGGCCTGGTGACCGAGGCCGGGTTGTTGCCTTCGGCGACGCACGAGCGGGTCCGCAACATCGTCGCGTCGCCGCTTTCCGGCCGGGTCGGCGGCCGGGCCGACGTGCGAGCGTGGGTTGCTGAGCTGGACGCGGCGATCTGCGCCGAACCCAGGCTCGCGGAGTTGGGCGGACGATTCTGGTTCAGTCTCGACGACGGCCGTGGTGACGTCTCCGGCCTGCGCGCCGATGTCGGGGTGCACGTCGCGGCGGATGGGTGCGCGTTGCTGCTGGCGGGGCGAGACACCGGCGTCCGGCTGGCGGCCGGCGACGCGGTCACTGCACTGGTCAGCGTCGGGTTACGGTTCGCCGAGACACGCGGGAACGCCTGGCGGGTAAGCGAATTGGCCGACGTCGCCGGGCTGTGGCCCGGGGTCGAACTGGCTGCTCCGTTTCCGGCCGTCACCCGGCCGCCGGTGGGTTGGATCGAACAGGACGACCGCCGCATCACCCTGGGCGCCGCCGTGCCACTAGGGGTGCTGCCCGCAAGCGACGCGGAATGCCTGGCCGCGATCGGGGCCGAGGTCGAGGCCCCGCTGGTGATCACGCCGTGGCGCTCGGTGCTGATATGCGATCTCGACGACGCCGTCGCCGACGCCGCACTGCGGGTGCTGGCGCCGCTAGGCTTGGTGTTCGACGAGAACTCCCCCTGGCTGAACATCAGCGCCTGCACCGGCAGCCCCGGCTGCTCGCATTCGGCCGCCGATGTGCGGGCAGACGCGGCGCATTCGCTGAGCGCCGATTCTGCGGATTCGGCCGGGCATCGGCACTTCGTCGGCTGCGAACGCGCATGCGGCAGCCCGCCGGCCGGCGAGGTGCTGCTGGCCACCGGCGACGGATACCGGCTGCTCCGAGACATGGGGCCGTAGGGTGAGCGGGTGCTCGACTATATCCGCGACGCGGCCGAAATCTATCGCCAGTCATTCGCGGCCATCCGCGCCGAAGCCGACCTGACACGATTCCCCGCCGACATCGCCGCGGTGGTGGTGCGGCTCATCCACACCTGCGGACAGATCGATGTCGCCGAGCACGTCGCCTACACCGACGACGTCGTCACCCGGACCAGCGCGGCGCTGAGGGGTGGCGCCCCGGTGTTGTGCGATTCCTCGATGGTGGCCGCCGGGATCACCACCGCGCGGCTACCCGCCGACAACCAGGTGGTGTCGTTGGTCGCCGATCCGCGCGCCGCCGAGCTGGCCGCACGCCGCCAGACCACTCGCTCGGCGGCCGGTGTGGAATTGTGGGCCGATCGGCTGGCCGGCGCGGTGCTGGCGGTCGGCAACGCGCCCACAGCGCTGTTTCGGCTGCTCGAATTGATTGACGACGGGGCTTCGGCGCCGGTCGCGGTGCTGGGTGGGCCGGTCGGATTCGTCGGCTCGGCGCAGTCCAAACAGGAGCTCATCGACCGCCCGCGCGGGATGTCGTATCTGGTTGTGCGGGGCCGCCGCGGCGGCAGCGCGATGGCCGCCGCCGCCGTCAACGCGATCGCGACCGATCGCGAATGACGGCCCCCCCAAACCAGAGAGGCACGCTGTGGGGCGTCGGGCTGGGGCCCGGCGACCCGGAGCTGGTGACCGTCAAGGCCGCCCGGGTGATCGGCGAGGCCGACGTGGTCGCCTATCACAGCGCCCGGCACGGACGCAGCATCGCCCGCGGCATCGCCGAACCGTATCTGCGACCCGGTCAGATCGAGGAGCACCTGATCTATCCGGTGACCACCGAAGTGACCGACCATCCCGGCGGCTACGCGGGTGCGATGGAGGACTTCTACGCCGATGCCACCGGTCGGATCGCCGCGCACCTCGACGCCGGACGCAACGTGGCGCTGCTCGCCGAAGGCGACCCGCTGTTCTACAGCTCCTACATGCATCTGCACACTCGGCTGACCCATCGGTTCAACGCGGTCATCTTGCCGGGTGTGACGTCGGTGAGCGCGGCCTCGGCGGCCATCGCGACACCGCTGGTGGCCGGCGACGAGGTGCTGTCGGTGTTGCCAGGGACGCTGCCGGTCGCCGAGCTTGCCCGCCGGCTCGCCGACGCCGACGCTGCCGTGGTGCTTAAATTGGGTCGTTCTTATCACGCTGTGCGGGAAGCACTTTCGGTGTCCGGCCAGCTCGACGACGCGTTCTACGTGGAGCGGGCCAGCACTCCGGGACAACGCGTGCTGCCTGCCGCCGAAGTCGACGAGACCAGCGTTCCGTACTTCTCGCTGGCCATGCTGCCGGGTGGGCACCGGCGTGACCGGCCGCCGGCATTCCAGCCGCCGGTGGGCGCGGTCGCGGTGGTGGGCCTGGGACCCGGCGGCAGTGACTGGATGACACCGCAGAGCCGGCGCGAGCTGGCCGCGGCGACCGATCTGATCGGCTACCACGGTTACCTGGACCGCGTCCCGGTCCGCGACGGGCAGCGGCGTCATCCCAGCGACAACACCGACGAACCCGCACGTGCCCGTTTGGCCTGCGCGCTTGCCGAGCAGGGGCACACGGTGGCGGTGGTGTCGTCGGGCGACCCGGGGGTGTTCGCGATGGCCACCGCTGTACTGGAAGAGGCGAAACAGTGGCCGGGACTGAAGATCCGGGTGATTCCGGCGATGACGGCCGCTCAGGCCGTCGCCAGCCGGGTCGGCGCTCCGCTGGGTCACGACTACGCGGTGATCTCGTTGTCGGACCGGCTCAAGCCGTGGGAGGTGATCGCCGCGCGTCTTGAGGCCGCGGCCGCCGCCGATTTGGTGCTGGCCATCTACAACCCGGCGTCTAAGGCACGAACGTGGCAGGTGGGCGCGATGCGCGATTTGTTGCTGGCCCATCGCGAACCCGGCACGCCGGTGGTGATAGGACGCAACGTGGCCGGGCCCGACGAAAACGTTCGCGTGGTAAGGCTGGCCGATCTGAACCCCGCCGAAGTCGACATGCGCTGCCTGCTGATCGTCGGGTCCTCGCAAACGCAGTGGTACTCAGCCGATTCCGGCGACCGGGTGTTCACGCCTCGGCATTACCCGGGCTGAAAGCTCCGCAACGGACTCGGCTCAAATTAGTGCGGTCAAAGCCGACACCCCGCCGTTCTACCTCCTTGTCATCCTGGCGATCTGCGTGGTCGGCCTGCACGGCGCGGGCTACAAGATGTGGGGAGACCTGCGCAAGCTGTACACCTGACACCCACCATGTGCTCAGTGCATCTGGCGAGCGGGAAGTCAATCGGTGCGGACTTTCCAGCCGCGGCGATGCTTACGCTTTCACCCGTGACCGTGCTCCACGACATTCAGAGCTGGCTACCAGTCCTCGATGCGATGCTCGAGGACGCGCCTCCGTCGGTGGAATCGGTCCACTACACCGCGACCATGAGTGAGGGTTCAGTCGGCTGGTCCTCCCGGTACGACGGCGAACGCCCAGCAGAGTCTCCAGCTACTCATCACTTCAGCGATGCCGCCCGGCACCTGAATCGGGATGTTGGTCGGCAATTCGGCGCGATTCTGCACGCTACCCGTTCCGGTCGCCGTGAGGTCGACATCGTCGAACTACCCGATTGCGCGGCATACGGCGTCGGTGGACAAGTTGTGGGGGATCTGGTTCGCGAGGACGGCGCACTTCCTGCGCTCTACCGCCGGCAGGCCACGCCTAACCCTGCAGCACAGCCGGCACCCAGTGCCGACGCGGAGGCGCTGAGAGAGTTGATCCGGAGACGGATGCCGGGGGCTGAGCCCGCCACGTCCGAGCAGATCGACGCTGTCGAGGCTGCACTGGGCGTTGCGCTACCCGATGAGGTGCGGGCGTTGTATATGGCGGCAGGACGGGACTGGCTCGTCGTGAAGGACGACCCGGAGGGGCCTGGCTTCTACGGTATGGGCATCATCCCGTTGGAAGATGTGGGCGCCCGATCGTGGTACCTACCTCAGAATCGCCTGGTGGGGTGGAAATTTGGTGCCATCGATTCGTTGGGGCCTGATCCGACTGGCAGGGTTCAGCCGCTTGCTGGCTCGCCGCTGTGGTTTCCGGTGGGCACTGACGTCGGCGGAAATCTCTACTGTGCTGATCTTGCCCCTGCCGCGAGCGGATACCGCGGGCAAGTGATATTCCTCGACCACGAGTTGGGTGTAGGAGCGAACCTGGTCAGCGACTCGTTCACCGATCTGCTAGTTCATCAACGCGAAAGTCAACCGGCCGGCCCGGTCGCACAGGCCGCCACGGTGTACCTCAACCGAGTCGCCGTGGCCGACGCTGCCACTCGAGAAGACCTCGAAGTCGTTTGCCTTGGAATTCAGGACGGCCCAGTCGATTTGGCTCCGCTGCTGGACCACCCCGGGGTCCGCACCATCGATGCTGCAGGACCGGGCGAACTTGCAAATCCGTTGCAGGTCACCAGATTCCCGGCGTTGGAGTATCTGTCGATGAGACCGCACGATTGGCGCACGCTGCTCGACGCAGCGAGCATGCCAGCGAGTCTGTTGGCCGCGCACGTCGAAGGCACCGACGTTCTGGAGGTCGTTGCCATCTCGAACGAGATACTCGCGATCTGGGGCCGCCCACCCATCACTGTCACACAACTTCGTCAGGAAAAGCAGCCTCCACGCCGTTGACCATCCGACCGCCGGCCAAGGCCATCTTGCCGAGATCACCAGGACCTACAGCTAGCCAGACGACCCGTTGAACGGCGTCTCGGTGATCAGTCGAGCGGCATCGCGGATTGCGTAGCAACGCCGCTCGAGTTACGAGATTCGAGTCGCTTTCCGCTGCGATTAGCCAGGCCATTTTCTGCGTCTCAGGCCTGGGGTGCCCATTGCGGGGTTGCGTGACGGCAGAACCCGACTGGCTCAAATCAGTGCACAGCGCCGGCGCGGATCTTGACGAGTGCAGCGCGGAGGTCGTCGGGTAGCGGGTCAGTGGCCGGTGAGTGTCTGGCATCCGGCGGATTTCGGTTTAATGCGCGGCGCCGCCCGACGACGTTAATCCGCGTTCAGGGCCATCGCGACAAAATCGAGACGCCACAGCGACTCGAATAGCTTGCGGCCGAAGTCCGCCAGGTCAGCCACGCTGGCTCCGGGCGACCCGCCACCCTGCGCCACGCGTTCAGCAATCTGGCGAATCGTACGACGGCCGTCGGCGTTCTGCACAAATGGCAACTGAGCCGGAGTGAGACCCATCCTCCAATTCGGCCGAAAGATTTCGGCGCCGGACAGACCGCACCGCATGCGCATGACCGGTACATAATCGAGGGAGTCGTCTGCTGAAAAATCGATTGCGTAGCTTTCTTTCGGTCGATCGGGACGGCATGCCATGAAAAAATGGCAGGTATTCGATGCGCGGAAACGTTCCATCACGGACCAGATCGTTGCCTCAGGCATCGCGTTTACGGTCGAATGCAAGTCGCTCCCCGGTGTAAACCAATCGTGCGGATAATACGGCGCCTTGAGCAGCCATCCCTGAAATACTAATTCGGCCGCGGTGGTCAAATTAATACAGTCCTCGACGGTGAAACTACGCTGACAAGCGTGCAGAAATGTGTCCACCACGGCGGCGTCGTTCATCGCCTGCAATTCCGGCATCACTGCGACGTAGCTTCGGACGGCGTGCTCTTGCGGCAGCACCGCGACAATGTCTTTGACCATCTGCACCGATGCATCGTCCTGCCGCAGGTCTAGGTCACGAAAGACGGACTCCATAACGTCGACTCCGAGTCGGCCGTACTTTGCATAGACCATGGCGGCTATGACACCATCGGGCCGCAGGCAACCAGCGAATGCCTTCATGCCCGCCACCGGATCTGACAGGTGGTCTAAAACGGCGGTCGAAAGGATGAGGTCAAAGTCTCGTCCCAGCGTTTGCGCCTCTTCGATTGGAAGCAGGCGCAACTCCAGGTTCCATAGACCATGCTTATCTTTGAGATATTGATGATGGTCCAGTGACGACTGGCTGATATCGATCGCGACGACTTTTGCCGCAGGGTTTGTGTACGCAATAGCTGCGCCCTGGTTAGTGCCGCAACCCGCGACAAGAATATCAAGATCGGATCTGTATTCCCGATCTGGCCATAAAGTGCGCTGAGCGAGGAGGGGGTCGAACCAATCCCAATTGCCCGCGACCCATTCGGCGAGGTCCTGTATAGGTTGGGGGTTTCTCCACCGCTGGTACTGGCGAGAAACGGCATCGGCGAGCGGATCGTCGGTCACTCGCTTATCGTGAACTCCCACCGGCGGATTATGGGTTACCGCCCACTCGGCCCGCAAGCGATCCGACGATCTCGCGGACACGGTCAACACCACTGCGGGCTGGTCTGGTCCGCGCCCCCCGCCGCGGCGGCCACGGCGAACATGGGTTTGGCGCCGGCCTAACGATGTTGAGCCCCGGGCAGGCCCATGGCGACGAAATCGAGGCGCCACAGCGACTGAAACAGCTTGCGGCCGAAGTTCTCGAGGTCGGCCACGCGGGCCCCGGGCGACTCTCCACCTTGCGCCACGCGTTGTGCAATCTGTCGAATCGTACGGCCACTTTCGACGTCCTGCACGAATGGCAACTGTGCCGAGTTCAGACCGAATCGGCCACTAGGCTTGACAATGTCGTTGCCGACGAGACCGCACCGCAGACGCATCATCGGAACGTAGTCGAGGCAGTCGTCCGTCGAAAAATCAACTGTGTAGCTATCTTTCGGTCGATCGGGGCGACATGCCATGAAAAAATGGCAAGCGCCAAAGGTGTGCAGGCGCTCCATCACGGACCAGAGCTTACGCTCAGGCAATGCGTTGATGGCCCGATAGGGCTCGCTCCCCGGCGTAAACCAATCGTGCAGGTAGTACGGCGAATTAACCAGCCATCCCTGAAATAGCAGGCCGGCCGAGGTGACGAGATCTATGCAACCGTCGACGGAGTAACTACGGTCGCGGCCGTGCAGGAATGTATCCACCACGGCGCCGTCGTATTGCAACTCGACGCCCTCCATTTGGAGATAGCTTTGGATCGGGTGATCCGGCGCTAGCACCGATACCGCATGCTTGACCATCTGCACCGATGCTTCGTCCTGACGCAGCCCCAAGTCACGAAAGACCGCTTGCAGCATTTCGACTCCAACTCGGCCATATTTGGCATAGAGCGTTAGACCTATGGCGCCATCCCGGCGAAGGCAACCACCGAGAGCCTTCATACCAGCCAATGGATCTGCCATGTGGTGTAAAACGCCGGTCGAAACAATGAGATCAAAGTCGAGTCCCAGCGTTGGCAGCTCTTCGATCGGAAGGTGATGCAACTCCAGGTTCCACAGCCCATGCTTGTCTTTGAGGTATTGCTGATGGTCCAGTGAGGGCTGGCTGATATCGACCCCCACTACTTTTGCACCGCGGTTCCGATACGCAAAGACTGCCGCCTGGTTGGTTCCGCAACCCGCAATAAGAATGTCCATGTCGGGTTTGTATTCGCGGTCGGGCCATAACATGTCGTGGAAGCGGGAAGGGTCGAACCAATGCCAGATGCCCTCGGGCATCGCGTCGAGGTCCTGTATCGGTTGGGGGTATCTCCACCGCTCGTACTGGCGGGAGACAACATCGGCGAACGGATCGTCGTTCACTCGCGGCTCGTCAGCTTCCACCGGCGGATTATGGGTTACCGCCCGCGCTGCCCGCAAGCGCGCCGGCGGTCATGCGAGGACCTCGGCGACACACTTCGCCGCAGCGGCGACGAGCGCGTCGCTGGGTTCGGCGCCATACCCGCCGGCGGCCCGCTCGGACATGATCGCCACAACGTGGGGCACGCCGCTGGGCGACCAGACGACCGCGACGTCGTTGGCTCGGCCGTAGTCGCCTGATCCGGTCTTGTCGATCACTTTCCAATCGGCCGGAAAACCGGCTCGGATCCGCTTGCCGCCGGTGGTGCTAGCCGCGATCCAATCGGTGAGCATCGTCCGCTTGTCGGAGGTGAGGGCATCGCCCAGCAGCACCCGTTGGTAGACACCGCCAATTGCGCGGGGAGTTGTGGTGTCTCGCTCGTCTCCGGGCGGATCGCGATTCAGCTCGGGTTCTTCCTGGTCCAGACGGCTCACCGGGTCGCCCAGACTGCGCAGGTATGAGGTGAATGCCGCCGTCCCGCCGAGGTCGGCTAGCAGGAGATTGGCCGCGGTGCCGTCGCTGTAGCGGATCGCTGCATCACACAACTGCCCGATCGTCATTCCGGTCCGGACGTGTTGTTCGGTGATCGGCGACGTCGACCGTATGTCGGCACTGGTGTAGGTGACCAGGGTGTCGAGATGAGTCAAGGGATTCTTGTTCAGCACGGCCGCGGCGAGCGGCGCCTTGAAAGTGGAACAGAAGGCGAATCGCTCATCGGCGCGGTACGCGATCGTGGTGGTCGCGTCGGCGCGAAGCACGCACGCCCCAAGCCGGGCCTGGTACTGGCGCTCCAGCTCGGCAAAGCGACCGGCGATGTCCGGTCCCGCGGCCGCCGTCGTCGAAGCGGCATGACCACCGGTCGGGCTGGTCGAGCTGGTCTGGTTAGAGGCACAACCAACTAGCGGAACCAGCGTGGCGACCGCGAGCAGCAGCTCCCGCCGCCCGAAGCCAGTCGGGTCAGGACTTGATGCACGCATTTCGCGGCAAAGCGTGTCATACGTGCGCATTCGGCTAACCGTGGGCCCGGCTGCCCGGCGATCGACCATTAGCCAGAGTCCTTCGGGTCACATGGACGCCAGCCGAGTCGGCGGTGGACGGGAGTCAGCGGCCGCACAACCGGAGCGATCTGGGTGCCCACACCCGCCGCTCCCCAGCCGGTTTTGTCGCGCCAGCGCAGGACGGTTGAGCAGGCTGCAAGGCGCTATCGTCTGGTCAAGGCGAACAATCGAAACTCGCGGTCAGTTCGGCCTGTGTAGGCCCGATACACCTTCGGACCGACGTACTCGGCAAACTTCGTGAAGACGCGGTCGTACTCCGGACCCGTCAGCCGCGTTGCGACGACGGGTATTTCCTTTCCGCCCATCGTCACCCATGCGTTCGGATCGGCCAGCAGATTCGACGACCATGCAGGGTGCATCGACTGTCCGAAGTTGCTCCCGATGAGGAAGAGGCGATCACCTTCCCGCTGATACATCAGGGGCGTCTGTCGCCGCTGACCTGACTTCTTGCCGGTCGTGGTCAGCAACAGCAGCGGAACTCCGATCGGGCCGGCAACTGTGTAGCGCCCGCTGCTTCGGCTCAGGAGTCGATGGTCCAGCGGCCTGAGTGTCCGGATACACCAGGAGCCCAAGCGCGAGCTGGCGAAAGCTTCAACTGGTTTGCGTAGGAGCGGGCCCGGCTCATGACCCCACCGCACATCTGGGAAAGCATCCTCGCTCACAGCGCAATACTATTCACTCCGATAGGCGACAAAGTGCGCGTTCCACGGGGAGAACCCACCAGACTCTAGACGGCCAGCGGACCGCCGTGCTGCGGATGGCGGCCAGCGGTGATGGTCATCGCCACGCCGAGGTGAATTCTGCTATTTCGTCATCCACGCGGTAGCGAGCACCTTCGCAGATGCCGCGGCAACGCGCCAGCTTTGATCACTGATCCTGCGTTGCAAGGCCTAGCGAATCGAGTGTGCGGCTCGGGGCGAATCGCTAGCATCCTGATCGTGGCAGAGCAAGCCGCTACCGACGGGACGCCGTTCGGTCGCTACCGACTGATTGAGTTGTTGGGCCGCGGCGGCATGGGTGAGGTGTGGCGCGCCTACGACCCAATCAACGCCCGCTACGTCGCCCTGAAGGTGCTGCCCGCCAACTACGCCGACGATCAGCTCTTCCAAGAGCGATTCCGCCGCGAGGCCCGCGCGGCAGCCGGGCTCGACGAACCCCACGTGGTGCCGATCTATGACTCCGGGGAAATCGACGGCCGGCTGTTTGTCAGCATGCGGCTGGTCAAGGGCCACGACCTCCAAGATCTTCTCGAAAACGGGCCGGTGCCGCCGGCGCGGGCGGTGTCGATCATTGAGCAGATCGCCTTTGCGTTGCACGCCGCCCACGAGGTCGACCTGGTGCATCGCGATGTCAAGCCGTCCAACATTCTGGTCGCCGACAACGACTTCGCCTACCTCATCGACTTCGGCATCGCCCGCGCCGCCGGAGAAGCCGGGTTGACCAGCATCGGCTCCACGATCGGCACCTGGGCCTACATGGCCCCGGAACGATTCAACAGGGAAGGCGTGGCCGACGCCCGCGCCGACATCTACGCTCTGGCCTGCGTGCTGTATCAGGCGTTGACCGGCCAGCAGCCCTTCCCCGCCGACGCGATTGAGAAGATCGCGGTTGCCCACATGATGGAACCGCCCCCCAAACCATCAGAGCTACGGCCTGAGGTTCCCGTGGCGATGGACGACGTGATCGCGACCGGCATGGCCAAAGACCCCGACGACCGGTATGCCACCACCATCGAGTTAGCGCACGCCGCCCGCGACGCCATCACCACCCACATCCCCCAACCGGTCCCGCCGACCGAGCCGACCACCCAGCCGGTGCAGCCGCCCAAACAGCCCGCCGCCGAAACTGTGCTCGACTATCCCGATACGCCCCCACCCCAACAGATCCCAGGTCCTGCGTGCGACCCGACTCTGATGGCGACCCCACACGGGCCGGGCGGGGATGTCGCGCCGCCGGGTGCTGTATCGCCGCATGCCTCCACCATGCTGGGCTCACCGTCCGGCCCGCGGCTGGTGCCCCCGACACCTGGCATCCCGCCCGCTGTTGAGCGCCCGCCCGCCCCGCCGCCACGCTTCCGCCCGCCGTGGCGGCGTCAGAAGGTCGTGATCCCGGCCGTCATGGTTGTGGCGGTGATCGCCGCCGTGGTGATCGTTGTGACCGGAATCCCGCACCGTGGACCGGCCGAATCCACACACGGCTCCCAGACCGCGCCGCCCGGATACGGCCGGCAGACCGTGCTGCCGTTCACCGGCCTCATATACCCCTATGGTGTGGCGGTGGACACCACCGGCGGCGTGTACGCCGCCGGTGGTGTCAATCGGGTAGTGACGTTGGCGGCCAAGTCGAGCACCGCTACTGTGCTGCCGTTCACCGGCGCCAACATCTTCACTGATGACCTCAACGGCCCCATGGGCGTGGCAGTGGACACCGCCGGCAGTGTGTACGTCGCCTCCTACCACAACTACAGGGTGGTGAAGTTGGCGGCTGGGTCGAGCACCGCTAGTGTGCTGCCGTACACCCCCATCGGCATCCAGGGCCCCATCGGTGTGGCGGTGGACACCGCCGGCAGCGTATACATCACTGACGCAGCCCTTTCTGGTCGGGTGGTGAAGTTGACAGCCGGGTCGAACGCCCAGACCGTGTTGCCGTTCACCGGCCTCAACGGACCCACCGGTGTGGCGGTGGACACCGCCGGCAGCGTCTACGTCGCTGACTCTGGCAACAACAGGGTGGTGAAGTTGGCGGCCGGGTCGAACCCCCAGACCGTGTTGCCGTTCACCGGCCTCAACGGACCCACCGGTGTGGCGGTGGACACCACCGGCAGCGTCTACGTCGCTGACTCTGGCAACAACAGGGTGGTGAAGTTGGCGGCCGGGTCGAACCCCCAGACCGTGTTGCCGTTCACCGGCCTCAACGGACCCTGGGGTGTGGCGGTCGACACCGCCGGCATCGTGTACGTCGCCGATTACCAGAACAGCAGGGTGCTGAAGCTGCCGGCGCAGTAGCGCGGTCGCAACGGCCGCGGCCAAAGCCGACCGCCCAGTTCGCCTACGATTTGGCATGTATCTGGCACGCGAGTAACAAAGAGCCTCAAAAATGGCCTTTGAGCTGCACAAACACTGGTGCGCGATACTGGCGCCTCTCTATGTCAAGCGGGGGGTTGTAGTTTGGGTGAGCGGGTCCGGGAAGTGACTTGTCTGAAGAGCCAGTGTGCGGGGTATCAGCTGGCCGCGCGAGACGATAGAGCCGCCCCCGAGTGTCCTCCCGGATCCGCCTTTTTTTGGCCGCGTCGCCGATCAACTGTCGGTACACGATGTCGGACGGGCGCCGTTTCAAGCAGCGCATGGCTTCGTTGTGATTTTTGCCCTCGGATCGCTTCCGCAGGTAGTAGGCCCTGCCGGGGGTCTCGTGGCGGATTTGGACGAGGGCCATGACGTGCAGGCAGAAATTGGTAGCGGAGTTCCGGAGCTGGTGTTGGCCGAGTCTGGATCAACGAGATCAGCGCGATCTTTGCGTCCTTGTGGTGCCGAGGACGCTGGGCGATACGTCAAGTGATTTGGGCCGGGGGCATCCCAGTCACCTTCGCGGAACCCTGGATCTGGTGGCGCGGGCTTGGCGATGCGTGCCCAAGTGGTCGGTTCGCAGCGGAGTTTGGTTGGGGCCGAACTCGTCTTGGCTTGGTCTTTGCGCGCGGGCCGGGCATGCGCGACGATGCAGGGATGCGGTGTGACGTTGCGCGTGAGGCGCTGTCGGCTCGGTTGGACGGCGAGCGTCCGCAGGTGCTCGCCCAGCAGGTCGATGCCCATCTGGAATCATGCAGCCGTTGCCGTAACTGGCTGATCGGCGCGGCGGTGCAGACTCGCCGGCTGGCCTCGATTGAGCCAGGGCAGGGACCGGACTTGGCAGACAAGATCATGGCAAGTCTCAGCAAGGAATCCACCGCCCCGTATCACCGCTGGGTGCGCGCGCTGCGGTCGCACTACGGGCGGTGGGGCCTCATTGCCGTTGGTGTGTTCCAGGTGGCGATCGCGGCGGCGCAAATCGGCGGAATCGATTTCGGCATGGTGTCCCACACGCACGGGGCGATGTCCGGTGAACATTTGCTGCACGAGTCCACCGCGTGGTTGCTGGCGTTGGGCCTGGCCATGATCGCCGCCGGCATCTGGCCCGTCGCGGCGATCGGTGTCGCGGCGATTGTCGGCGGGTATTCGGTGGCACTCGTGGGTTACGAGGTGGTTGACGCCTTTGAAGGCGAAGAGACCACAGCACGCATCGCCAGTCACTTGCCCCTGCTGGTGGGCCTTGTGTTCGCGTTGCTGGTGGCGCGCGAGCGAGTGGGGGCGCGCAAGCCACGCGCCTCCGACGTCCCCGATGACGAGGCCCCCGCCGCGCCCACGGCGTCTGGCGCCGGTCGACGGCGCGGGCATCTCTGGCCAATCAACCGATCGTTTCTTGGCCCGATCGCACGATCTACGACAAGCGGTCGTAGAATGACCGAGCCGGCGGATTTGAGGTGGATGTCCATGACCGCGTCTAGAGACGACGAGGCCGTTACCGCACTTGCTCTGGCGGCTGCGCGCGGAAACGAGCGGGCGCTCGAGGCATTCATCAAGGCCACTCAGCACGATGTGTGGCGGTTCGTCACGTATCTGTCCGACGTGCGCAACGCGGACGATCTGACTCAAGAAACCTTCCTACGGGCAATCGGCGCCATCGAGCGGTTCTCCGGACGCTCCAGCGCGCGAACCTGGCTGCTGGCGATCGCCCGTCGGGTGGTCGCCGATCACATCCGCCACGCCCAATCCCGCCCGCGCAGCGCCCCGGGCGCCGATCCCGAACAGCTGCGCCGCGGCGACCGCCACGCCCGCGGGTTCGAAGACCTGGTTGAAGTGAGCACGATGATCGCCAACCTCGCCACCGAGCAACGGGAAGCCCTGCTGCTGACCCAGCTCCTCGGGCTGCCCTACGCCGACGCGGCAGCGGTCTGTGGCTGCCCGGTGGGCACCATCCGATCCCGCGTCGCCCGCGCCCGTGATGCGCTGTTGGCGGACGGTGAACGCGACGATTTGACCGGTTAACTCTCGGTTAACCCAGCCGCGCAACCCAGTTCGCGGCTTCTGCCACGGTGCCCAGCACCGCTACCCCGGCCGGCAGCCGCGGGCGCGCCACCATCACCACCGGAATATCCAGCGCGGCAGCGGCATCCAGCTTCGCCCGGGTCATGTCGCCGCCACTGTTCTTGGTGACCATCGCGTCGATGCGGTGTTCGCGCAGCAGCGCGAATTCGTCGGCATAGTGATAAGGCCCGCGGGACAACACCAGTTGGTGATGACGTGGCAACGAGGTGCCATCCGGCTCGGTGACCGCACGGATCAGGAACCATGCCTCGCTGGCGGCGAAGGCCTTGGTGCCTGAGCGGCCGGTGGTCAGGAAGACTCGCGAATACCCTTGCTGAGCAACGGCTTTTGCTGCTTCGGTGTCGTCTGTCACCACGATGGCGTGGCCGGGATCCCATGGCGGCCGGGCCAGCACCAAGTGGGGTATCTGTAATTCGTCGCACGCTTTGGCGGCATGCGCGGTCATCGTTGCGGCGAACGGGTGGGTGGCGTCGACGACCGCGTCGATGCGCTCGTCTTTCAGCCAGCGCCGGAGCCCGTCGACGCCGCCGAACCCGCCGATGCGCACCGCGCCGACCGGCAGGGCCGGGTCCGGTACCCGCCCGGCCAGCGAGCTGATGAGGTCGGTGTGCGGGTGCAGTTTTCGCGCCAACGCTCGCCCTTCGGCGGTGCCGCCGAGCAGCAGCACCCTCATCAGTGGGCCGGTTTGCTTCGTCGTGCCACCGAATACAGGTAGCTGTCGGTGAAGCCTTCGGCGGCGAGCACGTCGCCGACGATGATGACGGCGGTCTTGGTGACGTCGGCGTCGTGCATCTGTCCGGCGATGTCCGCTAGCGTGCCCCGCAGCACCGTCTGCTGCGGCCAGCTCGCGAAAGCAACTACCGCAGCGGGTGTTTCGGGTCGGTAGCCGCCGGCCAGCAGCTGCGGGACGATGGCGTCGATCTGGGCTGCGGCCAGGTGCAGGACCAGGGTGGCGCCCGTCTGGGCGAGGGCGGCCAGGTCTTCGCCCGGCGGCATGGGTGTCGACAGGGTCGCCACCCGGGTCAGCGTCACCGTCTGCGCCACCCCCGGGACGGTGAGCTCGCGTTTTAGGGCGGCCGCGGCTGCGGCGAAAGCCGGTACGCCCGGGACGATTTCGTAGCCGATACCCAGCGCGTCAAGCCGTCGGCACTGCTCGGCGAGGGCGCTGTACAGCGATGGGTCGCCGGAGTGCAGCCGCGCGACGTCGTGACCGGCCGCGTCGGCGTCGGTGATTTCGGCGACGATCTGCTCGAGTGTGAGCGGTCCGGTGTCGACGATTTTCGTGTGGGGTGGACAGTGCGCCAGTAGGTCTTTGGGCATGATCGAGCCCGCGTAGAGGCACACCTGGCATCTTTCGAGGAGCCGTTGGCCACGCACGGTGATCAGGTCGGCGGCGCCCGGGCCCGCGCCGATGAAATACACCGTCACCGCTTGGTCACCGCCCACTGGGTGACCGGCATCTGCGGGCGCCAACCGGTGAAGCCGCCGAGCGGCTCGCCATGATAATGCTGGAAGCGTCGCAACTCGCCGCCGAGCTTTGAATATGCCTGTGCCAGTTGCGCTTCCGATTCCACCGTGACGGCGTTGGCGACCAGCCGTCCACCGGCGGGCAGGTTGTCGAGGCAGGCGTCGAGGAGTCCGGGCTGGGTGAGGCCGCCGCCGATGAAGATGGCTGACGGCGCGGCGGCGCCGTCGAATGCGTCGGGCGCTTCGCCGCGCACGTCGATGCTGACGGCGTTGGCGGTGGCATTCGACCCGATGAAGAGGCGGCGTCGCTCGTCGCGTTCGAACGCCACCGCGGCGCAGCTGGGCCAACTCCGGCACCATTCGACGGCGATGCTGCCGGAGCCGGCGCCGACGTCCCAAAGCAGCTCCCCCGGTCGTGGCGCCAGCACCGCTAAGGTCACCGCCCGGATGCCGTGTTTGGTGATCTGTCCGTCGTTGACGAAGGCGTCTTCGGGCAGTGACGACGTCCGCTCGTCGGGCAGGTAGCGCACGGCGATCACGTTGAGGTCGTCGACCTTGACGGGCGGGGCGGTGGCGGTGGCCCACTGCCGCGCGGTGCCGTCGCTGCGGTGTTCGTTTGGGCCGCCGAGCTGTTCGAGCACGCTGAACTCGGAGTCTCCGCGGCCGTGCGCGTTGAGTAGCACCGCCAGAGCTTTGGGGGTGGTCCGGTCGCTGGACAGCACGATCGCCTGGCCGCCGCGGCGTACCGCGGCGCGCGGCTGCGCGGTCACCAGGCTGATCACCTCGGTGTCGTGGACGTTCCAGCCCATCCGCGCACACGCGAGGGTCACCGACGACACGTGGGGCAGCACGGTTACCTGGTCGGGCCCGTATAGGCGGATCAACGTGCCGCCGATGCCGTGTAGCAGCGGGTCACCGCTGGCCACCACGTGGATGTCAGCGGCGTCTACGGGCAGCTTTTGCAGCGCGGGCAGCATCGGCGACGGCCATTCGTTCCGGGCTGCCGTCACGCTGTCATCGAGCAGGTCGAGTTGTCTGCGTGAACCGTAAATTGTTGTGGCCCTGTGTAATTCGGAGCGAGAGCGTTCCGATATTCCGGCCATGCCGTCGACGCCGATGCCGACAACGATGATCATCGCGGCATCCTGCGCCACACGAATTGCGGCAGCAGCCGCATCACGAAGAACATCGGCCGCAGTGCCCACGGGATCCAGACGGTGCGTCGCCCTTTTGCCAACGCACGCGCGGTGGCGGCGGCCACCTGCTCCGGGGTGCTGGATAGCGGCGCCGGCGTCATGCCCTGCGTCATGCGCCCGATGACGAATCCCGGGCGCGCGATCAGCAGCCGCACCCCGGTGCCGTGCAGCGCGTCGGCTAATCCGCTGGCGAATCCGTCCAAGCCGGCCTTGCCGGACCCGTAGACATAGTTGGCGCGGCGTACCCGGACCCCGGCCACCGAGGAGAACACCACCAGCGATCCCCGGCCGGCTTCTCGCATGGCGGCTGCCAGGTGGGTGAGCAGGCTGACCTGAGCGACGTAGTCGGTGTGGACGATCTGCACCGCGTGCGCGGCGTCGACCTCGGCCCGGGCCTGATCGCCGAGGATCCCGAAGGCCAGCACCGCGATCTTTATCGGGCCGTGGTCGGCGATTATCGAGGCGACCAGCGGGCCGTGCGAGTTGATGTCGTCGGCGTCGAATTCGACGGTGTGCAGTGCGGTGGCGCCCGCTTTTCGGAGGGTGTCAGCCTGCTCACCGAGCTGGTCGGCTTTGCGTGCGGCCAGCACCATCGTGGCCCCGGGGGCCAGGCGGCGCGCCAGTTCGATGCCGATCTCGCTGCGACCGCCCAGAATTAGCACCGGTCCGGCGCCCGTGTCGTCCACGGCTGCGATTATGACCTGCGCTAGCGTGGGGGGCGATGGCGTATACCACGACCCGGCTCACCGATGACGCGCTGGCGTTTCTCACCGAACGTCATTTGGCCATGTTGACCACGCTGCGCAGCGACAACTCGCCGCACGTGGTGGCGGTGGGCTTCACCTTTGATCCCAAGACGCATATCGCACGTGTCATAACCAGCGGTGGCTCTCAGAAGGCGGTCAACGCCGATCGCGCCGGTGTGGCGGTGCTCAGCCAGGTCGACGGCGCCCGGTGGCTGTCGCTGGAGGGTCGGGCCACCGTGAACAGCGAGATCGACGCCGTGCGCGACGCCGAGCTGCGCTACGCGCAGCGCTACCGCACACCGCGGCCCAACCCGCGACGGGTGGTCATCGAGGTTCAGGTGGAGCGGGTTTTGGGGTCTTCGGATCTGCTTGACCGGGCTGAGTAGCTTCCGCGGTTAGTCAGTACCGCTTGGACGCGCCCGCAATTGTCATACCGGTGTTCCGCGGTTGCTGCCTGGTCTCTGTAAGAGCAGGTCATCGTGTTCCCGTCGACGGCAAGCTTCAATGAAGTCGATTGCCGTCCCCCGGTCACTCAGGAATTCTCGATATTGGGCTTCGGTGATCCCGTAGTACTCTTCGTAGTCGACGACACCGTTGCTGACCGGTATCGAGGCATAGTAGCGACCTGACGTCGATTCGACGCCGATCGAGTATCTGTCTTCTTTCGAAAAATATGCGTCCTCAAACTTCACTATGCACTCCTTTTCTATTCAAAAATAATTGTCACTGCATAGCCATCTATTGATATCGTTCCGCCGTCGATGACGGCTTCCAATGCGCCATTGGGCAACACGCCGCCAGGAATCCAATTCTCATTGGCGCCAGCCTCGTTACCAGACGGAATCCGGAGGTTGAATGCCTCAGGATTAGCTATATCGATTCTAACAACATTATGCGAGTCGAGGAAGCCATAGGGTAAGCCGAGCTCGTTCTCCATCGCTCGGAGGTCGCCTTGAACGGCTTCGATGATTGCGTCCGCATGACTTTTCGGCATTACAAATGATGTGCCATCACGTTGGGCGATTCCGTATTTCGACAGATTCCCTTCGGGCATGAATCTGGTGACACCATCGGTGAACTGCTCAAGATGGCCTCTAATGTATTCCGGGGGCAGATATTCTCCGGGGTCAGGCCGACTGCCCTTCGCCATGGCGATGATCTCGTCGCGCGTCTCCGCACTCAGCCCGCTCGACGGATGCGGTACCACCGGCGGGCCCTCAGTCCCAACGGGCGAACCGTCGCCGGTCGCGGCTGACTCACCGGGACCACACGGCGTCGCCACCGTGGCTTAGGTGCATGGCCGCCTGGCAGGCCGCCGTCGCCCGGTCCTTGCGGGCCAGCAGCGTGCGGTGCGGGCAGTTCGGGAGGCCGACCTCCGGTAGCCGAGTCGGTGACTGGTGCGTGGGGCGTCGAAAGTGTGGCGGCAGGAGCTGACTGCACAGCGGCGGGGCCTGGTTCGCCGGGAGATCCGCCAGCTGGCAGCCGGTACCCGAGCCGGTGCGGGTTCGGTGGCTGGAAAGTCCGCGCCCGTCGACGCGGGCGCGGGCGGATGCGGTCCGGCCGCTGGCACCGATACCGGTTCGTGCGGAACGACTGACGCACCGGGCCGCCCGGGGACCGCCGACCCGCCAGCGGTCGGCGACTCGGTTGGGCGCGTGGCCGGAGGCGCGGATTCCACGGCCCGCGGCACCGGCTCGACCGACGCTGCCGGTGACCCGGCCGGCGGCAAGCTCACCGGACGACCGTCGGGCGCCGAACCGGGCTTGGGCAGATCCCCGCCTAGGTTTTGGAGTTCCTTGGTCAGACCATTGCCGGTCCTCCCGATATCAGCCAACGCCCGGCCAGTCCCCCCGAACTCCCCGGCCTAGCCGACCACGCCTCCGGCACCCTCGACAGGCTCCTCACCCGCGGCGATTTGTTCAGCGGCCTCGGCGCCACGCGCTGCCGCCCGCACCGCCGGCGCCGACCTTGACCGCGCCAATTCCCGTGACCAGCGTCACGGCGTCAAAGAAGTTTTCCCCGAAGCCCAATCCGGGCCGATCCCTGCGCCAATCCTCCACATGCAGCAACGATCTGAACATCTGTCGGTTTGCTTCCGCGGCCTCCTGCGGGTCAAGAAGGTCATTGAGCAAACCCGTTTTGGTCATGCCCATCCAGGTGTCCGCGGCCCCCTTGGGATCGATGAGAAACCAGCTCGGGTCCAAATCGTCCATGCCTTGCGCCGAACCGAAAGCGCCCTTGAAAACGCCCTCTTCGGTGTTGACGAAGGTGTCGAACGCAGTCGCAACCTGGTTTCCGACCTGCTCACCCAAAAAGTGGGTGAACTGGCCGCGCATGTACTTCTCCATCCCCTGCACCAGGCCATCGACGACCTGCATCCCCAGCTTGATCCCCTGCTCGCCGGCCCGGGCCTCGCGCCCCAAGTTGTGCAACACGGCGTTGATGTCCTGCGCGATCTTCTTAATCTCCTCAATCGCATGGCCATCAACAATCGACATCACGTCATGGTCATGCCAGATGTCGAACAGCGACCCCAGCCGGTGCAACAGATCCCGAATCGCATGCTGAGCGTCGGCCACCTCGTTGGCGAAATCGTCGAGGGCGCCCGCCAGCTTGCCGCACTGCTCGGCGACTTTTGCCATGCAGGCACCGATCTGCGACAACACGTCATCGATCTGTTCGCCCTCGGCGATGTGCTGCGCATCGACTAGCGACTTCGAACCGTTCAGCGCGCCCTGCATCCCGGTCAGCGCCGCGGCGAAGTTGCGCCACCGCCCGCCGGCCGAATGCAACGCCGACACGTCGCCGTTGGGCCATAAATCGTCGAGGAACGACTGCACCACCGCCCACAACAGCGGTGGGGGCTCCCCTGGACCCAACATCCCCGGCGGCCCAGGAGCCACCATCGTGACCGGATCATCCGGCGGCGATAACACGCTGCCACCACCACCCAGCGTCGACGCCGCTTCAGCTTTCGAATAGTTCGCCGCGCAGACCTGCATCTTGGCTCCGTTGTGCCGCAACGCATTGATCACCACCGCCGCGGCCTTCAACAACGATTCCGCCGCAGACCGATATGCCAGCCCGAACACCACACCGGCCGCATCCAGACCACTGTTGGCCCCAAAACCGGCCGTCGACAGCATCAGCAACGCACCCAGGCCATCGCCGGCGCCAACCACGGCGCTACCCGCAGCGAACAACGCCTCGGGATCAACCGCCACGGGGGCCACGCGCGGAATTCTGACCCACACCGCCCGCCGCCGCTATTCACCCACGCCCGCGGCGCGAACCTAACCAGAGCCAGTCACGACCGCAACTCAGTTGCCGACACGCGTGGCACTGAATTGACCGGCAGCCACACCGTGGCTAGCCTCACCAAAACATCGGCGCAACGTTGCGTTCCGGGCAGCGAAAGACCGCGCGCCGGGGCGAGACCGACTGTCGCCAAAGCGATTTCGGTCGGGAAGGATAACGATGTTCGTCGACCCAGAATTGCTGAATTCCGGAGCCAACGAGGCGCACCGCGCCAGTGCACATGGATCAAGAGGGGTCCGACCACCTGACGCGGGTGCCCCTGCTACCGGGATTGTTCGGCGACTTCGCCGCAGCCGAGGCGTTTCACGACGCGGTGCGCTTCACGCACACTCAGCACATAAGAGGCTTGCATGCCCATCAGGAAGCGCTGACCGTAGTCGGCGCCAAGGCGGAGCACGCCGCCGCCGAGTTCACCGCCATGGATGAGAACAATGCCGCGAAACTGCGGGCGGCGCAATGCAACTCCAACACCTAAGCGTTCCCGATTTGATCGCCGCGGCCGGCGGCGACCCCTGGGAGGTCAATGAGAGCGTTCAAAATGGTCGCCCGGCACAGATTTCCAATCTGGCACAGGCATTTCATAACGCGGGCCGGTGGAGCACCGCGGCCAACGAAGCATTCGACGCAGCCCGTCGCCGCTTTGAGGCAGCGTGGAATCGTGAGAACGGCGATCACCCGATCAACGACTCTGCCGAAGTGCAACGCGCCACACATTCGCTGTCTGTACAAGCCGACGAACTACCCAAGATCGGGATCGACTTGGAGACCATCGCAGCTGCCTTGGCGGAGGCGCAACGACCCTGCGCGGGTCTGATCGGATCTTGGAGTCGGAACTACAGCAGATCGACGAGCAACTCGGGAAAGTGCTGGATTTCGAGCAACGCGTCCCGGTTGCCGAGTTGGCGAGACTCGTTCTCAACGAACTGAAATCTGGTCTTCGCCAGGGCGCCATCGACGACACCAGATCCGCCCTCGGCGAACTCGGGTCAACACGCAGTCACTACTCGGACTTCCTCCAGAGCTCGCTGATTACCCTGCGCACAAAGGACGGCTACGACCCGACACCGATCGAGGGACTTGACGCCGCGGGGCAACCGTCGAGGGCCGAACCCGAAACTAATCGACAGCGCAACCAGATCGAATCGTTCGCAAGGCTTTTCGGCCGACCGCCGACTTCCGCGGCGGACTGGGAAACTGCCGCGGCTTTGGATCCACATAGCTATGACCCGAAGAACGGCGGCGTGCCGCCCAACATCGTCGTCGGTCGGATCCAACCGGTGCCCGGACAGGGTGTGGCCCGAACAAACCTGTTCATTCCAGGCGGCGCAGCTCTGGATCCCCAGCTCGACTGGCCGCCGTACCACGACAATCTTGGTGACGACCGGGGTTTTTCGCCTACAGCGGGGCCCGAGGAGTCCAGGGTGGCAATCTATGTCGATTACGAAAACGGCATCATCGTGGCGCGTCAGAACCCGTCGATCGACGAGAAAACGGGCCAGATACGAGCTGGCACGCCCACCATCTCAGCACATCCAACAACGCAACGGCTCCGTTTTGGTCAAGTACGGTGCAGCCGACCCGTTCTCACCCGGCGGCGAAGGCCTCGCCATGCGGACCCCCTTAAATGTGAATGGCACCAACGCCATTAAGCCGACGATGGATGGGCCCCGCGTTGGTGGAAGTGTGTCGAACTTCCCAGCGATCGAGGTCTACAGCCACCGACCCGGAGCGAATACGACAACGCTCACGCAGGCGTGGCCCCTATTCGTAGATGGCCCACTCGGACCGGCGGCGGGTCTTTGGTGGCACAAGCCAATCGGCGATGCAGCTCTTGAGCTGCGCTTTGACGATCTGACTCCGAATCTCGGGCCTTCGCCTCTACTTCCGCATCTGGGGCCTGTGCCCTCGACTGCGCCCATTGGTCCTCTGCCCGTTGCCGCACCGCCGGCTACGTACCCGCTGGGACCCGTCGATCATCCACCTCACATTGGGGTGCATGATCCCGCTATCGTCCTTCCGCCCTTGCTGGGTAGATAGGAAAACGTTAGGGAACTGTCCACTTAGGGACCCTCTGCGCTCGTAGCGATCGCAGAAGCGACCACGGCCTCTCGAGACGGTCGCAATGTCTCACGCTTTCGGGCAAACCCAAAATCCCGAACAACTGAGGTTTCGACAAATGGGATTGGCGTCTGGACTGCACGACGGAATGGTGGCTAACCGCATGTTTTGCGAGTGCGAGGCGTCAACAAGCGCCTTGGTGAGTCGCTATCGGCGCCCGCGCCCAGCAAAGTTGAATAACCCGGACCGCCAATCGGCGATACCATCGCCTGATGCTGGACACGCCACTTCCTCAGGCGCCGGAATCCTCCTGGTTTCGCTATGGCCTCCAGGCAATGCGTCAAAGAACGATCCGCGGGAGGACTCAGTGAGTGGAGACGAAGACCAGCAGCTCAAAATAATCCTCGACAAGCTTGCACAGCTGACGGGACTGCCGCCGCCTCCGGTGATCATGCCCGATCAACTGGCTGCGGGACGCTCGGCCATCAGCCAACTGCTGAAGGTGCTGGGTATAGCCGCAAATACTGGCGATCCCTCCGACAACCTCGAGGCCCAAACTGGTCATGCCGAACGCGGGGCTAAAACCGGCGACGCACTGGCCAAATTCCCTGCCGATGAAGAAGACTCGGCTGGGCAGCTGGCCGCCGTCGGCGATCAAAACCCCATGGCCCAGATGGTCCAGCAGATACCGCAGACAGCGTCGGGCATCGCCGGTGGAATCGCCGGCGCTGTCGGTGGTCTGCTGCAACCGCTGGGCCAGATCCCACAGCAAATCGCCCAGGCGGGACAGCAGGCACTGCAAGCCGGCTTCGGCGCGCTGCAGCATTCCGCCGGCGGAGCCGAATCGGCAGGCGAAGCCATTCCCGGTGAATTGCTGGGGGCTGGCAGCGGTGCGGATGGGCTCGGCGGCGGTGGCGGAGGTGGCGGTGAGGGCAGTGGCCTCGGCCTCGGCCCCACTACACCGACCGCGATGCTCGGGCCGCTGCCCGCTCCGTCTGCAGGTACCGTGCCCGCGTCATCGCAAGCAACGTCACCTCCGCTACCGATCGCACCGGAACCGGCGACCGCCCAGCGGGGGGCGATGGGTGCGGTGCCGATGATGCCGCCGGGAGCCATGGCCGGTGCCGCAGGAACGGGCAGCGACGCCAAGCCCGACACCAAACGCATCATCGGGCCGACGGTGAAGAACGGCGCTCCGGTCCAGGGGCGTATCACCACACCGCCGCCCACGCCCGAGGTGATCAAACGCGTTGCGGGCAAGCCGATTACGAGTCGGCGCATCCTGCTACCTGACCAGAAGTCTGACGACGAGGACTCTGACTCAAGGCGGTAAGTGCTGTCACTGGACGACTGGACGTCGCATCGTCACCCAAACGCGAGTCCTCAAGGACGGCTCGAGTGAACGTAGCGATTTCTCGGTATGGGATCACATGGGGCGAGCACGACTTAGACCACGCTAATCGCCCATCGCACAAGGTATTGGGCGGATGTCGGCAATTTCGTAGCAACGCACGACTCGATGAGGTTGTAGGCACTCATGCGTGCCCCATCCTGCTCCTGCCGGTCGATCACTGGTGAAGGTGACTACCGCAATCACGGCTGAACGATACGATCCACCACGTGTCGAACGTGCCTGAAGCACCGATCCCTTGGCCGCCGATGTCCACTACGTCCAAGCGACCGTCGCGGTGGTTAGCTTTTGTCTCAATGTCACTAGCATTGGTGGCTATCGGCGTTGCGATCGGTGCGTGGGTTCGTCCGCTGCCCAACAACAAACCAGCTCCTGCATCTCCGTCGCTGGCCTATACGGACAAGCAAGTCGCAGACGCGAAGACAAACGTATGTGCCGCATATGAGAAAGTACATCGCGCATTGGTCTTGAGTTCAGGCCGAAATGGTGGCAATGACCCGACTGCCGTACTTGCAGTCGCCACTAGTGGGCGGCAGGTGCTGGATTCAGGCAGTCGCTATCTCATGACAAAGTTATCAGAAGAACCAGCAACCCCAGAAGAACTGGCGACTACGGTCAGAAATCTCGCCAATCTGTACCAAGAACTAGCGATTGGCTACTTGGATGGGCTTACTAATTCTGATCCTGAGCTACAGCCTTCGCTGCAGGCTTCGGATGACGCCACATCAAAAATTGAACGGCTTTGCAAGTGACCAGCATGCCTTCGGGCAGATGGCCACCTCTTCTTGTGGGCCATGTCTGGCCGGAAGATGAAGCATTGGCGGCAGCCAGCAGTGGTCAGCATCATCGCGGAAGTATCGAAACCGAATACAACAATTTTGCGACAGGCCTAGAGAATGCAAGATTTGGCCCGCTGTCCCAGCAGGAGGGAATAACCGCAGATGACCTCCGCAGCACCTTCTTGCGAGGTGAAGAGCAGGCTCGCCGGGTGGCTAACAAAAACGGAGTCAAAGAGTCTTCCTACACTGCAGCCTACGACAGCGTTTTGAACCTTCAACAGGAACTATACGAGCTAGCTGTTCAAGGCAATTCAGAGATTGAAAATATTGAAAACTCGAAAGAGCCGATTAAAACCAAGATCGGGAAGATTGTCACGAAAGTCGCTGATTATCAACGCCAAGCCAATCTTAAAGCGGCGAGCTGTGCCAGCAATATCATCGACGCGGTACAGCGCGTTCTCGATGAGGAGGGAACCGCTGTGTCAGCCCGCCAGTTTGCCCAAGCCCATGGATTCGATCTGCGTCAGTTGTCCCAGCAACCAGACCCAGGAGCCATCGAGGGCCAGATTCGGGGTGCAATGGCCATACCCGGTTCCACGGCAAACCTCACCGGAAACGCGGGCACACCACCAGAAAGCCATCCCCCGGTGCCGGGTCAGCTGCCGCTAGAAGGTCAAACCGCTAGTCTTACTGGCAATCTGGGGACACCCGCGCCCCCCAACTCGCATCTGCCGGTCGGTCCGGTGCCGGCACCTGTTCGTACCGCGAGCCTGACGGGAAATCTCGGGAGCCCAGCAGGACCCAAAACCGCTCCACCGCTGCTCTCAGTGCCTACCCCGCCCGGTGTACCCGGAACACCGTTGACGTCCACACTGGGTCTGCCTGCCCCAAGTACGGGCCCAGTAACTGCGTATGCGGCCTCGCCCTCACCCGCTACACCCGTCGTATCGACACCAAGCCCGGCCCAAGGCGTGACCCCAGCCGCATTGATCCAAAGCTTCGACAAAGGAATGCAGACCGGCGCGCCGTCCTCAGCGGCGGCCGAGGCCGCGCCACCGGCTCCGGTGACGCATACAGAATCGCCAATCCCGCAAGCCCCGCCGACGACCCCGGCCGCGGGAGTGACTGCCGTAGCGCACGCTGAGGCGCCAACCCCACCACCGGTCGCGCACACGCCCGCCCCCGAAGCGCCGCCGCCCCCAATCCTGGCGGCGCCAACGACGCCCGCCGCTCCGGCAGTAGCCACGCCCACGCCGACGGGTCCGCTGCCCGCTTACGCCTCCGACCTGCGGCCCATGGTTTCAACACCCGCAACTCCGCCTGCACCACCAAGCCCTCCCCCCTCGGCGACGCCGGGCTCGGCGCCAGTGCACCCGTCGGCCGGGCAGGCCACCCCGAGTCAGCCCGCGGTTGTCCGCCAATCGACCCCGCCAACGCCACCGGCGCCGTCGAACCCGGGAACCCAGGCCGTCGCGGCGGCCGCAGCCGGAGCGGTCGTCGGAGCGGCATCGGCCGACGCCACCGCCCAAACCCGCCTGCAGCGGCTAGTGGCCGCGGTGGCCCGCCAACAACCCCGGCTGGCGTGGGCGGCCGGGGACCGCCCGGACAAGACCACCGTGCTGACCACCGACTTGGCCAGCGGCTGGATCCCACCCGGCATCGACATCCCGGCCGCGGTCACGCTGCTGACCCCGGCACGACGCCGCGGCGACCTGGAAGCGCTGCTCGGCGAAGTCACCATCGCCACCGGTTACAGCCCGATCCACCACATCCCGGACGAGGACGAGCCGGTTCCCATATCGACGCGACCTCGGCACGCCCCCGACGTCGAGGAACTCGGCTGGGAACTCAGCCAAGCCACCCAGTGGCGCGACGGGCTGCCGCGGCTGGCCCACACGCTGGCCAAGGCGGCATCCACCGGCACCGGAGTGCTGGACTCCGAGGTCAAACTCCTACGCGAGCATCTGTCCAAGATCAGCACCCGAGTCCTCGACAGCTATCCAGACCAGTTGGATCCCAATGACATTGGCAACTGGCAGCTGCTGGCCGCCATCGACGCGCTGGTAGCCGGTGACAAGACCGCCGCCAACTACCACCTCGCCTGGTTCCAGGCCCGCTGAGTTACGCGCCAGCAACTAGCTCGATCCGATGCCGCCCCGGCGACACGGCCACGGTCGCCCCGGCCGGGTCACCGTCCAGATGCACCACGACTCCAGCAGGTAACCCACCCAGCGTGATCCGCGCGGCGGTGTCGGTCGCCACCGAGATCGTCGACGACGGCAACGACGCCAGGCCGGCCCGCTCGATGTCCACCGTGAGGCTGGCAACCCCGTTGAGCTGCAACGTCAGATACGGCAGCGGCGCAACAGCGGAACCCACCCGCCAGTCCAGCTCGCTGTACACCCCGGGCGACGGGTCGAAGTTCAGGACAAGACCACGGTGGTGCTGCACGGTGTGCGTCGGGTCCGGCCGCGCATACGAACGCGCGTCAACTTTCGCGATGGCCCCGCGCCGCGCAACCACCTCGGGGTCGGCCGTCAGCTCCGATAACCACCACACCCGATCCGGCCCGATACCCAGGTCGGCCCGCACCAGCTGGGGATACCACGCGTACGTGATGTGGCCCGGATCCGCTTGGCGCAGGCCGGTTCCCATGTGCGCGATCGGATCGTCGAACTTGTCCTGGAATATCCAGGCGATGTGATCCTCGAGCGGGTAGACGGTGAACCGGTAGCGGTAGCCGAGCCGGTCCAGTTCGAGCACCTGCTCGGCGGCCGAGGCGAACGGCACCAGTTCGTCAACCACGCCGTGCGCGATCACGTACGGCAGCCAGCGCGCATTCACCAGCAGCTTCCAGGTGTCGCCCTCGCGGGCACACGGCGAGTCCAGGTTCGAGGTCGGCCGGAATGTCGATGTCGGGCAGCAGCCGCACCCCGCACGTCGGCGGGCCGGCCAGCACCACCGCCTGCGCGAACACCTCCGGGTAGCTCAGCCCCAGCTTGTAGGCCGCGTAGCCGCCCATCGAATAGCCCGAAACCACCGTGCGGTTGGGGTCGGTGCCCAACTGCTCGGCCACCCGCGCCCACACCTCCCACACGTCGAGCTCCCCGGTGTCGAAGTACCAGGTCGACGGGCCTCGGGCCAGCGGCGTGACCACGACCGAATCGCGGGTCTCGCACACCTCGTGCAGCAGCCGCGGGTCGATCGCGGCGAACTGGGTTTGCCCGAGCGCCAGCGAGTGCAGCAGCAGCGTCAACGGCAGCGTGCGGCCGGGCGCGTAGGTCGACGGCAGGCACACCGAATAGGGCTGGACCCGTCCCAGGAACTGCGGCGCGATGCTGAAAATATCGTCCGCCGCGACGCCTTGCCCGAGCTCCACCGAGGACACATACCAGCGGGTCGTGGCGCCGGTGATGACCGGCTCGGGAGTGGTCTTGCGTTCGCCAAGCTCGTCCCAGTCGACGACCACCGCGAACTCCGACACATCCCCGCTGGTCAGGGCCGCGGCCTGGGCCTCGTCGGACCAGAAGTTCAGATGTGGTTGCTCCTGATCGTGGGTGCGGAACGCGACGTTGTAGACGTTGGGCTGCCCGGGCAGCGCGCCACGTTCGGCGGGCACGTCGGCGAACCCGTCCCCCGCGGCGTTGGCCAGCCCCGCGGCCAGCCGGACCGTCCAGCTGCCGGCCGGTTCCACCGCCGACCGCGGAACCTGCGCCACAAACGACCGCGATGCCAGGTCGACACTGTGCTCGACCGGAGTCACGGCCTGCGTGGTCAGATCGATCAGCCGAGCCCCCGCTCCCGAGATCAGCAGCGCCATGTCGATGCCCTCGGACCGAACGCCGGCCCCGGCCGGCCATTCCGCCGAACCGGCCCGCTCAGTGTCGGTGTCGAAGGTGAACAGTGCGATCGGCACCGAGGCGTCCAGCAGCGTGTTCCAGTCGACGCGCCACCAGGTATGGGTCTCGGTCAGCCCGATGGCGACGCGGAAGATGTCGGCGCCGTTGCGGGCCGCGGGCCCGTCGGGATAGACGTAGGTGCCGCGCGGCGGCGCCTGGATTTTCAGGTCGCCGACCGGCAGGCCCGTCGCGCCGTGGTCGTCGTAGAGGAAGTCGGTCCAGAACAGCGCGCCGCCGGCCACGCGGGCAGCGCCGCAGGTGCGCGGAAACTCCTCGCCGAACGGCCAGCCCGACGGCACCGGAAGCTGCGGCTCGGGGCGCCGCGCCGCCGGCGGCACACCCTCGGGCATCCCGTCGACCACGATGAGCTCGGCCGGCGGCGCCGGCGCAAGCGCGGGGGGATGCACCACCGCGTCGGCGAGGTGACGTGCGATACGGAGGGGAAGCAGTGTGAGGTCCAGGATTGACACAACGCCAACCTACGCGCCGCGGGTGTCGGGCCGGTGACCGCTAAGCCACGGGCACCACAATGAGCTCGTGCGGCCGGTTGTTGACGGCCAGCGCGCCGTCCTCGGTCACGATGACGATGTCCTCGACTCGGGCACCCCACCGGCCCGGGAAGTAGATACCGGGCTCGATGGAAAAGGCCATGCCCGCTGCCAAAGTCAGGTCATTGCCGGCGACGATGTATGGCTCCTCATGCACCGACAGCCCGATACCGTGCCCGGTGCGATGCACGAAATACTCCGCGAGACCGGCCTCGGCCAGCACGTCTCTGGCCGCGGCGTCGACCTGCTCGGCCGTCACGCCCGGACGAACCGCGTCAATGGCCGCACGCTGCGCCCGCTGCAGGATCGAATACTGTTGTGCTACATCGTGTCTGGGCTCGCCGATGCTATAGGTGCGAGTGGAGTCGGAATGATATCCGGGCTCATACGCTCCCCCGATGTCGACGACGACGATGTCCCCCACTTGCAGTTCACGATCCGAATACCCGTGATGCGGGTCCGCCCCGTGCGGTCCGGAGCCGACGATGACGAACGCCACCTCCGAATGCCCTTCGGCGACAATGGCTTCGGCGATGTCGGCGGCCACGTCGGCCTCGGTGCGGCCTGGGACCAAAAACTCCGGCACCCGGGCATGCACCCGGTCGATGGCAGCACCGGCCTTGCCCAGCGCGTCGATCTCGCACTCCTCCTTGACCATCCGCAGCCCGCGCAGCACGTCGGTTGCCAATACCGGCAACACACCGAGCACGTCGGCCAGCGGCAACAGGTGCAGTGCCGGCATGGAATCGGTGACGCCCGTCGCCGCCGGGGCACCCCCCAAAGCCGCACCCACCAACCGGTACGGGTCGTCGCCGTCGACCCAATCCCGCACCGCCAGACCAAGTTCCATAACGGCTGAGGCTTTCAGCGACGCCAGCTCCAGCCGCGGCACGATCACCGTCGGCTCACCGGAGGCCGGCAACACCAGCGCGGTGAGTCGCTCGAACGTCTGCGCACGCGAGCCGACGAGGTAGCGCAGGTCGTAGCCGGGGGTGATCACCAGGCCGGCCAGCCCGGCGTCGGCGGTCGCGGCGGCCGCCGCGGCCAATCGGCGGGCATACACCGTGGCGTCGAACCGGTCAGAATCCATGGCAGCCAGGCTAGTGCCCGATCGCCTAACCGCGCCGAGGGCGGCGCTGGCAGGATAGCCCGCATGCCTGCACCCCTAGTGCTGCTCGACGGCGCCAGCATGTGGTTCCGCTCCTACTTCGGGGTGCCGTCGTCGATCACCGCTCCCGACGGCCGGCCGGTCAACGCGGTCCGGGGATTCATCGACTCGGTTGCGGTGGTGGTCACCCAGCAGCGGCCCGGCCGGCTGGTGGTGTGCCTCGACCTGGACTGGCGGCCACAGTTCCGCGTCGATCTCATCCCGTCGTACAAGGCGCATCGGGTAGCCGAGGTGGAGCCGGAGGGTCAGCCCGACATCGAGAAAGTGCCCGACGAGCTGACACCACAGGTCGACATGATCATGGAGCTGCTGGACGCATTCGGGATCCCGACGGGGGGCGCGCCGGGCTTTGAGGCCGACGACGTGCTGGGCACGTTGGCAGCCCAGGAACGACGCGACCCGGTGGTGGTGGTCAGCGGCGACCGCGACCTGCTGCAGGTGGTGGCCGACGATCCCGTCCCCGTTCGGGTGCTCTACCTGGGCCGCGGGCTGTCCAAGGCCACGCTGTTCGGGCCCGTCGAGGTGGCCGACCAGTACGGGGTTCCGGCGGACCGCGCCGGGCCGGCCTACGCCGAGCTGGCGCTATTGCGCGGCGATCCGTCCGACGGCCTGCCGGGTGTGCCGGGCGTCGGCGAGAAGACGGCGGCCACTCTGCTGGCCCAGCACGGGTCGCTGGATCGGATCCTGGCCGCCGCAGACGACCCGAAATCCACGATGACCAGGGGTCTGCGGACGAAACTGCTGGCCGCGGCGGACTACATCGAGGCCGCGGGTCAGGTGGTGCGGGTGGCCACCGATGCGCCCGTCACGCTTTCGACGGCCACCGACGCGCTGCCGCTGGTCGCCGCCGACCCGAGCCGGGTCGCCGAGCTGGCGACCCAACTGGGCGTCGGGTCATCGATCGCGCGGCTACAGAAGGCGCTCGACACGCTGCCCGCGTGATCGCTACCGATCGTTACTGGGGCCGATCCTTATTGGGGCCGACCAACCTCGTAGGTGCCCTTGTTGTCCTGGAAGGTCACCGTCACGTGCTTCGTGGCGCCGTCGATGCTGACGGTGCAATCGAAGGTGCCGTTCTTCTTGACGGTGGGGTCGGCGCCGCCGTTGCACTTGACGTCTTTCACGTTCTTCGCGCCGTAGCCATTGGTCTCGTCGGTGAGGACCTGCTGCACGCCGGCCTGAGCCTTGTTGACGTCCAGCTTGGTGGTGACGAAAAACCCGGGCTCCCAGAAGCCGAGCACCAGAACCAGCGCGATAATCAGCAGCCCGAACACGCCGCCGATGCCGAAGATCAGCAAAGGCGAACGCTTCTTTGGCGGTTGTTGGTCATAGGGTCCGTACTGCTGCGGGTACTGCCCGGGCTGGCCCGGCTGACCGTATTGGCCCGGCTGACCGTATTGGCCCGGCTGACCGTATTGGCCCGGCTGACCGTATTGACCGGGCTGGCCGTATTGGTCGGTCTGGCCGTACTGACCGGGCTGGCCGTATTGGTCGGTCTGGCCGTACTGACCGGGCTGACCGTACTGGCCGGGCGGCTGGTACTGGCCGTACTGGGCGGGTGTTGCGAACTGATCGGGCGTGCCCAGCTGGGTGGCCGGCGAATTGACCTGGTCGGTCTGCCCATAGGTGGGCTCGGTCTGCCCATAGCTGGGCGTGCTCGGCGGGTACGGCTGCTGATACGCCTGCTCATCCGGCGGCTGGTACTGCGGCGGCGTGTACGCCGGAGCCTGCCACGTCGCATCCTGGGTTGGCGGCGACTGCTGCCACGGCGATGCGGTCGGTCCTATCTGAGTCTGCTGCTCCGAGGGCTTTTGTTCGCTATTTTGGCCGGGCGATTGCCACGTCTGCCCGGGGTCTGATCCGTGCGGTCCGCTCATCGTTTCTCCTCAAGTCCCCTTGGTGTTGGCCCGGACTGGCCGCGTCTGCTGGCCCCGTGCCGATCACGGATGTAACCGTAGCTCCGGCCCAGCCTACCCGGCGTCAACTGCGACGACGCCGCGCCGGATGTCATTGATAGCCCGTTTGGCGTTAGCCCGCACATCAGCATCCGCGGCGGCGTTGCGAACCTGGTCCAGCAGGTCAAGCACCTGCCGGCACCAGCGCACGAAATCCCCCGCTGACAGGGCCGAACCATTGCCCGTTTCGTCGGCAGCGGCGAGCGCGGCGGCCAGATCACCGGTCCGGGCCCAGCGATAGATGACCCGCACAAAGCCGTCGTCGGGTTCGCGACTCGGGGCGATCCGGTGCGTCTGCTCATCGGCGCGCAACTCGGTGGACAGCCTGGACGTCGCAAGCAGCGCCTGCCGCAATCGCGGTGTGGGCACCTCCGCGGCGAACGCGGCGCCCGGGCCGTCTCCGCCGCGCGTCTCGTAGAGCACCGCCGAGACCGCTGCCGCCAGCTCGGCGGGCCGCAGGCCTGCCCAGGCCCCGGTGCGCAGGCATTCGGCGACCAACAGGTCACTCTCGCTGTAGATGCGGGCCAGCAACCGGCCGTCGTCGGTGACCCGGGGATCGCCGGCCGGGCCTTCGATGAAGCCGCGTTCGGTGAGCAGTCCGACGATCCGGTCGAACGTCCGGGCCAGCGAGTTGGTGGCAGCGGCCACCTTCTTCTGCAGCTGTTCGTTGTCGCGTTCGATGCGCAGGTACCGCTCCGTCTGGCGGATCTGTTCCTCGAGGCCGGGCGTGTTGTGTGCGGGGTGCCGACGCAATTGCGCACGCAGCGCCGCCAGCTCCGGATCGTGATAGGCGCCGTCGTTGTCGCTGGCACCGGGTCTTCCGTGCTCCACCGGAACCGACAGCCCGGCGACCGCCGACTGCAGCGCTGAGGCCAGGTCACGCCGGACCCGCGGCTGACGGTGTTCGACCCGCTTGGGCAGTGCCATCGACCCGACCGGCTCCGACGCCCCGGAGTAGTCCGCCGACGAAATCCGCCCCGCCCATCGGTGTTCGGTCAGCACCAACGGCCTCGGGTCGGAGCTGTCGCGGGCGGACTCGAGGACCACCGCCAGCCCGCCGCGGCGGCCGTGGGTGATGGTGATGATGTCGCCTCGTCGCAACGCGGCCAGCGCATCGCTGGCGGCCTGCCGTCGATGCAACCGAGACGCGCGGGACTGCGCGCGTTCCATCTCGGAAATCCGTGCCCGCAGCCGGGCGTATTCGAGGATCGGCGCCTCCCGGCTACCTTCGCCGCCCAATTCGGCCGCGATCTCGTCGAGCATTCGCTTGCCCCGCTCGATGCCACGGACCAGTCCGACGACGGATCGGTCGGCCTGATACTGCGCGAACGACTGCTCTAGCAGCTCGTGCGCCTGCTCGGGGCCCATTTGGTGGACCAGGTTGATCGTCATGTTGTACGACGGCGCAAACGAACTGCGCAGCGGGAAGGTGCGGGTGGAGGCTAGGCCGGCCACTTCGGACGGCTCCACGTCGGGGGTCCAGAGCACCACCGCGTGACCCTCGACGTCGATACCGCGCCGGCCGGCGCGGCCGGTCAGCTGCGTGTACTCCCCCGGCGTCAACTGCGCGTGCTCCTCGCCGTTGAACTTCACCAGCTTCTCCAGCACCACCGTGCGTGCCGGCATGTTGATGCCCAGCGCCAATGTCTCGGTGGCGAACACCGCCTTGACCAGGCCGGCAGTGAACAACTCCTCGACCGTGTGCCGGAATGCCGGGAGCATCCCGGCGTGGTGGGCCGCCAAGCCGCGCAGCAGCCCCTCCCGCCACTCGTAATAGCCGAGCACCTCCAGATCAGCGTCCTCGAGGTCACCGCAACGGTGTTCGATCACTTCGGCGATCTGGGCGCGCTCCTCCTCGGTGGTCAGCCGCAGCGGCGACCGCAGGCATTGCCCGACGGCGGCGTCACACCCGACACGCGAGAACACGAATGTGATCGCCGGCAGCAGCCCTTCGGCGTCCAGGGTCGCGATCACGTCGGGGCGCGCCGGCGGCCGGAAGAAACGCGGGCGCCCCTGCCGGCCGGCGCTTCCTCTTCCCGCGTGCCGGCGGGGACTTCGCCAGTCCGCCATCCGGTCGGCCTCGCGGCGATTCGCGATGTGGCGCAGCAGTTCTGGGTCGACGCGGGATTTGCCGGCATCGCCGCCTTCTTTGTTCCCGAGGTCGAAAAGGTCGAAGAGTCGCTTGCCGACCAAGACGTGCTGCCAGAGCGGCACCGGCCGATGCTCGTCGACCACCACCGTGGTGTCGCCCCGCACGGTCTGGATCCAACCACCGAACTCCTCGGCGTTGCTCACCGTCGCCGACAGGCTGACCACCCGCACCTCGTCGGGCAGATGCAGGATCACCTCCTCCCACACCGGACCCCGCATCCGGTCGGCCAGGAAATGCACCTCGTCCATCACCACGTGGGAAAGCCCCCGCAGCGCGGGCGAATCGGCGTAAAGCATGTTGCGCAGCACTTCGGTGGTCATCACCACCACCGGCGCGTCAGCGTTGACCGACATGTCACCGGTCAGCAGCCCGATCCGGTCGCGGCCGTAGCGCGCGGTCAGGTCGGTGTGCTTCTGGTTGCTCAGCGCCTTCAGTGGCGTGGTGTAGAAGCACTTGCCGCCGGCGGCCAGCGCCAGGTGTACGGCGAATTCGCCGACGACTGTCTTGCCCGCCCCGGTCGGCGCGCAGACCAGCACACCGTGGCCGCGTTCCAGCGCCGCGCAGGCCCGCTGCTGAAAGTCGTCGAGCGAGAAGGGTAGCTCCGCACTGAACCGAGCCAGCTCGGCCAAACCGGTCACGCCGGGGCCACGCCGTCGCGCGAGGGTGCGCAGATGTTCCCCCGCAAGCGGGTGGGGGCACGCCCCCACAAGTGGGTGGGGGCACCTCCCGCTTGCGGGGGAGTACCCCCACCCGCTTGCGGGGGAGTACCCCCACCCAGAATCGGCGTGTCGTTGTACCGACACGCACGCTCGCGGCAAAGACGGTTACGTGATGTCGTCATGGGTCCCGGCGGCGACCGACGGCTCGGGTGTTGGAGCGGGTATCGGCGTGGGCGGCTCGATTTCCGACGCTTCGTCGTCCGGGATCAAGGCTTCGCGCTTGGCTTTTCGCTTGTCGTGCAGCCGGGAAATCTGGATGGCGAATTCGAGCAGCACGGTCAAGGCCAAACCCAGCGCCGTCATGGAAAACGGATCGGATCCGGGCGTGAATATCGCGGCAAACAGGAACATCGCGAAGATCAGACCCCGCCGCCACGCCTTGAGCCGCTGATAGGTCAGCAGACCGGCCATGTTGAGCATGACGATCAGCAGCGGGAACTCGAAGCTAACCCCGAACACCACCAGCAGATTCATCAGGAAGCCGAAATACCGGTCGCCGGACAGCGCGGTCACCTGCACGTTGCTGCCGACCGTCAACAGGAAGCCCAGCGCCTTGGACAGCACGAAGTAGGCCAGCAGGGCGCCGGTGACGAACAGCACGGCCGCCGGGACCACAAACGCCACCGCGAAGCGGCGTTCCTTTCTGTAGAGCCCCGGTGTGATGAACGCCCAGAGCTGGTAGAGCCACACCGGACAGGCCAGCACGATGCCGGCCATCGTCCCGACCTTGAGCCGCAGCATGAATTGGTCGAACGGCGCGGTGGCCAGCAACCGGCACTGTCCGTCGGCGCTGATGTCCGCGCGCGCCGACTGCGGCAGCGAACAGTACGGGTGGCGCAGCCACTCGCCGAGGCTCTCTAGCCCGAAGATCGAATGCGAGTACCAGATGAACCCGAAAATCGTGGTGACCAGGATCGCGCCCAGGGCGATCAGCAGCCGGGTGCGCAACTCGGTCAGGTGGTCGACGAGCGACATCGTCCCGTCGGGATTGGCGCGGCTGCGCCTATTGCGGGGGTTGAGTCGTTTGAGTAGAGCGCGGGAGCGCAATGCAGCACTGAAACCGTTCACGACGTTCGGTCAGTGACGCTCAGGGATAGCGATGGTGAGGCCCGCGGCGGCTAGTAGAGCGGCCGCGCCTCGGTGGGGCCCTGCTCGGCAGCCGCCGGAGGCTCGACCCGTTGCGCCTGCACGGGCGTCGGCGTGACCGCCTGAGTCGCGGTGGTGTTTCCCAAGGCGGATGCTTCCGCTTTGTTCTCGGTCTGCATTTCACGGATCTCGGACTTGAAGATGCGCATCGACTTGCCCAACGAACGAGCCGCATCGGGGAGCTTCTTGGCACCGAACATCAAAACCAGCAGGATGGCGATGACCGCCCAGTGCCACGGACTAAGACTGCCCACTTTTGTTACCTCCAGACGTCCACCCGATGTTACCGCAGCACAGCGGAGCGCCGGTGACGTCGTGCTACGGCGTGGTGGACCTCACGCGCACGCCGTCACGCCTGAGCCGCGACCTGGTAGGACTCCAGCGCAGCCGTGGCGGCATCGCGTACCCGCTGCGCCAGCGACTCCGGTTCGAGCACCCGCACGGCCGCCCCGAAACCCAGTACCAGGCGCGTCATCCAATCTTCAGATGCGTACGTCATGACGGCCTCGCACGATCCGTCCGCCAGCTCGCGCACCTCCCGCAGCGGGTAGTAGTCGAACGTCCACGACGCCGAGGGCGCTATCCGCAGCGTCGCCGACGGGAGTGACGGGTCGCCGTCGAACAGCGAGGTGTTCGGCGGTGCCTGCAGTGCCGGTTCGGGTGGGGCGGCCGGCTCGTCCAGTTCCGTGGCCTCCACGATCCGGTCGAAGCGGAACAGGCGAACGCCTTCGGCTTCGCGCGACCAGGCCTCCAGATAGCTGTGGCCGCCGACCAGCAGCACTCGGATGGGGTCGACGATCCGGCTGGTCAGGGAGTCATGTGACGCGGCGTAGTAGTCGATCGCCAATGCCTTTCTGCGACGCACCGCCGCACGTACCGCGGCCGCGGACTGGCTCTCGACGGGCGCCGGTTCGTCGACGGCCGACACGGTGCCGTCGTGCCCGGCCGCGCCGGCCGCCGCCGCGATCTTGGCGATCGCGCTGCGTGCGGCCTCCGGATCGACCACGCCCGGAATGTCGGCCAGCGCCCGCAGCGCCACCAGCAGACCGGTGGCCTCCGGCGACGTCAGCTGAAGCGGCCGGTCGATTCCCGCCGAGAACGTCACCTCGATGGTGTCCCCGGAGAACTCGAAATCGATCAGGTCTCCGGGGCCGTAGCCTGGAAGGCCGCACATCCACAGCTGGTTGAGGTCGTCCTCGAGCTGCTTGCCGGTGACCCGCAGCTCGGCGGCGGCCTCAGCGCGGGTGATCCGCGGGTTGGCCTGGAAGTACGGCACCATGTTGAGCAGCCGCACCAGGCGGTCCGACACGGAGGTCATGGGCGCCGCCCCACCCCGGCTTGACCGCGCAACCGGGCCAGCACATCCTCGCGCAGGGAACGTGGCTCGAGCACGATCGGCGTCGGCCCCATAGCCGGCGATGTCACGCGCCAGGCCGTCGGCGGACCTGATGTCGAGTTCAATCACCTCACCGTCGCGCCCCGCCAGCTGCCGCGCACCGACGGAGCGCGCGGCGCGCCGTAGCGCGGTGGCCCGCCCGTCGGCGACCCAGACCGTGGCCAGCCCACCGGTCGGTGTCTCGGCAACCGTCTGGGCCACGATCTTGCGCAGGCCCACCCCGTCGGGCACGGTGATCGCGCCGGTCGCGCCGATCGGCGTGACGTCAGCACCGATCCGCGAAAGCCGGAAGGTGCGGGTGGCGTCGCGGTCGCGGTCGTGGCCGACCAGATACCAGCGGCCCTTCTCGGTGACCACGCCCCACGGTTCGACGGTGCGCGTCGTGTAGGGCTCGGCGCGCGACGGCCGGTGCGGGAACTGCACCGCCTGCCGAGAATCGATGGCCGACAACAGAATTGAGAGGACATCCTCCGACCCACGCAGACCCGGCACCCCGGCCGCCGAGGCGATGGCCACCGGCGCTTCCGTATCTAGGGGGTCGACATCCACCCCGGCGGCCCGCAGCTTGAGCAAGGCGCCCTGGGTCGCGGTGATCAGTTCCGGCGATTCCCACAGCCGGATGGCGACGGCCACCGCGGCCGCTTCGTCCGGGGTCAGCTCGACGGGCGGAAGCGCGTAGGCGTCGCGGTTGATCCGGTAGCCCTCGGTGGGGTCCAACGCGGACACCTTGCCGACCTCCAGCGGGATTCCCAGGTCACGCAGCTCGTTCTTGTCGCGCTCGAACATGCGGGAGAACGCCTCAGCGTTGGGGCTGTCCGAATAACCCGCGACGCTGGACCTGATCTTTTCAGCGGTGATGTAGCCGCGGGTGGACAACAGGGCGATGACGAGATTTACCAGCCGTTCGACTTTCGAGGTCGCCATTGGCACCAGCCTAGAAGGCGGTCGTCCTACATGCTCGCAATGAGCCGTTTGACCCGCTCGTCGACCGCCCGGAACGGGTCTTTGCACAGCACGGTGCGCTGCGCCTGGTCGTTGAGTTTGAGATGCACCCAGTCGACGGTGAAGTCACGCCCCGCCGCCTGCGCGGCGCTGATGAACTCGCCACGCAGCCGCGCGCGGGTGGTCTGCGGCGGATGGTCGACGGCCTCCGCGATTTCCTCGTCGGTGGTAACCCGCGTCGCCAGGCCCTTGCGCTGCAGCAGGTCGAAGACACCGCGGCCGCGCTTGATGTCGTGGTAGGCCAGGTCCAGCTGGGCGATCTTCGGGTCGGACAGCTCCATGTCGTAACGGTCCTGGTAGCGCTGGAACAGCTTGCGCTTGATCACCCAGTCGATCTCGGTGTCTACCTTGGCGAAATCCTGGCTCTCGACGGCATCGAGCTGGCGGCCCCACAGGTCGACGACCTGCTCGATCTGCGCGTTGGGCTCCCGGGTCTGCAGATGCTCGACGGCCCGCGAGTAGTACTCCCGCTGAATGTCCAGCGCGCTGGCCTGACGCCCGCCGGCCAGCCGCACCGGCCGGCGGCCGGTGACGTCGTGGCTGACCTCGCGGATGGCGCGGATGGGGTTGTCCAGCGAGAAGTCGCGAAACGCCACCCCCGCTTCGATCATCTCCAGCACGAGTGATGCGGTGCCCACCTTGAGCATGGTGGTGGTCTCGGACATGTTGGAATCGCCGACGATGACGTGCAGCCGGCGGTATTTCTCGGCGTCGGCGTGTGGCTCGTCGCGAGTGTTGATGATCGGTCGGCTGCGGGTGGTGGCCGACGAGACGCCTTCCCAGATGTGCTCGGCGCGTTGCGAAAGGCAGAACGTCGCGGCCTTGGGCGTTTGCAGCACCTTGCCGGCCCCGCAGATGAGCTGGCGGGTGACGAGGAAGGGCAGCAGCACATCGGAGATCCGGGAGAACTCACCGGCCCGCACAATCAGGTAGTTCTCGTGGCAGCCGTACGAGTTGCCCGCCGAATCGGTGTTGTTCTTGAACAGGTAGATGTCGCCGCCGATGCCCTCGTCGGCGAGCCGCTGCTCGGCGTCGACCAGCAGGTCTTCCAGCACCCATTCGCCGGCCCGGTCATGGGTGACCAGCTGCACCAGGCTGTCGCACTCGGCGGTGGCGTACTCGGGATGGCTACCCACGTCGAGGTAGAGACGGGCGCCGTTGCGCAAGAAGACATTGGAGCTGCGGCCCCAGGACACCACCCGGCGGAACAGGTAGCGCGCCACCTCGTCCGGTGACAGCCGGCGGTGACCGTGAAACGTGCAGGTGACACCGAACTCGGTCTCGATGCCCATGATTCGTCGCTGCACGTATCGAGCGTACTTGTTACGGACGCGTCAGGTGCGCAGCCTTCGCTACGAGCCCATATCAAATGTCGGCGGTCCGGTGCGATCTCGTCATTGGGCGGGGCGGGGACCGCACGGCCGCGCACTGAAGCCGAAAAATCCATGCAGCAGGTTCACGCAATTGGTCGGAGAAATATTTGGGATAGATGAGAGAAAGGTTGGAGAAACATCGGCGACCCCTGAGACCTCTGATTAAGCTATGCGCAGTTCGCGGTCACCAACTCCGCCGTACCCGAAGTGCATACCGGTGATATCGACGCTCAGATGGCCCGGCGGGGGGTGGTTTCGGCCGCGCTGGTTGAGGGGAGGCGACCCTTGGACGAGGTGGTGTTTGGGCGCTACCGGCTCACCGAGTTGATCGGCGAGGGCGGCATGGGCAGAGTGTTCAAAGCCCGCGACACGGAGATCGATCGTGAGGTGGCGGTCAAGGTATTGCCGCCGGATTTGGCCACCGAGCCGGGATATCAGGAACGGTTTCGCCGCGAGGCCCATGCCGCAGCGCGGTTGGCCGAGCCCCATGTGATCCCCATCTATGACACCGGCGACATCGACGGCCAGCTCTACCTGGTCATGCCAGTCATCGACGGGGTGGACCTGGGCACCCTGCTCGAGCGCCAGGGACCGATGCCCGCAGCACGCGCTGTCAGCATCGTCGAGCAACTGGGTGCAGCCCTGGACACCGCCCACGCCGCCGGCCTGGTCCACCGCGACGTCAAACCCTCCAACACACTGCTCACCGCCGACGATTTCGTCTACCTGATCGACTTCGGCATCGCCCACAACGCCTCGGCCACCAAACTGACCCGCACCGGCTCCATCGTGGGCACCTGGGCCTACATGGCCCCCGAACGATTCGGCACCGGCATCGCCGACGCCCGCTCCGACATCTACGCCCTGACCTGCGTGCTCTATGAATGCCTCACCGGGCAACCGCCCTTTCCCGGCAGCCTCGAACAACAAGTCGCCGCGCACCTGACCGCCCCACCCCCCAGGCCCAGCCTGTTCAACCCCGCACTGGGCGCCGGCCTTGACGCGGTGATCGCCCGCGGCATGGCCAAAGACCCCCAACAGCGCTACCAAACCGCCAACGAACTCGCCGCGGCAGCACACCAGGCACTGACCCAAGCACCGCCGGCCACCGACCGGCTCAATACTTCCCCCGCGACTTTCCCGGCACCCGCACCGGCCACCAGCCCCGCGACCACCGACCCAGCACCGATGCCAGCCCCCATGCCCCCTGCGGCACCCATGTACCCAGGCCCGACGATGTACCCGGGTCCCACCACGGTGCCCCCCGGCATGCCCCCCGGTCCAGGCTGGCCCATGCCACCACCGCGCGCCCGACGACGGTGGATCATCCCGGCCGCCGCGGTAGCGGCCCTCGCGGTAGTCGCGGCAATCGTTGTGGCCATCGCCGCGGCCGGGCCTGACCGAAAAACACCCGCGGCACACACGAGCAAGGCGCCAACGTCAACCTCGACGACGTCGCCGACACCGGCGGTGGCGCCCGAGCGCCTGGACTCGATCCTGCTCACGGCCCAGGAAGTGGACGCCATCATGCGTACCACCGGCATGCAGATCACGCAGGCGGGTCATACGGCCTTTCTGCACGGGGCGACACTGTCCAATCCCGACTGCCTCGAAGCGCTCAATGCGGGCCAAAGCCTCGTATATGACGGCAGCAACGGGTTCACCGGGATCAGCGTCGCGGAGGTCGCCGGCCAAAATCAGTACGTCTCACTTGCCGCGGCGACGTTTGGGTCCCCCGACCAAGCCCTCGCGTTCGTCAAGAGCTCGGCCGCCAAAATGGGCGCGTGCAACGGGCAAACCGTCACCGAATCCGCCAATGGCCACAGCTACAACGTGACAATCGCGAACCTGGTCAGCGATGTCCCCACGATCACGCAGCAGCTTGAATACAGCAACGGCATGCACTGCCAGCGCGCGCTGAGTGCGGTGTTGAACGTCGTCGTCGACGCGAACGCCTGTGCACCGCTGGTCACTGACCCCGCACGGCAGATGGTCCAGAAGATGGCCACCAAGGTGAGCACGTGAAGGATGACTTGCGAGTCGCTTCTGCCGAGCCTGTCGCAGAAGGCTGCCAGTGGATGAGGTGATGTTCGGGCGCTACCGGCTGGTCGAGGTGATCGGCCAGGGCGGCATGGGCACGGTGTACCGGGCCCACGACACCGTGATCGGCCGTGATGTGGCCATCAAGGTGCTGCCCCCGGACCTGGCCAGCGAGCCCGGGTATCAAGAACGCTTCCGGCGTGAGGCCCACACCGCGGCACGGTTGGCCGAGCCGCACGTGATCCCGATTTATGACACCGGTGAGATCGAGGGCCGTCTCTATCTGGTGATGCCGGTCGTAGACGGGATGGATCTGGAAAGTCTGCTGGAACGCGACGGGGCATTACCCCCGCCGCGGGCGGTGGGCATCATCGAGCAACTCGGCGCCGCGCTCCATACCGCGCATGCCGCGGGCCTGGTGCACCGCGACGTCAAACCCTCCAACGCGCTGGTGACCGCGAGAGAGTTTGTGTACCTGATCGACTTCGGCATCGCCCATGACGGTTCGGCCACCAAATTGACCAACACCGGTTCGGTCGTCGGCACCTATGCCTACATGGCCCCCGAACGATTCAGCACGGGCACCGCCGACGCTCGCGCCGACATCTATGCATTGGCCTGCGTGCTGTTCGAGTGTCTGACAGGCCAGCTACCATTTCCCGGCAACAGCCTCGAACAGCAAATCGCCGGGCATCTGACCGCCCCGCCCCCCAGACCCAGCCTGCTCAACCCCGCGCTGGGCACCGGACTTGACGCAGTGATCGCCCGCGGCATGGCCAAAGACCCCGAGCAGCGTTATCAGAGCGCCAAGGAACTGGCGAGCAGCGCGCGCCAAGCGCTCATCGGGCCGCCAACCGCGGAACCCTGGCCAACCCCTTATCCGGGTGCTGGCCCGCCGATCCCCCGAGCCCCCACGATGATGCCGACCAGCCCCGGCTGGCCCGTCCGGCCGCGGCGTTCCGGACGACGCCGGATCGTCGCCGCCGCCGCAGCAGCCGTCGCGCTGGTCGCAGCCGCGGTGGTGGCCATCGTCGCGGCCCGGTCGGGCCCGACAAAACCCACCGCAGGCACAACCTCGACCAGCCCACCGCCGACGGTGGCGGAGGACAGGCTGGATTCCATCCTGCTGACTCCCCAAGAACTCGATACCATCCTGGGCACCGATGGCCTTCAGCCCAAGGGTTCGATCGACCGAGCGCCCAGCGTGTGGCGGTCGTCTGTCCCGGACTGTGACGAAGCGTCAAATCCGGGCCTGGACTCTGCTTACCGAGGCAGCGGTTACACGTCGATTCGCTACGAGGTGTTGACGCAGCAAGGTGACAACCCCGCTAACGGCGCGTTTCAGGCCGCGTCGACGTTCGGGTCCGCCGACCAAGCCCTGGCGTTCGTGAAGAACGCGGCCACCAAAATGGGCGCGTGCGCCGGGCGCAGCATAAGCGATGCCGAAGGTACCCATACCTTCCAGACCACCTACGGAAAACTCGTCGGCGACGCCCCGGCAATTACGCTGCTGCACACCGAAGCGGGCGCCATGACCTGTCAACGCGCGCTGCGCGCGGTGTCGAACGTGGTCATCGACGTCAGCGCCTGCGGTTATCACATCAGCGACCAGGGACAGCAGATGGCCGACAAGATGGCCGCCAAAGTAACGGGGCCGGCCGGTGGATGAGGTGATGTTCGGCCGCTACCGGTTGGTCGACGTGATCGGGCAGGGTGGCATGGGCACGGTGTATCGGGCCCACGACACCGCGATCGGCCGTGACGTGGCCATCAAGGTGCTGCCCTCGGAGCTGGCTAACAAACCCGGCTACCAGGAACGCTTCCGCCGCGAAGCCCACACCGCCGCCCGGCTGGCCGAACCCCACGTCATTCCCATCTACGACACCGGCGAGATCGACGGCCGCCTCTATCTGGTCATGCCCGTCATCGACGGAGTTGACCTCAGCACCGTGCTCGAACGCCAGGAACCGATGCACCCAGCACGCGCGGTCGGCATCATCGAGCAACTGGGCGCCGCCCTGGACACCGCCCACCGCGCCGGCCTGGTCCACCGCGACGTCAAACCCTCCAACGCATTAGTCACCAGCGACGACTTCGCCTACCTGATCGACTTCGGCATCGTCCACGACGCCTCGGCTACCAAACTGACCCGCACCGGCTCGTTGATCGGAACCTGGGCCTACATGGCCCCCGAACGCTTCTCCACCGGCACCGCCGACGCCCGCTCCGACATCTACGCCCTGGCCTGCGTGCTGCATGAATGCCTGACCGGAGAGCGGGCGTTTCCCGGCGACAGCCTCGAACAACAAATCGCCGGACACCTCACCGGCCCACCCCCGAGACCCAGCGCACTGAACCCCACCCTGGGACCCCGATTCGACGACGTCATCGCCCGCGGCATGGCCAAAGACCCCCAACAGCGCTACCAAACCGCCACACAACTGGTCGCCGCCGCTCGCGAAGCCCTGACCGGAACACCCGGCCCCGCGACGCCTCCCGGCGTGCCGTTGGCCGCACGCCCCATGCCGCTAGCACCCACCGTGATGCCCACCGGCGCCGGTTGGCCCATGCCGCCACCGCGGCGCTCCCGACGACGCTGGGTCATCCCCGCCGCCGGCGCAGCGGCCGTCGCGGTCGCCGTGGCAATCGTTGTGGCCATCAACGCCAGCGGACCGGATCAGAATCCACCCGCCGCGCGCTCCAGCACGCCAACCGCGCAGCCAACGTCGGCAACCTCGACGACGCCGATGGTGACCCCCGACCGCCTGGATCCCATCCTGCTCACCGCGCAGGCCGTCAACACCATCATGGGCGCCACCGGCATGGACGCCGAGCACGGAATCGGTCACGGGATTCTCATAGCCAACCCGGTGCAGCTGTCCAATCCGGACTGCCTCGGATCGCTTTTCATTGACCAGGGGCCGGTGTATCAGGGCAGCGGATGGACCGGGGTTAGCTACGAAGAGCTGAGCGAGCCGGGTAACAACTTCACCCACCTGGTGGAACAGGCCGCGATTAGCTTTGCCTCCGCGGACCAAGCTCTGGGGCTCGTGAAGAGCGCGGCCGCCAAATTGAGCGCGTGCGCCGGACAAACCATCACCCAATCCCAAGGTGGGATGACTCTTCGCTGGACCATCGGAAACGTCGTCGGTGATGTCCCGACGATCGCGCAGCTGAACACCCAACAAGGCAACAGCTTCTCCTGCCAGCGCGCGATGAGTGCGGTGCTGAATGTGGTCATCGACGTAAAAGCCTGCGGAGCGCAGATCAGCAACCAGGGGCGCCAGATCGCTGAGAAGATGGCCGCCAAAGTGACCCAATAGGACGAGCAGACCGGTACTCGGTGGGCCTTCAGTCGTGGCGGGCCGCTTCGTGATGAGCCGGGCGCGCGAAGTGACCCGAGCTTGGTGTGGTCGGACCTACTCCGACGATTCGCCCCCACCGTCCGACGATTCGCGGTCACCATTCGACGATTCGCCGTCCGATTTCGCGTCTTCGGCGTCACCGTTCTGCAGCAGCGTCTCCAGCGTCGAACGACTGATCCGCTTGAACGCCCGACGCGGCCGATTGGCGTCCAGGATCGCCACCTCCAGGCTGGCCACGCCGACGCTGGACTGGCCATTGCCCGAGGCTTCGGCGCTGCCGGCGCGCAGTGCCTCGACCGCGATCCGCAGCGCGTCGCGCAGGTCGGCGTTCTCGGCGTAGGACTCCTTGAGCGCTGTGGTGATCGGCTCGGTGGTGCCGCCCATGACCACAAAATGCGGCTCGTCGGCGATCGACCCGTCGTAGGTGATCCGATAGAGCTCGGGCGGCTTGGTCTCGCCGTAGTGCGCGACCTCGGCGACGCACAATTCGACCTCGTAGGGCTTGGCCTGCTCGGTGAAGATGCTGCCCAGCGTCTGCGCGTAGACGTTGGCCAGCTGCCGGCCGGTGACGTCGCGGCGGTCGTAGGCGTAGCCGCGGGTGTCGGCGAACTGGATGCCGCCGCGGCGCAGGTTGTCGAATTCGTTGAACTTGCCCGCGGCCGCAAAGCCCACACGGTCGTAGAGTTCGCTGATCTTCTGCAGTAACCGCGACGGGTTCTCCGCGACGAACAGCACACCATCGGCGTAGGCCAGCGCCACCACGCTGCGGCCCCGGGCGATGCCCTTGCGCGCGAGCTCGCTGCGCTCGCGCATCGCCTGCTCGGGCGAGATGAAATAGGGGAAGCTCACTTCTCACCGCCATCCGAGCCGAAAGTATCAGCGCGCGAACGGCTTTCGATGACCTCACGAGCCAGTGCGGCGATGCGGGATTCCGGCACGTCGACCGCCCCGTCGGCGTCGATGGCCACGGCCGTGGGGTAGATGCCGCGAACCAGATCCGGTCCGCCGGTGGCCGAATCGTCGTCGGCGGCGTCGTAGAGCGCCTCGACGGCCACCCGCAGCGCGGAATCGGCATCGGTAACCTGCACGTACAGCTTCTTGATCGAGGATTTGGCGAAGATCGACCCCGATCCCACCGACTGGTAGCCCTCCTCCTCGATGTTCCAGCCGCCGGCGGCGTCGAAGGAGACGATGCGGCCCGCGGACTCCGGGTCGGATGCGTGGATGTCGTAGCCCGCGAGCAGCGGCAACGCCACCAACCCCTGCATCGCGGCCGCCAGGTTGCCGCGCACCATGATCGCGAGCCGGTTGACCTTGCCCGCAAAAGTGAGCGGGACGCCTTCGAGCTTCTCGTAGTGCTCGAGTTCGACCGCGTAAAGCCGGGCGAACTCGACGGCGATCGCGGCGGTGCCGGCGATGCCGGTGGCCGTGTAGTCGTCGGTGATGTACACCTTTTTCACGTCGCGCCCAGCGATCATGTTGCCCTGTGTCGAGCGCCGGTCACCGGCGATGACAACGCCGCCGGGGTATTTCAGCGCGACGATGGTCGTCCCATGCGGCAGCTGGGCACTGGCGCCACCCGCGGCGGCGGGTTGTGCGCCGCCGCTGAGGCTTGCCGGTAGCAATTCCGGGGCCTGACGGCCCAGGAAATCAACGAACGAGGACAGGTCTACAGCGGGGATCCCGGAAAATGCGGGGTTGCTGGACGGTCGAGCGGACAGGCGATCGGGAAACGGCCCGATCACTGTCCGCCCTTTTGGACGTACGCGCGGACGAAGTCCTCCGCATTCTCCTCAAGGACGTCGTCAATCTCGTCGAGCAGATCGTCGGTGTCTTCGGCCAGCTTCTCGCGACGCTCCTGGCCCGCGGCGGTGCTGCCAGCGAAGTCGTCGTCATCGCCGCCGCCACCGCCGCGCTTGGTCTGCTCCTGCGCCATCGCCGCCTCCTGCTTCGTCATCAGCCGCGTCACACGCTTGCTGGTGTATTTCTCTACACTACCGGTCAACTCCGACGTATCCCGGCTTAACGACTGTCAACTGGTCAGTTGTTCCACCAGCTCGACCGCGCTATTGACTGAGTCCAACAGCGCTCCGACGTGCGCCTTGCTGCCCCGCAGCGGCTCCAGCGTCGGTATGCGGACCAGCGAATCGCCACCTAGATCGAAAATCACCGAGTCCCAGCTGGCCGCGGCGATATCGGCCCCGAACCGGCGCAGACATTCGCCGCGGAAGTACGCGCGGGTGTCGGTCGGCGGGTTGTCCACCGCGCTGAGCACCTGGTGTTCGTTGACCAGACGCTTCATCGAACCGCGCGCGACCAGCCGGTTGTACAGGCCCTTGTCCAGCCGGACATCGGAATACTGCAGGTCGACCAGGTGTAGCCGTGGCGCCGACCAGCTCAGGTTCTCCCGCTGCCGGAAGCCTTCGAGCAGCCGCAGCTTGGCCGGCCAGTCCAGCAGCTCAGCACAGTCCATCGGGTCGCGCTCGAGCTGGTCGAGCACGTGCGCCCACGTTTCGACGACGTCGGCCGCGCGCGGGTCCGGGTCGCGGCCGTCGACCAACTTTGCCACCCGGTCGAGGTAGATCCGTTGCAGCGCAAGGGCGGTCAGTTCGCGGCCGTCGACCAGCGCCACGGTCGCCCGCAGCGACGGATCGCGGCTGATCGCATGGACCGCATGCACGGGCCGGGCCAGCGTCAGGTCGGTCAGGTCTATCCCGTGCAGTGGGCCTTCTTCGATCAGGTCGAGCACCAGCGCGGTGGTGCCCAGCTTCAGGTAGGTCGACGTCTCGGCAAGGTTGGCGTCGCCGATGATGACGTGCAGCCGGCGGTACCTGTCCGCGTCGGCGTGCGGCTCGTCGCGGGTGTTGATGATCCCGCGTTTCAGCGTGGTCTCCAGCCCGACCTCGACCTCGATGTAATCGGAGCGCTGCGACAGCTGGAAGCCGGGCTCGTCACCGGATGGCCCGATGCCGACCCGGCCGGAGCCGGTAACCACCTGCCGGGACACCAGAAACGGGGTCAGCCCGGCGATAATGGCCGAAAACGGCGTCTGCCGCGACATCAGGTAGTTCTCGTGCGAACCGTACGAGGCGCCTTTGCCGTCGACGTTGTTCTTGTACAGCTGCAGTTTGGCGGCTCCGGGGACGCTGGCGACGTGCCGGGCGGCGGCCTCCATCACCCGCTCACCGGCCTTGTCCCAGATCACGGCGTCCAGCGGGTCGGTGCACTCGGGCGCGGAGTATTCCGGGTGCGCGTGGTCGACGTAGAGCCGCGCCCCGTTGGTCAGGATCATGTTGGCCGCACCGACCTCGTCCGCGTCGACCACCGGCGGCGGGCCGGCCGAACGGCTCAGGTCGAAACCGCGGGCGTCCCGCAGCGGCGATTCCACCTCGTAGTCCCAACGGGTGCGCTTGGCGCGTTGAATACCGGCGGCGGCGGCATAGGCCAGAACCGCCTGTGTCGAGGTGAGGATCGGGTTGGCGGTCGGGTCCGACGGCGATGAAATGCCGTACTCGACCTCCGTCCCGATAATCCGTTGCATAACTTAAAGACTAGGCCGAGCGACGATGCAGCCTGCGCGGCGGGGTGAGGTGCGTCTGTTCGTTTAGCGCCTGCGCGTCTCCGACGCGCCCGTCATGCCCGACATCGTCCGTGCCAATCACCGCGCCACCTTGGTGGCGATCGGGGGACGCGCCGCTGAACGGATGCTGGTGGACGCGGCGACCGCCAGCGCGCGGGGCGCGCAACGGCGTTAGGGTGAGCCGACATGAGCCCCTCGCCGCGCCGCCGGGCGGCACGCCAGACATCGGCCAGTGCCGAGGCTGAAAGCTGGTTTCTGCAGCGCGGCCTGCCGTCGGTGCTCACCACACGAGGCCGGTGGCGACGGCTCTGGTCGCGGGCGGCTCCCATGCTGGCGGCTTTCGCGACGATTCAGAGCTGTGGGGTGCCAATCTTTCTGATCGCCGGCACCCACGAAATCCAGCTCGAGGACCTGCCGGCGGCCAAGGAATGGATAGTCGTCGGGATCGTCGTCGCCGCCCTTCCGCTGGCCACCCTCGTCGGCTGGCTGGTAGCCCGCATACAGCCTCGCCGGGCACGCGGTGCGGCAGGGATTACCGCAGCGGCGGTCCTGGCAATTGCCGCATACATCAACCAGGGCCCGCCGTCGCTGGCGGAAACGGTCATCGTCGTGGCCGTGCTGCTGATCCTGACCGGCTGCGGCGTCGGGTCGGTGCTCGGGTGGGCTGTGCGCATGACGGTGTCACATGTTGCGACGGTCGGCGGGCTGGCCGTCCGGGCCCTGCCCGTGGTTCTGCTGACCGCATTGGTGTTCTTCAACACCTACGTCTGGCTCATGGCCGCGACGATCAACGGTAAGCGGCTAGTGCTGGCCATGGCGTTCCTGGTCGGCATCGCGGCGGCCTTCGTGGTATCCGCCACCGTGGAACGGGTCAGGCCGATGCTGCGGTCCACCGCGGCGCTGCCCATCGACAGCGAAAAGCTTGCCGACACACCGTTTGCCGCAATGCCCGATACCCCGGACGGCTCGGCCAGCCCCCGGGTGACCCCGATGGAACGGCTCAACGTGGTTTTCGTGTTGGCCACCTCGCAACTGGTGCAGATCTCGGTGGTGGCGGCGGTCACCGCCGGGATCTACTTGATTCTCGGGCTGATCGTGCTCACTCCCGCGCTGCTCAACGAATGGACCCACGTCTCCAGGTCCGTCTCGATCCTGCTGGGCTGGAAGGTTCCGGTGCCGGATTCGCTGATCCATATGAGTCTTTTCCTCGGTGCGCTGACCTTCATGTACGTCAGCGCCAGGGCGGTCGGCGACAACGACTACCGCTCGACGTTTCTCGACCCGCTCATCGATGATCTGCATGCCACGCTGATCGCACGCAACCGCTACCGCAACGCCATCGCCATCGCCAACGGGGACAAGGGCACAGACAAGCAGGCCGATCCCGCAAAATATTTGGATGTTGACGCCCACTGACCTCAGTCACTAGTTTCACCCTGGTGACAGACTTGTCCGGCAAGCGTTACGGCGAAGTGCTTCTGGTAACCCGCGGCGAGGCCGGTCCGCAGGCCAACGTCTACAACAGCTTCCCTCTCAACGATTGCCCCGCCGAGTTGTGGGATGCGCTGGACGCCCAGGAGATCGCCTCCGAAAACGGTGCGGCCGCGGCCCTGCTCAACGGTCCGCGCTACTGGCTGATGAACTCCATCGAAAAGGAGCAGCAGGGCCCGCAGATCAGAAAGACCTTCGGCGGGATCGAGATGATCCTGCAGGCCACCGTCCTGCTGTCGTCGATGAGCCCCGCGCCCTACAGCGTCAACAAAGTGACCCGTCACACGGTGTTCGTCTTCAACGCCGGCGAGGAGGTCTACGAACTCCAGGACCCTCACGGCCACCGCTGGGTCATGCAGACCTGGAGCCAGGTGGTGGACCCCAACCTCACGCGGGCCGACCTGCCCAAGCTGGCCGACCGCCTCAAGCTCCCGCAGGCATGGTCCTACCGGCCGCATGTGCTCACCGAAGAGCTGCGCGTGGACACCACGTCCCGCGCCGCCCAGGTCACCCAGGACGACCTGACCAACAGCTATTCGCTGGTGACCGCCTGACCCTGAGGCGCCTGTCGCGAAATATAAACTGCGACGACCGCTCTCGGCATGTCGTGTGCGCGGTTTATCTGTCGCGGACGGCCAATGGCCTCTACAGGTACTGACCCAGGTTGGATTCGGTGTCGATGGCGCGCGACGCGCTCGACGACTTGCCGGTGACCAGGGTGCGGATGTAAACGATCCGCTCGCCCTTCTTGCCCGAAATCCGCGCCCAGTCATCGGGGTTGGTGGTGTTGGGCAGGTCCTCGTTCTCGGCGAACTCGTCGACGATCGAGTCGAGCAGATGCTGAATGCGCAGCCCACGTTGCCCGGTCTCCAGCACCGATTTGATGGCGTTCTTCTTGGCCCGGTCGACCACGTTTTGAATCATCGCCCCGGAGTTGAAGTCCTTGAAGTACATGACTTCCTTGTCCCCGTTGGCGTAGGTGACCTCCAGGAACCGGTTGTCGTCGATCTCGGCGTACATCCGGTCGACGACCTTCTCGATCATCGCCTTGATGCACGCCGCACGGTCACCGTCGAACTCGGCGATGTCGTCGGCATGCACCGGCAGCTTCTCGGTCAGGTACTTCGAGTAAATGTCTTGCGCCGCTTCGGCGTCGGGCCGCTCGATCTTGATTTTCACGTCGAGGCGCCCGGGCCGCAGGATCGCGGGATCGATCATGTCCTCGCGGTTGGAGGCTCCGATCACGATGACGTTTTCCAGTCCCTCCACCCCGTCGATTTCGCTCAGCAGCTGCGGGACCACGGTCGTCTCGACGTCCGAGGAGACCCCGGTGCCGCGGGTGCGGAAAATCGAGTCCATCTCGTCGAAGAACACGATCACCGGCGTTCCTTCCGAGGCCTTCTCACGGGCCCGCTGGAAGATCAGCCGGATGTGCCGCTCGGTCTCGCCGACGAACTTGTTGAGCAGCTCGGGGCCTTTGATGTTGAGGAAGTACGACTTCGCCTCACGCGAGTCGTCGCCACGGACGTCCGCCATCTTCTTGGCCAGCGAGTTTGCCACCGCCTTGGCGATCAACGTCTTGCCGCAGCCGGGCGGGCCGTAGAGCAGCACGCCCTTGGGCGGACGCAGCATGTACTCGCGGTACAGCTCCTTGTGCAGGAACGGCAGCTCCACCGCGTCGCGAATCTGCTCGATCTGCCGGGTCAGGCCGCCGATGTCCTGGTAGCTGACGTCGGGTACCTCTTCCAGCACCAGGTCCTCGACCTCGGCCTTGGGGATGCGTTCGAAGGCATAGCCGGCCTTGGTGTCAACCAGCAACGAGTCGCCGGGCCGCAACTTGCGGGGCCGGGTGTCGTCGTTGAGGGCGTCCGGAACGCCGTCCGGCAGATCCTCGGCGACCAGCGGGTCGGCCAACCACACGATGCGCTCCTCGTCGGCGTGCCCGACGACCAGTGCCCGGTGACCGTCCGCCAGGACCTCGCGCAAAGTTGAAATCTCGCCGACCGATTCGAATTTGCCTGCCTCGACCACGGTCAAGGCTTCGTTGAGCCGGACCGTTTGACCCTTCCTGAGGGAGGCGACTTCGATGTTCGGCGAGCACGTCAGGCGCATCTTGCGACCCGACGTGAACACGTCGACAGTGTCGTCGTCGTGCGCGCCCAGCAGGACGCCATAACCGCTGGGCGGCTGCCCCAACCGGTCAACTTCCTCCCGCAGTGCCAGCAGTTGTTGACGCGCTTCTTTAAGAGTTTCCATTAATTTGGAATTGCGGGCCGCAAGCGAGTCGATACGGGCTTCAAGTTGATGTACATCGCGAGCAGAACGGGCGCTGCTGTGCGATCCAACCGCATGCTCCAGTTGCTCGCGCAGGAGGGCTGCCTCACGGCGCAGCTGTTCCAATTCGGCGGCATCGTCGCTGGACATGCCTGCTTCGCCAGGGGTACCGAATGCTTCAGAACGCTCTGAGTCACTCATCGTGCGCTCCTTTCCCGCACCGAATTGCTGCGGTGGATACTTCAACGCTACCGGCGATCGCCCCTTCATGTGCGGAAGTCAAATACCGGTAAAAGTCGTGTATAGAGTCCCGCTGGTAATCTCAGCGCTGAGTCTGGCCGATCGAAAGGACAGCCGTGACTACAAAATACCTCGCCACGGCCGTTGCCGCCTTCGCAGCGATCGGCGCGGCGATCACCAGTGCGACTTTTGTTGTACCCGTTGGCCCGACGTTCACACCTCACATTCGGCCCGTCGTGTTGGGCGCGCCGTTGCCGCAGGATCCCGCAGCCGTGCCCACCGCCGACCAGCTCGCCGGTGTGCTCAGCGGCCTGCAGGGCCCCGGCGTCCCGTTCGCGAGCAAAGGCAACCTGGTTGAAGGAGGCAGTGGCGCGATCGAAGGCCCGATCGAAGCCCCGGTCGCCGACGCGAAGTACCAACAAGCCATCGCCAGCGGCGCCGTGCCGCTGGCGTTCACTGTGGCCAACATCACGCCCGCCGGGGCAGCAGCGGCCACCGCCGACGTCACCGCCTCCGGTCCCAAGTTGCCGCCCACGACGCGCAACGTCACCTTCGTGAACCAGGGCGGCTGGAAGATATCCCGCGCTTCAGCGATGACTTTGTTGCAGGAAGCGGGCGTGGGCGTTTAGCCCCGAGCCCTCCCCCTGGATGCGCCGACATCTGTCCGTTGCCCTGAGCGCCGCCGCAGCCGTGGCGGCATTTGGGCTTTCCGCATGTGCGTCCGGCGAGTCCAAGGTTGCGCCGTCGGACGGCTCGTCGGCCATGGGTGCCGCGTCGACTCCAATTGCGGCTCCCGCGACCGCTCCCCTGCCGGCGCCGGAAGCCCTCACCGATGTGCTGAGCCGGCTGGCCGACCCGGCTGTGCCGGGCACCAACAAGGTGAGTCTGATCGAAGGCGCGACCCCCGAGAGCGCTGCCACCATCGACAAGTTCACCAACGCTTTGCGTGACAACGGCTACCTCCCCATGACCTTCGCGGCCGGCAACATCGCCTGGTCGGATATAAATCCGGCCGCTGTAATGGCCACCATCACCGTCAACAGCCCCCGTGGCAACAACGGCGTGTTCACGTTCCCAATGGAGTTCACGCCGTTCCAGGGGGGCTGGCAGTTATCCAAGCGGACCGCGGAAATGCTGCTGGCCCTGAGCAACTCATCAAGTGCGCCGACTCCGACCCCGAGCCCGGCCCCGGCCCCGGCTCCAGCCCCGGCTCCAGCCCCGGCCCCAGCCCCGGCCCCAGCACCGGCCCCAGCACCGGCCCCGACCGAGACTTCGGCCCCGACGCCGGCCCCGTCCCCGACTCCTTCGGGTTGACCCGCGGGATGTGGATCGGCTGGCTCGAGTTCGATCTGTTGCTCGGCGACGTGCGGTCACTCAAACAGAAGCGATCGGTGATCCGTCCGGTTGTCGCCGAGCTACAGCGCAAGTTCAGTGTGTCGGCGGCCGAGACCGCTTCCCATGACCTGCACCGACGAGCGGGCATCGGTGTGGCCGTGGTGTCCGGCGACCGCAGCCATGCCGTCGAAGTGCTCGATGCCGCTGAACGCCTGGTGGCCGCGCATCCCGAGCTCGAGCTGCTGTCCGTCCGCCGCTCGCTGCGTCGCAGCGACGATTAACTCAGGTAGCCGTGCTGCGAGTCCCACGCCAGCCGCCCACCGGCGACCACCAGCAGCAGCCGCTCACGGCCGCCATGCTCGAGCCAGTAGCTGACTTCCCGGTTGACCCAATACCATCGGGCTGCCTCGGGCGACAGCACCACCACCAGGTAGCGGGCGCGGTCGAGCGCCTCGGTGATCCTGCCCCACAAATCCGGACTGGCCGTCAGATCCGTGTCGTCACGAAACACCCGCAACGCGCGCAACCGACCCAGCCGGCGCCCGATCTGGTGCAAACCCTTCTGGATCCCGGTTGCCACCGGCCGATCCCAATGCGCATACGACAGAAACGCGTCATAACCCAGCGGCTTGGGCGACGGCGCATCGGGGTCGGGTGGGCCGGAGGTTTCCTGGGACACCGGTTAACCGTCGCGTCCCTCGCGCTTGCGGCCCAATGGCGCCGGAGCGACGGCGCCGGGCGCCAGCCGGCGCGCCGTCACCAGAAAGGCGGTGTGGCCGCGCATCGAATGCTGCGGCCTAACGGCCAGGCCGACGACGTTCCAGCCCCGCTGCAGGGTCTCCCAAGCCCGCGGTTCGGTCCAGCACTGCTGAGCCCGCAGTGCTTCCACGACCCGCGACAGCTGGGTGACCGTGGCCACGTAGATCACCAGCACGCCGCCGGCGACTACCAGCCGCGATACCGCGTCCAGCACGTCCCACGGCGCCAGCATGTCCAGCACTGCCCGGTCGACGGAACCGTCGGGCAGTTCGGAGTCGGAGACATCGCTGACGATCAGCTGCCAGTTGCCGGGTGGCCCGCCCTGGCCACCATGGACGCCATGAAAGTTGGCCACATTGCGGCGGGCGTGCTCGGCATGATCGGCGCGCTGCTCATAGGAGATCACCTGCCCGGTCGGCCCGACCGCGCGCAGCAGGGAGCAGGTCAGCGCACCCGATCCGGCGCCGGCCTCCAACACCCGGGCGCCGGGGAAGATGTCGCCCTCGTGCACGATCTGAGCCGCGTCCTTGGGGTAAATCACCTGTGGGCCGCGGGGCATCGACATCACGTAGTCGACCAGCAGCTGGCGCAGCACCAGGAAGTGGGCACCGTTGCTGGACTTGACCACGCTGCCTTCCTGCAGCCCGATCACCGCATCGTGGGCGATCGAGCCGCGATGGGTGTGAAACTCGCTGCCGGGAGTCAGCGACATCGTGTAGTGCCGGCCCTTGGCATCGGTGAGCTGGACGCGTTCGCCGACGATGAACGGGCCGGTTGCTGACACGCCGTCTAGCGTGCCAGCCGACTCGCCGCAGCAGGTGTTCGGGGTTTGTCGGCTGCCCGCCATAGGCTGCGAGGATGACCGATCAGCTCGAGGTGACCAGATCTCGGCCGGCGCTGTCACCGTCGCGAGCGGCGGACTTCAAACAGTGCCCGCTGCTGTATCGGTTCCGGGCGATCGACCGACTGCCAGAGGCACTGTCAACGGCACAGCTGCGCGGGTCGCTGGTGCACGCCGCGCTCGAGCAGCTCTACGGCCTACCGGCAACGCAGCGTGGCCCGGAGACCGCGCGATCACTCGTGGAGCCGGCCTGGGAGCAGCTGATCGCCGGGGAGCCCGAGCTGGCCGGCGAGCTGGATCCCGAGCGGCGAGCCCAGCTGCTGGAGGAGGCCCGCGCCCTGCTCTCGGGCTACTACCGGCTCGAGGACCCGACCCGATTCGACCCGCAAAGCTGCGAACAGCGCGTGGAGGTGGAACTGGCCGACGGCACCCTGCTGCGTGGCTTCATCGACCGGATCGACGTCGCCGCCACCGGCGAGCTGCGGGTGGTCGACTACAAGACCGGCAAGGCGCCGCCGGCCGCGCGAGCGCTGGCCGAGTTCAAGGCGATGTTCCAGATGAAGTTCTACGCGGTGGCGCTACTTCGGTCGCACGGTGTGCTGCCCGCCCGGCTGCGGCTCATCTACTTGGCCGACGGCCAGGTGCTGGACTACACGCCGGACCGCGACGAGCTGCTGCGCTTCGAGAAGACGTTGATGGCCATCTGGCGGGCGATCCAATCCGCAGCGCAGACAGGCGATTTCCGCCCGAACCCGTCGCGGCTGTGCGAGTGGTGCGCGCACAAACAACACTGTCCGAGTTTCGGCGGGACCCCGCCGCCCTACCCCGGGTGGCCCGATCGCGCGCCCGTTCCGAGCTCGACCCAGCCGACGGCATGATCGGTTGCTACTACCGTCGCCGCGCAACCGATGGCGACTTTGTGGGGGTACCACCCGCTTGCGGGGGCGTCTTCGGCCCGACCGACTACACCCTGAGCAACTGGGGACCCGGAATCCAGCACGGCTCACCGCCGTTGGCGCTGCTGACAAAGCTGATCGAGGAACAGTCGGCGGGGTCCGGTCTGCGGATCGCCCGGCTCAGCCTGGACATCCTCGGAGCGATTCCGGTGACGCCGGTGCGTGCCCGGGCCTGGGTGGAACGTCCGGGTTCGCGCGTGTCGCTGATGGTCGCCGAGATGTGGGCGGATCGCGAGGGTGGGCCCGCGCGCGCCGTGGCGCGGCTGACAGCGTGGCTACTGGCGGTCACCGATACCGCCGACATCGCATCTGACCGATATCCCCCGCTGGTGGAAGGTCGAGCCGAGCCGCTTCCGGCCATGTTCGCAAACGCCGGCGGCTATTTCGACGCCATCAATTGGCGCCCGCAGCACATCGAAGGAGAACCCGCCGCGGTGTCCTGGTTCAGCCCACTGGCGCATATCGTCGACACCGATCCGACGTCGGCACTGCAGCGGCTTGCCGCGATTGTGGACTGCGCCAACGGCGTCGGCGCCATCCTTGACTCAAGCGAGTTTTTCTTCATGAACACCGACACGGTCGTTCATCTGCACCGGCTACCGTCCGGCAACGATTTCGCGCTGCGGGCTCGCACGTCGGTCGGGCCCGACGGCGCGGGAATGTCGACCGCCGAGGTTTTCGACCGGACGGGCTTCATCGGAACCGCGGCGCAGACGCTGCTGGTCCAACGCAGGACACGCTAGGCGAGGGGCTTCATCTCCTGCAGCACGGTGGGAACAA
>CAWJSU010000014.1:0-997697 GCA_963845595.1 uncultured Actinomycetota bacterium
GGCGAGCAGTTGGTGATACCAGCCGGCGTGGCGTCGAGCCAATCGCAGGCGCTCGGTCTCGCTGATGCGGCTTTTCCCGTAGTCGCGCAGCGTTTCTAACAACCGAAAACACACCACGCCGCCGTCTTCGGTGCGGATCAGGATGGATTTGTCGACCAGTGCGCACAGCAGGTCGAGGAATTCGTGGGCGTGTATGTCCTGGCCGCAGATGCCCCGGGCGGTGGGCAGGTCGAAGCTTTCGGCGAGCACCGAGAGCCGACACCACAGTTGTTGTTCGGACCCGGTGCACAGCTCATAGCTCCATTCCACGCACGCGCCCAGGCTTTGCCGACGGGTCAGCGACCCGCGGCGCCCGTGGGAAAGCAATGCAAAGCGATCGGAAAGCTTCTGGGCGATCTGCTCGGCCGATATCGCGCGGATGCGCGCCGCGGCCAGCTCGATGGCCAAGGGCAACCCTTCCAGGCGCGCACAGCAACGCGCAATTGCGATCGCATTGTCAGCGTCGAGCTCAAATCCGGGTACGACGGCGCGGGCGCGCTCGACAAACAACTGCACGGCCTCATAGCCGGCCAGGCCGCGCAGTGTGGGATCGTGCTCGAGGGTCGGGCACGACAGCGGGTCTAGCCGCAGCACTGTTTCGCCCTCGACGTTGAGGACTTCGCGGCTGGTGGCCAGGATATGCAGGTGCGGGCAATCGCGCAGCAGGACCTCGCCGAGTTTGGCCACCTCGCCGATGAGGTGCTCACAGTTGTCAAACACCACCAGTGTCTGACGCGGCGTGAGGAAGTCGATTAGCACGTCGGTCAGTGCCCGGCCCATATGATCGCGCACGCCCAACGCCGCGGCCACCACTTCGGTTACCAGTGCGCCCTGGCGCAGCTCGGCCAACTCCACCCACCACACCCCATCGCTGTACCGCGGCCGCAGCTGGGCGGCGGTCTGGACGGCCAGGGCGGTTTTGCCGACCCCACCGATACCGATCAGGGTGACCAGACGCGAGGCCGACAACAGCTCGTGCAGTTGGCTGACCTCTACCTCACGCCCCACGAAACTGGCTACCCGCGCCGGCAGCCTGCCCCTGCCGCCACTCGTCACCGACACCTGGTCAACCGAGCCGGTGGGGCGCCGATCATGTCTTTGCCCGCTGGGCAGCGCCATGTCATCGACGGGCAGACCCAGCTGCGACTGTGCCCGCTGGATAAGTTCACCAAGCGCTAGCGCGGTTGGCCGATCGGCCGGGTCGCGGGCCATGGCCTGGTCCACAATCGCAGCCACTGCCTCGGGGATACCGTGCTCACGCAGATCGGGCGCCGGCTGTGTGGTGATCCGCACAAACTGCGCCATCACCTTTTCCCCGGCTCGCCACTCAAAGGCGGCGTGACCGGTCAACGCGGTGAACAGGCACGCGCCCAACCCGTACACATCCGAGGCCGCAGTGGGTGCTTCACCGGCGAGGATCTCCGGGGCGGTAAACGCCGGTGAGCCCGAGAACACCCCGGCCCCGGTCTTAAACCCGCCAACGACGCGGGCGATACCGAAATCACCTAACGCCGGCTCGCCGTAATCGGTGTACAAGATGTTGGCCGGCTTCACATCGCGGTGCACAATGTCCGCCTCATGCGCACAGGCCAAGGCCGCGGCCATCTTCACCCCCAGCCGCAACACCTCCGCGACCGCCAATACGCCCAGCCTGCCGATCCGCTCTTGAATACAGCCCTGCCCGCAATAGGGCATCACCAAAAACGGATAGCCACTGGCGATTTCACCGACGTGCAACACCGCCACGATGTTGGGATGACTCGTCAACCGGGCCATGGCCTGCTGTTCACGCACAAACCGTGCCCGCTCCTCGTCGAACCGCACCTTGAGCACCTTGACCGCCACCACCCGCTCAAGGGCCACCTGCCGACAGCGATACACGGTGCCGAACCCACCCCGGCCAACTTCGACCCCACCTTCGAACCCCACCGCAGCTAACTCGGCGGCGATGCCACCGCGCGTAGCACCAGGTGCCCCCGCAGCTTCACGTTCCGTATTAGCCAGGTCGCGATCCATCACAAATCTCAGCATTCATGAAGATGGTGCAGTAGAGGGTACGCCAGCGATCTGTCGGCTAACTACTTCGACCCGAAAAGTCGCGGGCGCGCCGAGTCCAGGTAGATGCTGGCGCGCACCGTCGGAACCGATCCCACACCATCGGCCGGGACCGGCCGCACCAGCCTGGGCTTCCTACAGACCCGCTATAGACCCGCCAGCAGCCGCGCGCAGTCCCGCGCAATGGCCAATTCCTCGTTGGTCGGGACCACCAGCACGGCGATCGGTGAGTCGTCCCTAGAAATGTGCGCAATGCGCGCAATCCGCCACGACCCGCGGTCAGGCCCGCGATTGCGGTCCTCGTCCAGCACGATGCCCAGCTCCGCCAGGCCGGCCACCGCATCGCGGCGCACCGCCGGATCATTCTCGCCGATCCCGGCGGTGAAGCTGATCACGTCGGTGTGGCCCAGTACCGCCAGGTAGGCTCCGATGTATTTGCGCAACCGGTGAATGAACACGTCATAAGCCAATTGTGCTGACCTGTCGTCCGATTCGATCATCTGCCGCAGCCGGCGGAAGTCCTGTTCACCGGCCAGGCCCAGTACCCCGGAGCGATGGTTGAGCATGGACTCGATGTCGTCCACACCCATCTCCGCGTTGTGCCACAGGTAACTGACCACGCTGGCGTCTATGTCACCGCTGCGGGTGCCCATCACCAGACCCTCCAGCGGCGTCAAGCCCATCGACGTGTCGATCGGCCGGCCGCCGGCAACAGCCGAGGCCGAGGCGCCGTTACCCAGATGCAGCACAATCTGATTCAGGCTGGCCAGCGGCCGGTTCAGGTAGGCGGCGGCCTGCTCGCTCACGTAGCGGTGCGAGGTGCCGTGGAATCCGTAGCGGCGGATCTGCCACTTCTGCGCCAACCCGCGGTCGATGGCGTAGGTGGCCGCCGCGGGGGGCAGATCGTGAAAGAAGGCCGTGTCGAACACCGCGATGTGTGGAACTTCGGGCAGCAGCTTTCGTGCCACCTCAATTCCCGTCACCGCCGGCGGATTGTGCAGCGGGGCCAGGCTCGACAGCTCGACGAGCCTGCCGATCACCGCGTCGTCCAGTAGCGTCGGCCGGTGGAACTCGTTGCCCCCGTGCACCACCCGATGCCCGACCGCCAGCAGCCGCGCGGTCTGCAGGTCAATGCCGGCCTCGGCCAGCCGCTCGAAGGCCAACCGCAGCGCCGCCTCGTGATCGGCGACCGGTGAGGACGCTTCGCCGATTTGCTGAATGACTCCGTTCGCCAGCGTGTTGCCCGAGCCCGGTTCGACGAGTTGGTATTTCAGCGACGAGGAGCCGGAGTTGATCACCAGCACTTCAGCGGTCACTTATCCCCTGCGCTTGGATCGCGGTGATGGCGACGGTGTTGACGATGTCTTCGATCAACGCACCCCGGGACAGGTCGTTCACCGGCTTGCGTAGGCCTTGCAGCACCGGGCCGATCGCGATCGCGCCGGCGCTGCGCTGCACCGCCTTGTAGGTGTTGTTGCCGGTGTTGAGGTCGGGAAAGATCAGCACCGTCGCGTGACCGGCCACCGGCGAATCACGCATCTTGGTGGCGGCGACCGACGGTTCCACCGCGGCGTCGTATTGGATGGGACCCTCGACCGGCAGCTTCGGATCCCTGGCACGAACCAACTCCGTTGCCGCCCTGACCTTGTCGACGTCGGCTCCGGTGCCGGACTCACCGGTGGAGTAGGACAGCATCGCCACCCGCGGCTCGATGCCGAACTGGGCCGCGGTGCGCGCCGAGCAGATTGCGATGTCGGCCAGCTGTTCGGGCGTCGGGTTGGGGACGATGGCGCAGTCACCGTATGCCAGCACCCGATCGGGCAGGCACATCAGGAAGACGCTGGACACAGTGGAGACGCCCGGAACGGTTCTGATGATCTCGAAAGCCGGGCGAACGGTGTGCGCCGTGGTGTGGGCCGCGCCGGACACCATGCCGTCGACGATGCCGTTGTGCACCAGCATGGTGCCGAAATATGAGACGTCGTGCATGATTTCGCGCGCCTGTTCGACGGTGACTCCCTTTGCCTTGCGCATCTGCGCGTACTGCTCGGCGAACTGATCGCGCATTTCGCTTTCGCGCGGGTCGATAACCTTGGCCGCGCTCAGGTCGACTCCGAGTTCGGCCGCACGCAAACGGATTTTGGCTTCGTCACCCAAAATGGTGAGGTCGGCGACACCGCGCAGCAGCAGTGGCCCGGCGGATTTGAGGATGCGGTCGTCATCGCCTTCGGGCAGCACGATGTGTTTGCGATCCGAGCGGGCCCGCTGCTGCAAGCCATGGGTGAACATTTGCGGCGTGACCACGGTCGGGATCGGAAGGGTCAGCTGCGCCAGCAAGTCGGCGACATCGACGTGGCGGTCCATCAGTTCCAGCGCGGTGTCGATCTTGCGCCGTGAGGTCGCCGTGAGCCGGCCTCGGGCCGAGGCGGCCGCGCTGGCGGTCTCATAGGTGCCCAGCGTGGTGCCGATGATGGGCAGCCGTAGCCGCAGGCCCGCCACCAGGGCCGCGATCGACGGATGCAGTTCGAACCCGCCGTTGAGTACGACGCACGACAGTGACGGAAAGCCTTCGGCCGCATGGGCGCTGGCGACGGCGAGCACCACGTCCGAGCGGTCGCCGGGGGTGATGACCGCCATGCCGTCGCGCAGCCGTTCCAGTACGTGGTCGGCCGTCATCCCGGCCACCAGCACGCCGGTGACCTCGCGTTCGGCCAGCGACGCGTCCCCTCTGATCGTCGTCCCGCCCACGGCCTTTTCCAGTTCGGCAACCGTCGGCGCCGAGAGCAGCGGCTCTTCGGGCAACACGTAGCCACGCGGCGTGAAGGCGTGCAGCGCTTCGGCGACAGCGGTCAGTTGCGACGGGTCGCATCGGTTGGCCACCACGGCCGCGGTGTAGGCGCGCTGCGCGAACAGCTCGGCCAAACAGACCCCGACGACGCTCCTGACCTCGTCGACCGTGCGGTCCTTGGCGCTCACCGTCAGCAGCACCGGCGCGCTGAGGTTGACCGCGATGCGGGCGTTGATCGAGAGCTCTGCGGGGCTGGTCACGTCGGTGTAGTCACTGCCGACGATCACCACCACGTCGCACGACTCGGCCATCGCGTGATACGAGTCGACGATCATGGCGATCGCGGTGTCGCGGTCGGCGTGCAGCTGCTGGTAGGTCACGCCGACGGACTGCTCATAGGGCAGGCCGGCGGTGGTGTGCTCCAGCAGCAGCTCCAGGATGTAGTCGCGCTCCGGGCCGCCGGCTGGTATCCGCGTAATCGGCCGGAACACACCGACTTTGGCGACCTTGGCGGCCAATCGGTGCAATATCCCGAGCGCGATCGTCGCCTTCCCGGTTGCCGGCTCGGGCGCCGCGATGTAGATCGCAGCGGTCTGCGTGCCAGAGCGGTTAGGCACCCGCCCGCCTTTTCAGCCCAGCCGCCGCAGCCTGGGCGCCAGATCCTTTTCGAACAGCTCCAGGAACCGGCGTTGGTCGTGCCCGGGCGCATGGAACACCAGGTGGTTGAGGCCCCAGGTGACGTATTGACCGACCTTTTCGACGGCCTCGTCGGGGTCCGACGAGACGATCCAGCGCTTGGCGATCTGTTCGATCGGTAGCGCATCGGCGGCCTTCTCCATTTCGATCGGGTCGTCGATGCTGTGCTTCTGCTCGGCGGTCAGCGACAGCGGCGCCCAGAACCGGGTGTTGTTCAGGGCCAAGTCCGGGTCGGGGTCGTAGGAGATCTTGATTTCGATCATCTTGTCGATGTCGTCGGGATTGCGATTTGCGGCCGCAGCACCTTCGAGCACCGCGGGCATCAGCTTTTCGGTGTAGAGCTCCTCGCCCTTGCCGGACGTGCAGATGAAGCCGTCGCCGGCGCGTCCGGCGTATTTGGCCACCACACCGCCGCCGGCAGCGATGTACACGGGCACCCCACCTTCGGGCACGTCGTAGATCGAGGCGCCCTTGAGCTTGTAGTACTCGCCGTTGAAGTCGACGCGGTCGCCGCGCCACAGCTCCCGCATCAGCCGCACGGATTCGCGCAGCCGGGCGAAGCGCTCCTTGAACTCCGGCCAGGCGCCCTCGTATCCGGTGGCGATCTCGTTCAGCGCCTCACCGGTGCCCACCCCGAGGAACACCCAGATTCGGGTACAGGCAGCCCATGGTGGCGAAGGCCTGTGCGATGACGGCGGGGTTGTACCGGAAGGTCGGGGTGAGCACCGAAGTGCCCAGCACGATCCTTTTGGTGCGTTCGCCGACGGCGGTCATCCAGGACAGCGAGAACGGAGCGTGTCCACCCTTGTGCCGCCACGGCTGGAAGTGGTCGCTGACGGTGGCACTGTCCATGCCGTGAGCTTCGGCGGCAACAGCCAGTTCGACGAGCTCGCGCGGTGCGAATTGTTCAGCAGACGCCTTGTATCCGAGTTTCAGTTCAGCCACTCGTTCTTTCTACTCCTGACTTGCGGAGGGTGTGGGGGTGGAGGTCGCCGTGAGGTTGGCGTTCATGCGTTGCGCCGGCATCAGGTGTGCCGGACCGGCCGCGAGTGGGGGTTGTCCCGCCCGAACCACTGCCGATAACCAGGCGTGTTAGCCATCAGAATGGTGGTGGATCGTCGTCGTCGGTGTGGGGTGCGGCGGGTCCGGTGTAGCTTGCATAGCTTTCCGGCTCGGCCCGGCGGGCCAGGCGGGCGTCGCGGTTCTGTCGGCGTTCGGTGGCGATGCGTTGGGCCCGGTTTTGGGCGCGGGTGCGGCGGCGTTTGGGCATCATCGCGGTGCGCTGGCCGCAGTACTCGACTGGGGGTCGGCTTCGGGGGCGGGCATGCCGCCGACGGCTCGTCACGGGCTGGGAAACAGCAGCGCGCTACCCGGCGTGGTGACATCGTTGCGCCCCGAGGGCGCGGTCAGGATCGGTGTCCCGTCGGGCAATTGCTTTTCGTGAGCCTAAAAACGTCTTGACCGGGTGATGGGTGCGAATTGCGGAAGCACGTTTCAGAAAGCGAAAGGCCGCTGGCCGTCGCCGCCGATCTCAGTCGGTGTTATGCGGGCTGGCCGTCAGCGCCTTGGCCGAACATTCCCGGGCCGAAGCCGCCGCCGGCGCCGCCGCCGCCGTTAGCGCTGCCGCCGTCGCCTCCGTTGGAGCCAGAGGGAACCGCGGAGGAGCCACCTGTCCCGCCGTTGGCGCCGCTGCTGCCGCCACCGCCGCCGGTGCCGAGGCCGGGGTTCAGGTTGCTATTGGCGTCGGCGCCGCCGCCGCCACCGCCGTCGGTGCCGAGGCCGCCTGTCCCACCGGAGCCGCCGCTAGCCGTCAGAGGAGGGCTGGTTGTGCCCACACCGCCGCCGGCACCACCGCCGCCGCCCGATCCGAAGGCGGCGCCGGGCTCGGCGAAGCCGCCGGTCCCGCCGGTTCCACCTGCTCCACCGGTATTGCCGGTGCCGCCGCCGCCAGTGCCAGTGCCGGCGTCGCCGCCGGTCCCGCCGGCGCCGCCGCCACCACCGCCGCCGCCAAAGATGAAGGTGTTAGCGACTTCGTTGACGCCGCCGGCCCCGCCGTTGCCGCCGGCGCCGCCGGCGCCGCCATTACCGTTGGTTCCGCCGTCGGGGGTGCCGCCACCGGTGCCGCCGGCCCCGCCTTGACCGCCATTGCCACCTTGACCGCACTCACTCACGCCACCGGCCAAGGTTGCGGCGGGGCCGCCGCTGCCGCCGTTGCCACCGACACCGCCGGCGCCGCCGTTGCCCCCGGTGCCACCGGGACCGCCCGCGCTGCCGCCTTGGCCGCCTTGGCCACCCGCGCCACCGTCGGATCCGGTCGCGCCGGCCGTGCTCGCCGCAGCTCCGGACACACCATTACCACCGACGCCACCGTTACCGCCGACGCCGCTCAAAAAGCCACTGGCACCGCCGTTTCCACCGGCCCCAACCGATCCGCCAGCCACGGTGGCGTTACCACCGGCACCGCCCATCCCGCCGTTGCCGAACAACCCTGCGTCACCGCCACGGCCACCAGACTGCCCAGGCGCGCCGGACCCGCCATTGCCGCCGTTGCCGAAAATCCACCCGCCGTCCCCACCGGCCTGCCCAGTACCCGCCGCACCACTGGCACCGTCGCCCACCAGCGGGCGCCCCGTCAGGTCCTTGACCGGCGAAAAGAACGCCAAGCTCTGCAGATCTTGCTGCAGTGTCTGCAACGGCGCGGCGTTAGCCGCCTCGGCGGCCCTATACGCACCCCCGGCTGCGTTCAACGTCTGCACGAACTGGGAATGAAACGCCGCCGCCTGGGCACTGAGTGCCTGAAAGGCCTGTCCGTGCCCGGCGAAAAGCGAAGCCACCGCCGCCGACACCTCATCGGCGCCGGCGGCCAGCACCCGGGTGGTCGGGGCCGCGACCGCCGCATTTGCGGCGGTCAGCGCCGACCCGATGTTTGACAGATCCGTTGCCGCCGAAGCCAAGAACTCGGGGGCCGCCACGAGATACGACATCGCTATCCTTCCCGCCAGGTCGTCGACACATCGGCGATTCAGATGAATTTGAAAGGGTGTTCAGCGCGTATGCCGATTCCGACCAGATATCTCAGCGTTCCGCCAAACTTTCACCCTCGCGTCAGGACCAGATGGCACTTGGGGTTCGACGTGGGTGGCGGGCGTACGACACGTTGCCATAGCACCGCTACCCGCAGGTCAGCGCGTTGTTTGCTCATTGCGCGGTGGTCGGCCAGGGTATCCCACAAGAATTCCCGTGCGGTCGGGCAGTTGTTGGTCGCGCGAGCCCAGAGCGTGTTCATTAAATGGTGGCACCGACTGGCCGAAGTACCTTCGTCGAACGACCGCCGCACTGCCAAGAGAAGTGCCACGTAGAGCGTCTCCGCGAGTCAAAACCCAACGACGGCACCGGAGAACTCCCACCACGGCAACACTTTGACCAACAACCGGGTCGCGGGGGAAAGCTTCGGGAGTCGTTGCCTCAGATGCGAACAACACACCGAAGGTGTGTGTTAACTCCAAGACCAAGGCAGCACAGCCCGCTCGTCGTGGCAACCGCCTTCCGCAGAGCGGGAGGCGCGATGACCCGCGGCCGGTGACTAGCCATAATCCACGCGTTGTGGGTGAGCGATCGACGGGCCGATTACGGTTCAGGGCGGAGAGGTTGTGCATCCGTAAGCGACATAGGAGAAACGCATGGCAACGGCGGCGACTCTTTTTCAGGTCACCGACATCGTCCATTTCGCTCGGGGCAGCGCGGTGAACTGGGTACTGGTCACCGGCGACACCGGCGTCATGTTGATCGACGCAGGCTATCCCGGCGACCGCGAAGACGTGCTGGCCTCGCTGCGCCAGCTCGGTTATCAGGCCGGCGACGTGAGCGCCATTCTGCTGACGCACGCGCACATCGACCACTTGGGTTCGGCGATCTGGTTCGCCAACGAGCACGGCACCCCGGTGTACTGCCATCCCGAGGAGGTGGGGCACGCCAAGCGGGAGTACCTGGAGCAGGCATCGGTTCTCGATGTGTCGCTCCGCATCTGGCGGCCGCTCTGGGCGGTGTGGAGTTTTCATTTGGTCCGTAACGGTGGCCTGATCCGCGACGGCATCCCAACCACTCAGCCGTTGACCACCGAGGTGGCCGCCGGGCTGCCGGGTCATCCGATCCCAATTTTCACCCCTGGGCACACCAGTGGGCATTGCTCGTATCTCGTCGACGGCGTGCTGGTCAGCGGTGACGCGCTGATCACCGGCCATCCGCTGCTGCGTCACTGTGGGCCGCAGCTGCTGCCGGCGGTGTTCAGCCACAGCCAGCAGAACTGTCTGCGCAGCCTGGACGCGCTGGCGCTGCTGGAAACCGAGATACTGCTGCCCGGCCACGGCGACGTGTGGCGCGGGCCAATCCGTCAGGCCACCGACGAGGCGTTCGCGCTGGCGCGCTAGCCCGGCTAGCGTCGTGAGTCGTTAATTCACCGACACCAAAGGACGGCCGACTCGGCATCCTACGCGCACCGAGCGTGGTGGTTAGGTACGGATTTCATGGCGTTTTAGCGCATATCACCCACAGTCGGCGGATGGATTCACTGCAATCGAATTAGTGACTCAGGACACTAGTTTGAGAGCCCCAGATGCTCACGCAGCGTCTCGCCCGCATACTCGGTGCGAAACGCGCTGCGCTCCTGCAGCAGCGGCACGACTCGGTCGACGAACTCGTCCAGGCCGTGCGGCGTCAGGTGCGGCACCAGGATGAACCCGTCGCAGCCATCGGCCTGGACGTATTGGTCGATCTCCGTGGCGATCGCAGCGGCGGTGCCGACGAACTGCTGCCGGCTGGTGACGGCGATGACCAGCTCGCGGATCGACAGCCGCTCGGCCTCAGCGCGTTCGCGGTAACGGCGGGCCACCGCGACCGGATCGCCGTGCCGCACCCGTCCCTGAGTGATGCCGGTGTCGCCGGCCGGGTCGATATCGGGTAGTGGCCCGTCCGGGTCGTAGTCCGAAAGGTCACGGCCCCATACCTGTTCGAGCATCGCGATCGCCGTCGCGCCGCTGACCTGCTGATGGCGGATATGCCGCGCCTTGTCCTCCGCCTCGTCGGCGCTGTCCCCGATGACGAACGTCGCCGCAGGAAAGATCTTGAGCTGGTTGGGGTCTCGACCATAGGACCGCGCGCGGCCCTTGATGTCGGCGTAGTAGCGCTGACCGTCCGCAAGCGTGGAGTGCAGGGTGAACAGCGCATCGGCGTACCGGGCGCCGAAGGCCCGGCCCTCGGCCGAGTCGCCGGCCTGCAACAGCACCGGATGCCCCTGCGGACCGGCGGGCAACGTGGCGAAGCCGCGCACGTTGAATTGCGGACCCGAGTGTTCGACGCTGCGGATTCGGGCCGGCTCGACATAGGCCCGGTTTTCGACGTCGGCCAGCACGGCGTCGGCCTCCCAGCTATCCCAGAATGCGCGGGCGACGGTGAGGAACTCCTCGGCCCGGACGTACCGGTCGGCATGGTCGAGAAAGCCGCCGCGCCGGAAGTTCGCGCCGGTGAACGCGTCCGAAGAGGTGACCATGTTCCAGCCGGCGCGGCCACCGGACAGATGGTCCAGTGTCGCGAATTGCCTTGCCACTTCGAATGGTTCGTTGAAGGTGGTGTTGATGGTCCCGGTCAGCCCGATCCGGTCCGTGACGCCGGCCAGGGCCGCCAGCACGGTGAAGGTGTCCGGCCGGCCCACCACGTCGAGATCGTAGATCCGGCCGCGATGTTCGCGCAGCCGCAGCCCCTCGGCCAGAAAGTAGAAGTCGAACAATCCGCGTTCCGCGGTGCGCGCGAGGTGCACGAACGACTCGAACTCGATCTGGCTGCCCGCGCTGGGATCGGTCCACACGGTGGTGTTGTTGACGCCGGGGAAATGAGCCGCCAGGTGAATCGGCTTGCGGCTCACGACGTCAGGCCCCACCGTTCGGCGATCAGCTCGTGCGAGCGCAACCGGTCTTCGTGCCGATAGGTCACCGAGGTGACGACGAGTTCGTCGGCGCCGGTGACCCGCTGCAGCGCCTGCAACCGTTCGGCGACCTCGTCGGGATTGCCGACGAATTGCGTTGCTATCCGGTCGTTTACCACGGCCTGCTGCTCTTCGGTCAATGGAACACAATCGCCGGGGTCCGGGTAGGGCACGGCGCCGACCCCGGTTCGGATGGAATACACCCAGTGGCCGTAGCCGGCGGCCAGGCGCCTGGCAGTGTCGGTGTCGTCGGCTACCACGATGTCGGCCGACACTACGACATAGGGCCGCTCCAGCGTCGCCGATGGCACAAAAGCATCACGGTACGCATCGATCGCCTCCAGCGCGGTCGCCGGCGTGATGTGGTAACTGCCGACAAAGGGCAGCCCGCGCGCTCCGGCGACTTGGGCGCTTTGCCCCTTGGTGCTGCCAAAGATCCACGGTGTCAGTCCAGATCGCTCCCCCGGCACCACGTGCACATCGAAGCCTTCGGCCTGATAGCTGCCGTCCAGCATCGCGATGATGTCGCCGAGCTGCGCGGTGAACTCGGGCGCCACCGCCTCGGGCTGTTGCAGGATCGACATGGTCGCAATCACCCGATCCCTGTCGAGCAGGCCGCGCAGATCGAACGGCGCCGGGATCACCACACCGTCGATTTCGTGCCACTGCCGTGGCGGTCTCGATTTGGCCGATGGCTGCTTGGGCTTGTACCCAGTGTTGCGGCGTTGCCCTCGGCCCACGCCCAAGTCGATGCGACCCGGATAGAAAGCCTCGAGCATCCCGAAACTCTCGACCACCGCGGCCGCCGTGGTATGACTCATTTGAACGGCGGCCGAACCCACCCGAATGCTGTTGGTAGCCGCCGCGATTTGGCCGATCAGCACGGCCGTCGCCGAGCTGGCCACGCCGACGAAATGATGCTCGGCGAGCCAGAATCGCCGATAACCCCATTCTTCGGCGCGCCGGGCCAGCTCGATGGTGTTGCGCAAGGCCGTCGCCGCGTCGCTGCCCGCGCTGATCGGCGACAGGTCCAGGATCGACAGCGACACCTTATTCGCTGGGTGAGTCATTGGTGCACCGCCGCATAGCGGTTGGGCGCCACCGGCAGGTGCAGCCGTGCGCGCAACGTTTCGCCCTCCCGATAGCCGGTGCGGAATTGCCCGGCCCGCTGCAGCAGCGGCACCACCTCGTCGACGATCACCGGAAGATCGGTGGCGTTGACGACCGGGCGCAGGCGGGCGCCGTCGACGCCAAGGCGTTGCCAGTCCAGCAGCATGTCCACCAATTCCATTGCACTGCCGACGAAGACAAGGGCATCGGACCTGAAGTCGCCATCACCGTCGAACGAAACCACCACGTCGGCAAACACTTTGAGCCGATCACCGCCCGCCGCGCGTACCTCGTCGAGGATGCCCCGCAACGAGGCTTCGTAGGTGGGCGAGTCAGTGGGCGTGATGAACACGACGTCGGCGCTGGCGGCAGCGAATTCGTAAACCGGACCGGCGTGCGCCAACGCGGCGACCACGGGCTGGCCTTGCGGCGGCCGCGGCGTGACCGACGGCCCCCTGACCGAGAAGTACTTTCCGGTGAAGTCGATGTAGTGCAGTTTGTCGGTGTCGATGTAGCGTCCGGTGGTGACGTCGCGGATCACCGCGTCGTCCTCCCAACTGTCCCACAGCCGGCGCACCACGTCGACGTACTCTCGGGCCTCTTCGAAGCCCTCGTCAAACAAGGGAATTTGGGCTCGGTTTTGGCCTGGGTCCCGGCGGCCGAATAGGGCGGCCTCGTGCGTGGTCACGCTCACCCGAGCCTGCCAGCCGGCCCGGCCGTGCGACATATAGTCAAGGGTGGCAATGGATTTGGAGACGTGGAACGGCTCGGTGTGGGTGACGGTGGCCACCGGGATCAGCCCGATGTGCGCGGTGGCCGGGGCGATGCGGGCCGCGACCAGCACCGCGTCGGCGCGACCGGCCAGCCGTCCCGGATCGATGCGCTCACGGCGCCCGGGTTGCGGCATCAGGGTGTCGTCGATGGTGAGGAAGTCGAGCAGACCGCGCTCGGCGGTGGCCGCGAGGCCGGCCCAGTAGCGGCCGGACAGCACCGACGCGGCGCCGGGGTCAGACGCCAGCGTGGCCCGCCAGGCCTGTGGATGCCAGCCGTACCCGTCGAGCGCGACGGCCAGATGCAGACCGGTCATCCGAGACCCTTGTCGCCCCGGTCGCCGTGGTCGAGGATCTTCTCGAACGCGATCGGATAAAACGGCCCCCAGTTCGGTATCGGCTCGGCGGGGGGCACCCGGGCATACCCGGTCGCGTCATACAGCGCTTCGGCCTCGGGTTGACGATTGCCGGTGATCAGGTATAGACGCCGGTAGCCGCGCGCGGCGGTCTCTGCCTCCAGCGCCGCCAGCAGCGCCTTGGCGTAGCCACGCCGCCGATGGGCGCTATCGGTCCAGATCCGCTTGAGTTCGGCGGTGTCGGCGTCGAAACGCCTAAACGCGCCGCCGGTAACCGGGGCGCCGTTCAGCACGCCCATCAGCAAGCCCCCATCCGGCCGCATCAATTCGGCCGGCGGAACGGGCAGCCAGGTCAGATGCTCGCTCGGGCTACCGCCGTACCGTTGCGCGTACTCGACGGCCAGCTCGGCCAGCAGCGGCTGCGCCAACGGGTCATCGCAGGCGGAAGGCACAAACCGCAGCTGGTTCATCTCACTCTCCAACGCCTGTCACGCCGAAGCATTCCGGCCGGAATTGACCCGGGTGGCCGTGAGGAACACGGGGGTGACCGCCACGTCACGGCGGCTGACCCGTGGGCCCCCCGGGATCCCCATGGCGGCGAACAACTCTACGACGTTCCGCTCGACCGTCTCCCAACCGTAGGCCGCAAGATACTCCGGCAGGTTGCGGTATTCGCCCTGGTAGGTCAGTTCGGCCAAGTCGACGTCCAGGCCGAATTGGCGCCACCGGTCGACAAACGAACGCCCCGCCTGCACCTGTGCCGGGCTCCAGGTGGGCATGTGATCGGCGGCGAACCGGCTGCCGACGGGGCTCACCGCCGTGACATCTTGCAACAACCGATCCTGCCCGTCGGGCGGCAAATACCCGACCAGGAGGCCCTCGGCAATCCACACCGTGGGTTGACTGGGGTCGAAACCGACCCGTCGCAGCGCCGCCAACCAGTCCTGACGAAGATCGGTGCCAACCGCGCAACGGTTGGCGGTCACCCTGGCACCCAGGCCGCGTAGCACCTCTGTTTTGAAATCGATCACTGCAGGCTGATCGATCTCGTAGACCGTCGTCCCGGGCGGCCACCACAGCCGATACGGCCGGGTGTCCAGCCCGGACGCCAGGATCACCGCTTGGCGAATGCCCGCCCTTCCGGCGTCGGCGAGGAAGTGGTCCAAGAACCGAGTATGCACCGCAAGGACATTCATCAGCCCGCCCATTACCGGGTCGTCGCCCCCGTCTGCCGCATACTGCTCGTTCTCGACCAACCGGGTGAAGGAAGCCACCCCCGCGGCGCGCACCAACGCCTCGGCGAACGGATCGTTGAGGATGCCTTTGTTGGTTGCCACGGCCCGCGCGGCCGCGCCGAATGTCGCGGTCATCCCGACGCCGGTGGCCGGGTCCCAGGTGTCGTTGTCTGTCCGCGCCATCTCGGCTACGCGCGACGCCGCCGGCTCAGCCCGACGGCCGCTCGCCAACCGAGTAGCAGAACCGCAGTGACCGACGACGCCACCACCACGAAACTCGCTGCCACACTTGCCGAACTGGCTTTGCGCAACAGCATGCCGACCACCACGGTGCACAGCCAGACGACCAGTCCGGTGGGGACCACGGCGGCGGGCCCCCGCCAACCGCGCGATGCCAGCCAACCGACCAGGGTTCCGGTGAGGAACGGCCATGCGGTTGTTGCGACGCCGGTGATGGTGACCCCTTCGGCGTGGCTGCGCCGGCCGACGGCGCAGAACGCCAGCACGCCGATGATGTCGGTGGCTAGCCAGGCCAACCAGGCCAACCCGCGCCGTGCTCGCATCCCGCGAGACTACGCGAATCCTTGACCCCGCCGCTGCGGTGAACCTAGATTCTTCAGCGATGAACGCCCCTTCACACGGCAGGCTCGCGGTGGTGACCGGCGCCGGATCGGGTATCGGCAAGGCGATCGCGCTCGCGTTCGCCGCGCAGGGCGACCGGGTCATTTTGACCCTGGGCCGCCGATCTGGACGACGCGGCGGCAGCGGCCACCGCCAAGCAACAACCCGAGCTGATCACCGCGCTGCCGGTGGATGTCGCCGACCCAGCCCAGGTCGACGCCTTGCGGAAAAGGATCCACGCCGAGGTCGGCGTGCCCAGCATCCCCAGTATCATCGTCAACGCCGCCGGCTGGGACCCCACCGACCAATTCCTCAACGCCACACCGGAATTCGCGAACAAGGTGGTGGCCATCAACTACCTGGGGCCGGTGCATGTCTGCCGCGCGTTCCTGCCGGGAATGATCGAGACGGCCGCCGGCGGCCGCGTTGTGAACGTGGCCAGTGACGCCGGCCGCGTCGGCAGTGCCGGCGAGACCATCTACGCCGGCGCCAAGGGCGGAGTCATCGCGCTCACCAAGTCGCTGGCCCGGGAAATGGCGCGCCATCGGATCACGGTTAATTGCGTGTGCCCGGGCCCGACCGACACGCCGCTGTTTCACGCGCAACCGGAGAAGCTGAAAGAAGCTCTGGTCAAAGCGATCCCATTCCGCCGGCTGGCCCGCCCCGAGGAGGTCGCCGCACCGGTGCTGTTCTTCGCGTCCGACGCGGCATCGTTCATCACCGGACAGGTGATCAGCGTCAGCGGCGGGCTGACGATGGCCGGTTAGTGGCAGGCTGATCCGTATGAGCACCCAAGCACCTCCCGCCTTCGACCGAGACGACCCGCTCGGCCTCGACGCGTCCCTGTCCAGCGACGAGCTCGCGGTGCGCGACACCGTCCGAAAGTTCTGCGCCGAGCACGTCACGCCCTACGTTGCCGAGTGGTTCGAAATCGGCGACCTTCCGGTCCGCCAACTCGGCAAGCAGTTCGGCGAACTCGGTCTGCTCGGCATGCACCTGCACGGATATGGATGCGGTGGGGCCTCGGCTGTGCATTACGGCCTGGCCTGCCTGGAGCTCGAGGCCGCCGACTCCGGCGTTCGGTCGATGGTCTCGGTGCAGGGGTCGCTGGCGATGTTCGCGATCTGGAACTTCGGGTCCGAGGAACAAAAGCAACAGTGGCTGCCCGGCATGGCCGCCGGCGAACTGCTCGGCTGCTTCGGGCTCACCGAACCCGACGCCGGATCCGATCCCGCCGCGATGAAAACCCGGGCACGACGCGATGGCTCGGATTGGGTGATCAACGGCCGCAAGATGTGGATCACCAACGGCTCGGTCGCCGATGTCGCGGTCGTGTGGGCCGTCACCGACGAGGGCGACATCCGCGGGATTCGGGGCTTCCTGGTCCCGACCAATACTCCCGGCTTTGATGCCAACACCATCCACCACAAGCTGTCACTGCGCGCATCGATCACCAGTGAGCTGGTGCTCGACGACGTGCGGCTGCCCGCCGAAGCGATGCTGCCCGAGGCACGGGGGCTGCGGGGGCCGTTGTCGTGTCTGTCCGAGGCGCGCTACGGAATCATCTGGGGATCGATGGGAGCGGCCAGATCGGCATGGCAGGCCGCGCTCGACTACGCGACACAGCGCACCCAGTTCGGCCGTCCGATCGCCGGATTTCAGTTGACCCAGGCAAAACTTGTCGACATGGCGGTGGAACTGCACAAGGGGCAGCTGCTGTCGCTGCACCTGGGCCGCCTCAAGGACAGCGTCGGGCTACGCCCCGAGCAGGTCAGCTTCGGCAAGCTCAACAACACCCGCGAGGCGCTCACGATCTGCCGGACCGCCCGAACAATATTGGGCGGCAACGGGATATCGCTGGAATACCCGGTTATCCGGCACATGGTCAACCTGGAATCGGTGCTGACCTACGAAGGCACACCCGAGATGCACCAGCTCGTCCTCGGCCAGGCCTTCACCGGTAGCGACGCCTTCCGCTGACTGGGTCGAGGAGTGTTTGCCAAGATTGGTGTGGTGGTGGCAGGTGGTGACCCTGTACGACGCGCCACCCATACCGCCGGGGAGGTAGCCGTGGGACACATGACACATCGGATCGTGGTGGGTATCGCGGCGTGCGCGCTGTTCGTGGGCGCTTTGCTCGGGATGCCGGTGGCAGGCGCCGACCCCACCGTCACGTTGCCCGCGATGACATCCAGCAACAGCGGACCGATCGTCGGCGGCGGGAGCGCCTCAGCGCAGATGTCGCAGCAACTCAAGAGCCTGGGTGATCCAGGCGTCCAAGAGGTCGACGGCTCCGACGCGGCTCAATTCATCACGGCCGCAGCCGCTGTCACGAACCGCGACCTCGCCTCCCCGTTCATGGCATTGCAGCGAGCGTTGACATGCCAGACGAACAACGCCGGGTTCGGGGCGCGCGCCTACCGGCGCAAAGACGGGCTATGGGGAGGCGCGATGCTGGTCGTCATCAAGAGCACGGTCCCCAACGCCGACGCCTTGACCGCCTGCGAGAAGTCGAATTGGCGCAGGCCATCGGCAGGCAGCACGAATTCGATGTGCGACAGCGGCTGGAGCTACCCACCTCAGACGTTTACCAACCGCGGGGGCGAGACCTATTACGTCTTGCTCGCCGGCACGGCCTCCGACTTCTGCAGCACGCTGAATGAAAACTACCGGAGCAACGCGAGCACATGGCCCACCTAGGACGGCGTGCGGTTCTCGTGAGCATCGCGGCGGGGCTGCTGTTCCCGTCCGCTTCTCTGGCCGGAACAGCCGCGGCGGCGGCCGACCCCACCGTCACGCTGCCCGCGATGACATCCAGCGGCGGCGGACCGATCATCGGCGGCGGAGACGCCGCGGCCGAGCACCGAATCTCGCAGCAACTCACCAGCCTCGGCAATCCCGACATCCAAGAGGTCGACGGGTCGGACGCGGCTCAATTCATCACGGCTGCGGCCCAAGTCATCAGGGTCTCGAACCGCGACCTCGCCGCCCCCTTCGTGTCGTTGCAGCGGGCGTTGGGATGCCAGACGAACAACGCCGGCTTCGGGGCACGCGCCTACCGACGCAACGACGGGCAATGGGGCGGCGCGATGCTGGTGATCGCCAAGAGCGCCACCCCGGACGTCGACGCGCTGGGCGCCTGCGTCAAGTCGAACTGGCATGGCCCCACGGCGGGCGGGCCGAGTTCGATGTGCAACGTCGGCCGGACGTACCCCACCTCAGGCGATAACCACCGACCCGAGACCTATTACATCTTGCTCGCCGGCACGGCCTCGAACTTCTGCAGCGGACCCGACGAGAACTACCGCAACTACGCGACCGGATGGCCCTGACCGGCGCTTATGCGATCAGGCCAGGCGAAAACGCCTGCGGTGCAACGGTAATCACCACGGCGGCGGGCGCTGCGGGCGCGCCCGAATCCGTGTGCGGCGCGGTCCTGAGGACAGCACTGAGGATCCAAAGCAGCAGCCCCAGTGCGATTGCCACCCCGCCAATGACTATTCCGGCGATCGCCATACCGCGGCCACCTTGACCCGTCTGCTTGATCTGGCCCAGCGCGACGAAGCCGAAAACCAACCCCAGGATGGGGCCGATGCCGCAAATCCACCCGACCAGGGAGCACACCAACGACGCGATGGCAAACCCGTTGGTACCCGAGCTTTGTGGCGGCGGCTGATAGCCATAACCGCCCGGCGGCTGCTGCGGATAGCCGTAGCCGCCCGACGATGGCGGCGGATACCCACCGCCCGGCGGTGGTGGGGGCGGCGGGTAGTTGGGTGGCTGATCCGTCAAGGGGACCTCCTCCGGGTCACGATCCCACATCTGTGAATTCGCTGGGAACGAGCGGCACATCACTGTACTACGCGTTGCCGTACTTGTCCCGTTGAGGTTCGGTGACGCTGCCAGGTGTGGTGGGAGAGCTCGCTGGTCGAAATTGCCGCGGCCGTATTGACCGCCATGATCGTCGAACCAAATTTCTGTCAAATCCGAAGCCGCAGCCGACAGCCCACGATCGAATGCGTCTTTATTAAGCGCACAATATGCCCGATTCGCGGCACATCGCGGAGTTTAGGCAATCAGACCTCGGTTTCCCCGAAAGGCGTTGTCACGCAGCGTGATTCTGACGCTTGGTGACACGATCGGGATAAGTGAGCGCACCGGAGGCTGTCGCGAAAATTTCGACATTGTGCCGTTGTGATTTAGCAGCGAATCATTTCGACGGGGTACCGGCGGCACTGGTGGTGCGCGCACCATTCAATGCCACGGCAACGGCGCACCGCACCCCCGGGAAACCCGCGCGCAGTAACATGCACCGTTCCACCAGATGGAGTCGTACGGTGTACATGCCCAGCACAGACTGTTGCGACTGAAGGAGGCGGAGTATGACATCCCCATCCAGCGACCCCTCGGCTGTCGCCGGGCGCCATCGCGTCGTCATCATCGGAAGCGGATTCGGCGGCCTGAATGCCGCCAAGGCGCTCAAGCGGGCCGACGTCGAAGTCACCCTCATCTCGAAGACGACCACCCACCTGTTCCAGCCACTGCTGTACCAGGTGGCGACGGGAATCCTGTCCGAGGGCGACATCGCCCCGACCACCCGGCTAGTGCTGCGGAAACAGACGAACGTGCGGGTGCTGCTGGGTGAGGTGAACGCGATCGACCTGAAGGCCAAGACGGTCACGTCGAAATTGATGGACATGCAGACGGTGCTGCCCTATGACAGCCTGATCGTGGCCGCCGGCGCGCAGCAGTCCTACTTCGGCAACGACCACTTCGCCACCTTCGCACCCGGCATGAAGACCATCGACGACGCCCTGGAATTGCGCGGCCGCATCCTCGGCGCGTTCGAGGCAGCCGAGGTCACCACCGACCCGGCCGAGCGGGAACGCCGCCTGACCTTCGTGGTGGTCGGGGCCGGACCGACCGGCGTCGAGGTGGCCGGACAGATCGTCGAACTCGCCGAGCGCACCCTGGCAGGGGCATTCCGGACCATTACGCCCAGCGACTGCCGGGTGATCCTGCTCGACGCCGCGCCCGCGGTGTTGCCCCCGATGGGCCCGAAGTTGGGCCTCAAGGCGCAAAAGCGGCTGGAAAAGATGGATGTCGAGGTCCAGCTCAACGCGATGGTCACGACCGTCGACTACAAGGGCATCACGATCAAGGAGAAGGACGGCACCGAACGGCGCATCGAGTGCGCCTGCAAGGTGTGGGCGGCCGGCGTCCAGGCCAGCTCGCTGGGCAAGATGATCGCCGAGCAGTCCGACGGAACCGAAGTCGATCGCGCCGGACGGGTGGTCGTGGAGCCCGACCTCACCGTCAAGGGCCACCCGAACGTCTTCGTCGTCGGCGATCTGATGTTTGTGCCCGGCGTGCCGGGGGTGGCTCAGGGCGCGATCCAGGGGGCACACTATGCAACCAAGCTGATCAAGCACATGGTCAAGGGCAAGGACGACCCGACAAGCCGCGAGCCGTTCAAGTACTTCAACAAGGGCAGCATGGCGACGATCTCCCGGAACAGCGCCGTCGCCCAGGTCGGCAAGATCGAATTCGCCGGTTACTTCGCCTGGCTGGCGTGGCTGGTGCTGCACCTGGCCTATCTGGTCGGCCACCGCAACCGCATTGCCGCGCTGTTCGCCTGGGGGATTTCCTTCATGGGCCGCGGTCGCGGTCAGATGGCCATCACGAGCCAGATGATCTACGCCAGGGTGGTGACGCAGATGATGGAGGCGCAAGCCCAAGGACCCTTGGCGGCCGCGGAACGCGCGGAAGAAGCCGAACAGCAGGCAGCCGGCTAGCGCCCTAGTTCAGGGCCTGGTCGATATCGGCGATCAGGTCGTCGGTGTCTTCCAGCCCGACGGAGATGCGGACCACGCCGTCACCCAGTCCGATCGCCGCGCGACCCTCCGGTCCCATCGCCCGGTGAGTCGTGGTCGCCGGGTGGGTGATAAGCGATTTGGCGTCGCCGAGGTTGTTGGAAATGTCGATCAGCCGCAACCTGTCCAGCACCTCGAAGGCGCGTTGCTTAGCAGTGTCGTCGGGGCCCTCCGGTGCGTCCAGCTCGAAGGTGACCACCGTTCCGCCGCCGGACATCTGGCGCTTGGCCAGGTCGTGCTGCGGGTGCGACACCAGGAATGGGTAGCGCACCCAACGCACCGCCGGATGACCTTCCAAGAACTCCGCAATCCGGTGCGCCGAGGAATTGCTGTATTCAACCCGAACCGCCAGCGTCTCAAGGCCTTTCAGCAATACCCAGGCATTGAACGCGCTCATCGCCGGGCCGGTGTGCCGCATCAGCTTCTGCACCGGACCGTCGATGTACTCCTTGTCGCCGAGGATGGCGCCGCCCAGTACCCGGCCCTGCCCGTCGATGTGCTTGGTCCCCGAGTACACCACCACATCGACCCCGATCGGAATGCCTTGCTGCAGCAGTGGTGTGGCAAAGACGTTGTCCAGCACTACCTTTGCGCCCGCGGCATGCGCCAGCTCGGTCACCGCGGCGATATCCACCAGCGACTGCATCGGATTGGACGGCGTTTCGAAGAACACCGCCTGGGTGGGCACCGAAAGCGCCTGTTCCCATTGCGCGAGGTCGTCGCCGTCGACGAAGACGGTCTCTACGCCCCACCGCGGCAGGATCTCGTTGCACACCACGAAACACGAGCCGAACAGGCTGCGCGCGGCAACCAATCGGTCACCGGCGGCCAGCAGCGCGCCCAGCGAGGTGAACACCGCGGCCATGCCGCTCGCGGTGCCGAACGCCGCCGCGGCTCCCTCGATCAAGCGCAGCCGTTCCTCGAACATGGTCACGGTCGGGTTGCCGTAGCGCGAGTACACAAAGTGGTCCAGCTCGCCGGTGAACGACTTCTCCGCGACCGCCGCCGACGGATAGACATAGCCGGACGTCAAGTACATCGCCTCGGCGGTCTCCTCGAACCCCGATCGCAAGAGCCCGCCGCGCACGCCGATGGTGGCCTGGCTGACGCCGTCGGGCAGCGCCTTCGGGGTGCGGACCGAGTCGTGCTCAGTCATCCTTGCTTCACCCCTGTTACCCCTGCTACCCCTGTTTCCAAGGCAATCCGATCGCCCGCCAGCCGGTCTCGCCACGGTGTCCCTCCGCATTGAGCTGGCCTTCGAAGCCGTCGAGCACGTTGTACGAGGGAGCGATGCCCGCCGCGGTCGCAACCTCGGCGGCGCCGATGGAACGGTTACCCGAGCGACACAGAAACACCACCGGCCGCTCCCCCGCACCGGAGTCTGCCGGCGAAACCCGGTCCTGCAGTTCGGCCAGGAAGCTCTCGTTGCGCCTCCCGTCGGACGTGTTCCACTCGATGAAGACGACCTCGCGACCGATGCTCGACAAGTCCGGCACCCCGACGAACCTCCACTCGGCGTCGGTGCGCACGTCGACCAGCACCGCCTGGGGGTTGTCGTTCAGCATTTTCCAGGCGTCAAGCGGTGCGATATCTCCTGCGTAGCTCACCCGCGAGAGTCTCGCATATTCGGCGGCGCTCCGGCGAACTCAAGGCTGCCGGCGCCCGGACAGTGCGGTCGCGACCTGGCGGGCACGGTCTCGAGCGGCCGCCACATCCGGCGCCGTGGCCAGCGCCACCGCACCGGAGGATCCGAACACCCGGATATCGCTTTCCGGCACCCGAAGCGCAGCGATCAGCGCGTCGGGAGTCAGCGATCCCCCGGCCACATCGATGACGCGCGCGGCACCCGGCGAATTCATCATGGTGTCCACCGGAATGCCCAGAATGGCCCTGGCCTGCAGTTCGAATGCGGAGAGCCGCTGGCTGCGCGGCGTCACCCACGCGCTCTGGTGCGGGCAGGCGGTGACGTCGGCGAAGTAGACCTCATCGCCGTTGATCATCAATTCGACGCCGAAGACCCCACGCCCGCCGAGCGCCTTGACGATGCGCGCGGCAATCGATCTCGCGGAATCCAACGCCGCGCTGCTCATCTGCTGCGGTTGCCAGGATTCCAGCATGTCGGCGTCGGCGCCGCGATGACCGATCGGTGAGCAGAACTCGATCACCGGGCCGTCCGGACCCTCGGTGCGCACGGCGAGCAGGGTGACGTGAAACTCGACCTCGACCACCGTTTCGGCCATCACCCGACGGTGCGCCGCCACCGCGTCCCCCACCGCACGCCGCCAGGCGGGCTCGACGTCGTCGGGCCCCGCAACCACCGAGTGTCCCTGGGCGGCCACCCCGACCACCGGTTTCACCAGCAGCGGAAACCCGGCGTGCGCGGCTACCGCGTCGAGTTCCTCGACCGAGGCGGCGAACCAGAACGGCGCGGTGGGCAGGCCGAGCTGGTCGGCGGCCAGCCGGCGCAGGCTTTCCCGGTCGCCGGTGAGCCGGACGGTGCGGGCGCTGGGCACCAGCTCGGTGAACTCGTCTTCGGCCTTGACCCAGAAGCTCTCCAGGGCCTGGAAGGTTTCCGTCGGGACCGCGTCGGCGCCAGTCACCACGAAATCCGGTTGCGCGCGTTCGATCACCGCCGCCAGCTCATCGGCCTCGGTCATCGGGACCACCAGGGACTCGTGAGCCACCCCGTGCGCGGGCGCATCCGCGTGCCCGTCGACCGCAATCACCTCCGCACCGAGACAACGCAACGCGATCGCCAGCTCGCGGTTGAGCTCATCCGAACCCAGCAGCATCACCCGGGGCCGGACCTCATCGTCGGGAGCCTCGGGGGCCACGGGGGCCTCGGGGGCCACGGGAGCTTCGGGGGCCACGGGGGCCTCGGGGGCCTCGGGAACTTCGATGGCTTCGGTAGCCTCGGTAGCTTCGGTAACCCGGGGAGCTTCGGGAGCTTGGGGACCTTGGGGAGGGCGCCCCCGCTTGCCGGGGGGCTGCTGCTCCGTCTCGCTCATGCTGCTCAAGGATAGGGGCGCCAGGGGCGGCGGTGCCGATGCATTCGCATTGACGTGCATATGAGAAAGCCGTATCTCGGCTCGTTTTTGTGGTTTTGTGCAACTCTGCTGAGGTCTCGTCGTGCATCGGGCCGCGACGAGGTGGAGGCGTCGGTTCGCGCCTCAATTCCCTTCGCGGAGCGCACACAATCTGTGAGGAGGAGTCCATGTCTTTCGTGACGACGCAACCGGAAGGGCTGAGCAAGGCCACGGGTGATTTGGCGAGCATCGGCTCGGCGATGAGCGCCCTGAACGCGGCTGCGGCCGGTCTGACAAACCGAGGTGATTCCCGCTGCCGCCGACCAGGTATCGGCAACGACAGCCGTACGCTTCGCCACGCACGCCCAGATGTACCAGCTGGTCAGCGCCCAGGCCGCCGCGATTCACGAGCAGTTTGTGGCCATGCTCTCCTCGACCGCGGGTTCATACGCGACCGCGGAGGCTGCCAACGCGGCCGCGACCTGGCTGGGAGGGGGCTTGCCGCCCGGCGTGGTGGCGAACCTGGCGGCCACCTTGGCGGCGATCCCCGGGGCGACCATCATCGTGGTACCGCCCAATCCGAATCAATAACTACGGCCGAATCAACAACCTCACGGCTGGCCGGGAAGTAACCGCACCATCAGGCCGTTGCCCTCGGCCAACAGCGTCTCGTCGCTGTCCACCAATTCCGCCGACACAAACGCCTTGCGACCCTCGATGGTGGCGACCCGCCCGCGGATGGCCAACGGCGCATCGATCGGGGTGATGTTGCGGTAATCGACATGCAGAAACGCCGTCCGGCTGATCGGGCGTCCCGCAGCGTGCGAAATCATGCCGAACATGTGATCAAAGAGCAACGGCAGCACACCGCCGTGCACCGCGTGGTTGCCGCCGACGTGAAACCGGCTGAAATGTCCCGTCATTTCGACGCCGTCGGGGCCGTATCGCGTCAACGTCCAAGGCGGCACCAGCAGACTGCCCATGCCGGGCAGGTCCGGCGTCCGCCCGGCCGGCGCCTTGCCTTCCTCGGCCTGGAAGGGGCCCAGCAGCTCGACCAGTGCTTCGGCGCGCTCGGCGGCCTCGTCCCACACCTCGTCGCCGGGGTCGGCGGACACCGCCAGGTCCTGCAAGCGGCGCATGGTCGTAACGAATCGGCGGAAGCCGTCACCGGGGCTGGCCGGACCGTATTCGGGAAAGCCGCCGTGGTGTTCGTATTCGGGGTCGAGTTCTTCTGGGCGCGCGAACGAATAATCGGTCACGGGCGGGCCTGCAGCACGTCGCGGCGCACGATGGTCTGATCCCGTCCCGGACCGACACCGATACACGAAACCGGTGCTCCGGCAAGCTCTTCCAGTCGCAACACATAGTCGCGCGCCTTGGCGGGCAAGTCGTCGAATTCGCGCGCTTCCGAGATGTCCTCCCACCAGCCGGGCAGCTCCTCGTAGACCGGTTCGGCACGGCACAGGTCGCTCTGGGTCATCGGCATGTCCGGCGTGTGCATTCCGTCGATCCGATAGCCGACACACACCGGCACCGTCTCCAGGCTGGAGAGCACATCGAGCTTGGTCAGGAAATAGTCCGTGATGCCGTTGACCCGGGTCGCATAACGGGCGATGACGGCATCGAACCAACCGCAGCGCCGCCGCCGTCCCGTCGTGACGCCGAATTCGCCACCGGTCTTGGACAGGTATTCGCCGTTCTCGTCGAACAGCTCGGTGGGGAACGGGCCGGAGCCCACCCGGGTGGTGTAGGCCTTGACAATCCCCAGCACGGTGCGGATGCGGGTCGGGCCGATGCCGGAGCCCACGGCCGCCCCGCCCGCCGTCGGGTTCGACGACGTCACATACGGATAGGTGCCGTGGTCGACGTCGAGTAGCGTGCCCTGCGAGCCTTCCAGCAGCACCGTCTCGCCGGCCTCCAGCGCGTTGTTGAGCAGCAGCCGGGTGTCGGCGATGCGATGCCGGAAGTGCTGCGCCTGCTGTAACAGCGTCTCCACAACCTGCGCCGGCTCCAGCGCCTTGCGGTTGTAGATCTTGACCAGCACCTGGTTTTTGAACTCGAGCGCCGCCTCGATCTTGCGGTTGAGCTGCTCCGGGTCGAGCACGTCGGCGACCCGGATGCCCATTCGGGCCACCTTGTCCTGGTAGCACGGCCCGATGCCGCGGCCGGTGGTGCCGATCTTCTTGCTGCCCATGTAACGCTCGGTGACCTTGTCGATGGCGACGTGGTAGGGCATCAGCAGGTGCGCATCTGCGGAGATCAGCAGCTTTGAGGTGTCGACTCCGCGCTCCTCGAGGCCATGCAGTTCGTCCAGCAGCACACCGGGGTCCACCACCACACCGTTGCCGATGACGTTGGTGACGCCGGGCGTCAACACCCCCGAAGGGATCAGGTGCAGGGCGAAGTTCTCGCCGGTGGGCAAGACCACGGTGTGCCCGGCGTTGTTACCGCCCTGATAGCGCACCACCCATTGCACGCGCCCACCGAGCAGATCAGTGGCCTTACCTTTGCCCTCGTCGCCCCATTGGGCGCCGATGAGGACGATTGCCGGCATGACGAGCTCCCTGCTTATTGTGGTCCAGCCGGTGACCCACCCTATCCCAGCGGTTTGCGAGGAGTGTCGTGAACACGGTCGAGAACACTGCGAGCTCGGCGGTGTTGCTCTTCGGCCCCGACCCGGCGCGGCGCCCGCTGCATGCACTGCCCGCACATCGGGTGGAAAGTGTGGCCGAAATCGACGCCGCGATCGGGCCATACCGGCGGCTCGTGGTGGTCGGCGGCGACGCTGACCTGGCCAGTGTGCTGACCCGGCTGATGCGCGCCGACCGGCTCGACATCGAGGTGGCATACGTGCCGCGCCGCCGCACCGCGGCGACCCGGGTCTACCGCCTACCGGCCGGGCGCCGCGCGGCGCGGCGCGCTCGGCGGGGTTCCGCGCGGCGGGTGCCGATGATCCGCGACGAGACCGGGTCGGTGATCGTCGGCCGGGCCGATTGGCTGCCGGCCGACGGCCGGCAGCTGATCCGCGGCGAGGCAGTCGTCGACGACACCCCCTTGTTCGACGGCGAGGTCGCCGGCGCACGCATCGCGCCGACGCTGACCCTGCCGGGCCTGCGGGCCAGCAGGTATGGCAGCAGAATCGGGCGTCGGTGGATCACCGGCCGCGCGGTCCAGCTGGGCACCACCGGAGTCATTGTGGTGCGTGACGGCGTCCCGGCCGCCCGCAGCGCGCGCCGATCGACGTTCTACCGAAACGTCGAAGGATGGCTGTTGGTCAGGTAGAGGAGAGGACGTGATTGCTTGCGATCCAGTCGTCGATGTGGTTCATGGTGACTGGTAGAGCCGCCCCGGAGAACACCATGTGGTCGGACCGGGGAATCTCGACGTAGGTGCCGTGTCGATACCGGGCCGCGGTCTGACGCACGACTGCGGCCGGCACGATGCGGTCGCACTCGGCCCTTATCGCCAGCACGGGGGTCGTGACCGCCGCGAAATCGACAACGGTGGCCTTCGAAAGCCTTAGCAAAGCAGCGAACAGCTCCCAGACATAGCGCCCGGATTCGCAGACCAAACCGTCATATATCTCCCGGGCGGTGTCCTCGGTCTGGGTATTGGCGATCCAGCGTCGAAATTGCTCGAACGTCGGGGGGCACCACGGCTTGGACCAGGGGCGTGGCCGTAACAAGTGCGGCACCGTCCCGCGAAAGGCTGTGGGGGTCGCACCAAACATGCCCACCGCCGGGGCTGGGCATGCTGCCACCAAGCCAGCTTGGCGGGTGCGCGCGGCGACCAACTGCGCCACCAGCCCGCCCATCGAGTGACCAATCAGAAGCGGTGCGGAATCCAGCGAACTCACGAACGCCACCAAGTCGTCGGTGTAGTCGCGAAGGCTCAGTGAGGCGACCTTCATCGCGCCCTCGTGCAAGGGCAGTTCGTGATGGCGCAACGTTGGGGTGTGCGCGGTGTAGCCACGCGCTTCGAAGGCGGCGCGGGTCTGCGCCCACACCTCCCCACGGCACCACGAGCCATGAATCAGAACGACGTGCTTGGCCTCGGACATGAGACCCAGCCTCACAGGCATCGAGTCCGGCCGTGCACCATTTCAAAAAGCTAGTGAGCCTCCCGACGTATCGCGGTCATGGCATCGCCTCGGCCAACGCGATGTGCCCTTCGAAGCCAACCGTTTTCGCCATGTCGCGGTAGCGATCCCGGAACTGCGCATAGGTCGCGGCATCGCCGTGAGCCCGCGCCAGCAGAGCCCGCAGCCGCAGCAGCGGAACGTCGAACAGGACGAATCCCGGGTCGGTCGGCTCCGCTGCCAGCCGGTCGATCGCGGCCTGCGCCTCCTTGCGGTCGGCGCTCGTGCCGCGCTGCAGCAGTGATTCCACCAAGACCCGGACGGCCTCTCCGAGGGAGAGCGCATCGCCCGCGTCGAACGTGTAGTCGACGACCGCGCGTGCCAACTCGATGGCGCCGTCGATATCGCCGGTGCTGGCTTTCTCCTTCGCGATCTCGGTGTCGACAGTCCGCACTACATTTTTCGCGTACCCATGCCGCAAGTTAGCTTCACGAAACTGGGCGAGCAGCGCGAAACCGGCCGCGCGTTGCGAACCGCCCTGACTGATCAGGACAAGGCCGCGACTCACCCGGGCGGCATCCACCTGGAAGTCATCGCCGGAATGCTCGGCCATCTCCATCACTTCGGCGGTGTCCCGGTCAGCCGCCGCGTCGGGGAGCACCGCCCCGGCATGGACGGCGAAGCGGTACTTACTCACCACGGGGACGTGAAGGTACGTCGCGTCGACGCTGCGGGCCATCGCGATCGCCTGATCGAGGTCTTCCCTCCAGCCTGGATGGCCGAGGCAATATCGACAGTTGCCACGCTGCATGATCGCCGCCACCAACGGTGACCGGAGGGGGCCCAGACTGCCCTTGGTGGGATCGCCTTCGGCCAGGTCGATGACGCGCTGCGCCAAGCGCAGACCTTCGGCTGCCTGGCCTGCGTTCCACATGGCATTGCTCGCGGTGCCCAAAATCGCCATGGTCGACGCCGGATCGGCGATCGACTCGAGCAGCCGGCCGCAGTCCGACGCGAGCCGCGCCGCTTCCCGGTAGCGGTTATGGAATACCAGCGCCACCATCAGGCCGGCCATGCCGATCGCCAGCGACAGTGTGTCGCCGGCGGCGCTGCAGAGGTCACGCAGTTCGTCGAAGCCGGTGTCGGCGATGGAGCCGGCGACCCGGACGATGTTCATGCACAGCAGAGTCCGCGGGGCGATGCGCATCGACGCCCGGCCCGGGTCATGGGTGGGCAACCGGTCGGCGACCGTTCGGGCCCGTTCCCAGCTGACGCGCGCGGCCCTGATATCGCGCGATTGCGCCCATGCCCCGGCGCGCATGTGCCAGCCGAAAGCGGCATGCAGGTCAGCGGCGGCCTCGAAATGCTCGGCGATCAGCGCCGCGTTCTCCTCCAGCGAATCCGGGTAGCGTCGTGCGATCGCGGTTGCCACACGCCGATGCAGTTCGACGCGGTCGGACTTCAGCTGTGCTTCGTAGGCCACGGTCCGGATCAGCGGATGGTGGAAGGCGTACTCGGCGTGCGGGGTGAACCGCACCTGGTCCACGAGTTCGGCAGCGACCAACTCGCCCAGCTCGGCCTCACCATCGAGCAACGCCAACTGCTCTGCACCAAACCGCAACCCGATCACCGCGGCGGCACTCAGAGTCTGCTTGGCGCCGACGGCGAGCCGGTCGATACGGGCGGCGATGGTGGCCTGCAGGGTCGCCGGCACGGCGACATCGCCATGATCGACCTGGCAGACATAATCACCACGGGCTCCGGCCAGCACACCCCGCTCGGCCAGATCGCGCACCATCTCCTCGACGAAAAACGGGTTCCCGGCGGCCCGCTCGGCGATCACGGTGGCCAACCTACCGACCGAGGAGTCCGGCCCCAGCAGCTCGGTGACCAGTGCTGCGATCTCCGAATCGCTCAGCGGCGCCAGGGCGATGCTTTGCGCACCGGGCACCCGGCCCAGTGCGCCCCGGTATTCGGGGCGGTAGGCGATCAGCACCAGCGAGTGCGTCTGCGGGACCACGCTAACGAAGCCGGCGATCATCGACTCGCTGACCTCATCGATCCAATGGGCGTCCTCAATGACATAGACCGCCGGGGCTTCGCGGGCCAACGAGGCGGCGTTGAGCAGCGCGGTCAACCGCCGCCGGCGCGCATCCGGATCGACCTTGGCCAGCGCCACCTCAGGGTCGGCGATGCCCAGCAAGTCCTCCAACAGCAGCACGTCCTCGGGGTCGGCATCAGGGAATCGAGCCCGCACCGCCGCACGAGCGGCCGCATTGTCGAGGCCGCGCACACCGGTGGCGGCACGCAGCAACCGCGCCACCACATAGAAGGGGATGTCGCTGGCGTGTGATTCGCAGAAGACGGTGAACACCTCCACACCCCGGGCGGCTGCCATCGCGGTGACCTCGCGCGTCAGCCGGCTCTTGCCGATGCCCGGTGACCCCACCACGCCGACCACCGCGCCGTGTCCGTCGGTGGCGCGCTCCAACAGGCCCTCGACCGCGGACATCTCCCAGCGCCGACCGACCAGAGTCGACTCCGCACGCCTCCGACTCCGGTGCTGTTCGTCCATGCCGAGCAGCCGACGGGCGGGCACCGGTTGCTCGGCACCCTTGATCCGCACCAACTCCAACTCACCCAGACTCGCCGCGCCCTCCACCAGTCGCGCCGTCGACGCGCTCAGCATCACCCCACCCGGGGGGGCCACCGACTCCATCCGCTGGGCCATCCCGACCTGCTCGCCCACCGTGCCGTAGCCGAACTGGCCCGAACCAAACCCACCGGCGATCACCTCCCCGGAGTTCAGCCCGACCCGCAACCGTAGATCGATACCGTCGCGCTCGCCCACATCGACGGCCAGCCCCTTGGCCTCCTCCTGAAGGCCCAAGGCCGCCAGACAGCCCCGAACGGCGTGGTCCTCCAACGCCACCGGCGCGCCGAACACCGCCATGATCCCATCGCCGGTCCACTGGGCGACCGTGCTGCCGTACCGCTGCACCACCGCCGCACAGCGGTCGGCCAGCTCGGCCATGATCTCGCGTAGCCGCTCCGCACCCAGCGCGGCGGCGATGTCCATCGAATGCACCACATCGGCGAACAGCACCGTGACCTGCTTGTACTCGGCCGATGCCGGAGCAGTGGCAACCGCCGTACCGCACTCGTTACAGAACTTCGAGTTCGGCGGCAGCTCGGTACCGCACGACCCACACACCAAGGCTGCCGTCGTCATGGCATCGCCTCGGCCAACGCCATATGCACCTCGAAGCCAACCGTTTTCGCCATGTCGCGGTAGCGATCCCGGAACTGCGCATAGGTCGCGGCATCGCCGTGAGCCCGCGCCAGCAGAGCCCGAAGCCGCAGCAGCGGAACCTCGAACAGGACGTATCCCGGGTCGGTCGGCTCGGCTGCCAGCCGGTCGATCGCGGCCTGCGCCTCCTTGCGGTCGGCGCTGGTGCCGCGCTGCAGCAGTGATTCCACGAAGACCCTGGTGGCCTCTCCGAGGGAGAGCGCATCGCCCGCGTCGAACGAGTACTCGACGACCGCGCGTGCCAATTGGATGGCGCCGTCGACATCACCGGTTCTGGCTTTCTCCTTCGCGATCTCGGTGTCGACAGTCCGCACGACGTTTTTCGCGTACCCATGCCGCAAGTTAGCTTCACGAAACTGGGCGAGCAGCGCGAACCCGGCCGCGCGTTGCGAACCGCCCTGATTGATCAGGACATGGCCACGACTCACCCGGGCGGCATCGACCTGGAAGTCATCGCCGGAATGCTCGGCCATCGCCATCGCTTCGGCGGTGTCCCGGTCAGCCGCCGCGTCGGGGAGCACCGCCCCGGCATGGGCGGCGAATCGGTACTTATACAGCACGGGGGCGATTAACGACACCGGGTCGATGCTGCGGGCCATCGCGATCGCCTGGTCGAGGTCTTGCTTCCAGCCTGGAACACCGAGGCAATATCGACAGCTGCCACGCATGAGGATCGCCATCGCCAACGGTGACCCGATGGGGCCCAGACTGCCCTTGGTGGGATCGCCTTCGGCCAGGTCGATGACGCGCTGCGCCAGGCGCAGACCTTCGGCTGCCTGGCCTGCTTGGCACATGGCTTGGGCCACGAACAAAGTCGGCGTAATCGTCAACGGATCGGCGATCGACTCGAGCAGCCGGCTGCAGTCCGACGCAAGCCGCGCCGCTTCCCGGAAGCGGGTATGGAATACCAGCGTCGTCATCAGGCCGACCATGCCGAGCGCCAGCGACACTGTGTCGCCGGCGGCGCTGCACAGGTCACGCAGTTCGTCGAAGCCGGTGTCGGCGATGGAGCCGGCGACCCGGACGGTGTTCATGCACCGCAGAGTCCGCGGGGCGATGCGCATCGACGCCCGGTCCGGGTCATCGGTGGGCAACCGGTCGGCGACCGTTCGGGCCCGTTCCCAGCTGATGCGCGCGGCCCTGATGTCGCGGGATTGCGCCCATGCCCCGGCGCGCATGTGCCAGCCGAAAGCGGCGCGCAGGTCAGCGGCGGCCTCGAAATGCTCGGCGATCAACGCCGCGTTCTCCTCCAGCGAATCCCGGTGGCGTTGTGCGATCGCGGTTGCCAGACGCCGATGCAGCGCGACGCGGTCGGACTTCAGCTGTGCTTCGTAGGCCACGGTCCGGATCAGCGGGTGGTGGAAGGCGTACTCGGCGTGCGGGGTGAACCGCACCTGGTCGACGAGTTCGGCAGCGACCAACTCGCCCAGCTCGGCCTCACCATCGAGCAACGCCAACTGCTCTGCACCAAACCGCAACCCGATCACCGCGGCGGCACTCAGAGTTTGCTTGGCGGCCAGGGCGAGCCGGTCGATACGGGCGGCGATGGTGGCCTGCAGGGTCGCCGGCACGGCGGCATCGGCATGCTCGACCTGGCACACATAACTACCACGGGCTCCGGCCAGCACACCCCGCTCGGCCAGATCGCGCACCATCTCCTCGACGAAAAACGGGTTCCCGGCGGCCCGTTCCGCGATCGTGGTGGCCAACCCCCCGACCGAGGAGTCCGGCCCCAGCAGCCCGGCAACCAGCGCCGCGATCTCCGAATCGCTCAGCGGGGCCAGGGCGATGCTTTGCGCACCGGGCACCCGGCTCAGTGCGCCCCGGTATTCGGGGCGGTAGGTGATCAGCACCAGCGAGTGCGTCTGCGGGACCACCGCCACAAACTCGGCAACCAGGGATTCGCTGACCCCGTCGATCCAGTGCAGGTCCTCAACGACATAGACAGCCGGGGCTTCGCGGGCCAACGAGGCGGCGTTCACCAGCTTGGTCAACCGCCGCCGACGGGCATCCGGATCGATCTTGGCCAGCGCCACATCGGGTTCGGCGATGCCCAGCAAGTCCTCCAACAGCAGCACGTCCTCGGGGTCGGCATCGGGCACCCGAGCCCGTACCTGCGTGCGGGCCGCCGAGGCGTCCAGTTCACCCACGCCGAAGGCCGCACGCAGCAACCGCGCCACCACATAGAAGGGGATGTCGCTGGCGTGTGATTCGCAGAAAGCGGTGAACACCTCCACACCCCGGGCGGCTGCCATTGCGGTGACCTCGCGCGTCAGCCGGCTCTTGCCGATGCCCGGTGACCCCACCACGCCGACCACCGCGCCGTGTCCGTCGGTGGCGCGCTCCAACAGGCCCTCGACCGCGGACATCTCCCAGCGCCGACCGACCAGAGTCGACTCCGCACGCCTCCGACTCCGGTGCTGTTCGTCCATGCCGAGCAGCCGACGGGCGGGCACCGGTTGCTCGGCACCCTTGATCCGAACCAACTCCAACTCACCCAGACTCGCCGCGCCCTCCACCAGTCGCGCCGTCGACGCGCTCAGCATCACCCCACCCGGCGGGGCCACCGACTCCATCCGCTGGGCCATCCCGACCTGCTCGCCCACGGTGCCGTAGCCGAACTGGCCCGAACCAAACCCACCGGCGATCACCTCCCCGGAGTTCAGCCCGACCCGCAACCGCAGATCGATACCGTCGCGCTCGCCCACATCGACGGCCAGCCGCTTGGCCTCCTCCTGAAGGCCCAAGGCCGCCAGACAGCCCCGAACGGCGTGGTCCTCCAACGCCACCGGCGCGCCGAACACCGCCATGATCCCATCGCCGGTCCACTGGGCGACCGTGCTGCCGTACCGCTGCACCACCGCCGCACAGCGGTCGGCCAGCTCGGCCATGATCTCGCGTAGCCGCTCCGCACCCAGCGCGGCGGCGATGTCCATCGAATGCACCACATCGGCGAACAGCACCGTGACCTGCTTGTACTCGGCGTGGGTATGGTGCGCCGTGACCGCCGTACCGCACTCGTTACAGAACTTCGCGTTCGGCGGCAGCTCGGTACCGCACGACCCACACACCAAGGCTGCCGCCGTCATCTCACGCGGCCAGCCGCCGTCGTTCACCGCACTATCGTGTCACCGTTGCCCGGCCAAAGCATGTGTGACATCGCGACCGCGATCCGGCCAACGGGTTGTGCGCTACGCCGCGCCTCGCGGCAGGGGTGCCTGGGTCGGATTCCGCCGATGTGCTGGTCCGGTAGTTTCGACCGGTGAGCTTGCGCGGTTCGGTCCGACCCAGCCCGATCTTTCTGGCCCTGATCGCATTGACGGCCGTCGGCGGCGTGCTGGCCTGGCTGGCCGGCTACACCGTCCGGCCATTGGCCTATGCCGGGGTGTTCATCTTCGTGATCTCCGGCTGGCTGGTGTCCCTGTGTCTGCACGAGTTCGGCCACGCGTTCACCGCCTGGCGATTCGGCGACCACGACGTCGAGGTGCGCGGCTACCTGACCCTGGATCCGCGGCGCTACAGCAATCCCGGGCTGTCGCTCGCGCTGCCGATGTTGTTCATCGCGCTGGGCGGCATCGGCCTGCCGGGTGCCGCGGTCTATCTGCGGACCTGGTTCATGACGCCCACCCGTCGGACCCTGGTCAGTTTGGCGGGGCCGGCGGCAAACCTGGTGCTGGCGGTGCTGTTGCTGGTGCTGACCCGGTTGTGCTTCAACCCTGCCCACGCGGTGCTGTGGGCGGGGATGGCTTTCCTGGCATTCCTCCAGCTCACGGCGGTGCTGCTGAACCTGCTGCCGATCCCGGGCCTGGACGGCTACGACGCCCTGGAGCCGCATTTGAGTCCGGAGACGCAGCGCGCGGTCGCCCCGGCCAAGCAGTACGGCATGTTCGTTCTGCTGTTCCTGTTTTTGGCGCCGGGACTGCGGAATTTGCTATTCGGCCCTAATGGGATCGTGGGCTGGATCTTCAACTTGTCCGGCGTGCCCAACGAGCTGGCGATGGCCGGCGGCGCACTGACTCGCTTCTGGAGCCAGTGGTTCTGACCCTTGCCATATATGCGTCATTACGCATATATTACCGGCTATGGGAGCAGGGCACAGTCACACACCTGCCGAGGCCGATGCGTCTCGGATGATCCCCCGCATGATCATCGCCGCGGGTATCTTGGCGACGTTCGTCGTGGTGGAACTGACCACCTCGTTGCTGATCAACTCGATGGCACTGCTGGCCGACGCCGGGCACATGCTCACCGACGTGGTCGCCGTGTTCATGGGGCTGGCCGCCGTCACGCTGGCCAAGCGCGGCAGCTCGTCACCCTCCCGCACCTATGGCTGGCACCGGGCCGAAGTGTTCACCGCAGTGGCCAACGCTGCGTTGCTGATCGGGGTAGCGCTGTTCATCCTCTACGAGGCGATCGAACGGCTCAAGGAACCCGTGTCGATCCCTGGCGTGCCGATGGTCGTGGTGGCGCTGGCCGGCCTGGCCGCCAACTTCGTGGTGGCACTGTTGCTGCGCTCGCACTCCGAGGACAGCCTGGCGGTCAAGGGCGCCTACATGGAGGTCGTCGCCGACACCGTCGGCAGCATCGGTGTGCTGATCGCCGGCATCGTCACCATCACCACACACTGGCCCTACGCCGACGTGGTGGTCGCCGTGCTGGTGGCGATTTGGGTGCTTCCCCGGGCGATCGCGCTGGCCCGGGCCGCGCTGCGGATCCTTTCCGAATCGTCACCCGATCACATCGATGTCGAGGAGCTGCGTTCGGCGCTGGGCGCCGTCGACGGCGTGACCGAGGTGCACGACCTGCACGTGTGGACACTGTCGCCCGGCAAGGACATGTGCACCGCACACCTGACCACCGCCGCCGACTCCGCCCGGGTACTGAACGAGGCGCGCGCGGTGCTGCGCGCTCGCGGACTGGACCACGCCACCGTCCAAATCGAGAGCCCGGACGGCGCCGCACACTGTGAGGAAACCTTCTAAAAACCCAGCGCCCTAAAACCCGAGGGCCGAGCGGGCCTCGGGGTCGCAATCGTCGAGCAGATCCAGGCAGCGCAGATACTCAGGGTTCTCGCCGATTGCGTCGGCGGCCCGCGCCAGCGCCGCCACACACCGCAGGAAGCCGCGGTTGGGCTCGTGCGAATACGGCACCGGCCCGAAACCCTTCCAGCCATTACGGCGCAGCTGATCCAAGCCGCGGTGGTACCCGGTGCGGGCGTACGCGTAGGCGGTCACCGCTCTGTCGTCGGCCAGCGCCTCCTCGGCCAGCGCGGCCCAGGCCACGGACGCCGACGGATGGGCGGCGGCCACGATGCCCGGGTTCTCGTTGGCGAGCAGTTCAGCCTCGGCGTCGCTGTCGCCGGGCAGCAGAATCGGATCAGGTCCTAGGAGATCACCCATCGGCGTCATGGTTTCCATTCTGCCGTTCCGCGCCGCGCACGGGTCCCCCACCTCGGCGATCACGCCAACCCGGGGCCGGGTCGCTAAGCTCCAGCTACTCACTCGATCGCTGGAGGACAGCAGCACTCATGCCCAATGCACCCGAGCCCGACCGCGGCGCCACGCCCAAGCGGGGCGACGCAGCCGGCGAGCAGACCGCGCATCCCGGCGACGAACCCACCGAGGAACAACCCCTGGTCCCCCCCGATTCTGAGACCGAGACCGTGGTGATCAGCACACCCGATCCGGAAGACGATCCCGATGCGGAGCCAGACGGGCAGCAGCGCGAGCGGCGTTTCACGGCGCCCGGCTTCGACGCCAAGGAGACCGCGGTCATCGCCACCTCCCCCGAGCCCGCGACCGAAGTCTTCGCGAAGCACCCCGGGCCGCCCGGCCCGCCCGGGCGGGCCGCAATGCCGCCACCACCGAACGCCCCCAGAGCTGGGCCGAAATCTGCTGTGCCACAATCGATCCCACCTCGACTGGCGGGAAAGCTAGAGACCGTCAAGCGGTTCAACTGGGGCTTGGTGTTGGCGCTGGTGGTGATCATCTTGGCATTGGCGGTGATCGCGATCATGGGCACCCTGTGGCTGACCAAAAGCAAACACTCGAAAGTGTCGCAGGAAGACCAGGTGCGCCAAACCATCCAGAACTTCGACACCGCGGTGCAGAAGGGTGACCTGACAACGCTGCGCGGCATCACGTGCGGCACCACCCGCGACAGCTACGTGGATTACGACGAACACGCGTGGGAGGAAACCTACCACCGGGTTTCGGCGGCCAAACAATATCCGGTGATCGCCAGCATCGACCAGATTGTCGTCAACGGCCAGCACGCCGAGGCGAACATCACCACGTTCATGGCCTACGACCCGCAGGTCCGTTCGACCCGCAGCCTCGATCTGCAATTCCGCGACGATCAGTGGAAGATCTGCCAGTCGCCCAGCGGCTAGCCTGAGTTTCGCGCGCCTCGAAAACGCCGGGGATCTAATCGAGTCCGCCAAAATGCGATGGGTTTGTGGCTATCGCGATGTATTTCGGCCCTCCACGTTCGCAACGGGTCCGGTCGGTGTCCACCGCCCCGTCGATCGGGTCGCTGGAGCCGGGCACATTGTTCAGCCTCTTGCCCACCCACGAGCTCACGTTCTCCAACAGCGTCGCCGAATCGCCGTGGGTGTCCCCGGGTCCTCCCCGGGCTCACTCGATCATCAGCGTCGTGTCTGCTCGGAAATCGGGTCTCACCGGCCCAGAGCTGCAAGGAGTTCGGGTAGCGGCACGGTGGCGATACCGATGGCGGCGTCAGCGATCCCGTAAGGCAGCACCAGGGTGTCGGCGTGGACGAGTGCGCCACAGGAGTAGACAACGTTGGGCACATAGCCGTCCTGCTCATCAGCAGCGGGGCTCAGTAGCGGCTCCGGTAGCTCACTGAGAATCCGTGTCGGATCGTCGAGATCGAGCAGAATCGCCCCGATGCGGTAGGTTCGCATCGGACCGACGCCGTGGGTGAGCACCAGCCACCCCGCGTCGGTTTCGATGGGCGGACCGCAGTTTCCGAGTTGTAACACCTCCCAGGCTCGGGTCGGTCTCTGGCAGGCAAGCGCGCCCGTCCAAACGGACAGATGATCGGAGTAGGCAACCGTATTCGATTCGCGATCTGATCTCGCCATAGCGGCGAAGCGACCGCGAATCCGGCGAGGAAACAGCGCCAGACCCTTGTTGGCAGCGGCGCGTCCGACGATCGGCGTTGAGGTGAAAGACTGGAAATCTGTGGTCTCGAGGAGTTGCTGGCTGATGTGGGATCCGCTGTAGGCCGTATAGGTGGCGTAGAAGGTGACGGAGCCGTCGTCGCCGATGAACCGGACGAAGCGTGCATCCTCCATGCCGGCCTGCTCTGCCCACATCGAGGGCCACAGGACCCGCTCGGAAAGTGTTATGCCGTTGGAGAATTCGACGGCATACGTCCGCTCGGCGATGCTGCGGAGTAAAGAAATCGTCCCCTTGGCCTGCCTGCGGGTTCTCATCGAAGTCTCGAGCCTGGTCAATCGTTGTTCGAGAGCAGCTTTGGTAAAGCGTTCGCCGAGCCCGTCGAGGACATAGTCGGCCGCCTCACCGGTGTCGTCTAACCGGATGAGTTCACTGCGGAATACGGCTGCGTCGAGCAGCGCGGGCTCCGCCGCCCCGACTGTGGCGAACGGAGCCGGATCGTCGACCGTGATGCCCCCGGCCGCGTCGATGACGCCGGTCCGAAATCCGATCGACGAACGGTGCCCCTCCCCGATGCCCCGGACGCTCATCACGAATCGCAGGCTGCCTGCGACTGTCCCAGCCTGGTCGGGATGGGCCACGATGCTGGGGTTGCACAACGCCGCAGCTTCAATCGCGTATTCGCTGGTGAACGTCGCGCCCAGCAACAACTTTCGTGCCTCGGAGAGCTCCATGCCGGGATCCAGCCGATCGGCGAGTTCACGGGCGTGCCGACGGAAGGTGCCAGCGAGATCGCGGTGACGCTCGTTGAAGCGGATGACGACATCGTCTAGCGACGACCGCACCTGTCCTTCGTCCAGGGCCAGGATCCGCGCCAGCACTGCTCCCGCTCGGGACTCCTGGTACTCGAAACCCTCTTGGCCTGGCACGAAGAGTCGGGTGATGACCCGCGACGGGTCGGGCGACAGTCGCAGGGGGCTACGTGTGACGAGCCCAGCCTGCACGGAAGTCATTGCCGCACAGTCGAGAAGCGCCGCGCGTGCTGCAAGGTCGAGAGCACTGCCAGAGTCGACTCCGCGCCCTGATTGCGGTTCACCCCATCGGCGTGCAGGCCGTCGAATCCGCCGCCGGTCTCGGGGTCCCACATGAGCTGCCGCGCGTCGTTGACACCCATGAACCAGGCCGCAGCGGCCCGGACCCCGTCGGGCCAGATTCTTGAACGGGTATCAATGGCAGCGGCGCGCGCGCACGCGTCGGCGAGGGTGGACACCTCGGTCGGCTGCTGATCGAACGCGGGCCGAACATCGTCGGGCCCTCTGCCCGCTGCGGGAGTGGGCGAGAGGTGATCCCCTGCCGTTTCGTATTCGACCAGCCAACCCAACAGATCCAAGCCCTGGTCCCGCAGTGTTGAATCATTGAGCGCAACGCCGGCGGCGATCATCGCCTCGGGCAGAACCGCATTCGCGTAGGTGAGTCGCGGCTCAGGCCATGGCCAGGACGCGTCGCCGGTCGGTTTGGCCACGGTCTTGGCGTAATCGGTGAGGAGTGCGCGCGCGGCCCGGTGCGCGGGGTCGACGGACAGGAGTTCGGCGGCGCCCAACACCGCGAACGCCATCGCCCGAGGCCACGGCGATCGCACCTTCGCGGCGCGTTCGAATTGAATGACGGCCAACCGGCGAACCAGATCGACGTCACTATGCGCGACGGCAGTTCCCAGTCCCCAGATGCAGCGCCCCCAGCAGTCCTCCAGGGAGGGCTCATCCTCCCAACGGCCCTTGCTGTTCATCCGGTTTCGGCAGGTGCCGGCATAGGACTGCGCATCGTTCAGGAAACGCACGGCCACGCGCGCAAGGCCGTTGACTTCCCCACCGGCGTTGGGCTCTCGAGTGGCGACGACGAGAACCCTGGCCATGTCGTCGGTGCAGTAGCCGTGCTCGGGCCGGGGTTCGGCCAAAAGGGCATGTTCGAACGTGCCGCGACGGTCTGTCAAACGCAACAGGTGGTCGAAAATGGGCTCCGCCATCGTGGCGGTCATACCAGCGCCCGACTCTTAGCGAGAATCCGTTGTGCCAGAGCCAGATAGGCATCTGCCACCACCGGCCAGGCCATCGTCGGGGCCAACCGGCGGGCCTCCGCGGCCATTGAGCCGGCGAGGCGCGGATCGGTCAGCAATCGGCGCAGGGCGGAAGCCAGCGCATCCGGATCGTCGTGATCGACGACGATGCCCGCCCCACTCCCAAGGAGTTCGACGGCGTGGGGGAAGGCGGTGGCGACGACCGGTCGCCCGCTCGCGATGGCATCGACCAAAACACCGGAAGTGACCTGATCCGTGGAGTCGTAGGGCAGCACAACCACGGCCGAGGACCGAACCAGCGCAGTCAGCGACAACACGTCACGGTAGTTGGCGTCGAAGCACACCGAGTCCGCTACGCCGGTGCGCCGCGCCTGTTCGGCACGGGCGTCGCGGTATGCCTCGCCATCGGCGGCCAGAACCTTTGGGTGCGTGCGGCCGGCAATCAGGTAACGCGGCCGGCCATGGAGCCCACGCAGCGATCCCATCGCCTCGATGACCCGCTCGATGCCTTTCCCCGGCCCCAGCAGACCCCAGGTCAGCAGAGTCGGTCTGCCCGAACGCTTCACCGGGGTGTTTTTCACCACGGTCGCGCCGTGCGCGATCGTGGTGACTTTTCGGCGATCGATCTCGAAGCCGAGGCACAGGCGTTTCCTGGCCGCCTCCGACATAACAACCACCTGAGCCGCCATCGCCGCGATCGTCTCGAGCACCGAACGCTGATGCGGGGTCGGGTCTTTGAGGACCGTGTGGGCGACCACGATCGACGGGATGCGCAGCCCGCCAATGATGTCCACCACCTCGTCTCCGTCGACCCCGCCGTAGATACCGTACTCATGCTGCACGACAGCGATGTCGCTCTCGTTCAGCAATTCGGAGGTTGCCGCCACCGATGTCGTGGAACCGTTGACCAACTCTCCGATCACCCGAGTATCGGAAGATATCGACCCGTCGGCAACGCGCACGACGCTGACGTCAGAACCATTCGCGCACAACCCTTCCGACAACGCGGCACTGAACGTCGCCAGCCCGCACGCTGTCGGTGGATACGTACTGAGAATGCCGAAACTCGCGGAGCCGGAAGACTCTTGCTCAACAAGAGGGACATTCAATGTTTCAAAGGTGGATCGAGCGCTCAAAGTGGTCCCGACGGAAGGTAGTCATCGAAGTGTCCGGCGCGAGCTGCTGCTCTGCGAGATCAGCGGCGGACGGCTGACTTCATCCCGGACTGGCTGGGTTCCCAACTTTACTGACACTACACCCGATGGGCGGCTATCGCCGCATTGAGACCGGGGAATCCCCAGGTCTGCGGCCAGGGCCACGCCGCGACCATGTTGTCCACCCGGTCGACATTCAGCAACGTCACCCAGCACCGTCGGCCCCCGGTATCGCACGCGCAGCGAACGCCGCCACCTCCGCCAGCAACTCGGGCAAGCGCCGATGATCGGCGACCAGACCCGCGAGATTGCCGATCCCTCGGTACCTGCTTCATAATCCTGTGGAGCCCGACATCACCGCCGACCAGCCATATACCCAGGGCGCACCCGCCACGAGATAACTCCCGTCCTACGGCTAAGTTGGCTAGGGCGTGTCTCCCAATTCAGTGGCCCCCACGCGGGCATGGATGACTGCACAGGCCAGTAGGACTCCGCCGAGGTAGGTGAGAGCGTATTTGTCGTAGCGGGTCGCGACGCCGCGCCACTGCTTGAGCCAGTTGAAGCCTCGTTCGACGGTGTTGCGTAGCCCGTAGAGGGCGGGGTCGAATGCGGGCGGCCGACCGCCTGTTGATCCTTTGGCTTTGCGTCGAGCGATTTGGTCTTTGCGTTCAGGAATTGTGTGTTTGATTCTTCTGGAACGCAATTCGGTGCGCGTGCTCGGATGCGAATAAGCCTTGTCGCCGAGCAATCGGAAGTCGCTACCGGACACGTCCTGCTCCTTGCAGGGCGCGGCGTAATCGTCGAGCAGCGGCACCAACTGGGGGTTGTCGCCGGCCTGTCCGGCGGTCAACCGGACCGCGACCGGGGCTTCCCGCTGATCGGTCAGGGCGTGAATCTTGGTGGTGAGCCCGCCGCGCGAGCGGCCGATCGCGTGATCGTCGGGCTCATCGGCAGATTTCTTGTAATTCGACAGAGCCCCCTGGGGCGAGCGTGTCGGAGCGTGCGCCCGCGCAATGTTGATGTGCCCGCACGTTCGTCGAATCCACCGCCAGCAGCTTCTCGATGTCCTCGACCATCGCGGCGTCGAACCCGAATATCGCCGCCACCTGGGCGAACATCGCGTCGTAGGTGCCGTCCAAGGACCATCGGTGATGCCGCTTCCACACCGTTTGCCACGGTCCGAAATCGGCTGGCAGGTCCCGCCATGGGCTACCAGTGCGGAATCGCCATGCGATCCCCTCCAGTATCAAACGATGGTCACCGAACCTGTTGCCCCGCTTGCCCTCATCCGATGGCATCACCGATTCGACAGCCGTCCAAAACTGATCAGAAATCACACCCATTCGCGTCACCGGCCAATCGTCGCTCGTCAACGCCCTCCCATTCGGGAGACACGCCCTAACGGGGCTTGGCCCCAGCCCGCCCAGGCTTGTGGCGGTAGTTCGGCGGTGCCCGTAGGCTCCGATCGGCGGGTCTGTGAAGGACCTGCGGGTCCTTGTCATGTCCCGCTCACGGCGGTGGTTGGCCTTGCGGCTGACCCGACGATCGGAGCTTGTCATGACGCTACCGCGCTCGGTTTCTGATGTGCTCGACAAGCACGTGCAGTTCGAGATCGAATCGATTGATCGGATGTATCTCAACATCTACGTCCCGGAACTGCAGCGAACAGGCCAGGTGGCCGGGTTCTTAATGCGACACCGCGGCTTTCCGATCGCCTCGACCGCGCTGGTCGCCCCGATGTCACGGCAGTTCGTCACCGACATCAAGACGTATGCCGCCGACCGGGCAATCCCGTTGGTGCACTTCGCCAAGGGACAGCGCAAGGACGACGTGATGCACCAGCACCTAGCCGGGTTTTCCGGCACTGACGAGATCGTGTTCATCGGGGTTGCCCAGGAGAAGGCCCACGTATTCCGCACCGAACGCCGGCACAACCCGATCACCGGCGCGCCGTATCCATGGATCGTGACGACCACCGCGGTGGTCAACCACTATTACTTCTACGGGGTCGATGATGATTTCGGACCGTTCTTCTTCAAGTTCTGCTCTTACTTCCCCTACACCGCCCGGTTGTGCATCAACGGCAACGAGTACGCCAAACGGCAAGCAGCCAAGGCCGGGATCGGCTTTGAGGCACTCGACAACGGGTTCGCCGCGGTCGCCGACACCAAGGCGGTGCAGGCGATCTGTGACGGCCTGACCGAAGACAGGATCGACGCGTTGCTCCACAAGTGGCTGGCCCGGCTGCCGCACCCCTACACGCCGCAGGATCGGGCGGCCGGCTACCGCTACGCCGTCTCGATCCTGCAGGCAGAGTTCTCCCTCACCCAGATGCTGGACCAGCCGGTCTCCGGCCGGGTGTTTTTCGAGCAGGTCATCCGCGACAACCTCGATCTCGGCCGGCCGGACCGGGTGCAACTGGTCTTCGATCGTCGGATCCACCGCGGTCGTAAGCGCCCGACACCAAGCCGATTTCGCACGCGGGTGATCACCCAGCACGTCACACCGAGCCTGTATGTCGACTACAAGCACACCACGATCAAGCAGTACCACAAGGAAGGACGAGCCCTGCGGACCGAGACCACCATCAACGACACCTACGACTTCAACATCGGCAGGCGGCTGACCAATCTGCCCGCGCTGCGGAAGATCGGCTTCTCAGCCAACCAACGCCTCCTCGACGTTCAACGACTCAGCCACGACCCCGCCGATGGCGCCACCACGCTCACCGCGATCACCGAACCCGTGCACACCCAGACCGGTCAACGCGTGGCCGGTATGCGCTTCACCGACGACCGGGTCCAAGCCCTCTTCTCGGTGCTGTGCATCTTCCGGCTGCTGCCCCGCGGCTTCACCAACCGTGACCTACGAGAACACCTCGAACCGCTCCTCGGACGTGCTCCGGGAAGCTTCAGCAGCGGGCAGGGAACCTACGACCTGCGCCGGCTGCGACACCACGGCCTCATCGAACGTATCCCACACAGCCACCGCTACCGCGTCACCACCGAGGGCCACCGTAGAGCCTTGTTCTTGTCCAAGACCCATCACCGGCTTCTGCGCGACGGACTCGCCGAAATCACCTCAGAACCAACCAGTCCCGCAAGACTGCGCGCCGCCGACCGCGCCTACGAAGCAGCTCTCGATGACCTACTCACACGTGCCGCGATCGCAGCATGAACAAGACTCGAACTTGACTCATCCTCAACGAGAGACACGACTCAAGTCATCTAGCCGGTCCAAAGCGACGTTGGCTGGCGGCTTCCCGATTTTGGCCATGCGGCCCGAACAGGTGTGCGAAACCCTCCAGTCGGTGTAGTGTCATGGTTGCTGAGAATCTCAGCTGGTCCGGATAGGTTTAGCCGTACGCTGCAAAACCTTAGGAGCGCTAGCTCCGAGCCTGGCACGCCGGTGATCGCCCGCACGACAGGATCACCATGACCGACACATTGTTACGCTCTTCTGCCCCGCCGGGCGATGCCATTCTCTCCATGCCTTTCTCCAAGCCGGACACAGTTCAATTAGCGCGATTGGACACTCGCTGGACGACGTCGTCGGTGGCCATCGTCAGCGCCCACGGCGACATCGACGGGACGAACGCAAACACCCTCATCGAGTATTCACTCGCCGACCTGGCGCGTTGCCGCGGGCTGATCCTTGATCTAACCGGCCTGGAATACTTTGGGGCCGTAGGCTTCTCGGCGCTACTCCGAATCTCGGAGGGCTGCGTAGCTGCTGGAATTGACTGGGCGTTGGTACCGGCTGCAGCGGTATCCATGGTGCTACGAATCTGCGACCCGGACGGCTGGCTGCCAGCCGTCGATACCGTCAGTGCGGCACTGGCCAGCCTCCCTGGATGGGCGTCCGACGCGGACCATCCCGAGAAGACGTGTGGTATCGGTGACCTGGGGTAGCGACTTGATTACCGGTCCCGCGAACCGGATGATCACGACCGTGCAGAACGGTGTCGAGGTGCTGCGGTTCGGTGGCCTTCAGACCGGATCCCTCCCGTCACCGTTTCAGATCGTGGAGCGGTGCGACATGTACCGGCTACGGCGCTACTTCCCCGACAGCGCGAATGATCCGGCACGGCCGCCGGTGATACTTGTGCCGCCGATGATGATGTCGGCCAACGTGTTCGACGTCACCAGAGACCAGGGCGCGGTCGGAGTCCTGCATGATCTCGGTGTGGACCCGTGGGTGGTGGACTTCGGCTCACCGGACCGGGAAACCGGTGGGTTCGAACGCACGTTGAGCGACCATATCGTCGCGCTAAGCCGAATCATCGACTCGGTCCACGCACACACCGGCCGCAAGGTGCATTTGGCGGGCTACTCACAGGGCGGCATGTTCTGCTATCAAACCGCGGCCTACCGACGTTCCGAGGGCCTGGCCAGCGTCATCACCTTCGGTGCCGCCGTCGATTCGCTCAGCGGTCTGCCGTTCGGGATTCCCGCTGCGCTGGCGGGCCGCGGCGCTCAGCTGATCGCCGACCACGTCTTCAACCGTCTCTCGGTGTCCGGATGGATGGCCCGTACCGGCTTTCAACTTCTGGACCCGATCAAGACGGTCCGGGCCAGGTGGGACTTTCTACGGCAACTCCATGACCGAGAGGCGTTGCTGCCCAGGGAACAGCAACGCCGCTTCCTCGAGACGGAGGGCTGGGTGGCATGGTCGGGTCCCGCGGTTGCCGAATTGTTACGGCAGTTCGTGGTCCATAACCGCATGATGGCCGGCGGCGCCGCGATCGATGGCAGGTTGATCACGCTGGCGGAAATCACCTGTCCGGTGCTTGCGTTCATCGGCGCAATCGATGACATCGGCCAACCCGCGTCGGTTCGAGGAATCCGGCGGGCCGCTCCCCGCGCCGAGGTGTCCGAGGTGTTATTGCGGGCAGGTCATTTCGGGCTGGTGGTCGGATCGACCGCCGCCACGCACACGTGGCCCACCGTCGGTGCATGGGTGCTCTGGCAAGACGGTCGAGGGCCCAGGCCCGACGGCGTGCATGCGATGGAGGCCGACCCTAGCGGCGGGATCGACGGCTCTGTCGGGCTGCCATCGCGTATCGGTCACTCGGCGGGTGTGCTGGCCGAACTGGGCATCGGCGTGGGCCTGGGGTTGGCCGACGCCGCGGTGGGGGCGGCGCGCAGCGGCAGGGGGATCGCCGGAGAGGCCGTGCGCACCGTGCCCCGGCTCGCCCGCCTCGGGCGGCTGCAGCCCCATACCCGGGTGTCGTTGGGCGGCATGATGGCCGAACAGGCGAACAGAGCGCCCGAGGAGGAGTGCTTCCTCTTCGACGATCGTGTCCACACCAACGCGGCGGTTGATCACCGCATCGACGACGCGGTGCGCGGCCTCATCGCCGTCGGTGTCCGGCAGGGAGCCCACGTCGGTGTGTTGATGGACACCAGCCCCAGCGCCGTGACCGCGATCGCGGCACTGTCGCGGCTCGGCGCGGTGGCGGTGCTGCTACCCCCAGACGACGACCTTGCCGCAGCCGTCCAGCTATGCGAGGTGGCCGACATCGTCACGGACCCAAACCATCTGGCGGCGGCCACCGCGACCGGCGCCCGGGTGCTCGTCCTCGGTCACGGCCGCACCACAGACCTCCGCCGGACGGCGTCCGACCGGGTCGTCGAGCTGGACCGCCTCGACCTGTCGGGTGCGCGGCCGCCGCAGTGGTATCGGCCCAACCCAGGCCGGGCAAGTGATCTCGCCTTCGTGTTCTTCAGCACGACGGGAGGACGCCGGGTGGTCAAGGAGGTCACCAATCATCGGTGGGCGCTGTCGGCCTACGGCACGGCCACCGCCGCCGCGCTCGGCCGCGGTGACACCATCTATTGCCTGACCCCGCTGCACCATCCCTCGGGTCTGCTGGTCGGCCTCGGCGGCGCGGTCGCCGGCGGGTCGCGCATCGCCTTGACCCGGGGCGTCGACCCAACCCGGTTCGCCGACGAGATCCACCGCTACGGGGTCACGGTGGTGTCCTACACCTGGGCCATGCTGCACGAACTGGTGGAGGCGACGTCGCCCGAGCTTCACGAACACCACCCGATCCGCCTGTTCATCGGAGCCGGAATGCCGACCGGGCTGTGGCAGAAGGTCACCGACCGATTCGCCCCGGCCCGAGTGCTGGAGTTCTATGCCTCCACCGAGGGGGACGCGGTGCTGGCCAACGTCGCCGGCACCAAGATCGGGGCCAAGGGTCGGCCGCTGCCGGGCAGCACCGAGATTCGGCTGGGCGGCTACGACGCCGCGACGGGCCGCTTCATCGAGGATGACCATGGTTTCGTGCGCCCCTGTGCGGTCGACGAGGTGGGTGTGCTGCTCGCAAAGCCGCGCGACGGCCTGGATGCCGCGAGCGTGTCGATGCGCTCGGTATTCACGAAGGGAGACACCTGGATCACCACGGACCACCTGTTTCGCCGCGACAGCGACGGCGACTACTGGTTCGTCGACAACAGGAGCACCGTGATCCAGTCGGTGCGCGGACCGGTCTTCTGCCAGCCGATCTGCGACGCCCTCGGCGACATCACCGTGATCGAACTGGCCGTGGTCTATCCCGTTGCGACCGACACCCACGACGTCGCGGTCGCGGCCGTGACGCTTGGCAACGACGGCGTCCTCACCGCGGACAGCCTGACCACCGTGTTGGGCGGCCTCCCCCGGGACCAGCGTCCCGCCATCATCCGCATTGTTGACCGCATACCACTCACGCCCTCCTACCGCCCACTGTCGACCGCACTGCAAGAGGCCGGGCTGCCCGCGCCGGGGGAAACAACCTGGTACCACGACCTCACCGACGGCCACTATCGGCAATCGGCCACCATCGCCGGCGAGCCACAACGCTTAACCCCAGCAACCGCGAAGAGCGAGTAGGTGGGCCACTCCAGCGGCCGGCCCGAGCACTGAGTGGACCATCGCGGCGCTGTCAACCCCGCTGGTGGGCACCACGTCGCGCGGTCAGGCGCGGGAGTCTGCGTCGGCCTGAAGCGCGCCGGGATCGTCGCAGGGTTTCTGCGCGGCGGTATTCGCGGTGGTTAAGGCAGAAGCGCTGGCGGTGGTAGTCGCCGGACAAGCCCCATCCGGGTTTGATCGTGACCGTGGCCGAGTCTTCGGTTTCCCTGCGAACACCGACGACGACGCCACGCAGTTCCCGCGCCGACCACAGCGGATTGAGCAGCTTGAGGTAGTCATCGGGCAGCAGCGGCGTCGTCCCGCGAGCCACCAACCCTCGCGACACATTGACCGTCGGGGTCGACGCGGTCGCGACATTCCTCGCCGGCGCCGCACTCCACAACCTCAATTCATCTTCGAACCCCAGCCTTAACCACCGTCAAGGCAGGACGATCGAGCTTGGCGATCGCTTCGGTCGAGGTCCGCTGTTGGTGCCGGACCTGTTGTGTACCGCCGCAGACCAAGCACACCGTGCGTTCGCATCTCGAGGTTTGTCCGGGGTCCCTGCGGCTGGCGATGGGCCGTAGTGGATGGTGAGGCTGATCTTGGATGATGGCCATCGCTGCCTCGACGGTGCGGGCGGCGGGCAGCAAGCCCTCTGGATCGCCGATCCGCAGCACCCGGGAGACTGCCTCACCGGATACCACTGCCCAGCCTATGCCGGCGCGCGCGCAGCAGACGGAGACCCTGTGCAGCGCCGAGAAACCCTCGGTGCCAAAGAAATCCAGGTGGCGCAGATCAAGGACCAGCCCGCGGCAACGCATCAGATGCCCCAGCGTGAATTCTGTCAGCGTGTCACCGTTGGATGCGTCGATGTCGCCGTGGGCCCTGATGACGGCTATCGACGACCTGAGCTGACGACTGGCTAACCGTAGGGTGTGACCTTGCCAGGGCTGGGAAAGAAAGCCGCCGTCTAGCAGCACGAAGGGGGTGGGCGGAGTATTCATGGGCGATCCCCGACATCCGGTTGTCACCGGTGTGTTCGGCTCGAGCTAGTGCTCTGCGAGGACAGCGGCGGACGGCTGACCTCATCCCGGACTGGTTGAGAGTCTCAACTTAGTTGACGCTCCACCCTGCGGGAGCAATTGTCAACACCCTAATAGTTGCCTCGTAGGGCACCGGACGATTCCTCGTCAGACCAAGAGGCTCGACCCCTACCCACAGGCTGGAGCGGCCTGGTGAGACCATCAGAGCGTTGCTATTAGGGCGCCGCGCGTTCTCGCTGAAATGGTGACGCACCCAACATAATTCCCCAATCCCTGGCGGGAAGGCCCCCAGTCTTCCTACTGGGTGCCGCAGCCAACAAGCTCACCGTGCGGCCGAGGTCCTTTTTGGCCACCGTGTAGGCTCCGCCGCCGTTCGAGTGGACCGCGATCACCTGCCGGTACGAGATCACCAACACCAGCAGCAGCACCGTGATTGCCATGGCGGTCGGCAGGGTCAACCGCACCGCGGCCGCACCCGCGGCGACCAACACCAGCACGATCGCTTCGGGACCATAAGCGACGCTGGACAATGCGTCCAACAACGCGGCAACACCGCCGATGGCAGTCAACCGATGCGGATCGCCCGATGGTGTCGCCGCAGCCGACGATCAACAATCCGTCGGCCGGTCGTTCACGCTTGGTGACTACCATTGTGCCGATTGAACACCGCGACGCTGGGACCCGCCGACCTCCACCTCGGAGACGGTCATCTTGCCGCCACCGTTTGGAGGGGCCAACGTGCGCGCTGTGGCTAGTAGAGCAGTCGCCCTACGTGGCGGAGGGGTAACCGCCGCGATCCCCGTGTTCAGCGTCGGTGATTCGCAGGAGGAGCACACGTATCCGTCCTGCCCAAAGCCCACGCGCCGGGAGAACAATCGATGCCGACCCGTGCGCCACCGGCTCGTGGCGTTGCGTAATCGCCGCCGCACCCGACCTGGCGCCATTCGAAAGGGGGCCCATGCGTGATTTTCTCTGTCCCAACTGCGGGCAGCACCTGGCGTTCGAGAACTCGGTTTGTCTATCCTGCGGCAGCGCGCTCGGGTTCTCCCTGGACGACATGGCGTTGCTGACGATCACTTCGGGCGACGACAGCGGGCACGGCGGTACGGTCGACTCCCGCCAATATCAATTGTGCGCCAATCTACATGTGGCCGAATGTAATTGGCTGGCCAAGGTGAATCCCGGTATCTGCGCGGGAGCCGAGCTCTGCACGTCGTGCAAGCTGACCCGCGCCCGCCCCAACAACACCGACACCGCGGCGTTGGCCGCGTTTGCCGCCGCGGAGAAGGCCAAGCGGCGGTTGATAGCCGAACTCATTGACCTGAAGCTGCCGATCATTAACCGCGACCAAGACCCGGAGTACGGGCTGGCGTTCGACCTGCTGTCCAGCGGGATGGACAAAGTCGTCACCGGCCACTACAACGGCGTCATCACACTGGATCTCGCCGAGGGTGACGTCGTGCACCGCGAGCAACTGCGGATCGCGAAGGACGAGCCGTACCGCACCCTGCTCGGGCACCTGCGCCACGAAATCGGGCACTACTACTTCTACCGCCTGGTCGGCAGCTCGGTGGACTACCTGCCGCGGTTCCGTGCGTTGTTCGGCGACCCCGACACCGACTACCGGGAGGCGCTGGACAGGCACTACAACCAGGGTCCGCCGGTGGGCTGGAAGAAGAACTACGTCTCCTTGTACGCGACCATGCACCCCGCCGAGGACTGGGCGGAGACCTTCGCACACTACCTACACATCCGCGACACCCTGGACACCGCAGCCGCGTTCGGCTTCACCGCGTCGGGCGCCAGCTTCGAACGTCGGATGCTCGGGCCCAGCGGATTCAACACCATCATCGAGATGTGGCTGCCGCTTGCCTGGGCGCTGAACATGGTGAACCGCTCGATGGGCCGCGACGACTTCTACCCGTTCGTGCTGCCGGAACCGGTGTTGGAGAAGATGCGGTTCATCCACACCACGATCGACGAGATCACCTCCAGCCCCGGCAAGCTGGCCTCCGCCGGCGGCGCCGGCAGCGGCGACGCTGAATGACACTGTCGCGCCCGTAATCTGCCCGCCGGCAACGGGACGAAATCACAACCTCTCATGACCTGAAGCCCGATGCCGATACGTGTAAAATCGGTGTCGGTTGATGGCCCAGCCGGCCCGGAACACCCTGTCCCAGCGGCGACAGCGTGAGAGTGATCGCTCGCAACCGGGCACCTCGACGATCCCCCTCTCGGGAGTTCACGATGCATACGCGTCCCCATCGGACTGTCACCCAGCACGCCCAGCACACGGCCCCGAGGGTTACCGCCCAGACAGCACGCACCCACACCGTGATCGCGCCCGATCTCCCCGGCCATGGCCTGTCGGACCCCGGCCGGGGACTCTTCACTGCCCCGTCCGATGAGCTGGCGAGCCACTGATGGCCATCACAGACGTAGCCGAATACGCCCATCTCAGCGCCGCGGACGTCGAGGCACTCGCCGTCGAGTTGGACGCGATCCGTCGTGACATCGAGGATTCGCGTGGCGCGAACGACAGAACGTACATCCACCGCACCATCGCTGTTCAACGCTGCCTCGACCTCACCGCCCGTGTGGTGATCGGGGGCAGCCGTACCAGGACCGGGTGGGCGCTCGGGACGCTCGCCCTGGCCGCGGCCAAGAGCATCGAGAACATGGAACTGGCCCACAATATCGGCCACGGCCAGTGGGATTGGATGAACGACCCCGAAATCCACTCCACCACCTGGGAGTGGGACATGGTGGGGCTGTCCTCACAATGGAGGTACTCCCACAACTACCGCCATCACGTCTTCACCAACGTCGTCGGCGTCGACGACGACCTCGGGTACGGCGTTCTGCGGGTCACCCGTGACCAACAGTGGAAGCCCAGCAACCTGCTACAGCCGCTGCGACATCTGTTGTTGGCGATCATCTTTGAATGGGGTATTGCGCTGCACGATCTGTACTCCGAACAAGAGCGCGCGGGGACTGACGCCGAAAAATCCGCTCACACCCGAGCTCTGCTCCGCAAAATCGCCCGCCAAGCAGGTAAAGATTACCTGCTGTTGCCCGCGCTCGGCGGGCGTCGCTGGCGGCGCGTTCTTTTCGCCAATGCGGTCGCCAATTTGCTGCGAAACCTGTGGGCCTACGCGGTGATCTGCTGCGGCCACTTCGCCGACGGGGCCGAGAAATTCGCCCCCGAGGCTCTGGAGGGTGAGACCAAACCGCAGTGGTATCTGCGACAAATGTTGGGTAGCGCCAACTTTCGCGCCGGTCCGGTGATGGCGTTCATGAGCGGAAACCTCTGCTACCAGATCGAGCACCACCTCTACCCCGACCTGCCCAGTAACCGCTACGCGCAGATCGCTCAACGGGTACAGGCGGTCTGCGCCAAATACGACCTGCCCTACACCACCGGCCCGCTGGCCTACCAGTACCTACTCACCCTGCGCACGATCATCAAACTTGCCGTGCCGGACCGGTTCCTGCGCGCCACCTCCGACGACGCCCCAGAAACCGCCTCCGAACACAGATTCGGCGAAAACAGATTCGGCGAACTCATGACACGACCCGGTCCAGGCGCCAACCCCACCGCACGTCGACACGGACTGGCCACCGCGATCCGCAACAGCAAGAACCGGCTCAACCAACGACACACATCAGCGCGCCGCCGAGTCAATGCGACTCCTCGATGACCGCACACCGACACCGAGTCCTCAGACAGGATCGCTGCGGCTGACCCCGTCTATGCGCCGCAACATGATTGGTGGCTTGTTATCGACGCCGTGATCAAGGCCGCCGTCTCTGCCGAGGCGGACGTGGACCTCCCCCTGGGTTCCTTACCTTCTTGGGTCCGGCCAGTTTGACCGCCCCCCGACGCGCGGGCAGAGGCCGGCACCACGAGCTAGTGGTCTGACCTAGCACGCGGTTGTGTGCGGTCTCTGGTGACCCCTCAGCACCAGAGGTCGCACACAAACTTCCCGTTGCTGCTCTCCGCTTCGTTTGCCCCGCCTTCGGAATCCCATGTCGACTGTGCCGCAGCCGTATCTTTGCGTCCCGCGGCGCGGCGGATACCCGCACGGAGTACTTCGTGGACTGTCAAGTAGGGCTTGTCGGTAGCTGCTGGCGTTGATCTGCCCATGGCGGCATGGTTGCCGATAACTCGCGCTTCGATGATGTGCGTCATGACCGCCTCTCTGTCTGCCCGCGCAAGCGAGCCGCTGGTTGTTGTTGTATGTCTTACAAATCGGGAGATCTGCACGGCGTGGAGCTGACGCTAATGGCGGATCGTCGCGCTGCTGCGCCGGCGGCTGCTCATGGGGTCGCGCGCCGACTTCTGGTGTTCAAGTTGCCGGATCAACTCGCGCTTTGCTTCGCAGATAGCGCGGGTGATGTCCGGGTTCTCAGCGACCGCTACTATCGGCGGATGGCCGGGCAGGCTCGTGCGCAAAGTGACGCGCTGCTCCTTGCCGCCGCGGTCCTGCAAAGAGACTTCCACATCAATGTCCCGCGGATCCCACCGTCCCAGCAGGTGCGGACCGAGCGTAGACAACGTCTCCAATACGTGCGGGCGCTCCTTTTCCTTGAAACCCGCACCGACGTGAAGCACTTTCTCGCCGAAATCATCTCGTTGTTCGTTGTCAGATTTCATCGTGGTCGTTCTCCTCAGATTGCCGGGTGTCCAAGGCGGGCACTCGGGGTTTCCCCACGCGTGTCGTCATCGTGCGGTAGTCGAATCCGATTTCCCGGGAACAGACGGAAACACGTCGAACCCATCGGCAAATTCCAGATGAACTCCGGCGATGGCTGGTTTCCCGTAGGCCTCCATTAAACGCCCTCCGGAGAAGCCTGTCAACACTGTTGACCTACGGCGTAGGTATAGAGGTGCCGCTTTGAATTGTCTTGGATGTCAGCCGCTCAGAACTGCAAGGAGTTCGGGTAGCTGCACCACAGGACCCGCTCGGAAAGTGTTATGCGGTCCTGGAATTCGACGGCGTACGTCCGCTCGGCGATACTACGGAGTAAAGAAACCGTCCCTTTAATCGCCCACTTGTCGCCTTACGTGGATCGGGACGATTCGTCGGGGTAGGTTCGGTTTTCGGTTGGGCCGGTCAGCAGGAGGTCGAGGCCGCGGTCGAGTTCGGTGGCCCCGTCATAGGAGGCCAGGGCGGATGCAAGCGCACGTAGGTGGGGGAATTCGGTAATCGGCAGCCGGTGCAGACCGAGGCGCAGCACGTCGTCGGTTTCCTCGGGTCGTTCGATAACCTCCTGGAGCTCGTTGAGGATATGGCCATGCAAGAAGCCGAATAGCAGCCGGTAGATATGCAGCGCCTCGACCCCGGTGAACCCGGCACAGGTAAGCAGCGTGAGGACGTCTTCGAGTGGACGCAGCGTTCCCGGCGGTCGTTGCCCCAACGGGGTGGCCAGGGGCCGGGTGACCAACAGCGGCACGACGTTGGGGTGCGTCAGGGCCAACCGACGGAAATTGTGTGCCACAGTGCGCAATTGGGCGACCCAGTCCGGGTCCGCGGTGTCCACGGCCAGTTGCGCGAGCACGATCTCGACGACGCCGTCGAGCACGGCGGCCTTGTTGGGTAGGTGCCGGTAGAGCACGGTGGGATCCCGGCCCACCGCGTCGCTGAGTCGGCGCATAGACAATCCGTCCACGCCGTCGCGATCGATGATCCCCAGCGCGGTCTGCAGGATCAGTGAGCGGCTGATCTGCCCGTTGCTTTGGCCGACGCCCCTGCCGGACGCGTGATCGTCGTCAGCGTCCCCACTGCGCCCGGTCGGCCGTCGCGTCATCAAAGCAGCCCTTCCCTGTGTTACGCATCATCCAACATCAAAGACTACCAGCGGGTGTCAACGCTGTTGACACCGCCCTGACACAGGGTATCGGGGAGATCTATCAAGAATCAGACGCGTCGACTGCTTGTCATCGTGGAATCGGTCGTTCTGTTTTTCGCCGGAAATACTTGTCAAGGTCATTGCTTCAAGGCGTCCGCTGACTTGGCCCAATCGTGTCCTCCAATCTCATAACGCCGACGCATATTCAGCGGCCCCGATCGGTTCTCAGGGTTCGGCCAAGATCAATTCCGAGTTCGCGAGCACAGGCACCACGTCGGCGCGACTGTGCACACACAGCTTCTTGTATGCACGTTCGGCCTGTTCTCACGGGCACCGCCTTCGTCGGATCACCGAGGGACCGGCTGGACGTGACACGATCTAGATACTGTGCAGACCGGCTGACGAAGGAGCGGGAATGAAAAAGGACAAAGCAGACCAGTTTGAACAGGAGCTGATGCAGCCGCTCGCACAGGCCCTCCGCACGAGGCTTGGTGATTCGGTTGAGGTCCACGTCAACAATGAGCCGCACCTGATGACCGGTGAAAGGGTCGAGTACGCCACGTGGCTCGAAGTCGTGCTCAAAGAAGCGCGAACCGAAATCATCTTTCGGCCCCTCAGCCGCGAAGACTTCTCTGCGATCTGGCAATGGGGAAAGAACGGCCGCTTCATCTTCCCGATTGCACACGGCGGCGACGATGCCGGTGACAGCGCCCGCATGTCCATTGACGCTGTCGCCGAACGCATCTGCCAAACCTCGAGTATGTGGCACGAGGATCCGCCCGAGTCGTTTGGCTGGTCGGTCACCTGAACGCAACTTTCCGCCGCAAGCCGAATCCCGCCCCGAGACGCCCGCCAGGTCGCCGGCCCAAGACCAGGTGTTCCTACCTATGAGCGGTCAGCCGGATAAGGACTTTCCGGCGCAGTGCAGGTCGTTGCAGGCCTCGATCACCCGCTGGGTCATCCCCGCCTCCGCCGCCTTGAGGTAGCTGCGCGGGTCGTACACCTTCTTGCTGCCCACGTCGCCGTCGACCTTGAGCACGCCGTCGTAGTTGCTGAACATGTGACCGGCGATCGGACGGGTGAACGCGTACTGGGTGTCGGTGTCGACGTTCATCTTGACCACGCCGTAGCGCAGCGCCTCTTCGATCTCGGACTTGAGCGAACCAGAACCGCCGTGGAACACGAAGTCGAACGGCCTGGCTGGGACACCATTAACGTCGGGCAGTCCGAGCTTGGCGGCCGCCACCTTCTGGCCCTCGGCCAGGATGTCGGGGCGCAGTTTGACGTTGCCGGGCTTGTAGACGCCGTGCACATTGCCGAATGTCGCGGCCAGCAGGTAATGGCCGTGCTCGCCGTGGCCCAGCGCGTCGACGGTCTTCTCGAAGTCTTCGGGGGTGGTGTACAGCTTCTCGTCGATCGCGCCGACGACGCCGTCCTCCTCGCCGCCGACCACGCCGATCTCGACCTCGAGGATTATTTTGGCGGCCGCGGCGGCCTTGAGCAGCTCCTGGGCGATGGCCAGGTTCTCGTCGATCGGCACCGCGGAGCCGTCCCACATGTGCGAACCGAACAGCGGATTCTTGCCGGCCGCTACCCGCTCCGCCGAGATCGCCAGCAGCGGGCGGACGTAGGTGTCCAGTTTGTCCTTGGGGCAGTGGTCGGTGTGCAGCGCGACATTGACCCGGTATTTGGAGGCGATGTGGCGGGCGAACTTGGCCAGCGCCACCGCGCCGGTGACCATGTCCTTGATCCCCAGGCCGGAGGCGAACTCCGCGCCGCCGGTTGAGAATTGGATGATGCCGTCGCTGCCGGCGTCGGCGAAGCCCTTGATGGCGGCGTTGACGGTCTCCGAGGAGGTGCAGTTGATGGCCGGGAAGGCGTAGGAGTTCTCCTTCGCACGTCCCAGCATCTCGGCGTAGACCTCGGGTGTTGCGATGGGCATGAACGTTCCTCCCTCGAGACTGCGGTGGACCTAGTATCGCAACACCGCGGAGGGCGGTGCGCTGCCGGTATCTGCAAGACCGGTATCTTGAAACATCATGAGCACCGCCGTGATGGCCCTGCCCAACATCCTCGACCCGATGTACTGGATCGGTCCCCAGGGCCTGTTCGCCGCGGCGGTGCTGCCCACCATCCTCGTCATCGTCTTCGTCGAGACCGGCCTGCTGTTCCCGATGCTGCCGGGCGAGTCGCTGCTGTTTACCGGTGGGCTGCTGGCCGCGCACGGGACGCTGGATATCTGGGTTTTGGCTCCCGCGGTCGCGGTGGTCGCCGTGCTGGGCGACCAGACCGGCTACTTCATCGGCCGCCGCATCGGGCCGGCGCTGTTCAAGAAGGAAGACTCGCGCTTCTTCAAGAAGCACTACGTCACCGACTCGCACGCCTTCTTCGAAAAATACGGGCCCTGGGCCATCATCCTGGCCCGGTTCATGCCCTTCATCCGGACGTTCACCCCGGTCGTCGCCGGGGTGTCCTACATGACCTACCCGGTGTTCCTGGGGTTCGACATCGTCGGCGGCATCCTCTGGGGTGGCGGTGCGACGTTGGCGGGCTACTTCCTGGGCAACATCGCCTTCGTGCACAAGAACCTGGAAACCATCATCCTGTGCATCCTGTTCGTCTCGTTGTTGCCGGCCTTCATCTCGGCGGGACGGGTCTACCTGAGACGCCGCCGCGCGGCCAAGGAACCCGCCCAAACAAGCGACGAGCCGGACCCGCTGGCGCTACCCGAGTGAGTCCGGCTCGGCCGTGACGCTGTAGGCGGCCTCCATCAGCATCCAGCCGGACAGCTGCACCGACAGGTCGCGTTCGGCAATCTCGGAGCTGTTCACCGCGCCCTCGACAAACTGCGCCTGCGCACCGCCCGCCGTGGGCAGCTCCGCCTCGCGGTCCCAAAACGCCCCGAATACCGGCAGCCCGTCCACCGTCTGCCGATAGTCCCACGCCGATTTCGCCGAGGTCAGGACGATCTTGCGGGCGGTGTCGCGGGCGGTGACGGTATCCGGCGAGATGCCTGGCAGCGTTGTGGCAACCAGCGCGAGGTAGCGGGCGGTGATGCCCGAGAACAGGCCGCCGTCCCCGCCGCCGGCGCCCCGCAGCACCCCGGACGGCGCCATCTGCTCGCTGATGGCCGCGACCAGGCGCTGCACCCGCGGCCCGTGCCGGTCGTCGTTGGTGCGTGCGGCGAGTTCGGTTTCCAGTCCGAGCACCACGCCCTGGCAGTACGTGTACTGCGCGCGCACCAGCGAGCCGCCCTTGATGCCGTCGAATACCAGGTGCGTTTCGGGGTCGATGAGCGTTTTGTCGATCCAGTCGGCCATCTGCTGGGCCCGCCGCAGCCGATCGCCGTAGCGGGCCAGGAAGATGCCCGCCGGACCGTTGGCCGGGGCGTTGAAGAACTGGTCCTGCTTACGCCACGGGATGCCGCCGCCGTCTTCGGGCACCCACGCCTTGACGAACTGGTCGGCGAGTTTGGGGAGCGCTCGTCGGCGCTGGACGCCGACGACGCGCGCGGCGCGCTCCAGCGCCAGCGCCAACCACGCCATGTCGTCGTAGTAGTTGTTGGTCCACCGGAAGTTGTTGCGCATCCGGTGCGAGCGGACCTGCCGGTTGATTTTGACTCGTCTTTCCGGCTGGGGTTCGCGTAGCTGCGCATCGATCAGGCAGTCCAGCAGATGCGCCTGCCACCAGTAGTGCCAGGTGCCGAACAACCGGTCCCCTCGGTCCGAGGGCCAGGCCACCACACCCAGCTGGGTTCCCGGCATCGCCCAGAGCCGCTTCAGGTGTCGTTCTGTGACCGCGGTTTCAGCGCTGGCTGCCCGGTTTGCCCATGCCTGATCCATGAGTTAGATCCTGCCCCAGCCGGGAGTCGGCCCGTGGGCGGATACCTAGTAGTGGGCTCGAACACGAAGTAGCCGCCGAAATCAGCACCGCTACGGCCGGAATCGCCACCACCATCCCGGAAACACCCCACGGCCACAAACCTCGAATCCAGGCCGTCGACCGGCGCACTCCAATACCCCATGACCCACCTGGCTGGGCGGGGGCCGGTCTCCCGCCAGCCGGGCGATCATCCCCAAACCATCCATTGGCGCGGTGATCAGCGCGAAAGTCTCCCAGAACGCCTGCCAGACATTCCCGAGGCATGCCGGCATGCACCGCCGCGATACCCGCCTCGACAGCACCGCGCAACGAAGCCCTGCAGGTGGTCAGGGAAAGCGGTGTTGGCTGCACCTGTGAGATGTTTTGGCCGCCGCCGACATTGCCGTTGCGGTTTGGCATTGTCGTTGCGGCTGTTCAGCTTTGAGGCGCCGACCAGAATGGTGGTGGCTTGTTGCGTTCGGCGACGTGGGCATCGTTGAGGGCCCGTTCGCATCTGATGCGCTGGGCCCGCTCGGCGGCTCGGGTGCGTCGCCGTTGTGGCATCAACACGCCGCGGTCGCCGACAGCAGTTGTGGGGGTTGGTGTGTGGGGTAGTTCGGCGGTGGTGGTGCTCCAGGCCAGCCAGTGCCTGGGAGTGCGAGCCGGGACCCCCACCACTAAGCTGTGCAGGGGCTTAGGGAGGGAACAGCGACCTCTGGCGAACGTCAGTGATACGCCACGGCGAAGCTGGCCACACAGTCCGCTGATGAATTGCGTTGGGCGCAGCGCGATATCCTCAACTCCGTTGCGGACATCAACGAACAAGGCTTTGATGTGGGTGCGGACTGGACGGTCACCGATCGAAACTACGACATTCGATCCTTTTCTGCCGGAACGCGATTGGCTCAGGCGCCGGCGTACGCGGCTGAATTGGGCACCAAAATAGCGGCTTTCATTGCTCTGGAATCGGGCGCCGCAGCTCAGCTCACCGGCGCAGCGGCGACACTCGGCACGGTACAGTCCAACTTCGGGCCGACGCCTAAGCCGCACAACGACATCCAGATGATGGACACCGGGCAGGCGCCCGCCCCAGGACAGCAACCCTCGCCGGGGCAGATTCCCTCGCCGGGGCAGATACTCTCACCAGAGAGCGGCCTAGCACCGTGGGATACCCCAGGAGGACAACAGCCCCCGGCATTGCCGCCAGGATATAGCCGCGACATCAATTCGTGGATGCCACCACAACAACCGTCACCCGTGCCGCAGTCGATTACGCCAATGCCACACGAAATAGAGCAGGCACTAACCGCGCCCCCACAGCCGGGTGTGGCGCCCGCGCCGCCTATATACCCAACCCCAGGAGGAATAACGCCGCAGCAAGCGCTGGCTGCTCAGCCCACGGGTGGAACCGCTTGGGTGCCACCGAATCCGTGGTACGCAGGTCAGCCACCCGGCATGTACGCCATGCGGGACGGAATTGACTTTTGGCCCCCGACGCCGCCCACCTACGAAACCCCAAAATGGGACGACGTTCTGTTTGGTGGGACCATGGCCTGTGGAACGGGTGCTGGATGGGGCGCGGGCGGAACGGCGGTGACGCTTGGGCCAGAAGCTGCGCCCTTCGGAGCCGTGCGGGGGTGTGAGGTGGCTACGGGTGGCTTCTTGGCTGCCTATCTCGCGCAACTAGCCTGGAAGGATCTCATGATTTACGGACAGCAGGCGCCCGGATGACGATAGACCTTGCAGTGCAGGCGCTGCTCTGCGGCACGGTAGGGGGGATGGTAGCGATCTACTTGGTCAAGCGGCGGCGAGCCAAAATGCTACCGCCGGAAGAGGTGTGCGCGAATCTGGATGACTGGGTGAAGCTGACCGACGCGCCCGCTGGTTGGGATGATGTGGTGGGGCAGATTGTGCGCCTCGACGATGACGACGATGACCGGGTTGTCGTGGCGTGGAATAACGAGGAAACCTGCTGGGAGCACAAATCGTCCCTAACCAAAGTCACTGACCCCGTTGAACCGCTGCGCAAAAATGGACCTGACCCGCAATAGGCACATCCTGATCTGATGCGGCGAAAGTAAATTCGGAACATGACTGAGTGCAAATGATGAGCGATCTACTGTTCCTCGTGACCATGGTCGGCGTCGCGTTAATCCTTTTTGCGCCACCACGATCGCGGCGCGCGTGGGTCACGCTAGCGGTGTTACTGGCGGGCATCGCCACATGGGCGCTCATCGGTTGGATACGGGGCTGGCAACTGAGCGCTGGAATTGCCTCGTTCACAACGCTATTCATGCTCGGCGGGTTCGCCGTATTCGTAGAACCGGCCCGGCGCAGGGGTTCTGCGAAGGTCAAGTCGGTTGACACAAGTACATAAGTGATGTCGGCTACTACCTCTTGGCGTCGTCCGATCGAAGATTGTCAACTCCGCAGTGGCTGTCCTAGGGAAATCGGTATCGGCTGATCGAGGTTTAGACCCGGCGTACATTACGCTGGGATGCTGGAGGCATGGCAGGTGGCATGACCGGGGGCGAGAACTCGACGGTTCGATGGCTGACCGTCAATGGGCAGCGCTGTGAGGTCCACGCCGAGGACGACACACCGCTGCTGTATGTGTTGCGCAACCACCTTGGATTGAAGGGCACCCGGTTCGGCTGTGGGCTGGGTCTGTGCGGAGCGTGTTTCGTGCTTGCCGACGGCCGCCCCGTCTACTCCTGTGAAGTTCCGTTGTGGTCGGTGGCTGACAAGTCGATTCGCACCGTGGAGGGCTTGAGCGCCGACGGAGAACCCCACCCCGTGGCCCGCGCGCTCATCGCCGGACAGGCGGCGCAATGCGGCTATTGCATGTCGGGCATCGTGGTGGCGGCCGCTGCGCTGTTGGCCGCCAACCCCGATCCGACGGAAGCCGAAGTCCGCACCGCCCTGGACCCCAACCTCTGTCGCTGCGGCTCGCATAATCGCGTGGTTGCCGCGGTGCGCAGCGCTGCGGCCGAGATGGCTGCCCAGATCGCGGAGTCCACCGATGGCCAGTCCTGAGCTGCCGCCGTCGCTTGCCGCAAATCCCTTCCTGGGCAACTGGATTCGGATCAGATCGGACGGCGTCGTGGAGGTGCGCTCTGGCAAGGTGGAGCTGGGCCAAGGCATCTTGACAGCGCTGGCGCAGATCGCGGCGGACGAGCTCGACGTGGACGTGACACGCGTGCGGATGATAGCTGCGGCAACCGATCGCAGCCCAAACGAGGGCTTTACCGCCGGCAGCCTGTCGATCCAGCACTCGGGGGCGGCGCTACGGCAGGCGTGCGCCGAAGTACGGGCGGTCTATCTCGATGTCGCGGCGGCCAAACTCGCCGTGGGGTCCGACGAATTGGATGTTGCGGACGGCGAGATCAACGGTCCGGACAATTCGGCCACGAGCTACTGGGAACTCGCCGACGACGCGCTGCTGGATCGGCCGGCAACCGGCGACGCGGCACCCAAGGCAGAGTTGGACTACGAGATCGTCGGCACCAACGTGGCCCGGCTGGATCTGCCCGACAAGCTGACCGGCCGGCCGCGCTATGTGCACGACCTGATGCTGGACGGGCAGGTGTACGGGCGGATCGTTCGCCCGCCTTCCCGCGGCGCGAGGCTGCGCGACGTCGATACCGGCCCGACCCGGGCGCTGCCGGGTGTGATCGCCGTCGTGCGGGACGGCGACTTCCTCGCGGTGGTGGCCGAGCGCGAGGAGGTCGCGCTGCATGCCGCCGAGCGGCTACGCCGCGACGCCGGCTGGGACGAACGACCCACCCTCCCCGACGAAAACGACCTCCCCGCATTTCTCTTGTCCGCCAGGGCCGAAACCTCGGTGCTCGCCGTCAAAGAAGTGGCGACCCGCACCCCGGCCGCGTGGTCCCATTCCGCCCGCTACCACCGGCCCTATCTCGCGCATGCCTCGATCGGCCCGTCGGCCGCGGCGGCCCAGGTGCATTCCGACGGGCGCCTGGAGGTGTGGTCGCACAGCCAAGGCGTCCACGTGTTGCGGCGTGAACTGGCCGCGGCACTTGACCTGTCGCCCGATCTGGTGTTGGTGCGCCACGTCGAAGGAGCCGGATGCTACGGCCACAACGGCGCCGACGATGTCGCCATGGATGCCGCGTTGCTGGCGCAGACCGTGCCGGGGCGGCCGGTACACGTGGTCTGGTCACGCGCCGACGAACTGGCGTGGGCGCCGTTCGGCCCCGCGGCAGTCGTCGAGATCGCCGCCGACTGTAGCGACGACGGCAGCGTGCTGTCCTGGCGGCACGAGATATGGAGCGGCAGCTACCTGGGCCGCCCCGGCACCACGCCGACGAATGCGTTGCTGGCCGCCAGCCACCGTGCCGGTGGCGAGCCGATCCGTGCCGGTGGCGAGCCGCCGGTCGAACTGGGAGGTGGGACCAGTCGAAATGCCGTACCGGGCTACGATTTTCCGTCCTACCGGGTGATCAACCACCTGCTGACCGAGATGCCACTGCGCACCTCGGCGCTGCGTGCGCTGGGGGCCTTTCTCAACGTGTTCGCGGCGGAGTCGTTCCTGGACGAACTCGCCTCGGCCGCGGGCCGCGATCCGCTCGAGTACCGGTTGGCACACCTGTCGGACCCCCGTGGACGGGCGGTGCTGCACACCGCGGCGTCGCGGGCCGGATGGGCGGAATGGCCGTCACGGGAGGCGGTTGGGCACGGCATCGGGTATGCGCGGTACAAGAATTCGTCTGCCTACTGCGCGGTTGTCGCCGAGGTCGAGGCGATCGACGAGGTCCGGGTGCGCCGGCTGACCATCGCGGTGGATGCGGGTCTGGTCATCAGTCCCGACGGCGCGGCCAATCAGATCGAGGGCGGCGCAATCCAGGCCACCAGTTGGACGGTCAAGGAGCGAGTGCGCTTCGACCGGTTGAATGTCATCAGCGACGACTGGGAGACCTACCCGATCCTGCGGTTCTCCGAAGTGCCCGCAATTGACGTCGAATTCGTTGCTGGACAAGGCAACCCACCTCTGGGCGTCGGCGAGTGCGCGCAGGGCCCGACGGCCGCCGCGATCGCCAACGCCGTCTACGACGCGCTCGGCATCCGAGCGCGCGCACTGCCGCTTACCGCCGAGGCACTGATCGCGGCGATGCCCGACTAGCTGCACCCGGCCAACGCCGCGCGCCGAACAACCGCTTGTCACCAAGCCGCTGGCCGGGTACGACTGGCCAGCGCCACGAACAGCTGTTGCAGCCCGCTCAGCGAGTGCGCGGGCAGGAACAGATCGCAATAGGGCAAGGCTGCCGCCATCGAACCGGCCAAGGGCAGGAAGTCGCTCTGGGCCGCGCGTGGGTTGAGCCACACCAGCATTTCGGCGCGGCGACGCAGCCGGGCCAGCGCGTGCTGCAGCACGTCGGGCGGGTCGCTGTCCCAGCCGTCGGAGGCGATGATCACCACCGCGCCGCGCAGCGCGTTGCCATGCGGCGGTGCCAGCAGGGCGCCGATGCTGCGGCCGATGAACGTGCCGCCGTACCGATCGGTCACCTTCGCGTTGGCCCGTTCCAGCGCCACCTCGGCCGAGCGGTGGGACAGCACCGGGGTGAGCCGGGTCAGCGACGTCGAGAATGCGAAGACCTCGGGGCGCATCCCCGCCTGCCGCAGCACCGTCGCCCGCATCAGATGCAGATAGATCGCGGCGTAGGGCTGCATGGAGCGGCTCACGTCGCAAACCAGGACGACCCGGCGCGGCCGGCGGCGGGGCCGGGTTCGGGCCAGCATCACCTGTTCCCAGCCCGTCCGGCGCGACGCGTTCATGGTGGCGCGCAGGTCGATTCGCTTGCCGTGTGGGCTCGGCTCGAACCGCAGGCTGCGGCGCCGGGGCCAGCGCTGTACCGCCGTTTCCAGCCAGGAACCGAGCAGGCGGAGGTCTTCGGGGTCGAAGCGGTCAAACGGTTCGTCGGCCAGCGTGGCGATCCGGCTGGGCAGGACGTCGGGCACGTGGACGGTCGCGCTGGTGATGCCGTCCCGGTCAGAGACGGCCCGGGTGACCCAGGGCAGCTGTTGAGCGCCGGCATCGGATGAGCCGCCCGTCTGCTGCACCGCACCCGCGGCGGGTGTCTTGGGGCCCGGGATCGGCAGGGGCGAATCGGGACCCCTCGTGCCGTCGGGTTCGATGCCGCCGAACACCGACCCAAACACCGCGTCGAAGGCGTTGAGATCCTCGAAGCGGTTGACCAGGGTCAGCCTGGCGGCCCAATACAGCGCCGACCGAGTGTGCGGCACCAGTTGCCGAAGCGCCTGCACGAAATTCGTTTGGCCGCTCGCAGATACCGATACCCCCGCGCCGCGCAGGCGCGCCACGAGCGCGGCCGCGAACGCCGCCAGATCGACGCCCCGCAGCAGCAAGGGGGTATTCATGGGGTGTTCAGCGCCTGCGGTGCAGCACCCAGATCACCAGCAGCACACCAAGCACCGCCAGCGCCACGGAGCCGTACTTCGTGAGCTGGCCGGCACCGGCGAGCTCCAGCAGATCGATGGGCTCGGGCTCGGCGGCGGCGGGCGCTTGGCGAGACCCCGAGACCTGACCGTTCGGTGAGCCCGGCGCCGCGGCGGTGGCCGGGGTCCCGGAGATTTCATCGCTCTCGGCGCTCCCGGCGCTCCCGGCGCTCCCGGCGCCCTCGGCGGCCAGTTTCGCTTCCAGCGACTCCACGAACTGACCCAGCAACTTCTCGGACACCTGCTGCAGCATGCCGCCGCCGAACTGAGCCAGCTTGCCGACGATCTTCAGATCGGTGTCGACCGTGACGCGAGTCTTCTCCCCGTCCTCGTGCAGCTGCGCGGTGACCGTGGCGGCCGCGTTCCCGGTGCCGCGCGCCTCCTTGCCCTTGCCGTCGATCACCGCGCGGTGCTGGTCGCGGTCCTGCTCGACGAAACGCACCTTGCCGCTGAATTCACTGGTGACCGGCCCGACCTTGACCTTGACCTTGCCGAGGTACTCGTCGCCCTCGTGGCCGATCAGCTGGGCGCCGGGCATCAGCGGGATCACCTGCTCCAGGTCGCACAGCACGTCCCAGGCCTGCTCGATCGGCGCGCTCACGGTGAACTGGTTGGCGATCTTCATCCTGCGGGTCCTCTCATGCGCGGCTGTATTCGATGAACGCGTCGCGAATCAGCGTACGGTCGTCGGGTGTCTTGGCCAGCGCGCCCAGGCTGACGACCGCGAGCTCCAGGGCCTCGTCAACCAGATCCGCGACGCCCAGCGACACCAGGGCGGCGACCCAATCGATGGTCTCGGCCACGCCGGGTGGCTTGTCCAGGTCGAGATCGCGTGTGCTGCCGACGAATTGGGTGGCGTGCTCAATCAACGGCGCGGTCGCCCCGGGCACCGTGCGGCGCACGATCGCGGCCGCCCGGGCCGGCTCAGGATAGTCGATCCAGTGATACAGGCAGCGCCGCCGCAGCGCGTCATGCAGGTCGCGGCTGCGGTTCGAGGTCAGCACCGCGATCGGCGGGCGCTCGGCGACGAAGGTGCCCAGCTCGGGCACCGTGACCGCGGACTCACCGAGGAACTCCAGCAGGAGCGCCTCGAATTCGTCGTCGGCCCGATCGATTTCGTCGATCAGCAACACCGGAGGTGACGGCCCGCGATGCCGCACGCACCGCAGGATGGGCCGGTCCACCAGGTAGGTCTCGGTATATAGGTCGGCTTCTTCGATCGCGGCACCGCCCGCCTCGGCCAGCCGGATGGACAGCAGCTGGCGTTGGTAGTTCCAGTCGTAGAGCGCCTCGGTCGCGGTCAGGCCTTCGTAGCACTGCAACCGGATCAGTGTGGTGTTCAGCACCCCCGCAAGGGTTTTCGCCGCTGTCGTCTTGCCGACCCCGGGCTCGCCCTCCAGCAGCAGCGGCCTGCCGAGCGTGACGGCCAGATAGATCGCCGACGCGGTCCCGTTGTCCAGCAGGTAGTCCTGCGCATCGAATTGACCGACCACATCGTCGGGACTTGCGAACATCACGGCACCGATTCCAGTAGGCGCCGGTAGTCGTCCCAGGTGTCGACGTCGAGCGGCACCGGGCCGTCCACAGCGAGCTCGCGCACCGGGTGCCGGCCGGACTCGATGAGCTTCCACACCCCCTTGTCGCCATGCAGCTGCAAAAGTTCGCCGAACACATTGCGGCCGAACCAGAACGGATGCCCGATGCCGTCGTCGTAACGGCAGACCATGACGTCAACCGCCGGGCCCGCGGTGATCATCCGCCGCAGGGTCGCGGGGTTCATCCGCGGCTGATCGCCCAGCAGCAGCACGATCCCGGTGGCTTGCGGGTCCACCCGTTCCAGTGCGACTCGCAGCGACGCCGAACACCCGGTGCCGAAGTCCTCGGCGGAAACCACGTCGGCCCCCTCCAGCGGGACGGCGTCGCGCACCGCGTCGGCGGCGCCGCCCAGCGTCACGATGAGCTGGTCGAATCCGGCGGCGCGAGCGACATCGAGGGTCGCCGACAGCACGGTGGTATCCCGGTATGGCAGCAGCTGTTTGGGCATCCCCAGCCGCCGCGAGCCACCCGCCGCCAGCACGACGCCGGTGACCCGCCGCGCCGTCATACCTCGGCTTTCCCGGCCGCGAACGCCGTCCGGCATCCGGGGCAACAGAACCAGTAGTCATCGCCGGCCAATTGCAGATGTTCGGTGGCGGGTCCGATTGGCACCGTCATGCCGCATACCGGGTCAACGGCCTCGATCGGGCCGCCGTTGGCTGGGGCGGTGGGACGGGCCAGGCTGCCGTCGCGGACGGCGGCGATGAGTTCGGCCGCGATCGCCACCGCGATCTCGGCCGGGGTCTTGGCACCGATGCGCAATCCGACCGGAGTGTGGATGCGAGCCCGCTCGGTGTCGGCGAGCTCGAGTTCGTTGAGGATCGAGGCACCGCGCACCTTACTGGCCACCAGGCCGACATACCCGACACCGTTATCCAGTGCCACGCGAATGATTTCGGCTTCCGGCCCGCCATGGCTGGCAATCACCACCGCATCGGTTTCGCTCAGATCGGTCTCACCCTCGGCATCTCGATGGGCGGCTCGTCTTCCTTCATAGCCCAGTACTTCGCACATTTCGATCAGCGCGTCGGCGATCGGCGTGGCCCCATAGATCCGGATCAGCGGCGCCGGCAACTGCGGCGTCAGAAAGATCTCCAGCGAGCCACCGGACAGGCACGGGTTGACCACCACGCAGGCACCGGGGGCCTCCGGGAAATGCACGTCACCGTCGGGAAGCACGCGCAGCAACACACTTTCACCCGCCTGCAGCACCCCCATGGCCGCCTTGCGAACCGAATTCTGCGCGCACTGGCCGCCGACGAAGCCCTCGATCGTGCCGTCCGCCAACAGGATTGCTTCATCCCCCGGATACGCCGAGGTGGGCGGCGCGGCGCGCACCACCGTCGCGTGCACGAACGGTGTCCGTGCCGCCAACAGTTGCTGAGCTCGCTCGCTGATCGTCATATGCTCGATTGCGCCGCTCCTCCTCATCGCTCGTCCCTCGCTCTGCATCGTCGCGTCGCGCGCGGCCTCTAGAGCTCCATTAGATCGGGGGCCTGGCTCTACCTTGCATGGCCTCCCAGACCCGCGACGGTGTCAGCGGCATATCCGCGTGGCGAACACCGAACGGCGCCAAGGCATCCACCACCGCGTTCACCACAGCGGGCGGCGATCCGACGGTGGCCGACTCGCCGATGCCCTTCGCGCCGATCGGGTGATGCGGCGACGGCGTCACGGTGTACCCGGTCTCCAGATGCGGCACCTCGAGCGCCGTCGGGATCAGGTAGTCCATCAGCGAACCGCCCAGACAGTTGCCTTCCTCGTCGAAGGCGATCATCTCCATCAACGCCATCCCGATCCCGTCGACGATGCCGCCGTGCACCTGGCCCTCGATGATCATCGGGTTGATGCGGGTGCCGCAGTCGTCGACGGCCAGGAAGCGCCGCACCTTGACCACCGCGGTGCCCGGGTCGACGTCCACCACACAGAAGTACGCGCCGTACGGGTAGGTCAGGTTCTCCGGGTTGTAGCAGACCTGGGCGTCCAGACCACCCTCGATGCCCTGCGGCAAGTCGCCTGCACCGTGTGCACGCATGGCGATGTCCTGGATGGTGACCGATGCCGACGGGTCACCCTTGACGTGGAAAGAGCCCTTCTCCCAATCCAAGTCGGCGACCGAGACCTCGAGCATGCCCGACGCGATGATCCTGGCCTTGTCGCGCACCTTACGCGCCACCAGGGCCGCGGCCGCACCCGAAACCGGCGTGGACCGGCTGCCGTAGGTGCCCAACCCGAACGGGGTCTGATCGGTGTCGCCGTGGACCACCTCGATGTCGTCGGGCGGGATGCCCAGCTCCTCGGCGACGATCTGGGCGAAGGTCGTCTCGTGGCCCTGGCCCTGCGTCTGAACCGAAAGCCGCACAACGGCTTTGCCGGTCGGGTGCACCCGCAACTCGCAGCCGTCGGCCATGCCGAGGCCGAGGATGTCCATGTCCTTGCGCGGCCCGGCGCCGACGGCCTCGGTGAAGAAGGACATCCCGATGCCCATCAGCTCGCCGCGCGCCCGCCGCTCCTGCTGCTCGGCCCGCAGCGCGTCGTAGCCGATCATGTCCATGGCCTTGCGCATGGTGGCCTCGTAGTCACCCGAGTCATAGACCCAGCCCGTCTTGCTCTTGTACGGGAATTGCTCGGGGCGCAACAGATTTCGCAGGCGCAGCTCCGCAGGGTCCATCTTCAGGTCGAAGGCCAGGCAGTCCACCAGCCGCTCCACGAAGTACACGGCCTCGGTGATCCGGAACGAGCACGCGTAGGCCACTCCGCCCGGCGCCTTGTTGGTGTACACCGCGGTCATGTGGCAGTAGGCGGCCTCGAGGTCGTAGCTGCCGGTAAACACCCCGAAGAATCCGGCCGGGTATTTCACCGGTGCCGCCGTGCCGTTGAACGCGCCGTGGTCGGCCAGCACATTGGTCCGGATCGCCAGCATCTTGCCCTCTTTGGTGGCGGCGATCTCCCCGACCATGATGTAGTCGCGCGCGAACCCCGTGGAGGTCAGGTTCTCGCTGCGGTCCTCCATCCATTTCACCGGCTTGCCCAGCACCAGCGAGGCGACGATCGCGCATACATAGCCGGGATAGATCGGCACCTTGTTGCCGAAGCCGCCGCCGATGTCGGGTGAGATCACCTGGATCTTGTGTTCCGGCAGGCCGGCCACCAACGCGTACACCGTGCGGTGCGCGTGCGGCGCCTGGCTGGTGGTCCACAGCACCAGCTTCCCGGTCACCGGGTCCAAATCGGCCACCGCGCCACACGTTTCCATCGGAGCCGGGTGCACCCGGGGGTAGACGATCTCCTGCGTGACAATCACGTCGGCCTTGGCGAACACCGCTTCGGTGGCGGCCGCGTCACCGGTCTCCCAGTCGAAGCAGTGGTTATCGGTCTTGCCCTCGAGGTCGGAACGGATCACCGGCGTCGACGGATCGAGCGCCTTGCGGACGTCCACGACGGGATCCAGGGGGTCGTACTCGACGTCGATCAGCTCCAGCGCGTCGCGCGCCGAATACCGGTCCTCGGCAACGACGAACGCCACCTCTTGGCCCTGGAACCGCACCCTGTCGGTGGCCAGCACGGCCTGCACGTCGTTGGACAGCGTCGGCATCCACGCCAGGCCCTTCTCGGCCAGGTCGGCACCCGTGACCACCGCCTTGACCTTCGGGTGTGCTTGTGCGGCAGTCACATCGACGCTGACGAGGCGGGCGTGCGCATACGGCGAGCGCAGGATCGCCAGGTGCAGCATGCCCGGCAGCACGATGTCGTCGACGTAGCGGCCGCGGCCCCGGATGAATCGGGGATCCTCCTTGCGCAGCATCCTGCCGTAGCCGCACGGCTTTTGGTCGTTGTCCGCGGTGTCTTCCGGCGAGGGCGGACGGGATTCGATAGTGGTCATGCTCCGGCCTCCGCCTTTGTTGCGTTGTGCGCCGCCCACTGGATGGAGCGCACGATCGTGGTGTATCCGGTGCAGCGGCAGATCTGCCCGGAGATCGCCTCCCGGATGGTCTCCTCGTCGGGGTCCGGGTTGCGGTCCAGCAGGGCGCGGGCGGTGATCATCATGCCCGGCGTGCAGAAGCCGCATTGCAGCCCGTGGCAGCGCATGAACCCTTCCTGCACCGGGTCGAGAGAGCCGTCCGCGCCCGCTAGCCCCTCCACGGTGCGGACGCTGTGGCCCGATGCCATCACCGCCAGCATGGTGCAGGACTTCACCGGCACGCCGTCCACGTCGACGACGCATGTTCCGCAGTTGCTGGTGTCGCAGCCCCAGTGAGTCCCGGTGAGCCGCAACTGATCACGCAGAAAGTGCACCAGCAGCATCCGGGGTTCGACGTCGGCGGTGACCTGCTCGCCGTTGACGGTCATATTGATCTGCATCGCTAGATCCCTTCGGCCTCGCGCACGCGCTGCGCGGCACTGCGCAGCGTGCGGATGGTCAGCTCGGCGGCCAGGTGCCGCTTGTACTCTTCCGTGCCGCGCATGTCGGCCACCGGGTCACAGGCCTCGGCGGCGCGCCGGCCCGCCTCGGCGAAGGATTCTTCGGTCGCCGGCCGACCGACCAGCGCCGCAGACAGCTCGGCCAGCGCGGCCCGGTCGGGATTCACCGCGGTCAGACCGACACGGGCGGCGGCTATCGTGTCGCCGTCCAGAGTCAACGCCGCTCCGGCCGCGGTGACGGCCCAGTCACCCACCCGCCGTTCCACTTTCGCGTACGCACTGGACGTGTTGTGCCGCACCGGGATTCGGACCTCGATCAGAATCTCGTTGGGGGCGACCGCGGTCTCGTACGGGCCGAGCATGAAGTCGTCGATCGCGATCTCGCGTTCGCCCGTCGGTCCGCGTACCAGGCACACCGCGTCCAGCACCTCGCACACCGTCGACAGGTCCTCGGCCGGATCCGCCTGGCACAGCGAACCGCCCAGGGTGCCGCGATTGCGGACCACCGGGTCGGCGATCACCCGTTCGGCATCGCGGAAGATCGGGCACACGGCGGCCAGCGTGTCCGACTCCAGGATCTCGCGGTGCCGGGTCATGGCGCCGATGCGGACCAGGGTCGGATCGGTGATCACGTACCCGAGCTCGATCGCAAGGTCGTTGATGTCGACGAGATATTCGGGGTTGGCGATGCGCAGCTTCATCATCGGCAGCAGGCTGTGCCCGCCTGCCACGACTCGCGCCGTCTCGCCCAACCGATCGAGTAGTCCGATGGCGTGGTCGACGCTGGTCGCGCGTTCGTACTCAAAGGGCCCAGGTACTTGCATTGGAGCAGTGTGGGCCGCGCCACAATGGGCGTCAATGTCGAGTTAAGTAATCCTTTAACTCGCCCTCTACCTGGGCGTCATGGTGGATTCGCCCCGCGATTTCGGCCAGCCGGCGGCCCCCGCCGCCCCAGCGCCGGGCGATGATGTCGGCGGCGATCGAGACCGCCGTCTCCTCCGGGGTGCGGGCGCCGAGGTCCAGTCCGATCGGGCTGGACAACCGGCTCAGCTCCGCTTCGCTTAGCCCCGCCTCGCGCAGCCGGACCATCCGGTCGTCGTGGGTGCGGCGCGATCCCATCGCCCCGACGTAGCCGACCTCGGGCAGGCGCAGCGCCAGCTCGAGCACCGGGACGTCGAACTTCGGGTCGTGGGTGAGCACGCAGACCACCGTGTGCCGGTCGATCGCGCCCGCCTCCGCCTGGGCCGCCAGATACCGATGGGGCCATTCGACGACGACCTCGTCGGCCGTCGGGAAGCGTGCCCGCGTGGCGAACACCGGGCGGGCGTCACACACGATGACCCGGTAGCCGAGGAACGATCCTTGCTGCGCCAGAGCCGCGGCGAAGTCGATCGCGCCGAACACCAGCATCCGGGGGCGCGGGGCGTAGCTGGAGACGAACACCTCCATACCTTCGCCGCGCCGCTGCCCGTCGGGGCCGTATTCGAGGACCTCGCTGCGGCCCAGCGCGAGCAAACCGCGGGTGTCGTCGGTGACCGCGGTGTCGGCACGCGCGGAACCCAGTGATCCGGTCACGGGCGTATTTGGGTCGGGCCGGACGATGAGCCTGCGGCCGACCCAGTGCGCATCCGGGTGGGCGATCACGGTTGCGACCGCGACCGCGCGATGCCCGCCGATATCGTCGGCGACCGCGTCAAGTTCGGGGAACGACGTGCGCGACACCGGCTCGACGAACACGTCGATGATGCCTCCGCAAGTCAGGCCGACCGCGAAGGCATCGCCGTCGCTGACCCCGTAGCGTTCCAGCCGCGGTGTTCCGGCTTGCGCCACCTCGGTGGCGACTTCGTACACCGCGCCTTCCACGCAACCACCCGACACCGACCCGGTCACCGAGCCGTCCGGGGCAACCACCATCGAGGCCCCCGGTGGTCGCGGCGCCGAGGAGAAAGTTCGCACCACCGTCCCCAGCCCCGCCGTCTGTCCGGCACGCCAGATCGGCATCAGATCGGCCAGCACGTCACGCACGCTTTCTAAATTAGGCTGGCTCCATGACTCCGGCGCAACTTCGTGCCTATTCGGCGGTGGTGCGCCTGGGTTCGGTGCGGGGGGCCGCCGCGGAACTGGGCGTATCCGACGCCGGAGTCTCGATGCACGTGGCGGCGCTGCGCAAGGAGCTCGACGACCCGCTGTTCACCCGGACCGGGTCCGGGCTGGCGTTCACGCCCGGCGGGCTAAGGCTGGCCAGTCGGGCTGTCGAAATCCTGGGGCTGCAAAAACAGACCGCCATCGAGGTCACCGAGGCCGCCCATGGGCGCCGGCTGCTGCGGATCGCGGCGTCCAGCACCTTCGCCGAACACGCCGCGCCGGGCCTGATCGAACTTTTCTCGTCGCGGGCCGACGACTTGTCTGTCGAGCTGAGCGTCCATCCGACCAGCCAGTTCCGCGATCTGATCTGCTCACGTGCCGTCGACATCGCGATCGGCCCGGCCAGTGAGAGCTCCGTCGCTTCCGACGGCTCGCTATTTGTGCGACCCTTTCTGAAGTATCAGATCATCACCGTCGTGGCGCCGAATAGCCCACTGGCCGTGGGCATTCCGGCACCCCCACTGTTGCGCCAACAGCAGTGGATGCTCGGCCCGTCGGCCGGCAGCGTGGACGGCGAGATCGCAACCATGTTGCGCGGCTTGGCAATTCCGGAGTCACACCAGCGAATCTTCCAAAGCGACGCCGCGGCGCTCGAGGAGGTGCAGCGGGTCGGCGGTGTCACGCTGACCATCGGTTTCGCGGTCGGCAAGGACCTCGCCGCCGGGCGGTTGGTGCACGTGACGGGCCCCGGGCTGGACAGATCGGGCGAGTGGTGTGTGGCGACGCTGCCGCCCGCGGCCCGGCAGCCCGCGGTGTCCGAGCTGGTCCGCTTCATCACCACGCCGAGGTGCATCCAGGCGATGATTCGGGGCACCGGGGTAGGGGTGACCAGGTTTCGCCCGAAGGTGCACGTCACGCTCTGGAGTTAGCGGCTTCGCACCCGCGCTGGCACCGGCAGGGAGAATTGCGACCATGACCGGCCCCGACAACACAGCGGCGAGCTGGCGCGAGGTCGCCGACCAGCTCACCCCCGAGCAGTCCGCGCAGTTTGAACTCTTCGAGCGATCCGGCGACGACCCGGCCACCCTGCTAGCGCAGGCCCGCGAGTTGGCAGCCGCCAACGTGACCGGCGTCGCCGTGTTGTCGGGCAACATCGCCGCCCCGGGCGACGCGGCGCGCATCTACGGCTGGCAGACCTACGGCGGCCAGACCTGGCGCGAATTCGACTGCAGCACAAAATGTGTCGGGTCGGCTGTGATCCGCGTGGTCGGTCGCCAGTTCAGCGACGGCAGCTGCGAGCGATGGATCAGCCTGTCGGCCACGCACGATGAAGAGTTCCAGGCGGCGCAGGCCCGCGAGCTTGCGGCCGCGCTGCAGGCCGTCGCCGACGAGACCGAGCGGTTGGCCTAAGAGTTGACCCGTAATTGGGTCATGTAGCGCCAGACAGCTTGGGGGCTGGCTGTTTCCGGCTGGGTCCGCGACGTCCAGGAACTGGTCCTGGTCTGTTCGGGGGTGGGCCGGGTGCTGCGTGTTCAGCAGAGGCCACCGGGTGGTGGCTGCCGGTCCTGGCCGACCACACCATCTGGTGCTGGTGGCTGGTGCCGGTTGACTGAACCACCCCACTCTTGCTGGGGTGCAAGCCACGTCCGTATGGCGTGGGCAAGTTGGTAGTCGACTCGCGCTGTGCGCGGGTCGAGGGGGTCAGCGAGAGTCACGCAAGCCGCCAAGGTAGCGGAGACGACGTCGCGGTCGGCGCACAGGCCGCAAGCAGGGCAGTGGTGGGTGCGCTGGTCGAGGGTCTTGTCGACCCGGGCTCCGCATGGACAGTGCTGGCTAAGCGCGGTCGATCGGGTGCCGGCCCTATAGAACTGTCCACCGGTGGCAACACATTCGGCTTCCAACGCCGATACCAGCATGCCCGGGCTGAACAGCGCGATCCGCTTGCCCCACATTTTGGCCCAAGCCGAGATCCTGCAGTCCTCAACCGTGACGGTGTTGCTGTGGCCGGCCACGATCCGCGCGGCGATGTCGCGAGCGCGGGACCGCTTGGCCTGACTGCTCTTGCGAGCACCCTCGCGGTACTCGGCCAGGGTCTTGCGGTAGCGGTGCGATAGCGTGTCGTGACGGTAAGCGCGCAGCGGCACGCCATCGGTTCGGGCATGCCGCGCCCCGCCCGGATTGGTGACCTGGCGGGCAGGCAGACCTTTTTCGGCGCGTTGTTCGGCGCGGTTCCGCTGCCGCACCGACGGTGCGTACTGGTGGTTGTTGGTGTTACGCCTCGAGCGATCCAAGGCCCGCTGACGATCCCGCGTCCGCTTGGCCGCACGCTCGGCAGTGGTGAGTTGTTCTGGGGTGCAATCGATCCGCCCGACCGCGAGCTGTTCGGGATGCTGCGCGGGGAAGGAGGCGATCGACAGGTTGGACACGTTCGCGTCGACCCCGGAGCGCCGCGCTGTCGGTACTGCCGCCCAGCGGGCTTTGGTCGATGCCGACTGGTAGCCGGCCTGGTGGGTCAGCAGATGCGCGTAGTAGCGCCAGCCGCCCGGTGCCCGCCGATCGGCGACACGGACGAGATCGATCTTGTGCCACACGCCAGGGTCGTCCAGGAAATGACACAAATGCGCCCGCTGGCCCGCACCCTGGGGCAGCCGCACCGGCATGACGAGATCACCGGCGGGCAGGCCGGTGAACACCACCGCCAGCACCGCATCGTGGTCCCACCACGACTTGGTTGCGGGCTTGGCCGGCGCGGGCAGCCGAGCCGGCTGGGCCAGGATCGACGTGCCGGCCGGCTGACCAGCCGCCACGTGCGCGGTCCTGACCCCAGTTGGCAGTTGCCGGTGCCGGTAGACGCCCAGATGTCCGTCCAGGGTGCCGACCAGACGCCAGCTCTCCCACCTCGGATGGTCTTTGGTGTGCGAGCGTGCACGCCCGGGGATGCGGGTGAAATCCCACCACGACCCGACCCGCGGCGACCCGTGTCGCCGCCCGGATGCATCGGCGAACAGGTGCCGGTCGATCGTTTCCCACACCTCGCCGGCCACATGCAAACCGACCGCCTTGGTCAGATGCCCTCGCATCCAGCCGCTGGCCTCAATATGGGACTTCGCCGACGCTTCGATGCCCTGGCGTGTCAACCCCAGCCGCTCCCGCAGCGCCTTGGGGTCCCGCTGACGCGCATGATGGGCGGCCCAGTACGCCCGGCACCGAGCAGCCGCGTCGCGCTGCAATGCGCGCCGCAGCCGAAACACGGCCGCCCACTGCCCCTCCACACGCCGCCGGGTGCGGTCATCGCAGGCGTCGAGTTCCAGGCGGATCACCGACACCGGGCCTTCGTAGCTGAAGTTCGGGGCCTTGGATTTACCGCGCCGACGCGGCATCACGTCAGCGCCGGTAACGGTGGTGACGTCGGTGCCCGCGGATGCCATGGGTTTTATGCAACCACAGACCACCGACATCGATCCTCTGCCGCACCGATCGCGAAACCTATTGCCGCTCACCGGCCTAACCCCAGTCCAGATCCAGACCTCTACAACAGCGGCTGCCGCCACGTCCCGGACGACCCTGGAGCATGTCCTTGCCGGTCAGGGTGCTGCTGGTGCTGATCCACTTGCGCACCAACCTGACCACCCGCGCCCTTGCCGCGCTATTCACCACCAGCCAATCCGGCGTGGACCGGATCATCCACCACCTCACACCAGGTCATGGCCGCCGTGTTGCGGCCTGACCCCAACGGCTGGCGGGCCGTGGATCATCGACGGCACCCTGATCCCCGTGCACGACCAGGCGATCACCGCGATCAGCAAGAACTACCGCCGCAGCGTCAACACCCAGATCATCATCTGCGCTCACCACCGCCGCGTAATCCTCGCCAGCCAATGCTGGCAAGTAACCGCAACGATGTCATAGTGGCCCGCCACACCGTCGCCCACCTCCTCGACAGCGGGCACATGATTCTCGGCGACGGCGGTTACCGCGGCATCCGCACCATCACCAGCCCACGCCGTGACACGACCGGCCGTATCGTTCAGGACAATCGCTACAGACGCCACCGGCGCATTAGAGCCCGCGTCGAACACGTCATCGCCAGACTCAAAGACTGGCAAATCCTTCGCCAATGCCGCCGCCGAGGCCAAGCCATCGACCACAGCCTGCAGATCATCACCGGACTCTGGAACCTCAAACTCGCACCCAATTACGGGTCAAGTCTCAGTGGCGACCGGCATCACACCACCGCACGCGGCGCTATACGCTCGCAGTGGTTCGTTGAGCGGAGGAGACAGGCATGAGTGTGTACAAGGTGATCGACATCATCGGTACCAGCCCGGTGTCCTGGGAGCAGGCCGCGACGGAGGCGGTGGCGCGGGCGCGCTCCAGCGTCGACGACATCCGCGTCGCTCGGGTCATCGAGCAGGACATGTCGGTGGACAACGCCGGCGGAATCACCTTCCGCATCAAGCTGGAGGTCTCCTTCAAGATGAGGGCCGCGCAGTCTAGATCCTGACCGTCACCAGGCGCGTGACAGGTCGCCGCGCTGCCTGATCCGGCCGTGCACCGCGATCCCGGCAGCCACCCCGGCGTTGGTGCCGCGCGTCGAGCCGAATTGGGCGATCGAGACCATCGTCGCCGCACCCGCCCGGTGTCGTCGGTGATGCCCGACGCTGTCCAAAAGCCAATCGACGCCACCGTCTCGGAACTGCGATTTCATACCGATTTCACACCGACGTCAAATTTTTTTGGCAAAGCCCGGAATGAGGGCGTCACGAGGGCGACAATTCACTTTCGGATGCGGTCGGGCCCGGGAGGCAGCCACGTCTTACGTAATCGCAGCAACCGACACCTTGGGGACAGCCGCAACTGATCTGGCCGGCATCGGCGCGTCGCTGAGAGCAGCCAATCTGGAAGCCGCCGCACCGACCACAGGCTTGGTCGCGGCCGCCGAGGACGAAGTGTCGGCGGCGATCGCATCGGTGTTTTCTGGCCACGCCCAGCAGTTCCAAGCGCTCAGCGCCCAAGCGGCGGCGTTTCATGCCCAGTTCGTGGCGGCGCTCAAGGGTGCAGGCGGTGCATATGGGCTTACCGAGGCGGCTAACGCATCGCCGCTGCAGACTCTGGAGCAAGACGTGCGGGCCGTGATTAATGCGCCGACTGACTTGCTGCTTGGGCGCAACCTGATCGGCAAGGGCGCCGACGGGACCGCAGGAACCGGCGAAGCCGGCCAGTCCGGCGGGATTTTGTGGGGCAACGGCGGCGACGGCGGGTCGGGGGCGCCGGGGCAGCCCGGCGGCAGGGGCGGCGATGCGGGGCTGTTCGGCAACGGCGGTAACGGGGGGGCCGGCGGGACCGGCGCGACCGGTCAACTGGGCACCGCGGCCACTTCGAGCTCCGCGCCCGGCACCGGCGGCATTGGCGCCATCGGCGGCAACAGTGGGGCCGGCGGCAAAGGTGGCCTGTTGTTCGGCAGTGGCGGTGCCGGTGGCACCGGCGGGGTGGGCGGCACCGGAGGCACCGGCGGTGCCGGCCTCGACGGCTTCACCATCGCGGATTCCGACGGCACCGACGGCGGCAACGGCGGCAACGGCGGCAAGGGCGGCACCGGCGGCGTGGGCGGGGTCGGCGGCCAAGGCTCGGCAGTGGGCGGGCATGCGGGGGCCAACGGCAACGGCGGCGCCGGCGGTCAAGGTGGCACCGCCGGCTCAGGCGGTGACGGTGGGTTCGGCTCCACCCATCCCGACGGCGCGGGGGGCACCGGCGGCAATGGCGGTGATCCGGGCACGCCGGGTAGCGGTGGTGGCGGCGGGGCACCAGGTGGTGGCGGCGCGGTGGCCGGCGGGACCGGCGCGGACGGCACCTACACCGTCGGCGGCAACGGCGGCCACGGCGGAGACGGCATGACCGCTGCGGGCCAGGCCCCCGGCGCCGGTGGCGCGGGCGGTCACGGCGGCTTGTACGGCAACGGCGGCGATGGTGGTGACGGCGGCAGCGCCGCGCCAGGCAGCCAGGACGCCGGCGCCAACGGAGGCGCGGGTGGTGCCGCGGGCGCGATGGCGGGTAACGGGGGCAACGGCGGCAACGGGGGCGACGGCGACACCATCGGCAACGGCGGCAACGGCGGAGCCGGCGGTAACGCGATTAACCATGGAACCACCAACGTCGCCGGCGGCACAGGTGGCATCGGCGGCTCCGGCGCGCAGGCTGGGATCGGCGGCCAAGGCGGCGACGCGGAAATCCTCAACGGCGCCTCTACGGCTACCGCTACCTCCGGCGACGGCGGCGACGGCGGCACCGGCGCGATCGGCAACGACGGCGGTTCCGGCGGTTTTGCGTTCACCGCCGGAACCGGAAACGTCACCGCCGGCAACGGCGGCAATGGCGGCACCGGCACCGGCTTCAACGGCGGCAGTGGCGGGACCGGCGGCGACGTGGAAATCGACAACGCCCTTTCGATGGTTACCGCTGTGGGCGGCACCGGCGGAGCGGGCGGCGCCGGCCTCGAAAACGCCGGCACCCCATCCGGCCCCCCCGGGCTACAAGGTCACGGCGGGGCCGGCGGCGACGCACTCATAGACAGCAGCTCCTCCAAGGCCGACGCGGTCGGCGGCACAGGCGGAGCGGGCGGCGTCGCCGCGGGATCCGGCGGCTCCGGCGGCGATGGCGGTCAGGCGACCAACAACGGCGCCGGAAACGCCACCGGCGGCGCACCCGGTGCCGGCGGCACCGGCGTCAACGGGGGGGCCGGCGGGAATGGCGGTGATGCGCTCAGCAACGGAACCGGAAATGCCACCGGCCACGCGGGCGCGGCCGGCACCGCCGGCGGCGTCGGCGGCACCGGCGGCGTCGGCGGCAACGGCGGCGACGCAATCATCGAGAGCGCCGGCTCGTCGGCCGCCGCGACCGCAGGGAACGGTGGGAACGGTGGTGGTGGTGCCACCCTCACCACGGTAGGCGGTGCCGGCGGCACCGGCGGCGGCGCACATGTCGGGGACGCCGCGTCGGCTACCGCCACCTCCGGCAACGGCGGGAACGGCGGCAACGGCGTCGTGGGCGGCAACGGCGGCGACGCCGGTCCCGCAATTACCAATGGAACCGGAGCCCTCCACCCGGGAACCGGCGGCAATGGCGGCAACGGCAACTTCAGCGCCGGCGGGAGCGGTGGTACGGGCGGTTTCGCGGAAATCGACAACGGCGAGTCCAACGTTGAAGCCGTCGGCGGCACTGGCGGCAATGGCGGCAACGGAATCGGCATCGGCGTCAACGGACCACCCGGGCGCGGGGGGGCCGGGGGCGACGCGTTGATAAACAACAGCTCCTCGGCGGCCGACGCGATGGGCGGAACCGGCGGAACGGGTGGCACTTCGGAAAATTCCGCCGGCACCCTGCTCAGCGGCATCGCCGGCGCAGGCGGCGCCGGCGGTGATGCGACCAACAACGGCTCAGGAGAAGCGATCGGCGGCAACCCCGGCAACGGCGGTAGCGGCGGCACCGGCGGTGCCGGCGGAGCAGGCGGTAGCGCGTTCAGCAACGGAACCGGAAATGCCATCGGTCACGACGGCGCGACCGGCACCGACGGCGGCTTCAACGGCGGCGCAGGCGGCGCGGGCGGCGCCGCGCAAATCTCTGACGGTGCGTCGAAGGCTACCGCCACCGCTGGCAATGGCGGCAACGGCGGCAACGGCACCGGCGACCCTAGCGCCGTCGGTGGGGCCGGCGGCAACGGTGGCGACGCCACTGCGCCTATTGCGGCAAATGCCAAAGGCGGCTTCGGCGGTTCCGGAGGTTCACCGAACGGCGTCCCAGGACACAACGGAATTCCACCGCCCGTGTGACGGGTCGCCTCACCAGGCGCGTGACTGATCGCTGTGCTGCCTGATCCGGCCGTGCACCGCGATCCCGGCAGCCACCCCGGCGTTGGTGCAGCGCGTCGAGCCGAATTGGGCGATCGAGACCGTCGTCGCCGCACCCGCCCGGGTGTCGTCGGTGATGCCCGACGCTGTCCAAAAGCCAATCGACGCCACCGTCTCTGACGCGAAGATTTCCGTGAGGTCCGTGATCAACTGGCGTGGGTAAGGGTGACCTGGCCGTGGGCTGCTGGCTGACGAGATCGCGGCGCTGTTCGATTCCTTTGGCGCCATCTACGGGTATCGACGCACCCACACGCCGGGCGTCGTAACAAGCGCGGCATTTCTTAGTGCGCTGGCGTGTTCGCGCGGACCAGTTGCTGGGCGAGCCAGTCCACGGTTTGCGCGCGCACAGCCGCACCGTGCTGGATGAATAGTTCGAAGTGGGTCTCGGGGTATGACGCGTAAGTGACGTTGGGAACGCTCGACAGTGCGCCGCGCACTCGGCCAGGTGGAGTGATTGTGTCGGTTTCGGCGAGGACGGCAAGGACGGGGATGCGGATCTTGCCGGCGGACTTGCGCGTCGACCAGCGCAGCATATTCGGCAGAGAGGCAACCGTTACTTCGTTCCGGTAGTTCACGGCGCCGTAGGTTATCTCTTCGGCCCATTCGAATGCGCCATCGGAGTTCATCGCAGCGACTTCCCCAGGGTGCCCCGCGGCCGGGATGGTGAGCCCCGGCCGACCGAGGAGTCTACGCACTCTGTCACGCAACAGGATTGGCGCCATTGACAGGTTGCCGGTCGGCTTGAGCTCGATGAAGGGGATAATCGCGGCGACGGCGTTGACACGTGGGTCAGTTGCGGCCATCACCAGCGCGTGGCCACCGGACATGCTTGTTCCCCAAACGCCGATATGTTCAACGTCGATGCGTGGGTGGCCGTACAGAGTGTCGAGTGCCGCGCGAAATGTGCGCAGCTGCTGAGCCGGATCGACGTGCTGGCGCACCTTGCCTCCGCTCGCTCCAAAGCCGGGGTAGTCAAAAGCCAGCGAAGCGATACCGCGTTCAGCAAGTTCGGTGCTGTAATCGGGTATCAGCACCTCCTTGACACCGGCGAAACCCGGCCCGGTGAATACCGCGGGCGTTCGTTCGACGCCATCGTTGGGCGTAGTCAATATCGCGGCTACATCGACGCCGTCGACGGTGAAACTCAGGTCGTAGGTGATCACAGTTAACTCCCTCGGCGGCGGAGAAGACCCGACACATGCACGGCGGCTGATCGGCGTGGTGACTGTGCATCGTTCGTAGCTTGATTCGAACGAACGGGCGCTACATTTGTAGCTATACGCTATCAATGTAGCGGCTACTTTTTCGCGCGTCAAGGATCGGGTGCGGTGGGCATATACAAGCGGGCACTGGGTGCGGCTGCCATACAAGTGCTAGCTGAGGAGGGCAACCGCGGGTTGACCCACCGTGCTGTCGACAAGCGGGCCGGCCTCCCGGAAGGGACGGCCAGCCGCTATGCGCGGACGCGTCGCGCTCTGCAGGAGCTGGCGACCGAGGAGATGTTCGGCGAAGACAGCCGGGACGCGGCGCTCGCGTTGATGGAGGTTGCGTCTCGCGAACCTGGTCTTGATGCCGTGGTCGATCTGCTGGTGGCGGTGACCATGGCTTTCGTGTCCGCACCGGAGCGGTATCTCGCCCGTATTGAACTTCAGTTGGAGGCGCGCCGGACGCCGGCGTTGCGCCGGCTTCTCGCGCAGGCCCGCGGCACGTTCGTGGGGACGCTTGCTGATGTCCTTCAGCACCTGAATCACTCCGGTGCAAACGATTGCGCTGAGGTCATCGTCGCGACGATTGACGGAATACTGCACCGTCAACTGGTCTTAGACCAAACGCCTTTCAGCAATGGACAGCTGCGGACGCTATTCGTCGCAATAGTCGGTTCCCGGGATGCTGGCAACGGGGCAGGCGTCGGCGGCTCCGGGACGAAGGCCATTGACGCGGGTGTGCGCCGCGACTGCAGCGGGTGAACCCAATCGCGGACCGTCGCAGCCCCGTGTCCTCGGTTGGATGCGATTCTGTCGCTGCCGCCGCAGCAAGCCAACACAATTGGACGTGAGCGCGGATGTGGTCCTCACGGTGGTGGTAGACGGGGCGCAGCCCGAGGCTGCTCTTGCAGCCGCGCCAGCGGCGTTCCACCGTGAGCAGCTGCTGTAGGCGGCAGCCAGGTCGGCGGGGTGGCGGTGAGGTCGGAGGTGCGCAGCAGCCACTTGCCGTCGTAGTGGGGTTCGCGTGCGGCTGCGGCGTGGTCGATGCGCAGCTGCCCGGCCCTGTGCGTCGCAACAGCCTGCGCAGCCCGGACTTGCCCTTCAGGGAGCCGACGAACTCGTCGCGCTTGGGCTTTAGACCAGGAGTCGGAGCCGTCGATAAGCCCGGGTAGGTGCTCGATGAGCCGCTGGCGCACCGCTGCGTCACGTTCGGCGGCATCCGGGTTGTGGCACAACACGGACCGTTCCGCGCGCCCCTCGTTGGTGCCGCCGCCGGCTGCCACCCGAATCTCCTTGACCCGCAGGTTGTCGGCCCAGCGCCGTGACGAGTTAGGACCCGTTTATCCCGTTCTGGCCGAGCAGCTGCCCGCGGGCGCCGCCAGGCCCGCCGGTGCCCGGCGGCGTACCAGTCCCGGCGTTACCTCCGTTACCGCCGTCGCCGATCACCTGAGCATCGCCGCCCGTGCCGCCGTCACCGCCGGCGCCGGACATGGCCTGCCCGCCGGCACCGCCGTTACCGCCATTGCCGATCGGTCCGGCGTCACCGCCGTCACCGCCGTTACCGCCGGTGCCGGTCAGCCCGGCGGACCCGCCGGCGCCACCGGCGCCACCGGCGCCGTAGAGCTTGGCGGCATCGCCGCCGTTCCCGCCGGCACCGCCGGCGGTCACGCCGTACCCGCCGGTGCCACCGGCGCCGCCGTTGCCGGCCAGCACGCCTGCCCCGCCGTCCCCGCCGATACCGCCGACGCTGTCACTGGCACCGCCGTGGCCGCCGGCGCCGCCGGGGCCCAACACCAGGGCGGCCCCGCCGGCCCCGCCGGCACCCCCGGTGGAGGTGCCGAACCCGCCGGTGCCGCCGGCGCCGCCGCCGGCGAACGCCCCGCCGATCCCGCCGGACCCGCCGGCACCCCCAATGTCACCGGCGCCGCCGGTGCCGCCGCCACCACCAGCGCCTAACGGGTCGACCCCGCCGATCCCGCCGGCACCCCCGACGGAGCTGCCGTACCCGCCGGTGCCGCCGGCACCGCCGGGGCCGAACAGCGGGCCGGCCCCGCCGGCCCCACCGGCACCCCCGACGGACCCGCTGTACCCGCCGGTGCCGCCGGCAGCGGCGACGCCGAACTGACCGCCCCACCCGCCAGTGCCACCGGCACCCCCGAGCAAGCCGCCGACGCCTCCCGCGCCCCCAGCGCCACCGTCGCCCAACAGCTGGGTGGCCCCGCCGGCCCCGCCGGCACCCCCGGTGGCGCCGCCGGACCCGCCGGCACCCCCGGCACCCCCGCTGCCGAACACCCCGGCGGACCCGCCGGTCCCGCCGGCACCGCCAGTGGCGCTGCCAGCGCCCCCGTCACCCCCGACGCCACCACTACCCAACAGCCCGGCGGAGCCGCCGGCACCACCGGCACTGCCGGCGGTGCCGCCCGAGCCGCCGGCACCGCCGGCACCACCGCTGCCCAACAGCCCCGCGGCCCCGCCGGTCCCGCCGTTGTGGCCGGCCGCGCCGGACCCCCCGGCCCCGCCGTTGCCGATCAATAGCCCGCCCGGCCCGCCGTTGGCCCCAGTCCCCGGCGCTCCGTTGGCGCCATTGCCGATCAGCGGGCGCCCCAACAGCGCCTGAGCGGGCGCATTGACCATGCTCAGTGCCTCCTGCATCGGGGAAGCGTTGGCAGCCTCGCGGGCCGCATACAAACCCGCACCCGCGTTCAATGCCTGCACAAAGTCGGCATGAAACGCCGCCGCCTGCGCGCTCACCGCCTGATATGCCTGGGCGTGCGCCCCGAACAGCCCCGCAATGCCCACCGACACCTCATCGGCGCCCGCCGCCACCAACCCCGTGGTCGGGGCGACCGCCGCCACGTTGGCCGAGCTGATCGCCGAACCAACATTCACTAAATCTGCTGCTGCTGCCGCCACCATCTCCGGCGCCACGATCACAAACGACATCTGACCCGCCAACTTTCAATAGAGTTATGACCAATAAGGGCACTGTCACGTTCCATCCCACAGTTCCAAAACCGGCTGCACCGCTACACGTTTGAATCGACGTGACAGTTACGTCAACCCGTTTATCCCGTTCCGGCCGAGCAGGTGCCCGCCGGCGCCGCCAGCCCCGCCGGTGCCCGGAGGCGTACCAGTCCCGGCGTTACCTCCGTTACCGCCGTCGCCGATCAGCTGAGCATTGCCGCCGGTGCCGCCGTCACCGCCAGAGCCGGACACGGCCTGCCCGCCGGCACCGCCGTTACCGCCATTGCCGAGCTGCCCGGCGTCACCGCCGTTACCGCCGTGACCGCCGCTGCCGGTCAGCCCGGCGGACCCGCCCTCACCGCCGGCGCCGCCGGAGCCGTGGAGCATGGCGGCGTTGCCGCCGTTCCCACCGGCACCCCCGGCGGTGATGCTGCCACCGCCGGCGCCGCCATTACCTCCATTGTGTGGCAGCATGCCGATCCCGGCGTTGCCGCCGTTCCCACCGGCGCCCCCGCCGCTGACGCCGTACCCACCGGTGCCGCCGGCGCCGCCGTTGCCGAACAGCCCGCCGACCGCGCCGGTCCCGCCTGCACCACCGGTGGCTTCGGAGAACCCGCCGGCGCCGCCGGCGCCGCCATTGCCGAAGAACAGGCCGATCCCGCCTGCCCCGCCGGCTCCCCCGACGGTGTCTCCGATCCCGCCAGTGCCGCCCGCGCCGCCGGTGCCGAATATCCCGCCCTGCCCGCCGTCCCCTGCGGCACCCCCGATAGTGTCGCCAGCCCCTCCGGTGCCACCGGCGCCGCCCTTGGCGAACGGCCCGCCGATCCCGCCGGCACCCCCGGCACCCCCAGTGTCACCAGGCCCGCCGGTGCCGCCGACTCCACCGACGCCGTGCAAGACGGCCGAGACGCCGCCGATCCCGCCGCTACCCCCGACGGAGCCGGCTCCTCCGGTGCCGGCTCCTCCGGTGCCGCCGGCACCGGAGGAGCCGAGCAGCAAACCCCACCCGCCGTTGCCGCCGGCACCCCCGACGGAGCCGCCGGCGCCGCCGGCTCCGCCAAGGCCACCGGCACCCAACAGCCCGCCGGTGGCACCGGCACCACCGGCACCACCGACGGAGCCGCCGGACCCGCCGGCACCACCGGCGCCACCGGTGACACCGAACGGCCCGGCGAGCCCGCCGGCACCGCCGGCACCACCGGTGGCGCTCCCAGCGCCGCCGGCGCCGCCGGCGCCGCCGTTGCCGAACAGCCCGCCCGAGCCGCCGGCACCACCGGCACCACCAGTGGTGCTCCCAGCGCCGCCGGCGCCGCCGGCGCCGCCGGCACCGAACAGCCCGCCGGCCCCGCCGGCCCCGCCGTTGTGGCCGGCCGCGCCGGACCCCCCGGCCCCGCCGTTGCCGATCAATATCCCGCCCGCCCCGCCGTTGGCCCCAGTCCCCGGCGCTCCGTTGGCGCCATTGCCGATCAGCGGGCGCCCCAACAGCGCCTGAGCGGGCGCATTGACCATGCTCAGTGCCTCCTGCATCGGGGAAGCGTTGGCAGCCTCGCGGGCCGCATACAAACCCGCACCCGCCTTCAATGCCTGCACAAAGTCGGCATGAAACGCCGCCGCCTGCGCGCTCACCGCCTGATATGCCTGGGCGTGCGCCCCGAACAGCCCCGCAATGCCCACCGACACCTCATCGGCGCCCGCCGCCACCAACCCCGTGGTCGGGGCGGCCGCCGCCGCGTTGGCCGCGGTAATCGTCGAACCAACATTCACTAAATCTGCTGCTGCTGCCGCCACCATCTCCGGCGCCACGATCACAAACGACATCTGACCTGCCAACTTTCAACGGGAGTGATGACCAGTACGCTATGTTGCCCCGGGGATCACCCGGTCACCAAACGTCGGCGACGCCACTGTAGCGCAGTCCGGGGGCTTTGTGGTTGAGGACGATGAACGGTTCTGTGCGCAGTGTCAACGGTCGGTACCAGACGGTTCCGAACGGCTAACTACTTCGCCCCGAAAAAGGGCTTGAGCCTGTAGTCGGCACTGAAGCTGCCGTTCCGACACGGGTCGACGGTAGCCCTGATTCTCCGCTCTCCCAACCCTTTCCGGCTCCCGAACCGATCCCGTCCGGTATGGAACGGCCGGTCAGGGCGTGCCGGATCGGGTGGGGAGAGCGGTGAGGTGGTTGATCATGCGGTGTCGAGGATGAGTGGCTGAGGGCCGGGGGCCGGTCGCAGCCTGGCCGCGGCGACCGGGCGGTGGGGCCAGCTCCCCGGTGATCGCCAACACCGTGGCCTTCGCCTCGTCGTTGCGCAGCTTCAGGTGCGCCGAGACCGACCGGGCCCGCCGCCCCGCCGCGCGCCGCCGGTCCCGCACTGCCACCGGCGGATTCGGCGGTTCCGGAGGTTCACCGAACGGCGTCCAGGGAACAACGGAACTCCACCACCCGTGTGACGGGTCGCCTCACCAGGCGCGTGACAGGTCGCCGTGCTGCCGGATCCACGCGTGCATCGCGATCCCGGCGGCCACCCCGGCGTTGATGCTGCGCGTGGATCCGAACTGAGCGATCGACACCGTGATCGCCGCGCCCGCCCTGGTGTCGTCGGTGATGCCCGGGCCCTCCTGACCGAACACCAACAGGCACTGCCGCGGCAGCGTCGCCTGCTCCAGCCGCGCGGCGCCGGGGACGTTGTCCACCGCCACCACCGTCAAACCGGCGCCGGTAGCGAAGTCCATGAGCTCGGCGGTGCTGTCGTGATGGCACAACCGCTGATAGCGGTCGGTCACCATGGCGCCACGGCGATTCCAGCGGCGACGCCCGACGATGTGCACCGTATCGACGGCGAACGCGTTGGCGGTGCGCACCACCGAGCCGATGTTGGCGTCGTGACCGAAGTTCTCGATCGCCACATGCAGCGCGTGGCGCCGCTTATCTATATCGGCGATGATCGCCTCCCGGGTCCAGTACCGGTAGGCGTCGACGACATTGCGAGCATCCCCGTCGCGCAACAAGATCGAGTCGTACCGCGGGTCGTCGGGGAGATCTCCCACCCAGGGGCCGACGCCGGTGGCGGGTGCTCCCCATTCGGTGGGCCCGGGATCGCTCACTTCGTAGTCCACACACCGGCGTGGGTGCCGGCGATCGCCACCGTCGCGTAGAGCAACGCCTCGTTGATTTCACCCTGCGTGCACAGCGACGCGCTGACATGCACCGCGTCCAGCGACGCTTCGGGCAGGATCAGCACGGAAGCCCCGTACGCCGCACAAGCCGGGTTCAAGCCCGCACCGGGCAGTGTCGGCGAAGCGACCAGCATCATCGGGCCGCCGCGGGCGGCGGAGTCGTCGCGATACCGGGCCGCGATGGCGTCGGCCTGAAGCCCGAGCAGCATGTAGCCGTTGCCCGCGAACGCCGCCGGGTCACCCAGCTGCTCCTTAGTCAGCGGAGTGCCGTCGGCGTGCCAGGCCGACAGGCTGGTGGTCTTGATCGACACGCCGGTGTCGTTGCCGTTGGTCGGCAGCACCCCGACCGGAAACGCCGCACCATAGGCGACCGTCGTTTTCGGCATCCGGTCGTGCGGCGAGTAGGCGTACACCCCGCGCACCTCGCTGCGGTCCTTCAGTGGGCCCAGGCACACCGTGCCGGTGAGCCGGTCGGGCGGCGCGGAAAGCGGTGAGCTGATATCGCGCACCTTGGTCATCGCGTCGTCGCAGCTGCCCAGACCGCCCGTTTCCATCGGGTGCGCCAGCGCGCCGTAAAGCCCGAAGCGAAACTCCTCGGCCTTGGCGTGCGGCGCCTTCGGGTCAGTCGGTGACGCGTCGACGTCGATCAGCACGTAGTCGTCATCCCAGCGCAGGTTCGACACCGACAAGTTCCAGCCCAGCAGCCCCAGTGATTCGCCGAGCCGCGCGCTCTGGGCACCGTAGTGGCCGGGCTGCTTCGAGCCCGAACAGGCCACCAGGCACGCCAGGCATACCGCCACGGCAATGCAGATGCGCATGGTGCGTTTCAGCGGCACGAATTCAACAGAGAACGCAACAGTCACATTCGGCACACGGGCCTCTCGTCGGGCCGGTCAACGTTTTGCCCGCGTCCGGCTCCGGATTCCCATGTGTCACAACAGCTCCGGCACATGCCGAGTTGCCCGCCTCCGAGCGACAGCGTACGGGTCTCTCGCGACGGCGCCCGAGATTGTCGCCCAGAGGCGGGCACATCGACACCCGCTCCTGGGAGTGACCCCCATGGGAGTGACCCACGTGACGCATGTGACAGTTGCCGGCGCATCCGATGTATCCCGCGGGCGGCCTAGCCAAGCCCTAGATCGGCCAGGCCCAGCAGGCTGCGGTATCGAAGTCCCTCGGCTTGGATGGCCTCGGCGGCGCCGGTGGCACGGTCCACCACGGTGGCCACCCCGATCACCTCGCCGCCCGCGTCTTGCACCGCACGCACCGCAGTCAGCGCCGAGTTGCCCGTGGTGCTGGTGTCCTCCACCACCAGCACCCGCTGACCCGAGACCTCGGATCCCTCGATAAGACGTTGCAGACCATGGGTTTTCGCTGACTTCCGGACCACGAACGCGTCGATCGGACGCCCGGGCGCGTGCATGATGGCGGTCGCGACCGGATCGGCACCCAGGGTCAGACCGCCGACCACCGCGTAGTCCCAGTCGTTGGTGAGCTCGCGCATCAGCCGACCGATCAGCGCGGAGGCCCGGTGGTGCAGGGTGGCGCGGCGCAGGTCGACGTAGTAGTCGGCCTCCTTGCCCGACGACAGCGTGACCCGGCCGTGCACCACCGACAGCTTGCTAACCAGCTCAGCCAGCTCGGCCAGCTCTTCGCGGCTAGGTTCGGCCACGGCTGCCGCCGGCTCGTTTGGTTACCGACCGCAGCAGACTCCGTGGAATCAACCGCCCCGCGCCGACCAGGGCCTTGTACTGCAGGCCCGGAACGCTGATCACCTTGCCGGCGGCGATATCGGCCAGGCTCGCGCTGACCACGTCGTCGACCTCGAGCCACATGAACGACGGCAGCTTGGCCATGTCGATCCCGGCCCGGGCGTGAAACTCGGTGTGCACGAACCCCGGACAAACCGCGTGCACTCCGACGCCGGTGCCCTTCAACCCGCCGGCCAGGCCTTCGGTGAACGAGATCACCCAGGCCTTGGACGCCGAGTAGGTCGACCCGCGTCCCGGCACCAGCCCGGCGACACTGGCGATGTTGATGACGGTGCCGGCGCCGGCGTCGAACATGGGCGGCAGCGCGGCACGGGTGAGGTGCATGACCGCGGTCACGTTGACGTCGAGCTGCGCCTGCAGCAGTGCCGGATCCGCCGTCCAGAATTCGCCGGAGGTGCCGAAGCCGGCATTGTTGACCAAGACTCGGATCCCCGTGGCGAGCCGGTCGGCGACTTTGGCGCGGTCGGCGGGATCGGACAGGTCCGCGGGCAGAATCTCGATTTGGCCGGCGTCGTTGCGCAGCTCGTCCGCCAATTGCGTCAGCCGGTCAACGTCTCGAGCGACCAGAACCAGGTCGTAGCCGTCACGCGCGTAGCGTCGCGCGTAGCCGCCGCCGATCCCGGACGTGGGCCCAGTGATCAGGGCGACGGGGCGAGGCATGAGCGACAGTGTACTGACCGGGAATTCGTGCGCCCGGCGTGCTATCAGCGCTGGTAGTGGGTGGCCTGATTGCCGTTGCGTCCCGATGGCGGGCGCCGACCGGCCTCCGAGCGACCCTCATCCCGGCGGACCGCCTCCGGAGCACGGCGACTGGCCTGAACATCCGAGCCCAGCAACCCGGCCACATCGTGGTCGGGGCGCCGCTGCGGCAGCTCCGCCCGGCCGGCCGGCGCCAGGGGGCGGCTCGGTGCGGCATTGCGCAGCCCGACCGGCTCCTCACTCTCCTGCGCCGCCGGCGGCAGCACCCGCAGCAGATCGTTGAATTGGCGCACGGTACGCAGGCCCTCGTCCCATTGGGTGCGCGTACTGCCGATCGGCATGCTGACCAAGGTCCAGTTCTGCTCGTTCCACATGATCTCCGCACAGTCGGGTGCGGTGTGCGCGAAGGTGACCATGCGCCGGTCGCAGGCCCGCCGGGCGGCATCCAGATTGGTGGAGTACACCATCCGCGGCCCGATCGCGCCGAGCAGCCAAATGTCGCTCTCGCGCGGCTCTTTGAGCCCCTTGAGCCGCAGGTCAACCACGACGTTGGTGCCCACCTTGCGGTGCAGCGCGATCACCGTGGCAACTTCCTCGAGGTCGAAGATGTACACCGCCTCGCCACGGATCTGACCCAACACGACGTTGTGGGCGGGGACGTCGCCCACCGTCGACATCACCCCGCGCTTCCAGCGCTTCAGGATGTCGGTGGAATCGCGTTCGTAGTCGAATCCATGCGACCGCGCCCACGACTTACGGCGCCTGCTGCGCCCCCGACGCCGATCGATGTCGATGTACGCCAACACTGCCGCACCGACGAAGCAGAGTGCGGACAGCGTGAACCAAAGCGGGACCATTGCAGAACAGCGTATCCGCTCTCTGGCCGGAATAGAGAATCCGACCAGGTCACAACCCAGTTACGGCCCCGGATAATCTGCGGTCATGGTCTACCAGGAATACCAGCTCATTCGCATTGCGGTGGCGGACGGCATCTGCCGGGCGACGATCGACCATCCACCCATCAACCTGCTGGATATTCCGTTGCTGACCGAAATCGACCGCCTGCTGCGGGAGGTCGCGGACGACGACGCGGTGCGCGTGCTGGTCGTCGACTCGGCCGATCCGGAGTTCTTCATCGCGCACGCCGATATCTCACTGATCGAGCACCTGCCGAAGGAAGACACCGCGCTGCACGACGAGCTGTCGTTCTTCCACGCGATGACGGAGCAAATCCGGACCCTGCCGAAGGCCACCATCGCCGTCATCGAGGGCATCTGCCGTGGCGGTGGCTGCGAAATGGCGATGGCGTTCGACATGCGCTATGCCGCGCTCGGCACAACGGTGCTGGGCCATCCCGAGCTGTCAGTGGGGATCATTCCCGGAGGCGGTGGCACGCAGCGACTCCCGCGCCTGGTCGGTCGTGGGCGGGCGCTCGAAGTGATCCTCGGCTGCCAGGACATCGACGCCGCGACCGCCGCGAGCTGGGGATACGTCAACAGGGCGTTGCCGGCCGAGGAGCTGCGGCGGTTCGTCGACAAATTGGCCGCGCGCATCGCGTCGGGCCCGCGCGAGGCCATCGCCGCGGCCAAACGCGCGGTGGACACCGCCCTCGATGGGCGGGTAGACGTGGCGACTGGGCTGCGCATCGAGGACCAGCTGCTTCGCGAAACCGTCGCCCAGCCGGCCGCCCGCGCACTACTGAAAGCGATCGTCGACGCCGGCGCCCAGACCCGTGACTTCGAGCTGGGCGACCGGCGCCGGACGAATTAACCGAGGATCAGCGAGTCGCCGTCCGCACTGACGTTGACGGGCACCACGTCCCCGTCGTGCACGTCGCCGGCCAGCAGCATCTTGGCCAACTGGTCGCCGATCGCCTGCTGCACCAGCCGCCGCAATGGCCGGGCGCCGTACACCGGGTCGAACCCGCGCTGCGCCAGCCACTTCTTGGCCGGCAGCGACACCTCCAGCTGCAGCCGCCGTTGCGCGAGCCGCCTGCCCAGCTGCGCCAGCTGGATGTCGACGATCTCCACCAACTCCTCGGGGTTGAGGCGAGCGAAGATCAGCACATCGTCGAGCCGGTTGATGAACTCCGGTTTGAACGCCGCGCGCACCGCGGCCATCACCTGTTCCTCTGTTCCGCCCGACCCCAGGTTGGAGGTCAGGATGAGGATGGTGTTGCGGAAGTCGACGGTGCGGCCCTGGCCGTCGGTCAGCCGGCCTTCGTCGAGCACCTGCAGCAGCACGTCGAACACGTCCGGGTGCGCCTTTTCCACCTCGTCGAACAGCACCACCGTGTAGGGCCGGCGGCGCACCGCCTCGGTCAGCTGACCACCCTGGTCGTAGCCGATGTAGCCGGGAGGAGCACCGACCAGTCGCGCCACTGAATGCTTCTCGCCGTATTCGCTCATGTCGATGCGGACCATGGCCCGCTCGTCGTCGAACAGGAAGTCGGCCAGCGCCTTGGCCAGCTCGGTCTTGCCGACGCCGGTGGGGCCGAGGAACAGGAACGAGCCCGTCGGCCGGTTGGGGTCAGCGACCCCGGCCCGGCTGCGTCGCACCGCATCGGAGACGGCTTGCACGGCCTTTTTCTGTCCGACCACGCGGCGGCCCAGCTCGTCTTCCATCCGCAGCAGCTTGGCGGTCTCGCCCTCCAGCAGCCGGCCGGCCGGGATGCCGGTCCATGCCGATACCACGTCGGCGATGTCGTCCGGTCCGACCTCCTCCTTGAGCATCACGTTCTCGTGGGCCTGGGCCGTCGGCAGCGCGGCGTCCAGTTTCTTTTCCACCTCGGGGATGCGCCCGTACCGCAGCTCGGCGGCCTTGGCCAGGTCGCCGTCGCGCTCGGCGCGCTCGGACTCCCCGCGCAACGCCTCCAGCTGCTCCTTGAGTTCGCGGACGACGTCGATCGCGTTCTTCTCGTTCTGCCACTTTGAGGTAAGACTGGCCAGCTGCTCCTTTTTGTCGGCCAATTCGGCCCGCAGTTTCTCCAACCGCTCCTTGGACGCTTCGTCTTCTTCCTTGGCCAGCGCCATCTCTTCGATCTCGAGCCGGCGCACCAGCCGCTCCACCTCGTCGATCTCGACGGGCCGCGAGTCGATCTCCATCTTCAGCCGGCTCGCCGCCTCGTCGACGAGGTCGATGGCCTTGTCCGGCAGGAATCGGGCGGTGATGTAGCGGTCGGACAGCGTCGCCGCGGCAACCAGGGCGGAGTCGGTGATCCGCACACCGTGGTGCACCTCGTAGCGGTCCTTGAGCCCGCGCAGGATGCCGACGGTGTCTTCGACCGACGGCTCGCCGACGAACACCTGCTGGAAGCGCCGCTCCAGCGCGGCGTCCTTTTCGATGTATTTGCGGTACTCGTCCAGGGTGGTGGCGCCGACCAGGCGCAGTTCGCCGCGGGCCAGCATCGGCTTGATCATGTTGCCTGCGTCCATGGCGCCCTCGCCGGTCGCACCCGCGCCGACGATGGTGTGCAGCTCGTCGATGAACGTGATGATCTGACCGGCCGAGTTCTTGATGTCGTCGAGCACGGCCTTGAGCCGTTCCTCGAATTCGCCGCGGTACTTGGCGCCGGCCACCATGGCCCCCAGATCGAGCGCGACGAGGGTCTTCTCCCGCAGGCTGTCCGGCACATCGCCGGCGACGATGCGCTGGGCCAGGCCCTCCACGATCGCGGTCTTGCCGACACCGGGCTCGCCGATGAGCACCGGATTGTTCTTGGTGCGACGGGAGAGCACCTGCACGACGCGGCGAATCTCGTTGTCGCGCCCGATAACCGGGTCGAGCTTGCCCTCCCGGGCCTGTGCGGTCAGGTCGGTGGAGTACTTCTCCAATGCCTGGTAGGTGGCCTCGGGATCGGCGCTGGTCACCCGGGCGCTGCCGCGCACCTTGACGAACGCTTCCCGTAAGGCCTGCGGCGAGGCGCCGTGTCCGGTCAGCAGCTTGGCGACGTCGGAGTTGCCGGTGGCCAGCCCCACCATGAGGTGCTCGGTGGAGACGTATTCGTCGTCCATCTCGGTGGCCAGGTGCTGGGCGGTGGTGATGGCGGACACCGCGTCGCGGGACAGCTGCGGTTGCGAGCTGGAGCCGCTGGCTTGCGGCAGCCGGTCCAGCAGCCGCTGCGTTTCGGTGCGGATGGTGGCGGGCTCGACACCGACAGCCTCCAGCAGCGGTGCGGCGATCCCGTCGTTCTGCGTCAGCAGCGCCAACAGCAGATGAGCGGGCCTGATCTCGGGGTTGCCGGCGGCCGTCGCCGCCTGCAGGGCCGATGTCAGGGCCGCCTGCGTCTTGGTTGTCGGGTTGAAAGAGTCCACGACACCTCCGTTCGGGGTACGTAGTAAAAATGCTTGTCGCGTTGTTCAACGCCGTCAATGTTGAGTCTGTTCCGCTCAACTCTAGCGCATTTTCCCACCTGGGAGCGGAGGCTAGGTGAACACCCCGTTCGTCCCGTTCGTGCCGAACAACGCCCCGCCGGTACCGCCTGTGCCTGGGATCCCGTTGTTCACGGAGTCCCCGCCGTCGCCGCCGTTGCCGATCAGTGCGGCGTTGCCGCCGTTACCCCCGTTGGCGGGAAGAAGACCCGTAACGATGGCGTCGCCGCCGTTACCCCCGTTGCCGAACAACAACCCACCATTGGCTCCGGCCTGTCCCGCTCCGCCGTTGCCGCCGTTACCGATCAGGATCCCGGCCTTGCCGGCGACACCGCCGGTCAGGCCGTCCAGGCCGCCGTTGCCGCCGTTGCCGACGAACTGAGCGTCGCCGCCGTTGCCGGCGACACCGTTCTGGCCCGTGCCGGCGCCGATCTGAGCGTTGCCGCCGGTGCCGCCGCCGCCGATCAGCCCGCCTTTCCCGCCGTTACCGCCGCTACCGCCAACGCCGGTTCCTCCCGGGATCCCGCCCAGCCCGCCGTTACCACCGTTGCCGATCAGGGTCCCGCCGTCGCCGCCCGCGCCGCCGGTGCCGCCGGAACCGCTGAGCGATTGGCCGCCGGCGCCACCATTGCCGCCGGCGCCGAACAACCCGGCGACGCCGCCGTCGCCACCGTTGGCGCCGGTGCCGGAAGAAGTGCCGCCGCCGATCCCGCCATTGCCGCCATTGCCATGCAGCAGCCCGCCAGACCCGCCCTTACCACCGGCCGTGGGAGCAGTGCCGGCGAAACCGTGCCCACCGTTACCACCAATGCCCCACAGCGAGGCATCACCACCATTACCGCCGGTCACCCCGGTGGTGATGGGTCTACCGCCATCTCCGCCATTGCCGAAGAAGATCCCAGCGTTCGCGCCGGGCTGCCCCGATCCGCCGTCGCCGCCGTTGCCGATCAGCAGGCCGGCCTTACCGGCGACGCCGCCGGTCAGGCCGTCCAGGCCGCCGTTGCCTCCGTTGCCGACGAACTGGGCGTTGCCGCCGTTACCGGCAACACCGGCCTGGCCCGTGCCTGAGCCGAAGGCGGCGTTACCGCCATTACCGCCGCTGCCCGCAAACAGCCCGCCGTTTCCGCCGTTACCGCCGCTACCGCCGACGCTATTCACTGCTCCGGCGCTCAGGCCGCGCCCGCCGGCCCCACCATTGCCGATCAAGGTCCCGCCGTCGCCCCCGGCCCCGCCGTTGCCGCCGTCGCCGTCGACCGCGGTGCCGCCAACGCCGCCGTTGCCGCCGGCCCCGAACAGTCCGGCGACGCCGCCATTGCCACCGTTCGCGCCGTTGGCCGTGGAGACCGTGGCGTTGCCGGCGGTCCCGCCGTTACCGCCCTGACCGTGCAGCAGCCCGCCGGATCCGCCGTTGCCGCCGGCCGTAGGCGCCGCGCCGCTGAAGCCGGCCCCGCCATTGCCGCCGTTGCCCCACAGCCCGGCATCGCCACCATTACCGCCGGCCACTCCGGTGGTCGTGCTCGCACCGCCGTTACCGCCGTTACCGATCAGCAGCCCGCCGTCCCCGCCCGGCTGACCCGGCCCCCCATTGCCGCCGTTGCCGATCAGCGGACGCCCGAACAGCGACTGGGCGGGCGCATTGACCGCGTTCAGCATGGTCTGTTCAACGTTGGCGGCCTCGGTGCTGGCATACGAGGCCGCGCCCCCATTCATCAGCTGGACGAACTGGGTGTGAAACGCCGCGGCCTGAGCACTGAGCGCCTGATATGCCCGAGCGTGCTGACCGAACAACGCCGCGATAGTCGCCGACACCTCATCGGCACCCGCCGGCAGCACCGCCGTCGTGGGCAGAGCCGCCGCCGCGTTGGCCGCGCCGATGGTCGACCCAATTTTCGACAAATCCGAGGCCGCCGCCGCAACAAATTCCGGCGCCGCAATCACGAACGACATCCCGCACCTCCAGATGTGCAGCCACGGCGACCCGGGGAGCGCTCGGTCACCAGTGACAGTCGCTAGCGGAATCATATGAAGTCGCTAGTGGAATCATAAGCCTGTCTATGCGCGGCATCACCCCCTGTTTTTAGCGCGATGGGCGGCAAAGGTGCGCGATCGGCTACCGTTCTGGCGTGACCGTCGGACGGGGCTCCTAGATGGTGGAACTGCTGCCCCTCGCACTGGTGATCACGGTTTCACCACTGTCGATCATCCCGGCCGTGCTCGTCTTACACACGCCACATCCCCGCGCAAGCAGCCTCGCATACCTTGCCGGTTGGCTGTTCGGGTTGGCCGGACTGACGGCGATTTCCATCGGCATCTCCGACATGCTGGGCGGCCTGCGACAGTCCCCTCCGGCGTGGGCGTCCTGGCTGCGGATCGCCGTCGGCGCACTACTCATCGCGTTCGGGGTCGTCCGCTGGCTGACGCGGCGTGGCCACGACCACATACCGGCCTGGATGCGATCGCTCACCACGGTCACCCCCACCCGAGCCGGGGTGACCGCAGCGGCGCTTACCGTGGTGAATCCCAAGGTGCTGTTTATTTGCGCGGTGGCCGGATTGACGATCGGCGCCGATGCGCTGGGCGTCTCGGGAACGGTGCTGTCTGCGGTGCTGTTCGTCGCTGTCGCCGCGTCGTCGGTCGCGATCCCGGTGCTGGCCTACGCGGTCGCCGGTGACCGCCTCGACGGCCCGCTGGAGCGACTGAAGGACTGGATGGAAAAGCACAACGCCGCGCTGGTCGCGGCCATCCTGGTGCTGATCGGATTAGTGGTGCTGTACAAGGGCATTCACGCCATTCACGCCCTTTAGCTACGACCCGCTCGTCCCCTTCGTGCCGAACAGGCGCCCGCCTTGGCCGCCGGGACCGCCGTGGCCCGCCCCGGTGGGGTTGCCGTTGCCGCCGTCACCGCCGTTGCCGATCAGCTGGGCGTCGCCGCCGTCACCGCCGGTGGCGGCACCGCCGTTGAAACTGGTTCCGGCGTCACCGCCGCGACCGCCGTCGCCGAACAGCGCGCCGCGGCCGCCGGCCCCGCCGGCACCGCCGTTGAGCAGCGTCCCGTTCCCACCGTGACCGCCGGCGCCGCCCGTGCCGAACAGCCCAATGGCATTGCCGCCGTTGCCGCCGGCATTGCCGTCTGTACCCGGGCTGAGGGAAACGCCGCCGGCGCCGCCGGCTCCGCCATTGCCCCACAGGATCCCGCCGGTGCCCCCGTTGGCGCCGGCTACGTCACCCTTCCCAGCACCGCCGGTCCCGCCACTACCGGTCAGCCCGGCATTCCCGCCGTGAGCCGGGGTGATATCGATGTCGACCGGGGGAATATTTATGACCTCGCCGGGCCCGCCGGTTCCCCCGTTGCCGTGCAGCAGCCCGCCATTCGCGCCAGGCTGACCAAAACCTCCAGCGCCGCCGTTGCCGATCAGCAACCCGGCACGGCCGGCGACTCCGCCGCCGCCGAAGGCAAGTCCGCCGTCACCGCCGTTGCCGACTAGCCGAGCGTTGCCACCGTTGCCGGCCACGCCGAAGGTGGTGGGGTTGAACTCGGTGTCGCCGCCGTTACCGCCGCTGCCGAACAGACCGCCGGCACCGCCATTGCCGCCGTTGCCGGGGGTGCCGAAGCTAAAGTTACTGTCGCCGCCGTTACCGCCGCTGCTGAACAACCGGCCGACGCCGCCGGGGCCGCCGTTGCCGCTGGACTGGGTGCCCGCGCCGCCCATGCCGCCGTCACCGCCGTTGCCGAACCAACTGCCGGCACCGCCGGCGCCGGCATTGCCACCAGCACCGAGGTTGACTGGGCTACTGATGTCGCCGCCGATGCCACCGGCGCCGCCGTTTCCACCGGTGCCCCAGAACAGCCCGGCATTACCGCCGTTTCCGCCGGCGCCACCGGTGCCGAGGATTGAGTTAACGTCGCTGCCGCCAGCGCCGCCGTTGCCGCCACCGCCGCCGAAGAACCCGCCGGCGGCGCCGCTGCCGCCTTTTCCGCCGGTCCCGCCGGCGGCGCTGTTTTGCGCACCGGCGCCACCGCTGCCGCCGTGGCCCCACAGCAAGCCGGCGGCGCCGCCATTGCCGCCGGGCCCTGCGGTAGCGGCCACGCCGGACCCGCCGTTGCCGCCGTTGCCGATCAAGATCCCGCCGTCCCCGCCGTTTAACCCGCTACCGTCGGCCGCGTTGGCGCCGTTGCCAATCAGTGGGCGCCCCGCCGCCGCCTGGGTGGGCGCATTGATCACACCCAACACGTCCCGCTCGAGGGTCTGCAAAGGCGACGCGTTGGCGGCCTCAGCGCTGGCATATGCGCCAGCGCCCGCATTCAAGGCCTGCACAAACTGAGCATGAAACTGCGCCGCCCGCGCGCTGAGCGCCTGATAAGCCTGCGCGTGCGCCCCAAACAACGCCGCGATACTCGCCGACACCTCATCGGCGCCCGCGGCCAGCACCCCCGTCGTCGGCAACGCCGCGGCCGCATTGGCCACACTGAGCGTGGAACCGATATTGGCCAAATCCGTTGCCGCCGCCACCACCATCTCCGGCGCCGCGATCAAAAAGGCCATCTGCATCAACCCCTGGCAAAGCGATCGAAACCCCCGCCTGTCACCGTATCGCCGTTCGGCCCACTAACTGAAGCTCTTCTGCCAAAGTCTTTGCTCGCCGGGTAGGTCGGCGAGCTTAGAATCGGCGTCCGTGGGCTTAGAGGACCGGGACGCGTTGCGGGTGTTGCGCGACGCCTTCGAGCAGGAGGACCCGGGCCCGGGCAACGAATTGGTCCGCCGGTTCTACACCCACTGGTTTAACCTCGACGTCTCGGTGCGCGACCTGTTCCCACCCGAAATGGACGGCCAACGCGCCGCTTTCGCGCACGCGCTGCACTGGGTGTACGGCGAACTGGCCGCGCAGCGCGCCGAGGAACCGGTGGCGTTTCTTGCCCAGCTCGGCCGGGACCACCGCAAATACGGTGTGCTGCCAAGCCATTACGACACGTTGCGCGACGCGCTGTACACGACGCTGCGCACTCATCTGGGCGATCCAAGCCGAGACGCCTGGACCGATGCCGTCGAGGACGCGGCCCGTGAGTCGCTCAACCTGATCACCGGGGTGATGAGCGGTGCCGCCGACGCCGACGAAGGACCCGCGTGGTGGGACGGCACGGTGATCGAGCACATGCGAGTGTCGCGCGATCTCGCGGTCGTCCGGCTGCGCCTGGACCGCCCGATGCACTATCACGCGGGCCAGTACGTCAACGTGCACATTCCGCAATGCCCACGCCGCTGGCGGTATCTGAGCCCCGCCATTCCGGCCGACCCGGACGGCGGCATCGAGTTTCACGTCCGCCTGGTACCCGGCGGCCTGGTCAGCACCGCCATCGTCAACGAAACGCGGCCCGGCGATCGGTGGCGGCTATCCGCTCCGCACGGCGCCATGCGGGTCGACCGCGACGCCGGGGACGTGTTGATGGTGGCCGGCAGCACAGGTCTGGCACCCCTGCGGGCCCTGATCATGGACCTCAGCCGCTTCGCGGTGAACCCCCGGGTGCACCTCTTCTACGGCGCCCGCTACGGCTGCGAGCTCTACGACCTTCGGACGCTGTGGGAGGTTGCGGCGCACAATCCATGGCTCTCCGTGTCGCCGGTTTCGGAATACAACAGCGATCCGTCCTGGGCCGCCGACTATCCCGACGTGTCGCCGCCGCGCGGCCTGCACGTACGCCAAACCGGCCGCCTGCCGGAGGTGGTCACCAAATACGGCGGCTGGGGCGACCGGCAGATCCTGATCTGCGGCGGACCGGCCATGGTCCACGCGACCGAGGCCGCCCTGATCGCCAAAGGCGCACCGCCGGAACACATTCAACACGATCCCTTATCGAGGTGAGCAATGCATATCGTCACCCTGCGTGATTCGTCGTCGCCGGTGGCCGCGCAGTTCGTGCCCGACGCCGGCATGATCGGCACCTCGCTGACCGACTCCGGTGTGGAACTGCTCGGCCAACGGCGCGGCCTGGACGCCTACCTCACCGCCGGCAAGACCATGGGAATTCCGATTCTCTACCCGTGGGCAAATCGGTTGGGCGACAACACCTATACCGCCGAGAACACGGCGGTCACGCTGACGCCGGGCGAAAACGGTGTTCGCCCCGACCCCAACGGGCTGCCCATCCACGGTGTGCTGGCCGCTTTTCCGGGCTGGCGGGTGACGGCCGAGTCGGGCAACGAGCTGACCGCCGAGGTGGACTTCGGCGCCGACCCGCGGTTGCTGGCCAGCTTCCCGTACCCGCATCTGCTCGAGGTGACGGTGCGCTTGACCGAACGGACGCTGACGCTGCGCACCACGGTGACGGCGACGGGCGAAGTGGCCGTCCCGCTGTGCTTCGGCTTCCATCCGTATCTGCAGGTACCCGAAGCGGCCCGCAGCGACTGGATCATCGAGACTCCCCCGCTTCGGCATTTGACCCTCGATGGGCGCGGGCTGCCGACCGGCGGGACGACACCGCAGCCGGAGGCGGCGGAACCATTGGGTGACAAGGCTTTTGACGATGCCTACGACCAGGTCACCGATGGCGCGGTGTTCGCGGTGTCCGGTGGCGGCCGGCGCATCGAAGTGCGGTTCGAGCAGGGGTATCCGGCGGCGCAGATCTTCGCGCCGCCCGCCGAGGACCTGGTGTGCTTCGAGCCGATGGCCGCACCGACCGACGCGTTGCGCCGCGGCGGCTACCGAAGTGCGCGGCCCGGCGAACCGGCGGTCGCCCGGTTTTCGATCCGCGTTTGACCAATCGCGGCAGGGATCAGCCGATGGACCCTTCGCCGCCGGCCTCGCCGAGCAGCTCGCCCGCGATCGGGACAGCCTTTCCGGCACTTCAGCGGGGCTTGCGCGGCTGCCAAACCACCAGCGCGGTGCTCTTGGGCACCACCGCGATATCGCGGCGCTGGGTGGCACGCAACGCCATTACCTCGTCGGACAATTCCTTGACCCGAGACTGCAGCGCCTCCACCTGGTTGGTCAGCTCGATGATCCGCTTGATGCCGGCGAGGTTGACCCCCTCGTTCTGCGAGAGCCGCTGAACCTCGCGCAGCAGCTCGACGTCATTCTGCGAGTAGCGCCGCCCACCACCGGAGGTGCGGCTCGGGCTGACCAGCCCGAGCCGGTCGTAGGTACGCAAGGTTTGCGCGTGCATGCCGGCCAGTTCGGCCGCCACCGAGATCAAGAAGGTCCGGGAATCCCCTTGCCTTGGGTTCTTAGCCATCAGCGATTGCCTGCCCATCCGGCCCGTGGGTCAAAACCGCTGGCCCGTTCGGCCGCCGCGTAGGCCTCCAGCGCCTCCTGGGCGGCGCCTTCCACGTTTGGCGGGACCGCAACCTTGACGGTGACCAGCAGGTCTCCGCTACCGCCGCTGCGCTTGGGCACGCCGCGTCCGCGCACCCGCAGGATGCGGCCGTCGGTGGTGCCTTTGGGCACCCGGACACCGACCGTGCCGTCCAGCGTGGGCACCGAAAGCGTTGAACCCAAGGCCAATTCGGTGAAGCTGACCGGAACGGTGACGGTGAGGTCGTCGCCGTCACGGCCGAAGACCTTGTCCGGCCGCACATGCACCGTCACGTAAAGGTCACCCGACGGGGCGCCGCGCAACCCGGCCTCGCCCTGCCCGGCCAGCCGGATCCGCTGTCCGTCCTCGACGCCGGGCGGGATGCGCACGTTGATGGTGCGGGTGCGGGTGGCGACGCCGGTTCCTTTGCACTCGTCGCAGGGGTGCTCGATGATCGAGCCGCTGCCCCGGCAGTCGGTGCACGGTTCGGAGAAGCCGAAGGCGCCCTGGTTGCGGTTGATCACGCCGGTGCCGTTGCAGGTGGCACACACTTTCGGGCTGGTGCCCGGCCGCGCGCCGCTGCCGTGGCAGTTGGTGCACGGCGCCGGGCTGGTCAGCCGCAGCGGCATCGCCACGCCTTTGGCGGCCTCGATGAAATCCAGCTCCGTCTCGGTTTCCAGGTCGTTGCCGCGCCGCGGCCGGGTGGGACGGGGGCCGGAGCGCCCGAACAAGCCACCGAACAGATCGCCGATGTTGGTGCCGCCGGATCGGCCGGCGGCGTCGAACAAATCGTTGAGGTTGAACTCCGCCCCGTCCCCACCACCGAAACCGCCGAAGCCGCCCGTATCGAAGCGGCGGCCACCAAAGCCGCCGCCAGCGAAAATTCGACGGGTTTCGTCGTACTCCTTGCGCTTGGCTTCGTCGGACAACACGCTGTACGCCTCGGACACCGCCTTGAACCGTTCCGCTCCGGCGGGGTTCTTATCCGGGTGCAGATCGGAAGCCAGCTTGCGGTAGGCGGTCTTGATTTCCTTTTCGGTCGCGTCAGAGGAGACGCCTAACTCCTTGTAGAAGTCTTTTTCGACCCATTCACGCTGGGCCATGCCGCGTCACCTCCCTCGCGAGTCGTTAATTGCTTGATGGTTCTGATTCTGTGCCCTCTTCGGCGGAGCCTGCAGGGTTATCGCCCGTGTTGGCCGGCTCCGTTTCAACGACCGGTGCCGCGGTGTCACCCTCGACCGTGTCGACGACGCCGACCAGGGCGTGCCGTAGCACCTGATCGCCCAGTCGGTAGCCCTCGCGCATGACGGTGCCGATCACCGGCTTGGAGCCCTCCCCGCCGTCTCCCTCGTGTTGCACGGCTTCGTGCAGCACCGGGTCGAAGTCCTCGCCCTCGGCACCGAACGCCGCCAGACCGAATCCGGTCAGCGCGCCCATCAGCTTGTCGGCGACCGACTTCAGCGGTCCCGTCTCCAGGTCGCCGTGCTTGCGCGCCCGCTCGAAATCGTCGACCACGCCGAGCAATTGGCTGACGACGGCGGCCTTGGCGCGATCCGCCGCGGCCTGCTGGTCGCGCAGTGCGCGCTTGCGGTAGTTGGCGAAGTCGGCCTGCACCCGCTTGAGATCGTCGGTCAGCTCGGCGACTTTATCGACTACCTGCTCCGCCGCCCGGGCCGCGGGGTGGGACCCGCCGGCCCCTCCCGGCATTTCGCCGGGAGGGACGTGCCGCACTTCGCCGGTTTCGGGATCAATCCGCCGTTTGTCGGTGACCGTCACCTGCTCCTGTGGATTGCTTTCGGTCACTTGGACTCCCGGTCGTCGTCGACCACCTCCGCGTCCACGACATCGTCGGCTGACCCGGGCCCCGCGCCACCGGGCTCGGCGGTCGGGCCGGCCTGTCCGGCACCGCCCTCGGCCTGGGTGGCTTCGTAGATCGCCTGGCCGAGCGCCTGCGACTCCTGGCCGAGCTTCTCCATCGCCGACTTGATCGCGGAGATGTCGGTGCCGCCGAGCGCCGTCTTGGCCTCGGCCACCGCGGCGTCCACCTTGTTCAGGGTGTCCTCGGGGACCTTGGAGCCGCCCTCGGCTTCACGCTGCTCCTTGACGAATTTCTCCGTCTGGTAAACCAGCGTCTCGGCCTGGTTGCGGACGTCGGCCTCTTCGCGACGCTTGCGGTCCTCCTCGGCGTGCGCCTCGGCGTCCTTGATCATCCGGTCGATCTCCTCCTTGGACAGGCCGGAGCCCTCCTGGATCTTGATCGTGTTCTCCTTGCCGGTGCCCTTGTCCTTGGCCGTGACGTGCACGATGCCGTTGGCGTCGATGTCGAAGGTGACCTCGATCTGCGGGACGCCGCGGGGGGCCGGCGGGATACCGGTCAGCTCGAAGGAGCCGAGCAGCTTGTTGTTCGACGCGATCTCGCGCTCACCCTGGTAGACCTGGATCTGCACCGACGGCTGGTTGTCGTCGGCGGTGGTGAAGGTCTCCGACCGCTTGGTCGGGATCGTGGTGTTGCGCTCGATGAGCTTGGTCATCACGCCACCCTTGGTCTCGATACCCAGGCTAAGCGGCGTAACATCAAGCAGCAGAACATCTTTCACCTCACCCTTGAGCACGCCAGCCTGCAGCGCGGCGCCCACGGCGACCACCTCGTCGGGGTTGACGCCCTTGTTGGGCTCCTTGCCGCCGGTCATCTCCTTGACCAGGTCCGACACCGCGGGCATACGGGTGGAACCGCCCACCAGCACCACGTGGTCGATGTCGGACACCGAGATACTGGCGTCCTTGATGACCTGCTGGAAGGGCTGACGGGTGCGGTCCAGCAGATCCTGGGTGATCTTCTGGAACTCGGCGCGGGTCAGCTGCTCGTCGAGGAACAGCGGGTTCTTGTCCGCGTCGACGGTGATGTAGGGCAGGTTGATCGAGGTGCCCTGGCTCGAGCTCAGCTCGATCTTGGCCTTCTCGGCGGCCTCACGCAGCCGCTGCATCGCCATCTTGTCCTTGGTCAGGTCGATGCCGCTGGTGCCCTTGAACTTGTCGACCAGCCAGTTGACGATGCGGTCGTCCCAGTCGTCGCCACCGAGGTGGTTGTCACCGCTGGTGGCACGGACCTCGACCACACCTTCGCCGATCTCGAGCAGCGAGACGTCGAAGGTGCCCCCGCCCAGGTCGAAGACCAGGATGGTCTGCTCCTTCTCGCCCTTGTCCAGGCCGTACGCCAATGCGGCGGCGGTGGGCTCGTTGACGATGCGCAACACGTTCATACCGGCGATCTGGCCGGCTTCCTTGGTCGCTTGACGCTGGGCGTCGTTGAAGTAGGCAGGTGTGGTGATCACCGCGTCGGTGATGTCCTCCCCGAGGTAGGCCTCGGCGTCGCGCTTCAGCTTCATCAGAATGCGGGCGCTGATCTCCTGCGCGGTGTACTTCTTGCCGTCGATCTCGATGGACCAGTCGGTGCCCATGTGCCGCTTGACCGAACGCACGGTGCGGTCGACGTTGGTGACCGCCTGGTTCTTGGCGGGCTGGCCAACGAGCACCTCGCCGTTGCGCGCGAACGCAACGATCGACGGAGTCGTCCGGGAGCCCTCGGAGTTGGCGACGACGACTGGGTCGCCGCCCTCGAGGACGCAGACGACGGAGTTGGTGGTCCCGAGGTCGATACCGACCGCACGAGCCATAGTGAATCCTCCTGATTAGTAGCTTCTTGCGTGCACTATGCTGAGTGAACCCCGCTCAAGCCTGCCCCTGAGGGCGATGGGCTGTCAACCCAGGATTGAGTCTGGTTCACTCAACTTCTTGACCATGCTAACGCACCCGGTCCGCGTCGTGTTCCCGCGGGGTGCGGATCGTGGCGATTGACCATGCGCGTCCTGACCATGCGCGGTGCCGCGATGCGCCGGGCCGACGTCCCGCGCGAATACCTCGGCGACGAACAATACCGGCTACTGCGTCAGATGTAGCAGAATGTAGCATAAGTTGCTACACTCGGGACGGTGGTCAGGATCATCCCGCAGCGCGAACTGCGCAATGACAACGCCAAGGTGGTCGAAGCGGTAGCCGCGGGCGAGACGTTCGTCGTGACCCGCAACGGCGAGCCGGTGGCCGAGCTTCGCCCCATCAAAGCCGCTCGGCGCTCGTTTGTCTCCCGAGACGAAGTCGCGGCGCTGGCCGCTGCCAATGTGCGTATCGACCATCACCGGTTCCGCGCCGACCTCGACCGGCTAATCGACCAAGGACTGTGATTTGGCACCGGGACTTGTCGATACCTCCGTCGTCATCGACTGGCACGACCCGGCGGTGATCGCCGCGCTGCCCGACGAGATGGCAATATCCGCGATCACCGCGGCCGAATTGGCGGCCGGTCCACATCTGGCAGCGACCCCGCTGGAAGCGGCCAAGAGGCAGGCTCGGGTACAGGAAGTCGAATCGCTCCTCGAACCGCTCCCGTTCGACGGGGCGGTCGCACGCAGTTACGGGCTCATTGTTGCCGCCATAGTCCGCAAAGGAAGACTGCCACGCAGCCGATTCGCGGACCTACTCATCGCAGCGACCGCCCACGCCAATCGCCTCGACCTTTACACCCGAAACGGCGACGACTTCAGCGGGCTGGAAGGACTCGTCCATGTCGTCGGCATCTGACAAGAGAGCCGCCGAGTCATTAATGTCCGCGGATAGGCTTACCGCGGCAAGCCAGGGGGATCAAATGACAGAAATCATTGATCGGTCCAAGACCTCTAGGTTGATCGAGCAGCGGATCGCGAGGACGACCAACCCGCGGCACCTGCTGATGCTCAATCGGCTGCTGCAGCACACCCTCGGCGAGGCCAACCTCGATGTCGACCTCGTGATGTCGACGCTCGCCGCCGACCCGCGCTACATCGCCTGGGGCGCCCCGGCCGACATGAGCCCGGTGGGGCGGCAGGCGGTCCGGACCTTCTACGAAGAGACGATCGTGCAGGGCGGCCAGTTCCACCTCGAGCTGGACATGGATCGAATCGTCGTCGACGACGACACGATCGTCACCGAAGGCAATTTCCGCTCTCTCTACTACGGCGTCGATGCGGCGCGCAGGGGCTTCCCCGTCGATGATCCGGAGGCCTTCTATCTGCTGTCGCTGCGCATGCTGATCGTCTGGCCGTTCGATGCCGACGGCTTCATCAAGGGCGAGGAGACGTATTCCGCCGTGACGACGCCCGATTTCCTGACGAAGGTCGAAGATTCCGAGGTGCCGCAGCAGTTGCGGGAATTCATCGAGGCGCGCTAGCCGGCGGTTTAGTCTCATCGAGATGACCGGCCCAGAAATCCCCGAGGAACTTCGCCAGCGCGATCCGGAGTTCATCCGCACGGTCCTGCCCACACTTTGGTTGGCGTCGACGGTGTGGTTCCGAGCCGAGGTGCATGGCTTTGAAAACGTTCCCGACGAGCCGGTGCTGTTCGTCGGCAATCACAGCGGTGGCGGCTCCACCCCGGACACGTTCGTCTTCCTGCTCGCCTACAACACCTTCTTCACCGTCGAAGGTCGCCCGCTGTACGCGCTGGCGCACGACACCGTCACGGCCGCACCGGTTATCGGTGGGTTGACCCGCAAGCTCGGCGTGGTCCCGGCCGCCAACTCCTTCGCCGAGCGCATCTTTGCCGGCGGCGGTTCAGCGCTCGTCTACCCCGGCGGCGATGTCGAGGCCCTACGCCCCTGGCGGGACCGAAACAAGATCGTCTTCTCGGGTCGCAAAGGCTTCCTGCGGTTGGCCCACAAATGCAATGTCAACATCGTGCCGGTGGTCGCCACCGGAGGTCACGACACTCTGATCATCCTCAACGACGGCCGCCGCACGGCGCAGCTGCTGCGGCTGGACAAGCTGCTCCGGGTGAAGACCCTGCCGATGACGCTGAGCCTGCCGTGGGGTCTGCTGCCGTTCCCGCTGCCGCACTTTCCGCTTCCGGCCAAGATCCGCATGCAGGTGCTCGAGCCGATCAATCTGCGTGACCGGTTCGGCGATGAACCGGATTGGGACCACGCCTCCGACTACATCACCAGCCTCATGCAGGTCGGGCTGTCAAAGCTGGCCAGCAAAACCGTCATCCCGATGGTCCGCTGATGGCCCAGACGGTGACCGTTTCCCGCCACATCCGGTGCCCGGTCGGCGACGCCAGCGCCTTCGTCACCGACCCGCACAGCGTGCTGTCGAAGGTGTCCACGTTCAGCCGATGCCGATTCATCGAGTCCCACGACGACGGTGAACTCTGGGACGTCTATCTGGACAGCGGGACGGTCCACCTGGGCGGACGAGTGCTCATCACACCTCCCGACGACGGCCGGCTGCAGTGGCGATCGGTGCGCGGAACCCGGCACTCCTTCACGGCGCTCGTCGAGCCCGACGGTGAAGGCAGCCGGCTCACGATGTCTTTGACGTTTTCCGTCAAGGGGTTTGGCATTGCCTTCATCACCGAGCTGATCGGGCGCGGTCTGGTCGGCCGCAACCTGGAAGCCATCGCCGAGGAGATCCGGCACCACCTCGAATTCGAGAAATAGCCTCCGCCGTTTCTTTCCGACAGCCCACGTCGCCAGCGAGGGCCGTGCTTGCTCCTCCCGCGTAGCGTTGTTCATCGGGGTTAGAGGAGTAGGAACCACATGCGGACAATCGCGCTCGAAGAGCATTACGCGACAGCAGGATTCATGGCGGGGCCGGGCAGCTGGCTCAGGTCCCGTCCGGGCATCGTCGAACCGATCTGCGACCTGAGTGAGACCGCGGGAAAACTCCACTACAGTTCCTAATTCCATGGCATTTCATGGGTTTAGGTCACGCAGCCTTGCGGCTGAGTCCACGGGCACCTGTAATGCCGTGGACCGCGCCTTGTGTCGGCAGGTTCCATCGTTTCCGGTGGTCGCTGTCGAGCAGTCGGCGGGTGTTCTCCCGCGAGCGTGGACCAGGCCGTCCGGTAGTGGTCGAGAACGTCTCGACGCGACGACTCCTGGACGCGTTCACGTCCGCGTGAAGTTTCTTGCCGCAGAACCCGCACGAAAAGCGCGATTGGCTCTTGCGGTTGGTCTTGTGCACGTAGCCGCATCCTGAGCATTGCTGGCTGGAATACGGTGCAGGAACCACGGTGACGGCGATCCCGTGGCGTTCGGTCAGCCGTTGCAAGCGGGCTTTGAGGACACGCCGCCCGGTGCGGGTACACAGGCGATTCATGCGTTTCGACAGTCCGCCGCCGCGGAAATCTAGTCGCTCCACCACGAGTTCACCCGAAGTCGAAAACGGAAGACGTGACCGCTGGCCGATCCAGTTGGCCACGTAACGACGAACCGCGCCTGCAGTCGGCCGGTATCCGATCGGTTTGAGCGCGCTCCGCCACGCTGCCGGTCAGCGGTAACCGATTCCAGCACGGCATCGAGTTCCCGCAACCGTGCCAGCATCGCGCGGCCCAGCAACTGTCCCTCACTGGTGGCGAACAGCGCGGCGGAGAACCCGAAGTCAGCCCGAACCGGGCGGTGCGTAGCACGGATTTCGGGCTGCGCGGTGATCAACGAGACCTCGACACCGTGTTCGGTGCGGTGCAGCTGCAATCGCCGCGCAACACTTCCCGCCGCGCTCGCGCGCGACCTCGATTTCACGGGTGAACCTAGGGTTGGAGATCAGCGGCACCTGCACGGGTTTGCCGCGCCCAGGGTCGCTACTTTCACCCAGTAGCTGACGCGTCCGTGTTGGGTGGCGCTGCGCGCCGGCTCCACCTTGGCCACGATCCCGTCCAGGGTCAAGGTGTTGACCCGCGAAAGGTTCGGGAACCGGATCTGCGTCTGGGCTTGTTTGGCTAGCCGGCGCGCCAGCTTCAACGTCTCGGGCGCCACCGCAATCCACACCACCTCTGCTGTCTTGGCGAGGCGGCTGGTGTTCGACGGGAACCAGGCGGTGCACCATCGATGACCCACGGCAATTCCAGGGTCGGCGCCCACCACGCTTTGCGGGCGTTGATGCGGTAGAGCAACGTTTTCCGGTGCTCGGACAAGTTAGATCCGGTGACAGTTCCCGAACCCGGTCCTGCACGCGTACCAACCAGCCCGACAGGTTCGCATGACACCATGTTCTGAGCGGACTTCAACTGCCGCGCCGACAGCTCGGTCGGGAAACCGAACTTGATCGTTGGGCATCACCCGCCAATGCACAAGCTGCTCACCCGCCCGCAGTTCGCGCCGCGACATCGACGCTAAATGCCCCATAGCGCAGCAGAACGCTGGGAACAATGCCCGCAGCGCGGCCACCTTGGCGGGGTTAGCGGCAACAGTGTGGCGATGCGCGGCGATCATCGCCTCACCCCAGTCCCGCCGCGAGTTTCGGGTCGATATCCAGCGCCGCCGATCACGTCATCGGTCCTGCGTCGCGCTGGCCGCAACCCGTACAGGTGGGCTGCGAAGCTGTAGAACATCGACACGAAGTCGTCGAGCAGATCGGCCTGATCCTCGGCGGCGGCGTCGGCAACCGCCATCCGACGCCCTGCAAAGCGAACATCGGACCAGGCGAACCACCGCGACAGTCGTTCATGGTGCTCGCGCATCGACGTGCCCCACGAGCCTTAACAAGGCCGAGCTTCCGGCGGTGCGTCACCCCGGAAGCAACCTCCTGGAAAACATCCACTACGACAGCCCGCCGCTTCGCGAACTGGTCAACGTGCGCCTGACGAAGCGACGTCCGCTGCTTAGGGGTGCAGACACGGGCGTACACGGCGGCTTTACCGATGAGGGCGTGCCGCGGGTCAGGTACCACCACATGCACCTGAGTCGCGAGGTCGGCGCTTGGCCGGCTTGTTACTCGACCGACTACCCGTTCGGTTCGATGAAACACGCACGGGCGTTCCTCGACAATCTGCCCCTCAGCCAAGAAGAGCGGGCGAGCCTCAGCCACCGCAACGCCGAGCAAATGCTGGGCCTGTGACTTGGGCCCTGCCGCGCGCACCGAGGTCGCGGTTTGTTTTCAGTTGGTTAATAGCTGGCCTGTAGGCCACTACCGTGGGTTAGCCTGAGCGTTCGGGAAGCACCAGTTCAGGAGCGCGATGCCACCGCTAGACACCGCCGCCGAGCAGCTCACGCGCGAAGACGCCGGCTATCACAAGGCCCTCAAAAACCGACAAATTCAGATGATCGCCCTGGGCGGCGCCATCGGCACCGGCCTCTTCCTGGGCGCCGGCGGACGGCTTGCGTCGGCGGGACCCGGGTTGTTCATCGTCTACGGGATCTGCGGCATCTTCGTCTTCCTGATCCTGCGCGCGCTCGGCGAGCTGGTGCTGCACCGCCCGTCGTCGGGATCTTTCGTGTCCTACGCGCGCGAATTCTTCGGCGAGAAGGTGGCTTTCGCGGCGGGCTGGATGTACTTCCTGAACTGGGCGATGACCGGGATCGTGGACACCACCGCGATCGCGACGTATTGCCGCTACTGGCAGGCGTTTCGGGTGATGCCGCAGTGGAGCCTCGCGTTGATCGCGCTGGTCGTGGTGGTGTCAATGAATCTGATCTCGGTCAAGGTCTTCGGCGAACTGGAGTTCTGGGCCTCGCTGATCAAGGTGCTGGCGCTGGTCACATTCCTGGTCGTCGGCACCGTCTTTCTGGCCGGGGGCTTCAAGGTCGACGGCCAGGACACCGGGCCGTCGCTGTGGAGCAGCCACGGCGGGCTGCTGCCGGCCGGACTGCTGCCCCTGGTGCTCGTCACCTCGGGCGTCGTGTTCGCCTACGCCGCCATCGAATTGGTCGGCATCGCTGCCGGCGAAACGGAGAATCCGGAGAAGGTCATGCCGCGCGCGATCAACTCGGTGGTGTTCCGCATCGCGGTCTTCTACATCGGGTCGTCGGTGCTGCTCGCCCTGCTGCTGCCCTACACCACCTACCAAGCCGGTGTCAGCCCGTTCGTAACCTTCTTCTCCAAGGCCGGCTTCAAGGGGGCGGGCAGCCTGATGAACCTCGTGGTGCTCACCGCGGCGCTGTCCAGCCTGAACGCCGGACTGTATTCGACGGGCCGGATCCTGCGGTCGATGGCGATGAGCGGCAGCGGCCCGAAGTTCACCGCCGTGATGTCGAGGAACGGCGTGCCGTACGGCGGCATCCTGCTCACCGCCGGAATCGGCCTGTTCGGCATCGCGCTCAATGCGTTCGTACCCCACCAGGCCTTCGAAATCGTGCTCCACATCGCCTCTGTGGGTGTTGTGGTGGCCTGGGGGACGATCGTGGCCTGCCAGCTGAAGTTCCACCAGTTGGTGAAGAAGGGGCAGCTGGAGCAGCCCAAATTCCGGATGCCGTTTGCTCCGTACAGCGGTTACGCCACGCTGGTTTTCCTGGTGGGCGTGCTGGTCCTGATGTTCTTCGACAAGGTGCAAGGTCCCTGGATGCTCGGCGCGATGGTGATCGGCATTCCCACCCTTATCGGCGGCTGGTATCTGGTGCGCGGTCGGGTAATGGCCACGGCCCAAGAAGTCGGCCAGACCCCGGAACCCCTCGCGCCGACGGCGGATTCTACGGCGGATTGACGACAGATCAGTTTCACCACGATGACCGGCGCGGACGGACCGCAGTGGATGAGTATCCGGCCGACCACGCCGGTGGGTCTGCGCGATAATCTCAGCGACTTGTTGTCGGCGCAGCGGGTGGCCTAGAGGTCCGGCGCCGCGACCGGGAACCGCGATGTCCCGGGGGGCAGCTTCTGGGGAAGAAGGCGCTAATGAACCTTGCGCACAGCTGCGGTGCGCTCAGTGGGCATTGACGCCGAACCGCACGACGTACTACCCGACGGCGTGCTCGACATGATCAGCCTGCCCGGCCGAACGCCGCGAAATAACGGCCAACAAACAGCTAGTTGACCGTTGACAACGTATGCCCACGACGAGGAGCCAACGTTGGCCCATCGCTACGGGATCGACTTGCCTCTCTCATTTTTTACGCATTCCGCACGGTGCCACTCACCGATCCTCCCGGATCACCCACACTCACCAGCGCTGTGCAGTGGGCAGCGCCGGCCCACTGGTCAGACAGGACCCAGCCCAAGCGCTCTCGGTCTGAGGCTGGTGTCAATCAGATAAATTGAACTTCGGGCGCAAGTCCGCAGAGCACCCGACCGTGCAGCTCGGAGTTTGTGCTGTGCAACAGCAATGAATGAACGGACAGTGCCTGTATGTCACTGACGATGCGCGACAAGGGATCTTGATGGCGGATTGCGCTGGCGCCGGAACCTTGGCGGACCGTGTCCACGACCTCCCAGCAGAGCTTGGTGGCCCACGCCGCATCGGCACGACAACGCACCCGCAATGCCACGTTTCCAGGGTCTTCGACCACCTTGGCGACCGTTTGAACCGAGCGCTCGGCGTGAAATCTCGCATGGTCCAACTTCATCGAGGCGGTGTCGGCCTGCAGGTGGGTGATAGGTGCTTCCGCCTGACGCGCATACGTGGTGTAGCTGATGCCGCGTCGCTGGACCCGATCGAGGAAGTGCTCAAGCGCGGCGCGAGCCAGTCCGAGCGGCGTGCCGATGGCGCCGGTCACGGCGAACGGAATGGCAGGCATGCGAAAGTACGGGTCGTCGGCCAAAGTTCTCGATAGTGACACGACCTTGGCCGGGTCAGCAATTGGCATTACGCGGTGTTCGGGCACAAATGCGTCGTTGACAGTAATTGACGACGACCCGGTTCCGGATAGTCCGAAAACTTGCCAGTCGTCTGCGCTCGTCCAGTCGGCCCGCGGCACCAGAAATTGCGCCGGCATCGGCGGCTCGCCATCGAGGAGTGCGATCGACGCCAGCAGAGCCCAATCCGCGTGGTGCTGGCCCGAGCAGAACCGCCAGGTACCACTCAGGCGATAGCCGCCGGCGACCTGGGTTGCGCTGCCTTCGGGCTGGAATGCGAAGGTGCTCTTGGGCGCCGGGTCGGTGAACACCTCGTCTTGGGCCTCGTCGGGGAAAAAGCTAAGCACGTAAAGCGCGGCGGTGTAGATCCCGCACACCCACGAGGTGGATCCGCATCCGCGGGCCAGTTCTTCCTGGACGCGCACAAACGTCGCCAGGCTGGCCTGCGCACCGCCGCGATTGCGTGGCGCCATGAGGGTGATCAATCCGGCGGCACCAAGCGCGTCCACGACATCATCAGTGAGTCGTCCCAGTCGTCTTGCCGCGTCGCCCTGTTCGATCAGCAGCGGCGCCAATGCTGCCGCTTTGTCTATATACGGATCCGGCTGTTCGGTGATCACTTCGGTCCTCCTACTGACGGGGTTCAACGGTGACGCTCATCGTGTCGAGATTGAGCGTGGGGGCCAGGATCGGTCGCGGCATTTTTCCCGGCACGGGTTGGAATCGCCATCGCTGGGCGATAGCGGCGCTCGCAACGATCGCTTCCTGCCAGGCGATTTGCTCGCCCAGACAGATATGCGCACCCGCCCCGAACGGCATGAAGGCCCCGCGCGGCAGCTCGGCGACACGCTTGTGCAGCCACCGATCAGGATCGAAACGTGTTGGTTCTGAGTAGAATTCAGTGCGACGGTGCAATAGGTATGCGCAGAAGAACAGTGGAGCACCGGCCTTGATCTGGTGGCCACCCAGATCGATATCTATCAGCGCACGCCTCGACATCAGCGCCCCCGGTGGGTATAGCCGCAGCACCTCTGTGATCACTCGTTTAGTGAATTCCAGATCGGGGATCGTGGTTTCGGCTATCGGCTGCGAGCCGATCACTGCGTCGGCCTCAGCCGCCATCCGCGTTGCTATGTCGTTGTCGTAAGCCATGGTTCGGCAGACGAATGTCAACACGCCAGCCGCTGTTTCGGACCCCGCCGCCATAAGTACCATTGCCTCGTTGCGGATTTGCAACGGGCTCAACGGTTGACCACTCTGGGGATCTCGGGCCTCGATCAGTGCGGCCAGGATGCCGCCCGAACCGGCCGACCCCGAACGGTACCGCGCCACCCCGCGCTCGACGATGTGCTTGAGTCGCGTCAAGGCGTCGTTGATCCGCCGATTGTCGGGTGTCGGCAGGCGTTTGAGCAGTCCGGTCGGATCGGCGAGGAACTTGGCTATGCCGGCCAGGGCCACCGGCAAAAGCGCGACAAACTCTGACTCGTCCTCGGCGGTGAGAGCATCAGTGAACAGTGTCCGAGCCATCACGGTGAACGAATAGCGACGCATTTCCGCGGCCATATCATAAACTCGGCCGGGCTCCCAGGACTCAACCAAGTCGATCGCGGCCTCGGCCATGATCCTCGGATTCGGTCGGTAGTCCGGCGCGACGATCCGTCGTCGCCGACGGTGTTCGGCGCCGATCATGGTCCCAATGCTTGCGCCGATAAGACCGGCTAGTTGCTCGTATAGTGGCCCTTTGTCCAGATGGCGATCCTCGACCGTGAGTAACTGCCGGATCAGCTCAGGATGACTGACTACGTATGCCGGTTTGGGGCCCAGCCACAAGACGGCGATATCACCGCAGCCGAGGGCCGAATCCATAACTGCGAAGCCGTCTTTGCGCATTTTGAGGGCATGCCCCACCAGGGGGCACCGACCCGGCGGCGTGCCGATGGTGGCGGTAGTTGTGGTAGTTGTAGCGACAGTCATGACACTCCCACGTTCTGAATTACTCGACCCAAGTTGTGAATTACTCGATCGGCTGCGACTTCGCCTGAGGCCAAGCTGCTTTCCACGGTGGAAATAGCGAAGTAGTCCCCGGCCAACTGGACCGGCGATGCGGGATCGAGTCCTGACGCAAACGAAGCGAGCGCTTTGAAACCGCCGGCGGGACGGGCCACCGTGCAGGGGTCCCACCGCCACACGTAGCCATTGAGCACATTGCCGGCGACATCTGGCATCACCTGCGATACGCCGTCGACGGCGGCGGCTACCACCTGGTCATCGGCGAGTTCCCAATGGCGCGTGGCCCAGTCCCGGTGCCAGTAGATCGTGACCATCGCGGCACCCGCTGGAACCCGCCCAGGAGCCTTGTTGTGATCCAGGATCATTACATTCACGTCGGGATGGGTGTGGTCCGGGACGCTCAGCCACATAGCCCGTTCGGCCGGTGCCCTGTGCAACGTCAGCGTCACAACGAGGCTGCGGGCGTAGGGCAAGCCGACCAGGAATTCGCGCTGAGCGGAATCCAGCTGGGGAAGGATCGCCGCCGCGTGTGCCGCCGGGGTGGCAACCACCACCGCGTCTACGCGTTCGACCCGAGTCCGCCCGTCCGCCCCGGTACACGTGACGGTCGCGCCACGCGCATCCCGGCAAACCTCGGTGACTTGCGCGTTCAACTCGACGTTGAGTTGTTGAGCCAGCCCTTTTGGCAAGAACTGCATTCCGTGGGGCGAATTCACGAAGTTCGCACCGATCAACGTTTTCAGCAGCACCAACAGATTCACCGCCGATAATTCGTCGGTGGGGGCCATGTAGAAGTCGCCACTGAACGGTTCGACGAAGTAGTCCAGAGCATCGGTGGTCAACAAGCGCTTGGCGTAGTGTTCGACAGTCTCAGCGTCGAGCCGTTTGATGGCCGGATCGTCCGCCCGCGTTAAGCTTCCCTTCAAGCGATACATATCCAACAACACCCGGCCCAGACCGAGCTTGGACCGCCAGTCCAGTAGGTGGGTCCGCAGCAAATCAAGCCGGCGGCGACCATGAATGTGATGCACCCGCTCGGGGCGAGCAATGCCCAGTAGGTCCGAGGTTGGCACAATTTCATCGGCCAGCCCGGCATCCTGGATTAGCCGCAGCGTCCGCCGATATGTGGTTGGCACAACACTGGCCGCGGCATCCATCCGATAACCGTCGATCTCCACGGTTCGGATTCGGCCGCCCACGCGCTCGGATCGCTCCAACACGGTGACGTCAACCCCTGCGCGCTGGAGCCGAAATGCAGCTGCCAGACCGGCGATCCCGGCGCCTACTACTATCGCAGTCACGACGTCACCTCCAAATACCTTGCCGTACTTCGTCCCCAGTCGACATGGCCGCGCATCCACGCCCGCAACATCGCCACGCAATGACGCGCTGTGGTCCGCAAGCCGTCGGGCTGCTCTAGCGTGTCGAACACCCGATCCAGTTCAGCTTCGGCGCCAAGAAAGCACTCGATTTCTCGGCCCGCCCGGTCGGCCACCGCGTCGATGGATTCCTCTAGTGGGATCGAAAGTTCCTGCCCCAACACCGGAACGAGATTGTGCATGTCATCGTGGGCGAGTTCTTTTTCCAGGGTCATCAGATCGTTTGTCCAGCACACCACGTTGGCGGCGGTCGTCAGCAGGCGCTGATAAACTCGCGAGTAGTACAACTCTGGTGGTAGCGTCGTCGACTCGACGAATTCAATAAGATCAAACGACGGAATGATCGCGCCTGCATCCCGCCTCATCCTGGGGAAGTCTTCCAGGTCAGGAATGTCACCTATACGACGATGAGCGGCTTGCCAGATATTTGCGGTGAAATAATCGATGATGTGATGTACGAATCGGTCGTGCCACTCGGGCGACATTCGGTCGCCGATTCTGCCGAGGATGTCCCTCAGCGCCGTTCCGAGCGGATTTTCTGCCTCGCAGGCGCCGGGTTTCACGGCAGCATAGAAGACGTTGGTCAACGTCCGTTCCAATACTGCCGGGTCCCGGCCAGAGCTGCCTTCATCGTTCTGATCGTCGAGACTGAACAACCAGCTCATCCAGTCCGCAAGCAGACACAGGTCAGGCTGGGATGCAGATCGATAACAGTGCGCTGCCAGCGTCCCGGGCCTAGGGCGTGTCTCCCAATTCGGTGGCCCCCACGCGGGCATGGATGACTGCACAGGCCAGTAGGACGCCGCCGAGGTAGGTGAGAGCGTATTTGTCGTAGCGGGTCGCGACGCCGCGCCACTGCTTGAGCCGGTTGAAGCCTCGTTCGACGGTGTTGCGTAGCCCGTAGAGGGCGGGGTCGAATGCGGGCGGCCGACCGCCTGTTGATCCTTTGGCTTTGCGTCGAGCGATTTGGTCTTTGCGTTCAGGAATTGTGTGTTTGATGCTTCTGGAACGCAATTCGGTGCGCGTGCTCGGATGCGAATAAGCCTTGTCGCCGAGCAATCGGAAGTCGCTACCGGACACGTCCTGCTCCTTGCAGGGCGCGGCGTAATCGTCGAGCAGCGGCACCAACTGGGGGTTGTCGCCGGCCTGTCCGGCGGTCAACCGGACCGCGACCGGGGCTTCCCGCTGATCGGTCAGGGCGTGAATCTTGGTGGTGAGCCCGCCGCGCGAGCGGCCGATCGCGTGATCGTCGGGCTCATCGGCAGATTTCTTGTAATTCGACAGAGCCCCCTGGGGCGAGCGTGTCGGAGCGTGCGCCCGCGCAATGTTGATGTGCCCGCACGTTCGTCGAATCCACCGCCAGCAGCTTCTCGATGTCCTCGACCATCGCGGCGTCGAACCCGAATATCGCCGCCACCTGGGCGAACATCGCGTCGTAGGTGCCGTCCAAGGACCATCGGTGATGCCGCTTCCACACCGTTTGCCACGGTCCGAAATCGGCTGGCAGGTCCCGCCATGGGCTACCAGTGCGGAATCGCCATGCGATCCCTTCCAGTATCAAACGATGGTCACCGAACCTGTTGCCCCGCTTGCCCTCATCCGATGGCATCACCGATTCGACAGCCGTCCAAAACTGATCAGAAATCACACCCATTCGCGTCACCGGCCAATCGTCGCTCGTCAACGCCCTCCCATTCGGGAGACACGCCCTAAGCCTGCACGTCGCGGAAGTGGCCGGTGGAATATTCAGCCTGTTGGTCTGGCAGGGCGTGTTGGGGTTCAACCTCGACGCAGCCGGCACACCGGGAACCGTGGCGGGATGGCGCGTCACGGACGAGACACCGACGCGCGTTGTGCTGGATGCCGACGGCAGGCTGATGCGGGGGCGGATGATCTTCGAGATCACCGGTCGCGAAACAACCTGGACCACGATGATGAACTTCCACGACGCGCTCGCGCGTCCAGTCTGGAAACTCGCCGCGCACGCCCATCGCGTCCTCGTCCCTCGAGACCTGCGATCTGTCCACCGCACGCTGAGTCGATCAAGCGCTCCCAGTCAGTAATAGCCTCAGAACGCGAGGGTGTTCGAATCACGCCTGGGTAAGCCAGCATGGAAATGCCGGCGCGCACCGTGCGGTCGAGGTAACCCGTTGCCAACAGGCACCGTTGCCAATAGGCGCCGTTTTCAGCGACATCCGCGAGGGCGGCCACCAAGGCCGCGTCCGTACGGTCAGTATGCGGCCAAAGCAACGGATCAATTCGTCCAATGGGAGTTGCGGGAATTGCTGCACCGCAGTGGACACCCGCGCAACGCCCGCGATCACCTCCTGCCCGGCCTTGCTGCGAAACCCGGCTCACCGCGAGCTGTAAGGCTCCGCCTCATTTATCCGCTGTTGACATTTTGTTGAGTCAGGCCAATTAGGTTCGCGACCATGAGGCTTACGCTGACATCGGCGGGGTCAGTCGCGGTGGTCACCGGGCGCGTCTTAAGGAATCGGCCAACCATTCGCTCGTCAACTAGTGGCCCGCGGCTATCGCGTCGTCGTCTGAAGGTCGCTTGTCCTGGGATGTTTGGAGGCGCGGGATGTCGTTTGTGATCGCGGCGCCGGAGCTAATGACGCCGGCGACAACAGATGTGGCGGGCATCGTCTCGTTGCTGAGCGAGGTCAATGCGGCGGCCGCGGTGCTCACCACAGGGGTGCTGGCCGCGGCTGAGGATGAGGTGTCGACGGCCATTGCGGCGGTGTTCTCCGCCCACGGTCAACCGCAGCGGAATGCTCGAAATGCGAAACCATCGATCAGCATGCTGGTGCACGTCACCATCGGGGTGGTTGATGGATATTGAGATCCCCCCCGATGCGCGTGGGCCCGAGGAGGGATCACACGAGTGGTATCGGTTGCAGCCCGTGGATGCCCGCGCGGCGGACACCGAGCACGCCAGCGCGCTGGGCGAGGTGTTCCGTAAGGCCACCACCGACCCTCACGACACGGTGCTGCAGTTGGTAAACCGGATCGCACACGATCTGTCGGGCCGCCACGGTGAGCAACACGTGATCAGGTATCGCGGTTATTGGTTGGACGGCCGAATCAAATTAGACGGTGAGATCTTCTGCGGTGGTGACCGGGTCGGCCTCCTGGACATCATCTGTCGCCGTGATGACCAGCGCCGACTGGTGGTGTCGATGGGTGTTGAGGATGTGAATATCGGGACTAACGGGCCGGTGGTGGATCGCGCGGAACTGTTCCCGGCGTTGCGCGCCGCGCTAGGGCCCTACTTCGAGCGCTCCGGTATTGATCACATCGAGGGGCCGATGCTGGCCACCGCCGACACCGCCGACACCGCCGACACCGCCGACACCGCCGACACCGCCGACACCGCCGAGACGGTGGTGGGCCTGCCCGCCGGCGGTGAGCCCGCGCCGGGATCGCGCGAGTGGTACCGGTTACAGTCGCTGGACACCCGCCAGATCAACACCGAGCACGCCAGCGTGCTGAGCGAGGTGTTCCTTAAGGCCACCACCGACCCACACGACACGGTGCAGCTGCTGGTAAACCGGATCGCACACGATCTGTCGGGCCGCCACGGTGAGCGGCACCTGGTCAGGTATCGCGGTTATTGGTCAGAATCCGGCTGGATCAAATTGGCCGGCGCGATCTTCTGCGGCGGTGACCGGGTCGGCTTGGTGGCCATCGTCTGTCGCCTTGATCACCAGCGCCGACTAGTGGTGTCGATGAGTGTCGAGGATGGGAATAGCGGGACTAACGGGCCGGTGGTGGATCGCGCGGAACTGTTGCCGGCGTTGCGCGCCGCGCTAGGGCCCTACTTCGAGCGCTCCGGTATTGATCACATCGAGGGGCCCATCCTGGCCGCCACCGACACCGCCGAGACGCTGGTGGGCCTGCCCGCCGGCGATGAGCCCGCGCCGGGATCGCGCGAGTGGTACCGGTTACAGTCGGTGGACACCCGCCAGATCAACACCGAGCACGCCAGCGTGCTGGGCGAAGTGTTCCTTAAGGCCACCACCGACCCGCACGACACGGTGCAGCTGCTGGTAAACCGGATCGCACACGATCTGTCGGGCCGCCACGGTGAGCGGCACCTGGTCAGGTATCGCGGTCATTGGTCGTCCTCCTCCCAACAGATGAAATTGGACGGTGCGATCTTCTGCGGCGGTGACCGGGTCGGCCTGCTGGCCATCATCTGTCGCCAAGATGACCAGCGCCGACTAGTGGTGTCGATGAGTGTTGAGGACGTGAATAACGGGACTAACGGGCCGGTGGTGGATCGCGCGGAACTGTTCCCGGCGTTGCGCACCGCGCTAGGGCCCTACTTCGAGCGCTCGGGTATTGATCACATCCAGGGACCCATCCTGGCCACCACCGACACTGCGGGCCCCTTCTGCACCGCTAACAGCCCCGACGCCCAGGGCCTCCCCCCTGCTGCGGGTCGGCCCGAGGAGGGATCCCCCGGGTGGTAGCTACGGCACATTAAGGAGTTGGTGAGCGACGGCAACGACGACGTCGATGACGCGCGCATCCGAATGACCATAGCCGTCATGAGAATCCGCGGCGGAACTTGCCGGTGCGCGCACTGGGTCAACTAGTTGACCATGCCGCCGCGAGCGCGAAGGCGACTGCTTGGTCGAAGGTCAGTTCGCTGCCCTCGCGCCAGGCGGCATCGAATTCTGCGACTCCGAGTTCGTCGCGGGCATGTTGCTCGCACCGCTCGTGGAATTTGGGAAGGTCGCCGGCACCCAGTTGGAGGAACGGATCCCCGACTTCACGTAGAAGTACAGCGGCCGCCGCCATCAACACCACTGCGCGACGCGCGTTTTGCTGATAACCGGCGATCCAAGCCAGTCCCTCTAAGCAAGTCGGGGCGGCGTGCAAATTCTTGCTGATTCGAGAAAGCTGCAGTCCTTCTTCGAGTGCTTCGATGGCGCGCTGCACCTCGCCTTGCCGCCAGAGGGTGATTCCTAAGGCAGTCAACACCTTTGAGCGCCAGACCGACTCACCACGAGATTCGGTGAGTACCCGGACCCGCTCGAGCCGCGTCATCGCACCGTCGCTGTCGCCTAAACTGTTGAGTACCCAGCCCAGGAAGACCAAGGCCCCAACCGGTACCTGGCCATCGACGGAGGTAGCGATGGCACGCTCACAGCATTCGCATGCACCGTTCAGGTCGCCGCTCAAATACGAAACCATCGCGTCGATGACGTCGAGCAGGCCGGTCGTTGGTTGATGGTCTATCTGCTCAAGCACGCCGCGTGCTTCAGCAGCTCGACCTCGTGCGGTCGACACATCGCCTGAAACAACGGCCACCAGAGCCGACTCCCGAAGCGCCCTGAACCGTTCGATGGATGCTTCGTTGGATAGAGCGGCCAAAACGCGATCAAGCCAGTGGCGCGCCTCGGTAAGCATTCCGCGGGTGCTCCATACCTCGCGGAGGCCGATGACGATTCGCAGGGTGGTTGAGGGCGAGTCGGACAGACTGAACTCCATGGCTTCGCGCAAGTTCGGCATTTCGCTGATCAGGCGATCGAGCCAATAGACCTGCCGATCGCTGAACCATTCGGCGGCGCCGTCTGCCGTGAGCTGTCGGTACCAGTCGGCGTGGCATCGACGCAGCAACTGATAGCATTCGGAGTCCGAAATAAGCCTCTTGCCGAACTCGCGCAGCGTTTCTAACAGCCGGAACCGTACGACGCCGGCGTGCTCGGTGCGGATCAGGATCGACTTGTCCACCAGCGCGCACAACGCGTCGAAGGTCGCCTGCGTGGGATGCTCGGCAGTGAGTTGGTCGACGGCACAGACGTGCATGGCGGCGGGCAAGTCGAAACTTCCGGCGAAAACGGTTAGTCGCTGCCATAATTGCTGCTCGGCGCTTGTGCACAAGTTATAGCTCCACGCTATGCACCGGTCCAGTGACTGCTGGCGTTCGGGCGCGCTCCGGCGGCCGCGGCGCAGCAACGCGTATCGATCCGAAAGTCCTTGAGCGATCTGCTCCACCGACAAAGCGCGCAGCCGCGCGGCGGCCAGCTCGATGGCCAGCGGCAACCCGTCGAGTCCCGAACATATGCGTGCCACCGCGGCCGCGTTGTGCTCAGTGAGGGAAAACGTCGCCACGGCCGCTCGGGCCCGCTGAACAAACAACGCCACCGCGTCAAACTCAGTGAGTGAGTGGGCGCGCACCTTGTCGTCCGGGGACGGATATCCCAGTGGCGGCAGCGCCAATACCACTTCCCCACTGGCACACAGAACTTCGCGGCTGGTAGCCACAATGTGTAGCCGCGGGCACTCGCGCAACAAGGTCTCGACCAGTTTGGCGGCATCGTCGATGATGTGTTCACAGTTGTCCAGCACGAGCAGGGCGTGGCGTGGCGCCAGGAAGCTGACCAGCAGGTCGGTGATCGTCCGCCCGGCCTGATCATGAATCCCTAGCGCTGCGGCGGTCACCTCGGTCAGCAGCGACCCGTCGCGCAGAGCCGCCAGCTCAACCACCCACACGCCACCGTGAAACTCCTTACGCATGTCATTGGCGGCCCGGATGGCCAGGGTCGTCTTGCCCACGCCACCCACGCCCGTCAAGGTCACCAGCGGCGACGCGTCGACCAACGTGCACAGTTTCGCCAGCTCGTCGCCACGGCCCACCAAACCGATCGGCGCCGCCGACATACGCTCTGTTCGCGCGCCTGTTTGGACTCTCTCGACCCGGTTCAGGGCCATCTCATCGACGGCCAGGCCGTCGTTGGCCTGCAGCTGCTGGATCAGCTCACCCAACTCCAGCGCCGAGGGTCGATCCGCGGATCGGCGCGACATGGCGCGTTCGATCAAAGTGGCCACGCCGTCAGGAATGTCGTGTTCGCGCAGATCGGGCATCGTCTCGTTGGTGATCCGTACGAATTGGGCGACTAGCTGCTCCCCGGCGCGCCGTTCAAAAGGAGCGTGGCCGGTTAGCGCCACGAACAAAGTGGCGCCCAGTCCGTACACATCGGACGCCGGGCCAGGCGGCTCGCCCCCCAGAATCTCGGGTGCGGTGAACGCCGGCGAACCAGTGAACACCCCGGCCTTGGTCCTGAACCCCACCCCAGTGCGGGCGATGCCGAAATCACACAACGCGGGTTCGTCGTAGTCGGTGAACAGGATGTTGGCCGGCTTGACGTCGCGGTGCACAACGCCCGCCCGGTGTGCGGTTTCCAGGGCCCCGGAAATCTTGACCCCTACCCGCAGCACCTCATCGAGCCCCAACACACCGACCCGCTCGATGCGCTCCTGCAGGCTTCCCCCTGAGCAATACCGCGTCACCAAGAATGGAGTGCCACTTTTGGTTTCGCCGACCTCAAACACGGTCACAATGTTGGGATGTCCGCTGAGTTGACCCAAGATTTTCTGTTCGCGGATAAGGCGCGGTCGGCTCTCGACCAGCTCCGAGCTGAGCACCTTGATCGCAACCATACGATTGAGCGTCAATTGCCTAGCGCGATAGACGACCGCGAACCCACCCCGACCGATCTCCTCAACATCGGCGAACCCGGCCGCCACCAGCTCGGCAACCAGATCGTCTCCCACCGAAGTGGCCGCGGAACTCGGCTCGCCCAAACAGGCCGACGTACCCGTACCCGCATCACTTTGCGTCTCAGACAGGTCGCGGTCCATCTCTCAACTCCCGGTAGAGCGTAGGCGGGAAAAATACCCTCCACGTCGAGATCAAAGCAAACCCGGCTCAATGGCGTGGGCTATCCCTACGAAACCGAGCGCCCTACGACACCGCCCGCCGCAAGTGAGGGTGGAGGCATTCAAACGTCGTCTTTGCGGTTAAGCCTGGAAACGCCTCAGCCTCGCAACTTCGCACCAGGTCAATTACTTGACGGTGCCGCCGCTAGTGCGAAGGCGACTGCTTGGTCGAAGGTCAGTTCGCTGCCCTCGCGCCAGGCGGCATCGAATTCTGCGACTTCGAGTTGGTCGCGGGCATGTTGCTCGCACTGCTTGTGGAAATCGGCCGGATCGCCAGCTGCCAGCAGAAAAGGATCCCCTAGTTCACGCACAATTGCAGCGGCCGCGGCCATCAACACCATGGCGCGGCGCGCGTTTTGCTGATGACCGGCGATCCAAGCCAGTCCCTCTAAGCAATGCAGGGCGGTCTGCACATCATTGGTGATATGAGAGAGACGCAGTCCTTGTTCGAGTGCTTCCGCGGCGCGCTGCACCTCGCCTCGCCGCCACAGGGTAATTCCTAGGCTGGTCGACACCTTTGAGCGCCAGACCGACTCACCGCGAGATTCGGTGAAAATGCGGACCTGCTCGAGCCGCTCCAGCGCAGCGTCGCGGTTGCCTAGAATGCTTAGTAGGTCGCTGCCGAGGACCATGGCCCCAACCCATGCCTCGTGATCGTCGTCGGAGGTAGCGACGGCACGCTCACAGCATTCGAATGCCTCGTTCAGACCGCCACTGAAAAGCCAAACCATGGCGTCGACGATGTCCAGCAGGCCGGTCGCTGCTTGATGGTCGAGCTGCTCAAGCACGCTGCGTGCTTCAGCAGCTCGACTTCGTGCGGTCTCTACGTGGCCTGACACACCGGCCATCAGGGCCGACTCTCGAAGCACCATAAACCGGTGGATGGTTGGTTCGTCGGGTATGGCGGCCAAAAGGCGATCGAACCAGTGGCGCGCTTCGGTCATCATTCCACGGGTGCTCCATACTTGGCGGAGGCTGACGGCGATGCGCAGGGCGGTTGCGGGCGAGTCGGACAGGCTGAACTCTATGGCTTCACGCAAGTTGGGCATTTCGCTGACCATGCGCTCGAGCCAATAAATCTGCTGATCGCTGAACCATTCGGCGGCGCCGTCTGCCGCGAGCTGTCGATACCAGTCGCCGTGGCATCGACGCAGAAACTGATAGTGTTCGCAGTCCGAAATAAGCCTCTTGCCGAACTCGCGCAGCGTTTCCAGCAGCCGAAACCGCACGACGCCAGCGTGCTCGGTGCGGATCAGGATCGACTTGTCCACCAGCGCGCACAACGCGTCGAAGGTCGCCTCCGTGGAATGCTCGGCAGTGAGTTGGTCGACGGCACAGACACCCATGGCGGCGGGCAGGTCGAAACTCCCGGCGAAAACGGTTAGCCGCTCCCATAATTGCTGCTCGGCGCGAGTACATAAGTTATAGCTCCACTCCACGCACCAGTCCAGTGACTGCTGGCGTTCGGGTGCGCTCCGGCGGCCGCGGCGCAGCAACGCGTATCGATCCGCAAGTCCTTGAGCGATCTGCTCTACCGACAAAGCGCGCAGCCGCGCGGCGGCCAGCTCGATGGCCAGCGGCAACCCGTCCAGTCCCGAGCATATGCGTGCCACCGCGGCCGCGTTGTGCTCAGTGAGGGAAAACGCCGGTACCGCCGCGCGGGCCCGCTGAACAAACAACGCCACCGCGTCATACCCACCCAGTGAGCTGACGCGCACCTTTCCGTCCGGAGACGGATAGCCCAGCGGCGGCAGCGCCAATACCACTTCCCCACTGGCACACAGGACTTCTCGGCTGGTGGCCAAAATGTGTAGCCGCGCGCACTCACGCAACAAGATCTCGACCAGTTTGGCGGCGTCGTCGATGATGTGTTCACAGTTGTCCAGCACGAGCAGGGCGTGGCGTGGCGCCAGGAAGCTGACCAGTATGTCGGTGATCGTTCGCCCGGCTTGATCATGAATCCCCACCGTTGCGGCGGTCACCTCGGTCAGCAGCGACCCGTCGCGCAGGGCCGCCAGCTCAACCACCCACACGCCACCGTGAAACTGCTTGTACATGTCATTGGCGGCGCGGATGGCCAGGGTCGTCTTGCCAACGCCACCCACACCCGTCAAGGTCACCAGCGGCGACGCGTCGACCAACGTGCACAGTTGTGCCAGCTCGTCGCCGCGGCCCACCAAACCGATCGGCGCCGCCGATAAACGCCCTGCTCGCGAGCCTGCCGGTGCGTTCCGCTGACCGTCCGCCTGGCGTCGGACTCTCCCGACCCGGTTCAGGGCCATCTCATCGACGGCTAGGCCGTCGTTGGCCTGCAGCTGCTGGATCAGCTCACCCAACTCCAGCGCCGAAGGTCGATCGGCGCACCGGCGAGACATTGCGAGTTCTATCAAAGTGGCCACGCGGTCGGGAATGTCGTGTTCGCGCAGATTGGGCATCGCCTCGTTGGTGATCCGCACGAATTGGGCGACCAGCTGCTCCCCGGAGCGCCGTTCAAACGCAGCGTGACCCGTTAATGCGACAAACAAAGTGGCGCCCAGTCCATACACATCGGATGCCGGGCTAGGCGGCTCACCCCCCAGGATCTCCGGGGCGGTGAACGCCGGCGAACCAGTGAACACCCCGGCCTTGGTCCTGAACCCCACCCCAGTGCGGGCGATGCCGAAATCACACAACGCGGGCTCGTCGTAGTCGGTGAGCAAGATATTGGCCGGCTTGACGTCGCGGTGCACAACGCCCACCCGGTGTGCGGTCTCCAGGGCACCGGAAATCTTAACCCCCACCCGCAGCACCTCATCGAGCCCCAACACACCGTCCCGCTCGATGCGCTCCTGCAGGCTTCCCCCGGAGCAATAGGGCGTCACCAAGAATGGAGTGCCACTTTTGGTTTCGTCGACCTCAAACACGGTCACAATGTTGGGATGCCCGCTGAGTTGACCCAAGATTTTCTGTTCGCGGATAAGGCGCGGCCGGCTCTCGGCCAGCTCCGCACTGAGCACCTTAATCGCAACCATGCGACTCAGCGCCAGCTGCCTAGCGCGATAGACGACCGCGAACCCGCCCCGACCGATCTCCTCAGCATCGCCGAACCCGGCCGCCGCCAGCTCGGCAACCAGATCGTCTCCCACCCAAGCGGCCGCGGAACTCGGCTCGCCCAAACAGGCCGACATACCCGCATCACTTTGCGTCTCAGACAGGTCGCGGTCCATTTCCCGAGTGAGGCTACGCCGGAAAAATACCTTCACGGCGAAATCAAGCAAAACGGCGCGCGCGCTGCAAGTGAGGGTGAAGGCCGAAGTTCGGTTACGTTGATCAACTAAGGAACGCACGGTTGCGTGAATCTGCGTCCGGTTAAGTCGGGTAGCAGCTACGCTACGGGCGCATGAGTGCGGTGGCGGACGGGTCCATCCAGTTCGGTGTCTTGGGCACCTTACAGATGACCGTTGGTGGCACATTGCTGCGGTTAGGTACCCCCAAGCAACGCGCTGTGCTCGCGATGCTCGTCATCAACCGCAACCGGGCCGTCGGGAACGACACGCTGATCGATGCGGTTTGGGGGCAAGATCCACCGGCTGGTGCCCGGAACACTCTGCACACATACATCTCCAACTTGCGACGACTCATGAGTTCTGCAGGGTTTGACCCGGATACCATTTTGGCCAGCGTGCCACCGGGATATCGACTTGGCGTGGCGGATGATCAGTGCGATTGCGATCGTTTCCTGGCCGAACGACAGGCGGGACTTGTTGCGGCCGCGGCAATGCAGTTTGAAGAAGCCAGCCGCCATCTGTCGACGGCGCTAGCCGAATGGCGCGGACCCGTCCTGGATGATCTGCGAGACTTCGGCTTTGCCGATGACTTCGCAAAGGCACAGATCGAGAACCAGCTTATTGCGCGCACGGCCCTCGCTGAGGCTGAGATTGCTTGCGGGCGTGCGCATTCCGTGATCTTGGAGCTTGAGACGTTAGCCGCCGAGCATCCCTACCGAGAGTCGATATGGGCACAACTGATCACCGCCTACTACCTTGCGGAGCGCCAATCCGATGCCCTCGCCGCGTACCGCCGACTGAAAACGACACTGGCCGAAGACCTGGGAATTGACCCAGGACCCAAGCTATGCGCACTGCACGACCAGATCCTTCGACAGCTACCTCTGGATGTCCGAACGGTTGCCCGATCCAGCGCTGAAGACACTATCGCCTCCGAAAGCGATCCAGCCGGCGCCTGGGGCGATGGCTCGCCCACTTTGCGAGATGCGGCCGGTGTGTTGTATTCGCTGGCCAGCACCAAGACTCGGATCGGGCGCAGCCCGGACAATGACATCGTCCTTTCAGACGCGACGGTAAGTCGTCACCATGCAGTGATCGTCGCGGATGCAGGCATTTTCGTGATCACGGATCTAGGATCGCGAAACGGCGTGCGTGTGCGCGGGCATCGTATCCTCAGTGGCGCCGTTACGCTTGACGATGGTGACTGCATTCGCATTGGAGACTGTGAGCTGACCTTCGAAGTCAACAGCGCGGAGACGATCAACCGCTGACGTCAGGTCGCGCATCCCACGGAAATAATAGCCTGTGGTATTCGGTTCTGCTACAAGGATTAGTCACCTTCGACCTGAAAAACCCATGTCAGGTTTGAGTGGCTCTGCGACTCTGGCCGATATTCACGGATTCATCGCTGCGCGTCGCATTTCCGTCATCCGGCGGCAGGTGGCCGTGGCATCACGGTCACCTGGAATCCATATCGCGGTCCACTGCCAAAGTGGCGTCCGGCGGTGCTCGCAGCGGGAACCCCCGGCAGACCGGGCACGCCTGCCGATCCCTCAGACAGGGCAGTGCTGGTCCAGCCGCCTCCTGGCAGCGCCACACCCGCACGGTTCTCCACCTGGGTGGCCGCCGTCCAGCTCTGGGGCACGGACAATCGCCCGACTAGCGCCGCGCGGTCCGTGCCTGCCGAAATCCCACCCAGCCCCACGCCCGGCGCCCCCGAGGAGCCGAACGGTACGCCTGCGGAGCTGAACGCCAAGTTTGGCGTCAGTATGGGTGTCCACACCGGGTTTCCGACGCCGTCGCCCATGGCTGGTAGTGCGGTGGCCCCCGGCGCTCCGCCGACTGCTACCCCATTGACGTCGGCCAATGCTGACGTGATGGTCTGATGGATGAAGCTGGGGTTTAGGTACCCGCCTGAGACGAACCCATTGACGAAGTTGGAGTTCAAGAAGTCCGAAAGAGGGTTCCCCGACGCCAGCGGCGACGCGAGTGATTGCAGCGCAGCCGTAACCGCGGACGCAAGCTGATTCAGCGTTGTCTGTGCACCGGAGACCACCGAAGTGCCGGTGACTTGAGCGACGGCGGCGGCTTGGCCGGCCCGCCCAGCCGGATTGGTCGTCTGCGGCGGCTGCGTGAAGGGTTTTACCGTCGATGCAGCCGCTGAGCTGGCGGCATAGCCGTACATCGCCGCCGCATCCTGCGCCCACATTTCGCCGTAGTGAGCCTCAGTTACGGCAATTGCGGGCGTGTTCTGACCAAGGAAGTTGGTCGCTATCAGGGCCATTAGCTGAGCACGGTTGGCCGCAACCACGGCTGGCGGCACCATCATGGCAAACGCGGCCTCATAAGCGCCGGCCGCCGCCGCCGCTTGAGCGGCGGTTTGCTCCGCCTGCGCCCCGGTGCTACTCATCCACGCCATGTAAGGTGTGACCGCGGCAGCCATTGATGCCGATGCCGACCCCAGCCAGCCTTCGCTGGTAAGCCCCGAAATCACGGTCTGGTAGGAGGATGCCGTCGATTGCAGCTCGGCGGCCAGCCCCTCCCAGGCCGATGCGGCAGCCAGTATCGGCGCCGACCCCGCCCCGAAATACATACGTGCAGAATTGATTTCAGGTGGTAGTGCTCCGTAATCCATTGGCAGCACCCCGTTAATCGGTCGCCATCGCGTTGGCGGCTTCGGTGAGAGCGTACGAGCCGGCACTGATCGCCGGAGTGGTTGCGCATACTTGGTGAACGGCCGCGGCTTGGGCGCCCAGGTGTTGATGCATTTGCGGGTGCTTCGCGAATTGTGTTGCGGTAAGCGCGGAGACTTCATCGGCAGCCGCGGGAACGGCGGCGGTCCTTGGCGCCGCAACGGCGGCGTTATGGGCGACCATCGCTTCGTTAACCGTGTGTACATCGCTCGCTGCGGCCAGCGATTCCGGTGGTGTCACAACAAAAGACATCGAGCTTTTCCTTCTGGATAGCTAGCGCTACGGCGGCGATGGCGGCGCCGCAGTCGGCGATCCGTTGCACGAGATTTCGGGCCAGGTCAGGGGTGCAGATAGGATTGACAAAGGTGAGTTTCAGCGCGGTTTCACCGCCCATTTCGGTTCGCCCGATCAGCGCCTGACCTGTGTCTACCAAGCGCCGGCGGATCTGGATGTTGACGTGCTCACGTTGGTGGGGTGGGCTGTGCGGGCTCGCCCACCGCAGGACAACGGTGTTTGTCATACACGGGCTGAGCAAGTCGAGATCGCGATGGGCAGCTACAGCATCGGCTGCAGCGCGTGCGGCTTCCAGGGTGCGCTCGATCATTGCCGCCACGGTGTCGAGTCCCAACGATCGCAACGTGACAAGCACTTTGAGTGCGTCGAATCGGCGGGTGGTTTGCAGCGATTTTCCGACGAGGTTCGGTGTGTCCTGCGGGTCGTCGTCGGCGGGGTTGAGGTAGTCGGCGTGGCTGCACATGATGTCGAGGTCGCGTCGGTGGCGGACGAGGAGGGCGCCGCAGCTGATCGGCTGAAATAGCAGCTTGTGGAAGTCGATGCTGATCGAGTTCGCGGCGCTGATACCGTCAAGCAGGTGCCGATGGCGTTCGCTCAACATCAAGCAACCTGCTGCGGCGGCATCGACGTGAACCCAGATACCCTGCACGGCAGCGACTGCGATGGCATCCGCAAGCGGGTCGATAGCGCCACGATTGGTCGTGCCAGCGGTTAGCACCACCGCGATGACCCGCTGGTTGCGGGCCTGACTGGTGTAGAGGATTTCGCTCAATGATCGTGGGTCGAGACGGCCGAACGAGTCGGTATCGGCGGGAATTATCGCCGTTGTTCCCAGGCCGAGCAGCCGGGCGGCCGTCGCGATGCTGAAGTGTGTTTCCTTCGTGCAGACGATCCGCCAACTGCGCGCGGCGGGGGGCAAGCCGTCCGCGGCGATGTCGACTCCCAGCGTGCGCGCAGCGAAGTTGTCGCGGGCCAGCATCAAGGCTTGCAGGCTGGATTGGGTGCCCCCACTGGTGAAGACACCGTCACCCTCTCTCAGATCGAAGAGGCCGCACAACCAATCGATCACGGATTGCTCGACCACGGCGGCGGCCGGACCCTGGTCGAAGGAGTCCATCGATTGGTTGAGCGCGCACAGCAATGTTTCTGCGGCCAGACTCGATATCGTTGGGGGGCAATGTAAGTGGGCGACGTACCGCGGGTCGGATACCGCGGTGGAGTGCGGCGCCACCAGCGTCGCAATCTCCTTGAGCACCCGTGACAATCCGAGACCGGTTCGCGGTACCACCGTTAGCGCTGCAAGAGTTTCCCAGAGTTTCTCGGCTCCATCGACGAGTCCGGGCCGGGCAGGGCACACGCAACCATCCACCACGTGGCTCGCCGCGTCGCTAATCGCTCTCAGGTAGTGCGGGGCCCCCGCCGGGGTGAGAAATTCACGCTGGATTGCCGTATCGCTGATCATGCGAGTTCCGCTGCCACGGGGCTGCTGCGGTCCACTCGGCGTTGTACGTACTCTATGGCGTCGTGGAACCGGTCGAGGACATCGCTGATCTCGGCGTCGGTGATGGTCAGCGGTGGCAGGAAACGCACCACATTGTCGTAGGCACCGCCGCGCTCGACGATGAGTCCTGAGGCCAGGCATGCCTGCTGAACTACGCTGGCAAGCCCCGGGGCGGGTGCGCCGACGCCGCGCGCGTCGCTACCCGCCATTGGATCAATTATTTCCACGCCGCCCATCAGGCCGATCACACGCACGTCGCCGATGATGGGGGCCTGAGCCGCGATCGCGCAGAGTCCCTGCTTGAGCTTGGCGCCCATGTCGGTGACGTGTTCTGCGATTCCGGACGAGGCCGCGTAACGCAGCACCGCGCTGGCTACGGCGAACGCGAGCGTATTGCCGCGGAAGGTCCCCGTGAACGCGCCCGGAGCCCAGGCATCGAATCTGCGGCGGATCACCAGCACCGCGATGGGCATTCCCGACCCCAGTCCTTTCGAAATCGCGATCATGTCGGGCTCGACATCGCAGTGCTCGAACGCCCACGGCCGGCCCGTGCGATACATCCCCGCCTGCACCTCATCGGCAATAAGTGGGATCCCATTGGCCGTGGCAGCGCGCCGTAGCGCGCCCGCCCAAGCCGGTACTGCCGGGATGACGCCACCTTCGCCGAGGACGAACTCCGTTAGCAGTGACGCCGGGGCGCGAAGGCCGCTGTGCGGGCTGGTGAAGAGATGCTCCACCGCGGCGATCGCTAGATCGGTCCCGGTCTGTCCGCCGCGGTTGAATGGACACCGGTAGTCCTGGGGAAACGGCAGAAAATGCGCGGCAGCCGACAGCGCGACGGTTTGACGACGCAGTCCGCCTCCCGAACTAACACCTCGAGCTGCCCTGCTGCAGCCGTGAAATCCGCCCTGCGTGGCGATGTGTTCGTGACCACCGGTGGCGATCTCGGCCAACATCAGCGCGGCCTCCACCGCGTTGGCCCCGCTCGGCGAGCACAAATGCACTACACAGTCATCGGCCAGCCCGGCTGGCAAAGTGGCCAGCAGATCGTCGACGAACGCGTCGCGCAGAGGATGATGAAAGTCCAGGGTCAAAAGCGGGGCGCCGGAGTCCAATGTGCGCCGAATCGCCTCGTTCACCACCGGGTGGTTCCACCCCAGCGACATCGCGCCCGCATTGGACAAACAATCCAGATACCATCGGCCCGAACTGTCGCGGAGGTGCGCGCCCCGGGCCTCGACTGGGGTGATCGGCAAGCACCTGGAGTAGGTGGAGGCCGCCGATTCATGAGAACGGTGAGTAGGTGAGGGCGCGGTATGAGTCACTGCGGGTCCTTAGGTTCGTAGGTGCAGTTAGTTCGGGTTGTTACGCTGTGCTGCGACCCGGGTGGGTCGGGTGAGGCGGACGTGTGGTTTGCCGGCCTGGTGGTGCGGGTTGAAAGTACTGGCCGCCCGGCCTGCCTGGACTTCCTCGGGCCGCTGATTGAGATCTGCGATGCGATCGCTTGTTTATGGAAATGCCGGCGGCGCTGTCGGTGGTAATTGTGCTGGCAGACAAGCCAACCCGATTCACCCTCGATCACTACGGCGGCGGCTTGACTTCTCCTTTGCGAGTCCTTTCTGCCGCGCGAAGCGCATGATCCGGTTACGCGGCTATCTTGATGCGGCGGGCCGGTCTGTCCTGAGATGCGACTGTTCATGCGGCAGTGCCGGGCTCGGGCGAATGAGGGTCAGTTCGGGCAGCGCCGTCTCGTCGCACGATCAGCCCGCCGAATTTCTCATAGCTGATGACGGCACACAGATAGAACACGGCGTCGGAAATCAGTTTGGCGGCAACCCATCCGCCGATGACGCTGCCAAGTATCGTGGGAGCGAGGTAGTAAGTCAGCGGCCGTACCCCAAAGGTGTCGGCGCATTCGGCCGGACCGAACTCTACCGTGATGCTGCGTAGGGCCAGCAGGATAGAGACGACTATCCGCATCGGTCCGACGCGTTGGTCCTGCTGATGGTAGACCAGCTGGACCGCGGTGATGAATGCGGTTGCGTAGTACCCGATCACAGCCCCGAGTGTGCCGACGACTGCAGCAGCAGCCAGGGAATCGGTTAGTGTGTAGGCCAAGGCGGCTCCGCCGAGTTCGCATGCCGTACCGATGATCTCGTACGGCAGATATCGTCTGATCCATTCGCGAACACGATCGCGATTACGCGGCTGCGCCGGCGCAAAGACCGCGGATCCGGTGACCACGCCGGTAATCGGGCCGGCGCTGCCCACGGTGGGGGAGGTGTTGGCCTGGTTGCTGCTGTGACGCTGCGCGGCCATTGCCGTCTCCGTCTGCCGTCTCCGTCATTTCCATTACTTCTTTTCCCGGTCCGACGTCAGGAGGCCGGGCCGGCATTATGTCGTCGCCGGATCGGCATCCCACCGCGAGCCCCGGCCCGCCGCTGCGGGAGCGCGATCCACGTTGATGCAGCAAATCATCCAGCACCGCCCTCAACGGATCGTGAATAGATCATCAACGAATTCCGGTTGAGTGGGCCTGGGGCGCGGTTCCAGTGTTGGGAATGCTTGACGCGATGCGGGAGGGGCCGACGATTTCGCCGCCGGCCTCGACCACAACCGCAGTTATCCCGATTTAGATGGCAATTTCCCTTACACAGCAACCACTTTGGTGTCAGCGCGCAGGCGCCGATTGCCTCACGGGGACAACTTGGCCACGATGCCCGACGCCACGCCGCCGACGACGATCAACGCCACACCCACCGCGAGGTCGATGGAACCGGTGACGAGACCCGCGATGCCGGTGACGATTACCGCGGACGATCGATGTCGCGGCCGGCGGCGAGGTCGCCACAGTCGACCATCTCCACGTCCGGCCGGTCGCGAAGATATGCTGCTGCACCCTGGTCGCCGGAGATCCGGGCCAGCACACCGGGCCAGTGCTGCCGTGCGATGACGACGGGATGGCCCGGCCGGCCACCGAAATACGCGCGGGCAAGCCCACCGCGCGACGTCACCGCCCGGTCCAGGACCCGCGCCACCACCGTGGGACCGACATCGGGAGTGTCGATGACATGCAGCACGGCATAAGCCGCGTGCATGCGATCGGCCTGGGTCAGACCCGCGTGCACCGAAGCGCTCAAACCCTCATGCCACCGCGGCGCGGTGATCGCCGTGACACCCGGCGGGGCCGCCACCTCGGCAGCGCCCAGAACCAGAATCACGTCGTCGCATCCACCGCCGCGAAGTGCGCCGACCGCGATCTCCAGCCAGCCCTCCACCAGCACCTTCGGCTTGCCGTACCGCCGGCCGGCGCCGGCGGCCAGCAAGACTCCGGCGACGATCGAACTGGATAGCGACACTCTCCGATGATGGCATTGCGCTCCCCCCGCTACGCCGCACGCTGGTGCTACCCGCGGGGTGGTCTTAGATTTGCTGTTGCCGGCGACCGGGTCACCGGGGCGAGGGCGGCGAGGCGATTCGGCCAGCGCGGTCGACGGCCCCCACTAGGGCAGGGCCCTCGACGAGGGGCGTGTTGACGTATCCAGTGGCGCGGTCAAACCTTCTGAACCACAGCTAATCCCGGCGACGACGAGATTCGCGAAGGCTCATCCGGAAACGTCTGCCGGTGCACCGGTTACCAAGGCATCATCGCCGCCGCGCGCCGGGCCGCCGAAATGACGGCCGCACGCCGATAACACTTTGTCATCAGCGACATTCCAAAAGCGCGTCACCGCATTTACGCGCTCCACAAATGCGTAATCTGTCTCCTGCATATTTCAAATATTCGGGGAGTAGCGCGTGCGGTTATCGCGAAGGGCACTGCGGGGTCTGGCCGGTGGGCCGCCGCTGCTCGCGGCCGTGCTGGCCGGTGGCATGCTGCTTGCCGGCTGCAGCACCATGATCGACGGCAAGCCGGTAGCCACTCCTGGGACGGGTCCCACCGAACCCTCCTTCCCCACGCCCAGCCAGACCAGCACCGCGCTGCCGCCGACGACCACGTCGCCCGGCCCGACCACTCCGGCAAGCCCAACCGCGCCGGCAGGCGCCATCCCGCTCAAGCCCGACCAGAACGGTTACGTCTTCATCGAAACCAAGTCCGGCCTCACGCGCTGCCAGATCAGCAAGGACAGCGTCGGGTGCGAGGCACCGTTCACCCACTCTCCGCTGCAGGATGGCGAGCACGCCAACGGTGTCAGCGTCTCCGCTGGTGGCTCCGTTCAATGGGTGCTGGGCAACCTCGGGGCCATCCCGACCGTGACCATCGACTACAAGACCTACGACGCGCAGGGTTGGACGATTAACGCCAGCTCCGACGGCACCCGGTTCACGAACAACCGCACCGGTCACGGCATGTTCGTCAGCGTCGAGAAGGTCAATACGTTCTGACCCTTCGTGGCTGGCGGGTGGTGTCAGTACCATCGGAGCCGTGGCACCCTACGGCCCGCCCGACGACTTCAACAACCAGCCGACCCGGCAAGCCGACTTCGGCGGGGGTGGCGACCCGCCAGCGGGTCCACCGCCGCCGCCCCCTTTGCCTCCGCCCCCATCGACAGTCGTGCCTGATGACTACCGCCCGCCGGGGTTTGTCGACGAGGAAACCAAGCCCGTCCCGTGGTATCGCAGGACCTTGCTGCTGGTCGCCTGGGCCCTGCTTGTTCTGATCCTGATCGGGCTGATCGTCTACGGCATCGGCGAGCTGATCGGCGGAGGCGGAGGCGGAGGCACCACCACTCCCGCCCCGAGTAGCTCCACGACACCCACGACGGCGCCGACCACGAGCAGCAGCACCAGCACCACGCCGCCGAGCAGTGAGACCACCACGACTCCCACGTCCGCGCCACCGACCAGCACCGCGGTCCAGCCCACCCAACAGTCGACACCGCAGCCAACGCATCATCACCATCTGCCGACGCCGCCGCCGGTGATCACCATTCCGGGGGGGCCGACCGTTACGCTGCCGCACGGCCTGCCGTGACCGCTTGGATTTCCGCCAGATCAAGGTTTGGTGGCTGATCGGTAGCGCCCTGCGTGGCCGCGGTATGCGCGCGTGACCCCCGCCGATACACTCGGCGGCCGTGACAAGGTACGACCCTCCGGGCTACGGCTACGGCGGCAACGCGGGTGGCAGGGAGCCCCAGCCCGATCGCGTCCCCTGGTGGCGCAGACCGGCCGCGTTGGTCGGGTTGGGCGTGCTTACCGCGATTCTGATCGGGCTGATCATCTTTGCCGTCATCCAGCTCACCCAAGGCGGCCAGACTGCGCCGGTCCCGTCAACCACGTCGAGCACCACCTCGACGACCGTTCCACCCAGCCACCACCATCACCTGCCGACGCACACGCACACAACCACAACCACGCCCACCGCGGCGACGACCACAACCTCGACCGCAGCGTCGCCGAGCGGCACGAACACCGGCAACCAAACGTGATGAATTTGCCGCCGGGTCCCTGACCCGGCGACGCACATAGACTCGCGGGAATCCACCAATCCAACAGACACAGGGGTATGCCACATGAGCGAGTCGCTCGGGTTGTCGATCGGGGTGGCCAACCTGGTCGCGGCCCGCGTGGGTGCTACCCCGGTGACCCGCACATCCGTGCTGACGCTGTTCGACGATCGCCCGAGCGAGGTCGGTGTGCCGGAAGAAAACCCGACCCTGACCCAACCGGGCCTGGTGCTGCGCGGATTCATCGAGCGGATCGGAGACCGGACTCCGTTGGTGGCAGCCGACGGCACGAAGTACCTCGGCGAGGCACTGACCGTCGAAGCGCTCGAAGCGCTGGCACGCACCGCCGGCTACGGTACGCCCGTTACCATCGCGGTCCCCGCCTACTGGTCCAAGGGCCAGTTCACGGCGCTGCGTGAAGAGTTCTTCGCCCAACCCGGCCTGGCGGCCGACGGTGTCGCTCCGGTTCTGATCCCCGACGCCACCGCCGCGCTCGCGGCGCTGTCCGCCGCACCGGGATTTCCGACGGATGGCGTCGTCGCTGTGTGCGACTTCGGTGCAGGCGGCACCAGCGTCACTTTGACCAACGCCGGATCGAATCTTCAGCAGATCGGCGCCTCGGTCCGCTACACCGACTTCTCCGGCGACGCGATCGACCAGCTCATCGCCAATCACCTTCGGGCGACCGCCCCCGATCCCTCCGATCTGGCCAACACCGGCCGAAGCGGTTCGCTGAACCGTCAACTCGGCGAATCCCGGCGCGCCAAGGAAGAACTCTCGGCGGCGCCGGTGGCCACCATTGCGATGGGTTCGGGTGGAGATATCCAGCTGTCCCGCAACGAATTTGAGCAACTCATCGCACAACCGCTGGACCGATTCGTCGGCACCGTCGAAGAGATATTGCAGCGCAACGGGATTCCGCGGGCCAATCTGGCCGCCGTCGCGTCCGTCGGCGGTGGCGCCAGCATCCCGCTGGTCGCCACCCGACTGTCGGAGCGCCTGCAGGTGCCGGTCCTCACCACGGCGCAACCCGCGTTCTGCGCTGCCATCGGCGCTTCGCTACTCGGCCTGCAGTCGTCGGCGGGCGCCGCGACCGCCGCGGCTCCCGTCGTCGTCGTCGAAGCACCGACCGGGCCGGTCGGGACCCCGCCGACCCAGGTGACCCCCACTGCCCCGGCCGCACCGGCTCCGGTGGCCTGGTCGGAAGACACCGCCACCGGTGAGGAGCCGGTCCCCTACATCGGCCCCGAACACACCGGCGGATACGGCCAGGAGGCAATGGGATTCGACGACGGGGGCGACGACCGCTACGCCGCCGAACCCGGACCGCTGCCGTGGTACAAGCGCACGGCCCTGGTCGTCAGCGTGGGCGCCGCGCTTGCGGCCATGCTGCTGGCAGGGCTGTTGGCACTCACGCTCGGCAACAACAAGGGCACCCGGCCAACCGAAACGCCGCAAACCGTGACCATAACCGCGCCGAACGGCAGCACCACCGTGTCGGTGATCCCGGCGCCGCCGCCCACCAGCGACACGACCGAGTCGCCGGCGACTACGACAACCAGCCAACCCCCTACCACCACAACAACAACGGCCGCGCCGACCACCACGACCACCCAGCCGCCCACAACATCGTCGTCGCAGGCGACGACCACCGCGCCGACGACGACCACGCGAGAGAGATTGCTGCCCCGACCCTTCGAGCCCCCAAGGCGCTAACGCGGCTGGACGCCGGCCCCGTGAACGTCGCTGTAACCAGCGGCGGCGAACTCCGCCACCATCGCCTCTGCGCTGCGCACCGCGGCACGGCAAGCCCTGGTGGTGAACGGGTCGTTGAGCGGATGCTCGGCGCGGCGGCGCCAGCGTTGCGCCGCGGCGAACGCGGCGCGCGGGCCCTCCTGTGGGTAAAGATCATCCGGGTTCAGACCGAGCCGGCTGGCCGGATGGGTGCCCGCGCCGCCGATGATGCGCCGCAGCGACACGATCTCGTCCTCATTCAATGTCGTTGGCCGCGAGAGTAATTGACTGAGCAGTCGCAGTTCCTCGAATGCGTGGGTGTCGACAAGAAGCGGGTCGATATCGGCGATCACGTACGGCGTCGCCACGATCGGGAACGCCTCCACGAATCGGCGCAGCGACACCAGCGCGGTGTGCGCCTTGAGCATGTCCGAGCGCTGCGCGAATTGCTGGTCGATGATCTCACGCAGCGCCACCAGCCCGCTGCGCTCCAGCAGTTCGTCGGCCAGCCCCGCCGAATCGCTGACTCCTGCGGCCAGTACGCCGATCGAGATCCGGATCCCGAACATGCCGAACCGGTCCAGCAGCAGCGCGCGGGTTCCCGCGTCGACCGGCAACGGGCTGTCGGCCCGGACGAAGCGGTCCACGCTCAGCATGGCCTTGTTGAGTTCGGCGGGGTCGGAGCCGGCGAGCTTCTGCAGCGCGATGAACTCGCTCTGACGCAGCGTGCGCGCGGTCAGCGCCAGCAATCCGGATACCGGCACCACGGCCTGGCAGATCCCGGTCTGGTTCATCTCGTTGGTAAACCGCTTGGCCACGTCGGCCGCCGACAGCATCGCGTCGACGCGACCGGCGCCGATCTCGTCGGCCCGTGACGCGACTCCGATGATGCCCAGCGCTCCCGCCGACCCGCCGACGAGCTGACCGATCTGTTTGAGCAGCGCGATGTCGGCGGCGTTCAGGGTGCGCAGCAGGAACACCACCGCATCAACCCGAGGCACCCCGTCGGCGGGCACCAACAGCCGCAGCGTGCGCTCGGAGGCATCGCGCGTCAATGACGAGGTCCCCGGTGTGTCGATGATGGTGGTGTCGGCGAGCTCTTCGGCGGGCCACTCGACGTCCAGGTCGGCGACGTCGGCGGGATTGAGCATCCGGAAGTCGAAGGTCAGCCCGCCTACCGGTCCGGCACCGTGGCTGCTGATCGGCACGTTGGAGCGCCGTCCGCCCCAATGGTTCGCGGTGACCTTCGGGGTGGGGCCGTGCCGGAACCAGGTCACGATGCGGGTGGCCTCGGTGGCATCGGTCGGGGCAATGTCCTCGCCCACCAACGCATTCACCAAGGTGGACTTGCCGGCCTTGAGCGTCCCGGCCAATGCGATGCGGATCGGCTCAGCCAGGCGCGCGCCGATGCGGTCCAGTTCGTGAAAGACGTCGGGTCGCTGGCGGTAGGCCGGCTCGCCGCGGTAGGCCTGGATGGTTCCGGCCAGAATCGCGCGGACTCGATCGCTTGTGCTCACGCCCGGCCCAGGGCCACCGGAGGCGTCAACTTGTACACGTTGTCGGTGACCTGGTTCAAGATATTCAACTGCCGCTCCAGTTCACGGACCCTATTGTCGCGCTCGGCTTCTTCCAGGTGTGCCGCGGTAATGGTCGCTTGCAGCGATTCGTTCAGCGACCGGGTTAGCTCGTTGCCGATGTCGCGATAGTGGTCGCGCAGCTTGCGGTGGATGTCCCTGAGCCGGTCCCGAGATTCCTTGCCCACCACGAATGAAACGTCGTCGACGAAGCGCCGCACATTGGTCTTTGCCTCGGCGCGCGCACGCGACAGCCGCAGCTCCTTGTCCTCCTTGTATGCCATGCGGCCGAGTACCAGCCCCGCCCCCATCGATAGCGGATTGAACAGGCCCAACCCCGCCACCGACGACAACATGCCGATCATGACCACACCGCCGTAGGAGCCCCGCAACCCGGTGATCACCTTCTGACCCTTGCCCGCCGGCTTGGATTCCAGCTCGGCCAGCGATTTGAGCTGGCCGAAATCGGCCCCCATGTCGCGGGCGGTCAAGTCGGGAAGCATTATCGAATCCAAGCCCGCGTCGGCAAATGAGGCGGCGACGGCGTCGGCGAGTTCCTCGGCCCGTCGGTAGGCCCACACGAAGTTGTCGCCGACGGCGGTAGCGACCGCCTCCTCCACGTCGGCGCCTATCTCGGCCCAATGGCGAGTGGGGTCACAGGAATCGATCTGGCGCTCCGTGTCCTCGGTGAGGGCACGAAAGCGGGCCCGCATGTCGTGGTCCACGTCGTTGGCCAGGTCGTTGTATCCGTCGTTGAGCACCTGCTGCCACAGCGCGGACTGGTTTAGGGCGTCGTGCGCTTCCCGCTTGCGCCGGTCCAGATCGTCGGCGAGCCGGTCCCGGAAGTCCGGATCATTGAACGACGACAATTCCGAACGCGCAGCGATTGCTAAATGCTCTGCAGCCGAACGGATTTCGTTGAGCACTACATCGCGTACCCGGTCGGTCTCGCGCGAGAGCACCTTCTCGCTGAGAAACTTGACGATCGCCGGGAAGTTGGACTCCTCGTTGAGTTCCTTGTCGTTGAGGGTGACGGCGTGACTGCGCAACAGGGACGACACCGGGAGGATCGGTATCGGCACCCCGGCGCGCTGTAGGTGGCCGGCGTTGGTGTTGACGATCTCGCGCCAACGCGGATACAAGTCGGTTTTGGTGGCCACCAATACCCCGACGGGACAGATTTGGTGCGCCTGGCGGATGAACCACATCTCCGGTTCGGTCAATTCCTGGCTGGTGTCGCTGACCATCAACAGGGCGTCGGCATCGGGCAGCAGCCCGAGCGTCGCGGAAAGGTGCGGCTGCCCATGACCACCGACGCCGGGGGTGTCGATGAACGCCAGCCCACCTTGCAGCAGCGGGCTGGGGGCACCCACCTCGACCCGCAGCACTTCGCGGCCGCCGGCTTGCGGCGATTTTCGCAGGTCGGTGTTGATGTCATCGACCGGGATGTCGAAGGTGGCGGGCTCACCATTGGGCCCCGCCGCCACAACAAGCCGAGCCGACGGCGGGTCGCTGTAGCTCACAACGGTGATCACCACGGTGGCCTCGTCATCTCCGACTCGGGCAACCGGCAGGTTCAGCAGCGAGTTGAGCAGCTGGCTCTTGCCTTGTTTGAGCTGACCGGCGATCACCACCCGGATCTGTGGGTCGGTGATGCGCTCACGGGCCCGGGTCAGCCGCTGCACCAGATCATCGCGGTCCTTGAGTTGGGCGATGGCGATGGTGTGGTCGATCAACTCGACGATCACACCGACCCGTCGCGGGTCACTGGGTTGAGTCAACGTGCTACCCCACTTTCTCGCAGCGATGCACTGGAATCACGGTATGCGCGCGAGTCGGCAGGGACTATAAGAGGCCCCGCCGTTTCGCTATGTCAGCCCGGCTGTTACCCATGGGGGCCGGCCGGGTGCGCCGCCGGCGCGGGATGCGGGGCCGGAGCGGGCGCGTGCACCGGCGCCGGCTCATGGGGGGTGCCTGAGAACACCGACGGGCCGTGCGGCGCCGGGGCCGGCGCGTGCTCAACGGGGGCCGGCGCGTGCTGCACCGGAGCAGGCGCGTGCTGGACCGGAGCAGGCGAATGCTCCACCGGAGCCGGCGTGTGAGTCGGGGCCTGTTGCGGCGCGTTGATCACCGGTCCACCCGTGCCGCCGTGGCTCGGGACAGCGCCGCCGAGACTACCGCCGCTCTGAATGACGGGACCTTGGCCTTGGCCGCCGGCACCGGTCGGGCCATGCTCAGCGGGGACACCACCGCCGTTGACCGGGCCGCCGGCACCGAGCGTGGCACCTTCCTGGCCGATGATGCCGCCGTGCGCCCCGGCTCCAGCTCCGCCGTTCGCGGGGCCGCCGCCAGCCCCCGCCGCGGCGGCTCCGCTAGCCTGGCCGCCCAAACCGGCGCCACCCGCCACCGGTTGGGGCGATGGGTGGCCGCCCAGCGCATTGCTGCCGCCACTCAAGGCACTGACGCCGCGTTCGCCGCCGATACCCAGGCCCGCGCCGCCACCAGCACCCGCCTGGCCAGCGACACCGACACCCCCTAACGGGCCCGACACGTGAGGAGTAGCGGCACCGTTCAACGCTGCGCCTTCACTTGCGATCAATCCGGCTTGGCCGCTTGCGTTGCCGCCGAGTGCCGCGTTCCCGCCCAGACCGCCGGCACCAGCCAGCCCGCCGCCGGCGCTGCCGGCACCAGCCAGCCCGGCCTGGCCGCCGAGGCCAAGTGCGGCCTGAGCACCAAGGCCCGCGCTTGCGCCTGCGCCGGCGCCGGCGGCTGCGCCGAATCCGCCGCCGGCTTGACCACCAAGGCCCGCGCCACCGCCAGCCTGACCACCGAGGCCCGCGCCACCGCCGAATCCACCGCCGGCTTGACCAGCAAGGCCTGCCCCAGCCCCAAACCCGCCACCGGCCTGACCACCAACGCCAGCACCGCCGCCAAGTCCGGCCTGGCCACCGAGGCCCGCGCCAGCGCCTGCGCCGAACCCACCGCCGGCTTGACCACCAAGACCGCCGCCCGCCTGACCACCTAGACCCGCGCCACCGCCGAACCCACCGCCCGCCTGACCAGCAAGGCCCGCGCCACCTCCGAACCCACCGCCCGCCTGACCAGCAAGGCCCGCGCCACCTCCGAACCCACCGCCCGCCTGACCAGCAAGGCCCGCGCCACCTCCGAACCCACCGCCCGCCTGACCAGCAAGGCCCGCGCCAGCCCCAAGTCCGGCCTCACCACCAAGGCCCGCCGCAGCCCCAAACGCGCCACCGGCTTGACCACCAAGACCGCCGCCAGCCTGACCACCTAGACCCGCGCCGCCGCCGAACCCACCACCGGCCTGACCAGCAAGGCCCGCACCAGCCCCAAACTCGCCACCGGCCTGACCACCAACACCGGCACCACCGCCGAAGCCACCACCAGCCTGACCACCAGCACCACCGCCAAAGCCACCACCAGCCTGACCACCAGCACCACCGCCGAAACCACCACCAGCCCGGCCGTTAACACCACCGCCGAAGCCGCCGCCAGCCTGACCACCCAGGTTCGCACCGGCGCCCAAACCTGCGCCGCCACCGAATCCGGCCACACCGCCGACACCGGCGTGTCCACCAAGACCAGCCTCGCCACCCAGGCCCGCGCCACCGCCAAGTCCGGCTTCACCACCAAGACCCGCATGGCCACCAAGACCCGCCTCGCCACCGAGGCCAGCGTGACCACCAAGACCAGCCTCGCCAGCCAGACCCACGCCGCCGCCAAAGCCGGCTTCACCACCCAGACCCCCGTGAGCACCCAGGCCCACACCAGCACCAAGACCAGCCTCGCCAGCCAGCCCCGCACCGGCACCACCACCGATTCCAGCGTCACCACCCAGACCAAAACCGCCACGGCCGCCGATTCCAGCGTCACCACCCAGACCAAAACCGCCACGGCCGCCGATTCCAGCGTCACCGCCAAGACCAAAACCGCCACGGCCGCCCAGACCAGCCTCGCCACCAAGACCCGTGCGGCCACCAAAGCCCAGACCGGCGCCAACGCCAGCGCGACCACCGATTCCTGCCTCACCACCAAGACCAAAACCGCCGTGACCGCCTAGGCCGGCCCCACCGCCCAAACCGAAACCGGTCTGTGCACCGAGGCCAAACCCGCCGTGGCCACCGAGGCCAAAGCCGTCGTGGCCACCAAGGCCGCCGACTCCACCCAAACCGAAGCCGGTTTGACCGCCAAGACCACCACCAAGACCAAGGCCGGCGCCAACCTCAGCGACGAAACCGAAGCCTGCGTGAACACCCCCGCCCAAACCAAAGCCCGTCTGACCAAGACCACCACCAAGACCAAGGCCCAGGCCGGCACCGACCTCAACACCAAGACCAGTGCCGAAACCGCCGCCGAACGGCCCGCCGAATCCCCAACCAGGCCCGCACGGACCAAAACCGGGCCCGCACGCACCGTCTCCAGGCCCGAACGCTCCGAAACCAGGCCCGAACCCACCGAAACCGGGCCCGGACCCACCGAAACCAGGCCCGAAACCGAACCCAGGAACACCGGCATTCAGCAGTCCGCCGTCGACTGCACCGATCAGGTCAGCCCCCAACCCGCCGGCAATAGCGCCGGCGTCGTCCACCACAGCGCCGGCGGCATCCGCAATCGCGTAACCGGGGTCGCCCCCGTCGTAGTCCCCACCCCCGTCGTAGTAGCCCGGGTCATAAGCCGAGGCGTCATAAGCGGGTGCAAAGCCGTACTGGTCGGACACCGCCTGCTGCAAACCGCCGATCGGGTCGCCTCCACCGAAATCGAGACCAGGCATCGCATTGGCCGCCGCCATCGCGAACTCGTCGGGAGTCACGTTGACCAGACCGTTATCGGCCATGGCCTGCTGAGGACCGTAGACGAAGGCGTGGGCCGCGTCTGAATTGGTAAACAGGCTGAGGATGTATTCGATCAGCGAGTTCATGGTCGATTCCCTTCAACGTATCTGAAGCTTGCCGTCGGACCGGCGTTCTGAAATTCACGTTATGGATTCCGCAGCCGACCGGAATCGGGGCGCAATCCCCCAACTGCACGAGTACCCACCGGGATCAACCAAGCCACCCCATTAGGGGATTAGGGGAAATTTGCAGAACCCCGTACTCGTGCGGAAACCCCCCAATTAGCGGCATCGAAGCAGGTCAAAGCCCCAATGGCCGGCCAATGCAGGCCGTCAGCCCGAGCAACGACAAATGCAACTCACCCGTGGGGGCCGAAGCCGTGGTGATCGGGGCCAGCGGTGTGCGGGTGGTCGACCGAATGGTCCCAGCCAGCCGGATGGTCCGGCGGGAAAACGCTGTGGTCGACCGTCGCGTCAGGCACCTCCGCGCCGGTGAGCAGCACCGATGGTTGATGTGGCTGGGTTCCCAATGTGCGCGCATCGGTCGGCGCAGTGCCGGGTCCCGGGGCGGTCGGTTGGTTGATCACACCGCCCACGGGGCCGTGCTGATGCAGAGCGGCCGGCGGGGTGTGGGGCGAAAACGCATCGAGCGCGGCCGCCGCCGCCCCGCTTGCCCAAACGTTGCCATGATCGGCGACGGGCGCTCCCGGGACGGCACCGCCGGGGTTGGCCATCGACAGCGAATCCGACACCATGGGGATCAGATTATTCACGTCTGCGCTGGTCACATTGGTCAGGTGCGCATCTGCGATCGACTGCGCGGGGTTAGCGGCGTAGCGTGCGGCGGCTTCGGGGTCGCGCACAAGTGAGATCACGAAGTCAAGCAATGAGTTTGCCATCGCCCACCTCCTTGCCGCACCCCAGCCAATTACCAAGATGCTATCGGTTAACGCCACCGATGTGATCGGTGCGCAACCCACCTCCCCCGTGGCAGCATTAGGGGGTGCAGCATTAGGGGAATTGTGGGTTTAAGGGGCTCGTGAATCGCCATCGGGAGGGAGTGGCCGTGGTCGCAAAACCGCCGCCGACCTCCAGTGATGCACCGGCCGGTCCGGTTCCCACATCGCCCATCGAGGTCCCACAGACCGCGCGTGAAGCCATCCGGGCCCTGGCCCACGCCGCGACGGTACCGGCCAAACTACTGATCAGCGGCGGCATCGGAACCGGCAAGACCACCGTCCTCGCCGCAGCCCGGGACACACTGCGAAGCGCCGGGCTGACCGTGCTGAACCGCCCGCCGCGCGCCGACGATCCGCCCGGAGCGGCGTTGGTGATCGACGACGCCCAATTGCTGACCGAGTCCGAGCTGCTGGGCCTCACCGAACGCGCGGCCGACCCCCAGGCGACGGTCGTGGTGGCCGCCGAACCCCAGGGGCAGCTGCGGGCACTGAGCGCGGCCATCGAACGGGAACGCCCTCGAATATCGCTCGGTCCGCTGCCGGTCGCCGAGCACCTGCGGCATTGCACCGCGGGCCTGCCGTTCCTGGTGGGTGCGGTGGCCGACGGGGCACAGTCACCGGCCCAGGCGGCCAAGTTCGCACTGGTCGAGCGGTTGTGCCGGCTCGACGAGCCCACCCTGGACGCTCTTCTCATCATGTCGCTGACCGAAGAGCTGGGGGCTGCAGATGTGGCCGGCGCACTCGGGATTTCGACAACGCAGGCACACCAGCTGGTCGATCGGGCGCGTGCCAGTGGACTCACTCAGCCGTCGCACGGACCGGAGTTCCTCCAGTCCGTGCATGGCGCGGTCGCCCAGATCGTCGGCAATGCACACCACCACGAGGTCGAGGCCGCGCTCTTGCGATCACAACTCGACATGTCGACGCTGTCACCGGATTTCGCGCTGCGACTGGCCGAACACGGGCTGCGAGACGACCGGCTGGCGGGCATCCTCGCCCGGCAGGCCGCCGACGCCCGGGGCCACTCCGCTCGGGCCGCCCGGCTGTATCGGGCAGCGGTCGACGCCGGCGCCGAAGGGCTGAATTCACGACTCGCCGACGCGCTGGCGCTCACCGGAGAATGCGCAGCCGCGGCGGAACTGGCCGACGATCTGCTCGGCTCATCGGACTCCACCGAACGCGCCACGGCGGTCCGCATTGCGGCCAGCCTCGCGGCTCACGACGGCAACGCAAGTCAGGCCGCGGAATTGTTCGGCTGGCTGGGCCCGCACCCGGACGCGGTGGTCGGTGCGGCCGCCGCGATCGCGCACGCCGCCACGGGTGATCTCGCGACCGCGGCCGTCGCACTTCGCCTCAAGGACGCGGGTCCGCCGACGATGGCCGCACGCACATCGCGGAGTCTGGCCGAAGGGCTGCTGCTCACCATGGATCAGCCCTATCCGGCGGCGATGGCAAAACTGGGCCAGGCCATTGCGACGGAACAATCGCTGAGCCAAGTCATGCCGGACAGCCCCGCCGCGCTGGTTACCTTGGCCGCGATTCATGGGGGCGATCCGGTCCGCGCGCGCAGCGTGATCGGCCGCGCCGTGCGCGACGCCGGCGATTCGCTGTTCGAGCCTCGGCACTCGCTGTTGTCCGGCTGGATCAAGATGCAGGACGGGCAATTGCCGTCGGCCATCACGGATATCGCTTCGGCCGGTTCGGGCGGGTTGCACCGGCGCGATGCGTTATGGGCAGCCGCACTGCAGACCGCGATCGCGCGGCGTAGCGGCGACACCGGTGCGTTGCAAAAGCATTGGTATGAGGCCATGGAAGTGCTCGCCGAGTACAGCGTTGACCTGTTCGCGCTGCTGCCGTTGGGGGAATTGTGGGTTGCGGCCGCCCGCATGCGCCAGGTCGACCACTTGCGACACACTCTGGATCAGGCGTTCACCCTGTTGGACTCACTGGGCAACCCGGCGTTGTGGTCGGTCCCGCTGCATTGGGCCGGGGTGCACGCAGGAATACAGGCCAACTCGCCGGAGTCGGTCGCCCCGCACGGACAGGCCCTCAGTGCAGCGGTAGACGACAGCGCTCTGGCGCGGGCCCTATCCGGTGCCGGCCGGACTTGGCTGCGGGTCCTGGCCAACCAGGTCGACGCCGACGAGGTCACCGTTGCGGCCCGGTCGCTGTCGGGCGTCGGGCTGACTTCGGATGCGACCCGGCTGGCCGGTCAGGCCGCGCTGCAATCACCCGACGCCCGGGTATCCGGTGCCATGCTGCAACTTGCCCGGGATCTCAAGCTGGGCGCGGCCCCAGCCGAGACGAGCACCGAGACGCCCGACTCGGAAGCACCATCCGGCGCCCGTCCCCGCAGCGTCAGCCGGCGGCGGGTTCGCGTCTCTCAGACCGCGAACGCGAAGTCGCCGAGCTGTTGCTGTTGGGCATGCCGTACCGCGACATCGGCGGCCAACTGTTCATCTCGGCGAAGACGGTCGAGCACCACGTTGCCCGGATCCGCCGCCGGCTTGGTGCGTCCTCGCGTTCGGAGATGTTGTCCATGCTGCGGGCCATGCTGAACCCGGAACATTGACCCGCAGGCCAGCGGCGCGTGAGAAACATCAATGAACAGCAGGTTAGGGCAGCCTTTCTCGCGTCGAAAGCCGCACGGATGTCACTATGGGCAGGCCAAGAAATCGAACGGGTTTTCGCTGAGTGACTACGAATTGGGGTGACCTTCCGTGACCACGCAGACGCTCATCAGGTTGGTTGTGGGCCTGGGCATGACCGCGGTCGTGGGCGTATTTGCTCTGCGCCGGGTCCTGTGGCTGTTCAAGCTGGTCATGTCCGGAGAGCCGGCCAGTGGGCGCACCGATAAACTGGGCACCCGGATCTGGACCCAAATCGCCGAGGTGTTCGGACAACGCCGGCTGCTGAAGTGGTCGCTGCCGGGTTTGGCGCACTTCTTCACCATGTGGGGCTTCTTCATCCTGCTCACCGTCTACATCGAGGCCTACGGCGTGCTGTTCACGCCGAGCTTTTCCCTCCCGATCATCGGGCACTTGGACGCGCTGGGCGCCTTGCAGGACTTCTTCGCGCTGGCCGTGCTGACCGGCATCGTCACCTTCGCGATCATCCGGTTGCGCAGCGCGCCAAAGGAATACGGCCGCCAATCCCGCTTCTACGGTTCACACACCGGCGGTGCGTGGCTGATCCTGTTCATGATCTTCAACGTCATCTGGACGTATGCCATCTTCCGTGGGGCGTCGCTGAATGCCCTGGGCGGCGAATTCCCTTACGGCAAGGGCGCGTTCTTCTCGCACTTCATGGGTAAGCTGCTGGCTCCGTTGGGTCAGCACACCAACGAGATCGTCGAGACCGTCGCGCTGATGCTGCACATCGGCGTCATGCTCGCCTTCCTGCTGATTGTTTTGCACTCCAAGCACTTACACATCTTCCTGGCGCCGATCAACGTCACGTTCAAGCGGCTGCCCGACGGGTTGGGCCCGCTGCTACCGGTCGAGTCCGGCGGCCAGCCGATCGACTTCGAAAACCCGCCGGACGACGCCGTTTTCGGCCGCGGCAAGATCGAGGACTTCACCTGGAAGGCGAATCTCGACTTCGCCACCTGTACCGAGTGCGGGCGTTGCCAATCGCAATGTCCGGCCTGGAATACCGGCAAGCCGCTGTCGCCCAAGCTCGTCATCATGGACCTGCGCGACCACTGGATGGCCAAGGCTCCCTACATCCTCGGCGAAAAGAAAGCGGAGCCGCTGGAGGGTCTCGACCTCGAGACCACCAAGGAAGAGGCCCACCACGTGCCGGAGTCCGGATTCGGCCGGGTGCCCGGGCACGGGCCCGAGCAGGTGGCCCGCCCGCTGGTCGGCACCGCCGCGCAGGGCGGGGTGATCGATCCCGACGTGCTGTGGTCGTGCGTGACCTGCGGCGCCTGCGTCGAGCAGTGCCCGGTGGATATCGAGCACATCGATCACATCGTCGATATGCGCCGCTACCAGGTGATGATGGAGTCGGAGTTCCCCTCCGAGCTGTCCACGTTGTTCAAGAACCTGGAAAACAAGGGCAACCCGTGGGGCCAGAACGCCGGCGACCGGACCAACTGGATCGACGAGGTCGACTTCGACGTCCCCGTTTACGGCGAGGATGTGGACAGCTTCGACGGCTACGAGTACCTGTTCTGGGTGGGCTGCGCGGGCGCCTACGACGACAAGGCCAAGAAGACCACTAAGGCCGTCGCCGAACTGCTCGCCATTGCCGGGGTGAAATACCTGGTGCTCGGCACCGGGGAAACCTGCAATGGCGACTCGGCACGGCGGTCGGGCAACGAGTTCCTGTTCCAACAGCTGGCCCAGCAGGCCGTCGAGACCCTGGACGGGCTGTTCGAGGGTGTGGAGAGCGTCGACCGCAAGATCGTCGTCACCTGCCCGCACTGCTTCAACACCATCGGCAAGGAATACCGGCAGCTGGGCGCCAACTACACCGTGTTGCACCACACCCAGCTGCTCAACCGGCTGGTCCGCGACAACAGGTTGGTCCCTGTCACGCCCGTTTCTCAGGACATCACCTACCACGACCCGTGCTACTTGGGCCGGCACAACAAGGTGTACGAGGCGCCGCGCGAGCTGATCGGAGCCGCGGGCGCGAATCTCACCGAAATGCCGCGGCACGCCGACCGCAGCTTCTGCTGCGGCGCGGGCGGCGCGCGGATGTGGATGGAAGAGCACATCGGCAAGCGGATCAACCACGAACGCGTCGACGAGGCGCTGGCCACCAACGCCGCCACCATCGCCACCGCCTGCCCGTTCTGCCGCGTGATGGTGACCGACGGTGTCAACGACCGGCAGGAAGAGGCCGGTCGCAGTGGCGTCGAGGTGCTGGATGTGGCCCAGGTGCTGCTCGGGTCGCTCGAGTACGACAAGGCGACGCTGCCGGCCAAGGGCACCGCCGCCAAAGAGGCGTCGAAACAGGCCGAGGTACGGGCCCCGAAACCCGAACCGAAGGCCGCCGCACCGGCCGCCCCGGCCGAGGCGCCCGCCGAGGCTCCCCAGAAGCCCGCCGAAGCCAAGGCCCCCGCAGCGCCGGCACCCGCTAAGGGTCTGGGCATCGCCGGTGGCGCCAAGAGGCCCGGCGCCAAGAAAGCAGCTCCCGAAGCCAAGGTGGCCGAGGCACCCGCCGCACCCGCTGCACCCGCTAAGGGGCTCGGAATGGCCGCCGGCGCCAAGAAGCCCGGCGCCAAGAAAGCGCCACCTCAAGCTGCCGACGCGACCGAAGCGCCCGAAGCGCCCGAAGCGCCCGAGGCCAAAGCTCCTGCCGCACCCGTCGCACCCGTTAAGGGCCTGGGTTTGGCCGCAGGTGCGAAGCGACCGGGCGCCAAGAAGGCAACGCCGCAAGCCCAGGCACCCGCGGCGCCGGCAGCAGCCGAGGAGGAAGCTGCACCGGCAGCACCGGCTGCAGAGGCGGCGCCGGCAGCACCCGCAGCGCCCGCAGCGCCCGTTAAGGGCCTGGGTATCGCTGCCGGCGCCAGGCGCCCGGGAGCCAAGAAGGCAGCGCCCCAAGCCCAGGCGCCCGCGGCTCCGGCAGCAGCCGAGCCCGAGCCCGAGTCCAAGGCCGAGGCCCAGCCAACGTCAGAAGCAAAGCCGGAACCCGAGCCGTCCGCACAAACCGACGGTGACGCAGCGCCCCCCGCCGCGCCTGTCAAGGGGCTGGGTATCGCACGCGGCGCCCGTCCGCCGGGCAAGCGCTGATCACGGTTTGATACTGGTCAGCAAATTTCACTGGACAGCAATGGCACCATAGGTGACGTGACTACTCACCAGCTGCCCACACACCTAGCCGCTCATCATCGGCAGCGGGCGTTCGCGCAGTCGTCCAAACTTCAAGACGTCCTCTACGAAATCCGCGGCCCGGTCCACCAGCACGCCGCGAGGTTGGAGTCCGAAGGGCACCGCATCCTCAAGCTCAATATCGGTAACCCGGCGCCGTTCGGCTTCGAGGCGCCCGACGTCATCATGCGCGACATGATCCAGGCACTGCCCTACGCACAGGGCTACTCCGACTCGAAGGGCATCCTGCCGGCCCGGCGCGCGGTGGTCACCCGCTACGAGCTGGTCGAGGGCTTTCCGCGCTTCGACGTTGACGACGTCTATCTGGGCAACGGGGTCTCCGAGCTGATCACCATGACGCTGCAAGCCCTGCTGGACAACGGCGATCAGGTGCTGATCCCCTCGCCGGACTATCCGTTGTGGACGGCGTCGACCTCGCTTGCCGGCGGCACACCGGTGCACTACCTATGCGACGAGACTCAAAGCTGGCAGCCGGATATCGCCGATCTGGAGTCCAAGATCACCGAGCGCACCAAGGCGCTGGTCGTGATCACCCCGAACAACCCGACGGGCGCGGTGTACAGCCGCGAAATCCTCACCCAGATGGTCGATCTTGCGCGCAAACACCAGCTGCTGCTGCTCGCCGACGAGATCTACGACAAGATCCTCTACGACGACGCCAAGCACATCAGCGTCGCCTCGGTGGCCCCCGATCTGTTGTGCCTGACTTTCAACGGCCTGTCGAAGGCCTACCGCGTCGCCGGGTACCGGGCCGGCTGGCTGGCGATCACCGGACCCAAGGACCACGCGAGCAGTTTCATCGAGGGGATCAGCCTGCTGGCCAACATGCGGTTGTGCCCGAATGTCCCGGCGCAGCACGCAATTCAGGTCGCCCTCGGCGGCCACCAGAGCATCGAAGACCTGGTGCTTCCCGGCGGCCGGCTGCTCGAGCAGCGCGACGTCGCCTGGACCAAGCTGAACGAGATCCCCGGGGTGTCCTGCGTCAAACCCGAGGGTGCGCTGTATGTGTTTCCCCGGCTGGACCCCGAGGTCTACGACATCAGCGACGACGAGCAGCTGGTCCTCGACCTGCTGCTGCAGGAGAAGATCCTGGTCACTCAGGGCACCGGATTCAATTGGCCGGAACCGGATCACCTGCGCATCGTCACGCTGCCGTGGTCGCGTGACCTCGCGGCCGCGATCGACCGGCTGGGCAACTTCCTGGCCAGCTATCTGCAGTAAGCGGGTCTTTCGCGGGCGAGGCTTCGCCGAGCATGGCCGGTGGGCCTCGACGCGGTAGCCGTCGAAGCGGGCGTGCAGCGGCGTTGTGGCAGCCACCCAGGGCGGTCAAGTCGCTGGCCCAGCAGCTGCTGATACTGCCAAAGACGTTGACTAACAAGCTCTTCGAATTGCCGTGCTGCAGCAGTCCGGGCTATGCGAAAACGGCGAAGGTCTTGCGACGGCAAGGGTTCAATCGCCCCGGATTGCAGTAAACTTTGTTCTTGTCGATGGGTCGATCCTGACCGGGCAATCGTGGGCACGGCATGCGACGCATCGGCGAGGTGTCAGATGTCGTTTGTAATCGCGGCACCGGCGGCGCTGGCGTCAGCGACTTTAGATTTAGCGGATATCGGGTTGGCACTCACCGAGGCCAACACGGCGGCGGCGGCCCCGACCACGGTGGTCATGGCCGCGGGCACCGACGAGGTGTCCGCACGCATAGCGGCCGTGTTCGAGGCGCACGCGCAGGCATATCAAGCGCTCAGCGCGCAAGCGGCGGCGTTCCATGCACGGTTTGTGCAGGCACTCAACGCGGGCGCGAGCGCCTATGCGAGCACCGAGGCCGCCAATGCGTCGGCTTTACAGACCGTCCAGCGGGATGTGCTTAACGCGGTGAACGCGCCAACCATGGCGTTGTTGGGGCGCCCGCTGTTCGGCAACGGCGCCAACGGGCAGCCGGGGACCGGGGCAAACGGCGGGGCCGGCGGGATATTGATCGGCAACGGCGGGGCCGGCGGGTCCGCCGCAACCGGCGCCGGCCAGCCAGGCGGCAACGGCGGGGCGGCCGGCCTGTTCGGCACCGGCGGCGCCGGCGGGACCGGCGGGCTCGAATCCGTCGACGGGGGGAACGGCGGGGCCGGCGGGGCCGGCGGCCTGCTGTTCGGCACCGGCGGCACCGGCGGCACCGGCGGTCTCGGCGGCGTGCTCTCCGGTACCGGCGGGGCCGGCGGAGCCGGCGGGCTGTTCGGCGCCGGCGGCGCCGGCGGCCTCGGCGGGAGCTTGGGAAACGGCACAGGCGGGCAGGGCGGGCTGGGCGGGGCCGGTGGGCTGTTCGGCGCCGGCGGCGCCGGCGGGGCGGGCGGGACCGGCAACTCCAGCGGCGGTAAAGGCGGGGATGGCGGCAACGCCGGGATGCTGTTCGGCGCCGGCGGTGCCGGCGGGACCGGCGGGGGCAGCAGCATCGGAACCGGCGGGGACGGCGGGGACGGCGGCAACGGCGGCCTGCTCTCCGGCACCGGCGGCGCTGGCGGGGCCGGCGGGAACGGTTCAGCAATAGACCAGGACGGCGGGAGCGGCGGTTTCGGCGGCCAGGCCGGGCTGATCGGCAGCGGCGGCGCCGGCGGCGCCGGTGGGGACGGCGCGTCGCTGGGCGGTACTGGCGGCGACGGCGGTAAGGGCGGCAACGCCGAGCTGATTGGCGACGGTGGCAACGGCGGTAACGCCGGGGTTGGTGGCTTGCACGTGGGCACCGTCGGCGCCGGCGGCACCCGCGGGCTGCTGTTGGGCCAGAACGGCATGGGCGGGTTGATGTAGCCGGATCTGGGGTGGGGCGGTGATCAGTCGCACCCCGACTCTGGAACTTCAGACCTCACAATTGATTACGGGTAGTCTCGGTCAGACCGGCGACTGTTCGGTGCTGCCCGGGGGACGAGGGAGGCAGATGACCTGGGCCGCTGCGAAACCGGTAGCGATCAGGACGTTGTCCCCGATCGAGAGCTTCTTCGCGCTGCGCTCGATAACTATGTGGACTTCGACGCGCCTGCGCGGAAAGTTGGACTGCCGCGCGCTCGGTGCCGCGTTGCGGGCCCTACAGGACGCGTATCCCGTGTTGCGATGCCGGATCCGCCTTAGCGATGCCGGTTTCCTCCTTGTCTCAGAGGGCGAAGCGGAGCCCGCGCTCTTCGTGCGAGAAGAGGCGCTGCCGGACGTTCCCCCGTCTTGGCCGTTGGCCGGGGGAACGGGACTAATTGCCGTGGTCGTCGTTTCGGACGGCGAGGAGCATTGGGTCTCTTTCGGGCTACATCACGCTGTGGCGGACGGACGGCTGGCAGCGCATTACTTCTACTGGTTGTGGACGGCGTACACGCAGATCGCAACCACTGGCAGGGCCCCGACCACCGGACCGGCCCCGATTCCGCGGGCTCCCGAGGAGCTGCTGCGCGAGCGTGGGGTTGTGCAACGGGACCACAGCGGTGTGGAGCGGCTCGACGGCGTGGTTTGGGGCGGCCAGGCGGTCAGCGGCACCGGCCGGTTCCCGGTCGAGAACCAGCGGTTGATCCTTCTTGACCGGCAGACCAGCGCCGCGCTGAGGCGGGCGGTCAAGACCCGGGGTCTGTCGATGAACGGCGCGGTGTGCGGGGCGATCGTGAAGGCGGAGCGTTCGCTGGTGGCGGCGGCAGCAGAAGAGCCGATCGCGCTCGGGCTGAAATGCGTCGTCGACGTCCGTTCCCGGGTCGATCCGCCGATCGGGATCGCAGAAGTCACCAATTGCTTGGCCATGGCGTACTCACGCTTGGTTGTGGACGCGGCGAGCGACCCGATCGAGATCGGCCGCCGCGTCGTCGGCGACTTGAACGAGGGCTTAGCGAGCGGGCTCGTCCAGCAGCAGATCTACCACTCCCTGGCCGATCAGCGGCAACTTCGTGCGCCCGTCGTGTTCGTCACCAACGTTGGCGGGTTCGACAGATTCCCGTTGCCGGACGGGCTGGTCGTCGAAAATATGCATGGCTGCCAGGAGATCGACGAGCTGCCGCGGGAGCAGGTGGCACCGGCGCGGGAGGAACAGGGTGTCCAGCTGGGCTGGGCGTCGGGATACGCGGTGAGCAGTTACGACGGCCAGTTAAGCGTCGAAGCGCACTACCCGGCAGGCTCGTTCGCAACGGAACAGATCGACCGGCTCGCGGCGCAGGTCGAGGCATCGCTGCGCGGCCTGGCCAACGCGGGTCCTAACAGGAGCTGACCAGGCCGATTAGCGGGCGCCACCCAGCAGGTCCTGCACGCCGCACCGTAAAGGTGACGCGTTGGCCGCCTCAGTATCGGCATACGCGCTGCCGGCCGAGTTCACGGCCTGGACAAACTGCGCATGAAACTGCGTCATCTGTGCGCGGATCGCCTGATAGGACTCGGCGTGCCCGGAAAAGAACGACCCAATGGCCGCGGACACCTGATCAGCGGCCGCGGCGAGCTCGCCCGTGGTCGGCACGGACGCGACCGCGTTGGCCGCGTCGATCGTCGAACCGACGTTCGCCAGGTCCGTAGCCGCCGCTGCCACCGCGTGGGGCGCCGCAACCACATACGCCATGCAAGCTCCTCCTGGAGTCGATCAATTGATCGTATAGCCATCCGGGTCACACGTTTGGCGTTTAACCAACCTTGCTGGGAAAATCACCTGCAGCAGTTCACCCACCCCGGAAAATCTTGCGGCGGCAACTCTGCAACGCCGTGCCCCGGAGCGGGACGATGGAACCCTGCGATAGTAGCCGGGCAACCCCCGGTTCGCCAAGATGTTCTGGCCCTGACCTGCCGGGACGTGTCGAACGTCATACACGATCCCGGCGCCGGCGACGGTGATGTCGGCACCGGCGGTGACGGCGGTGAGGGCAGCAACTCCGGGGCTGAGGTAACTCGCCGACACACGCCCTACCCTCGAGCGGGTGACCCATTCGCACTCGCACAGCTTGTCGTCAGGCCCGTCGTCTCTGGACCCGCTGCCCGCCAAGATCGTGGTCGGGCTGCTGGCCGCGATCGGTGTGGCCGTACTCGCCGGTGGGGCGTGGCTGTGGCCGAGTCGGCAGCACGTCGACATCCCGATGCCCTACCAGAACGCGTCCGGCGGCGCGGTAACCACCCAGCGCGGGCACGTGCTGTCCAGCGAACTGGGCGACTGCGGCAGCCCGTCGGCCAGTCAGGTGCTCACCACCGCTCCGCAGCCGGCAACCCCGGGCTCCGGAAAGTGCGTACTAACCTTGGTCGCCATCGATTCCGGGCCGAACGCCGGCGCCAACACGTTGTTGGAGTTCTCTCCCGGCCCCAGCCAGCCCGAGCTCGCGGCGGGCGATCACATCCGGGTCATCCGGGCGGTCGACGCACAAGGCACAACCATCTACGCCTTTTACGACTTCGAACGGGGCTGGCCGCTGGTCGCGCTCGCCGTCGCGTTCGCGGTGGTGATCGTCGCTGTGGCGCGTTGGCGAGGGTTGCGTGCGCTGGTCGGCATCGTGATCGCCTTCCTGGTGTTGGTGGTGTTCTTGCTGCCGGCGCTGCGGGACGGGGCGCCCGCGGTGCCGGTGGCGCTGGTGGCATCCGCGGCGATCCTGTATGTGGTGATCTACCTCGCGCACGGGGTCAACCTGCGGACCAGTTCCGCCCTGCTGGGCACCTTGGCGTCGTTGCTACTGGCCGCGGGATTATCTTGGGCGGCAATCGATCTGGCTCATTTGACCGGCCTGTCGGACGAACAGAATGCCCAGGTCGCAGCCTATCTGGGTCACGTGTCGATCAGCGGCTTGCTGCTCGCCGGGTTCATCATCGGATCACTTGGTGTCCTCAACGACGTCACGGTGACACAGGCGTCGACGGTGTTCGAGCTCGCCCATCTCGGCGGCCCGGCCTCTCGGACCTCCCGGCGGGCCATTTTCGTTGGCGCGATTCGGGTGGGCCGCGATCACATCGCCAGCACCGTGTACACGCTGCTGCTGGCCTACGCGGGCAGTTCGCTGCCGCTGCTGTTGCTGTTCAGCGTCGCCAACCGATCGCTGAGTGACGTGCTGATCAGCGAGAGCGTGGCCATCGAACTCGTCCGCTCCGCGGTGGGCGGCATCGCGCTGGCGCTGTCGGTTCCGTTGACGACGGCGATCGCCGCCGTGCTGGCCAAACCTGCCGAAATCAGCTCCGTTCCAACAGCTCCAGCAGGTAGCCGCCATATCCCGACTTGACCAGGCTGTGTGCGCGCTGCGCGAGCTGCCCATCATCGATCCAGCCCATCCGCCACGCAACTTCCTCGGGAATGCTGACCTTCAAACCCTGCCGGCGCTCCAGAGTGCGAACATAGTCGCTGGCATCCAGCAGCGAGTCGAACGTCCCGGTGTCCAGCCACGCCGTCCCGCGGGCCAGCACCTCGACCACCAGCCGGCCCTGGTTGAGGTAGGTCCGGTTGACGTCGGTGATCTCGTACTCGCCTCGCGCCGATTTCCTTAAGCCCCTTGCGATCTCGATCACATCGTTGTCGTAAAAATACAAGCCGGGCACCGCGTACTGAGACTTCGGCGTAGCGGGTTTCTCCTCGAGCGACAGCGCTGTGCCGTCGGTGCTGAATTCAACGACACCGTAGGCTGACGGGTTGGCCACCCAGTAGGCGAAAATCGCTCCGCCACTTATGGTTTGAAAGCGGCCCAGGCTTGTTCCCAGGCCGGGCCCATAGAAAATGTTGTCCCCCAAAACCAATGCCACAGATTCGCTGCCGATGTGATCGGCGCCGATGACGAATGCCTGTGCCAGGCCATCGGGTTGATCCTGCGTCGCGTAGCTGATGTTGACGCCGAACTGAGCGCCGTCGCTGAGGAGTCGCTGAAAACCGAGCGCGTCGTGAGAAGTGGTGATCACCAGGATGTCGCGGATACCGACCATCATCAGCGTGGACAGCGGATAGTAGATCATCGGTTTGTCGTACACGGGCAGCAGCTGCTTGCTGATGCCCATCGTGATCGGGTACAGGCGGGTACCCGAGCCGCCTGCCAAGATGATCCCGCGCATGAGTGGCTCCTAAGTGCCTTAATCGACCCCGTGCCTCGATCGACCACTAGGTTACGAGGTCGGCGTCGGTGAGTTCGGTGGCTGCCAGCGCCGACGCCAAGTCCTCGTGCCGGAACACCGCGGTGACATGGTCGTGGACCACCCGGAACGTCGACGCGGCGGTTGTGACGGCATCGGGATCGTCGGGGGTGCTGATCTTCTGCTCGACGACAACCACGCCGTCATGCACGTACATCCGGCCGAGCTCGGACGTCGTTTCCAGGGAGGCGGCCCAACGGCGCAGCGCCTGGTGACCTTGAGCGGCTCCGCGCGCGTCGCCGAAGTCGATGTCGTCACTTGATAACGCCACCAGCGTCTCGAGGTCTGCGGCATCGAGCGCGTCGTGCCAAGCCAGAACGGTGGCGATCTCCGATGTGGTCATGGTCTGCAAATTACCGTGCTTGCCCCGACGCCGTGGCTAGAGCGGCGTACGATCCAGCCATTTTTGCCATACCGCCTCGTCGCCGAATAACTGGATGCCGGTATCGGCGACCGGGACTCGGCGCAACATCGCCAGCAACAGCTCGGTGGCGCCGCCGCGCAGCGCCACGGTGCCCTTGCCGTGCTGGTGTGACCAGGCGATTCCAGTCTCCGAGACAGCTATGGTCCATTCCCCCGATTCCCCCAGCCCGGGATCGGTGGCGTGCACGTGCATGGTGTCGCCGTTTTCGAGCGGCAGTGGCGCACCGCCGCTTCCGGCTTGGACCGCAACGCGCTCGAGCCATTCGGTGATCCCGTCGGCCGCCACCTCGGGGTCGAGCGTGAAGTCGCTGCCGATCGCGATGGCGACGTCGGCCCGATGCACCGCCACCTCGTGCAGCCGACGCCGGATCCACCAGTTCGCCGGCCGCTCCCCGAGAAAAGTCCACACCGGGGTTTCCACACCCGAAAACTCGACGGCATCGACCAGCCGCTGCGCGCCGCCGTGCAACCAGGAAATCGCATCGCCGGGATCCGGTGGCGGCTTGCCGCCTTCGACGGTGCGCGGATCGAGGTAGTTGTCGCGTCGTTCGCGGACGATCTGCGCCGCCCAGCGATCACCGCGGCCAACGTGACGGAACAGTTGTTTCAGGCTCCAGCCCGGGCACGTCGGCACCTGCGTGGACTCGTCGGCGTTGCGGTACAGCCGGAATAGCTCAGCAAAAGCGCGATTCTCTTCGAGGAATGCGGCCGCGTAGTCCACGTGGGTCAGGCTACCCGGCGGATATGTTTCTCGGGACCGTCCCGGTCCATCCGCAGATACTCCCGACGTTTAAGCCGCGACTCGGAGAAGTCGCGGAGAAATCGCGCACGCGCACGAGTGCGCATGGTCCGCACCTCTTGGCTGAAATGCCTTTGGCCGCAACCACCACCAAACAATTACTTTCGTCCTGCTGCCACTAGCGTGGGAAGCGTGGTTTCATCGTGGATCAGCCCAAAAGCGCGCAAGGGCATCCGCAGCGGGATAGCGGGACGCGGGCTGTTCGCCACCGAGCGAATCGACGCCGGTGAGATCGTCGCCGTTAAGGGCGGGCACATCGTGACTACTAGGCAACTTAGTGACCTGCACGATCCGCTACTGAACTCGGCGATTCAGATCACTGACGGGCTACACCTGGTGGCGCTGACGCCGGAGGAGTACGAGCCGGTAATGCTGTTCATCAACCACTCCTGCGAACCCAACGTTGGTTTTGCCGGCAACATCGTGTTGGTCGCCATGCGGGATGTCACTGCCGACGAGGAACTCACCACCGACTACGCGCTGTTCGACGATTACGGCGGACAAATGGCCTGCCACTGCAACACCGCTTCTTGCCGGCGCGTGATCGACGGGCACGACTGGCGGCGACACGACCTGCAACAGAAGTACCACAGATATTTTTCGTGGTACCTCCAACGCAAAATCACCGAAACCCGCACCGGCACCCAAACGTCCTGACCGGACTCCTCAAGAGTTCTTTCGTATTTCGCACCCATTAGATCGCGAAAGCGCTCTGGCCCGGCTAGCACACCACGAAGTCCCAGACGGCAGCGATGTAAATGGTCACTCAGTGCGCATTTGCCCACAGCACTAGACCCGTTGTGGCCCCGCTGCTTACGGGTATCGGCACCACTACCGCGCCGACGCGGTTGACGTCCTAAGAGCCACTGCCAAAATTGGAGCCACTGCCAAAATCGGTCGGCCAGTGACCGTGCGCCCAGGGTTTCGTCCCGCCCGAGGCCTCCCAGTCTTCATGTAGGCGTTGGATCTTTCGCTCATGGGCTCGGTTGATGCGCAGCATCAGGTAAAGCGCCCCGACAACCATCGCCACACCCACAGCGGATATCAGGATGATCCCCATCACACGCCCCTATCCTGCATCTATAGAGAAAGAGGCTACGCCGATCGTGACGACGCACAAGGACAGCTAGTCATGCGGCGCAACTCCGTTGCCGCACATGCGGTGCTGCCACGAAGCGCGAGTTTGCGGGGACATCCGATGGTCAGTGGTTGCAAACCAGATACGGGCACGACCAGGACGGGCGTGGTCGTATCCATCTCCCCGTTCTACACGTAGTCCGCCGGTGTCGCGGTCACCGTGCGCGAGCGAAGCCGAGGCGATGAGCGCGCTGGTGTTCGGGTCGATCACCCCGATCGCGTCTGTACCCATGTCAATGGCCATGCTCGGTTGCGGGTTGAGTTTCTGCAGACTTCGCACGGTTAACTAACCGGTCTTGATTTTGCGACGCGCAGACCAGAACAGGACCACGCCCGTCGCGATTGCGATGAAGCCCCCGAACATATACCAGATGTTCAGGGCTGAACGCGCTTCCCGTTGATAGGCGGTGCCGCCGCGCACATGAACATCCACCTGTGATCTGACCAGATGATCTCCGTGAAATTCTCCGTGGATCGGGCCAGTCTGTGACACTCCGCCGACGCTCCAGCTGCCGTCGCAGGTTTGGTAGTCAACTTCTTGATGGGGTGGACCTTTACCCAGCTCTTCGACCACGTGCGGGAAGGCACCCGCAAGTATTTCGCAAATTGCCGGCGGTAACCTACGGCCATGAAGAAGGCGTGGCTAATGCTGGTCGCGGGTTTTCCGCTCTTTTGCGCCGGATTCCCCGCGGTATTTGATTGGCCGCGCCACTAGCTTCTGTAGACGCTGCGTGATCGAACCTGTTTCCAGCCACACTTTGGTCTGCCGCCAGCGATGTCACCAATTCCAGCTGCCCGCATTAAGTTTCGCGACAACGCTCTGGACCGCCGCGACCCGAGCACGATCGATACCCCAGGGCTGATCGACACCGAGACGTTCGTCGAGATCCCATAGGACACACTGCTCGCCCGGCGTCGCGACGAGCGACCATGCGAGGACTGTCCTGCGTAGCTGCTCATCGGATGAATCGAATGCCCCACGAACTCCGTCCGGGGCGCCGCCCTCCGGGTGGTGATGCAGAAACTCCCCATATCCCTTCTTGCAGAACGTCGCATACCGTGCGGTGCATAGGATCAGGCCGTGCCACGCCTCATCCACCGCACGTGAAGGCATCCCGATCACCTGATGGTCCCGCAGCGCGGGCGCACAGCATCGCAGCCACTGGCGCAACCCGGCCTCGACAAGCGACCTCGGCTGCCACGGACACGTTTTGAACGCCGCCGCCGGAAACTCAAGCTCCGCCACCGCGGCATTCACCCGATCGAACCGACCCCCGCGCCACCGCACGATATTCCGTATGTCAATTACCCCCGCCACCACAGCCGCCTCCGCCACAGCCGGATCCTCCGCCGCAGCCGCCGTGACCGCCGCCGCAGCCGCTGTGACCGCCGCTGCACCCGGCACCGTCGCCGCCCCCGCCCCCCTCACCGGTCGTCCAATAGCGATGACGGCGCCTGTTGCGGGATCGCATGCGCAGAACAAAGTAAACGACCATCGCCACCAAAGGCATAACTAAGACCAGCAAGCCCACCCAGGAGGGCGCAGGTCGGTTCATGGCCGGGATGGAGTGATCGAGAACTGGCAGCCCAGCTTGGGCCACAAGGAGAAGTGCCATAACGAACAGCCACCAGAACCAAGCGCTACGACGGCGCCTGCCCTGGGGGACACCGGCGGCCGTTGTGGGCGACCGGCCGATGGATGGCGGCGGAAACGCTGCCTGCGGTGACGGCGGATCGGCGCCCCGCTGAGATCTCAGTTGCTGCTCAACGAGGTCGAGAAACGCGTCGACCTCATCCTCGTGGTAGCCACGTTTTCCAACGGGTGGCTTGGAGAAAGCCACGTTGCGGACCTGCTCCGGAGTAAGGCGGCCACCCGTCGTTGACGGGTATCCATGCCCTGTGTATCGGAGATTTACGCCGGGGGCGCCGGCCACGCGCTTCTGCTCGGCCAGCTGCCGTTCCAGCTCGGCGATGCGCTTCTCGGGGTCGTCCTCCTTCGTCAGCAAATGGTCGTCCATGGCGGTTCCTTTCGCTGCTGTCGGGCGTTAGGTTACCGCCGACCATTTGCGAAATTCGGCCAAGCCCAGGGTCGTGGTGTAAGAGTTCGTTCGATCGCGTGACCCTTCGTGGGGCAGTTTAGGCGGTCAGGGCTGGTGTGGTGGTGGTTTGCTGGCCGGCGGGTTGGTCTGTGCTGGTCAGCGTGGCTCGGGCGCGGGTGAGGACGTCGAGGCCGAGGTAGCGCCGTCCTTCGATCCATTCGTCGTGTTGTTCGGCGAGCACGGCGCCGACCAGGCGGATGATGGAGGTCCGGTCGGGGAAGATGCCCACGACGTCGGTCCGGCGCCGAACCTCTCGATTGAGGCGCTCCTGGGGATTATTGGACCAGATCTGGCGCCAGATCTGTTTGGGGAAGGCGGTGAACGCCAGCAGATCCACGCGGGCGCCATCGAGGTGCTCGGCCACTTTGGGAAGCTTGTCGGTGAGCGCGTCGAGTACCCGATCGTATTGAGCGACAACAGATTCCGCATCGGGTTGGTCGAAGATGGAGTGCAACAGGGTGCGTACCCACGGCCAGGACGATTTCGGGGTGACCGACATCAGGTTGACCGCGTAATGAGTTCTGCACCGTTGCCAGGCCGCCCCGGGCAAGGTGGCCCCGATCGCGGCCACCAGCCCCGGGTGGGCGTCACTGGTGACCAGCGCAACCCCGGACAGGCCGCGGGCGACCAAATCGCGGAAGAACGCCAGCCAGCCCGCCCCATCTTCGGCGGAGGTGACCTGTACCCCCAGGATTTCCCGGTAGCCCTCGGCGTTGACGCCGGTGGCGATCAGGGTGTGCACGCCGATGACGCGGCCGTTCTCACGCACCTTGAGCACCAGGGCGTCAGCGGCAACGAATGTGTACGGGCCAGCGTCGAGGGGGCGGGTGCGGAAGGCCTCCACGGTCTCATCGAGCTCGGCGGCCATGACCGAGACCTGGGACTTGGAAAGTCTTGTCACGCCCAGGGATTCGACGAGGCGTTCCATCCGCCGGGTGGACACGCCCAGCAGATAGCAGGTCGCCACCACCGACGTCAGTGCCCGCTCGGCGCGCTTGCGCCGCTCTAAAAGCCAGTCCGGGAAATAGCTCCCCGAACGCAGCTTAGGGATCGCCACGTCCATGGTCCCGGCGCGAGTGTCGAAATCACGAGGCCGGTAGCCGTTGCGGCTATTGGACCGCTCGTCGCTGCGCTGGCGGTAGCCCGCACCACAGATGGCGTCGGCTTCCGCGCCCATCAGAGCGTGGATGAACGCCGACAGCAGACCACGCAGCAGATCCGGGCTCGCCTGCGCGAGTTGATCAGCCAGCAGCTTCTCGACGTCGATAGGGTGGGATGAGGTCATCGCGTTGTTCTCCTTCGATTGACTTTGCCGGTCAGTTCGAAGGATCACGCGATGACCGCCCTCTACCGGGCTACGACACGCCCACCAGGCCTAACCGCCCATACACCACGCCCCTGGACGTAACTCGAAATTCTTGCGGCTGCTTCGCTATCGATCCGTTGCGAGCCACGTTCCCGTGCCGGCCCCGGGGCGCCAGCCGCCGCCCGTTAAGGCCGTCGCGCGCCCAGCCGGTACACCCGCCAGCCCGCCTGCTGCCAGCGGGAGACGTCGAGACAGTTGCGGCCGTCGACGATGACCCGGGCCCGTACCTGATCGGCCAAATCGGCAGGGTCAAGTTCGACGAACTCCCGCCACTCGGTAAGCACCAACACCGCATCCGCGCCCTCGCAAGCCTCCGCCACTGAGACCGCGTAGTTCAGCGTGGGGAATAGGCGACGCGCGTTGTCCAGAGCCTTCGGGTCGTACACGTTGACCGCGGCACCGTTGAGCTGCAGCTGACCCGCGACGTTGAGCGCGGGCGAGTCGCGCACATCGTCGGATTCGGGTTTGAACGCCGCACCGAGCACGGCGATGTTGGCGCCCAGCAGCGAGCCGCCACACGCGGTGGTGGCCAGCTCGACCATCTTGGTGCGCCGGCGCATGTTGATGCTGTCCACCTCGCGCAGGAACGTCAGCGCCTGATTGGCGCCCAGCTCGCCGGCGCGGGCCATGAACGCCCGGATGTCCTTGGGCAGACAGCCACCACCGAAACCCAAACCCGCGTTGAGACATTGGCGTCCGATCCGCGCGTCGTAGCCGAGCGCATCGGCCAACACGGTGACGTCGGCGCCCGCCGCCTCGCACACCTCGGAGATCGCGTTAATGAACGAAATCTTCGTTGCCAGAAAAGCATTGGCGGAAACCTTGACCAACTCCGCGGTCTGCAGGTCGGTTACCACGAACGGTACGCCCGCGTCGAGCAGCGGCGCGTAGAGCTCCCGGGTGATCGCCTCAGCGCGCGTCGAATCGTGTTGTACGCCAAGGACAATCCGATCCGGATTCAAGGTGTCCTGCACCGCCAGGCCCTCACGAAGGAACTCGGGGTTCCAGGCTATTTCTACGTCGACCCCCGGGGGCGCCAGCGCGGCGGCCCGCTGGCCGAGCTCGGCCGCGGTGCCCACCGGGACCGTCGACTTCCCGATGAGTACCGAAGACCTGGTCAGCCGCGGCACCAGGGTGTCGATGACAGCGTGGACATAGCGCAAGTCGGCGCCGTAGCCACCCTTCTTCTGCGGCGTGCCAACTCCCAGGAAATGCACGTCGGCGAGTTCGGCCGCCATGTCGTAGTCGGTGGTGAACCGTAGCCGTCCCGCGGCGAGGTTCTTGGTCAGCAGCTTTCGCAAGCCAGGCTCGTAGAACGGAATGTCACCACCGGCGAGCTTGGCGACCTTACCTGGATCTACATCGACCCCGACAACATCGTGCCCCAGCTCCGCCATCCCAACGGCGTGGGTGGCGCCCAGATAGCCGGTCCCAAAGACAGCACATCGCATACACCCGTGTGTAGGTGGCCGCAATGAGCTAACTGCATCGAGCCGCTGATCGGGAGGCAAACGGCAGGTGACAGCTCACTAGGGGCGAACTACAAACCGGGCATCCCGAACCCGCGGAAGTGACCTCAGCGACCGTGACCTCCGCCATGGCCTCCACCACCGAACCCGCCGTGGCCTCCGCCGAACCCTCCGCCACCTGGGAACCCGGGGAACCCTCCACCACCGCGCCCCTCGTCGCCGTGGCCGGGGAACCCGCCACCACCGTGGCCGCCGCCCGGCCCACCGAAGATCGGGGGAATCGGTATCGGAATTGGCACGGGAATGGGGGCCGCCGGTGCGGGAGCAGGCGCCGGCGCCGGAACGTCTGGTATCTGCGGCGCCGGCGCTTCTGGTATCTGCGGCGCCGGCGCTGGCGCCGCGGTGGGAATTTGCGGCACCGGCGCTGGCGCCGCGGTCGGAGCCTGTGGCACCACAGCCGGCGCCGGCGCGGGGGCCTGCGGCGCGGACGCGGGAGCGGGAGCCGCCGGTACCGGCTGATGGGTGGGGGCCACGACGTTCTGGCCGGGATCGGGCCGGATACCGGCCGTTGGCCGGATGCTGATCGCCATCGAAACGACCAGCGCCGCGATACCGACGATGAAAATCGCCGCCATCGCGCTGCCGAGCAGCGTGAACGACCTCCGCTGGCCATGACCGACGTCGATGACCCCACTCGCGGCGGTGTGCTCGCCGGTATAGGCGTCGGCAAACTCGTCGGGAACGGCGCTGTAGGCCAGGGGGTTGACGTCCGCCCCGGCGGGGGCGTCGAAGTAGGTGGGAACGACTGAGTACGGGTTCAGGGCGCCGGTCCCGGGGTCCTGCGCGTACGCGCGCGCCGCAGTGGACGACACGAACAGCGGTGCATTGGCCGATGCCAGCGCCGCGCCCCGGGCCAGCGCCGTTTCCGGCTCCTCAGGAGCGGTAAGCGGAAGCGTAGTCGCCGCCTCCAGCGCCGGCTTGATCATCGGGATGTCGATGCCCGCACCGACGACGAACACGGCATCCGGGCGCGTCGCCAACGACTCCGCACCAGAGACCATCGAGGTCAGCTGGGCCACCGCGGCGTCGTCATCCTCGGGTAAGTCCAGCCGCTGAATGTCGGCGATCGACCCGTCAGCCGTGTCGACCACAGCCAACGTCGCGGTATCGGGCTCAACGAACAGCAGCGCGGTGTGGGCATAGTTGGTTTCGTTACCCACCGAGTGGGCCAGCGCGGCCGCGGCCAGAAACGCCGAGACCAACATGACGTTCTCGATCTTGTGGGCGGCCAACGCGTCGCGCAGCGCGGCGGCCTCGATCGGGTCCGTCCAGGTCACCCCGGTCGACGTCAGTTGGTAGCCACCCTCGGCGGCGCCCTCCTGGGTCCCCAGAATGGCCGAGATCACCCGGTCGGCGGCAGTGACCGTCGGCGCCTCGTGGTCTACCTCGAAGTTGTCTTCATCGACGGTGGCGCCATCGCCGTTTTGCCCTTCGACCAGCACCATCCGGACGGCCGTCGGCGCCATCGACACACCAAGCACGGTGTCCAAAAGCTCCCCCAATAGCCCTTTTGTTTACAGTCAGGCCCGCCCGACGATCGTCGTCTTGGGCCTTCACCCCGTATTCCCCGTGTCCGTCAAGTCTACGCGCGTCGGACCGCCCGGGGCTCGGGCTCACAGCTGGTGCCCAGCTCAGGGCCAGACGCCCCGCCCCAGGCGGCGGTGGCCCCAGCGTGGGCGCTCCGGTGGCAATTGCTCCGTGGGCAGCTGCTCGGTGGGCAGCTGCTCGGCTGGGGTTGAAACCGGCGCCGGCTGCTGCACGACCGGTGCGGGCGCTTCCGACGGTGCCTCGGTCACCGGGGCCGGCACTGCCGACGGTGGCGGCGGGGCGGGCGCCTCGACTTTCGGGGGTGGCTTACTCACCGGGGCGACGACGTTCCTGCTGATACTGGACCGCTGTTCGACATGCGGCCGGATTCCCAGCGCCAGCGCGAGCGCCAGTGCCACCACCCCGATAACGAAGACCGCCGTCGCACTCATGGCCAGCACCAGCGCCCTGCGGCTCCGATATTCGGGTTCAGCGGGGTACGGATGGTCTTCGGAGTCGTCGGAGTCGTCGGAAACGGCGCTGTAGGCCAGCTGCCCGACGCCCGGGTCAGGATCCTGAACTTGCGGGATCACGACCGTCGCAGGCGCCCCCAACGACGCATTCGCCGCCGCCAGGGCCGCCCCGCGCGCCAACGCGGTCTCTGGCTCCTCCGGCACGGTTATCGACAGCGGAGTCGAGGCCTCCAGCGCCGGCTTGATCAGCGGAATGTCGACGCCAGAGCCCACCAGGAACAGGCTTTCCGGCTCATCCGAGTTAACAGGGGTGCAGCTGTCTGGTTCTGGATGGCGCTCGCCGTGATTGGCGGGTGCAGGCCCACCGTACTCGGCGGCGTTGATTCTCGGGCGTCCTGAAGCCGAATGCGACGCGACCGACGTGTTTGACGATCCGGTTGAAGCCCTCGCTGCGGGCGTTGGACAGGCCGGTCTGGATGGCCAGGATCATTGGTTCCTGCCAGCTGGAAATTGTCTCGGCCAGCTGCTGGATCTCGGGCACCGAGCAGGCAGCGCAAAACGTGTAGAACGCGTATAGGGCGGCAGAGATTTCGTAACGCAGTCCGCCACGGGCGGTGCAGGCCAACACATCTCGCAACAGCTCTTTGGCGATCCAGGCGGCGGCGATGTCGCCGTTGGGGTCCGCCGACGTGAGCTGTTCGAACAACCTGCTGCGTTGCTCGTCGGTGAGTCGTTCGGCCGCGCGCAGCAGTCGGCGCCGGTTGATCCACTCCGGATCGCATTTGCGGCCGCGCCGTAGTCGATGCGCCGCAGTGGTGCGGCGACGCACCGCATCGAGCATCTCGTTGGCTCTTTTGACCAGGTTTTTCCGGACTAGATCGGTCTGGCTGGGGTGCCTACGTCGGATGGTAGGTGCTCAGTGTGTTGTGGTGATCTGGGGGATGCCGAGGTTGGTTGTCGGATAAGCGGATTGGGCTTGCTGTCGGCCCAGCGTGGCGAGTTTGGCGCGGGCAGCCTGGAGGCTGACGCCGAGGCCTTCTTTCTCGCCGAGCCAGCCGTTAAGTTCAGCTTCCTCGATCCGCTCGGTTAAGTTGGCGATGATCTCGACCAGTCGGGGACGTTGGCGGGGATCGATCCGCAACATCGGGCAGCGGATGCAGCTGTGCTCATGTCGACACGGCGTGCCGTAAGGGCGCCCGCAAATGCCGAGCGCAACCTTGCGCAGCGTGAAGTAGTGCTGGAACTGGCGCCATTCGTCCTCGGTGGGCTCGCGGTATTCGGCCTCCGGCCGCACGGCGCGGCGCTGATCGAGGAACGCCCGATAGGAACGGATCAGGTCGTCCTGGAACACCGCGAGGTAGGCCTGCGTGGTGGACAAATCCTCGTGCCCAAGTAGCCGGGCGGCGATGTGCACTGGCAGCCCACCGGTCACGGCTTCGGTCGCGAAGATCCTTCTGAAGTCATGCGGAGTAAACCGCAGTGGTTCGCCCGCGGCGTCGCGTAGGTGGGTGCGGGTAAGGGTCTTGTCGAGCAGTTTTCGGACGTTAGTGTCCGAGATGACCTCGTTGCGATGCCCGCGGCTGCGACGCTGGAACAGATGCGGCAGCATCGGCCCGAAGGTGCGTTCGTGATGGTCGTAACGGCTGACCAGTGGCACCGTGCCACCGTTGCGCTCACGCAACCGGGTGATGATCGTGGCGAGCACGCTTGCCAGCTCCGGCGACACTAGCAGCAGCCGTTCCTGGTTGTTCTTCGATGGCAGGATCTGCAGCAGTGGCACGAGTTCGCCGGTGTCGGCCAACCGGTAGGACACCAACGCCAGGTGGGTCATCTCGAGCAACTCTTCGTGGCGAATGCCGGTGTGGCGCAACGTCTCGATGATCGCCCACGCCCAAAATGCGTCGTCCTCGGCGGCGTAAACGTCGGTTTGTTCGCCGCTCTCAAGATGCTGGACAAGCACGACTTGCGGCCGCGAGCAGGACGGGCTCTTTTGGTGGGTCTGGTAGGTCGTGCGCCGGTAGCTGACCCCGTCGTGGACCAGCACGCCGCCAATCGGGGTGGCGCGAGCGGCTTCGAGCAGCGCTTGTTGTGTTGCCAGGACGCGTTCGGCCGTCTCGACGAGCACCGGTAGTTTCGGCAGCCGCTCGCGGACGCGCTGATGCATCGCGGCCGCGGTCGCGCGATTGTGCTTGGCGACACCGTCGGTCTCGTTGCGCCGAACCGGGCTGGGGAAGGCGTGTTGCACCCAGTACGGGTCTTCCAGCGCCCATTCCTGGATGTCGAGGTAGAGGCTGCGAACCTTCATGAGCAGCTGCGGGTAGGACTTACGTGGGCGTGGCGGGCGATTCTTCGTGGTAACGAATCGAACACGCTGCTTCCAGCACTGGGCTACCTCGGCCGGCACGTTGAGGCTGTCGAGTTCGGGGTGGTGACGTTCGATGTCCGCCCAGAATTCCCCGACCAGGTGCACAACCAAGGCATTAAACGACACGTAGTCGAGGCCGGGTCGTCGCTCGTCGAGGTAACGCAGCAGCGCGTCGCGAACCCGGGTGCAGCGCAACCGGTAGCGGTCGACGAGTTCTGCGGTCGGGCGCTGCCCAGCATGCAGGTGCGCTTTGAACGTGAGGTTGCTCGGCAGTATCTCGACGCAGCGCAACAGGTCCCATGCGGGAACGATCCCCGGTGGCGCCAACCCGTTATGCGCCAGCCCCCAGTTGCGGTAACCGACGAAATCGTCGCTGGTCAACCGGTCCACATCGCGTCCGGTGTGCAGCACGAGCTTGGCAAGCACCTTCAGACCCGCCTGCTTGCGGCACCCGACCATCCCGTGCCGGTCAGCCTGCTCGGAGATCTGCGAGAAGACCTCGGGTTGAATGCTTTTCAGCGTGTCCTGATAGAGCGTCATTGCTCCCCACCCCACGAGCAGATCGTAGCTGGGCAACACGATGCGGTTGAGCAACAAGCTGTTGGTCGCCACGACATTGCCGTTACGCTTCTCCTTCGCCGGAACCAGCGAACTGGTCGGCAAATCGTTCAACCAGTCCAGGCCAGTGTCGGCCCCGGCGGCCAGCCAGCGCTGCTGCCAGCCTTCTGCGGGGTATGACTGCAGCCATTCCAAGATCGCCGGGCTACTGTGCCGGATCCGGCGTTTACGGTCGCAGGAGAAGCCGAGCCGGTCGGCGTGCTCGATCAGCAGTGCCATCACCTCGCTGATCGTGTAGTTGTCGCACGGCCCGGTGAGGCTCTGTCGCGTCGTGCCTGGCGTCGGTGGGGTCTGACCAGCACGGGTTGGGACCGTCGGCGCCACCCTAGTCGTCATCGCCAGTCACCGCCGAACAGTACGGCCAGATCGCCGGCGTCGTAGCCGCCCCCGACCGCGACCGGCTTGTCCGCGCCGGCTGCGCGTTCGGCGAGGTACTGGCGTACGCGCTGCAGGACTGCGTTCTCATCGTCGACCAGGTAGATCTGCGTCGTGGTCAGGTGGGCATGTCCCAGGATCGCCTGCACGTCGCGCACCGACAGTTTGCGCGACTGGGTCATTCTGATCGCTGCAGTGTGGCGACAGTCGTGCATCGACCAGTTGGTGCCCAATGCGTCGTTGGCGCGTCGTAGCACCGCTCGCAGCGCCTCGTAGTTCATCGGTCGCCTGCTCAATTTCGCGCCCTGGTAGCTGCGGCGACGCAGCGTCTGCCACACGAAACCGTTGGGCGACTTGGGTTCGTCGATCTCGTCGACATACAGCCGCAGCCACACGAACGCCTCGGCGCTCGCCGGCAGCCACTGCGCGGCACGAGAACCCTTTCGCCGCACCTGAATCAGCTGCTCACCCCAGTCGATGTCGGCGGCGCGCATCCCGAGCAGCTCACCGGCACGAGCACCCGAACTCACCGCCAGCGCCAGGATCGCCCGGTCCCGGTTGGACCGCATCTGCCCGAACAACTCCAGCCACCGCTCGTCGGGCATCGCCCGCGGCCGCTGCCGCGGCAGCTTCGGGTTGTAGCGCAAGCGGCCCTCCGCACGAAACGACTCCAGCGGGTTGTGGTGCGCGTTCGCGCGCCGCCCGCAAGACCGTTCTTGCTTCACCGGGTTAACCAGCGGTCCGCACTGCTCGTCGATGGCAAACTCGTAAAAGCTGCGCAACACCGCGTTGCTGTGCCGGATCGTACGCGGCTGATAGTGGTCGTCCTGATGGAGCTTGCGAGTAACCGGGTTGATCTGCCCGGCCGTCGCCCGCGACTTGGTGCGCCGGTGCTGCCGCTGCTTGTCGGCCTGGCGAAGCCACAAAACGAAGTCCCGCACCTCCGCCGACGTCGCCTGATCCCACGACACCCCAACCGCGCCAAGGAACCGCCACCAGCGGTGCAAGTCGAACGCGTAACTGCGCACGCTGCCCAAGGCGCGGCCCCGCGCGAGGAAGTCGCGCAAGAACCGGCTGATCGGCTCCACCGGCTGTCCGTCCGGATCGACCACGACGAACGGCGCCACATCGTCGCCGGTAGCAACGACCCGCCCCCACTGCGGTAGCCGGATCGACTCGATGTCCCGCGCCACCTCATAGACTTCGCCCATACAGCGCCTCCCTGCTAGTCCTGCTGCACGAAGCCAACCTCCTCACCGGTATTGCGGCCTGCGCGACACGCACGGCCACTCGAGTTAGTCCGGTCAATAGGGTGGAACCGATCTACGATCAGCTGCGCATGCGGCAACGCCTCCCGCGCGGCCTTGGCGTAGGTCGCCGACATGTCGATCGCCACAAACTTGATCCCGGCTTTCCACTGCTCCTCGCGCAGGGCGAGCCAGTCGATCACCGGTTGCGCCGCGCGGCCGTTGACCTGCACCAACAACCCGCCCTTACCGGTGATGTCGACCAGCCCGGTGTCCCAGCGATCCACCCATCGCCGCCCACCGGTGTCGGGGCAGATCTCCCATTTGGCTTTCCCGCGGCGGGTTTCGTCGATGCCGAGCACAACGACGTTGTCGGGTTCGGCGGCCAGCACCGGGTCCGCGGTCACCTTCACGGCCCCATGGCAGATGTTCCAGGTGGTGCCGTACGCCGCAGCGCCGGCCTTGACGGAGCGGTCGTCGTCGAGGACCGCCAACGCCATCTCCGCCTTCGCGCGGACCGTCACCCGCGCCCGGGGCGGGACGGCCGGCACCGATTCGGTGAAACGTTTTCGTTTGCAGAACATATTGGTGCACAACCATTTCCGCTTCCGCCACACGATCCGCGGCCGATCCGGGCCGATCTTGATATCGCGCGGTCGGGTGATCACCCACCCCTTCGACCGCGACGACCGTCCCCGACACTGCGGACACACCCCCACCCAGTCGGGACCGGTCAGAACATGGACCGTACGGATCCGGTCGTCATCGATCTGCACCGAATCCACGACGACACCGTCGAGTCCGAGCAGCAGTGAACCATTATCGTTGGGCATGCTCGCGCCTTTGCTCCTGGATGCGTAGACAACACCCAGTTCACAAGGGCGCGAGCCCTTAATCAGTCACCGACACGATCCCAATCGGCTACACCAGACCCCCACTAAGCCGGAAGAGCCGGCTTTCCGGGCCCGCTTCCAGCTCTGCTACACCGGAGACCATCGCGGCCAGCTCCGCCACCGCGGCATCGTCGCCTTCGGGCAGTGGCTGCTGATGAACATCGGCGATCGACCCGTCCGTGCTGTCGACGAGGGCCAGCGTCGCGGTGGTCGGCTCGACGAACAGCAGCGCGGTGCGGGCGCAGTTGGTCGCGCTGCCGACCGCCTGAGCCAGCGCGGCCGCGGCCATGAACGCCGAGACCAGCATGACGTTCTCGACCTTGCGGGCGGCCAGGGCATCACGCAGGGCGTCGGCCTCGGTGGGGTCGGTCCAGGTCACTCCGCTCGATTGCAGCTGATGGCCGCTCTCCTCCACGCTTTCCCGAGTCCCGAGGATGGCCGCGATCACCTGATCTGCCGCCGCGCCCGCGGCGGATTCCGGGTCGATGTCGAAGTTGTCCTCATCGACGGTGAGCCCGTCGGCGCTTTCACCTTCTACCAGCACCAGGCGGACTGTTTCGGGTGCCATAGACACACCAAGCACGATGTCCACGGACGAAATTATCCCAAATCAGCTGACCTGCTCGTTGCGTCTTCGGGATCGCTAACGCTGTCTAGACCGTTTAGCGGTGCCCGAAACCACCGAATCCGTGCCCGCCGCCGAAGCCACATCCCGAATCCGTGCCCCCCGCCGAAGGGCCCGCCGAATCCGTGCCCGCCGCCGAAGGGCCCGCCGAATCCGTGCCCGCCGCCGAAGGGCCCGCCGAATCCGTGCTCCCCGCCAAAAGGCCCGCCGAACGGCTCGTGCCCGCCGCCGAACCGGGGCGCCACGCCTCGCTCTTCGGGCACCCGCTCGGGCACCCGCGACTCCGGGAAGCGACCTCGCGGTTCCGTCATGGGCGGACGGAGGTCCGGCACGCGAGGCACCATCGGCACGAGCACCGGCGGCGGAACCACGGGAACCGGAGCTGGCGCCGGCGCGGCCGCCGGAATATGCGCAATTGGCGGCGGGCTCAACGGCTTTGGCGCAGCCACCGGCGAGGGTATCTCGAGTTTCGGCGCCGGAACCAACGCCTGAGCCGGCGCGGGCGCCTGCTGGATTGGGGCGATCAGGTTTTGATTGGGGCTGGGGTGCAAGGCGACCGTCGGCCGGATGCTTATCGCAAGCGCAATTTCCAGCGCCACAACGGCACTGATGAAGACGACCGCCGCCGAGCTTCCCACTAACAGCACCGGCCTGCGCCGCGGGATGTCCTGCGGACTGGCATCGTCGGCTTGATCCGCGATCCCGGTATTGGCGTCGGCGTCCTCGTCCGGCACTGCGCTGTATGCGACGTTGTCCACGCCCGCCTTGGCGTCGGCGGGAAGGCACCCGGCAAAGCATCCGGCGAGCACCAACGGGTCCACCTCGCCGGTGCCCGGGTCCTGCGCGTAGGCCTGCGCGGCCGTCGACGACGCGAACAACGGCGCATTGGCCGACGCCAGGGCCGCGCCCCTGGCCAGAGCCATCTCCGGCTCCTCGGGCACGGACAGCTCCAGCGAAGTCGCGGCCTCCAACGCCGGCTTGATCATCGGGATATCGACGCCGGAACCGACGACGAACAATCCGTCCGGCTGGGCTTTCAGGGTGTCCGCGGCGGAGGCCATCTCGGCCAGCTCGGCCACCGCCTGGTCATCGTCGTCGGCCAGCACCCGCCGTCGCACCTCGACGATCGACCCGTCGGCGGTGTTGACCACGGCCAGTGTCGCGGTATAGGGCTCGACGAACAGCAGCGCCGTGCTCGCGTAGTTGGTGGCGTCGCCGACCGCCTGGGCCAGCGCGGCCGCGGCCATGAACGCCGAGACCAACATGACGTTCTCGATCTTGTGGGCGCGCAGTGCATCACGCAGCGCCGCCGCCTCGACGGGATCGGTAACGGCCACCCCGCTGGACAGCAGCTGGTAACCGGCCTCAACGGCACCCTCCCGAGTGCCCAAGATGGCCGAGATCACCTGAGTCGGTGCAGTAGCGGCCGACCTATCACCAGCGACGTCGAAGTGGGCCTGGTCGACGGTGACTCCGTCGGCGCTTTCGCCTTGGACCAGCACCATGCGGACCTTCGTTGGTGCCATCGAGACACCAAGCACGATGTCCACCACCGCTCAAACTCCCCCTAGATAGTTCGCTACGACTAGGAGAGGGACGGCACGGGTTCCCGACCGACCCGCTGTTTAGAGATTACTCCTGCGGCGTTTAGGGATTGTTAACAATCTTTCGCGCTGTCGTTTCAATTAGTGGTGACCGCCGCCGCCGCCGTGCCCGCCGCCGCCACCGCCGAAGCCGCCGCCGCCGTGGCCGCCACCGCCGAAGCCGCCGCCGAAGCCGCCGCCGCCGTGGCCGCCACCGCCGAAGCCGCCGCCGAAGCCGCCGCCGCCGAAGGGCCCGCCGCCCGGCTCGCCGCCGTGGCCGCCGCCGAACGGCCCGCCGCCCGGCTCGCCGCCGCCGCCGAATGGCCCGCCGCCCGGCTCGCCGCCGTGGCCGCCGCCGAACGGCCCGCCGCCCGGCTCGCCGCCGCCGCCGAATGGCCCGCCGCCCGGCTCGCCGCCGTGGCCGCCGCCGAATGGCCCACCGCCGGATGGAGCACCGCCGAACGGCCCTTCGCCACCGGGACTGCGGGGTTGCGGGCCGGGGCCGCCACCGGGCCCGCCAGATTCGGGCTCACCACCGAAGGTGCCAGGGGAATGAACGGTCCCGCCCGCGCCGGGGCCCGGAATGCCGGAGTGCCCGCCACCGGGGCCGCTCGGTTTGGGCGATATCCCTTCCCCGGGCGGAGTTTGGTGGGTGGCCGGCTGTTGCGGAACTAGCTGTGGCAGCGACTGGCGCTGCGGAATCTGAATCAGGGGCGTGTGTGGTTCCGCGTCGGGGATCGGCAGGTGGACCGGCGGCACGATCACCGGCGGGACCACAACCGGGACCGGCGCAACCGCCTCGGGAGCCGGAGCAGCGGGCGCCGGGGCCGCTGCGGCTATCTGCGGGCTCAACGGCTTGGGTATCGCCACCGGGGTGGGCTCGTTGATTCGCTGGAGCTGTGGAGAGGCCTGCAGTGGCGCAGACGCGGGCGGGTGATCGGCCGGGACGATGAGACTTTGGTTGGGGCTGGGCTGCAAAGCAACCGTGGTGCGGATGCCGATCGCCAGCGCGATCTCCAGCGCCACCACGGCGCTGATGGCGACCACGGCCATCCCACTACCGAGCAGCATCACGGGCCTGCGGCGCGGCTGGCTGTCGCCGGCGTCCAGCACGTCTATTAAGACGGTCGGCGCGTCGGCGTCCTCATCCGGCACGGCGCTGTAGGCCAGGCCGTCGTCGCCCGATTCATCACTCGCGAAAAGGCTTGAAATACTTAGGTATTCGGGCAGCTGGCCCAGGTCCACCGCACCGGCGCCAAGGTCGTGAGCGTAGGCCAACGCCGCAGTGGAGGAGGCGAATAGCGGCGCGTTGGCCGCGGCCAGGGCCGCCCCAACGGCCAGTGCCGTCTCCGGGTCCTCCGGCGCACTCACAGAAAGCGAGGTCGCCGACTCCAGCGCCGGCTTGATCGAGGCGATGTCGACTCCCGAGCCGACCACAAGCAGGCCGCCCGGAGCCGTGTTCCGCTCCTCCAGCCCGGCGAGCATCCCGGTGAGTTGCGCGGTGGCCTCGTCACTGAAGGCGTCGTCGACCTGCTCCATGTACCAATCGCCGATAGCGCCGTCGGCGGTCTCGACGATGGCCAACGTCGCGGTCTCGGGCTCCACGAAAAGCAGCGCGGTGCGGTCGTAACCCATTGCCCCGCCGAGGGATTGAGCCAACGCTGTGGCAGCGACGAACGCCGAAACCAGCATGACGTTCTCGAGCTTGTGGGCGGCCAGCGAGTCACGCAGCACGGCCGCTTCGACCTGGTCGGTGTAGGTCACCCCGATGGAGGACAGCCGAAGACCGGCTTCGACCGCGCCTTCGCGGGTACCGAGGATCGCGGAGAGTACCTGGTCGGGCGCGCTGGTGGGCGCCGAGTCACCGGCAGCGGTGACGTGGAACGCTTCCTCTTCGACGAAGGGGCCGTCCGCATTCTCGCCTTCGACCAGGACCATCTGGACCGAAGCCGGTGCCATCGACACTCCGAGCACGATATCCAAAACCAACCCCTCCAACGGTTCTGCTTGCCCAACCCATGGTCGGGCCGAGAAGAAACGACGGACGGCTCCATCATCGCGCACAAAGACTGTGCGGGAGCCTGGGTGAACCTAGGTAGTACTTATGAATCTTGTTAAGTGCTTGTTATGAAGTTCGTTAAGTGCTTGTTATGAAGTTCTGGTACGAGCGAGACGGCGTCGGCCCTCGCTGACCCTGATACTTCGACCCGACCCGCGAGCTGCCGTACGGATGTTCTGCGGGGCTGGTCAGTCGCAGGATGCAGAGCTGACCGATCTTCATACCCGGCCACAGCGTTATCGGCAGGTTGGCGACGTTCGACAGCTCCAGCGTGATGTGACCGCTGAAGCCGGGATCGATGAAGCCCGCGGTCGAGTGCGTCAGCAGACCCAGGCGGCCCAATGACGACTTGCCTTCGAGCCGTCCCGCCAGCTCGTCGGGCAGGGTGAAGAGCTCCAGCGTCGAGCCAAGCACGAACTCGCCGGGGTGTAGCACGAACGGTTCCCCGTCAACGGGTTCCACCAGGCTGGTCAGCTCGTCCTGCTGCTGTGCGGGGTCGATGTGGGTGTAGCGAGTGTTGTTGAACACCCGGAACATGCTGTCGAGGCGAACGTCGATGCTGGACGGCTGCACCAGGGTGTCGTCGAACGGGTCTATGCCCAACCGCCCGGAGGTGATTTCGGCCCTGAGGTCACGATCGGAGAGCAGCACGCGACGAGCCTATCTGCCGGTGGCTGGAACGTCGGCTCAGCGGAGGGCTCAGCGGAGGTAGATTTCCCCCCCGGTCGGGTATCCGCCTCCGGTGGTGGTGACGTGGACGTGGTCGTAGTGGCCGTACTCTCCGCCCGATTGCGCGCCACCGGGCGTGTAGTAAACGCCACGCCAAATGGCGTCTTGAATGCCAAATCGGGTTGCGTTCTGCAGCACGAATTCGACGATCTTATTTCCCAGCGCTATGCCGTCGGCGGTGTCGGGGTCGGGAATCATCACGTCAACCGCCAAACCGAGGGGATGCCACGGCTTCGGATCCGGCCGCACGCCGCCCATCTCGTGGATCTGCGGGAAGGCCGCGCTGATGGCGCGGGCGGTAAGGATGGTCCTGACCTGTAGTCCCTGCTCGTTGACGACGCCAGGGGGCAAAAAGCGGCTGTCGACCCGCAATCTCGATGCCGCAGGAAGCTCGCCGACAGCGCCACCGGACATACCTGGCGAGAATGCGGCCGGTGCTGCCGCCACGAGCTCCAAGTGCCACGGCGCATCGTCGTCAGCGACCGGCTTTGCGTCGTCGCGGGCGCCGAATGCATCGACATCTCCCCCCGCCGCGAAGAACACGGCGGCGGATGCGATGCCCACGGCCAGTATCATTGGCGACTTTCGTCGTTCCCTGGCTAATGAATGCCGGCCCACTTCGCGCACATTACGGGATAATAACGAAAGAATAAATATGCGATATCTAAATATCCGTTGTGCCTCGGCGGGCAGAACCCACGAGCCCATCCGTCCCCGGATGCTAGCCTTCTCACGCAACCGCGCCGATGTAGTTCAATGGCAGAACATCAGCTTCCCAAGCTGAATACGCGGGTTCGATTCCCGTCATCGGCTCCACTCTGAAGTGCGGAAACACTGTTCGAAGCTGTTCGAATGACTGCTCAGTGACACGTCGGTGACACAACCCGGTTCAGCGTCGCGCCAGCTGCCTTCAAAGCGTCGTCCTGAGAGTGCGCATACAACTTCATGGTCAGACTGGCGTCCTTGTGTCCGATCCATGCGGCGATCACAACCACCGGCACACCTTGTAGATGCATGAGCGTCGCACACGTGTGCCGCGCCGCATGCAGTTTGATCTCACGGACACCAGCAGCGCGGCAGGCTGCGCGCCATCCACGGGACAAGACTTGCGGATGGTACGGCTGCCCGGCCTCATTGCAGACGACGTAGCTCCAGTCTCCTGCGCCGAGTGCGAGACGTTCACGAGACTGGCGCGCTCGCGCTGTCTTCAGCACCGCGACGAGACGATCAGGCAGCGGCAGCGTACGACGAGACATAGCGCTCTTCGGATCGTTCTCGTGGACCTTACCGGCGGCGTCCACACGGTTGTTCGCCACGGAGAGCATCTTGTTTTCGAGGTCGATGTCACACCAGCGGAGGCCGGCGATCTCCCCTCTCCGTAGACCTGAGAGCGCGAGCTCCCACGCGTGTCCGAGACGGTCATCAGTGATCGACGTGAGGATCTTCTCCACTTCGGCTTCGGTGTACGTGGCGACTTCCTTGTGTCGCACTGACACGTGCGCGACATGCTCGGCGACGTTGCGTGTTACTACACCTTGCTGTTGCGCGTCAGCGAATGCGAATCCTTGGGGAGATGTCGAATGGTCACAGAACCTTGTATCATTTAGGGCTGAGCTGCGTTCCGTGATATGCGTTATCCGCAGCCAGGCATTGAATATAGTGCACGGTTTGTACGCTGAAGGCTCGTAATTCCAGTGTCTGTGATTATTGGTCCGCCGCCGCCGCTGACCCCCGGTGAACCGCTTGCCGGTGGTGGCGTCGGCGGCACGATACTCGCAACATGGAGTTACCCGCCGCGCCTAGTCTTCTCAGGTTGGTTGTTGAACGGCGTTTACAATCCGCCTGAGGATCAGCAGGGTTTGCAATTGCAGGCGTTCTACCCTTCTGCACCTACTGCTGATGCACCTGATCCGGGTCCGTCACCGGGTGCTGGATACGTTTACACCGAGATCAGAGTGGCCAGTAAACATAAAGGTTGGCCTGAAAGTTGGTGCGATGATGCGCGTTTCTAAAGCTGCGGTGCGTGGGCGTTAATGCAGCGGCGTTACCATTCACCGCGAAGGCGACACCCCAGTTCTCTCCCATCTGGGGCTGGGGTGTCGTCACCGTAAAACTAAACTACATAGCGAATAACTTTGCCCCCCGCTCCCGGAGCCTCACTCCGGCTCGCACCTCGTTGCGGGAGCGGGTGGCAACCCCGGAGGCGCTGCGCGTTAAACCGCAAATCGTGCGATCTCAACCGCCGGCAAGGACACCCACGTGCCACCTCACGCGGCAGCAAGGCGGAAACCCGCCGGTGGTGTACCTGCGCTCAGCGCCGAAAGGGGTTCAACGCCTGCCGTCAGTCGTTCGGTGGGCACTGTCACGTTAATCGGAATATAAAGCCGTCGGCATCATCTCGGCCAGCGCTAGTCGCGTCCTGTCACGCGATGGAATGGTTTCCGGGGTAACCGGCATCTTGGCAGCTCAAACGTGGTGTGATGGCACTCGCCCGGTTTAACCTGAATCGGCGGGCAGGAGATGAAACATGTCAAACCCACCTCTGGAACCGCCCGAGCGCAAGGTGCCCATCGGAGAGCAGCCCACTCGGATCGCCCCCATAGGCCCGCCTCCATATCGTCAGCCAGGGCAACCCCCGGTGTACGGCGCTGCGCCACCGCCCTACGGCGCTCCCCCACCGCCCTACGGTGCCCCGCCCACGCCCTACGGTGCCTCGCCCCCGCCCTACGGCGCTCCCCCACGGCCCTACGGCGCCCCGCCGCCCTACGGTGCTCCGCCGTCCTATGGCGTTCCGGCGCCCTCCGGTTCCGGCACTGCCCAACGCCCAGAGAATGTCAAGACTGCAGCGCTACTCGCATTTATCTATGCGACGCTGCGTATTATCGCCTGTCTATTTTTGCTAGCGTCCGCGATTGGCTTAAGCAATACAAGGATAGAGCCTCGTGACTTGGCCAACCAATATATCGACGTTTTCGTGGGCTTGATATTTGCCGGATTAATGATATGGGGTGCAGTCGCAGCACGGACGAACAAGACCAGCAAAATCCTGTTATTTACTGCATGGGCGCTATTGACCGTCAACATCATCCTGGTACTAGCGACGGTGAGCCCGTACCGCGTTTCGCCGCCCGAGCTGACTCGCGCGGCAGCTGCCGTCCTGGGCTTAATAGTCTCGATAATCATCGTCGTTTTGCTCGGCACCGCGCAAGAGCCACCTTCGGCGCGGCGCGCCGGTTGGGGTTGGAGCGTTGCAGGTGGCATCGCAATCGTTCTGGCGGTGGCAATTATGGGCGCGCCGCGGACTGGAACTGAGATTATGGGACCAAGCATGGGGATGTTCGCGGCATTTGCGCTTCTCATTCTCGGAATGCTGATGATCCTGATGCGAATTTGGCGTGGCGCGACTCTCACTTTGCTGATCTTCGGCGGCCTGTTCGGTATCGTCAGTATTGCTATCGGCCTGTTGGGATCGTTCGTTATGGAAGCTTGTGGCTTTGACGGGACCTCGGCCTATACCGTGTGGACTTCCCAAACTCAATGCCCCGCAGAGGTAGGCGCTAAAGCGCTTGAAAAGTATGCGATCATTGGTGGCGTCGGTGTCGCGTTCGTTATAGGTGCGATGTTCGCCCTGCCATTGTTCCTACGAAATCGACGATTGCGGCGAGCATCCCAGTAGGCGTCATCGTCGGTAGACAGCGATTACTAGCCGGTCCCGGCTTTTCAGATACGCCGTTATCCCCTGGGGACGGCGGCGGCATACTTCTCTCGACGGCATTGTCAAGTTAAGCGAAGTGGGCGCGGCCGCCAATCACATCAGCCTCATGCGTCACACGCGACCTGGGGGTTCACGAGAACGCATCGCCTCCAATCCCGGTCTGATCGCTTAACTTGACAGTGCCGTTCGGTGACACACGTTGACACAACGCGGCAGGAACTCCCTGGTCAAACTGTCTTGAACCGTCTTGTACGGATGTGAACGTGTAGAGACTGTTTGCGCTGATCAGAAGACACTTCCTGACATCACGAACTACACCGCTGCGAACGGTGATAGACACGCGTGTACCGTCTGATTCGTCTTCCCAAGCTGAATACGCGGGTTCGATTACCGTCATCGGCTCCACTCTGACCAGCGCAGATGTAGTTCTGAAGCACGCTCCCCCGGGGACGACGACGACCACAAGGACGACGCCGCCTCCGACGGGGAAACCCACTCCGAGTGGGAAAGCCACCCCGACGGCGTCCACGCCGGTACCGACATTCCAACCGCCGCGCTGACACGCACATCACAAAGAGTGGAGAAACGGTAGTTGGATATCGTGGTCAGCGGCGGGGAGCGCACAGATCCAGGAGGTGGGGCATGCGATTAGTTGTCGTCGCCGTCGTCACCGCTGTGGCGCTGGGACTGGCCGCACCGACTGATCCGCCAGCCCCGCCGATCGTGCTTGCCGACCACACCGTCCCGCTGGATCCTTTCGTCGATCCAGGCGACGGTTCCCTGCCGAGCGGGGCGACGCTGACGGCGTTCGACGTCCAGCACCCGGCCATCGGGCGCGTTGACCCGGCGCTGTTGAGCGCCATCCAGAGTGCCACCACCGCGGCCGCGGCTGACGGGATCACCATGACCATCACCTCGGGATGGCGGTCGCCGGAGTTCCAGCAGCGGTTGCTGGACAACGCCGTGCGGACCTACGGCAGCATGGCCGTGGCGCGCCAATACGTGGAAACCCCGACGATGTCCAAGCACGTCATCGGCCAAGCGGTCGACGTCGGCGGTGCGGGCGCCGACCAGTGGCTCATCGCCAACGGTTCCCGCTTCGGGCTATGCCGGATCTATGCCAACGAGCTGTGGCACTTCGAACTGGCCGCGGACGCGGCGGCGAACTGCCCGCCACTGCTCCCCAACGCTGCCGAGTAGCCGCCTCGCGCGTACAACCAAAAGCTTTGTGCGGCAAAGCTACATTTCGTAGTTCCGCGCAACCCTCTGCCGTGGACGAGCGGCCGCGCCTCTGGTCCCGATGGGAACCTACCGTGCATTGACCGTCATCCTGCGAGACGGCTCCCATGGCGCCGTTGCTGAAAGTGCTTCTGCGCCTTGATGTCCGTGGCACGCTGCATTTTCGTCCCCGCATGTGCCGCCGAACGCGAGGCCGTCCGATTGCGCGGCTTCCCTGCGAGCCACAGGCGCACCAGGCAGCGCCGGTCCGCCACCTCGGTCGCGTCGACGAAACTCCACCGGTTGTGCAGTGTCACGTGGTTGTCGGCGAAGAAAACCGCACCAGGCTCAAGCTTGAATTCCACGTAGTTGTCGGGATCGTTGATGAGCGCGTCGAGCGCGTCGAGCGCCTCGCGCTGGCGCGCCGTGAGCGGACGGCCGCCGCGATAGTGGCCTAGTTCGATGTGCAGGCGGTTGTAGCGGATGCGGACGCCGTGGGGGGTGTCGGTAAAGACCGACCCAACCGTTATCGGGTCCTCGCCCGGTTCGGTCTCGTGCGAGCGGTCGAAGCAGAACTCCCCGTAGAGTTCGCCCACCAGTTCGGGATGGGTCTCCAGCAGCGCGTTGTAGGCGGTGTGGCCGCTGACCATGAGCGACTCGCCGCCGGACACCGCCTTGCGCAGGCACAGCAGCGCGAGGATGTCGGGGCGGCTGCCGGCGTAGGCGCAGGCCGAGTCGGTGTGGAAGATCAGTTCCGAGTTCGTTTTCGAGCCGCGCGCCTCTACGACCGACTGGCCGGTGTCCTGGACCAGGTAGACGCGGTCGCCCTGCCGGTTCTGCGGCTGCGGGCCGCCCAGATAGGTGCCCAGGCCCCAGTACAGCATCGACGCTTCCTCGTCCGTCCAGCCCTGCAGGGGCAGCCCGCGCAGCACGCAGAAGCCGGGGCCGGAGCGGATGCGGTGACGGATGCCGCGGGCGATCTCCGCGAGCGCCTGGTCGCGGAAGTCCGACGGCTCGATGCTGTCGAGTCGCTTGCCGCTACGCCGCAGCCTGTCGCGGATGCGGAGGCAGGCGGCGGCCTGGTGCGGCTCGACCGCGATCATGTAGTCCTCGGCACGAAGGCTCGCCTGATTCCAGACCGTCGGTCCGGCCATCATCCGGCGTTGGGTGCCGGACCGTTCTTGCGTCACAGCGTTGCTCATTTGCTCTGTCCCTTCATCGAAAGTTATTGGCGTCCACGTTCATCCCCTTTCGTCTGGCCGGGGTGAGTTGTGTGAGTAGCAGCGCAGGCTTGCGAATTTCTTGCGTCCCTGCACACGGGGCCCACCGCCGGGCGGTTGGACTGGCGGGCCACGTGACGGGCTCCGTGTGTCGGCCGCCAGCTAGCAGGGACCAGCTCGGGGCCTGGTTTTGCCATGAGCATCTGGCCACCTGCTTGATCGGCGACACTGCAACCACACACACGACACGCCGCGTGACTCCAGGTGGATCGACGGTATGCCACAACGGAATCGGAGTCGGGTCAGCGGCAGACCGCGGTGCGGGGGCCGACTGCGAACCGGGTGTGCGGGTATGGCGACTTCGGGCGGCTCAGTCTGCGCACCGATCGGCCTCGCCGGGTCAGGCCGCAAGACGCCACGAAAAAAGCCGCGAAAAAAGTGTCCACCCCGCGCCCGCTGCGCGCTCCTACCCATGTGACACCCCAGCGCCGACCAAGAACCAACCTCTAACCGTCGAGGAGCTTTCATGACCGTTGAGTCCGTTCAGATCAACACGGTTTACCCGCACGCCGATAGCCGCTATGAGTGGGTGGAGGCTACCGTCGGCTTCGCCGTCGAACCCGACCAGCACGCAAATCAGCGCATCGTCGACCTCAATCTCGCACCTCGAAACGTCAACGGGCTCGTGCGCTTTGACGCTGACCTGCGCCTGCTTCGCCCGATCGACGGCGGCAACGGCAAAATGCTGTTCGTCGTGCCCAACCGCGGCCTGCCCACCCATGCACCTTGGCTGAAGGGCGGATTCCTGCTCGACCGCGGCTGGACTATTGCGTCGTGCGGCTGGCAGTGGGACGTGCAACGCGGACCGGCGATCTTGGGGGTCACGGCACCGGAGGCCGACATGCCGCCCGGCTGGATGCGCCTGGAATGGCGCGCCGACGCCGCCAGTGATGACCACGCGCTTAGCTTTTCGGCGCCCGAAATCGACTCGTTGCCCGGTGCGGAGTCGCTCTTCACGTTCACCGACTATCCGACAATTGACGTCGACGACCACGACGCTGTTCTCACGGTGCGCACGTCGCCGGACGCCGAGCGCACCCCAATCCCCCGGGACGCCTGGCGATTCACCGACGAGACGCACGTCGCGGTGGACGGCGGATTCAAAGCTTTCCACTGGTATGAGCTGGTGTACCGGACGTCACGGGCCCCGGTCGCCGGATGCGGATTGCTGGCGATTCGCGACGTGGTGTCGCACCTCCGGGCTGACGGCATCGACCACATCTTTGCCTACGGCGTCTCGCAGGCGGGTCGGCTGCTGCGCCAATTCCTTTCCGAAGGGCTCAACATCGACGAGTCCGGGATGAGGGTTTTCGACGGTGTATTCGCCGACTTCGCGAGCGCTGCGCGCGGAGAGTTCAACCACCGCTTCGCACAGCCGTCGGTCGCGCAGGTTAGCGGCTTTGGAACCCTGGCCCCGTTTGGGCATGCCGACCTGCTGGCGCGGCAGCGCGAGCTTGGCGGTGTGCCCAAAACGATCTTCACCAACAGCGCGTCCGAGTACTGGCACGGTGACGGTGCACTTCTGCACGTAGACCCCTACACCGGCAAGGACTTGCCCGAGGATCCCGATGTCCGCACCTATCTGATAGCGGGAACCGACCACTTCGGAAGCAGCAAAATCAAGGAAGCGCTGCCGGCGGCCAACCCGGTGCACCGCCTGGACGTCACGCCCGTGAGTCGGGCACTGCTGGTCGCGCTGGAGAACTGGGTCACCAACGGCGTCGAACCACCGCCAAGCCAGGTCCCACGGACGAGCGACGGCACGGCCGTTTCCCGCAAGGAAGTGCTATCCGGTTTCGGCCATGCCGCCGCGCCCGATCCCGCGTCGCTTGCCTGCGCGCGCTGTGTCGACCTTGGACCGGATGCCGATCGCGGCATCGGTCGCTGGCCCGTCGTCCTAGGCGAGACATACGTCGACCTGGTTTCGGCGATCGACGCGGACGGCAACGAAGTGGCCGGCATACGCCTGCCTGCGGTCGCAGCACCGCTCGCCACCTACACCGGCTGGAATCCTAGGCGACACATCGACGAGCTGCCTGATGTGCTTTATGAGCGAATCGGCAGCAAGTTGCCATTCCCGCCGGGGCGGCCGTCGGTCGCCGACCGCTACCCGACGCACAATGATTACGCCGCAGCAGTCCGCGCTGCCGCCGAAACGCTTGTCGCCGAGAGGTTTTTGCTGGCAGAAGAGATCGACGCTGTAGTGGAAAAGGCCGCCGGCGACTATCTAAGGGCCACATCATGAACACGATCGACCTCGTCATGGTCGCCCTTGGCTGCGGAGTTCTCGTCACTGCGTTGGCGCGGAAAGCGCCCAAAGCGGTGCCGGTGGCAGGCCTGGCGGCCCAGGGCATCCTCGGCGTGTTCACCGGGCTGATGGTGCACAGCGTCTCGTTCACCGCGCTGGGCTCGCACTGGCCGATCGTCGTCGCGGTCGCCTTCAGCACCCTGGTCATCAGTGTCGCGGGCGGCGCGCTGCTAGGTCTGCACCGTGACGTCAGCCCGGTGACCGGGGGGCTCGCGCTCGTGGCGGGAGGCTCGGCCGGAATCGTCGCCATCGCCCGTGAACTCGGTGGTGACGAACATGTCGTCGCGGCCGTCCAATACCTGCGCGTCGCACTGATCACGGCGGCCATGCCCGTCGTCGTGGCGGTTTTCTACCACGGCATCAACGCACATGGATCTCAGATAAGCGAAACCAACCCTCTCCCTTGGTATGTCAGCCTGCCACTGATCGCGGTCATTGTCGTGGTGGGCGTGGCGGCCGGCCGCTCTGTCCGGCTGCCGGGATCCGGGTTGCTAGGTCCGCTGGCGATCACCATCGTTTTGCAGCTCACCGGGTTAGCGGCGGGTCTCACGGTTCCGATGGTGCTGGTCCAGGCCGGGATCATGCTGATCGTCTGGCAGTCGGTGCTCGGGTTCACCCGAGAGTCGCTTCGGGCGATCCAACGGATCCTGCCCGGCGCGTGCGCGTTGATCATCGTGCTGAACGTCGCGGCGGCCGGTCTCGGCGTGGTGCTCGCCCACGTGGCCGGGCTGAGCCTGCTCGACGGATACCTGGCAACGAGCCCCGGCGGCACTTACGCGGTGCTTGGCACCGCTGTCGAGGCGGGCTCCAACGTGACGTTTGTCATGGCGGCCCAAGTCATTCGGACCGCAATGATGCTGTTCGCGGCGCCCTTTGTCGCACGGGCATTCCTGAGATTCACGTCTCACGGCGCGGTGACGAGCTCGGCAAGCAGGGCGCTGATCCCCGTCGCCGCTTGAATGCCGACCGTCGGCACACCGTCGTGGCTGATCGGTTCGCCGGCGGCCCCGGCCGTATCCCGACTCGTCGGGGCCGCGCGGGCCGTATGCGAGCGCGGGAGCCCGTGATGCCAAGATGTCGGCATGACCGACCGGCGGGTTCGCTACGCACGCAACGGCTCTGTCCGGCTCGCGTACCGCGAGTTCGGAGAGGGCGACACGACGCTGGTGTGGAATCCCGGCTGGTTCAGCAACGTCGACCTTGTCGACGAACCCGCAAGTCCGATCACAGCAGTCACCGAACAGCTGGCGGAGGTCACCCGGCTCATAGTGTGGGACAAACGCGGCACCGGACTCTCAGATCCGGCCACCCACGTCCCTCCCCTCGACGAGCGAATGGATGACCTGCACGCCGTTCTCGACGCCGCAAAGGTCGATCGCCCCGCCTTTTTCGGTATGTCCGAGGGCGGCCCGATGAGCCTCTTGTTCGCGGCGACGCACCCTGAACGCGTTCATTCACTGGTGATGTACGGCGTCTCGGCACGGTTTTCTCAAGAGTTGCCGGATTACCCCTGGGGATTTACCGCCGAAGAGAAGGCCGAGCATCTGGAAGCTATCGAAAGTCATTGGGGTGAAGGCGCGCTGGCTGAGCTGTTCTTCGGCGAGATCGCCGACATACCAGGATTTCGCGACCTGTATGGCCGGTATCAACGGGTGAGCGCGAGCCCGACGATGGCCGCGTGGCTGTGGCAGGCGCTCCTGGAGATCGATGTCCGCGGCATTCTTGGTTCCATCCGCGCTCCCACGCTTGTACTGGTGAGGCCGAATGATCGAATCGCTCCATTAGAGGGCGCAACGGCGTTGGCGGCTGCCATTCCCGGGGCCCAATTCAAGACACTGCCCGACGGACCGCACTCCCTCGTGGATGACGTGGTGGGTTCGGCCGTCCTCGACTTCGTCTGCGGTACATCGACTGTCGCCATCGACGAACGAGTGGTCAAGACGGTGCTGTTCACCGACATCGTCAGTTCCACCGAACTGCTCAGTGCTCGTGGCGATGCCAAGTGGCGTCGCCAGCTCGATGCACATGACAAAGCCGTCGACTGGCTATTGGAGAAGCACGGCGGCCGCCGCGCGAAACACACAGGAGACGGGGTCTTCGCGCTCTTCGACGGGCCCACTAAGGCCGCCCGCTGCGCGTTGGAACTGGTTCCCGCCCTCGCCACGAGTGGTATCCGGATCCGGGCGGGCGTCCACACCGGTGAATGCGAGCGACGCGGCGATGAGTGGAGCGGCGTGGCCGTGCACACCGGCGCTCGAATCGGCGCGTTGGCGGGTGCAGGTGAGGTGTTGGCCAGCCGCACGGTCCGCGATCTCTCCGCCGGATCGGGCCTAACCTTCGAAAGCCTTGGCCCACAACGCCTAAAAGGCTTGCCCGAGGAGGTCGACGTCTACCGGCTCACTACACCAACGAGCGGCCTAACGCCATAGTTTGTATGACATTGCCCGCCTTGGGTTTCGGCGTCTCCATCGCCCCGAGCGCCGCCATCGCGTCGGCCTGCTCGTCCTCGAACAGGTGCGCGCATAGACGCCGACCGTCGCCGGTCGGCTTCGCGTGGCCCACGAACCGGCTGATATCGAAAGCCGGTGGGCGCCTCGGCGTCGCGGGACCCAGGGGTTCCTCGTCGTCGCCTTGGCCGGGACCAAGCTCGACCTGATCCGCCACCGGATCCAGCAGCAGACCCTTCACCGGCGCGGACACACTGGCGACCCGCTTTATAGGATCCGGCGCATCGCCCGAACCTGCCCGCAGCTGCTCTCCACGCGCCAGTACGCCCGGCTGACCGAGGTGCTTGACGGCGACCAACACCTCGCCGTCAAGGGCGCCTGGCTGATCTAGCAAAAGATCATCGCCGCCTACTGGGCTATCCCCCTGGCCCAGGTTGGCCGTAAACAACTCCGCCGGCACCGCCGACGCCGCCGAGCCCATCGCGCCCATCATTGGCACCGTCGCTGCCGGACCCACCGGGTCCGGGCGCCCCGCCAACGCCGCCGGTGCCAATAAGTGGTGCCGCCCCGCCGTTGCCACCGTTGCCGCCGTTGGCACCGTTGACGGCGATGATGGGGTCAAGGCCGCTCCCGCCGGTACCGCCCGCACCTCCAGCACCACCGTTGCCAACCAGCCAGCCACCGAAGCCACCGTTACCGCCGCTACCGCCCTGCTGGCCAAATTGGCCCCCGCCTCCGGTACCGCCGGCCCCGCCGGCGCCGCCGGTACCGATCATGTCCGCGGCACCACCCAGGCCGCCGGGCCCACCGAGGCCGCCCTGCAAAATCCCGTTGGCACCGGCACCACCGGCACCACCGACACCACCGTCGCCGAACAGTGCTCCAGCGATACCGCCGGCGCCACCGGCACCACCACCGCCACCGCCGTCTTGCCCCGTGCCGCCCCCGACTCCTCCGGCCCCACCGGCTCCACCGGCTCCGAACAGGCCGGCCGTACCACCGATTCCGCCGGTGCCGCCGGTGCCGCCGACAGCGCCGCCGCCGACGGAGTTCCCGTCGCCGCCCATCCCGCCTTGCCCACCCGCTCCCGGCGCACCGTTAAATTCGCCGCCGGCGCCGCCATTGCCACCGTTGCCACCACTGCCCGCGGTGCCGACGGTCGGCGTGCTGTTCGGGGCCGCTCCGCCAGTGCCGCCCTGCCCGCCGATCCCCCCGCTACCCCACAACCCCGCTGCCCCGCCGATGCCTCCGGTGCCGCCGTTGCCACCGTTCAAGCCAGCCGCGCCCGCCACGCCGGCCCCGCCGGCGCCGCCTGCTCCGCCGCTGCCGTACAACAAACCCGCGGCCCCGCCGGCCCCGCCGGCCGCACCGGCTCCGCCGGCTCCGCCGGCCCCGCCACTGCCAATCAACCCTCCCGCGCCGCCCGCTCCCCCGGCCAGGCCGTCCGTGGTTTGCGAAAAGCCCTTGCCCCCATTGCCGTACAGCAGCCCACCGGCGCCAGCGTTGGGATTGAGCGAGTTTCCGTCAGCACCGTTACCGATCAGCGGACGGCCCAGGATCGCTTCGGTGGATGTGTTCACCGCACCCAGGAGCTGTTGCGCTACGGACTGCAAAGGCTTGGCGTTAGCCGCCTCTGCGGCCGCATACGACCCCGCACCCGAGCTCAACAACTGCACAAACCGCTGGTGAAAGGCTGCCGCCTGAGCGCTCACGCCCTGATAGGCCTGAGCATGCCCGGAAAACAATGACGCCACCGCTTCCGACACTTCATCCGCACCGGCAGCCAACACGCCCGTGGTCGTAGCGGCCGCCGCCGCATTTGCCCCGCTCAGGGTGGAACCGATGCCTTCCAAATCGGTTGCCGCCGACGTCAACATGTCCCGGACCACCATCAGATTCGACATCGTCGCCCTCTCACCTGCTCGTTGTTGAACGGTTGGCAGAAGGAGAGCGTATAGCGAGTTGTCACGTTTGGAGGGCCTCAACCTCTCCTTCAGTTACGTCGCTCTGGCGTCGTCGGCTGTGCGGGAAACCAGCGGCGTGATCGAACTTATCCACAGAGCGGCGTTCATCCGCAGCCAGTCCAGTTCGACGGGATTGCCGCAACCAAGCCAACTAGGATCGAAAGCATGTTCGAAGATGTCGCTGATGCGGCCCTGATGAGCGCCATTGGTGACTCGGCACACGCCGAGAACAGGGCGTGCGCGCGTCGGCTGGCGGCCATCTTTGAGCTCTACCGGCGCCGCCAGATTCCCGGCGAAGACGGACAAGGGGGCGAGCTGTGGCGCATCGACCCCTGGGAAGCGGTGGCAGCCGAAGTGGCTGCCGCACAGGGCATCACCGCGGCCGCAGCAGCCGCTCAACTGCACAACGCGGTCTGCTTGCACGAGCGGCTGCCACAAGTCGCGGCCCTGTTCGCCACCGGTGCCATGTCCTACCGGATCGTGCACATGATCGTGAACCGCACCCTGTTGGCACTCGAGCCCGACATCCTGGCCGCCATTGACTCAGAACTGGCGCACGCCATCGCGACGTGGGGACCGCTATCGCTGAACAAGACCGAGCAAGCCATCGACGCGGTGGTCGAGCGCCACGACCCGGACGCCCGCCGGCGCGTGGAATCTACGGTCCGCTTGCGCTACGTCGATATCGAACATCGCGGTGGTATCGCCGCACTGTACGGCGAAGTGCAATCCACCGATGCCACACTGCTGGACCGGCGGCTAACCGCGTTGGCCCACACGGTCTGCGCCAACGATCCGCGCACGATCGACCAGCGTCGCGCCGACGCCATCGGCGCACTGGCCGCCGGGCACACCACGCTGATCTGCGCGTGCGGCCAGCCGGACTGCACGGCCCCCCAGAGCGTCACGACGACTTCCGTTGTCGTGCATGTGGTGGCCGAGGCAGCCGCCCTCGACGGCGCCACCGGCGCGAACCTGCATGGCGAGCGGCCCGGCGATGGTGGGCCCGAAATCGTCCGCGACCCCGAACGTTTCGCCGAGCTCATCCGCGAGGCCACCCGCGCCCGCCCGGCCGCGCAACCCCGCACAGCGCCCCTGCACCACGCGCCCACTCCGGGTTTTGTGCTGGGCGGGGCACTGATACCCGCCGAAATATTAGCCGACCTGGCCGCCCGCGGCGCCGCTGAGATACGCCCACTCATTCACCCCGGGGACAGTCCACCCGAACCGCGCTACCGCCCCTCTGCGGCGCTGGCGGATTTCGTGCGCTGCCGCGACCTGACCTGCCGGTTCGTCGGCTGTGAGCGCCCTGCCGAGTTCTGCGATGTCGACCACACCATCCCCTACGACGCCGGCGGCCCCACACACGCCTCTAACCTGAAGTGCCTCTGCCGAAAACACCATTTGTTGAAAACCTTCTGGACAGTAAGGCGCGACGAACAACTGCCCGACGGCACCGTCACCTGGACTTCCCCAAACGGACACAAGTACCTCACGCGGCCGGGCAGCCGCCTACTGTTTCCGGCCCTGTGCCTGCCCACCGGCGAATTACCCACGGTCCCAACGGCGTACCGACCGCCACACAGCGACCGCGGCGCCATGATGCCCACCCGCCGCCGAACTCGACAACAAGACCGAGCCCACCACATCGAGGCCGAACGTCGACACAACCAGCAAGCCCGGCAAGCCGAACGCCGACAACACCAGCCGGCCCCCTCGATCCCGCCCCACCGGGCGACGATGAGCCACCGCCATTCTGACTGCCGTTCAACGGTCTTACGCAGATGCGACGGCGAGCAGGCGCCACAGGACCACTTCGGCAGCGAGGAGGCGCACAACATTGCCGTTCTCGATATGAATAATTTTGGCTTGTGCCCCACTTTGGCATCCCGGGATATCAACCGCACTGGCTCAACGGCCGGCACGCAATTGCCTTGGCCCACGGCCGTCGACTGCATGCACTGATCGGCCGCCACCTCTCCCGCAGTTGGCTGGTGTGGAACCGTGAGCGCGACCAGTGGTTCGCCGGCTGCCCGATCTTGCTGGACTTCGATGGCGAGCAAGTAGAGATTAGCCACCAGAAATTTGACGACCTCTCTATCACCTGGAACACCATCGAACCCAGCCGCCCGATCACCTGGATCGACAGCGACAGTGATGACCCGGAAAGCTCTCCACTGACGTGGCGGGATGACGCATGCGCGCGGCTGGCAGCGCTTGACGGTCAAGAACTCCGGACGGTGGAACTACTCGAATGGGGCGGTAGCGGTACCGATTTCGCCCGCGATATGGTCCCAGTCACCTTCGGGTTCTGCCACGATCGGATAACGATCAGCAACGCCCTTGATGAAAACGCCATCGAATTCGGCCCACCTGACCCCGACTACCGGAGGCACACACTCCACAACTGATGCCACGCGGCTTACCTCCGAATATGCGTACGGCGCAGATGAATTGGCGCGGCCTCGCGATCGTCATCGCGTCCGTGTTCCGGCATCTGCTGTAACGAAAGGGCGGCCAGTGTCAGGCAATCACGCTCGGGCGTCGAGGGAGAGCGCCCGGCGCAGGAAGTCGAGCTGCAGCAGCAGGAGGTTCTCGGCCACCTCCTCCTGCGGCGTCATGTGCGTCACCCCCGAGAGCGGGAGCACCGTGTGCGGCCGGCCCGCCGCCGTGAGCATCGCCGAGAGCTGGAGCGTGTTCGCCACCACCACGTTATCGTCGGCGAGCCCGTGGATCAGCATCAGCGGCCGGGTCAGCCCGGCCGCATCCCCGAGCAGGGACACCCGGTCGTAGTTCTCGGGATCGTCGGCGGGGGTGCCGAGGTAACGCTCCGTGTAGTGGGTGTCGTAGAGACGGAAGTCGGTCACCGGGGCGCCGGCGACCGCGGCGTGGAACACGTCGGGCCGACGCAGCACCGCCAGGGCGGCGAGATAGCCACCGAAGGACCAGCCGCGGATCGCGACCCGCTCGAGATCGAGCTCCGGAAACTCCTTCGCCGCCTCCTCGAGTGCGGTGACCTGGTCTTCGAGCACCGGGGTGGCGAAGTCCCCGCGGATCGCACGTGCCCAGGCGCGACCCCGTCCCGGGGTGCCGCGTCCGTCGGCGACCAGGACAGCGAACCCTTGCTCGGCGAACCATTGCGAGGTGAGGAAGAACACCTGGGCGGAGTAGACGCGCTGCGCCCCCGGGCCGCCGTAGGGGTCGACCAGCACCGGTAGCCGTCCCGATCCGGGCACGTGCCAGGAGGGCAGCAGGAGGGCGGCGCGCAGCTCCGCTGGACCGAGACGAAGCATCCTCGGCGTCGCCGTGAGGAGAGGGGTCTCCTCGAGCGTCTCGATCCGCCCCACCACCTCGCCCTTGCGCCAAACCGTAAAGCTTGCCCGCTGCCGGTCGAGCCTCCACTCGCTCACCACCGTCGTCCCGCCGCCGGCGGCGGCCGAGCGCAAGGACGGCCCCTCGTCTGCTGCGCCGCGGCCGACCTCGACCGCACCACCCTCCGGCGACCACTCCCACACGCCGACCTCGGTCGGCTCGGCCGAGGCGGTGAACAGCACGTTCTGGCCCGAGACGTCGATCACCGCGCGCACCTGCAACCCGGGTGGCGTGACCGGCACTCCGTCGACCTCGATCCGGCTCGTATCCTCGCTGTCCGCGACGAAGACGAGCGCCCCGTTCCCGAGACGGGCGGGAACGCCGCCGGTGATCTCCAGCCAGTCGGGATCGGTGTCCTCGCGGACCACCGTGACGGAGCCCGAGCCAGGATCGATCTCGAGCACCAGCGACCGACGCTGGTCGCGCTGCTGCACCAGGGCGAGGAGCCCCTCGGCCGACCAGTTCACGGCCGCCAGGTACTCGAAGCGGCGGTGGTCCCAGGCGACATCCGTGCGCGTCCCGTCCAGCCCCACCAGCGTCAGCGTCACCTCGGCGTTCGCCGAGCCCGTGTCCGGGTAGGCCATCTCACGCGGGGACCGCTCCGGGTGAGCAGGGTCGGTGATGTAGATGCGGCGCACCGCGGACTCGTCCACCCGCGCCACCAGCAGCCGCTCTCCGTCGGGGGACCACCAGAAGCCGGCCTCGCGGCCCATTTCCTCCGCCGCCACGAACTCGGCCAGGCCGTAGGAGACATCGGCGCCCTCCGCGACGGCGAGGGCGCGGTCACCGCTGCCGTCCGCCCCGATCACGCGCAACGACGCCGAGCTGACGTAGGCGACGTGACGGCCGGTGGGGTCGAGGCGCGGTTCGACGGCAGGTTGCTGCACCGGAAGCTCGTGCACCCCACCGGAGGCCAGATCGGCCAGGAAGAGCCGGCCGGCGAGGTCGAACACGGCCTTGGTCAGCTCCCGGTCGGCGGTAAAGCGCACGATGCCCTCCGACGTCTCCCGGGCACGCTCGCGTCGCGCCCGCTCCTCGGGTGGTAGTTCGCCGGAGCCCTCCTCGACCAGGGTGGCGGGGTCGACCAGGAACTCTTCCCGGCCGGAGTCGACGTCGAAGCGCCACAGCATGGTGACCGGGTCGGACCCGGTGCGGGATCGGCAGAAGAGGATCGAGCTGCCGTCGGGCGAGATCCGGAACGAACTCGGCCGGCCGAGCCAAAAGTGGCGCGTGCGGGCGTGCTGGCGGGGGTAGGTGTCCTCGGTCACGAGGACCCATACTGCCCGGGCCCGACTCGCGCCTAGTTCACCACCGCGGCCGCTTGCCTGCGCGCCGCATTAATAACCTGCACTACGGGGAGCCTTGGCCACCGGGGCCACCGGGGCCGCCGGTGCCGCCGACGGTGCCGCCGGGGCCGCTGGGCGTGCTACCCGCGTTGCCCAGGGTGCCACTCTTGCCGCCGGTGCCGGACTCACCGCTGAAGCCGGTGCCGCCGGTGCCGCCGGTGCCGCCTTGGCCGCCGGTGCCGCCGGTGCCGCCGTCGAGGCCGCCGGTGCCGGTGCCGCCAGTCCCGCCGCTGCCGCCGCCGCCGGCGGTGCCGCCGGTGCCCCCGGTTCCCTGCTTGCTGGAACCGCCGGTGCCGCCTTGCCCGCCCTGGCCGCCTTCGGCGCCGTCCTCGCCCTGGCTGCCGCCGGGCAAGGCGTTGCCCTCGGCGCCGGTGCCGCCATTGCCGCCCTCGCCGCCTTGGCCGCCCGTACCGGCGGCGTGAACGCTGCCGAAGGTGGTCGCGCCGCCTTGGCCGCCTTGCCCGCCTAGGCCGCCTAGGCCGGGGTTGCCCGCGAAAATGCCGTCGAAGCCTGTGCCGGGTCGGCCGCCGGCGCCGCCGGTGCCGCCGGTGCCGCCGGTGCCGGCGTTGTTGCCGCCGTCGTCGGCGTAGCCGGTGCCGCCCATGCCGCCGGTGCCGCCTTGGCCGCCATCGCCGCCCCCGCCGTCGAGGCCGCCGCTGAGGTCCGCCGGGACGCCGCCTTGGCCGCCTTGGCCACCCTGGCCGCCTGCTCCGCCGTCAGAGCCGCTCCCGTGGGGTGTGGTGCCGGTGACGCCGGCTCCGCCGGTGCCGCCTTGGCCGCCGTTGCCGCCGAAGCCGCTGAAGCCGCCGTTGGCTGAGTCGCCGCCTGGTCCACCATGACCGCCCGTGCCCCCGGCACCCGCGGTCCCGCCGGTGCCGCCGGTGCCGACCTGGCCGCCGGTGCCTCCCTGGCCGCCATAGCCGCCGAGGCCGCCGTTGATGGCTCCGCCGCCTGAGCCGCCGGTGACGGCGGTCCCGCCGACGCCGCCCAGGCCGCCGGTGCCGCCCTGGCCGCCACTGCCGTTGGTTCCGCCGATGGTAGTGCCGCCTTGGCCCCCGGTGCCGCCTTGGCCGCCCCAGCCGCCGACGTCGCCGAACTCGCCGTCCGTGGCGGGGGCAGCGACGCCGCCGGTGCCGCCGGTGCCGCCTTGGCCGCCTAGCCCGCCGGCGCCCACGGTCCCGGCGGTGGTGCCGCCGGCGCCGGTCGCGCCGCCGGCGCCGCCCTGGCCACCGGTGCCGCCGGTGCCGCCGGTGCCGGTATCGCCGGGGAACGGGTTGGTTTCTGGATCCTGGGGGTCGTCGGGGTAGCCGAGGCCGCCCTGCCCGCCTTTGCCGCCGGTGCCGCCGATGCCGCCGGAGCCGTCGGTGCCCCCGGCACCGGAGTTGCCGCCCACGCCGCCCTGCCCGCCGGCCGCGCCGTTGCCGCCGGTGCCGGCGGTGCCGTCGCCGGTGGTGCCGGTGGCGCCCAGGGCACCGGCCCCGCCGGTGCCGCCTTGGCCGCCTTGGCCTCCGGTACCCGCGGCGCCCGTGGTGCTGCCGGTGCCGCCGGCCCCAGCGACCCCGCCGGTCCCGCCGGTGCCGCCGGCGGTGGCGTCGTTGGTGCCGTCGTCGGCGTAGCCGGTGCCGCCGGTGCCGCCGGTGCCGCCGGTACCGCCGATGCCGCCGGCGCCGGTGGTGCCGCCGGGGCTGGCGGTGCCGCCCGCGCCGCCCTGCCCGCCGGCCCCGCCGGTGCCGCCGACGGCCCCGGTATTGCCGTTGGTGCCGGTGGCGCCTTGGCCGCCCTGGCCGCCCTGGCCGCCCTGGCCGCCCGCCCCGCCGGTGTGCCCGGCGTTCGCGAGGCCGCCGGTGCCGCCGGTGCCGCCCACCCCGCCGGTGCCCGCGCCGCCCGCCGTGCCGCCGGTGCCGCCGGTGCCGGCCGCCGCGCCGGTGCCGCCTTGGCCGCCGTCGCCGCCATTACCGCCGGCCGTGGCGTTGTTGCTGCCGGTGTCGTCGAAGCCGGTGCCGCCCTGCCCGCCGTGCCCGCCGGTGCCGCCGGCACCGCCGCTGCCGTTGGTGCCGCCATTTCCGGAGTTGCCGCCCGCGCCGCCGTGGCCGCCGTCCCCACCGAAGCCGCCGATGGCGCCGGTATTGCCAGCCGTCGCGGCGGCGCCTAGGGCGCCGGCCCCGCCGGTACCACCCTGGCCGCCCACGCCGCCGGTGCCCGCGGCCCCGATGCTGCCGCCGGTGCCGCCGGTCCCGGCCGCCCCACCCGCGCCGGCTGCCCCACCGGTCCCGCCGGTGCCACCGGGGGTGGCGTCGTAGCTGCCGTCGTCGGCGTAGCCGGTGCCGCCCTGGCCGCCCGCGCCGCCGATGCCGCCGCTGCCGCCACTGCCGTTGGTGCCGCCGTTGCCGGAGTCGCCGCCTGCGCCGCCCTGCCCGCCGGCCGCGCCGGAGCCGCCGGTGGCGCCGATCTGGCCGATGGTTCCGCTGGCGCCCTGGGCGCCGGCCCCGCCGGTGCCGCCCTGGCCGCCCGCGCCGCCGTTGCCCGCGGCGCCCACGTTGCCGCCGCTGCCGCCGGTGCCGGCCGCCCCACCCGCGCCGGCCGCCCCACCGGCCCCGCCGGTGCCGCCGGCGGTGGCGTGGTTGATGCCGTCGTCGGCGTAGCCGGCGCCGCCCTGGCCGCCCGCGCCGCCGGAGCCGCCCGCCCCGCCCGAGCCGTTGGTGCCGCCGGCACCGGAGTTGCCGCCCGCGCCACCCTGCCCGCCGGCCCCGCCCGTAAAGCCAGTGCCGCCGGCATTGCCCTTGGCGGCGGCGGCGCCGTTGGCGTCCGCGGCCCCGCCGGCCCCACCCTGACCGCCGGTACCGCCGGTGCCCGCGCTGCCCGCCTGGCCGGTGGTCCCGAGCAATCCTGCGGCGCCGCCGCTGCCGTCGGCGCCCCCACTGCCGCCGGCGCCGCCGGCGCCGCCATTGCCGCCGGCCACGTCATGGCTCACGCCGGTGCCACCGGACCCGCCACCGCCGCCGAGGCCGCCGGCGGCGCCACTGCCGCCGGCGCCGCCAGCGCTGAACAGCCCCTGGCTCGCGCCGCCGGCCCCACCGGCCCCGCCGGCCCCGCCCGCAAAGCCGGTACCGCCAGCCCCGCCAATGGGCCCTCCACCCGCGATGCCCGCCCCGCCGGCGTCGCCGGCACCGCCGGCCCCACCGGCACCGCCGGTTCCGCCGGCCCAGCCCAGCAGCGCCCTGTCGGCGCCACCGGCCCCGCCCGCCCCGCCGGTACCGCCGACCCCAGTCGTGCTGTTGGTGCCGGCGCCGCCGGCCCCACCGGCCCCGCTCATCCCGCCCAGCAGCCCGCCGGTACCGCCGGTTCCGCCGGCCCCTCCCGCGAAGCCGCCCGCACCGCCAAGGCCGCCGGCGCCGCCCGCGCCGCCGGGGCCGAACAGCACACCACCGTTGCCGCCGGCCCCACCGGCACCGCCCGCTTCGCCGACGGTGCCCTTCAGGCCCGCGCCGCCTGCGCCGCCGCGGCCAAACAGCCCGGCGGACCCACCGGCCCCGCCGGGCCCGCCACTGCCGCCGTTGCCGAAGATCCACCCGCCGTCGCCGCCGACACCGCCCAGCGTCATCGCGTTGGCCCCGTTGCCGACCAGCGGACGCCCGGTCAACATCTCCCACGGCGAAAACCACTGAACGCCCAGCAGCGCCTGTAACGGCGCGGCGCTGGCCGCGTCGGCGCCCGCATAGGCTTGCGCGGCCGCGGTCAGGGCCCGCACAAACTGGGCGTGAAATTCCGCCGCCCGCGCGCTCAGCGCCTGATATCCCTGGGCGTGCGTGCCGAACAACGCCGCGATCTGCGCCGAGACCTCATCGGCGGCCGCCGGCAGCAGCTCTGTGGTCGAGGTGGCGGCCGCCGCGTTGGCCGCGGCAACGGTCGAACCGAGGTTGGACAAATCCTGGGCGGCGGCCGCCATCATCTCCGGAGAAACAAGCAAAAACGACGTCATGCCAAGCTCCAACCGCAATCATGTTCAACGCGAGGCCTACACAATCGTACGTTTTCGAAAAGATTGGTGGGATTTTTCGCCCTTTTTTGTTTATTTTGTGAGGTGACTGTGCGTGACATGAGAATCGTTGCAAGAGAATGAATCTCACGCGTCAAGACAGTGTCACAGCTCGCCGGAACCTCGCCCGGAAAATGTCACGAGAAATAGCAGCGAACACCCGCGAACGATAATATCGCGGTGGCTGAGCATATTTCGATTACCTCGCGAACACTAAGCAAAGTGCCCGGCGAACAGCGGCAAACATGCAGGCGCCAGCTGCCTGCTAGCGCAGGCAAGTCGCAAGCGGTCCGCAGCAAACTAACGGCGGGCTCGTACATGCTGTTACCGAGAGGAAGCGCCGTGAACACCGCCGGCAACCTGAAGCGGATCAGCGCCGTCGCGCTGCTGTGGGGCGCGGTCGCGGTGCCCGGTCCGGCCCTGGCCGCGGGTACCGCCCAGGCCCTGCCCGCCGGCTGCGATGTCCCATACGGCTGTTGGTGCCCGGAGCAGCCCCTACCGAAGACGAACGAGCCGCTCCCCTGGGATACGAATAGTTGCGACAACTATCACTATTCGGTGTTGGGGCGGACACGGCTACCTCATCCCGTCTCCTGCCTGCTATTGCCCGCCGGCTCCCTTCTCGGACAACATTTACGACAAGTGCTAACGGGGTGTCACCCAGCCCGACGAGGCATGCCGTGGGCACCGTGCGTTAGGAAGGCTCCGGTCGGGCGGGGCTGAGACCGTGGCCGGAGGACCGTTACGGTTTATGAACCGTATAGCGCGGTTGGTTTGTCTGAACTGGCCGCCCGTCCGATCCGAGCCCTGTGATGACCGTAGCGCGATCCGTTGATGATGCCCTGTACATCAGGTCGAGCGTATCGACCGGGAAGCCGGCTATTGTGAGAAGCCTCGCCGATCTAGATGGCGCATGCCTACCACGCCAAAGGACCGTCCCCGGCTGCCGGCTGCCGGCTGCCGCGGGACCCGAACTGTGGATGCAACGGGTTCGTGGTTTCTCCACGATGAATAGCCGCACGAGATCGCTGCCAGCGCCGATATTTATTAGGTTTACTGAGTGTACACTCAAGACCGAACGTTTCGTGTTCGCGGTGATCCCTAGTCGTAAACGCATCACGCAAAAGATCAGCGTGCGCTTCGCTCGTCGCCCGTTCCGCAACAATATGCGCGGGCCGACCCCTGTAATTCGCAAGGACATAGCATGGACTATTTCAACTTGTTTTCACACCCTCAGGAGCCTGAGTTTGTCTCTTCAGGCGATACCGCAACATGGGCAGTGGAGCACCCCAAATTCTCAGACGGGCCCGAGACGAATGCTCAGGGCGCTACAACGCCATCACCGTGAACAGCATGAGTGGGCCGCGGCGCTCGGCCCGTCCCGCGCGGATCGCCCTAGCCACCCTCCTGGGCGGCGACATTGATGGGGCGTGGTGGCCGCACACAGCCTGGGTGGCAAGTGAACCGCCCGAGCTCATCGAGGCTTTGCTAGAGTGCCGGGCGAAATTACCGATATCAGCATGAACTGGTTCTCGACGGAGGGGCCGCGTGATCTGAATTCAATGAGCTACGGGCGCCAAGTCGAGCCAGGTTTGCGCGACAGGCGTCAACGATCATGGTGATTGCCGGCGGTCGCGCTCGCGCGAAGCAGCTGGTTGTGCCGCACATGACGACCGGTGCAGGTCGTCGCCGACCGGATCGAGATGGTGTCGCGCGAGAGGCATGTCGTGCAGCTATCCCTGTACCCCGAGGCCTAGAAGCGTTACTCGGCGATGGATTAATGGGAGAGTGAACCATGAGCCACTTTGACAAAGAGTCTGAGACTTTTGCCGAAATGGCCGCAGATCAGCTGGGGTTCGCCCGAAAGACCGTGGCTGCCAATGCCATTGATGCCACCGATGCGGCCAATCTGATGATGGCGCTGGGAATCCATCCCTGTCAGGAGGCCAAGGACGCACCGACGCTGGTTGGGGTGACCCATTATTTTTCACGACTAACACACAAGCCACCGCCGCCAGGGTCAGCCCGCGGAAAATGAGCCTCAAGCGATTGAGTAGTTCACAAGCTAGCCTCGATCGCTGAGTGATGGCAGCGGGCGCGGCGCAAAGGGGGACCCCAGTCCCGCCGCGGAGTTCCATCCACCGCGGCCGGTGCCGAAAGCAGCCAGCCCCCAGAAACGGCTTGAAAAGGCGAATAAGCAGGAGAGCCGTACCCGCGTAGTACGCACACGGGTACGGCTCCTTTCAAGCCTCGCCGACGGTCAGAGTCCCCGAACGCGGCTGGCCTGCGGGCCCTTGGCGCCCTGGGTGACCTCGAACTCCACCTGCTGGTTCTCCTCGAGACTGCGGAAGCCGTGGCCGTCGATCTCGGAGTAATGCACGAAGACGTCCGGGCCGTCCGTGCGCGCGATGAAGCCGAAGCCCTTCTCGGCGTTGAACCACTTCACAGTTCCCTGTGTCATTTATTTCTCCTTGTCAGGATTCCGGGCCGCACTATGCGGTCCGGTGGCCGGTTGATCAGACGACTGCTTCCTCGGCTTGCCCTGCAAGGAGAAAAGAGACGCCCGCACCAAGGTTCTGGGCGAGCGTGCATGGAACACGAACACTTAAAACTTCGACCTGTTACTACAACGACCTACTGATGAATTAGTTCCTTGCCATACGTACGCAGGGGCGACACTGTCGTGGGTCGCGGACCGCCGCGGGGCGGCACCGGCGGCGCGGGCGGCCAAGGCAGCTCTGGGATTGGCGGCGCCGGAACCGGCGGTGGTGGCGGGGGCGGCGGCTTCGCCGGTGTCCCTGGTGGCGCCGCCGGCCCCTTCCCCCCCGGCGGCGGTGACGCCAGCGCCAATGGTGACGTCGGCGGGGCGGGCGGCGATGGCGCCGATGGTGGTGTTTTCTCGAACAGCGGCGGCGAGGGCGGCCAAGGCGGCCAAGGCGGCGTGGGCATCACCGGCGCCGGCAACGGCAGCGCCGGCCAGCCCGGCTAACGACGAGCTCTGGACGCGGCGTTCGACGCATCAGCTCCTAGCCGAAGCGGCTCTCCTCCGTTTCGGCCTCGGCGGCCTTACTCACCCCGCGCTTGATGTCGTCACCGATAAGTTCTGTGTGCTCCTCGATACGGTCGAGGTCGACGCCGTTGGCGACCAGTCGGCGGTTACGTGCGGTCGACGCGTGTTTGATGATCCGACGGATGAATCGTCCGTTGCCCAGCAGGTCGATGCGGCGCAGCCCGGTTGCCCCGTCGATGTCGTTGTAGATCTCCGTGCACTGCTGGCGCAGCGTATCGCGGGCGTCTTCGGTCAGCGGGGCACCGGCCTTAGGAGCTTGCACATCGGCGATCGCCACAAGCTGGTCGGGGGTGTAGGAATGAAACCGGATGCGCTGAGTGAATCGCCCGGTCAGACCCGAGTTGGTGCGCAGAAATTTGTTGATGTCGTCTTCGTAGCCGGCCACGATGCAGACGAAGTGCTCGCGGTCGTCTTCCAAACGGTGCAGCAGGCCTTCGATGGCTTCCCTGCCGTGATTGTGCTCGCGGCTTTCCTTGACCATCGTGTAAATCTCGTCGATGAACAGCACTCCACCGAGTGCGCTGTCGATGACCTTTGCGGTCTTCTCCCGCGTCTCCCCAACGTATTTGCTGACCATGTCGTCTTCGGTTGCTTTGACGAATTTGTCGGTTTCGACGATGCCGTGGCCGGCGAAGATCTTCGCGAGGATGCTGGCGACTTGAGTTTTTCCGGTGCCGGGCGGCCCGGACAGCAGAATGTTTTCCGTTAATTCGCCTACGGGCAGGCCTTTTTCGCGCATCTTCCCGGCGATCAGCGCGTTGGCTTCTACGTCTCTGATGCTGTCTTTGACGGAGTCCAGGCCGACCAGCTCGGCGAGGTCGTCCTCCGCCTCCTTCAGCAGTGCCCCGCGGCGGTCGGCGGTGATCGCGGCGTCGGCCGCGGGGGTGGTGGCCGGATCCCAGTAGTCCGTACGGGCGCCGATGAGTTCTTCGGTGGTCAACGTGATGCGCACGGTGGAGTCGATGAGTGCGCGAGAGGCCGCAGCGACCAGCTCGGGGTCTCCGCGATGGGCATGCAATGCCTCGAAGAAGGCGCGGGCTTGGTTTTCCTCGCCCAGTTCTCGGTATATGAAGGCCCGCTCGAGCATGGCCTTGTTGTAGACGTCTCCCATGGTGGTGCTGACGGCCTCGAGCCGGCGGGCGGCTTCGGTGAACATCTTCAAATGCGCACACGCGGCACCCGCCATGTAGTTGGCGCAATCGGCGAGCACGCCATCCTTCCAGTCGTGCGGATTGATGGCTTCCAGCACGTCGGGCCAGCGTTCGGCGCGCAGATACACGGTGCCCATCAGGAAGTCGGCAATCTGGGTGCGGTTGCGGCGCCCTTTGACTTCCTTGATCAGTGCCACGGCGTCGTCGTACTGACGGTCATCGGCCAGCAGTGCCGCTCGCGCCAGACACACGTCGTCCGCAGTGAACATTTGCAGGTTGATCAACGCGGCCGGGTACAGGCCCATCAGGGTGTGCGGCGGCAGGCCGAGACGGCGCTGGTCGACACCGAGTCGGTTGCGGGTGCGGTAGCACTGGTTGATCACGTAGCGGTCGGTGACGGCGGAGGTGCCCTGGTGTTCCTGCATGGTGACCATCGCGAGGCCCATCCATGCGTCGCACATCCCCTCGTCGATCTCGACGGCCTTCTGCAAGGCCCGGCGTGCCTCGCCGAGATCGACGGATCGCAGTTCGGAGCCGGTGGTGGGGATGCCAAGATTGGCGACGCCGATGCGAAAGGCCCGCTCGGCCAGCTCCAGATTCATGATCTGCGATTCTAGGTCGGGTTCAGCCGGGGCGTCGACGCTCAAAGGTTGCTGTTTCCGACCCTGTCTCCGACCCTCGAATTAGTGTTGGTGGCCATGGATGAGCCCGCAGCGGACCGGCGGTACGCGGCCGGCAGCGCTGCTGTTCAGGCGCTGCTGGACGCTCAAGCCGAACTGTCGGCCCGGCTGGGCGCGGCGATCGCGGATGTGGAGGGTCTTCGCTGCCGGGTGGCCTCCGAGGATGAGGACGTTGTCGCCGAGGTTGACGGTCTGCAGCGACTGACTGACCTGTACCTGGAACCCGGTGTCATCGACCGGTACCGCGCCGAGCAACTGGCCGCGGTGATTAGTGAAACGGTGCTGGCCGCGGGCCAATTAGCCGGCGAAGAGGCCACCGCTATCCGGGCCCGTCATTTCCTTCAAACGGGCGAATGATTAGCCACGAAACGCATGACGAGCTGCCCTTTTGCGGTCTAGAGGAATCTTTTGTTTCGCTGTGGAGCACCCCCTGCGGCGCCCGTATACTTCGCCTATGTTGTCTCCAAGGGGGAGACTTTTATCGCTCGTCTTCAGGGGAGGCCGCTCATGGACTTTGTTGGAGTTGTACCCTCCGCCGTGGCGGGCGTGGCGGGCGAGCTGCTGGCACACGCGGTGGGCTTGCAGGCCGCGATAGTGGCGGCGACGCCGGCCATGACCACCATCGTGCCCCCCGGCTTCGAAGAGGTTTCGGCCACGGGCGCGGCGTTATTCAACGCCAACAACGCCCAGAATCTCGCCATGGCGCAGGCCCACGTTGTGGAACTGGTCAGTGCCGCCGAAGCCGTCGGCGGATCGGGCATCGCGTTCCAGGTGCAAGACCTGGTCAACAAGGGTCTTCTGTTCGTCTAGCCCATTGAGGCTTTGGTTTTTGTAGCCATTGAAGGGGGATTGGCCTAGTGGCGGGGCAATACATGGCATTGCCTCCGGACGTGAATGCCGCGCGAATCCGCGGTCCCGGGCCGGGGTCGCTGATCGCTGCCCATGCCGCCGCCCAGGGACTCGGCGCCTTCTTGCACGAAACGGCCGCCAACGTCACCGCGGCGGTGAACACTCTCGCTGCCGCCGGCTGGATAGGCCCCTCTGGGGTAACCGCTGCGGCTGCTTTCGTCCCCTACGTTGCGGTGATGCATGAGAATGCAGGGATTGCCGAAGCGACGGCGATGAAGATCCTTGTGGCCGCGGAGGCCTACACAGCTGCGCATCTGGCGATTCCCCAGCTGGAGTTGGTCACCGAAAACCAAGCCGAGCACATGACCCTTCAAGCCACCAATTTCATGGGCATCAACGCCATGCCGATCGCGGTAAACCGCAATATCTACAGCGGCATGTGGACAGACGCCGGTACGGCGATGAACACCTACGACGCGGTCTCGTCTGCCGCCTCGACGCCCCTTCCGGCGACGCCGCCGACCCCGATCACCAGCGGCGTAGGGGTCGCCGCCATGGGTGTCGGCATGGGGCTGCAGCTCGGCGCCGGCGTCTTTCAGGGCGCCATGAACGCCGCCGACAGCGGGCTGGGCACGTTCAGCGGGGTGGCCAGCGGAACGGCCGGCGCCGTGCCGGCGGCCACCCAAGCGCTGGGTGCCAACACGGGCACCACCCCCGCCGGCGCGGGGCAGCCCGCAACCCCTGCCGTCACCGCCGGTAAGGAAGGTGACCTCACCCAGCAGCTGACGCCGTTGCTGGCTCAAGGCACCCAGGCCGCCGGACAGATACCGCAAGCGCTCGGGTCGGCGCCGTCGGCCCTCACCTCGGCCGGCCAGGGCCCCGTCCAGGCGATCATGGGACCGCTGCAAGGCCTGATGTCCGGCGGTTCCGGGCTCGGGGGCACGCCCGCCAGCGCGGGCGGGCTCAATGGGCTCAGCGGACTCAGCGGCATGTACCCGGGTGGGCTGCCCACAAACGGCGCCGAATCCGGCGGACGATCAGCGTCGAAATCCGCAGGGCTGATGCGTTCGGCGGGTATCGGTGGCGGCAGCGGCTACTCGATGCCCAACGGATGGCGCACCACCTCCGACACCCTGGGTATCGGCGCCAGCCCAGCCTCCGGCGTCGGCAGCGGCACCCCCGTGGCCGGTGGAGCGGATCTTCGCAGCAGTGCGACCGGCGGCGGCATGGGACCGATGTTCGGGCCGGCCGGGATGGGCGCCGGCCGCGGGCGAGACACCCGCAGCAGTTCTGCCCTGTCGTGGGAAGAGGACCCCTTCGGCGCTGACGAGGACGATGACCTTCCGATGGTACTGACCACCCCGGGTGAAAGGGGGACATGAAACACGTCACCCCTCCCCACAATCACGTCAGTCGAATCGAACCCGAAAGGACACCTAGGAAATGGCAACCGACTCCACCTACGGCGGCGATGCAACGCTTCATGCTGAAAGCCCGGTTATGCAGGTCGCTGTCGCACACATGGACAGCACCTCCACGCAGATCCGCGCTCTGATCAAAGCCATCAGCAACTACGTCAACGAAGTCTCGGCCACCTGGCAGGGCGACGCCTTTTTTGCTTTCCAGGGCGCGTCTATGCACTGGAATGAGGCCGCCGTCAAGATGGATCGGGTTCTCAACGACGTACATGACGGCGTGCACGCGTCACGCGTCAGTCACGACACCCAAGAAGACGCCAATGTCCAGGACTTGCTGCGCGCCGGCCACGCGACGTTCGGCATCTCCCCGACCTGACCCTTCGACTCCCCAATTCGCTTGAAAGGAAACGACTTCAATGGCTGACCAGATCAACTACAACTTTCCGGCGATCGAAAACGCCCGAGGGAACCTGCAAGGGGCGGCCCAGCAGCTGGGGCACCTGATCGACGACATGACCAACTCGGTGCAGAACCGGCTGCAGGTGGCGTGGACCGGCACCGGTGGCGATAGCTACCAGCACATCGCGAGCCGTTGGAACGCCGCGGCCGCTGACATGAAGAGCGCGCTGATGCAGCTCAGCGCCGCGACCGGGAACGCCGGCGACGGCATGGCTCAAGTCAACCGTCAGAACGCGCAACGTTTCACGATGGGCTGATGAACGGCCCCCGCGTCGAAGGCGCGGCGTGAAGCGGCCCCGACCGCGGCCCTTGCTGCGCGATCGGGGCCGCACCATTCCGGTCATCCACCAAGCGAAGAGGTGTCGTGAACGCTCCGGTCGTCGCCGCTGAATTCAATCTCGACGAAATGCTGTTGCTGCAGCGGATATTGAAAGTCGGGGCGTTCCCGGTGGTGCTGGAGATCTTGCCGCCGCGCGACTACTTCGAGGGCAACGTCGCCGCGGCTGCCGAGGCCGCGGCCATGGAGTCGCTGATCGACAAGGGCGTCGTCAGCGGTGGAGAAGTCACCGAACCGACTGTCGCGCAGTGGATACGGGTAATGCAGCGGCCCGATGTCGAATTGGCGGCCCGGATCTGGCGCGAGAATTCCCAACTAGGGGTTGCGGTGTGCCGCCGCGGGCCCCTGCATGTGGTGGGCATGCGTTATCAGGACCTCATCACGATCCAATACCTCAACAATGCGGCCGAAGTCACCAGCATGGCTCAGGTGATCGCTCCTGCGATCAGCGTGCTTGGTGAGGCGATCGTCGCCAACTTCGAACCGTTCAATCTGCCGGTCTCCGAAGGCACGTCGATCGACTCGCGCGTGGCCGCGGGCGCCAGCTATTACCACGAGCTGATCGATGCGGGGGTGCCCGAGCCCTCGGCGAGGTTCTGCACCGAGGCTCTGGCCTACCGCAACGACGTCTGGCGTTCGGAAATCGTTGCTATCGAACATGTTCCGGGCAAACAGATCCTGGGGAAGGCGGCGGTGGGGGTGTTTGACACACCGGCGGGGCGAATCGTGGCGTCGCCGTCGGAAGCGCTGGACGGCACCATGTGGTCGACGTTCGCCCCCGGCAGCAATAACCGCATCGTCAAGGCGGTAGAGATGATCGTGGAAACGCTGCCGAGCGGGTCGTGGTTCGCCGCTATCCGGCACTAATCCACAATCGACTGGCCTGGCTATCTGGCCTTGGCCCCCGATACCCTCCCAACAAGCACAGCATTTTTTCATCGACACGGGCAGGTTAGCTGCATGAGCATCAATCGCGACTCCCAGGATTCCTACGACCGGTTCTTTCCACCGGTCGAGGAGACCGACCCAGTCGCGCCCGCGGGATACGCAACCGAGCAGGCGGCCGAACCCAGCGGTTACCCGCCGGCCGACGAGTACCGTCCGCCAGCGCAGGACCGTCCGCCGGCGCAGGCCCAACCACCTGTGCAGCCCTTTGGCGGCGGCTTCTACCAGCAATACATCCGCGACCGCGGTCAATACGGTGGTGAGCAGCCGCGCAGCGGCGAACCGCAGCACGCCCCACCGTGGCCGCAGCCCGACCACGCCCAGCCGCTACGCGGGGCTCCCCAGGCGGTCGCGCCGCCGGAGCGCTCCTACAGCGAGGCACCGCGTCAGGCAGAAATGTATGCCCAACCCGTGGCCAGCCCGCGTGAACTCGACCCCCGCGAACGGCCCGCCGAGCCCAGCTACGAAGTCGCCGCGGAAGAGCGCCCGCCCACCGAGGCCCTGTGGGCCGACGCCCGACCCGAACAGGACACGTGGGCCGAGGCCCCGGAAACCCGAGCCCCGGAAACCCGGGCGCCGGCGGCTGCCCCCCGGGCCGCGGCACCGCCGGCCGCCACACCCGACAACCGGTATTCGGCGCCTGCGCCCCAGACCCGGCAGCGCGGCGCCGCGTACTCGGGCATGGCCGACTGGATGGACGAGCCCGTCGACGCGCGCTTCATCGACAAGCGCATGGGCGATGACGAAGGATCGCTGGTGCACTCCGCTGACCGGCTCGACCTGGTCGGATCCCGCAAGTTGCCGCCGGGTCACGGTTGGCGAAAGTGGTTGTACCTGTTGACTTTCAAGCAGCTCAACCTGGGTCTGTCACCGGCTGAGATCGCCTACGCCGAAATGGTGGAAACGATCCGCCAGCCCATCCGCGGCGACTACAAGATCGGGGTGGCGTCGTTGAAAGGCGGGGTGGGTAAGACCACCACCACCGTCACGCTGGGCAGTGTGTTCGCTCAGCACCGCAAGGGTGACCGGGTGGTGGCCCTCGACGGCAACCCGGACTTCGGCAACCTGGTCAGCCGGGTTCCACGCCAAACCAACACCACCGTCAAGGACCTGCTGGCCGACGAGGACCTGAGCCGCTACGGCGACGTGCGACACCACACGTCGCAGAACGTCCACGGCCTGGAAGTGGTTGCGGGCGAGCGGGATCTGGCGCAGTCGGAACGGTTCTCCATGTCGGAGTACGAGCGCGTGATGGCCGTTCTGCAGCGCCACTACAGCCTGATCTTCACCGACTGCGGGACCGGGCTGATCAACGAGGCCATGGATGGTGTGCTCAAGACCGCGAACGCATTGATCCTGGTGTCTTCGGTGACCGTGGACGGGGCGCGTGCGGCCTCGGCCAACATCGAATGGCTGACCATCCACGGTTATCAGCATCTGGTGTCGCGGGCGGTGGTGATTCTCAACAACAACAAGCAGGGCAAGACCACCGCCAACATTGAACAGCTCAAAGAGCACTTCAGCCCGCACGTGCGCGCCGTGCACGTGATCCCGTTCGACGATCACCTGGCCGAGGGCGGCGAGGTGAATTTGAAGCTGCTCAAACAGTCCACCCTGCGGGCATTCGAGGAGCTGGCTGAGCTGATCGCGACCGATTTCCCAAGCGCGACCGGCAAGCACACCAGAGAAGCCGTATAAACGGCCGGCCCATTCGCGTGATTCACCAGAGCTTCGCTGCGGATTGTGGCCCCCCTCCGACGCTATCGGTAAGTGAGGACGACAGGCGATGAGTATCGACAAGCAGACAGCTGGGTCGCCGGTGTCGGTGGCCTCAAGGGCCTCAAGCGGCGGTGAAACCGTCTCGGGCACTGGGCGATTCGCGATCTGGATCGGCGCCACTCAGGTGGACGTCGACTTGCCGATCGACATGGCGATAGGGTCGATGATCTTCGATCTGATTCAAGTGCTGGACAGGAAGCTTGCCGAACAGGGCAAGGACGTCAGCATGTTTCGCACCGCCGCCACCCCCGGGCGCTGGACACTCAGCGAGGTGGGCGGCCCGGCGCTGAACGCGGATAAGACGTTGGGCGAACTCGGGCTCGATGGTGACCGCCTGGTGCTGCGGCGCGCGCGCAGCGCCGAGGAGTACCAGCCGTTGATCGACGACGTCACAGACGCCGCTTCGATGATCACCGACGCCCGCTTCACGGCCTGGAGTGCTGACATGTCACGCACCGTCGGCGCCGTCATCGCGGTCGCGGGATGTGTCGCGGTGGCCGTGCTGGTGGGCCTGTATTCGGTGGCGCGGCGGTCGCTGTGGCTGCCCCCGGCAGTGGCGCTGGTGGCCGCCGCGGTGGCCGTGGGTGCGGCGTGGCTGGCCGGGGAACGCTACCGCAGTCCCGCGCTGGCCACGGCCCTAGTGGTCGGGGCGTATCCGTTGGCCGGTGTCGGTGGTGCGGCCATCGTTCCCGGGGGCTGGGGCGCATTCAACGTGGCGTTGTGCGCGGGCACTCTGATGGCGGTCGCGGTGGTGTCCACCGCCGTGCTGGACCGGGCGATCACGCTTGCCGCGACGGTGCTGACCGTCGGCACGATCGTCTTGACGGCCGCGTTGGTGCGGGGATTCTTTTCGGTGGGTTACGTGGCCCTGGGCACCGGAGTGGCGCTGGGCGCCTGGGTAGCGCTGTGGCAGGCCCCCAAGATCGCGCTGATGGTCGCGCGGATACCGATGCCGCCGGTGCCAACGCTGGGTATGGCGTTCGACGAGCCCGACCGCTCCCCCAGGTTCATCATCGACGGCGCCCCCGGGGCCCAGCAGTACAAGGCCCCCGGGGCCGAGGTATTCGAACGACGCACCGCGGCCGCCGGTGAATGCCTCACCGGCATGGTCATCGGGGCGGCGATGTGCGCGGTGGCCGGAACGGCGCTGGCCGCCGAACCGGGCGGTCACCGCTATTGGCTTGCCTTCACGTTCAGCCTGCTGCTCGCGGCGGTCGTGTTGCGGCGGGCGCGCAACGGCGCCGACGGCATCCAGTCCGCGGTGCTGCTGTGCACCGGTGCGCTGATCGTGGCGCAGACCCTGATACGGCTGGCGCTGGCCGACGGACGACTGTGGGTGGTGTTGGCGGTGGCGCTCGGACTGCTGCTCGCCTCGGGTGTCATCCTGATCGCCGGGGCGATGCTGCCCACGATGAGATTCAACGAGATTCAGCGTCGCTTCGGCGAACTCGTTGAGGTGGTGATGGTCGCTCTGCTGCCAGTGCTGGCTTTTTGGATCATGGACGTATACGGGGCGCTGGTGGGGCTGAGGCTGCGATGAGGCTGCGATGAGCCACATCACGTCGGCTTGGGTCGCGCTGCGGGCGGGCGCGGCGGTGATGGCCGCGGTGACCGTCGCCGCGCTGGGGACCGGGCGGGCGTGGGCTATCGACCCTCCGACGATCAACCGGGACGCGGTGCCCCCCGACGGTCCCCCCGGCCCGGAATCGGCGAACAAGCAGAATTACGAGTGCCGGGTTGCCACCAACTTCCCGGATACGGACTTCAACGCGATCAACCCGAATGTGGCCAGCCTCAATCTGAGCGAAGCGTGGCGCTACAGCCGCGGCGCCGGTCAAACGGTAGCCGTCATCGACACCGGGGTACACCCCCATCCACGGCTGCCCAACCTGCGCCCGGGCGGCGACTACGTGACGACGGGCGATGGGCTGACCGACTGCGACGCGCACGGCACCCTGGTCGCGGGGATCATCGCCGCGCAGCCGCTGCCCACCGACTCGTTCGCCGGAGTGGCCCCCGATGCCGCGATCCTGGCGATCCGGCAGAACTCCGAGCTGTTCGGCCCGGCGGACGCCAAGCCCGTCAACCCGGATGACCCCAACAGCACCCCCACCGCCGGAAACGTGCGCACCCTGGCGCGGGCGATCGTGCACGCCGCGAACATGGGCGCAACGGTCATCAATATCAGTGGGGTGTCGTGCATTTCACCACTGAAGCCCGTCGACCAGATCTCGTTGGGGGCGGCCGTGTGGTATGCCGCGGTCGTCAAGAACGTCGTGATCGTCGCCGCGGCAGGCAACACGGCGGGAGAATGCCAGCAGAACCCGCTGCACAACGCCGGGAACCCGCGTGATCAGCGGGACTGGAGCGGGGTGGTCACGATATCCACACCGTCGTGGTTCAGCGACTACGTGCTCTCGGTCGGTGCGCTTGGACACGACGGCCAGCCCGCGTTGTCGGCCAACGGCGGCGCCCCGCTGACGCTAGCCGGCCCATGGGTAGGAGCCGCAGCCCCCGGAGTCAAAATCACCTCGCTGGATCCCAACGGCCCGGGCCTGGTTAACGCCGAGCCGGCCAAAAACGGTGGGCTGGAATCGTTTAACGGCACCAGTTACGCAGCGCCGGTGGTGGCCGGACTGGCCGCGCTGGTCCGGGCCCGATTCCCGACGTTGACGGCACATCAGGTAATTCGGCGCATCACCGAAACCGCACACAACCCGGCTCGCGGCAACGACAATCTGGTCGGGGCCGGCGTGGTCGACCCGGTAGCCGCCTTGACCTACGCGGTGGACCCGGGTGAGCCCCTGCCGAAAGACGCCTGGGGCAAGCCGGTCGCCGCCCCGGTCGCCGCTCCCCGTCCCGATCGGCGTCCGATGAACACGGCCCTGATCGGCCTGGGTGCCTGTGTCGTCGTAGTGGGCGCAGTGCTGACGTTGTCGAAACTGGTCAGGCGGCCACGGTGAGCGAGCGGCGTCACAAGCCCACCGTGAAGGGTGAGCGCCTGGCCCAACGGGTGGCCGCGGAACGTGCGGCCCGCGACACCGGTACCTCGGATACCTCAGGCACCGCGACCAAGGACGCTCCCCCGCCACCGACGCCCGTCAACACCACCACAAGGTACACCGGGGCCGTCAGCCGGCGGTCAAAGTCGGCACGCACCAACGAAACTCCGCGCCACTTCCCGCTGAGCATCCACGCCCCGATGCCCAATGTCGTGGTCAATATCATTACCGCCGAGGTCGTGGCGGCGCTGATCGCCGGAGTGTTGGCGTGGCGGGGGGTCAGCTGGCCGTGGCTTGTCGCCGCAGCGGCCGCGGTGATCCTGGTGGCGCTGGTCGCCTTCAAAGACGCCAGTCTGACTCACTGGGCCGTGATCTGGTGGCGGTGGTGGCAAGGCCGTAAATCCAAGCCCGCCACCAAGATCTGGACCGACCCGCCGGGGATTTTCGAAGTCGATCTGCCCAACGACGAGGGCCGCGTCGGGCTGCGGTGGGACGGCGACATGCTGGTCAGCGCGGTGGCGTTGATGGCGCGTCCGCAGACACCCACGATCATCGACGCCGGCATCGCGATCACCGAGGACACCGTCCCGATGACCGAGATCGCCGAATGCTTATGGCAATACGACATTCACCTCGCCGGCATCGACGTTGCTCAAGCGGGCCGGCGGGTCGCGCCGGGCACCGCCTATGCCGGTTCCTACGACCAGCTCATCGGGGTGAGCCCGGCGGTGACGGCGCGGCGCACCTGGCTGGTGCTCCGCCTGCGGTTCGAACCCGCCGACGAGAGCATCCGCAACCGTGGTGGGGGCATCGAGGGTGCGATCAAGGCGGCGGTGGCCGCAACGCGGCGGGTGACCCGGCGGATGCGGGAGGCCAACTGCGGGGCTGTGGTGGCCGACGGTGCCGAATTGCGCGCGGCACACGCCGCGCTGAGCGCCGGATTGGTGCCCGCCGACACGCAGATCGAGCGTGGCACACTAGCCATGCCCAGCGGGTTCGTCACCACTTATCGTTTGCACCCAAACGATCTCACCAACTTCAACCTGGGCGCTTGGTGGGCCTACCGATGCGTATCGGCGACGGTGCTCATTCGGCTGACCCCGGGTGCGCGGCGCGGCCAGGTTCATGTCCGCACCTGGGTGCGCCACGTCTCCGCGGCGCGGCCCAGCCGTTCCGACCGGCTGCCCGGGCTGATCCGTCAGTACGGCGATCAGGCCGAAGCACTAACGGCCACACTGCCTTTGGGCGCACACGCCTGGCGCGCCCAACGGCGCATTGTGTCCAGCCCCGCACCCAACGCCGGTGTGGCCGAATTGGCCGGCCTGCAGATCCCGGTGGGCGCCAGCGGACAGCTTATTGGCATGACCCCGACGGGCAATCCGCTGCTGCTGCCGCTGGCCGAACGGGGCATGCTGACCAGGATTTACGTCGACGCGCCGCTGTGGGTGGCCCAGCAGTTGGTGTTGCGGGCGTTGGCCGGCGGCGCCAGTGCCCGCGTCACGTCGAGCCGCCCGGAGAAGTGGTGGCCGATGATCCGGCGGCTGGCCGAGCCCCGTCGGCTGTGGCTGTCGCAGTCAGACAATCTTCGGGCGGCCACCATCCAGGTCTGCGACCACGCTCCCATCAGCTACCCCAGCGGTGCGGAAACGTTGCTGATCATCGGCTCCAACGGGCAGCCGGCCGACGCCGACATCGTGATGCGCCAGGACCGTCACAGCGGCCAGGTGATCGTCAACGTCGGCGGCCGCAACCGGCCCATCACGCTGGCCGCCACCAAGGAAGAAACCCGCTACCTCGGCAGGCTCGATTGACTAGCTGTCCTTACATCTTTCGTCAGTGATCCACGGTCGACGCGGGCGGTGGTACTCCACGATCACCTCCCGTCGGCCCGTGTCAGCCGAGGGCTCGGCGACATGCGCGGTCATCTGCGGCACCCCCTTGGCGGCCGCCAGCACCGACAAGACCCAGCGGTCATCGGAGGCAGCGTCGCGGGAGTGCCCGTCGTTGGCGTAGCCAGAGGGGCCAGAGAGGCTGGCAACCTGTGCGGTGAGCCGCCCCTGACCGGGTGTGTGATAGGTGCGGTCATCTTCGATGATGCTCACTCTGGCGTCGATGCGGTGAAGTGCCAGAAGTGATTTCAGGTGGTGCGCGAATTGGTCTTCGTCGCTCCCACGCCGCAGTGCCCCGGTGTCGATGGATGGTGTGGTGAACAGTGCCGGCGCGCGCGGCACGATCAGCTGGCCGGTGACGGTCGCGGTGTTCTTGTGCGGAATCGGGTAGAGGGTGACCGCACCGTGTGGGTTGGCGGTGAAGGTGAAGAGCCATTGACCGGGGTCTGACGGCCGCGGAGTCATGATGCCGAGGCGGTGGAATTCGCGGTAATGGTCGTCGGAAACCACCAGATCGGCCAGGCCCAGCCAGTCGACGAGTTTAGTAACCAGAACCGCGGTCACCGCGCAGGCCTTGTCCGCGTCGGCTGCGCCCGTGGTAAGCACCGCGCGCATCCCGGCTACCTCGGCGGCGAAGACGTGAACGTCGTCGATGGTGAAGACCGGAGGTTGTCCGGATTTGGGCCCGTAGATCGCGGTTGCGTCCATCAGGGCGACTTCCAATGTCGGGGATGGGCCCGGTATTCCATGGATTGCGTGCGCCGCAATGGCCAGCGACGGGCCGTGTAGTAGGCGATCAGATACACGAGGGCGAAGCTGCCCGCGGTGATGACCGACGTGATGCCGAACGGAACGTATTGGCCGCGGGCAATGCGGTAGCCCCAACTGCCGTCGCCATAACCGAAGCCGATCGCCAGCAGGGCAAGAAGCCCCGCGCCCGCGGCCGCGATGCCCGCCTCGCCGTCACTGGACACATACGCGTACACGTTGCCGGCGGCGATCACCGCTAGCACAATCATCAGCCACCACAGCGTTGCCGGGGTGAGCATCCCGCTGTAGGAGTCGGGGGTCGGATCGAGTTGGGGATCAGTTGCGTGCGCGGCGGGCGGGCCGTCCCGATCAGGCTCTGGGGTGTCCGCGGTGGGTGCATCCCCGGGATCGGGCTGCCTGTTGAACGCGTAGGCCGAATAGATCTTTCCGCCCATCTTGATGTAGGGCGTGGCCGCCCAGGCGGCACATGTCATCGCGGCCAACGGCAGGAATCCAAACGCAAGAGCGTTGTGCCAGGTCGGGTAGCTCATCAGCACCCCGGCCGCGCTGGCTGCGCAGGTCGAGCCCCAGTAGATGCCGCGCTGAGCACTTCTGCTGATCTTGAACGACGACACGAACACATTCACTGCGAAACATGCGGCGATGACCCAGAAAAAGAAGTGGTTCATCTCAGGGTGCCTTCGGGTCCAGGTCCAGGAAGTGGCGGTGGCAACCATGGGTAATTCATTTCATCACCCCAGTCGAGGACGTTAATGGGCTTTGACTCCAACAGCCGCAACGATAACGCCGCCCATTACGGGCATGCCACGTCCATGGTTGCGCCCTGGAGGCACCTCTAGTCCGAAGTTAAGGCTGTTGAGATAGGTGAATCCCCGGGTTGACCTGGGATTCGTTGGTTTTGGTGTGGGGTTGTTCTGGCTACGCGGCGATGGTGAGTGGGATCGGGGAATTGATGAGTTCGAAGGCGCGGCGTTGGGTGGGGGTGGCGTCGGTGAGTTTGTCGATGTCGATGTCGGTGTCGGTGTAGCGGATCCGGTCGCGGGTGAGGGTGGCCAGGTGCTCGAGCAGATCGCGGAAGCCGCGCACTGGGTTGCCGGTGGCGTCGTGTTTGGTGGCGGCCTTGGCTTGGGCTGCTGGGGAACGCTGTGCGGGGGCGACGGGGTTGTCCCGGGTCGGCGGTGTTTCGTCGGTGAAGGTCAGTGGCGCCCAGGCCTTGCGTAGGTGCCAGACCAGGTAGCAGGCGAGCATGCAGATCAGCACGTGGGCTTTGACGCGGTCGTTGAGGCGGTGGTGGATGGGCCGCAGGTCTAGGTCGTCGGATTTGATGATGCGAAAGTCGCGTTCGATGTTGGCCAGGTTCTTGTAGCCGGTGACCACCGCGGCGGGGTCGAGGGTGTCGGCGTCGACGCTGGTGCGCAGTACGTAGATGCCGTCGAGGGCGGCTTCGGCGGCGATGCGGTCGAGGTCACGCTCGAAACCGAAGTGGGTGTCGGTGATCTCGCGCCGGAAGTGCTTGCCCATCTTGTATTTCCCGATGGCCGCACCGACCGCTTCGCCGATCTTGCCGGCCCCGCGCAAGGTGCCCGCGCTGACCCGCCCGGCGATCGCGGCCAGTAATTTCTCGGTGGCTTGCAGCAGGTCTTGACGTTTACGGGCGCGTTGGTCGGCCAGAGCGGGGTTGCGGCAGGCGATCAGGCGTTCGCCGGGGTAGTCGGGGTGGGTGATCTCGGCGAGGTCTTGGGTATCGAACAGGCTCATCTGCAGCGGCCCGTCGTCGCGGGCCAGTTTGGCGATCGCGGGTGCGCGTAGCGCGGTGATCCAATCGAAATCGGTGGGGCTTTCGGGGTGGTCGTTGAGTTTGCGTAGCGCGTCGATGCGCGCAGTGGTGATCATGCCGCGATCACCGACCAGCACCAGGTTGGCGAGGTGCAGCTTGTCTTTGACGACCTCGACGATCTCGGTGAACGATTCCGGATCCGCGGTGGCACCGCCGAACACCCGGACCGCGACCGGGCGTCCAGCCGGGTCGCACAGCACCCCATATTCGATCTGCTCGCAACCCTTTTTTCCGTCGCGGGAATAGCCGCGCGCGGCCAGCTGGCAGCACCGCCCGGTCACCCACGCCGAGGTCAGGTCAAACAGCGCCATCCGCGACGGATTAGCTTGCGGGCCAAGGTGTTTGTCGGCGAGCTTCTTCTCGATCGCCTCTTGGCGGCCGGTCAGCCAGTCCATGGCGGCGTAAATCTCGTCGGTGCAGGCCTCAGCCACGCCCAAATCGGGTCCCAGGGTGGTGTCCGACCACCACGACAGGGTGGACCGCTTGGGCTTGGGCCGCACCACCCGCGAGATGATCAACGCGACCACCAGATCGCGGTCTCGGCAGGGCGGGCCCAGCAACGCGGCCAAGCCGAGCTTGTGCGCCATCGCTGCCACCGCGGCCACGTGCCCATGCGGCAGGGAACGCGACTTGCTGAACTCCGATCCGGCCGCCACCAGCGTCTGGCCCTTCAGCGTCGCCTCGATCGCGTCGACCGCCTCCGGCGGCAGCATCGACAGGTTGGCCACGGTCTCGTTGCGCACTGCGGACCCGTCGCGGTAGGTGCGTCGCAGGTAGGCCGACGTGTACTGGCGGTGCTGGCCCTGCTTGTCCACGTGCGTCTTGTGAACTCTGACTACGTGAACCCGGCCCTGCTGACGTGGCATAGCCAGAATAATACTCGATTACAGTCCATACACGAGGGCGACACGCTCAATATTCTGACTACATTCCTACGCCAGTTCAGAGCCGTTTGTCCAGCTCAAGCATCAGATCGTGCCCGAAAGCCGTCGCAACTTCGGTCTAGTATTAGAGCTAAAGGGTTGGCCTGGCGATCGGGTGGAGACCGAGTTCTGCCTCTCGCCGCACGGGATGCTCATTGCGTCGCCGCTGCCAGGAGACATGGTTCGGATGGTGGCATCGGTGGCACCGGGGACCCCGGCCCCCACCGATCACGGCGTCAATGATCTGATCCAGACCCGCGGCCCGAGCTGGATGCGCAAGGCCACGGTCAAGGAACTGTTGTCCAGTTCGACATGGCATGTCCACGAGCGCCTCGCTACCCAATTCCGGCACGGCAACACCTTCTTATTGGGCGACGCCGCCCATACCCACAGCCCCGCCGGCGGCAGGGCATGAACAACGGAATCCAAGACGCCGGCAACCTGGCGTGGAAATTGCATCACGTGCTGTCGCTGGGCGCGCCGGAGTCGCTGCTTGACTCCTATGAAGCCGAGCGCCGTCCCAACGCAGAAAAGCTCGTCGAGTTCACCCATCAGATCGTCACTCTGGCCACGCTTGCCGGGCAAAGGGAGCGACGGATGCGCAACGACATTCTCGCGGCGATCAGTCAGATGCCCGCCATCACAGAGGCTTTGTCTCTTCGCCTTTCCCAGATCGCGATCGGCTATGGCAACAGCAATGAACCATTCGCGCCGGGCACACGGGTCAATCCCGACACAATCAGCGCCGACGACCTCGCGTGGTCGCTGCTCGCGCCTGACGCAGCGCCGCCGGATCTGCCCGCTGGAGTCAAAGTGACTGTCTGCAAGGACGTTTCACAACCGGTTGCGGTCCGACCTGACGGCATCGTAGCCAGCGCGGAATTGGTCCACGAGCTGTTCGGCCACAATCTGGCCCACGCAACCGCACAGTACGCAGGTGCGCGATGAATAGCGCCGATTCACTGCACCCACCGCACGACCCCGTTCCGCTGTATCCGGTCGCGACCGAAGTCGCCGCGCAGTGGCCGCCAGGAACATTCCTGGAGAACCTGGCGCTGGACCGCGATGGTGAATCATGGCTGGTCACAAGCCCGTTCAACCAGACGGTATACCGCGTGCACGCCAATGGCGCAACGCAGACCGCCGCCAAGTTCGATCAGTGGGTGACCGGCATCGTGTCGCACCCGCAGGGCCCCCTGGCCGCGGTTGGCACCCAAGGACAGGCCGGCTGGAAATTGCACCGCATCGCCGATGGTGCGGCGCAGGCCGTTTGCGAACTGCCGGGGGTGCTGTTCGCCAACGGCATGACCTGGGCAGGCGATCGACTGCTGGTGGTGGACTCGCTGCGCAGCGTGGTGCTGGCCGTCGACACCCAGGCCGGCGCATCGTCGGTGTGGCTCGAACACCCGCTGTTGACCCCGGTGCGGCCCGACTCCCCGATGCCGGGCATCAACGGGATCGCGGTACACGACGGCTGGGTCGTAGTAACCAATACTCAACGCGGGCTGCTGCTCCGCGTGCCCCTGGAAAGCCCACAGCCGCAGCGCGATCTCGAGGTGTTGGCCGAAAGGCTCAGCGGCGACGACCTGGCGGTGATGCCGGATGGTCGGATCATGGTGGCCACCCACACCTACCACAGTGTGCTGTGCCTGTACCCCGATGGGCGGCGCCAGGACATCGCCGGATACGACCAGGGCGTCGCGGGCCCCACCGCGGTTGCCGTCGGACCCGAGTCGACCCCCACGTTGTACGTCTCGACCACCGGCGGTCTGCTCAGCCCGCCGCGCGACGACGCCGAACCGGCCCGGCTCCTGCGTGTGGATGTCACCGCGGCAGACCGATCCGATGCCCATACGGTGCGAAACCAGTTCCTACAGAGTGGGATTGCGTGAACGATATGAGTACGCTCGACAGCCGGTCGCCGCTTCGCGGCATTCACGACCTCAAGCTCGCGGTGTCCGATCTCGGTAGGAACGGACGCCGCGGGCGGCCAGGTCGTCGGCGAAGCCGGTCCAGACTTCGCCGTTGCACAGCAGTCCGTGCACAAACCACCGGCGGTGCCGCACGGTTGTCCGGTCCGACCGCGCGATAATGTATGCCGCCCTGGGCAAGATCAACCGTGGGCATCTCAACCCCCGGAAGGCGGCGTGAAGATTGTCAGGCTCACATCCAGTACGTACTAACATACATACTGTATGTACGAAGGCTAAGGTTAGTGACTAATCGCCGCCGAACACAGGCCGAGCGCTCCGCGGATACGCGCGACGCGCTCATCGCCGCCGCGCGCACATTGTTTGCGACACATGGCTATAGCGAGGTGGCCCTCGAAACGATCGTGCAGGCCGCCGGGCTGACCCGTGGCGCGCTGTATCACCATTTCGCCGACAAAACCGAACTGTTCACGGCGGTGTACGAACGCGTCGACGGCGAGGTCAACGAACGAATGGGACAGGCCATCGCCGCGGCCGACCCGGGCGATCCCCTCGCCGTCCTGCGGCTGGGCGCCGGCATGTGGCTCGATGCCGCCGTCGACCCCGAGATTCAGCGGATCGTGTTGGTCGACGCGCCGGCAGTGCTGGGTTGGGCACGGTGGAACGACATGGAGAACAACTCGAACGTCGCGCTGGTGCGCGCGCTTTTGACCCACGCCATCCAAACCGGTGCCATCCCCGCGCAGCCGGTGGAAGCGACCGCACACACGTTGTTAGGAGCGATGAGCGAGGCGGCGCTTTACATCACCCGCGCCGATGACCCCACGCAGGCACGCCGCGACGCGGGCGCGGTGATCGAGCGGATGATCGCGTCGTTGGCCGCTTCCTGACACGGTCACAACACCGTCAGAACACCGTCAGTTGGCGCATGAGCTCTAGGTCCGATGGATCCCCGTCAGCCGTCACGCCCAGATCCTCCCAACTGCCTCGTTGAGTCACCCACCGCACGAACGCTTCGGAATCCGACGTGATGCGGGCCCCGACGTCGCCTGCGCCGATGCGCAGCTTCCGTCCGCACGGGCCTTCCAGCCGCATCTCGACCGCGCCATTCATCCGTTCCATCACATCCGCATTCTGCTGGGGCAGCGCCACCTCGATCCACTCGAGCGTCGGAGCGAGCCGTAGTTCGTCTGAAGCCGGCGGCCGTCCGCGCAGGGGACCGTTTGGAGGAAAGAGGTCATACCGGATATGCACGTAGGCCTCGAAAGCGAAGGCGTTCGGAATCACCGCCGCCGAATAGGTTCCGACGTCCCCCAGCGGCACTTCGACGTCCTGGTCCTCGAGCGCACTGAGCAGTTCCAGGCCCCGCAGGCTGACGGACTCATAGTCGGCGACAACTTCTTCCGGTGTCATCGAGCGGCGCGACTCGACATAGAGGTCTGCCGCTCGTTCTGCGGGCAGCCCGTGCGGATCGGGCAACTTACCTGGGTCGACGGCCAGCCAGAAGCTGCACGCCATATGGGACACGAGATCTTGAACCGACCAGCCCGGACACCCGCTGGCTTTGGCCCAGTCCGCCTCGGTTATCTGCGGACACAGGGATAAGAGTGCCTTGCGGTCCTCTTCGATAGCACTGATGGTCGAACTCACGGCGGGCCACCCTTCAAATAGATACATACATCATGTATCAACATACATGATGTATGTATCTGCTTCAAGGCGGGCTGTGCCGCTTGTTTTGCGCACGCCTTCCCACTGCTAGTCCGTAGTTCCCCCCGGTTGGTTGACGGGTTTGAGTGTTGAGCTGGGGTTTTGTGCTGTGGTGGGGGTGGTTGTACTGACTACGTTTGGCCGTGGCGGTGGGAGACGCCGAGGAGTTCGAAGGCCTGGTGTTGTAGGTCGGTGGGGGTGGTGATCATGGTGAATGCTGGTAGGTCGTCGGTGGGTTGGATTTGGTTGGCGCAGATGGTAGCCAGGTCGGCGAGCAGGGTGGTGAAGCTGTGCGCCGGGGTGTCGTCTTCGGTGTGTTTGCGGGCGGCCTTGGTCAGGGCGGCATTGGAGCGTTGGGCCGCGGCAACGGGATTGGTGCGTTTGGCTGCGGCGGCTGGTTTGTCGTGGTCGCGGAAAAGGATGGGGGCCAGGGCTTGTTTCATGTGCCAGCTGATGTAGTAGGACAGCATGCGTAAGAACATGTGGGCGCGGACCCGGTCGGCGAGCCGGTGGCGGATGGGGCGTACGTCGAGTTCGCTGTTCAGGGTGCGGAAGAACCGTTCGACGTCTTCGAGTCCCTTGTAGCGCAGTACGACATCGTCGCGGTGCAGGGTGGCTTGGGGCAGGCTGGTGCGCAGCACGTAGATGCCGTCGAGGGCGGCCTCAGCGGCGATGGCGTCCTCGTTGCGGCGAAACGTCAATGAGTCCTCGGTGATGGTGATGTGGAAGTGTTTGGCCATCTTGTAGTGGTTGATCACCTTGCCCACCCGTAGCGCGATCTTGTCTTGGCCGCGCAGCGGTCGGCGCGCTCGGCGGGTGGCCTCGGCGATGGGCGCGAGCTGTTTTTCGGTGGCTGCCAACAGGTCTTGGCGTTTGCGGGTGCGTTGCTTGGCCAGGGCGGGGTTGCGGCAGCACACTAGTCGCTCACCGGGATAGTCCGGGGAGTCGATCTCGGCGAGGTCGTGTTCGTCGAACAAGCTCAGCTGCAGTGCGTCGGCTTCGACGAGGGCTTTGATCTGTGGGGCGCGCAGCGCGGTGATCCAGTCCAGGCCGGATGGGCGCAGCTCGTCGGTGATGCGCGCCGAGGTGAGCATGCCCCGATCCCCGACCAAACAGACGCCGGTGAGCCCGAAGCGATTCTTCAGCTTGGTGATCTGGGCGGTCAGGGTTTTGGGGTCGGCGGTGTTGCCGTCGAACACCTCGATCGCTATCGGTATCCCGGCGGTCGAACACAGCAGCCCGTAGACGATCTGGAGCCGGCCTTTGACCCCGTCGCGGGCGTGCCCGCGCTTGCCCAGCGGGCAGGTGCGGCCCTCAAAGGCCGCCGAGGACACGTCGTAGAGCACCAGGGTACCGTTGGTCAAATGCCGTGCAGCCAGCGTGGTTTCGATGTCGTGTTTGCGCTGCAGCACCCAGTCCATCGCCGCATACAGGTCGTCTTCATCGCAGCCAGCCACTGCCAGCACATCGCCTAGCGAGCTGGTCGCGGTTTGGGTGCGCAGCCCGCGTGCGAACGCCAGTTTCGAGCCCGGGGCGATCACCTGGGCCACCAGCATCGCGGTGACCAGGTCACGCCGCCGCGAGGGCGTCGGGTCGATCATCTGCTCAACACCGAGGGCTCGGGCGCTGCCCAGCACCGCTGCCACGTGGCCCGTGCGGCAGGCTGCGGGTGATCTCGAACGCCTCGGCCAACTCCACGCTAGGTGGCAGTCCCTTGAGCACCCGTGACAGCGCGTCGACCTTGGGCGCTGGCCAGCGTGACAGGTTGGCCAGGGTGCGGTTTTTCACCTTGTCGCCCTCGCGGTAGCTTTCCCGCAATAGGATCGCCGGCGGTGACCCTCGATTCGGCACCCGCGCCACGTACATGTCTACTTTATAGCACATCGAACAACGAAATAGTGTTATATGGCTGCGGCGTGTCGTATATCTCTGTCATATACATGTCTACATGCTGGCTCTGCAATGGGCGCAAAACACCTGCTCATCAACGGCAAACAAGACTCAGACCCGCCTAGCGGGGGGAACTACGGGCTAGTGGTGAAGCCGGTGATCGGCATCAACCCGGATGAATTGCGATGCCGTCGAACATCAAGCGAGTGGCGGCATGGACGGTGTTTGCTCGTTCATCCTCGTCCAGGGTGGGGTTAAGGCCCATGATCGCGAGGCCGAAGATCATGCCGACCACGGCGCGGGAAGTCGCGGTGGTGTCCAGGTCGTCGCGTAGATAGCCGTGCTCACGACCATGCTCGTAAAAGCCAGCGTTCATTTGGACGGCTACGTCGAACATGTCGTCGATGCGCTGGCGCAGGTCGGCATCAACGCTGGCGGCCTCGATGAGCAGCAGCCGCACCACCCGAATGTCGCTGAGAATGTCCGCGAGGGCCCTGCCGATTCGGGCAGCTTGAGCCCGGTATTCGTCCAGAGAGCCGGCGGCTTCGGGTGCGTTCTCGGCGACGATCGCCGCCATCGACCGCTCGATGACGGTGTTGACGACCTCGTCGAGGATTGCACGTTTGTTCTCAAAGTGCCGGTAGAAGGTGGAATGCCCGATCCCGACCCGCTTGGCGATATCGGCCACACCGGCGTCGTGATAACCCGATTCGGCGAACACGTCGATGGCCGCGTCGATGATCTCCTCGCGTAGCTGCAGTTTGCGGCGTTCGGCGTACGAGGGTCCAGTCACTTAGACAGAATATTTGATTCCGGCATGGAATCATGATTCCGTTATGGTCATGCATATCCCATTGAGTCCGAAGGAGCGCGACGGATGACGACTTTTACAGGTACGGCTTCCCGGGCTGCTGACCGGATCTCCCGGTTACACGCGATCGCAAAAATCGACCCGCAGGCTGGCCACGACGCGGCGTGGGCGTGGATCGAACGCTTGGGCGCCGGGCTACCCGGCGACGCCGCTGAAATCGAACTGGCTCAGCTATTCGCGGCGGGCGCACCCGCGGAGGTTGACGGGCAGACCGAGGGGATGCTGGTCGGCTGGACAACCCCTGATACCGACCTCGACCAATCCGTGACGTTTGTCGTCCTTGGTGGGGGGAGCCGGCCATGTCGTCTTTCGTGATCGCAGCACCTGAGGTTTTGGCCGCGGCGTCGGCGGATTTGAGCGGAATCGGGTCGGCGGTCAGTGCGGCCAACGCGGCGGCGGCGGGGCCCACGACGCGGTTGTTGGCCGCGGGCGGTGATGAGGTGTCGGCGGCGATCGCGAGGTTGTTTGGCAGCTACGCCCAGGATTATCAGGCGCTGAGCGCGCAGGCGGTGCTGTTTCATGACCAGTTTGTGCGGACGTTGGGCTCGGGGGCGGGCGCGTATGCGGCCGCCGAGGCCGCTAACGCCTCGCCGTTGCAGACGCTGGTGGCCGACGTTCAGGGCCTGGCGGTGTTTTCGCCGGTTGAGTTGCTGACGGGGCGCCCGCTGGTCGGCAATGGCGCCAATGGGGCGGCGGGCACCGGGCAGGCCGGCGGGGACGGCGGGTGGATTTTAGGCAACGGCGGCACCGGTGGATCCGGGACGGCGGGCACCGGGACCAACCCGAACGGTGGTGCTGGTGGGGCGGGCGGGTCGGCGGGCTTGTTCGGCCGTGGCGGGGCCGGGGGGGCTGGGGGGGCTGGGGGGGCCGGCGCTCTCGGCGGCAACGGCGGGAACGGCGGGAACGGCGGCGGCGATGGGCTGATGGGCGGCGGGGCCGGCGGGGCCGGCGGGGTCGGCGGGGTCGGCGCGGTTGGTGGGGTCGGCGGGGCTGGCGGGGCTGGCGGGGCCAACAATCAGCTGTTCATGGGCGGCGGCGGGGCCGGTGGGGTCGGCGGTGCTGGCGGTGCCGGGGTGGTCGGTGCCGCGGGCAGCGCGGGCGGCGGGGCCGGTGGTATCGGCTCGGCGGGCGGGGTGGGCGGGGCTGGCGGTGCTGGTGGCGGTAGCCATGGGCTGTTGGGCGCCGGCGGGGCCGGCGGTTTGGGCGGGGCCGGCGGTGGCGGTGGGGCTGGCGGGGTTGGTGGCACCGGTGTGGGCTTTGGCGTGGCCGGTGGTAACGGCGGTAACGGCGGGGTTGGCGGTAGCGCCGGCGCCGGCGGGGCCGGCGGGTCCGCGTTGTTAGGCAGCGCGGGCAGCGCGGGCAGCGCGGGCAGCGGGGGTAGTGGTGGTGTCGGCGGGGCCGGTGGTGCCGGTGATGTGGCTGCCACCGCGGGTGGTAGTGGCTTTAGCGGTGGTGTGGGCGGGGCCGGGGGGGCCGGGGGCTTGGCGGGTGTCGGTGGCACGAACGGTTCTGGTGGCCTGGGTGGTAATGGCGGGGTGGGTGGCGCCGGTGGTGGCGGTGCTGCGGGTGTGGGCGGTGACGGTCAAGGCGGCGGTGCCGGTGGTAACGGCGGTAATGCGGGTGCGGGGGGCGCGGCGGGCAGCGGTGCCGGTGCCGCGGGCGTGGCGGGGAATGCGGGCGTGGCCGGTACCGGTGGTGCCGGGGGTAACGGTGGGGCCGGCGACAACGCTGCCGGCGCCGGTGACGCCGGCTTTGCCGGCGGCGCCGGGGGCGCCGGCGGGCAGGGCGGCTCGGCCGGCACTGGTGGCATCGCCGGTGACGGCGGGGCGGGTGGGGTCGGTGGCAGCGGTGGTGGCGGTGGGGCCGGGGTGGCGGGCACCAACAGCGGTCAGGGCGCGGCCGGCGGCAACGGCGGGCAAGGCGGGGCCGGCGGGGCGGCCGGCAACGCCGAGGGCGGCACCGCCGGGGTGCAGGGCGCCGGCGGCCAGGGCGGCAACGGCGGCCTGGGCGGCACCGGCGCCCAAGGCAGTACGGGGACCGACAACACCACCAACGCCGGGGTGGCCGGCGGGGACGGCGGCACCGGGGGCACCGGGGGCACCGGCGGTGACGCCGGCACCGGCGGGGTCGGGCTGGGTGGCGCCGCGGCCTCGGGCACCGCCGGTGACGGCGGTGCGGGTGGGGTCGGTGGCAGCGGAGGTGGCGGTGGGGCCGGGGTGGCGGGCACCAACAGCGGTCAGGGCGCGGCCGGCGGCAACGGCGGGCAAGGCGGGGCCGGCGGGGCGGCCGGCAACGCCGAGGGCGGCACCGCCGGGGTGCAGGGCGCCGGCGGCACCGGCGGTGACGGCGGCCTGGGCGGCACCGGCGGGGTCGGCGGGACTGGCGCCCAAGGCAGTACGGGGACCGACAACACCACCAACGCCGGGGTGGCCGGCGGGGACGGCGGCACCGGTGGCACCGGGGGCACCGGCGGTGACGCCGGCACCGGCGGGGTCGGGCTGGGTGGCACCGCGGCCTCGGGCACCGCCGGTGACGGCGGTGCGGGTGGGGTCGGCGGCAGCGGAGGTGGCGGTGGGGCCGGGGTCACCGGGACCACCGGCGGTCAGGGCGCGGCCGGCGGCAACGGCGGGCAAGGCGGGGCCGGCGGGGCGGCCGGCAACGCCGAGGGCGGCACCGCCGGGGTGCAGGGCGCCGGCGGCACCGGCGGTGACGGCGGCCTGGGCGGCACCGGCGCCCAAGGCAGTACGGGGACCGACAACACCACCAACGCCGGGGTGGCCGGCGGGGACGGCGGCACCGGTGGCACCGGGGGCACCGGCGGTGACGCCGGCACCGGCGGGGTCGGGCTGGGTGGCACCGCGGCCTCGGGCGCCGCCGGTAACGGCGGTGCGGGTGGGGTCGGCGGCGGCGGAGGTGGCGGTGGGGCCGGGGTGGCGGGCACCAACAGCGGTCAGGGCGCGGCCGGCGGCAACGGCGGGCAAGGCGGGGCCGGCGGGGCGGCCGGCAACGCCGAGGGCGGCACCGCCGGGGTGCAGGGCGCCGGCGGCACCGGCGGTGACGGCGGCCTGGGCGGCACCGGCGCCCAAGGCAGTACGGGGACCGACAACACCACCAACGCCGGGGTGGCCGGCGGGGACGGCGGCACCGGTGGCACCGGGGGCACCGGCGGTGACGCCGGCACCGGCGGGGTCGGGCTGGGTGGCACCGCGGCCTCGGGCACCGCCGGTAACGGCGGTGCGGGTGGGGTCGGTGGCAGCGGAGGTGGCGGTGGGGCCGGGGTCACCGGGACCACCGGCGGTCAGGGCGCGGCCGGCGGCAACGGCGGGCAAGGCGGGGCCGGCGGGGCGGCCGGCAACGCCGAGGGCGGCACCGCCGGGGTGCAGGGCGCCGGCGGCCAGGGCGGCAACGGCGGCCTGGGCGGCACCGGCGGGGTCGGCGGGACTGGCGCCCAAGGCAGTACGGGGACCGACAACACCACCAACGCCGGGGTGGCCGGCGGGGACGGCGGCACCGGTGGCACCGGGGGCACCGGCGGTGACGCCGGCACCGGCGGGGTCGGGCTGGGTGGCACCGCGGCCTCGGGCGCCGCCGGCGACGGCGGTGCGGGTGGGGTCGGCGGCAGCGGAGGTGGCGGTGGGGCCGGGGTGGCGGGCACCAACAGCGGTCAGGGCGCGGCCGGCGGCAACGGCGGGCAAGGCGGGGCCGGCGGGGCGGCCGGCAACGCCGAGGGCGGCACCGCCGGGGTGCAGGGCGCCGGCGGCACCGGCGGTGACGGCGGCCTGGGCGGCACCGGCGCCCAAGGCAGTACGGGGACCGACAACACCACCAACGCCGGGGTGGCCGGCGGGGACGGCGGCACCGGTGGCACCGGGGGCACCGGCGGTGACGCCGGCACCGGCGGGGTCGGGCTGGGTGGCACCGCGGCCTCGGGCACCGCCGGTAACGGCGGTGCGGGTGGGGTCGGTGGCAGCGGAGGTGGCGGTGGGGCCGGGGTGGCGGGCACCAACAGCGGTCAGGGCGCGGCCGGCGGCAACGGCGGGCAAGGCGGGGCCGGCGGGGCGGCCGGCAACGCCGAGGGCGGCACCGCCGGGGTGCAGGGCGCCGGCGGCACCGGCGGTGACGGCGGCCTGGGCGGCACCGGCGGGGTCGGCGGGACTGGCGCCCAAGGCAGTACGGGGACCGACAACACCACCAACGCCGGGGTGGCCGGCGGGGACGGCGGCACCGGTGGCACCGGGGGCACCGGCGGTGACGCCGGCACCGGCGGGGTCGGGCTGGGTGGCACCGCGGCCTCGGGCACCGCCGGTAACGGCGGTGCGGGTGGGGTCGGCGGCAGCGGAGGTGGCGGTGGGGCCGGGGTCACCGGGACCACCGGCGGTCAGGGCGCGGCCGGCGGCAACGGCGGGCAAGGCGGGGCCGGCGGGGCGGCCGGCAACGCCGAGGGCGGCACCGCCGGGGTGCAGGGCGCCGGCGGCACCGGCGGTGACGGCGGCCTGGGCGGCACCGGCGCCCAAGGCAGTACGGGGACCGACAACACCACCAACGCCGGGGTGGCCGGCGGGGACGGCGGCACCGGTGGCACCGGGGGCACCGGCGGTGACGCCGGCACCGGCGGGGTCGGGCTGGGTGGCACCGCGGCCTCGGGCGCCGCCGGTAACGGCGGTGCGGGTGGGGTCGGCGGCGGCGGAGGTGGCGGTGGGGCCGGGGTGGCGGGCACCAACAGCGGTCAGGGCGCGGCCGGCGGCAACGGCGGGCAAGGCGGGGCCGGCGGGGCGGCCGGCAACGCCGAGGGCGGCACCGCCGGGGTGCAGGGCGCCGGCGGCACCGGCGGTGACGGCGGCCTGGGCGGCACCGGCGCCCAAGGCAGTACGGGGACCGACAACACCACCAACGCCGGGGTGGCCGGCGGGGACGGCGGCACCGGTGGCACCGGGGGCACCGGCGGTGACGCCGGCACCGGCGGGGTCGGGCTGGGTGGCACCGCGGCCTCGGGCACCGCCGGTAACGGCGGTGCGGGTGGGGTCGGTGGCGGCGGAGGTGGCGGTGGGGCCGGGGTGGCGGGCACCAACAGCGGTCAGGGCGCGGCCGGCGGCAACGGCGGGCAAGGCGGGGCCGGCGGGGCGGCCGGCAACGCCGAGGGCGGCACCGCCGGGGTGCAGGGCGCCGGCGGCCAGGGCGGCAACGGCGGCCTGGGCGGCACCGGCGGGGTCGGCGGGACTGGCGCCCAAGGCAGTACGGGGACCGACAACACCACCAACGCCGGGGTGGCCGGCGGGGTCGGCGGGGTTGGTGGCACCGGGGGCACCGGCGGTGACGCCGGCACCGGCGGGGTCGGGCTGGGTGGCGCCGCGGCCTCGGGCACCGCCGGTGACGGCGGTGCGGGTGGGGTCGGTGGCAGCGGTGGTGGCGGTGGGGCCGGGGTGGCGGGCACCAACAGCGGTCAGGGCGCGGCCGGCGGCAACGGCGGGCAAGGTGGGGCCGGTGGGGCGGCCGGCAACGCCGAGGGCGGCACCGCCGGGGTGCAGGGCGCCGGCGGCACCGGCGGTGACGGCGGCCTGGGCGGCACCGGCGCCCAAGGCAGTACGGGGACCGACAACACCACCAACGCCGGGGTGGCCGGCGGGGACGGCGGCACCGGTGGCACCGGGGGCACCGGCGGTGACGCCGGCACCGGCGGGGTCGGGCTGGGTGGCACCGCGGCCTCGGGCGCCGCCGGTGACGGCGGTGCGGGTGGGGTCGGTGGCAGCGGAGGTGGCGGTGGGGCCGGGGTCACCGGGACCACCGGCGGTCAGGGCGCGGCCGGCGGCAACGGCGGGCAAGGCGGGGCCGGCGGGGCGGCCGGCAACGCCGAGGGCGGCACCGCCGGGGTGCAGGGCGCCGGCGGCACCGGCGGTGACGGCGGCCTGGGCGGCACCGGCGCCCAAGGCAGTACGGGGACCGACAACACCACCAACGCCGGGGTGGCCGGCGGGGACGGCGGCACCGGTGGCACCGGGGGCACCGGCGGTGACGCCGGCACCGGCGGGGTCGGGCTGGGTGGCACCGCGGCCTCGGGCGCCGCCGGTGACGGCGGTGCGGGTGGGGTCGGTGGCAGCGGAGGTGGCGGTGGGGCCGGGGTCACCGGGACCACCGGCGGTCAGGGCGCGGCCGGCGGCAACGGCGGGCAAGGCGGGGCCGGCGGGGCGGCCGGCAACGCCGAGGGCGGCACCGCCGGGGTGCAGGGCGCCGGCGGCCAGGGCGGCAACGGCGGGGTCGGCGGGACTGGCGCCCAAGGCAGTACGGGGACCGACAACACCACCAACGCCGGGGTGGCCGGCGGGGACGGCGGCACCGGTGGCACCGGGGGCACCGGCGGTGACGCCGGCACCGGCGGGGTCGGGCTGGGTGGCACCGCGGCCTCGGGCGCCGCCGGTGACGGCGGTGCGGGTGGGGTCGGTGGCAGCGGTGGTGGCGGTGGGGCCGGGGTGGCGGGCACCAACAGCGGTCAGGGCGCGGCCGGCGGCAACGGCGGGCAAGGCGGGGCCGGCGGGGCGGCCGGCAACGCCGAGGGCGGCACCGCCGGGGTGCAGGGCGCCGGCGGCACCGGCGGTGACGGCGGCCTGGGCGGCACCGGCGGGGTCGGCGGGACTGGCGCCCAAGGCAGTACGGGGACCGACAACACCACCAACGCCGGGGTGGCCGGCGGGATCGGCGGCACCGGTGGCACCGGGGGCACCGGCGGTGACGCCGGCACCGGCGGGGTCGGGCTGGGTGGCGCCGCGGCCTCGGGCGCCGCCGGTGACGGCGGCCAAGGCGGTACCGGCGGCGGCGGCGGTGGCGGTGGGGCCGGGGTGGCGGGCACCAACAGCGGTGAGGGCGCGGCCGGCGGCAACGGCGGGCAAGGCGGGGCCGGCGGGGCGGCCGGCAACGCCGAGGGCGGCACCGCCGGGGTGCAGGGCGCCGGCGGCCAGGGCGGCAACGGCGGCCTGGGCGGCACCGGCGGGGTCGGCGGGACTGGCGCCCAAGGCAGTACGGGGACCGACAACACCACCAACGCCGGGGTGGCCGGCGGGGTCGGCGGGGTTGGTGGCACCGGGGGCACCGGCGGTGACGCCGGCACCGGCGGGGTCGGGCTGGGTGGCGCCGCGGCCTCGGGCACCGCCGGTGACGGCGGTGCGGGTGGGGTCGGTGGCAGCGGTGGTGGCGGTGGGGCCGGGGTGGCGGGCACCAACAGCGGTCAGGGCGCGGCCGGCGGCAACGGCGGGCAAGGTGGGGCCGGTGGGGCGGCCGGCAACGCCGAGGGCGGCACCGCCGGGGTGCAGGGCGCCGGCGGCACCGGCGGTGACGGCGGCCTGGGCGGCACCGGCGCCCAAGGCAGTACGGGGACCGACAACACCACCAACGCCGGGGTGGCCGGCGGGGACGGCGGTACCGGTGGCACCGGGGGCACCGGCGGTGACGCCGGCACCGGCGGGGTCGGGCTGGGTGGCACCGCGGCCTCGGGCACCGCCGGTGACGGCGGTGCGGGTGGGGTCGGTGGCAGCGGTGGTGGCGGTGGGGCCGGGGTGGCGGGCACCAACAGCGGTCAGGGCGCGGCCGGCGGCAACGGCGGGCAAGGCGGGGCCGGTGGGGCGGCCGGCAACGCCGAGGGCGGCACCGCCGGGGTGCAGGGCGCCGGCGGCACCGGCGGTGACGGCGGCCTGGGCGGCACCGGCGCCCAAGGCAGTACGGGGACCGACAACACCACCAACGCCGGGGTGGCCGGCGGTGACGGTGGCACCGGTGGCACCGGGGGCACCGGCGGTGACGCCGGCACCGGCGGGGTCGGGCTGGGTGGCACCGCGGCCTCGGGCACCGCCGGTGACGGCGGCCAAGGCGGTACCGGCGGCGGCGGCGGCACCGGCGGGACCGGCATCACCGGCACGAACAGCGGTCAGGGCGCGGCCGGCGGCAACGGCGGCACCGGCGGGGCCGGAGGGGCGGCCGGCACCGTGGGCAGCGGCGGCACCGCGGGTGTTGGAGGTAATGGCGGTACCGGTGGGGCCGGCGGGACCGGCATGACCGGCACGGGCGGCATGCCCGGCGGGACCGGCGGCCAAGGCGGGGCCGGCGGCAACGGCGGCGACGGCGTGGGCGTCCCGGGCGCCAGCAGCACCGGCGGCACCGGCGGCACCGGCGGCGTCGGCGGCACCGGCGGCACCAGCGGCAACGGCTCCGCCGGCGACAGCGGCAGCGCCGGCGGCACCGGCACCGGGCCCAACGGCGCCCTGGGCGGCACCGGCGGCGCCGCCGGGACCGGCGGGGCCGGCGGGTCGGGCGACGTCTACGTCGCCAACTCCCTCAGCGATACGGTGTCGGTGATCGACCCCGTCACCAACACCGTCGTCGCCACCCTCGCGGTCGGCAGCGACCCGGCCGCGGTGGCGGTCAACCCCACCGGCAGCGCCGTCTACGTCGCCAACGAGGGCAGCGGCACGGTGTCGGTGATCAGCACCGCCACCAACACCGTCACCGCCACCGTCACGGTCGACGGCGCCCCGGAGGCGGTGGCGGTCAACCCCACCGGCAGCGCCGTCTACGTCGCCGACAACGCCGACGACAGGGTGTCGGTGATCAGCACCGCCACCAACAGGGTCACCGCCACCGTCGGGGTCGGCGCCATCCCGGACTCGGTTGCGGTCAACCCCACCGGCAGCGCCGTCTACGTCGCCAACGTACAGAGCGACACGGTGTCGGTGATCAACACCGCCACCAACACCGTCACCACCACCGTCGGGGTCGGCACCTACCCGGACGCGCTGGCGGTCAACCCCACCGGCAGCGCCGTCTACGTCGCCAACGACGGCAGCGACACGGTGTCGGTGATCAACACCGCCACCAACACCGTCACCACCATCGGGGTCGGCATCGACCCGGACGCGGTGGCGGTCAACCCCACCGGCAGCGCCGTCTACGTCGTCAACGGCGGCGGCGATACGGTGTCGGTGATCAACACCGCCACCAACACCGTCACCGCCACCGTCGGGATCGGCACCGACGCGGGCGAGCTGGCGGTCAACCCCACCGGCAGCGCCGTCTACGTCGTCAACGTAGGCAGCGGCACGGTTTCGGTGATCAACACCGCCACCAACACCGTCACCGCCACCCTCGTGGTCGGCGGCGGCCCGGACGCGCTGGCGTTCAACCCCACCGGCAGCGCCGTCTACGTCGCCAACGAACAGAGCGGCACGGTGTCGGTGATCGACACCGCCACCAACACCGTCAGCACCGTCTGGGTCGGCGTCCACCCGGACGCGGTGGTGGTGGCATGATCGGCCCGTGGGCACTGATCCGAAAATAAATGGTGAGCGGCGGCTCCCAAGGTGATTCGGTGGCGGTGCCGGGCTGCGGTTCAGGCGGCCTGGATCGGGTCGAAGCGGACGGTGAAACCGAGGGCGTTGGCTTGGCGCACAATGCGGCGCATGGCCCGTTCGGATCCAGCCGAGCGAAGTAGTCGCCGCCGAGATCGTGGTAATCGATGTCGTCGGTGAGCATGTGCCAGCCGCCGTCAGAATCGAGTGTTGTATGGCGACAATGGCTTTGGATTTACCCAGCCGTGGAGCAAGCCGGTGGTATCGGGCTCCGAGGCAGGCGGTGTCCTTGGTGCGGGCCGCCGCCATCGCGGCGGTGCCCAACGCGCCGCACAACCATCGGTTGCCGTGACGGGTCTTGCCTGATTTGCGTTTGCCGGCTGATTCATGCTGGCCCGGGCACACCCCGGCCCAAGACGCAAGGTGTGCGGCGGTGCGGAAACGGGTCATGTCGGCGCCCGTCTCGGCGATGATGACCTCCGCCACACACTGGCCCACGCCCGGGATCGTCGCCAACTGTTCAAGCTGGCGGGCGAAAGGGCGCATCTGCTCCTCGATGCGCGCGCAGAGTTCCTCGATCGCCGCGGTGAGCTCGTCGATGCGCCGCAGATGCAGCATGCACAAAAACGTGTGGTGCTCACCGAAGTTGCCGGTCAACGCCTGCACCAGCTGCGGGATCTTCGGGCGCATCCGACCCTTGGCCATCTCCGCCAACTCCTGCGGGTCGCGTTCGCCAGCGATGAGCGCGGCCAGCATCGCCCGCCCGGAGACCCCGAGGATGTCGCTGGCCACCGCCGACAGCTCGATCCCGGCTTCGAGCTCCTTCTCCAACCGCGCCGCCTCCCGACTACGCTCGGCGATCAGCGTGGTGCGGTAGCGGGTCAGATCCCGCAGCTGCCGGATCGGCTCCGGCGGCACGAACGAGGCACGCAACAGCCCGCACTCACCCAGCTGACACCCAGGCGCTGTCGCAAACACGTCGGTCTTGCGACCGGGCAGCCCCTTAGCGTGGGCGGCGTTGACGAGCATCACGTTCAGGTCGTCCTCCATCAGGTAGAACGCGCCGCGCCAGTAATCGCCAGTCGCTTCCCTCACCACCAAAGACACCTGCTCGGCGATCAGCCAGTCCCGCAGCTCCAGCAACGCGTTGGTGGTGGTTGGCGTAGGTGCGGATCTCCTGGTGCCGCGACCGTTTACCTTTGCGGCCTGGGGTGCGCACGCACGCCTTCAGGTCCTTCTTGCCGATATCGAGCGCGGCGCACCGCTTGTGCAATAGTTCCATCAAATACCTCCGGACACAACAGCTTCGGACATTGCGCGTCCGTCCGGAGGAACCACAGGACCTAAAGAATCTGATCCGCGTGCTCACGGCAACAATCGACAGTTCCTGTCGGTGGCTCCCAACACCATCCTGATCCACGAGCTTGAGGGCATCACAGTAAATACAGCGTCCCGGACGAACACGACCCCATTTTCCCGCCTCCACGGCGGCCCGCGCAGCGGGCCTGTGTTCCTGGTTCGTCAATCGGGTTGTCAACACCTACGGGCATAGCAACTTTGCGACAGCCGCCGGGGCGCGTGCCGCCATCCCGCCGGCGCACAAGATTTGCGACGTGCGGCCCAAGTCGGATGACTTCGGAGCGGCGTCGGCGGCGTACGACGCCCACATCATCGACACACTCGGGGGTATCAGCAGGCGACATCATCGGGCTTGAAGAAATCACGTTGGGGATCGTGGAGTTCGCCGAAGAAGCGTACTGCCCGCAGTACGCCACCGGGAATTATGGATAAACGGTTGCGAGGCCCGCGCGTGCAACCCCAACAACACCGGCTGGCGAGGGATCGCCCAGGGGCGTGCGGCGACTATTCGCCCTGCGCCGGGCGCAGCGGCAGCACGTTCGTATCCGGCACCGCCGCCACCGGCTCGGGTAGCGGGTTTTCTGTCTCGACTGTGGCCGGCGATCATCACGCCCGCCGAGCGGGATCGGGTGCTGGCCCGGATGGCCTCCCGGTCGCTGTCCAAGACCAGAGCAGCGCGCACGTATTTGTTGTCGGGGATGTTGCGGTGCGGACGTTGCGGCAATCGGTTGTTTTCCCAAGCCCGCCACGTCAACCCCGATAATCGGGTGCGCCGGTACGTGTGTCTGAAAGGCCCGATCACGGCGGGTGCGGGCGGTTGACGGTGGTGGCCGAACCCGTCGAGAAACTGTTGACCGATGCGGTGCTTACCCGGTTGGACTCCCCGCACCTGGCCAAGGTGCTGGCCGGCAAATCCAGCACCGATCGCGATGTGGCGGAGTTGGCCGCCGCCGTGGAGGCTGACCAGGCGCGACTGGGTGAGCTGGCCGCCCTCTATGCCGAGGGTGCGGTTACCGCGCGGGAGTGGATCGCTGCCCGCGACCCGATTGCCGTCCGCATCGGCCAGAACCGCCGGGAGATCGCCGCAGCCACCGACACCACCGCGGTCTACGAACTGGCCAGCACCGGCGGGATATTGCGCGAGCAATGGCCGGATATGGATCTCGGACGCAAGCAGGCCATCGTCAAAGGTCAAAGCCGTGCTGGATCATGCGGTGATCGCCCCCGGCACCCCAGGTGCACGCAGCTTGGATATCAACCGCGTCCAACCCCACTGGCGCATCTAGGTTTTCGGCATTGCGAATGTTCTCTGGCGAATGCCGAGTGTGTGTCGTCTCTGGCGAGCTGTCAAGACCACGCCGCGCGCGGTCGAACCGAGGTTCGAGCCTTGAGAGCCCACCAGCCCAGACACCAGAAGCGCTCTTGTCGCCAGGGAAAGAGGTTGTGGTAAAAGAACTGTCGGTATCGGCTTACTCATTGATGGTGCTGGTGTGGTTGTCGAGCCCGGGTAGGCAAGCCTAGTCTTCTAGTACATGCCCAGCCGGCGGGGCGGCTTCGCGACTGGGCTTGGATCTCAACGGTCTGAAGCGAAACGCTCGCCAAGTGCGGCGGCGATTTCGATGAAACTCTGCCGTGTGGTCGCGGCCAGTTGGTCGGGCACGTTGATGACGCACCCGGTCCGCAAGTGCGGATCGAACGGAACCTCGAACACGGGCCAGCCATGGCTGGACAGCTGCCGACGCCACTCGTCGCGGGTTCGCTTGTCGGCGTGACCATCAGAGTCGTTGATCACGATGACGGCGTGGTCGAGCAAATCCGTCATGCTGTTGGCATCCAGCCACTCGAGCTTCTGCAAGGCCGCCGATGCCCCATCCACCCGTGGTGAAGCCACGATGACCATCGCGTCCAGGTCGCGCAACACTTCCCGGGTAACGGGAAGGTCTAGCGCGGAACCGCAGTCGATGACCGAGATCGTGAAGTGGCGATCCAGCCGCGCGACCGCTCGCCGGTAGAGGGCGGGTGTGAGGACTGACCGGCGACCGGAGCCGGATTCCTCGCCGGCCAGGACAAACAGGCCAGCAGTGTTACAGCCCAGATGGCTGCGGGTGTCGACGAAGCTGCCGCCGTGCTCGGTGGCGGTCAGTTCCCAGTACGAACCACCGGCCGGGTCGATCCGGGCACCCAGCTTGCCGAATCCGGTGTCGGCGTCGACTGCAACCACCCGGTCCGCCCGGCGCATTTCGGCGAAGATCGATCCCAAACACGCTGCGATAGTGGTCTTTCCGACGCCGCCCTTGCCTACGGCGCCGACCTTGTAGCGGCCGGCCAGCCGCGTACCGATCGCGGCTTCCAAAAGGGCTTCCCGATGCTCATCCGACGACGGACCCGGGTTCACCAACCCGAACGTGCATGCATAGATCGACCGCCGCCAGCCGCGCTTAGGCGCCGTTTTGCCTTTCGGCACCGATCTGCTGGCCATCAACTCGGCGAACACATCGCCCGCGCGTGGCTCTAGCGACGGATCGAGTCCGGGCGACCACTGCGACGGCTCGTTAATCGGCTGGCCGCTCCACCAGTCGCGCGGGCCGACGTAGCCGCTGGGTTCAAGTGGTATCGGCGCCGTGTCGGCGTCGTCGTCGCTCTCGAAGGCCGCCGAGTCCAACTCGCCACGGGGCTGGCGGGGGCGCGGCCAGTCCGGAAAGTCCTCGCGTGTCGCCACTACGGCACTCCGTTATGCCCAGGCCCGCGCGCTCAGCGCGCGATGAACGATCCCGCTGCCCATCTAGGCGTCCCTTTTGATTGGTGCCGCGTTGATTGGTGCCGCGCCGAGCTTGCGGTCGTAGCTAGGCTTTTTGATGGGCTCGGGTGGGGCGCCCAGCACGGGCGGCGAGTGTTCCTGGTCGCTGTCGAACTGCGAATCATCGTCAGGGGACAGTTGTTTGTTGCGGGCGCTGTGCTTTTCGCTGCCGCGGGCACCGGCACCAGCCATAGCGCCGGGCATCATACCCATCCCCCCGGCAGCGGGCGCCGCGGCCGGCGTGGCGGACGCGGGCACACCGCTCACGGCCGGGGCCGACGGGGCGGCCCCCACCCCACTGCCCGACGGCGTGCCAAGTCGTGCGCCACCGCCAAGTCCCGCGGGCTTGACTCCGCCTCCGCCGCCGCCTGCGCCGCCGGCCTTTGCGGCCGTGTTGGGCATCGTGTGGCCGGCCAGGCCGGCCGCGGTGGGATCCATTGCCTTGCTGGCCATCTGCCCGAATTGAGAAACCTGTTGCGCGATCTGTTGGGGGATCGACTGGAGGGGTTCGAAAAGGCCTTTACCGAGCCCACCCAGCGAGCCGAGCCCACCGCCGAGGCCGCTCGCCGCCGACATCAGCGCCGACATCATCTCTTTGGGATCCTTGAGTCCCTTGATGCCCTGGTCATCGGTCAGCCGGTCTTGCAGAGTTCCGGGCGCGGGTCGGGCCGCCCCGTCCATGCGGGGTGGGCCTCCGGCCGTGATCTCTGGCGGCACCCCGGGGCCCGCGAACGGCGGCGCTCCCGACTCGCCACTGTCGTAGACGCCCATTTCCTGGTCGGTGGTGAGGTTTTGCTGGGTGTACTGGTTCGTGTAATCCACCACCTCGGGGGTGCTCAATCCCCCGTCGCTCATGTTGCGCTGGATCGCGTCGAGCAGCCGCACTTTGACCCCGCGGGCCTCCTCAGGCGTGGGGATGTTGTTCCGCGTGCGACGCCAGTCCGCGGCGTGAGTGTTCCAATGCCGCCCCAGCTCGGTAGCCGCCGGACCCATCTCGCGGGACCAGGACAGGAAGTCCTGCAGCGCCGCGTGCACATTTTCCGCATCGGGCGACAGCCACCCGTTGCGCAGCGAACCGCACAGGACGTCTATCACTTCGGCGGCCTGGGTCAGGCTCTGCCCGGTGTTCGTCCAAAAGTCCGCAGCGGCCAGGTGCGGACCGTCGCCGGCGCCGCCGTTGACCAGCTGTGAGGTGTATTCGGCATCGATGACCCCGGGCGGCGCGGGGATGTCGGGCACGGGGAGGTCGGGAATGCCCGGCGGCGGGGGAAAAGCCGGGATCTGCGGGGCGCCGATGCCCCCCAATGACTGCCCGTTGAACAGGCCCGTGTTGTCGGCCTCTTGGGCGATGAACGCAAAGGCACTGTTCAGGAGTTCCGCGGCCGCACCGGCGAGCATCCAGGCACCTGAGTCGATCTTCTGGACGAGGTTGAAGGCGCGGGCATGGAGCCGCCCGTGGGCTTTCAGCGATGTCTCGTCCAACGCGATCGGTGGGACCACCGTGGGCACGGCTGTCGACAGCATCTGCATCGCCACCGCATAAAGCGACTCAGCAACTGCCAGCAGAAGCGGGAATTCGGCCTGGACGCTGGACCCCGCGCCGGTGTTCACCAACTAGAGGTCCCGCACGGTTTCGGTCAGATTGCGGCTGCTTTGACCTTCCTCGGTCCGGTAGGAACCGAAGCTGGCCATAATCGCGTCGCTGACCTGGTGATGCGCATCGGAATGGCTGGAGGCGAAGTGCGCCCGTGCCCGCTGGTACTCCTCGAGGGCCAGGGCGAGGGGTTCAGCCACCGCCCCGTGGGTACGACGGAAGTCCGCCAGAAAAGTCTCGCTACCCAACGGCCATTCCTGCCACTGCCCGGCGATCGATCGATGGTCGGCCGCGTGCCCAGGAAGGCGCCCCAAGTCGACGTGCACCTGATCGGACATGTCGACCCTCCCCATTATTTGGCGTCTATTTGCGTCGAAGGTGTGCCGAAAATGCTACCGGGCCGCTAACCCGCAAGCGACAGCGAAGATCACGGATTCCCAGAGCACGACCTGTACACCTAATTCGTCGGCCATAAGACCATGCGGCCCCAGAGCACGACCTGTACACCCGCCAATGCGGCTGCGGCGGTGGTGAGCACGGTCTCGCGCTATGCCAACTACGGCAGCGAACACGACGATCCGTGGCGTGCTGTTGTCCCAATCCCGGTTTGCTGAGAACAGGCGTCGCTTGGTCCGATGGTCGGACCGCATACTTGATCTGACTGCTCTGCAACGTATTCCGAAGTCGATGCCAGTGCCCCGGCTAGGGCGGCGCAGATTTATCGCATGTCAAAAGAGGTGGTGGGTTGAATCAACCGATTCACGGGACGCCGATACCGCTCGACCCGGTGCCGGTGCCCGCACCGCCTGTGCCCCCGCTGGAAGGCTGGCAGGCCATGTTGGCGCCTGGCAGGTTGCCGGGCGTTCCGGGCAACGCCACTCCGATTGACACCAGCGACGACCTGTTCGGAGTGCAGCCACCGTTACAGCCGAAGCCTGCACCGTCCGTACCCCCGCTGCCGGCACCGCAAGCCCCTCCCGGATTTGCGGGCGGGCCGGGCACCGCCGCTCAGACGGACACCGGCGCCGGTGGGGTCGTCGGCGCGTCCGGCGTCAACTCGCTGTTCGGGCACAACGACATTCAGCTGGACATCGACGCGCTGCGCCAGCAGCTCGTCGCCGTCGGGCCCGCGGCATACACCGCCGAAGGCCAACAGCAGATCCTCATGCTGCTGCAGGCATTCCTCAACGCCGCGGGAGCCCGGCTGGAAACCAGCGACGCCAACGTCAAAGCCCAAGTCGCCCAGATCCAACGCCTTGCCAACGAGCTGGCAGCAAGCATGCCGCCACCACCGCAAGCAACGCCCGAAACGCCGAAACCTCCGCCTCCGCCCGAAGAGTCGGCGCGCCGCTACGACCAGTTACAGCGCGCAGCTGACCAGGCCCTGGTCGATCGAGCCCACGCCGCGGGCAGGACGTATTACATTGCCAACAACGTGGGCTACCCAGGCTGTATGTACGACGAGGAAGCCGCCGCCGCGGCGCGATTGCGCGACTACGAGACGATCACCGACCCGAAGAGCTGGAAAGCCCTGGCCGGCGGCCAGGATGCGCGCAATCTTGCTGGCGAGCGCCTCAACGATTTCAACCAATCAAGGTTTATGGGGCCCCCGCCGATCGACCGGGTCCTCGGCATCGATACCCGGACCCTGGCCTTGCGGCGGATGGGGCTGCAGAGCGTCCTGGAAGACGGCACCCTTACGTGGCGTCAAGGGCCAATGCTCGCCGACGATGCGACTCGGCTTGTCGATCAGGGGGAGGCCACCGACCGGGCCAACATTATCGCCGGCCTGAAAGACCAGTTGGGGCGAGTGGGCCTGTCACCTGCGGCGGTCTACGAAATCACGCAAAGTTACCAACACGGGCTGGTTCCGCCGTTCGAATATCTGGATGCCATCGAAGCGGGTGGTAAGCCTTTCGGCGCTGCTGAGCGCGCCTTGGATCGCGCCAGTGATCTGCTGGACCAAGGTAGAGACTGGCAACCCGAAGTCGGGGCTTACACGCTCGAAGACATCGAGATCCTCAAAAATACCGCCAAGGCTGTGGGCCGTGTCGGCACCGCGGTCGATCTCTTAACTGGGGTGTATGAGCTATTAGAGGGAAAACCTGCCGGCGAGGTCCTGGCAAAGGGCGTCGGCGGCTGGGCCGGAATGGGGGCGGGGGCCTTGGGTGGAGGAGAGTTCGGCGCCTGGGTCGGCGGTCCGTACGGGGCATTTTTTGGAGCGCTGCTCGGCGGCACGGCCGGCGCGCTGGGCGGTGACGCGTTTGGCAAATGGGCATATCAATCGATAACGCGTTAGCAGGAGCCACCGTAAATACCGCCAAGGCTATTGATCCGGCGGCGCTCTTCCAGCCGCTGTCGCCTCCGCACCCTCTATACAGGTTGATCTTGTTTGGGCTGGCCTGGCTGTGTCTCGCTGTTGCGGTGTTGCCGCCGTTATTCGTCAATCGCGGCGTTAGTTGGGAACGGCGTCTTTATTGGAGCGGATTTCTGGCAGCGAGTGTGTTCGTTGCCCTCGGTTGCCTTCCCAACTGGACGGTCGGTGCGGGCTTCGCGCTGTTTGGCATGGCACTCGCGACCGGCACCGCGTACTTCAATGGCCGTACATCAAGATCCGCGGGAAGGTCTACGCGTTCTACCTGGAAGACAGCCAGGCCCAGCAGGGGCGTGAGGGCAGCGTCGCACCGCGCGGTGACGGACCTGACTACGACCCGGTCCCGTCCTACGGCAGGGTGACTACCGCCCAGAAAGCGTGGTGGATGCATGTTTTCATCGCGGCGTTTGGCGTGTTGGGTCTGGTCGTCGCAGTCCACGCCACTGACAGACCGTGGTTCGTGTATGTGGCCGTACCCGCCTTTCTGGTGATCTTCCCCTGCGGAATCGGTTACGCGGAGGCCAGCTTGGGGTGTTCCGTTGCGCGCGGGCAACGCGTGCAGTTCGCCATCATCGCCGTCATCACCCTGGGCTTCGTCACCGTGGTCTACCTGATCGGATATTCCGCGGGAAGGCGTTGGCCATTACGGCGCACACAATCCTTGGAGTACCGCGCCCACCCCCGCCACTGGCGATCGCAAGGCGACTAGGGCGTGTCTCCCAATTCAGTGGCCCCCACGCGGGCATGGATGACTGCACAGGCCAGTAGGACTCCGCCGAGGTAGGTGAGAGCGTATTTGTCGTAGCGGGTCGCGACGCCGCGCCACTGCTTGAGCCGGTTGAAGCCTCGTTCGACGGTGTTGCGTAGCCCCTAGAGGGCGGGGTCGAATGCGGGCGGCCGACCGCCTGTTGATCCTTTGGCTTTGCGTCGAGCGATTTGGTCTTTGCGTTCAGGAATTGTGTGTTTGATTCTTCTGGAACGCAATTCGGTGCGCGTGCTCGGATGCGAATAAGCCTTGTCGCCGAGCAATCGGAAGTCGCTACCGGACACGTCCTGCTCCTTGCAGGGCGCGGCGTAATCGTCGAGCAGCGGCACCAACTGGGGGTTGTCGCCGGCCTGTCCGGCGGTCAACCGGACCGCGACCGGGGCTTCCCGCTGATCGGTCAGGGCGTGAATCTTGGTGGTGAGCCCGCCGCGCGAGCGGCCGATCGCGTGATCGTCGGGCTCATCGGCAGATTTCTTGTAATTCGACAGAGCCCCCTGGGGCGAGCGTGTCGGAGCGTGCGCCCGCGCAATGTTGATGTGCCCGCACGTTCGTCGAATCCACCGCCAGCAGCTTCTCGATGTCCTCGACCATCGCGGCGTCGAACCCGAATATCGCCGCCACCTGGGCGAACATCGCGTCGTAGGTGCCGTCCAAGGACCATCGGTGATGCCGCTTCCACACCGTTTGCCACGGTCCGAAATCGGCTGGCAGGTCCCGCCATGGGCTACCAGTGCGGAATCGCCATGCGATCCCCTCCAGTATCAAACGATGGTCACCGAACCTGTTGCCCCGCTTGCCCTCATCCGATGGCATCACCGATTCGACAGCCGTCCAAAACTGATCAGAAATCACACCCATTCGCGTCACCGGCCAATCGTCGCTCGTCAACGCCCTCCCATTCGGGAGACACGCCCTAGACGGTCGTCTCCGACCAGGGTTTCGACGGCTGTTGAGTGGCATACTCGTGGCGGCTGCCCTGGTCGAGGCCGCCGAGGCGACGGGGGTGACAGTGCGGAATTTGAATGGGGCGGAAGAGGTAGCGGGTTGACCCATTCGATTCCGGGCGGGCCCATACCGCTCGACCCAATGCCGCCCGCGCCGCCGGTGCCGCCGCCTTTCCCCGGGCTGCCGCCGCCCGCACCGGGAGGGCCCCCGCTGGAAGGCTGGCAGCAGGCATTGTCGCCAGTGCTTCCTGGACCACAGGGCGGGCCGGGCACCGCCGCCCGGACGGACACCAGCGCAGGCGGGGCGGTCGACGCTTCCGGGATCAACTCGCTGTTCGGGCGCAACGACATTCAGCACGACCTCAACACACTGCGACAGCAACTCGTGGCCATCGGCCCCGCGGCATATACCGCTGAAGGCAAACAGCAGATCCTGGCGCTGCTGCAGGCGTTCCTCAACGCCGCAGGCACCCGGCTGCAAACCAGCGACGCCAACGTCCAAGCCGAAGTCGCCAAGATCCAGCGCCTCGTGAACGAGCTCAACGGCAAAAAACCCCCACCAAAGCCGCAGGCCCCGCCCGAACCGCCCAAACCCCCACCCCCGCCCGAGGACTCGGCGCGCCGCTACGGCGACACACAGCGCGCGGCTGATCAGGCCCTGGTCGATCGAGCCCACGTCGCGGGCCGGGATGCCTACTTGCCCAGCATGGTCGGCCAGCCGGGCTATATGACCGAGGAGGAGGCCGCCGCGGCGGCGCGATTACGCGACTACAACACCATCACCAACCCGAACAGCCACATCGCCATCGTCGGCGGTCAAGATGCGCGCAACGGTGCGGGCGAGCGCCTCAACGACTACCACCAATCCAGGTTCATCGGCCCCCTGTCGATGGACCGCGTTACGGGCCTCGATGCACGACAACGGGCGCTGGGGCGGATGCAGCTGCAGCACGACCTGGAAAACGGCAACCTCTCATGGCACCAACAGCCGATGGTGCCCGACGATGCGACGCGGCTCCTCGATCAGGTGGAGGCCAACGGCCGGGCCAACGTAATCGCCAGGCTGAAAGACGAGTTGCAGCGACTGGGCATGTCGCCCGAGGCGGTTAACCAGGTTGCGGAAAGTTACCAGCACGGCCTGGTTCCGCCATTCGAAGGTCTGGATGCCCTCGAAGCGGGCGGCAAGCCCTTTGGCGCTGGCGAGCGCGCCCTGGACAACGCCAGCGATCTGCTGGATCACGGTAGACACTGGCAACCCGACGTGAACGCTTTCACACTCGAGGACATCGACATCCTCAAACAGACCGCCAAGAGGTTGGGCTATGTCGGCACCGCGGTCGATCTCGGAACCGCGGCGTACGAAATCTTAGAGGGAAAGGATGCCGGAGAAGTCTTGGCAAAGAGCGCCGGCGGCTGGGCGGGAGCGCTTGCCCTGGGTGAGCTTGGAGCAGAGGGAGGCGCCGCCGCCGGGGGTCCCTATGGTGCATTTTTCGGGGCGCTCATCCTCGGCACCATCGGGGGGCTTGGCGGTGACGCGGCGGGCAAACAGGCATATCAATGGCTCACGCATTAGCCGAAGTCACCATTAGCGCCGCCAAAGCTATTCAAGTGGCGGCCGCTCCACCGTGGGTGAATAACAGTGCGCCCATCAACTGAGGCCACTGACGAGCAACGCAAGTTCGCAGCCGATGTCCCGCGAAACCTGTTGCGCTGCATCGGCACTGAGAACAATACTGAGGGACGCTACGCATTTCTGGTTTCGCATGCGTGGACCGAGGGACCGATGATGTATGTGGTGTACACGGCCCCGCTGTCCGACATCACCCGGGGGCTCGCCCGCGACACCAGTGGGTCGATCATCGACCCCGGCCCATGGCCGTCCGTAGACGAGGCCGTGCTGTACTACTACCTCCTCGATCTTGAGGGGATACAACCGTCCGCGGCTACCCGCCATCCAGGCGAACCCGGCAGTATCCTCTGGCTCGGCGATCGACACGCAGGTCTCCCGGAGCGCCCGTCCGACATACCCGAGTCGTATCGGTATACGCCACCGCCAGGAGCCCCCGCGCCGAAGCGGAGCGAAGATCGAGAGCAGCCCGTTGTCAACGAGCCTCGCCGCTACGCCGATCCACCGTGAGCGATCTGCTCCAACTCGAGAAGGTCCGGATGTCGGTGTCGTTCGGCCATCAAGGGGGACCAGGCACATCCGGTGGTGCGACTTCGGCGCGAATTGTCAATGGCCAGTTCGCTTTCCCCACTCGTGGCCACGAGAAGTCCCCAGCAGCGGCCAGATAATTCCCCACAGCAGGCAGGCCTTGTCGAGGCCGTTGCGCCGCAACGCGTAACTGGCCGCTTGGTAGCTAACCGCCGCTGGCGGCGAGGTTGAGCCATCGCTAGGATCTCGTATTGCTCGGTGCCGCAACCACGTGTCGTTGTGTCGGGCGCGAGGCTGTGCGGCGGTTCAGTTCAGCTATCACCGTGCCGCACAGAATTAGTCGGCGCGGCCGCGCGACGTGGCATCGGTGACTGCGGGTGCCCACGACAAGGAGGACTGGACTCGTGGAGTTCCAAATCAGCTTTGAGCAGTGGTATCGCTGGTTGGCGGTGCCGTTGGGGCTCGGGCCGAAACGCGCGCTGCTGCGGATCGACGACAACACCCTGCATGTCCGGATGGGTTGGGCCTTCAAGGCGGACATCCCGCTGACGTCAATCACCGATGCGAGACGCGGTGGCCATCGTTTCGTCGACGGAGTCGGAGTACACGGGGCTCGCGGCGAGTGGCTAGTCAACGGCTCGTCGAACAACATCGTGGAACTGGCCATCGACCCTCCGGTTCAAGCGCATGCGCCCCTGCGCCAGACCGAGCTGCGCACCCTACGAATCAGTGTGTCCAACCCCGACTCGCTAATCGCCGCCTGTACTAAGCATTAGGGGCACGGCGGCCCTGTTATCTGTCGCTGCGATCTATTCGGTCGATCTCGGGGTCACTGGACGCTGAGCCGCTCACGGTTAGGGCGTGAGCTACACGTCAGGGGCTTCGTCGATCCGCCGCTGCAGCGCGTCAACGTCGGCAGCCGTCGGTAGGCCACGTTGGTCCAACAATTGGCGTGAGGCTCCCCAGCTGAGTTGGCGTTCACGAAGATCGGCCATGGCCCTTTGGTGTGCAAGGTTGGCGACTTCCACAATCGCTCCGGCCAGCGCGTCCTCACTGCGCCGTCGCGCGGCTTCGGTTAGCTGCAGACCAACGAATCCGTAGTGGCTGTAGGTGACGACGATTGACTGATCGCGGTTGTAGCCGACAAAGACTTGGGGCTCGCCCTCGTTTTCGTCGGATTTCATTGTCGAATGTATTCGGGCTCAAGACAGTGGGTGTGGCGCTGCGTCAGGTCGCGAGCTGCCGGTTGATCTGTTGATACGAGTCACCAGCATCTCCGGTCCAGTGACCCGCGGCGGCCTTGGCCACGCCTTTGATCTCGGTTTGGATGCCACGGGCGCGGCCGGCGGCATCGGTGTAGAAGGTGCCGCTTGCCGGCGTCTCACCGGTGCCGTGCGCGTCGCGCATCTGCACAAGGTTGGTGAAAGTCTGGCGGATAGCCTCGTCGATTGCGGGATCACCGAAAGTCGGGTAGGTCTCGGAACTGCTCATGGGGTCCGCTCCAACACTCGTAACTGCCATCTGCGCCGATTGCTTCGCCTAGCCGACGACCATTATTCCAACCTTCCAGCGCCGCTGCACTACCGATCGACGGCTTCCTTGGGACTCTTCCAGGAATCCACGCCCCACATTTGGTTGGCGCCAGTGGCTGTGTGGCTGTGTGGCTGTGATCATGGATTAATGGTCGATCCGCGGAGTGAGCGCGCCAGGGCACTTGACCGCCCGCATAGCGACGCCGGCACGCGAGTCGTTGACGTCATCGCCCACTTGCACGTCCCCCAACGACCGACACCGCCCTGGTCCGGCGCGAGACTCGGACAGGGTCACTGATGGCCGCCACCGTCTCACCCGGCATCGGTGGCAGCGACGAGCTGTTCGCCGAACCCGCCGAGGCACTGCCCCTGATCGCCCAAGGCGCCACAGTCGGCGCGAAAGCCGCCACAGGCGGTGCTACGCATGCCGCGTCCTCGCTGCCCGGCGCCACCGCAGGCTCCACACCGTTCGACGCCGCGGTCCAAGCCGCACTCATCGCGCTGCTTGAGCAAGACGCAGCTGCCTCCATGGCCAGCGCGACGAGCTCGAGCACCCACGCCGCCGGCGCCGATGCCTCAGTGGCCTCTGTGGTCACCGAAGAGGCGCAATCGACACAGAGCCTGACCCGGGTTGGAGAGCAGGTCAGCGGCAGCGGGATGTACCGCGGCTACGCAGCTACGATGCCGCCCGCGGCGTCAATGCCTTCCACGGGTGGAGGTTCACCCGCCGGTGCCGGTGGTGGTTCCTCGCCGGTAGCGGGTTCGATGATGCGGCCGCCCGTTGTGGCGCCGGCGCCCACGTCCGCGGCCGCGGCGCCGACGCCGGCGCAGACGGTCCGGCCGCTAGCAAACACCCAGCCGAACTCGCCGGCGCCCACCCAGCCCCCCCTGGCGCAACTCGCCGATCCCCGGCAAGCCCAACACGGCCAAACACCACAGCCACCGCTATCCACCGAACCCCCGCGGGCGCGGCCGTCGGCGCCACCAGCACCCGGGACGCCGTCCCCAGCCATCGCCGGCCCTCCCGCACCGACTAGCGGGCCCCCATTGCCTGCTAAGGGACCCAGCGGTGTCCAGCTGCTCGGCTTCGGCCCACCCGGGCTAGGGCCGGTACCCCAGGCGCCACCGTTCCCGATACCGCTGGACCCAGAACCTCGACCGCCGCTGCCGGATCCCAAAGACATGAACCAGCAGCAGTTGAACGATGCATGGAAAGACTTGGCGGCCGAAAGAGACGCCTACAACGCCGACCGATGCGGGCGCGTCTTCCAGCTGCCAGCGGAAAATGCAGAATATAACTCCTGTCTTAGCCGCTGGCGTGCGACGACGGGGAGGGAGGCCGCACTTAGGCAACGGTATCGGGACTTAGGCATCCCGGAACCCCCTTCTGACCGTGCCCCTGGCCCCAACCCACAGCCGGGTACCCACCAACCAGCGCCGGGGCAACCGGGTGCGCCCGGTTCCGAGTCACCGGCACCAACCGAACCGCCACCGGCCCAGCCTGCAAGTCCGAGTGTTGCCGAACAGGCCACGCAAATTGGTGAAGAAGTCAAGGCTCTCCCGAAGGGCTCCGGGCAGCTCCCATCCTTGGCGGACAAAGTGACTGCCTTGCACCTTGATCAACAACAGGCTGCGGAGGCAACCGACATCGCCGCGAAAGTCGCGTTCGGTGAAACTGCGGGAATTGCCAACCTCCCCAATGGAATAAAGGTGGTGCTACCCGCGAGGATAGATCAGGGGGTAGCACTGATGGTAAATCCTGACGGATCAGTTACAGTGTTCAGGGGCGACCTTCTCCAATTCTTGCCCTACCTCGGTAGATGAATGGATAAGCGATGAATACAGCCTCGGTTCCTGCGGTAATTGACTTCGAGGTCTATCTGCTCATGACAATGAAGCTAAGACTATTAATGTCGCACAAGCAAGCCCAACTAGAAGCCAAACTCGCACAACACGGGCTTTCCGTCGGCGACGCGGAACGAATACATGCGCAGGTAGCCCAAACACTTGACAACGAAGCCTCCCGTTTTGAGAACATGAAGAAGCTGCTGCGCGTTTCAGACCAGGACCCTACATCACTGAAATACAGCAGCGCATTCTGGCCTGAATTTGACTTCAACGCCATCACTGGTGACGACGGACTGGTTGAGTCGGCGCGGTATTTGCGCGCTCGAGGCCATTCACCTAGCGTTGGTTCCCCAACCGAGCTGCCCCTGTGGAGCACAGATGTCGCCGGGTTCATGGAGCGTTTTGGCCCCATGAGGGGCAGTCGCCAGTGGCCCCTGTTCGACAAACTTCTCCCCGCATATGAGGAGTACGAATTTCTGTGGAATGGAGAGAGTTACGGCGCGGGATTCAGCTGGGGGCTGTTCATTTTTTCGGCGAAGTCGTGGCCTGAAGATTAAATATTCGACAGTTCTGCACGAGTGCGGAATCCGTCGCGTCTCAACTCATGAAGCGTTGCGGCAGACGCAGCCAAGGTGGCTCAACAGGAGGCTGAACCTCCGGGAAGTGATCGACTTCATCCAATGGCAAACGGCCAAGAGGAACGCCACCACCTCACGTTTTGATCGTAGGAGATTACTGACGTCCCGACTTGGCTCAAATTAGCTTGTCAGGCCGCTTCGCTCCCACCGTGGTGATCGAAAATTCCGCGAGTTCGTTGCGGTTCTGAACGGGGCCTGCGCTGGGGTTCAGCGGCAAGGCGGCGAAGGTTCATGCTGGAGAGTGTTTCGGCCGACCCCGGTTGCACTATGTTGCCTGTGAGCCCGCAAATTAGCTTGAGGGTGGAGAGCCCTGTCCACGGGGACCGTGGAATGTTGCCGTCGAGCACGAGTGTCAGAATTCTGTTTCATCCTGCTCTCCCCGAAGCACACCTGTTTGTCAATCTCGTTGAAGGCGGTGAGTTTCGATGGATGTGGTGCACCCGCGGTGCGCGGGAATCGACTGCTCGAAGAAAGACGCGAAGGTCTGCGTGCGGATTCAGGGCCAAGGACGCAGACGAGCGTCATCGACGGTGACGACATGGGGCGCGACGACTTCTCAGATCCTGGCGTTGCGTGAGCATCTGATCGCGCAGAAGGTCACCTGTGTGGTGATTGAGTCCACCAGCGACTACTGGAAACCGTTCTACTACCTGCTCGATGATGAGCTGGATATGATGCTGGTTAACGCATCGCGGGTGCGCAATGTACCCGGGCGCAAGAGCGACGTCTCCGATGCTGCGTGGCTGGCCGATCTCGGGGCGCACGGTCTGGTGACGGCGTCGTTGGTACCGCCACCACTGATTCGGGCGCTGCGGGATCTGACCCGCACCCGCACCCACATCACCCGGGAACGTTCACGCGAGGTGCAGCGGCTGGAGAAGCTGCTCGAAGATGCCGGGATCAAACTGTCCTCGGTGGCCACCGACATCACCGGGGTGTCCGGGCGGGCGATGCTTGAAGCCCTGATCGCTGGCCAGGATGATCCCGCTGTGATCGCCGATCTGGCCAAACGAACCCTTCGCCGCAAGATCCCGGACCTGACCGAGGCGTTGATCGGCCGGTTCAGTGCGCATCACGCGTTCATGGCGCGGCTGTTCCTCGACCGCATCGATGTTCATAGCGCCGATATCAGTCGTCTCGACGCGCGCATCGAGGAAGCGATGGCCCCCTTATCTGTGTTGGGGACCCCCGTAAAGGTGGATCCGTTAGGTTGTTTCATCGTTGTTCGATCTCACTTCCGCTCCGTGTTCAGGGCGGTGGACCGCAAGTCGGGGTCGAGGTGGAGCGCCCGCAGCGCAGCGAGGACGAACGACCTCGAGGCCGACGAGGATGCGCCGCATACTGGGTCGGCGCGGAGTGAGGGCAAAAGATGTTGCGGTTCAAGTCATGTGGCGCCTCCGTGAGTGCTCAGGGCCGAAGAGAGCAAAGCGTGGCGTGCCGGCGCCCAGCCTTATCTGGGTCCACGGACGAGGGTCCGGCGACATGATGATGGATGGGGGGTGGCCCGGCGTGCGGGCTGGTGATGGGTGCGGCCGCTCATTCTTTCCAGGGCGTCCACCCAGACAGCGGGTGGCGGCAGGGGGCTTATAGGAGCTGACCGCGGGCATCAATTGATGTATGGGCAAGGCACGCACAGCTGGCATCTCAGGCGGCCTCCCGGACGGGTTGGGGTGGGCTCAGCGCGGCATCACCGAGTTCACGCAGCGTGTGATAGCAGCGGCGCAAGATTTTGCGTTCGACCGCCAGGGTCGGGTTCTTGCCGTTGTGGCCGTCGTGCTTGACCGCCAGCTGGTGGTAGTAGCCGTAATCCGGGGAACCGCGCCGAGCCGCGCACCTGGCCGCCTCGAAGGTGGCCCAACGCAGCTCGGGCGAGCCTTGCCGGGACAGATGCCCGGGTGAGCGTTTGGCATCCGAGGAATACACGGTGACGTCCATGCCCGCGAAGCGCACCAGCTGATCAGAGCTGGAAAACCGGCGCGCGTCACCGATCTCGGCCCAGATGATCGCCGCGCATAACCACCCGATGCCGTAGTGGCGGGCCTGCAGCGCCTGACAGCCCTGCTGGTGTCGGGCGAAGTTCACCAATTGTGCTCGCAGCGACACAATCTCGGCATCGAGCTCATCAATGCGCCGCAGCGCCGTGTCCACATACTGGCGTCCCACCCCCGACAACTCCGCACCGGCGAGTGCGTCGCGACCCGCCACCGACAGCAATGCGGTGACCGGCGGGCAGCCCTGATGAAACAACTGGGCGTGGATGCGCTGCTGCCAGGCGCGGCGCTGCTCCATCAGCGCGCAGTACAACCGGCCCAAGGTGCGAACCTCCACCACATGCGCCGGCGGGATCCACGACTCGGGGAAGCGGCCCTCCACCAACAGCGTCCGCAAAAGCCGCGCATCGGCACGGTCGGTCTTGGCCCGCTTCTTGGGCCCCCGCAACCCCGCGATCTCGGCCGGATCCCCCACATGCGCCACCACACCCGCCATGGCCAGCTCCTCGACCACATACCGCCACCCCGTACAGCCCTCCAGCGCAAACTCCGCGTCCCCGCTCGCGCAGTGCTCGCCCAGCCAACCCCGCAGCGTCTTGCGTGTGGCCGGCCGAATCTGACCGGAGTGCACCAAGCCGTCGTCGTCCACGTAATCAAACGTGATCTGCTTCCGGTGCACGTCAAACCCGCCTACCATCGTCATCAGTGGGACCTCCTCAAGCTCCCGAAAAATTTCTCTGACGCCATATCAACGAGCGTCTGAGCTGAGGGGGTCCCCATCACATGTCATCTTTCGCACCGCCCGGGAACTGCTAACGAGCATCCCCGGGTTCTCCACCAAGACAGCTGAAGTGTTCATCGCCGAGACTGGCGGGGACATGAGCGTGTTCCCCAGCGCGGGGCACCTGGCTTCCTGGGCAGGGGTCTCACCGGGGTCCAACGAATCCGCCGGCCGGGTGAAATCCACCAAGACACGTCCGGGTAACTCGTATCTCAAAGGTGCACTTGGAGTCTCTGCAATGTCGGCGGCGCGGTCGAAAAACACGTTCTTCTCCGCCAAATACCAGCGGATCAAATCCCGACGCGGGCCGATGCGTGCGCTCGTCGCCGTTGAACACGCCCTGATCATCACCGCGTGGAACCCGAGTTAGGACAATTTAGTGCGCACTTTCCGCGGCTCCACTGCTGCCGGTGGCTCTGGGCATTTCGGCGGCCGCGGTGATGGCGGTGAGGGCTTCCTGGGTTTCGGTGTGCAGTGGGTCGGCTGCAGTGAGGATGAGGTGGCCGGCGCGGATGGTCACGGTGCGGTAGCGGCGTAGTGTTTGGACGAATTTCTTGATGCTCCAACCGGTTTGATGCTCAATCCAGTGGCTGACAGCCAGGGCTGCGAACACGATGCTCAGGTGCGCGTCGATTGATTCGCGTTTGTGGTGGTAAATGGGGCGGGCTTGCAGGTCGTGCTTGGACATTCGGAAGCTCTTCTCGATGCGCCACAGCCGGTGGTAGGCGTCGATGACGAATTCCGGGGTCTGGCTGGTGATATTGGTGGTGTAGCCCTTGATCCCGGCCAACGCTCGGGCTTTGACCTCCAGATCACGGTTGACGCTTTTGTCGGCTCCGGTGAGCTTGATGAACCGGTTGCGTTTGACCGAGACCTTGCCGGCCACTGCCTTCTCGGCTTTGGCGACCTGCTCATCGATGCCACGCAACGTGCGCCGGGCCCGGTCTGCGCGGTACTGGTAGTAGATCACCCGATCAGGGATGCCCCGAGCCTTCTCGGCGGCGGTGGCCGACCACGGCTGGGTGAACACCTGCCCATCAGGGATCTCCTGGCCAGGGTGTCTGTCACGCCATTCGCCGATGACTTGGGGCACGTAGGGGATGCGGGTCCCGAGGATAAACGACAGCCCGGCGGCGAAGATAGCCTTCTGGTTGGCCTCCGAGATCATCCCGGCATCGGCCACCACGGTCACGTCAGTGAGCTGGTGGGCTTTCTTGAAGGCGTTGATGACCGGCAGCATGGTGTCGGTCTCGGGCTTGTTTCCTTTGAACGCCTCCACTGCCAGCGGAAAGCCGGCGGAATCGGTGAGCAACCCGACGGTGATCTGCGGTTCCAGGCGGCGTTCCTTGGAAAATCCGGGCTCGCGGAAGCCATCGCCGGCGTCGGTCTCGAAGTACAACGTGGTCACGTCGTACAACACCAGCGATGCTGGCCCCAGCTCGGTATGGCTTGTGCAGGCCGCCGATAACGCGGCACGAAAGGCGGACTTGGCGTAACCGGGCAACCGGCGGGTCAGTGTCCGGTAGGTGACCGTGCCGATGCCGGTTTCGGCCAGCACCCGCAGCGAGTCGAACTTGCTGGTCGGCTCGATGATGCGGGCCAGCACCAGGTCACGAAACACCTCATCACCACCGGCGGCGCGATCAAACCCGAGGGTCTCGTATGCCGTGCACAGCGCATCCCAGAGATGAGCTACTCGCGAATCGATGATTTCCATTGGGCCGCTACCGGTTTCGGCGGTGTCCAGCCCCAGGTCCAACTCGCCTTGGCCCTGGGCGATGCGCTGGCTCGCTGCGGCCTTGAGTGCCTCAACCTGAGTGGCATCATGGGCTGAGCCGACATGCTCGATATTGCGTGACCCTCGTCGCGAGGACCACACGATCTGCACCGCAGTCGCTCCCGACGCGGTCTTCACGGTGCGAACGTAGGCCACGGCTGCACCCTACGAGCCCCGATTAGTGCGCAACTTTCGACCTACCACAGAACAAAACCGCTGATCAGAGTCGTATCGCCGAACCCAAAGCGGATTCGTGTCCTAAGTCAGGACGGCGTCGTTGGTACCGCCACCACTGATTCGGGCGCTGCGGGATCTGACCCGCACCCGCACCCACATCACCCGGGAACGTTCACGCGAGGTGCAGCGGCTGGAGAAGCTGCTCGAAGATGCCGGGATCAAACTGTCCTCGGTGGCCACCGACATCACCGGGGTGTCCGGGCGGGCGATGCTTGAAGCCCTGATCGCTGGCCAGGATGATCCCGCTGTGATCGCCGATCTGGCCAAACGAACCCTTCGCCGCAAGATCCCGGACCTGACCGAGGCGTTGATCGGCCGGTTCAGTGCGCATCACGCGTTCATGGCGCGGCTGTTCCTCGACCGCATCGATGTTCATAGCGCCGATATCAGTCGTCTCGACGCGCGCATCGAGGAAGCGATGGCCCCCTTTCGCACCGCCCGGGAACTGCTAACGAGCATCCCCGGGTTCTCCACCAAGACAGCTGAAGTGTTCATCGCCGAGACTGGCGGGGACATGAGCGTGTTCCCCAGCGCGGGGCACCTGGCTTCCTGGGCAGGGGTCTCACCGGGGTCCAACGAATCCGCCGGCCGGGTGAAATCCACCAAGACACGTCCGGGTAACTCGTATCTCAAAGGTGCACTTGGAGTCTCTGCAATGTCGGCGGCGCGGTCGAAAAACACGTTCTTCTCCGCCAAATACCAGCGGATCAAATCCCGACGCGGGCCGATGCGTGCGCTCGTCGCCGTTGAACACGCCCTGATCATCACCGCGTGGAACATGCTCACCAACGGCGCGTTCTACCGCGAACTCGGCACCGACTACTACACCCTGCGCAAACCGGCCAAAACCAAAGCCCACGCCGTGCACCAGCTCGAAGCACTTGGCTACACCGTCACCCTCACACCGCTCGCTGACACCGCATAAGGCATCCAGCGCGACACGATGAACCGGCAGTTCCATCAGTGGTCGCCAGCTCGTGGTCACCTCAATTTTCGTGTCAGTGCGCACTGTCACCGCGGGGTGTTGATGAGGGGTTGGGGAGGTCTTGGGGTCAGCGGGTCGGCGGCGGTGCGGGTTTGGTTGTCGGCCCCGATGTCCACGACGCGGTAGGCAGCCGGATAGTGTGAACGAATTTCCTGGTGCCCCAACGTGTTTGAGCTTCGATACATTGCCGGTAGTGACCGGCCCCGGTAACCAAGCTAGTTGTTTGTCGGTGGTGGTTGGGGTTGGAAGGGGTCATACCACCACCAGTCGGCGCGCTCGCCGGTAGGTCCCGGGCAGGGCGCCACCGCGGGCGGGGGTTGAGTTGGTGGGCGCGCCAGCGATCCCGGGCTCAGTAATCGGCCGGCGTTGTCGGTGACGGTGAGAGCGCCTGGGGGTCCGGTGATGGTGAGGACGCCACGATGGTGCAACCGGTGATGATAAGGGCATAGCAGCACCAGGTTGGCCAACTCCGTGGGGCCGCCGTCTTCCCAGTGCCGGATGTGATGGGCGTGCAGACCACGGGTGGCACCACAGCCAGGAACCGCGCACATGCGGTGGCGATGCTCCAGCGCGCGGCGAAGCCGCCGGTTGATCAGGCGGGTCGCCCGGCCGGCACCAATGACCTCGCCGTGACGTTCGAACCAGACTTCACACGTGGCATCACATGTCAGGTATCGTCGTTCGGCGTCGGTGAGCAGCGGACCCAGATGCAGTGCCGCAGCGCGCTGCTCAACGTCGACATGCACCACCACGGTGGTGTGCTGCCCGTGCGGCCGGCGGGCCGCCTCGGCGTCCCATCCAGCCTCGACCAGGCGCATAAACGCCTCGGCGGTGGTAGGCAACGGGGGCCGCTGATCTGAAGCGCCCTGGCCGATGCCGTGATCGTGCTTCCACTCGGCGATCAGCGCATCACGATGAGACTGCAAGGCGGCGTCGAACTTCGCGGCGTCACGGTGGGCAAGTGTGATCCGGTAGCAACTGCCCTGCTCGTTGGTGGTGGTGGTGATCGAGCGCTCGGGCTCGGGCCGAGGTTCGGGTTCGGGTCGCGGTTCCAGCTTGACCGCGGTGCGCAGCTGATTGACCGTGGCGCAGCGCGCCAGCTGCGCGTAGTGCTCATCGGATCCCTCGCCGGCCCGCGCCGCGATGACGCCGACCTGATCCAGCGACAGCCGGCCCTCTCGCATGCCTTGGGCGCAGCGTGGGAACTCCTTGAGCCGGCACGCGATGGTGGTGATCGTGTGGGCGTTTGCCGGCGAGCAGCCGGTCTTCCAGGCCACCAACGCCGGCACCGACCGCGCGCCGGTGGCGCCGCACAATTGGTCGCGATCGATCTCGGCCACGATCTCAACGATGCGCCCATCAATCGCGTTGCGCTGACCGGTCAACTCCGCCAGCTCCTCGAACAGCACCTCAAGACGCTCGCTAGGACTGGCCACCACGGCGCCAGCGGATGCGGTCGAAGACATCACGTCATCATCGCAGCCACCTACGACAAATCCGGGCCGCCCGATCCCCGCGCTGAATTTAGCGCGCACATCCCCCCAGCCCACGCCGGAAAGCAACAGGCCAACCCCGCTGCGACTACCGCGGATCCCGATTCGTGAGCCAAGTCAACTCATGAAGCGTTGCGGCAGACGCAGCCAAGGTGGCTCAACAGGAGGCTGAACCTCCGGGAAGTGATCAACTTCATCCAATGGCAAACGGCCAAGAGGAACGCCACCACCTCACGTTTTGATCGTAGGAGATTACTGACGTGGCGGGCATAATCTTTTTCTCGCAACACAGTTGGTCTGCCAGTTCGTGGGCCACCCGCTTTCGTATTGGAGTATCTGGCTAGTCGAATAGCTGATGCGTCGACTAAGGAGACATTGATCGAACGAGTCGAAAATAACTTACTAAGTTTGGACCTGCGCGATCCCGAACGAGCATCCCTGGTCGATATCATCGCTGATGAATTGCCGTCTCACGTGGCACACCTGGAGGATGCAGAATTGCGGAATATCTTCTTCGGCTCGACGTTGTTCGAGGAGCTATATCAGTATGCCCGTGATCAGCAGAATTTCAATAAGAACCCGACTCAAGACCTCTATTTTACGATCGGCCCCGGCCCAGCAGGCGCCTTTCATCCAAAATCTCTCATGAGTTACGTTACCCCGCAGTTGGAAAGGGCTGATTACGTCCGTATTGATGTCTGCGATTACACCGCGGAACAACGCGCGATGGTTAGGGATTACCTCGCCGAACTTGCGGATCCGCGGGTACTCATCGTCGGCGACAAATGATAGGTGGTGTGGCACAGTCGACCGGACGCCTCGGATTCGCACTGCGGGCGGGACGGATCGAGTCGATGATCGCCAGCATGACTTGTTTTCCGGTACGGCGGTTGAGTTCGGCTTTGGCGGCGATGATCTTTTGGTACAAGGATGAATAAATGCCGAAGTCGAACGTGAGCGTCGGGTGGGGACCGCGTGTGGAATCGGTGGATGCATGTGCTGATCGGGTGGCGCGGCTGATGACGGCGCTGGCCGAACTGGATCCCGCTTTGACCGAATGGCGGGGGGCCGCTCGAAACACGCCCGGACGGTGGCCAGCACCGATCATGCCGACCTGGTGCGACGACTCCTCGAAGGCCGCAACCGCGGCGACTCCGACAACGAGGTCATTGAGTCGTTGGGGTATTCCGTGTTATGGGGAAACGGAGTCGGCGACCACCGGGCCGCAGCGATGTTGCGGGTCCATATCGGGGCCAGCTCGGTGGCGATAGGAAATAGCGTGGTGCTCAATCTGCCCGAACCCGATGCCGTCCCGAACCTCTACACCCGCGAGACGGCGCACAAACTTCTGTGCGCCCTTGTGCAGCTTTTCAACCCCGATTCGGTGCTCTGGTCGAATCAGAATCTTCTCGATGAGCAATCAGAGCCGGATCGCCCCAGCGAGGACGGTCGCGGATACATCAGCGGCACGTTGGTCGGCGAGCCGGCCGGCTGGGCGAACTACCTCAGCGATTCCAATCCGGTGAGGTTCGATGCCACGCTCCTACCGGCCAGCGCAACCGTCGAACAACTCGGCGACGGCACTCTCCTCACGCTCGCAAGCGATCCCGCCAACCCACCGCTCGACGATGTTTTTCAGGTCCGCAGGGCAATGGGCTACGAGGTGCCCGCGCAAACGCCAGACGCCACCTGGCCGCCGTCCTCCCCGACGACATCAGCGACGGGTGCGTCCCCGACCAGCCCGCCGCGATCCGCGAGCGGTGAACCGGACAATAGGCGGGCCGGTGCGGACCCCGCGGGACCGATACCAGGCCAAACCCCCTACGGCGCGGTAAGCAATTTCCCTCGCCAGCACGTCAAATCGAACTCCGTGGTATTACCGACCGACCGCTGCGATAATTTCAGAACAGCGAGAGAGGAGCCTGTGACAACGAATCCGGATCAGATTTGGGCGCACGGCGCGACCCCGCCAGTTACGCCGCCCACAGGACCTCCGGCTCCTGTTCCCCCGGCTCCTCCGACGTATTTCCCGCCGACCGGGGAAGGTAGCAGCCCTCCCGGCCCCGGGCCGCGACGCGGCTTTCCCCGCTGGATCGCCAGTGGCGCCGTCCTCGTGGCGGTAGCCGCTGCCGGGTTCGCCGCAGGTTGGGCTCTTCGGGGTGCCACAGACACACGGACGCCGGCACCTACGGCGGCTTCATCCGCTTCGGCGGCACCGATAACACCGACCCTCACACCCGAGGCGGCCAAACAACAAACGTGCGCGGCCTACGACGCCATCGGTCGGCAATGGACTGCGTCATACAAAGCGTGGCTCGCGGCGCTGCCGCCCGGGTGGACCTGGGACGATCCCGCCGTAAAGTCCGCGACCGCCACCTTTGATGCCGCCGCGATATCCGATGCGGCTCAGCTGGGATCTCTGATTGCTCCAAATACGCCAGCCGATGTCGCGGCTGCCGTGCAGGATGTTCGCGCTGCGATTGTGAGCCTCGCAGCCTCGCACGGCCACACAGCCGGGCCGGAAACGAATACTAGAATTGACGAGACAATGGCGAAACTTGAGCAGGCCAATAAAGTCTGCGGCCTGAGCTAGACGAGACTGCCGATGGCAGACATCGCTTCGAGCAAGCCGACAGGGAAGCACGCCGACCGAATTTTGGCTGGTGCTTGGCCAGAGTCAGATCCTGCAGAATTGTATGCACAGCAAGAGCATTGGCGCGGCCTTCGAGATCAGGCACGGGAGCAATTCCGTGAGTTGAGCGACAACGCGGCAAAGCTGCGCCAATCCCTACGAGGCGACGGTTTTGATGCCTTGCACCGAGATCGCGAACTCGTCGCCAGGAATTTTGATTTCCTCCAAGAAACGCGCGACGACGCTGCAAAGATATGGGAGCACAGCGCCGAAGCGGCTGGCAATCTGCGGCGTTCGATGGCGGATACGGTGCGGATCGTCGAGCAAGAGATTGCAACGATTGAACTCGCCCCAGCGCTTGATGACTCTGAAAAGGAAGAGCTCATCAACGCGCTGGTCGAAGCAACCAACGCGACATTGATAAGCCAAAATGCTGCCGCTGCCGCGGCGTTCGTAAGTGAAGTGGCTGGGCATCTCGGCTACATAGGATCGCTACCGTGGCACCTGTCCGCTGCCAATGCCGCCCCATCCGCTCCCGCGGGTGCCAACAATGGCATCCAGATGGTCAATAACACGCTCTGGAAACAAGATCCGACCGGACCACTGGGTGGCGAGAGCGGAAATGGAGGCGGCCAGGGCGGCGGCACCCCTCCTGGATCGACGGATCGTCCTCCCGCCCAAGCGGGTCAGCGACCCGGCCCTGGCCCGAAGCCAGGGACAAGCGAGCGCCCGCGCGATGTGCCACCGGTTCCCGGCCAGGGGAATCCGGCCCCGGGCGCCTTACAAAGACCCCCTGCGCCGGGCAGCGCCTCAGGTCCTCATGCCGAACCGCCAGGTTCAACTGAGCGAACTCCGTTCTCTCCCTTCACGTTTCCGCCCATCGGTGGTGCTGGCGCCGGTTCTGGTGCTGGCCTCGCTTCGCCCGCCGGTGGCCTGAGCAGTGTGGGCGCAGGTGGGTTGGGCCTCGCGTCGCCAGCTCAGGGATTGTCGGCGTCCGGCGCCGCGAATCAGCTGTTCGGCACGGCGGCTTCACCGGCTGCCTCTGCAGCGGGCTTGAATCCGCTGTCGGCAGCCGCGGGACCGGCGTCCGCGTTGGGTTCTGGTGGAGCGGCCGCACCGAACGCGGCCGCGGCGATTCCGCCCCACGCTCCGCCCCCGGTCCAGGCTGTTCCCGCGGCCACGACCCCACCGGCGCAGCCGCCGAGCATGGCGACATCGATGCCTCCCCCGGTTAGCCCCCAGGCGGCCGCGGCCCCGCCCGTCGCCGGTCCGTTGGGGCCGGCGCCGCCACTGGCCGGCCCTCCCCCGAGTCCTCCGGGCGCTGCCGTCCCGCCCGGCCCTCTGACACCGGCGCTTCCACCGCCCGGTGCGCCAACCCCTCCCGGTCCGTTGCACACGCAATTGCCACCGGTAGGCACACCGATCGCACGCGACGGTCTGGTCGAACGCGCCGAAGATCCCGACATCGTCCGCGCTCGGACGCTGATCTGGGAGCTGATGTGGACCGGACGGCGTTATCCGGCACTAGATTGGGCCATCGGGCTGCACCGGGCCAGCGGCACCGATGGACCGACGAAGTTCTTCATCACCAGTTCCGAGGGCGAGAGCTACATCCCGCAGCACGTGCATCTGCCCGCGGACCCGATCCTGATCCCGATCTTTCTGGACAGGGAGTTCGCGCACCGTACCTGGCGCGAAACTCAGCAGGGTTGGCTGGACCCGGCGCGCATCGTCATCGCCCACCACTTCCTGCGGCAGCAGGCATTCGGGCATCCGGTGCTGCACGCGATCGTGTCGTCGCGCGAAATCGTCGGCCTGGGCCACATACTCCCGCCCGGGGTGGAGTTGGTTGTGGCGGACCCGGCCAAAAACCCGTTCGTGGACCCCGCGAAAGCCCAAGAAATACCGGCGCTCAGTCCGGGTAGGGCGCATCGGCTCGGAATTGTCTCCCGCAACTTGTATTCGGTGGTCCAGCGGGTGCCTGAATCTGAACGTTGGTCCACCGGCGTCGACTTGGCGGCCGATGCGGCAACAGCGACCAACCAGCGCCAGGTCCGCACCGGGTTGATTGTGCGTGACATGCCTGCTCCCGCGACGGTGGATCCCAGTGCTGCAGTGTTGAATTCGGTCCTCGATCAACTCCGCCGACCCGGCGGCGCGGTCGACACCACGGTATGGGCACAGCTGCAAATCGCGTACTCGACAACAGTCATGCATGCGCAGGGACGCCGGCACACGCCGCAGGATCTCACCGACGACACCGGCTACATCGACGCATATCGGCGGGCCCGCGCGTACGAGGCGACGTGGCTGTTGAACGCTCCGCCGGGGCGGCTCACGGCGGGTTGGTTGGCCGATGTCGCCTACGCCCACCTATGCGCGACGGATGATCCGCAGCGCACCCGCGACGCGCTGGTGCAGCGTATCTAGGCTTTTGCCATCGGAGCCGCCGGGCGCCATCGGGCCGGGACCAGCGAATCCTCTTGGTTACCCGCGATTGGTATCGCACAATGATGGCCCGTAGGTCAGGTTATAGAAGCAGTTCATTTTTCGCCGAAAGGGATCTCATGACGCCGGCTGAGTTCGTGGGCGCAGGGGCCATAATTGCCGCGTTCATCGTGGGCTGCACGTGGCTTTACGTGGCCCGGCAGGCCACCAAGCAGCGAGAGCGCCATCACCAGGAAGTCCGTGCGGATGAACTGCGCTCGACGGCGATCGCGCGTTGCTGGGAGCAGCTGAAGTGGGTGGTGAACTCCGTCAGCCTAGAGCCGGCAGCCACCGACACCTACGTGGCCAACATGGGTTTCGGCCCGGAGCTGGCCGAGCAGATTCTGCAGGGGTTGCTCGCCGACGCCGAAGCGCTCGGCGATCGCACCCTCACCAATGCGGTGTCGGCGTATCTCAACCAGCTCGGGTTGGTGCTCGCCCAGCAGGGTGGTTCCTTCGCGCAACCGCGGCCGGTGACAAAACCTGCCGGCGATCAACAGCCCGCCAACCAGACGCCGGATCGCAAGTCGCAGGCCGCACCGAACGTGGCTGCCGACGCAGGGCCGGCTTCGGGCCCGGTGGCGTCGAAGGCTGGGGAAGCGCTGCGGTGACCAGCCTCAAGCAGCACATCGCTGACCTCGACCTGGAGACCTGGGCAGCTCAAACCAAGCGCATCGCGGTAAGCGCGGTGGCCAACGCCAAGCGGCTCGGCACGGCACCGCCCCCGGATTTGGCCGCGCTGGCTGCGATGAGCGAGCGCGAAATCATCGAGCAACGGGTCCGCAACGGGCCCGCGAGTAGTCGGCCCTCGCTGCGGCTGCAGCTGGTGGAGGCCGATCGACTTCGCGCGGAGGCCGAGCGCCGTGAACGCGTCGCCCATCAGGACAGAAAGGACGCCGACGCGGCCGCTGCGACCGCCCGGGCCGAGGCCGCGGAATCCGCGCGCACCGCTGAGGAAGCACGCGAACGGGCCCGCGCCGCCGATGCGCGCGCCGCGCAACGCGACGTCGAGCGGGCGGCCGAGCGCGACGTGGAGCAACAGGTCATCGGGCAGCTGCGCAACCAGCTTGACCAGGCGCGCGCGGACGCGGCGACGGCGATCGCGGCCGCCAAACAGGAGGCAGCAGACGCCGACGCGCGCGCCCAACAACGCAGCGCCGAACGCACCGCCGAACGCACCGCCGGCCAACAAGCCATCGACGCGCTGCGCGCCGAACTCGAACAAACCCGCGCCGACGCCGCAGCCGAGGTTGCCGCGGCACAACAACAAGCCACCGACGCCGACGCCCGCGCCCAACAACGCACCGCCGAACGCACCGCCGAAAGCACCGCCGGCCAACAAGCCATCGACGAGCTGCGCGCCGAACTCGAACAAACCCAAGCCGACTCAGCGGCCGCCGTCGCCGCCGCGCAGCAACAAGCCACCGACGCCGACGCCCGCGCCCAACAACGCGCCGCCGAACGCACCGCCGAACGCACCGCCGGCCAACAAGCCATCGACGAGCTGCGCGGCGAACTCGAACAAACCCGCGCCGACGCCGCCGCCCAGATCGCGGCCACCAAACAGCAGGCCGCCGACGCCGAAAACCGCGCCCAACAACGCGCCGCCGAACGAGCCGCCGGCCAACGGGCCCTCAACTCGCTGAGCGCCGAACTCGAACAGGTCCAAGCCGAGGCCGCAGCCGAGATCGCGGCCGCCCAACAGCAGGCCGCCGACGCCGAGGCGCGCGCCCAACAACGCGCCGCCGAGCGCACCGCCGAACGCACCGCCGGCCAACAGGCCATCGACGCGCTGCGCGCCGAACTCGAACAGGTCCAAGCCGACGCCGCGGCCGCCGTCGCCGCGGCCCAACAGCAAGCCACCGACGCCGACGCGCGCGCCCAACAACGCGCCGCCGAACGCGCCGCCGAAAGCACCGCCGGCCAAGAAGCAATCGACGCGGTGCGCGCCGAACTCGAACAGGCCCAAGCGGTCGCAGCTGCCGCCGAGGCGCGCGCCAAACAACGCGCCGCCGAGCGCAACACCGAACGCATCGCCGACCAACAAGCCATCGCAGCGCTGCGCGCCCAGCTCGAACAGGTCAAGGCTGACGCCGCGACCACAGTCGCGGCGGCCGAACGACAAGCCGCCGACGCCGAGGCGCGGGCCCAACAACGCACCGCCGAACGCACCGCCGAACGCACCGCCGGCCAAAAAACCATCGATGCGCTGCAGGGCGAGCTCGAGGAGGTCCGCGCCGACGCCGCGGCCGACGTTGCGGCCGCGAAACAGAAAGCCGCCGACGCGGAGGCGCGGGCCGAGCAGCGGGCGGTTGAGGTTGCCCGGGTACGTGCCGAGGCCCAGGCGTTTGTCGACGAGGCGGCCCGGGTGCGTGATCAGGCCCGGGGTGAGGCTGAGGATGCTCGTCGTCAGGCCGCGGCGGCCGGCGCCGCGGCGTCGCGGCTTTTGAGTATCCCCATCCCGCCGTCGGAGGTGCGGGCGCAGGCGAGGCACGTCGAGAATGCGCTCACGGTGCTGCATCAAATCGGCTATGTGCTGGAAGTCGGAATGACCGAGGAGGTCGAGTCGCAGATCCCGCTGGATCTGGAGATGATCCGCAGCCTGCTATGGACGGTTCAGGGGCAGGCTCGGGACCTGTCGCGCGAGCTCGACGCCCTGCCGACGCGATTCAGCGAACAGGCCGAGGCACAGGCGGCTGCCGGATATGCGCGGACCGCGGTCGGTGCCTATCGGGCTTTCCTGCAGCGCATCGAGTACGCCGCTCAGGAGTTACGGCATCGCGACAAAAGTCCGGATGCCGACGTCGTTGCGGCGGTCACGCTGATGCTGGCGGATCCGAGTGTGCAAGAGCTGCGGGGACTCACGCATTGATACGACCAGCGGGATTTAGCGTGGGGCCATGACCAATCCGGAGCAACAGGAAGGGCCGATAAACCCCGCGGGCACCAGCGTGCGCGAAACGGGGGTACGGCGGGTGCTTGCCCGCACCTGGACGAACCGGGTGCAGGTCTCCGGCTGGCGCTTTATGTTCCATCGTCTGGAGCACGCGTTGGTCAGGCACGACACCCAGATGCTGCACGACCCGATGCGGGCGACATCGCGGGCGTTCACCGTCGGGCTGATCTTGGCGATCGTGGTGGCCGCCGGCGCGGTCGTCGTCTCGTTTCTGTCTCCTCGCGCCAAGCTTGGTGAGGCGGACATCGTGGCTGACAAGGACACCGGGGCGCTTTATGTGCGGATCAACAACGTGCTGCACCCGGTGCTCAATTTGGCGTCGGCGCGATTGATCATCGGCAGTCCGAAGAACCCCGTGTTCGTGAAGCCCTCCGAATTGGCGACGCTGCCGCGCGGCCCCCTGGTGGGCATCCCCGGGGCGCCGGTGCGCACCCCTAATCCAGGCAACGACACCGAGTCGCAGTGGGCGGTGTGCGATCACACCACGCCGGCCGGCAACACGACGGTCACGGTGATCGCTGCGCCACCGACGCCGAGCAATGGGGTCGGGCCGTTGCCGACGGGGTCGGCGATCCTGGCGAGTTTCGGCGGCCAGGTGTTTCTGATCTACAACAATCAGCGCACCCCGATCAACTTGGAGGACAAGGCGGTGGCGTTGGCGGTGGGGATCGATTCCTCGGCGCCGCCGCCGCTGCCGATGAGCCGGGCGTTGCACGACGCGTTGAACGGGGCCCCGCCGTTGGTGGTCCCGGTGATCCCGGCGGCCGGCACACCCTCACCCTGGGGTCTCGATGCGTCCGTGGTGATCGGGTCGGTGATCAAGGTGCGCCCTGTCGATGGCGGCGCGGACGCGTTCTATGTGGTGCTCACCGACGGAGTTCAGCGCATCAGCCAGGTCACCGCCGCGATCATCCGTAACGCCGACCCACGCAACCCGCCCCCGCCGATCGAGGTGGCGCAACACGCGTTGCTGTCGATCCCGCAGAGTCACGCGCTGAACGTGGACTTCTATCCAGACAAACCGGTCAAGCTGGTGGACCCGGTGGCCGCGCCGGTGACGTGCTTGTCGTGGACACAGTCTCGTGACGAGGTCAAGCCGCATGTGCAGGTGTTGACGGGCCGGTCGCTGCCGTTGGCCGATACCGCCCGTCCGGTGGCCGTGGTCACCGCCGATCCGAACAAGGGCACGGCCAACGATGTCTACGTTCCGCCCGGCACTGGTCAGCTGGTGCAGATCGCCGGCGGAACTCCGGCGGCGGTCACCGGAGAGGCGATGTGGTACATCGCCGATACCGGCGTGCGATACGGGTTGGTGACCAATCCGCAAAACCCCAAGGAGGATCCGCAGGTGGCGTTGGGGATTACCGCGCGCCCGCTGCCCGCACCGTGGAGCATTGTCAGCCTGCTACCGGCGGGGCCGGCGTTGTCGAAGGCCGATGCGTTGATTTCGCACGACTCGCTGCCGCTGGATCCGCATCCAGGGGTTATCTCGACCAATTCGCCGGTGGCCGGGGCGCCCGGGGGTGGCCACTGAAATGTTCAGCAATGTACTGAAATGTTCAGAAATGTTTAGGGGCCCAATGACTTCAACGGTTCAGTGGGGTCGGTTGGTATGAGCAACACGTCAGGATTTGTGCGACCCGATCGCGTCGAACCCGTCGACGAGGACGGAAATCCGCTGGCCAAGGGCCGCCAGATGCCCGGCGGAAAACACGAGCTGGCCCCGCCGCCGGAGCTGCGCAAGAAGGCGCCGGTGCCGCTGATGCAACTGATCTTGCCGGTGGTCGTGGTGCTGATGCTCATCGGCATGGTCGTCGTCATGGTCACCGCCGGCGGCGGGCTCGCGACGGGGCGGTTCAGCCCCTGGTACCTGATGTTCCCGGTCTTCATGTTGATGAGCGTCATGACCATGGCCGCCCACACCGTCGGCGGTGGCACGTCGATCGGTGAGATCAACGAGGACCGCAAGGATTACCTGCGGTACCTGGGCGTGCAGCGCCGTCGGGTGCAGAACACGGCCAAACTGCAGCATTCGGTGCTCAATTGGGACCATCCGTCCGCGGAGGTGTTGCCGTCGTTGGCGGGTTCACCGCGCATGTGGGAGCGGCAACGAGATCACCCTCAGTTCGGCAGGGTCCGGCTCGGGTTGGGCACCCAGAAATTGGCGACCGACCTGAAACCACCCGAAGCCGCCCCGGTCGACGACCTCGAGCCGGTATCCGCGCGGTTTCTGAAACGGTTCGTCGACACCCACAAGACGCAGTCCGGGATGCCGTTGGCGATCCAGCTGACGCACTACCCCTTCATCACCTTGACCGACGCGTCCGAGGGCGACGATGCTACGGCACTGGCACGGGCGATGATCTGCCAGTTGGTGACCTTCCACGGACCCGACGACCTACTGATCGCGGTGATCAGCGAAGATCCCGACAGCGAGGCGTGGGGGTGGGTCAAGTGGCTGCCGCACAACCAGCATCCCAGCGCCGAGGACGCGCTGGGCAGCGCGCGCATGGTGTATCCGGATGTTCCGACCGCCCGGGAGGCCCTGGAAGGACCGCTGCTGAGCAAGCGCGGCACGCATAGCAAGGACACCCCGTCGGACAAGCCGCACTTGTTGATCGTGTCGGATCGGCCGGAAGCGATGACGCCGGCGGCCAACCTGATCGGGCGCGACGGGGTTGAAGCGGTGACCCTTCTTGATCTGCGTTCGGGTTCGGTGTCGGACATGATGAAGACGCCGTTTCCGTTGAGCATCGCCGACGGGCTGCTGTATGCACCCGATGATAAGGGCAAGCTGACCAAATTCGCTGCCCCGGACCAGGTTTCAGTACAGTTCGCGTCTGATCTGGCGCGCATGCTGTCCCGGTACCGCCCGGCCAGTGAGATGGACATCATCGAGCGGCAGGTCACGCGCAAGGTCGCCAAGGGTGGCCTGTTGGGGCATTTTGGGATCAGCGATCCGGCGATGGTTGATCCGGTGGTACTGCAGCGGCCGCAGACGATGCGCGAGTTCATGCGGGTGGCCATCGGGGTCACCCCCGCCGATGAGTTGCTGTGGCTGGATTTGAAGGAGACCGGTCAGCAAGGCACCGGGCCGCACGGCATCCTGATCGGTGCGACCGGGTCGGGTAAGTCGGAATTGCTACGCACGCTGGTGATTTCGCTGGCGTTGACCCACTCCAGCGAGCGGTTGAACATGCTGCTGGTCGACTACAAGGGTGGCGCGGCATTTCTCGGGTTCGAGGTGCTGCCGCACGTGCCGGCGATCCTGACGAACATGGAAGCCGAGTTTCACCTCGTCGAGCGGTTGGATGTGGCGATCCGCGGTGAGATCAACCGGCGGCAGGAGATTTTCCGCGCCGCCGCGCTGCGCCCGGACGTCCTGACCACGGTGCCCAACATCCACATTTACAACGAGATCCGCGCGTCCGGGGTGGACCTGGATCCGCTGCCGGCGTTGTTCATCGTGGTTGATGAGTTCTCCGCGCTGCTGGAAGCGAATCCGGAGTTCGCGAAGCTGTTCGCGTTGATCGGCCAGCAGGGCCGATCGATGGGTATCTATCTCCTGCTGGCCAGTCAGGAACTACGGTCGGGCCGCATCGCCCAGGTCCAGGCTCACCTGTCCTATTCGATGGCGTTGCGCACCAACAACGTTCACGAATCGCGCGACGTGTTGGGTACCGGCGATGCCGCCGAACTGCCCGAGACACCGGGTTCGGCCTACATCAAGACGGTCAGCGGTGAATTGACGCGATTCCGATCGTTTTTCACCGGCGACGCCTATGTGCCGCCGAAACGCTCGACGGCCGCGCCGGCGGTGACGGCCGTGACCGCCCCCGACCGACCGCGGCCCCGGTTGTTCACCGCCGCCCCGGTGATGTCAGACGCCGCGGGCGCAACGGCCGCCATGGCCGCCGCGGAGCTGTCGATCAGCCGCGATGGGCACGGCCCCGCCGCCGTCAACGGCGGCGCAGGCGGGGATGCCGCGGGCGCGCCGGCGCCCGGAACAGCGCCGTTTTCGGTCGATGCGGTGACGGGTGTGCCAGTCGCCTCGGCAGCGGCCCAGCCGGCGGCGGTCGCCGCGATTACCCCCATCGGCGGCCCCGCCAAGCCCCTGACCGGAATCAACGTGAAGACGGTGGCCCAGGTGCTGGTGGACCGCTTGGCCGGCCACGGCATGACAGCCCACCGCATCTGGCTGCAGCCGCTGGACTACTCGCATACCCTGCATGATCTGCTGACGGATCCCGAACTGTATTGGCCCGCGCAGCCGGGGGGTCTGAAGATCCCGATCGGCGTCATCGACACCCCGTACTATCAGCGCCGCGACGCCTTGGTGGTCGATCTGATGGCCGATAACGCCGCCATTGTCGGCAGCAGCCAAAGCGGGCGTTCCACGATGCTGCAGACCATGATCATGTCGGCAGCGGCCACCCACAGCAGCAACGAGATCCAGTTCTATTGCCTCGATTTCAGCAACGGCAAGCTGGTCGCGCTTTCGGATGTGGCGCACGTCGGGTCGGTCGCCACCCGAAACGAAAGAGCGAAGGTGTCACGCACCATCGCCGAGATGACCGCGATCGTGCGGCGCCGCGAAAAGCTGTTCTTCGAGCACAACATCACCGGAATGACCGACTTCCGTCGACGCAAATCCCAAAACGATCCGGCACTGAAGTCGGACCGCCACGGCGATGTGGTGTTGATCATCGACGGCTGGACCACCATCACCAAAGACGAGTCCGCCGACCTTGATCACTTAGAGAACCCAGTGAACCTGCTTGCCTCGCAAGGTAAGTCATTCGGTGTGCATGTGGTGATCGCGTCCACCCGCCATCAGGATATGAAGCCGCTGCTGAAGGAAGAGCTGGGTTACCGGCTCGAGCTACGCCTCAACGAGGCCAGCAGCTCGGAAGTGAACCGCAGGAAAGCCGAGGCCGTGCCCAATAGGCCGGGTCGAGGCATTCTGCGGTCCACCAGGCCGCGCAGCGGCGACTCTTACAACCCCGAGGTACTTGATCTGCTGGTCGCATTGCCCATCCTGAGCCCAGGACTGGAGCCCCAGCCGTTGAGCACCGAAATCGAGGTCGATGTAAGGGATTCCATGAGGCAGGTCAACGCTAAGAATCCGCATCAGGCGCCTCCGGTTCGATTGCTGCCCACCGATCAGCCCCGGGTGGAATTCATGCGGGACGTGCCTCCGGCGCCGGCCCCGCCGCCCAATCGGGCGCAGCTTCGAGTGCCCTTGGGAGTGGGCGAGGCCGAGCTGGACCCGAAGTACATCGACTTCAACGACGACACCCAAACCCATTTCGTCGCGTTCGCCGATCAGCAGTCCGGCAAAACAAACCTGCTGCGGCACATAGTGACAACGCTGGTCGAGCAGAACACCCCCGAGCAGGTGAGGTTCTTGATCGTCGACTATCACCGCCGGCTGCTCGGTGTGCTGCCCAGCCAGGACTACGGCCCGTATGCCACCACCGAGGCGGAGCTTCGGCAGAACATCGCGATTTTGCGGGAATCACTGCCCAGCCGATTCCCGCCCGCCGACATCACGCCGGCGCAGCTGCGACGCCGTGACTGGTGGAAGGGCGGCCCGGACATCTTCGTAATCATCGACAACGCCCACGAACTCGCCGGCGGCATGGGACGCCTCGACTCGCTCCAGCCGCTGATCGAGTTCCTGCCTCGTGGCCGCGACGTCGGGCTGCACGTGGTAGCCGCCTACCGTAGCGGCGGCGTCGCACGCATCCTTTACGGACAGGGTCTGCTGGGCGAGCTCAAGAACCTCAACGTCCCTGGCCTGGTGATGAGTGGCTCCAAGGATGAGGGATACCTGATCGGCGAGGTGAAGGGCACCGCCCAGCCGCCCGGGCGAGGAACCCTGGTCACGCGTGACTTCACCGAGCTGATCCAGGTGCCCCACCACCCGGCCGCCGACGGCGAATAGCCGCCGGCGCAACGAGGCCGCAGCGACACTCACCACGACCAGCGCGGACTTGCTGGCCTGGTCGAGCGGTGCGGCATGACCCGCAGCTATAGGACCGGCGCGACCAGGTTGCGTGACCATGACATGGCTGAACATCTCCACCCCTACCGCCCGCGTCAGCCGGTAACACCTATTCTTTCCCTCGGAGAACCTGCAAACTCTGGAGCCGAATTGGCGGAGGGTCGGATGACTACCGTAACGGCGTGCGGCAAGTGTGGTATCGAACTCCTCGACAACGCTCGGTTCTGTCACGGATGCGGCTCACCGGTCGCCGAGGCCGACACCACACCGGCGGAGTACAAGCAGGTGACCGTGTTGTTCGCCGACGTGGTGCGTTCGATGGACATCGCGGCCGCGGTGGGGCCGGAGCGGTTGCGCGAAATCATGGCCGACTTAGTCGACCGCTGCTCGACGGTGGTAGGGCGGTACGGCGGCACGGTGGACAAGTTCACCGGCGACGGCGTCATGGCCGTCTTCGGCGCGCCGACTGCTTTGGAGGACCACGCGCTGCGGGCATGTGTGGCTGCGCTCGCTCTCCAGGACGAGGTTGCGCGGCTGGCGGTCGACGTCGATCGCCGTGACGGCATCGCCCTCCAGTTGCGGGTGGGCCTCAACTCCGGGGAGGTGATTGCCGGTGAGATCGGTTCTAAGGCATTGGGCTACACCGCGATTGGTGAGCAGGTGGGGATGGCGCAGCGGATGGAGTCGGTCGCACCGCCTGGCGCGGTGATGCTCAGCGATTCCACCGCGCGCCTGGTCGAGCGCGCCGTGGTGCTGGGGGTGCCCCAGATGTTGCGGATCAAAGGGGCAGAAGAGCCGGCCCGGGCGCGACGGCTGCTGAGCGTGGCCGCGCAGCCCCATCGAACCGATGCCTCGTATGCGCCGCTGGTGGGCCGCGACTGGGAAGTGGCGGCGTTGGCGGCGATGCTGGATCGGTCGGTTGGTGGGCGTGGGTCTGTGGTGGGAGTGGCCGGCGCCCCTGGCCTCGGGAAGAACCGACTTGCCCGTGAGGCCGTGCAGCTTGCGAAAAACCGTGGTGTCGACGTGTTTGCCACCTTCTGTGAATCGCACGCCACCGACATCCCGTTCCGTGTGGTGACGCGTCTGCTGCGCGCCATTGCGCAGGTAAGCGGTCTGGATGATGAGACCGCGCGGACACGCGTGCGGGCGCAGGTGCCCGACGCCGATCCGCAGGAGCTGGTGCTGCTGGATGAGTTGCTGGGCATCGCCGATCCCGATGTGGAGCCGCCGAAGATCGACCCGGACGCGCGGCGGCGGCGGCTGACCGCGCTGATCAGCGGGGCCGAGCTGGCCCGCGATGCACCGGCGGTCTTTGTCGTTGAGGATGTGCACTGGATCGACGAGGTGAGCGAATCCATGCTCGCAGACTTGTCCGCGGTGATCCCCCAGACGCACTCGATGGTGCTGATGACCTATCGGCCCGAGTACCACGGAGTTCTCGGGCGTCTCGCCGGCGCGCAGACCATTGCCCTGGCGCCACTCAGCGATGCGGAAACGTCAACTCTGGTAGCTGAATTGTTGGGCTCCGACCCGTCAGTTGGGCATATCGGCAAGATCATCGCCGAGCGCGCGGCCGGTAACCCGTTTTTTGCCGAGGAGATCATCCGTGAGCTTGCCGAACGCGACGTGCTGGCGGGCGAGCGCGGCGCCTACACCTGCGGCGCCGATGTCGGCGAGGTCGGCGTGCCGGCAACGCTGCAGGCAACGATCGCCGCCCGCATCGACCGGCTGGACCCTGCCGCCAAACGCAAGCTTGCCGCCGCTTCGGTAATCGGGGACCGCTTCAAGAGCGATCTGCTGACCAGCCTGGGCATCGATGATGTAGACGAGTTGATCACGGCGGAGCTAGTCGACCAAGTGCGGTTCACCCCGCGCGCCGAATATGCGTTTCGGCATCCGTTGATCCGGACCGTGGCCTACGAATCACAACTGAAGAAGGATCGCGCCAAGTGGCATCGACGGCTAGCCGCCGCGATTGAAGCCCGCGAGCCGGAATCGGCCGACGAGAACGCTGCGCTGATCGCCGAACATCTGGAGGCTGCCGGTGATGTACACGCCGCCTACGGTCGGCACTTGCGCGCCGGAGGTTGGCTGACCCACCGTGACATCGGTGCGGCGCAAGCGAGTTGGGAGCGCGCCATAAAGATCGCCGACGCACTGCCCGCCGATGACCCCATGCGGGTGGCCATGCGCATCGCTCCCCGCACTATGTTGTGCGGGATCGCCTGGCGGTCCCACGCGAATACCGTTGAGCGGTTCGAGGAGTTGCGGGAGTTGTGTGCCGCCGTCGGGGACAACGCTTCGGTCGCCATCGCAATGGCGGGCCTGGTGATGGATCACGCCTATCAGGACCGGCTAGGTAAGGCATCGCAGTTGGCGTCCGAAGCCGTGGCCGTGATCGAGTCGCTCGGCGATCCGACTCTGACAGTGGCGCTGTCCACCGCGCCGATTTATGCCAAGTGTGAGTGCGCTGAGTGGTCCGACGCGCTGCGGTGGTCACAGCGGGCGATCGACTTGGCCGACGGTGATCCCTCGATGGGCAACTTATTTGTCGGGTCTCCGCTGGCCGTTGTCACGACGATGCGGGGTCACGCCCGGTATTGCCTTGGCATTCCCGGATGGCAGGACGACCTGCGGGACGGCCTGACCATGGCCCGCACCGCCGACCCCCTGTCCTACGTCACGTCCGCCGGTGTCGCCTACGGCGTGGGAATACCGGCCGGCGTGCTGGCTGCCGATGATCGGGCGCTGCAAGAGATCAAGGATGCCCTAAAGACTGCCGAAAGTTCCAGCGATGATCTCGCATTGACCCTCGCTCGGATGGCGCTGGGCTTTGCGCTGATACACCGCCAAACGGATGCGGAACGTAACCGCGGACAGCAGGTCCTGGCCGAGGTCAGCGACGTGCTTGTATCCGGGGGACAGGTTTCGGTCGGGATGCCGGTCGGGATACCGGTGGTGAATGCGTACCTGGCGCGGGAAAAGGCTCGGCGTGGAGACCGCGATGCCGCCATACCCCTCATCCGTGCCGCCGTCGACCAAATGTTCCGCGAGGGATTGCTGCGGGGGTGGGGTATTCCTGCGACCGGTGTTCTGGTTGAGACACTGCTCGACCGCGGGGCCGAGAGTGACTTGGTCGAGGCCGAGGCCGCGATCGAGCGGTTAACGACGGCGTCGGCCGACGATGGCCTGGCTGTGCGCGACATCCTGCTGTTGCGGCTGCGGGCGCTACTGGCGCGGGCTCACGGCGATGCCGGGGGTTATGCACAGTTGCGGGATTGTTATCACGACATGGCCACATCACTGGGCTACGAGGGACATATCGCGTGGGCCGAGGCGATGCCGTAAGGGGCGCGATCCAGAGACTCGCCCCGTCGCCGCAAAAGCTGATCAGGCAGCGGTTAAATACCGAGTTCCTGCTCGATCTGTGGGAAATATTTGAAAGCGTCTGGAGAGAGGAGCGCTATCCAGTCGTGAAATTGGCCATCGGCCAGAACGAAGCTGATGTTGGTTAAGCTTAGGTTTGCGGCTTGTTGATCCATGAGAACCACGTCGGGTGCGAGTGCATCCAGAGAGCTCGAATACACGTACGTCTTCGGGAGTTGGCTGAAATACTGTGACCCAAACAGCGGACTCACCTCATAGTTGTCAAGACCAAGCCCTGTAGCCCAAATCTTGGCGAGCACTTGACCAGTGGGAATAGGGTCAATGGGTTCGTTGACGAAAGCAATGTTTGGATTGTCCATCGCTAGGTCTAGCCATGGCGACAGCAGAACCATTGACGACGGTAGGGGGGTAGTCGGATATAGACCCGGATTAGCCAATATGTATTCGGTGCCCGCTAGTGCGAGGTTGGCGCCCGCGGAGTCACCGGTCAGGCTGACGTGGGGGGTCCCGTATAGACCGACTTCCGTGGAAATCACGTCGGCTATTTTGGGTACCACGGTGGCAGCGGTAGCCCCTTCCTGCAGCAACGGGTAGTTCGGCACGATAAAGGTCGCGCCGGTTTGGTGGGCCATCACCGTGTAATCGATCCAGTGGAGGAGCGTGGTCGGAACGAAATAGACGCCACCGTGCAGGGCTATTACGTATTGGCCGGATGGATTAGCAGGCGTGATCTCCACGACGCTCATCCCGTCAATTGTGGTTGTCTGGATCGTTTCTCCGAACAGGTGCGTAAAGAACTTTGGCGGGGTGGTGCTGGTAAATGGCCAGAGGGGACGGCCAATCAGCTGCTGAAGTGTGGAACTCGGATTTGCAAGTTGATTGTCGATTCCGCTGACGAACATGAACTGTTTTGCCACGCGCAGCCCAGCGATTTGAATTCTGTTCAGCAGCGACGCGTTACCGGTGAAGGTCGGATTCTGCGTTGCCGGGGCCACACTCGCCGTCGACCCCAAGATATCTTCGATTAGCGTGTTGACCGCCGGGGGTAATCCGCTGGCCAGCGTCGTGGGGGTCTGCTGCATTTCCTGCTGAATGGCGGCGAAGCCGTTCCCGATGGCTCGGGCGAATCCACCGGGCAGTCCGGGCAGATTTTCCAGCGTTTGCCCCCACTGCCCCAACTGCGCGACCGCTGCCGACACATTGATGTGATACCCGCTCATCACGGCGACGTCGTGCGCCCACATCTGCTCATATTCAGCCTCGGCGGCCGCGATCGTCGGGGCGTTTTGACCGAACAGGTTCGACAGCACCAGCGACACCAGCCGGCCGCGGTTGGCCGTCACCAAACCCGGGTCCACCACCGCCGCTCGCGCGGCCTCAAAGGCCGCAGCCGCCGCCCGGGCCTGACTCGCCGACTCTTCGGCTTGAGCGGCTGCGCCGCTCAGCCAACCCGCATAGGGGCCTGCTGCGTGCGTCATCAGCGCCGACGCAGGGCCTTGCCATGCCTCGACCGCCAGGTCGGAAGTTACCGAGCCGAATGTACTGGCCACAGAATTCAACTCCGCGCCAATCCCGTCCCACGCCTGGGCCGCAGCCCAGAACGGACCCGCCCCCGGTCCCGCGAACATCCGCGCGGAATTTACTTCAGGAGGCAACACCGAAAAGCTCATCACCGCTCCTTCCCAATCAGCGTTCTCAACAGCGCGACCACAGCTGACTGCTTCGACTCGTCTTCGGCCCGGGCGCGCCTGTGATGACGAAAGGCGCCCTTGCCGTCGCGGCGACCGACGACAGCGACAAGACGCCGATCGGGATCCCCGGTTGCACCACGCGCGGCGAGGCTAGAAACCACGCGGTGACGTCGGGGGTAGTGATGTCAGGGGTAGAGATGGACCGCCACTGGCGACGTACACATTTACGCCGGGGCCAACGAGCGAGAACTCGTCGAGGTACGGGTGATTCGCCCCATCGCGACACGCATCAGACGATAACCCCAAATTAGCTGACCAATGAACGCTTTCTTTATTTTTGCCATGCCCGCGGTCCAGCGGCGAATGCTTGGACACACGAAAGCATCTGGGACACTTGACGTTTACCCGACGTGTTCGACGAGGATCAGACGACGTGGCCGCGAATCTCGATGCGACGATCCGATCTGCCGCGGGCCCGCTGCGCGCAACAAAAGCGTCGCCCCTTCGGCGTCGTGGTTAGCATTTGGAGTACTCATGAGAGTCATGCACTATGAGACCCTCAAGTACGAGCAGCAGGAACACGTCGTCGTTCTCACCTACAATCGGCCCGAGCAGCACAACGCCATCAGCCGCCGCATGAACGCTGAGCTGCACGAGGCGTTTCAGCACTTCCGCGATGACGACAGCGCCTTTGTTCTGGTGATCACCGGCGCCGGCGAGACGACCTTCTGCGCGGGCTGGGATCTGCAGGACGCCGCGGAGTGGACGGAGCCAGGGGATTTCGATCAGTTCCGCAAAGACCTGTACAACCTTCCCGGCGTCTGCGGCTACACCCGCCGAGTCGATATTTTCAAGCCGATCATCGCCGCGGTGAACGGCTACGCCTTCGCCGCGGGGCTCGAGACCGCGATGCTCGCCGACATCCGCATCGCCGCGGAGAATGCCGAATTCGGTGCGCTCGAGCGGCGCTGGAACATCGTCGGCGGCGACGGGCTGACCGTGCGGCTGCCGCTGATCGTCGGGTTCGCCAAAGCGATGGAACTCATCATCACCGGCCGGCGCATCGACGTCCACGAAGCGGAGCGCATCGGCCTGGTCAACGAGGTCGTCCCGCGCGGCAAGGCTCTCGAGCGCGCAGTGGCGCTGGCACACGAGATCGCCGCACTGCCGCAGGGCGCCATCCGCTCCGACAAGGAGTGCGTGCTGCGCCACGTCGGCAACACCCTGGAAGAACGGTTGCGCATCGAAGCGGAGATGACCATCTCGATGTTCATGCGCCGCGACAAACACCCATCCGGCGCGGCGTCGTTCAAGGCCGGAAACCTCAAGCCCGACTGGCCTAATCATGGCCTCTAACCCGAAGCGCTCGCGGCGCGGCAGCTAGCGCGTGGGCCTTAAGCGCCAACTCGTAATTGGTCACGCCTCTACCAATCAGCCTCGCCGCCAACGAACTCCCCACCCCACGCTGCCCGCGCGGGTACTCGGCGCGGCTCATCTAGGGTGTGAGAAGGGGTGCCATGAAGAAGACTGGTGTCAAGGCGACCGCGGCGGCGCTGATTGGGTTGGTCGTCTTCGTCGTGCTGCTCTTCCTGCCGGCCGGGACGTTCGACTACTGGCAAGCGTGGTTGTTCATCGCCGTCTTCGCCGTCTCCACCTCGGTCCCCGCCGCGTACCTGCTCCGGACGAACCCGGCCGCCCTGGACCGACGGATGCGTGCGGGACCGTTGGCGGAAACGAGGACGGTGCAGAAGGTCGTCATTGGTGTCGCGGGAGTCTCGGCGCTGGGTCAGCTGGTGCTGTGCGCGCTCGACCATCGGTTCGGATGGTCCGCGGTGCCCGCGGCGGTTTCGGCGGCCGGCGATTTGCTGGCGGCAGTCGGCCTCGGCATCGCTGTGCTGGCGCTCGTGCAGAACAGTTATGCGGCCGCCAACGTCACCGTTGAGGCTGGCCAGCAGACGGTGTCGACGGGTCTGTACGGGTTCGTTCGGCATCCGATGTACCTCGGCAACCTGGTCATGATGTTCGGCATCCCGCTCGCCCTCGGCTCCTACTGGGGACTTCTGTTCCTGGTTCCCGGGGTTTTCGTGCTGGCCGTCCGCATCCTCGACGAGGAGAAGATGCTCGAGCAGGAGCTGGAGGGATACGGCGACTACGCGCGGAAGGTCCGTTATCGGTTGATGCCGCACCTCTGGTAGCACCGCCATGGCCAGTTCAACCATGGGTGAACTCGGTGCGGGCACGTACCGTGATCAATGTATGGACGCTTCCGAGGCGACTCGCGCTGACCAGCGCGCCACCGTGACCGTCGACCGCCAAGGCATCATCCGCCAGTGGGGTGATGGAGTCACCGAGGTGGTGGGTCATTGCGCGGACGACACGCTCGGCCGAAATCTCAACATCCTCATCCCGCCCGCGCTGCGGGCCCTGCATTGGTGGGGGTTTGATCGGGCGATGAAGCGGGGCCGAATGAGCCGCGGGAAGTTCACGGTTCCGGCTCTTCGCAACGACGGACGGATAGTCGTCGCCCACGCGAGGATGGAATTGATACCCGGCAAGGCCGGAGGTATCGAAGCCGCCAGGGTCACGTTTGTTGATGTCGCCCCTTCGTGGCAAGGGACGGCCTGGCGGGCCGCGCTCGCACCGATCGACCTCACCCGCCGGATCTGGAAGCGAGCCCGAGCCGACCGTTGAGGTGAACCATTGGCCGCCGGGGTTCGTGTTGAAGGTATGACCGCCCAACAGCCCAGGGTGGATACCGACATCGACGGTATGTGGTCGCCGGCATTGGCGCGCGGGTTGATTCGCGACGATGTGGCGCGCTGGATGCGCTGTTGCGATGGCTACACCGACCTGCTCGGCGCCAGTGTCCCCGCGCGGCGCAGCCTCGCGCGGCGCGCGATGCACGGCCCTTGGGCGGCGGCGCTCTATGAGCGGGCCCGGCGGCCGATCAAGGCCACGGCCATGCGCCTGCACGGAGTGTCCATCCCCGCAGCACGCGATCGCGCTGCGGCGGCCCTGCGTGTGGTCGGCGAGCAGCGGGTGCTCAACGTGGGCTGCGGCGCGGGTGATTTCAGCGGTTTCTTCGCCGAGCGGCTCAACGGGGATGGCTTCGTCATTGGGTTGGACAATTCGGTGGCGATGATCGAGCGTGCAGTCCGCGACAACAGCAGCGCCCGGGCGGTCTACATGCGCGGAGACGCACTGAGGTTGCCCTTCGACGACGGCGCGTTCGACGTGGTGTGCTGCTTTGCCGCCCTGCACCGCATGCCGGAGCCGTTCGGCGTGCTCCACGAGATGCTGCGGGTGCTCTCGCCCGGCGGAAAAATCGCGGTGCGGACGAGCTATGGTCGCGAATCCTTCCTCGCACGAAAGGCAATCGAACTGGGCGCCACGATCCGCGGGGTGCGGGTCTTCGATCGCACCACGGTCCGGGCCTTTCTCACGGCGGCCGGACTCATCGACATCGACCAGCAACTGCGCGGAACCTCCCAGCTTGTGATCGCACGGCGGCCCGACCCGGTCCCCGAGAGCCAACCTTGGCACCGGTCGGCCGCGGGGCTCCGCCGGAGGTCGAGTCGCCATTAGGATCTCCCCGGACTCACCCAACCACCCCGGCATCAACGCCAGGGTGCGGTACGCGATGCTTGCACCCCCGCAACTGCACCCGGGCAGCGGCCGAACGGTGGGAGGGGCGCGATGAAACCCAGCCGCGGCGGAGTCAGGCTACGCGGGGTCAGCAAGACCTACGGCGACGGCGCGGCTGCGGTGCACGCGCTGCACGACGTCGATCTTGATATCCCCGTCGGCGAGTTCGTGGCAATCCTGGGTCCGAGCGGATCGGGCAAGACCACCCTGCTCAACGTCATCGGCGGCATCGAATCCGCCGATTGCGGCACGATCATGGTGGCGGGGCAGGATATTTCGGGGCGCCGGCCGCGCGATCTGGGCGCTTTCCGGCGCGCACACGTCGGTTTTGTGTTCCAGTTCTTCAATCTGATTCCGACCCTCACCGCGTACGAGAACGTGCAGGCGCTGATCGAGCTGACGGGCCGCGGGGATCGTCGCAGCGTTTCGGATCTGCTCGACGCGGTGGGCTTGTCGGACCGTGCCGATCACTTCCCGGCGCAGCTGTCGGGAGGCGAACAGCAACGGGTCTCGATCGCCCGGGCGCTGGCCACCGACCCCGACCTGGTGCTCGCCGACGAGCCCGCGGGGGCATTGGACGTAGCGACCGGGCGTCGCGTTCTGGAGTTGCTGCAGCAGACCAGTCGCGCCGGACGCGGCGTGATCATGGTGACTCACAACGAGGCCGCGGCCGAGATCGCCGATCACGTCATCCGGATGCGCGACGGTGCTGTCGTGTCCGCCGACCACAACGCCGTGCCGGCCGACGCCGCGACGATCCGGTGGTGACGCAGCCGTGCTGAATCGTGCGTTGCACAAGAAGGCCCTACGCGACCTGCGACGGAGGCTGCCTCAGGCAGCCGCTATCGGCGTGACGGTGATGCTGGGGGTACTGCTGTACGTCGTCAGCTACGATTCCTTTCGCAACGTGCAGGCGTCTTACGACCGCACCTATGCCAGAACGCATTTCGCCGATCTGACCGTCACAGGCGGTGACCCGGACACGATCGCCGCGGCCGTCGGCAACAGCGGGGGCGTCGCGCGCGTCGCGACCCGCACGCAGGCGGACCAACCGATGACGATCGCGGCTACCAAACTCGTCGGACGGGTCGTCGGAATGCCGCCGGTCGGCGACAACGAAATCAACAAAATCGACGTCATCGCGGGGGCGCTCCCCGATCCCGGACGCGACGACCAGGTTGTCGTCGAACGGCACACCGCCCACACCTTCGGTCTGGTGCCCGGCGGCCGTGTGCAGGTGTTCGACGGCACCAGGTGGCACGACTTGGCCATCGTGGGCGTCGCGCAATCGCCGGAATATCTCTGGCCCGCGCGGAATCGCCAAGACATCCTCGGCGATCCCCACGCGTTTGCCGTGATATTCGCACCCGAACCGCTGGCCCGGACATTGGCGGCGCGCATCGCGCCCAACCAGACATTGATCGAGATGACTCAGGCCGCAACGCAATCCGACCGCGACCGGGTCACCCGCCTGCTTCTTCGTTCGGCCGGCGCCGTGGATATCGAGGACCGTGCCGATCAACCGTCCAATGCCGCGCTGCACGAAAACTTCAACGGCTTCAGGGTCATGGCGATCGGGTTTCCCGCGTTGTTCCTGACCGCCGCGGCGATCGCCGAGTACGTGCTGATCACCCGCCTGATCCACACCGAACGAGCGATCGTCGGCACCCTCCTTGCGCTGGGCGCGCGCCGGGGCGCCGTCGTCCGGCACTACGTGTGGTACGGCGCGGTCGTCGCCATGGTCGGTGCGCTGGCCGGGATCGTCGCCGCGGCACCGGCGACTTCCGCCTACACCAAGGTCTACGCGTCCTTGCTCAGCCTGCCGGACACCGTCATCGAACACCGAATTCCCACGGCCGTCCTCGGTTTCGCCTTCGGGTTGGCCGCAGGAGTGATCGGCGGACTCGCACCCGCGATCGGTGCCGCCCGTACCGCGCCGGCCGAAGCGATGCGCGGCGACGATGTCCACAAGGTTCGCACGGGTCCGCTCGTCCGACTGTCCACGCGGTGGACACTGTTGCCCGTCGCGGCGCGGATGGCTTTGCGCTCCCTGAGCCGCAGCCGACGCCGCACCCTCGCTACCATGGTCGGCGGCGTGCTGGCGCTGGTTCTGATCCTCGCCTCGGCCGGGATGCTGACCAGCGTTCGAGCGATGCTCGCCGTCGAGTTCGGCGACGTCCAGCGTCAGGATGCGACGGTCCTCGTCGCAGCGCACGCGAATGATGTTGGGGCACAGCTACAATCGCTTCCCGGCGTCGCAATCGTCGAGCCGGCAACCATCGCACGGGTCAGTGTCGTCGCGAACGGGCACGCCTACCCGACCACGCTCACCGGCATGGAACCGGCCACCGTGATGCACGGATTCCGCACGCCCGACGGCACCGGCCACACGCTGCCAGCCGACGGCGTCCTCGCCGGCGCCGCACTCGCCGACAAACTCGGCGTGCGCATCGGCGACGAGCTGACCGTAATTCCTGCGACCGCACCACCCAGGCAGGTTCGCCTGACTGGATTGCTGGACGAACCGTTGGGCACTGCCTTGTACGCGACAAACGCTGGCGCGCAATCGATCACGAACGCGGAACCCGACGGGTACCTGCTTCGCTTCGGCACCGGCGTCGACCGCGATCATGTGCGTGCGGCCGCCACCGGCCTCACCGGCGTGGTCGCCTACACCGACACCCACGCCGTCAAGAACCAGCTCGACAGCTTCCTGGTCATCTTCTGGGCGTTCGCCGGCACGATGCTGGTGCTGGGTGCGTTGCTCGCCTTCACCGTTATCTATGTGACCATGACTGTCAACCTGGCCGAGCGGACAGGCGAACTCGCCACCCTGCGGGCAGCCGGCGCGCCCGTACGCCGACTCACCGCCGCCCTGGCCATTGAAAATATCGCTGCGACCCTGCTGGCCGTTCCGATCGGCCTGGCCGCCGGGGTCGCCGCCGGATGGCTGTTCCTGCGCTCGTTCAACAACGACCTGTTCAGTCTGCACTTCTCCGTCGGACCCACGGCACTGATCCTCGCCACAGTCGCCGTCACGGCGGCGGCGGCGTTCTCGCAGCTACCCGCGGCACGGCTGATCAAACGCATCGACGTCGCCAGGGTTGTCAGGGAGCGCGGGCAATAGATCTGGCCCGCACGAGGCGTGCCCACGACAGCTTGAACCATGGCGTGAAAGTCTCTGGTGCGCGGGCGATCTCGGCCTCCAGGGCCTGCGGCGTGACGTAGCGCCACGCCGCGATCTCGTTGACGTTTTCCCGCGGCCGCCCGGCGCTGAGCCCGGCGTAGACCCAGCAGAACTCGTGCTCGGCACCTTGCGCGTCGTACTGCGCCTGGTAGCGGAACTTGAAGACGAATTCCAGCTTGGCCCTTACGCCGAATTCCTCCAGCAGGCGACGGTGGATGGCGCGGTCCACGGTCTCGCCACGGCGTGGGTGCGAGCAGCAGGTGTTGGACCAGTAGCCCGGCCACAGGCGTTTGCCCTGCGCGCGCTGCTGCACGAGCAGCTCGCCCGCGGGATTGAACACGAACAGCGAGAAGGCGCGGTGCAGCGTTCCGCTGCCGGCGTGCGCATCGGCTTTGGACAGGAAGCCGATCTCGCGGTCATCGCCGTCCACCAGGATCAGCTGCTCGTCGTCGCTGGAGACGACTTGGTTATCGGGTCGCAGGTTGTCCACATCGCTCCGTCGCAGTTGTCAGCAGTCAGCCGAGCCCCAGGACCGCCGGCAGCGCCAGCGCTGAATCTACCGCCAGCGCGCAGAACACCGCGGCCAGGTAGTTGTTGGACCGCTGGAACAGCCGCAGCGGTTCGACCGGCTCGCCGCGACGAACCCGGGCGTGCAGACGGTGGGCCGTCCCGAGCAGCCACGCCGCCGCGAGCAGTGCAACCGCGCCGTACAGCCAACCGGTGGCAAGCGCCAGCAGCAGCGTCGCGAATGCGGTCAACCAGGTGTAGCTCAGCATCCGCTTGGTGACCTGGCGTTCGGTGGCCAACACCGGCAGCATCGGCACGCCCGCCGCGCGGTAGTCCTCCTTGTGGCGCATCGCCAAGGCCCAGCTGTGCGGCGGCGTCCAGAAGAAGACGATCGCGAACATCACCAGGGCTTGCCAGCCGACGGTCCCGGTGACGGCCGACCAGCCGATCATCAGGGGCATGCCGTTGACCGCGCCGCCCCAGACCACATTGTGCGAAGTGCGCCGCTTGATCAGCAGCGTGTAGACGAGCACGTAGAACGCGATGGTCGCCCCGGCCAGCAGCCCGGACAACGCGTTCGTCGTCCACCACAGCCAGAAGAACGACGCGACACTCAGCGCCAACCCGAACTCCCGTGCGTGACGTGTCGAGACCGCGGCGCGCGCCAGCGGCCGGCCCGCGGTGCGCTTCATCAGCTTGTCGATGTCGGCGTCCGCGACGCAGTTCAGGGTGTTGGCGCCCGCCGCGGCCAGCATCACGCCGATCAGGGTGTTGACGATCAACACTGGTGCAAAGACGCCACGGTGGCCGAGCAGCATCGCGGGGATCGTGCCCACGATGAGGTGGATGGTCCGCGGTTTCGTGAGGGCCAGGTAGTCCGACACCGTGGCGCCGATGCGACCACTCCTTGACAGTTCAACCCGCTCACGAACGCTCACAGTGGTCCTCCATGGCTTGTCTCAACGAATGCACATCGCCAAGGCGCCTGATATAAGGAACACGAGTACCGAGCGACTCCCGTTCAACACCGAATCGATTCGCCCGCAGAAACCGGCATCGGTAGCCCCCAGCGCCCAATTCCGCGCTTACGCCTGAGCCCGGAAGTCGACGCTCGTCTTTGCTAATACCGGCGCCGCCAAGACTTCTGGATCAAACTGGCCGCATCGTCATCGTGAAACGCCCAGACGGCCAGACGGGAGCCAGACGGTCAGGGTCGTGATCGCAACTTTGCCGGCGACGTCGCAAGCGCCGAGAAGGCTTCCTACCCGGGTACCGGATCTAGCCTGCGGCGACCCATGCTGATATCGGGGAGGCGGTCAGCTGCTGACTGTCATTGTGCGAGGCGACACCTCAGTACCGTATTCGTGTGCGTCGCTACATCGACAGCCGGCCAGCTCGGGCGTCACACTAGACACCTAACGCATGGCGCATAACTCAAGTCGCGGTGTGGTGCATAACTTCGGCCACCGCTGGGAGACTCTCGCGGTGCCGCAATCACTGCAAGGAGGAATTGATGACAAGCATCCTTGATCCAAGCCTAGCCGCCGTCACTGGTCCGTCCCCCGCTGGAAGCGGACTCCCGCAACCGCCTGTCTTTGACTCGGTCGACGAGGAGCGCAAGTACCGTAAGGAGCAGCTCGCCGCCGGGTTCCGGCTGTTCGGCAGGTTCGGCTTCTCGGAAGGCGTGGCAGGTCACATCACGGTGCGGGACCCGGAACGCCCTGAGTGTTTCTGGGTGAACCCATTCGGAATGTCGTTCACCAAAATCAAGGCGTCCGACCTTATCTTGGTCGATCACCAAGGCGACGTGATCGAAGGGTCTCGTGCCGTCAATCGTGCGGCGTTTGTGATCCATTCCAGGGTGCACGAGGCCCGTCCCGATGCTCTGGCAGCGGCTCATTCTCATTCGATGTACGGTAGGGCGTTTTCCACCTTGGGAATCCAGCTCGATCCGATTACCCAGGACGCCTGTGCGTTCTACGAAGACCACGCCGTGTATGACGATTATCACGGGCTCGTCAACGACATGGACGAGGGAGTCCGTCTGGCCAAGGCACTCGGACCGAACAAGGCCGCCATTCTGCAAAACCACGGCCTTCTCACGGTCGGCCACACTGTCGCCGAGGCTGTTTGGTGGTTCATCACGATGGAGCGCTCATGCAACGTACAGCTGGTGGCGATGGCGGCGGGAACGCCAAAACTGATACCTCACGACGTGGCCATTCAGACACGCGAGCTCATTGGCACTCCGATGGCCGGATGGTTTCAGGCCCAACCGTTGTTCGATCAAATCCTGGGCAGCGACCCAGACCTCGTCCAGTAGGCGCGAGTGCGCGGATCCTCCGAGTGAATACAACGCTGGATTCCTGGATTTCAGGTGGCGCAAGACGCCGCATAAGCGGCTCGTCGCACGAGTTGTTCGTGCGACAAGATGGTCCCGTCGACGGCAAGCCAGTAACCCTTTTCCATGGCTTTCCGACGTCATCGTTCGACTGGGCAGGCGTGATGCCGGCGCTCACCGGTTCCGGTTATTGCGTGACGACCGTTGACTTCCTTGGCTACGGCAGCAGCGACAAGCCGCATCCGTATACCTACTCTTTGATGGAGCAGGCGAATCTTTGCGCAGGCTGTCTGGAGCGACCTGGGGATCGACCGCGCCGCGCTGGTCGCACATGACTACGGCGTTTCAGTAGCGCAGGAACTCTTGTGTCGCGATCCGCGCCGGATTGAGTCGATGGCCTGGCTCAATGGGGGCATTTTCCCGGATCTGCATCGACCTACTGACGGCCAACGATTCCTCAGCGAACTCAGTGCAGACCTCGCTGAGGATTTTCTCACCGAAACTACTTATCGTGCAGCGCTTTCCGTCGTCTCGGGCAGAGCGCTCCCGGACCATACGGCCAGCGAGATGTGGGTCGACTTCAGTAGGTCGCGCGGGGTGCGGGTGGCTCCCGCGCTGCTTGGCTACATGGCCGAACGCCGCGAGCACGCCGCCCGGTGGTCACACATTGTCGAAACCTATTCGGGTCCACAGACTTTCATCTGGGGCCCCGCCGATCCGGTCAGTGGAGCCCATGTGCTTCCCCGTATTCGGGACAAGGCCCCATCCGCCCGCATCGATGTGCTGGACGACCCGCCACCGGTCGGACACTTTCCTGAGGTCGAGGCGCCCGAACTGGTTGGACCGCTACTCGTCAAGCACCTTCAGGCAGCCGGCGAGGTGTAATTGGTTGCGCGCGATCGAGCGTTCCGGCTGCTTGCAGCGTTTCGACCGGAAGATCAGCCACTCGTTTACTCATCGCCGGAGCCTCCAGATCGGTGTTGTGAGGTCGAAATACGGTGGCGGCCCCGTCGCCGGGTATGGCTTTACCGCGTCGGCGCAACGACGGGAGTGGTGAGGGTGCCGTGTGTCAGGTACTCATCCAGATTGCGCAGGACCAGGTCGGTCATCGCCGCGCGCGTGCGTGCCGTGGCGCTGCCCACATGCGGCAGCACGACGACGTTGTCCAGCTCGCGGAGTTGTTGCGGCACAACCGGTTCGTGGGCAACCACGTCGAGCCCGGCACCGGCGAGCCGTCCGTGGGCCAACAGCTCCACGAGAGCTTCCTCGTCGACGACGCTGCCCCGGGCGGTGTTGATCAGATAACCGTCGGGGCCGAGGGCTTCCAACACGTCACGGCTCACCAGGGGCTGGCCGTCCTTCCCTCCGGTGGTCGCTACCACCAGCACCTCGACCGATTTCGCCAGGTCCACTGGTGACGGCGCGTACCGGTAGCTCGAACCGGTCAGCTCGTGGCGGTTGTGATAGGCGATGACACAGTTGAATCCGGTGAGTCGGCTGGCTATGGCTGAACCGATGCGGCCCAGACCAAGGATCCCCACCCGCGACCCGCTCACGTCCCACCCCAATGGGTATGGCCCCTCGGCCTCCCAGCGCCCGGCGCTCGCATAGCGCTCCGCGGCGCCGAGGCGGCGCATCGTCATCAGCATCAACCCGACCGCGACATCGGCCACGCTGTCAGTCAGCGCCTCGGCTGTGTTGCTCACGCCGATCCCCAGTCGCCGTGCCGCGTCGATATCAATCGTCTCGTAGCCGTCCAGCCAATGGATGATCGCGCCGAGGTTGGGCAATGCGCCCATCAGTTCGGCGTCGACGAGGGCTTGGCCGGCATCGACAATGGCTCTGACCGAGGCCGCATGCTCGGCTAGGAAATCCGCACGCCCCGCATCGATCGGCAGCACCAGTGCGTCGTATTTCGCGGTCAGCGCCTGGGCGAGCGACGGCGGAACTTCGCCTACCTGTAGAACGGTCGCGCCCATCGCAAACTCCCCTCGTCCTGGTCGGAAGTAGCCACTTCATCATCGCGGCGGCGCCGCTGGCTGTCATTAGTTGTTCCAACAACGTTGGTAAGTCAACGGTGTGCCGCCGATCGCTCCGTGATTGCGGCCCGAACGTGGCTAGTGGACTCAGACCAGGTCACCGACTGCGTCTTACTCTGAGCCCCGCTCACACCGCCTAGGCCCGGCCTTCGCGGGCTTCTCGTGACAGCCTGATTGGGGGGCGGCGTGGCGGCATCGGGGTCGACGGCCAGCGCCGCGTTCCGGTCCACAGAGCCGGTGGCGCGTCGAGTTGCTTTGCAAGCAGGAGCGCCGCGGCGTCGTAGTTGGCCCGCCACCCGCGAAAATGCGGCCATGCTTCCTCATCCGAGCGTTCGATCGGGTAGCCGAGCTCGCGTAACATCGTGGTCGCGCTCCGAAAGTCGTCGTAGGACACCGATATTGGCGCATCCGGGTCTGGCTCATCGGGTACCGATCGCAACATTGTTCTGTTGACCTGCTCCAGCGCGACGGAGCCCATCCGAAGCGCCAGCCGCGCCTCTAGTGTGGGTTCGCTCGACGGAGCCAGCGCCAGATGCAGCGCAGCGGCGTCCATCACCGCGATAAGCGAGGTCACCCAGTGCGACAACGGCCGGGGCGAGCGGAGCCGGGCCAGCGTGAAATAGGTGGTGTGGGATTCGGCAACCTCGGCGGCCCACCGCTCCCAGGAGGTAAACAACCTCTCGAGGACCGGTCGAGTGTCGCCGGCCTCCATGCCCCACCGGGTGCGGGCCAAAATCTCCGGACCCCAGGCCGGGACACCGGAACGCGAGGCGAGCAGGCTGACTTCGGTTTCGCGCCGGTTGAACGCGGCGTACAGCGTCGGCAGATAGCCCACCTGCAACCCGATAACGACCAGCCCAGTGAACGCGGCCAGGTATTCCAAGGTCGTGCTGCCGGTGCCGACTGGCGCGGCATACCCCAGGGTGAACATCGACGATCCAGCGTGGGAAAAGGCCTGTCCCAGGTGCCCATTCAGACTCGGCAGCAGCAAAAGCGCGAAGCCGACAACAAGTAGACCTAGCCACACCGCAAGCCGGATAAGTAAGGACAGCGGCGACTGCCATGCCAGGATCCGGTCTCGGCGCTGAAAGGAGCGGACCGCCCTAACCAACAGTAAGAAGGCGACATCAAGGCCCCGGTCGACTGCGCGCGATATCCGGGAATTGATAGCGCGGGGAACCACCAGCGTGCCCACGACACTCGACAACGTGACCATCACGACAACTATCCCGACAGCGAAGCCGAGCCACGCACCGATCATGCGATCATTCAAGCTAATCAGGATCAGCCGCTGACACACAGGTCGCATTCGTGCAAGCAGTGTTGCCGAATCCCGCCGCGCCAAGGTGGGCTGAACGGCGACCGAACCGGAGCCGTAGCGGCGTCGTACCGTATCTGTATGCCAGACGTAGGAAAAACCGCACGTGTAGCTGGAATTCTCGGTTTAGCCGGTAGGGCCTCTGAGCAGGCATCGCTGAATGACTGTTCGAACTGGAATCAACTGCCCCAGCTGAATACGGGGGTCCGATTTCCGTCATCGGCTCCACGCCGCCCGCCAGCATGGTAGATCTCCAACCATGGGCGAACGTGTCACGTTCCGAAGCTCCACGGGCCCGAATCTGGTAGGGACCATCGATGTGCCCGACGGGTCGCTTCGCGGCTGGGGCGTGTTCTCGCACGGCTTCACGCTCGGCAAGGATTCGCCGGCCGCGGCCCGGATCTGCAAGCAGCTGGCCGCCGACGGCATCGGCATGCTGCGCTTCGACGCGCTGGGCCTGGGTGGATCGGACGGAGATTGGGGTGACGGGTCGTTCACCGTGAAGGTCGACGACATCGTCACGGCGTGCGAATTCATGGTCAACCGCGGCACCCCTGCCGACATCCTGGTCGGGCACTCGTGGGGCGGCGCGGCCGTGCTCGCCGCGGCGCGGCAGTCGCCGGGCGTGCGGTCGGTGGTCGCGGTGGCGGCGCCGATCGATCCCAGCCACGTCGAAAAACATTACGACTCAGTGCTTGACTGCGTGCTCTCCGAGGGCAGTGCCGAGTGGATGGTCGGTGGACGTACGTTGACCCTCAAGCGGGCGTTCGTCGAGGATGTCCGCGTGGCACACCTGCACGACAAGATCAAAGGCTTGCATATGCCGCTGCTGATCCTGCACTCGCCCACCGACAACACGGTCGGCATCGAGAACGCGAGCGAGATCTTCCGTTTGGCCCGCCACCCCCGGAGCTTCGTCTCGCTCGAGGGCTCCGATCACCTGCTCACCAAGCGCGGCCAAGCTCATCGGGCAGGCCGAATCATCGGCGCCTGGGCCGACGCCTACCTCGGCGATCCATAGATTTGCAGAGATTCCATAGATATGCAGGGACTGGAGTGTGAGTCATGAGGACCACCGTGGCGGTCGTCAACCAGAAGGGCGATAGCTTCTCGGTCGAGGACGTTGAACTCGACGGTCCGCGGGATGACGAGATCCTGGTCCGGATCGTCGCAACGGGCATCTGCCACACCGACATCCACCTCAAGGACACCCTCCCGGACGAGATGTTCCCGAGGGTTTTCGGACACGAAGGCGCCGGCGTCGTCGAGGCGGTCGGCCCGGGCGTCAGCGGTGTCGAGGTCGGCGACCACGTGGTGCTCAGCTTCCGCTCCTGCCGTGCCTGCGAGAACTGCGCCAACGGGCTGGTCGCCTATTGCCCCGCGGGAGCGCTCCTCAACAACCTGGGCATGCGGACGGACGGCTCGACGACGTACACCCGCGACGGCTCCCCCGTCTTCGGTAACTTCTTCGGCCAGTCCAGCCTCTCGATGCACGCGATCGCGTACGCCGACAACTGCGTCGTCATCGACAAGTCCGTCGATCTGACGAAGGTGGCGCCGTACGGGTGCGGATTCCAGACCGGAGCGGGCACCGTGCTCAACGTGTTGCAGCCCGGTCCGCGCGACAGCCTGGTCGTGTACGGCGTCGGCGCGGTCGGCCTGGCCGCGCTCGCCGCCGCGAAACACCTGCGGGCCGGCACGATGGTTGCGGTGGACCCGCTGCAGAGCCGCCGCGACGCCGCGGCGAAGTACGGCGCGGTCGGCCTAGACCCTCGGGACCCGACCGCGGAGAATGTCGTGGAGAAGGTCAAGGAACTGACCGGCGGCGGCGCGACCTGCGCGATCGACACCACCGCGATCTCGGCCGTGGTCAAACAGGCCCAGCAATCTCTGAAGAGCCGCGGGACCCTGATCGCGCTGGGCCTCGGCGCCGAGGAGTACGCGATCGACGCGATCGACCTGCTGCAGTCGGGCAAGGTGATCAGGTCCACGATCGAGGGCGACTCGGACCCGCAGGAGATGGTGCCGCGCCTGATCGGGCTGAACGCGGCGGGCGAGTTCGATGTCGACGACCTGATCGGGACATACCCGTTCAGCGAGATCAACACCGCTGTGGCCGACGTGCTCGCCGGGAGGGTCGTGAAGCCCGTCCTGGTCTGGTGAGGACATAGTGACCCTGGTCGCCGGAATCGACTCGTCCACCCAGTCGTGCAAGGTGCTGGTGTGTGATGCCGACACCGGCGAGGTGGTCCGCGAGGGCCGTGCCGGTCACCCGGATGGCACCGAAATTGACCCTGCCGCATGGGAAGCCGCCGCACAGGACGCGATCGCGGCCGCGGGCGGGTTCGGCGGCGTCGACGCGGTGGCGGTCGGCGCGCAGCAGCACGGCATGGTGTGCCTCGACGAGGCCGGCCAGGTGGTGCGGCCCGCGCTGCTATGGAACGACGTGCGTTCGGCGGACGCGGCACGGGCGCTGGTCGACGAGCTCGGCGGGGCGCGGGCGTGGGCGCAGGCCGTGGGTGTCGTGCCGCTGGCCGCGATCACGGTGGCCAAGCTGCGCTGGCTCGCGGACAACGAGCCGCCGCATGCCGATCGCACGGCGGCCGTCTGCCTGCCGCACGACTGGCTGACCTGGCGGCTCCGGGGCGAAACCGGGATCGCGACGCTGACCACCGACCGCAGCGACGCCAGCGGCACCGGATACTACGACGCCGCCGGCGGCGACTACCGTGTCGACCTCCTCGAGCTGGCCCTGCGTGGCCGCCGCCCCGAGCTGCCGACCGTGCTCGGTCCGGCGGATGGAACCGTGAGCGGCACAATAAAATTCGGTGCGGGCCTCGGCGACAACGCCGCCGCGGCGCTGGGCCTCGGTGCCGACGAGGGCGATGTGATCGTCTCGATCGGAACATCCGGGGTGGTGGCCGCTGTCACCGCCGATCCGGTCCGCGACGACACCGGCTTCGTGGCCGGATTCGCCGACGGCACCGGGCGCTACCTGCCCCTGGTGTGCACGCTGAACGGCGCGCGGGTGCTCGACGCGGCCGCCACAATGCTGGGGGTCGACCATGACGAGCTGTCCCGGCTCGCCCTGTCGGCACCGCCGGGCAGCGCCGGCCTGGTCCTGGTCCCGTATTTGGAAGGTGAGCGAACTCCGAACCGTCCCAACGCAACTGGCGCAGTGCACGGCCTGCGTGTATCGAATGCAACGCCGGCCAACCTGGCCAGGGCCGCGGTGGAAGGACTGCTCTGCGCGCTCGCCGACGGCCTGGCGCACCTCACCGCCCACGGCGCGATTGCGCGCCGGATCCTGCTGGTCGGCGGCGGCGCCCGATCGCGGGCGCTGCGCGAGATAGCACCCGCGGTGTTCGGGGTGCCCGTGCTGGTGCCGGCCCCCGCGGAATACGTCGCACTGGGCGCGGCACGCCAGGCGGCGTGGGTGCTGCGCGGAACGCCGCGACCACCCGCCTGGAAACCGCCGCCGACCGACGAGTACACCGCGGACCCGGTGCCCGCCGTGCTGGAACGTTATGCGCAAGTGCGCGACCTCACCGAAGGCCAGATGGCGAGCGGCCAATCGCTCTAATCACCGATGCGCGTCAAAGCGTGGATACTTAGCTGATGGGCGGTGGCGGCGGTACCGTGGAGTTTCTTCGCTGCTCTGGACGGATTGCCATGGCACACAGGGGATTTACGGCGTTCCGGGTGCCGATGAACAGCATGGGAGCATTCCACGAAGCGGCCAAGCTCGGGTATCTCTACGTCGAGACAGATGTTCGCGCAACCCGTGATGGCGTGGCCGTGATCCTGCATGACCGCAGGATCGGGCCCGAAACGGGGGTGCCGGGCGCAGTTGACCGGTTGCCTTGGCGCGACGTCCGCACAGCGAATTTGGGTGCCGGAGAGACGATCCCGACCCTGGAGGACGTTCTCGCCGGCCTACCGGACCTACGGGTGAACATCGATATCAAGGCCGCGTCGGCCGTCGTTCCGACCGTCAATGTCATCGAGCGGTTGAACGCGCACGCCCGGGTGCTCGTCACGTCGTTCTCTGATCGCCGTCGGCGGCGTGCGTTGCGCCTGCTGTCCAGGCGGGTCGCGAGTTCGGCGGGTAGGCGTGCGTTCCTGGCGCTTCTGGTCGCGGCGGCTCCGGCCGGCCCGGCGTATGCCTGGCGGATGTTGCACGACTGTGACTGCGTACAGCTGCCGCCGCGCCTTGGCAGTGTGCCCATCATTACGCCGAGACTTGTTGCGGCTGTCCATACTTCGGGACGTCAGGTGCACGCCTGGACGGTCGACGATCCCGATGTGATGCACGCGCTTCTGGACATCGGCGTGGACGGCATCATCACGGATCGTGCCGACCTGCTTCGCGATGTTTTGATTGCTCGCGGCGAGTGGTAGCAGGTCGCCCTAATCGCCCGTGCGGGTGAACTTTTCGTCGTATTCCACGCTGAGGACGCAGGGTGCGGTCTGCTCGTGGTGACCGTGCCCGGTGAGCAACGCGATCGGATCCTGCGCTGGTTGCGGCAGCGAAAATTCCGCGGTGTACTTGACGGTCGTCGTACCGCCGGCCGTACACTGCGCGTTCGACTCCCTGGACAGATTCCAGGTCCTGCTGCTGAATACCAGCGGTCTGGAGCTATCGGGCGGCGCGTGGAAAAAGCTCATGCACCGTTCGCCGGTGCGCAGACAATCGGTACGGACGACCCAGTCATACTCGTCCGGTTTCGCGCCATTCGACCAGCTGACGGTGTCGTGGTAACGGCCGCGCAGCGCTTCGGCCGGCGAGATGACCCGCGGCGCCTGGCTCGCCGGGTCGGGAACGCTGTTGACGTCGACGTCCCCGGTGCGGGCAAAGGTCACGGCCTTTTTCACCGAGCAGTTGTTGGCGCTGGTCTTGGTGATTTCGCCGGCCAGGGTGCCATCGGGACGGGGCTGCAGGATCATCACGATCCAGAATTCGGCGTTGACGCCGCCACACGTGTCGGTGGCGAGCCCTACCGCCAACCACCGCCCGCCGACGTCGTCGAAGACGAGCGCCGGTAGCCCGGTGGGGTCGCCGCCGAGGCGTGCCGCGGTCGCTACGCACCCGGTGGACCGGCACACCGAGCGCAGGCCCCAGGTGATTGTCGCCGGCTTCGCGCCGTCGATGACTTTGCCGTCCAGGCCGGGGCCGGTGGCCGGGTCATAGTCGGCCCGGTAGGTCCCGGTGAAGGGACCGGTGCTCGGTGGCGCGGCGCTCGGCGGCGCGGCGGCGGGTGCGCTGTGGTGTCCGGTGAGCTTGACGGCCGCGAAGATGCCGCCGGCGATGAGCAACGTGGCGGCCACCAGCGCGCCAACCACGATAGGGGTGCGCCGCTTGCCGGCCTGGCTGCCTTGGGTGGGCACGGGCCATGGCGGCGCCGGCGGCATCGACGGCCCCGGGGCGGCTTGCGTCGGGGGGTACTCAGCGTTTGGGCCGTAGACGAAGTCTGGCGCCAGCATCGTCTCGTGCACCCGCGGGTGCTCCGGCGCCCGACGCGTGGCACCCGCGTCGAGCGCGCGGTGCAACTCGTTCGTGAAATCCTGGCACCGGGCGAACCGCTCGGCCGGCTTCTTGGCCATCGCCCTGGCGAACACCGGCTGCAGCGCCGCCAATTCGGGCCGCCGCTCCCCGATCGGTGGCGGCGGGGCCATCACATGTTTGCTGATCACCGCCGCGGCACTGGGGTGATCATAGGGTTGCGCCCCGGTCAGGAGGTGAAAAGCCGTGCAGGCCAACGCATACTGATCCGCCCGCCCGTCGATCGACTCACCCATCAGTTGCTCGGGCGCCGCATAGGCGACCGTCCCGACGGCAATGTTGGTCGCGGTCAGTCCCGTGTCGTCGACGCGGCGCGCGATGCCGAAGTCGGCCAGAAACACCCGCTGGTCCTCCGACCCGGGGTCAGCGATCAGGATGTTCGCCGGTTTGACGTCCCGATGCAGCAGGCCGCGCTGGTGGGCGTAGTCCAGGGCGGAGGCCACCGCGGTGATGATCTGCATCGCCAGGCCCACCGGCATCCCCCGCGGATAGTGCTCGCGCAACAGCTTGGCCGCATCGGTGCCGCGGACGAAGTCGATGGCGATCCAAAACTGGTCGCCGGACTCACCCCGGTCGTGAATACCCACAATGTTTGGATGCGACAGGTCGGCCGCGACATCCGCCTCGCGCAGGAACCTGGCCCGATACTGCGGATCGGTGGTCAGGTCGGCCGAGAGCACCTTCAGCGCGTCCTGACGCGGCAGCCGCGGATGCTGCACCAGATACACCGTGCCCATCGCGCCGGCACCGAGCACCCGCACGATGGTGTAGCCCGCGAACTCCTCGCCGACCGCCAGCGGCATGGGCAAATCGTAGGTCCGCTACCTCAGCGAATTTGGCGATTCGCCCGAATCGCGGGCGCGCCGGGCCGGGCGGTCGGGTCTATCGTTGCGCCGACCTGCCACTCCGCCGAAACGATCGCAGCGCGAACAGCGCAACCAGGAGGAGCAGGACACCGAAGCCGGCAACGATCGCCCACTTCTCCAGCTCTGGAGGTCCCAGCGAGGCGGGGCATTGCGACTGGGACCGCCACACCTTGAAAGCCGAGGCCCCGTCATAGCCGCACTGGCTCAGCCCGAATGATCCGTAGATTGCCAGAGCGATGTCGGCGGAAGCGAGCACCAGACCGACGATCGCGAAACCAATGGCTACCCCGCGCCAAATTGGAACCAGGAGCAAAAGCACGCCGAGCAGAATCAGCTCCGCCGCCGCGAATCGTGACACGCTCGGGCCGATGACTTCCGGCCTTAGCACGAGCAACGCCACCGCACCGGCGAGGGCGATGACCCCGAGAACGCCCCAGCCCCAACTCAATCGCCACGCCGGACGCGGCTGTTGCGGCGGCGCCGACACGCCATAGGGCGAGTACTGCGGGGGTGCGGCGCCGTAAGGTGACACGCCGTAAGGTGACACGCCGTAAGGCGGCGCGCCGTAAGGTGACGCGCCCTGAGGTGGAGCGCCGTAGGGTGGAGCGCCGTGAGGCGGTGGCGCATTTTGTGGCCAGCCCACGTGCGCGATCTGCGTGGGTTGCTGGGATCGAGGCGCATTGCGGTCGGGCGATCCCTGATTCGGGTACGACACGAGTTCCTCCCGCGGGGGATCGAATTCAAGCCAGGCTGCATTGACATCACACCACGTTTGCCCGGCCCCATGCTCGTCAGGCGCCCTTGGAACACCCTGGGAAGCCATTCGAACAGGGTGCAAACCGTTACTGACGGGGTCTATCGTTCAGCGAAGTTACTTGCCACTTGCAGGGGGAGATCTCAGGCGGACATAGGGAAGACTCGGTGAAGGGGACTCCGTTCGGGCAGTACCGGCTGATCGAGATGCTGGGCCGCGGCGGGATGGGAGAAGTGTGGCGGGCGTATGACACCGCCACCGATCGTGTCGTGGCATTGAAGCTGCTTCCGTCGCGCTTCGCCGCCGACGATGTGTTCAAAAGACGTTTCCGCCGAGAGGCCCACGCCGCCGCGAGGCTCAGCGAACCGCACGTGGTACCGATCCACACCTACGGCGAGATTGAACATCGGCTCTTCGTTGACATGCGGCTGATCAACGGCCGCGACCTGGGGGCTCTTATCGCGGCCGGACCGCTGCCGCCGGCGCGCGCGGTGTCGATCATCGAACAGGCGGCGAGGGCGTTGCAGGCCACCCACGACGCCGAGTTGGTGCACCGCGACGTCAAGCCGACGAACATCCTGGTCACCGACGACGACTTCGCGTACCTGATCGATTTCGGGATCGCACGCGCCGCCGGCGCGGCGGGCTCGACCACCATCGACGGCGTGATCGGGACGGTGCATTACATGGCGCCCGAGCGGTTCACCAGGGGTCCGGTCAATTCACGCTCGGACATCTACTCGCTGGCCTGCGTGCTGCACGAGTGCTTGACCGGCAGCTGCCCATTCCCCGGCGACAGCATGGAGCAACAGCTGGGCGCACACCTCGCGACACCGCCGCCGCGACCGTCGAGCATCCGCCCTTCGGTGCCCGCGGCGTTCGACGACGTCATCGCCAAGGGCATGGCCAAGGAACCAAGCGAGCGGTACGCCACCATCCTGGAGCTGGCACGCGCCGCTCGCCACGCGCTCGCCACCTGGATTTCGTCGCAGGAACCGCTCGCAGCCGGGGACCCCCTCGCCGCCTTCGGCGGCGAGCCGGACCCGCCAGTGCGGGAACTCACCCAACCGCCCGACCCCTTCTCCGTGGCACCGGTGACTCGGCAACGCCCCTCAGAAGTGATCGAGCGCATGCCTTCCGGCGTGGTGAGCCGTTCGGTCGAGTTGCAGGCGGTAACCCACTTCTTGATTTCGGCGCGCGCCCGCGTCTCGGGATTGGTCATCGCCGGAGAAGCCGGTATCGGCAAGACGACCTTGTGGCAGACCGCTCTGGATGAGGCGGTTGAGCGTGGCTTCCGGGTGCTCTCGGCGCGGGTGGGAGCAACGGAGTCGGTTTTGGCGTATTCGTCGTTGGCCGACCTCATCGCCGACATCGACCCAGACGTCTTCGCTCAATTGCCGCCGCTGCAACGACTCGCAGTGGACCGTGTCATGTTGCGCGCCAGCGGTGAAGGTCCGGCAACGGATCAACGGGTGGTTGCCGCGGCATTTCTGTCGGCGCTGGAAAAGGTCGCGATAGACGCGCCGATACTGCTGGCCGTTGACGACGTGCAATGGCTTGATACCTCAAGCAAGGAGGCGCTGGCCTTCGCCGCGCGACGACTGAAAGGCGCGGTGGGCGTGCTGGTGGCCGAGCGGACCGAGTCGGACACCGACGTTGCGACATCGTGGCTGGAATTGAGCCGGCCGGATGCTGTCGAGCGAATTCGAGTGCGCCCCATGGGTTTAGAAGGCATACGGGCGATGATCGCGGCGAAATTGGATCGCACGTTGCCGCGGCCCAAGTTGGCCAAGATCGCCGAGATCTCCGGCGGCAACCCGTTCTATGCAATCGAACTGGCCCGCGCCATGAGCGACGAATCGACAACCGGCGAGCCGGCGTTGCCCGGCACCCTGACCGAGTTGGTGCGTCGCCGCATCGGTCGCCTCGTTGGTGATGTGCGAGAAGTGCTGCTGGCCGCCGCGTGTCTGGCCGATCCAACGGTGGAGCTGCTGGCGCAGGTCACCGGCACCAGCGTCGAGCAGTGCGTGGAATTGCTCGAAGACGTCGAGAGCAACGGCATCGTGGCGATCGACGGAAACCGCATGCGGTTTTCGCATCCACTGCTGGCCAGGGGTGTCTACACCGAGGCGACGCCGGCACGTCGCAGGCACATGCATCGCACGCTCGCCGGCATCGTCGCGCAACCCGAGCTAAAGGCCAGACATCTCGCGCTGGCCGCGGTCAGCGCGGATCCGGAGATTCTGCAGGCGCTCGACGACGCCGCCAGCGCGGCCCGAGCCCGCGGCGCACCGGCAGCCGCGGCCGAATTACTGGATATGGCAATACGACTGGGCGGCGACAAGCCATCACGTTACGTACGGTCGGCCGGCCATCATTTCGAGGCGGGTAATCACGAACAGGCCCGGGACATGCTCGAGCCCCTGCTGGAGCGGCTGCGGCCGGGCACCCTGCGAGCGCTGGCATTGCACATTCTTGCCGGCATCCGCATCTACGACAACAGGTTTGCCGAGGCCGCCAACCATCTCAACCGCGCACTCGACGACGTCAAGGACAACCCCGCGATGCTGGCGCGCACCGTCCTGATGTTGTCGATGGCCGAGGTGAACACGGGCGAGTTCGATGCGGCGCTGCGCCACGCGCGCGAGGCGGTGACCCTCGCCGAGCAACTCGGCGTTCCGGCGCTGACGAGCCAGGCGCTCACGAATTGGGTATTCGTGAGCTTTCAGCACGGACCCGGGTTGGATGAGGCCGCTCTGCAGCGCGCGGGCCAGCTGGAAGACCGCGACATCGATGTCCCAATTTATTTCCGCGCCAGCGTCATCGACGCCCTGGTGCTGGCCTGGATAGGACAGCTGGAGGAAGCATACGACCGCATGCAGGCGCTGCGGTTGCACTTCCTGGAGCGCGGCGCCGAACGCGACATGATGGCCGTCGCCGGATTTCTTGCGCTGATCGATGTTTGGCGTGGCGAGTTCGGCGAGGCCACCCAAAACGCCGAGGACGCCGTGGAACGCGCCGAGCAGATCGGCGGTAGCGACATCCTGATCATCCCGTTGACAATTCGTGCGGTCGTCAACGCCTACGCCGGCCGGTTGTCCGATGCGCGCGCCGACGCCGCGGCGGTGATCGAGGGCGCTCGGCAATGCGATTCTCCGCGGATGGCCGAATGGCCCACCAAGACATTGGGTTTCGTCGAGGTCTCGCTGGGAAACCACTCCGGCGCATTGAGGACGCTGGAACCGCTGCTGAGAAGTTTCGACTCGTTGCCGGGTACGGAGATGATGATCACCTGGCACATCCCCGACGCGGTCGAGGCGATGGTCGCGCTTGGCCGTCTCGATGAGGCGTTGCCGTTGATCGAGTCGCTGGAGCGAAATGGCGCCAGGCTCAACCGGTCCTGGTTGCTGGCGGTCGGTGCGCGGTGCCGCAGCATGTGGCTGGCCGCCCATGACGACGTCGCCGCGGCCGAGCAGGTGGCGCAGCAGGCCATGACCGAGCACGAGCGGCTGCCGATGCCGTTCGAACGGGCCCGGACTCAGCTGCTGCTCGGGCAACTACACGATCGGCAGGGCGACCATGAGACGGCCGCGGCAACACTGGGTGCGGCGTTGCGTGCATTCCAGCAGATCGGGACACCGCTGTGGGCCCAACGCGTCAGGGCCGAGATCGCACGCGCCAACCTGCGAACCTGACCGGCGATTTCCCTCAACGCAGTTGTGACAGGGGCGTATACAGCCGGTACGGCAGCGGCGTGAGATTTTCCGCGGCCCCGCTCAACACCTCGATGTTGTGGGCGACGTCGTGGCATTCGTCCTCGCCGATGGCATCGATGATGACCGAGAACGGCACCGGGTCCACGTACCACCTGCCAAATAGGGCGCACTCGCCATCGCGTGTTCGGATCATGTCGTTTCGGTCGGTGTCCGGTTTGCCGGCCAGCGAGCAGGCGAACTTCCAGGCATCGTTCCGGAATTCGGTAAGTGCCGCGCAGACGAAGCCGGTGTCCGCGTTTCTCAGCCATCTTCGGTATTGATGCAGAACCGGCGAGATTTGTTCGAGGTCCTTGAGGACAACGGCGACCCGCAGGGACAGGATCTTGTTCACGCCGATGAAGTCGTTGTGGATGTCGTCCATCGACTTGCATTGGCGGCCGATCTCTTCGGTGGCAACGCCGAGGTCGAGATCGATGTGCGCATTCATCGCCATCATCAACTGCTGCACGACGATGAGTGGTCTGCCGTGATCCTCCAAAGCGACCTGCCATGCCCGCGGCGGCTTCGCTTTGCGGCCGCGGTAGGCATTGACGGCGTCGAAGTAGCGATTGGCGAATTGCACATCAAAGCGAACCATCCGCTCGCCATCCTGGAACTTGTTGTCCACGATGGCCTGGCGAACGTCGAGGGTCACTCCCAGGTACAGCGCGGCGAAGTACCCTATCGGGCTCTTTTTGTCGATGGACCATTTGATGATCTCCCGAATTTTGTCGAGTACATCGTCGATGGGCTTGAGGTCAGGCGCCGCAAGATCGCTGCGAGCGCGGCTAGGCCGGCTAGGGCGGCTGGAGGACGCTGGCGGCATGCGTTTCAGTATCGCGCTTTTGCGCGCCCGGTCGGTAGCCTTCAACCGTGACGACCGTGACGACCGTGGCGGTACTTGGCGGCGGTGTTGGCGGCCTGAGCGCCGCCCACGAGCTGGCCCAGCGGGGATTCAAGGTAGACGTGTACGAGCAGCGTGAGGTGTTCGGCGGCAAGGCCCGCTCGCTGCCGGTGCCCGGCTCACAAACACCCGGCCGGGCGCCGCTGCCGGCCGAGCACGGCTTCCGCTTCTTCCCGGGCTTCTATCGCCACCTCTACGACACGATGCAGCGCATCCCGGACCGGGACCACAAGGTTTTCGGCAACCTCGTCACCCCGAAACGGATGATGTTGGCGCAGGCCGGCGGGCGCGACGAATACGTCGGCCCGATGACTCCGCCCGCTTCGCTCGACGACTTTGCGGTCGCGTCCAGGTTCATCTGGTCCATCGGCACCCAACTCGGCATCCCCCCACTCGAGCTGGCCGCGTTCTTCGAGCGGATGCTGACGTTTCTCACCTCATGCGATCAACGACGCATCGAGGAGTGGGAGAACATGACGTGGTGGAACTTCGTGGACGCCGAACACCGGTCCGCGGCTTTCAAGAAGTTCCTCGCCATCGGGATGACCCGCACGCTGGTCGCCGCAAAGGCTGAGGAGATGTCGGCGCGTACCGGTGCGTCGGTCCTGTGGCAGTTGATCTTCTGCACGGCGATCCCCGGCCGGCATGCCGACGGTGTGCTGAACGGGCCGACCAGCGAACGGTGGATCGACCCCTGGGTCGAGTATCTGCACGGCAGCCTCAAAGTCGAGCTGCACTGGGGCTACGAGGTCAGCCAGATCGATTGCGACGGAAGCCGCATCACAGGTGTGACCGTGAGCAACGCCGCCGGCTCGAAATACATCACCGCCGACCACTACGTCGCGGCGCTGCCGCTCGAGCGCCTGCGGCTGCTGCTGACGGATAAGTTGCTCGCCGCCGAGCCGGCGCTGCGCCCGGTGAAGAACAAGGAGCTGACCATCCGGTGGATGAACGGCATCATGTACTACCTGCACCAGGACGTGCCGATCGTGGACGGCCACGTCCTCTTCGTCGACTCCGCGTGGGCGCTCACCGCGATTTCGCAAAAACAGTTTTGGGACGACGTCGATTTCAATCGTCTCGGCGACGGAAGCGTAGGGGGAATCCTGTCGGTCGACATCTCCGACTGGTGCACGCCGGGATCGAAGGGCAAACCCGCCAGGGAGTGCACGAAGGCGCAGATCCGCGACGAGGTGTGGAAGCAGATCGTCGCCCACATCGACGACAACTCGCTGAAGCGCAGCAATGTCGTCACCTCGTTCCTCGATCCGGACATCCAGTTCCCCAACCCGGGCAAGGCGACCAACGCCGAGCCGCTGCTGGTCAACACGGCGGGCTCGTGGGCCAAGCGGCCGCAGGCGGTCACCCGGATTCCCAACTTCTTCCTGGCGTCCGACTTCGTCCAGACCAACACCGACCTGGCGACGATGGAAGGCGCCAACGAGGCGGCGCGGCGCGCGGTGAACGGGATCCTCAAAGCGACCGGGTCGCGCGCAAAACCCTGCGGGGTCTGGAGATTGTGGGAGCCGCCGGTGCTGGCCCCGTTCAAGATGCTCGACGAGGCGCGTTGGCGACTCGGCCTCGACGCACGGCTACCCATCAAGATGACGCCGTCGGGCCAGCTGCAGCCGTCAGATCTGCGCGCCCGCGCGTACTTCGCGGCCGCCCGGCGCGCCGGTCACAGCGCTGGTTACAAAGCGTGAATTCCTTTGTAGAGCACCATTAAACCGATCAGGACCAGGATCACTGCGAGCAGCGCGGCATGATTTTGCTGCATCCACTTTTTGAGACGGGCCAGCGCATTGTCGAGGCGATCACCGGCGGCCAGGTAGCCCAGAATCGGGAGGGCGACCGAGGACGCGGAGACGGCGACGAAGATCGCGGCGGATATCCACTGGCCGGCGACGGGGAGGTCGCTGGTGCCGATGGACACTCCGGCCGCTAGACACATGACCAGGACCTCGAGCCTGACCACCACCAGCACCGCCCCGGTTATCCCCGCGCGCACCGGCGTGAGAGTCGAAAACGATCGCATCCAGCGCGGCGACTCGGTGCTGCCATGCCGGGTCACCCACCGCCAGACGCCGAACGCGATGAGCGCCGACCCCAACACCACGCGCAGCCAGGCCGCCCACGCGGGCGGCGAATTGTGCAGATTGCCGAGCCCGCCGGAGCCCGCGATGAAGAGCGCGGTCAGCGCGCACAAGCCCAGCACCCAGCCGCCAAGGAAAGCGAGGCTGGTCGGCCGCGGTCGCGGCGTGTCCAAGACCAGTACCGCCGGGATGACCGACAACGGAGAGATCGAGATGACCAGCGCGAGCGGAACGAGACCGGCCGTTAACGAGCCCCAGCTTCCTGCCACGGGCAGCAATCTTTGCATTGACCGGACCGGGTCGCCACCGCGCGCGCCGCAGGCGATGATCCGGCGCCTAACGTTTTCGGCGCAACGTCCAGGCCGGTACCCAGTGCGTCACGGTCTTGCGCTTCGACCCGTACGCGATCGGGTAGGTCACCAGCCCCCACCAGTCGCCCTGCTCGCAGATGCCCCAGCAGGTCAGCCGCCCCTCGACGACCTTGTGCAGCTGCAGACCGTTGGGCTGGTACCGGCCCGAGCGGTGCGGCTCGCGCGGGAAGAGCACCGTCAGGTCAATGAGCACCGTGATCGGCGGGCGCACCACCCGAAACGGGTTGCGGACCGGCTGGCCGTTGTACCCGATCGACCCGAGCGGAACCACTAATCGATCATACGTTCGAATCCCCCGCCGGGGAGAGCTTGGTCGACGAGCCGAAATTCGGTGTTTCCGCCGCCCCCATACGATTCACCTATGTCTATGTCCGCCGGTGGATCCGTTCGCAGCGCACAAAGGGTCGTCGACGTGCTCTCGGCGCAGGGTGTCGAGTACGTCTTCGGCGTACCCGGCGCCAAGATCGACGCGGTGTACGACGCCCTCGTCGACGGCGGGCCGCAGTTGGTGGTGTGCCGGCATGAACAAAACGCGGCGTTCATGGCCGGCGCGATCGGTCGCCTCACCGGTGTCCCGGGCGTGGTGCTGGTGACGTCCGGGCCCGGCACCACCAATCTGGCCACCGGCCTGCTGACCGCCAACACCGAGCAGGATCCGGTGGTGGCGCTGTGCGGCGCGGTGGACCGCAAGGACCGGCTCAAGCACGCCCATCAGTCGATGGACGCGGCCGCACTGCTCAAGACGGTCACCAAGTTCACCGGCGAGGTCAACGACCCCGACAACGTCGCCGAGGCCACCGTCAGCGCGTTCCGCGCCGCGGTCACCGAGCCGCGCGGGGCGACGGCCGTCGTGCTGCCGGCCGACGTGCTGGCCGCGCCCACCCCGGCGGGCATCGCGGCCCGCATGCCGGTTCCCCCGCTCGCCGCCGCCCCGGCCCAAGCGATCGTCCAGGCGAGTTTCCTGATCCGCGAGGCACAACGTCCGGCGCTGCTGGTGGGTGCGCGCGGCGCCGATCCCGAAAGCTGCGGGGCGCTGCGTGCCCTCGTCGAGGCCACGGGGTTGCCCGTCGTCGAGACCTTCCAGGCGGCCGGGGTGATCTCACGCGCCCTGGAAGACAGCTACCTGGGCCGGGTGGGGCTGTTCCGCAACCAGCCGGGCGATCTCGTCGTCGACCACGCCGACGTGCTGATCGCCGTCGGCTACGACGCGGTGGAGTATGACCCCGAGCTCTGGAACAGCGATCGACACCTTCAGGGCCGCGCCGTCGTGCATATCGACTCGCTGCCCGCCGACATCGACAACAGCTATCAACCCACGATGGAGCTGCGCGGCAACGTCGCGGAAACCCTGAGGGCGCTGACCGCCTGCCTGGAGGGTCGCTTGTCGCTGACACCCGAATATCAGGCGCAGATCACTGAGCAGCGCCAAGCGCTGGCCGACATCGACGCCGCGGCGCGCAACAGCACACCGAACGGGCCGGGGCTAAACCCGGTGGCCGTCGTGCTGCGGCTGCGCGAGGAACTCGACGACGACGCGACGATCGCCTGCGACGTCGGATCGGTGTACATCCACATGGCCCGGCATTTCCGCGTCTATCAGCCGCGGCGGCTGCTGTTCTCCAACGGACAACAAACCCTGGGGGTCGCGCTGCCCTGGGCGATGGCGGCCTGCCTGGTCCGGCCCGGCACCCACGTGGTGTCGGTCTCCGGTGACGGTGGCTTCCTGTTCTCCGCACAGGAATTGGAGACCGCGACCCGGCTGGGTTTGACGTTCACGCACATCATCTTTCGCGACAACACCTATGACATGGTGGGCTTCCAGGAAATCCTGAAATACGGCCGCACATCCGGGGTGCAGCTCGGCGACTACGACATCGTCTCCTACGCAGCGGCATTCGGCGCGCATGGTTACCGGGTAACGACCATCGACGAATTCGGCGCCATCCTGCGCCGGGCACTGGACGAGGACGGGCCGTCGCTGATCGACGTTCCCGTCGACTACAGCCGCAACATCGATCTGGCCGCACACCTGCACGACGATCCCTTCGAGTAGATCGGAGAAAGCAACCGTGGATAGTTTTCGCCGTTGGGCCACAGCACTTCTCATCCGTCACGACGCTCAGGTGTATCAGTTTTCCACCATCAGCGCGCTGCTCGACGGCGTCTACGACGGCGATGTCACCGTCGCGGAAATCCTGCGGCACGGCGACTTCGGCCTTGGCACCTTCAACCGCCTCGATGGTGAGATGGTCGTCCTCGACGGGGTCTGCTACCGGCTGCGAGCCGACGGAACCGCCACCCGCGCGGCGCAGCAGGATCTGACACCGTTCGCCGCGGTCACGCGATTTCACGCCGACATCGCGATCGAGATCCGAACCCGCACGGACCGAGCGAGCGTCATCGCCGCCATCGACCACAAGATCGCCAGCGCCAACCTGATCTACGCCATCCGGGTCACCGGACACTTCGCCGAACTGCACACCCGCACCGTGACGGCCCAGCAGCAGCCCTATCCACCGTTGACCGAAGCGACCGAGGGTCAGGCCGAAACCCGAATCAGTGCTGCCAGCGGAACCCTGGTCGGGTTCCGCACCCCCGATTTCGAACAGGGCATCTCGGTGGCGGGCTATCACCTGCATTTTCTGAACAGCGATCGCACCGGCGGCGGCCACGTGCTCGACTTCGAGCTCGAGCATGGCCGGATCGCCGTCAGCGGTGCCTCGCAGCTGCACCTGAGCCTGCCCACCTCCGGCGCCTTTCTGGACGCGCGGCTGGCCGCCGACGACCTCCATGAGCAGATCAAGAAGGCCGAAGGCTAAGGGTAAGTTCAGTTGGTGCCCGCCCCCGCTGCCGACGAGTCGCGGCGTTACCGTGGTGTGCTGGACCCGCTCATAGTTGGAGTGCTGGGCGCCGCAGTGAGTCTGGGTGGTGCCGGCCGTCCGTCTTTCTGGTACGACGAGGCCGCAACCATTTCCGCGTCATACAGTCGTTCCCTGGGTCAGCTGTGGCGGATGCTGGGCAACGTCGACGCCGTGCACGGCCTGTACTACCTGATCATGCACGGCTGGTTCCAAATCTTGCCGGCCACGGAGTTCTGGTCGCGCGCACCAAGCGGCCTGGCCGCTGGAGCCGCCGCAGCCGGAATTGTGTTGCTGGGCAAGCAGTTTTCGTCTCGCACTGTCGCCCTGAGCGCCGGAGTTGTCTGCGCGATCTTGCCCCGGACGACGTGGGCAGGTATCGAGGCTCGCCCCTATGCCATGTCGATGATGGCCGCCGTGTGGCTGACAGTACTGCTCGCTTACGCCGCGCGCCGCGAAAGTCGTTGGTCTTGGTTGTGTTACGGAATCGGCCTGGCGCTGTCCATTCTGCTCGACATGTATCTCGCGCTAATGCTGATGGCGCACGTCGTCTGCATTTGCGCCTTCCGGCGCCGTCGAACTGTCTTGGCCCCGTTCGCCATTACCTCGATTCTGGCGGTTTGCGCTTTGGCCCCGTTCGCGATTGAGGTCGTCGGACAGGTTCAACAGGTTAAATGGATCGCACCGATCGGGCGCCGGACGATCGAAGACGTGATAGTTCAACAATATTTCGAACGAAGCCCCCCGTTCGCGATTCTGTCGGCGCTCGTCGTGGCGGCGGCCATTGTCTTGTGGCGCTGTACATCCGCGAAACTCGACGAGAAAGATCGGCAACTGTTGACCTTGGCGGTCGCATGGCTGGTGCTGCCGACCGCGTTGATCGTGGTTTGGTCGGCGCTGGTTCACCCGATCTACACGCCGCGGTACTTATCCTTCACCGCACCGGCGATGGCACTGGTCCTGGGCGTCTGCGTGGGCGCCTTGGCGGTCAAACCATGGGTCGCGACGGCTCTGGTCAGTCTCTTCGCAGTCACAGCGGCGCCGAATTATATTCGGGCGCAACGTAACCCGTACGCAAAGTACGGAATGGACTACAGCCAAGTCGCCGACCTGATCACCGCGAAGGCGGCACCGGGTGATTGCCTACTTGTCAACGACACGGTGACGTTCATGCCCGCCCCCATGCGCCCGCTGATGGCGGCGCGCCCCGACGCCTATCGGAAGTTGATCGACCTCACGCTCTGGCAACGGGCAACGGACCGCAACGACGTCTTCGACACCAACCTCATACCGGAGGTCGTCGCACAGCCGTTAAGCCATTGCGTCGTGGTATGGATCATCACCCAGGCCGATCCGTCGATGCCCGCTCACCAGCAGGGTTCGGCGCTGCCACCCGGCCCGCTCTACGGCGCGACGCCCGCCTTCGCGGTTCCACACGACCTGGGCCTCCGGCTGGTCGAGCGCTGGCAGTTCAACCTGGTTCAGGTGATCAAAGCGGAGCGATAAAGGCGATAACCGCGCCTACCAGATGCGTATGTAGTCGACGAGCATGGACGCCGGGAAGGTACCCGCGGCGGGATCGCCGGCGCCCACCCCGCCGACCGCGAGCGTGAACATGGGCGTCATCCAATAGCCGGGATTGTTGAACGGCCAGCGGAAGTCGTCAGGTGCACCGCCGTGGACGTGGATGGGTTTGTTGGGCACACTGAAGTACGGTGCCCCGTCTCGCGAGAAGTGGAATCCGTCCTCAGCCCAATGCATTTGCCAGGTGTGCCAGCCGCCGTCCACCAAACCGGGAATCGATTTCCCTTCCCATGTTTTTCCGTTGGATGCCGCGTGGACCGTGGTACCCGGGGCCCAATTGCCGTTGCCGTACCACTCGAAAATGTCGACCTCGCCGTCTGGCAGGGGATCCTCGTTGACACCCCAGAACGCGGACCACAGGCCCGGGAACAAACAGTCCAGCTTTATCCGCGCTTCCCAGGTTTGGTTGATCATGCTGCGGAAGTTGCCGCGCAGTTTACCGCTGTAGTAGGTGCCCATTTCTTGGGTGGCGCACAGGACAAGATTGGAATGGCCGTCGAGGAACACGTTTCGACGATCGTCGCGGTATATCCCCTCGACCGGTGGGAACACGTCGTCCTGCCAGGTCTGAACCGTCCATTTGCCCGGATCGGGACCCGAGCCGGCCGGGCCATCGAACTCGTCCTGGAAGATGTAGGGCCCGCCGGCACCGGCCGACGGCGCAGCCGGCGGTGCCGGATGGGTCGGGTTGGCGAGGGCCTCCGGAACGCGGGCCGCAGCGGCCAGCATGCCGAGCCCCGTCATCGCCAACAAACTGCGACGATCCATATCAGATACCACCAATCGTTAGAAGCCGGGAAGCCCCTGCCTTCCCCGCGGGGATCATGGCCGCCAGCGCGCCGAACCCAGTCGCCATCAACACGCGGCGGCGATCCATCTCTGACACAAGCAAGGGACAATATCAGCCCGCGCAGGGCCCCGCCGAATAAGGCGATTTTGCTGCGGTCAGCTGGGACAGGTCAGTGCGGCAGCCGGGCGGCGATGTCGTCGATGTGCCAGGGTGCGTCGGTTTTGATGGTCGCGACCTCGTGCCAGCCCCCGAGCTGGGAAATCCCACCACCCTGGACTGCGTACACCCGACCGGTGATCGGGCAGTTCTCCATCGCGAGGTATGCGACCAGCGGGGAGATGTTCGCCGGCGCGAATAGGTCCAGGCTGCCGTCGGCCGGCTCTGCCATCAGATCGCCCACTCCTGGAGTCGCCAGAGTCAACCGGGTGCGGGCGATCGGCGCGATCGCATTGACCCGTACCCGTAGCGACCCAGTTCCGCGGCGGCGACAAGCGTCAAGGCCGCGATCCCGGCCTTCGCCGAACCGTAGTTGGCCTGGCCCGGGTTGGGCAGCGTGGTGCCCGACCCGGAGGCGGTGTTGATTACCGCGGCGCTGGGCCGGTCGCCGGCCTTCGTCCGCGTCTTCCAGTACTCCGCGGCGTGTCGCAGGGTGCCGAAGTGGCCTTTGAGATGAACGGCGATGACGGCGTCCCACTGGGACTACTCCATTCCCGGGATGAAGGAGTCCCGCAGGATGCCCGCATTGTTGACCACGACGTCGAGGCGGCCGAACTCACTGACGGCCTGCTCCACCAGGCCTTTCGCCCCGTTTCAGTCGGCGACGTTCTCGGTGTTGGCCACCGCACGGCCGCCCGCGGCGACAATCTCGTAAACAACCTCGTGCGCCGGTCCGGCGTCTAAGCCTGCTCCGGCGTTGTCGCCGCCCAGATCGTTGACCACCACGGCGGCACCTTCGGCGGCGAATAGCAGTGCGTGTTCGGAGGCCAATGCCGCGCCGGGCTCCGGTGATGACGGCAACCCGTCCGTTGCGAGTGAGTGTCACGCGACTCGCACCCCATCTCGGGGTTGTTCGGCAGCCTTGCGGCTGCGTCCCTTCCGCGCTTCACAGCCACCGGCCGGGCGAGGCCCGGGCTTAAGGTCGGCTCCACGCTTGACGGCGGCCCCAACTGGGCCGACGACGCTAATGGTGTCCTCGTAGCGTGCGAGGTTGATCGCGGCGTTGTCATCACGATGGTGTGTGACCGAACAGCTGCCGCATTGCCATGTTTCGTCCCACCCAATGTCCTGGCCATACCCGCAAGCGTGGCAGGTTTTCGACGACGGGAACCAGCGGTCAGCGACCACCAGTTGCGACCCGTACCAGCCTGTCTTGTAGGACAGGTGCCGGCGCGGGCTGCCCAGGGCAGCATCGGAGAGCCCGCGCCGACCAGCGCGGGCACCCGGCAAGCCCTTTTGCCGCAGCATCCCTGCCGCGTCCAGCCCTTCGACAACGATCCGGCCGTGAGTTTTAGCCAACCGCGTTGTCAGGACATGCAAATGGTGGGTGCGGACATCGTTGACCCGGCGGTGTAACCGGGACAGTTCAGTGGTGCGCTCACGGTGCCGCCGTGAGCCTTTCATGCAGCGCGACCGTGCCCGGGAAACGTGCCGCAGCTCCCGCAACGCGGCGTGCAGCGGGCGCGGGTTGGGCACCTGCTCGATCACGACACCGTCAGCGTCGGCGACCGTGGCCAGACGACGCACACCCACGTCGACACCCACCCGCGACCCTGGTAGCGCGACGCCGGGTTGCTGCGGGCGCTGCACCACTACCCGCACACTCGCATCCAGACGGGTGTGCCGTTGCGGCGCACCGAAATCGCCAGCAGCCGCGCCCGGCCTTTCGCAATGAGGCGTTCGATACGCCGCGTGTTCTCCTGCGTGCGCACGGTGCCGGTCACCGGCATCGTCAGGTGTCGACGGTCGGGCTCGACCCGCATCGCACCGGTGGTGAAACACACCCGGTCAGCGTCGCGGCCTTTGCGCTTGAACCGCGGAAACCCCACCCGCTTCCCGGCACGCTTACCAGCACGGGAGGTCTGCCAGTTCCAGTACGCGTCCACCGCGCCCGCGATGCCATCGGCGTAGGCCTCCGTCGAGCACTCGGGCCACACACCAGCCCGGTCTCGGCGTTGACGCACACCGCGTCCTTGGCCATGTTCCAGCGCTTGCGCAGTACCCGAAGCGACGGCTTGTCCGTCTTTATCCCGTTGGCATGCCACGCTGCGATATCACCCTTCAAGGTGGCCACCGTCCAGTTGTATGCCTTCCGCCGCGCGCCGAAATGCCTCGCCAGCGCGTCGGCTTGATCGCCGGTCGGGTCCAGCGTGAACCGGTACGCCTGGACACACCACCCGTGGGGCACCTCGAACTCCGCCATCAGGCCGCCTCCGCGTCCGCGGTGGCAGCAGCGGCCGCCAAAGCGCGTTCAGCTCGATTCTCCGCGGCCCGCTTGCCCACATAGCCGGGCGCACATCAACGTCAGGATCTCGGTCATATCCCGCACCAGATCGTCATCAACCTCCGCGGCATCCACCACACCAAGCTCGCGGCCCTGCGCGGCCTGCACGTACTGCGACCCGAACCGGCAGAACCGATTCGGGACCTCGACGACGATCCGATGCACCGACGGATCACCCAGCAGAGCCAGGAACTTACGGCGCTGCCCGCTCAACGCGGAACCGACTTCGGTAACGACTTTGTCGACCGCGACCTGTTCAGCTGTGGCCCACGCCGTCACCCGCGCCACCTGCCGATCCAGATCAGCTTTCTGATCGGCCGCCGAAACCCGCGCACACACTGCCGTGCGCGCTCGTGGGCCAGCCTCGCCGATCGGCTCGTCCACCAGCATCAACCAGCCCACACCCCGGACCGGCACCGGCAAAAGACCAGCGCAACACCAGCGATACGCACTCACCCGCCCAACACCATTGCGCTCAGCCCACGCCGCGAGGTTCATGCCATTGTTCCGACAGCACACCACTGACAACTACCGACCACTCAACCGGCAACAGCTGGCAGCCCCGTCTTTCGTGTCGTGTCGGTTTGTCCCAGCCAATTATCAAACCACCTGTCACCATCAGGTTCGTTGACACCGGCCGAGCCGGTGGTATCAAGGAAACTGATACTTCGCAGCGTCATAGAAAGGAAACGACAACGATGTCTGGGATGTTTGGTGGCGGATTTTTCGGCGGTCCGGGAGGGCCCGGCTGGGGGCAGGGCTCTGGCGGCTTCGGTGGGCCCGGCTGGGGCGGGGGCGGCTGGGGCGGCTTCGGTGGGCCGGGCTGGGGTCATGGCGGCGGCGGCCACGGTCTTGGGCAGGGCGGGCCGGGATCCGGCGGCTTCGGCAAGCAGGGTCGCTGGGGACTCAAGCGCGCGGCATTCGGCACCGCCGCGATGCTGCTCGACGGGCCCGCCGATGCCGCACAGGTCGTGCAGCGGGTCTCGGAAAAAACCGACGGCGCATTCACCCCTCCGCAGGAGATGGCGGAGCTCGCCATTGGACTGCTCGCCGGCCGGGGCATGGTAACGGTCGACAACGGCGTGGCCACCCTGACCGAGCTCGGCGAGAACCTGCTGGCCTGGCGGGGCATCAGCAGCGAGACCGCGCAGGCGTTCCTGAAGCGGGCGGCCAAGTTCGGCGACGTCTTCAAGATCCGCCGGGAGCTGTTCGAACTGGCCGGACTGGCTCGCACGATCACCTGGACCGGCACCGACGAGCAGAAGCAACAGCTCGCCGAAACCCGGACCAAGGTGCTGGAAGCCCTGACCGAAGCCAAGAAGACGCTGCATCGCGTGCTCGGCGAAGACTAAGCGGGCCGCCGCAAACCGCGGTCAAATTAGCCGCACTGGTCCGGCTGCGGCGAACACACTTTTGCCATCCGCCGCGCGTCAGGCGGACGTGGGCTCGCTGAGCTTGACCAGCGTCTTGCCGATGTTGGCGCCGGTGAATAGGCCGTTGAGGGCGTCGACGCACGACTCGATGCCGTCAAAGATCGTCTGGCGATGCTTGAGTCGGCCCTCGTGCTCCCACTTGCGAAGTGCGGTGTACGCCTCGTCGAAGCGGGCCCACTGGTGCAGTGTGTTGAATCCCTGCATCAACGCGGTCCTGGACAGCAGGTTCACGTAGTTGGCCGGTCCTGGGTGGTCACCGCTCAGGTAGCTGGAGATGACGCCGCAGAGTACGACCCGTGCATTGTTGGCCAGCCGGCCCAGCACCGCGTCGAGGATCGGCCCGCCGACGTTGTCGAAGTAGACGTTGACCCGCCGTGGGCAATGCTGCTTGAGCGCGGCCGGGAGGTCGTCGTTCTTGTAGTCGATGCATGCGTCGAACCCGAAGTCTTCGACCACCGCCCGGCACTTCTCCGGCCCGCCGGCGATTCCCACCACCCGGGCCCCGGCGATCTTGGCGATCTGTCCGGCCACCGATCCGGTGGCGCCCGCCGCAGCCGACACCACCACCGTGTCCCCTTCCCGGGGCCGGCCGATGTCGGTCATCCCGATATAGGCGGTCGCGCCGGTCGGGCCGTACACCGACATCACCGCAAGTTGGTCAACCGTGGCCTGGCCGGGGACCGGCGTGCTGAACACGTCGTCGCGGATGAGGACGTACTCCTGGAAGCCGGTCAACGTGGTGACCACGTCGCCGACGGCGTAAGCGTCGCAACGCGACTCGATCACCTCGCCGATCCCGGCCGCCCGGATGACCTCGCCCAGCTGCACCGGCGGAAGGTAGCCGGGCTGGTCGTTCAGCCAGGTCCGCACCGCGGCGTCGAGCCCGACATAGGTGGTTCGGAGCAGGGCCTCGCCCTCGGCGGGCTCGGGTGCCGGCGCGGTGACCAGCTCGGTGTCATCGGGTTGGACCAACCCGGTCGGGCGGCGACGCAACAAGATCTGGCGGTTCGGCAATTCACCCACGCCGCTGAAACTACCCATTGGCGCCGAAACCACCTACTGTGCAAGATCCGGTGGGACCATCTGTGCATGGAACCCCAGGGTGACCCGGAAGACCGGATCCGGAACCTCGAGCGCCCACTAGCCGACTCTGCACGCACGTCCGAATTCGGAGGAACGCAGCCGCCCGTCGGCTACCAATACCAATACCCACCCGGCCAATACCCACCCGGCCCGGCGGACCAATACCCACCCGGCCCGGCGGTGCCGCCGCTACCCCCCGCGTACGGCTACGGCGACCCGTACGCGACGCAGCGACCGCCCTCGGGCCCTCGCGTGATTTGGATCGTGATCGCGATCGCCGTCATTTTGATACTGGCCGTGGTGGGGGGGATCGTGGCGCTCGCTGCACACCGGGCTTCCCAGGGCAGCACGGCGACCTTCTCCCCCACCCCGAGCACCTCGACCACCTCCCGGACGCCGCCGAGCTCGACCAGGAGGACACCAAGCAGCCGCACTCCGTCGGCCAGTCCGACTCCAACGCCCACCACCGGACCTTCCGGCACGTCGACGCCACCCCCTTCTAGCAGCATCAGCATCGCCGGCGTCAACGAGACCAAGACGATCGTTTGCAACAACAACGTCGTGACGATCAGCGGAGTCTCCAACGCGATCACGATCGGCGGCCATTGCACAAGCCTCACCGTGTCCGGCATGAATAACACCGTCACCGTGGACTCCGTCGACACCATCGATGCCTCCGGCCTTAGCAACCAGGTCACCTACCACTCGGGGTCGCCGAAGATCAGCAACACCGGCTTGCAGAACGTCGTCCAACAGGGCTAAGCACGATCAAGCGCCGCTACGCCATTGCTTCGGCCTGCGCCAGATATCCCTCGAAGTCGGCCTCCTGCGCCTTGGCCCGGAAGTGCTCCAGGAACTGCCGATAGCCGGGTTCATCGCCGTAGGCTCGGGCCAGCAGGGCGCGTAGCCGCAGCACCGGAAGCTCATGCAGCACGAACCCGGGCTCGGTCGGTACCGCCTCCAGTCTCTCCACCGCACGTTCCGCGCGCACGATGTCATTTTTGTCTCCGGAGGCGGAGCTGCGCGACAGCAACGCCTCGACCAGCGCCGTGGTGCCGGGCCCGCGAAAGATCATCGACCCGACCTCGAATCCCTTGTCGAGAACTGCCGTGATCACATCGATCGCGCCGTCATAATCGCCCGATCGCGTGCGCTCGCGGGCGAATTCGATGTCGGACATGCGCCGCAACGTCACGATGAGCTTTTCGTCCACGATCATCTCGCGCGCCCTGATCAGAAACTCGAGGCCGGCCGCCCTGCTTGCCGGGTCGTCGTTGTAGTGGATCAATGCGGTGGCACGATTCACCAGCGAGTACGTCACAGCGGCGTTGTCGCCGGACCGTTGCGCAATTTCAAGCGACTCCGCTGTCTGTTCCACGTCTTCGGCATTGGGCAGCACCGCGCCGTTCTCCAGGGCGGCCGCATACTTGTACAGCTGGGCAAAGGGGCGGGTGGTCGCGTCCGACGACCGAGCCAGCGCAATGCCCTCCTCCAGATGGTCTCGCCATCCCCGTCGGCCCAGGAACATCTCGGCCGCTCCTTTTAACGTGATCGCCCAGGCCAGCGGGGATCCGATCACGAAGTCGCCCATGCTGGGGTCGCCGTTCGCAACGTCGATAATCCGTTCGGCCAACCGCAGGCTTTCCGTCGCTTCACCGACTTCCCACTTGGCCTGGGCCGCCGCATACAACAGCCCGACCGTCATCGCCGGATCGCCGATCGACTCGACGAGTGCGGCAAACTCCAACGCCATGGCGGCCGCATCCCGATGACGCGCGTTGAATGTCAGCGTGTTCAGGTGACCCGCCATTCCGACCGCAAGCGATTTCTTGTCGCCCGCGGCCGTCGTAAGCTCACGCAATTCCTCGAATCCGTCGTCGGCGGGCGTGCCGCCCACCTGAAAAGCGCTGCCACACAATAGAGCTCGCGGGGCGATCCGCATGGCCAGCCGATCCGGGTGATCGCTGGACAGCCGGTCGGCGAATCGCAACGCCTGTTCCCAACTCGCCCGGGCCGCGCGGATATCCCGTGCGCCGTACCACCTCGCCGCCTGCATGTACCAGTCGTATGCGTCGCGCAGATCGCCGGCGGCCGCGTACTGGGTGGCGACGATCGAGGCCTCCTGACCGGTGAACTCGCCGTACGTGCGCTGCAACACCGCCGCCACCCGGCGATGCAGCTCCGCCCGCCCTGCCTTCAATTGGGATTCATATGCCACCGCCTGAATGAGCGGATGGCAGAACGCATAGGTCACATGTGGCGCGAATCCGACCGGTTCCACGAGTGCCGCCTCAACCAGCGGCGTCACATCGATTTGGCCCAGCAGACACTTCAATAATTCGGTGTCGAACTGTGCGCCGATGACGGCCGCGGCGTGCAGCGTGCGCTTGGCGGTGGCGCCGAGCCGATCGATACGGGCTCCGATGATCCCTTGCAGACTGGCCGGCACGTGGATATCGCGGACCTCCCCGACACATAGGTAGGCGCCCGGACCGCCCTCGAGTTCGCCCCGCTCCACCAGGTCGCGCACGATTTCCTCGGCGGCGAACGGCAGGCCCGCCGCTCGGTCGGCGATCACCGTCGACAGTCGCAGTACCGAAGGGTCCTCGCCCAGCAGCCCGTTGATCAACTCGGCGATGTGGGCATCGCTCAGCGGCGCGAGGGTGACGGGATGCGCTCCGGGGATGCGGGACAGCGCCCCGGAATATTGGGGTCGGTAGGCGACGAGCAGCGTCGCCCGCATTTCCGGAACTACTGCAGCGAAATCGAAAAGCAGCGACTCACTCACGCTGTCAATCCACTGGGCGTCCTCAATGATGTAAATCGCAGGCTCGGGACGTGCCAGCGAAATGGTGTTGATGAGATGGACCAGACGACGGCCCCGAGCGTCCGGAGTGATATCGGGGCACGGCACATCGGGGTCGCGGATGCCCAGCAGATCATCGAGCAGAACCAGATCCTCGGCACCCGTCTCCGGGATTTCGCAGCGGACGCGGGCACGCGCCACCTCAAGGGACAGACCGCCGATACCGAAAACCGCGCGCAACAGCCGGGAGACGACATGGAACGGGATCTCGCGGGTGTGGGATTCGCAGTAGGTGACGAACACCTCGAAACCACGACTACGCGCCGTCGCGACCGACTCACGGACCAACCTGGTCTTTCCGACACCCGGCCGACCCGTCACCGTGATGACGGTTCCATTGCCGCGGCCGGCCGCGTCCAGTAACTCCGCGACGGCGCCCTTCTCTCGCTGACGTCCGACCAGCCGGGACTCACGACGGGCTTTGCGGGCTTTGAGACGATGCTCGCTGTCGACGCCCAACAGACGGCGCGCCGACACCCCGGTGCTGAAACCTTTGATGTGCACAATCTCGTGCTCACCCAGCACAACGCGATCCTCGACGAGCCGGGCGGTCGACTCACTGAGCATGACACCACCCGCCGGTGCCACCGATTCCATCCGCTGGGCCATACCCACCTGTGCACCGACCGCGGTGTAACCGAGATGAGTAGCGCCGACCTCGCCGGTGATCACCCGACCGGAATTCAGGCCGACCCGCAATCGCAGGTCGACGCCGTCCCGGCGTCCCACGTCGACCGCCAATTCCCGAACCACATCCTGGATCTCCAGCGCCGCGAGGCATGCGCGAAATGCGTGATCCTCCAATGTAATTGGCGCTCCGAAGAGCGCCATGATGCCATCGCCGGTGAACTTGTCCACGGTACCGCGATAGCGCTGCACCACGGCCGACGACCCGTCGACGAGCGCGGTCACCACCTCACGCAGCCGCTCGGCACCGAGGGCTGCGGCGATATCCATCGACCGGACCACGTCGGCGAAGAGGACGGTCACCTGTTTGTATTCGGCCTGCTCAATACTCGGCGCCAGTGGGGAACCGCAGGAGTCGCAGAAGCGCGCACCGTGGCGCGGCTCTGAGCCGCATACCGGGCATGGGGGCGACGCGACCGTCACATCTTGTGAGGATAAACCGCTAATTCGATTCTGTCGGCTCTTCGGGATCGTCGAGAATGCCGACCGCAATGCCATACGGCAGGAAACGGACCCTGCGCGTCGGGTCGGTGTTGTTCTTGTTGGCCCGCAGCGCGTCGAGTTCGGTCGCGTAGACCTGTTCGACGCGGGCGCCACCGTCGGCGTCCACCGTGTAGATGGCCCAGACCCCGTCGCCGGCCTCGCCGGCGGTTTCCGGCGCGGGACGTGAGCGCCGTGACAGATCGTCGAAGACGGCTGACCAACCCGTGCGAGTGCCGGAGCCACCGAAAAACTTGCCGACCCGCTCGAAAGCGTCGCGCAGTCCCTCGCTGCCCTCTCGGATCACTCGATCCAAATCTTCGGGATCAAATCCGAAAGCACCGTATTCCCCCACGCGACCTCCTCGCAGTTGGTACCGATACTCCCCAGTGTGCGCTCAGTCGAAACCATCCGCCAACGCGTTAGGGCGCCGGCGGCGCGGCCGGCGGCGCCGCGGGCTGCGGCGGTGTGATCGGAATCGGGATCGTGACGAACGGGACGTGCAGGTACATCGTCATCGGCGGCTGCGCGGGCACCGCTGGAGCCGCGGGCTGGGGAGCCGGTGCGGGCACCGCAGCCGGCGGCGATGGAGCCGGGACGACCGGCGTCGGGGCTGCCTGTTGCACGGGGGCCTGCTGCGCGGGAGTCTGCTGCACCGGCGCCGGCGCGCGGGGGGTCGGTGCGCGACGTAACGGTGTCGCGGGGGCCGGCTTCGGTGTGGTGGTGGGCGCTTGCTCCACCACGGGCGGCGGCGCCGGCGGGGCGGCGACCGCTGATGGTGGCGCCGCCGGCGGAGATGATGGTGGCGCCGCCGGCGGCGAGCTGGCGGCTGGGGGCGCGGTCGGGGCGGGCGGGTGGGAAGCGGCCGCCGGCCGGACATGTGACGTCAGCCAAACCGCCAGCGCCCCGACCGCGACGACGAAGATCGCCGCGAGCCCGCTACCGGCCAGCAGGACGGGCCTGCGGCGACGCCAGCTCTCGTCTTCGTCGCCCAGGGCGCTGTACGCCAAGGCCTGCACGCCCGAGTCGGCATTCGCCCAGGCGTCGAGGTAGGTCGGGCTGAGCGCACTGGGGTTGACCTCTCCGGTGCCCGGATCCAGCGCGTAAGCCAGCGCGGCGGTCGAGGAGGCAAACAGCGGCGCATTCGCCGACGCCAGCGCCGCCCCTCGCGCCAGCGCCATTTCCGGCTCCTCAACAACGCTCACGGCGAGTGAGGTCGCCGCCTCGAGTGCGGGCTTGATTGCGGCGACGTCGGCTCCGCAGCCGACGACGAACAGGCCGTCCGCCCGCGACCGCCGCGCATCCAGGCCGGCAACCATCGCCGCAAGCTCGGCCGCTACCCGATGCCGAGAGCGCGGAGAGGCTGAGCTGGTCAAGGCGCTGGTCAAGGCGTGCCGGTGCAGGTCGACGATGGAGCCGTCGGCGACATCGACCACGACCAACGTCGCGCTGGCGGGCTCGACCAGCAACATGGCGATGTATTCATAACCAATCGCGGAGCCGACGGTCTGTGCCAGCGCGGCCGCCGCGAGCAACGGGGAAACCAGCATGACGCTGCCGAGGTCGCGGGCAGCGAGCTGGTCGCGCAGCGCGGCTACCGCCGCCGCATCCGTCCACGTCACCCCGGTCGATGTCAGCTGATAACCGCCCACAACCGCGCCCTCGCGGGTGCCGACAATCGCGGAAATCACCTGATCGGCCGGATTGCTCTCGTCGGCAACCTCAAACGCGTCGTATTCAACGGTGACGCCGTCGGCATTCTCGCCCTCGATGAGCACCAAGCGGACCGTCGTGGGTTCCATCGATACCCCCAGTACGATGTCCAACCGCTCCTCCCTAAGCCCCCTAGCTGGAAAGCCGCATTCCGAGCGGACGGGCGCACTGCGTGCGCCGCCGTCGAGTCCCTGCGACTTCCTTCAACGCTACCCGCGTGCGGGGGAGGTGAATCCCAGTGTCCTACGCCAGGAATTCGCTGAAGATATGAGCCTGGACGTTCGAGATCCCGTCGCCGGCAACCGGTCGGGGTAGGTCGTCGACGTCGCCTTCGCCGACGCCGTAGTGCCCGGCCCGCCGTGGCAGTGCGGCCCGTTGGTAGGGCTCGTAATGGTAGATGCGCAGAGCGGGCTAGCGCTTGCGATACAAGCCCCACGCGGCGACCGGGCGCAAGTCGTCGTTATGAGATCGACCAGAAGCTTCGGAAATGCGACGGTCGGTCAATCTCGCATAAAGGGCGCAGCTTTGCCAAAATACTGTGAGGTCCACGCGGGGGCGACCGATGGGAGCCCGCCATGTCGTCATTTGTGATCGCCGCACCGGACGCTTTGGCGGCAGCCTCGACAGATCTGACCGGGATTGGGTCGGCGGTCCGGGCGGCCAGCGCCGCGGTGGTGGCTTCCACGACGCAGGTGGTGCCGGCCGCCGGTGATGAGGTGTCGGCGGCGATCGCGAAGCTGTTTGGCGGCTTTGGTCAGGAGTATCAGGCGCTGTCCGCGCAAACGGCGGCCTTTCATCAGTCGTTTGTGCAGGCATTGACCGCCGGCGGGGCGGCGTATGCGGCCGCCGAGGCAGCTAATGCCACGCCGTTGCAAACGCTGGAGGACGATCTGCTGGCCGTGATCAACGCACCCACCCAGGCGTTGGTGGGGCGCCCGTTAATCGGTAACGGCACCGACGGCGCGGCGGGGACGGGGCAGGCCGGCGGGGCGGGCGGGATTTTGATCGGCAATGGCGGCAACGGCGGCTCGGGGGCGGCGGGTCAGGCCGGTGGGGCCGGGGGTAAGGCGGGGTGGTTTGGTCAGGGCGGGGCCGGCGGCGCCGGGGGGAGCGCCGTGACACCCGGCGGTAACGGCGGGGCCGGCGGCGCCGGCGGTGCCGGTGGCGTGCTGGGTGGTTCCGGCGGGGTCGGCGGGGCTGGCGGCAACGGCGTGGCCAGCACGACCGGGGTCGGTGGGGCCGGCGGGGCAGGTGGTGTCGGTGGTGCGGATCGGGCAATGGCGGGCTGGGCCGGCGGGGCCGGCGGCGCCGGTGGGACCGGGGCGGCCGGTGGTGCCGGCAGTGCGGCCAGCGCTGGTGGCGCTAGTGGTATCACCGGTTTCGGGGGCGGGGCCGGCGGGGCAGGCGGAGCCGGGGGCACCGACCGCGGGATGCTTGGCCTGGGTGGGTTGCTCGGGTCCGGCGGGGCCGGCGGGGCCGGCGGGAGCGGCGGTCTGGGCGGCGGTGGCGGGGCCGGTGGCACCGGCGTGGGCTTTAACACCGCCGGCGGTGCCGGTGGTGCCGGCGGTGCCGGCGGGGCGGCCGGCGCCGGCGGGGCCGGCGGCACGGCAGGCTTGCTAGGGATCGCCGGCCAAGCGGGCGTCGGGGGCACCGGTGGTCAAGGGGGCCACGGCGGCGATGGCGCTGCCGGCGCTCAAGGTCTCGCCGCGACCAGGAATTCCGGGAGCGGTGGCGCCGGCTTTGCGGGCGGGGCCGGCGGCCAGGGCGGTCAGGGCGGGGCCGGCAGCGGCGGCACCAACGGATCCGGCGGCGTTGGCGGCGCAGGCGGCCAAGGCGGTCAGGGCGCTATCGGGTGGGCAGATGACGGCAGCTTCGATGCCAGCCGCGGTGGTGACGGCGGCCAAGGCGGCATGGCAGGCGCTGGTGGGCTGGCCGGCACCGGCGGCACCGGCGGCGTTGCCGGCGCATGGGGCACCGGCGGCCAAGGCGGCGCCGGCGGCGCCGGCGGGGCCGGCGCTCAAGGTGGTGTCGCCACCCTCAGGAATGGCTTTTTCGCTGGCTTCGGTGGCTCCGGTGGCAACGGCGGCTTCGGTGGCCAGGGTGGCAACTCCGGCTTCGGCGGTACCAGCGGCTCCGGCGGCGCCGGCGGGAACGGCGGGGCCGGCGGGCAGGGCGGCGAGGGTTTTGCCGGTGACGCCTTCCACCCCGCCACCGACGGCGGTACCGGCGGTGTGGGCGGCGCGGCGGGCGGCGGTGGGTCCTCCGGCTTCGGGGGCAGCACCGCGGGCAACATGGGCGCCTCCGGCACCGGCGGCCAAGGCGGTCAGGGCGGGACCGGCGGCGCCGGCGCTCCAGGTGCGGCCGCGGCCAGCGGCGCCGATACCGGCGGCACCGGTGACTTCGGCGCGGCCGGCGGCCGGGGTGGTCAGGGTGGCTTCGGTTTCGGCGGCACCAGCGGCAGCGGCAATGGTGGGGTCGGCGGTACCGGCGGGGCCGGGGGTCAGGGCGGCACCGGTTGGGCCGATGACGGCACCAACGACGCCACCGCCGGTGGTACCGGCGGTCAGGGCGGCGCGGCGGGCCCCGGTGGGGCAGCCGGTGTCGGCTCCGGCGGCAACGCTGGGGTCTCCGGCACCGGCGGCCAAGGCGGTCGGGGCGGGACCGGCGGTGCCGGCGCCCAAGGCGCCACCTCCATCACAGCTGGGGTCAACGGCGCCGGCGGCGGCTCCGGTGCCGCCGGCGGCCAGGGCGGCGCCGGTGGTGACTCCAACACCGGTGGCACCAGCGGCTCTGGCGGGGTCGGCGGCACCGGCGGTGCCGGCGGTCAGGGCGGCACCGGCTTCGCCGATGACGGCATGGGTAACCCGGCCACGAACGGTGGTGGGGGCGGCCAGGGCGGCGTGGCCGGCGCCGGTGGGGCGGCCGGCAGTGGGGGTAGCACCGCCGGCAGCGACGGCGGCTACGGCATCGGCGGCCACGGTGGTCAGGGCGGGACCGGCGGGGCCGGCGCCCAGGGCGCGACGTCCATGACACCGGGCCATCCCGGCGGTGACGCCGGCTCCGGTGCGACCGGCGGCAAGGGCGGCGCCGGTGGCGACTCGGGCACCGGTGGCACCAGTGGCTCCGGCGGGGCCGGCGGCACCGGCGGGGCCGGTGGTCAGGGCGGCACCGGCTTCGCCGATGACGGCATGGGTGACCCGGCCACGAACGGTGGTGGGGGCGGTCGAGGTGGCGATGCCGGCGCCGGCGGCGCGGCCGGCAGTGGTGGCAGCATCGCGGGCAGCGACGGCGGCTACGGCATCGGCGGCCACGGTGGTCAGGGCGGGACCGGCGGGGCCGGCGCCCAGGGCGCGACTTCCATGACACCGGGCCATCCCGGCGGTAACGCCGGCTCCGGTGCGGCCGGCGGAAAGGGCGGCGTGGGCGGCAACTCGGGTTCCGGTGGCACCAGCGGCTCCGGCGGGGTCGGCGGCAATGGTGGGGCCGGCGGTCAGGGCGGCACCGGCTTCGCCGATGACGGCATCGCTGACCCGGCCACGAATGGCGGTAAGGGTGGTGACGGCGGCGCGGCTGGCGCCGGCGGGGCGGCCGGTGGCGGGGGCAGTACCGCGGGTACCCCGGGCGGCTACGGCACCGGCGGCCACGGTGGTCAGGGTGGCACCGGCGGGGCCGGGGCCCAGGGCGCCACTTCCCTCACACCGGGTGCTCCCGCCTTCGATGGCACCAACGCCGCCGCCGGCGGCCAGGGCGGCGCGGGCGGCGACTCCGGTTCCGGCGGCATCAGCGGCTCCGGCGGGGTCGGTGGCACCGGCGGGGCCGGCGGTCAGGGCGGCACCGGCTTCGCCGATGACGGCATGGGTAACGCGGCCACCGCCGGTGGGACCGGCGGCGCCGGCGGCGCGGCGGGCGCGGGTGGGGCAGCGGGCGGCGGGGGGAGCACCGCGGGTACCGCGGGCACGTATGGCACCGGCGGCCAGGGCGGCCGGGGCGGCACCGGAGGGGACGGGGCTCAGGGCGCTATGTCCACCACAGCGGGCCCTAACGGCGCGAAGGGCGACGCCGGCGCCGCCGGCGGCACGGGCGGCCAGGGCGGCAGCACCGCTGCCGGAGGCACCAATGGCACCGGCGGCACGGGCGGCACGGGCGGGGCCGGTGGCCAGGGCGGCACCGGCTTCACCGATGACGGCATGGGTAATCTCGCCACCAACGGCGGCACCGGCGGCACCGGCGGCAATGGCGGCCAAGGCGGCGCGATCGGTACCGGTGGCCTGGGCGGCGCGGTGGGTGTCGCAGGGGCCGGCGGTGTGGGCGGCAAGGGCGGCCTGGGCGGTACCACCAACACCTCCGGCGACACCGCCGGCGCCGGCGGCCAGGGTGGCCAAGGCGGCCAGGGTGGCCAAGGTCTCGACGGCCCGTCCGGCGGCGCCGGCGAGGTTGGTGGTTCAGGCGGTGCCGGTGGCCAAGGCGGCCAGGGTGGGACGGCGATCCCCGGCGCAACCAGCGGCAGCAGCGGCCAGGGCGGCCAGGGCGGAAGCGGCGGTCAGGGCGGCCAGGGCGGCGCCGACAACGGCAGCAACGACGCCGGCGCCGGCGGCCAAGGCGGCGCCGGCGGCCAAGGCGGTGCCAGCGGTGCGGTCGGCACCGGCGGCGACACCGGCACCCCGACCCTGGGCGCCGCCGGCACCGGCGGCACCGGCGGCACCGGCGGCCAAGGCGGCTCCACCACCCAAATCGGCCACACCGCGGGTGCGGGTGGCCAAGGCGGTAGCGGCGGCCAGGGCGGCACCGGGACCGACAGCGACACACCTTCGACCGCCGGTTCCCTCGGCGGCCAAGGCGGCTCTGGCGGCTCTGGCGGCCGAGGCGGCGCCGCCGCCCCGGGTGCGACCAATGGCAGCGGCGGCCAGGGCGGAACCGGCGGCCAGGGCGGCACCGGCGGCGTCGGCGACAGCGATGACGGCTCCAACGACGCTGGGACCGGCGGCCAGGGCGGCGGAGGAGGCACCGGCGGCACCGGCGGTGCGGTCGGCATGGGCGGCCTCGGCGGGACCGTGGGCGCCAACGGCACCGGCGGCCAAGGCGGCACCGGCGGCCAGGGCGGCAGCGGCGGCCTGGACGGCTATCCCAACGGGGGCACCGGCGGCCACGGTGGCCAGGGCGGCACCGGCGGCGCGAGCGGCGGCACCGGCGCCACTGCGGGTGCGGGTGGCACCGGCGGCCAAGGCGGTGACGGCGACAGCGTTGTTGGCGGCTTCAGCGGCGCCGGCGGCCAGGGCGGCGACGGCGGCGACGGCGGCGCCGCCAACCCGGGCAGTAACCCGGGCGCCGGTGGTGCCGGTGGCGACGGCGGCGACGGCGGCAGCACGAGCGGCTCCGCCGGCTCAGGCGGCCAGGGCGGCCAAGGTGGCGGCGGCGGCCAAGGCGGCGCAGGTGCCGACGGCACCACACCCCACGCCAGCGGCCAAACCGGCGGCCAAGGCGGCCAAGGCGGCAGCGGTGGCCACGGCGGCGCAGCCCCCGACGGCGCCAGCGGCATCGGCGGCGGCGGCGGCCAAGGCGGCCAAGGCGGCACGGGCGGCACCGGCTACGCCGACGACAACACCAACGACGCCGGCTCTGGAGGCGCCGGCGGCCAAGGCGGCGAAGGCGGCCAAGGCGGCCAAGGCGGCGTCGGTAGCGGCGCCTTCACCAACGCCGCGGGTGCCTCCGGCGCCGGCGGCACCGGCGGCAGCGGCGGCACCGGCGGCGCCACGAGCACCTCCGGTGACACCGCCGGTGCGGGCGGCCAAGGCGGCACCGGCGGACAAGGCGGCACCGGCGTCGAGGGCAGCTCACCGTTTGGCCCCGGCCAAGCAGGTCAAGGCGGCCAGGGCGGCGCCGGCGGCCAAGGCGGCAATCCCAACGTGGCCGACGCAACCAACGGCAGCGGTGGTCAAGGCGGCACCGGCGGCCAAGGCGGCACCGGCGGCGCCGGCTACAACGACGACGGCACCAATGACGCCCGCACGGGTGGCACCGGGGGCCAAGGCGGCCAAGCCGGCCAGGGCGGTGCGGCCGGCACCGGCGGCGCCGGCGGAATCGTGGGCGCCGCGGGCAACGGCGGTACCGGCGGCACCGGCGGCCAAGGCGGTTCCGCCGCTGCCGCCGGTCATTCCGCCGGAACCGGTGGCCTGGGTGGCACCGGTGGCCAAGGCGGCACCGGGGCCGGCGGCGCCACACCGCACGCCAGCGGCTTGGCCGGCGGCCAAGGCGGCGCCGGCGGAGCCGGCGGGGCCGGCGGGAACCGGGTCTCCGGAGCAATAAACGGCTTCGGCGGGTCCGGCGGCAACGGCGGCCAAGGTGGCCAAGGTGGCGTCGGCTACACCGACGACGGCGGCAACGACGCCGGCACCGGCGGCGCGGGCGGCACGGGCGGCCAAGGCGGCGTCGGCGGCGCAATCGGCACGGGCGGCAGCGTCGCGTTCCCGGTCAACGTCATCGGGTTCGGCGGCCAAGGCGGCTCCGGCGGCCAAGGCGGCGCCGGCGGTCAAGGCGGCGGCGCGTCCGGCATGGGTCACACCGCCGGCGCGGGCGGCCAAGGCGGCCAGGGTGGCCAAGGCGGTGCGGCTGCCGACGGCTATAGCGCCCTCGGCGGCACCGGCGGGAATGCCGGCGCCGGCGGCGCCGGCGGCACGGCGATGTCCGGCGCGACCAACGGCAGTGGCGGCACCGGAGGCACTGGCGGTTCCGGCGGCCAAGGCGGCACCGGCGCTGCCGACGACGCAACCGACGACGCCGGCCCGGGCGCCACGGGCGGCTTCGGCGGCAATGGCGGCCAGGGCGGCGCGGTCGGCACCGGCGGCACCGGCGGCGTCGCGGGAGCCGGCGGTGTCGGCGGCGCCGGCGGTCAGGGCGCCCAAGGCGGTACCACCACGGTCAGCGGCGACTTCGCCGGCCTCGGCGGCCGCGGCGGCGACGGTGGCCAAGGCGGCGCCGGTGTCACCGGCCCGGCCGGGGGCAGCGCCTCCGCCGGCGGCGAAGGCGGCCAAGGCGGCGCCGCCGGTGCCGGCGGCAACGCCGTCTCCGGCGCAATCAACGGCTCCGGCGGCAACGGCGGCAGCGGCGGCGAGGGCGGCCAAGGCGGCGACGGCTACAACGACGACGGCACCGGCCCCACCGGCGATGCCGGCTCCGGCGGCTCCGGCGGTCAAGGCGGTCAAGGCGGCGTCGCCGGCGCGGCCGGCACCGGCGGCCTCACCTCGGGCGCGGGTGCTTCGGGCACCGGTGGCCAAGGCGGCCAAGGCGGCCAAGGCGGAGCCGCCATCGCCACCGGTCACATCGCCGGTGCGGGCGGTCAAGGCGGTCAAGGCGGTCAAGGCGGCGCCGGTGCCACCGTCATCGCCGGCAACTTCACCAGCGCCAGTGGCACCGGGGGCACCGGCGGTGCCGGCGGCGCCGGCGGCGGCGCCGTCGGCGGCGCAACCAACGGCAGCGGCGGCCAAGGCGGTCAAGGCGGTGCGGGCGGGATCGGCGCGGACGGCCACACCGACGACGGCAGCAACGATGCCGGTTTCGGCGGTCTCGGCGGCGGCGGTGGCCGCGGGGGCGTCGGGGGCATGGCCGGCACGGGCGGTTCCGGGGGAACAACGGGCGCCGGCGGCGCCGGCGGAATCGGCGGCCAAGGCGGCGCTGGCGGTGCCGCCACCGCCGGTGGTGACTCCGCCGGCCAAGGCGGCCCAGGCGGCATGGGCGGTGCCGGCGGTGCGGGCGGCAATGCCGTGGCCGGCGCAACCAACGGCAGCGGCGGCCAGGGCGGTCAAGGCGGTGCCGGTGGCCAGGCCGGCGCCGGCGCCGCCGACGACGGCACCAACGACGCCACCATGGGCGGATTTGGTGGCTCCGGTGGCCGAGGCGGCGATGGCGGCGCGGTCGGCACCGGCGGCACCGGTGGGGTCGCGGGCGCCGGCGCCCAAGGCGGCGCCGGCGGCCAGGGTGGCCAAGGCGGTGCCACCACCACCAGCGGCCACGCGGCGGGCAGCGGCGGCTTCGGCGGCTTCGGCGGCTTCGCCGGTACTGGTGGCAGCGGCCCGGCCAGCGGCGTCGCGGGTGCCGGCGGCGCCGGCGGCGCCGGCGGTGCCGGCGGCACCGGTGGCAGCGCCGTCTCCGGCGCAACCCACGGCACTGGCGGCCCCGGCGGCACTGGCGGCAACGGCGGCCAAGGCGGTGCCGGCCACATCGACGACGGCAACAACGACGCCGGCTCCGGCGGTGCCGGCGGCCAAGGCGGCCAGGGCGGCAACGCCGGGGCGCTCGGCAACGGCGGCACCGGCGGATTTAGCGGCTTCGCCGCGTCCGGCGGTCAAGGCGGTCAAGGCGGTCAAGGCGGGCTAGGCGGTAACGCCATCGCCACCGGTGACACTGCGGGTGCGGGCGGCCAAGGCAGCCAAGGCGGAAAAGGCGGCACTGGCGCCACCATGTCTCCGCTCGACCCCGCCGGCTTAGGCGGCGCGGGCGGCCAAGGCGGTGCCGGCGGTGCCGGCGGCAACGCACTAGTCTCCGGCGCAATCAATGGCAACGGCGGCGGCGGCGGCGCCGGCGGCGCCGGTGGCCAGGGCGGCGTCGGCTATGCCGACGACGGCACCAACCCCTTTGGCTTTGGCGGCGGCGACGCCGGCAACGGCGGCAACGGCGGTTCAGGCGGCCAGGGCGGCGCTGGCGGCGCGGTCGGCACCGGCGGTACCGGCGGCGTCGCGGGTGCCGGCGGTGCCGGCGGCGCCGGGGCCATCGGTGGCCAAGGCGGTGCCACCGCCACCAGTGGCAATCGCGCCGGCTTCGGCGGGCAAGGTGGGCAAGGCGGCCAAGGTGGCGCTGGCGGCACCGGCCCGCCCGGCGGCGTCGCGGGTAACGGCGGCGGCGGCGGCCAAGGCGCCGCCGGTGGCGCCGGCGGCAATGCCGTCTCCGGCGCATTCAATGCCGGCGGCGGCGCCGGCGGCCAAGGCGGTGCCGGCGGCCAAGGCGGCGCCGGCTACACCGACGACGGCACCAATGATGCCGGCACCGGCGGGACCGGCGGCACCGGCGGCCAAGGCGGGATCGGCGGTGTGACTGGCACCGGGGGCAACGGCGGCGCAGTGGTCGGCGCGGGCGTCGGCGGCCAAGGTGGCCAGGGCGGCGACGGCGGCGGCACCACCACCAGCGATGACAACGCCGGTGCCGGCGGCCAAGGCGGCGTGGGTGGTCGAGGCGGCGCCGGCGCCAGCGGGGTGACCACGGGCACCACCGGCGGCAACGGCGCTCAAGGTGGCCAAGGCGGTCTGGGCGGCACCGGCGGTTCCAACACCCAGGGCCCCGCCGGCACTGGTGGCCAAGGCGGCCAAGGCGGCCAAGGCGGCGGCGGCGGCAACGGCGCTGTCAACGGCGGTACCGGCGGCACCGGCGGCACGGGTGGCACCGGCGGCACCGGCGGCACCGGCGCCGGTAGCGTCACTGGTGTTGTCGGCATAAGCGGCAACGGCGGCGCGACGGGGAACCCCGGCAATGGCGCCACCGGCGGCAGCGGCGGCGGCGGCGGTGCGGGCGGCCCCGGCGGCAAAGGCGGACCGTAGTTATCCGTAGTCCCGCTGCCAGCCCGAATCCAGTTGGTGCGCTTTAGCGCTAGTAACCCGGACCTGGGAACGGGTTCTGCGGGGCCGGATTCTGGGGCACCTGGTTCTGGGGCACCTGGTTCTGGGGCACCTGATTCTGGGGCGCCGGAACGCGAATCGGTATCGGCAGCGGGATCAGCGGGACGTGTATCCACTCGGTCGTCATCGGCACGGTCGTCGTCGTCATCGCAGCTGGGGGCGAGGTTGTCGTCGTGGTGGTCAGCGGTGGCGGCGTAGTCGTGGTCAGCTGCGGAGGCGTTGTCGTCGTGATCCGCGGCCGAGTTGTCGGCAGGACGGTCGTGGTGGTCAGCACCGGCGGTGGCGCAGTGGTCTCAACGACCGGCGGTGGCGGTGGCGGTGGCGGCGATGACGGTGCCGGTGGCGGCGGCACCGTGCTCGGGACGAGTGCGGCCGTTGGCTGCGGAGGCACGGGACTCGGTACCAGGGCGCTTGGTGGGGGTGCCGGAACGGGCGCGACGGTCGGCACGACCGGCGTTTCGCGGCTTTCTTCGCCCGCCAACGTGTAGGCCACGCCACCCATCGCGGTCATGGCCACCACGGCGGACAGCGCGATGAGCAACCGCGACACCCGAATACGCAGCCTCGGCCGTTCTTTGGGCGGTTCGATCATGTTCAGGCGCATGGACCAGCACGCGGGACCGTCTTCGTTGTAGGAATCGCCGGCGAACCGCACCGGCACATCACCCGGGAATTCGGTTTGCGACCAGGCCAATTCGCGGTCCGTCAGGGCATCCTCGTCGATCACCAACACGTCGCCGGCCGGCAGCTCGATGACGTTGCTGCCGGCGGCCGCCACGGCGAGACCTATCGACGTCCGCGTCCGAAGACTCAGCTCTTCACCACGAGAGGCAATCACCAACGCACCCATCGCCGCCGCGAACTCGGGTTGCGACGGGGTCAGCACGGGTATCCGGGTGTGCAGCGAAAGACGTTGAGTGACAAGCGGGATCCTGGCGCCGCCACCGACCGTGACTACCGCCGCAAGGTCCCCCCAGCCCCACTTTCTGCGGGCCAGCATTTCGTCGAACGCATAGATGAGGCCGGTCAGGCGGTCCTGTATCAAGTTCTCCAGCTGGTCTCGGGTCACCTGGATGCTGGAACTGAACCCGGGAAGGTCAACAGGCAATTCCGTGATCACGTCGAAGGACAGCCGCTCCTTGGCCGCACGGCACTCGTCTTTGAGTTGACTGATCTGTCCGATCGCGGCGGTTCCGGCGGGGTCGAGGTCGCGGCGGCTGCGACCTATCACTTCAAAGACGTGCAGCAGCAACGCCTGATCCACCTCTTCACCGGAGAACTCCGTGCAGCGCAGGGTGGAGCTGACGGGCTCGAAATCCCCCGCCGTCGCCAGCAACGTGACGGACGTTCCGCCGCCACCGAGATCGAGTAGCCCGACCACACCACCGGCCGGGAGGCCCTGCTCCGAATTCACCACCGTCAACGCCGCGACGGCGTCCGACACCAGGCGGGGCGCCATGCCGCTGCGCACGAAGCCCACGTGCGTCCGTAACCCGTTGCGCAGCGCCTGTATCGATCGCGGTTTCCAGTACGCGGGCACGGCGATCGAAATCTCGGAGGCGCCCGCGTCCGCGCCGGCGGCGAGCACCATCCCGTCCAGCGCTTCGACCATCAACAGGTCAGGGTCGTGAGCGGACCCGTCGCTGGACACCAGCGCCACCGAGTCGCCAATGCGCTCCACGAAGCCGCTCATCAGCATGCCCGGCTCGGCTGAGACCGTCGGGCTCTCTTGGGGCACACCGACTTTCGGTGCACAGTGGGGATAAAGCGTCAGGACGGCACGGCGGGTAGCCGGTGGACTTCCGTTACACGCCGCGACCAGGTTTGTGGTCCCGATCGACAACCCCAGTGGGTCGTACATATTGACAAATACTTTCGTCGATAGGGTCGGTAGCCAGCGTTTACCTTAGCCGCGGACGGGCCGAATACACGCCGGTTCCAACGCCATTGGTATCCGGTCGACGCCGTGTCGTCATCAAAACGGTACCGGCATCTCCTTGACAGAGCGCGTCGAGTCAGACCACAGTGAGCGGCAGCGAACGCCTCGGCTCGAACTCGAAGGTGGAGCCACGACTGACCTTGGCGACCATCACCTCGGGGAGTTCGGCTGCGGCGGCACCGGTTTGCACTAGCTCCGCGGTCCAGTCAGCAACGGTGCCGCTGACCCGAACGTGGATATGCGGATCCACCGCCGTCGCGATCGCCTGCAGCGGCTGCGCGGATTCGGGTGAACACAGCGATATCCACGCGCCGTCGTCGTGGGCCGGTGACCGGCGCACGATCACCCGGTCCGATTCCGTCTCAGCCACCACATAACCGGCCGGGTTGAGCAACGGATGCAATTCGAAAACCCGTAACGCGCCATCGATCCCACCGGGGGACCCCAACGCGCGGTGAATGCGCTCCGCGGCGAGCCCGGCCAGTCCGGTCAGCTGGCGCGTGTTTATCGAGATGGCCTTTTCGGCCCCCTGCTCAGAACGGGCGGCTCGCTCCCGCACCGCGATCGCGAACGACAGGTTGAGCAGGTGCATCTGCAGGCAGACCTCGTCGGCCATCCGCACCAGCGCCGAGTGCGAGTAGGCGCCGAAATCCAGATCGGAGACCAGCGGGCCCGAATAGTCGGCGAGGCCCTCTTCGGATCGATCGATCGCGCCGAGCTCCCATGTGGCAGCGTTGGTTTCACGGACGATATCCAGCGCCGGGATGCCCTCGGCCGCGGGGTAGGACTCATCGATGGCGACGGTCCACGCGCAGTGCGGGTGCCGATCCGCCGGCGTCCGGGGCGGCCGATGGATGGGCCGCATCTGCGCGCGCGGGTTGGTCGCCACCGCGGTGGCGTCGAACGTCGGATCCTCGATGGTGTGACACATCCCGAAGACGAATTGGTTACCCATCGGCTCCACATCGAGTAGCGCGCCGCAGTGGTCGAGGTGGAATTCGCCGTGCCAACGGTCATGCAGGGTGTAGCGGAAGTCCATGAACTGTGGCGGAGCGCCGATGTCGAGCTGTAGGCCCTTGAAGATGGTGGGCACATCGTCGCCCTCGAAGTTCAGCGCCCGTTGCATGCGCTTGGTGTAGACGGGGCTCGCGCCCGCCCACTCCTCTATGGCGACCTGCAGCATCTCGTCGTGGCCGAACTCCTGGATGCACCAGGCCATGCCGGAGCGGTCGATCATGTGCCCGATTAGCAGCAGCTCGGGGACCAGGACGGCTAGCTCCTGACGGGACAACTGCGCATATCGAGAGTGGCTCACTTAGCCAAAAATAGTCGGGACTATGTTATAAAGTCAACAATGTCTATTGCTCCCACCCGACGCACCAGCGCGCCACGCAAGCGCGGCGACGACACGCGGGCGAAAATCATCGACGAGACGGTTCGCTGCATCATGGAGGAAGGATTCGCCGCCGCGACCGCCAAGCATGTGGCCGAACGCGCGGGCGTGACGTGGGGGGTCATTCAGTACCACTTCGGCGACCGCGACGGCCTGTTGAAAGCCGTCGTCGACGACGGGGTGGCCAGGCTCATCGACAGCCTGTCGTCGACCGACGTCAGCGAGCTGCCGCTGCGGGAGCGCATCGAGGTCGTCGTCGACACCGCCTGGAGCTGCTACAGCAGTCCGACCTCGATGGCTGCCTTCGAAATCCTGCGGGCCACCCGCGGCGGCCCGGGCGAGTCCTCGCGGCGCCACCTGCTCGAGATGAACTCCGCGATCGGCCAGCTGGGTCGGCTGATTACCGAAGACCCGGCGAATGCCGGTGTGGCCGAGGTAATCTGGGCCACGCTGCGCGGTGTGGTGCTGGCGCAGATGATCATGGGCACCGCCGTCGATTGGAGCCTGGAACGACGGGCGCTCATCGACATGGTCACCCATGTGCTGCAATGACGTCATGAGCGTTCACGACGTGGCAGCCGATATCGAAGCGATCAAACAGGTCAAGTACCGCTACCTGCGCGCGCTGGACACCAAGCACTGGCACGACTTCGCCGACACGCTGGCCGAGGACATCACCGGCGACTACGGGCCCTCGATCGGTAAGGAGTTGCATTTCGCCAACCGCACCGAGCTGGTCGACTTCATGCGCAAGTCGCTCGGCCCGGGCGTCATCACCGAACACCGGGTGACCCATCCCGAGATCACGGTCGACGGCGATACCGCATCGGGCACTTGGTATCTACAGGACCGGGTCATCGTCGCCGAGTTCAACTTCATGCTGATCGGCGCCGCCTTCTACCACGACCAATACCGGCGCACCGACCACGGCTGGAAGATCAGCTCCACCGGCTACGACAGAACCTATGACGCGACGATGTCGTTGGCGGGTCTCGACTTCAAGGTGAACCCCGGTCGCGCGTTGGCCTGACTAGCTCGGCTCCCACCGCGAGTGCGAACTGCGCGACGCGACACGCCGAAATCCCGTCGTACAGTTCACAGTCGAGACCAAGGGCTACTTCGTGATCGCGATCACCGCGCCCGGCTGAAGCCAGCGCATGATCTGCACCAGGGTGGCGTCGTCGATCGCCACGCAACCCTCGGTAGGGCCGCCGTCGGTGGTGTGAAAGAAGAACGCCGCACCGCCGCCGGGCACCTTGTTCTTGTTGACACCCATCACCACCGCATGTTTGTACTGCGGGATATCCAGGTTCTCGCTGGCGGCCGTGCTGAACGGGCACTGCGACTTCTGGCAGACCTGCATGGAATTGAAGGTGGGGCTGTTGTCATCACCGCTCCACCAATGATTGGGCCCGACTTGCGTATACGGCAGTCCGCCACCGGGATTCGGCGCGGTGCCGAACGCGGAGTCCAGGCTGAAGACACCCATTGGGGTGGCCGGAACCTCGCTCTTCGCCTGCGGTGCCATCCCCGCCGACCCGACATGGGTGGAAATGCCGGTCTTCAGCGCCTGCCATCCGCCGGTGCCGCGCTGGTAGATATCCATCTTCGCGTTCGAGCCGCCGGTTGAGACAACCGAAACCACCTGCGTGGCGGTGCCGACCGAGTTCGCGAACCACGGGTTGCCGGCCGCGCCGCTCACCGGCGCGAACACGAGTGACGCCCAACCCAGGCATGCCGCACCACACAGCGAAGCTACCAGTCGGCGCATGGCTTAAATGGTCGGGCGGGTCTGGCCGTGGGTCAAGTAAAGGTTTAGCCCCGATTGCGTCACCGCGCCGTGATGAGGACTGAAATCCGCCGGTGATGCACATTCGGCGCCACCCGCCCTGTCCTGGCGCGGGTCATACTGGCCTCATGGCGGTCTTCGTTCGCAAGCTGTTCGGCATCGGCAAGCTGCCCGCGGAGATGCGCGCGCAGATCGAGGCCGAGGGGCTTATCTATCTCGCCGAGTACGTCGCGGTCACCAAGAAATTCAGCGGCGCGATCCCCGGTTTGCGGGCCTCGCACAGCGTCGGTAGCGAGGTGGGTTCGCTTGCCTTCACCGCGCAGCGGGTACTGGCGACGCTGTCGGTGGTGCCGAAGCTGGCCGGCCGCGCCGTCGACGTGCGCTGGGACGCGTCGCAGTCCGGCGCGGCGAAAGCCGAAATCTCGTCGACCGGTTTGCAGCTCGATCTCGACGTCGCCCAAGTCGATCCGAAGTTCAGCGGCCATCTCTCGCTGCATTACAAGGCCGCCATCGATGAAGACGTGCTGACCCGGCTGCCGCGGCGATCCCTGGCCTTCGATGCGCCGGCCGAATACGTGTTCCGCGCGGTCGGCGTTACTTACAGTCCGTGATGGTGTTCCGTGATGGTGATCCGCGGCCAGGGCGGCTGCCGCAGCACCGCCAGGGTGCTGAACGCAGCCGCGAGCAGGCCGGCGGTCACGCCGATCAGCGCGACCCGGCTGCCGTCCACCGCCGGCACCCAGGAAGCCTTGCCGCCGTGCACGACGAACACGCCGACCGGCGCCGCGCTGAAGCCGAAGGCCCCGCCGGCGTCCGTGTCCTCGGTGTCCCGGTCGGAACCCCGATTGGACCTACGCCGGCCCGCGCGAATCCCGGCAACCGGGATCACGGTGGTCCCGTCGGCCGTCTCATAGGGCTCGCCGTAGACGCGTTTGACGCTGCGATCGATCGGCAGTTCGGCTAGGTCGGACAGCTTCACGGGATACTCCCTTCTCGACATCACTCACGCTAACCGCAATTTCCTACGATGGTCTCGTGATGTTTCTGTGACCGACCACGCGTTCAATCCGCAGGAGCGGCGAGCCGTATATCGCGTGATCTCCGAACGACGGGACATGCGCCGGTTCGTGCCCGGCGGGGTGGTGGCATCCGACGTGCTGGCGCGCCTGTTGCAAGCCGCGCACGCCGCGCCCAGCGTTGGCCTGATGCAGCCGTGGCGCTTCATCCGGATCACCGACGAGCCGCTCCGGAAACGCATCCACGCACTCGTCGACGAAGAGCGCATGCTCACCGCGCAAGCCCTGGGACCCCGCGCCGAGGAATTCCTGGCGTTGAAGGTCGAGGGCATTCTCGAGTGCGCTGAACTCCTGGTGGTGGCGCTGTGCGACGACCGCGACAGACATGTCTTCGGACGGCGCACGCTACCGCAGATGGATCTGGCGTCGGTGTCGTGCGCGATCCAGAACCTGTGGCTGGCGGCGCGGTCCGAAGGCCTCGGCATGGGCTGGGTGTCCCTGTTCGACCCGCGACGGCTGGCGGCGCTGCTGACAATGCCCGCCGATGCCGAACCGGTGGCCATCCTGTGCCTGGGCCCGGTGCCCGAGTTTCCGGAGCGGCCGGCGCTGGAATTGGACGGCTGGGCCTTCGCGCGACCGCTGGCGGAGTTTGTCTCCGAGAACCAGTGGGATCAACCGGCGCGGCCCGGGCCCGGCCATCCCGCGCCGGGGGCCGGCGCGGGAACGCTCACGACCATGCCGTCCCACTCGGTGTAGTCCATCAAGCGCTGCGGCCCGGGCCAGTGCGCGGCGACCACGAAGAGCGTGGAGCCTTCGTCGCCGCCGAGCATGCAGGCGAAGGCACCGCGATCGAGTTGGACCCGGTCTGCGACCTCACCGCCCTGGCGGACGCGCACACAGCAGCGATCGCCGACATCGGCGTACCACGCGGCGCCGTCGGCGTCGAGGCAGATGCCGTCGGGCGAGTGGTCACCCACATCCGCCCACACCCGGCGATTCGACAGCGACCCGTCGGCGCCGATGTCGAAAGCGGTCAGCCGGTGCCGGTACGACTCGGCCACGATCAGCGTGGCGTTGTCGGCGGTGACCGCCATCCCGTTGGGAAACGCCAGATCGTCGGCGACCACCCGGGCGCGTCCATCCGGGGTGGCCAAAGCCACAAACCCGGGTGCCCGGGTAGCGGCGGGCGGGCCCGCGGCGAAGTCGAAGTTGACGTTGTTGACGTAGGCATTTCCACGCCCGTCGATCACAATGTCGTTGCAACCGTACGGCGACAGCGCCGACAGATCCGCATATCGCATCAGCGCGCCATCCCCCGACAACCGAAGCAGTGCCGAACTCGACGTCAGCACCAGACCCCGGTTCGGCGGCAGCTGCGGCAGAAAGTCGAAACACATTGGCAATGACCGGTGTTCGAGTACCACGTCGAAAGCGCCGGTGACATCGATGGCGCGGATCAGCCCGGCCGTCCAGTCCGACACCCATAGTCGCCCGTTGTTCCAACGTGGGGACTCCAGCAGCCCCAGACCGGAAATCACCGCGTCCATAGTCGCATTGTCCAACAGCTCGGATCTGATTCACCCGCCCCGCCAGCGGGGCTGGGGTATCGTCGCCGGTCGAGAGACGGATATGACGGGTGAAGGTGTGGCGGCAAACGGACAACACGACAAAAAGTTGGCCAATGTGCTCATCGTGCATTGGCACGACCTGGGGCGCTATCTCGGTGCGTACGGTCGCTCGGACGTCGCTAGCCCGCGGTTGGACCGGCTGGCCGCCGAGGGCATCCTATTCACCAGGGCACATGCCACCGCGCCGCTGTGCTCCCCGTCACGTGGATCACTGTTCACCGGCCGCTACCCGCAGAGCAACGGGCTGATCGGCCTGGCCCACCACGGCTGGGAATACCGCGCCGACGTCCGGACCCTTCCGCACGTCCTGTCCGAATCGGGTTGGTATTCAGCTCTTTTCGGTATGCAGCACGAGACGTCCTATCCGAGACGGCTGGGCTTCGACGAGTACGACGTGTCGAACTCCTACTGCGAGTACGTGGTGGCCAAGGCTGCGGAGTGGCTGCGCGAAAGCGCCCCGGTGCGTTCCGAACAACCGTTCCTGTTGACGGCCGGCTTCTTCGAGACCCACCGGCCCTACCCGCACGAGCGCTACCAGCCGGCGGACAGCGCGGCGGTCGATCTGCCTGACCACCTGCCCGATACCCCCGAGGTGCGCCAGGATCTCGCCGACTTCTACGGATCTATCGCCACGGCCGACGCGGCGGTCGGCGAACTGCTGGACACGCTGGCCGAGACCGGACTGGACGCCAACACCTGGGTGGTGTTCGTCACCGATCACGGCGCCGCGTTCCCCCGCGCGAAATCCACGCTGTACGAAGCCGGCACGGGCATCGCGATGATCATCCGGCCACCCACCAACCGGGGCGTGTCGCCCCTCGTTTACGACGAACTGTTCAGCGGCGTCGACCTGGTCCCGACGCTGCTCGACCTGGTGGGCCTCGACGTACCGGCAGACATCGAAGGGGTGTCGCACGCCCACGCGATAATCACGCCGGATGCCCAAACCGAACCGGTGCGCGATCACGTGTACACCACGAAGACCTATCACGACTCGTTTGATCCCATTCGCGCGATCCGCACGAAGGAATACAGCTACATCGAGAATTTCGCACGCCGGCCGCTGCTGGACCTACCGTTGGATATCGTGCAGAGCCCGTCCGGACACGCCGTCGCAACCTCGGCCGACGGGCCGCGTCCGCAGCGGGAACTCTACGATCTGCGCGCGGACCCCACCGAGACCAACAATCTGCTGGCCGGTGACGACGCGGGCATGGCTGCGATCGCCGCCGATCTGGCTGTGCGACTGCACGATTGGCGCCAGCGAACCGGCGACTTCATACCGTCGGAGTTCACCGGTACCCGCATCGCGACCCGTTATACGGAGACGTATCGCAAAATCCACAAGATGACACCCGTCAGCCGGTCGGCCCTGGCCGCCAGCCGCGGCGTCGAAGACTAGCTCACCCGGACCCGGCCATCCCGGCGGCGCCTAACAAGAGCCCCCGCGTGCCGCCGGTGCCGGGGGTGCCCGTGGCTATGGCAGTCCCGCCGTTACCGCCGCTACCGCCGTTACCGCCGTTGCCGATCAGGTCGGCGTTGCCGCCTTTACCTCCGTCGCCCCCGTCGTGAAAATAAGAGGAGCCGCCGGAGCCGCCGGCACCTCCGGAGCCGATCAGGCCGGCGTTCCCGCCGGCCCCGCCGGCGCCACCCGCCGCGGGTACGGGGCCTGGCTCATTGTTGGCGGGGCCGGCCCCGCCCGCCCCGCCGGCTCCTCCCGAGCCAATGAGCTCACCGCCGTTGCCGCCGGAACCCCCGTGCCCACCCCCAGCGGGGCCGACTCCGCCCGTGCCGCCGGCCCCGCCGACGCCGACCAGGCCGGCCTTGCCGCCGTCCCCGCCCTGCCCGCCGAAGTCTGAACCGGTTCCGCCGTCCCCGCCGGCGCCGCCGGAGCCGAATAACCCGCCGTCGCCGCCGGCCCCGCCGGCGCCTGGGGGAACGCCCGCCGAGAAGCTGTTTGCCCCGCCAGCGCCGCCGGCCCCACCGGTGCCGAACAGCCCGCCGGTGCCCCCTGCCCCTCCGGCCCCGCCGCGGGCCAAATCCGCATATCCGCCGGTGCCGCCGGCACCACCGGCGCCGAACAACTGGCCTGCCCCGCCGGTCCCGCCGACCCCGCCGACCCCGTTGTAGCTATAGCCGCCGGCTCCACCGGCGCCGCCCGCCCCGCCGAATAGCCCACCGGTACCGCCGAGCCCGCCGGCCCCGCCCAGGTCGCTGGTGCCGGCTTGGTAACTCGGGCCGCCACCACCGCCAGCCCCGCCTCCGCCGAACAGCAGTCCGCCGGCACCGCCTGCCCCGCCGTTCCCCCCGTTGCCACTACCGGTGTACCCTGCCCCGCCGGCGCCGCCGGCCCCACCGGTGCCGAACAGCCCGGCGGCCCCGCCGGCCCCGCCGTTTTGACCTATGCCCCCGGAACCGCCCGCCCCGCCGTTACCGATCAAGATCCCGCCGGGTCCGCCGTTCGCCCCGCTGCCCGCGGCCCCGTTGGTGCCGTTGCCGAACAGCGGGCGCCCGGCCAGCGCCTCGGTGGGCGCGTTCACTGCATTGAGCGCGTCCTGCGCAACAGCCTGCAACGGCTTCGCCATGAACGCGGCACTGGCGGCCTCGGCGCTCGCATACGAGCCCGCACCGGCGGTGAGGGCCTGCACGAACTGCTGATGAAACCCCGCCACCTGGGCGCTGAGCGCCTGATAGGCCCGTGCGTGTGCCCCGAACAGCGACGCGATCGCGGCCGACACTTCATCGGCGCCGGCGGCCAGCACGCCGGTCGTCGGCGTCGCGGCCGCCAGGTTCGCGGCCCGCAGCGTCGAACCGATATTCCCCAGATCCGTTGCTGCCGCGGTTAACATCTCCGGCGCTGCGATTAAAAACGACATCCGACACCTCCGCCGCTCGTCGAGAGGGGCCCCCGATATCCCTATCCTGGCGCGGGTCCGGGTTGGCCGCAGTATTTCCCGCCAGTTCGTGGCCTCGGCTGCCGCCTGCTAGCCGTAACGGCAGCATATGAAGGCAATTGGTACCGGCACGACGACGATGAATTGCGGTTAATCTCATCCGGGTGTCCCGGGGTGCGGCGTCGTATCTGGTTACCGCCACACAGCGCAGCGGCAGCACGTTACTGGTGGAGTCGCTGCGCGCAACGGGCCGCGCCGGGGAACCGCAGGAGTTCTTCCAGTACCTGCCGAGCACCGGCATGGCGCCCCAGCCGCGGGAGTGGTTCGCGGAGGTGGGTGACGAGTCGATCTTGGAGTTGCTCGACCCGCTGGACCCCGGTACGCCCGACACCGCGACACCGGTTGCCTGGCGAGAGCACATCCGCAGCTCCGGCCGCACACCCAACGGCGTCTGGGGCGGCAAGCTGATGTGGAACCAGACCGCGCTGTTGCAAGAACGGGCGGCACGGCTACCGGACCGCTCCGGCGAGTGCCTGCGCACGGCCATCCGCGATGTAATCGGCGGCGAGCCCGTTTACGTCCACGTGTATCGGCCGGATGTGGTGTCGCAGGCGGTATCGTTCTGGCGCGCCGCGCAGACCCAGGTTTGGCGGGGGCATCCGGAAGACCCGGACCGCGACTCGCAGGCCGTCTATCATTCCGGCGCCATCGCACACCTGGTGAAGAACTTGCGCGGTCAGGAAGAGTGCTGGCGCGCTTGGTTCGCCGAGGAGGACATCAAACCGATCGAGATCGCGTACCCGGTGTTATGGCGCAACCTGACCGCGATCGTTGCCCGCGTTCTCGCAGCGCTGGGGCAAGATCCGACGCTGGCGCCGCCGCCGATGCTGCAACGGCAGGCCAACCGGCGCTCAGACGAGTGGGTCGACCGCTACCGCGAAGCGGCGCCGCGCCTCGGGCTACCCACCTGAGCGGCGCACGCCGCCAACCTCGGCCACCATGAACACCCGCCGAAACGGGAAGATCGTCGTGCCGTCGGCCCGGGGCGGGTAGGCGTCGTCCAGCAGCGGGATGAGCTCCTGGCGAAACTGCTGCCAACCCTCCTCACTGAGCCGCTCTTTGACGGGAACAAGCGCGGTGCCGGTGATCCATTCCAGCACCGGGTGCTCACCGGTCAGCTGGTGCAGGTACGTGGTCTCCCACACGTCGACCTTGCATCCGGCGTCCATCAGCATGCCAGCGTAAAACACCGGCGGCTGGACTACCGCTCCGACCCGAAACGGTATGTCGCGCATAATCTTTGCGTACTGTTCACGGCGGGCCACCGCGCGCACCGCGGCATGTGACGGCGTATCGAAGTTGCCCGGGATCTGGACACCGATCCATGATCCGGACGCCAGCTCGCCGGCCCAGCGGACCAGCAGGTCGGGGTGCTCGGGCACCCAGTGCAAGGACGCGTTGCTGATCACCACGTCGGTGTCAGGCCGCGGCTTCCAGGTTCGCAAGTCGCCTGTGGTGGCGTCGATCCCGCGTTCCCGGGCGGCGGCAACCATCTCCGGTGAGCTGTCCATTGCCTCGATCACCGCTCCAGGCCAGCGCTTTGCCAGGTACCGCGTCAGGTTGCCCGGGCCGCAGCCGAGGTCGACCACCCGGCGTGCCCGCTCGGCACCTATCCGTGACACCAGGTCATAGAACGGGCGGCTGCGATGGTCGGCAAAGGCCAGGTAGATGTCCGGATCCCACATTTCGGTCCTCCTGATCAACGCCATCGCTCGCGGCTGATTAGACAAACCGTATTACCGCAAGCCGCCGGAATGCGCGCTGAATCTTTGGAATCGGCCGAGCCCGCAGAAATGCGAGCTAACATCGGCGTTCAGAGGCGGTGGCGAGAAAGGCCGAGTGACGTGATCTCCGGGACATCGTCGGACGCGACTCCGAACATTCCGCCCCTTCCCGTTGCGGACGTGCCCATTCCGGAAGTGCCCGGCGCCGACGTATCGTCCGGCACGGGGGGGTTACCCCCGCGATCCGCATTGTCGCTACGTCAGCGCCTGGTCGTCGACGCATCCGCGATCACTGACATCGCGATGCGCACCGCGGCCGCGTCGGTGCTGTCCACCACGGTGGCACCGGCCGTCCTAGCCAACGCCATCACCCACCCCGGCAGCGAGCGCAGCAGTCTGAGGTTCTACGCCGAGCTGGCGGCCGAGCGGGATCCGGCGAAGTCGTTTCCGGCGCCCACCGAATTGCCCCGGGTCTCTTCGCGGCCGGCCAGCCCGCTCGCGGAGTGGATTGCGCACGGAACGGTCGACAACATCTCGTTCGAGAGCAGCTTCAGGGCGATCAACCCCGAGATGCGCGAGCAGTGGAGCGCGTTTAGCGCCAACAAGATCGTGCATGCACAGCACTGGCGCCACCAAGACGGACCACGTCCGACGCTGTGCGTCATCCACGGCTTCATGGGTTCGTCGTACCTGCTGAATGGTCTGTTCTTCTCGCTGCCGTGGTATTACCGATCTGGCTACGACGTGCTGCTGTACACGTTGCCGTTTCATGGGCGGCGGGCCGAAAAGCTCTCGCCGTTCAGTGGTTTCGGCTACTTCGCGTGCGGCCTCAGCGGCTTCGCCGAGTCGATGGCCCAAGCCGTGCACGATTTCCGTTCCATCCTGGACTATCTGCGCCACACCGGTGTCGAAAACGTCGCGCTGACCGGGATTTCGCTGGGCGGCTACACCTCCGCGCTACTGGCCTCGGTCGAAGACCGCCTCGAGGCCGTCATCCCGAACTGCCCGGTCGTCACTCCGGCAAAGTTGTTCGACGAATGGTTCCCGGCCAACAGGCTGGTCGGGCTGGGCCTCTGGCTCGCCAACATCAATCGCGACCAGTTAACCGCCGGGATGGCCTACCACTGCCCACTGAACTATCTGCCGGTGATCCCCGAGGACCGTCGGATGATCATCACCGGCCTCGGCGATCGGATGGCGCCGCCGGAACACGCCGTAATGCTTTGGGAGCACTGGAATCGCTGTGCGCTGCACTGGTTTCCCGGCAGCCACTTGATGCACGTGAGTCAGCTGGACTATCTGCGCCGGATGACCCAGTTCCTGCAGGAGTTCATGTCCTAAGAGTTGACCCGTAACGGTTCATGCGGCGCCAATCAGCTTGGGGGCTGGTTGTTTTCGGCTGGGCCCGCGACGTCCAGGCTTGCAGCCTGGGCTGTTCGGGGGTAGGCCGAGTGCTGCTTGCTCAGCAGAGGCCACCGGGCGGTGGCTGCCGGTCCTGGCCCATCCAACACCATGTGGTGTTGGTGGCTGGTGCCGGTTGACTGAGCCCTCCCACTCTTGCTGGGAGGCCAGCCACGCACGTAGGGCGTGGGCAAGCTGGTAGTCGACACGCACGGTGCGCGGATCGTGCGGGTCGGTGAGGGTGACACAGGCCGCCAAGGCGGCCGAGACGATGTCGCGGTCACCGTGCAGCCCGCATGCTGGGCAGTCATGGGTGCGCTGGGCCAGGGTTTTGGGCACGCGCGCCCCGCACAGGCAGTGCTGGCTCAGTGCGGTGGGGCGGGTGCTGGCCCGATACAGCGTGCCGCCGGTGGCAGCGCATTCGGCGGCCAGCGCAGCCACCAGCATGCCGGGACTAAAGAAGGCGATGCGTTTTCCCCACCGTCGCGCCCAGGCGGAGATCGAACAGTCCTCGATGGTGATGGTGTTGCCGTGGGTAGCCACGATCCGCGCCGCGATGTCGTGGGCGCGAGCGTGTTTGGCCCGACTGAGGCGGCGGGCCCAATCCGCCCTCGACCGCGTGCTTCATCATCTGGTGCCCGTGCTGGCTCGCGCCCTGCCACCCTGCCCCAACGAGAGCAATCACCCATGGATCATCGACGGGGCACCCCCGGTACATGACGAGTCGATCACCGCCGCCAGCAAGGACTACCGGCGCAGCGAGTGATCAGCACGCACTCACGTCGATGTCGCTTGTAGCTAACGACTCACGACGCTGGCGACCTCGATCGGTGGTGCCCGGTGGGCGCCGGTGGCAGGAGTCGGCCAGTGCAGCCGCGTCAGCACCTCGGCGGGCGCGTCGGTGTGCCCGTCGAGTCGTTTGGTGGACAGCAGATCCAGCGCCGTCAGCGCGGGCCGGTGGTTGCCATTTTGCGGGGTCATCCCGCGCAGCGGCGGCGCGGCCCCGGGCAGCATATCGGTCCGCAACGAGCATGCGACCGCCACCGTGTGGCGGGCGCCCAGTCCGCCCGCAGCGGCGATCTCCAGCGCCGTCCAGGTCTCTCGCGCCGGATGCGACCGGATCGCGGCCAAGGTGTCCGGCAATCCGTCATCCGCGCTGATCCGGTATGCCGCAACATAATTCGAGTCGCCCTCGAGGATGGCACGCCACGTCTCGCGGCCGGCCGGCGCCAACCTAGGGAGGTCGTCGGGCCCGACCAGGCCTGCCTCCCAGCCGATCTCGCGGAGATGGTCGGCGAGCCGGCGCGCCGCGACCTGGGCGGTCTCCTGCAATGGAATCCGCGACGAGCGCGCCTGCAGTGCCGCCAGGTTCTCGGCGGCCGATACGGTCAGCCCGACCCAGGTCTGGTTCGCATCGGATGCGTTGTTGCGGTTCGTAATTCGGATCGTGTCGGCGCGGATGCCGTAGCAGTTCAGGTACCGCGCGATCAGCGCCAGCGGAAAAACGTCCGATTCGTCGGCGGGCGGCCCGATCCGCAACACCACCGTGGTGCGCGCATCGGGCCCGGTTTCGGGGCTGGATGCCGGGCCGGTTTTGGAGCCAGACCCGCGGCGGAACATCATCGCCAGCCGGCGGCGCAGCATGGTGGTGAAATACAGTCCGCGCCACCAGCCGAACAACACGATCACCACGACGGCGGCAATGCCCAGCAGCCAGTAGTCGCGGGTCGAGTCCCAGGGGTACGCCATCACCGCGGGCACCACGGCCAGCGCTGCCAGGGTGATCCGGCCACTTCCTGGCCACAACATCGATCGGCTCACGAGGTGGGCTCCCTTCGTCGGCGCGCGGCGATCGCGCTGACCGCCGCGACGGCCGCGACAACCAAAGCCAGCGCGGCGGTCCCGGCGAATGCGACGGTCCGCGGTGTGTTGTCCTTGCGCGCCGGTGCCGGCGGAGCGGCCACCGGCTTCACCGGCGCCACCCCGGGTTCAGGGCTGGCGGGCAGCTCCCAGGTCAGGGCCGCCACCGGGTCGACGGTGCCGGCGCCGACGACGTCGGAGGGCGCTCGGGCGCCGTTGTGCGCGGTTGCGGTGATACGGCGGACCACCTGCGCGGCGGTCAGTCCCGGATACTTGGTGCGAACCAGTGCCGCGACTCCCGACACATAGCCGGCGGCGTAGCTGGTACCGCTCAGCGCGATCTGTTGCTGGTGGTCGTTGGGCAGGCCGTTGGCCAGGCCGCCACCGTCGCCGTTGGTCAGCGACACGATGTTCTCGCCGGGCGCCCCGATGCCCACCCACGGCCCGGCCATGGTGAATTTCGACGGCTGCCCATCCGGCGTCAGCGAGGCCACCGACAGCACGTACGGTTGCCACCACGACGGGATCGACACCGATTTGACGCCGTCCCAGTTCTGCGGATCCTTCGGGCGACTCAGGTCGGTGAGCGGGTTGGACTCGCAGTTGGTGCCTCCGCCTTCCGATCCGGTCGGGCTGGTGTTGCCCGCGGCGGCGACGATGACGGCGTCCTTGTCCACGGCCGCGTACCGGATCGCTGCGCCGAGCGCGGCCTGGTCGACGGGCCGGTCAGCGGGCAGGCAGGTAATGGTGGAGATGTTGATCACCCGCGCGCCGAGATCGGCCGCGTGCACGATGGCCCGGCTCAGCGTGGCCACCTCGAGGGACGCCTGCGCCAGCAGCGGATCGCCGCCAGGCGTGCGCGGCGAGAACTTGGCGGATGTCACCCGCAGCGACACCACCCCCGCCCCGGGCGCGACCCCCGAGAACCCGTCGTCACCGGGTCGGCCGGCGATGATCCCGGCGACCAGGGTTCCGTGCCCGTCGCAGTCGGTCAGGCCGTCGGTCGACTCCACGTAGTCGCCACCGGCCTGGACGTTGGGCAGCCGCGGACCGGGCCGTACCCCGGTGTCGATGACCGCCACCAGCTGGCCATCGCCGCGGGAAAACTGCCACGCCGCAGTAAGATTCAGCATCGCCTGACTGGGCGTGGTGATGCCCGGATCGCTGCCCGGGATGGCCCCCGAGGTGCTGCACGGGCCGCGCTGCTCCATCGGTGCCACGGGGCCCGGGTTCCCGGCCGGCAGCGGCACGGCGGGATCGACCTTCGGCGGATCGATCCCGTATGCCGGTGGACTGGCCCACATCACCCCGCCCTGCAAAAAGGCCAGAGTCGCTGTGACGCAGGCTAGTCCGGCGCGCGATCCGGCCCGCATCATCGATTGATTACCCAGCTGAAAAGACCGACGAGATAAGCCATGACGGGGATCAGCGAAGCATCCAGACCGGCGGCGACAAAGCCCAGCAGCCGGCGCACGGGCAGTGAATAGCTCTCCGGCGAGGCGATGCCCGGGTTCAGCGCGACCACCACCCATGCCGTTACCAGCGCGATCAGCACCAGCGCTGCACCGAACGCGGCCCCATAGCGTCCCGTTGCGGTGTAGTGCAGCAAAAGGACGCCGGCCACCAGGTAGGGCTGCGCGAGCAGCCAGGCCTTGCACGCGGCGGAATCCCACACCCGGGCGCGCAGCACGGACGCGGCCGCGGTGGCCGCCACCACGTACCAACCCAAAACACCGACCGCCTCGGGGCGCACCGCGATCGCCACCGATCCCAGCACGCTGAGCAGCACGGCGGCGGCGATGAAACCGCTCTGATGGGCGTCGCTGATGCGCACCCGCCGCGGCAAGTCCTCGAGCACCCGTAACGACGGCGCCGACGGAGTGGGATCGCCCGGCGCCGGGATCACCGGCAACGGGAAACGCGCCCAGAGCGCGGACAGCTGAGCCGCCTCGATGGTGACCAGCAACGCCGCCACGATCAGCCCGCAGCCGATGGTCAATATCGGCAGCTGCCAGATCAATTCGGCGCCCGCGGCCAGCGCCACGCCGGCCCCGACCACCGTTACCGCGGTGAAGAAAGCGACCACCCGCTCCCGCTCGGGGCCGGGGACCATCAGGACGATCAGCGACCACGCGGTGACGCCGGCCGCGCCCAGCAACAGCTGCGCCGGCCCGAACCGACCGGGTACCGCCAGCGCCAGGGCCGCGCCGATCGGCGCCAGCGCCGCGATCGACAGCGCCAACCCGGTGCGCCCCGACCGCGACCCGATCAGCAAGCCGGCCAACGCAAGGACCACCGCGATCCCGCTGACCGCGAGCAGCCCGGCCAGCGCGCCGGTGGCCACCCGGTAGGTAACGGCCAGGCCGGTGGCCAACAGCGCCACGGCGATCACCGCGGCCACGGCACCACGCTGGATATGCGTTGTACCCCAAGGCTTGCGCCGAGAGGTCGAGAAGATCATGGCGGCGTCGGCGATGTCCTCCACGATGCCGGGCGCGGACGGGCCGGGCGGCACCACCTGCAGCGCGAGCAGGTCACCGTCGACGACCCCGACGGTGTCCAGGCTGGCATCCAGGCTGAACGGCGCCCCACCAATGGGCGCCAAGCTCAGGTGCGAGGCGGCTCCCGCGGCGGCCGCGCTGTCACCAGACTCCCCATTCTGGGCTCCATTCGTGCCCAGGGGAACCACCAAACGCGTTACCGCGGGCAGGATTTCGCGTAGCGGCAGTTCCGCCGGCAGGGCCATCTCCGTCAACCTGCTGTCCGCGAGGATGGCAACGCGGACGATAGGCATGACGGCGCCGGACGTCACCGGGCCCGCCAAGAATGCTTCGAAGAACGGCCAAGCCATTCCTGGGACATCGTGCTCTCTTCTCTATCTAGTTTCTGTTACCAGGGATTGGGCGGAGAAATCTCGGGACAACCGCTGATGCGGGAACCATTGGCCGTCCGGCAAGCCGGCGGTCAGCTGTTCAAAGGCGACGGCGATGGCAAACGGTGTGCCAGGGCTGAACGTCGAAACCCATTCGCCGTCGAATGCGCGGGACGGGCTGACCAGCACCCGTCCCGCGGTGGTATCGACAATGCTCATCCCGACCTCGGTGGTGTCGTGCTGCCCGTCGCGATGGCAGCCGGCCACGATCTCGACGTAGCTGCGTGGACCGGCGAACACCGATTCCACCACCGGGCGCGCCGATACCGGGATACCCAGGTAATCAACGACTTCGGCCAGCGATGTGCCGGACCGCAGCCGTTCGTCGGCCCGGGCCCCCACGCGTGTCGGCATGCCGAACTCTTCGAACCGCGCCGGCGGCCGCTGCGCCAGACCGACACATAAGACGGGAACCAGCGCCCGCGGATCGTCGAGATCCAGGGCGGTGAACGTGACCAACTGCGCACTGCGCAGCGCCACCACCGTTTTGTAGGCCTTGCCTCTGGTGCCGGCACGCTGCGCGACGACGCCGCGCAGCAGCTCGCCAGAGCCCGTGGAGGGGTTGGGCCCCAGGTAGCGGAGGTCAAGCCACCGGTCCGGAAAACACACCACTCTGATCCAATCGGCGACCGCCGGGTTGACGACACCGTCTGCCCGCACGACACCCATCCGCATCAGTTCGGCCTTCTGATTTTCGAAGAAGGCGCTTCGGTGCGCGGCATCGCTGTACGGCGTGGTGATCGCCAGCACCCACGGGAAGCTGCCCGCCCCAATGGTTTCGGCGATGAACCAGGCCTGATCGACCGTCAGTTCAACGGCGTTGGGTGCGTTACTCATGTAGGCGTTCATCTAGGCGGGAACTAACCGCCCCATTTGGCGGCTTCGGCCTGGTCACGGGCCATCATTGCCATGGTGTTGGCCTCGTGGGTGCTGGCCATCGACTGATAGGCGCGCACCAGGTCCTCCATGGCCTGGTTCCACTGCGCCTGCCAGGCCTGATAGGTCATACCCGTATCGCCCTGCCAGGCATTGGACAGCGCGGCCTGCTCGCTGGCGATATCAGCACCCAGCCCGTGCAAAGTGCCGGCATAGCCCGACATATCCGCGGCGTGGCCCAACATCGCCGGGTAGTTGTACATAATCTGCGACATCACAAGTCCTTTCGCGTGTTATCAGTCGGTGAGGTCAGAACCCGGTGTAGCCGGACGCAGCGGCGGCATCGGCGGCCACATACGTGCCCGCGGCATCGCCCAAGTTCGCCTGCGCGATATCCAGCAAGGTGTTGATCCTGGCCGCTACCTCCACAAAGCGGGCGTGGGCAGCCTGAAACGCCGCCGCGGACTGGCCGACGTGAAATGCCTGCGCCGACATCGCCTCCTGCTCAGCCTGCCCAATGGTGTGCCGCATCAACCCCGCTTTGGCGCTAAACGCCGACTGCGACGCAACCAATTGCGGAATATTAGCATCCAAAAGACTCATAGCAATTGTCTCCCTTCTGATTTCGGATCTATAACTGGCACGCTCTGAACTGTCTTGCTAACGGTCCGGGCCCCCTCTCCCCCATTCGACGGGATCGGCAGGGCTTTTCGTGCCCTTTCCGTCCTGGCCGTCCTGTCCGTTCTGGCCATCCTGTCCGTTCTGGCCATCCTGGCCGTTCTGGCCATCCTGGCCGTTCTGGCCATCCTGTCCGTTCTGGCCGTCCTGTCCGTCCTGTCCGTTCTGGCCATCCTGTCCGTTCTGGCCGTCTTGGCCGTTCTGGCCCCAGGTGCTCGGCACCATCGGCATCCGTGGGCCGGCACCGAACTCGCTACCGGCCAGCATGGTCAGCCCCGCCGCCCGCGCGCCGGTTGCCTTGGTTGCGGTCCCGGCGAATCCCAACGCCCCACCACCACTTTCGGATGCCTGCGCGCCCCCCGGGAACTCTGAGCCAAAGTCGGGGATGACACCGATGTTGTTATCCATATCCAGAAATTCGTCGCCGTAGTCGTGCATCGCGGCTCGCCGGCGCCGCCGCGCCCGCGCGCCTGCGCGGATCCCCGACGCCGCACCGGCCGCCGGGACGGTCGCCGCCGGTGCCTTGATCCCGGTGCGGCCGCTCACCGTCGGCCCCAGACTGGGACCCGAATCATCAACGGCGCCTACGACGTAGGCGAAATTCCCTGCCACCGGGGCTCCCGCCGGTGCGCCGCCGCCGGGAGCTCCCACCGTCGCCCCCGACGCTGGAGCACCCGTTCCGGGACTCGGCACGCTCGAGCTGATTCCGGCGGCCGGCCAGCCGTGCTGGACGGCACCGGCCGGGTTCGGCGTCGGCGCGGGAGCGACGTCGGGGAAGGCGTCGGGTTGGATCAGACCGAGCAGACCCAGACTCCCCAGCCCCGAGAAGAGGACCGTCGGCAGCCACGCCGGCGAACTCAACAGGACCCCCCACGTGCCCCACCCGACCGGCTCCCAAAACGCCTGATACGCAAGCGCGGAAATCAATGGCCCCCAGGTAGTCCAGGCCTGCACCGGGTTGGTCGAGAAATCGATCACCATCTGCTGGATCTCTTGGACGGGATGCGTGAGGAAGTTCCAGATCGCGTCTCCGTCGGGCAATGACTTAACATAGCTCTCCAGGAACTGGACGATGACGTTCGAGCTGTCCAGTTGCGACCCCGAATCGGCGGCCGGCGCCGCCGCACCGGCCTGTGCCGCGGCGGCCGCTCCCGCCTCGCCGGTACCGGGTGTAAGCACAACCGGCGCAGGGGCGGTGCGCGGCGCCGACGCCAGCGCGCCACCCGTGGCCGCCTGATACAGACCCATGGTGGCGGCGGCCTGCATCCACATCCGGATGTAGTCGGCCTCATTGAGGGCGATCGGAATCGCGTTGATCCCAAAGAAATTCGTCGCCAGCAATACTCCGTGAATCACGTGGTTGGTGGTCAGCTCCACCAAGGTCGGCATCGCCGCCAGGGCGGCGGTGTGAGCCGCCGCCGCAACCTCGTGCTGAGCCGCCACCCCCGCGCTGTCGACGCTGGCCTGCTGTAACCACGCCAGGTACGGCGCGTGCGCGGCCACATACCGCTCGGCGCTCGGTCCCTGCCAGGCCCCGGCCTGAACTGCCCCTAGGACCCCACTGAGTTCGGCTGCCACCGAGGCGTATTCGGCGCTGAGCGAGTTCCAGGCGCCGGCGGCCGCAAGCAGCGACCCCGGTCCCGGTCCGGCGCTCAGCAGCGCCGAATGCACCTCTGGCGGCGAAGCCATCCAGATGGGCCCGAAGGGGGAGGTCATGGTCAGCCGCCAGCCATCCCATACGTAGCGGCGGCCGCGGCATCGCCGACGAGATAACTGGCGCCGGATTCGCCCACACCCACGCCGGCACGGCCCAGCTCTTCAACACCCTGGGCCGCCACCGCGGCGTGCTCCATGCCCTGGGCGCTGAACCCGGCGGCCGTCTGCAACGACACGGGATCGGCCGCCGGCGGGACCACCGCGGTAATCAGCGGGGCCGCGGCCGCGTGCGCGGCCGCCAGCCGCGCCGTCAGCGCCTCGACGGCCGCGCTGGTCGCGGCCAGGCCCTCGGGAACCACTCGCAACGTCATGACTCACTCCCCTTCTGTTGCGTATCACCAAACATCGCGGCCTCACCCACCAGCGGGTTGACCAACTGGACATACGTCGGAATATCACTGTCGCCCAACAGAATCGCCCGTCCTGGAGGTAACCGGTCGAACCGCTGACCGCGCAGCTTGCCGCTGTCTTGCGGATTGCCGGACAGCATCAACGTGGTCGCCTGCAGGTCGTTGAAGCGACGCAGCAACGGGCTGGTCATCAGGGCATGCCCGGAACCGGTCGCGCGGCCTGTGACGATCACCCGCAACCCCAGATCGGCCGCCTGTCCCAGCAGCCCGATGAGCGGAGTCCATGGCCGTTGGCCGACGTACGGACCGGTCATCGCCGGCGAATCCGGCACCTGGTCGACGTCGTCGATGATCAGGTAGTGGGTGTGGCCCTCGAAAGTCCATCGGGACAGTTCGAGCGGCGACAGGCCGGCCGGTGGGCGCCGCGCGTCGATGATGTTGGCCAGCCCGAGCATCGCCGGCATGATCCGGTCGACGTTGGCGGTGTATTCGTTGTCCGCAAACAGGGGCTCGTCCACGAGGTGCAGCCGGCGATCCAGCACGGTGAATGCCACCCGGTCCTCGCTGGAGTGTTCGCGGACGGTCCGGATGATGTGGCGCAGCAGTGTGGTTTTTCCGGACTTGCTGTCGCCGAACACCATTACCAACGGGTTCTCGGCGAAGTTGAGGGCGACCGGCGCCAGGTCCTCTTCACGCTGGCCGATGATCACTTGCTCGTCGCCCCGGTACAACGCACCGAGCGCCTCCGGCGCAAGGTTGGTGGGCAACAACCGAACCGGCGGCGCCGCCACGCCGGGGTAGCGGGCGTTGATCGCCGCCACCTGGTCGAGCTCCGGCGCCGCGAACAGGAAATGCTCAGCGGCCATGGTCAATCCGCGGCCCGGCTGGTCATGCGGGACGGCGTCGGCCGGGCGGCGCAGGGAGCCGACCACCCGGACGTTGCTGTCGCGCGCGTCGTGCAGCTTGAGCTCGAGTCGCAGCCCGAGGCCGTCCCGCATCGCCAGCGGCACCTCCAGCCAGCTCGGGGTGGTGATGATCACGTGGATGCCATATGCCAGGCCCACATTGACCAGCTCGGTCACCTTGGCCAGCAATGGATTACGCGTGTTGAACTGGTCGGTGTTGTCGCGGCCGAAGGCGTACAGGTTGTCGATGACCAGGAACACCTCGCCGAAGCCGTCATCGGGCGCCGAACCCCCCGAGCCCGAATAATCACTGCCCTGACCATTGCCCTGACCTTCGCCTAGCCGGTCCCGGAACACCTCACGCCGCTGCCGGGACAGCAGTAGCTGCTCCAGCTCGCCGAAGGTGCGCCGGATCCGTTCGGGTTCCAGCGCCGACGCGACGCTACCGACGTGCGCCAGATCCTGCAGCGCCCGCAGCTGCCCGCCGCCGTAGTCCAGGCAGTAGAAGGTGACGTCACGCGGCGAGTGCAGGTTGGCGGCGGAAAGGATAAATGTCTGCAGCGCGGTCGATTTGCCGGACTTGGGGCCGCCGTGGATCACCACGTTTCCGGCCGACGACGAGGCGTCGAACAGCAGCGGATCGCGGCGCATCTCGAATGGCTTGTCGATCTCACCGAGCGGCCAGCGCCACTGCCGTTGTGGCACCCCGGCCCGGGCCAGCACCGCGCTCAGCGGAATCGGTTCGTCGAGCGGCGGCAGCCACAGCTGTGGTGCCTGTGGTCCATAGCGCGCCAGCTGTGCGCCGATCGTGGCGATCAGCTTGCGCGGCGGGCCGGCCGTTTCGTCCTCTTCACCAGCGGCTATCACGGTGCCAGGATCCGGCTCCACCACCCCGGCGGTGAACAGCCTCGGCTCTGGAATGGATTGCACTACAAGGGTCTTCGCTGTCCGCGGCGGATCATAGATGCCGTCGACATAGGTGCTGCGGAACTTGATCGGCGTCGCACCGGGGGCCGGTACCAAGAAGCCAATGCCCTTGTGCTCCTTGCCGGATTCGATGTGATAGGCATCCTCCACGCCGATGATCTGGCGGGAGACGCTGGGACTGGCCACCTTCAACCCGATCCGGTACGAGGTGTTCTTGTCGATGTCCTTGATCTTGCCCACATCCAGCGTCTGAGACGCGAACAGGATATGGATGCGGAACGAGCGGCCCTTGCGTGCCACGTAGTCGAACAGCTCCGCGTATTCCGGGTGATCGGCAAGCATCAGGGTGAACTCGTCCGCGACCACGAAAAGCGTTGGGATCGGGGCCAGGTCGTGCCCCGCCGCGATTGCATTCTCGTACTCGGTCACCGAGTTGAAGGCGCTGCCCTGAACCTGGCGGCCGGCCTCACGCAGCAGCACCTCGCGCCGCGCGACCTCGCCGCGCAGCGTGTCGGCGAACCGTTCGGCCAGCGACTTCTTCTCGGCCATGTTCGAGATCACCGCGACAACCTGGGGGAAGTTCCGGAAGCTGTCGGCGCCGGCTTCGCCCTTGAAGTCGGCGTAGATGACGATCAGCCGGTCCGCCGAGTGAGTGGTCAACAGCGACAACAGCATCGACATCAGGGTCTGTGACTTGCCGGAGCCGGTCATGCCGATCATCAGGCCGTGCGGACCCATCCCGCCCTCGGCCTCGTCCTTGAGGTCGAAGATCAACGGCTCACCGGTCGCGGTGACACCGATGGGGACGCGCAACTCGTCGTCGCGGCGGCGCGGGGCCCACAGCGCGGGCACATCCAGCCGCGACGCATCCGGGATGCCCAGCAGCGTGGTGAAGGAGGCGCCGCGGGTGGCCGCCGAGCGCAGCCCGGTGTGGGTCGGGTTGGAGTCCCACCGCGACAGCCGGCGGGCCAGGTGGGCGGCCTCGTCGGCGCGAAGTTGGTCGGCGGCGTCGATGTAGGGCTGCCACCCACCGGTCTGCCAGCGTTCGATGGCGCCGGCCGCGACGCGCAGGATCGGCTTTTCGGGATCCGAATACTGTTCGCGGTGCGGCGGCGTCGCCGAGCAGTGCACCACGGTGACACCTGCCCGGCCCAACGCCAACGCCGAAGCGGCCATGTCGTAGTCGGGGTCGTCGACCACGATGAGAAGGTGCCGCAGCGTGTCGGCCGGCTCGCCGGCGAACGCCGGGCGATCTTCCAGCGCCGAACCCAGCATCGCGACCAACTCGTCAGGGTTGGTGGAAAGGCAGCGGGCCGGCCCGACGCCGTCGACCTCGCCGGGAATGTCGACGTGCGGCAACCACTTCAGCCAGGACCAGTCGCGGCTCTCCAGGTCGCGGGTGGCCAGCGCGATACCGAGCATCGTCGGGTCGTGCCAGGTCGCCGCCTGAGCGATCCAGGCACGCAATGCGCCCCGCACGTCGTCCCGCTCGCCCAGGACGGTGATGCGCGACACCTTGGTCAGATCGATGCCGGTCGGCACGTCGCGGACGGTGCGCTGGGCGTCCAGCATACTACGTAATGCACTGTGCGACACCGGTTCCAGGTCGATCTCGTCGGCGGTGCCTTGGACCCGCAGCGCGGTGGCCAGCGGCACCTGATGCCGGCCGGCCCGCAGCACCAGGAAGTCGGGGTCGTCCGGGTCACGCTCCCACTGACGGCGGGATCCGGTCACGGTTGCCAGGTCCGCCGGGTCAGGATGGGACCACTGCGCCGCCGCGCGCTGCTCGGCGGCCTGGGTGCGGACGTTGTCCCGGATCACCGACAGGTAACGCAGGTAGTCGGCCCGTTCGGCGTCGACCTCCTCGGTGCGCATCTTATTGCCGGTGCCACGGTAGAGCGCGGTGGCCGCCAACAGCAACACGAACGGGAAGAACAGTGTCTGCGGTGAGATCACCCGCATCCCGGTGGCGACCAGCGCGACGATCATGCCGACGATCAGCATCACGATCACGATAGGCAATGCCCGCCGCAGCAGCGACGGCGGAATCACCCGGGGCAGCTCAGGGGGCGGCTCAATGGTGATGGTGCCTTTGCGGGTGCTCGGCGGCGGAACCCGCCGGCGGGCCTCGAAAATCAGTCGGCTCATCGGGGTCCCCCTTCGGCCGCCACCGGGCGTCCGGGCCTGCTGTCCGGCGGCAAGCCGTCGTGCGCCAACAGGGCGTCGGCGCGCGAAAGCGTCGGGCCGGTCGCGAACAGCGACAGCATCGACCACGGGATTGGGACCGCAGGCGCGCTCAGGCCAAGTGCCTCAATCGCTTTCCTGTCGGCCTCGGTGTCGATGCCGTAGCGCACCCCGGTGTCCGACACCCAGAACAACGACCCGTCGGGCGGTGCTGCCGCGCCGCCGCCGACGGTCTGGGTGAAGTAGCCGGTGCCGGGCACCAGGGCGACACGGGTGGCTCCGTTGGCGGCGCCGACCAGGTCGAGGGTGCGTACCGAGTCGGGCACCGGCAGCGCCGAGCCGGACAGCAGGGCCAGGGTGCTGGTGGCGGCACCGGCCGGCTTGCTCCAGTACGCGCAGGTGACGGGATCGCGGGCCGCGTCGACGAGGCCGACCTGCTGGCCGGGGTATCGCGTGGTGTCCAGCATCCGCGACACCGGCAGCTTGGCGACTTCGTCGGCACCTAGCCGCGGCGGCTGTTGCAGGCCATAGGAATTCGCGTTGCGCAGGATCGCGGCGAGCACCGGCGAGATGGGCTGCAGGCCGTCAGGTAACACCGCGTAATACCGCACGGTGTCGGATGAGGTCTTGTCCCGCGGCTCCAAGCCATAGGACACCACCACCCCTCCGATCGGAGCCGGCACCGAGAAGTTCGGCGGGGCACCGGCATTCGGGATGGCCGGCGCCGTCAGTGGCGCCGCTTCGGGGATCGCGTTCAACAACGCCGGCGCAATGGGCCGCGGCGCGGGCACGCCGGCGACATCTGAGCCCAGGCCCAGCGCGTTGGTGACGGCGTGGTCGGCCAGGTCGATCTGGCTGCGCTTGCCGTCCCACAGCAGCCAGGTGCTGGGGCCGCTCTCAACCAGCACCGCCTGCGCGGATACGAGCGCGGCGGCCCGGGCGCCGCGGCTGTCCGGCGGGCCCGCTATCACCGTGGCCCCGACGCTGTGCGCACCCCGCCCACCTTGCGACGTCCCGCTGACGGCGTCACACACCGTCCAGTTCGCGTCGTGCGATTTGTTCTGCACCATCCGCTCCGGTGCGCCCGGGATGCCAATCAGGTTGCCGCGCGGAAACCGGTCCAGCTCGGTGCTTTTCACGCTGGTCGGGTTGACCGGCCGGCCCGCGATCAACCGGGCCGACGTCAGGTTGAGCACCGGGTGCAGCTCGTCACCAACCCGTACGTACAGTGCATCGGTCGACCGGTCGGCGAGCACTGCGTTATTACCCGCCTGCGTGTTGGGCCGAATCAGCGAGAACACGAAGCAGCCCGCCAAGCCGGTGACCACGATGAGCACGCCCATCAGCACCGCGCGTGACTGGGTGCGCAACGGGTCGACGAGCATCCGGGTGTCGTGCAAGGCGATACCGGAGGCGATGCGGCGCATCACGAACCGCCACCCGGTCACCTGGTGCCGGGTGACGAATCCGCGGCGGTAGACGACCTGGTCGGGGTTGTCGTTGACCGGGGTTCGTGAGGTGAACGAACGCCGCGCCCCTGCCCATTCGCCGTCCGGCTCATTGTTGGTCATGCCGGCTCCCGCAGGCCGAGGCCTTGCAGCAGCGGCTCAACGCAATTGCGCACATCCTCGTCGGTGATCGTCATCAGCTCCTCATCGGTGAACTCGCCGGTTTCGGCGTGCTGGGAGTGATCCAACCGGAATTCGCGTTCCTCTTCGGACTTTTCGACGACGTTGCGGACGAACCGGCCGTTGCCCGCGATATCCAGTCCGCGACGTTCAACCCCGGCCGCATCAGGTTTCGACGAGTTGGCCAAATGCGTGAACAATGCCTCCAGATCATCGAGCGCAGCCTGATCGAAGACGCTGTCACGCTTGCCGGCCATGAAGTTCGCGATCTCGATCAACTCATTCGCTTTGTACGACGGGAAGTCGATGCTGCGGGTGAACCGCGACCGCAGACCTTGGTTGGTATCGAGGAACCGATCCAGGTCCGCGCGGTACCCGGCGACGATCACCACCAGCCGATCCCGGTCGTTCTCCATCCGGGCCAGCAGCGTGTCGATGGCCACCAGGCCGAAGTCGTTCTTGGCGCCGGTGGCCACCAGCGCGTAGGCCTCGTCGAGGAACAACACCCCGTCCAAGGCGCTATCGATGAGCGCGTTGGTCTTGGCCTCCGTCTCGCCGATGTGCTGGCCGATAAGGTCGGCGCGGTGCACCTCTCGGATGTTTTCCCGCTTCAAAAGGCCCAGGCCGCAATAGATTTTGGCGACTACCCGAGCGATGGTGGTCTTGCCGGTCCCGGGCGGCCCGGTGAAGACCAGGTGGTGGGTGCGCTGCGCCACCTCCAGCCCACGCTCCTTACGTATCAATTCCATCGCCACCGCGCTCTTCAACCGGGCCACCTGGTCTTTCACCTTGTCCAGCCCGATGAATTCGTCGAGTTCGTGTTCGGCCTCTGCCAACAGCACGCGCTTGCGATGGTGGGCTTCGGGGTCGACAAAATCGCCGGGACTGGGCTCGGTGTCGGGGTCCCACGGGTTGGTGCGGGCCTCGATCCGGGCCTTGGTGGTGGTCACGATCCCAAAGCTGGTGTCCGACAAGGCCTGTTCAACCTGTTCGTTCTCCGGGTGGGCCGCGTACAGATCCTGCAGAACTTCGCTGGCGGACTCCTCGTCGACGTGCGCACGCAGCACCAGCCCTTTGGCCAGCGCGCCATCGACTGCCGCGACGGCGACCGGGCCGTCGGGTTCTTCGAGATAGGACAATGCCGGGGCGAACATGCCCAGCCGGGCCAGCGCGGTGCCAAGCGCGATCTTGGCCGCGTGGCTGAACGCCTCGTCGAGGTCGGAGTCGTTGACGATCGAAGTCAGCAGCCTGACGACGTCCGACCAGCGCTCCGCGCGGTAGTTGATGACGACCGCGACCCAACGGGCTTCGCGCCAACTCGGGCGACGCTCGGTGATGTCGCTGACCAGTTGGTCGGCCTGCGCATATTCCCCGGGCCCCCCTGCCGAAGCCAACGCCGCCGCGTAGGCGAGCTGGAAATCGTCCGGGCCGGTCGCGTGAAACCGCAAGTACAGTCCGGTGTCGTAAATGAACCCCAGCGCCCCCTGCGCCAGTTCCACCCGGCGCTGCAGTGCGCCCGCCGTGGTCGCGGTGCGCGAAACCGCTTCCAGCACAGGGGCGGACACGTCGCCGGCCGCGGCCAGCCCGGTCCACGCGTCGCACTGGTCGTGGGCTATGCGGGTGAGCGCGGCGAAGCCCGATCGAGCGGCGTCCAGATCGGCCGGACGCTGCCGCTCGTAGACCGCGATGCCGAGCGCGCGGCAACAGGTGGCGAACCGGCTGACGACCTCACCGTCTACCCGGCCTTCTAAAGGGCCGGGGACTCGCGAATGGGCAGGCTGAGCTGCGAGCATGCCAGTGTCACCGTGTTCCACGGCCGCTTCTTCTCATGTACGTAGTGTCCCCTAACCTAACCCGCCTGAAGTTAGCATTGCCTAAGCTAGTTGTCGAGGCGATCACGCGGGGCAGATTCACGCGTCTACTCCCGTTCGGGTGGCCCTGATCAGGGTGTTATGGGCGATCATTGGCCCGCCTTTCCGATTGGTGTCGCCAGCGCACGGCAGCAGTTCACCGTTTGACCCCGCCAAGCGGCGAAGCTTATTGAATATGATTTCCATTAACAAAGCAACCTGTTCAGCTCGTGCTCTCGGCCTCGCCGAGCTCCCGCTGTTCGGCCTCCCAGGTGCCGGGCACCATCGGTACCGACGGCCCACTGGCGAACCCGTCACCAGCCAGTGTGGTCAAGCCCGCCGCCTCAGCGACGGTCTCCTTGCGCGCCGTCCCGACGAACCCCAGATTTCCGGCGCCCCGATCCGAACCGACGGTCGACGCCCCCGGCTCCGCACCAGATGGGTCGCCCCAGTCCGGCTCGACCGTGACGTTCATATCCATGAACTCGTCGCCGTACCCTCGCATCCCTGATCGCCGGCGCCGACGCGCCCGCTGCCTTTCCTGTGCTGATGCTGCGGCCGCCGCGGCGGCCGCAGCGGTATCAGGCTCCTGCGCCTTTCGCTGTGTACTGGCGGTTAACCCGGTGCTGGCCCTCATTGTCGGGCCGCCCACCAGGTACGGGTAGGCAGCTGCCTCCATACCGGTCGGCGGGGGCGGCGGGGCTCCGGCCGCAGGCGCCGAGGCCGGCGCGGTCGGCGGAGCCGAAGCCGGGGCCGAGGATGGGGCCGGACCAGGTGCCGGGGCACCGCTCGCGACGGGCGAGCTGCTGGTAGTCACCGGCACACTGGGGGTCTCGGGGGTTGGTGCAGCCGCGACGGCAGCCTGGTCAGGCTGAATGCCGGCCAGCCCGCCCAGCCCCGCCATGCCGCCCAAAAACCCGAGGTTGGCGGCCGGCGAAATCAGCGCAAGCGCGTTGATCTGGGGAGCGAATGCCTCATAAGCCTCGGCCGCGTGCCCAACCTCGTCTGCAACCAGTCCCGGAATGTCAGACTGCAGCTGCGTTAACGCCTGCGAGGGATTCTGCGGAAACTCCAGTATGTCTCGCTGCAAGGTGTTCGAAATCTCGAGGAATCGATTTGTCCACCAACTCAATTGGTGCGGGTTGCCGGAATCGTTGTCGACAATGTCCAGCACGGTGCCGCCCGTGTCGCTGCTGTCGCTGCTGACGATCGGCTTCAAGATTTGTGGGGGCGCTTCGGTTTGCGGTGCCGACGCCGCCGCTGAGCCAGATGTCACCTGATAAGCGGCCATCGTGGTAGCCGCTTGGACCCACATCCGCACATAGTCAGCCTCGTTGAGCGCGATGGGGATGGTATTGATCCCGAAGAAGTTAGTCGCCATCAATACCCCGTGGATGGCGTGGTTGGCGGCCAGCTCCAACAAGGTCGGCATCGCGGCCAGTGCGGCGGTATAGGCGGTGGCCACGGTCTCGTGTCGGACGGCCGTAGCCGCGCTGTCGGCGCCGGCCTGCGTCAGCCACACCAAGTAGGGGACATGCGCGGCCACGTACTGTTCGGCACTCGGCCCTTCCCACGCCCCGGCCTGCACCGCCGCCAAGATCGCACCCAGCTCTTCGGCGACCGAAGCATAGGTCGCACTCAACGAACTCCACGACCCAGCGGCAGACAGCAAGCCGCCCGGCCCCGGACCACTGCTGAGCAGGGCCGAATGGACCTCCGGGGGCGAAGCCATCCAGATCGGCGCGGTCATCCCGAGCTCTCCGCAACCGAACACACTGCCCAAAGGACAAATCCTCGCGCAGAAATCCATAGCGCCATAGCAGCGACTCCTTGGAGGGGCGAATCACTGACCGCCTAGCTTGTTAGGCGGGTGATCAGCACTTCCGTAGTGGTCGGTCGCCGAGGCGGAAGAGTTCCCACGCGCACCCAACTTATTGGAGATTCTTCAGCGTCCGACCGCCGATCAACGAGCGAGGCCGCTCCCGGCGGCTTACCCCTCACGGCGCTGACCAGGTATTACGGGCGATGATTTGCCCGTCCATCAGGACGCCATCCTCGACGGCGACATGGCTGCCGGGACCTGCCAGCGAGTCGCTGGCAAACAGCTGATCCTGCGCGGCGGCCGGGAGATAGATCGGCAACCGTCAGCGATCCATGCAGACGGCGTGGCCCCATCAAAGCCGCAGTCCTAAAAGCCCTCAGAGTCCCCAAGAGTCCCCAGTCGAAAGTCCTGTCTTTACACGCGCAGGTTCATTTCCCAAGAATGCCGGCCTGGTAGTCGCCCTGGTTGAAGGCGCCCGAATCGTAATTGCCCGCGTTTTCAAAGCCGCTGTCCCCGGTGCCGGAGTTTGAGAAACCGCTGTTCAGCTGACCGGTGTTTGCGATGCCGATATTGTCATAATCCCGGCTGAAGAAGCCCGTGTTGGAGCCGCCGGTGTTAAACACGCCCGTCTGCACATCTCCCGTATTAAAGAAGCCGGCGCTTTGCGAACCGTTGTTGTGCAAGCCAGAGGAAGAGTCGCCCGAATTGAAGAAGCCCGAGGATCCGGTCCCGGAGTTGCCGAAGCCGGAGTTCGTCACTACCCCGGTCAGGTCGTCCGACCTGCCGACGCCGGTGTTCAAGTTGCCCGAGTCGAGCAGACCAGTGTTGGCGTCGCCCGAGTTAAACCAGCCCGTGTCTACATTGCCCGAGTTGAAGCTACCCGTGTCAGTGCCGGCACCGCCCAGCACGCCACCCGAGTTAAAGTTTCCGCTGTTGAAAAGGCCCGCGTTCCCGAAGCCCACGTTACCGCTGCCCGCGTTACCGACGCCCACGTTCCCTGGACCCGCGTTCCCGAAGCCGAAGTTGGCGTCGGCCCCGTTTCCGAAACCGGTGTTGAAAGAGGCCGCGTTCCAAAAGCCCGTGTTGGTATTGCCCGAGTTCGCGAAACCGAAGTTACCGTTCCCCGAGTTAAAAAAGCCGAAGTTCCCTTCACCGGAGTTGAAGAAACCGACGTTGTTACTACCCGAGTTGAACAAGCCGATGTTTCCGGTGCCGGAGTTCAACCGGCCGATGCCGATCTGGTTATTCCCGGTGAGGTTGAAGCCGATGTCGTTGTTACCGGTATTGCCGAAACCGAAGTCGGAACTTCCGTAGTTGCCGAATCCGATGTCGGAACTGCCGTAGTTTCCGCTACCAACATTGTTTGAGCCGATGTTCCCGCCGCCAACGTTGTCGCTGCCCTGATTTCCGCTGGCCAGGTTGTTATTGCCGATGTTGCCACTACCGAAGTTGGTGCTGCCGACGTTCCCGCTACCCAGGTTGGTATTTCCGATGTTGCCACTGCCGCCGTTGTAGCTGCCTTGGTTCCCGCTACCCAGGTTGGAGGTTCCGATGTTGCCGCTACCGATGTTGGTGCTGCCGATGTTGCCGCTGCCCAGGTTGGAATTGCCGATGTTTCCGCTTCCAAGGTTGGAATTACCGTTGTTACCCGCGCCCAGGTTCCAGTCGCCGATGTTTCCGAGTCCGGTGTTCAGCGCGGGCAGACCGGCAACAGTGGAAGTCCCCGCCGGCAGCGCGGCGGCGACCGCGCTCACCGGGTCATCCGGCGCCGCGTTTGCCACCTGACCCAGCCTCGGCAAACCCCGCAACACTCCCTGCCACGACCCGAGCCGGGCAACCGCCGACGAGGCCCCACTGTGATAGCCCACCATCGCGGCCACATCGGCAGCCCACATCTCCTGGTACGCGGCCTCGGCAGCCGCGATCGCCGGCGCGTTCTGCCCAAGGAAATTCGACTGCACCAATTGCACGAGCTCGTTGCGAATGGCCGCCACCACCAGCGGATGCACCACCGCCGCGCGCGCCGTCTCAAACACGGTGGCGACCGCTTTAGCTGATGCAGCAGCCACCGCCGCCCGCGCCGCCGCCGAGCTCAAAAACGCCGAATACGGAGCCGCCGCCTCCACCATCGCCTCAGCCGCCGCACCCTGCCACGTCTGGCCCGGCCCAGCCGTAAGACCCGACGTCACCGCGGAAAACGACTCGGCCGCAGACCCCAACTCCGCAGCCAACCCATCCCAGGCCAGCGCCGCCTCCACCAATGGAGCTGACCCCGCACCCGAATACATCGACAACGAATTGATCTCCGGCGGCAACACCTGAAAATTCATCGGGTCCCTCCCCCTTCGTCAAGTCGCAAGACGCCGTTCGTTAGGCTCCGCGCACTTCCCGCCGGGAATTCAGCCGTCACCTGACCGCCGGGGTGTCGCATCACGCTGTACTTTGGTCGCGAAAAAGGGGTCCAGAGTTCCGCGGAAGCTGTCTAATCCTGGGCATTGACCGCGGCGACCCAGCGCAGAGTGGGTTTTAGGCTGCGCACACACCGGGGCGAGGGATCCCTTAGGCGGAGCCTTATAAGCCGCGTTCCCGTCGCGAACGCCAGCCGACGCGAACCCGTCGAAATAAAACCGATCGCAATCTCGCCGCTAGGTCTTGCGATCCGTAAGCTTTGCCGCGATCCGCGGTGTGGCACCTTACCTTGCCAACACTTGTAGGAAGACGTTTGGGAGGTTAGCCATCGAACCGTCCCTAGCGTGGCTGCTTACCCCCCTTACGGTGGAGACCTTTCTCGACAAGATCTGGGCAACAATGCATTACCACGTCAAGCGGCGCTGTGCCGGCTACTTCGAGGGCCTGCTGCACGCGCAGTCGGCGGTTGACCAACTTTTGGAGCTCTTTCGCCGGGAGCCATCGGCGGTGCGCCTGATGAGGGGCAAAGACAAGAAGAGTGCGGCTGAAAGTTATGGTCTTGCAGACGGCAGCCTCGATCTTGCCGGCATTCGCCAAGACTTGGCCGACGGCTTCACGATCGTCGTGGACGGCATCGAGCGCTACGTGCGCGCGATTGCTTCGCTGGCCCATTCCATCGAGGTCGAGCTGAACTTCCCGGTGCAGGTCAACGCCTACATCACGCCACCTGGATCGCGAGGGCTCGTTCCCCACTACGACGACCACGACGTGTTGATACTGCAGATCCAGGGATCGAAGATCTGGCACTTGTACACCGGCGTCGACATACCGCCTCGCGAGATGCAGCGTCGCGATAAGGCGGTCCCTACCGAGGGCCTCCCGTCACCTACCGACTTGCACGTAGAAGTCGGCGACGTGCTGTACCTGCCACGCGGCCTAGTGCATGCGGCTGACACGGACGCAGAGCAGTCCATCCACTTGACCGTCGGAATCCACGCGCCCACCGCGCTCACGCTTGCCATCGGGGCGCTCTACTCGCTGAGTTTCCACGATGACCGTCTGAACGCCCTGCTGCCGCCACGGCACCTCGATGATGCGGACGTGCACGCGATCCTGGGCGTCCTTTTGCGTGACGCGGTCAGGACCATCGAAGACCCGACCGCCGTCGCAAAAGGTCTCGACGCGTTGGCAGATGTACTGGTACGCCGCGGCCGATGCCCACCAATCGGACAGATCGCGAAGGCCGGCGAAATCGACGGGCAAACACTGGTTACAAAGTACAAACCCCTGTATTCGCAGGTGAGGGCCGTGGCTGGCGGCGTTGCGCTGCAGTTTGCCAAATTGTCGATAACCGTCGGTGCCGATCACGAGGCCGCATTGCTGTACATGTCGAGCAGTGTTGAGCCGTTTCGGGTTTGCGATCTACCCGGGCTGCGCGCGGAGTTGCAGATCGAGCTGGCCCGAAAGCTGATCGCAAGCGGGTTCCTCGTCCAGCTCTCCGATGACTGATTCCGAACACACCGCGCTTCGGATGCAGCTCGCCGACCTCGCCAATTGGACGCCAGTCAGGCTGGACTTTTCCGGGCCCGCCCCGGCGGTTTACTGGGCCGATCTCTCGGCGGAGCGTTTCGTCGAACCCTTCTTCGACCAGACCGTCACCCGCTGGGCGTCCGGCCCGCGTGCCCGAGCATTCATCAAGACCGGGCTCGACGCGCTCGTCGCTCTCGATGGCGAGCCGTCGCTCGAGCCGGCGGGGATGATCTTTCACCTCTCGCGGTGCGGGTCCACGCTGGTGTCCCAGCTCCTGGGCACGCTTTCCGGCGTCGTCGTCCTTGCCGAGCCGGCGCCGCTCAACGCGCTGCTCGGGCTTGATCCGGATCGGGTCGACGAGGCGGCGTTGGTCGAGGTTGTCCGGCTCCTCGTGCGCGCCCTCGGCCGATGCCGGCACGGCGACGAACAGCGGCTCGTGCTGAAGTGCACGAGCTGGAACATCCGCCGTCGGGCGATCCTCACCGCCGCCTTTCCCGAAACACCTTGGATCTGGGTTCAGCGCGACCCGACGCGGGTCTTGGCGTCGCTCCTCGCCGAGCCGCCGGGCTGGCTGCGGCTTCGGGGCGCCCCCGAACGGACTGCGCGGCGTTTCGGCATTGATCCGGCCGCGGTCCCGGCGATGACGCGTGCCGAGTTCGCTGGCCGCGCGCTCGGTGCGATGCTGGAGGCGGCCGCGAGCGACCCCGCCCGGCGCCTCTGCATCGACTATGCCGACCTGCCCGCCGATGTTTGGCAGCGCATAGCTCCTCATTTCGGACTCGACGCCAACCCTGCGGCAATCGAGCGGATGATCGAAGAGTCTCGGTTCTACTCCAAAGATCCAGCAACCCGGGTCTTTGCCGCCGATGCCCCGGAGCGCCGCCCAATCACCGACGCGATCCGGGAGGCCGCGCAGCGTTTCGCCCTGCCGGGTTATCGCGCGCTGACGTCGCACAGATAGCGCGGCGGGCGGATCAGCGGCACCGACACGTGTCGTGATGTCCCAAATATCGCCGTCGCTGCGCAGGTAACCGACCCTGCGCCACGTTTGAGTGCGGACGATTGCCGGCTGCCGTAGGGCGCTGGAATCCCCCACTTGTCCGGCGCCGTCGACGATACCGCGCCCGCCGGTCCACAACGGGTCCCATCAAGCCTCTCGTCAGGCTTTCGTCGCACTAACCAGGGTGTTGCGGGCGACCATCGGCCCGGCTTCGATTTCCGGCCCGGGCACCGGCCGGCCGACCTCGCGCAGGTAATCGGCCAGCGGAGTGCCGACCGCCGTCCAGCCGCGCTGGCCGAACCATTCGGTGGCTGGGGCATGCCGCTCGTTGTAGACCAACTGAAAGAACACGCGCTGGTCCTCCCCCGCGGCGCGTTCTTCCTCGAGTTTGGCCGCGAAATCGTCGGCGTTTAGCGGGCTGCCATCCTCGACGGCGGCGTGGCTGCCCGGCCCGGCCAGCGAGTCGACACCGGCGAACAGCTGTTCCTGCGCGCTGGCCGGAAGATAGAGCAGCAAACCCTCGGCAATCCACGCCGACGGCTTGGCTGCATCAAAATTGTTGTCCCGCAAAGCCTGTGGCCAGTCCTCTCGTAGATCGACGGCGATCTCACGACGCTCGGCGCGCGGTCGGGCGCCCCAGTCGGTGAGCACCTCACGCTTGAAATCGAGCACCTGCGGACGGTCCAACTCGAAGATGGTCGTCCCGTCCGGCCACGACAGTCGGTAGGCGCGGGAGTCCAACCCCGCGGCCAAGATGACGATCTGGCGCACACCGTCGGCGGCGACGCGGCCGAAATACTCGTCGAAATACTTGGTGCGCGCCCCCTGGAAGTTGACGAAATGCTCGCCGAAGTCGCTGGTCTTCAGCTCGTGGTCGGGAGCCTTGCCGTCGAGGACGTCGGCCCAGGCACCGCCAACGGCGCGACAGAACACCTCCGCATACGGATCAACGGCCAGGGGGTCGGCCTTCTGCGCCTCCAGGGCTCGCGCGGTCGCCACGAACAGCGCGGTCGCACCGACACTCGTTGTGATGTCCCAACTATCGCCTTCAGTACGCACCCAACCGACCCTACGCGAGGCGGCTTGTCGGTGGCACGGGCGGCGTTTCCGCCGACAGTTGGATGCACCGCCAAGCCATCTCGGCCGGCATCAGCTGTGGGCCCGCACCGCCCGTCGGAGCAATTGAAACAACGCCCACCACGCCAGAGGCGGCCGGATCGCCCATCAACGCGGGTAGGCGTAGGGGTTGGCAGGGGCATCGACGCGGGCGACCGCGGTGGCCTGCAGTGTTGGGATCGGAACCGAATGCGGTTGCCGCGGTGCGGCTATGACCTCGCCCGTGACCCGAAGCCAGGTGTTGTCCGCCAGCCCGGCGGCGCGCGCGGCCGCCGGGCCGCGCAGGTGGATGCGGGCCAACTGGGCGTCGGCGGCACAACAGATGATGACGATCCGACCAAGGTCCACGCCCTGCGCCTCGTTGAGGACGAAGCCCGTCACGGTGATCGCCCGCCCCCGCAGCGAGTCGGTGGTGTCCTGGGCCTCGCGCATAAGCACCTCGGGCAGCGACACTTCAGGCGCGTCGCCCGGCGGCAGCGGCGGAAATGCCCGGTTCAGAACGCCATTCGAGACGGCGGTCACGGACGGGGCAGCGGCCGAGGGGCGCAGCGCCGGGGGCGTCACGAAAATCAGCACCATGATGGGAACAACAAGTAACCACGCCACGCGGCCCCGGCCGGAGTGTCCCTGGCTCTGATCGCACGGTCGCGGTGCGCCGCGCCGGACATCGCCAACGATCGCCACCAGCGCTAACCCGATCAGCAGCACCGCCGACGCGGTCAGCCACGGCAGCAGCCCCGGCTTGACGTAGCGGGTGAACGCACCGGACACCGTGACCATGACGATGCTGATGCCTACCAGCAGCAGAATGGTGTTCTCGGTTTCGCGGCTCACTCAACCACCACCGAGAACCAACAGTCCGACCGTCGTCGCGCTCGCCGTGGCAACCAGCAGCGTGGCGGGGGCGAAGCGGGTAGCGAAAGCGCGGCCGAACATGCCCGCCTGCATCGCGAACAGTTTCGCATCGACGGCCGGACCCACAACGAGAAACACCAGCCGGGGCAACAGCGGCACCATCGTCATGCTGGCGGCCACGAAAGCGTCAGCCTCCGAACACAACGCCAGCACCACCGCCAGGGCAGCCATCAGCAGCACACCGAAGATCAGGTGTGCCGTCACGTGGTCGAACACCCAGCGCGGCACCACCACATGCAGCGCCGCCGCCGCGGCCGCACCCACCACCAAATACGACGCGGCCTGCAGGAAGTCGTGACGGGCCGCCTCGGCGAACACCGTCCACCGCGACTCGGTGCCGGTGCCTCGCGAAGGCAACCGGCGGGTGACCCACTCCGAGCGGCCCCACCGCGCCCACGCCCACCCCATGATCAACGCGGTCAGCAGCGAGGCACCCATCCGGGCAAGAACCATGGCCGGCGCACCGGGAAACGCCACCGCAGTGGCGACCAGAACCACCGGGTTGATCGCCGGCGCGGCCAGCATGAACGTCAACGCCGCGGCGCCGGCCGCCCCACTTTCGCCGAGCCGCCCCGCCGGAACCGACCCGCATTTTTCGCCGAACAATCGCCGCCCCACCGGAACCGACCCGCATTCGCAGCCCGGCAACACCGCCCCACCGATCCCGGCGGCCAACACGGCCACCGCGGGACGGCGCGGCAGCCAGCGCGCCAACCGCTCCGGCGATACAAACGCCGCTATCAAGCCACTGATCACAACCCCCAGCGCCAAGAACGGTAGTGCCTGGACGAACACACCACAGAACACCGTGCCCGCTGTGGCTAACGCCGCGTTACTCGACACGGTATTGCGCAGCAGCGTTCCCGATACCGCACCCGCCAGCAGGATGCAGACCAGCAGTTCCATCGACCCGATCCGCAGTCTGCGCACGAACCTCAGTGTCGTCACCGAGTCATTCCGGTGCTAGTTGTCACGTCGCGAGCTGCCGTGTCCGCCCCCGCTCTCCGCATCGGTCCCATCGGGGTTCCAGGTGCCCGGCAGCATCGGCATTCGCGGGCCGCCGCCGAACTCGTCACCGGCCAGGGTGGTCAAACCCGCCGCGGCGGCCCCCTCCTTGCGTACCGTGCCCGCGAACCCCCGGTTTCCGACTCCCCGATCCGAAGCCAGCGACTCCGCGCCTGTCGGCCCGCTCCAGTCTGGGTCGACATCGATGTTCATGTCCATGAACTCGTCGGCGTCCCCGCGCTGTTTCGCGTGACGGCGCCGCCGCGCCCGCGCCGCCTCCCGCGCAGCGGCCGCGGCTGCCAACGCGGCGGCATCGGGTTCCGGCGCCTTCCTTTTCGCGCCGGAGCTCGCGCTGGTCCTCATCCCAGAGCCGAATCCGATGCCGGGAGGCGCCACCACATACGGAGGCACAAAACCCGCCCCACCCGCGGCGGGCGGCGGTGTCGCTGGCGGACCCGCGGGGGCGGGAGGGCTAGGTGCGGGCGGCGGCGACGCCGTCGCAACGGTCCCGCCCGGCCCGGCGAAAGTCGGTGTGATTACGGCGGCCGGCAATAACGCTGGCGCAGCCGCGACGGGCGCCAGCGCCGGCGCGACAGCGGCGTGCGGCAGGGCGGCCAGGCCGGCCAGCCCCCCAAAGCCGCCCACGGCCGCAACGGGGGAAATGGCGGGGACCGCCGCGAGCGCCAGCTCCGGGTTGGCCACCCCGTAGGAAACGACTTCCAATATGTGGGTCGGGAAATCGAACAGTTGCCAGCTGATCAGCCACTGAAACGCCTCCACCGGATTTGACCTGAAGTCCACCCAGAAATTTTGAAAATCCTCAGTGAGTTCGAGGCTTCGAGCGAGCCAAAACGACGCCTGGCCCGGGTTCGCAAAATCGTCGTATTCCATTCCGTTGATCGTGCCCTGTGCCGGATTCCAACTGACGCCGAAGCGCTGCAGGACGCTGGCAAGGAAGTTATCGAACCCGTTGTCGATCGTCGGGTCGTGGGCAAGCTGGCTGTTACCGATCCCGAATTGCTGCAAAAAATTCACGAGCCCCTGCGGCAGCGAATACGGATTGTCGCCGTTGATCTGGTTTTCCAGGATCTGCAGGATCTGCTGCCGGAGCCCCAGCGGGTTTTGCAGGAACTGCTCGACCTGCTGCAGGATCCCCTGCAGCGGGTTAGAGGAGTCGGCCGCGTTGGATTTCAGGATCGGCGGCGCCGGGGTGGTCTGCGGCGTCGACGCCGCCGTCGTGCTGGAAACCGCTTGGTAGGTCCCCATGGTGGTGGCGGCCTGCACCCACATCCGCACATAGTCGGCCTCGTTGACCGCAATCGGGATGGTGTTGATTCCGAAGAAGTTGGTCGCCAGCAAGACCCCGTGGACGACGTGGTTGGCGGCCAGTTCGGGCAGGGTCGGCATGGCCGCCAACGCGGCGGTGTAGGCCGCGGCCATGGTCTCGTGATTGGCGGCCATTCCCGCGCTGTTGGCGCTGGCCTGCATCAACCACGCCAGGAACGGGGCATGCGCGGCCACATACGACTCGACGCTCGGCCCCTCCCACGCGCCGGCCTGTACCGACGCCAACAAGGCCATGAGTTCGTCTGCTGCTGAGGCATATTCGGCACTGAGCGAGTTCCATCCGGCCGCCGCGGTCAGCAACGGCCCCGGCCCTGGACCGCTGCTCAACAACGCCGAGTGCGCCTCCGGCGGTGCAGCCATCCAAATCGGCGCGGTCATCGTGAGCCGTCCGTGGGGAGATACCTCGTCTCGACAGCCGCGCTCGCGGCAGCCGGTCCTTCGGCCACGACGCGCAACGTCATATCGGACACTCCTCGGGCTGGAGAAGTTCATGGGCTGTCGAGAGCCTACTGAAAATGATTATCGTTAACAACTCGACAGTGCAGCCGCCGCTCACCCCAGCCCGAACCGCCTTCCGCGCAGGTCCAGGCGCGTGCTCAGACCAGTGGACGCCCAGCTTTGATCCGCCGGTCCAGGTCCCAGAGCGCCACATTGAACGGGAACCGCCGGACAAACCGCGGCAGCAAGCGGTTCACCGAGCGCAGCGTGGCCATCAGCCGGTCAAAGCGCCGTTGCTTGACGGCATCCCACGGCAACCGCATCTCGTCGCGGAACCGCTGCGGCAAAAAGCCCGTGGTGATCAGCAGCGCGAAGCTTTCCGGCAACCGCTGCACCCGCTGCAGCCGGCGCGGCAGGCGCACCCCTCGTATCCGCGACGCGGCGATCGGATACAGGTAGTCGCGGACGGCGTCGTCGATGTGCACCTTTGCCAGCGACTCCTGCCAGTACCGGTCGAACGCCGCCCGGTCCGCCGGCCACATCTGGGGCGGCACCTGCAAGGTGGTGGCCAGCGTCTTGCCCTCGCGGTAGTGCCGGTCGGCGTCCTCGTCGTCCAGTTCGCCGACGAAGATGCGGTAGACGTCGACCCCGCCCTTGTACAGGCATGCCGCAACCCACAGCTGCAGGTCCGGGTCGAACGCGTTGTACTGCACCGGACTGTCGGGCGTGGAGTACACCTGGGCGTGCGCGCGGTTCACCGCGCGACGGAAGGCCGCCTTCTGGGCATCGCTGCCGGCGACGGCGACGGCGAGGTAGGTAAAGGTGGTGCGGGCTCGCTTGATCGGATGCAGGTCCACCCGGCCGCTCTCGACGCGGCTCTCCATCACGCCGTAGCCGACGCCGGGCCGCGCCAGTTGCATGATCACGTTGGCCGGGCCGGCCAGCAGCGTCACGCCCATCAAACCGTCCGCGAAGCTGGAACCCGACCGCGCGCGCAGACGCGGATATGCAGGGCCGCCGACGGTGCGCTCCACATGACCGAAGGGTTCGTGGGCCGCCTTGAAATTTGTCACGCAGAATGCCTCTCCGTCGCATCGGCACGGCTAAATGTGAAAACCATTGTTTCCTGATGTTGTCGTTGTCTTGCGCCGGTGTCAAGATGGTGCCCATGGCACAGGCGACGCAGCCCTCAACGACCTCGAGCGTGCGGCCCTACCGCGGGGTGCAGGCCGCGCAGCGACTGGCGGCCCGCCGAGGCCGGCTACTGGATGCCGGCCTGGACCTGCTGGGCGCCGACCAACGGGACATCGCCGAGCTGACCGTCCGCGAGATTTGTCGGAGCGCCGGCCTGGCCACCCGCTACTTCTACGAAAGCTTCACCGACAAAGACGAATTCGTCAGCGGTGTGTTCGATCGGGTGGTCGCCGATCTGGCGGCCACCACCCAGGCCGCGGTGGCGGCGGTACCGACGGCAGAGCAGAGCCGCGCGGGCATGGCCAACATCGTGCGGACCATCGCCACGGACGCCCGCATCGGGCGCCTGTTGTTCAGCACGCAGCTGGCCAACGCCGTGATCATGCGCAAGCGCGCCGAATCCAGCGCGCTGTTCGCGATGCTGTCCGGCCTGTACGTGGTCGGCACGTTGCGGGCACCGGCAAACGACCGCGTCAAGGCGGCGGCGCACTTCGCGGTCGGCGGCGTCGGGCAGACCATCAGCGCCTGGCTGGCCGGGGAGGTACAACTCGAACCGGACCAACTCGCCGATCACCTGGCGGCGCTGCTCGACGAACTCACCAACCCAGACCTGTACCGCGTCACGGAAACAGCGGCAGATGCCACAGCCGCATCCCGGGATCCAGCCGCCACAAACGCATCATCGTGAGCCGCATGATGCGCTGCGCGCCGGTGATCATGAACATCGCCAGCGGCAGCTCGATCACTAGCGCCGTGGTCACCGACAACCAGACGTCATTGGGTCCGGCCGTCATCAGGTCGAACCACGCGTCGCAGATCAGCAACACCCCGGAGGTGAACGCCGCAAACACCAGCAGCTGGCGGCGCAGGTATCCCAGTACGGCCGTTGCCACCATGAACGAGACCAACAGAATGTCGAAGCCCACCCAGGTAACAGGCCAGTTGTGGGCGACGTAGTTCTGCGGCAGCGTCAGGGAGAGATAAACCAGCCAGGGAACCATCGCGATGGAGCCGCCGATCATCAGGCCCAGTCGGGCACGTCGTATCCGAGCGAGGAGCACCGGGTCAATCACCTCGCTCAGGGGTGCCTCCAGCCTGGTAATCAGCTCTCGCCGCTGCGCAGGCGTCAGCGCCGCGATCTGCACGTCGGTCAAAACGCCGTCGGTAATCATGGGCATCCCCCGGCTCTGGCACGGTTTTGCCGCTAGCGTACGACCCCCACCGGAGGCCGCCGGTCGGACGCGGTCTTCGGCACGGTCTGCGCGTCGGCATCGGTGAATTCCTTTACCCAGCATGCGAATTCCAGTGTGATTCCGTCAGGATCCTGGAAGTAGAACGAGCGCACGTACACGCCGGGATGCACTGTCGCGGACACCTGCATCGCGCTCTCGTCGTGGTTGAGCACCGGGCCGACCCGCACGCCTTTGTCCTTGAGACGCTGCCGGTAGGCGTCGAACTTCTCGGCCGGTACGTGAAACGCCAGATGGTTCATCGTGCTGACCGCGCTGGTGATGTCACCGATGCCGGGAATGGCGCCCGGCGACGAGATGCCGGGAACCCGATCGGGTGCGTCGGCGAACCAGAAGAACGCGACGCAGTCACCGTTGCCGGCGTCGAAGAAGAAATGCTGGCCCTGACCACCGGGTAGATCGAGCGACTTGACCAGTGGCATGCCGAGGATGTTGCTGTAGAAGTCCACGGTGCGCGCCATGTCCGAACACACCAGCGCGACATGGTTGATCCCCCCGAGCTCGAACTCGGTGTTGGTGTTGTGCGGCTTGATCATCTTGATCATTTTGCGCCTCTCGTCGGTCCCCGGAGTGCAGGCGCTCGAAACTCAATCTGAATCTGACACCAGATTCAGATTTGGTCTAGTCAAAACCCGAATCTGAATCTAACATCAGGTTCAGGTCTGGATCGCTGCCCACAAGGAAAGGTGCGCCAGTGGCGACTGCCCCCGAGCCGATGAGCCGCCCCGCGGAGTTTCCGACGCGCCGCGGCCGGCGGACGCAGGCCGCGATCGACGACGCCGCGCGTACGGTCATCGCGCGCAAGGGCATTCTGGCGACGACCATCGCCGACATCGCCGCTGAAGCGGGCCGCTCGGCGGCATCGTTTTACAACTATTACGACTCCAAGGAGGAGATGGTCCGGCAGTGGGCCCTGCGCTTCCGCCACGAGGCCAACCTGCGGTCGCTTGCGGTGATCGAGCATGGCCTGTCCGACCGCGAGCGCGCCTACGAGTTGGCCTCCTCCGTCTGGGACTCCTACCGCAAACGGTTCGCGGAGATGATCGGCGTGTCGCAGCTGGCGATGATCAACGACGACTTCGCGCAGTACTGGAAAGAGATCTGCGAGCTCCCGCTCGCGTATGTCGCCGAGAACGTCCGGCGTGCGCAGGCCCAGGGCTACTGCCCCGACGATGACCCGCAACTGGTCGCCGAGGCGGTGGTCGCCATGTTCACCCAATTCTGCTACGTGCAGCTCAGCCGGCCCGTTGAACCCGACGACAAGGCCTGCATTCAGACCCTCGCAAACATCTACTACCGGACTATCTACGTTAAGGAGGATCACTAAAGTGACTCGTCGTAGCTGCGCGGCAGGGGTTGTCCGCGAGTTCATCGGGCTGCCATCGCCCACCGCTGGGCGTGCTGGTGCCGGCGGGCACCCTTGCCAGGGGTTGTATCACCGCGGGGTGGGACGCAAACCGAAAGTCGGGATGATCGCCACCCACTATCAAATCGATTTCTCCGAGCATTATCTCGCGGACTACCTGGCCACCCGCGGCATTGGATTTCTTGGCTGGAATACCAGGTTCCGCGGTTTCGAAACCAACTTTCTGCTTGACCACGCGCTCGTGGACATCGGTGTCGGGGTACGCTGGCTGCGCGAAGTGCAGCATGTGGAAGCTGTTGTACTGCTGGGTAATTCCGGGGGCGGGTCGTTGATGGCCGCCTACCAGTCGCAGGCGGTCGACCCGAATGTGACCCCGCTGGAGGGAATGCGGCCGGCGGCCGGATTGAGTGAGTTGCCCGCTGCGGACGGCTACGTCTCCACCGCCGCCCACCTCGGGCGCCCGGAGGTGTTGACCGCCTGGATGGACCCCGCCGTGATCGACGAAAACGACCCCGTCGCAACCGATCCCGACCTCGACCTGTTCATCGGGCGCATCAGGCCCCCTTATTCGCCCGAGTTCCTCACTCGTTACCGTTCGGCGCAGACCGCGCGCAACCACACCATCACCGACTGGGCCGAAAAAGAGTTCAAACGCGTTCGCGCTGCCGGGTTTTCCGACCGACCATTTACCGTGCTGCGGACCTGGGCAGATCCACGCATGGTCGATCCCGCCATCGAGCCGTCCAAGCGGCAGCCCAACCAGTGCTACGCGGGCATACCCGCCAGGGCAAACCGCTCCGCACACGGCATCGCCGCGGCCTGCACACTGCGCAACTGGCTGAGCATGTGGAGCCTGCGAGTGGCGCAAACCCGGGCCGAGCCGCACCTGGCCCGTATCACCGACCCGGCCCTGGTGATCAACGCAGAGGCAGACACCGGAGTCTTTCCATCTGACGCACAGCGCATCTACGACGCGCTGGCGAGCACCGACAAGACAGAAGTCTCGATCAACACCGATCACTACTTCACCACCCCGGGCGCGCGCAGCGAGCAGGCTGACACAATCGCCACGTGGATCAAGAAGCGCTGGCACTAAGGGTTCTCGCCAACTTCGTCCCCGGCGAGAAAGTGCTAGATTTTCTTGCACCCGAAGCGGATTGGCTCGACATCCGATGGTGCGCCGATGACGACTCCCCCGAATCCCGGGCAGCCTTCTACCGGGAGTTGCCCTTCGCCGAAGTGATTTGGCACGTGCTGCGCCCGCTGTCGGGCGCCGATCTGCGGCGCGGGGCGCGGCTGCGGCTGGTGCACAAGCTCGGCGCAGGACTGAACACCATCGACGTAGACACCGCGACGAAATGCGGTATCGCCGTTGCGAATATGCCCGGCGCCAACGCGCCATCGGTGGCCGAGGGCACGGTGTTGCTGATGCTGGCCGCATTGCGTCGGCTACCGACCCTGGATCGTGCCACGCGTCGGGGGCAGGGCTGGCCGGCAGACCCGGAATTGGGCGAGACGGTACGTGATATCGGCGGCTGCACCGTCGGCCTGGTCGGCTACGGCAATATCGCCAGACGGGTCCGCGGCATCGTCGCCGCGATGGGCGCCACCGTCCTGCACACCAGTACCCGCGACGACGGACGGCCCGGATGGCGGCCGCTGCCCGAACTTTCCCCCGCAAGCGGGAGGTGCCCCCAGGCGCCAGCGACATCGTCTCGCTGCACCTACCGTTGACGACCGACAGCCATCACCTGCTCGACGCCAAGGCGCTGGCCCTGATGAAACCCCATGCGGTGCTGGTCAACACATCACGCGGTGCCGTCGTCGACGAGGAGGCACTTGTCGATGCGGTGCGGGACGGCCGGTTGGCCGCCGCGGGGCTGGACGTCTTCGAAGTCGAGCCCGTGGCGCCGGACAACCCGCTACTTGGCCTGAAAAGCGTGGTGCTGACACCGCACGTCACCTGGTACACCGCCGACACCATGCGGCGCTATCTGGCCGAGGCCGTTGCCAACTGCCGCCGGCTGCGCGACGGCCAGCCGCTGGCCAATGTGGTGAACGGGCCCACAGGGGGTTGATAGCATTCAGCCTGGTCTGGTCGGACCATGATGTGGAGGGGGCCCGTGGATGAGGTCGCCGGCGCCGCATGGCGGACGGTGTTGCCCTTCCCGAGACTGAACCAACCGGGCGGTGTCGCGGTCGGGAGCAACGGCACCGTCTACGTCGTCGACGAAGGCAACAAGCGAATAGTCGCCGTGCAACAACACTGACCGCCCTTCGAAGAGCCGCGGCCCACCGGTACCCCAGTCGTCAACCAACCGACTGGTTGTTAGCTTGGAAGGTGCTTGGCCAAATGGCATGAGGGAAGGCAAACAATGCCGATCGCGATAACTCCTGAGCATCAAGACCTGGCCGATTCGGTGCGGTCCCTGGTGGCGCGGGTAGCGCCGTCCGAGCTGCTGCACGCCGCCATGGAGACCCCGATCGAGAATCCCCCGCCGTACTGGCAGGCGGCCGCCGGACAGGGCCTGCAAGGCGTGCACCTGGCCGAATCCGTCGGCGGGCAGGGTTTCGGGATCCTCGAGCTGGCCATCGTGCTGGCCGAGTTCGGCCGCGGGGCGGTGCCCGGGCCGTTCGTGCCGTCGGCGATCGCCAGCGCGCTGATCTCCGCGCACGACCCGGACGCCAAGGTGCTCGCCGAGCTGGCGTCCGGCGCAACCATCGCCGCCTACGCGCTGGATTCCGGGCTGACCGCGACTCGGCACGGCCTGGAAGACGGGGGAGCCCTGGTGATCCGCGGCGAAGTCCACGCGGTCCCCGCGGCGGCTCAGGCATCGGTGCTGGTGCTCCCGGTGGCGATCGACAGCGGCGACGAATGGGTGGTGCTGCGCGCCGATCAGCTCGAGATCGTGCCGGTCAAAAGCATTGATCCGCTGCGTCCCATCGGGGATGTGCGGGCCAACGCCGTCGAGGTCGGCGACGACGCCGTGTTGAGCAACCTGAGCATGACAACCGCGCATGCCCTGATGTTCACGCTGCTGGCCGCCGAGGCCGTGGGGGTGGCGCGCTGGGCCACCGATACGGCGTCGGAGTACGCGAAGATCCGTGAGCAGTTCGGCAGGCCGATCGGCCAGTTCCAGGCGATCAAGCACAAGTGCGCGGAGATGGTCGCCGACACCGAACGCGCCACCGCCGCGGTGTGGGATGCCGCACGCGCGATTGACGAGGGCGCCGGGGACGTCGAGTTCGCCGCGGCGGTGGCGGCGACGTTGGCGCCGACGGCCGCGCAGCGGTGCACCCAGGATTGCATCCAGGTGCACGGCGGCATCGGGTACACCTGGGAGCACGACACGAACGTCTACTACCGCCGCGCGCTGATGCTGGCCGCCTGCTTCGGCCGCCGCTCGGAACACCCACAGCGCGTCGTGGACACCGCGACGACCACGGGCATGCGTCCGGTGAACATCGACCTGGACCCCGACACCGAAAAGCTGCGGGCCGAGATTCGGGCCGAGGTCGCCGCGCTCAAGGCGATGGACCGCTCGCCTCGCAGGGTCGCGATCGCCGAGGCCGGGTGGGTGTTGCCGTATCTACCCAAGCCGTGGGGCCGGGCGTCCGGCCCGATCGAGCAGATCATCATCGCCCAGGAGTTCAGCACCGGGCGGGTCAAGCGGCCGCAGGTCGGCATCGCGGCGTGGATCATTCCGTCGATCGTCGCGTTCGGAACCGAAGAGCAAAAACAACGGTTCCTGCCGCCGACGTTCCGCGGCGAGATGATCTGGTGTCAGCTGTTTTCCGAGCCGGGCGCCGGATCGGACCTGGCTGGGTTGACGACGAAAGCGACCCGGGTCGACGGCGGCTGGCGCATCACCGGCCAGAAGATCTGGACCACCGCCGCGCAGTACGCGCAATGGGGCGCGCTGCTGGCCCGGACGGACCCGTCGGCGCCGAAACACAACGGCATCACCTACTTCCTGCTGGACATGAAAAGCGATGGCGTACAGGTCAAGCCGCTGCGGGAGCTGACCGGTAACGCAATGTTCAACACCGTCTACATCGACGACGTGTTCGTCCCGGACGAGTACGTGCTGGGCGAGGTTAACCGGGGCTGGGAGGTCAGCCGCAACACCCTGACCGCGGAGCGGGTCTCGATCGGCAATAGCGACGCGAATTTCCTGGCGAACCTTCCCGAGTTCGTCGAGTTCGTTCGTGACGGGCAGTTCGACCAGGTTGCCCAGCATCGCGCCGGACAATTGATTGCCGAGGGTCATGCCGCCAAGGTGCTCAACCTGCGCTCCACCCTATTGACGCTGGCCGGCGGTGACGCCATGCCGTCGGCAGCGATCTCCAAGCTGTTGTCGATGCGGACCGGCCAGGGCTATGCCGAATTCGCGGTGTCCTCCTTCGGGACCGACGCCGCGATCGGCGACACCGACGAGTTGGCGGGCAAGTGGGGCGAGTACCTGCTGGCCAGTCGGGCCACCACCATCTATGGTGGCACGTCCGAGGTGCAACTCAACATCATCGCCGAGCGGCTGCTGGGTCTGCCACGCGATCCGTAACGGTAGCCGCAAGAAGAACCATGCCGGCCTGACAAGTTGTCAGGCCGGCATGGGTTCCCCCGCGGCGCCGGGGGGTCAGCCTAGCGATCGCCCGTCAGAACAGGCTGGCCGGCGCCCACGCGGTACGGCGGCTACCACCTCCCGTGGTGCCCGAAGCCGCCGTGGCCACCATGTCCAAAGCCACCGTGGCCAAAGCCACCGTGCCCAAAGCCACCGTGCCCAAAGCCACCGTGCCCAAAGCCACCACGGCCAAAGCCACCACGGCCCCCGCGGAAAAAGCCACCATGGCCAAAGCCGCCGTGGCCAAAGCCCCTACCGATGCCGGGACCGCGGCCAAAGCCACCAGGGCCAAAGCCGCCGTGGCCAAAGCCGCCACCGATGTGGCCCCCACCACCGTGGCCCCATGCGCCGCCGCCCCTGATTGGGACTGGGGCACCATGGGGCCCGTTCATTGCGAAGGTCGTCGCTGGTGCCGGCGGCGGGGCAGCCTGCGCTGCGGGAATGCCGCCGAACAACATCGCTCCGGTCAGCGCACCGACACCAACTGCGCCCGCGGCCGCCGTACGGATCGATTGCAGTGAAATCAACATGAGAGCTCCTTACAAGCCTGTTTTAACTAACACAGCGAAAGTTACCCAGAAAATCCACCGCAAAACTCTAGAAACGGACTAAATTTAAACGTCTCAATTGTATGTCAGACCGCTTCTTGCAGATATCAAATTTCTCAGATCACCTCATTTATGCCCTTAATGACCTACGCTCATCAGCTGGCTTGCAACTACTGCGATGAGTAGCATTCTGATCGATATATGCGCTGTTCAAACGCCAATTATGAAACCACTGACATCCGTAGGTTTTTATTTCAGTACATCATTAATTGTGCGTTTTATTCCGCCGAAATGCTTCTTGGTATGGCGGCGCAGACCGACCGGGCTAGCCAACCAACTCAGTCGCGTGCATGACAAATCCAGGTTCGCGGTAGCTACCCGCTCTAACAATTGGTGAAGCCACCGGTAGACCGACCAGGTACGCCTTACGCCATCGTTCGGTGCGGCGCTGACCAATCGGGCCGGGAGGTCAGCCGCAAGACCCCCAAGCAGTTGACGATGGCCGGCGGTGACTAGCGCCGCCGAGATTGCCTGAAGTCGTGGTTCTCCGGCGAAATTACAGCCCTGACGCCAATTTCGGGCGTCAGGGCCCCAAGAAGAACCATGCCGGCCTGACAGTCGTCAGGCCGGCATGGGTTCTCCCCCCTCGGCGTGGGCGGGCCAGCCTATGACCACGGCAGACGCAGCTGGCTGCCACCCACACGGTTGTGGTGGTTTACCACCACCAGTTCCAGAAGCGCCCGGGGCCCGCGAAGCCGCGGGGACCGCCCCACCAGCCGTGGTTACCCCAGCCACGGCCTAGGCCGCCGCCGTAGCCCCCGCCGCCGCCGCGGCCCCAGCCGCCGCGGCCGATGCCGCCGCGGTAGCCCAGGCCGCCGCCGCGGCCGATGCCGCCGCCGTGGCCGTAGCCGCCGCGGCCGATGCCGCCGCCGCCCCAGCCACCATGGCCGTGGCCGCCACCGGGACCCCCTCCGCCGCCGGGGCGGGCCGGGATGTCACGGGCACCGTCGGGTCCGAAAGTCGCGAAGCTTGTCGCCGGGGCGGACGGTGGAGCGGTCGGGGCGGCCTGGGCCACCGGGGCGCCGCCGAACAACATCGCTCCGGTCAGCGCACCGGCACCCAATGCACCGGCAGCCGCTTTTCGGACCGCTGGGAGTGAATTCAACATGGAGGGGCTCCTTCCTTCCCAAGTACTGACACGTCGAACGCTACTCCGTAAAATTGTTGGCTAACAAGAGAAATAACTTTAGATGATGCTGTGAATTTCGTAGGGATTGACCCGTCGCCGCTATTCAATATATCACCCGCTACTACTTACATAACTCCTCAAATACTGAGTTCAGTACCGTATCACCGGCAATCTAGCAGGTCAGATTGCTATTACTGAGTTACTGAGCTGCGGACCTACGCGCTTGCATAGCTCCGGTTTTCCGGGCTTACTGAAATTGGGGGTTTGCGCCTAAGTTATATTTGGCGCGCACTGTCTATTGGCAAACAAATACGTTACACCCCACGATCGATTTTAATAACCTCGCAACGCCCGGCGACACGCCGTGTCGGGCGGCGTCCACTGCGAGGTTCCGTATCCCGTCGTATACTGACTTACTGACTTACTGACTTACTGACGGGAGGGGCCACCGCCGTGACGATGAACCCAGGCCAGATGCAACCCGGCGCCGGATTGTCCCGCACGTACATGTCGGCGGGCACACCATCCGGGGACGCGGCACCCACGGAGCGCCTCAACACGAACCGGCCCGCGCCCGGCCAACGCCTACTCAGCCAACCCGCGGCCGACTATCGGACGCGCGATCAGCCGGCGCGCGATCACCCGCCGGCCCGTACCCAGCGGACGCGACGCACCGTCGACCTCCCGGCCCCCACCCACCGAGCCCTCGACATCTGGCAGCGAGAAGCCGCCGACCGCCTCGGGGTTGCGCGGGTGACCGGCCAAGAGGTGCTGACCGCGCTGATCGACCAACTTCTCGTCGACCCCAAGCTAACCGCCCAGATCACGCGCGCCATTCAGGCCCGCCGCTGACGCCGAGAGGCGCTTAGTCGACCTCGATGTTGCGCAGCTCGCGCTTGAGGATCTTGCCGGTGGGGTTGCGCGGTAGCTCTTCCAGGAAGATCACTTCGCGCGGCACCTTGTAGCGAGCCAGGTGGTCGCGCACATAGACCTTGATGGCGTCCTCGTCGACGGTGGCGTCCGGCTTCTTGACCACGAAAGCGCGCAGCCGAGCGCCCCACTCCTTGTCGTCCACACCGATCGCGGTGGCCTCGACCACCTCGGGATGGCCACTGATCAGATCCTCGACTTCGGCGGGGAACACGTTCTCACCGCCGGAAACGATCATCTCGTCGTCGCGGCCGCTGACGTACAGCAGGCGGTGTTCGTCGAAATAGCCGACGTCGCCGGACGACATCAGGCCGTCGATGATCTGCTTGTGGCCGCCGCCGGTGTAGCCCTCGAATGGGAAGGCGTTTCCGACGAAGATCCGCCCGACCTCGCCCTGCGGCAGCTCCTTACCGTTGTCGTCGAGGATCTTGACCTTGACGCCCTTGACGACCGGTCCCACCGTCGCGGCGTTGCGCTCCAGGTCCTTGGGCCCGGCGATGGTGGCGAACGCGATCTCGGTCGAGCCGTACATGTTGTAGATGACCGGTCCGAAGTCTTTGAGGGCACGGTTGGCCAGCTCGGCGCCCAACTGGGATCCGGACACGAAGATGATCTTGAGGCTGGGCAGGTCGGGCTTCTTGTCCATCTTCTCGATCGCATCGAGCAGGCGTGACAGCATCACCGGCACCACGACCATGGCTGTCGCCTTGTGCTTCTCGAGGTCTTCCAGTACCAGCGGCGGCTTGAACTTGCGGCGCAGCACCAGCGTCGAGCCCATGAACATCGCCAGCGTGCCGTGCAGGTAGCCCAGCGCATGGAACATCGGCGCCGGCAGCGAGGTCACCTCATTCGCCTTGAACGGAACATGCGACAGGATGCCACCCACCGGCGCCAGCGTGGGCGGGGTGCTGCGATTGGCCCCCTTCGGCGTACCGGTGGTCCCGCTGGTCAGGATGATGATCGACGCGTGCTTGCTGGCCTTGGGCGCAGGTTCTTTGCTGCTGCGCTCGATCAGCTCGGCCAGCGTCTCGTCGTCGCTACCCGAGGGCTCGTCCGCGTCGGGGTTTACGCCCAGCGCCCGCAGCTTGCCCAGCTCCGGCTCAGCCTTGCTGACGGCCTTGCAGTATTCGTCGTCGTAGATGATCAGCTTGGCGCCCTCGCGCTCCGACACCTCCTTGATCTGCGGGCCGGAGAACTCGCTGTTGAGCAGGATGATGCGGGCGCCCACCCGCGCGGCGCCGTAGTTGGCAACGAGAAACCAGCGGTGGTTGCGCGCCAGGATCGCCACCCCGTCGCCGCCCCGCACGCCCTTCTCACGCAGCGCGTTTGCCACCGCGTGGGCGGCCTCGTCGAGCTCCCGGAAGGTGAATTCGCCGTCTTCATCGATGCAAGCTGCGCGGTCAGGATGACGTCTCGCGTTGAGCGACGGCAGCATGCCGAACTCGCCCCACTTCTGGATTTCGGACAACATCGCGGCGTAGTTCAGCGGCGACTCGATGCGGAACGCGCCCGATTCGATGATCTTCCGCACGTAGTGCAACTCGGCCGAGCCGCGTTCGAGGTATTGGTGAAGCTTGGCCACGGTTTGCCCGGGCAGGCCAGGAAGGTTAGGCATGACCACACAATATGTGACGCAGGTCGCACAGCGGTCGGAAGCTATTCGAAGAATTACGATGAACTCCCATGACCGGCTCGGTGTCACTGGAAGTGGCCGGACGCCAACTCACCATTACCCATCCGGACAAGGTGGTATTCCCCGGCAACGGCGAAGTCGGCCCCTACACCAAGCTTGACCTGGTCCGTTATTATTTGGCGGTCGCCGACGGGGCGCTGCGCGGGGTGGCCGGCCGCCCGATGATCTTGAAGCGCTTCGTCAAGGGCATCTCGGAAGAGGCCGTGTTCCAGAAACGCGCACCGGAGAAAAGGCCCGACTGGGTGAATGTCGCCGAGCTGCGCTACGCGCGGGGCACTTCGGCCAAGGAGGCCGTCATCCATGACGCCGCCGGACTGGCGTGGGTGATCAACCTGGGCTGCGTCGACCTCAACCCCCATCCGGTGCTCGCCGGCGACCTGGACCACCCGGACGAGCTGCGCGTCGACCTGGATCCGATGCCCGGGGTCGCGTGGCAGCGGATCGTCGCGGTCGCGCTGGTGGCTCGCGAAGTGCTTGAGGACTATGGCCTGGTCGCATGGCCGAAGACGTCCGGGTCGCGCGGCTTTCACATCTATGCCCGAATCGCCCCGCGCTGGCCGTTCCGGCAGGTACGGCTGGCCGCCCAGACGGTCGCCCGTGAGGTGGAGCGGCGGGTGCCCGATGCGGCGACCAGCCGCTGGTGGAAGGAAGAACGCGAGGGGGTGTTCGTCGACTTCAACCAGAACGCCAAGGACCGCACCGTCGCGTCGGCCTATTCGGTGCGGGCGACCCCGGATGCCCGGGTATCGACCCCGCTGCATTGGGACGAGGTCGCCGACTGCGATCCCGCGGCGTTCACCATCGCCACGGTGCCCGACCGGTACGCCGAGGTCGGTGACCCGTGGGCGGGCATGGACCCCTCCAACCAAGCAGCGGTCGGCGGGCTCGACCGGCTCCTGATGCTGGCCGAGGAACTGGGCCCACCGGAGAAGGCGCCGAAGGGCGCGAAAAGGACGGGCAAGACCGTCGGGGCGCCGGGTCGGCGCCAATCCGCGATGCCGCTCATCGAGGTCGCCCGCACCAAGACCAAGGACGAGGCGATGGCCGCGCTGGACACCTGGCGGGACCGCTATCCCGCCGTGGCCGGCCTGTTGCAGCCGGCCGACGTCCTGGTCGACGGGATGCGCGGGCCGAGTTCGATCTGGTACCGGATCCGGATCAACCTGCAGCACGTGCCGGCCGACCAGCGCCCGCCGCAGGAGCAGCTGATCGCGGATTACAGTCCTTGGAACAGGCCCTGACGAACTACGAAGGGCCCATGCGGCCCTAGACGCCGCCTAAACGCCGCCTAAACGCCGTAGAGCCCCATACGGGTCTTCTTGCGCAGGTAGCAGTACCAGGTAACGACCAGCAGGGAGAGGAAGAACCCGACATAGTAGCCCAGCGCCGGCTCGATGCTGCCGAAGTGCGACTTCGACCACGCGTAGGCAAGCGGCACGACAAACCCGCCGAAGGCGCCGATCGAGGAGATGATGCCCAGCGCGCCGGCGGCCTGTCGACGCATGTTGACCATCGTGTCGGGGTCGCCACCGGCGGCCTCGCCCTTGATTTTGAAGATCCTGGAGATCATCCGGTAGGTCGAGCCGTTGCCGATCCCGGTGGCGACGAACAAGAACATGAAGCTGGCGAAGAATAGCGGCAAGTTGACCGCCCGCACCGACCACAGCGCAACCGCCGCGCCGGCGGCCAGCATCACGAAACTGGCGGCGGTGATGCGGGCACCGCCGATCCGGTCGGCGAGCCTGCCGCCCACGGGGCGGATCAGCGAACCGATGGCGGCACCGAGGAAAGCCCAGGTCAACGCGATGTCGCCGCGGCCGAATACGGTCTTGAGCAGGGTCGGAAAGGCCGCCGAGTAGCCGATGAAGGACCCGAATGTACCGATGTACAACAGCGACATGATCCACGTGTCGGCGTGGCGCAGTGCCTGCAAAACCGGCTTTACGTCAGCCTTCGCCTCGGTGAGGTTGTTCATGAACAGGAATGCGCACACCGCGGCCGCGACGGCCAACGGCACGTAGCACAGCCCGGCACGCGACAGTGCTACGCCGCCACCAGCGATCACGACCGGAGGAATGATCTTCTGCACGGCCGCCACACCGATGTTGCCTCCGGCCGCGTTGAGTCCCAGCGCCCAACCCTTGTCCTTCTCCGGGTAGAAGAACGAGATATTGGCCATCGACGAGGCAAAGTTGCCGCCACCCAAACCCGCGGTCGCGGCGATCGCCACCAGCACTGCGAACGGGAGGTGCGGGTGGCTCACCGCCCAGGCCAGCAGCAGGCACGGGACCAGGAGGAGCGTCGCCGAGAAGGTTGTCCAATTGCGGCCGCCAAAGATCGGGACCGCGAACGTGTACGGCAGCCTCAGGAACGCACCAACACCGCTGGGGACGGCGACCAGGCACAGGGCCTGGCTGGCGGTGAGCGCCCAGCCCGACGCGGCGTGCTGTCCGTGCGCGCCCGCGGTCATCTGGACGACCACGATGCTCCACAGCATCCACACGCTGAACCCGATGTGCTCGGCGAAGATGGAGAAAATCAGGTTGCGGCGGGCGATCGGCCTGCCAATCGTCGCCCAGAACACCGGGTCTTCGGGGCGCCAGTCGTCGATCCAATGTCCCCCGGCGCCCGGCTCGCGCGCTGGGGCGTGCTGGCGTACCGGGGCAGCGGTCGTCGTCATCTGCCCGACGCTAGGGAGGCACTGTTACCGGTCTGCGCGTGCGCAGTTACGCCGGGAATACGTGGATATCGCAACGGTCTTACCCCGATTGTCAGAACCTCAGGAGACCGCAGCGGCGACAATGGCTATATGAAGGGCCACATGAGGGTGCCACATGCAGGCGACTGACCGGCCCGTGGGTCTTCGGGAGCGGAAGAAGATCAAGACCCGCCAGACCATCCGACGCGAGGCGTTTCGCCTCATCAACGAAAACGGCTACGCCAGCACCACCGTCGAGCAGATCGCCGAGGCCGCCGAGGTGTCGCCCAGCACCTTCTTCCGGTACTTCCCGTCCAAGGAATCGCTGGTGCTCGCCGACGACCTGGACCCGCTGATTCTGGCCGCCTTCAAGGCGCAGCCGCCCGAGCTATCGCCGGCCCAGGCTTTCCGCCGGGCCTACGCCGACGTCCAGGCCCACCTTTCCGCGGAGCAAGTCGAGTTCGAAAAAAACCGGCAGCGGCTCATCTTCTCGATACCCGAGCTCAAGGGCGCCCTGTACGACGAGTACAACCGCACTGTCGCCGTCGCCGCCGAGGCGATCGCCCACCGAATCGGCCGTGCCGCAGGAGATTTCGAAGTCCGAGTGTTCGCCGGCGCGCTGACCGGCGCGATGATGGGGGCCTTCGACAACGCGCCAAGGACCCCCGACACGGTCTATCGGGCTCTGGACTTCCTGGACGCGGGCATGCCGCTCGGCTAACACATGCCGAATACGCGATACCCTCACGCGATGCGACAGGGTTGGAATCGGCGCGGATTCCTGCAGCTCGCCGGGGCTGCCGGGGTGGTCGCGGTCGCGGGAGCGTGCTCGTCATCCAAACCGCCTTCGGGAAACGCCGGTGGCGGGGCGGTGACAATCACGCACCTGTTCGGTCAGACCGTGATCAAAGAGCCGCCCAAGCGGGTGGTCAGCGCCGGTTACACCGAGCAAGACGACCTGCTCGCGGTGGGTGTGGTGCCCATTGCGGTGACCAACTGGTTCGGCGACCAGCCGTTCGCCGTGTGGCCGTGGGCCCAGCCCAAGCTGGGCCAGGCGCAACCCGTGGTGTTGAGCCTGGACAACGGAATTCCAATTGACCAGATCGCCGGGCTGAAGCCCGACCTGATCGTGGCGATCAACGCCGGCGTGGACGCCGATACCTATCAGAAGCTTTCGGCGATCGCCCCGACCGTCCCGCAGTCGGGCGACGACGCGTTCTTCGAGCCATGGAAGGACCAGGCCACCGCGGTCGGCCAGGCGGTGTTCCAGGCCGACCAGATGAAGTCGCTGATCGACGCGGTCGACAAGCAGTTCGCCGCCGTCGCCGCAAAGTACCCGCAGTGGAAGGACAAGAAGGTATTGCTGATGCAGGGCCGGCTGTGGCGAGGCACCGTGGTCGCAACCATGCCGGGCTGGCGCACCGACTTCCTCACCGAGATGGGCCTGGTGGTGACCGACAGCATCAAGCCCTTCGGCACCGATCACCGCGCCGTCATCCCGCGCGATCAGATCAAAGCGGTGCTTGATTCCGCCGATGTGGTGATCTGGTCGACCGAGAGTCCGGACGACCAAAAGGCGCTGCTGGCCGATCCGGAAGTGGCGGCTTCGCAAGCGACCGCACAGAATCGTCACATCTTCACCACGAAGGATCTCGCCGGCGCGATCGCCTTCTCGTCGCCGCTGAGCTACCCGGTGGTCGCCGATCAGCTGCCCCCGCTGATCGGCAAGATCTTGGGTTAGGTCTCGAGAAGGATCTCACCTGTTTGAGCGTTTGCTAAGGCACCTCTGGCAGTGCTCGAAAATCCCTGGAAACCGCTCGCTCCAACCCCGATCGGGGGGTTACCGTCGAGTATGAGCGTGACGGATCTCACAAACGACCAGGCACAGGACTTGGCACAGGACCTATCGAAAGACCTAGTCGTGGCCGATACCGTTCTCGACTACGGTGACCAAGCGCTGATGCTGCAATGCGGCAGTACCGCAGACGTATTGGCGTGGGCGGCCGCGCTGCGCGCGGCGGCACTGCCCGGTGTGGTCGACATCGTCCCGGCCGCCCGCACCGTGCTGGTGAAGCTCGACGGCCCCCGCCACCAAGGGGTCACCCGGCAACGTCTGCGCAAGTTGCGGGTCAGCCCCGACGCGGTGGCTAGGGGCGATCTCAGGGCCGATCGCAGGGCCGACGTGGTGATCGACGTCGTCTACGACGGCCCAGATCTCGCCGAGGTCGCCAGCAGCACCGGGCTGACCACCGCACAGGTCATCACCGCCCATACAGGCACCCTGTGGCGGGTCGGATTCAGCGGTTTCGCACCGGGTTTCGCGTATCTGGTCGACGGCGACCCCCGACTGCGGGTGCCACGACGGTCCGATCCGCGTACCTCGGTGCCGGCCGGCTCGGTCGCACTCGCCGGGGAATTCAGCGCGGTATATCCTCGCCAGTCGCCCGGCGGCTGGCAGCTCATCGGCCACACCGACGCCGTCCTGTGGGACATCGACCGGCCCGATCCGGCGTTGCTGACGCAGGGCATGTGGGTTCAGTTCCGGAGGCAGCAATGACAACCCCGAAAACTAGGCTCGAGATCGTGAGTACCGGGCCGATGGCGGTCGTCCAGGACCTCGGCCGGCCCGGGCTGGCTCACCTCGGCGTCGGCCGGTCGGGCGCCGCGGACCGTCGTTCGCACCAGCTGGGCAACCGGCTGGTCGCCAACCCCGCTGACCGCGCCACCGTCGAGGTGATGTTCGGTGGTTTTGCGGCCCGGGTCCGCGGCGGTGACGTCGATATCGCGGTGACGGGCGCCGACACCAACCCAACAGTGAACGGAAAATTGTTCGGCACCAACAGCATTCACCATGTCCACGACGGCCAGGTGGTCTCTCTGGGCGCCCCGCGGGCCGGACTGCGGACGTATCTGGCGGTGCGCGGCGGCATCTGTGTGGAGCCGGTGCTGGGCTCGCGCAGCTACGACGTGATGTCGGCGATCGGCCCGTCACCACTGCGGGCCGGCGACCAGCTGCCGGTCGGCGAGCACACCGACGATTACCCCGAACTCGACCAAGCCCCGGTGGCCGCCATCGCCGGCAGCGTGGTCGAGCTACTGGTGGTACCCGGACCGCGTGACGACTGGTTCGCCGATCCCGATGCGCTGGTCCACACGTACTGGGTGGCATCCGACCGCAGCGACCGGGTCGGGATGCAATTGGTCGGCCGCGCCATGCAGTACCGCTACCCGGATCGGCAACTGCCGAGCGAGGGCGCTACCCGGGGCGCGATCCAAGTGCCGCCCAACGGGTTACCGGTGATCCTGGGTCCCGATCACCCGGTCACCGGCGGTTATCCGGTCGTCGGCGTGGTGATCGACGAGGACATCGACAAACTCGCGCAGGTGCGGCCCGGCCAGCAGGTGCGCCTGCACTGGGCACGGCCCCGGGCGCCCTTCGGGGCTCGGCTATAGCACCCGCTCACAAGGCTGGTAGACAAGGATTGTGCGCACCCAGGTACACACCGCCCGCCTGGTCCACACCGCCGACCTCGACAGCGACTGTCGCAACCGCGTCTGCAAGATGGTCACCGACGCGTTCGCCGGTGATTTCGACGAGACCGACTGGGAACACGCGCTGGGCGGGATGCATGCCCTGATCTGGCGTCACGGCGCGATCATTGCGCACGCCGCCGTGGTCCAGCGGCGCCTGATCTACCGCGGCAGCGCGCTGCGCTGCGGCTACGTCGAGGGTGTCGCGGTGCGCGCGGACTGCCGTGACCAAGGGCTGGTGCACGCGCTGCTCGACGCGGCAGAGCAGGTGATGCGCGGCGCCTACCAGATTGGGGCCCTTAGTTCGTCGATCCGGGCGCGCAGCCTGTACTCGTCGCGGGGCTGGTTGCCCTGGCGTGGCCCCACGTCGGTGCTGGCCCCCACCGGTCCGACCCGGACGCCCGATGACGACGGGACGATCTTCGTGTTGCCACTCGGAATCAGCCTGGACACCTCCGCGGAGTTGATGTGCGATTGGCGCGACGGCGACGTTTGGTAACGTTCCACTTTCCTTGCGCCCTGCTGATATTCGACTCATCCAAACGCCTGCCGAGTGTATCCCCAGTGTATTTTAGGTCACACCGTTCTCGTTGGCCGGTTCGCGCTGCGGCAGCGAAACAGATTGCGGCAGAACGCTATTTGAACGGCTCTGGCCTGCGCGTTTGCGGTCAGTGGCGCTGTCAGCGACCTATCAGATAACTGGGATTCAACTTTCAGTCGATATTGGCCGAATTGAGTTGACGGGCTTGGATCCCAAATGTGAGCATCGAAGTCACGCCCACCGCATGGTTCTTCGCATCGGGCGCTGTTCGCCCACCCGTATTTGGCGCGTCTCATGAAGGCTCCCATACGGTTTCGCGGGCCGCCAGAACACCGTCCACGAAAGGTGAAGACCGCATGGGCCGCAGCCATCGCATCACGGACTGGGATCCCGAAGACACCGCGGCCTGGGAGGCCGGCGACAAGAAGATCGCCCGCCGCAATCTGCTCTGCACAATGGCGGGCGACCATGTCGCCTTTTCGATCTGGAGCCTTTGGTCGGTGATGGCGCTGTTCATGCCGGCTTCGGTGTACGGATTTTCGGCCGGCGACAAGCTCTTGCTGGGCGCCGTTGCCACCCTGGTTGGTGGCTGCGTGCGCATCCCCTACACCCTGGGCATCGCCGCCCACGGCGGCCGCAACTGGACGACGTTCTCAGCGTTCGTGTTGCTGATCCCCACCGTCGGGACCGTCGTGCTAATGGCCAACCCCGGCCTACCGCTGTGGCCGTATGTGGTGTGCGCGGCGCTGACCGGACTGGGCGGCGGCAACTATGCGGCATCGCTGGCCAACGTCAACGCCTTCTACCCGCAGCGACTCAAGGGCGCCGCGCTGGCGATCAACGCCGGCGTCGGCAACCTCGGGGTTGCGGGGATTCAATTGGTCGGCCTGCTGCTGCTGGCCGTCGCCGGCCACCGAGCACCGTACTGGGTGTGCGCGATCTACCTGGTGCTACTGGCCTTCGTGGGAATCACCGCGGCGCTATACATGGACAACCTCGACCACGGTATCGAGGTGAACACCATGCGCTCGATCCTGTTCGAGCCAGACACCTACGTGATCTCGCTGCTCTACATCTGCACGTTCGGTTCTTGGATTGGCTTCGCGTTCGCCTTCGGTCAGGTGTTGCAGGTCAACTTCACAGTTGGCGGGGAAACCGCCAAGCACGCCGCCCTGCACGCCGCACAGATCGCCTTCGTCGGACCGCTACTGGGGTCGCTGGCCCGGATCTACGGCGGGAAGCTGGCCGACCGCATGGGCGGCAGCCGAGTCACCCTGCGCGTCCTTTTCGGCATGATCCTGGCCGCCGGGCTGCTGGTCGGCGTCAGCACCTTCAACGACCACGGCGCGGCTACGCGCTCGGCCACCATGATCGGTTACGTCATCGGCTTCATGATGCTGTTCGTGCTGTCCGGGATGGGCAATGGGTCTGTGTTCAAACTCATTCCGTCGGTCTTTGAGGCGCGCAGCCGCTCGCTGGACGTGAGCGAGGCCGAGCGCCGTCATTGGTCGCGAGCGATGTCGGGTTCGCTGATCGGCTTCTGCGCCGCCGTCGGCGCCCTCGGCGGCGTGGGTATCAACCTGGCATTGCGCCAGTCCTATGCCACCAGCGGCACGGGGACATCTGCAACGTCGGCGTATTGGATATTCCTTTGCTCCTACGTGGCCGCTGCGCTGCTGACCTGGGTGATGTATGTCCGGCGGCCCAGGGGCACCGGCCCGGGTGTGATCGGCACCTCAGTGGCGAGCAATGCTTCGGCAATTGCGGGGTAACGCAACAGAAATCTGTCAGGCATACACAGTACTTATGGGCCAGCCCCTTATGGGCCAGTCGGACTTCGCCCCGCTGACCGGTTATCGGATCGCGGTGACGTCGTCGCGCCGTGCCGAGGAGCTGTGCGCATTACTGAGCCGCCAGGGCGCCGAGGTCTGCTGCGCCCCGGCCATCAACATGATCGCGCTGCCCGACGATGATGAGCTGCACAGCAACACAGAATCTTTGATCGCCCAACCGCCGGACATCCTGGTCGCCCACACCGGCATCGGCTTTCGCGGCTGGGTGGCCGCGGCCGAGGGGTGGGGGCTGGCAAACCAGCTCATCGAGTCGTTGTCGTCGGCCCGGATCGTGGCCCGCGGACCGAAGGCGACCGGCGCGCTGCGCGCCGCCGGGCTGCACGAGGAGTGGTCCCCGAAATCCGAATCCTCGCAAGAGTTGCTGGAATACCTGCTTGAGACCGGGGTATCCGGCGCACGTATCGCCATCCAGTTGCACGGTGCCGCCGATGCCTGGGACCCGTTCCCGGAATTTCTCGGCGGGTTGCGTATGGCGGGTGCTGAAGTGGTGCCGGTGCGGGTGTATCGGTGGAAGTCAACACCGTTGGCCGGCCCGTTCGACCAGCTGGTCACCGGGGTTGCCCGACGGCAATTCGATGCGGTGAGCTTCACCTCGGCACCCGCTGCGGCGGCCTTGCTGGAACGCAGCCGCGACTTGAATATCGAGGACCAACTGCTGCAAGCGCTGCGCACCGACGTGCATGCGATGTGCGTCGGGCCGGTAACCTCCCAGCCCCTGATCCGAAAGGGCATCCCGACGTCGGCGCCCGAGCGAATGCGGTTGGGAGCCTTGGCCCGCCATATTACCGAGGAGCTACCACTGCTGGGCTCGCACACCGTGCGGGCCGGCGGCCACGCAGTCGATATCCGCGGAACCTGTGCGCTCGTGGACGGTTCGATCAAGCTGCTTTCCGGCGCCGAGATGGCGATACTGCGCGCGCTGGCTCAACATCCCGGCAGCGTCGTCGCGCGCACTGACTTGTTACGCGTGTTGCCCGGCAACAGCACGGATCCGCACGCCGTCGACACGGCCGTGCTGCGGCTGCGAACAGCCCTGGGCGACAAGGACATTGTCGCAACGGTGGTCAAGCGCGGTTACCGGCTTGCGATCAATGACCAGCCCGGTGCCGCATGAGTCTGATCGTGGCCGCGCACGGCACCCGCCGGCCCGGTGGCGTTGCGATGATCGGAGACCTTGCGGCGCAGGTGAGCACGCTCCTGGAAGACCTTGAAGGCACGGTGCAGGTTGCGTTCGTCGACGTGTTGGGGCCCACACCCAGCGAAGTCCTTTCGGGTGCCGACCGGTCGGCCGGCCAACGAGCCGTCGTAGTGCCGGCGTTTTTGTCCCGCGGATACCATGTGCGCTCCGATCTCCCCGCCCATGTCGCGGCCAGCGGACACCCGAACGTCACCGTCACACCGGCTTTGGGGCCAAGCATCCAGATCGTGCGGATGCTGTTCGGCCAGCTGGTGAAATCCGGTTGGCGTCGTGGCGATTCGGTGATCCTGGCGGCGGCGGCCACATCGGATCGAGGAGCGCGGGCCGACTTGCTCACCACCGCTGCGTTGCTGTCGGAGCTGACCGGCTCATCCGTGCAGCTGGGGATTGCGGCCATCGGCGATGCGACTCTGTCCAAGGTGGTGGAAGAAGAGCGGGCCAGGGCTCGGGGCGCGCGACGGGTCGTCGTCGCCTCCTATCTGCTGGCGGACGGCCTGTTTCAAGAAGTGCTGCGCGCGTCCGGCGCCGATATCGTCAGCCAACCGCTGGGCACCCATCCCGGACTGGCGCGGCTGATCGCCAACCGCTTTCGCAGCGCGGCACCGGTCCCGGCGGTCAAAGAACTTTGCCGGCAAGGCGCGCCGACGCCGGCGGCGCTTGATCTTTGATCACATCCGAGTAATCCTGGCAGCATGGCCCGTAACGAAGAGCCGTCGCGTGGGCTCCTCGACGATGTGGCGAAAATGCTGCGCTTGCCCTTCAGCACACCGGAGTTCATCGACCGCATCTTCACCGGCAGCGTCAACCAGGTAGGCCGGCGGACGCTGTACATGCTGATCACCACGTGGGATGCCGCCGGTGGCGGCCCATTTGCCGCCAGCGCCATCGCATCTACCGGGCTGGCCAAAACCGCAGAAATAGTGCAGTCCATGTTCATCGGGCCGGTGTTCAACCCGCTGCTCAAGATGCTGGGGGCCGACAAGGTCGCCATCCGGGCGTCATTGTGTGCCTCTCAGCTGGTCGGTTTGGGCATCATGCGCTACGGGGTGCGTTCCGAGCCGATGCACTCAATGACCGTGGAACAGCTCGTCGATGCCATCGGTCCGACGATGCAGCGTTACCTCGTCGGAGATATCGGCAGGTGATCGCTACTAGCCCGATGGTGGCGACCCGCCTCGCCCGGTCCCCCGCAAGCGGGTGGGGGTACCTCCCACTTGTGGGGGCGTGCCCCCACCCACTTGTGGGGGCGTGCCCCCACCGCCGCGCTCGCGATCGCCACTAACCGGCGATCCGCGCGAGCTGAACCCCGATCTGCACACAGCCGTCGGCCGTGACACGCGCCTGGTACACCGGCACCGACACCCGTGGATCGTCCAGACAGCAACCGTCGTCGAGCGCGAAAGCCTGTTTGAGGATGGGCGATTGGACCGTCGCTCGACCCCCGCGATCGCCGACGATCCCGCGGGACAGGACCGCCGCACCGGAAAACGGGTCAACGTTGCCCAGCGCGTGCACGGACCCGTCGTCCATCCGGAACAACGCCGCCTGGCTGCCATCATCAAGCAGCACGCCAACGCCGCGACCGGGGATGAGGTGGTCATAGGCGCAGGCGGTGGTCCATACCGCAATGTCGTTGAGAATTGTCACAGTACCTCCTGGTCTGCTCCGGAGATTGACGAACGGAACCGCGGGATCCCAATGGGCACAGGCACTTTGCGTCCGGCACGCTCGGTGAATGCCACCGTCGAGTCGACGGCGTCCGGGGCGTTGACGAAGGAGACGAACCGGGACAGCTTGTCCGGATCCTCCAGTACGCCCTTCCATTCGCACTGGTAGTTCTGCACATGCCGCTCCATTGCGGCCTCGAATTCTTCGGCCAGGCCCAGCGAGTCGTCGCATACCACCTCACGCACGTGTTCGAGACCGCCGTCCAGCGACTCGACCCACGGCGCGGTGCGTTGCAGCCGGTCGGCCGTACGGATGTAGTACATCAAGAACCGGTCGATGTAGCGGGTGAGGGTTTCGGTGTCGAGGTCGCTGGCCAGCAACTGGGCATGCTTGGGAGTCATGCCGCCATTGCCGCCGACGTAGAGGTTCCAGCCCTGCTCGGTGGCGATGACGCCGACGTCCTTGCCGCGCGCCTCGGCACACTCGCGGGCACAACCCGATACGCCCAGCTTGATCTTGTGCGGTGCCCGCAGGCCGCGATAGCGCAGCTCCAGGTCGACGGCCAGCTGCACCGAATCCTGCTGGCCGTAGCGGCACCAGTCGCTGCCGACGCAGCTCTTCACCGTGCGCAGTGCCTTGCCGTAGGCATGTCCCGATTCCATGCCGCCGTCGACAAGCCGCTTCCAGATCAACGGCAGCTGGTCCACCCGGGCGCCAAACATGTCGATCCGCTGGCCGCCGGTGATCTTGGTGTACAGCCCGAAGTCCTGTGCGATCTGGCCGATCAGAATCAGATGCTCCGGCTTGATGTCACCGCCGGGGACCCGTGGCACCACCGAGTAACTGCCGTTCTTCTGGATGTTGGCCAGGAAGTGGTCGTTGGAATCCTGCAGCGAGGCTTGCTCACCGTCGAGAATGTGATCGGAACCGGTGGAGGCCAGAATGGAGGCGACCACGGGTTTGCAGATGTCGCAACCCTTTCCGCGGCCGAAGCGCTCCAGCAGGCCCGAGAAGGTCCGGATTTCGGTGGCCGCGATTATTTCAAAGAGTTCAGCTCGCGATTGGCTGAAGTGCTCGCACAGCGCCTTGGACTGTGCCACGCCCTCGGCTTCCAGCAGCTGCTTGAGCAGCGGAACGCACGACCCACACGACGTGCCGGCCGCAGTGCACGCCTTGAGCGCGGGCACATCCCCGCACCCGTCGGCGATCGCGCACTTCAGCTCGCCCTTGGTGACGTTGTTGCAGGAGCAGATCTGCGCCGAATCCGGCAGCGCCCCGATTCCCAGGGCCGCGCCGCCGCCGGAGGAAGCCGGCGCGATCAGCGCCAGCGGGTCCCCGGGCAGTTCGCCGCCCACCATGGGCCGCAGGACCCCGTACGACGACGCGTCGCCCACCAGCACCCCACCGAGCAGGGTCTTGGCGTCGTCGGAGAGCACCAGTTTGGCGTAGGTCCGGTTCACCGCGTCGTTGATGGCGACCTCGAGGCAGTTCTCGGTCGCCCCCATCGCGTCGCCGAAGCTGGCCACGTCCACACCCAGCAGCTTGAGCTTCGTCGACAGGTCCGCCTCGGGAAACTCTGCGGTGCCGTCCAACAGCCGGTCCGCCACCACCTCGGCGGAGGTGTAGCCGGGTCCGACCAGTCCGTAGCACCGCCCCTCGATCGCGGCCACCTCACCGACCGCGTAGATATCGGGATCGCTTGTCCGGCAGGCCAAATCGGTGAGTACACCACCCCGTTCGGCGATCGTCAACCCTGCCGCCCTGGCCAGCTCGTCGCGCGGCCGGACGCCGGCCGCGAAGATCACCACGCCGGCGTCGATGACCGACCCGTTGTTCAGGCGCACCCGCACCGACCTGGAGCCGCCTGAATGCTCAACGGGCTCAATCGATTCGGTGCCGGTCCCGACATGCACCGCGATCCCGAGTTCGGTGATCATCCTGGCCAGCAACGCGCCCCCGGCCTCATCGATCTGTTGGGCCATCAATCGCGGCATCATCTCGATGACGTGCGTCTGTAAGCCGAACTGGCACAGCGCGTTGGCGGCCTCGAGTCCCAGCAGGCCGCCACCGATCACCACCCCCGCGGCTGCGCGACCGGCCTGCAGCGTCCGCTGGGCACCGGCGCGGATCGCATCCAGGTCGTCCAGGGTGCGGTACACGTGGCATGCGGGCAGATCGTGGCCGGGCACCGGCGGGACGAAGGCGTATGACCCGGTGCCCAGCACCAGGGCGTCGTAGCCTTGTCGTTGACCATCCGCGGTCACCACCGACTTTGTGACGCGGTCGATTTCGGTGACACGTGTGTTCAGCAGCAGCCGCACCCGCTCGTCGCCGGCGTAGTCGTTACCGGGCAATGCCAGCAGGCCGCGATCCCAGCTTTCGGTGTAGGAGGTCAGCCCGACGCGGTCATAGGCCGCGTCCGGCTCCTCCGCCAAAACCGTGACCCGCCAGTATCCCCCGGTGTCACGGGCACGCAGCGCCTCAACCAGTCGGTGGCCCACCATGCCGTGCCCGACCACGATGACGTGACGGGCGGCACATTGTTCGCTGCCAAGCGCACGCGAGGTTCCGGCGGGGGGCATGCGAGTAAGGGTAGGGGCGCGAAATTACCCCAAATTCCACCAAGTGTGACGGACCTATCACGTGCTCCTCACAGCTGAAAACAGCCTGTGTGACAACGTTCGCTGCGGGCGAACACGCAGGTGGAACTTAAGCGTGGTCGACTCATGTTTGTCTACATAGCCGGCCGGCAAGGCGCCGGTCACAGCTAGTTCACAAGAAAGCATAAGGAAGCATGAGGAGAAAGCCCATGAGCAACCTCGCATTGTGGTCGCGCCCGGCCTGGGACACCGACCGGTGGTTACGCGAGTTTTTCGGCCCCGCCGCGGCGGTGGACTGGTACAAGCCAGTGACCAGCGGCTTCAATCCGGCAGCAGAGATCGTTAAGGATGGCGACGACGCGGTGGTCCGCCTGGAACTGCCCGGCGTTGACGTCGAGAAGGACGTGAACGTCGAGGTGGACAAGGGCCGTCTGGTTATCCACGGCGAGCACCGCGACGAGCAGGCGGAAGAGAAGGAGGGTCGCACCCTGCGGGAGATCCGTTACGGTTCGTTCCGCCGGACCTTCCGGCTGCCCGGCCATGTCACCGGCGAGGCCATCACGGCCTCGTACGACGCGGGTGTGCTGACGGTACGGGTCGCCGGCGCCTATACAGACCCAGCCGGAACCCAGGCGCAGAAGATCGCCATCACCAAGTAAATTCGCGCAAATTCGGGCGATTCACCGACGAATCCGGCGGGGTCATCTGCTCCGCCGGATTCGGCGTATCTCAACCCCCGAAAGCCTGACCGGGGTCAACCCCGATGAGCCGCAACAGGTTCGACACCTTGCGGTCGAGGCCCTCCCCCACGGTGGTCACCTCCGCGATGCCGAGGCTGCCGAACGCGGCACTGGGCTGGTCCATCGAAAAGACCGCGTTGCCTTCGGCGTCGGCGTAGACCAGCAGCCGCAACGGCGCGTACAGCATCGCCCTCGGGTCGTGGCGAAACATGGTCTCCGCGATGGTGTGGTTGCCAAGCAGGTACTCGATCGCTTTGGTCGTGTGGCCCGCGAGGCACAGCAGCGGCAACGCGTCAATCTTGGCGTACACCATCAGGTCATTCGGTGCGTTAATCGCCGCAGCTGCAAGGACTTCGTCCCAACTGCCACCCCGTTCGGCGATCTCGGCCACCGACGCCGCGTCGAACGGCGGCGCCGCCTTCTCGAAGGCCGCTATGAACTGGTCGAACTCCACACCGGTGGAGACGTCGATGCGATTCATCGCGTGCGGCACGACCGCAAATTCAGCCTGTTCGGTGGTACCTGTCATGGCACTCCTCAAGATTCGCTAGTCGGGTCCAGAACGATAACGCCGCGCACCTCGCGGCTTTCCAGCCGCCGATGTGCCTCGGCGGCCTGGCTCAGGGGTAACACCTCGTCTACCTTCGACGCGATCTGCCCGGTCTTGACGCAGCCGGCGAGAAAGCGTAGCGCGTTCCCGATCAGCTCGGGCCGGTCGTAGAACACCGGGAGGTAGAAGCCAATCAAGGCTTGCGATTTCGTCATCAAGCGACGCGGAGCGAACGGCTGCCCGGCGCCGCGGGTGGACCCGAGCAACAGGTAGCGGCCGAAGGTGGCAAGCGCGTCGAAGTTCTGCTCGAACACCTCGCCGCCGATCGATTCGATCAAGACGTCGACGCCACGACCCGAGGTCAGCTCGCGCACCTGCTCGGTCCAGCCGGGCTCGTCGTAGGAGATCGCCGCGTCGGCGCCCAGGCCGAGAACGAACTCGCGGCGTTCGGGGGTGCTGGCCGTCCCGATCACCGGGCCGGCACCGAGGGCCTTGGCGATCTGCACCGCAAGACTGCCCACACCACCGGCCGCGCCGTGCACCAGCAGCGACTCACCCGCCCGCAAGGTGGTCGAGGCGCACAAGAGCAGGTGCGCGCAGGCGGCCTGGGCGGCAAAACCCGCCAGCACTGCCAAGTCCGCGTCATCGTCGACCTCGGCGCACAGCGCCTCCTCGGCCACGGCGAGCTGGGCGTACGCCCCCTTCTTCATCAGCGCCACCACGCGGCGGCCCACCGGCACCGAAGTTTGCGGGCCGGCCGCGACCACGGTGCCCGCGACCGCAAGGCCACCCACCTGCGGCAGCCGCACCCCGCCCACCCGGGTCTCCGCCTTGTTGTACACGCCGAGCCGCTCACGGATGTCGGGAAAGTTCACCCCGATCGCGGCGGTCGCGATGAGCAGCTCTCGCGGGCCGGGCGCGGGGTCCGGAAGGTCAAGGTAATCAAGCACTTCGGGTCCGCCGAAGCGCTCGTAACGGACTGCCTTCATCGCCGTACCTACCCTTTTGGTTCGGTGAACGAACTTATGGGTTTTGAGTATACGGTTCATTGACCGAACCAACAAGGTGCAATAATGACGGCGTGGCCCTGCCCCGCGAATACCCTGCCGAGAGTTGCCCCATCGCGCGGTCCCTGGAGATCGTCGGCGAACGCTGGACGCTGCTGATCGTGCGCGACGCCTTCTACGGTGTGCGCCGATTCAGCGACTTTCGCGCTCACCTCGACATTCCCAAAGCGGTGCTGGCCGAGCGGCTGGCGCGGTTGGTGGACGAGGGCGTGTTCACCAAAGTCGCGGGTGAATATGAGTTGACCGCCAGGGGTCGCGGGCTGTGGCCCATTATCTGGTCAATGATCAGCTGGGGTAACGAGAATTACGTCGAGAAGCCCGGCAGACGGGTCTACCGGCACACCGAATGCGGCGGCAGTATCGGCCAAGACCGCGTCTGCCAGCGGTGTGGGCAGGTCCCGGACGCCGCCGATCTCGTCGTGCACCCACCGCGTCAACCCCGCGATCCAAGTCGCGAGGATCCGGTCAGCGCGGCACTCCGGCGGCCGCACCGGCTGCTGCAGCCGATCTAGCGCCAGCGGGCGAGGATCTCCCTGGCCCGGCCCGTCAACGCGCCCTGCAGAAAAGGACCAAAGCTGACCCGGCCAACACCCAGCGGGCCGAACGAGGCGGGGTCGTCCTGCTCGGGCAGCGCTATCGCGTTGATCGGCAGCGGTAACTCGGTGGCCAAGCGCCGTAACGTTTCCGGGTCGTGGCGGCCGACTGGATAGAGAACATCGGCACCGGCCGCGGCGGCCTCGGTCAGCCGGGCCACGGCCCGATCGACACGGTCTGCCTCGTCGCCGTCCTGCCGCAGGAACACATCGGTGCGGGCGTTGACCACCACGTGCACACCGGCCGCGTCGGCGGCCTGCCGCAGCGCACCCACCAGCTCCGCGTGTTCGCTGGCCGACCGCAGCCGTTTGCCCTCGGAATGCACCGTGTCCTCGATGTTCAACCCGACGGCGCCCACGCTGAGCAAGCCCTCGATCAGCCGCGCCGCCGGCAGCCCGTAGCCCGATTCGATGTCCACCGACACCGGGACGTCGACGGAGGCGGTGATCTGCGCGACGCGGGCAAGCACGTCGTCGAAAGACATGCCCTCACCGTCTGGTTTGCCGATCGAGTCGGCCAGCGGATGGCTACCCACGGTCAGCGCGGCGAACCCGGCGTCCACGGCAAGGCGCGCCGACCAGGCATCCCACACGGTCGGCAGGATCACCGGGTTGCCCGGCTGATGCAGTTCCAGCAACGTTGAAGCGCGCTGCGCCGGCGTGGTTTGACCTGGCATATGTGTTTGCTTCCTGCTCGCGCGATGTGGTCCGCGATGCGGGTCCGCGATGTGGTGTTGGTCACGTAGGCCCGCGCTGTGGATAGTATCGGGAGGCGTATTGTGATCCATAACACCGTCTGTCGAGGAGATCGAAGTTGTCCGCCGGACCTGAACTCGCCGAACTGCACAACCTGATCGGCGGCCTGCGGCGGTCCGTGGCTGCGTTGAAGGCGCGCTACGGCGACAGCCCCGCGATGCGTCGCATCGTCATCGACGCTGATCGGATCCTCACTGACGTCGAATTGCTCGATAATGACCTCGCCGAGTTGGACCTGGCGCGCGCCACCGTGCAGCAATCGGGCGACAAGATCGCCATTCCCGACACCGAGTACGACAGCGACTTCTGGCGCGACGTCGACGACGAGGGTGTCGGAGGTCACAACCGGTATTGAGAACCAAGCCCCCCTGAATTATTGAGGGAGGGCTCTTTCTGTGTACCCTTCGACCTGACAGCCCGTTCGAAGAGGAACACTAGATGAGCGCACCCACGGCAAACCGTCCTGCGGCCGGCGTTTTCTCGCCGGGCCGCGCCGAGATAGCGGAGCGGACGCTGCGCACTGACCGGTGGTGGCTGCAGCCGCTGGTAACCAACATCGGCTTTTTAGCATTCATCCTCTACGCGGGCACCCGATCGATGTTGGGCAGCAATTACTGGGTGGATGAATACCATTACCTGACACCGTTCTACTCGCCGTGCGTCAGCGCGTCGTGCCAACCGGGTGCCAGCCACCTCGGTGTCTGGTTCGGCCACTTTCCGTGGTGGATTCCATTGGGAATGCTGGTATTACCGTTCCTGCTCGGTTTCCGCATTACCTGCTACTACTACCGCAAGGCTTATTACCGGTCGGTGTGGCAGTCACCGACCGGGTGCGCGGTGCCCGAACCACGTGTCCATTACACCGGCGAAACGCGGCTCCCGCTGATCATCCAGAACAGCCACCGATACTTCTTCTACTTCGCGCTGGTGGTCTCGGTGATCAATACCTACGACGCGATCATGGCGTTCCACTCGCCGTCGGGTTTCGGATTCGGTTTGGGCAACGTAATTTTGGTGGCCAACGTGCTGCTGCTGTGGACCTACACCGTGTCGTGCCATTCGTGCCGCCACGTCACCGGTGGCCGGCTCAAGCATTTCTCCAAACACCCGGTGCGGTATTGGATCTGGACGCAGGTCAGCAAATTGAACACCCGGCACCAGCTGTATGCGTGGATCACGCTGGGGACGCTGGCGCTGACTGACTTCTACGTCATGCTGGTGGCCAGCGGGACCATCACAGACGTCAGATTTATTGGCTGAAAAGCCATTTCAGGAACACCAAGAAGAAGCTGAGCGAGGATTTCATGGTTGAGGTCGAACGGCACTCCTACGACGTAGTCGTGATCGGTGCCGGCGGCGCGGGGTTGCGTGCGGTCATCGAGGCGCGCGAGCGGGGCCTGCGGGTCGCGGTGGTGTGCAAATCCCTGTTCGGCAAGGCCCACACGGTGATGGCCGAGGGCGGCTGTGCGGCCTCGATGGGCAACACCAACCCGAAGGACAACTGGAACACCCACTTCGGCGACACCATGCGCGGTGGGAAGTTCCTCAACAACTGGCGGATGGCCGAACTGCACGCCAAGGAGGCGCCGGACCGGGTCTGGGAGCTGGAGACTTACGGCGCGCTGTTCGACCGCACTAAAGACGGCAAGATCAGCCAGCGCAACTTCGGTGGGCACACCTATCCGCGGCTGGCACACGTCGGCGACCGCACCGGCCTGGAGCTGATCCGCACCATGCAGCAGAAGATCGTTTCGCTGCAGCAGGAGGACTACGCCGAACTCGGCGACTACGAGGCGCGGATCAAGGTGTTCGCCGAATGCACCATCACCGAGCTGCTCAAGGATGGTGACGCGATCGCCGGAACGTTCGGCTATTGGCGCGAAAGCGGCCGGTTCGTCGTGTTCGACGCCCCCGCGGTGGTGCTGGCCACCGGCGGCATCGGCAAGTCGTTCAAGGTGACCTCGAACTCCTGGGAGTACACCGGCGACGGCCACGCCCTGGCTCTGCGCGCCGGCGCGAGTTTGATCAACATGGAGTTCGTTCAGTTCCACCCGACGGGCATGGTGTGGCCACCGAGCGTGAAGGGGATCCTGGTCACCGAGGGCGTCCGCGGCGACGGCGGCGTGCTGAAGAACTCCGAGCAGACCCGGTTCATGTTCGACTACATCCCGCCGGTGTTCAAAGGCCAGTACGCCGAAACCGAGCAAGAGGCCGACCAGTGGCTCAAGGACAACGACTCGGCCCGTCGCACCCCGGACCTGCTGCCCCGCGATGAGGTCGCCCGAGCGATCAACTCGGAGGTCAAGGCCGGCCGCGGCACCGAACACGGCGGGGTCTACCTCGACATCGCGTCCCGGCTGACACCCGAGGAGATCAAGCGTCGCCTGCCATCGATGTACCACCAGTTCATGGAGCTGGCGGGGGTCGACATCACCAAGGAGCCAATGGAAGTCGGGCCCACCTGCCACTACGTGATGGGCGGCGTCGAAGTCAACGCCGACACGGGTGCCGCCACCGTCCCCGGGCTCTTCGCGGCCGGTGAGTGCTCCGGCGGCATGCACGGCTCCAACCGGCTGGGCGGCAATTCGCTGTCCGACCTGCTGGTCTTCGGCCGACGCGCCGGCCTCGGCGCCGCCGACTACGTGCGGGCCCTCAGCAGCCGCCCGGCCGTGTCACCGGAAGACCTCGACGCCGCCGCCAAGCAGGCCCTCAAGCCGTTCGACGGGCCGACGGGCGGGGCCGCACCGGAGAATCCGTACGCGCTGCACATGGACCTGCAGCTGGTGATGAACGACCTGGTCGGCATCATCCGCAAAGAGGACGAGATCACCAAGGCGTTGACGCTCCTGGACGAGCTGTGGGCCCGCTACCAGAACGTGCAGGTCGAGGGGCACCGGCAGTACAACCCTGGCTGGAACCTGGCCATCGACCTGCGCAACATGCTGCTGGTCAGCGAGTGCGTGGCCCGGGCCGCGCTGGAGCGCACCGAGAGCCGCGGCGGCCACACCCGCGACGACCACCCCGGCATGGAGCCCAATTGGCGCAAGACCCTGCTGGTGTGCCGGGTCAATGACAGCGGGGCCGACGGCGCGCACATCGGCATCACCCATGAGCCGCAGATTCCCATGCGGCAAGACCTGCTCGAGGTCTTCGACATCTCCGAGCTGGAGAAGTACTACACCGACGAAGAGCTGGCGCAACATCCAGGACGGAGCGCGTAATGAGCTACAACGCAAGCCTGCGAGTGTGGCGCGGCGACGAAAGCGGCGGCGCGCTGCAGGACTTCAACGTCGAGGTCAACGAGGGTGAGGTGGTGCTCGACGTCATCCATCGCCTGCAGCAGACGCAGACGCCGGACCTGGCGGTGCGGTGGAACTGCAAGGCGGGCAAGTGCGGGTCCTGCTCGGCGGAGATCAACGGCAAGCCGCGGCTGATGTGCATGACCAGGATGTCAACGTTCGAAGAGACCGCCGTGGTGACCGTCACCCCGCTGCGCAGCTTCCCGGTGATTCGCGACCTGGTCACCGACGTCTCGTTCAACTACGAAAAGGCGCGCGAGATCCCGTCTTTCGCACCGCCCAAGGAGCTGCAGCCCGGCGAATACCGGATGGCACAGGTCGACGTCGCGCGCTCGCAGGAGTTCCGCAAGTGCATCGAGTGCTTCCTGTGCCAAAACGTCTGCCACGTGGTCCGCGACCACGACGAAAACAAGAAGGCGTTCGCCGGACCGCGGTTCTTGATGCGGGTCGCCGAGCTCGAGATGCATCCACTCGACACGCGGGACCGGCGCAACCAGGCGCAGGAGGAGTTCGGGCTCGGCTACTGCAACATCACCAAGTGCTGCACCGAGGTGTGCCCGGAAAACATCAAGATCACCGACAACGCGCTGATCCCGATGAAAGAGCGGGTCGTCGACCGCAAATACGACCCAGTGGTGTGGCTGGGCAACAAGCTGTTCCGCCGTTAGGTCCGTTACGCGTCTGGGTGGCGCGAGCGTGCGTGTCGGTACACCGACACGCCGATATTGCCGACACTTTGCGCACCCTCGCGGCCGAGCAAATCAGATGCCAAGCCGGCGAAACACGCTGCGGTGGAACACGATGGGCGCCACATCGGCGTCCACCGTCACCTCGTTGACCCGCAACACCACGATGGTGTGGTCCCCGGCCGGGATCATCTGCTCAATCGCGCTCTCCAGCCACAGGCCCGTGCCCTTGATGAAGACCGCGCCGGTTTCGTTGGACACCGTCTCCAAACCGGCGAACCTGTCACCGGTCTTGGCGGCCAGGGCCCGCGCCGCTTCGTCATGGGCCTCGCCGAGCACGCTGATGCCCAGCATCGGCACCCTTTTCAGCTTGGGCCATGTCGTCGAAATGTTCTGCACGCAGAACGACACCAGTGGCGGCTCCAGCGAGACGGGGACAAAGGTGCTGGCCGCCAGGCCTTCCCGGACGCCTTCGACCTCGGCGGCGATGGCCACCACCCCGGACGGGAAATGACCGAAAGCATCACGAAGCGTGGACGGTGTCAGCTTTTTCGTTGAATTCACTCCGACTTCGTTCGCCTTTGAGCCGGGGACGATGTTCTCGTAGGTGAGACTACCCGCCACGTGTCCGTTGCACGTATCCGAACCTGGCGGCCACATCCGGGTGCGCGCGCAGCCTGCTCTTCCAGGCGTTGCGACCGTAGATCGAGAAGATCGGATCCGCCGGGTCCTCGGATCGCGCCGCACCCGCCGCCAGTTCGTCGGGCAGCGCCAACACGGGTATCTGGGCGTCCAGTCGCGGATTGAAGAAGTACGGCACCGAAATCCGCTCGCGGGCCGGCCCGTGCAGGTTTACCCGGTGCTCGGTAGCCCGCAGGTAGCCGCGCGTTGCGATCTCGAGCAGCTCACCGATGTTGACGATGAACGCGCCGTCCAGCGGCGGGACGTCGATCCAGCCCTGCGAGTCGCGGTCGCCCGCCTGGCGAGGCCGCACCTGCAGACCCCGGCTGCCCGGCTCGGCCAGCAGCAGCGTGAGCACCCCGGCATCCCGATGCGCACCCACGCCCTGCGAGGTGGCCGCGCGCGCCGGATACCGCACGATCTTGATCAGCGTGGCCGGTGTGTCGGCGAAGGCCGCGTCGAACACGTCGGGTGGGCTGCCCAGCGAGGCCGCCCAATGCCGCAGCAGGGTTCGGGCCACCCCGGACAGCGCGGCGTCCCACTCGGCGATGATTCCGGGCAACTCCGGCAGCGCGGCCGGCCACTGGTTGGGGCCCTGCAGCCATAGGTAGTCCGGCTTGCCGGGCCCGCCGATCGGCGGGCGCTCGGGTCCGATGTCGATCTGCTCGCGCCAGTCCACGTCGCCGCGGGTCAGCTCGCCGCCCAGCCGGGTGTATCCGCGGAAATGCGGACTGCGCGCCATCGCGACGGCGTCCTTGTCCGCCTGCGGGAGCGCGAACAGCCGACGTGCCGCCTCGAGCAGCCTGCCGGCCAATTCGTCCGGCACGCCATGGCCGGTGAGATAGAAGAAACCCACCCGGTGGGCCGCTTCGCGCAGGCCGGCGCGCAATTTCCCGGGGTCGGCCCGCAGGTCCACCGCGGGCAGCGCAGTGACGCGGCACACACTCGTCATTGAACCATCATCGTCGCAGGTGACAGGGGGTTGAAAAACCAGGACCAGCCTATCCCAACCGGTTGGTTAGTTAGGTAATGAAATTTAGCTCACACTCGCTTGCGTTGGAGTGTTCAGCCGATGTAGTTTTGGCGGTGTTACTGGTGGGTAACTTAGCCCAAGTACCCAACCACAAGTGGCATTCTCAACGAGGAGGAAAGTGGTGAGCCACTACAAGAGCAACGTCCGCGACCAGGTATTCAACCTGTTTGAGGTGCTGGGCGTTGACAAGGTGTTAGGCGAAGGCCAGTTCAGCGACATCGACGCCGAAACCGCCCAGGAAATGCTGGCCGAGATCAGCCGACTGGCCGAGGGGCCGGTCGCAGAGTCGTTCGTCGAGGGCGACCGCAACCCGCCGGTTTTCGACCCGAAGACCCACGAAGTGACGCTGCCGGAGTCGTTCAAGGAATCCGTCCGCGCGTTCCTCGATGGCGGCTGGGACAAGGTCGGTATCGACGAGGCCCTCGGCGGCACCCCGGCCCCCAAGTCGCTGGTGTGGGCGCTGCACGAGCACATCCTCGGCGCCAACCCGGCGGTGTGGATGTACGCCGGCGGCGCCGGATTCGCCCAGATCCTCTACCACCTCGGCACCGAGGAGCAGAAGAAGTGGGCCGTGATCGCCGCCGACCGCGGCTGGGGTTCGACCATGGTGCTCACCGAGCCGGACGCCGGCTCGGACGTGGGCGCCGGGCGCACCAAGGCGGTCCAGCAGGAGGACGGCTCCTGGCACATCGACGGGGTCAAGCGGTTCATCACCTCGGGTGATTCCGGCGACCTGTTCGAGAACATCTTCCACTTGGTCCTGGCTCGCCCGGAGGGCGCGGGTTCCGGCACCAAGGGGCTGTCGCTGTTCTTCGTGCCCAAGTTCCTGTTCGACTTCGAGACGGGCGAGCTAGGCGAGCGTAACGGCGTGTTCGTCACGAACGTCGAGCACAAGATGGGCCTCAAGGTCTCGGCCACCTGCGAACTTTCGCTCGGCCAGCACGGCGTGCCCGCCAAGGGCTGGCTCGTCGGCGAGGTGCACAACGGCATCGCGCAGATGTTCGAGGTCATCGAGCAGGCCCGCATGATGGTCGGCACCAAGGCGATCGCCACGCTGTCGACCGGGTACCTGAACGCCCTGGAGTACGCCAAGTCCCGGGTGCAGGGCTCCGACATGACCCAGATGACCGACAAGACCGCGCCGCGGGTGACCATCACGCATCACCCCGACGTGCGCCGTGCCCTGATGACCCAGAAGGCGTATGCCGAGGGTCTGCGTGCGCTGTACCTCTTCACCGCGACGTTCCAGGACGCAGCGGTCGCCGAGGCGGTGCACGGCATTGACGTCAAGCTGGCGGCCAAGGTCAACGACCTGATGCTGCCGATCGTCAAGGGCGTCGGTTCCGAGCAGGCGTACGCAAAGCTCACCGAGAGCCTGCAGACGCTCGGCGGCTCGGGCTTCCTGCAGGACTACCCGATCGAGCAGTACATCCGGGACGCCAAGATCGACTCCCTCTACGAAGGCACCACCGCCATCCAGGCGCAGGACTTCTTCTTCCGCAAGATCGTCCGCGACAAGGGTGTCGCGCTCGCCTACGTATCGGGTGAGATCCAAAAGTTCGTCGACAGCGAGACCGGCAACGGCCGGCTGAAGGGCGAACGCGAGCTGCTGGCCAAGGCGCTGGCCGACGTCCAGGCGATGGCGGCCACGCTGACGGGCTACCTGATGGCGGCACAGCAGGACGTCGCCAGCCTCTACAAGGTGGGCCTGGGTTCGGTGCGCTTCCTGATGAGCGTCGGCGACCTGGTCATCAGCTGGTTGTTGCAGCGTCAGGCCGCGGTGGCCGTCGAGGCGCTCGACGCCGGCGCCACTGGCGAGGAACGGTCCTTCTACGAGGGCAAAGTAGCGGTGGCGGCGTTCTTTGCGAGGAACTTCCTGCCGCTGTTGACCAGCACCCGCGAGGTGATCGAGACGCTGGACAACGACATCATGGAGCTCGACGAGGCTGCTTTCTAGGCCGCCTTCTAACCATCCCGACCGAACGCACAAGATCCCCGCTTCCACAGCGAAGCGGGGATCTTGCGGCTATGGGATGCGTCTGAAAAAAGACTGAAAAAAAGACCGCCGCTGGATCCCCTCACTCCAGCGGCGGCCTTTGTCGGACGCCCGTCACCGCTGACCGGCGGTCGCTTATGCGGATGCCCCGTATTGCCGTCGGGGTCGGGGGGTCAGACCACAACACGGGGCTATCCAAGGCACCGGATACCCACATGTTCGGGCCACTAACCAGCCAAACGAAATTGATTGGGGAGCCGCCTCACCTGCCGCTAAGCCCCGAACTGGGTGCGCAGCATGCGTGGGGGATCGCTCAGGCCTGAAGAATCGCGGTCACACCCTGGCCACCGGCCGCGCAGATCGAAATCAGCCCGCGCACGGGGGCGTCACCTTTCTGCTCCGCCTTTTTCTCGGCGAGCTGTTTGGCCGTCTGCGCCAGAATCCGCCCGCCGGTGGCCGCGAAGGGGTGGCCGGCGGCCAGTGACGAGCCGTTGACATTGAGCTTGGACCGATCGATCGACCCGAGTGCGGCGTCCAGGCCCAGCCGCCCCTTGCAGTACTCCTCGGACTCCCACGCCTGCAGATGCGCGAGCACCACCGAAGCGAACGCCTCGTGGATCTCGTAGAAGTCGAAGTCCTGCAAGCTCAGCCCGTTGCGGGCGAGCAGCCGGGGCACCGCATACGTCGGCGCCATCAGCAGGCCGTCAGCACCGCTCACATAGTCGACCGCGGCCGTCTCGGCATCCACGAAATAGGCCAGCGGGGTCAATGAATGTTCGGCCGCCCACTGCTCGCTGGCCAGCAATGCCACTGAAGCACCGTCTGTCAGCGGAGTCGAGTTGCCCGCCGTCATCGTCGCGTCACCGGCCTTCACCCCGAAAACCGGACGCAGGGTGGCAAGCTTCTCCACGCTGGAGTCGGGCCGCAGGTTGTCGTCGCGGTACAGCCCCAGGAACGGCGTGATCAGATCGTCGAAGAAGCCTCGATCGTAGGCGTCGGCCATGTTGCGATGGCTGGCGACGGCCAGCTCGTCCTGGTCGACGCGCTTGATCCCCAGTTGCTTGGCTGTGATGGCGGCGTGCTCACCCATCGACAGCCCGGTGCGTGGCTCGCTGTTCGCCGGTATCTCGATCCCGAGGCTGGCGGGCAGCGTGCCCACCAGCTTCAGCCGCTGCACGTTCGACTTGGATCGGCGCAGCCTGAGCAGGTGGCGGCGCAGGTTGTCGCCCAGGCCGATCGGCGCGTCGGAGGTGGTGTCCACCCCGCCGGCGGCCGCCACTTCGTAGCGACCGGCGGCGATGCCGTCGGCGGCGGCGATCGCCGCCTGCAACCCGGTGCCGCAGGCCTGCTGCAGGTCGAACGCGGGCGTGTAGGGAGACAGCTGCGACCCCAGCACGCACTCGCGCATGAGGTTGAAGTCGCGGCTGTGCTTGAGCACCGCGCCGCCGACCACCGCGCCCAATCGCTCGCCGGCCAGCCCGAACCGGTCCACCAGGCCGCCCAGCGCGGCGGTGAACATGTCCTGGTTGGACGCCTCGGCGTAGGCGCGGTCCGATCTGGCGAACGGGATGCGATTGCCACCGAGCACGGCGACTCGCCTGGACTCAGAAGTTGTTGGGGCCACGATTCTCTCCGTGTCATCGGTTTGGGGGATCAGCCGTCGGGGGCCATACTACCCACTGTTCTTACTCTCAAGTAAGTTCGTCCTCGATACGGTTGGCTAGTACTCCCACACCCGACACGGAAGGCAGCTCAGTGGCATCCAGGCGCTCGTCCGATCTGTTCTCCCAGGTTGTCAACTCCGGTCCCGGATCGTTTCTGGCCAAGCAACTTGGCGTTCCGCAACCCGAGACGCTGCGCCGCTACCGGCCGGGTGATGCACCGTTGGCCGGATCCCTGTTGATCGGTGGTGACGGCAGGGTGGTCGAGCCGCTGCGCGCGGCCCTCGACAAGGACTACGACCTGGTGGGCAACAACCTCGGCGGTCGCTGGGCCGACTCGTTCGGCGGGCTGGTTTTCGACGCCACCGGCATCACCACGCCCGCCGCCCTGCGGGCCCTGCACGACTTCTTCACTCCGGTGCTGCGCAACCTCGGAAGTTGCGCGCGCGTCGTCGTCGTCGGCACCACGCCCGAAGCCGCCGCCAGCACCGACCAGCGGATCGCGCAGCGCGCGTTGGAGGGCTTCACCCGCTCGCTGGGCAAGGAACTGCGCCGCGGCGCCACCGTGGCGCTGGTGTACCTGTCGCCGGACGCCAAACCCGCCGCGACGGGCCTGGAATCCACCATGCGGTTCATCCTGTCGGCCAAGTCCGCCTACGTCGACGGCCAGGTTTTCTATGTCGGCGCGGCCGACTCCACGCCACCGGCCGATTGGGAGCGCCCGCTGGACGGCAAGGTCGCCATCGTGACCGGCGCGGCGCGTGGCATCGGCGCGACGATCGCCGATGTGTTCGCCCGCGACGGCGCCCGCGTGGTTGCGATCGACGTGGAGTCCGCCGCCGAAGCCCTGGCCGAGACGGCCAGCCGGGTGGGGGGCACCCCGCTGTGGCTGGACGTCACCGCCGACGATGCCGTGGAGAAGATCACCGAGCACCTGCGCGACCACCACGGCGGGCACGCCGACATCTTGGTCAACAACGCCGGGATCACCCGCGACAAGCTGTTGGCCAACATGGATGACGCCCGGTGGGACGCCGTCTTGGCCGTCAATCTGCTTGCCCCCCAACGGCTTACCGAGGGGCTAGTCGGCAACGGCAGCATCGGCGAGGGCGGCCGGGTGATCGGGCTTTCGTCGATCGCCGGGATCGCCGGCAACCGCGGGCAGACCAACTACGGCACCACCAAGGCCGGGATGATCGGCATCACCCAGGCGCTGGCACCGGGGTTGGGCGAGAAGGGCATCACCATCAACGCCGTCGCGCCCGGGTTCATCGAAACCCAGATGACAGCCGCCATCCCGCTGGCCACCCGCGAGGTGGCCCGCCGAATGAACTCGCTGCTGCAGGGCGGACAGCCGGTCGACGTCGCCGAGACCATCGCCTACTTCGCCAGCCCGGCTTCAAACGCAGTGACCGGCAACGTTATTCGCGTCTGCGGCCAGCAGATGCTGGGAGCGTGACGGTCATGAACCAACCAAGCGGCTTACGAAACATGCTGCGCGCGGCGGCCGGGGCGCTACCGCTGGTGCAACGCGGAAACCAGCTGCCCAGCCGCACGGTGACCGTCGACGAACTACCCATCGACCACACCAACGTCGCGGCCTATGCGGCGGTCACCGGTCTGCGCTACGGCAACAACGTGCCACTGACCTACCCATTCGCGGTGACCTTTCCCGCGGTCATGTCGCTGGTGACCGGATTCGACTTCCCCTTCGCCGCAATGGGTGCGGTACACACCGAGAACCACATCACGCAGTACCGCCCCATCGCGGTCACCGACACGGTCAGCGTGCGGGTGCACGCCGAAAACCTCCGCGAACATCGCAAGGGCCTGCTGGTCGACCTGGTGACCGACGTCAGCGTCGGCAGCGACCCCGCATGGCATCAGGTGACGACCTTCCTGCATCAGCAGCGCACCAGCTTGTCCGACGAACCCAAACCGCGGCCGCAAAAGCAACCCAAGCTGGCTGCGCCCAACGCCGTGCTGCGGATCAGCGCCGGCCAGATCCGCCGCTACGCCGTCGTCGGCGGCGACCACAACCCGATCCACACCAACCCGATCGCCGCCAAGCTGTTCGGATTCCCGACCGTCATCGCGCACGGAATGTTCAGTGCCGCAGCGGTATTGGCTAACATCGAAGCCCAGCTTCCGGACGCAGTGCGGTATTCGGTGCGGTTTGCCAAGCCGGTGGTGCTGCCCGCGACCGCGGGGCTCTACGTCGACCAGGGCGCGTCGAGTGCTTCGAGTTTTGGCGGCTGGGATCTCGCGCTGCGCAATATCGCCAAGGGATACCCGCATCTGACCGGCACCATCCGACCCCTCTAGTGGGGCTAGCCGGCACGTTCCCCAGGTTCCCGCGGCGGCCGGCCGCGGCGGACGATAAGCGTGTTCAGACCGTGCGCGCCGGTCGCGGTCAACAGGAAAACGAGGAACAGCCAGACCGGGGGCCGGGCGAGTTCCCAGACGAAGATCGCGGCCCAGATCGGTGAGCCCTGGGTAACCGCGAGCACGCCCGCGGCACCGGCCAGCGAGACCGCCGGCGCGTGCAGGTGCGTCCCGGTAACCCAATTGATCGTCAGGATCAGCGCCGACCCCGCCGCCGCGCCGGTGGCCAGCGAGGGCGTGAGCAGGCCGCCCGCCCCGCCGGCACGCAGAAACATAGCGGTCAGTAGGGGTTTCAGGAGCAGGATCGCGGCCGCCGACGTCAGCGTCATGCCACTGGCCAGGCTGACGGTGAGGATGCTGCGGCCGTTGCCGGGCAGCTCGGGCCACCAGTGGGAGCAAATTCCCATCACCAACCCGGCGCCGGCCAGGGAAGGGATCAGGACCCAGCTGCGGATCACGCGGGCCGGCTTGGCCGCTTTCATGAGCCGGTTGAACGCCAACCCCACCACGAGGGTCAGCGGCGCCAGCAACAGCCCGTGCGCGGTCAGCAGATACGTCGACTCCTCGATCGGCCAGTTCAGGTTGGGTTGATCGCGCGTGGCGGCCGAGCCGATCGCGACGGCCAGGCTGGAGGTGATGCACGCCGCACCCACCGCCCGCGGATGCCAGGTGTCGAGCAATATCCGCACGGAGAACAGCGCACCGGCCAGCGGAACAGCGTAGACCGCGCCGAGCCCGGCCCCGGCGGCGCAGGCCAGCAAGATCTCACGATCGCGGGCCGACAGCCGCTTCAGCCAACCGGTCCCCAAATCGCCCAGCGCCGCGGCAAATTGGCGCGGAGCACCTTCGCGGCCCAGCGATGCCCCGGACCCGACCAGCAGCACCTGCAGCACGGCGTCGATGCTCCACGACAGCCGCGGTGTCCGGTCATGGCGGGCGATGGTCTCCGCCAGCGGCGGCACTGCGGCTCTGCGTCGGAGGATCCACCACCCCAGCCCTGCCAACGCGGCGCCGACCATCGGCCCCACCACGCGCCGGACGGGACTGCTACCGGTGACCCCGGCGAGCATGGTGCCAAAACTGTAGTGGTAGGTCAGGTGCTCGACAGAGCGCAGCACGAACGTCGTCGACAACCCGGCGATCCCGGCCAGCAATCCGACGATGATTACCGCGCAAAAGAAGTCGACGTTGCGGCTTTGCCGTCGTGCCACCGCACGGATGCTAGCCGGTGGCGACGTTGGAGCCGAAATCGTGCTCCGCCGGAGCGCCCTTGAGGCCGTGCCAGAACAGGTCGATCATCAGCGAGGCCGCCTCATCGACGTCGATGTCGCCGGTAGAAAGTCGGGTGGCCATCGCCTCACCCGCACCCACCAGCGCGACGGCCATCATCTCGTGCTCGGCGTCCGGCCGCGGGGTGCGGCTGCCGGCCCGCACCAGCCCGGCCACCAATTCGATGATCTGCTCGCGGCCCTCCCGCACCGTCTGCGCGAATGCCTGCGAGCTGGTGGCCTGGGTGTACATCACGATCCACGATGCGCGATTGTCATCGATATAGCGCAGGAACGAGACAATGGTGTTGCGCAGCAGGTCTTTTGGGCTCTGCGTGAAGTCGATATCGGCCCGCAGCACATCGATGAACCGGCTCATCTCGCGGTTCAGGCAGGCGCCGAACAGGTCCTCCTTGGAGCCGTAATACAGGTAGAGCATGGGCTTGGAGATCTGTGCTTCGGCGGCGATGGTGTCCATCGAGGTCTCGTGGTAGCCGTTGACCGAGAACATCTGCACCGCGGCGTCGAGCATCTGCTGCTCGCGCACAGCACGCGGTAGCCGCTTGGTACCACCTGGCATTGCACGCCCCTCTAGCCCGTCTATCTGACTCTAGAGTAAGCAATCGTGCAGCCGCTGCACACGCGAGCTAGTGCCCGCACTTCGGGTCGGTGCCCTTCATCGTGGCCACCCGCACTATCGAGGCGTCGATGTCCTCCATTTTCAGTTCGCCCGCATTCACCGCCTTCTCCAGCCGGTCCAGGACCGCGGGCACCTCGTCGGTGGTGACCCACAGCGCGATGTCGACGCCGGCCTGCAGGGACTTCAGCACCGCCTCGGACACGCCGAACCGGTCCGAGATCGCGGCCATGCTGGACAGGTCGTCACTGAACACCGGGCCGTCGAAGGGTGGGCCGCCGTAGCCGGTGCCGGCGCGCAGCAACTCCAGCGCGGCGTGGCTCAGGCTGGCCGGGTCGTCACCGGTCAACCCGGGAACCTGCAGGTGACCCACCATCACGGCTACCGGGCTGGCGGTCACCAGCGTCCGATAGGGCACCAGGTCGTCGTCCTGCAGCTCGGCCAGCGGCGGTGTGACGACCCCGCCTTTGTGTGAATCGCCGGAGCCGTGCCCGTGCCCGGGGAAATGCTTGAGCACCGGAAGCAGGCCGGCGTCCCGCAGACCCTGCGCGTATGCGCCGGCGTAGGTGGTGACCACATCCGGATCCGAGCCGAACGAGCGGTCCCCGATCACGCTGTCGTCGGGCGCGTCGCTGACGACGTCGACCACCGGGGCGAAGTCGACGGTGATGCCCAGTTTTTTCATCGCCTGGCCACGGCTCAGCGCCAGGTCGTGAACCTGCTGGACGGTCTGGGTCGCAGCCAGCTCCTTGGGCGACGGAGCCGGCCCGATCAGCTTCTTCAGCCGCGACACCCGGCCACCCTCTTCGTCGACGCTGACCGCCAGCGGCAGGGGTCCCGGACTGCCGGCGATGTCAGCAAGCGAACCGTCGGTCAACATCGACAAGTCCGTCCAGCTGCCGATGAAGATGCCGCCGACGTGGTAATCGGCGACCACGGCCCGGGCGTCGTCGGCGTTTTTAACGCCCACCATCAGCAGCTGGGCCAACTTGTCTCGGGTCGACAACGCCGCCGGCACTGCCGCCGGGTCGGCGCATACCGGTGGCGCGGGAGCCGCCATCGGTCTGGTGACCTCGGAGGCGGACGTCGCAGATTTGTCGAGGGGTCGGTACACGAGGTAGCCGGCGATACCGGCGCCGACGACCAGGCCCATCACGATCGCGGCGATCAGCGGCCGCGGCCACCGTCGGCCGGTGGTGGCGGTCAGGGCATGCCGTGCGGCCTCGGCGAACTCGCCAGCGCTGTGGTAGCGGTGGCCGGGCTTTTTGGCCATGCCCCGCGCGATGACCTGATCAAGCCCGCGAGGCACAGGGGAGATGAGCCCGCTGGGGGCGGGCGGATCATTGGTCAGATGCGCGGCGATTTGTTCTTCGCGGGTGGTCCCGGGGAAAGGCTGGACACCGGTGAGGCATTCGTACAGCACACAGGCCAACGAGTAGACATCCGAACGAGCGTCGGCGGTGCCCGATTCGAACCGCTCCGGAGCCATGTAGGCCCAGGTGCCCGCCACCGTGCCCGTGGCGGTCAGTTTGGTCGCCTCGACATCGTGGGCGACGCCGAGGTCAATCAGATACACGAAGCCGGCCCGGGTCACCAGCACGTTGGAGGGCTTGACATCGCGGTGCACCAGCCCGTCGGCATGCACGGCATCCAGCGCGGCGGCCAGCTGCTCAACGATGTCAACCGCCCGTTGCGGGGTCAGCGGCCCGTCACGCTGCAGCAGGCTCTGCAGGTCGATGCCGTCCACGATCGGCATCACCAAATACAGCTGCCCGTCGTGCTGCCCGGCGTCGTGGATCGAAATGATGTGCGGTTCGGTTAACCGCGCCACCGCGCGCGCCTCACGGCGAAACCGCTCCCGGTAGCCCCGCACGGCGCCCAGCTCCGCGGGCAGCAGCTTGATGGCGACGTCACGGTCGCCGACGGTGTCATGGGCCCTGTAGACCTTGCCCATGTCGCCCTCACCGATCAGCGACAGCAGCCGGTAACGCCCGAACACCACCTCATCCACCGGCCGGCCTCCCTTGTTCGGTTGGGATGGTATCGGTCCGCAACACCATGCGAAAACCAGTGCAGCTTTGCGACCGCGGGGGATCGGTTTGCCGGTGTTCTCCGGCCCTCGAATGGCGCGGGCGCGCCGAACGACGTCTTTTCCCCGGCTCTGGACGGCAAACCCTGTTACGTTTGCCACCGACCCTAATGTCTGGCAGGGAGGAGCCAGCGGTGACCGGGTTCTCGCTGGCGGCGTTGGCCAGCCTCGCGGCCGGCCTATCGATCGGTGCCGCCGCGACCGTCGGCGTCACGCTCGTGCTCGAGGACCACGACGTGCCGCCGGCCCAGCGCGTGCCGGCGCCGTCCGCGCCGCACCTGCTGAACTACGGCGACCGCTGCTATCACGGGCATTGCATACCTTGCAACAGCCCTCAGGATTGCTTGAACAAGCTGCCGCCGGGGCTGCGACCGTAAAGCTCGCCGCGGCAGGCGCCGGTCGCTCTTCTGCTAGGTTGGCTCTCGACCGCCAAACCCCAAGGAGCGATGCATGAACCGGATCATTGCGCCCGCCGCCGCGAGCGTGGTGGTTGGTCTGTTGCTGGGTGCGGCCGCGATCTTCGGAATCACTCTGATGGTGCAGCAGGACACCAAGCCGGCGCTGCCCGGCGGCGACCCGCAGTCGTCCGTGCTCAACAAGGTCGAGTACGGCAACCGTAGCTAACCCGCCCCTGAAGGCGATGCCGGGGACCGTCACGCCGGACCCTGACGCGCCGGCTGTGCCGCTGTCACGCCGATGGTTGCTGTTGGTGGGTGTACTCGCGCTGGCGTTGACGTTCGCGCAATCGCCGGGGCAGATCTCCCCCGACACCAAACTCGACCTCACCGCCAACCCGCTGCGGTTCCTGGCCCGCGCGACCAACCTGTGGAACAGCGAGCTGCCGTTCGGCCAGGCGCAGAATCAGGCCTACGGCTACCTGTTTCCGCACGGCGCCTTCTTCCTGATCGGCCACCTGCTGGGACTGCCCGGCTGGATAACCCAGCGGCTGTGGTGGGCGCTGCTGCTGACGGTCGGCTTCTGGGGTTTGCTGCGAGTCGCCGAGGCACTGGGCATCGGCAGCCCGGCGTCACGCCTGATCGGCGCGGTGGCGTTCGCGCTGTCGCCGCGGGTGCTGACCACGCTCGGATCGATCTCGTCGGAAACGCTGCCGATGATGCTGGCGCCGTGGGTGCTGCTGCCCACGATCCTGGCGCTGCGGGCTACTTCAGCCCGGCGACGATGCGGCCGCGCAGCGGGGGAGGAGGAACCGGGCGATCGAGGTTCAGCCCGCTCGGTGCGAACACTGGCAGCGCAGGCCGGGCTGGCGGTGGCGCTGATGGGTGCGGTCAACGCCATCGCGACGCTGGCCGGTTGCCTGCCCGCCGTGATCTGGTGGGCCTGCCACCGGCCCAACCGGTTGTGGTGGCGCTACACCGCGTGGTGGTTGTTGTCTCTCGCCCTGGCGATGCTGTGGTGGGTGGTGGCGCTGGCGCTGCTGCGCAAGGTCAGTCCCCCCTTCCTGGACTTCATCGAATCCTCCGGCGTGACAACACAGTGGACTTCGCTGGTCGAGATGCTGCGCGGCACCGACGCGTGGACCCCGTTCGTGGCGCCGACGGCCACCGCCGGCGCGCCGCTGGTCACCGCATCCGTGGCCGTCCTGGGCACCTGCCTGGTCGCGGCGGCCGGCCTGGCCGGGCTGGCCAGCCGCGAGATGCCCGCACGCGGGCGGTTGGTGACGATGGCGCTGATCGGGGTGGTCTTGATGGCCGCCGGCTACGGCGGGGGCATGGGCTCGCCGTTTGCGCACCAGGTGCAGGCGTTCCTGGATGCCGGCGGGGCACCCCTGCGCAACGTGCACAAGCTGGAGTCGGTGATCAGGATCCCACTGGTGCTCGGCCTGGCACAGGTGTTGGGCCGGATACCCCTTCCCGGTAGCGGGCCGGCGTCGGTGTGGCTGCGCGCGTTCGCCCACCCCGAGCGCGACAAGCGCGTCGCGGGCGGGATCGTCATTTTGACCGCGCTGGCGGTCAGCACCTCGCTGGCCTGGACCGGTCGGCTCACCCCGCCGGGCACGTTCAGCGCGATACCGCAGTACTGGCATGAGGCCGCCGACTGGCTCACCGAGCACGACACCGGACCTGCCAACCGGGCGCCCGCCGCGGGGCGAGTGCTGGTCGTCCCCGGCGCGCCGTTTGCCACTCAGGTGTGGGGCACCAGCCACGACGAACCGCTGCAGGTGCTCGGTAGCAGCCCGTGGGGAGTGCGCGACTCCATCCCGCTGAACCCGCCGCAAACCATCCGAGCGCTGGATTCGGTGCAACGTCTGCTCGCGGCCGGGCTCCCTTCGGCCGGCCTGGCCGATACCCTTGCTCGCCAAGGCATTTCCTATGTGGTGCTGCGCAACGATCTGGATCCCGAGGCGTCGCGCTCGGCGCGTCCGATCCTGGTACACCGCGCCATCGCGGGGTCACCGCGACTGCAGAAGGTGGCGCAGTTCGGCGCGCCGGTGGGGCCCGGCACGCTGGCGGGTTTCGTCGCCGACAGCGGACTGCGCCCCCGCTATCCAGCCGTGGAGATCTACCGGGTCCTCTCGAGTGGTGATGTCGCCGGTGATCCCGGCGCGCCTTACTTCGCCGATATCGACCAGCTGGCCCGCGTCGACGGCGGGCCCGAAGTGCTGCTGCGTCTCGACGAGCGACGCCGGCTGCTGGGCCGGCCACCGCTGGGCCCGGTGCTGATGACCCAGGACATTGGGGCGGCCCGGGGCGCGGGACTGCAGGCACCGGTCGTGACCGTCACCGACACCCCGCTGGCGCGCGAGACCGACTACGGCCGGGTCGACCACCATTCGTCGGCGATCCGGGCGGCCGGTGACGCCCGGCATACCTTTAACCGAGTGCCCGACTACCCCGTTCCGGGCGCCGAGATGGTATTCGGGGGTTGGACCGGCGGACGGCTCACGGCGTCCAGCTCGTCGTCGGATTCCACCGCGATGCCCGACGTGGCCCCGGCAACCTCACCGGCCGCCGCGATCGACGGCGACCCGGCGACCGCATGGGTGTCCAGCGCACTGCAGTCCGCCGTCGGGCAGTGGTTGCGGGTGGATTTCGACCACCCGGTGACCAACGCGGTGATGACCGTCACGCCCAGCGCCACCGCCGTCGGCGCCCAGGTCCGTCGCATCCTGATCGAGACCGCCACCGGCAGCACCACGCTGCGGTTCGACGAGGCCGGCAAGCCGCTCACCGTGGCCCTGCCCTACGGCGAAACCCCGTGGGTAAGGCTTACCGCGGCGGCCACCAGCGACGGATCCGCAGGCGTGCAGTTCGGTATCACCGACCTGACCATCACCCAGTACGACGCATCCAGATTCGCTCACCCGGTCAACCTGCGGCACACCGTGCTGGTTCCCGGGCCGCCGCCGGGTTCGGCGGTCGCGGGGTGGGACCTGGGCTCTGAGCTGCTCGGCAGGCCGGGCTGCGCCCAGGCGCCCGACGGCGTGCGGTGCGCGGCATCGATGGCGCTGGCGCCGGAAGAGCCGGTCAATTTCAGTCGCACGCTGACGGTTCCGAGTCCGATGTCGGTGACCCCGATGCTGTGGGTGCGGCCACGGCAGGGTCCCAAGCTGGCCGATCTGATCGCCGAACCGGATACAACCCAGGCCCACGGCGATTCCGACGCCGTCGACATCCGCGGCTCGGCGTATGCGGCCACCGACGGCGACCCGGCCACCGCATGGACCGCGCCGCAGCGCGTGGTGCAGCACAAGGACCCGCCGACGCTCACCCTCACCCTGCCGCGGCCCACCGAGGTCACCGGGCTGCGGGTGGTGCCCAGCCGGACGACATTGCCGGCGCATCCGACGATGGTCGCGGTGAACCTGGGCGACGGCCCCCAGGTCCGCGAATTGCGAACCAGCGGTGACGGGGCCGGCGAGGCGCAAACCTTGTCGCTCAAACCCCGGGTCACCGACACGGTCACCCTCAGCCTGCTCGACTGGCAAGACATCATCGACCGCAACGCGCTGGGCTTCGACCAGCTCAAGCCGCCCGGGCTGGCCGAAGTCGCGGTGCTCGGCGCCGACGGCAGTCCGGTCGCGCCCGCCGACGCCAACCGCAACCGATCGCGCGAGATCACCGTCGACTGCGACGGTCCTATCCAGGGCCCGGTCATCGCGATCGCCGGACGGTTTGTGCACACCTCGATCCGGACCACGGCGGGCGCGCTGCTGGACGGCGAGCCGGTTGCGGCGGTTGCCTGCGAACGTGACCCGATAGCGCTGCCGGCGGGGCAGCAGGAGCTGTTGATCAGCCCCGGCGCCGCGTTCGTCGTCGACGGAGCCGAGCTGTCCGCTCTGGGTGCACCTCAGTTCCCCAGCGCCAGAGTCGTTTCCGCGGACACCGGAGCGTGGGGTCCGAGCCGCCGCGAAGTGCGTGCCCCCGCGTCGGCCACCTCGCGAGTGTTGGTCATCCCGGAAAGCATCAACCCCGGCTGGGTGGCGCGCACCGGTACCGGGGTCCGGTTGACGCCGGTTGCCGTCAACGGGTGGCAGCAGGGCTGGGTGGTGCCCGCGGGCGACCCCGGCACCATCACGCTGACCTTCACGTCCAACTCGCTGTATCGGGCCGGCCTGGCGGTGGGGCTGGCGTTGCTGCCGCTATTGGCCTTGCTCGCCTTATGGCGCACGGGGCGGCGGCGCGCCGACGACGCACCCGCGCAACCGTGGGCGCCCGGAGCCTGGGCCGCGGTCGCGGTGCTGGCGGCCGGGACGGTCATCGCCGGCGTGGCCGGGGTCGTCGTGGTCGGCGCCGCCATGGGTCTGCGGTATGCGCTGCGCCACCGGCAGTCCGACGTGATCACCGCCTACCTGAGCGCCGGCGGCCTGATTCTGGCCGGGGCGGCACTGTCTCGGTATCCCTGGAGATCGGTCGACGGCTACGCCGGCCATTCCGCGAATGTGCAACTGCTGGCGCTGATTTCGCTCGCAGTAGTGGCCGCCAGCGCGGTGACGTTGCCGAATCGGATACGCCCGCCGCGAAACGAGTGACCTTCGGCCTGTTGGCTAGCGGTTTACCGACTGGTTGACTGGATACGCGAAATGGTGTGATCGCCACCGTCCGAGGAGTCGCGGACATGGAATGGTTTTCGGCACCCGAATACTGGCTGGGCAGACTGGTGCTCGAACGGGGTGCCGCCGCCATCTATCTGATCGCGTTCGTCGCGGCCGCGACGCAGTTCCGGGCCCTCCTGGGGGAGCACGGGATGCTGCCGGTGCCGCGGTATCTGGCGGGCCGGCGGTTCTGGAGCACGCCCAGCATCTTCCATGTGCGCTATTCCGATCGGTTGTTCGCGGCCGTCTCCTGGTTCGGTGCGGCCCTGTCGGCGGCGATCGTCGCCGGCGCGGCCGACTTGCCGCCGTTGTGGGCGGCGATGCTGATGTGGCTGATGCTGTGGGTGCTCTACCTGTCGATCGTCAATGTCGGGCAGACGTGGTACGGGTTCGGTTGGGAGTCGCTGCTGCTGGAGACCGGTTTCCTGATGATCTTCCTCGGCAACGGCCGGGTCGCGCCGCCGGTGCTGATGCTGTGGCTGGTGCGTTGGCTGCTGTTCCGGGTCGAGTTCGGAGCCGGACTGATCAAGATGCGCGGCGACCGGTGCTGGCGCGACCTCACGTGCCTGTACTACCACCACGAGACGCAGCCGATGCCGGGACCGTTGAGCTGGTTCTTCCACCACCTCCCCAAGCCGCTGCACCGAATTGAAGTGGCGGGCAACCATTTCGCCCAACTGGTGGTGCCGTTCGGGTTGTTCGCCCCGCAGCCGGTGGCGAGCGTGGCCGCGGCGATCATCGTCGTCACGCAACTGTGGCTGGTGACGTCGGGCAACTTCGCGTGGCTCAACTGGCTCACGATCGTCCTGGGCTGCAGCGTGATCGACGTAAGGACGTGGGCCGCGATATTGCCGATACCCGCGCAGCCGGCGTTGTCGGCCTTGGCGGTCTTGCCGCAGTGGTTCATCGGGGTGGTGCTCGCGTTCACGGCGCTGATGTTGTTCCTCAGTTACTGGCCGGCGCGCAACATGCTGTCCTCTCGTCAGCGAATGAACATGTCATTCAACCCATTTCACCTGGTGAATACGTACGGCGCTTTCGGCAGCATCGGCCGCGTCCGCCGCGAGGTGGTGATCGAAGGGACCGACGAACCGGAGATCACCGGCCAGACGGTGTGGCAGGAATACGGATTCAAGGGCAAGCCCGGGGCAGTGCGCCGGTTACCGCGGCAATGGGCCCCCTATCACCTGCGGCTGGACTGGCTGATGTGGTTCGCCGCGATCTCGCCCGGCTACGCGCAACCATGGCTGGCGGCGTTTCTGCAGCGGCTGCTGCGCAACGATCCGCCGACGCTGCGGCTGTTGCGGCACAATCCATTTCCGGGATCGCCGCCGCGGTTTGTCCGTGCGCAGCTCTATCAGTACCGGTTCACCACGGCGGCCGAGCTGCGACGTGATCGGGCATGGTGGCATCGCACGCTGGTGGGCGGGTACGTCCCGCCCGTGACGCTGCAGAAGGTCCGTCAGGCGTGATCGCGATTTCTTCGCCGAAATGGGCCGACCGATCCGTGTTCGGATTTAATCCGTGAGGGTCAGCGCAATTCAATTGCTTGTGCGATGCCAGACATCTTCAGTGCGGTGCCTTCGTCCCAGGCTGTCTGGAATTCTTCCGTGCCGAGCTGCTCACGTATATTGCGTTCGCATTCAGTGTAGAACTTCTCCATAAACCCAAGAACGGGTCGTGTTCCGCTGGCCTGGCTTATTTTGGTGGCTGCGGCCATCAGGACCACGGCTTGCCGCGGCTGGTGGCGAGATTCGCAGATCCATGCCAGGACTTCCAGCACAATTGCGAGGTGGAAATTGTCCTTGAATTCGAGGGCAAGTTCCAGACCCTGATGGAGCAATTGTTCGGCGCGGTCTAGGTCGCCCAGCCGCCAATGAGCGGCGCCAACCGACCCCGATGTGACCGCTCGCATCGACCAATCGCCGTGGGATTCGGCCAAGGCATGGCCTCTTTCAGACCAATCCAGCGCGGTGCGGGGGTCACCCAGAGCCAGGACCAGCCAGCCCATCGCCGACATCGCATAGGCCTGGGTTTCGAAGTCGTCGGTTGCCGCCATGGCCCGCTGCAGAAAGCCACGTGCCCGGTCGAGGTCGCCACCCAGCATGGCGACGTAGCCATCGTAGAAGTCGATCCGGCCGCGGGTGACGGGCTCGTCGACGACCTCGAGCACGTTGCGCGCCTTCGCCAGCCAGCCCAGGCCCGTCACCAACTCCCCGGATCCGAGGCTCAGGTGCGCCACGGTGGACAGTGCCCGGATGCGCTGCACGCTGGGCTCAGGGGAGATGGCCGCCAGCGCCCGGTCTGCCCATTGGTAGCCCTCGCTGACCACCGCCTGGTAGACCCAGAACAGGCGCAGCGCAGAAGTCATGTCCACCGCCATCGGCGGGCAATCGGTCAAGCTGAAATGCAACGCCTCCCGGATGTTGGGCAGTTCGCCGGTAAGACGCTGGACCCAATGGAGTTGTTTGGGACTGAACCATTGGGCCTCGGCGTCGGCGAGCAGTTGGTGATACCAGCCGGCGTGGCATCGGGCCAATCGGAGGCGCTCGGTCTCGGTGATGCGGCTTTTGGCGTAGTCGCGCAACGTCTCCAACAGCCGAAAGCGGGTCATGCCGCGGTGTTCGACACGCATCAGGATGGATTTGTCGACCAGTGCACACAGCAGGTCGAGGAATTCGTGGGCGGGGATGTCCTGGCCGCAGATGCCGCGGGCGGTGGGCAGGTCGAAGTTTTCGGCGAGCACCGAGAGCCGACACCACAGTTGTTGTTCGGCTTGGGTGCACAGCTCATAGCTCCAGTCCACGCACGCGGCCAGGCTTTGCCGGCGGGCGGGGGTGCTGCGGCGGCGGTAGGACAGCAATGCGAAGCGGTCGGAGAGCTCGTCGGCGATCTGCTCGGCCGACATCGCGCGCAGGCGTGCCGCGGCCAGCTCGATGGCCAGGGGCAACCCATCCAGGCGGGCACAGATGCCCGCTATCGCGGCCGCGTTGTGGTCATCGAGCTCAAATCCGGGCAGCACGGCGCGGGCCCGCTGCACGAATAACTGGACGGCCTCGTATCCGCCCAGGGTGCGCAGGGTGGGATGACCCTCAAGGGCCGGACACGACAGCGGGGGCAGGCGCAGCAGCACTTCGCCGGCGATGTCGAGGACTTCGCGGCTGGTGGTCAGGATCTGCAGCTGCGGGCAGTCCTGCAGCAGGATCTCGGTGAGCGTGGCCACGTCGTCGACGAGGTGTTCGCAGTTGTCCAGCACCAGCAGTGTGTGACGCTGCTCGAGGAAGTCGACGAGCACGTCGGTGAGCGTTCGGCCCCTCTGGTCGCGCACACCCAACGCGGCGGCCACCACTTCGGTCAGCAGCCCACCCTCGTGTAGTTCGGCCAGCTCCACCCACCACACTCCATGGGTGAACTGGGGACGGAGCTTGGTGGCGGCGTGCGCGGCAAGGGTGGTTTTGCCGACCCCGCCGATGCCGAGGAGGGTGACCAGACGTGAGGTCGACAACAACTCGTGCAGTTGGGTGAGCTCCGCCTCGCGGCCCACGAAGCTGGCTACCGTCGCCGGCAGCCTGCCGCCGGCACCGCCGCCGCTGATCGACGTCGACGCCGGCATCGCCAAGGGTGTCGGGCGCCGATCCGGTTCGCGGCCCTTGTGCAGCCGCATCTCGGTGACCGGCAGACCCAGATGCGCCTGTGCCTGCCGGATGAGTTCACCCAGCTCGGTCGCCGAGGGCCGATCGGCCGGGTCGCGGGCCATGGCCATGGCCACGACCCCAGCTGCGGTCTCGGGGATATTGTGCTCTTGCAGATCGGGCACCGGATCGCTGGTGATCCGCATAAACTGCGCGATCACGTTTTCCACGGATCGCCGCTTAAAGGCGGCGTGACCGGTCAACGCGCAATACAGGCTCGCCCCCAACCCATAGACATCCGAGGCCGCATTGGGTGCTGCGCCGGTGAGGATCTCCGGAGCGGTAAACGCCGGCGATCCGGCCAACGCCCCCGTGTCGGTCTTAAACCCGCCAGCGACACGGGCGATACCGAAATCACATAACGCAGGCTCGCCGTAATCGGTGTACAGGATGTTTCCCGGCTTGACATCACGGTGCACAATGCCCACCTCATGCGCACACGCCAAGGCGCCGGCCATCTTGACTCCCAGCCGCAACACCTCGGCGACTTCTAATACGCCCAGCCGGTCGATCCGCTCCTGAGTAGACCCCTGACTGCAAAACGGCATCACCAGATACGGATAACCACTCGCGGTTTCACCGACGTGCAGCACCGGCAAAATGTTGGGATGGCCTGTCAATCGGGCCATGGCCTGCTGCTCCCGCGCAAACCGGGCCCGTTCCTCATCGAACCGGACATTGAGCACCTTGAGCGCCACCGCCCGGCTAAGGGCGACCTGCTGGCAGCGATACACCACCCCGAACCCACCGCGGCCGACCTCGACCGCCCCCTCGAACCCCGCCGCGGCTAACTCGTCGGTAAGACTAAACGGCACCCCGGGCTCTGTCGTCAGCGAATCGTCACCCACAGTGGCTCCCGTGCTCTGGCGCCAAACATCCGCCAGCATACGATAGCTCAGTAATTAGCGAAGCTGAACAAATGGATAAAAGTATCTCCCGTCAGCATCCGCTCCGATAGGCGGCGCCGCCGCTTGCTTCGCTGATCTCGTTGGCGTAGCGCAACTCTCGGTTCTCTTACCCGGGGTCTCTCGTGCGCTGGGCATCGGAGGTTCTCCTGCCGAGCGTGGTCACGATGTCGACAGCATCCGATGTAGTGCGAACCGGCCGGATTCCTCGTCAACCATTTCCAGGGCGATGCGGCGCGCCCGGACCGCGGCACGGTCGGCTTTGACGTTGATGTCGCGTCGCGGCACGGCCTCCTCACCCAACCGGTGCTGAATCGTTTCCAGCACAACGGAATCCCGCAACGCCCAGTCATGAAACATGGTGCGCAGAAACTGGCCCACCTTGTCGTTGTCGCCGGCATAGTTGCGGGCCATCTGCAAAAAGACGTGGGTCGCGTCCGCGGATTCGGGCGTAAACCCCTGAATCCGCAACAGCTCGTAGGCCTTTTCGGCTTTTCCGGCTTTTCCGGGTTCGGGATCAATGACGTAATGCTGGACATGCAGGCCCGGTGAGACAAAGGTCCCCTCCTCATGCCGGATGACCGCGGTGTCGGCGGGTAGGCCGGTGACCTCGGCCTCCCATGCGGCCAGCCGGCTGGCCGGCAACGCCCGCGTGTAGGAGACGGACCGTTCGGAGACTTCGACCTCGTCGAGCTGCGGCAGCACCTCGATATCCGGCGGCACGGCCTCCGGGTGCATTACGAACACATCGGTGAGGTCTAGGTAATGCTCATGCAGCAGTAGGTAATTGGCCTCGACCCGCAGCACCTCGGTGGTGCTCCCCCAGCCCGTTCCGTCGGCATACCACGGCACTCGGGGCGGTGGACGCAGCGCGGCGACGCCGGGATCACCGAGCCAGATCCAGACGAACGGCGACTGCTCATACACGGGATAAGTGCGGACCCGGGCACCCGGTGGCACGTTCTCCTGCGACGGCACCTCGACCAGGCAGCCGCCGGGATCGTAGGCAAAGCCGTGGTAGCCGCACACCACGCGATCACCGTCACGGCGACCGGCCGACAACGGATAGGCCCGGTGGACGCAGCGGTCCTCCATCGCCACCACGTCACCGGAGCCGCGCCGGTATAAGACGACGGGCTTATCGAGCAGCCGACGCGCCAGCAGGCCGTTGCCGACCTCATCACTGGTTGCGGCCACGTACCAGCAGTTGAACGGGTAGTTGGATCTCATAGGTCCAGCACCAGCCTTTCCGAACGGGCGCGTGAAACGCAGATCATCATCACGTCGTTTCGGGCCTTCTCGGCGTCGTTCAGCACCGAGTCCCGATGATCGGGCTCACCCTCGAGCACATCGCACTCGCAGGTCCCGCAGACACCCTCCATGCAGGAGCCGAGCACGTCGACGCCCGCCTCCTCGCATACCTGATAGACCGACTTGTCGTGCGGCACAGTCAAAGTCAGGCCAGAGCGCTGACACTCCAATTCGAAGGACTCCAGCGCCCCCGGCGCTGGTTCCTCGAGAGTTTTGGCCGAGAACCGCTCGATGTGCAGGCTGCCCTGGGGCCAGGGCTTGCACGCCTTTTCCACCGCGCCGAGCAGCCCCTCGGGCCCACAGCAGTACACCAGCGTGTTCTCCCGCGCCGACGAGAGCACCGCGTCGAGGTTCGTGCGGAAGTTCGCCCCGTCCCGCGTATCGCGGGAACAGACGGTTACCCGTTCGCCGTGACGCTGCAGTTCGTCGACGAAAGCCATCGACGACCGCGTCCTGCCGCCGTAGAGCAGCCGCCAGTCGGCACCGGCCGCCTCGGCCGCCGCGATCATCGGCATTATCGGCGTGACACCGATTCCGCCCGCGACGAACAGGTACCGCGGCGAGCCGACCAGCGGGAAATGGTTGCGCGGGCCGCGCACCCGAACCGTGGTGCCCTCGTGCAGCTTGTCGTGCACGAACTGGGACCCGCCGCGGCTGCCCGGATCGAGCAGTACGCCGATCCGCCACTCGCCGCGGTTTGCGGTGTCGCCGCACAACGAGTACTGCCGCACCAGCGACGGTGTCATCAGCAGATCGATGTGCGCGCCAGGCGCCCACTCGGGAAGGTCGGCGCCGCTTGGATCGGCGAGCGTCAGCGTGACGACGTCGTCGGAAACCGCCTCGCGGCGCCCAACCTCGACGTCGAGCTCGACCTCGCGGTAGGCGGGCCTCGCCCGGGTGGCCTGTTCGATGGTGCTCACGATGTTCTCCGCACCGGGATCGAGTTGTACTGGTTGAGGAACAGCGCCCGCACCCGGGTCGGTTCACCGTCGAGTTGCAGATCGGGGAAGCGCTCCAGCGTCTGCCTTATCCACAGCTTCAGCTCCATCCGCGCCAGGTTGGCGCCCAGGCAGAAATGCCGGCCGCGGCCGCCGAAGGCCTGGTGCTGATCGGCCAGACCATTCCGATTGATGTCGAACTTATGCGGGTTGTCGAACACGCTCTCGTCACGGTTGGACGCGATATACCACAGCAGCAGACGGTCGTTCTCCCTGATCGTCTTGCCGTGCAGTTCCGTGTCCTTGGTGGCCGCGCGCGCCATGAAGGCGAATGCGGGATAGCAGCGCAGCCCCTCCTCCACCACCGCCTCGATCAGCTCGGGGCGCTCGCGCACCTGCTTAAGCAGCTCGGGGTTTCGCAGCAGCTCCAGCATCGTCGCGCTGTAGGTTGCACGGGTTGAGTCGTTGCCCGCCGACATCAGCAGGACAAAGAACGTGGCGATTTCAAGCTCGTTGAGCTTGTCCCCGTCAACCTCGGCATCGACCATGGCGGTGAGCAGCTTGCCGCTGAGCGAGTCGTCGCGGTGGACGATCTTGTCGTTGACGTATTCGACGATCTCGCTCACGACTGCCATGGCGTCTTGCCACTGCCCGCGGATTGCTGGGTCTTCGAAGGCGGTGAAGACGTTGGTCCAGTGCACCAGCTTGGCGTCGTCCCCGGGCGGGGTGCCCAGCATCGAGCCGATCACGCGGGCCGGGATGGGCCGCGCGACGTCGGCAACGAGGTCGAATCGTTCGCGGTCGGCAACACCGTCGAGGACATGGCCGATGATCTGGTTGACGTGATCCTCGTGCGTGCCGACCGCCTCTGGAGTGAACTCTTTGATGACCAGCGCCTTGAGCCGGTCGTGACGCGGCGGGTCCATCGAAATTAGCTGCAGCCGTTGCAGATCCAGCGGGACACCGATGTCGTCCATGTGAAAGATGCCGCGCCGTTCCGAGGAGAAGGTCCGGTGGTCGCGGCTCACGGCGCGCACGTCGTCGAAGCGGGTGATCGACCAGAATCCGCCTTCTTCCGGCAAATAGCGTTGCGGGCTGAAGTGCACCGGTGCCTCACGCTGCATGCGCTCGAAGAGGTCATAAGGCGGGCCGTCGTCCCACACGGCGGGGTCGGCCAGGTCGAGGGTGTCGAGGTCGCGTTGGTCGAGAGTTGTCATCGGTGCTCCTTTTACTTGCGTTGAATTACTACGCATTTCGGCGTACGGCGCGAAATTGCCGTCAAGGGGATCACCGGTAATGCCCAGTGTGCGCCGCTATGCCTTGACGGTAAATGGTTTGACGGCAAAGATTGACGCGGGCAGGGAAACCTACCGCGACCACGTCGGGTCACGTGGGCGCGTCGGTGATTGCAGCCAAAATTCGTGTTTTACAAGATATTTCAATCGCGCGTCCATGTCAGAGAAGTTACTTCAGCGCGCGCCGGCGCGTCGACGTCGTGCGGAGCCAACGATCGGCGCGGGATTGTCTTCCGGAGACAAGGGCAACTACGGTCGGATCATGGGGGCGCACGGCAGCGGCACGGACAGCGCCATCGTTGCGAAGACCGCGGCACTGGTCGCTAACAGGCTGGACAGCCGGCTGGAGGCCGCGACGCGGTCGATCCAGCAGCTGCTGGTCACTGAGATCACGGATCTGGGTGGCGACGCCCAATTGGTGCAGCTATTGCGCGACACCGTCGCGTCCAACGTCGACACGTTTTTCTCGGCGATTCGCAACGGCATCCCCATCGAGCACATCGAGCCGCCCACTGCCGCGCTTGAGTATGCCCGGCGGCTGGCGCAGCGCGAGGTGTCCGCGGATGCGTTGGTGCGCGCGTACCGGCTCGGCCACCGGGCGGCACTCGACGTGGTGCTCGAGGAGATTCGGGCATCCGAACTGGACCCGAAGCTGAGCCTGGACGTATACGAGCTAATGGCGGCGGTCTCGTTCGCATACATCGACTTGATCTCGCAGCGGGTGCTCGCCACCTATCAGGATGAGCGCGACCGGTGGTTGGGTAATCGAAACGCCCTGCGCGCGCTGCATGTTCGTGAGCTACTCGCCGGTGGGGACGTCGACATCGACGCAGTGACTATCGCGATCCGCTACCCGCTGCGACTCGTCCACGTCGCGATCGTCACGTGGTGTTGCGAGTCCAGCGACGGCGGCGAACTCGACACGATGGAACGGTTCGTGCATAAGCTTTCTGAATCGGTTGGCGCTCAGGACAGTCCGTTGTTCATTTCCATGGACCGCGTCACCGGATGGGCATGGATTCCGTTGCCGGCCAACTTGGCGTCGGATGTGTTGACCCGTATTCGCCTGTTCGCAGAGACCGCGAAGGATGCGCCGTCGATCGCTGCCGGCAATCCCCTGCCCGGGATAGCGGGCTTTCGCCGCTCACATCAGCAGGCGGAGCATGCCCGCTCGGTAGCGATCGCGTCGGGCATGATCGCCCGCCGGGTCATCGCCGCCTGCGATCCTGGATTGGCGGTAGCCGCGCTGCTCGGCGACAACGTCGAAGCGGCTTCGACATGGGTTGGCGAGATGCTCGGAACGCTCGCGTCCGACACCGATGCGGACCAACGGCTGCGCGAAACACTGCGAGTCTTCCTGCGCACCGGCTCGAGCCATAAGGCGGCCGCCGAGGAGTTGCACCTGCACGCCAACTCGGTCAAGCACCGCGTGCACCGGGCGGTGGAACGCCGTGGCCGGCCGATCGCCGACGACCGGCTTGACGTCGAGGTCGCGCTGCTGCTCTGCCATTGGTTCGGCACCGCGGTGCTGCAGTGATCCTGGTGAGAGGCTAAGCGAAGAAGCCCGCGACGCCGCTGCTCTTGTTGAAGGCGCCCGAACTGAAGTCACCCTGGTTCCCAATGCCCGAGTCCTCCAAGCCGGCGTTGTCGATGCCGACGCTGCTTCCGTCCCCGGTCTTGTTCCCGCCCGAGTTGATCAAGCCGATGTTCTGGTTGCCCAGATTGAGGTAGCCCACGTTCTGAATGCCGGTGTTGGCAATTCCCACATTGCTGGACTTGCCGCTCGTGTTGTCGAAGCCCGCGGTCACGCCGCCACCGCCGCCGCCGCCACCACCACCACCGCCACCGCCACCGCCACCGCCACCACCGACCGTATTGTTGTTGAGGGCACCCGAGGTGTGGCTACCGGCACTAGATGTGTTGAAGAAGCCCGAATTCCCGGTGCCCGTGTTGCCGAAGCCCGAGTTCGCGGCGGTGGAGTTGGTGGTGATCCCGAACCCGGTGTTGAGGTTGCCCGTGTTGAAGGCGCCGGTGTTGGTGTTACCCGCATTTCCGAAGCCCGTGTTGACGTTGCCCGAGTTGAACCAGCCCGAGTTGCCGCCCAGTCCGACACCGGAGTTGAAGGCGCCCCAGTTGGACCCGGTGCCCGAATTGAAACTCCCTGCGTTCTGCCCGCCCCCCGAGTCGAACAGGCCCACGTTGTGCCCCGTGCCCGAGTTGAATAGGCCCATGTTGCTGCCGCCGCCCGAGTTGTACATGCCCATGTTCAACGGGCTGGAGTTGGCAAAGCCGGTGTTCGTGTCACCCGAGTTGAGGCCACCCGTGTTGATATTGCCCGCGTTTCCAAAGCCCAGGTTGTGGTTGCCGGAGTTGCCTACGCCTATGTTGCCCGTGCCCGAGTTGAAGAATCCGACGTTGCCACTGCCGGAGTTGAACAAGCCGATGTTGCCGCTGCCGGAGTTCAGGCCGCCGATGCCGACCTCGTTGTCACCCGTCAGCCCGATGCCGATGTCGTGGTTACCGGTATTCCCGAACCCGATGTTGTTGCTGCCCGTATTGCCGAAGCCGACGTTGTTGTTGCCTGCCGTGCCCCCGGCCCCCGAGTTTCCGCTGCCTACGTTCCCGCTGCCGATGTTCCCGTTGCCCCAGTTGCCGCTACCGATGTTTCCGGAGCCCATGTTGGAGTCGCCGTTGTTGCCGCTGCCGAAGTTCGCGTTGCCGGCGTTCCCCGAGCCCAGGTTGAGGTTGCCGGTGTTGCCCGAGCCCGAGTTTTGGTTGCCGCTGTTGCCCGAGCCAAAATTGGTGCTGCCGGTGTTGCCCGAGCCCACATTGGTCCCGCCGGTGTTGCCGTTGCCCAGGTTGCCGGTGCCCTGATTTCCCGAACCCAGGTTGTAGTTGCCGGTGTTGCCCATGCCCAGGTTCAGGGTGCCGTTGTTGCCGAGGCCGAGGTTGATGTTCGACAGCGACGACGACAATTGCGCGGCCACCGCCGACGCCCCCGCGTGATAGCCCGCCATCGCCGCCACATCCTGAGCCCACATCTGCTCATACTCGGCTTCCCTTGCCGCGATCGCAGGAGCGTTCTGCCCAAACAGATTTGATACGACCAACGACACGAATTGGGAACGATTCACCGCCACCGCCGCAGGATGGACGGTCGCGGCGTAAGCGGCCTCGTACACCGAGGTGAGCACGCGCGCCTGCGAAGCGGCCGCCGCCGCATGCGCCCCGGCCGCCTCCAGCCAGCTCGCATAGGGCGCCGCCGCGTTCGCCATCGCCACGGCCGCCGGACCCTGCCAAGCCTGTGCGGTCAACTCCGACGTCAACGAACCGAATGAGCTTGCCGCAGAACTCAGTTCACTGGCCAACCCATCCCAGGCGGCGGCCGCGGCCACCATCGGCCCGGACCCCGGACCTGCGTACATCAACGTCGAATTGATCTCCGGTGCTAAAGCCAAAAAGCTCACTACCACAATCCCTTTCATAGTTGATGGCATTTCCTAATCGCGGGCCCGATCGCGTGCCTCCTCGGACAATGTGTTCGTCATGCCCCCTTCCCAACTCCCCAGCCCTCCGGCAGCATCGGCACACTCGGACCTCCGCCGAATTCGTCACCCGCAAGCGTGGTCAGTCCCGCCGGCCGCACGTCCGCCTTGGGTACCGTCCCCGCAAACCCCAACGTGCCCGCGCCCTGGCCTGACGGCGGGTGGGGGTCTGCCGTCGGCGCGGCCATCGCTGGCTCTTCGTCGACCGGCAAGTATTCGTAGCGATAACCACGGTCGATGACCGCCCGTAGCCGCCGACCGGCCCGCGCCTGGGCCAGGCTCGCCGCCGCTGCGGCGCCGGCCGCTGTCGCGGCAGTGTCGGAAGCCGACTCCGCGACCCTCATGCGGGCACCCAGCGTGGGACCGAAGCCGGGACCCGCACCGCCCACCAGATACCCGAAACCCTCCACACCCGTCACCGGTGCCGGTGGGACGGACGACGCGGCGGAAACGGGGCCGGCCGGCGCCGCGGGGGTCACCGTCGGTACGGGCGCGGGTGCCACAACCGGCGCGGCCATCGCGACAGCCGGCGGCAACGGGGAGGCCGCAACCGGGGCTGCGGCGACTGGCGCGGGCGGCGCCGCCGGCTGCACCAATGCGGCCAGACCCGCCATGCCGGCCAGACCACTCAGGTTGACGACGGCCAGGTTGAGCACGGCCGGCAGCAACAGCGGGGACGTCTGAAGAATGAAACGCAGCGTGCGCAGCGTCCAGTTGACGGCGCGGAAGGTTTGCCACGCGACGAAGTAAGAGATGAGTGCCGGCAGGTTCGATGGATTCGCAAGGGCTTGGGGTAGGTTGCTTTCCAGGTAGGCGATGGCCATCTGGTTGCCGCTCATGAAGTTGGACAGATTCTGCAAATACTGAAGCGGAGTCCAATTGGGTTGGCCCTGACCGGGGACTTCCACGCCGTTGAAGCCGAAGAGCATCTGCACAATTTCTGCCGGCGTTGGCAACCGAAAATTCCCTCCTCCACCGCCACCGCCACCGCCACCACCACCGCCGCCCCCGGCGGCTGCCTTAGCGGCTGCGGTGGTCGCCTGGTAGGTGCTCATCGTGGTGGCGGCCTGGACCCACATCCGCGCGTAGTCGGCTTCGTTAACCGCGATCGGAATGGTGTTGATCCCAAAGAAATTCGTCGCCACCAACACACCGTGGACAACGTGGTTGGCGGCCAGCTCGGCCAGGGTCGGCATCACCGCCAACGCGGCCGTGTATGCCGCGGCGACAACCTCGTGCCGGGCCGCCGTCTCGGCGCTGACGGCGCTGGCCAGCATTAACCAAGCCAGATACGGCCCGTGCGCGGCGACGTATGCCGCCGCCGTCGGACCCTCCCACACCTGTTGTGCGCCCGCCAACGTCGCGCTGAGTTCGGTTGCCGCGGAGTCGTACTCACCGCTGAGCGCCGTCCAGGTTTCGGCGGCGGCCAGCAGCGGGCCCGGTCCGGGACCCGTGCTCAGCAACGCCGAGTGCACCTCCGGGGGAAACGCCATCCAGACCGGCGCCACCATCACTAGCCACCTGGGGGCAGATAGCTGGAGGCCGCCGCGGCGTCTCCTGCGCCATAATTGGCACCGGCCTCACCCACGCCGACGGCTGCTCGACCAAGAACTTCGACGCCGCGGGCAACCACCGCCTCGTGTTGGCTGCCCTGTTCGCTGAACTCCAGCGCGGCCTGCACCGACACCGGGTCTGCCGCCGGCGGCAAAACCGCCAAGATCACCGGGGCCGCCGCCAGATGCGCAGCCGCGAGGCGGGCAGTGATCGCTTCGACGGCCGCGCTGGTCGCCGCCAATCCCTCCGGAACGACTCGTAAAGTCATAGCCCGCACTCCTTCCGATGCGCCCGTCGAACCACCGCCGCGGGCCGGTCAGCGCGGACGCGATGGCCCAGCCGAGGATTCCAGCCGCAAGCCCGAACCCCAGATGGAATAGCGCCTTCTCGGCCATGCCGGCGAACACCACCAGGTTTCCCCTGCCCAGCAGGGCCGCGACCGAGTCGGCAAGCGCGACTAGATGAATCGGCGCGGCAGCCAGCACAATCAACCACCGGCGTCGTCGCACCATGGGCGTGGCAGCCACCGCGTACAGCAAAACGGCGGCGGCCAGGTAGCGCATGCTGCCCGCGGCTGCCGCGGCGCCGATTGGGACATTAATCGCAAGCGTCGCAACGGTAGAAGCGGCCCCGACCGCTACCACCGTCGCCGGTCGGTGGGTCATTAAAACTACCGCCACCAACAACGTGAGCCACACCAGGCCACGATGCCCGGGCAGCCCCATCGGGATATGGATATCCGCGTAGGCGACGATCGCGACGATTGCAAGTAAGGGAAAAACGACCTCACGGCTCGCGGACCGCAGCGTCACGGTCCTTGGCAAACGATGGGCGGGAGCAGCACTCGCGCGCAACATCACGTGCGGAACATTACCCCCAAATATTCCTTGAATACACCAAGATTTACCCAATATGGTCGGCATATGCGGTTATTTCTACACCGGCGGCTCGTAGCGGTCTTGGCATTGTTGCTCCTCGGCGTTGCTGTCGGCGCTTGTTCCGGCTGGTCGACCGACGGACGGGCCCCCCTGCTCGTCCAGCAGAATGGCCGGGTTCTGAACCGGTTCACTTTGCCGCAGTTAAAGGACCTTCCGCAGATCGAGATCGCCACGCCTCAGTCACGGGGCGCCCAAGTCCAGAAGGGGCCCACCGTGCGCTCGATCCTGGCCGCTGCCGGCACCGCCGGCGTCGACGCCGTGCGAGTAGAGGGCCGCGACCCGGCTCAGACACTTACCGCCGCCGAACTCACCGACCAGGTAATCCTGAACATAACCAAACGAGAAACCCTCAAGCTCACCGGAACTCAACTCGGCACCGATCGGTGGGTACGCAACGTCAGCACGCTGGTCGTCAACCCATGACCGAGATGCGAGCGCTCGCCGGAGTGGACCTACTTATCGGCATCGACGACACCGACGACCTGCGCAGCCCCGGAACGGGCCGCCGCGCACGGGCGCTACTCCGCGAGCTGGCCGGCGCGGGATTGGGCAGCCCGGCAGGAGCGACCCGGCACCAATTGCTGGTCGACGATCGAATCCCTTACACCACACACAATTCCAGCGCCTGCCTGGCTTGGCGCAGCACCGACGGAAACCCCGAGGCGATTTTGCCGGACGTCATCGAGTTGGCCGGACGATTCCTGGAGCGTGTGTGCCCGCCGGACGCCGATCCAGGGCTCGCCGTGGCTATCCCAAATCGAATCGATGAGGCGACGCCGGCGCTAATGGATTTCGGTCGTCGCGCGAAGCGAGAAGTGCTGCGCACCAGTGAAGCGCGAGAACTCGCCGCTGGCCTGGGCGTGCACCTTTCCGGACACGGGGGCACCCAGGACGGTGTGCTGGGCGCGTTGGCCGCGGTCGGATTGCACCTTTCGGGTAACGATGGCCTGTTTATCACTTTGCCCGGCCTCTACGAGCTGCCTCACCAAACCACTATCGAGGACCTGCGCAAACTCATACCCCTCGATCAGGCACGCGACGGCAACCATCGCCAACCCGGTGCCGGCGAGCTTATCGAGTTGGGCGACTGGGTGCACCCAGTCCTGCTCGACGGTTGCACGGTATTGCTGCTAGAACCACCCCAGGAGCGGCCGGACGGCCGACGGGCGTGGCGAACCGCACCGCGTGCGGTCGTGAAACAGCACTGAGGGCGGTCGTCCCAGATCCCTGATTCACACCGTTTCACCAGGGATTTCGACGATCACGTTGGTCGCCTTGACACTGGCCACCGCGAAACTGCCAACCTCTAGTTTCAACTCGCGCGCGGCCTCGGCGCTCATCAAAGATACGACAATGAAAGGCCCGCACTGCATCTCGACGTGGGCCATCACCTTGTCCATGATCACTTTGGTGACTAGGCCGACGAAGCGGTTGCGCGCCGAGCTGCGGACTTTGAGCGGATTCGCCGGCAACCGAGTTGCGTTGCTGCGAGCGAATTCGGCCAGGACATGTCCAGCGATTACCTTCCGGCCGGATTCATCACGACTAACCGGCAAGATGCCCTGCTCGATCCATCGCCGCACGGTGTCGTCGCTGACTCCCAGCAGCTCGGCCGCCTCCCGGATCCGCATATTCGGCATCGTCAGTTCCTATCCATCACGCCCATCACGACAGTGGATCTCATGCTCGCCGAAATTACAGCGTCTCGTCCAGCTCGCCGAGCCGGTCGGTCAGCCGCAGATTCTCGGAGTAGTCGACCGGGCAGCAGATCAGCGAGACACCGTCGTCGTCAAGCGCGGCCCTTAGCGTCGGCAGCAACTCCGCCGCGCTGTTGATCCGATATCCCTTGGCGCCGAAGCTTTCGGCGTAGGTCACGATGTCCGGGTTACCGAACCGCACGTAGTAGTGCGCCCCGAGCTCGAGATCCATCTTCCACTCGATCAGGCCGTAGCCGCCGTCCTCCCAGATCAGCACCACCAGCGGGATGCGCTCCCGAACCGCGGTCTCGATCTCCTGCGAATTCATCAGGAACGCGCCGTCGCCCACGACGGCCAGCACCTTCGATTCCGGCCTGGCCAGCTTCACCCCAAGCGCTCCCGGCAGCGCAAAGCCCATGGTGGACAAGCCGTTCGAGATCAAGCAGGTGTTGCGCCGATACGTCGGATACAACCGGGCCATCCACATCTTGGTGGCACCGGTGTCCACCAGCACCACGTCGTCGCGGCCCATCGCCGCGCGGGTGTCGGCGACCACCCGCGCCGGCGCCAGCGGGTACCGCGAATCCTGTTGTCCCCGCGCGAATTCCTCGGCCAACAGGCCCGACCCGGGCACGTCGGCATCGCCGTCGAAGCGGTGGCCGTCCAGCGCGTTGGCGAGCGCGTCGAGGGACGCGCTGATGTCGCCGATGATCCCGACGTCAACCGAGTAGTGCGCGTCGACCTCGGCCGGGAAGCGGTGGATGTGAATGATCTTCTTGTCGGCCTGTGGATTGATCCGGACCGGGTCGAACTCCTGAAGCTCGTATCCGACCGCGATGACGACGTCGGCGTGGTCGAACCCGAAGTTGACATAGTCGTGCCGCATGAACCCGATGGTGCCGATGCTGTTGGGGTGGTCATCGGGCATGACGCCCTTGCCGTGGAAGGTGTTGGCCACCGGGACACCGAGTTCTTCGGAGAACCGGATCAGGGCGTTGGTCGCGTCGGCGCGCGCGGCGCCATGCCCGGCCAGCACCACCGGCCGCCGCGCGTTACGCAGGATGTCGACCGCACGCGCCACCTGCCCGGCCGCCGGCGCCTCGGCGCGGACGACGTTGCGCGGCAACGGGGTCAGGTCGGGATAGTCAGCAGGATCTGCATCTAAGTGCTCGGGCACCGCCAGGTAGACCGCCGCCGGGCGTTCGGTCTCGGCGACCTTGAATGCCTTGCGGAACATCTCCGGCACGGCGCGCGCGGTGGGGATTCCGTCGGCCCAGCGGGTGATCGGGGCGAACATCGACACCAGGTCGACGTACTGGTGCGACTCCTTGTACTGGCGGTCCTGGCCGACCTGCGCGGAGATCGCGACCATAGGGGTGCTGTTGGTGGTGGCGTCGGCGACCCCGAGCTGCATATTGATCGCGCCCGGACCCAAGGTCGCCGAGACCACCGCGGCCCGCCCGGTGACCCGCCCATACATCTCCGCCATGAATGCCGCCGCCTGCTCGTGCCGGGTGAGCACATAGCGGATGTCCGAGGCGGCCAACGCCTGCACGAAGCGGATGTTCTCCTCGCCGGGTATCCCGAAGATGACGGAAACGCCCTCGTTTTCCAGGCACTCGACCATCAGCTGCGCGACTGTACTCATCCGCCACCTCCCTCCGGCCACGATAGTGGCAGGCTTGGGGCCAGACGCTTCAGCGTTTCACTAACCCACCCGACGAAGGATGGTCAACGTGCCCATCGCCACCATCAACCCGGCCACCGGCGAGACAGTCAAGACCTTCACCCCGGCAACAGACGACGAAGTCGACGCCGCGATCGCGCGCGCCCACGAGCGGTTCCTCGACTACCGCCACTCCACCACCTTCGCCCAGCGGGCCGAGTGGGCCAATGCAACCGCCGACCTGTTAGAGAAGGAAGCCGACGAAACCGCCGCCATGATGACCCTGGAGATGGGTAAGACGCTGGCGTCGGCCAAGGCCGAAGCGCTCAAGTGCGCCAAGGGTTTTCGCTATTACGCGGAGAACGCCGAGAAGCTGCTGGCCGACGAGCCTGCGGACCCGGCAAAGGTCGGCGCGAAAAAGGCATACACCCGCTACCAGCCCCTTGGGGTGGTGCTGGCCGTGATGCCGTGGAACTTTCCGCTCTGGCAGGCCGTCCGGTTCGCCGCACCGGCGTTGATGGCCGGCAACGTCGGCCTCCTCAAGCACGCGTCCAACGTGCCGCAGTCGGCGCTGTACCTCTCCGACGTCATTGCCCGCGGCGGCTTCCCGGAGGGCTGCTTCCAGACGCTGCTCGTTTCGTCCAGCGTTGTCGAGCGCATCCTGCGCGATCCCCGGGTCGTCGCGGCCACCCTGACCGGCAGCGAACCGGCCGGTCAATCGGTCGCAGCCATCTGCGGCGACGAGATCAAACCCACCGTGTTAGAGCTCGGCGGCAGCGACCCGTTCATCGTGATGCCGTCGGCAAACCTCGACGAGGCCGTCAAGACCGCGGTCACCGGCCGGGTGCAAAACAACGGGCAGTCCTGCATCGCCGCGAAGCGCTTCATCGTCCACGCCGACATTTACGACGCCTTCGTCGCCAAGTTCGTGGAGCGCGTCCAGGCGCTCAAAGTCGGCGACCCGACCGACCCGGACACCGACGTCGGGCCGCTGGCCACCGAGTCGGGCCGCGACGAAATCGCGAAGCAGGTCGACGACGCCGTCGCCGCGGGCGCAAAGGTCCGCTACGGCGGCACGCGCCTTGACCGGCCGGGGTGGTTCTACCCGCCGACGGTCGTCACCGACATCACCAAGGACATGGCGCTGTACACCGAGGAGGTGTTCGGCCCGGTCGCCTCGATGTACCGCGCTTCGGGCATCGACGAGGCCATCGAGATCGCCAACGCCACCACCTTCGGGCTGGGGTCCAATGCCTGGACCAATGACGAGGCCGAGCAAGAGCGCTTCATCGACGACATCGAGGCCGGCCAGGTCTTCATCAACGGGATGACGGTGTCCTACCCGGAGCTGGGTTTCGGCGGCGTCAAACGGTCGGGCTACGGGCGCGAGCTGGCGGGCCTGGGGATCCGCGAGTTCTGCAACGCCAAGACCGTCTGGGTCGGCTGACGGTTGCGCTGGCCCTAGCCAGCCCTAACCGACGCTCGCCAGGACCTTCGCGTCCTCGTCGGCGAAGGTGTCTTCCAGCTGCAAAGGCGAGTAGTCGAGGTCGATTTCGCCGACCGGCCGCCCACGGGCGCTGCTGATCGTCCCGAAGCGCCGCGTGCCCTTGTCGGTGGAGTACTGCATGAACTCGTCCAGGTTCAGGTCGAAGGGCTTCGGGTCGTCGTAAAGCTTGAAGCCGTCCTCGGTGAGCCGCAGTGCCAACGGGATGAGCTCGTTCATGCGGGTTTCGAACACCGTCCAGTTGGCGTCGTCGGCGGCGACGTGGCGTCGGCAGGTGAAGGTGCCCCACGCCATGTGGCGCCGCTCGTCGTCACCGATGCGGCAGACCAGCTGCTGCATACCGGGAAAATGCCGTGTTCCACGCAGACCTTGTGCCAGGCGTAGTAGCCGGTGAGCGCCAGCATGCCCTCGACGATGTGGTTATAGGTGACGGAGGCCCGGACTTGCGCAGCCGGTGACGCATCAGTCGACAAGACGTTGAGGCACGCCGGTAACTCGTCTTAAAAGATCTGGCGGTAGGAGGGCAGTTCGTCGAGATAGCCGTGCAGGTCCTCAGTGACTCCGACGGCGTCGAGCCACAAGCGGAACACCTGGACGTGCTTGGCCTCCTCGAACGCGAACTGCGTCAGATACATTTCGTCGCCCAGCCGCCCTTCGGCGCGCATCGCGCTCATGAACGGCTGAATGTCCTGCGTGACGGATTCCTCGCCGGCAATGAACTGGGCGCACAGTCGGAGGACGTAGTTACGCTCGACGTCCGACAGCCGCTCAAAGTCCGCCCGGTCGCGAGAGAAATCGATGTCGGCGGGATTCCAGAACTTTGCGTTGCCGCCGGCGAACAGCTTCAACGGCAGGCTTTGCCAGTTGAGGCCGCCCCCGCCAAGCGAGCCAAAATGGTTGCGGTTCATGTTTGTTGACCTCCTCGGATCATCTCAGGGCTGGGGTGTGTGGACGCCGGGACCGGCGCGAACGCGGCCGCAAGTACTGCGACCAGCCTGCGCACGGCCAGGGCCGGCTGCTCCGGCGTCGGCTCGTCGAGCCCGAGGATCGGATCCAACCCGCGCATGTACGGCGCCAGCGCCAGATGCGGAAAGATCAACAGCAGCAACGACAACAGTGCGTCGATGTCGGAATCCGCGCGCAGGTCGCCGCGCGCCTGCGCGTCCCGCACCAGCGGGCGCAGCACTTCGAGGTAGTGGCGGTGAATGACGCTGCGCACGCTGACCCGCGCATCGGTGTCTACCTCCAAAGTCGCCGCAGCGTGCAGCGCACGTTCGTGCGGGTGTTCGGCGAAGTAGGCGACCCAGGCGTCCAGCAGGTCGGTGAGAAATTCAAAGAACGGCCTGGTCGGGTCGAGCCGCCGGATGAGCTCCTCGATGTAAGAGCGCACCCGCTGGCTGCCGATGTCGGCGATGAACGCGTAGAGGTCGCGCTTGTCGGCGAAGTACTGAAACAGGCTGCCCTTGGCGACTCCGGCGCGCCGCGCGATGACGTTCAGGCTGCCCCGGGAGAATCCGTGTGCCCCGAACTCGGCCTCCGCGGCTTCGATCACGGCAGCCCTCCGCGCCGGATCGACACGCGCCCACGTCACCGTCGGCATTGCGCCTCCTCGCGTGAATGACCACTGGTCATTCTACGGTGGCCGTCGTCACAGTCAAGGCTGGCGAGATCTTGAATCGAGCGTCACGCCACACCGGAGATGTTTCGTCACCCAGGCGGAGTGAGCGGCGGCCGTAACCGTCGTTGCGGCCGCCGCTTCGTCGTCCAGATAGCAATGGGCCCCGTTGCGGCGTGTCGTGTATCGAGGCGCCGCCGGATGGGACTTTCGGCGTGACGCAGCAACCAACCGGATACCCCGTTTTTGACGGCACAGCAAAAGCAGCAAACTTCATTGCTGCCCCCATCGATGGGGCTACGCTTTGGTCGCATCGGTGCACCGAGCGCACCGGGCTGTCCCGTGACGCGGGTTCCAGATGTCGTCATTTGTGATCGCAGCACCGGAAATGTTGACCGCCGCGGCGGCGGATTTGGACAGTATCGGCTCGGCGGTCAGCGCCGGCAACGCGCTCGCGGCCGTCCCAACCACCGGGCTGATGGCCGCCGCCGGCGATGAGGTCTCTGCCGCGATCGCGGCGCTGTTTTCTGATCACGGCCAGCAGTATCGGGCGCTCAGCGCCCAGGCCGAGCAATTTCACCAACGGTTCGTGGCCGCGTTGAACAACGCCACAAGCATGTATTCGGCCGCCGAGGCCGCCAATGCGTCACCGATGCAGGCCATGCTTAACGCGGTCAACGCCCCCGCCGCGGGGCTGCTGGGGCGCCCGCTGTTCGGCAACGGCGCCAACGCGACCACACCCGGCGCCGATGGCGGCGCCGGCGGGATCCTGTTCGGCAACGGCGGCAACGGCGCGGCCGGCGGAATCGGGCAAAACGGTGGGGCCGGCGGGAGCGCCGGACTGTTCGGCAACGGCGGCACAGGCGGAGCCGGCGGCACGGGGGGTGGGAACGGCGGGGCCGGCGGTAACGCCGGATTGCTCTCCGGCACCGGTGGCGCCGGAGGCGCCGCGGGCATGGGCACAGTCGGTGCGGCCGGGACCACGCCCGGGACTGCCGGCGGCGGTGGCGGTGCTGGCGTCGCTGGTGGTGCCGGAGGCGTCGGTTCGAATGGCTCGGCAGGCGATGCCGGCGGGCGAGGTGGTGCGGGTGGCCGCGGCGGGTTCCTGTTCGGCACCGGCGGTGCGGGCGGCGCGGGCGGGTTGGGCGGGTCCGGTGGTGCGGGCGCAGCCGGTGGTGCGGGCGGCGCCGGCGGCAACGCCGCGCTGGGTAGCGGCGCGGCCGGCGGCGCCGGTGGTGCCGGCGGTGCCGGCGGTGTGGGTGGTGGCGGCGGGGTCGGTGGCGTGGGCGGCGCAGGCGGCGCGGCCGGCGGTCTGTTCGGTCATGCAGGTAACGCTGGCAGCGGCGGCGCCGGCGGTGCCGGCGCGCTGGGCGGGGCGCCGGGCGACGGTGGTGCCGGCGGCAACGGTGACGGCGGTACGGGCATGACGGCCGGCAGCGGCGGTGCCGGCGGCCACGGCGGTGACCCCGGCGCGGGCGGTGCCGGCGGTGCCGGCGGTGGGTCCGGCGGCGCCGGCGGCACAGCGGGGGGCAACGGCACGAGTGCAGGCAACGACGGCACCGGATCCGGCGGCAAGGGCGGGGCCGGCGGGGCCGGTGCCGATGCGGCCGTCGCGGGCGGTGCCGGCGGGGCCGGCGGTAAGGGCGGCGGCGGCGGGCTGGTCGGCAGCGGCGGCGACGGAGGCAAGGGCGGGGCCGGCTTGGCCGGTGGCGCGGGTCCCTCGGGCACCGACCCCGGCGATTCTGGCACGCCGGGAACCAACGGCGGGGCCGGCGGGGCCGGCGGGGCCGGCGGCAACGCCGGAGCCGACGCGGGCAACGGCGGTAATGGCGGCGCCGGTGGCAGGGGTGCGGCGGGCGGAGCCGGCGGTGACGGCGCCGCGGGTGCCGGCGGTGCGGTCGCGGGCCTGCCCAACGGCGCGGGCCAGGCCGGCGGTAGCGGCGGGGCCGGCGGGGCCGGCGGGGCCGGTGGCAACGGCGGGACCGGCGGCACCGCGTCTGCGGCGGGCCATGCCGGTACCCAAGGCGCCGGCGGCGACGGCGGCAACGGCGGCAACGGTGGGAACCCCGGTGACGGCGGCGACGGCGCGGGCGGCGCAGCGGGCGTCGACGGCGGGGCCGGCGGCAAGGGCGGTGACCCCGGCGCACGCGGCGCGGGCGGCGCCGGCGGCACCGGCTCGGGCACCAGCGTGACCGGCACCGCCGGCACCAGCCCGACCAGCGGCGGCAACGGCGGTCACGGTGGCGACGGTGGCGCCGCCAACACCGCGGGCGGAGCCGGCGGGGCCGGCGGGGCCGGCGGGGCGGGCGGGGCCGTCGGCAATGGCGGTGACGGCGGCAAGGGCGGGGCCGGCCTGGCCGGTGGCCCGGGTCCGTCGGGCAGCAGCCCGGGTGCTTCCGGCACGGTCGGCACCGCTGGCGGGGCGGGCGGCGCCGGCGGGGCCGGCGGCAACGGCGGCTCCCAGGCCGGCACCGGCGGTAACGGCGGGGCCGGCGGCAACGGCGCTGACGGCGGCGCGGGCGGGGCCGGCGCCGCGGGCCACGACGGTACCGTCGGCGGGATTACCGGCGGGGCCGGCCAGGCCGGCGGTGCTGGTGGTAACGGCGGGGCCGGCGGGGCCGGGGGTAACGGCGGCGCGGCCGGCGCCGCCTCAGCGGGCCAGGGCGCCCAAGGCGTTGGTGGCCACGGCGGCAACGGCGGTAAAGGCGGCGCCCCCGGAGACGGCGGCGCAGGCGGCAACGGCGCGGTAGGTCAAGACGGTGGCGCGGGCGGGGCCGGTGGCGGCGGTGGCGACCCCGGCTCAGCTGGCGGGGCCGGCACTGGCGGCGCCGGCTCGACCAGCGGTACGAGCGGCACGGCCGGCTCCAGCCCCACCACTGGTGGCAATGGCGGCGCCGGCGGCAATGGTGGCAACGGCTTCGGAAACGTTTCCGACAACGCGGGTGTCGGCGGCACCGGCGGCAAGGGCGGCGACGCAGGGCTGGTCGGCAACGGCGGCAAGGGCGGCGACGGCGGCACCGGCTTCACCGGCGTCACCCAGCTCGACGGGGACGGCGCTAGCGGCGGGGACGGCGGCAACGGCGGGATGCTTGGCGACGGCGTCAACGGCGGCAGCGGCGGCGACGGCGGCAACGGCGGCGACGGCGGCCGCGGCGGCGGCGTCGGCGGTAAGGGCGGCAACGCCGGGACGGCCGGCAACGGCGGGGACGGCGACAACGGCGGCAACGCCGGCACCAGCAATATCAGCTTCGCCGGCAACGGCGGAGCCGGCGGTACCGGCGGAACCCAGTCCGGCAACGGCGGTAACGGCGGTAACGGCGGTGAGAGCTTCGGCGAGGGCTTCAACAGCCAGGGCGGCAACGGCGGGATTGGCGGCAACGCCGGAACGGTCGGCAACGGCGGCAACGGCGGCAACGGCGGCAACGGCGGCGACAGTCGCGGGTTGGCTGGCGGCGGCGGAACCGGCGGCGACGCCGGGGTAAACGGCAACGGTGGCAACGGCGGCACCGGCGGCGACGGCCTCACCGGTACCGCCGGTGCCGCAGGCGCCAACCCGGGCGATTCCGGTCAGGCCGGCGGCGACGGCGGTGAAGCTGGTCACGGCGGAAACGGCGGTGCAGGCGGCACCGGTTCCGGCAATGGCGGAAACGGCGGCAACGCCGGGACCGGCGGCAACGGTGGCACCGGTGGTAACGGGGCTAACGGTGTTGACGCCACTAACCCGGGCGATAGCGGTGGGACCGGCGGGACCGGCGGCAACGGCGGGAGCGGCGGCTCGTTCGGCGGCTTCGCCGGGTCCGCGCACCCGGGCACCGGGGGCCACGGCGGCACCTTCGGTGCGGCCGGGGCCGGCGGCACCGGCGGGGCCGGCGGCACCGGCGGCGACGGCGGCGCCGGCGACGGGGCGGGCTCGCAGGGTAACGGCGGCGGCGGCGGCACCGGCGGCATCGGCGGCTCCGGCGGGTCTTCTGGAATCGGCGGCACCGGCGGCGGAGGCGGCGACGGCGGCACCGGCACCACCGGCGGTGACGGCGGCACGGGCGGCGTCGGCGGATTCGGTACCGGCGGCGGCACCGAGGGCGGTGACGGCGGCACCGGCGGCGACGGCGCAATCGCCGGCGGTAACGGCGGCACCGGCGGCGCCGGCGGCAACGGCGGCTTCGTGGTTAACAGCGACGGCGGCAACGGCGGCGCCGGCGGCAACGGCGGCAACGGCACCGACGTCGGCAGCACCGGCGGCCAGGGCGGCACCGGCGGCGGCGGCACCGGCGGCGACGCCAACGGCAACACCCCCGGCGGGACGGGTGGTGGTGGTGGTGGTGGCGGCGGCGGCACCGGCGGCACCGGCGGCGACGGCGGCACCGGCGGCACCGGCCACGTCGGGCCCGGCGGCCCAATCGGCACCGGCAACGCCGGCCAGCCGGTCTCGGGCTCCACTGGCTCCACGGGCGGCACCGGCGGCGACGGCGGCACCGGTGGCCCCGGTTAGTCGGTGGCGTAGCCGATCTGCATCCCCCGGGGGCAGCTAGACGCTGGAGAGCACGTGATTCGTAGCAATCCAGTCGTCGATATGGCCCATGGTGACGGGTAGCGCCACTCCTGAAAACACCATGTGGTCGGACCGGGGAATCCCGACGTAGGTGCCGCGCTGATGTCGGGGTGCGGTCTGGCGCACGACTCCGGACGGCAGGATGCGGTCAGGGACGTGGCCGTAACAAGTGCGGCAGGAAGAGGCGCAAGCTCGTGGGGGTCGCACCGAAGATGCCTGCCGCCGTGCCGCGCCATCTCCGACACGAAGTTTTGAGACCCCCGTATGTGTGTCTGGCAATGGTGACGACGACCGCCACCAGCTTTCCACCCTTCGCGAAGCGAGCCCATGGGTAGAGCGCCATGCAAGGGCGATCGGCAATTCCCGGGCGCACTTGCGCACCACCGCACGTTCGTGCAGGTGTTCGGCGAAGTAGGCGACCCAGGCGTCCAGCAGGCCGGTGAGAAATTCAAAGAACGGCCTGGTCGGGTGGAGCCGGCGGATCAGGTCCTCAATGTAAGAGCGCACCCGCAGGCTGCCGATGTCGGCGATGAACGCGTAGCGGCGCGCCGCGCGATGACGTTCAGGCTGCCGTTGGAGAAGCCATGCGCGCCGAACTCGGCCTCCGCGCCCTCCCCTACGGCTGCGCGACGGGCCGGATCGACACGCGCCCACGTCACTGTTGGCGATTGGCCCCCTTTGGTCGATGACCACTGGTCATTCTCCGGAGCTACGTCACAGTCAAGTGGCCGAGTGGGCGAGCGGCGTCATGGGACTTATCCACAGAGCGACGTTGATCCACAGCCAGTCCAGTTCGACCGGCGCAAGAGCAATCAGCGATTCAGGGGCGCATCTCGTAAGCGCCGTTGATCGGCGCCACGTGTTCCTTCCACACCCGCTCATAGCGCGCTGCGTCCTGCACCGGACGGCGGACCATGCGCATCGCGAAACGGGCCTGTTCGTCGGTGGTGGCGGACTTGTCGTTCAGCTCGACGGCATAGCTGTTGAAGTCCCGCACCAGCACGGCGAAGATCTCGTCGATCAGCGCCTCGTCGACGCCGGACAGCGGGGCCTCCTCCAGGATCAGCTGGGCGTAGGGCACCGTCGCGAAGAGCTGTCCCACGCCGAAGGCGAAGTCGATGTCCTTCTGCTGCACGGCATCGGGGGTCGCAGAAGCCAGCATCTCGGCCAGCACGTCGACCTGCTCGCGCAGCAGCGCGACGTTGGGCAGGTGGCCATAGCTGTCGAACGCCGCGCGCCAGTCGTGGAAGCGCACCTTGCCCAGACCCCCGGTGGGTCCCTGCGCGAACAGGAATGTGTCGTCGGCCGCGTCGTCGCGGCGGCCGACCAACGGCAGCGCGGCATCGGGTGCGAACAGGAAGTTGGGCATGAACTTGGCCAGCAGCCCGATGTTGATGTGGACGGTGCCTTCCAGCCGGGGCAGCAGCCCGATCTCGCGGGCCACGGTCTCGAAGAAGGTGTCCTTTTCGACGCCCTTGGCTGCGATGACGTCCCACAGGGCGGTGATGACTCGCTCGCCCTCGCCGGTGACCTTTGCCTTGGTGAGCGGGCTGTACAGCAGGTAGCGACGGTCGTCGGCCGAGGCGCTGCGCATGTAGTCGGAGGCGCGGGTGGCGACCAGCTTCATCGCAATCAGCCGTACGTAGGCGTCGGTGAGCAGCCGCCGCACGTGGCTGAAGTCGGTGACCACCGTCCCGTACAGGTGGCGGTTGGACGCGTGCGTGACCGCCTCGTACATAGCGTGGGTGCACATGCCGATGGCGCCCCAACCCAGGTTGTACTTGCAGACGTTGACCGTGTTGAGGGCGGCGTGGAACGCTCCGATGCCGCGGTGCAGCATGTCGGCCTCGCTGACCGGGTAGTCGTGCAGCCCGTAATTGGCGACGTAGTTCTGTGAGTTGACGACGTTCTTTTTCAGGTCGTAGCGGTCGTGCTGGGAGTCGGCGGCGAAGAAGACGTATTCGTCGGTGTCGGCGATCTTGCCGAACGTGGACACCATCCGGGCGACGTTGGCGTTGCCGATGTAGTACTTCTCGCCGTTGGCCGTCCAGCCGTGCCCAATATCTTTTGAGGGCGTCAGGATCATGTCGGTCTTGTAGACGTCAGCACCGTGGGTCTTCTCCGACAGCCCGAAGGCGAACACCTCGCCCTGCTCCAGCTGAGCGGCGGCCTTGCGTTTGGCGTCCTCGTTGTCACTCATCCAGATCGGGCCCAGGCCAAGGGCGGTCACCTGGAACGGGTACCAGTAGCTCAGCCCGTAGAAGCCCACGATCTCGGCGAACTCGCTGATCCGGTAGGTGTCCCAGCGGCAGTCGGCGGCGCCGTACTCGGCCGGCGTCAGCAGCGAGGCGAAGATGCGCTCCCGCCCGATGTGATTGAGGAAGTCGGAGTACCACACTCGGTTGTGGTCGTCGGACTTCAACCGCGCCTTCCCCCTGGACTCGAAAAAGTCCACCGTCGCGGCCATGATCTCCCCCGAACGGGCATCGGGGTAGGTGCGTTGCAGGTGGTTGGGATTGAGCAACATGAGCGGGCTCCAGTAGGGATCAGGAGGGATCAGCAGGGATCAGGAGGGATATCGAATAAGTCGAGGGTGACGGTACTGCAATACCGCCGCCGATAAAACGCCCCGGTTAGCCCTTGATGCCCCTGTTGGCCGGGCCCCGCCGCGACTTAGCATCGTTTGCGTGTCAGAACTAAATACCGCTCGCGGACCCATCGATACCACCGATCTCGGCGTCACGCTCATGCACGAGCACGTGTTCATCATGACCACCGAGATAGCGCTGAACTATCCCGACGCCTGGGGCGACGAAGAGAAACGGGTGGCCGACGCCGTCACCAGGCTCAACGAGCTCAAGTCCCGGGGCGTGGACACCATCGTCGACCTCACCGTCATCGGGCTGGGCCGCTATATCCCGCGCATCGCCCGGGTGGCCGCAGCCACCGAGCTCAATATCGTCGTCGCGACCGGTTTGTACACCTACAACGACGTACCGTTCCGTTTCCACTACACGGGCCCGGGCACGCAGCTGGACGGCCCGGAGATCATGACCGACATGTTCGTCCGCGACATCGAGCAGGGCATCGCCGACACCGGCATCAAGGCCGGGATCCTCAAGTGCGCCACCGACGAGCCCGGCCTCACCCCGGGCGTCGAGCGGGTGCTGCGCGCCGTCGCCCAGGCACACAAACGCACCGGGGTGCCGATCTCCACGCACACCCATGCCGGGCTGCGGCGCGGGCTCGATCAGCAACGCATCTTCGAAGAGGAGGGCGTCGACCTGAGCCGAGTGGTCATCGGCCACTCGGGCGACAGCACCGACGTCGGCTACCTCGAAGAGCTCATCGCCGCCGGTTCCTACCTCGGGATGGACCGGTTCGGCATCGACGTGATCTCGCCGTTCGAGGACCGGGTGAACATCGTGGCGACGATGTGCGAGCGCGGGCACGCCGACAAGATGGTGCTGTCGCACGACGCCAACTGCTACTTCGACGCGCTGCCCGAGGAACTCATGCCGATCGCCGCCCCCAATTGGCATTACCTGCATATCCACAACGACGTGATCCCCGCGCTCAAGGAGCGTGGCGTCACCGACGAGCAGCTGCACACCATGCTCGTCGACAACCCGCGCCGCATCTTCGAGCGGCAGGGCGCCTATGAGTGAGCCGGTCCCCCCGATCGGCACCCAGATCTCGGCGCTGGCGGCGCTCGCTCCCGACGAGCCGGCCGTCACCTGCGACGGGCACACGATCACCCGCGGCGAACTGGACCGATCGACCAACCGACTGGCCCGCGCCTACGCCGAGCATGGTGTCGGCCTGGGCGACTACGTGACCATCGTGTTGCCGAACTCCGTGGAGTGGGTGCAGGCCGCGGTGGCGTGCTGGAAGCTGGGCGCTGTGCCGCAACCGCTGTCCCCGCGGCTGCCGGACGCGGAGTTGGAAGGTCTGCTGGAGTTGCGGCCGCGTGCGCTGTTGGTCGGCCGGGAGGACCCGCGCGGTCAGATCCCCAGCGTGCCTTCGGGTTTCGTTGCAGACCCGGCATTGTCCGATGACCCGCTGCCCGAAGCGGTTTCGCCGTGCTGGAAGTCGCTGGCATCGGGTGGCAGTACCGGCCGTCCCAAGCTCATCGAAGCCGGCGGCGACAGCCGCATTCAGGCGCTGATCGGGTACGGGCTGGGTGCGCAGGAAGGCGACACCACGCTGGTCCCGGTGCCGCTGAGCCACAACACCGGAATGACCACGGCCTCAATCGCTTTGCTGATGCGCCACCATCTGGTGCTGGCACCCCGGTTCGACCCGCACGACTTTCTGCGGCTGATCACCGAATACCGCGTCACGTTTCTGACTACCGTCCCGACGATCATGCAGCGGGTGCTGCCCGTCTACCACGCCAGCCCAGACGCCTATGACCTGTCGTCGATCCGGCGCTTCTGGCATGTGGGGGCGCCGTGCCCGCCCGCCGTCAAGCAGGCCTGGATCGACCTGCTGGGCCCCGAAAAACTCTGGGAACTGTACGGCGGCACAGAATTACAGGCACTGACCTTCATCTCCGGCGACCAGTGGCTGACCCACCGGGGCTCGGTCGGCATCGTGGTCAGCGGCGAGATGAAGGTGCTCGACGACGACGGCAATCCCTGCCCGCCCGGCGTGGAGGGCGAGATCTACATGCGGCCCGCCCCCGGCAGCGCCCCGACCTACCGCTACGTCGGCGTCAAGGCGAAGAGCCGCGGCGGCTGGGACTCGCTGGGTGATCTCGGCTACTTCGACGCCGACGGGTTCTTGTACCTGTCGGATCGCCGCGTCGACATGTTCACCGTCGGAGGGCGAAACGTCTACCCCGCCGAGATCGAGGGGGCGCTGTCGGCTCACCCGGAGGTGTTGTCCTGCTTGGTCGTCGGCGTTCCCGACCCGAACATTGGCGATATGGGCCAGGTACCCCACGCCCTGGTGCATACCGCCGACGGATCAGCGCTGGATTCCGTTGGCGTGCAGGAGTTTCTGCGGGAACGCATCGAGGCATACAAGGTGCCGCGCAGCGTCGAATTCGTCGACAGGCCGCTGCGCGACGACGCCGGCAAGGCGCGGCGGTCGGCGGTGCGGGATGAGGTGATCGCGCGGATGGGGACCGGCTGAGGCGGGGAGGTGTGGATTGCACACTAGACGTTTACGAATTTCTCACCGACGATCGCGGGGGGCACTGACATGACGGACACGGGCCCGGTGGTGACGCTGTTGGTGGTCGAGGGCCCGGGCAGCGGCGCCCAGCACCGCTACGAGGAACGCGCGACGGCGATCGTGGGCCGTGCCGATGACTGCAATCCGCGCATCGACGAGCCCGGCTCCAACCAGCTGGTGTCACGTCATCACTGCCTATTCGACATCAATCCCCCCGACATTCGGGTGCGCGATTTCGGCAGCCTCAACGGTACTCATGTCAACGGCGAGGAGATCGGCCGTCGGGACCCCGGGCAAAGCCCCGAAGAGGCGGCACGGCTGACCTTCCGGGAGCGCGACCTAGTTGCCGGTGACCGAGTCAAGCTGGGCAACACCGTGATTCAAGTTGGTATCACCGCACCGCCCCCGCCGACAATGACGGGAACGGTACTGCCCAAGGCGTGTTCGCGGTGCGGGGGCCCGTTGACCGACGATCCACGGAACACCGCCGAGGCGGAGGTGTGCGCACGGTGTCAGACCGACCGCGGCAAGGCGATCGACGCGTTGCTGGGCAAGATGGTGGCCGACGACTCGCCGCCCGAGATCCGCGACCACGATCTGGTCAAAAAGATCGGCGACGGCGGTCAGGGCGTGGTGTATCTGGCACGCCATCAGCCTTCCGGTGACCTGGTGGCGGTGAAGATGCTGCTGCCCAAGGTGGCCGTCAAAGAGCGGTCGCGGGCAATGTTCGAACGCGAGATCGCCAACATAGCGGCACTCGACCATCCCCACATCGTGTCCTTCCGGGAATCCGGAAGAGTCGGGGCAGCATGGTATTTCACCAGTGAGTACTGCGCCGGCGGCAGCGTGGATGACTTGGTCGAGAGGGGTCTGCTGGCGCCCGGCCAGGCGGTTCCGATCGTCGTGGAGGCGCTCGAGGGGTTGGCCCACGCACACACCGCGCCACTGCCGAACGGATCGATCGGGCTGGTGCACCGTGACATCAAACCGGGCAACATTTTGCTGGCCCGCCGCGGCCGCGATCTGGTCGCCAAGGTCGCCGATTTCGGACTGTCCAAGGCGTTCGACCGCGCGGGCTTGTCGGGAATGACCCTGACGGGGTCCGTTGCTGGCACTATGCCGTTTATGGCCCGTCCACAGCTCATCGATTACAAGCACGCGCTTCCCGACGTGGACGTGTGGTCAATGGCCGCATCGCTGTATTGGATGCTCACCGGCTACTACCCGCGAGATTTTCCGGAGCGGGAGGACCCGATCCGGGTGGTGCTGGACACGAATGCGGTCCCTATCCGTGAGCGTGACCACACCATCCCGCACCGGCTGGCCACCGTCATCGACGAAGCCCTCATCGACAAGCCCAAAATCACCGTCACGACGGCCGCCCAACTGGCCGCGGCGCTGCGCGAGGCGATCTAGCCCGTGTCTGCGATCGATTACGCGGGTCTTACCGACATCGGCTGTGAACGATCCAGCAATCAGGACCGCTGGGGTGCGGATGCCGAGCTGGGTCTGTTCTTGGTGGCCGACGGCGTGGCCGGCAGCACCGACGGCGAACTGGCCGCACAGGTGGTGGCCGAATTGCTGCCGACCTACCTGCGACGTCACCTCGATGGTGAGGCCGAGCCTTCGCAACTGGGCCGCGCGGTGGCCGAACTGTCTAATGACCTGTACCTGACGGGCCAAACCGATACCCGCGTGGCGGGAGCCACCAGCACGGTGGTCGCCGTGGTCGTCGCGGGTTCCCGCGCGCTGGTCGCCCATATGGGTGATAGCCGCGTCTACCTGTACCGCGAACAGCAGCTGCAACAACTGACCCACGACCACAGCTTGGTCCAAGCGCTGATCGACTCGCACGAAGTCAAGCCCGAGGAAGCCGCGCAGCATCCCGCCCGCAACGTGGTGATTCGTTTCGTCGGAATGCCACCACCCGCGCTACCCGACGCTGTCGAAGTGGAACTGCAGGACGGCGACCGAATTCTGCTGTGCAGCGACGGCCTGTACGGCGTGGTTGACGACGCGGCGCTGGCCGGCATTCTCGACGCCGAAAGCGAAGAGCCCGAGGATGCTTGCGCGGCGCTGATCGCGGCGGCCAGGCAAGCCGGCGGCCCGGACAATATCACCGCAGTGGTCGTGCACATCGCCCGTCAATAGAGATGAACAAACCGTCGATTAGCTACGGCGCGACCGCGTCCGCTTCCGGATCGATGCCGACGCTGTCAGCCGGGCGCTCGCGCTTCTCCCAGCGCCGCAATGCCTCCCGGGCGGGCGACTCGACCAAGGCGTAGCTCACGGCGGAGATCGCGAAACCGAAGACCAGCGTCAGCACCAACACCGTGGCCATCCGGCCGGTGAACGGGAACGTCCCGATCACCGGGAACACCATGGCCAGTGCGGCCAGGTGCCAGATGAACAGGCCGTAGGACCAACGCCCCAGGGTCACCATCCCGGCGCTGCCCAGCAGCCGGTGCGACGTGTCGGGCCGGTCCAGCACCAACGGCGCCACCAGCGCCAGCGCCACCACCGCACCCATCGCCGTCTTTACCGCGAATTGCGTGGCCGTGGCCGGAATCAGCCCCTCCGGACCCGCCAGCGGAGACGCCGCCACCAGGTAGGCCAGCACCGCGACGACGGCCATCAGCGGGCGCGCCAACCGGTGCGGCAGCCCGATCGGGCTATAGGCCCACTCGGCCAGCAACATGCCCGCCGCGAACCAGGAGAAAAACGCCGGCGGCCAGTTCAGCGGGTTGATCCCGGAACCGGCATGCGCCACGGGCACCCAGCCCCAGGCCCAGCTGGCCGCCCCCAGCGCGGCGATCGCGGGCACCCGGGCGACCACCGGAATGCGGCGGGCCAGCAGCGCGAAGATCGGCAGTGCCAGATAGAAGCTGACCTCGACGGACAGGCTCCACATCTGGGTCAGGCCGCCGGTCAGGGTGAGCGGCACATAGATCTGGGTGAGCGTCAGATTTGCCAACCACACGGTCGGGCTGGCGTGATCGGCGTCGGGCAGCAAAGACAGGATCACGACGACGGCCACCACATAGGCCGGCATGATGCGGACTACCCGCGATCGCAGGTAGTGGCCGGTGCGCGGGCGCAGATCCTTTTGGCCCAGTTCGCGCGCCGCCGCGGCGTGCCCGCGCCACAACAGGAATCCCGACAACGCAAAAAACACCGCCACGGCCAGATCGAAGCGCCCGAACAGCCGTCCGGCAACACCGCTGGTGTGGCCCGTCTGGAAAGCGACATGCGTAATGACCACGCCGATGGCCGCGCAGGCGCGCATGCCCTCCACGGCGGGCAGGAAGCTCCGGATCCCACCCACCTGCTGGCCATCGGTCACGATCACAGTGTGCCTGCGACGTCCACACGGCTCGCCGCAGGTGGGCTCGGGTGCACCCGAGTTACCCGGCATTCTGCTGTTAGGGTCAAACGGGTTTTGCTTCGCTGCTGGGCCAGGTCGGCGTCCGAATCGACGAGAGGGAGGTCACAACAACGTGAACCGAGCCGTCATGTTGCGGTTCGCCGCCTGCGGAATCATCGGACTCGGGGCCGCCCTGCTGATCGCCGCGCTGCTGCTGTCGACCTATACCAGCAGCAGGATTACCAAGATCCCGCTCGACATCGACGCCACGCTGGTCAGCGACGGCACCGCAACCCAGGCGCTGGATTCTGCGTCGTTGTCCGGTGATCACTTCGTCATCAACCAGAATGTGCCGCTGGTGTCCCAGCAGCAGGTCACCGTCGAATCGCCCGCCAACGCCGACGTGGTCACGCTCCAGGTCGGCAACTCGGTACGGCGCACCGACAAGCAAAAAGACACCGGACTGTTGCTGGCGATCATCGACACCGTCACCCTCAACCGCAAAACCGCGATGGCCGTTTCGGACGACACGCATACCGGCGGCTCGGTCCAGAAGCCGCGCACCTACAACGACGAGAACCCCCCGACCGCCATCCCGCTGCGGCACAGCGGGCTGTCCTATCGGTTCCCATTCCACACCGAGAAGAAGACGTATCCCTATTTCGATCCGATCGCCCAGAAGGCGTTTGACGTCAACTACCAAGGGCAAGAAGACGTCAACGGGTTGACCACGTACCGCTTCACGCAGAACATCGGCTACAACGCCGACGGGAAGCTGGTGGCTCCGGTCACCTACCCGTCGCTGTACGCCGGCGACGAGGACGGCAAGGTCACCGCCTCCGCGGCGATGTGGGGCCTGCCCGGCGATCCCGCGGAGCAGATCACCATGACCCGCTACTACGCCGCGCAGCGGACATTCTGGGTGGACCCGGTGTCGGGCACCATCGTCAAGGAAGTCGAGCACGCCAACCACTACTTCTCCCGCGACGCGCTGAAGCCAGAGGTGACGCTGATCGACTACAAGGTCACCTCCACGGCAGACACCATCGAATCCCAGGTCAACTCGGCGCGCGACGAGCGCGACCGGCTGTCCCTCTGGTCGCGGGTGCTGCCGATCACGTTCACCGCGGTCGGCTTGATCGCGCTGGTCGGCGGCGGTCTGCTGGCCTCGTTCAGCCTGCGGACCGAGAGCGCATTGACCGACCCCGGTCTGGACCGGGGCGACGAATTCTTCGGCCACGGCGGGCCCGAGGAACGGGTGCCGGGTGCCGAAGCCGTGACCGAGAAGCTGCCCACGCAACGCCCCGATCTGGGTGAACCGAGCCCGCCCGGCGCGGATCCGCCTGCCTCAGGTGGCAACGAGTCGGGCCCGCACGACGCGGGGCCCGACGACCCCGGTCCGTCCGAACGGACCTAGCCCGGCTTGCGCGGGTCTCGGCCGGGGTACGCGTTGGTTCTGGCGTTGCTGGTGGTTGCGCCCCTGCTGCGGCCCGGATATCTGCTGCTGCGCGACGCGGTGTCCACGCCACGGTCGTATCTGTCCGATACCGCCCTGGGGCTGACGTCGGCGCCGCGGGCGACGCCGCAAGATTTCGCGGTGTCGCTGGCCTCGCACCTGGTGGACGGCGGCATCGTGGTGAAAGCGCTGCTCGTCCTCGGCCTATGGCTGGCGGGATGGGGTGCGGCCGGACTGGCGGCGACCGCGCTGCCCTCGGCGGGTGTGGGTGGCCAGTTCGTCGCGATCACGCTGGCGATCTGGAATCCCTATGTCGCTGAACGGCTGCTACAGGGGCACTGGAGCCTGCTGGTCGGCTACGGCTGTCTGCCCTGGGTTGCGACGACGATGCTCAAGCTGCGCTCGCGCGGCGGCACCGCTGGTGATCGCGGCGCCGGCTGGGGCGACTTCCTCGCGCTGGCCTTCTGGATCGCGTTGGCCGGGCTGACCCCGACCGGATTGATGCTGGCCGCGACGGTGGCGTTGGTCTGCGTGGCCGCCCCGGTCCGGGGCCCGGGTCGGCCCAGGCCGCGCTGGCTGTGCGCCGCAGCGGCGATGGGCAGTGCGCTGGTGGCGGCGCTGCCGTGGCTGACGGCATCGGAGATGGGCTCGTCGTTGACCTCGGACCCGGCGGCGAACGCGCTCGGGGTCGCCATGTTCGCGCCGCGCGCCGAGCCCGGCCTGGGCACCCTGGTCAGCCTGGCCAGCCTCGGCGGCATCTGGAATGGCGAGGCCGTGCCCAGTTCGCGGACAACGCTTTTCGCGATCTTGTCGGCCACGGTGCTGCTGGGTGTGGTGGCGGCCGGGCTACCGGCCGTGGTGCGTCGTCCAATGGCGGTACCGCTGCTGGCGCTGGCGGCGGTGTCCGTGCTCGGACCGGCCGCGCTTTCAACCGGCCCCGGGCTACACCTGCTGCGTGCGGTGATTGATGCCGCGCCCGGTTTGGGTGTGCTGCGCGACGGGCAGAAGTGGGTGGCGCTGGCGGTGCCCGGATACACGCTGGCGGGGGCGGGCGCGGTGGAGACGCTGCGACGTCGGCTCAAGCCTCTAGGGCCCCTAGGGCCTCTAAGGCCCGTAGGGCCCCACACGCCCCAGGTGACGGCGTCGGTCTGCTGCCTCGCGCTGATCCTGGCACTGCCGGACCTGGCCTGGGGTGCGTGGGGCAAGGTTGCCCCGGTGCACTACCCGTCCGGGTGGGCGGCGGTGGCAGCGGCGATCAACAACGAGCCGGGGCACCCAGGATGGATAGCGGTGTTGCCTGCCGGCATGATGCGACGCTTCGGATGGTCCGGTCCCGCCCCGGTGCTCGATCCGTTACCGCGCTGGCTGCGCGCGGACGTGCTGACCACCGGTGATCTGGCCATATCCGGCGTCACCGTGCCCGGGGAGGGCGCGCGGGCGCGGGCGGTAGAGCAGCTGCTGCTGTCGGGGCCCGACCCATCCGCCGTGGCCCCGGCCGGCGTGGCGTGGCTGGTCGTCGAGTCGGACACTTCGGGTGACATGGGTGCCGCGGCACGCACTCTCGACGCGCTGGCACCGACCTACCGTGACGACAAACTCGCTTTGTACCGGATCGGCGGGAACGGCGCCGGGGCACCTTCTGCCCGCCTCCGAGCGACAGTGATCGCCGCGCACCTGGCGTGGCTGGTTCTGCTGGTGCTGGGCGGGGCTGGCGCGGCGCTGACAAGATTGCGGCGCCGACAGTTACAAGACCGCGAAGACACGCTCAGACCAGGCCGCTGATGAAGGTGCCGGCGCGCACCGCTTCCAGCACAACGCACATCGCGTCGGCGCTTTGCGTCCAGGAGAACTCACCGCAGCGCGCCTGCGCCTTACGCCCGAGTTGATCGCGCAGCACCGGGTCGCACAGCAGTTGTTCGAGGCGATCCACCAGCTCGGTGCGGTTGTCCACCAACATCCCGGTGACCCCGTCGAGGATCGAGTCGCACAGTCCACCGGAGGACCGGTAGCCGACGGTAGGCACCTTGTGCTGGGCCGCCTCCACGACAGCCAGCCCCCAGCCCTCCTTGCGTGAGGGCAACACATTTACCCAAGAGCTCTGCAGCACATGGTGTTTGGTCACGTCGTCGACGTGGCCGTGGAATGTCACCGCGCCGGAAATGTCGAGCCGCCGCACCTGGTCGACGAGTCGCTGTTGCCACCACCCGCCGCCCACGATGTCGAGATGCACGCCGGGGATCCGTTTCCGCAGCTCCGCGACCGCCTCCAGGGCATCCTCGATCTGCTTGTGTGGCACCAGCCGCGACAGCACAACCACTCGCGGTCCGGCCGCGCGCGGGCCGGACAACGATTGCGCCGGTGCCTCGTCGAGGCCGTTGCGCACCACCGCAATTCGTTCGTTGTCCACACCGAGGGCGACCAGATCGCGGGCCGACGGCAGCGACACCGTCAGGTATTGATTGCGCCGGTGCAGCCGTGGCGACAACGTCGACTCGACAAACCAGCCGATCCTGCCGGTCACCGGCCCGGCCACCGGCCACTGCTCGCGGTGGCAATGGTGCACCAGCACCACCACCCGCCGGCCGTACACCAGTCTGGCCAGAAACGGCAGGCCGTTCTGGGTATCGACGACCACGTCGGGCCGCACTCGCCGCAGCGGGCCGAGACCGAGCCGTGCGGCAGCCATCGCCAACAACGCCCAGACGTAAACGGAGTAGCGCCCGCCCGCGCGGTTGATCGCAACGCCGTCGACCACTTCGCGTCGCGGCGCGCCGGGGTAGCGGGCGGTGCGCAGGGTGACGGCGACTCCGGAGGCGGCCAGTTGCGCGCCGATGCGCTGCAAGTAGGCTTCGCTGCCGCCGCCCTGCGGGTGCCCGGTGTCGCGCCAGCACAGCAGCAGCACCGAGCGCAGATCAGACATTGATCAACACCCTAATGCTTCAGCCAAAAGGCGCGGTCTCCAACCGACGCCGGGCCGCTGAGCGACCCGTTTACGGGCGGGTCCGGGAGTGGGATCGTTTCAGGATGCGCATCGGCAATGAGTCGGCCGCGACGCGCAGGTTTGTGGCACATCCTCCGTTCTGGGGCTCGAAAATGGCCTCCATAACGACGCCCGCGTGGCAAACGAAGCCCGTCAGGTCTTACCTGATCATGGTGGTCGGGATCCTCGCATTTTGTGCCATCTTCGGCGGGCTGTACATGGGTGTGCAGATGTATGTCTTCCGCGGTTCGGGCGGGTCACGACTTACCGCCGAGGTCATGGATAAGGTTATCCGTTACGGCTTTGTGGTCCTCCTTCTGGGCGGGGTCGGCGGCTGGTACTGGTGGTCGCAACGGTCTCAACACGGACAGATCTTCATCGACGTCACAAGGGATGCCCTGACCGTCAGTAAGCGGCCGGGTGATGTTTATCCGTTCGGCGACGCAAAGCTGGGCGTGTGGGGGATATCCGGCGGCATGACGATGGGTACGGCGCTGCACCTGCACTGCGGCCAGCGCCGCTTCGTTCTCGGCGGGCGAGATTATCGCGTTGCCGCCGGAACGCCGCTCGAAGCGCCCGACGCCGGCTACGGCCTGCCGGTGGATGTCGACGCCTGGGTGACGGGCACCGACTTCGGTGAGATTCTCACCCTGGCCGGCCGCCAAGGTAGTCAGAGCCCGTCGGATGCAGGCCCGCGGGCACCGGCGGGACCGATTCGATGCCTGCTATTTCCCAGCCCTTGTTGATCCAGCAGATGGGGCCCTTCGCATTCCGGCGAAGACAACAAGTCCTGGGATCAGTCAACCAACCTCGCCTGGCCATTGACGTGGACGCAGACGCGATCCGAGTGCTCGACCCGAACAGCAATGCGCTGATCGTCTCGGTGCAGGTGGCGCAGGTGACCGCAACACCGGAAACCTACCGATACCGGCGCGGCTTTTACGGGTTCGGTTCGCCAGATCAATTGGTGGGCCGCGTCTTGGAGCAGAGCATGGCCGCGTCACTGTCCAGGACGCCCGTCCTGGTCGTGGGCATTCCTGGCGCACAACCACTGACCATCGGATGTCGTGACCCCATCGGGGGTCTGGACATGCGGTTTTCGTGGCCCGGCAACGTGCGGCAGCGCGTCAACGACCCCCCCGACTTTGCGGTCTCGGGAGGGGATTTTCTGCTGCTCGTCGAGAAATTCGGCTTGGCCCCGTATCTGCAAAGGCACGACCAACAGGTCTAAGAGCCAGCGGCATGCCCGTAGGGTTGGCCGGTGGCCGTCACTGACGTCTTCGCACGGCGGGCAACACTTGCCCGTTCGCTGCGGCTGCTGTCGGAGTTTCGCTACGAGCAGCCGGATCCGGGACGTTTCTACCGGGCCCTGGCAGCCGACACCGCTGCGATGGTCGGTGATCTGTGGCTGGCGGGCCACGGCCAACTTCCGGTGGGCCGGACATTGCTCGATGTCGGCGGCGGCCCGGGATACTTCGCAGCAGCGCTTACCGACGCCGGTGTCCGTTACGTCGGCGTCGAACCGGATCCGGGCGAGATGCACGCGGCCGGGCCGGCCCTCGATCGGGCGGCGGGCACGTTCGTCCGAGCGTCCGGCATGGCGCTGCCGTTCGCCGACGACTCGGTCGACATCTGCTTGTCGTCCAATGTCGCCGAACACGTGCCGCGGCCCTGGCAGCTCGGCGCCGAGATGCTGCGGGTCACCAAGCCGGGTGGCCTGGCCGTGCTCTCGTACACCGTCTGGCTGGGCCCGTTCGGCGGGCACGAGACGGGCCTGACGCACTACCTGGGCGGCGCCCGCGCCGCCGCCCGCTATGCCCGCAAACACGGCCGTCCGGCCAAAAACAACTACGGGTCGTCGTTGTTCGCGGTGTCCGCCGCCGACGGCCTGACCTGGGCCGCGGGCACCGGTGCCCTCGTGGCCGCTTTTCCCCGCTACCACCCTCGATGGGCCTGGTGGCTGACGTCGGTGCCGGTGCTGCGCGAGTTCCTGGTGAGCAATCTCGTGCTGGTGCTTGCACGCCAAGAATGAAACATGTTCTCGTTTTGCTTCGGCTTGGGTAGGGTGGCGCCCATGGGTGACGTTAAGACCGAATACGACAAGCTTTTCATCGGCGGCAAATGGACCGAGCCGTCGACCTCCGAAGTCATCGAGGTGCACTGCCCGGCCACCGGCGAATACGTCGGCAAGGTGCCGCTGGCGGCGGCGGCCGACGTGGACGCGGCGGTCGCCGCGGCCCGCGCCGCATTCGACGACGGCCCGTGGCCCTCGACGCCGCCAAAGGAGCGCGCCGCCGTCATCGCCAATGCGCTGAAGTTGCTGGAGGAGCGCAAGGAGCAGTTCGCCAAGCTGCTCGCCGCCGAGACCGGCCAGCCACCCACCACCATCGAAACGATGCACTGGATGGGGTCGATGGGGGCGATGAACTTCTTCGCCGGCCCCGCTGTCGACCAGGTCAAGTGGCGGGAGATCCGCAACGGCTCCTATGGGCAGACCATCGTCCACCGCGAGCCGATCGGTGTGGTTGGCGCGATCGTGGCATGGAACGTGCCGCTGTTCCTGGCGGTCAACAAGCTGGGGCCGGCACTCCTGGCCGGCTGCACGGTGGTGCTCAAGCCGGCAGCCGAAACACCGCTGACCGCAAACGCTTTGGCGGAGGTGTTCGCCGAGGCCGGCCTGCCCGAGGGTGTGCTGTCGGTGGTGCCCGGCGGCATCGAGACCGGGCAGGCGCTCACATCCAACCGCGACGTCGACCTGTTCACCTTCACCGGCAGCTCGGCCGTCGGCAAGGAGATCGGCCGGCGCGCCGCGGAAATGCTCAAGCCGTGCACCTTGGAACTCGGTGGGAAATCGGCGGCCATCGTCCTCGAGGACGTCGACCTGGCCGCCGCGATCCCGATGATGGTGTTCTCCGGCATCATGAACACCGGGCAGGCTTGCGTCGGCCAGACCCGTATCCTGGCGCCACGCTCGCGCTACGACGAAATCGTGGACGCGGTAAGCAATTTCGTGCAGGTGCTACCGGTCGGGGGGCCGTCCGATCCTGCGGCCCAGGTGGGGTCGCTGATCTCGGAGAAGCAGCGCGCGCGGGTCGAGGGCTACATCGCCAAGGGCATCGAGGAGGGCGCCCGGCTGGTGTGCGGTGGCGGCCGTCCCGACGGCCTGGACAACGGATTCTTCGTGCAGCCCACCGTCTTCGCCGACGTCGACAACAAGATGACGATCGCGCAGGAGGAGATCTTCGGGCCGGTGCTCGCCATCATCCCCTACGACACCGAGGAGGACGCGATCAAGCTCGCCAACGACTCGGCGTACGGTCTGGCCGGCAGCGTCTGGACCACCAACATCCCGCGCGGCATCGAGATCTCGGAGAAGATCCGCACCGGGACGTACGCGATCAACTGGTATGCCTTCGATCCCGGTTGCCCGTTCGGCGGCTACAAGAACTCCGGCATCGGCCGTGAGAACGGGCCGGAAGGCGTCGAGCACTTCACCCAGCAGAAGAGCGTGCTGATGCCGATGGGCTACACCCTGGACAGCTGACCGCCGGCTAGCGGCCCTGGAATTTGGCCTGCCGTCGTTCGATGAACGATTGCACGCCCTCGGCGGCGTCCTCGCTCTTGAACAGCTCGACGACGGCGGGCCGTAGTCGCTCGATGGCGGCCGCCTCTCCTTGGGTGCGCGCCAGGTGCGCTGAGGCCAGGGTGGCCCGCACACCCAGCGGTGCGGCACGCTCGGCGATGGTCTGCGCGATCTCGCGCGCCCGGGTCAACGCCGCCACCGCATCGTCGGCCACCTCCTGGACCAGCCCGATGCGGTACGCCTCGGCGGCGTCGAACTCGTCGCCGGTGAGCAGCCAGCGCATGGCGTTGCCCCATCCGGCCTCCCGGGGAAGCCGGATCGTCGCACCGCCGAACGGGTAGATCCCGCGCTGCACTTCCAGCTGGGTGAACCGGGTCCCGGTTGCGGCGATGCGAATGTCCGCGGCCAGCAGCAACTCGATGCCCAACGTCATGCACCAGCCCTGTACGACGGCGACCAGCGGTGTGCTCCACGGGCCGTCCAGCCGCCACGGGTCCGCGCCGCCGTCCGGGATCGGCGACTGCCCGGATGCGATGCCAGGGGCGACGTCGGCGAGATCCAGACCGGTGGTGAAGTGGTCGCCGTGCGCGAACAGCACCCCGGCGCGCACCGAGGCATCGGACTCCAGCAGCGCGTACGCCCGCGAAATATCGGCGAGCATCGCGCGGTTGAAAGAATTGCGTTTCTGGGGCCGGTTCAGCCCGATCAGCAGGACGTGTCCATCCCGCTCCAGGGTCACGGTGTCGAGGGTCGGTAGCGCGCTAGTCATCGGCAAAGTCAACCTCAGATGCACAGATTATGCAATAGTGCATAGTAATCGGACCGTTACCGTTCCGGCTTATCATGGTGCTTGACGGCACGCTCCACGCTATTTGCCGTGCTCGACCGCTCTGCTTAGCACATAAAACTTGCTTACTACACCGATGTCTTATATGGTGATCTACATAATCATGGGCCGGGCGGCTCCGGCGCATGTGAGCAACACCCCCGCCGGGAGAAGCCATGTGGATACTCGAACTCAACGTCGCCGGCTATCACTTCACGCGTGAGATGCCCGACCTGCGGCGCAGGTCGTTCCGGTTCAACCCACGCAATCTGCACTGGCCGGTAGCGCGACAGTCCCACGCTGCATGACGCCGCCCAGGGCAGGTACGGCCGTGCCGACCACCAGCGACACCAAGCGCGATTGCAATCCGACCAAGCGTGGAGACACCCGCACCAAGATGCTGGTCAGCGCCGCCGAGGTAATGCGCGAGCGCGGCGCATCGGGCGTGACCATCGATGCCGTGCTGGCGCGCAGCGGCGCGCCACGCGGTTCCGTGTACCACCACTTTCCCGACGGTCGCAATCAGATTCTGACCGAGGCGCTGCGGTACTCCGGTGATTCCATCACCGCCACCATCGATGACGCCGTCACCCGGGGTGCCCGGGCCCTGCTGCGCGAATACGTCGAGTTCTGGGAACGCCTGCTCATCGAGTGTGATTTCAGCGCAGGCTGTCCCGTGGTCGCCGCCGCGATCGGGTCGGCCGACGACGAAGTAGAGCTCTCGACCGAGGCCGGCATCATCTTGGGCCGCTGGTGTACCGCGATGACCCAGGCGTTCGTCGCCGACGGCTTCAACGACTCGGATGCGGCATCGCTGGCGGTGATGACGATCGCCTCGTTCGAAGGCGCCATCGTGCTGTGCCGCTCGACCCGCAGCGTAATTCCGCTACGCCAGGTTGACGACCAGCTTCAATTCCTGATCAAGGCAAGGGAATTCGTTCGTCGTAACGGACTGCCCGACAAGCACGGCGACTGACGCACTACCTTGGCACGATAGCGCTAACGGCAATCTAATCCATCTGTGTTTCCGGTGAATAACACATGCATTCTCTGAATATTTGTTATGCGTTGTTGAGCATCACATTACGGGCGGCCGCTGCGCCCTAGTGCGCGGGCGGCAGATGCGGAACGCCATTTCTGATTGCGCAACGGCCGGGCTGCTGTCAGGGGTTTCCGGGATTGGTCGGGCCTTAGCCGGTCCAGCCTGCGGTGCGCGTCACTCGCTGGCGGCTGCGGCGCAAGTTAGTTGAGCTGCAATGTGATATGTGATGCTTGTGTGGTTCCGGTTCTCCGGCGGACACGGCGGCAGCGGGGGGCAATCCATCAACACCCTCGCCGGCACCGGTGGCGCCGGCGGCAACGCCTTGGGGCTGTTCGGCAACGGCGGCGACGGCGGCGTCGGGGGCAGTGGAGCGTTGGCCGGCACCGGTGGCCGCGGCGGTGATGCCGCTCAAATCGGCAACGGCGGCAACGGCGGGAGCGCCGGGACTGGTGAGCACGACATCCCCGCTTCCCTACCGAAAGGCGGAGATGGCGGCAATGCCCGGCTGATCGGCAACGGTGGCGCCGGCGGTAACGCCTACTTCGCCGACGGCATCGTCGGACAGGGTGGGAGCGGCGGGTTGTTGTTGGGGGTGCCGGGGCCAAATGGGCAGACGGGCCCCTAGCCCCACGTCCGGCGCCGGCGGGACTAGCAGTCGGTTTGGCCCTGACTAGGCGGCACCGGCGGGCAATCCCGCGTCGGTACCGGCGGGGCCGGGGGTGTCGGCGGCAACGCGGTTGGGCTGTTCGGCATGGGCGCGGGACGGTGGCGAAGGCGGCCAGAGTGCCAACATCGCCGATAGCGGTGGTCACGGCGCGGCCAGCCAGTAGATGTGCGGTTCATCTGAGTTAGCGGTGATCTGTACAGGTATTTGCCACGAATGAGTCCGGTATTTTGAACGCTCCTGCTACGCTTCGCGTTGCTGCGGCAAGATATCGCTTTTGGGCTGACGAGGCAGGCGGGTGGGTTTGTGCTGAGACCCACGAGAGTTTGCTCAGAATCGACTATGCAATTTGCGGATTCGCGCTACGCTTTCCTTATTACGCACGGCGCGACGATCACCTGAGCTCGACCGCCGAGTTGTGACGCGCCGGTGGGAGGTGCGCAATGTCATTTGTGATCGCGGTGCCGGACGCGGTGGCGGCGGCGGCCACGGATTTGGCAAATATCGGTTCGGCAATCAGCTCGGCGAACTCGGCCGCGGCGGCCCCGACCACTGAGCTGGTGGCGGCGGGCGCCGATGAAGTTTCGGCGGCGGTGGCTGCCGTGTTCGGTGCGCACGCCCAGGGTTATCAGGCGCTGGGCGCGCAGGCTGCGGCGTTCCATGAGCGATTCGTGCAGGCGCTCACCGGGGGTGCGCAGTCGTACGCGGCCGCCGAGGCCGCCAACGCTTCCCCGCTGCAGACCCTGCGCAGCCTGATTAACGCGCCCACCGAAGCGCTGCTGAACCGCCCGCTGATCGGCAACGGCACAGACGCGTTGCCGGGGTCCGGCGCCAACGGCGGCGACGGCGGACTGTTGTGGGGCAACGGCGGCGCCGGCGGATCCGGCGCCGAGTTCAAGTCCGGTGGTAACGGCGGCGCCGCCGGCCTGTTCGGCAACGGCGGCAAGGGCGGCGACGGCGGCTACAGCCAGAACGGTATCACCGCCGGCAACGGCGGCAACGGCGGCACCGGCGGGCTGTTGTTCGGCAACGGCGGCGCCGGCGGCATCGGCGGGGTCGCTCCCACCGGCACCGCGGGTGGCGGCGGCACCGGTGGCGCCGCCGTCGGGTTGTTCGGCACCGGTGGGGCCGGTGGCCATGGCGGTTTCGGCGGTACCGTCGGCACCGGCGGTGCCGGCGGCACGGGCGGCCACGCCGGCCTGCTCTACGGCAACGGCGGCACCGGCGGCGACGCCGGATCCGGTGGGGTCGGCAACACCGGCGGCAACGGCGGTAACGGCGGGCTGACCGGTAACGGCGGCGATGGCGGAGACGGCACGGTCGGCAAGGCCGGGGGCAACGCCGGAAGTGCGCAGCTGATCGGCAGCGGCGGGACCGGCGGCACCGGGGGGAGCATGACCGGCGGGGCGAACGGTGGTATCGGCGGCGTCGGCGGCAACGGCGGAGCGCTGTTCGGCAACGGCGGTTTGGGCGGCACCGGCGGGCAGGCGCAATTCGCCTTTGGCGGCGCCGGCGGCACCGGCGGCAACGCCGTGGGGCTGTTCGGCGCGGGCGGGGACGGCGGGACCGGTGGCGGGAGTTTAGAAACCCCCGGTCCCGGTGGGCACGGCGGCAACGGCGCCCTGATCGGCAACGGCGGTAACGGCGGAAGCACCGTCGCATTCGCCCAATTCGGGGGTGTCGGCGGCCACGGCGGCAACGCCCAATTGATCGGCAACGGCGGCAATGGCGGTAACATCAACGGACTCGGCACCGCCGGACTGGGCGGCAGCGGCGGATCGCTGCTCGGGGCGGACGGGGCTAATGGGCAGCGGGGCGGCTAGCCCGACCCGTCAGTCGCTGGCCGGCAGCGGCTTGACCTCTTTGAGGTGCAGCGCGGTCGCACCGACGCTCAGGCTCCCGGCGCCGGGCTTGGTCACCAGCACCTCGGCCCCGGTTTCGTCGACGTAGCGCTTGCCCATCACGGTGCCCTCGGCGAACGCCGGGTCGAGCTCGCCGGACCGCGCGCCACCGATCGGCACCATCGGCGCACCGCCGCAGCGCAGGTCGTCGAGGCTGTCGGCGCTCCTGACCACGATGACCTGGGTGTCACACACCTGGCTGGCGAGGCGAGTTCCGTTCTTGATCATGATTTCGTCCCTGCTAGATTCTCGACAATCTCCCGGCGAAGCACCTTGCCGGTGGCGGTGGTGGGCAGCTCGTCGCGAAAGACTACCCGGTCTGGGGTACGCGACCCGCGCAAGCTGTTCCGGACATATTCGCGCAACTCGTCGGGGTCGGGATCGACGCCCGCGGCCGGCACCACGACGGCGACGATCGCCTGGCCCCACTGCGGATCCTCGACCCCGACCACGGCGACGTCGCGCACCTGGGGGTGCTCGATCAGCACCTCCTCCAGCTCGGCGGGTGCGATGTTCTCACCGCCGCGGATGATGGTGTCGTCGCTGCGCCCGCCGATGAACAGATAACCGTCCTCGTCGAGCATGGCGATGTCCTTGGTGGCAAACCAGCCGTCCTCGTCGAGCACCGAACCGATCCCGGTGTAGCGGCCGGAGACCTGCTCGCCGCGCACGAACAGCTCACCCGTCTCGCCCGCGCCGACCACCTTGCCGTCCTCGTCGCGGATCTGCAGTTCGACGCCGGGCACCGGCTGCCCGACCGAGCCCAGTCGCTTAGCTAGTGCGATGTCGGACGATGAAAACGCCGCCTGCGCCGCGCGGTGATCGTCGGGGGTCAGCACGGCGATCGTCGAGCTGGTCTCGGTGAGGCCGTAGGCGTTGACGAACCCCACATCCGGCAACAGTTCCAGCGCCCGGCGAACCAGCGGCAGCCCCACCTTCGAACCGCCGTAGGCCAGGTTGCGCAGCGACGGCAGCGCCAAACTGGGGTCGTCGCCCGTCTGGAGCACGGTCACGATGCGGTCCAGCATGGTGGGCACCACCGTCGCGGTGGTGACGTGCTCGGCGCCGATCAGCCGCACCCATTCCTGCGCATCGAAATTCGGCAGGTAAACCATCCGGCGCCCGGCGTACAGGTTCGACAGCGCCGCGCCGACGCCGGCGATGTGGTAGGGCGGGACGCAGATCAGCGCGGCGTCGGTAGGCTCGGCCGACTCGAATTCGACTGTGCCGGTGACATAGCTGGTCAGGTTGTTGTGCGTGAGTTCGACCGCCTTGGGCGCCGATGTGGTGCCCGAGGTGAAGAGCACGATCGCGACCGAGTCGGGGTCGGCGAACGCGGGAACCTCAGCGGCGGGTTCGGCGCTGCGCGCTGCGGCGAGGAATTCGTCGGCTGCCATCACCCGACCCCCGACGTGGCCGAGCACGTCCCCGTAGCGCTCGTCGACGATCACCAGGGGTTCGGGCAGCCGCTCGATCAGAGCACCGATGCCGTCAGCGGACAACCGGTAGTTGATCGGGGTGAAGGCCACCCCGGCGCGCGCCGCGGCGAAGATCAGCAGCGGCAGCATCGCACCGCCGGTGCCCACGTACGCCACGTGCCGGGCACCAGATCCCGCGACGACGCCCGCGCCGCCGTCGGCGAGATCGCTGAGCTGCGCAGTGGTCAACCGCAGGTCCCCCGAGACGACGGCCATCCGGTCCGGGTTGCTCGACGCAGCCATCTCCAGCAGCAACGAAATGCTCATCCTCGATCCTTCGGGATCCCCGCACGTTACAAATCTAGGCGATAGTGTAACCTATCGCCGGAGTGCTATTCGCCTTGCGCTCGCCGCGAAACCGCTTCCCAGTCGTTCCAGCTCTGTAGCCGCTGCTGGTAGATCTCGGTGATCATCGCGGTCGCCGCGGAGCCGAAAAGCGCCCGCAGCGGCGGATCATCCGAGTCGACAATCTCCAACAACGCCTGCGCGGCCGCCTTCGGATCGCCGGCCACGGCGGAGTTGCGGCGCGCGAACATCATTTCCCGTACGTAGTCGTACTCGGTCATCTTGTCCGACCACCGCGCGGACGGACCGGCCCAGTCGGTGCTGAACAGGGCCGGCTCCACGATGGTCACCTTGATACCCAGCGGCCTGACCTCGGCCGCCAGCGATTCACTGACAGCTTCCAGGGCCCACTTGGACGCGTGGTAGGCGGATTGGTTGGCGAACGCGCCCAGGCCACCGACGCTGGAGACCTGGACTATGTGCCCCGAACCCTGGGCGCGCAGGAACGGCAGCGCCGCCTGGGTGATCCACACCGCCCCGAACAGATTGGTCTCCAGCTGATCGCGCAGGTCGCCCTCGGAGAGCTCCTCGACGGCACCGAAGTGGCCGTAGCCCGCGTTGTTGACCACCACGTCGAGCCCGCCGAACTCGTCGTACACCCGACCCACCGCCTCGAAATCCGCTGCCCGGTCGGTGACGTCGAGCCGAATGGGCATTAGGCGATCACCAAACCGGCCGGACAACTCGGCCAGCGAATGGCTGTCCCGCGCGGTGGCTGCCACTTGGTCGCCACGTTCGGCCGCCGCGACGGCGAACTCGCGGCCGAATCCCCTCGACGCGCCGGTGATGAACCAGATCATGGGTCTTACGCTAGCGCGCCGAGGACAAGCGTTATCGGCTTGGCTCCCAGGCCGAGATTCGAGGGATCCAGCGCGGAACGTTGCTCCGGTAGTCGACGTATTCGCCGCCGAAGCGCTGCACGAGATGGGGCTCTTCCCAGAAGCGAATGGCGATCAACTGGAACGCCAAGAAGATCGCGAACCAGCCCAGCAGCCAACCGGTTGCGGTAGCCGCGGACTCGCCGAGCAGGATGCACAGGACGCCGGTGATCATCGGGTTGCGCACGTGCCGGTACGGCCCGCGTACCACGAGGTGAACCGGCTCTCCCAGCACGGTGCCCACCCCGAGCGTGCCCTTGCCAACCCGGTCGAAGAGCGTCACCGTCCAGATCATCAGGCCCAACCCGCCCGCGATCAGCAGGCCGCCGATGGTCACCAGCACCGGCGAACCCGACGCCGGCCGGGTCAGGGCCACGATGAGCGCCGGTATGACGAGAGCCATCGTCACCGGGAAGATCAGGATGGACATCAGGTGTCGCCACCAAAGACGTCGTTCGTGCGTGTTGGTGACCATTCTTCAACCTCCGTTCAAGAACTAATGTACGCCCGCGGTCAGTCAATGGCCAACAGGTGTTGAAGTAAACTCGCGTCCATGTCAGAAGCCCGGCGCCCGGGTCGGTGGCGCACCGGTCAGCAGAACAGGCAGCGCATCATCGACGCGGCGCGCGAACGTTTCATGCGCGACGGGTACGACCGAGCCACCGTCCGCGCGATCGCCGCCGACGCCGGCGTGGATGCGGCGATGGTCTATTACTTCTTCGACAGCAAGGAGGGGCTTTTCACCGCGTCCGCGCTTACCGGTCCGGAGCACCCGCTGCACCACCTGGCCACGCTGCTGGACGAGGGGAGCGAGCAGATCGGCCCGAGGCTGGTGCGCCGCTTTCTCGAGCACTGGGACGAGGGCGCCACCTACGAGCCGCTACTGACGCTGTGGCGCTCGGCGGCCATCCACCCTCAGGCACGAAAGGTGTTGCACGACGGCCTTGCCGGCCCGATCGCGCAGCGGGTCGCGGCCGAGTTCGGGGTCGGCGACGCCGAGCTGCGCGTCGAGCTGGTGGCCAGCCACCTGGCGGGCCTGGCGTTCGCGCGTTACCAGCTGAAAATCGAGCCGATCGCGTCGACCAGCATCGATGACCTGGTCGCCTGGCTGGGGCCGACCGTGCAGCGCTACTTGACCGGTTAGGTCCCCGTCCAGCGGGGCGGGCGCTTCTCGGCGAACGCGATCGCGCCTTCCTTGGCGTCGTTGGACATGAAGATCGGGGCCAGGATCTTGATCTGCTCGCCGAACCTCGTGTCTCGGCTCCAGCCGCGGGATTCGGTGATGATCCGCTTGGTGGCGGCCACCGCCAGCGGCCCGTTCGCGGTGATCTTCTCCGCCAGCTCGATCGCCGCGTCCAGCGCGCCTCCCGGTTCGGCCAAGGCGTTGACCAGCCCCAGCTCGTGGGCCCGCTGGGCCGGCAGGTGGTCGCCGGTCAGCGCCAGCTCCATCGCGATCGCATACGGGATGCGCTCGGGCAACCGCAGCAATCCCCCACCGCCGGCCACCAGACCCCGTTTGACCTCGGGGATACCGAACGCCGAGTCCCTGGACGCCACGATCAGGTCGGTGGCCAGCGCCAGTTCCGTGCCGCCGGCCAGGGCATACCCTTCCACCGCCGCGATAAGCGGCTTGGCGGGCGGGCGTTCGGTGAAGCCCATGCCCCGGCCTTGGACGACGACGTTCTCGCCCCGGGCGAATGCCTTAAGGTCCATGCCCGCGCAGAACGAACCGCCCGCGCCGGTCAGGATCCCCACCGAAAGGCCGGTATCGTCGTCGAGCCGATCCATCGCGTCGGCCAGGCCACGGCTCACCGCGGCGTTGACCGCGTTCTTGGCCTTGGGCCGGTTGATGGTGATGATCAGGATCCGGTCTCGCTGTTCGACCAGGACCTCGGGTTCGGTGTTGCCAGCTTCGTCGCTCACACAGGTGATGGTAACGGCCCGCCCGATCAGGCCTTGGATCAAGCCGGAGCCATTGCGGTCTCGACGACCGTCAGCTTTTCGGAAAGCCCTGCGGCCCTGCGTATTTCGATGAAGTCAGCGACCATTGCCTCGGTCACCTCGTGCGGATCCTTGACGGTGGCACCGTCGGTCAGCACCGATATGTTGAGCTGATCGACGTAGCTCCAGACGGTGATGTTCACGCCGCTCCCGGTGGTCAATGGCCCCACCGAATAGATCTCGGTGACCAGTGCGCCGCCCACCGCGCCGCGTTGCCGGGGACCGGGCACGTTCGAGATGTTCACGTTGAGCACCTTGTTCTGGTCGCGGTCGGACAACCACCGGAAAATGGCCTCGGTGGGCCTCGGCGGCCAGTACGCCGCCCAGCGACTGATCAGCTCCGGTCCCAACAGCTGGTGGCTCTCCTTGGCGGACGCCGCGTTGACGTGACAGGCCCGCACCCGTTCCAGCGGGTCGTCGGAGTCGGCCGGTAACGCGACCATCATTCCGGTGAAGTGGTTGCCCGAGATCCGGTCCGAGAAGTCGTAGGCCACCGGGACCGAGGCCAGCAGCGGTTCGGCCTTGCCGTCATACCGCAACAGCAGGGTACGCAGCGCTCCGGTGGACATGGCCAGCACCATGTCGTTGATTGTCGCCCCGAGCTTCTTGCCGGTGTCCTTCACATCGGCGAACGCCAAAGTGGCAGTGGCGAACCGGCGCTCCGGGGTGAGCTTGTGATTCATGAACGTCGGCGGCGGGGTGATCGGCATGGTCAGTTCCGGTGAGAGCTTGCGCGAGCTGCGTCGCACCCGGCCCACGCCCTGTGCCGTGTACCGGACTGTCGCGGGGATCCGCCCGACGTGGCGCAGGTGGTCCACGAACGCCGACGCCATCAGCTCCCGCTTCTTCGGCGCCGGATCCGGCGTATACGAGCTGGCCACCGGCGTCGGCATCAGGTCCATACCGTGGGCCATCAGGTTGGCCGAGGCGACGCCGTCGGCGAGTGCATGGTGGATCTTGACCACGACCGCGACCCGGTCGTTGGCCAGGCCCTCCACGAAGTACATCTCCCACAGCGGGTAGGCGCGATCCAGCGGGGTGCTGGCGATCTGCCCGATCGCCTCGTCCAGTTCGCGACGCCCGCCCGGCGCGGCCAGCCGCCACGGCCGGATGTGGTAGTTGAAATCGACCTCGCAGTTCTCCCGCCACATCGGGTGGTGGAACTTCAGCGGGACGTCGATCAGCTGATAGCCCAACGGCACCAGCTTGTCCATCCGGCCGGCGATGACCTGACGGAAAGCGTCGATACCCATGCCGCGGCTGTCCGCGTCCAGCTCGATTACGGCGACCTTGATCGTGTGCATGTGAACGTTCGGCGTCTCGCTGTACAGCAGTACCGCGTCCCAGCCGGTCAGCCGTTTCACCGCTGCCCCTTGCCCATAGGGCGACCTTACAATCGGCCGGCCCTCAGATGACCTCTTTCGCCCCGATCGGTGTCCGGCTGCGGTAAACCTGATTGAGGAACAGTGATGTCGCGTGCGCCGTCACACTGGCCCGCTCACCGTCGACGAGATCGAACGCGTGCCCCGCGCCGGGTAGCTCCAGGTAGCCGACCATCGAATGCGAGAGCCCCCGCAACCGCTCCACGAAGCTGTGCGCCTGCGCGACCGGGATGACATTGTCTTTGCTGCCGTGAATCACCAAGAACGGCGGAGCATTCCGATGCACGCGCGCGATCGGCGAAGCGTCGCGGAATACCTCCGGGTGACGCGCAATGCTGCGGTTGACCACCACCCGCTCCAGGAAGTCGACGAACCGGGCGCGCTCGGGGGTGGAGCGGTCCTCCCAGTCGTAGCGGCCGTAAATGCCCACGACCGCGTCCACCGAGGTGTCTGAGCCTTCTGGCAGCTCGGCCTCGTATTGCGGGTCGTTGGCGGTCAGTCCGGCCAGCGCGGACAGGTGCCCGCCGGCCGAGCAACCAGCCACCGCAATGAAATTGCGGTCACCCCCGAATTTGTCGACGTTGGCGCGCGCCCACGCGATGGCCGTCTTGACATCGATGATGTGACGCGGCCAGCGGTGGTGCGGTGCGACGCGGTAGTCGATCGCCAGACACACCCAGCCCTGCTCGGCCAGGCGGGACATCAGCGCATGACCCTGCAGCATGCGACTGCCATGCACCCAGGCGCCGCCCGGGACGAAGATCAGCACGGGTGCGGGCTCGGCCGGCAGGCTTTTGCGCCGCCACACGTCGAGCAGCTGGGCGGGGTTGTCGCCATAGTGGACCGCCGAGCGGTGGAGGAAACGCCGCTGGTACAGCGCCCGGCCCAGCGGCGGCATCCGGTCGGGCGCGGGCCATTCGCTCGCCAGGACTTCGGCCGGCACGATGCCGCGCAGCGCCGCCTCGGAGACATCGCGCGTGCTTTCGCGATCCCGTCGGCGCAGCTCGGAGCCACCCGGGGTGCTCAATGTCTTCGCGGTTGCGGAAATGAAGTCCGGCAGGTGCCGGGCGCCCCACGCACCCATCGCCGTCACGACTCCCAGCGGCTCAAGGCTCTTTCCCACCACCGGTAGCGAAGCTCCCGCAACGCTTAACGCCAGCATATAGTCGACCGGACGCGCCTTCAGCAACCATCGCATGCGGGCTGCCATGGTGGGTCCGGTCGCCGGTCGCTCCGTCATGGGCAGAGCGTACCCCCGCGCGGATCGCCCTAAGCGACGAATGAGCATCGTTGTTTACACTTCCGTCAGTCACCGTCCGCCGGGCCCGCTGTGACCTGGTCGAATACCGCATCGGGCTGATCGCCATCGGGCGACGGCCAGTCGCCTGGCGTAGATGACGGCACTCATGCCGAACGTGGCCGCGGTGAGCAGCAGCCATCTTGCCAGAAACGGCTGTTGGGTTTGTCCGGTGGCCGCCTGGTAAGTCGGACCGCCCAGCGCCCAGCTCCGGTACCCGAATGTGATTATGCCCCAATACTTTTGGGCGCTTGCGGGCCCGGCCGGCGCGCGCGATCAGGATCCGGTCGGCCAGTGCTGCGATGGGTTGGCGGTGACCAGTGCGTAGCCCATAGCGCGAAGCCGGCCAGCATGGTCAGCAGATGCAACGGATGCGCTCCGTAAGAATTCTTGAAAAGCGTTGAGATGCGGGGAATCCCGGGCGGCAACGATGACCCAGGCCGAGGCTTCGGCCATTTTCCTGCTGCACCGCGAGAAATTACGGCGAATCAGATTCCGTTGACGAGTCCGAGCGCATTGGCGACGGTGTAGACCTCAATGCCAATTCCCAGTGTGATGATTCCGGTGTCGGCCGCGACCGGATAACCGATCGCGTTGATGAACCCGACTGGGTTGCCGTTGAGAACTTGCTCGACTCCGTCCAGGAAGAGGTTGAAGTCATATGACGGGAGGGTGAGTCCGAGGACAAGAAGCAAGTCCCCCGTGGCATGAGCAAGCGAAGCGCCAGTCGCGATCGCACTGCTGATCTCGTTGGCGACATTGGTCAAAGACGCCGTGGAAGCGGTGACCAATCCATCCAAGGACACGATATTCGGCAGGGCAGCCGCATATGTTGCCAACGCGCTCGGCGCCGTTAATACCGCGTGTGACAGGTCCGACATCGACAGACTCGGCATCGACAGACTCGGCATCGACATGTCCGACATCGACAGACTCGGCATCGACAAGCTCGGCAGCGACAGGCTCGACAGCGACAGGCTCGACAGCGACAAGCTCGACAGCGACAAGCTCGACAGCGATGGGAATCCCTCAGCGCGGAGGTCGCTCATGGCAGCGCCGATTCCTTGGTCGGCCCCGCTGACCAGATCGCTCAGGATGGTGGCTTGGTTGACATGCGGAAAAAGCCCGAACGGGGTGGGCACATTCGCCGGCCCTTGGCTCCAGCCGTAGTCGGGGTTGCCGTAGCCCAAGTTAACGATCGTCGTCAGGTCCGGTTGCAGCAGATCTGCCAGTGGGTTCCCCACGTACGGCACCAAACGCAGCGGGTCCAGCAGCGGCAGGTTCTGGGTGGGAACCATGTAGTAGTTGGTCATGGTGGGTCCCTGCGTCGGCAATGGAATAGCCGAATTAATCTGAAGGGTCGTGAGATTCTGATACTGGGTGTGCGCATAGATGTCACCCAAGACGGCGTTGAGATCCGCCGGAAAATTGATCGGATATTGCGGGAAGTCGGCGAAGCCGTCGTATTCGATCGTGTACATGTGGGTCGGGTAGAGATTGTCCGGAGTCGCGCCGCTGAATGTGAAACCTATGGACGGCAGGCTTAGTCCCTCGAAGCGTTCCAGAAGGCCACCATTGGGATTGCTGGGATCGCCGGTCAGGATGAACGCTAGCTGGCTTGTAGTCGGTCGCAGGGCAGCCGGCAGGGCCGCCAACTGTTGCATTGCCATGCCGGATACCGTGGAGCTTTGGGAATCGGCGAAAACGACGACGTTGTTTCCGGCTTGGATTTGTTGCAGGATAGCGTTTTCCATGATGGTGACGCCCTGGGACACCGAGGCGTCGAAGGTCAAAGCCTTGATACCGGTCGCCGGATAGAGCGACGCGGGGTAGTTCAGACCCTGTGCGATGGCCCCAGGGAAGAGGGGCTGGATGTATAGGAATTGATTGAGATTTATGTAGTGAGCCCCAGGTATCGGCTGGCCGCTGGCACCGAGGACAAGCGCCGTTATCGGCAGGGACAGGGACGCCGCCGGCGTCGGCATCGAAGTTAATGCGCTGGCGCCGGTGCCGGTCGCCACCATTTGCGTCAGCGTGGCGTTGGCGGCTTCGGTTTCCGCATACCACGCCCCGCCGGCGGCCAAGGCGCGGACAAACTCCTCATGAAACGCCGCCGCCTGCGCGCTCAGGCCTTGATACAGCTGGGCGTACCCGGAAAATAGCCTCGCGATGGTTGTCGACACCTCATCGGCGGCCATCGACGCGAAACTGGTGGTCGGGCCCGCCGCCGCCGCGGTGGCCGTGTTCAGCGCCGTGCTAATCCGCTCCGCATCCGCGGCCGCTGACGCCAATAAATCCGGTGTCGCGATCACGTACGACATCAACCCAGCCTCACTCGAGAATTGGGCCTTACCCAAGAACCGGGGGTGGCCGCGCCCGGAAGCAACAACCCGCCATTACAACGCGGCACCAAGCGATCGTAGAGTGGTCCCGCCAGGATCTTGGGCGTTTGCAGCGAATCCCTTGCCGTCCGCAGCGAAAGGATCGCTAGCAGGAATGACGCTGCTCAACCATCACCGCGGTGCCCGCTGGTAGCGCTGTCCGCCGAAACGGTAGGGCGGTCCGCAGTCCGCCGTCGCGCAACGGCCAGTCGCCCGGCGTAGATGACGGCGCTGATGCCGAACATGGCCGCAGTGAGCAGCAGCCATCTGCCCAGAAACGGCTGTTGGGTTTGCCCGGTGGCCGCCTGGTAGGTCGGACCGCCCTGTTCGATGATGCCGGGCAGGAAAACCAGCAGGGTCAGTCCGGCGCCCAGGGCCGGTACCCGAATGTGATTGTGGACCAATACTTTTGGGCGCTGGCGGGCCCGGCCGGCGCGCGCGGTCAGGATCCGGTCGGCCAGCGCGTAGAGCGGGAACAGCACCAAGTCATGGCCGACGACCGCGGCTGCGAACCAAACGGCGATCGACTGCCACCAGGTGCCTTGGTTCCACAGCTGCGATGGGTTGACGGTGACCAGCGCGTAGCCCACCAGCGCGAAGCCGGCCAGCATGGTCAGCAGATGCAGCGGGTGGGCACCGTAGGAATTCTTGAAAAATGTTGAAATACTGCGAATCGCGGGCATGTCAGTGCGGCTCGAATTCGATGGCGGCGACCCATTTGGTGTTGTGCACACCGGGTAGGGCGGGGACGATGACGCGGGCCGGGTACCCGTGGTCCAGCGACAGGTCGGCGCCGTCGACCCGCAGGGCCAGCAGGGCATCCGGGTCAATGACTTGATTGGCGGCCAGCCTGGCCTCGCTGAAGGCGCCGAAGCGCTCCAGCGACGTCACCCGTGCCGAGCCTGGCGCCGGTGTACCGGCCATCCGGGCCAACTCGGCCAGGCGCACTCCGCTCCAGGTCCGCACGGCCGACCACCCTTCGACGCACGCGATCGGCAGCGTCGCGGTGTGTTGCGGCATACCGGCCAGCGTGGCGCGGTCCAGCACCACCTCCGCGGGCCCGCCGCGCAGGACCAACCGCCAATCCGGACCGGTGCCGGCCGGCGTGATCCCCGCGACGGCGGCGGTCCTGTTGATCGGGAAATCGCCCGGGCTCGGCACCCGGCCACGTGGCAGCAGCAGGGCGGCGCGGCGGGTGATGCCGCCGAGGGTTTGCCCGGCCGTCAGCACGCCGATCAGCGCCACACCGGCACCGACCAATCCCAGGGCACCGCGCCTGCTCATCGTCGGTTCGCCGGGGTTGGCGGCCACCAGTTCGTCGGGGTCACGCGGTTCGGGGCGGGTGTCGGTCACGTTGGTGCGCAACACTTCTCGCATCGGCAGCGAGCCCAACCCGGTGATCATCCGGGGGATCTTCACGGCGATGTGCAACAAAAAGCCGGCGATGAATACCCAAGCCCCGAAGTAGTGGCCGTCGTAGAAGCTGAACCCAAAGATGTAGTCGTACTGGATGTTGAGGACACCGGTAACGATCTCGAAGAGGATCCCGCCGACCAGCATCAGCACCGACAGCCGCTCGAGTAGCTGGGCGATCGAGCGCGCCGGCGGCCAGACGAACAACCGGGGCAGCACCGACCACAGCTTGGCCAGCACCACCGGGATGATCAGCAGGCCCAGCCCCACATGCAGGCCTTGGGTCAGCCGGTACAGCCACGACGGACGGGTCGGCCAGGTGAAGCCGGGCAGCCGCAGCCAGCCGACGTCACCGGGGATGGCCTGGCCCAGCTGCGGCTCGTAGGCGATGTAGGACAGCAGCCCAGTGATGATGACGATCGGCAGCGTCACCAACAACACCAGGCCGAAGACCGACGTCAGCCACGGGCCACGCAACGGGCTGCGAAACCGGGTCAGCCGCTGCAGGCCCGGTGGCCGACGCCGGTCCAGCGCCCGCCACAGCCTGGCGGGAAATCCATACTCGCGATCGCTCACAAGGGCGCCAGACTCGCGATCACCCGGCCGCCGATCATCCGCACGCCGGTTAGCGTAAGGCCGACTTGGCCGGCCAGCGTGTCGGCGCTGTCGACCCCGACCGAGGCCCATCGGAACCAGGGCCCGACTTCGCGAGACGACTCCAACCGCACCCAGCGGGGGCGGATACCGATGGCCTCGGCGTCGAACTCGGCCACACAATGGCCCCCGCGGCACAGCAGTTCGGCGGCGCGACCCAGGATCCGTCGTGGGTCCCCACCGAGACCGATATTGCCATCGACCAGCAAAACCGTTTGCCAGCAACCCATTCCGGGCAGCGGCTGGAACACATCGCCCAGCAGTGCCGGCGCACCGCCGCGACCGGCCAAGCGGATCGCGGTCGCAGACCGGTCGATGCCGAGTGCGGGTATCCCCCGCCGGATCAGCCGCGCGACCAGCCGCGCGGGCCCGCAGCCCAGTTCGATCGTCGGCCCGCCACACAACTGCGTGACGGCCTCGTCGAAGGCCGCACCGGATTCGTCATCGGATGCGTCATGAGCACCGCGACGGCCCAGCCAGCGGTGCGCGGGCAGCACGCGGAGCTCGCCGTCCTCATCACGGATCCAACATCGCTCGCCGTCCAGCGCCCGGTCGTACAGGTGCCCGTGCATGTCACGTCCTTCGCATCGTGCCCGACCAAACCCGCCCGTCGAACGCTACCGCGATCTCCGGGCGCTACACCACGAGTGATTCGGAGCCGAAGTACGCCGAGACGGATAATGAAAAGGTGCCGAACAACGATGTTCACCCCGATCTGCGCCGGATCGCCCGCTTCGCCCCGCGCCAGACGGTCAGTCCGCGAACCCTGCGGCTAATGCGGTTCTTGACCGTGTCGCGGGCGAAGCCGGGCAGCGATGTCGAAGTACTCACCCTGGGATCCGGGGCGATTGTGCGGCTGTTCCGGCCCGCTGACCCCGCCGGCTCGGGCGAGCCGGGACCCGCGCTGCTCTGGATTCACGGCGGCGGATACGTGTTCAGCACTGCGCCGCAGGACGACCGGGTCTGCCGCGGGTTCAGCAGGAGGCTGGGCATCACCGTCGCGTCGGTCGAATACCGGCTGGCGCCCGAACATCCGTATCCCGCGCCGCTGGAGGATTGCTACTCCGCGCTGACCTGGCTGGCCGGACTGCCCGCGGTGGACTCCGCGCGGATAGCGATCGGCGGGGCCAGCGCCGGCGGTGGTCTTGCCGCGGCGCTGGCCCTGCTGGCCCGGGACCGCCGCTCATCGGCCGGGGGAGTCACACCCATATTCCAGCTGCTGGTGTACCCGATGCTCGACGACAGGAGCTCCAGCGGCCCGGCCAACCCGAACCACCGGATGTGGAATTGGCGCGCCAATCGCTTCGGCTGGACCGCATACCTCGGCGATGCCGACCCAAGCGTCGCCGTCCCGGCCAGGCGCGACGACCTGGGCGGCCTGCCGCCGGCGTGGATCGGCGTCGGCACCCACGACCTGTTCCACGATGAGGATCTGGCCTATGCCGAACGCCTGAGGAGCGCCGGGGTGCCGTGCGAAGTCGAGGTGGTGCCCGGCGTCTTCCACGGCTTCGACATGGTTGCGCCGAAACTGCCGGTGTCGCAGCGGTTTTTCGACAGCCAGTGCGAGATTCTGCGGCCGGTGCTGGCCAGTTGATAGTCGGGCCGGTTGATCGCCGGGTCACATCGCGAAGTAAGCGAGCTTACCGCCGATGATCGTGGCGGCCACCATGCCGGCGTCCAGCTCGGCCAGCGCAGTCGCGGGCGGTTCGCTCAGCACGCACAGGTCCCCCGGCTGTCCGGGTTCGACGGCCCGCGCCCGGCCCGGCCGATCCGGCCAACCCAGGAACATCGTCAAAGCTGTTCGCGCCGAGACACATTCGCTGGCACCCAGGATGGTGCCGGACAATGTGGTGCGGTATACCGCGGCACGCATCGCCGTCCACGGGTCGCCGTGGCCGAACGGCATGTCGGTCGACAGCGCCACCGGCACCGTCGCGTTCAGCAGGGATGCCACCCGCCACAATTGATTGTGCTCGGCGGGTGGAACTTCGGCGAGGTACTGATCGCCGCGCTCGGCGACGAAGTTGGGCTGGGTGACCACCGTGAGGCCGAGCCCGGCCAGATCGGCCAGGTCGGCCAGGTTCTCGTCGGGCACCACCGCGGCATGCTCGATGCGATCGAGCGAATGGCTGCCGGCGGCGCGCAGGGCCGCGATGGTCACCACGAGTTGTGCCGCGGTCACGCAGTGCACGGCGACCGGCCGTCCGGCCCCGTGCTGCTCGGCGATCCAGTCCGTCAGGGAGTCCAGGTCGAGACGGTCATCCTGCAGGATTTTCTTACCGGGCGATAGGAATCGCAGCCGTGGCCGAAACTCGCCGCGCCGGTGCGCCACCATCAGCGAGATCATGTCGTCGGCGCCGAGGTCGGGGGTGGCGTCGGTGACGCCGGTGACTCCGGTCGCGGTGATTCGGCGGCCCAGCTCGGCCAGGTCGGTTTCGCGCCGCTGCAACGCGTCCGACCAGCCGCGGTCGGCGCTGCGCAGGCGACCGTCGGGATGTTCGGCCAGTCCGACCCGGCCCAGCGCGGCGGAGTTGAGAATCCACAGCGCACCGCTGCGGTGCTGGATGCGCACCGGAATGCGGGGCACCACGGCATCGAGCGCGATCCGGTCTAGTTCTCCGGCAACCGATTCGTGATAGCCGACGGCGCGAATCCACCCGTCGGGACCCGGTGTGGCATTCGCTAGCAATTGCGCCAGTTGTGTTTTGGTACTGACCCCAGGCGGCCCGACGGAAAGTGAATCCAATGCCGAGGCCGCCGAGCGGACATGCACGTGGTGGTCATGCAGCCCGGGCAGCACCGTTCCGCCGGCGGCGTCGAGCACGCCCTCGCCGCGCCTGACCGCGAGGTCGTCGCCCACCTCGTCGATCCGCGCACCGACCCGGATGTCGGTGACCGTCCCGTCCAGCAAGGCGGCACGCTGAATCAGCATGGTAGACGGTGCCTTTCGGCGACCAGGTGTCGTACGGTGTCGTTGTCGGCGCCCAACTGGGCCGCCGGCTTCGCTGCCGGTGGCGCCGGTGGTGGCGGGGCCGGGTGCGCGCACGCCGACGCCGCCACGGCCGGCCCCTCCGGCAGCGCCGCGTAAGTCGCGGCGACGGCGGCCATGGCCACCTCGATCAATTCGCCGCCGCCGCGCCCGGCCGATTCGGTAACCGCCAATGTCGCTTCCAGCCCGGTCAGCGGGTCGCCGATGGCGTCGCCGCAGAACACCGGGCCTTGGCTGCTTGCGCCGACCAAACCGCCGGCGACCGCGGCGTCGTCACCGAACGCCGGTCGACCGGAGCGGTCGTCATGTCCGGTGATCCGCAACCAGATTCGTCCGGCACGCGGCGCAACGTCATCGGGCCCGAGCCGGCGCCGCGCCAGCGCCGCGGGACGCGAGCCTTCGATCACGACGTCGGCGGCCGCCAGCAGCTCGCGCAGCTCGTCGGCTTGACGATCGAAATCGAGGCAGTAGGACAGCTTTTCACCGTTCACCCAATCGAAGAAGGCGCGATCGCCGGCCCGGGTTCCGTCCGGGCGGCGCGGGCTTTCCACTTTGACGACGGTCGCTCCAGCTCGTGCCAGCAGATGCCCGCACAGCGGGCCCGCCCACATCGACGAAAGGTCGGCCACCAGCAGGCCGGCAACATCGCGCACTGGCGCCCGTGACCCGAGTGAACGTGTCCGCGGCGGTGCGGCCGTGGCCTCGCCCAGCGCGGCCGCGGGGATGTCGAGCAGTGCCGCCCGCTCGGTGATCGCGGAAGTGAGATGCGTCGCGGCCCAGCGCTCGAGCACCGGCCACGGGTCGGCGGGCACTTCGTCGGCTTCCAGCAGCGCCGGAACGGCGGCGACGTCGTCGGGGCGGGACAGGGTGATCGCGCACCAGCCATCCCGGGCCGCCAGCAAGCGGGTGGCGCCGCCGGCCGACACCCGGCCGCCGCGGGTCAACCCGAGCAGCCCGGCGCGCCCGCTCAGCAGGGTGGCCGCATCGGGAGCGATCCGCTCGGCGCGACTCAGCACATTCGCGCGGGAGAAGTCGGGTGGCCCGGCGGGCAGGCCGGTCAGATAGGCCAGCCCGCTGCTCCCCCACTGGCTCGCCGCGCCGCTCAAGAGCACCTCACCAGCACCATTGTGCGCTTGGCTCAGAGTGGGACAAACCGGCGGAACTGTCTGGCGCCGCGTGACCTATGACGGGTCAACTTTTAGAATTGCAGGGCGCGGAACCGCCAGTCCAGCACCTGCCGGTCGGGCTCGTCCGCCGAGTCGCTGACCGCGTAGACCACCGAGCGCAACCCCAGCACGCCGCCGCGGTCGGTCGGCTCGGCCGTCTCGACATGCAGCTCGCTGTAAAGGGTGTCGCCCTCGTGCACGGGTCCGGTGTGGTCGCAGGACTCCCAACCCAGAACCGTCGCCAGATTCGGCAGCAGCCGGCTCGCCTGCGCGAGTGCCAGCCCAATGGTGTGCCCGCCGTACACCAACCGGCGCCCGCCGCCGACTCGTGAATCATGGTGCGTGGCAGCGATATTCAAAGTCAGACGGGCCAGCTCGGGCGCGTTGCTGACGATGTCGCCGGTGCTGTGCAACACCGCACCGGCAAGGCCGGGATCGAAGTGCGGGCCGGGCACCCGGTTGCGGAAGGCCGCGTCGTCCCAGTCCGCGGTCGGATTCCCGGCCGGCGCCATGGCGTCGGCGCCGACGTTAGACAGATCGTCGCCGGGCCCGGACTCGTCGGGTTGCCAGTCGGGGCTGGCCGGCAGCATGGCGCACCGGTAGAAGTCGAGCACCAGCCGATCGGCCTGGTCGATCGTGATCATCCGCAGTGCCGCCATTCCCGTCGGCGCGCGGCCCGGCTTGACCGAGTTGGCCCGCAACCCGACCACTTCGGTGCGCGTGTAGATGGAGTCGCCGATCAGCGGGAACCGGTGAAACGTCAGGCCGCGGTAGAACAGGTTGGCTTTCACCCGCTGGGTCACCAGCGTCGACTGCCCGATCGCCACGTCGCACGTCAGCCCCGGATGCGCCAGCGGCCCCGGCATACCGATCACCGCGGCGCACAGGCCGGCGTCCAGAGCCAGCCGCAGCCGGTCGCCCACGATCGCTTGATGCGCGGCGGCCAACCCGGACGACAGCGTCGCCGCCGGCGCCCAATCGAACACCTGACCTTTCGAGAGGTCGTCGAAGTAGGGCCCGCCCTCGCGGATACCCGCATACCCGTTGGAAGTCACAACGCCACATGCTGGCAGGCTGTCGAATCGGGGGTCAACGTGGAGGGTGGTTGCAGTTGGACGGCGCGCTACACGACGAAGAGGACATGCTGGTCGCCACCGTGCGGGCGTTCATCGACCGCGACGTGAAACCGACCGTGCGTGAGGTCGAGCACGCCAACACCTACCCCGAGGCGTGGATCGAGCAGATGAAGCGGATGGGTATCTACGGGTTGGCGATTCCCGAACAGTACGGCGGGTCGCCGGTGTCGATGCCGTGTTATGTGCGAGTCACCCAGGAACTGGCGCGCGGCTGGATGAGCCTGGCCGGCGCCATGGGTGGGCACACCGTCGTGGCCAAGCTGGTGACGCTGTTCGGCACCGAAGAGCAGAAGCGGACGTACCTACCGGCGATGGCCACCGGCGAGCTGCGGGCCACCATGGCGTTGACCGAGCCGGGCGGCGGCTCCGACCTGCAGAACATGTCGACCACCGCTGTGCCGTTTGGCGCCAAAGGCGCCCCTGACGGTTTGCTGATCAACGGTTCTAAGACCTGGATCAGCAACGCGCGCCGGTCCGGACTGATCGCGTTGCTGTGCAAGACCGATCCGAAAGCCAGGCCGCGTCATAAGGGCATCTCGATCGTGCTCGTCGAGCCTGGGCCGGGGTTGACGGTGTCGCGGGATCTGCCCAAGTTGGGCTACAAGGGCGTCGAGTCCTGTGAGCTCTCGTTCGACGACCTCACCGTGCCGGTGTCGGCGGTGCTCGGCGGGCGCATGGGCGAGGGCTTTTCGCAGATGATGAAAGGCCTTGAGACAGGCCGTATCCAAGTAGCCGCCCGGGCACTGGGCGTTGCGACGGCGGCGCTTCAGGACGCACTTGCCTACGCCCAGCAGCGGGAGAGCTTCGGCCAGCCGATTTGGAAGCATCAGGCCGTCGGCAATTACCTGGCCGACATGGCAACCAAACTCACCGCGGCCCGCCAGCTCACCCGCTATGCCGCCGAGCGCTATGACAGCGGCGAACGCTGCGACATGGAGGCTGGGATGGCCAAACTGTTCGCCTCCGAGGTGGCGATGGAAATCGCGCTGAACGCGGTGCGCATCCACGGTGGCTACGGTTACTCCACCGAATACGACGTCGAACGCTACTTCCGCGATGCGCCGCTGATGATCGTCGGCGAAGGCACCAATGAGATCCAGCGCAATGTGATAGCCGGCCAGCTGGTGGCCCGGGGCGGCATCTGAACACAATCTCTCCGCTGGCGGCCCTGCCCGTGCTGTATATTTGCCTGACTTCGGCACCCGAAACCCGGTGCTGGGGGCACCAACCCAAGGGGAGGCAGTTGCCATGAGTTATCCGTCAGATCCGTACGGCGGTTCCCCGGAATGGCAGGGCCAGCAGCCGGGTTGGCAAGGCCAGCAACCACAATGGCAGGGCCAGCAGCCGGGTTGGCCGGCCCAGCAAGCCGGCTGGCAAGGAGCGCGCGAGCCGGATAACTACCTGGTCTGGGCGATTCTGAGCACCATCCTATGCTGCATTCCGTTCGGGATTGTGTCGATCGTGTACTCCTCCAGGGTCTCAGGCTTGTGGTCATCGGGGCGGTATAACGAGGCGCAGGAGGCGGCCAACAACGCCAAGAAGTGGGCGATCATCAGCGCGATCGCCGCCGGCGTCAGCTGGGCGATCGGGATTATTTTGTGGTTCGTTATCTTCGCGGTGGCCGTTTCGAACCTCCCGTCCACCATCACGACCACGTACTCGGGTTACTGAGCACCCGTGCTGCGTTGGACGTCAATGTATTTGGCGTCCACCTGGCGCGACCGTATCCACTAGTCCCCAGGCCAGTGCTGTATCGGCATCGATAGTGCACCCGGACAACACCAGATAAGCCGTGCGCCAGCGGCCAATCCGCCGTGTGACGCTGACGGTACCGCCGGCACCGGGGATCAGCCCCAGACTCAGTTCCGGCAGCCCGAACAGCGAATCATTCCGCGCCGCAACCCATCCGCAAAACGCCGCCATCTCCAGCCCGCTGCCCAGCACCCGGCCGTGCACCTCGGCACGGCAGGCGCGGCCCAGCCGGGCGCGCAGCGCGTCGAGCACCAGGGCCGGGCTGTGGCGGGTACGGGCCAGATGCGCGCTCGCCGGGTCGGCGAAGGTGCCGAATTCGGCGAGATCGCCGCCGCTGCAGAACGACGGACCGTTGCCGCTCAACACGATTCCGGTCACCGACGGGTCCAGCTGCGCGACCGCCAGCGCCTCCAGGAGCGCGGCGCGCGCATCGGTGGAAAACGCATTGTGGCGTTGCGGCCGGTTGAACCTGATACGCAAAGTGTCACCGTCGCGTTGCGTCTGCACCGGATCGGGGATCTCCGGCATCCGGGCCGGGCCGCGTTCGGCGAGCCAGCGGGCGAACTCCGGCCCGGACTGCAACGTCGAGTAGGCCAGCGACTCGGTCACCACCGCGGCCGGCGTCGGGCCGGCGGGGTCCACCGCGCGCAGCACGTCGTCGCAGACCGAGCTGGCGTGCGGCCAGCGTTGACACCGCTGGGTCAGCTCGGCCAGGGTCTCGGGCACCGAGTCGACGGTGACCACGCGCCGATCGGCACAGCGATCCTCGGTCAGGGTGAAAGTCGCGATTTCCAGCCAGGATTCAGCTGCCGCGCCGCATACCTCGGCGGCCGTGCCGAAGGCTATTGTCACATCGGGGCCCACACCGGGCAGCGGCGCGGCGTCGGCGTGCGGCGCTCGCGACAGGTCGACCACGCGCAACACGGTTCACCCCGAATACTTCTCGATCAGCTCATTCTTGTAGAGCTTCCCGGTGTCGGTGCGCGGCAGCGCTGACTCGAACGCGATCGACCGCGGACACTTGAAGTGCGACAGGCGGTCTCGCAGCCAGGCCAGCAACTCGTCGGCGAAGTCATCCGTGGCGTCGGCGGGGTCGATGGTCTGCACAGCCGCCATGACGCGTTGGCCCATCTCGTCGTCGGGAACGCCGAACACCGCCGCGTCCAGCACCTTCGGGTGAGTGACGAGCAGATTCTCGGTCTCCTGCGGGTAGATGTTCACCCCGCCGGAGATGATCATGTGGTGGCGCCGGTCGGTCAAGAACAGATAGCCCTCGTCGTCGAGGTAGCCGACATCGCCGACGGTCACCCAACCGTGCTTGTCGCGCGACGCCTCGGTCTTCGACGGGTCGTTAAGGTACTCAAAGGAATACCCGCCCTCGAAGTAGATCTCGCCGGGCTGTCCCGGCGGCAGTTCGTTCCCGTCCTCCCCGATGATGTGCACCCCGCCCAGCATGGGTTTGCCCACCGAACCCGGGTGGGCCAGCCAGTCCTCGGCGGTGATGAGCGTCGACCCGATGGCTTCCGAGGAGGCGTAGTACTCGTCAACGATCGGTCCCCACCAGTCCATCATCTGCAGCTTGATCTCCACCGGACACGGCGCGGCGGCGTGCATCACCCGCTTTAGGCTGGACAGATCGTACGAATTACGAACTTCCTCAGGAAGTTTCAGCATCCGCACGAACATGGCCGGCACGAACTGGCCGTGGGTTACCCGGTGGCGCTGGATGGCGTCGAGCGCTCCCTCGGCGTCGAACTTCTCCATGACCACCGTGGTAATGCCGCCGGCCTGGACACTCATCGACCACACCGACGGTGCGGTGTGGTAGAGCGGCGCCGGGCTCAGATACACCGCATCGGGTTCCATCCAGAACCCGACCAGGGCCGACATCATGCCCGGCGCCGCCTCCGGTGGGACGTGCGGCAATTCGCGTTTGATCCCCTTGGGCCGGCCGGTGGTGCCCGACGAGTACTGCAGCAGGTCGCCCTCGATTTCGTCGTCGATCGGTGTGTCTGGTTGATCCGCAACGCATTCCGGGTAACGCTCCCAATTCGGCAGGTCACCTGGCGGAATAGAACCAGCGATCATCAGCAGGTCCGGCAGACCACGGGGAAGATGCTCCGCCAGACCCGCGCAGGTTTCCCGGAGCGCCGCCGACCCGATGATCGCCTTGGCGCTGCTGTTGTCGATGATGTAGGCCACCTCGGCCGCGGTCAGGTGGGTATTGATCGGTACGTAGTACAAGCCGCTGCGCCGTGCCGCCCACATCACCGCGTGGATGTGTTCGTTGTTCTCCATCAAGATCGCGACGGTATCGCCCTCGCGCAGCCCGGCCCGGCGGAACCTGTGCGCCAGTCGGTTAGCGCGCGCTTCCAGGTCGTCGAAGGTGACGTCGGTTCCGGACGGGTGCAGGATGACAGCAGGTTTGTTGGCGCCGACGTGGGGGCGAATCTGCATGGGCCGACTGTACCGTCGCCGAACTTGACGCAGGTCAAGGCCCGGTACAAATCAGCGCGCTCTTCTCACCTCGGCGACGAAACGCCGCCCGTGGTTGTCGACCACCTGCCACGCGTAGGGGCTGATGACCTGGGTCATGCCGAGCATGCCGACGGCCGATCTGGCCGCGTCTTCAGTCCTGATGCCGTCGACGCGCAGTCCATGGGATGTCGTCAGTGCCCACATCGTGTCCTCCGGTTGCCTTTTCGTGGGGATAAGTTGCTGAGGAAAGGCTGCCCGGGGAGGCTTTGGGATTTCTCAAGACATTCTTGGCGCGGGCTTCTCAAAACATTCTTTGCCCGGGCAAAAGCAGTGCGCTGTCGCCGAATTCATGCCACAGATACCCGTGTTCGACGGCCTCCCGGTACGCCGCGGCGACCAGATCCGGGCCGGCGACGGCTTCCAGCAGCAACAGGTGCGAGGCGCCGGCATCGTGCCATCCGGTGATCAGGCCGTTGACCACTCGGCACGGGCGGTCGTCGCCGAGCACCAGATCAGTCCAGCCGGCCGCCTCGTGCACCACGCCGTCGGCGTTCGCGGCCGACTCCAGCGCCCGGGTCACCGTGGTGCCGACGGCGATCACCCGTGACCCGGCCGTGCGCGTAAGGTTCACCATCCGCGCGGTGGCGGGCGGCACGTGGAACAGTTCGGGCACCGGTGGCTCGCCCGCCTCCGCGGAGGCTACCCCGGCATGCAGGGTGATCGGCGCGATCGCAATGCCGCCCGCCACCAGGGCGGTAACCAATTCGGCGCTGAACGGCCGGGCCGCGCTGGGCATTTCAGCGCTACCCGGACACCGGGCGAACACGGTTTGGTAGTAATGCAGCGGCCATGGTCGCGACACGTACGAATACCGGATCGGCCGGCCGTGCCGGGCGAGGTAAGCCACGACGCCACCCCGCGGGCCTTCCAGGACCACCCGCGCGGTCCACAATCGCGCGCCGTCGACCCCGGCCTTCGGGTAGGACGACCCGATGACGATCGCGCCGCCGCCCGGCATGTCGATGCGTTCACCCGGGCGGACGTCGGTCAGATGCCCGGTCGCCTGCCCGGCGGGCCGCAACTCAACCACCCAGAGCTTCTCGGCGCGCGCGGTGGAGAAGTGGATGGCGATCCGATGCCCCGCCCGGCGGCCGTCGACCGCGGCGGGCAGGGTGGCGGAGTTGTTGACCACCAGGAGGTCGCCCGGGCGCAGATGGTCGCCAAGGTCGGTGAATCGGGCGTGGCTGACACCGTCCGGCCGGGCGACCAGCAGCTTGACCGCGTCGCGGGCGACACCGTGGGCTTCCGGCGGTTCGGTGGCATCCGAGCTCGCGGGCCGGCGGAAATTCGTCTGCGGGCCGATCATTTCAGCGCTCCGGACGACAAGTCCGCTGCCCGGTAACGACCGGCGGCCGGGCGGGTGTCGAGCAGTCGCAGCAACGCCGGCACCACGGATTCGGGTTCGGCACGATCGGAGATGTCCTCGCCGGGGAAGGCGGCCTGGTGCATCTCGGTCCGCATGTCGCCGGGGTCGAACGCGTAAACCGGCACGCCGGATGCCCCAGTGACTTCCGCGCCGAGGATGGCCGATAGCTGATCGAGCGCGGCCTTCGAGGAGCCATACCCACCCCAGCCGGGGTACGGCTCGACGGCGGCGTCGGAGGTGAGGTTGACGATCGTTCCCGCGTTGTCGGTGAGCGCGGGCAGCGCCGCCTGGATCAGCGCGAGCGGGGCGAACACGTTCGTCTGGTAAACGGCCCGCAACTCGCTTGCCGGGTAGTCGGCCAGCGACGGTTGCGGGCTGGGCCCGAGCCGGCTGGCGTTGTTCACCAGCAGGCGAAGCGGTCCCGCTTTGATCGCGGCGGCGACTAGCGCGTCACGGTGCGACGCGTCGGTGACGTCTCCGGGTAGGGCGATCAGTTGCGCTGAATTCAGTTCTCGGGCGGTCGTTTCCAGCTCGGACGCGCGGCGGGCATCGCCGACCACGGCCCAGCCGCGGTCGAGCAAAGCGGCGGTCACCGCTCGGCCGAAGCCGCGTGATGCGCCGGTGACTATTGCTACAGAACGGGTGACATTTTGATTCATACGACCCATACTGATAGTTAAAGTTAACTTTAAGTCAAGCCCTCAAAATGGATAGGTCGCATGGACACCCGGGATTTGTTCACCGTCAGTGAGATCGCGAAACGCAGTGGCTTCGCGGCATCGGCAATCCGGTTTTACGAGAGCCAGGGCCTGATCACCGCAACCCGGACGTCCGGCGGTCAACGCCGGTTCGAACGACAGATGCTGCGGCGCCTGGCATTTATCCGGGCGGCCCGGAACGTCGGATTGAGTCTGGACGAGGTGGCGGCCGCACTGGCGAAGCTGCCCGACGGACGCACACCGACCCGCGCCGACTGGGCGCGGTTGTCCAAAGACTGGCGCGCCCGCCTCGATGATCAGATCGCCGGGCTGATGGCGCTTCGCAACAACTTGGACTCATGCATTGGCTGCGGCTGCCTGTCGCTGCGACGGTGCGCCATCTCTAATCCGGCCGATTCGGCAGCGGTGGTCGGACCGGGTGCGGTCTACCTGCCGAAGTCATTGCGGCGGGCGTGACTTTTTGAGTTGAGGAGCGTCAGCTGGACTCGGCCAGCCGCTGCTTGAGCGCCTCGAACTCGTCCTTGACGCCGGTGGGCAGCTTCTCCCCGACGAACTCCAGCCACTCCTCGATCAGCGGCAGTTCGTCGCGCCACTCGGCGGCGGTGACCATCAGCGCTGAATTGACGTCGTCGGCGTCCACGTCGAGCCCGTCCAGGTCCAGGTCCTCCGCGGTCGGCACGACGCCGATCGCGGTGTCCCGGCCGCCGGCCTGGTGCTCGATGCGGTCGACGATCCACTTCAGCACCCGGCTGTTCTCTCCGAAGCCTGGCCACAAGAACTGACCTTGGTCCCCCCGACGGAACCAGTTCACGAAGAACACCTTCGGCAGCTTGGACTCGTCGGAGTTCTTGCCGATGTCAAGCCAGTGCTGGAAGTAGTCGCCGACGTGATAGCCCAGGAACGGCAGCATGGCCATCGGGTCGCGGCGCACGGCACCGACCTTGCCCTCGGCGGCCGCGGTCTGCTCGGAGCCCAGGGTGGCGCCGATGAACACACCGTGCTGCCAGTCGCGCGCCTCAGTCACCAACGGCACCGTGGTCTTGCGTCGGCCGCCGAACAGGATCCCCGAGATCGGCACGCCCTGCGGGTCGTCCCACTCCGGCGCCAGGATGGGGCACTGCGACATCGGCGTGCAGTACCGCGAATTCGGGTGCGCCGCTTTGGTATCCGTTTCGCGCAGGATCCAATCGTTGCCCTTCCAGTCGATCAGGTGGTCGGGCTCACCTTCCAGGCCTTCCCACCACACGTCCTTGTCGTCGGTCAGCGCAACGTTGGTGAACACGGTGTTGCCGGCGGCGATGGTGCGCATGGCGTTGGGGTTGGATTTCCAGTTGGTGCCGGGCGCGACCCCGAAGAAGCCGAACTCGGGGTTGACCGCGTACAGCCGGCCGTCCTTGCCGAACCGCATCCAGGCGATGTCGTCACCCAGCGTTTCGGCGCGCCAGCCCGGAATGGTCGGTTGCAGCATCGCCAGATTGGTTTTGCCGCAGGCCGACGGGAACGCCGCGGCGAAGTAGTACGCCTTGTTCTCCGGAGAGATCAGCTTGAGGATCAGCATGTGCTCGGCCAGCCAGCCCTCGTCGTGGGCCATCGCCGACGCGATGCGCAACGAGTAGCACTTCTTGCCCAACAACGCATTGCCGCCATAGCCGGAGCCGTAGCTCCAGATCTCCCGGGTTTCCGGGAAGTGGGTGATGTACTTGGTCTCGTTGCACGGCCAGGGCACGTCTTTTTGGCCCGGCTCCAGCGGCGCGCCGACCGAGTGCAGCGCCTTCACGAAGAACCCGTCGTCACCCATCTTCTCCAGGGCGGCCGCGCCCATCCGGGTCATGGTGCGCATGGAGACGACGACGTATTCGGAGTCGGTGATCTCCACGCCAAGCTTGGGGTCCTCGGCACCGAGCGGGCCCATGCAGAACGGCACCACGTACATGGTGCGGCCGCGCATGCAGCCCCGGTAAAGGTCGGTCATGATGGTCCGCATCTCGGCCGGGTCCATCCAGTTGTTGGTCGGGCCGGCGTCGACCTCGCGCTCGGAGCAGATGAAGGTCCGCGACTCCACCCGCGCCACATCGGACGGGTCGGACAACGCCAGGTAGGAATTGGGGTGCTTCCTCTGGTTGAGCTTCGTGAACGTGCCCGCCTCGACCAACTGAGCGGACAGTCGGTCGGATTCCTCGGCGGAGCCGTCGGCGAAGACCACCCGGTCAGGCTGGGTGAGCTCGGCGACCTCCTCTACCCACGCCAGCAGCCCCTGGTGATTTGTAGGCGCGGTGTCCAGACCGGGAATGGTCGCTGAGGTCATCGAACTCTCCTGAATTCTGCTACGTACTCGTCGGGTACTTGTCGGCTTCTCTGGGTTGCTCGTGTGCGCTCGCCCGCAACGGTTTAACAGGCTGTCGCTTTATATAAGGATATCGTGAGGAAGTTGTCGCGGAAGGCACGGGGAGGTATAAGACTCCTCACAACAACGATTCAGAAGCCAAAAAGCGCGTCAGAAGCATCAGAAATTGTCGCCATTCGAGCTCCCGGAGGCCGATTCACCGATTCCGGACGGGTCCTCGAGGGCCTGGGGGCCCTCCTGACCCTCGGGTTGGCGTATACCCGGGTCGCCCAGTTCTGCACGCACCGCGTCAAGCGCGGCCCGCACCGCGGGCATCTCCCGGTCACGCGCCGCCGCGGCCCGGGCCGCGGCGATGGCGTGTTCGCGCAATTCACTGTCGATGGCACTGACCTGGTCGGCCACCCGCGCGTTCTCAGCCTCATCACGCGCGGCCACCGCGGTGCTCAGCACCGACTCGGCGACCAGCACCCGGGTAGCGACAAACTCCTCGACCACCGACTGCAGCGATGTGGTCACGTCGCCCGCCCAGCGGTCCAGCACCGCGCGGTCACGCAGCAGGCCGCGGATGGTCACCATCAGGACGGTGACCGCCAGGCCGATCGCCACGCATACCGCACCGCCGGCGACCTTGAGTCCAGGGGCCAGACCGGCCACCACTCGACTCAGCGTCAGCGCAACACCTAGCCCGAAACCGGCGCCCAGCAGCAGCAGCAGCCAGGTTTCCTGCCGTCGTGATTTCAGCGACGGAGGCGCAATCTCGACCGCCGGCAACGTCTGGACTTGCGGTAGGGTCACCGGCACACCCATCGACGCGGCAACGTCGTCCAGCTGCCTGGCGGTGCCGTCGCTCACCTCGGCGACCACCTGCTGCGCCCGGCCCCGGGCGTACGCCTCGAAGCCGGGCATGTTCTTGCGGGACAGGCCCGCGGCGTCGGTTTGCAGCTCACTGCGAAGCGACGAACAGCGGTTGCGCGCGAAGTGGGACAACTGGACCCGAGCCTGCTGGATCTGACCGCGCAGCGCGATGGTGCGCTCGGTTTTCGACTGGCGCCGTTCCCGCAGGGCCGTGCTGCGCTCGTCACGCAACGCGTCCACGCGGGCCTGCCGGCCGGCGCCCTCAGCGTCACGATCGAACCTTTGCGCGACCGTCTGGAGCCGGGATTCCCACGCCCGCAACCTATTTCGTCGTGCGATATCCGAATCGGCCATTCGTCCCGAGACGGTGTCGGCTAATTCGTCGACCCGCACGGCGCCCAGGTCAGGCAGGGCGGCCGCGCCCACCCAGGGCACCTGGGCGTAGCGCGGCGCGTGCGCGGCCAGCGTTTCGGAGTTGGCGGCAAGCACGTCGCGCCAGCCGCGGTGCACGTCGATCTTGGACACCACACCGACCACCACGTCGGTGTGATCGGCGGCGGCGTCCAGCAGCGCACAGTCGGACTCGGTCAGTCGGGCAGCAGCGGAAACCACGAACACCACCGCCAGCGGCGCATCGCCGGGGCCCAGGTCCGTTGACTCGACGAACTTGTGCTGCGGCAGCCGTTCGCGCAGCGCCGCGACCACACCGGTTACACCGGCCATCCACGGGCCGGTCACCAGCACGACGTCGCAGCGGCTGCGGGCCGGCGAACCCAGCCGCGGCCCGATCGCTGCCACCAGCGCGTCCACCCGGTCCGCCGGATCGTCGCGGGCCGCGCCGATCACCCCGCTCCCCCGGATGCCGCAGACCAGAGCCGTAGGGATCCTCGCGCGATATCCGCCCCGCACGCGCGGTGTATGTCGCTGGCCAGGCCACTGCCGCCAACGCTGTAGCGCTGCCATCGCAATGCCTGGGCCAGCTGGTCGGCCGGGTCGTCCCACGGACCGACTTCCAGTCCGGCCGCCTCCGCCACCGCAACGGCGGAGGCCATCCGGGCAAGCACCGTGTCGTCGCGGCGAAGGAACTCGCTGATCTCCTCATCGGCGACGGCCATTGCCTCCAGTTCCGCGACGGCCTTAAGGATCCGCCGGTAGCGCACCTCGGCACCGAGGGCAGCGATCTTGTCGACGACGGCGTCGACGCAGCTGACCCGGCGCAGCAGGGCCCGCACTTGTGCGGCCGTCCTGCCCCGCTTGACCGCGGCGACCCCAAGCGCGGTGCCGAACAGGTCGAGCGTGTCCAGCAAGTGCTGCCGGACCTCGGTTGGCACCGGACTATCCGCCGCCAGAAAGCCGTCGTGGCAGCCCTCAAGCGAGGCGGCACCGCCCGGATGCGCGGCCAGCACCCGCAGCGCGGTCCACAGGTCCTCGTCCAGGTATTCGCCCGGATCGTCCAGCGCGGCGACGGCGAGCAACCCGATCATTGGCTGCACGGGTACCCCGGTGAGCGCGGAAAAATGCGCACACCGGGACTTCGCCACCGCGACCGGCCCGTCCCCGGCGAAACCGAGCAAATCCGCTTTGTTCAGCACCGCCAGCACCGGACGGGGCGCGATCGCCTGGATGGCCTGGATGTCCTCGGGTTTGACCACCTCAGTGGTGACGTAGACGACTAAGTCCGCGTCCAGGTTTGCGATTAGGTCTGCATCGGTCGATGCCGCCACCCGCATTCCCGCGCGGCCTCCGGCGCGGTCCAGGGCGTGGGCCACCGTCCGGCAACCCACCGCCGGGCGCCCCTGGACCAGCACGCCCAGCGGCGCGGCGACCCGCTCCGCGAGCGCCGCCACCCGACCGTCGGCGAACCCCGTAGCGAAGCCGGCCAGCTCGTCGACGAAAATCTGGTGCCCCTGTCCCCTCATGTCCCGCCTTGCTCGATCAACTAGACCCGATCGCCCGGTCCTCTGCCGGCTTGCCGGCTCTTACCCTTTCCGGCCACACCGGCCCTACCCGCCCTACTGGGTGCCAGGGTGCGCTTCGTTGGCGACGGGTCTCGATCGCTGTACCGAATGGTGGCATCTGCGCCGCCGAGATGCGAGCCATCGTTTATCTGTTACCAGCTGAAGGCAACTGTTGGATATCAATCTGGACCAGAGGCGGCTACATCGGGGATTCATGGGCCACGATGGACGAATGCATGCGCAACCCGGGGTGAGGGCATGTCCCGACACGCCGGTCGCGGTGGGGAGCGCAGAGCGCCGTCTCCCGGCCACCAGCTTTCGGTCCCGGCGTTCCGCGCTTTCCAACGGCCAGCGCCAGACCTGGGAGCGGCTGTGGCCGCAGCTGGGCATGTCGGTGGAACCCCGACCGCCAGACGCGAAGCCGCTGGACACCGAGGCATGGTTCGGCCGTGCGGCGCCGCTGGTGCTGGAAATTGGCTGCGGCAGCGGCACGTCGACGCTGGCGATGGCGCAGGACGAGCCGGATTTCGACGTGATCGCGGTGGAAATCTACCGGCGGGGGCTGGCGCAGCTGCTGTGCGCGATCGACCGTGAGCGGGTGGGCAATATCCGGTTGATCCGCGGAAACGCGCTCGACGTGCTGGAACAGCTGATCGCCCCGGGCTCACTGATCGGGGTGCGCGTCTTCTTTCCGGATCCCTGGCCTAAGGCTCGCCACCACAAACGACGGCTGCTGCAACCGGCCACGGTTGCCCTGATCGCCGACCGGCTACTGCCCGGCGGTGTGCTGCACGCCGCGACGGACCATCCCGGGTACGCCGAACAGATCGCCGAGGTCGGCGACGCCGAGCCCCGGTTGTGTCGCGTCGGTCACGATGCCCGGCTGCCTATCTCGATCGTCCGCCCGACCACCAAATACGAGACGAAGGCCCAGCACACGGGCAGCGCCGTCACCGAGCTGATCTGGAAGAAGCGATGAGCATGAGCGTGACCGAGACAACGGAAACAGAAGCAGCGGCCGCACCCGCAGCGCCGTCCACCACACCCGAGCCGCTCGCGCCGACGGATGTGGCGGTTGTGGCGGTCGTGTCCGGGGAACTGGGTAACTTCGCGCCACCGATCGGACGCGTCCTGCTGGTGTGGGATGCGCCCAACCTCGACATGGGTCTGGGGTCGATCCTGGGTCGCCGGCCGACGGCCCTGGAACGGCCCCGTTTCGACGCGCTCGGCCGTTGGCTGCTGGCTCGCACGACGGAGGTGGCGGCCGCGAGTCCGGGCGCCTCGATCGAACCCGAGGCCACGGTCTTTACCAACATCGCGCCGGGTAGCGCCGAAGTGGTTCGCCCTTGGGTGGACGCGCTGCGGAACGTGGGGTTTGCGGTCTTCGCCAAGCCGAAGATTGACGAGGACAGCGACGTTGACAGCGACATGCTCGACCACATCGAGCAGCGGCGCACCGAGGGGCTTTCGGCGCTGGTGGTGGCGTCCGCGGACGGTCAGGCGTTCCGTCAACCATTGGAAGAGGTCGCCCGCGGCGGAACCCCAGTTCAGGTGATCGGATTTCGTGAACACGCTAGTTGGGCGCTAGCGTCGGATACCTTGGAGTTCGTCGACCTGGAAGACATCGCGGGTGTGTTCCGGGAGCCGTTGCCGCGAATCGGCCTGGATTCGCTGCCTGAACAAGGGGCGTGGCTGCAGCCGTTCCGGCCGCTGTCTTCGCTGTTGACCTCGCGTGTGTGACACTGGAACACCACTGCGCGGGTCGCTTTAGATCCAGTAAGGAGCTCACGTGTTCGCCTGGTGGGGTCGAACCGTATACCGCTACCGGTTCATCGTAATCGGGGTCATGGTGGCCCTGTGCCTGGGCGGCGGTATCTACGGGCTGAGCCTGGGTAAGCACGTCACGCAGAGCGGTTTTTACGACGACGGCAGCCAGTCGGTGAAGGCGTCGGTGCTCGGCGACAACGTCTATGGCCGGGACCGCAGCGGCCACATCGTCGCGATCTTCCACGCCCCCGACGGCAAGACCGTCAACGACGCCGCCTGGGCGAAGAAGATCACCGACGAGCTCAACCAGTTCCAGCAGGACCACCCCAACCAGGTGATGGGCTGGGCCGGCTACCTGCGGGCGCCCGATACCACCAGCGCCATCGTTCAGGGCATGGCCACCCAGGACAAGAAGTACACATTCGTGTCCATCCCGCTCAAGGGCGATGACGACGACACCATCCTGAACAACTACAAGACCGTCGCGCCGGACCTGCAGAAGCTCGACGGCGGCACGGTGAAGCTGGCCGGGCTGGAACCGGTGGCCGAGGGCTTGACCGGCACCATCGCTACCGACCAGACACGCATGGAAGTCCTGGCGTTGCCGTTGGTCGCAATCGTGCTGTTCTTCGTTTTCGGCGGTGTGATCGCGGCCGGCCTGCCGGCGATAGTCGGCGGGCTGTGTATCGCGGGCGCGCTGGGCATCTTGCGAGTCATCGCCGTCTTCGGTCCCGTGCACTATTTCGCCCAGCCCGTCGTATCGCTGGTCGGTCTGGGTATCGCCATCGACTACGGGCTGTTCATCGTGAGCCGGTTCCGGGAAGAGATCGCGGAAGGCTACGACACCGAAGCCGCGGTCCGGCGCACCGTGATCACGGCCGGACGCACGGTGACGTTCTCGGCGGTTTTGATCGTCGCGTCCGCGATCGGTCTGCTGCTGTTCCCGCAGGGCTTCCTGAAGTCGCTGACCTACGCCACGATCGCCTCGGTGATGCTGTCGGCGATCCTGTCGGTCACCCTGTTGCCCGCCTGCCTAGCCATCCTGGGCAAGCACGTCGACGCGCTCGGCGTCCGGACCCTGTTCCGGGTGCCTTTCCTGCGGAACTGGAAGGTGGCCCGCTACTACCTGAACTGGCTCGCCGACCGCCTGCAACGCACCAAGACCCGCGAAGAGATGGAGGCCGGCTTCTGGGGCAAGCTGGTCAACCGGGTGATGAAACGGCCGGTGCTGTTCGCGGCCCCGATCGTCCTGATCATGATTGCGCTGATCATTCCGGTGGGCAAACTGTCACTCGGCGGGATCAGCGAGAAGTACCTGCCGCCCACCAATTCGGTGCGCCAGGCCCAAGAGCAGTTCGACAAACTCTTCCCCGGGTACCGCACCAATCCGTTCACGCTGGTGATCCAATCCACCAACCACCAGCCGGTCACCGATCAGCAGATCGCGGACGTCCGTAGCAAGGCGATGGCGATCAGCGGGTTCATCGAGCCGGACAACAACCCCGCCAATATGTGGCAAGAGCGCACGGTGGCACCGGGCGCGTCGAAGGATCCGTCGGTCCGGGTGCTGCAGAACGGGCTGATTAACCAAAGCGACGCGGCAAAGAAACTCACCGAGCTACGCGAGATCACGCCGCCCAAGGGCGTCGAGATATTGGTCGGCGGTACTCCCGCACTGGAACTCGATTCGATCCACGGCCTGTTTGCGAAGATGCCGCTGATGGTGGTCATCCTGCTCACCACGACCATCGTGTTGATGTTCCTGGCGTTCGGCTCGGTGGTGCTGCCGATCAAGGCCACGCTGATGAGCGTGCTGACGCTGGGGTCCACGATGGGCATCCTGACGTGGATATTCGTCGACGGACACTTCGCGAAGTGGCTGAATTTCACACCGACGCCGTTGACGGCACCGGTGATCGGGCTGATCATCGCGCTGGTCTTCGGTCTGTCCACCGACTATGAGGTATTCCTGGTCTCCCGAATGGTCGAGGCGCGAGAACGCGGCATGTCCACCCAGGAGGCAATCCGGATCGGCACGGCAACCACCGGACGCATCATCACCGCCGCGGCGCTGATCGTTGCCGTGGTCGCGGGCGCGTTCGTGTTCTCCGACCTGGTGATGATGAAGTACCTGGCCTTCGGCTTGATGGCGGCGCTGCTGCTGGACGCGACCGTGGTGCGAATGTTCCTGGTGCCGTCGGTGATGAAGCTGCTCGGCGACGACTGCTGGTGGGCTCCGCGCTGGATGAGACGCCTGCAGAACCGCATCGGGCTGGGCGAGATTAACCTGCCCGACGAGCGCAAGCGGCCTTCCATCAACGGGCATCCGGGCCGGCCGCCGGTCTCGGCGGCCAGCTTGGCTGCCGCGTCGCGCGCACCGCACGACCCCACTCACCCTGCCGCGCTGGAGCCGCCTCGTCCGCTTCCGGCCAGCCGGCCCGAGGTCAAGCCCGCACCATCAAACGAGGGCGCGGAAACCTCGCGCATCCAGACCAAGTCCGGCTCGTCGACCGAGCCGGCGGCGACGCGGCTCTCCACGCCTGCCGGCACGGCGAGCACCCCCCGCGAGCGGCCGGCTGACCGCCGCGGCTCGGCGCGGCCGGCGCCAACGCCGCCGTCGGCCGGTCAGACCCGGGCCATGCCGGTTCAGACGGGCCGGGACGGCGATGACCCGGTCGACCCGGCGGACCCGACCGCCGCGCTCCCGGTGATGCGGCAGGAGGGCAACGACTCCGACGCGGCCACTGAGAAGCTCAATGCTCGCGGACAGGGCGACAACGGCGACAAGGCCCGTCCTCGCCGCCGCCCTGGCGGCGGCCTGTCCGCTCAGGATTTGCTGCGCCGCGAGGGACGGCTTTAGCCGCTACCCGGGCTTGTCCGGTTTGGCCGCAATGACGGCCCCGGCATCGTCGGCGTCCTCGATCTGCTGTTCGGCTTCCGCGGCCGGGTCTTTGGACAGCAACACCTGTATCGCGTTGTTCAAAAACGCGGTGGTGGGAACGGCGAGCAGGGCACCGACGATCCCGGCGAGCACGCCGCCGGCGGAGATTGCCAGCACCACCCCGAGCGGGTGAATGGACACCGCGCGACCCATCACCAGCGGCTGCAGCAAATGGGCTTCGAGTTGGGCTATCACCACCAGCAAACCGAGCGTGAGCAGCGCATAGACAATTCCCTTGGCCAGCAGCGCGACCACCACGGCCAGAAACCCGGCGATCACGGCACCGACCAGCGGGATGAAGGCACCGAGAAACACCAGCGAGGCCAACGGCAGCGCAAGCGGCACACCCATGATCGCCAACCCCGCGCCGACCCCGGCGGCATCGGTCAGGGCCACCAGGAACGTGGCCCGCACGTACCCGATCAGCGACCTATATCCGGCGCGGCCCGCCTCGAGCACCCTGTCCCGGACGCCGACCGGGAAGATCTTGGCCACGTAGGCCCAGATATTGCGGCCGCCGTACAGGAAGAAGATCAACGTGAACAGCACCAACACCGCGGCGGTGACCAGCTCGGTGACCGTGGCCGCAGTGGACAGCGCGCCGCTGGTCAACTTCGCTTGGTTGTTGTGCAGCGCCTGGATCGCCGCGTTGCGCGCGTTGTCGATCTGTTCGCCGCGCAAGTGCGCCGGCCCTTGGATCAGCCACCTGCGGGTGGAGTCGATGCTGCGGGTCACCTGCTCAGTCAGATCGGGCAAACCGACGACGAACTGGCTGACGACGAAACTCAGGATGGCACCCAGAATCAGAAAGCCACCCAGCAAGACCAGCGTCACCGCGCCACCACGCGGCAGACCCCGTCGGTCCAGCCAGTCCACCGCGGGCACCAGCAACGCGCTGATCATCAACGCCAGCAATACCGGAACGACGATGACTTCCAGCTTTTCGAGAACCCACAAGACGGCGACCACCGCGGCCAGGATGACAAGTAACCGCCACGCCCAGGCCGCGGCCTTGCGGACGAGGGGTTCGACCGAAGTGTCCTCGAGGCTTGCCAACATCCGGCAAGCCTAACCAACGCGCGGGGCCCGCCCGCTCCCGTCCGGACCGCCGGGACTGTCGGGGCCGCCACGATCCGGTTACGACCTCGATACTTAGCAGACACGCTCGGAGCCGCGCGGGGATTACGTCGCCACCTGCGCGGTTACCCTAAATCACGTGTCGTACGACGCCCTTTCCCGCAAGCTGGTCAGCCAGCGCGTGGCGGCATCACCCGCGCGCGGCGAAGAGCGCGAGGGCGAGGCTGGGCGCGGCAAGTACTGGTGGGTCCGCTGGGTGGTCCTCGGCATGGTCGCGATCGTGCTTGCCGTCGAGGTGGCACTGGGCTGGCACCAGCTGGCCAAGGCCTGGATGAGCCTGTATGAGGCCAACTGGTGGTGGCTGCTGGCTTCGGTGGTGGCGGCGGCGGCGTCGATGCACAGTTTCGCCCAGATCCAGCGCACCCTGCTGAAGTCCGCCGGGGTCCACGTCAAGCAACTGCGGTCGGAAGCCGCGTTCTATGCCGCCAATTCGCTGAGCACCACGCTGCCCGGAGGGCCGGTGCTGGCGGCGTCGTTCCTGCTCCGTCAGCAACGCATCTGGGGCGCCTCGACGGTGGTGGCGTCCTGGCAGCTGGTGATGTCGGGCGTGCTTCAGGCGGTGGGATTGGCAGTGCTCGGGTTGGGTGGCGCTTTCTTCCTGGGCGCGAAGAACAACCCGTTCTCGCTGCTGTTCACCCTCGGCGGTTTCGTCGCGTTGCTGCTGCTGGCCCAGGCGGTGGCGTCGCGGCCGGAGCTGCTCGAAGGAATCGGCACCCGGGTTCTGTCGTGGGTCAACTCGGTTCGCGGCAGGCCCGCCGACACCGGCGTGGACAAGTGGCGCGAGACGCTCATGCAGCTCGAATCGGTCAGCCTGAGCCGGCGCGACCTGGCGGTCGCATTCAGTTGGTCGCTGTTCAACTGGATCGCCGACATCGCCTGCCTGGGCTTCGCCGCGTACGCCGCCGGCGACCACGCCTCGGTCGCCGGGTTGACGGTTGCCTATGCGGCCGCTCGCGCGGTCGGCACCATACCGCTGATGCCGGGCGGGTTGCTGGTGGTCGAGGCGGTGCTGGTGCCCGGCCTGGTCTCGAGTGGCATGTCGTTGCCCAGTGCCATCTCGGCGATGCTGATCTACCGGCTGATCAGCTGGCTACTCATCGCGGCGATCGGCTGGGTGGTGTTCTTCTTCATGTTCCGCACGGAGAAAACCAACGAATCCGACGACGACCCTCCTACGGGTCCGCTGCCCGCGCTGCAGCACTGGATCGACCGTGGCGCCGACCCGACCGAGACCGCCCTGCAGGGTCCGTTGCCGCCACCCGACCGGACCCTCGACCGGACCCTCGATCGAGGCACCGATCGAACCCCGGAAACCACTGAAAGCGACAGTTAGCCGGCGCTGTTCCCCCGTGCGGGACCCGGAACCGACCCCGCCGCTTTCGGCGGGGTGCCCGGCCCGGTACCCGGCGCAGCATTCCCCACCTGCGGGCCCACCGGCGGGGTTCCGGCGGCACCGCCCGGCAGATCCGGCAACCCACCCGCGCCTTGCGCCTGCTGCATCAGGCCCATGGCCTGCGGGATGCTGATCGGCAGCCTGCACTGGGTCGACAGGCCGGTCAGCGGTTGCGTAATCGTCTGCATGTCACTGGCGGCCTTGGGGTTGGCGTCGAAATAAGACTTCAGCGTTGCGAGCGATTGCGGGCCCGCTTGCTGCTGCAGGACCGCGGTCACGGCGTGGTTGGTCTCCGGATGCGAGTCCAGGTAGTCGCCCATCGATTTGACGACGGAACCCACGGTCCGCGCGACTTCACTGGCCGCACACGGGTCGGACGCACCCGTCGCCGGCGGCCCGGCCATAACGGCGACGGCGGCGCACGGCACGCTGACCCCGATGGCCCCGATCAGCCCTGCGAAGAGTCGGCGCCGCCCGATCGCAGTGCCTGTCTTCATCGATAACGCCATAGGGATAACTCCTCGGGCCCCATATTTCCCCCCGGTTCTCGCCCCGGATCCTCGCAAAGCCCCCCGACAATCGCGTGGCCATCCGTCATCCTGCCATCTGTGCCAAACCGGTCAAAACCACGCTGATCGGTTCGGCACGGGATTTGGCCCCAGCGTCCTCGAAGCCACCTCGAAGTATCGGCGTCGCCGCAGCTCAGAAACCATATCGAGACCTAACTCACAGTGCGCTGCGGTAGGCTCGCTGCACGCACGGCGTCAGAATCCGGGGAGACCGAAATCCAGCAGTTCATGATGAGCCTAAGCCGCCACCTGCGCAGATTCCGGTGGCTGGTCTTCACGGGCTGGCTGCTCGCGCTGGTGCCGGCGGTCTATTTGGCGCTAACCCAATCGGGGCATCTCACCGGCGGCGGTTTCGAAGTGGCCGGCTCGCAGTCGCTGTTCGTCCACGATCAATTGGTAGATCAATACCACGATCAAGGAGCGGCGTCGCTGGCGCTGGTGGCGGCCCCCCGCCCCGACGCCAGCTACCAGGACATGAACGACGCGGTCGCGCTCCTGAAACGGATTGCCGGCGAGTTCCCCGGCGTCTCGGAGGTACCCAACCCCACCCAGCCGCCCCCGCGACCCGATCGGCCGTACGTGGTGTCACTGCGGATGGACGCCCATAACGCCGGGACGAGCGACCTCGCCAAGCGCCTCCGCGAAAAGGTGGGCGTCAAGGGCGACCAGTCCGGGCAGACCGCCGATGGCCGAGTGCGGCTCTATGTCATCGGTCAGGGCGCGCTCAGCGCTGCCGCGGCGGCAAACACCAAGCACGACATCGCCGCCGCAGAGCGCTGGAACCTGCCGATCATTCTGATCGTCTTACTCGCGGTGTTCGGTTCGTTGGCGGCCGCGGCGATCCCGCTGGCCCTCGGTGCCTGCACGGTCCTCGTCACCATGGGGCTGGTTTATCTGCTGTCGATGCACACCACCATGTCGGTGTTCGTGACGTCGACGGTGTCGATGTTCGGCATTGCCCTCGCCGTGGACTACTCCCTCTTCATCCTGATGCGCTTCCGCGAGGAACTGCGGGCCGGCCGGCAGCCAACGGAGGCCGTAGACGCCGCGATGGCAACCTCCGGGCTCGCGGTGGTGCTGTCCGGGATGACCGTCGTCGCCTCGCTCACCGGGATGTACTTGATCAACACCCCGGCGCTGAGGTCGATGGCGACCGGGGCGATCCTCGCCGTCGCGGTAGCGATGCTGACGGCGGCCACCCTGACGCCGGCGGCGCTGGCCGCCTTCGGCCGGGCGGCCGCCAAGCGGTCGGCCCTGCTGCACTGGTCGCGCGCGCCCGAGAGCACCGTGTCCCGGTTCTGGACCCGGTGGATCGGATGGGTGATGCGGCGACCGTGGATCTCGGCGCTGACGGCGTCGCTCGTCCTCATCGTCATGGCGGTACCCGCCGCATCGATGGTGCTGGGCAACAGCCTGCTCCGCCAGTTCGACTCTTCGCACGAGATCCGCGGCGGGGTGGCCGCGGCTGCCCAGGCGCTCGGTCCGGGCGCGCTGGGCCCGGTTCAGGTGCTCGTGACCTTTCCCGAGGGCGGCGCGTCAGCGGCCGACCACAGCCAGGCAGTCGGCGCGGTCCGGCAGCGGATGACGCAGGCTCCCAATGTCATCTCGGTGGCACCGCCGGTATACGCCGACGACAACAGCAGCGCGATGCTGTCCGCGGTGTTGTCGGTCGATCCCGAGGACCTGGGTGCCCGGGAAACAGTCGGGTGGATGCGGACGCAGCTACCCCGGGTCGCTGGTGCGCCACAAGTGGACGTCGGCGGTCCGACCGCGCTGATCAAGGATTTCGACGGCCGGGTGGCGGCGAGCGAGCCGATGGTGCTGCTTTTCGTCGCTCTGATCGCGTTCGTGATGCTGTTGATCTCGATCCACTCGGTGTTCTTGGCGTTCAAGGGCGTGCTGATGACGTTGCTGTCGGTGGCCGCCGCCTACGGCAGCCTGGTGATGGTGTTCCAGTGGGGCTGGCTGCACAACGTCGGCTTCGCCCAGATCAGTTCGATCGACAGCACGGTTCCGCCACTGGTGCTGGCGATGACCTTCGGGTTGTCGATGGACTACGAGATCTTCCTGCTCACCCGGATCCGGGAACGCTTCCTGCAATCCGGGCGCACCCGCGATGCGGTCGCGTATGGCGTGAGCACCAGCGCACGCACCATCACCAGCGCCGCGTTGATCATGATCGCGGTGTTCATCGGCTTCGCCTTCGCCGGCATGCCGCTGGTCGCCGAGATCGGCGTGGCGTGCGCCGTCGCGATCGCCGTCGACGCCACCGTGGTACGGCTGGTTCTGGTACCGGCGCTGATGGCGATGTTCGCCCAGTGGAACTGGTGGCTGCCCCGCTGGCTGTACCGCGTGTTGCCGTCGGTCGACTTCGACAGGCCGCTGCCCATGGTTGACCTCGGGGACATTGTGATGATCCCCGACGACATCTCGGCGGCGATAGCGCCCAGCGCGGACCTGCGGATGGTGCTCAAATCGGCGGCGAGGCTGCGGCACCTGGCACCCGACGCCATTTGCGTAGCCGACCCGCTCGCGTTCACCGGCTGCGAGCGCAACGGCAAAGAGCCCGGACAGGTCTTACCGCCGGGCCAAGCACCGGGCAGCGATGACGCCGCGGCGCTCAATCCGGCACCGGCCGACGCCAAGTCCTATACCGAGGTCGGCACCAACGGTCACTCTGGGACGAAGAAGCTGGTCGGCGGCCTGGCGTACAACAGCATTGCCCGCGCGATTCCGTGGGGTGACCGGCCGGTTCATCCGGTCACGCTGTGGCGCGGGCGGCTCTCGGTCGCCATTGATGCGCTAGAGGAGCAGTTCGGCGCGACGGGCGACGCCGACGCCAAGCAACAATATGAGCGGCGCAGCCCGGTGGAAACCACCAACGTCCAATTGCCCACCGGCGATCGGCTGCTGATCCCGACCGGCGCGGAGGCGCTGCGCCTCAAGGGCTACCTGATCATGCGCCGTAACACTCGCCGCGACTACGCCGAATTTGCTGACATGGTCGACACCATTGACCCCGAGACCGCCGCCGTAGTGCTGGCCGGGATGGACAGGTATTACTGTTGTCATCCACCCAAGCGCCTTCCCAGACAGGACTGGATGCCCGAACAGCACTGGATGGCGAGCCAGTTGGTCCGTCGGCTCGCGGATCCACATCCCTGTGACCTCACCGATGCGGCATCCGAACCGGATGCTCCGGGGGACCGGGGAGCAGACTGGGAGGAGGTCAGGCAGCGCTGCCTGTCGGTGGCTGTGGCGATGCTGGAGGAGGCGAGGTGACGTTGGCAGCCGACCGACGCCCGGCACCGCCCCCGCAGCGGCCCCGCAGGGATCAGGATTCCCGGGATCGCGACCAAGCGGTGGAATTCTGGCCTACCTCCGCTATCCGCTCGGCGCTGCAGGGCGGCGACATCGCCACCTGGAAGCGCATCGCCGCCGCGCTGAAACGCGACCCGTACGGGCGGACGGCCCGCCAGGTGGAAGAGGTCCTCGATGGCACCCGGCCGTCTGGCATCGCCAAAGCGCTGTGGGAGGTCCTGGAGCGTGCCCGCACCCACCTGGAGGCCAACGAACGCGCCGAGGTGGCCCGCCACGTGCGGCTCCTGATGGAACGTTCGGGCCTGGCGCAAGCAGAATTCGCGTCGCGCATCGGGGTAATACCCGAAGATCTGGACGCCTACCTCGACGGCAGCGTCAGCCCGTCGGCCTCGCTGATGATCCGGATGCGCCGGTTGTCGGACCGGTTCGTCAAGGTCAAGGCCGGCCGTTCGGCTAGCTCCAATTAGGCACCATGTTCGGCCAGCACCAATTAGGCACCACTGAACTCAGCGCGAGTTGATCGGCGCCACATCGAGCACCAGCCAGTCATTGCCCCGCTTGGTCAATGCCACCCGCAGCGCGGGCGCCGCGTGACTCGGTGGCTGACCGGGCGTGTTCTGGGTGACCCGCAGGATCACCGCCACGCTGGCCGCCGTCGGCCCGATGGCCTCGACTCCGGCCGCCAGGGTCGAGGCCTGCGCGGTCACATTGCGCTTGATCAGATCGGCGGTGGACTTGGTGTATTCCTCCTTGAACGCGCCGGCCCGCTCCGGCACCATCATCGCCACGGCCCGATCCAGCGACGATGTCGGGGCGCTCGGGGTAAACGAGGCCTCCGCTTCCGCCATCCCCGTGGCGATCTGTACCACCTCTCGGGAATCCCGTTTGAAGTCGCGATCGGACTGCGTCCAATGGGTGTAACCGGTCAGCACCGCCCCCGACAGCGCGGCCGCGCACAGCAAGACGACGGCCAATCGCAGCCCGGGCGCGTCGTCGTCGGTACCGACGGTGACCGCGTCACGGCGCAACAGCCAGAAATTGACCGCCATGCCCTCGACGATCAGCAGTATCAGCACCGAGCACGCCGAGACCCACCACAGCGGCCAGTAGAGCACGCCCCCGATCGCCAGCAGCGCGACGATCGCGGCCAGCGGCGCCACGATGTCGAAGGCCAGCAGCCGCCATCCGTTTCTCATTTGATCGACTCCAGCCCGGAGATCATCAGCTTGCCGTCGATGTTGGAAACGTCAAGCCGCAGGCTCCAGTGCACCGTCGTCGGCTTGGCCCCGACATTCTCGCTGACCGACGTCGCTACCAGCATCACCGAGTCGGTGCGGGTGGCAAACGATGGCAATTTGGTGGTGACCACCGGCCGTGAGGCGCCGTTCTTGGCGTCCAGGTCATGGTGCACCGCCTCGATCGCCACCGCCTCGATCTGTCCGATGCTCTGCGACTGCAGCTTCTCCGCCACCTGCCGGTAAGGCTGGACGGCTGCATCGAAGTAGCTGTTGAGTTCCCCCACGGTTCCGTCATGCAGCCGCTGCAGGCTGGCGTCGAGGTTGCCCGGGTTCATGTTGATCAGCACGCCCGTCCAGTCGGCCGCGGTCTGCATGACGCGGCTCAGGTAGGCGCGTTCGGCGGATTCGGCGCGGTGTGTGTGCCAGATGAGCACGGCAAGCGCGACCGCGGCGACCGACAGCACGCCCAGAAAAGTCGACGCGATGCCGTAATTAGAAAAGATCGCCTCGCCTTCGGGTTCAGGCCCGGTGTCGTCATCGGCATCGTCATCAGTTCGCTGTTGCCGCACCGGCTTTGGCGCCGGTGCGGTCGAGGGTGACACCCGACCGTCACGGCGGGCAGGCGCCGGTGCGGGTCGGGTCGGGTCGACATCCGGGGTGGCGGCGATGCGCGGAGTGTGGGCCGGTGTGGGTACCTCGGTGAGCGCGTGGCGGGCGGCGGTGGCCAACTCACGGGCGCTCTGATAGCGCTCATCAGGATTTTTGGCCATGCCAGCCGCGATCACCGCATCAAGCCCCTGAGGAATGGCGAGGTTGCGGCTGCTGGGTTTCGGGGGGTCCAGCGTCAAGTGCCCGACGACTTGTTGTTCCAGGCTGTCCCCCGGGAAGGGCTGGGCGCCGGTCAGGCATTCATACAGCACACACGCCAGCGCGTAGACATCGGAGCGGGCATCAGCGGTCCCGGAATTCAAGCGCTCCGGCGACATGTAGGCAAAGGTGCCCACGATGGAGCCGGTCTGCGTCAGTTTGGTGGCCGCCGCGTCGTGGGCGATGCCGAAATCGATCAGATACACAAAGTCGTCGCCGACCAATAATGCATTGGAGGGTTTGACGTCGCGGTGCACCAGCCCCACGGCATGCGCGGCGTCCAGCGCCGCCGCCAGTTGCTCGATCACCTGCACGGCCCGCTGCGGGCTAAGCGGCCCATCACGCGCCAGCAGAGCATGCACGTCAATGCCGTCGATGACCGGCATCACCAAATACAGCTGGCCCTCGATTTCCCCGGCCTCATGAACCGGGATGATGTGCGGCTCGGTCAACCGGGCCGCGGTGTGAGCCTCGCGCCGAAACCGTTCCTCATAACCTGGCTCGGTGGCCAACTCGGCCGACAACACCTTGATCGCCACATCGCGAGCCATCACGGTGTCGTGGGCCTTGTACACCTTGCCCATGCCGCCCTCACCGATCAACGACAGCAGCCGATACCGCCCGAACGCCACCTCGTCCACCAGCCGGCCTCCCTCACCCCGCCCCGGGGGGACATGCTACCGACCCACCCCCTCCCCACTGTCTATTCGCCAACCAGGTGGGCGACCAGCTACCCGGCGACCCTCTTTGGGTCAGATCACGTGTCGCCTGGCATCACCCAGGTGTGCTGCGCATCTGCGCGGGCCCGCAACGAACGTCGCCCGCGCGAGTTCCCGTTCAGCGGCCTCTCACGAAAATAACGGTGACGACCGCGGTATGGCTGGCAGCGGCCACCGGGTTGGCGCGTTGTTGTCATGCAGTGTCGCCGAGGTGATCGTGTCGGTAGATGTTTCAGCAACGTTTTGGCAGTACCGCCGCAGGCGTGGATGTGTGTAGCTGGGGAGCCGTGGCTTCCACCGGGCTGACCACCGGAAGGCAAGCCTTATCCGGCACGCGGGCGCTCGCGTCGACCATCGATGCGGAGGTTCCCCTGACCGTCATCCCGGTGGCGCCCATCGCGGTGCTGATTTGGTCGGCGGTAAGCAGCAGGCCCGTCAGCGCCGACTGGGTGTTGTGGGGTCGCGGCCAGGTTCAGTCGCCGTGTCGTCGTTGGCCGGTGGCGCGGTCGCTCCCTGTCAGGCATGACCGCGAGGGAACCCCGCGCCCGACAAGAGACGAAAGAATGCCATGGAAGGATGGCGGGGTGACATTAGAGGCCATCCGCTCGGGCATCGACCTGAGCTATGTAGACACCGATGCCCGACCCCAAGACGACCTGTTCGGCCACGTCAACGGCCGCTGGCTCGCCGAATACGAGATACCCGCGGACCGGGCGACCGATGGCGCCTTTCGCCGCCTCTTCGACGAGGCCGAGGAGCAGGTGCGCAACCTGATTGTCGAAGCCGGTGACTCCGGCGCGGCCACGGGAACCGACGAACAGCGCATCGGTGACCTCTACGCCAGTTTCCTCGACGAGGACGCCGTCGAACGCCGAGGCGTGCAACCGCTGCTCGATGAACTCACGACTATCGACAACGCTGCCGACGCCGACACGCTGGCCGCGGCCGTCGGGGCCCTGCAACGCACCGGGGTGGGCGGCGGCGTCGGCACGTATGTCGATACCGATTCCAAGGACTCGACCCGCTATCTGGTGCACTTCACCCAGTCCGGCATCGGATTGCCCGACGAATCCTATTTCCGCGACGAGCAGCACGCCGAGGTGCTGGCGGCGTACCCGGGACACATCGCGCGGATGTTCAGCCTGATCTACGGGGGCGTACCGGAAGACCACGCCGACACCGCGGCCCGCATCGTGGCGCTGGAGACAAAACTGGCCGCCGCGCACTGGGACGTGGTCAAGCGCCGCGATGCCGATCTCACCTACAACCTGCGCACTTTCGCGGAGCTGCAAACCGAAGCGGCCGGCTTCGACTGGACGGGCTGGGTGACCGCGCTGGGCAGCACACCGGAGGACTCCGCGGAATTGGTTGTGCGCCAACCCGATTACCTCACCGCTTTCGCGGAGCTTTGGGAAAGCGAAGACCTCGAGGACTGGAAGCGCTGGGCGCGTTGGCGTTTGATCCGCGCCCGCGCCCCCTGGCTGACCGACGCCGTCGTTGCCGCGGACTTCGATTTCTACGGCCGCCTGCTGACCGGTGCCGAGCAGATCCGTGACCGCTGGAAGCGGGCGGTGTCGCTGGTGGAGGGCCTGATGGGCGATGCCGTCGGAAAGCTTTACGTGCAGCGACATTTCCCACCGGACGCCAAGACACGCATCGACGCCCTGGTGGACAATCTGCGGGAGGCCTACCGGATCAGCATCAGCGATCTGGATTGGATGACGCCGCAGACAAGGGAACGGGCGCTGACCAAGCTGGGCAAGTTCACCGCCAAGGTAGGCTACCCGAAGAAGTGGCGGGATTACTCGAAGCTGGTGATCGACCGCGATGACCTGTACGGCAACTACCAGCGCGGATACGCCGTCAACCACGACCGCGAGCTGGCCAAGCTCGGCGGCCCGGTGGACCGCGACGAGTGGTTCATGACACCGCAGACCGTGAACGCCTACTACAACCCCGGCATGAACGAAATCGTCTTCCCCGCAGCGATTTTGCAGCCGCCGTTCTTCGACACCGAGGCCGATGACGCCGCCAACTACGGCGGGATCGGGGGGGTGATCGGACACGAGATCGGGCACGGCTTCGACGACCAGGGCGCCAAATACGACGGCGACGGCAACCTGGTCGACTGGTGGACCGACGACGACCGCACCGAGTTCGGCGCCCGCACCAAGGCGCTGATCGAGCAGTACGACGCGTACACGCCAAGACAGCTCGACGGCAATGAGAGTCGTAACCACGTGAACGGCGCATTCACCGTCGGCGAGAACATCGGCGACTTGGGTGGGCTTTCGGTCGCGCTGTTGGCCTACCAGCTGTCGCGCAGCGGCCAGCCCGCGCCGGTCATCGACGGCCTCACCGGCGTGCAGCGCGTGTTCTTCGGCTGGGCACAGGTGTGGCGGACCAAAACCCGTGATGCTGAGGCGCTCCGGCGGTTGGCCATCGATCCGCACTCACCGCCGGAGTTCCGTTGCAACGGCGTGCTGCGCAATGTCGACGCCTTCTACGAGGCGTTCAACGTGGCCGAGGACGACGCGTTGTTCCTGGATCCGCAACGCCGGGTCCGGATCTGGAACTAAGCCACGCGGGCCACTTCACCCCCGCGAGCAGACGCAAAATCGCACAGCCGAGGTCCTAAACGGGCGATTTTGCGTCTGCTCGGCGAAGTTCGATACGCGCGGGTACGTGCTTGTGCCACGGAGTGCCCGCGTAGGCGTCGCGCCATTCCGTGGATGTGAGCGCGTTCGGGGCGACACCGGGAACGACGGTGCGGCCGTCGTCGTCGATGTAGTCGAGCCCAAAGCCGTTGGGCAGCGCGGCATGTCCGGGAAGCATTGTCTCGGTGATTTCGACGGTCGCCTCAGCACTGCCGGCCGCGGTGGTGATGCGGGCCCGGCATCCATCGGCAAGCCCAAGGGCCTGGGCGTCTTCGACGCTGACGCGCAACGCGCCGTCGGCGTCGCGTTTGCGCCAGGACGGGTCGCGGAAGATGTCGTTGGCGGTGTAGGCGCGCCGCTCGCCGACTGACAGCACGATCGGCAACTCCGGCGTGGTCAGCCGGGGTGGGGCGGCCGTGAGCGCTCGTAGGTCGTCCAGCATCTCGGGAATTTCCAGCGCGATCTTGCGGTCGGCGTGGCCCATCAGAGCGAAGTCGTCCTCATAGTTGTGCACGGTGAACGTGATTCCGGAGGGGCTGTTGAGGATCGCGTCGAACAGCGCGTTGCCGTCGGCGTGACCGGCCCGCCGGACGGCGTCGGGATAGGTCATCGCGGTCTTCTGGGCGAGCCCGAACAGGGCGGCCGCCCCGGCCAACCCGTCCGGCAGCGTCGGACCCAGTGTTTCATAGAGCACGTACGGGAGCAGTCTCTTGACGGTCGGGTTGCCGGCCATAGCCCCGAGCAAAGCCTCGGCGTACGCCTGTCGGCCCTGTTGCGCGGCCTCGTGCAGCCCCCGCAGGTCCTCGTCCTCGACTATGCCAAGGGCCCGCACCAGCCGGGCCCAGATCTCCGGCTCGGGCAAGGTTCCCGGCAGTGGTTCCAGCAGCGGCCGGCGCAATTGAAAGCCGTTGCGCGGGAACTCGAAATTGAAGAACGTGGCTTCCGGCTTCTCGTACTGCGAGGCCGCCGGAAGCACATAGTGGGCGAGCCTGGCGGTTTCGGTCATCGCGACGTCGACGACCACCATCAGTTCCAGTGCTTGAAACGCCTTGCGGCAGGCGGCCGAGTTGGCCAGCGAGTGAGCGGGATTGCCGCTTTCGACGATCATCGCCCGGAACCGGTCCGGGTGGTCGGTGAGGATCTCTTCGGGCACCGCGTTGGACGGCACCAGTCCCGCGATGATGGGCGCGCCGGTGACGGGTGAGCGGCCGGAGACCGTGCTGAATAGCGGATTGAGGGACGAATGGAGGTGCTGGCCGCCCTTTTTCGCGAAATTGCCGGTCAGGATCCACAGCAGCTTGTTCAGGTAGGAGCACAGCGTGCTATTGGGTGCCTGCTGAATGCCGAGGTCCTCGAACACCGCCGCGCTGACGGCGGTGCCGATGCGCCGCGCGGCCGCGCGCAACAGCTCCTCGTCCACCCCGCAGCGAAGCGCGTAGTCGCCGATCGGAACCTCGCGCAACACGGTCCGAACGGTTTCCACGCCGCGCACATGCCCCGCGAGAAACGTTTCGTCACAAAGGTTTTCCTGAACTAGGACGGCCGCCAGGGCGGCCAGGCACCAGGCGTCGGCACCGGGTCGCACCCGCAGGTGAAAGTCGGCCATCTTCGCGGTGTCGGTGACCACCGGATCGATCACGATCATGGACCGGGCCGGGTCTTTGGCGATCTCGTTGAGCACCACCCGCGCTCGGGGGAAGCTCTGCGACATCCACGGGTTCTTCCCGATGAAGACCGAGACCTCGGCGTGCTCGAACTCGCCTCGCGTGTGACCGCCATATAGTTGCGCATCGACCCACGCTTCGCCGGTCTTCTCCTGCGCCAGCGCATTCGACCGGTAGCGCGCCCCCAAGGCTCTCAGGAATGCGCCGCTGTACGCTCCGCCCAGATGATTCCCCTGCCCGCCGCCGCCGTAGTAGAAGATCTTGTCCCCGCCGTAAATGTCCCGGATGCGCTTGAACCCCTCGGCAATCTCGACAATCGCGGTGTCCCAGTCGATCTCCTCGTAGCTGCCATCGGCACGTCGGCGCATCGGCGAGGTCAGCCGCGCGCGGTTGTTCTGATAGTGGTCCAGCCGCAACGCCTTGTTGCAGGTGTAGCCCTGCGTCCCGGGGTGTTCCTTATCGCCACGAATGCGGGCCAGTTTGCGATCTTCGACTTGCACGACGATGCCGCAGTTGCATTCGCAGAGGATGCATGCAGTGGGCTGCCAATCACTGGCCATCGCGGCCCTTCCCTTCTGGCATCTGGGTCCCTTCTGGAATCTGCGCCACGAGCAGGTTGCGCAGCTGGCGGTGAGCGAAGTCGAGGGGCGCCAGGTCGCGCCGGACCCGGGCCAACACGATCGCACCTTCGATCGCGGAGGTGGCAAACACCGCCAATTCAGTGGACCGGTCCGACGGAATGCCGTCGGCAATGAAGCGCTGCGCGATCAGCTCGGACCAACGGTCGAACACCGCTGCCGCACGCTCGACCACCGGGGCCGTCCGCCCGCCGCGCTGTGCTCCGTCCCTTTCGAAGCCTGCCTCGACGGAGACCGCCACAACGGGGCAACCCGCGCGGAAATCACTGGTGAGCAGCTGCTGGCGGTACTTATTGATCAGCGTGTCCAGCAGATCGAGGCTCCGCTCGGCCTCGGTGATGATGGCGGCGACATGTTCACCGGCGTAGTCGACCGCCTCGCAGAGCAGTTGTGTGCGCCCGCCCGGGAAGTAGTGATAGGCCGATCCGCGCGGCGCGCCACTGTGCTCAAGAACGTCCGAGACCGCCGTGGCGTGCGCACCCCGCTCCCGGATCAGTAGCGCCGCAGACACCACCATCCGCTCGCGTGGGCTCGCCATGGCCACTCCTCAACCCGCAGGCTCATGTATGACGCTATACATAATCACATGCTCGGCCAGAACACGCAAAAGCGCTCACCGTTACGGTGGGCGCTTTTGCTGGGGGTACGCCCCCACACGTGGGTCGGGACCACCTCCCGCTTGCGGGGGAGTACCCCCACCCGCTTGCGGGGGACGGCTGGGTCGCGGCGGCTAGCTCATCCAGTCGTTGGAGCCGTCGTTCCTGGTGTAGGTGCCGACGGAGTTCTTCACGATGATGGGGTCGCCGGGACCGAAGTTGTCGAAGAACCACTTTGCGTTGGTGGGGCTGATGTTGATGCAGCCGTGGCTGACGTCGCGCTTACCCTGGTCATCCACCGACCACGGAGCGCTGTGTACGAAGTTGCCGCTGTTGTCGAATCGCACGGCGAGGTCGACCGTCACCTTGTAGCCATACGCCGAGTTGACCGGGACCCCGTAGGTGGACGAATCCATCACCACCGAGGGCAACTTCTCCAGAACGTAGTAGGTGCCGTTCGCGGTCTGGTGGCCGCCGGCAGCCATGCCCATCGACATGGGGAAGGTCTGCACCAATGTGCCGTTGCGCGTGATTATCAATTGGTGCGTGGCGTCGTCGGCCGTGGCCACCAGCGTGTCTCCGGTCTGGAAGGTCGACACGGTACCGCCTGCGTCGACTGTCACCGCGGTATGGGCGGGCCAGAAGCTCAGCGGGCGCCAGCGCAGCTGCGTCGGAGTCACCCAATAAAACTTGCCGGGCACCGGCGGGACCGACGAAACGTGGACGGCGTCTATGGCTGCGCCGGCGTCATCGACTCGCGCGGGGAAGTTGATGATGATCGGCTGGGCCACCCCCACCGTCGCGCCATTGGCAGGGACAAATTTCGGCGGGCCGAACGGGGCCACCCCGGTGAACGGGGTGGGGTTCTGCCCGTCGGCCGGGCCCGCGAAGACCGGTACCGCCAGCGGGTCAGGGGCAGGCGGCGCGACCGGCGCGACCGGTACGGCCGCCGGCGCGGGCTGGTCTCCCCCGTTTTGGGGCGCGGCAACCGTGCCCGGATCGCCGGGCGCCGGGTCCGGATCCGCCAGGGCGGTCCCAGCGCCCAGCACCAGCAACGCGGCGAATCCGACCGAGTTCACAGAGGCGAAGAAGCCCCTTCTAGTCCAGGCCCTCATCCAGCCCGACATACGCATCCCTCCAGTCACGTCGTTGACCCAGTGTCGCACAGCCTGGAAGCCAGCTACCCTGCCACGGCCGGAGCAGGGCTGATTAGCTCCGAAATTCACCCCTGTGACCTGCTGGATCCCGCCGAGCTATGAATCGCGTGAACTTGCCACGGCAACAGGACCGGGCGCGGGGCCGGCACCAGCCCCTAGATCTGCCAGTCTTGCGCGCCGTCGTTCTGGGTGTAAGAACCGACGGAGTTCTTCACCACCACGGGGTCACCGCTGCCGAAGTTATCGAAGAACCACTTCGCGTTGGTGGGGCTGAGGTTGATGCAGCCGTGGCTGACATCGCGCTTGCCCTGATCGCCCACCGACCACGGTGCGCTGTGCACGAAGTTGCCGCTGTTGTCGATCCGGACGGCTAGGTCCACCGTCACCTTGTAGCCCCACGACGAGTTGACCGGAACCCCATACGTCGAGGAATCCATCACCACCGAAGGCATCTTCTCGAGGACGTAATAGGTACCGTTCGGGGTCTGGTGGTGGCCCGCTGCCATACCCATGGACATCGGGAAGGTCTGCACCACAACGCCGTTGCGGGTAATCGTCATCTGATGCGTGGCGTCGTCGGCCGTGGCCACCAGCGAGTCACCGGTCCGGAAGCTCGACTTGGTGCCGGCCGCGTCGATGCTCACCGCGGTGTTGGCCGGCCAGAAGTCAAGCGGACGCCAGCGCACCTGGGTCGCGCTCATCCAGTAGAACTTGCCCGGCACCGGCGGGATCGACGAAATGTGGATGGCCCTTTCGGCCATCGCCTGGTCGGCGATCGGCACCGCGAAGTTGATGATGATCGGCTTGCCCACCCCGACCATCGAGCCATTGGTCGGGTTGAACGTCGGCGGGTGGAATGGGGGCGCGCCGGTGAACGGTGTGGAATCCTGCCCGGCAACCGGGCCGACTGCCGCCGGTATGGCCAACGGCGGCAACCCCGGGTCGGACGGCGGTGGCACGGCCAACGGGTCGGCCACAGGTGGTGGCGCCTGCGGCGCGGGCGAGTCACCGGGTGCCGCTACAGCTCCAGGCACCCCTGGATCGCCGGGTTGCTGGTCCTCCGGGTCTGCCAGGGCAGTGCCCGCACCCACCACCAACATGGAAGCCATTCCGGCTGTGCACAGGGCGGCGAGAAGGCGTCCCATCGTCCAGACCCTCATCGAGCGCGACATATCGATCACTCCTGCCACTTTCGTGACCCAGTGTCGCATAGGGCTACGGCCGATTAGCTGTTCTGCGACCCCCACAGGGCCGGTTAGCGTTGCAATCCAGGGCGCTGAGCTGCTGCTTTAGTCTTCGTGTGACGTTGAGCCGGGAATGCCGGGACTGCTGGGAGCATCGACGACGTGCCGGTAAGCCGCCATGGCCAGCAATGCGACGCCCATCAGGCCCGCCGAAGCAGCCAGCATCATCGCCACGCTGCGCTCATAGAGCAGCACACCCGCCAGCGAGCCGGCCATGATGCCCACTTGAAACGCCGTCACGTACAGGCCAGACGCCCCGTCGGGGTCGTCGGCGCCGTTGCGCATCGCCACCGACTGCAGTATCGGCGACACGGCGGTGGCCATGGCCCCCCACAGCACAATCGAGGCGGTCCCGATCAGCGCCGTCGCCACGGTGTGCCGGGTGCCGAACGCCAGAACGGTCAGCAGCACGAACGCGGCCGTCAAACCGGCGATACAAAACAGGACGGTACCCCTGGGCCGGTGGTCCAGCGGCCGCGCGACCAGCGGCACCGCGATCACTCCGGCCACCCCGTACGCGGCCAGCAGCCAAGCCAGGTTCGGTCCGTGCACACCGACGACTTCGCGGATGACCACCACGATGAACGTGTACGACACGACATGGCCGGTGACGCCGACCATGGTGATCAGGCTGACAATGATCAGCGGCCGATTGCGGTGGTGGCGCGCCCGAGGACCCACGTGTTTGAGCTGATCGGCGCTGAGCTCCATCTCCGGCAACACCACCCGCGCGGCCACCGTCGCGATGGCCGCCGCAACGGTGACGCAGACCACCGCCAGCCGCCAGCCCCACATCAGGCTCAAGAACGCCGTGAGCGGGCTGCCCACCACCAGCGCCAGGCTGGTTCCCGCGTAGATCGACGTGGTGGCTCGTCCGGCATGGCTGGCTGGCACCAGCCGGGTCGCGATCGGGGCGATCACCGACCACATCAGCCCGTGGGTGACCGCACAGACCACGCGCCCGGCCGCCAGCACGGCGAAGTTAGGCGCCAGCGCGGAGATGATCTGCGACGTGGTCAGGCACACCAGGCTGACCACCAGCGCCCGCCGGCGTGGCCAGTGCGCCGTCCACCGCACCAACGGAATCGTTGTCAGGGCCGCAACCAGGGCATACCAGAACAACAGGGTGCCAACCAGGGCGATGCTGACGTTCAGATCTCGGGCGATCGCCGACAGTGCGCCGACGGGCAGGATTTCGGCGGTGACATAGATGAAAGCCGCCGCGGCCAGCACGGCGAGCTGCGCGGCGATCCGTGGCGTCCACGTTCGTGCGGCAGCGCTGGCGGTTTCGGTTTCGGCAATCATGGTGTCGATGCGGGTTCGGCACGGCAACCCTAGGGTCCCCGACACGATCACGCTGCCCTAACCGTACGCACCGCCGCGACGGGTTTTAGCCAAGGGCGCGTTTCAACACACCTTGAACAAGCTCAGGACGATCTCGGCGATCAGGAACGAACGAGACGCGCGATGGCCGCCGAGGCCTCGGCAAGCTTGTCGTCGGCCTCGCTGCCGCCCTCGGCCACGGCGCGGGTGACGCAGTGGCTCAGGTGCTCGTCCAGCAGATTCAGCGCTACCGACCGCAGGGCGCTGTTCACCGCGCTGACCTGGGTGAGGACGTCGATGCAGTACTTGTCCTCGTCGATCATCCGCGCGATGCCGCGCACTTGACCCTCGATGCGCCGCATCCGCTTGGCGTAGTTGTCCTTTTGCTGCGTATATCCGTGCGGCTTGGAAATCTCGGTCATCTTGCCTCTCTCGGCCGGGCGCATCCGTTATGTATTCAGCATACTCTATACCCCAACGGGGTATAGACCCGGGATTTTGGCCGCGACTGCGCCACGCATACTTGGACGATGACCCCTGACATTAAGCCCCGCAGCCGTGACGTCACCGACGGTCTGGAGAAAGCCGCCGCCCGTGGCATGTTGCGCGCGGTCGGCATGGACGACGAAGACTTCGCCAAGCCGCAGATCGGGGTCGCCTCGTCGTGGAACGAAATCACGCCGTGCAATCTCTCGCTGGACCGATTGGCCAAGGCGGTCAAGGAAGGGGTGTTCTCGGCCGGCGGCTATCCGCTTGAGTTCGGCACGATCTCGGTTTCCGACGGCATCTCGATGGGTCACGAGGGGATGCATTTCTCGCTGCCGTCACGGGAGCTGATCGCGGACAGCGTGGAAACCGTCATGCAGGCCGAGCGGCTGGACGGTTCGGTGCTGTTGGCCGGGTGCGACAAGTCCCTACCCGGGATGATGATGGCCGCGGCACGGCTGGACCTGGCGGCGGTGTTCCTTTACGCCGGCTCCATTTTGCCGGGCATAGCCAAGCTTTCCGACGGCACCGAGCGCGAGGTCACCATCATCGACGCGTTCGAGGCGGTGGGCGCGTGCGCCCGTGGATTGATGCCCCGTGCGGATGTCGACGCCATCGAGCGGGCGATCTGTCCCGGCGAGGGGGCCTGCGGCGGCATGTATACCGCCAACACCATGGCCTGTGCCGGCGAGGCATTGGGGATGTCCTTGCCGGGCAGCGCGGCGCCGCCGGCCACCGACCGGCGTCGCGACGGGTTCGCGCGCCGCAGCGGTCAGGCCGTCGTCGAGCTGCTGCGGCGCGGCATCACCGCCCGCGACATCCTCACCAAGGAGGCGTTCGAGAACGCGATTGCGGTGGTGATGGCGTTCGGCGGCTCGACCAACGCGGTGCTGCACCTGCTGGCCATCGCCCACGAGGCCGACGTCGAACTGTCGCTCGAGGACTTCAGCCGGATCGGTTCGCGGGTGCCGCATCTGGCGGACGTCAAACCGTTCGGCCGCCATGTGATGACCCACGTCGACCACATCGGCGGCGTGCCGGTCGTGATGAAAGCACTGTTGGATGCGGGTCTGCTGCATGGTGATTGCCTGACGGTGACCGGCGCGACCATGGCCGAGAATCTGGCCGCCATTGCCCCGCCGGACCCGGACGGCAAGGTGCTGCGAGCGCTGGACAACCCGATGCACCCGACCGGGGGTATCACGATTCTGCGCGGATCGCTGGCGCCCGACGGCGCGGTGGTCAAGACGGCTGGTTTGGAATCCGACGTATTCGAAGGCACCGCCAGGGTTTTCGACGGCGAGCGGGCCGCGCTGGACGCTCTGGAGGACGGCACCATCGCCAAGGGTGACGCCGTGGTGATCCGGTATGAAGGTCCCAAGGGCGGTCCCGGAATGCGCGAAATGCTCGCCATCACCGGCGCCATCAAAGGCGCCGGACTCGGCAAAAATGTTCTGCTACTTACCGATGGCCGGTTCTCTGGCGGAACGACCGGCTTTTGCGTGGGTCACATCGCGCCGGAGGCCTTCGACGGCGGACCAATCGCGTTCCTGCGTGATGGCGACCGGGTCCGGCTCGACGTCACCGGCCGCACTCTGGACGTGGTGGCGGATCCGGACGAATTCGCTTCTCGGCAAAAGGATTTCACCCCTCCCCCGCCGCGCTACAAGACGGGCGTGCTGGCGAAGTATGTAAAGCTGGTCGGCTCGGCCGCGATCGGCGCGGTCTGCGGCTAGCCGCGCCTGCTACCGAACGTGGACATCGCCGACCGACTGCGACTGGACCTTCCGATAGGTCAGGCCGGGATGGGTGGCGGGCCGGCGGGCGCGCCGCTGGCGGCTGCGGTCGCCAAAGCCGGCGGCCTCGGCACACTCGGCCTGGTCACGCCCCGCCAACTTCGCGACGCGATCGACCAGGTGCGCACGGAGGCGCCGGGCCGCGCTGTCGCGGTGAATCTGTTGATGCACTTTGCAACTCGGCGCCACATCGCGATTTGTCTCGACGCCAGTGTCGATGTCGTCGTACTGGCTTTCGGCGAGAAACGCGGCATTGTCGAGCAGCTGCGCGATGCCGGAATCTTCGTATTCGTCATGGTCGGTACCCAAGCGCAGGCACGCCGTGCCGTGGCCTGGGGTGCTGACGGTTTGATCGCGCAGGGCCGCGAAGCCGGCGGGCACCTCGTCGGAACCATGCCCGCGTTGGACTTCCTGCCGCAGGCTCTTGCCGCGGCCGGGAAGCGCCCGGTGTTCCTGGCCGGGGGAATCGCGACAGCCGACGACACCCGTGCCGCCCTGGCGGCCGGAGCCAGCGGTGTCATAGCCGGGACGCGATTCCTGATGACGCGCGAGGCCAACGCCAACCGTGAATATCAACGACGAATCATGCACGCCGACGCCACAATCGAAACCAATTTGTTCGGGGTGTCCTGGCCGCTCCGCCACCGCGTGGTCCCCAACGCCGCCACCCGGCGGTGGTGCCGCGGCGACGGACGGGCCAGGGCATTACCCGCAGCCGTGAACACGATGAGCCGCCCGCTGTCCGTCCTGGGATACCTCGACACCGGCGCCTTGCTGCGGCTGCAATCGCCGGCCCGGCCGCTGTTCACGCCACTGGCGCCGCTCGCCGCGATGCCGGATTCATGGGTGGACCGCGCGGCGTTGTACGCCGGCGAGACGGCGCGGCGAATCAGCGCGATCACCTCGGCCGAACAGGCGGTCAAGGACCTCACCCCGCGCTAACGCTCCAACCGCTACCGGACCAACGCGAGCGCAAAGCCGTCCCAGTGCTTGGCTCCGACCGTCTGAATCACCGCGGTGTCCAGGCGCGGATGCTCACCCATCAGCTGGAGCGTCTGGCGCGTCGCCCGCAGCCTGGGGTCCGCTGAGTCCTCCACCAGTATCTTTCCCTCACGAATGACGTTGTCCACCACAATGACTGCGCCGGTGCGGCCCAGCTTTATCGCCCACTCCAGGTAGGCGACGTTGTTCTCCTTGTCGGCGTCGATGAACACCAGGTCGAAGGGGCCCCCGGTCACCGACGGGAGCGTGTCCAGAGCGGCTCCAACCACCACCTCCACCCGGTCGCCGACACCCGCCCGCTCCAGGTTGGCCCGGGCCACCTCGGCGTGCTTGGGCTCGTATTCCAGCGTCAACACCCGCCCCTCGGGGCCGGCGCCGCGGGCGAGCCAGATGGTGCTGAAGCCACCCAGTGTGCCGATCTCCAGGATGCGGCGCGCCTGTATGGCACCGGCCAGCAGACACAGGAACTTGCCCTGCTGCCACGACACGGCGATGGAAGGTAACCCGGCCGCCGCGCTGGCCTGCAACGCCGCGGACAGCACCGGGTCGTCACGAACCACGGTGCTGTCCAAGAATGCGTCGACGTCTTGCGGGGTGGGTGCCTGGGCCATGCGGCCAACGCTACGCCGCGGCGGCACGCTGATGTCTATTTACCATGTACCCGTATAGGGTATAGACTGGGCCTGGGACTTCGCCGAAGTCCCCGATCCAGATTGAGGGGAAGACACATGGCAACTTACGAAGAAGGAACCCTGCTGACCTGTGGCCACGAGGGCTGCGGCTGCCGGGTTCGCATCGAGGTCGCTTGCCACTGCTCTGGCTCGGGCGAGCCATATCGCTGCACCTGCGGTGACGCGCTCGTTCCTGTCGAATAGTCGCGCTCGGTCGCTCGGAGCCGGGCAAATCGACATATCCCGAACTTCTTGTGACACATGGGAATTCTGGGTCACCGCCCGAACGCCCGCCCCGCCAGCTCGACTTCGGCCGTCAGTTGCGGCGCGACCGCGGAAGAGCCCACCGCCACCGCGTAACCACCCGGCTCGATACGCCAGCTTCCGGCCCCGCCGTCATGCGAGCCGTCATAGCGGGCCAGCAGGCGCGGATCCGCCAGCATGGTCACGCGACGCGACTCGCCGGGCTCGAGCTCGACGCGCTCGAAGCCCAGCAACCGCTGCGTACCCGCGGCCCAGGTCGAATCGGGGGCCGGACTGGAGGTGAGATAAAGCTGCGGGACGTCGGCGCCTCCGCGGTCGCCCGTGTTGACGACAGTGAAGCTGGCCGTGATCGTCTGGCCGCCGACCACCGCCAGGTCACGATATTCGAACCTGGTGTAGGACAAGCCGTGTCCGAACGCGAACATCGGGACCTGGCCGGTTCGGGCGAACCACCGGTAGCCGACATCGGCTCCTTCGGAGTAGCGGATCGTGCTCGCCGTCCCCAGCGGAGCGCCCAAGTCGGGCAGCTCCGGGCGCGGTGTCTGATCGAGATCGACGGGAAAGGTGATCGGTAGCCGGCCCGACGGATTCACCTGCCCGGCAATGATTTCCGCGATGGCCTCCGCGCCGGCTTGGCCCGGATACCACGCCTGGACAATGGCGTTCACCGAATCTCGCCACGGCATGGCCACCGGATTGCCGGTCTCGAGCACCACAACGGTATTCGCGTTGGCGGCCGAAACGGCGGCGATCACCGCATCCTGGCCCCACGGCAGCGAGATGTCGGCGCTGTCGAAGCCCTCCCCTTCGACGCGGATCGCGAACACGATCGCGATGTCCGCCCCGCGCGCCGCCAGCGCGGCCTCCGCCGGGCTGATGCCGGGATCGAACTCGATCCGCGCGCCGGGGAGCTGCTTTTTCAGCTCATCAAGCGGGCTCGGCGGCACCAAGCACAGATTGCGTAACCCGGCCGTCAGGCCCGCCCCGCCGATCGGAATCACGTCCGCGTAGCCGCCCGGGGGAACGACGGCACTCGAGCCGCAGCCGGCCGGCACACCGAGCTGCGCGTACCCGCCGATGACGGCGATGCGTAGCGCGGACTCCCTGGGCTCGAACTCCCTGGGCTCGAACTCCCTGGGCTCGAACTCCCTGGGCTCGAACTCCCTGGGCTCGAACTCCCTGGGCTCGAGTGTTACGGGCAGCACCCCGCGGTTCTTCAGCAGCACGATTCCCCGCCGTGCGATCTGCAACGCAATCTCGTGATGCGCGGCCAGGTCCGGTGCGGGCGCGGCTTCCCACTGGTCGATTCCGACGGCGAACATCGAACGCAGGATCCGCCGGACCATATCCGAGAGGCGCTCTTTGGGCAGCCTGCCGTCGGTGTAGGCGGCGCGCAGCCGGTCGGTGAACGCCTCCGACTGCCAGAACACGGCGTCGAGCTGGGCACCGCACTCCTGGTCGAGGCCATGTAGCGCGCATTCCCAGCTCGGCGTCGCGCCCCAATCCGACATGACCCAACCGCGGTATCCCCAGGCGCCTTTCAGCACGTCGTTGATCAGGACATGGTTTGCCGACGCGTAGTCGCCGTTGATCTTGTTGTAGGCCGTCATCACCGCGCCGGGCTGCGACCGCTCGATGGCGATCTCGAAGGCCAGCAGGTCGGATTCGCGGTGCGCGTCGGGATCGATGACCGCGTCCAGCCAGTGCCGGTTGCTCTCGTTGCAGTTCAGCGAGTAGTGCTTGACGGTCGAGATGACACCCTGTTGCTGAATCCCGTTGACCGACTCGGCGGCGATCGCGCCGCTCAAAAGTGGGTCTTCGGAAACGTATTCGAAGTTGCGTCCGTTACGCGGGTCGCGCGCCAGGTTCACGGCGCCGGCCAGCTGGACGTTGAACCCGCGGCTGCGCGCCTCCCGGCCGATCACGCCGCCCGCGGCGCGGGCCAGCTCCGGGTCGAAACTGGCGGCCAGCGCCAGCCCGGCCGGCAGCGCGGTGGCGGTGTCACCCGGACGGTAACCGGGATTGGTGACGCCCAGGCCCGCATCACTCATCAGCAGCGCCGGGACACCGAGCCGGGGGATCCCGGGCACATACCCGGCGCTCATCGGAACGCCCGGCGGGATGCGCTCGTCTCGCACCGGCCACAGTTCACCGGCCCCCATCACCCCGACAAGCAGCGAGAATCGCTCGTCGTCGGTCATCTGGGTCTCGATCTCGCGGGCGCGAACGTCGGCGTCTAGTTGGCCCACCGCACACCCTCTTTCGCGTACACGACACGTAGCACGTGCCCAAGTTCGGGCCCCATCACCAGCTCCGCCAGCGTGCAGATTGTCGCGACGAACTCCGGACCATGCGCCGGCTGCTCCCCGCAAAGATGGTGCGCCACTTCGTGCAGCACCACCAGCTCGCGCATCGCCCAGTCGGCGGTGTCACGGTCGGGAACCGCGATGACGCCTGTGCCATCACGGTTTTCATAGTGCGCTGCGGTGGCCGCCCGCCGTGCCCGCACTTTCAGCGGCGACACCTCGGGCCACTGTTGGCGCACCGGCGGTAGCGCGAGCACGTCGTCGACATAACGCTGTACGGACGCAACCGACCCGAACCGGCCCTCCGGTGGCAGCGTCAACTGCGTACCGAAGAACTCCAACGCGGGCGATCCATGCTCGGCGGCACGGTCAAACAACGTCCGCACGAACTCCTCGGCCGCGTATACCTTGGCGCGCTGGGCATCCCGAGGCGTATCCGCCATCCCTTGGTTAATCCGCCCGAGTCACCGGTCCAGCGCGCTCCGCGCCCCGGACAGCTCGGGACTATTGCCGAGCCGCGCTCGCCGGCCCGCGCGGTCACCCGCGCGCCGCGCCGCCGACGAATACCCGGCCGAGGCGCTGCTGGCTCGCCAGGTGCCGCGTGCCCTGGACGCGCTGCGGTAGTGGTCGCGCAGCTCGACCTCCTTGTCCCGCAACGCGATAGCGGTACCCGGCGCACGGCTCCGGTCCTTGGTGACCTCTTGCTTGGCCTGCTCGCGGGCCTCGGCCAAACGCTGGCCGACCCGGACCCCGAACGCCAGCTGGAAGTTGAGGCGCGCCGTGATGGTCGGAGTCGGCCGGTGCGCACCCGAGGCCAGATAGGTGTCGGACGCCCGCACCATTTGGACCACCAGGCCGGCGTACAACGCGTGCGTCGCGTCGATGTCCTCGGTGAACCCGTAGGTGTACAGAAACGTCGAATTCGTCGCGATATCGCAGCGCACGTCGTTTGCCGCCGCGATCAGGACGAAGAGCTGCGCATAGGTCCGCAGCCCCCGGGTGCCCGCCGTCCCGATGGTGACGGTGCGCTGGGTAGGGGCCTGCGCGGGCGAACGTTTGGCGGCATGCGACCGGGCCACCGCCAGGTCGATGGACGCGGCCGTCGCCAACCGTTGCGCGGCGCCCATGAAGGCATCGGCCTCATGCGGGTTGTCGGTGCCCTCGGCCTGACGCAGCAGCGCCGCGATGCGGGCCAACATCTTGTCGTCGGTCATAGCGCCAAATTACGGGAGGGGTACGACATCTGCGGTATGCCTGGCCCTACAGCCTTGCGGTGATCCAGGAGACCACGTCGTCGAGCACCTGCTCGCGCTCCGGCTCGTTGAAGACTTCGTGGTACAGCCCGGGATAGACCTTCAACTCGACGTCGGTCGATCCCACACACTCGACCAGGCGACGGCTGCCGTCGACCGGAATCAGCCGGTCGTCGGACCCGTGTACCACCAGAAGCGGCGCGGTCAGCGCCGGCGCGCGCTGCGGCATGGTCTCGCCGACCTGCAGCAGCGTGCGGCCGACGCCGAAGGGAACCCGCCCGTGATACACCAGCGGATCGGTCTTGTAAGCCTCCACCACCGCCGGGTCGCGGGATATGGCATCGACGTCAAGATCCGTCACCGGCAGGCCGGGCAGGACGACGCCGAGCGCTTTGGCGGCGAACGCCATTAGCGGGTGTACCAGGTCCTGGGCCGCCACGGCGGGCGCCGACAGCACCATCAGGTCGTAATTGTCCGGGCGTTCGACGCCGTAGGCGAAGACGATCCCGCCGCCCATGCTGTGCCCCAGCACGATGCATTTGAGGGCGGGGTGCTCCCGTTTGGCTATCCCGACCAGGGTGTCGAAGTCGGCGGTGTACTCCGAGATATCCCGCACCAGCATCCGCTTGCCGTCCGAGCGGCCGTGCCCACGGTGGTCCAGCGCGTAGGTGACCAGCCCCGCCTCGCCGAAGCGCTCGGCGACATGGTCATAGCGGCGCGCGTACTCGCCCAGACCGTGCGACAGCACGACCACCGCTCGCGGCTGCGTGTCCGGCGTCCAGACGTCGTAAACGATGCGTACGCCGCCGACGCCGTCGAAAGTTCGTTCAGTGCGCATGGTAGTCATTACGGTGCAGCGTAGTGGCTCCTTGGGGCGGAGCTGTCGGAGACTCTGCGTAGGCTCGTTGGGTGTGAGTGTGCTCGCAGAAAACTTCCCAGAAAACTCCGACCCAGAAAATTCCGACGCAGGAAGCTCCCATCCGGATTTCTCCACTCATGCCGAGCCGTACCGACGGGAACTGCTCGCGCACTGCTACCGGATGACCGGTTCGCTGCACGACGCGGAGGACCTGGTGCAGGAGACATTTCTGCGGGCCTGGAAGGCCTACGACCGGTTCGAAGGCAAGTCGTCGATACGGACCTGGCTGCATCGCATTGCCACCAACACCTGCCTGACCGCGCTGGAGGGGCGGCAGCGTCGGCCGTTGCCGACCGGGCTCGGCGCGACGAGCTCCGACCCGACGGCCGAGCTGGTGGAACGCCGCGAGGTGCGGTGGCTGGAGCCGCTGCCGGACTTGACGGACGACCCGTCGGATCCATCGGTCATCGTGGGGTCGCGCGAGTCGGTGCGGTTGGCGTTCGTCGCCGCGCTGCAGCACCTCCCGCCCCGGCAGCGGGCGGTGCTGGTGCTGCGCGACGTGCTGCAATGGAGGTCCGCGGAGGTGGCCGAGGCGGTCGGTGCCACCACCGTCGCGGTCAACAGCCTGCTGCAGCGGGCCCGGTCGCAGCTGGAGGCCGTCCAACCCAGCAGCGCCGATCGGCTGACACCGCCGGATTCGGCCGAGGCGCAGGACCTGCTGGCTCGCTACATCGCCGCGTTCGAGGCCTACGACATCGACCGGCTGGTGGAGCTGTTCACCGGCGAGGCGATCTGGGAGATGCCGCCGTACGCCGGCTGGTATCAGGGACGGCAAGCCATCGCCACCCTCATTCACCAGCAGTGCCCCGCCGAATCTCCGGGCGACATGCGCCTGATCCCGTTGATCGCCAACGGCCAGCCGGCCGCGGCCATGTATATGCGCGCGGGTGAGGTGCACGTGCCCTTTCAGTTGCACGTGCTCGACGTGAGCGCCGACAAGGTGTCGCACGTGGTGGCGTTCCTCGACGATTCGTTGTTCGGAAAATTCAGTCTGCCGGAGGCACTATGAGCGAATCCGTAGTCGTCACGCCTGTGCCCGGCAAGCCGCTGCTGCTGTTGGGCGCCTTCGACATTGACAGCGTCGGCTATGTCGCCGAAGAGTTCTTCATATCGGGCACGGCCTCGTCCTACGCCCCGGTGGGGCGGCTGGGCCTGGATGGCCGGTGGGATGTAACAGGTTCCGGCACAGCCGATTACACCACTCGGTTGGTGGTGCTGACGCCGGCCGATCGCGCGCAGTTCAACGGCACCGTGCTGGTCGAGTGGCTCAATGTGAGTGGCGGCATCGACGCGCCGGCGGTGTGGATGATGGCGCATCGCGAAATGCTGCGCGCCGGCTACGGCTACGTCGGGGTCTCGGCCCAGAAGGTAGGGGTGGACGGCGGCGTCAACCTGCTCGGGATCGACATGTCCCTCAAGAGCCAGCACCCGACACGATATGCAAGCCTGAACCACCCCGGCGACGCCTTCGCCTTCGACATCTTTTCCCAGACCGGCGAGCTCGTCAGGAATGCGGGCGATGGCATTCTGCGCGGGCTGCGCCCGCGACACGTCGTCGCCATCGGCGAGTCGCAATCGGCGATGTTCCTCACCACCTACGTCAACGCCGTCGATCCGCTGGCCCGGGTCTACGACGGCTTCCTGGTGCATTCTCGATTCGGACCGGCCGCCCCATTGGACGGCGTTTCGTTGATCGCCGGATTGGAATCATCCGCCGGGTCGCAGGTGGCGGTGGGGTTCCGTCCGGACCTGCGCGTCCCGCTGCTCACGATCATCACCGAAACCGACCTTTTCGGCCACGTACCGCTGGGCTATTACTCCGCGAGGCGACCCGACAACGAGTGGTTACGGGTCTGGGAGATATCCGGCGCCGCTCACGCCGACAACTACACAATTCAGGTCGCGCCGATCGACTCCGGTTCGGCACCGCTCGACGACATCGTGGCGGCCTACGCGCCGACCAAGATGCTGTTGGGTCAGCAGCTCGGGCATTTCATCAACTTCGCGCCGCAACACCACTACGTGGTGCAGGCGGCACTGGCAGCACTGAACAACTGGGTCCGAACCGGCGACCCGGCCCCCACCGCACCACCCATCCAGGTGCGCGAAACCGAGCCGCCCCAGCCGATTCTGGATGCCAACGGCCTCGCCGAGGGCGGTATCCGGACCCCATGGGTGGACGTGCCGATTGCCCGCACATCCGGTGTCAGCGCGGAAGAGGGCATCATGGCCGCGATCTTCGGCTCCGGCGAACCCTTCGACGCGGAGACGTTGCGCCGGCTCTACCCGGGCGGACCTACCGAGTACCTGGAAAGATTCACGGCGGCCTTAGACACGTCGATCCAATCCGGGTTCGTCCTGCCGGCGGATCGTGCCGAGATCCTCGAGCTCGCCGCCGCGACGTATCCCCGTTAGAAAAGCCGGCTGTCCGGTGACGGCCCCGCAACCGGACGGACCAGCCCGGCCCCGGTGATCAACGGCAGGTCAAGGGCGGACAGCAGGCCGGGCGCGGCCGCGCACACCGCGGGGATGGCGTTGACCATCCGTGACGCGCCGGCCATGCGTGCACCCAGATCATGGTCATGGTCGTCGGCCATCTCGAATTCGCACCGCATGCTCGGCGAGCCCTCGATCTCGACGCGATACAGACCGCGACCGGAGGCCAGTCCGTAGCCCAGGTCCTTCGGCGGGATGCAGATGTGCGGTTGCGGCCAGTCCGGCGCGATGTCGTCGCGCATGCGCGTCACGTGGTCGATGACGAGAGTCCCCTTTTCCCCGACGTAGCCGGTCAGCGTGGAACGCATCGCCGCGACGGTCCCGGCCGCGATGTGGCCGGTGGGCGTGTCGAACGACTCGGTGGCCGCCACCCGTTCCACGCTCTCGTCGATGTGGTCGATCTTGGTCCCCAGCCCGGCGGCGAGCTGGTGCAGCACCGGGCCCCAGCCGAAGGTGAACACCCCGGGCGTGGCCGCGAACGCGGAGTACTCCGGCGGCTTGCCGAATCCGAGGATCTCGTACACCGCGGCCTTGTCCGGATAGGTGGCGTAATTGAACATCTCCGTCACCCGCACCGACTCGATGACCCGGGAAACCCCCGAAAGCGCAAGGGGTAGAACATCATTAGCGAATCCGGTGTCGATTCCGGTGGTAAAGAACGACGCACCGCCGTCCAGAGCCGCCTGCCGCAGGGGTTCGGTGAAGGCGGAGTGTTCCGGTTCTGGGGCGTCGGGGAACACCAACGGCACCACCGAACACGAGACCACGTTCTTACCGGCCCGCAGGATCGAGACCATGTCCGCGACGGCCTCCAGCGGCCGTAGGTTGGCGCCCGCGGCGTACACCACCGCGTCGGCGTCACCGGCCAGCAGTCGCGCCGGGTCCAGGGTGCCCAGCACGCCCACCGGAGCGATTCCGCACAGTTCTCCCGCGTCACGGCCCGCCTTGCTGTCGCTGTGTACGACGACATCGGTCAGTTGCAGCTCCGGGTGGTCGATCACCCCGCGCAGGGCGATCACGCCCATGGAGCCCGGCCCCCACACCCCCACCTTGATCACATTTTCTCCTATTATTAGGACGCTTGAATCTATATTTAGGACGGATGGTAGGGAGCCCGCCGTGGATAGGTCAATGGTTACGTCAGTGGTTACGGCAAAGGCCAAGTCCCCGCCGACCGGTCGAGTGATGGACGTGCTTGCCACGCTGGCGGATTCACCCGACGGGCGGACATCGGCCGAGCTGGCGAAGATCTGCGGTATCAGCACCTCGACCTGTGCCCTGGTGCTGGCCGAGCTGGGAGACCGCACCTGGGTGACGCGGCGCGAGGACCGCCGGTACGCCCTGGGCAGCGGCTTGTTCGGCCTGGTCCACGGCCTGCGGCGACAGTTCCCCCTCCTGGATCGCGGGCGTGCTGCGCTGCGTTTCCTGCACGACACGCTCGGAGCGGGCTGTTCGATGTCGCGGATCGCTGACCGGCACCTGACTACTGTCGACGCCGTCGGGCATGGCAGCGACGGCGAGCACGCCGTCGGTCAGCGCTTCCCCATCGACCCGCCGTTCGGGTTGGTCGCCATGGCCTGGCGGGACGACGATAACGCCGCGGCCTGGCTGCGCCGGGTGACGCCGCGGCTGACGCCCGCCGAAGTCGCGCAGCACCAGCGGGTGCTCGCCGATATCCGCGACCGCGGCTATGGCGCGTGGCGGTTCGATGACACCCACCAATCGCTACACCACCGGCTGGCCAGCGTGCTGGCGTCGCTGGAGCCGACCGCGCAGGTGACTCGCCAGCTCACCACTCTGATGACCATGGTGACCCTGCGATCGGTCACCGACTCGCTCGAAACAGAGTTCGCAACAACGGAATTCGTCGTTCTGCCGATCTTCGGGCGGGACGGCCAACCGGAATACCAGATCGAGGTCCACCTGGGCCGCCCGGTTGACCTGCAAGTTTCCGAGCTGGAAGCCGCGCTCCGGCACGCTCAAGACCTCCTGGCGGCACTACCCTGAAGTCATGGTTGCCACCGCGGAGGTCCGGCGCGCGGAAGACCGGGCGCTCACCACGACATCGTGGCTGAAATCCAGGCATTCGTTTTCCTTCGGCGGCCACTACGACCCGGACAACACCCACCACGGGCTACTGGTGGTGAACAACGACGACGTCGTCGAACCGGCGACCGGATTCGAAACCCACCCGCACCGCGACATGGAGATCGTGACGTGGGTGCTGCAAGGCGCACTGGCACACCAGGATTCCGCCGGCAATCGCGGGGTGATCTATCCCGGCCTGGCCCAACGCATGTCGGCCGGCAGCGGCATCTTGCATTCGGAGAGGAACGACTCCGCTTCGGAGCCAGTACATTTCGTGCAGATGTGGGTCATCCCGGACGAGACCGCGATCACACCGAGCTATCAGCAGTATGAGGTTAACAACGAGCTGTTGCACTGTGGCCTGATCACAATCGCTTCGGGAATATCCGGCCACGACGCCGCCATCACCCTGCACAACCGCAGTGCCGCATTGCACGCCGCGCGGCTGCGGCCCGGCGCCGAGGCCAGCTTGCCGCCCGCGCCCTACCTGCACCTATTCGTCCCACGTGGCCGGCTCACCGTGGAAGGAGTCGGCGACCTGGACCAGGGCGACGCGGTCCGGTTCACCGGCGCCGACGCCCGGCGGGTGGCGGCGATCACGCCCTCGGAGGTGCTGATCTGGGAGATGCACGCCAAGCTGGGCGCCGGAGAACACACAGCGACCACATAGAGTGGGCTCGACAGATCAGGAGCCCCTATGTCTAAATCGCAGCCGCGACACGCGGCGCCCAACCCCAACGCCAGTCTGAAGGCCATACGGACGGTGCGGTTCTGGGGGGCGCCGATCGTCGTCACGTTGGCCCTCATGTCCGCGCTGGCCGGGCTGTACCTGGGCGGGATCTTGAACCCGACGACGAACCTGCGCCATTTCCCCATCGCCGTGGTGAACGAGGATGCCGGGCCGTGGGGCGCAAAGATCGCCGATGGGCTGGTCGCGGGTTTGGACAAGAACAAGTTCGACATCCGCGTGGTTTCCCATTACGAAGCGCAGCACCTGCTGGACAGCGCGAAGGTGTACGGCGAGTTGGTCATTCCGCCCACCTTCTCGTCCAACCTGAGCGACTTCGGGGAAAGCGCGGTTACGCCCACCAAGGCGGAGCGCCCCTCGGTCACGATCTTCACCAATCCGCGAGCCGGCACATTGGGATCCAGTATCGCCGGCCAAACCCTGACCAAGGCCATGACGCGGGCCAATGGCCAAGTGGGCCAGGTTCTTTCGTCCCAGGTCGCGTCGCAACCCGGTGGGGCACCGGTGGCCGGTGCGACGATGACGGTGCTCGCCAACCCGATCGACGTCAAGTCGGCCGTGTACAACCCGCTGCCGAACGGCACCGGCAACGGGCTCTCGGCGTTCTACTATTCGCTCTTGCTCCTGCTGGCGGGCTTTACCGGCAGCATCGTGGTCAGCACGCTGGTGGACTCGATGCTCGGCTTCGTACCCGCCGAATGGGGCCCGGTGTATCGCTTCGCCGAGCAGATCAAGATCTCGCGGTTCCGCACGCTGTTGATCAAGTGGGCAATGATGTCGGTTCTGGCGCTGCTCACGTCGGCGGTCTACATGGCGATAGCCCATGGGCTCGGCATGCCCATTCCGCATGCATGGCCGTTGTGGCTGTATGGGGTTTTCGCGATCATCGCCGTAGGCGTCACGTCCAGTTCGCTCATCGCGATTCTGGGCTCGATGGGCCTGCTGTTCAGCATGTTGATCTTCGTGATCCTCGGGTTACCGTCGGCGGGCGCCACCGTCCCGCTGGAGGCCGTGCCGCCGCTGTTTCACTGGCTGTCCGAATTCGAGCCGATGCACCAGGTGTTCCTGGGTGTGCGGTCGCTGCTGTATCTCGATGGTCACGGGGATGCCGGGCTGTCCCAGGCGTTGTTGATGACGTCGGTCGGCTTGGTGATCGGGGTGTTGGTGGGTGGCGTCACCACGCGCCTGTACGACCGCAGCGGCTTCCACCGGATTCCGGGGGCGGTCGAGATGGCAATCGCCGAGGCACACCAGTCGCAACACCAGGCGCGGTCGAGCAAGCAGGAAAGTCCAGCCGAGGATATCGACGACAGCCCAATCGAGGTTGTGGACGACAGCCCAATCGAGATAGTGGTCGAAAGTCCAAGCGAACAAACGTAATTCGGGCGCTGCCGAAGTGTCATGCGATTGTTATTTAAGTTGACACTGTGGCTCGTGTGGCCGATGCTGTGCATGTTGCATTTCCATCGGCACCGAGAGGGCGACCGTGCTGACACCAAGCGCCAGCTGGCGCCGACTGGCGGCTTGCTGCTCCGCCGTCGTCGTGTGGGCAACGTTGGGCGCCACCATCGGACAACCCGTCGCACACGCCGCTGACGGGCGCGAGATGCTGGAAAGCGCAGTGGCCACTACGAAGGGCTCGTACCTGGTCTACAACTTTGGCGCCGGTCACCCCACGCCGATGCTCGACGGTGGCGGCCACTGGTATGAGATGAACAACGGCGGCCACCTGATGGTCATCAAGAATGCGACGGGACGGCTTTCGCCGCACCTATTGGTGGACAGCCACCAAGGTGATCAGGCGCGCTGCGAGAACAATCCCGCGGCCCGCACCGGAGAGGGACTCTTGCAGGCATCGGAGGTCTACCCGCCGCTGCAGGCGTGGCAGCGGATGGGAGAACCGACCATTGCGATCAACGCGAACTTCTTCGACATTCGGGCACAGAAGGGCGGCACCTGGCGGTCGACCGGCTGCAGTTCACCGCTGGGCGCCTTTGTGGACAACACCCACGGCCAGGGCCGTGCCAACGAGGCAGTCACCGGGACCGTCGCCTACCCCGGCAAGCAAGGGCTTTCGGGCGGCGGTGAAAACTGGAGCGCGCTGACGACGATGATCCTGCCGTCGGGCGGCGCGCCGTATGTGGTGCGGCCCAAGGGCAGACAGGATTATGACGTCGCCACCCCGGTGATCCAGGACTTGTTGAACAAGAACGAGAAGTTCGTCGCGGTGTCCGGGATCGGGCTGTTGTCGCCCGGCAACACCGGGCAGCTGCACGACGGCGGACCCAGCGCGGCGCGAACGGCCCTCGCCTACGCGAAGCAGAAGGACGAGATGTACATCTTCGAGGGCGGTAACTACACCCCGGACAACATTCAGGACCTGTTCCGCGGCCTGGGCAGCGATACGGCAGTCCTGCTCGACGGCGGGGGGTCGTCGTCCATTGTGCTGCGCCGCGACACCGGGGGCATGTGGGCCGGTGCGGGATCGCCGAAGGGATCGTGCGACACCCGGGAGGTACTGTGCGACTCCCATGAGCGGGCGCTGCCCAGCTGGCTGGCCTTCAACTGACCCTCAATTAGCGCTAGCCGCCACGGTTTTCGTCTCATTTCTGCTCGGCCGGCCCGGGCCCGAACCGGAAGATCAGCAGACTCATCGCGACCACCGCCGCCGTGACCACGAACACCGGGGCGACGACGAACCGCGACATCGTCGCGCCGAGAAAGGCACCGGCACACATTGTGAAAACAACGCTGAACCGCAACTTTTGGCGGGCACCCGTGCCGCCGGCCAGATGGCTGTCCAGACCGAGGCTGACGATCGTCGACGTCAACACCGTGGTGGAGAGTTCCTGAATCCCGAACTGGCGGGCGCTCGAATGCTGCAGACCGAACGTCACCGCCAGGAGACCGATCATGATGAGTTTGGTGTCGTCGTGATAGTGCAGCACACCCGTGCCGGCCAGGATCGACAACGTCACCAACAAGACGATCTCGCTGGCCAGTACGGTGGTGATCCACGGCCGCGTACGTGCGCCGAAATACCGCAACAATCGACCACTGACGATGGTGGTGCACACGAAGGTCGGGAGGGCAACCACCACGGCGGTCAGGTCGATGTTGGTCTTCGGGGCGAGCCAGAAGCCGAGGAAGATCACATTGCCGGTCATGTTCGCGACGAACACGTGCCCGAGCACCAGGATGCTGATCGAGTCGGCCAACCCAGTGGCCAGAGTCAGCAACAACAGCGCGGTGACGGTCGATCGGTCCGACACCGGCGACGTAACGGCCATGGGATTGAGTGTCTCGGCGAAGCCGGCGTCCGTCTCGGCCCGATCGCGCTATACGTGCGGCGTCAAATCCAGCGAGGTGATGGTCGTCATCCTGGTCACCAGCCAGCGCCCGTTAGTGCGTTTCATGAACAACCGGTAGGACAGGTATTTCAGGGACGGCACGTTTTTGGTCAGCGGGCTGGTGGAGCTGGTGTTGGTATACACGATGGCGACGGCGTTCGGTTCATCCAGCGACTCGATGCCCACGCCGGCAACTTCGGTGTTGTTGGTTATCTTGGCCTGTTTGTTGGGCGCCACGATCGCGTCGACGAATTTGCGGTACTGGGCTTCGAAATCGCCGCTGAGGTAAATCGCCGCGCGATCCGCCAGGGTATCCATGTTCTCCGGGGTGTAGGTCCACAGCGTCGTGATCGCACTGGCCGCGGTCCGCGCCACCGATAATTTGGTTGCGGCGACTGCGCGATCGGCCAGGTAGGGCTGCATGGCCGCACCCGCGAACCCCGCGGAACCGATGAATAGTAAGGCCGCCACCGCGACGGCGATGGCGATGCGCTTGCCGGCCGGTCGTCGGGTCCGGAAGACAACGGTCCCGGCGTCCTCGCCCTCGAGTTGCTCGGCGACCTCGGCCGCCTCAGTCTCGGCGGCTTCGGTTTCGGGGGCTTCGGTTTCGGGAGCTTCCCCGTCACCGTCTGCCTGTTCCGCCGCGTCAGCCTCGATTCCGCTCGTCGGAACATCGGCGGATACCGTTGCGGCATGGGCGCTTTCAAATTCCTCGGTTTCTTCGGTTGGCTTGGCCTCCAAGGTGTCTACGCCCGCATCGGCGGTCAGATCACCTGCAGCAGGTTGCTGATCTTCCACTGATTCCCTTCCTGCGTAACCGTTGCCATCCAACGATTTGCGGTCTCGAATACCTGTTTTCCATCTGGCGATTTGGAGGTGACCGAGGTAGCCACCATTACGTTGACGGTTCCATCGTCGTTCCACCGTTCCACGCCGGTGTCGAGGACGGTGCCGGTGGCCGGTTCGGCTTGGGCGATCTGCAGCAGGATCTCGTTCGCCTGATCGTGGTACTGCCGGCTGAATTCGCCGGTCGCTTGGGCCAGTACCCGCGTTATGTAGTCGTTGGCGTGAAAGGGATCAATGGAGGTGAACTGTGCCATGAACCATGACACGTAGCTGCGGACCTCGCGTTCCCGCGACTCGGACCGCTGCCGGGATTGATGGGAGATCAGCATCAGGGTGGACACCGTGATCGCTGCCGCCATCAGCACCGCGGCGACCGCGCCGAGCACCGGTAAGCGCCACCGCGGCTGTCGCTGCTGCACCGGCGCAGCGACGAGCAGCGATTCCTCGCCGGGTTGGAACTTGCGTCGGGGACTCATTTTCCGTTCCCCGGCGGTTTCGGCTTGGTCACCACGGTGAGGTCGTCAACGCGCCACCGGCCGTCGCGGCCTCTGGCGAAAGTCACCCGAACGGTCGCCGTGATGTACCGTTCGTCGGGGCCCACACCTCGCCGGCCTCGCCGGCCGTCCATGAACACCAGCATCGTCACGCGATCCGGCGTCGCCGATTGGATCGCGCTGTCGGTCGCCCGATACTCGTTGATGACCGGGTGGCCCTTCTCCACAGCTTCCTGCTGAACGGCCAGTTGGCCTCGATATTTGTCGGTGGCCAGCGACCGGGCGCGCGCGAAATCGTCGCGCAACGAATTCGGGTCGTACGTCAGCATCTGTGCGACGATCTTCGGCCCCTGTGTCCCAACTTGTGCCCGCGCCTCATCGGTAGCCCGTTCACTGGAATACACCGCGCAAAAGCTCACGGCGGCGCCCGCCAGGCACAGCCCGGCCGCGGTCAGCACCGCCGCTGCGGTCCACCGACGTATTTCGGGCAGCCGCAGGTCCGGTTCGACGCGCCGCACCTCAGTGCGCAGCAACATGTCGGCAAACGTGCGGTGACGTGAATCCCCCAGCGGCCAAAGCCATCCCACCATCAGCGACGCGGTGTCAAGCAGGTGGGCCAGGTCTCTGACGAGCAGCCCCCACACGTCGGGGGCCGCCCCATCGCGACGCACCACTTTGATTCCGCAAAAGGCGCGTCCCAAGCTCCAACCGGTGACCGTAGGTAGCATCAACCGGTTGACCAACATCAGCAGAAAGACGACCCCGGCTACGCAAAAGCACGCCCACCACCACACCCCGCGCGGCGGCACGGTGAATGAGACCAACACCATCGTCGCCACCACGGCGACGGGTGGCAGGACGTCAATAGCGAACGCGGCAGCGCGAATACGCCATGGCGCCAAGCTATTCTGTGGTGACTCCTGGATGGCCGCCTTGGTTTGAACCTGGGTCTCAGTCTCTTCGACCACCACCGTCACTTGGTCACCTGGTCGAGTCTGGAAATCTTGTACTGACCCTCAACGGGCGACATCCTCACCCGCAGGCGGTAGCCGGTTTCGTTTTGCGACTGATCGTTGGCCACCTTGATGCGCAGCGCAACGAGGATAACGACGGAACCGTCGTCGTTGTCGCGCTCGACCGCCGCCCGCGAATCGGACACCTGAACATGTACGTTCGAAGCCTGGTACGCCTGAACGAGCATGCTGGTGTACAGCAGGGCCTGCGAGCGGAACTCATCGGTGCCGCAGTCGATGATCTTCTGTTCACTCGCGACCATCGCGCTCGTGTCTGGCGCCTGCGTCGCCGATACGCACTCGATTGCCGCCTTGATCGCCGCGGCGTTGTTGCGCGCCACATCCAGGCTTTCATGGTGGGCTCGAATCAGAAAATAGCCGCCGACCCCGATCCCGGCCGCGCACAAAACGAGCGCCGCGGCGACGCCGGCCAGCCAACCACGACCCACACGTGACGGGCGGCGCTCGACAGCCGTCTCCGCGGCGTCGGCCTCGGCGCCGGGCTCGGCGCCGTCCTCGGATTCTGCCGAATCCTCGGCCGTCACGGTGCCGGTCTCCTCGGCGCCGTCCTCGGATTCTGCCGAATCCTCGGCCGTCACGGTGCCGGTCTCCTCGGCGCCGTCCTCGGATTCTGCCGAATCCTCGGCCGTCACCTCGGGGCTGGTCTTCTCGGCTCCGGCGTCGGATTCTGCCGAATCCTCGGCCTTGGTGCTTAACGCATCGTCCGCGTCGGTGGGGTTCAGCCGGCTGGCGCCAGCATCTCCTTCCATCCGTCGTCTCCTGTTCTGGTTGAGTTTTCGACGGAGTACTTGACCCCGTCGGGCCCTACCAGTTCACCGCTCTGGGGACTGTACACCGCCGCGGGAGGCCCGCTCGGAGTGTAGACGCACGGGTTTGGTTGCTGTCCGTTGCATTGCACCGAACCCGAACCGGGTCGCTGCAATGGGTCACTGATCGGGGGTGGCGTCAACCCGCCCGGCGGCAGCCTATCAGCTGGTAGCGGGTTCAAGCCGGTGTTCACCGACGGTGCCGGGATCACCATGCCCGGCCGCACCGACTGATCGCAGCGCGCCGAGGGCGCCGGGCAGGTCACGATCTGGTTCGGGTCGCCGAACCAGGGATTGGTGCCCGCCGGAACGTACGGCCTGGGGTCGCGGCACTCCCGCGGCGTGGCCGCCCGTTTGCCGGGGACATCGACACATGGAATGTTGCGCGATCCGCGCACGCTGTTGGCCGGCGTCTCCATCGGGATCTTGCAGTACGTTCCGGACGGCAACGGCTGCAGTGTGGTGTCTGCCGGAGACCGCCATTCCGATGCCGGAATGAAGCCGGTCAGACACGGCGGTGGTATGTTGATCGCCGGCGCCAGGTCGAGCGCGGCGTAGCGTGGGAACGGCGCGGATACCGTCTGCGCGATGGAACCACCTTGCGGCAGGAACACCAGCACCTGCTCCAGTCCGGTGTGGTAGCGCTTGAGCATCTCGATCACGACTTCCAGGTTCGCCAGCGTCTGTGGCAGCGAGTCCCGGACGTCACTGAACACCGCGTTGACCTCATCGGCGGTGGGCGCCGCCTGGGACAGAACGCTCCTAAGGTTCTGGTCCCGCTGCGCGCCCTGCGCGCCCAAGACGTTCAGGTTGTGCGCCCAGCGCTCGATCGCATCGTTTGACTTGACCTGACTGTTCAGGACCGGTTCGGAGTGCTGGATGATGTCGTTGACGTCGGTGATCTGGGTCTTGAAGTCACCGACGATCGCCTGGGTCGCGTCGACCAGCCGTTGCAGGGCGGGTCCCAACCCGCCGACCGATTCGGCCGTCTCGTCGAGGATTTGGCTGATCTTCTCCTTGGGCAACACGGAAAGTCCCCGGTTGGCGGTGTCCAACGCCGGCCCGATCTCACTCGGGACCGAGTTCTCGCACTCTGGACCAGAGCCGCAAAAGGGGTTTTGCAGCGGCATGGTCTGTCCGCTTGACAAGTACTTGCCCGGGATTTTGCCTTTCGACACCAAGTCCAGATACTGCTCACCGACCGCAGAGACCGAATGCACGTTCGCCACCGCATCGATCGGGATCTTGTAGCGGCTGTCTATGCTCATCGTCGCTTCGACGCCGTTTTCGGTCGCCTCGACGTCGGTGACCTTGCCGATGGTGATGCCGCGATAGGTCACGTTGGCCGTCGGATACAGACCACCCGATGCCGGCAGCTTGGCCTTAAGGTCGTACCGGCCGATACCGATCAGGCTGGGAATCTGCAGGTAGTACACACCCAGCACACTGATCGAGATCACCGTCAGGACCAGGAAAAGCCACAGCTGGCGTTTGATGAAGGGAGTCAGCATTGGCTAATGTCCGCCCTTTCCACCAGCGGCCCGCCGGGCGCGTCATTCGGGTTCGGCGTGTAGCGGACGTCGGGGACCATCGTCTCGGGATCGCGCCCGAACGACTGCTCGAGTGCACGCAGGGCTCCCGACAATCCGGTACCGGTGAGGAACGCGTTGTCGATGGCGCTGTAGGTCACGTCGAGTGTCAATGACACGTTCTGGTAGTCACCGCGGAACATCTTCGGCACGGTGTCTATGTCGTACGGCTGGGTGAGGATCAACTTCAGCGCGCCGATCAGGTACGGCGAGGCTCGGCCGAGTTCCCGCAACGGGCACTGCAGCTGTTGCAGGTCGGTGTGCAGGGGCCCGCGTGCTTCCGACAGGTACTGGTCGGCGGCCGCGGAGAGCCGTCCCACCGCATCGACGGCGTTGATGAGCAGGTTTTTGGTCTCGGCGAAATGTTTGATCAGCGGCGGGATGTCGGTCAGCACCCGGTCGATGACGTCATTCCGTTGCCCGACGTAGGCCAGCAGCCGGTTGGTGGAGTCGATCGCATGGGTGATGTCGTTGCGTTGCTCGTTGAGCTGCTCGGTGAACGTGTCCAGCTTGCCGAGGAAGGCCCGGATCTGGTCGCCGCGCCCGTTCACGATGTTGTAGAGCTCGTTCTGCAGCGCTTCCAGGTTCGGAATGCCGCCGCCACGCAAGATCATCGAGAGACTGGCAAGAGTTTGCTCGGTGGTGGGAAACGCCGTCGAGTTCTTCAGCGGGATGGTGTCGCCATCCTTCAGCAACTCCGGCGAAGGGTTGGGCGGCGCAATCAGCTCCACGTGCTGAGAACCCAGCAGAGAAGTCTGGCCGATCTTGGCGAGGGTGTTCTTGGGTAGCTTGACCGTCTTGGACACACCCAGCGTCAGCGTGGCGATCCAGTTCTTCAAGTCGATGGCCTTGATCGTGCCGACGAAGACGTCTGCAACCTGGACCTTGCTGTTGCCGTTGATCGCCAGGGTGTCCGGCACCTGCACATAGAGGGTGTAGGCCCCCGACCCGGTGCCCGGACCGCCCGGAATCGAGACGTTGGAGATGCCACGCCATCCACACGAGCTCAGTACCAGCACGGCCACCAGCAGCACCAGCCCCTGCCAGGTCCGGTGCCGGAACACGCCAGCCAACCTCCTCGCGCTCACGCCGCCGCTCACTGGCCCCCTCCCATCTCAGCCGGCAGCGCTGGGCCACCGGCATTGGGCGCCGGCGCATTCACCGGCGCGGGCGTCGGAGCGACGGGGCCCGGGACAACTCCCGGCCCTGGCGGCGGCGGCTGTATGGGCACCGGAGCATTCAAGCCATTCGGCGGCAGCACCGGGTACTCGTCGTACGCGTTCGGCGGTCCCGGCGGGGTCTGCAGCGTTGATTGAACGGGCTCGATGTTGGCACCACCCATCAGTTCATCCAGCGATTCGGGCGTCATCAGGCCGGCCGTGACCGGCCCCACCTGCTGCCCTTGCATCCCAGGGGCCACAATCCAGCCGTGTTGGGTGTTGCGGTACGACAACGGCGTATCCGGCACCCAGATCCCCGGGACGGTGGTGTCCTTATAGCCGTTCGGCGGGTGCAGCCGCGGCTCGGAGTAGGCGACCTCCTTGGGCAGCGCCTCGGCGGTGCTGAAAAAGTTCACGCCGAACGGGAAATAGTTGAACTTGATCGCGTCGAGGATCGGCGTCAGATATTGCGCACAGAGTTCGGCGGACTCTTGGTAACCGAGCCGGCTACCGGCCTGAACCGAGCTGCAGATGAACTGCAGCGGGTTCGCGAAGGTGATCGACGGAACGGCGACAACGGAACCGTGCGAAGGGTGATAGATCTGGTTCACGTTTGCTGCCGCCGTCGGAAGGACGTGCAGGGCGGTCTCCAACCCATTCAGGGGTTCCGGTTGCAGCAATCTGTTCGTGATGGTCGCCAGGTTGTCGACGTCGTGAGCCAGCACCTCGCGATTTTTGACGAGCCACGGGCGCACCGTAGTAAGCAGACCATCGAACTGCTGCAAGGCATTGGCAAAGTCGTGGTCGTTTTGGGTAAGCCGCGTGCTGAACTCCGCCAGGTTCGAGTTCAGTGCGACGAACTGCTGATCGTCCTGATGCAGTGCGTTGACGAAAAGCGCCAGGCTGCGCACCACCGCAAAGAAGTCGCCACGACCTTGATTCAACGCGGTCAATGCCCGCGACAGGCTGTCCAGCGTGGTGTTGATCTGTTTGCCCTTGCCGGCCAGCCCGTAGGCAAACGATTCGATGACCTCACCGAAGGGCCCCTCGCGCTGTTCTACTGTGCAGGTCGCCTCCTTTCCCTGCGGGCAGGACGGGCCGAGCTTGCCGATGATGTTGGTGATGCTGTTTCGCAGCTCGTCCCACTCGACTGGCACCTGCGTGCGCTCTTCCGGGATCACCGCGTTGTCGCCCATCACCGGGCCGCCTTTGTAGGGCGGCTCCAACTGGAGGCTGCGCGAGGCCACCAGAGTGGGGTTGAGAATCACCGCGGAGGCGTTCGCGGGGACCTTGTACGAGTTGTCGTAGTGGAACGTCACCTTCATCCTGTCGCCGGCCGGCTCGATCTTGTCGATCGAACCCACCGCCAAGCCCATGATCTGGACCTTGTCCCCCGCGTACAGGGCGTTCGCCGCGGGGAAATAGGCGACCACGGTGTTGTTGGTCAGCTTCTCGTAGAGCCGGAAGCAGACGTATGCGGCGAGGACGGCCAGGGCCACCACCAGCGCCCCGATAATCACCGACGCGCGGGACAGCTTCGGTAGCCGGAGGTTGCGAATATCAAAGGCGGTGCTCAATTCCCATTACCTCCCGTCACGCCGCTGCCGCCCGTTCCACCTGGGTTGATGAACGGGGCCGGCAGCTGCGGCCCAGGACCAGCCGGCGCGGGCGAACCCGGTGCCGGACCCGGCGCGTACGCCGGTCCAGGTCCCGCCGGCATGTGGCGCGCTCCCGGTGGTGCGTCCGGGATCGGCACCGGGGTGCCGGGCACGTTCGGGATTGGGCCGCCCGGCCGCCCGGCGGCCGGGATGCCCGGTGTGGGCGGCAAACCGTCCGGGTTCGGCGGCGATGTCTGGACGTCGATCGGTGCCGGGAAGGCGGGGCCACCGAACGGGCCAACGGTCGCAGCGGCGCAGGGCAGCGGGTTCCACGGCCGCGGCAGACCCTCATCGCCGACGGTGACGTTGCCGCCGGGGTTCGCGGGAGTGTAGGAACACGGCGATCCGGGCCCGACGGCCGGTCCCGGATGATCCGGAGTGCCCTCCAGCACCTGCGGTGGCGGCGGCGGCGCACCGTTGGGGAACCGGGTGCCATTGGGGTCGGGCCAGCGGTATGCCGGCAGCCCGGCACTGCGCCAGAAGTTTTCGGGGTCGATGCCGCGTCGCGCGAACGCGGCGTCGATGAACGGCTGCACGATCTGACCCTGGGCCAGGTTGTGCAGGACGACTTTGAAGAACGGTCCCGACCCGATGGCCTCATTCAGCGACGGCAGGAACTTGCCGACCTCCTCGAGCCCGTTGGCCAGGTCGTCTTTGCGCTCGTTCAGTATGTCGGTGAGCTGGCGCAGCTGCTCCAGCACGTGATTGAGGTTCGGGTTGTCGTTGATCAGTCCCTGGACCTGTGTCGAGAACGCGGCGATGTTGCCCAACAAGGCGTTGATCGCTTGGCCGCGCTCGTTGAAAGCGGCCAGCAGCGTCTTCGTGTTGACCAGCAGCCGGTCGATCTGTTCGCTGCGGTCACCGAGGATGCTGGCCACCGAGTTGGCCTGAGCAAGCAGATGCTTGATCTCCTCGTCGCGCTTGCCGATCGTGTCGGAGAACTTGGCCACACCGTCCAGCGCCGCGCTCAGGTTGGGGTAGGTCTGATCGATGGTCTCCGACAACACATGCAGCGACTTCTTGACCGCGTCAATGTCCCAGCCGGTGGCGGCCTTGGTGACGTCGAAGAACGCATCGTAGATCTGATAGGGGGTAGTGCTCTGACCCAGCGGCAAAGTTTCTCCGGGCCGCAGCGTCTTGTTGCCCAGCGCCTCGATCTCCATGACTTTCTTACCGAGGATGGTGTCGGTGCGGATCGCCAGCCGGCTTTCGGTGCCGATGGTGTTGGTGCCGATCGAGAACTTGATCACGATGTGGGCACCGTCGATTTTGAGATCTTCGACCTTGCCGACTTCCATGCCGGCGATGCGGACCTTGTCGCCCTTGAGGAGTCCGCCGGTGTCGGTGAACTGCCCGTAGTAGCTGGGCCGGGCGAACAACATCGGGACGCTAGTGAAGCTCTGACCCACGCCGACGACGAGCAGCACCACCAAGATGCCCATCAGGCCGATGCGAAGTCGATTTTCAGGTTCCAGCGATCTCATTGCGGCGAGCACCTACCCGACGGCTGGTTGAACAGCCGGACTGTGCGGACCGGGCCGCCCGGTTGCAGCCCGTTGATCTTGAGCGTGATGTCACAGGCGTAGAAGTTCACGAAGTCTCCGTAGGAGCCGATAGTGCGCCCGATCATGTTCAACGCGGTCGGCACCCGGTGCAGGAAGTCGTTCAGCTGAACGCGCTGATCGAGCAGGGGCTGCTGAATCGCGTCCAGATAGTTCAGGGTGCCATGCAGGTAAGAGCGGTCCTCGGCGAGCAGATCGGCCACCGTTCCTGCGGCATTGCTGATGTGCGCGGTGCCGGCCGCCAGCGGCTCGGCATGGTCCTTCAATCCGGTGATCAGCACCTCGAGGTTGTTGACGGTCTGATCGAACTGCTGGCGATGCCGAACCGTGGTGTCCAGCACGGTGTTCAGGTTCTTAACCACCTCGCCGATCGCCTGGTCCCGCTCGCCGATCGTCGAGGTCAGTTGCGCGGTGTTCTCGAGGATGTCGTTGATGGTGCCGCCCTGACCCTGAAACACGGTGATGATGGCGTTCGCGAGGGTGTTGATCTTGTCCGGGTCGAGCGCCCGAAACAGCGGCTTGAAACCACCGATCAGCGCGTCCAGGTCCAGCGCGGGTGACGTGCGCGAAACGGGGATGAATCCGCCGGCGGGCATAACCTTGTCGGCGCCTTCGCCCTCACCGCGCTTGAGCTCCAGGTAGCGGTTGCCGATCAGGTCGAGGTAGCGGATCTGTGCCGTCGTCGATTGGTAAAGCGGGATCGAGCGATTGACGTTGAAGTCCACCCGCACCCGCTTGCCGCCGTCGACCAGCTGCACCGACTCGACCTTGCCGATCTCAACGCCCGAGGCTCGCACGAATTGGCCTGCCCGCAGCCCGCTGATATTGCTGAATTCCGCCGAGTAGCCAGTGGTTTGGTCGAAACGGAGCTGACCGAACACAACGAAGATCATGACGGTGAACAGCAGCAACACCACCGAGGCGATGCTGAGTTTGAGGACGGTGCCGGTGATTTTCATGGGTTGATCGTGTTATCCCCTACCTGACGGCCCCACACGTACTCGATCGCGTAGGGCGAACCGGGATCTAGGTGGTTGTAGGGCGCGATGCTGTTGCCGCTGTCAATCACCAGCTCCGGCGCCGGCCACAGATCGTGGGTGATGTGCTGCCAGCAACCCGGTGCACCGCCCGGCCCACCGCGAGCGTTCACCCGCGGCAGGTTCTCCGGCCAGATATAGGGATTCGGCGCCCCGCCGACCACGCCCGCCAGCGACGCTGGCACGGCGAGTCCCATTGAGGCCACTCCGGCCCCGAGGATGGTTACCAACGAAAGGGGGTTCAGCATGAGCCCCAACCCCGACAACAGCTCGCTGTGGGAGTTTAGCGAGTAGCCGTTGCCGGCGAGGTACTGCGCCGCCTGGGGTTCGACGTCGTGATAATTGCGCACCATGCAGAACAGCTCCGGACTGTAAGTGTGCAGCAGCTCGGAGGTGGGCACCAGGTCTTGGGCCCCACGCGCCAGATACGGCCCGCCGCGCTCGAAGATGTCCGCACCGGTGTTGCCGAACCCGGCCGCCGCCAACAACGCTTCATCCAAGTTCTTTTGCTCCGCGTTGAACGTGCGCGCCGTGGTCACCGCATTGTTGAGGAAGTCGAACAGATCCGGCGAGGCGTTGGCGTAGGTATCGCCCAGCGCCGCCAGCTGTTGAATGTCACGCCGGGCCTGCGGCAGCTGGGGGTTGACATCATCGAGGACCGCGTTGGCGTTGACGATCGACTGTCCGAACTTGTCGCCCAACCCGGCCAGCGCTTGTGCGGCGGCGGCCAGCGTCAGGTTCAGCTTGACCGGGTCCACCTTCTCCGCGATCGACGTGAGGGTCTGGAACAGCGTATTGATCTCCGTCGTCACCGACCTGGCGTCAATCACGGTCGACGCCGAAAGCTTCTTCGTCGACGGGTTTTGCGGCGTCGTCAGGGACACATACTTACCGCCGAATACCGTGGTCGCCTTGATGTCGGCATTCACATTGGCCGGAATCAGGTTGAGATACTTCGGGTACAGGTCCAAGGTGAACTTGGCCGCCGGCTTGCCATGCGCGATTTTGTCGCAGTCCGGATCATGCGATTCGCACTCCACGATGTTGCCCACTCGGCCGATCTCGACCCCGTTGTAGGTGACCTTCGAGCCCGGATCCATCACCAACCCAGCCCGTGGAGCCACCATCGTCAACTTGGTTGTGGGTGTGAAATCCCCCCGGAACTGCCCATACACCAGGTAGAAGATGATGGCGGCGATCAGGATCACGCCCAACGCTGCCAGTTTGTACGGGGGGGTTCGTTGCGCGTTGAGCTTTGCCGGTGATGTCATGTCGGCTACACCGTGAGTGCGAAATTGGGATTGACGCCATACAGCGCCAATGCGGCGGACAGAACGACTACCTGCACCGACACCAGCGAGAAACGCATCGATCGGCCGACGGCCTCGCCCACGCCGACGGGTCCGCCACCGGCGTTGTACCCGTAGTAACAGTGGGTGATCATCACGACCGCGGTGATGATGATCGCCTCCAGAAATGACCAAAACACGTCATCGGGGCGCAGGAACGTTCGGAAGTAATGCTCGTAGGTGCCGTTGGACTGTCCGTACAGCACCGTCGTCGTGATCTGCGGGGAGAGGAACGACATGATGATGGCCAGCGAGTAGAGCGGAATGATCACAACCATCCCGGCCATCACGCGGGTGGTCGCCAAAAACGAGACCGACTTGATGCCCATTACTTCCAGGGCGTCGATCTCTTCGCTGATCCGCATCGCCCCCAGTTCGGCGGTGGCGCCCGCGCCGACCGTGGCCGCCATCGCGATACCGGTGACGACGGGCGCGGCGATGCGCACGTTGATCAGTGCGGCGAAGAAGCCGGTGAACGCCTCGACACCAATGTTTCCCAGCGACGCGAAGCCCTGGATGGCGACCAGGGAGCTACCGGACAACGTCACGAAACCGACGATCGCGGCGGTGCCGCCAACGACGGCCATCGCGCCGGTGCCCATCCCGATCTGAGCGATCAGTCGCAGCGTCTCCTTGCGATAGCGGCTCAGCGCATTCGGGATGTTCCCGAGGGCTACCAGGGCGAACCAGGTCATCTGGCCGATGTCGTCGAGCCCGCGGCCCGCGGCGCCGCCATAGCGATTCAGCGTTTCGGAGGCCCGCGGGAAGCGGCCGCGAACTACCGCACCGGTCGACATGTCAGTGCCCCGTTCCGAATCGCACGCCGATGGTCGTCAGGATCACATTGACCGCGTACAGCGCGACCACACACAGCACCACGGTCTCGTTGACGGCGGTGCCCAGCCCCTTGGAGCCGCCGCGCACGGTCAGCCCGCGAAAACAGCCGACCAAGCCGGCGATGAGTCCGAAAATCGCCGCCTTGACCGTGGCGATGACCACCTCGGGCAGGCCGGTGATGGTGGTCAGGGTGGCCAGGTAGGCGCCGCCCGACACGTTCTGCAGGTAGACCCCGAAGAGGTAGCCGCCGACCAGGCCGACGGTGATCACCAGGCCGTTAAGCATGGTGGCGACAATGGTCGCGGCGATCACCCGGGGAACTACCAGCCGGTGGATCGGGTCGATGCCGAGCACCTCCATCGCGTCGATCTCCTCGCGGATGGTGCGAGCGCCCAGGTCCGCGCAGATGGCGGTCGACCCCGCGCCGGCGACCACCAGCACCGTGGTCAACGGGCCGAGCTGGGTGACCGCGCCGATCGCCGCGCCCGCGCCGGACAGGTCGGCCGCGCCGAACTGCGCCAGCAGCACGTTGAGCGTGAAGATCAGCAACACCGTCAGCGGGATCGAGACAAAGACGGTCGGCAGAAACGCGACCCGCATGATGAACCAGCACTGCAGGACGAGCTCGCCCCATTGGAACGGCCGGCGGAATAGCGCCTTCCCGGTTAGCACGCACATCCGGAAGAACCCGCCGATGAGTGTCAGGGGCGTCTTCGCTTGGTCACGGAAGTAACCGATCAAGTTCGGGCCTGTCGACGTCGTCACCGCTGCCCCCTCAAGCCGGTGCCGCGTGTATCGCGGCGCCGCGGCAGCAGATCGTGTCGCACGCCTCCTCCTTGCCTCGAACCTACGCGAGTCATCCTCGGCTCCCTACCTACCGGTAGTAACGGAGACCACAGGAATGTACCCGATGGCCGTGCAGGTGTGAACCGCATCCTTACAATTAACCCTTCGTCAACAGCAGGCAAACGTTACAGATTGAGTCCGCTCTCCCTTCTTGTCGCAAAATCCATTGACACAGAACATCTTTCACGATATGGCAGCCCCGTAACGCGAACGCAAATTTGTTTTCAGAACCTTTCCAGCCGGGTTGCGGGGCAACCTTTCGACGATCTCGAGCGCCTTGGGGTGCTTGTAGCGGGCAAGCCGCTGGGTAAGGAACTCACCTAGATCTTCGATGCGAAGCTGGTCGTTCGTTACAGCCGCGACCGCGATCGGCACCTCGCCCCACTTCTCGTGGGCCCGCCCGATGACGGCGACTTCGACAATGTCGGGGTGGCTGGCCAGAACGTTCTCGACCTCGGCGCAGTAGATGTTCTCGCCGCCGGAAATGATCATGTCCTTCTTGCGGTCGACGACCCAGACGTAGCCGTCCTCGTCCATCCGGACGAGGTCCCCGGAATGGAACCAGCCGCCCGCGAACGCCTCGGCCGTGGCCTCCGGGTTGTTCCAGTAGCCGCTCATCAGCGTTGGCGCCCGGTAGACGATTTCACCTACCTCGCCGACGGGCACGTCGTTCATGTTCTCGTCGACGACGCGGGCGGCAACCGTCGGTATCACCCTGCCGACCGATCCGCGCTTTCTGATCGCATCCTCGCCGAGCAGCATGCAGGTGACCGGTGACATCTCGGTCTGGCCGAACGCGGCCAGTATCTGGGTTCCGGGGAAGGTTGCCGACATCTCCCGCAGCAACGCGTCCGGCGCCGGCGCCGCCCCCCACGACATCACCCGCAACCTCAGGTCACGGGGTCGCGCTTGCTGCTCGGCGCATACCGCCTGCCACTGCGCGGGCACCAGGAAGATGCCGGTGACCTTCTCGGCGGCCAGCACATCGAGTAGCTGCCCGGGGTCGAAGGCACCCAGCGGATAGATCACGGTGGGGATGCCGAGCAGCAGGCCGGTCAGCATGTTGCCGACTCCGGCGATGTGGAAGAGCGGGACCCCGATGAAATCGACGTCGCTGTTTATGTTGACGCCGTTGGTGTACAGCGCGGTCATCGTTTGGCCGGTCAGGTTGACATGGGTCAGCACCGCGCCCTTCGGCCGGCCGGTGGTGCCCGAGGTGTACATGATGAGGGCCGGCGCGTCGTTCGGGATGTCCGCGGGCTCCGGCGAATGGCTCTCTTTGCCTGTGGCCTCATTTATGAGGTCTTCATAGCCGAACGCACTGTCGTCCGATGACCCGCCAGCGACCACGATCGTGTTCACCAGCGGCCGGATGTCGCGGACGCCGCTGGCCACCGGAGCGAGCACCGCTTCGGTGATCATCACGCGCGCTTCGCAGTCCTCGACCAGGAAGGCGATCTCGGCCGGGGTGAGCCGGAAGTTCAGCGGGACCGCGATCGCACCGATCATGTTGGCGGCCAGCACCGACTCGACGAATTCCGGCCGGTTGAGCATCAGGATCATGACCCGGTCGCCGAAACCGACTCCGCGGTGGCTCAGCGCAGCGGCCAGCGCATCAACCCGGCGCCGCAGGTCAACCCATGTCAGCGTGTGGCCCAGGTACCTCAGCGCCGTCGTGCGCGGCTGCATCAGCGCGTGCCGCTCGAGCTGGTTGACCCAGTTCTGCCGCCGCGCCAGGTAGGGCTGCTCTTGGGCTGGTTTCAAGGCCGGTGATGCCTGCGTCAGGTGGCTGGCCAATTGCGCGGTCAACCTACTGTCTTCCCTTCACTCCCGCACCGCTTGCGCCAGGTTGATATTTGATAAAATTTAGTGTTGTCTGGGTCACAGTATGGCGTTTGTGGCCCGAAAGACAAGCCCTAAAAGTCCTGGCAGCCGATGTGAACGCACCTATATCTGCGCAGCCGCGTAGCAGGCGACCCCTGCGCCGAGCACAGTTGTCCGACCAGGTCGCGGCCCACTTGCGGGTGGCGATCATGTCCGGGAACCTGCCCCCGGGCACGTTCATTCGCCTCGATGAGACCGCCGCCGAACTGGGGGTGAGCGTCACGCCGGTGCGTGAGGCGCTGCTCAAGCTGCGCGGCGAGGGCATGGTGCAGCTGGAACCGCACCGTGGCCACGTCGTATTGCCCCTGACCCGGCAGGACATCGACGACATTTTCTGGCTGCAGGCAACGATCGCCCGGCAAGTCGCGGCCTCGGCGACCGATCACATCACCGACGCCGAGATCGACGAGCTCGACCGGATCAACGATTCGCTGGCGGCGGCGGTCGGCACCGGCGATGCCGAGACCATCGCGGGGATCGAGTTCGCATTCCATCGTGTCTTCAACCACGCGAGCCAGCGGATCAAATTGTCCTGGTTCCTGCTCAATGCCGCTCGCTACATGCCGGTGCTGCTGTATGCGGCCGACCCGCAATGGGGCACGGCCGCGGTCGACAATCACCGGCAGTTGATCGACGCGCTGCGCCGCCGCGACGCAATGGCCGTGGTCGAGCACACCGTCTGGCAGTTCACCGACGCGGCGCGCCGCCTGACGGAGCGTCGCGACAGGACGGGAATCGTCGGCTGAGACGTCCCCCTAGCTCGCCTTGAGCTCCTCGGCGCGCTGCTTGAGTTTTTCGGCGAGGGCGTCGAGCACGTTGCCCATCAGCATCTTCGCCATCGGCGCGGGCACCGGCATGCTGGATTCGACGTCCATGTCCACCGTCAGCAGGCATTTGTCCCCGGCCTCCACCACGCTGAACAGTTGCTCCTGCTTGGTGAACATGGCGCCCTGCTGCATGACGGTCTGAATCTGGTTCTCCCCCGGGTAGTACACGGCCAGAATGTTGGTGGTCGACATGCCCATGAAATCAGTGTCCAGCCGCAGCTGGCTGGGACGGCCCCCGTCGTAGCGGGCCAGCACCCAGACGCCCTTCACCCCTTCGTTCCACTGTGGGTACGCCTCGAAATCGGCCACGACGGCCATGATCGATGCCGCGGCGGCATCGACCTCAATGGTCTTGCTCAAAACTGGCATTGGCGAAGCATAACCGGGATGGGTGACACCGTCCGAAGAAGTGCCGGTCTACCTATTGGTTAACGCACGCCGTCGACAGCAGGGAGCGGATGGCGTCGGGAATCGGGACCGGCTTGCGGCTGGCCCGATCGATGTAGACGTGCACCCAGTGTCCGAGCGCGGTGGCCGGTTCTGCCTGCTGTGCGCCTGGTGCCGCGTTTAGTGCTGTGGGGGCCCGGAACATGCCGAGCCGGTAGGTGACGCTGCTGCGGCCCAGCCGCGTCACCGCGAGGCCCACCACGAGGCCCTCCGGGAAATGCAGTTCAGAAAAGTAGCGACATCCTGACTCGGCGACGATGCCCAGCGAAGGCGCCGTGAGCGGGTCGAGCCCGGTGGTGGTGTTGATCCAGGCGTTGATCGCGGTGTCGAACAGCTGGTAGTAGACGGCATTGTTGAGGTGGCCGAACATGTCGTTGTCGGCCCACCGGGTTCCAACCGGCCACAGCACCGGGAAGTCCTTGCTGTTGACCTCCTCCCGGCCCTGAAGGGCCGGGATTCGGACTGGGCCGCTCATGCGGCCCATCCCGAGTTCTCACTTTCGTGAGCGCACCTTGCGGTGCCCACACCTTGCGGTGTGGCCCCCGGTCCGGGGGTGCGCGCGGGCCTAGCCCGGGCGAGGATTATTTCCGCAGCGTTGTGGTCCGCGTGGTCGCCGTGGCCGCACCCGACGCAAAGGAACGCCGCTTGGCTCTCGCGGTTCTCCTTCGCGGTGTGGCCACACTTGCGGCACTCTTGGCTGCTGTACCTTGCCGACACCGCGACCAGCGTGGTACCGGAAGCCTTCATCTTCTGTCCCAACCGGCGAGCGAACATGCCCCAGCAGTTGGCATAGATATTTTTGTTCAGCCCAGCCTTGGCCGCTGCCCCATTGGGCAGGTACCGACCAGGGTTCTCGGGATCAGGCTTTGGCTTGGGGCGCCTGACCATGTTACGAATTTGCAGTTCCTCGACTGAGACGAAGTCGTAGTTCACCACGATTCGCGTGGTGATCTTCTCGACCCAGTCGCGCCTGCGGTCGGCCACCGACTGATGCAGCGCAGCTATCCGCTGGACGACAGCCTTGCGGCGACCACTGCCCTTACCGCGGCGTGACTTCTCTCGCTCCAGCCGCGCCAACTTCGCCTGCTCCCGCTTGCGCATCTTCGGCGCACGGAACATCTGACCGTCCGAGGTGGCAATGGTGGTCGCCACCCCACGATCGATACCGATTGACCTGCCCGTCCTACCGGCGTCGGGTACCACCGGTTGCGGCGCCGGGAAGCTGACATGCCAGCGGCCGCTGGGGCTCCGGGCGATCCGGGCCATGCCCAGATTGTCGACCGGCAGCGCACCGGACAATTTGAACTTCACCCAACCCAGTTTGGGTACAGCGATCTGCGCCCACGTGCGGCTGTGCACGACAACCTTGGTGTCGCGGATGCAAAAACCCTCGGACTGGCCGCGTTTACGCCACGTCGGTTCACCCGCACGGCCGTCGAAGCATGCTTGCGCCGCGCGGTCGAAATCCCGCAACGCCTGTTGCTGGACCGACGACGACCCGCCGCGCAGCCACTCGAACTCTCCCCGCGCCTCGGCAAGCTGCTTTTGCCGCGCCGCCGGACCTGGGGCCGGGCGGCACGTGGTGCCACGCTCCTTGCGCTCGCGGTAGCGGAACTGTTCGACCGCCAGGTTCCACAGGTAGCGTGCGTCCGCGCAGTGGCGTTCCCGCATGAAAACAACCTGCTCCCCTGTTGGGTACAGCCTGTAACGGTTAGCCACGTGGACAATCTAACTTCAGGTACCGACACATGCGCTTACCTCCCGCTGAAGCAAGAGGCTGCACGCTAGGTCAAAAGCGGTCAACTCCTCCGATGCGGGCGGAACTGCAGGAACAGAAACGATAGTCATATTCGAACATGTTTCACGTCAGGAGCGCGGATCGCTGGATCGGATCCATGCCGCTGTCATTGGCCAAGGTCCTGAGCCGGTCCTGCGGCGCGACGAACGCAGCCCGGGCTCAGACGCCGTACATGATGCGCCGGAGGGCGTGACCTTGCAGCGTGAACAGCTGTTGGGACGTAGACCAGTCGGGCAGCAGGGAGTCGAAGCCGTGACAGGCGCCGCTGAACACGTGCAGCTCGGTGGAGACTCCGGCGTGCAGTAGCCGCTTCGCGTATTCGATGGCCTCGTCGCGGAAGGGATCGATCTCCGCGCAGGTGATCAGAGCCGTTGGCAGACCGGCCAACCGGCCGCGCCGCGCCGGCGCGATATCGGGTGATACCGGGTTTGGACCCCGGTAGTAGTCCCACATCAGGTCCGCGGCCTCGCCGTCGAAGGCCGGGCTGGTACGGAACTCCGTTTTGGACTCGGTGACGCGATCGTCGAGCACCGGCTGGTGCAGCAGCTCGAACGCGACCGGCGGCAGCAACCCGTCGGCAGCACCGTGCGCGAGGCATGCCGCCAGGGTGGCGCCGGCGCTGCTGCCCGCGACGGCCAGGCGCCCGGCATCGACATTCAGTTCTGTCGCATTGGTGGCCACCCAATTCAGCACCGCAATCGCATCATTGAGCGCGGCCGGGTAGGGGTGCTCCGGGGCCAGGCGGTAGTCGACCGACACCACCGTGCAACGACCGCGACGCGCCAGCTCCACGCACTGGCGGTGATCGGTGTCGAGGTTGCCCAGCGCGAAACCTCCCGCGTGGCAGTAGACGACCACCGGCGCCGGCCGACCGGGCTCCACCGCGCCGCGATAGATGCGCACGGGTACCGCCCCGGATTCGGCGACCACGGTGTCCTCTTTGATGCGAACGCCCGACTCGTCGGCCTGTACGGCCGCTTCGCGGCGGCGCTCGTTGAACAGCCCCCGCATGAGTCGGATTGCGGCCGGTGAGAATTCGGTCCGCGTCGTCGCGACGGCGCGCAGGACTGGGTGCAGCCGATCGGCGCCGTCCAGTGTCATCGGCTCCGCCCGCCCGGCCCGGCGCCGATGATACCGATCGACATGCTCAACGGATCTGCAGGCACTGCCCACCGTCGACGACCAATTCCGAACCGGTGATGAATGCCGCCTGCTCGGACACCAGAAACGCCACCGCGTCGGCGATCTCGCCCGGCCGGCCGATCCGTCCGAATGCGGATGACGCGGCCAGCCTGGTCTGCGTGGCCTCATCGAGCATCGCGGTCGCGATCGGTCCCGGGAACACCGCGTTGACCCGGATCCCGAACGGCGCCAGTTCCGCGGCGGCGTTTTGGGTCAGACCCCGAAGCGCCCACTTCGAAGAGCCGTAGGCGCAGTGCCGGGGGAAGGGACGGATCGCTCCGGTGCTGCAGATGTTGACGATGGCCGGGTGTTGCGCCGCACGCAGCCGCTCCAGCGTCGCGCGGATACCCAAGAACGCACCCAGACAATTCACCCGCCAAGCGTTTTCGAAATCCTCAACCGTCTCCTCCGCCAACGAAGCCCGGTGCAGCACGCCGGCGTTGTTGATCAGCGTGCTCAGCGATCCGAATCGGTTGATGACCTCGTCGACGGCCGCCTCCCACTGCGCCGGCGACGTCACGTCGAGCTCGATCCCGATCACCTTGTCGTCGCCCAATTCGTCGACGGCGGCAGCGAGTTCGTCCGCCCGGCGGTCACCAGCAGCCACCCAATGACCTTCTGCGCGAAGCCGTTTGGCGATGGCCCAGCCCTGTCCACCGGCGGCGCCGGTGACCAATGCGACACGTTGATCGGTCATGCTCAGCCAACCTCTGGGCTGTCGGCCAGACCGTGGCTGGTGATGAACCGGCACCGCCGACTGCGGAAACGCCACTGCCCGCCCGCTTCCGCTTCGCGCACCAGCTCGTCGTCGTACAGCGCGGGCCGCAACTGCAGGCTGCCGGCCCTGACGAACAGCACCTGCGACCGGGCGGTTGCGGTATTGCCGCGGACGTCGATCCGCGAGACTCCCATCAGGTGCAGGCCACGGGGCGCGTCCCGGAACATCTTGCGGATACCGTCATGTCCGGCGAAAGGCCGCCCGTAAACCAGGAATTGCGCGTCGGCGACGAACAGTTTCATGCAGGCGTCAATGTCGCCCGCATCAAGGGTCAGCGCGTAGGAGGCAAGTAGTTCGCGGATCGCCACGTGGGCCTCTTGGTTTTGGGTCACTGGTCCCCCAGCTCACGAGCCTCACGTAGGTGCTCCGCCGCTCCGCGGCGCAGTGCTTGCGACTCGGCCGCCAGCGTGATCATCCGAAATCCCTGCTGCGCCATCGCGCGACCCGTCTTGCCCTCGCTCGCGTGGATCCCGGTGACCAGCCCGGCATCGTCGGCCACGCGGCGGATTCGCGCTATGGCGTTGAGCACGTCCGGATGTCTGGTCGCGCCGACCGGCTCGAAGCCCATCGACAGCGCCAGATCGGCGGGCCCGACGTAGATTCCGGCGAGGCCACCGACGGCGCAGATCTCGACCAGGTTATCCAGCGCCGCGGCGGTTTCGATCATCGCGAACACGCTCACCCGGAATTCGTGGGCGGCGGCGTCATAACCGAGGCTGGCGCGCAGCGGCCCGAAGCTGCGGATGCCCGCGGGCTGATAGCGGGTGGCGGCCACCGCGGCGGCGGCCTGGTCGGCCGATTCGATCATCGCGATGATGACGGCGTCGGCGCCGGCGTCCAGCACCCGCCCGATCGGAGCCGCATCGGCATTGGGTAGCCGCACCGCGGTCGCGATGGGCACGTGTTCGATGCGCCGCAGCATCCGCGCGATATCGGCGTCGTCGAGGTAGCCGTGCTGGGCGTCGAAGCCGACATAGTCGTAACCGGCATTGGCGTACGCCTCCGGCGCGATCAGCGTCGGGCCGGTGATCCAGCCGCCCCAAATCGGGGCGCCTCTGCCCAGTGCCTGCTGCAGGTTGCTCTGAGATTTCTGAGACCTCTGGGATATCTGGGACATGCTCAGTCGGCGATCGCGATCTTGACGCGCTCGGGGTCTGGGCGGCAGGCCAATTCGAACGCGGCCTGCACCCCATCGACATTCAAGACACCGAAGGTGTGGGTGAGATACGCGCCGAGCAGCGCGGGATGTTCGGCGGCGAATTTACCCGCCTGCTCCAGTACTCGGCGCCGGTCAAGTGTCACACCGGATTTCAGGGTCAGGTTGTTGCGCAGCATGAGGCGCATGCTAATCGGGTAGGCGTCGTCATCGGCAACCCCGAAGTAAAAGACGGTGCCGCCGGGGGCGGCGGCACCGATGGCGTGGCCCAGGGTGGCGACCTGGTGACCGACGGCCTCGATGACCACGTCGGCGCGATCCGCGGCCGCCAGCTGGCTCACCCACCGGTCGCTGGTGGCGCGCACGGCGTCATCGACTCCGTATGTGGGCGAAAGGCTTTCGCGGTCGACGGGATCGACTCCGGTGACGCGCCGGGCGCCGGCCGCCTTGGCGACGTAGGCGAACAACAGCCCGATCGATCCCTGGCCGATGATCGCGACGTGACGGCCGGCCAGATCCGGCAATTGCTCGCAGGCGTAGAGGACACACGCCAGCGGTTGCAGGCCAACCGCCTGGGCCGGGGAAAGCGCCGGGTCGTACGGTGCCAATCCGTCGCCGTCGCTGATCACCCGCTCCATCAGGCCGTCGAACCCGGAGGCCCAGCCCACCACGCGATCGCCCGGACGGTGCTCAGCATGCCGGCTGGCGATCACCTCACCGGCCACCTCGTGGATCGGGAAGCCGTCCTTTTCCGCGGCGCTGCGGCCGTCGTCTCCCGGAAGCCGGCCCTTTGCGCCGCGAAAGGCCGGTAGGTCGCTGCCGCAGACGCCGGCGGCCAGGAACCGCAGCAGCACCTGGCCATCGGCCAGCCGCTCGGGCGTCTTGTCAGCGATCGACGTCCGCTCGAACAGATACGGCGCGATGATCCGGTAGGACCACACGTCAGACCTCCACCGGGATGTTGTTCCATCCCCACTGGAAGCTGGATGGCAGCCGGGTCGCGGCGTCGCCCTGGATTTCGAAGTCCGGCACCCGCCGCAGCCATTCGGCCAGCATTACATCGATTTCCAGCCTGGCCAGGTGGTAGCCGATGCAGAAGTGCTGGCCACGGCCGAACGCCAGCGAACGGCGGATGGGCCGGTTCCAGATGAAGTCGTCGGGGTCGGGGTACTCCCGTTCGTCGCGGTTGGCCGACGCGAGCAGCGTGATGACGCGCTGGCCGGGCCGGATCGTCTGGTCGTGAATGGTGAAGGGCTTCCGCACCGTTCGGGCGAACCACTGCGCCGGCGCGCAGAACCGGATCATCTCCTCGCGCGCGACCGGCACATTGGCGGCGAGGTCGGCGCGGACCGCGGCCAACTGGTCGGGCCGTTGGCTGAGTTCCCACAGCCCGTGCGCGACGATCTTGGGCACGGTTTCCGTGCCGCCGATGAAGATGCACAGCATCTGGGTCGCGGCTTCGACGTCGTCGAGCGCGCTGCCGTCTGGCAAGCGGTAGCCCAGCAGGCCGTCCACCACGGGCAGCGCGGCCCCCGACGAGTCGGCCCGGCGGCGCTGTACCACCGGCATGAGGTATTCCAGGTAGTTGGGCCGGGCTTGCGCGGTGTCGACGCCCTCGCCGGGCTCGGAAAGGCTGCCGGCGTTGACCGCGGCCAACACTTGTGGTGCGAGATCCGTTGATATGCCCAGCAATCCGCACACCATCGAAGCCGCGACGATACCACCGTATTCTTGGGTCAGGTCGAAGGAACCTCGCGCCAGCAACACGTCGAGGCGCTCGTTGGCCAGCGTCCGGATTCTGTTTTCGAGGCCGGCGACCGACCTTCGACGCAACGGCTGGGAGTGCGCGCGACGGATCTCGGCGTACAAATCCGTGTCAAACACCGCGTGGAAGGGCAGCGGATGCAGGGGCGGGTCTTCGAGCGGCCCGTTGTTGTGCTGCGCCAAGACCGACGCCGGGGGCAGCGTGCCCTCCGTCGCTACGAATGTCCCGTCGTTGGTTTCCAGCACCCGCCAGATGTCCTCGAAGCGGGACAGGGCAAAGGTATCCCACTGCGGCATGTAGTACACCGGGTATTGGTCGCGCAGGATTCGGCAGTACGGCAACGGATTTGCCATTACCTCCGCGTCGAACGGATCGTAGTAGAAGCCGTTCACTGCAGCGGCGAAGGCGGTAGGGCCTGCAGAATCGAGTCTTCCCACCCGTCGCGCAGTGCCGGTGCCACGCTCATCCAGGTGACGATCTCGGCGGGCGGGCTGTCCTTCCAGGAGGGGTAGTGGTTGGCGAAGCATTCCCAGCCGCCTTCCAGCGCCCAGTAGTGGATGACCTCGTTGAAACGGAATGTGGTGGTGAAGGAACCGAGCCAGTGCTTGCCCGTGCGCTCCGACCAGGGAACGTAGAGGCGCTCCAGCTCCCGGATGTAGTCGTCCTGCCGTCCCGGCTTGGTCTGCATGATCTCCTGGATCACCAGCGTCGCACTGAAATTGACCTCGCGCAGCGCAGCCAGCGTTCTGTTGCTGGGCGCCGGGTACATGATGCGACCCTCCCCCGAGGCGCCGATGTCGGCCAGAAACGCCGACCATTTCCCGGCCGCGGCCTGGTGGCTGCCACCGCGCGCCTGCGCGGCACCGATCCTGGCGTAGTCGGCGAACTTGTCGATCTCCCAGATGATCGTCACCTGCGGCCAGTGACCGTTGTAGGGGGTGGATTCCCAGATCGCGAACAGTCGGGCGCCTAGTTCGTGCATCATCGGCTGGTAGGTGTCGGTGAACACCTCGGTGAAGCGGTCGCTCCGCCCGGACCCCAACGAAATCGTCTCGTGCAGATACAGCAGCGTGTGGCCGTAGTACTTTTTCATGGTTGCCGGCTAGCTTCCTGGCTAGCCCAGCCGGATCAGTTCTGAGTTGACCGGCGAACGGGTGGCCAGGTCGCACAGCAACTTCTCGGTGGGATCGACCGAGTGACAAGGAATTCCGGCCGCGGCGAGCGCATGGCCCTTGAACGCCCGCGCCGCCGCGCTGAGCACGTGCTGCACCCTGGTCACGCCGCGATTCACCCGTAGCGGCCATCCGTCGCCCCACAAGGCGACCTCGGTCGACCGGTCGTCCAGGGCTTGCAGCACCTTCTTGCGAACGCCCACATCCGTCCTGAACACCTCGGCGCTGACGGCCAGGCTCTGGTGCGCCGGGTCCATCGCGGTCGAGGCCAACTCCGAGTTGAGGTCCAACGCGTCTACCCCGAGGATCCGCAACGGCCGGGTATCCCGGGTATCCCGGATATCCCCGCCGTGCGATAACAGCACCGTCACCTCCCAGCCGGCCATCACCCGGTCGTAGAGCCAACCCCCCGCCGATTCCACGACGTCGAACGCGCTGACACCCACGACGTCAAGCCGATACCGCAGGTTTTCACCGTCGGCGCGCGTTGCCCGGGCGGCTGCTCGCCCGTCTGCCTCCGCTGATGTCGAAAGTTGTGACCATCAATCCATTCCTCGTGAAAGCATCTCGGCGCACCCCCGCGGGGCTGACGCGGCTCACCGGACAGCGTGACACTTCAGGCGAAATTTGTAAAGGTCCGGTGAGCGGGTCACGACCCCCGGCGTGCCTTGAGTTCGGCAAGAACTTCGTCGGTGTGCTGCCCGAGTTCCGGTGCCGCAGAACGCGGCGCCCACGGCGTGCCATGGAAATCGGCCGGTGTTGCGACCATGGCGGTGCCCGCTCGTCCGTCCGCCGCGTCGACCGGGACTTCCACCAAGCCGCCCGCGGCGTGGAACTGCTCATCGGCTACCACGTCCTCGATGGAGTTGATCGGGGACCAGAAGAAATCCGGTTCGGTCGCGAACACCTCCGCCCATTCGTCCAGCGACTTCGTCGCGAAGATCTCGTCCAGCTCGGCGATGAGCGCCACGGCGTTGGCGGCGCGGCCCCGGGCGTCGCTGAACCGGGGATCGGTGAGCCACGCGGGACGACTTACGACGCGGCACAGCGGCGGCCAGTGGCGGTTGACGTCGAGCCCGACGATCCAGAAGCGTCGCCCGTCGCCGGCGGCGTAATTGTTCATGCACGGGTTGCCCATCGATTGACGTTGCCCGATCCCGATGGGCTGGCCGGTCATCAGGTAGGTGTTGATGTCGAAGCTCACGGTGTAAGCGCCCTGGCGGTACAGCGAGGTGCTCACCAGCTGACCGGTGCCCGTCCGTTCCCTGGCGAGCAGCGCGGCGCACACGGCCGCCGCCAGCGTCATGCCGGCCTGGTGATCGCCCATGCCGCCGCGCTGGAACGGGGGCGTGTCGCCGGGCCGGGTCAGCAGGCTGGCCACGCCGGCGCGGGACCAGAACGCCGCGACGTCGTAGGCGGCTCGGTCGGCGTCGGGCCCGGTTTCGCCGTAACCGGTGATCAGGCCATAGACCAGGCGCGGGTGATGGGCGGATACCGATTCGTAGTCGAGCCCGAGGCGCTGGAGCGCGCCGGGGCGCACATTGGTGATGAAAACGTCCGCGCCGGAGAGTAATTCGAAGGCGGTGGCGCGGCCGGAGTCGGTGGTGAGGTCCAACACGATGCTGCGCTTGGAGCGGTTGTCCAGCTCGAAGGGCGGGTTGACCCCCAGGTCTAGGCCCAGCATCCGGCCGAACATGCGCCCCGGGTCGCCGGTCGGCGGCTCGATCTTGATGACGTCGGCGCCCCAGTCGGCCAGGATGCCGGCCGCGGCCGGCCCGGCCACCCAGACGCCGAGCTCAATGACTTTGATGCCTTCCACCGGTCCCGCCATGGTTTGGACCTTAGCCGTTGATTCGCGGGTTCTTAGAAGGGTGGGTCGTCGGGCAGGGGTGCTACCGCCGGTTCGTCGGGGGCCCAGTCCGGCGGGAGTTCTTCGGGCTCTCGGGGTTCGTTCACCCAGCTGCAAAATGGGCTGGTACTCGGTGTGTCCTTGACACAGAAACAGCATGTCGCGCATGTGGTTTCCGAATTTCCGCGCCGCGATTTCGTCCTTGCGGGCTTGCTCGAGGTGGCGGCGGGCCTCATTGACGGGCCGCTGCTGCCGGCTGTGCTTGCGCGCCCGAGCAATGCGCGCACTGCGCTGTGTGCGGACCTGCCACTCCTGCCGGCCGCCGGCGGCACGCACGCGGGCCCCGCGGTAGCGGGAAGAGGTCGGCCCCGGCCGGCGAGGCCCGATACGTCCGCGCGGTCGGCGAGGTCCAGCGAGGTCCCGTCGGGCAGTTGTTTGTCGCGCCAGCCCCAGAAGGAATTGAGCAGATGATGTTGACGGCAAAGATATTTGAAGTCTTCCAGTACCGTCCGGGCGAGACGGGACCGTCCAGCCAGCCCGGCGGCCCGGGACCAGACAAGGTCCGGTGGAAACTCCGTCTGTGCTGCCGTGATTGCGGTACCATTTGCGTGTTGCCGCACGGCTCGACGATCGCCTGAGCTAGGCGACCGCCGGGTCGTGATGTGTGGCGGAGGTGCGGAATGTCGTCTGTGATCGCAAGACCCGACGTGATGGCAGCAGCCGCAACAGATTTGGCGAATATCGGTTCAACGATCAGGGCGGCCGATGCGGCCGCGGCGTCCTCGACGACGGGGGTGCTGGCCGCGGCTGAGGATGAGGTGTCGGCGGCCATTGCGGCGGTGTTCAGCGCGCACGCTCAGGGGTATCGGGCTCTCAGTGCCCAAGCGGCGGCGTTTCATGACCAGTTTGTGCAGGCTTTAAGCGGGGCTGGGAGCGCATATGCGGCCACGGAGGTGGCCAATGCCTCTCCGCTGCAGGCCGTGGTGCAGGGCGCCCAGAGCCCGGCGGTGTTTTCGCCCGTGCAGGACCTGACGGGCGCCCGCTGATCGGCAACGGCGCCAACGGGGCCCCGGGCACCGGGCAAAACGGCGCGCCCGGTGGGTGGCTGATCGGCAACGGCGGGTCCGGCGGGTCCGGGACGCCGGCCTCAAACGGCGGGGCCGGCGGCACCGGCGGGGCCGCCGGGCTGTTGTGGGGCCGGCGGCAGCGGCGGCACCGGCGGGTCCTCAGATGTCGTTGGCGGTAACGGTGGGACCGGCGGGGTGGGCGGGGCCGCCGGGCTGTTCGGCCCCGGCGGGGTCGGCGGGGTTGGCGGGCCGGCCGTTAACTCCGGTGGGGCTGGCGGCGCCGGCGGGGCCGGCGGGCTGCTGTTCGGCGCGGGCGGCGCCGGGGGCACCGGCGGGATTGGCTTGGATGGAAATGGCGGGGCCGGCGGGATCGGCGGTCACGCCGGGCTGTTCGGCTCCGGCGGCGCCGGCGGCACAGGCGGGTCCGCCTCCGCCGGCACTGCCGGGGCCGGCGGGGCCGGCGGCAGCGGCGGGGGGCTGTCCGGCCCCGGTGGCGCCGGTGGGACCGGCGGGTCCGCCGACATCACCACCGGGGTCGGCGGGGTCGGCGGGGTCGGCGGCAACGCCGCCGGGCTGTTCGGCTCAGGTGGCTCGGGCGGCACCGGCGGCACTGGTGACACCACTGGTGCGGGCGGGGCCGGCGGCCAGGCCGGGCTGATCGGCGACGGCGGCAACGGCGGTGAAGGCGGACCGGGCCTTGGGCTCGGCGCGCTCGGCGGGAACGGCGGGAAGGGCGGGGCGGCCGTGCTGATCGGCAACGGCGGGAACGGCGGCAACCCCGGGTCCGGCGGCGTCCCCGGCGCGGGCGGCGCCGGTGGGCTGCTGCTCGGCGACAACGGGATAAACGGGTCGACATAGCTTGCGGACGCACGACATCCCGACAGCCAGGCTTGAAGTGTTCTCAAGCCAATCGCTGGTGGTAACGGCAAAGACATTTCTCTGTCGATTGATTGGCCTCAATCCTCCAGCTGGTAAAAGATCCACTGGTGCACCGCTCTGGTGACAAGGTGCGCGGGTGGCTCCGCCCGCTCCGGTGCGCTCCCGGCGGTGCGGCGTCCGTCCTCGCTAGCAACCGGCCGCGGCCTACCCTGGTATAGCCGCCCCACGGAAGGTGTTGTGACTGATGAGTCTGGTGGCCGGACGCGGTCCGCTGAGCTCCGATCGCGCCGGATGGTTCTCGCCCCCGGTCTCCGCCGACCTCGTTTACATCGAGCCGCATCCGAGACGAGTCCAGGCTTTTCGGGGTGGGCGCCCGGTGATCGACACCGAGCGCGCGCTGATGGTTCATCGGCGGGCCCACCCGCTCAGCTACGCGTTCCCGGCCGACACGGTCGGCGACTTACCGACCGAGCCGGTCCCGGAGGCGCCGGGATTCGTCCGGGTGCCCTGGGACGCCGTCGACGACTGGTTCGAGGAGGGGCGCAAACTCGTGCACTACCCGCCGAACCCGTACCACCGCGTCGACTGCCGCGCGACGAATCGCCGCCTGCGCGTCTCGGTCGCCGACACCGTGCTGGTGGACACCGACGACACCGTGATCGTGTTCGAGACCGCGCTCGAGTCGCGGCTCTATGTGGATCCGGCGCTGGTGCGTACCGATCTGCTGCGGCGCACAAAGACGACGAGTTACTGCAACTACAAGGGCCTCGCGACGTATTGGGCAGCCGCGGTGGACGACCCCGCAACTAGCCGAGTCGTTGACGACATCGCCTGGTGCTACGCGGAGCCGCTGCCGGAAAGCCTCGCCATCAAAGGATTTCTCAGTTTCGACGGCACGCGTGCCGACGTCTACGCGGAGCTGCCCTGCCCGTAGTTGGGACGCCCGAGCCCGAGCACATGCTGGGCGATCATGTTGCGGAACACCTCCAGGGTGCCGCCGTAGATGCCCATCGGTAAAGCCAGCCGGAAAACGTATTCCACCGCACCGTCGTCGGCGGACCCCGGCGTATCGGTCGGCAGCGCGGACGCCGCCCCCAGGATGTCCATCAAGTCCGGGGAGATGTCGCGCATCGTCTGCGCCATCGCGACGCGTCCGAACATGCCGGGGCTGGACAGCGCGGCCTCCATCCGGGCGAAACCGCGCCCGAGCCGGTACTTCACTGACTCGTCATCCACGTCCGCCACCGTCCCAGCGCCGCGACCTTGTCCACCGCCTCGGCCATCAGCATGCCATGGCCCGACATCGACGAAATATACTGCAGGCCATGATCTTCCGGATCAATCACGCCGTGTTCGGAGTCCAGCGCGGACCGCATCACCGTCCAGCCGCCGTTGACCTCACCGATGCGGTAGAGGTCGTCGACGCGGACATCGCTGTAGTAGACGATGTTGGTGCGGTCGCCGTCCAGCGTGCGGATGCCCTGAATCTCGATGCCGGCTGAATCCAGCGGCACCAGAAACATGGTCAGATTCTTGTGTTTTGGCCCGGCTGCGTCGGTGTTGGTGAGCAGAAAGACGTACCTGGCATTCTGCGCGTTCGAGGTGAACATCTTGGAGCCATTAATGACCCAGCTAGATCCGTCACCATCGCGCACCGCTCGGGTCTTGCAGGTGGCGACGTCGGAACCACCTTCGGGCTCGGTGTAGCCCAGGCACAGCCGGATCTGGCCGGACAGCACTCCCGGTAGTACCTGGCTGGTGAGCTCCGGCGCGGCGAATTGCTCCACCAACCGCGCGACGACCGCGGTGGTGCCCCAGTGGTACCAGGGCGTATGGGCACGGCCGATCTCAAGGACGAAGATGCGCCCGCGGACGGGACTGAATCCACCCTCGGACTCGAGCTTCCAATCCGAGGCCAGATACCCCGCTTCGCCCAGCGCCAAATGCACCTTCTCATCGAAGTTTTCGCCGAATTCACGATCCCGCTGCCGCACTTCTTCGGTCACGTGTTCGGCGATGAACGCCCGAGTCCGATCGAGGAAATCCTGGTCCTCGGGGGAAAGCGCGACGTGTGAGAAGTCCATCTAGATCGTACGTCGATCACGAGGGTACGGAAACGCTCGAGGGTGTCGAGCGCGTGCGCCAGGCTGTCACCGGGCAGGCCGACACTGACCCACGTCACTCCCAGTGCCGCCAACTTTTCCAGGCCGTCGAGGTAGGCATCGGCGTTGAACGCGTCGTCCGTCGGGCTGCCGCCTTCGAAGTTGGAGAAGGTGATGTCGAGTGCGGACCAGTCCCTGCCCGCCGCATCGCAGCGGCGGCGCAGGTCGTCGATGCCGTCGGACAGGCTCTGCATCGAGTCGATGGCGGCGGTGCCCGCCGTCTGGGCCAGCTGGGCAGGGGCGGGAAACGGGCACCACCCGTCACCGTGCTGTGCGACGCGCTGCCGGGCCGTCGTGGTATTGCCGCCGATCCAGATCGGCGGATGAGGGCTGCTGATCGGCCGCGGGTGAGCGGTGATGCCGCGCGCGCTGAAATGCTTGCCCTCAAAGGCGATGTCGTCGGTGGTCCACACGGTCCGGATTACCTGCAGCGCTTCATCGAACAGCTCGGCACGCTCGTCGAAGCTCACTCCCAGCGCCGCGAACTCCCGCTTGAGGTAGCCCACACCAACCGCGAGCGTGAAGCGGCCACCCGAGAGCACGTCCAGCGTCGCGCCGGACTTGGCGACCACGAACGGATTTCGATACGGCAGCACCACGATGTTCGGGATCAGCCGCAGCGTGGTCGTCCTGGCCGCCGCGAAACCCAATGCGACAAAAGGATCCAAGGCGTCGTGGCCGCCGGCTTCCAGCCACCGCTGCGACGGTGCCGGGTGGTCGGTGAAGCCGAAACCATGAATCCCCGCCGCTTCGGCCGCCGCCGCCATCGTCGCGATACCTTCCCCGCTCACCAGCTCCGGGTTGTAGGGATGGGTGTGCATCGGGTGGGTGATGGTGAAATACATCGATATTCCCAGACACTAGCTAGAACCGCGAACGGGCGTCGATCGTCGTGTCGGTGGTGCGCAGCGGACGGATCAACGCTTCCTGGGCAAAGGAGGCCAGCAGCTCGCCCTCCTCGGTGTGCACGGTGCCGCGCACGTAGGACATGCCCGCACCGACCTGGGTGCTCTCGTGGGTGTACAGCAGCCAGCCGTCCCAGCGCACCGGCTCGTGGAAAGCGACCGAGATGCTCATCGGTGCGGTCGACACCGTGAGGTGCGCCTGGCTGGTGCCGATACCCGGGTGCGCGCGCATGGTGGTGGAGATCCCCAGATGCCCGGTGAAGTACGCGACCAGCGCCTTGGCCAAATCGTCACGGGTCGGGATGGGGTCGTAATGCAGCCACGCGTGCAGCTCCGGCGGCCCGATCTCGTCAGGGCTGTTGACGTCGACCACGTCGACGAGTCGCAGTTCGCGACCGATCATCGGCATCTCGGACACGTTGGCGTCGGCCGGTGCGGCCACCTCGGGCCGCGGCAGGTGATGGCGGATCACGTCGCCCGTCGGGACGTCGGCCAGCACCGTCATGCTCAGGCAGCGTCGCCCGTTCTGGTGCACCGCGACGATCGCGGTGGCGGTGGACCGGCCTTCGGCCACGACGTCGAGGACAAGTTCGATCGGCGGGCCAACGGCGACGGCACGCGAGAACACCGCGTGCGCCGAGCGCACCGACTTGTCCGGGAATCGTTTCGCCACAGCGACAATCGCCTGCGCGATCACCTGGGTGCCTTCCACCACCTGGCGGGCGTCCTGGCCGGCGATTCCGGTGTCGCCGACGAACCGGTCGGGCCCGTCGGGCTGCACGTCGAAAAGTTCCAGCAGGCCCTCGACCGACCACTGGACCTGTTCAGAATCTGTCGTCAAATGCCCTCACCCCTTGCTACAGCAGCTCACGGCCCAGCGTGACATTTGGGCCAAGCTTTGTAAAGTGAACCTACAGGCCGCCGCGCAGCGGCGCCGCGATTGACACCGACGCTCGCGGTGCGTGACACTTTGGCGGTGATTTGTAAAGTCATGACCGGATTGACGCCCACGCCGCTGGCCAAGGGGTTCTGCTTCGGCGAGGGTCCCCGCTGGTTCGAGGGACTGCTGTGGTTCTCCGACATGCTGGGTGGAGCCGTGCACACCGCGGACATGCGCGGCTCGTTGACCACGTTGCCGCTGCCCGGGCACTCGCCGTCGGGTCTGGGGTTCCGGCCCGACGGGTCGCTGCTTATCGCCTCGACCGAAGACCGGCAGGTGTTGCGCTACGACGGCGAAACCGTCGTCACCATCGCCGATCTCGCCGACCTGGCCCCGGCCAGCCTCGGCGACATGGTCATCGACGACGTCGGGCGCGCCTACATCGGATCCCAGGCGTCCAAGGGCGGCGGCGTGATCATCCGGCTCAACCCGGACGACTCCGATGCTAAGGCCACCGTCGTCGCCGAAGGCCTCGACTTTCCCAACGGGATGGTCATCACGCCGGACCGCAGGACGCTGATCGTCGCCGAGTCGACCGGCCCGCGGCTGACCGCGTTCACCATCGGCGACGGAGTCGATGAGGGCGCACTCAGCGACCGGCGAATCTTCGCCGACGGCCTCGACGGCCCGCCCGACGGCATCGCGCTCGATGCCGAGGGCGGGGTGTGGACGTCGATGACGCTGGCTCACCAGTTCGAGCGGATTACCGCGGGCGGGGAAGTGACGGACCGCATCGACATGAGTGAGCGGGTGGCCATCGCCTGCGCACTGGGTGGCCCCGAGCGCCGCACACTGTTTCTGCTGTCGAGCACCGACGCGTATCCCAAGCGCCTGGTCGGCACCCGAGAATCGCGACTGGACGCCGTGCTGGTTGCCACACCGGGCGCCGGCCTGCCCTGACCCGAACTAAGAGGTAATCGATGAACATGGAAAACGTGGCGTGCAAGCTTCGGCCTTTAGGCCGGGGACAAGCGCGTCTGGATTTGTCGGCGATGGCTGTTACGGTGTTGGCCACAATTGAATCCCCCGGAGAGATCCCAAGGTCAGGACATCGACCGGCGTCGGGGAAAGTAATCGGCGAGGCCGCGGTAACACCGACACCTGCGGCGCCCGCAAGGGACAGAGCCGATCGGCGCGAACGCAAAAGCCCCCGGCTTACGGCGGTGCCGTAATGAGCGCCGAGACAGCCGGACGTCGGCACGCGGGAATCCCGCGCCTTCAGGCGGGGGATGATGTCAAGGACTCCTATTACGAGCTGATCGACGACGCCGGCGACGAACCCGGGGCGTTGGGCGAGAAGTTCAGGGCGACCGACCTGGCGCGCGGCACCTGGTCGGCGGCAATACAACACGGCGGGCCGGTGTCGGCGCTATTGGTCCGCGCACTGGAATGGTGCGCCGAGCGCGACGACACCCGCTTGTCCCGGGTCGTCATCGACTTGTTGGGCGGGGTGCCGGCCGAGGGCGACCTATGGGTTCGCTCGCAAGTGGAACGCGGCGGCAAACAGATCGAGCTGGTCAGCGCCGAGATGCTGGCGCCCGGTCCCGACGGCGAACCCCGTCCGGTCGCCCGCGCCAGCGGATGGCGGTTGCAGCAATTCGACACCCCGGCGCTGGCGAACGTGGCCACTCCCCCGCTCCGACCGCGGAGCGAGGCCCACGACCGTGACCTCAAGGCAAGGGGGTGGGACCGCAACTACGTGCACAGCGTGGAGTGGCTCTGGCTGACCAAACGCCTGCAGCCGGGCCCGGGAGAATCCTGGCTCAAGCCGACGGCGGACCTCGTCAAGGGCGAGACCATGACCCCGCTGGAGCGGCTGTTCGCGGTCGCCGACTGCGCCAATGGTCTTGGCAACGGCAAACTGGACATCACCAAGTGGACGTTCCTCAATACCGATGTCGCCGTGCACGTGTTCCGCATCCCCGACGGCGAGTGGATCGGCATTCGCGCGGAGACCAGCTACGGAACCGACGGCATCGGGACGACAATTGGCACACTGTTTGACGAACACGGCGCGGTCGGCGCCATCCAGCAGTCCGTGCTGGTGCGCCGGCGCCCGAGCCGAGCCTGATGTGGGAGCGACGGAATATGACGCAGGCGATAACCGACACCGATACCTCGACACGGCGGCGGATCCTCGCGGCCACCGCCGAGGTGCTCGGCCGAAACGGCAAGACCAAACTGAGCCTGTCGGACGTCGCCAGCTCAGGCCGGGGTCTCGCGCCCGACGCTCTACCGCTGGTTCGCCTCCAAAGAGGAGTTGCTGTCCGCGTTTTCGCGCTACGAACGGCAAGTTTTCGAAAGCGGGCTGGGCAAGGCGACCGCGGGGCTGAAGGGGTCCGAAAGGCTCGACGCCGCGCTGCGATTCATCGTCGAATACCAGCACTCGTATTCGGGTGTGCGCATGGTCGACGTCGAGCCCGAGCACGTGATCGCGCAGGTTTCCGGTGCCATCCCGGAGATGCGGGAGGGGCTGGAGCGACTCCTTCCGGGCCCCAACGCCGCGGTGAAGGCCGCGACGGTGATCCGGATCGCGATCTCGCACTACATCGTTCGAAGCGACGACGCCGACCAGTTCCTCGGGCAACTGCGCCACGCCGTCGGCATCAAAGCACCGGCCGACTAGTCCGAAGTTAAGGCTGTTGAGATAGGTGAATCCCCGGGTTGGCCTGGGGATTCGTTGGTTTTGGTGTGGGGTTGTTCTGGCTACGCGGCGATGGTGAGTGGGATCGGGGAATTGATGAGTTCGAAGGCGCGGCGTTGGGTGGGGGTGGCGTCGGTGAGTTTGTCGATGTCGATGTCGGTGTCGGTGTAGCGGATCCGGTCGCGGGTGAGGGTGGCCAGGTGCTCGAGCAGATCGCGGAAGCCGCGCACTGGGTTGCCGGTGGCGTCGTGTTTGGTGGCGGCCTTGGCTTGGGCTGCTGGGGAACGCTGTGCGGGGGCGACGGGGTTGTCCCGGGTCGGCGGTGTTTCGTCGGTGAAGGTCAGTGGCGCCCAGGCCTTGCGTAGGTGCCAGACCAGGTAGCAGGCGAGCATGCAGATCAGCACGTGGGCTTTGACGCGGTCGTTGAGGCGGTGGTGGATGGGCCGCAGGTCTAGGTCGTCGGATTTGATGATGCGAAAGTCGCGTTCGATGTTGGCCAGGTTCTTGTAGCCGGTGACCACCGCGGCGGGGTCGAGGGTGTCGGCGTCGACGCTGGTGCGCAGTACGTAGATGCCGTCGAGGGCGGCTTCGGCGGCGATGCGGTCGAGGTCACGCTCGAAACCGAAGTGGGTGTCGGTGATCTCGCGCCGGAAGTGCTTGCCCATCTTGTATTTCCCGATGGCCGCACCGACCGCTTCGCCGATCTTGCCGGCCCACGCAAGGTGCCCGCGCTGACCCGCCCGGCGATCGCGGCCAGTAATTTCTCGGTGGCTTGCAGCAGGTCTTGACGTTTACGGGCGCGTTGGTCGGCCAGAGCGGGGTTGCGGCAGGCGATCAGGCGTTCGCCGGGGTAGTCGGGGTGGGTGATCTCGGCGAGGTCTTGGGTATCGAACAGGCTCATCTGCAGCGGCCCGTCGTCGCGGGCCAGTTTGGCGATCGCGGGTGCGCGTAGCGCGGTGATCCAATCGAAATCGGTGGGGCTTTCGGGGTGGTCGTTGAGTTTGCGTAGCGCGTCGATGCGCGCAGTGGTGATCATGCCGCGATCACCGACCAGCACCAGGTTGGCGAGGTGCAGCTTGTCTTTGACGACCTCGACGATCTCGGTGAACGATTCCGGATCGGCGGTGGCACCGCCGAACACCCGGACCGCGACCGGGCGTCCAGCCGGGTCGCACAGCACCCCATATTCGATCTGCTCGCAACCCTTTTTACCGTCGCGGGAATAGCCGCGCGCGGCCAGCTGGCAGCACCGCCCGGTCACCCACGCCGAGGTCAGGTCAAACAGCGCCATCCGCGACGGATTAGCTTGCGGGCCAAGGTGTTTGTCGGCGAGCCTCTTCTCGATCGCGTCCTGCCGGTCGGTCAGCCAGTCCATGGCGGCGTAAATCTCGTCGGTGCAGGCCTCAGCCACGCCCAAATCGGGTCCCAGGGTGGTGTCCGACCACCACGACAGGGTGGACCGCTTGGGCTTGGGCCGCACCACCCGCGAGATGATCAACGCGACCACCAGATCCCGGTCTCGGCACGGGCGGGCCCAGCAACGCGGCCAAGCCGAGCTTGCGCGCCATCGCGGCCACCGCGGCCACGTGCCCATGCGGCAGGGAACGCGACTTGCTGAACTCCGATCCGGCCGCCACCAGCGTCTGGCCCTTCAGCGTCGCCTCGATCGCGTCGACCGCCTCCGGCGGCAGCATCGACAGGTTGGCCACGGTCTCGTTGCGCACTGCGGACCCGTCGCGGTAGGTGCGTCGCAGGTAGGCCGACATGTACTGGCGGCGCTGGCCCTGCTTGTCCACGTGCGTCTTGTGAACTCTGACTACGTGAACCCGGCCCTGCTGACGCGGCATAGCCAGAATAATACTCGATTACAGTCCATACACGAGGGCGACACGCTCAATATTCTGACTACATTCCTACGCCAGTTCAGAGCCGTTTATCCAGCTCAAGCATCAGATCATGCCCGAAAGCCGTCGAACTTCGGACTAGTTCTCCGCGAGCGCGCTTGTTTGCACGCCGGCGCGCCGCCCGGGGCGTACAAATGCGCACCCTCGCGGGAATAACGGATCAGTCGAACAACACCGCGGCGTTGAGGTAGCCGGTCGGGTCCAGCGCAGCCTTGACCGTCCGCATCGCGGCGATATCGGCGGCCTCCCGCGACATCGGAAGATAAGCGCGCTTGCGGCTGCCGACGCCGTGCTCAGAACTGACGTTGCCGCCGCACTCCGCGATGAGATCCATCATCGGCGCATACAGCTCGCCTTCACGCTCGGGCGGGCAGCGCAGCACGTTCAGGTGCAGGTTGCCCTCACCGATGTGACCGAACAACACCGGCAGCGCCTCACCCACGCGCGCCTGGATCAAGGCGACCGCGTCGCGGGCGAATCCACCGATCGCCGCCAGGGGCAACGACACGTCGAACTTCAGCGGCGGGCCGTACACCCCGAGCACTTCGGCCAGGGATTCGCGAACCCGCCACAATCGTTGCTGCGCAGCGACATCCACGCCGACCGCGGGCTCGCCACACAGCCGCGCACCGTCGAGAAGCTCGGCGAGGCGACCGGTCTGATCGTGGTCGGCGGCCAGTTCCACCAGCAGCAGCCAATCTGCCTCGACGGGGGGGCTGGTCCCCAGATGCTCGCGGGTCAGCGCGGCGGCGTGGGCGTCGATCAACTCCAGCGCCGCAATGCCGTCCACGTCCCGGAACGTCCGGCCCGCGTCGACAAGCGCCTCGAGGTCGGCGAACCCACAAACCGCCGTCACCCGATGCGACGGCGTGGGGTGTAGCCGCAAGTCCAGCGATGTGATGACACCGAGAGTGCCTTCGGCGCCGACGAATAACGCCGGCAGGTCGTAGCCGGTGTTGTCGCGGCGCACCCGGCTGTGCCGGCGCAGCAGCGAACCGTCCGGCAGCGCCACCTCCAGGCCGAGGACTTGCTCGCCCATGTTGCCGTACCGAACCGTGCGCAGTCCGCCGGCGTTGGTCGAGGCCATGCCGCCGACGGTCGCCGTGTCACGGGCAGCCAGGTCCACGCCGAACACCAAACCCGCTGCGGTCGCGGCGTGTTGCACCGCGGCCAGCGTGGCGCCGGCCCCGACGGTGATGCGGCGCTCGACGGTGTCGACATCGCTTAGGGCGCGCAGCCGCTCGGTGGACACCAGCACGTCGTCGTGCTCGGGAACGGTGCCGGCGACCAGCGAAGTACGGCCGCCCTGCACGGTGACGTGCGCCCCGGCGTCGCGGCACACCCGCAGCACCTCGGCGAGCTGCTCGGCCGAACCCGGCCGCACCAGTGCGCTGGCCTGGCCGCGGTAGCGGCCGGTGTGGTCGACGCTGCGGCCGGCCAGTACGTCGGGGTCGGTGACGACGTGGTTCGACCCGACCGCACTCGCCAGGCTGGGCAGCATGCTCGCGGTTATAGCACCGCCCTAAGACTCCTTGTGCGGCACGTCGGTCACCAGGCCGCCGTCCATCACGAACTCGGTCCCGGTCGCGTAGGACGACTCGTCGCTGGCGAGGAACACCACGAACGTCGACACTTCACTTGCCTCGCCCGGGCGGCCGAGCGGGATAGTCACCAAGTCTTCCGGCAGCTTGGCGGTCATCGGGGTGCGGATGAAGCCCGGGTGAATCGAGTTCACCCGGATGTTCAACGGCGCCAACTCCAAAGCCGCCGACTTGGCCAGGCCGCGTACGGCCCACTTGGACGCGACGTACGGGTGCACGGCGGGCGCGCCGCGCAGCCCTTCGATCGACGAAACATTGATGATCGAGCCGCCCCCGGCCTCGGTCATCGGCTCGACGGCCACCCGCATGCCCAGGAAGGTTCCGGTGAGGTTGACGTCAATCACCTTCTGCCACTTGCCCAGGTCGAAATTCTTCAGCTGTCCGAGTGCCACGATGCCGGCGTTGTTGACCAGCACGTTGAGTTTCCCGAATTCACCGGTGGCGGTCGCGACGGCGGCGTCCCACTGATCGGGCTGCGTCACGTCGAGGTGGACGTAGCGCACGGCGTCACCGATTTCGTCGGCCAGCGCCTTGCCCTCCTCGTCGAGGATGTCGCCGATCACCACCTTGGCGCCTTCGGCCACCAGCATTCGGGCGTGTGAGGCGCCCATGCCCCGGGCACCGCCACTGATCAGCGCAACTTTGCCCGCTACTCGTCCTACATGTCCCATCGGACGGGGTCCTTTCTGTTAGGTGTCTATTCAGGTGGCGATTAGGTCGTTTGGCGTGTAAAGACCTTTTCCCGTTACCAGCGGCAGATCACGTGTGGTCACAATGCCGGGCGGCGCGGCGATCACCGCCGGGATGGCGTTGACGATCCGGCCCGCGGCGCCCGCGATGGCAGCGTGGTTATGGTCGCCCTTGCGGCTGCTCGGAACGATGTCGACGGCGTAGGACGGCTCCCCGGTGATCTCGACACGATACGAGCCGCCGCCCGACGCGGGTTGCGGCCAGTCGGGTCGCAGGTCGGGCCGCAACCGGGTGATGTGCTCGATGACGATCGCCGCGTGCCCGTCGACCATCCCGCGGAGCTCGAATTGCAGCGCGGCCAGCGTGCCCTTCGGCACCCGGCCCACCGCGATGTCGAAGTCTTCGGGCGCCGGCTCGCGCTGGTATGACTCGGTGATTTCATCCACCACGATGCCGAGCCCAGCCGCCAGCTGACGGATCGCCGTACCCCAGGCGATGCCGAGCACACCCGGCTGCAGCAGCATCGGCACCTCGTCCAGGGGCCGGCCGAACCCCATGTAGTGCATGACCTCCGCGCCGTTGTAGGTCGCGTAATCGGCGATTTCCATGCAGCGCACCTGCTCGACTCGCTGGCAGGTCCCCGCAAGGGCGAACGGGATGAGGTCGTTGATGAATCCGGGGTCGACGCCGTTGATGAAGATACTCGAATTGCCTTGCTGCGCAGCGCTTTCTACGCGCGCAATGTATTTGTCGGGCATGACACCCCACGGGTACTGCAGCAACCCGGGTGACGATCCGACCACGTTGATCCCGGCCGCCAGGATGCGCATCACGTCGGCCATCGCGTCGGCCAACCGGGTGTCGCCCATGGCGCAGTACACGACGCAGTCGGGCTTGCCGGCAAGGACTGCGCCGAGGTCGGCGTCGGCAGCGATACCGGTGACCTTCCCCTGCAGGCCGGGCTCCAGGCCGACTCCGCACAGCTCCCCGGCGTCCTTGCCCACCTTGTCCGGCGAAGACACGCACACCCCGGTCAATTCGAACTGCGGATTGGTGATGAGCTCGGCTAGGGCCAGGCCCCCGACGTTGCCGGTGCCGACGTGCGCGACGCGGATCGCCATGAGTGTCCTCCGTCTCTGGATGCGAACGCTCAAAAACTTTTCTAGACACTAGTCCATAATTTTTCCGGCGGCGTACCTGCCCCCTTTTTTTCGGCCGGCCGGGCAGAATGGAAACGCTTATGAGACAGCGCGAAGATGTGCAGTTCACATCCGGTGACGACCGGATCAGCGCCTGGCTGTACCGGCCCTTGAACGGCGGCGCCGGCGGCCCGGCGCCACTGCTGGTGATGGCGCACGGACTCGGAGCGGTGCGCACCATGCGACTCGACGCCTACGCCGACCGATTCAGTGCTGCCGGCTACGCCTGCCTGGTGTTCGATTACCGCAACTTCGGTGACAGCGAGGGCGAGCCACGCCAGCTGCTGGATATCGGCATGCAGCTCGCGGACTGGGCGGCAGCCGTGGCCTACGCCCGCACCCTAGCCGGCATCGACCACGGCCGAATCGGCTTGTGGGGCACCTCTTTTGGGGGCGGACACGTGATCGCCACGGCGGCCCGGCTGCCGGGCGTCGCCACCGCCGTGGCGCAATGCCCGTTTACCGACGGCGTCGCCTCCGTGAGCGTGATGAAGCCATTGACCGTCGCACGCCTGACGGCGCTGGCGGTGCGCGATGCTGTCGGGGCCCGGATCGGGAGGCCGCCGACGATGGTCCCCACGGTGGGCAAACCGGGCGAGGCCGCGTTGATGAGCGCGCCGGACGCGTATGACGGCTACCTCCGCCTGGTACCGGACGGCGTGGAGCTGCGCAACGAGCTCGCCGCCCGTATCGTGCTGAACGTCATCACGTATCGTCCGGGCCGGCTCGCCGCAAAGATCACCTGCCCAATCCTGTTCTGCGTGTGCGAAACCGACTCGGTTGCGCCCGCGGTTCCCACCCTGCAATACGCCGCGAAGGCTCCGCACGGTGAGGTCAGGTTGTATCCCGAGGGACACTTCGCGATCTATGTCGACGACGCATTCGAGCGCGTCGTGGCCGACCAGATTGCTTTCCTCGACAAGCACCTCAAGGCGTCCGGCTAGCCGGCGTCAGGCGCCCTCAAGGGATCGCGTCTGCTTTCAAGAAATGGCTGACTTCCCGGCCAGACCGTTCTACCCTGAACCAGAAGTACCTAATACCGGCGGTTACGGGTCACTCCCAGTGGACCGGGAAGGGCCCCTGTTGTCATGGAGGACGGGGACATGGATTTTGTGGTCGCTGCCCCGGAAATGTTGGAGTCAACAGCGGCCAATGCGGAAAGGCTCGCTTCGGCGATCAGCTCCGCCCGTGCTAATGCCGCGGGCTCAACGACCGGCTTGCTGGCGGCCGCCGAAGACGAAGTGTCGGCGGCCGTCGCCAAAGTGTTTGGCGCATACGGCCAGCAATACCAAGCGCTCGTTGCCCAAGCCGAGGCGTTCCAGAGCGAGTTCAGCGCGGCCTTGGCCGCCGCGGGGAACGCCTACATGCAGGCCGAGGCCACTAACGCGGCTCTCAGCACTGGAGGGATGTCAAACGCCCTGAAGGCGCTGGCTGCGCCCGTCCAGACACTGTTGGGGGGTGCCTCGACCGGCGGGGTTAGCGGTTTCGCGCTGACTCCGTTGCTGAGCGGCTCGACAGTGGCGTTGATCATGGGCGGCACCTCTAACCCTGTTCCTGATTTCCAGTACTTGCTGAACATCAACGCCAACTACATCCAGCCACTCTTCCCGGGGGCCAGCTTCCAGGGGTTGTTCACACCCGAGCAGTTCTGGCCGGTTACCCCCCTACTCGGCAACGAGACGTTCGGCACGTCCGTTGCCCAAGGTGTCGCTCTGCTGGACGCGGGGATCAAGGCGCAACTTGCCGCTGGAAGCAAAGTCGTCGTTTTCGGCTACTCGCAGAGCGCCACGGTAGCCAACAACGAAATCAACAACCTGCTGTCGCTGCCGGCGGCCCTACAGCCCGATCCAAGCAAGTTGTCCTTCGTGCTGATCGGCGATCCCAACAACCCCGACGGCGGCCTGCTCTCGCGCTTCCCCGGCTTTTACATCCCATTCCTCAACGTGGATTTCAACGGTGCGACCCCGCCGAATTCTCCCTACCCGACCTGGATTTACACTGCCCAGTACGACGGCATCGCCGACGCCCCGCAGTACCCGCTCAATGTCCTGTCGGACGTGAACGCCCTCCTCGGTTACTTCTTCGTGCACAGCACGTACCCAACGCTGACGGCCACCCAGATTGCCAACGCCGTGGCGTTGCCGACGTCCCCGAATTACACGGGCGCTACGCACTACAACATGATCATGACGCAGGATCTGCCGCTGGTCGAAGCGATTCGGCTGATCCCCTATGCGGGCCCCCCGCTGGCCGACATCATCGAGCCTGATCTGCGGGTGCTCTGCGACTTGGGCTACGGCAACCTCACCACCGGCTTCGACTATGCCAATATCGCCACCCCTGCCTCGCTGTTCTCGATGCCCAATTTGCCCGTAGTCGCCGACGACCTGCTCAGGGGTACCGTGCAGGGGCCCTACGCCGCCGCGGTGGAAATCGGCGTCGAGGCCGGATGGTGGGGGCCGCAGTGGTTCCCGCAGACCTACCCCTGGGTCCCGTCGCCGGATCCGAACCTGCACATCTACCTGGGCCAGCAGAGTGTGACGGGGCTATCGGTGTTGACTGAGGCCGTCGGGTCGGTTCTGAAGTTGATTCCGCCTTTAAGTTGAGCATTTGCTGCAGCGCAGCTCTAAGGTCCCAGCGGAGACTGCTCACGGATAGCTGCGTCGCGGATCAGCCCCCGCAGCAGCGCGGTGGAAAACTCTGCGGCGATTTCCTTGGCCGTGCGCCGTCCGCTCGGGCGCAGCCAACGGTAACTGCCCAGCGTCATCCCGATGTAGCCCAGCGCCACCACGTGCGAGTCGCATTCGTAGAACTCGCCGCTGGTGATCCCGCGGTCGATGAGGCCGTGCACGTGTTCGTAGACCTGAGCTTCCTTCTCCCGGACCTCGGCGACCTGCTCGGTGGTGAACCACTCGGTGATGTAGGGCTGCTCCTGGAAGTACACCGCGGCCCGTTCGGGATTGGCCGCTATCCCGGTAAGCAGCCGCACGGTGTACTGGTAGAGGGCTTCGCGGGCCGTCCAGGACGGATCGTCATGGACGGCGGCCAGCGTGCCCTCGGCGGCCTGGCGGTAGATGTCGAACAGGATCAGCGACTTGCTCGCGTAGTAGTGGTAGACCGTCGCCTTGTTCAGCCCGATCACATCGGCGACGTCGTCCATCCGGGTGCCGTGATAGCCGCGGGCGGCGAACAGCTTGGTGGCAACAGCCAGCAACTCCTCGCGCCGCGAAAGCCCGTTCGCGGATGGCATCTCTACTCACTATCGTCGGGTACCGGCGCCCCGATGAGGTCCCGGATTCAAGCAATTATCAATCAACTGGTTGGACAGTGTGCAAGGCCCCACCGCCTGTCGCACCGGCGCAGTTGGGATTAGACTGCAAGGCGAACCAGTCGCGAGTCGAGAGGTGGGGTAGATGGATCCGAATCCGGACTACGACGTGAGCGACGAAATCGAGTACTTCTTCCGGTATCTGACATGGGGGCTCCGGGGGGTTCCCGACGGTGGCGGATACCCGCCGCCCGCCTACCCGCCCGTCTAGAGATTCAGCGGCAATTTCGGACCGGCGTCCGGCCCGGTTCAGCGAGGCTGGCCGCCCGTCATAGCGCTTTGAGTTCATCGGCGACCTCGGTCACCGATTTCTTGGCGTCGCCGAACAGCATGGTGGTGCCTTCGGCATAGAACAGCGGGTTGTCGATGCCGGCGAACCCGGAGTTCATCGACCGCTTGAGCACGATCACCGACTTCGACTTGTCCACGTTGAGAATCGGCATGCCATAGATCGGGCTGGTCGTCTCGTTGCGGGCCGCCGGGTTGGTGACGTCGTTGGCGCCGATGACGACGGTGACGTCGGTGCGGCCGAACTCGTCGTTGATGTCGTCCATGTCTTTCATCGCGTCGTAGTCGACTTCGGCCTCGGCCAGCAGCACGTTCATGTGCCCCGGCATCCGGCCGGCGACCGGGTGGATCGCGTATTTCACCGGCACGCCACGGTCTTCCAGCAGGTTGGCCAGGTCCTTGACGGCATGCTGGGCCTGCGCGACGGCCAAGCCGTAACCCGGGACCACGATCACCTGGTTGGCGTATGCCATCTGAATCGCGGCGTCGGCGGCCGAGGTGGACCTGACGTGCTTATCGCCGCTGTCAGCGCTGGGGGCCACGCCACCACCGCCGAAGCCGCCCGCGACGATCGCGGGAATGGAGCGGTTCATCGCCTTGGCCATCAGGTTGGTCAGGATCGAGCCGGACGCGCCGACGATCATCCCCGCCACGATCATCGCGGTGTTGTTCAACGCCAAACCCGCCGCGGCGGCCGACACCCCGGTCATGGCGTTGAGCATGGAAATGACCACCGGCATGTCGGCGCCCCCGATCGGCAACACCACCATCAGGCCCAGCACACCGGCGGCGACCAGCAGCCCGATCATCCACCACAGCGACACCCCGCCGCTGCCCGGATGCGCGCCCAGGCCGATTACCACCGCCGCGCCGATGGCCCCCGCCAGCAGCAGCAGGTTGATCAGCTGTTGCGCCTTGCCGAGGCCGATCGGCCGGCCAGAGATGATCTCCTGCAACTTGCCGAACGCGATGATGGATCCCCAGAACGAGATCGATCCGATGATCGCGGCGAACAACGAGGCCACCACGATGTGCGCGGTCGGCGACTCGCCGTGCTGGAAGGCCGAAAAGCCGGTTGTCTCAATGAACTCCGACAACGCGATGAGCGCGACCGTGCCACCGCCGACGCCGTTGAAGAACGCCACCAACTGCGGCATGGCGGTCATCTTGGTGTAGCGGGCCGGTGGGACGCCGAGCACCACACCCAGCACCAGGCCGCCGATGATCAGCACCCACTGGTCGGTGTGCCGGATCTTGACCAGCGTGGCCGCCACGGCGATGGCCATGCCCACCGCGGCGATCAGGTTGCCGCGCACCGCGGTCTTGGGTCCGGTCAGCCCCATCAAGCCGTAGATGAACATCGAGAACGCGATGATGTAGAGGATCGAGACCGTGTAGTTGAGGGTCATCGGACGACCTTGCTGTGTTCCGAGTCAGGCTTGGCCGGTATCGCCTTGGTTACCTCGTCGGGCTTCGCTGAAATCGCCTTGGTTGGCGAGCCGGGTTTCTTGCCCTTGAACATGCCCAGCATCCGGTCGGTGACGATGAAGCCGCCGATGACGTTCAGCGTGCCGAACACCACGGCGACGAACAGGATGATCTGTACCGCCAGCGTCGGCTTCTCAACCTCGCCGAACACCACCAGCGCGCCGAGCACCACGATGCCGTGGATGGCGTTGGTCCCCGACATCAGCGGCGTGTGCAAAGTGTTGGGCACCTTGGAGATCACCGCGAACCCGACGAACCCGGATAGCACCAGGATCGCCAGGTTGGCCAGTAGTTCGTTGTACATCTAGCTGTCCTCTCCAGCAGTGCGGGTCACACATGCAGCCGCGACGATCTCGTCGTCAAAGTCCGGCGCCAGCTTGCCGTCCTTGATCAACAGGTCCAGTAGCGCGGTGACGTTCTTGCTGTAGAGCTCGCTGGCATGCTCGGGCATCGTCGCCGGCAGGTTCAGCGGTGAGGCGATGGTCACGTCGTATTTGACGACGGTCTGCCCTGGTTCGGTGAGCTCGCAGTTGCCGCCGGTCTCCCCGGCCAGGTCCACCACCACGCTGCCGGGCTTCATCGCCTTGACCGCCTCGGCGGTCACCAGACGCGGCGCGGGCCGGCCCGGGACCAGCGCCGTGGTGATCACCACGTCGAACGAGCTGATCGCGTCCTCCAATGCCTGCTGCTGCTGGGCGCGTTCCTCTCCGGTTAGCTCACGGGCGTACCCGCCTTCACCGGACGCTTCGATCCCGACATCGAGCCACTGCGCCCCCACCGAACGCACCTGGTCGGCCACCTCTGGACGCACGTCATAGCCGGTGGTGCGACCGCCGAGCCGCTTGGCCGTCGCCAGCGCCTGCAGGCCGGCCACGCCGACGCCGAGCACCAGCACTGTGGCCGGCTTCACCGTTCCCGCCGCCGTCGTCAGCATCGGAAAGAACCGGGTCGATTCCGACGCCGCGAGCAGCACCGCCTTGTACCCCGCCACGTTGGCTTGCGACGACAACGCATCCATCACCTGCGCCCGCGAGATGCGCGGGATGGCTTCCAGCGCGAACGCCTGCACACCGGCGGCGGTCAGGGCGCCGATCGAGTTCTCCGCATCCCGTGGCGCGAGAAAACCGATCAACGTCTGCCCGCTGCGCAACTTCTTGACCTCGTCCGCGGTCGGTGGGGCGACCTTGACGACGATGTCGGCGGCCCACGCATCCCCGATGCCGGCGCCGGCCGCGGTGTAGAGCTCGTCCGGAAGCAGCGCGCGTTCGCCGGCACCCGACTCGACGACGACCGCGACACCGCTGCTCACCAGCGACGCGACTGCCTTCGGTACCAGCGCTACGCGCCGCTCGTCGGCCCCGGACTCGGCGACCACCCCGACCTTGACGAGCATGGTCTGCGGATCTGTCATGGCGCGTACATCCACTTTCCCTAGCTACTTCATTCCCGGGGTTCCTGACCCTGCTGATAACCCCTTTGGCGAGAACACCCTAGCCTGGCGCTACCAGAGCACGATGTCTTGGCCGTGTTCCGACGCGGGCCGGGGCCCGAAGTAGCGGCGTTCGGATTCGTCGATCGGGACCTCGTTGATGCTGGCTTCGCGCCGCGCCATCAGCCCCGATGGCGAGAACTCCCACAGTTCGTTGCCGTAGCTGCGGTACCACTGACCCGCTTCGTCGCGGCACTCGTACTGAAACCGCACGGCGATGCGGTTACCGTCGAAGCTCCACAGGCTCTTGCGCAGCGAGTAGTCCAGTTCGCGTTGCCACTTGCGCGTCAGAAATGCGACGATCTCGTCCCGGCCGACGACGTGTTCGCTGCGGTTTCGCCACTGCGAGTCGACGGTGTAGGCCCGGCTGACGCGTTCGGGGTCGCAGGTATTCCAGGCGTCTTCGGCGGCTTGGACCTTCTGCATCGCTGTGTCGTGGGTGAACGGGGGGAACGGGGGCAGGGATTCGGTCACGCGCTCCATCTTCTACCGCGAGCAGTCCCCCGCAAGCGGGCGGTACCCCCACCAAAATCGCACGAATCCGCGCTGCGGCATACGATTCTGCGTTCCCCCGCCAGCGGGTGGGGGTCCCCCCTCTGGGGGAGTACCCCCAGCTCGCGCGATATCAGACTGTCCTATCGTGGCGGACATGGACTTCGCGATGTCGGCCAAGGCCACTGACTACCACAAGCGACTGTCCGACTTCATGACGGAGTACGTCTTTCCGGCCGAGGCCGATTACGACGAATACCGCCACGAAGCCGGCCCATTCGACCACAGCGTCCCGCCGATCATCGAGGAGCTGAAAACCAAGGCCAAAGCGGCCGGCCTGTGGAATCTGTTCCTGCCGGCCGAGTCGGGCCTGACCAACCTCGACTACGCCCCGCTGGCTGAGCTGACCGGCTGGAGCCTGGAGATCGCGCCCGAGGCGCTCAACTGCGCAGCACCCGATACCGGCAACATGGAGACCCTGCACCTGTTCGCCACCGAGGAGCAGCGCAAGCGGTGGCTGGAACCGTTGCTCAACGGCGAGATCCGCAGCGCCTTTTCCATGACAGAGCCGGCGGTCGCCAGCAGCGACGCCCGCAATATCGAGACCTCCATCGTGCGCGACGGCGGCGACTACGTGATCAACGGCCGCAAGTGGTGGACCTCAGGGGCGGCGGACTCGCGCTGCAAGATCCTGATCGTGATGGGCCGGACCAACCCCGAAGCGGCCAGCCACCAGCAGCAGTCGATGGTCCTGGTTCCGATAGATACGCCGGGCGTGACTGTCGTCCGCTCGACGACGGTCTTCGGTTACCACGACCAGCCCGGGCACTGCGAAATCATCTACGACAACGTCCGGGTGCCGGTCACCAACCTGCTCGGCGAAGAAGGTGGCGGCTTCGCGATCGCCCAGGCGCGGCTGGGGCCCGGCCGCATCCACCACTGCATGCGTGCATTGGGCGGAGCCGAACGTGCGCTGGCCCTGATGGTGGACCGCGCGCGCACCCGGGTGGCGTTTGGCCGGCCGCTCGCCGAGCAGGGCGTCGTGCGGGAAGCAATTGCCAAGTCCCGCAACGAAATCGACCAGTCCAGGCTGCTGTGCGAAAAGGCGGCGTGGACCATCGACCAGCACGGCAACAGGGCCGCCCATCTGCTTGTCTCGCAGATCAAGGCGGTGGCCCCTCAGGTGGCCTGCGACGTCATCGACCGCGCGATTCAAGTGCACGGGGCCGCCGGCGTCAGCGAGGACACTCCGCTGGCCCGGATGTACGGCTGGCATCGCGCCATGCGAATCTTCGACGGACCCGACGAAGTGCACATGCGGACAATCGCACGCGCCGAAATCGGCCGGGATAAATCCGCGTTCGCGGCGGCGGTCACCTGACATGGCCGCGGCACTCCGGGAACTGCCGGGCGCGTGGAACTTTCGTGACGTTGCAGATAGCACTGCGGTACTCCGCCCCGGCCGGCTGTTCCGGTCCAGCGAGCTGAGCCGCCTCGACGACGACGGCCGTGCCACGTTGCGCCGGCTGGGGATTACCGACGTCGCCGACCTGCGCGCGTCCCGGGAGGTCGCCCGGCGCGGCCCCGGACTGGTCCCCGACGGCATTGACGTTCACTTGCTGCCGTTCCCCGATCTTGGAGATGCGGGGGACGATGACGACCCGCGCGATGGTGAATCGCCACACGAACACGCATTTCGGCAGATGCTGGCCGGCGAAGGCAGCGAATCGGAAGAGTCCGGCGAATCCCCCGCCGAGGCGGCCGCCCGGTACATGATCGACGAATATCGCCAATTCCCAACGCGCAACGGGGCGCAACGCGCGCTGCATCACGTCGTCACGTTGCTGGCCGCGGGCCGGCCGGTGCTCACCCATTGCTTCGCGGGCAAGGATCGCACCGGCTTCGTGGTCGCCACGGTGCTGGAATCGATCGGCATCGATCGCGGCACCATCATGGCCGACTACCTGCGCAGCAACGACTCCGTCTCGCAGCTGCGGGACCGAATCACCGAGATGATCCAGCAACGCACGGACACCGAACTGACGCCAGAAGTGGTGAGGTTCACCGAGGCCCGCCTGTCCGACGAGGTGCTCGGGGTCCGAGAGGAGTACCTGAGCGCCGCGCGCCAGGCCATCGATGAGACCTTTGGATCACTCGACGGTTACTTGCGTGACTCGGGCGTCACCGAAGCCGACAGGGACCAACTGCGCCGCGCACTGCTGGGCTGAGCCGGCGCTAGCGTTGGGCCCCGCTTGGGCCCCATTTCCAAAAACGCCCGATAGGCTCGCGACATCGCTCTACGCTGACGAGCACCAGCGAAACGTCCTGGTCGTCGGGAAGGACGGGCCGATGACGTATCTGACGGCGCAGCCACAAATAATCGCCGCGGTTGCCGCGGATGTCGAGGGGATCGGTTCGGCGATCAGCGCGGCCAATGCGGCCGCCGCGGGCCGGACTTCCGGTCTGTTGGCGCCGGCCGCCGATGAGGTGTCCACGGCCGTCACGAAGCTGTTCGGCGCGTACGGCCGCGGATATCAGGCCGTCGTCGCGCAAGCTGCTGCGTTTCACAACGAGTTCACCCAAGCGTTGGCCGCCGGCGGGAGTGCCTACGCGAACGCGGAGGGCGCTAACGCTGCCGCTGTGGGCGGCACGCTGGGATCACTGAACGCATCCGCGCATGTGCTGAGTCCGCTGGTGACGCCAATCAGCGCCGAGCTGACGCTGTTTTTGGGCCCCACCGGAAACCCCACACCCAATACGACCTACGTCACCAACGCGAACAACCTGTACGTCCGTTCGATAAATGCCCTGCAAGCGCTGTTCACGCCCGAAGAGGGATACCCACTCACGGGTGTTAAGAGTTCGACCTTCGATCGGTCGATAAACGAGGGCGTGAACATTCTCAACAGCGCCATCATGCAACAACTCCAAACTCCGTCAGACACACTGACCGTTTTCGGCTATTCCCAAAGCTCGATCATTTCCTCGCTGGAAATGCTGAAACTTGCCGACCTGGGTGCCGCCGCCCCGGGTGCGAACCAACTCAATTTCGTGCTGGTGGGCAACGAAATGAACCCCAACGGTGGCCTGCTCGCCCGATTTCCGGGTCTGAGCATCTCAAGTCTGGGTCTTACGTTCTACGGCGCCACGCCCTCGAACACGATCTACCCGACGAACATCTACACGCTCGAATACGACGGCTTCGCCGACTTTCCGCAGTACCCGCTCAATTTACTGTCCGACCTCAATGCCATTACCGGCATCGTCTCCGTGCACACCACATATCTGCAACTCACGCCCATGCAGGTTGACAGCGCAATTCAGTTGCAGCCATCGCAGGGTTATACCGGCGTCACCAACTACTTCATGATTCCCACCCAGAATCTGCCGCTACTGAATGGGCTGCGTGGCATACCGATCGTGGGCCAGCCACTCGCCGACCTGATCCAGCCCGACTTGAAGGTGTTCGTTAATTTGGGCTACGGCAACCCCGACTTCGGCTATTCGACGGGGCCGGCGGATGTGGCCACTCCCTTCGGGTTGGCCCCGCACGTACCCGCCAGCGTCGTCCTCGGCGACCTGGCCGCCGGAACCCAGCAAGGAATCCAGGACTTCAAGGCCGATCTGGCAACCGTCCCCTCAACGCCGATCACGCTTCCGCCGTTGCGGCCGCCGCCGCTGGTGAACGACCTGTTGGGGCCGGCGCCGAGCCCGATCGCTCCGACGCCCATCAATATCGCGAACACCGTCGCTTCGATTGTCTCGACCGACTTCGCCGTGCTGCAGCCGACGGCAGATATCGCCATTGGCCTGGTGACCTCCATCCCCGCGTACGACGCGACCCTCTTCGTCGACCAGCTGCTGCAAGGCAGCCTCATCAACGCGATCGGATATCCGATCGCGGCCGACGTGGGCCTGGCGACGGTGGCGGCGATGACCGAATTCATCGCCGTCGCGGAGGCGGCCTTCAGCAACGTCCGCGATATCGCGTCCCTACTTCCCTAGGCAACGCGCAAGGCATGTTGGACGAGAACACTTTTAACGCCTTACGCTCAGCTTGGCCGGCCGGCTGATGCAATGGTCACACCGTCGGGAAGGATGGGCCGATGTCGTATCTAGTCGCAGCACCGGAGGTGATGTCGGCGGTCGCCACGGACATCGACGGGATCGGTTCGGCCCTCGACGCGGCCCACACGGCGGTGGCGGGCCCGACCTCCGGTCTGGTGGCCGCGGCCGGCGATGAGGTGTCGACGGCGATCGCGAAGCTATTCGGCGAATACGGCAAGGCATATCAAGCCGTCGTCCCACCGGCCGCGAGGTTCCACAGTGAGTTCACCCAGACCTTGGCCGCCGCCGAATCCGCCTATGCGCAGGCCGAGGCCGCGGCATCGAACGGACTGGGCGCGCTGCAGGCGGACGCCCGGGCCCTGCTGGGTGGGGCCGGCGCCGTGGGCAGCGCCACACCCGCTGCGATGCCGATGACGGCAACGAACGTCAACGCTCTGATCATGGGCGGCAGCGGAAACCCAATCCCGTCAATGGATTTCGTGAACGGCCTGCTGAACTGGGTCTCCACCAGCCAATTCAATGTGCTGAACAAGCTACCCCTGGTGACCCCCGAGGAGTTGTATCCGCTCACCGGTATCAAGAGCTTGCCGCTCACTACATCGCTGTCGCAGGGCGTCACGATTCTGGACAATGCGCTGTTCGGGCCGCAGGGCCAGATCACCCTCGGAAAAAACGCTCTCGTCGTGGGCTACTCGCAGAGCTCGATGATCGCCTCCCTGGAAATGCAAAACATCTTGAACTTGCCAGTGGTCAGCGAGCCGTCGTCGACTCAACTTGGCTTCACCTTGATGGCTGATCCGATGAATCCCAACGGCGGCCTGTTCGCGCGCTTCCCCGGCTTGAACCTGCCGAGCATGGGGCTGGATTTCTATGGGGCGACACCCTCGAACACGCCATGGCCGACCAACATTTACACGATCGAGTACGACGGTTTCGCCGACTTCCCGCGCTACCCGATCAATATCCTGTCCGACCTCAACGCCTTTGCGGGCATCGTCTTCGTGCACCCCACCTATCCAACTGTCAATCCGCAGACGCTTCCGCCGGGCCAGATCGTCCATTTGGAGACGGAACCGACCTATACCGGAAACACCAACTACTACATGGTTCAAAACGCGAATCTGCCGCTGCTGGACCCGCTGAAGGCAATACCGGTCGTGGGCAAGCCGCTGGTAGACCTGCTGCAACCGGACCTGACGGTGCTGGTCAACCTGGGCTACGGCGACCCGAACTTTGGCTATTCGACGAGTTACGCGAATGTGCCCACCTCCTTCGGGTTGTTCCCGCATGTCAACCCGGGCGTCATCGCCGCCGACCTGGTCGCCGGCGCGGGGCTTGGAATCCACGACGCCGCAAGCGACATCGTGGCTCAGGGGCTGCCCTCCGGACCCAATTTGTCACTGCCGGCTCCGCACGGGTTGCCGCCGATTCCGTCGCTCGGCACATTGCTGTCCCCGGCTTCGATCGATACCTTCATCAACGGGCTGCAGACGGCGAACACCAACCTCGCCAACGCCATCACCAGCGCGTCCGCGTCGGCCTACGCAACGTTGCTGCCGACCGCAGACACCCTCAACGCCGCCCTGACCTCCATCCCGGCCTACGACGTCAACCTCTTCGTGGACGGGATCCAGCAATTCTTCGGCGGCGACCCCGCCGGACTCATCAACGCGATCGGATATCCGCTCGCCGCCGACGCCGCATTGCTGACCCTCGCAGGGGGTTTCGAAGGCCTGGTCCTGTTGGGCGCGACCGCCGCGGTCATCAAAGACTTCACCGGCCTCATTCCCTAGCGGTGTGCCGGCTGTCGTCACGCCAGACACGCTGGGCGGGCACGGTTTACGCTTGCGGCCAGGACCGGCCTTTACCGTACTCCCCGGGTGCCGGGCCGCACCGAAACAGCCTGCAAGCTTGCGCGGTCGCGCGCCGTTGCCGGCCGGGTTGGTCGCGCCGACTCAAAGGCCGAAAAACAGCGGGCAAAATTCGAGACATACTAACGATGTAGTTCTAAGCTGACGCTAGTGCCGGCACGCGGTGGTCGGGTTCGCCGGGCCATCGGTTTCACAACGTCGGTATCACACAAGACACCGTGGTCGTGGAGGGAAGAGCCGATGACGAGTTTGATTGCGCAGCCGCAACTGTTGGCGACAGCTGCCACCGAGATGGCGCAAATTAATTCGGCGATCGGCGCGGCCAAAGCCGCCGCCGCGGGCCCGACCACCGGCGTGGTGGCAGCGGCCCAGGACGAGGTGTCGGCGGCCACCGCGAAGCTGTTCGGCGGCTTTGCGCAGGATTATCAGGCGCTCCTCAAGCAGGCGGCATCGTTCCACGATCAGTTCGCTGCGGCGTTGAGTTCTGCCGGTAGTACGTACGCGGCCGCCGAGGCGACCAACGCCTCCGCGATCTCCGGTGCGGTGGGACGGCTGACCTCACCCATCCAGTCGTTGTTGGGCGCGTCGGCCTTCGCCCCCGGGCCGCACCCGATGGCGGTGGTGCAGCCGACGTTGAACAACTTGGGCCTAGGGAACCTTGGTTTCTTTATGGGCGGCAGCGGTCTGCCGATACCCGGACAAACCTACCTAGGCGAGGTTGCCAACTACGTCAACTACCTGACTACTACCGGAGCCCTCGTCACGCCGCTTGCTCCAAATCCTCAGGGTCTGTTCACTCCGGAGGGGTTGTATCCGCTCACCGGCGTCAAGGACTTGACCCTGGCCGTGTCGGTGTCCCGGGGCGTCCAGATCCTGGACAACTTGATCCAGCAGCAAGTCAGCCTCACCGGCCCCTTTAACAACCCCCTGGGCAGCACTAACATTTTGGGTTACTCGCAGAGCGCCGTTGTCGCCTCGATAGAGATGCAGAACCTCACGAGCGCCGGTTACGTCGGGACGTTGCCGAGCACCTCCCAACTGTCATTCACCCTCATCGGGGACCCGATGAACCCGAACGGCGGCCTGCTGGAGCGCTTCACCCCGCTCACGCTGCCGGCTCTGGGACTGGACTTCTACGGCCCGACGCCGAACACGCCCTATGCGACCAACATTTTCACGATCCAGTACGACGGTTACGCCGACTTCCCGAGGTACCCGATCAATGTCCTGGCGGACCTCAACGCGTTCCTCGGCATCGAGACGGTGCACGGCACCTATCCGACCATCGTCACCAGCCCGGGCAACTATAACGGCTACACCCAGGTTCAATTGGCAACGTCTCCGGCGGACCTGGCCACCAACTACTACATGCTCGTGAACAACAACCTGCCGATCCTGGAGCCGCTGAAATCAATCCCGCTCATCGGGACCCCCCTGTACGACCTGCTCAAACCCGATATGACGATGCTCGTCAACCTGGGCTACGGCAATGTGAACTTCGGTTATTCGGGTTATCCGGGCGACAACACCTTTGCGGATCAGGCGACCACATTCGGGCTGTTCCCGCACGACCCCCAGCTGGCTCAGGAACTGGCGAGCGGGGCGCAGCAGGGATTCAGCGCGTTTAGCGCCGACATCAAGGCTGAACTCCCGGTGGCGAGCACGAGCGTGTCCCTGGCCGGCATCGAGCACGCGTTGGCGGGCGGAACCGGTGGGTTCAGCCTGCCCGCCGGGCTGGCGTCGGCGCTGGCTTCGCCGGACAGCTTTATCCAGTCGTTGCAGACGTTCAACACCAATTTCACCAACGGCATCACGGGCGCGGCCTCGAGTCTTTACGCAACGCTGCTCCCGACTACGGACATCCTCAACACCATTGTGACCACCATCCCGTCCTACGACATCAACCTGGGCCTGAGCGGGATCGAGCAAATGGTCAACGGCGACTTCCTGGGCGGCCTGCAATATGCGCTGGTCGCTCCGATCGCCGCCGACGCGGCACTGTTCACGCTCGCGGGTGGCTTCGAGCTGGTAGTCGTCTTGGATGGGGTCGAAAGCGCTGTTAAAGACCTCATCAGCATCTAACGAGTTGTAGCGGCCTGGGAACCGCCGGCGGCCTTCGTCGGCGGGCTGGTCGAGCAGTGAGGTGCCAAGGTTCCTACGGCTCGAGGACGAGCTTGCCCAGCACCCCGCCGTCGGCCAGGCACTGCAACGCCGCGGGCGCCTCCGACAACGGATAGCGTTGTGGCGGAGGCGGTTTCAGCCCCAGGAAGACCAGCTGGCCCAGGCCCCAGGCGAACAGGGCCGCCGAACCGGGCACCTTGTTGAGGTACTCGCCCCAGGCGACGCCCACCACGCTGATGTTGCGCAGCAGCAACCGGTTGACCTTGACGGTGGGGATGCCGCCCGCGGCGAAGCCGATGACCAGCAGCTTGCCGTCGATCGCCAGCACGCGAATCGCGTCGTCGAACGTCGAGCCACCGATGGGATCGACGACGATGTCCACACCCCGGCCGTCGGTGCGGTCGCGAACCTGTTGGGCCCAGCCTTCGGTGAGCGGCAGCACCACGTCGGCGCCCAGCGAGGAGACGTAGTCGAGCCCACTCTCGCGGTGCACCACGGCGATCACGCGGCTCGCGCCCATCGCCTTGGCGATCTGGACCGCCGCAGTACCCACCCCGCCGGCGGCGCCAAGCACCAGCACGCTGTCACCCGGCCGCATCGCGGCGCGACGGGCCAGCGCGAAATACATGGTGTTGTAGTTGACCAACAACGAAACCGCTTCAGCGTCATCGAGTTCCGCCGGGCTGCGGACCACGTTGGCCACCGGGACGGCCACCCGCTCCGCGTAGCCACCGAGCACTCCGAACGCTGAAACACGTTCGCCCACGCGGAAACCCGATGCAGGCGGCGCCGACTGCACCACACCCGCGGTTTCCATGCCGGGCACGAACGGTGGCGGCAGTTTCAGCTGGTACTCGCCCTTGCTGAGTAGCAGGTCGGGAAAGCACACCCCGGCGGCGCGAACATCGATAACGACGTTGCCACCGTCGCCGGTGGCATCGTCGATATCTGTGTAGACGATTCCGGAGGGCCCGGAAAGCTCTTGTACGACGCAGGCTTTCATGAGTGCTAAAGCGAGAACGTGGCTCTTTGCGCAGCCGAAAGATCGGTGATCTCGCCCCATTGCGCGGCGATGTCCTCGACCGACGGCGGCTTGTCGAAGTTGGCGCCCTCATTCTGGAACAGCGCGACCCGCTGCACCTTGCCGCCGCCGACGACGAACACCGCTCCGTTGTCGGGGCATTCCTCGGTGCACAGGTAGGCCATCACCGGCGCAACGAACTCCGGCGTGAGCTTTTCGAACACCTCGGGCGGCAGGATGTCCTGCGTCATCCGGGTAGCCGCGACAGGCGCCACCGCGTTGGAGTGGATGTTGTACTTGGCCCCCTCCAGCGCCAGCGTGTTGATCAGGCCGACCAGGCCCAGCTTGGCCGCCCCGTAGTTGGTCTGGCCGAAGTTGCCGAACAACCCGCTGGTGGAGGTGGCGACGACCACCCGCCCGTAACTCTGCTCGCGGAAATGCGGCCAGGCCGCGCGGATCACGTTGTACCCGCCGTAGAGGTGCACCTTGAGCACGGCGTCCCAGTTCTCGAACGTCATCTTGTGGAAGGTGCCGTCGCGCAGAATCCCGGCGTTGCTCACCAAACCGTGCACGGCGCCGAACTCGTCGAGCGCGGTCTTGATGATGTTGGCCGCGCCGTCCTCGGTAGCGACGCTGTCGTAATTGGCGACCGCACGGCCGCCCGCGTCCTTGATCTCCTTGACCACGTCATCGGCCATGTTGTGGCCTGCGCCGGTGCCGTCGCGGGCTCCACCCAGGTCGTTGATGACGACGCTGGCGCCTTCCCGGGCGAGGGCGAGGGCGTATTCACGGCCCAATCCCCCACCGGATCCGGTGACGACGATGACACGATCCTGCACTCCGGGCATAAAGATTCCTTCCTGGATACGGGTGGGAGAACAACAGGGCGCACCGGCCTGATGAACAGCCAGCCGGGGTGCTGTCAGAACATCCGGCGAGCCAGCTTAAGGGCCCGCTCGGTGTAGGGCGGGTAGAGGATGCTCGACAAGTCGGGCCGAGTGGGTTTGGTCAGCACCGACTTGCGGTGGCTGAACTCATCGAAGCCCCACTTGCCGTGGTATGCGCCCATGCCCGACGAGCCGACCCCGCCGAACGGCAGCTTGGCCGTCGACACCTGGAAGGCGATGTGGTTGATCACCATGCCGCCCGCCGACACCTCCTTGATCACCCGCTCGCGGGTTTCGCGTGACTTGGTGAACAGGTATGCCGCCAGCGGCTTGGGCCGCGCGTTGACGAATTCGATTGCCTCGTCCAGGGACTTGGCGGTGACCACCGGCAGGATCGGGCCAAAGATCTCGTTTTTCATCAACGGCCCGTCCGGATCGGGATCGACGACCACGGTCGGTTGGATTCGCAGGCTCGACGCGTCACACGCGCCGCCGACGGCGACTTTGCTTTTTCCGTCGGATTTCGCCTCGGAGATGTAGCCGCTCAACCGGTCGAACTGGCGCTGGTTGACGATGCGCATTCCGCTCGGGTTGTCTCCGGACCGGAACTTGGTCAGGGCGGCGCCGATCTTGCTGACGAGTTCGTCGCGGATCGTTGCGTCCGCCAGTACGTAGTCGGGCGCCACGCAGGTCTGGCCGCCGTTCATGATCTTGAGCCAGGCGATCCGCTTGGCCGCGACGTCGAGGTCGCCGTCCGCCGCGACGATCACCGGGCTCTTGCCGCCGAGCTCCAGCGTCACCGGCGTCAGGTGCGGCGCCGCCCCCTCGTAGACCTTGCGACCGATCTCGGTGCCGCCGGTGAACATGACGCGGTCCAGGCCCTGGGCGATCAGCTCCTGACTCACCATGCCGTCGCCCTCGACCACCGCGATGGCGTCGCGGTCGAGATAGCGGGGCACCAACTCGGCCATCAACCGCGATGAGGCCGCGGCGATTTCGGAGGGCTTGAGGACGACGGCGTTACCGGCGGCGATCGCCCCGACCGCCGGACCCAGCGTCAGATAGAACGGGTAGTTCCAGGCGCCGATGATCAGCACGGTGCCGTAGGGCTCGTACTCCACCCAGCCGCGGCCGGGCAGCTGCGGCGCCTCGAGCAGCAGGTACTTGCGGCGGGTCCACCTGCGGAGCCGCTTGGCCGCGTACTTAGCTTCGGCGACCGTGGTCGCGATGTCGGCGATGAATGCTTCGGCCGGGTTGCGGTCCAGGTCCTCGGCGAGCGCCTGGGCAATCGCGCCCTCGTTCTCCTCCATTAGCTTCGCCAGCTGCAACAACTGCTGCTTGCGCCACTCGATGCTGCGGGTGCGCCCGGTGGCGAAGGTTTGGCGCAGCCGGGCCACAGTGGCGGCCACATCAGTTGCTTGGGCTGCTTCAGGCTTTGCTGCGGCTTTGGGTGCGCCATTACCGGATTTGCCGGATTCCTGAGTCTTCGGCGCGACCGATTCGGTGGTCATCATTGTCCTTCCCTGAGCGGAGCTATCCGGCGCATGCGCGCGGCCGCTCATCGGTGATAACCGCGATCCTAGCCCCCGGCTTCTCGCACCTACTCAGGGCTTTGTTGCCGTCAGAAACCTGTTCACAAACGGCCGCTGCTCGGACTGCGCGTCCTCCGGCTGCGACGCCCGCCCGAGCCGCTCGGCCTCGTCGCGCGCCGGCACCGGCGTGACGGCCCAGCCGTGTGCGGCGAACCAGTCGGGGCAATCTGGGCGGCCTTCGTCGTCAAACCAGAGGTCGAGTGGGTTGAATGAGCTGTCCAGGCCGCGTGCTTCCCGTTCGGCGCGGAACTGCGCCCACTTTTCTTCAGCATCTCGGCGGCGCTCCGGGTCGACATCGAAGACCTCGACGGCCACCCGGCTGGCCGAGCCGCTTAGCTGGTCAATCGCCGCGAACAGACCCTCCTGCGCCGCCGCCGGCAGAAACGGCAACAGCCCCTCGGCCAGCCAGGCAGTCGGCCGGGTCGCATCGAAACCGGTGTCGCGCAACGCTTTTGGCCAATCGTGCCGCAGATCGACGGGCACCGGTCGCCGGTCGGCTATCGGCGTGGCACCGTGGCGGGCAAGCGTGTCGGCCTTGTATTCCAGCACCTTGGGCAAGTCGATCTCGTAGACGACGGTGCCGGCCGGCCAGTCCAGCCGGTAGGCGCGGGAATCCAGACCGGCAGCCACGATCACCACCTGCCGGATGCCGGCCGCGGCGGCGTCGGCGAAGAACGAGTCGAAGAAGTGGGTACGGACCGCCTGGTAGTCGATCATCTGCTGGGATTCCATGGTGAAACCCGGGTCGCCGTCGCCGGGATCCGGCCCCGCCCACCACGCGGCTACCTGCTCCCGGACCCCCTGCAGCTCCGGCGTGGAGACCAGCGGCTCGGCGAACTGGTCCCTGATGAGCGGGTCGGCGCTGGCGGTCTCCGCGGCGCGGGCGAGTGCGACCATCACCGCGGTCGCCCCGACGCTGGTCGCGATGTCCCAGGAGTCGTCCGCGGTGCGCGCCATTACAGCCGCTCCGCCGTCACGAACTCCGAGAAAGCGTCCTTATCGTCGGCCATCGGCACGTCATCGACCCAGCGGCCCATCCGGCGCATCTCGTCCCCCGAGCTTTGTGCCTCGGCGCGCCAGCCGTGTTGGTTGAGCCAAGCGGCGAGGGCCGCCCGGTGCTCGTCGCGGTACATCAGTTCGCCCACGTCGATGGTCTCTTCCAAGCCAAGTTGTTCGGCCACCTTCTTGAACCGCTCGCGCATCTGCTCTCGCCGCTCGTCGGCGTGGGAGGCCGCGGTTTCGGCCGCGATCCGGCTCCCCGCCCGGCTCAGCTCACCGATTTGGGCGAAAAGCCGGTCCTGCGCCTCGGCGGGCAGGTACATCAACAGCCCTTCGGCCAGCCAAGCGGTTGGTGCCGCCGGGTCAAAGCCGGCGCCGCGCAGCGCGGCGGGCCAATCCTGCCGTAGGTCGATGGCTACCTCACGGCGATCGGCCGTGGGCATCGCACCGCTTTGCGCCAGGGTGGTGGACTTGTAGGCGAGCACCTGGGGCTGATCGATCTCGTACACGGTGGTGCCGGCCGGCCAGTCCAGGCGGTAGGCGCGCGAATCAAGTCCCGACGCAAGGATCACCACCTGCCGGATCCCGTCGGAGACGGCGTTGGCGAAGTACGTGTCAAAAAAGTTCGTCCGCACGGCTTGGTAGCCGCGCATATGCCGGATGATGGCGGCGGTTTCGGCATCCAGGGCTTCCACCATCGCCGTGATCGCCGGGTCGAGCATGGCCTCCCACAGGACGCCCGCACCGGCGTTGGTGACCAGCAGTTTGGCGAATGGGTCGCGGATCAGCGCATCGGGTTGGTCGGTCTCGAAGGCCCGGGCGGCCGCCACCATTACCGCGGTGCTGCCGACGCTGGTCTTGATGTCCCAGGTGTCGTCATGGGTGCGCAGTGAACTCATCGCGTGCTCCAGGTTTCGTCTCAGGTTTTGTGTCAGTGTTCCAATGGGGTCAGTTGGATGGCCCCGGATGGCCCGGTCCGCTTTGTTCAGCAATGCGACGCGCTCGCAGCAGGGTGCTGCGGACGGCCTCGTCGGACAGGTCTTCCGGTACCGGGCGGCCCAATCGGGCCATCTCCTCGCGGTTGTTCACGCAGTGCACCTGCCAGCCGTGGTCGGCCAGCCACCGAATGGCATCCAAACGGTCCGGCTCGTGGTACGTCAGCGCCGCGACATTGACATCCAGACCGAGCCGGTCCCGCATCCGCAGCCAGCGCCGCGAGTTGCCCTTTGAATTCATACCGAATACCTCGACAGCAATCTGACTGTCCGGCGCGCTGAGCGCGGTGACCGTGTCGAACACCCGATCGGCAGCGTCGCTGGGCAGGTAGGGCAGCAAGCCCTCGGCAAGCCACGCGGTCGGCCGGCTGCGGTCGAATCCGGCGGCCGTCAGGGCTGCCGGCCAGTCGTCGCGCAGATCCACCGGAACGGGGCGCCGCGTCGCCGCCGGCACCGCGCCATGCGACCGCAGAATTGCGGTCTTGTACTCCAGCACCTTGGGCTGGTCGATCTCGTAGACGGCCGCGCCCGCCGGCCAATTCAGCCGGTAGGCCCGCGAGTCCAACCCGGCGGCAAGGATCACCGCCTGCCGGATGCCGGTGTTGCCGGCGGCGCCGAAGTACTCGTCGAAAAAGTGGGTGCGCACGGCCTGGTAGTCACAGCCCACCCGATGCACCCGTTGCCCGTGCTCATCGCCGTCGAGCCAGGCCAGCTCGGCGTCGGCCAGCCGGGTCCACGCCGGACCCGCCGACGACACCAAGATGCGGGCGAACTCGTCACGAATCAGCGGATTGGCTCCGGCCGTCTCGACCGCCCGAGCGGCGGCGACCCCCAGCGCGGTAGCGCCGACGCTTTCGGTGATCGCCCAGCTGTCGCCGGCGGTCCGCAACGAAGGAGGGAGGTCGTCGAGATCAGTCATGTCGCAACCATGATACCCGAATAAGTTAGGCAAGCTATGCGCCTTGTGCGCCACATCACTGCTTGCCGGTCAGCCCGGGTCGGCCCCGCGCCGGCTAAGTCCCGGGACGCGCCTCGGCCTGCCAGAACGCGCCTGCCATCAGCTGGCGCAACGTCTCGGCGATGGCCTCCATCTCCTGGGGGCTGCGCACATAACCGGCATAGAAGCCCACGCCGCAGAGCACGACAAGCAGCACCTCAGTTAGTGAATACACATCGGTATCACGAGCCAGCTCGCCGCGCTCGATGGCATCGTTGACGGCCCAGACCAGAAATTCCCTGCTAATTCGTACGGCATCGTTTTCGGTTCGGTTCAATTCCGGATGCCGAGCCGATTCCAGCACGGTGGTGACCAGGAACGCCGTCGCGAACGGATTGTCGAAATTCGCCCGCATCGCGTACGTAATGAATACACTGAGCCGCCCGATCAGGGTCGTCTCCTGCTCGGCCTGCTCGATGCCGGCCGTGACGATGAGTTCGTTGGTCTGGTCCACCACCTCCCGGTACAGCACCCGCTTGCTGGAAAAGTAGTGATTGATCGCTGGGCGGGTCAGGTCGGCGCGGACGGCGACGGCCTGGAAAGTTGCTCCGTCATAACCGCGTTCACTGAACACCTCACGAGCAGCGCCCACAATTCGTTTGCGCGTCTCGTCTGCCTTCGCCGCTGGGGGACGGCCCGGTCTACGCCTCGCCTTCGGCGGCACATTTGAATTGTGCACCACTGTGGTGCGGCATTAAAGCATTCGGCGGAATTTTGCCGAACTTCCCTGCTTGGAAGTCCTCGAGCGCCTCGATCAATTCGGCCTTTGAGTTCATTACGAAAGGACCGTAGTGAAATACCGGCTCCCGAATCGGCTGTCCGCCCAGGATCAGCACATCAATCGCGGTTCCGCGGTGCGAATCCTGGGTGGTCTGGGCACCGACGGTGATGCGATCGCCGGGTCCGAGCACAGCCAACTGACCCTGGTGAATCGGGTGCGCGACCGGGCCCACGTATCCGTTGCCGGACAATACGTAGACCAGCGCGTTGAAGTCACGCCGCCACGGAATGTTCAGCCGCGCCCCACTTTGAATCGTGACATGCGCCAACGTGATCGGCGTGTGGGTGATACCCGGTCCGCGTTGACTGTCGATCTCACCGGCAATGATGCGAAGCAGGGCTCCACCGTCGTCGGAGGACAGCAACCTGGCGTCGGTGCCTTCGATGGCCTGATACCGGGGCGCCGCGAACTTGTCCTTCTTCGGCAGATTCACCCACAGCTGGATGCCGTGGAAGACGCCGCCGCTTTCGACCAGTTCGGCGGGCGGGGTCTCGATGTGCAAGATGCCGGAACCGGCCGTCATCCACTGCGTTGCGCCGTCGGTGATCAAACCGCCACCACCGTGTGAATCCTGGTGCGCGAACTTGCCGTCGATCATGTAGGTGACCGTTTCGAAGCCACGGTGCGGATGCCAATCGGTGCCCCGAGGCTCGCCCGGCTGGTACTCCACCTCACCCATCTGGTCCATATGCACAAAGGGATCCAGTGCGGCGGTGCTGACCCCGGCGAACGCCCGAACGACCGGGAAGCCCTCGCCCTCGTAACCGCGTGGGCCGGTGGTGATCGATCGGACCGGCCGCTCGGTGTCGGCGGGGACCGGCGGGCTCACGCGTGGCAACGTGAGTGTGTCTGCTGTGATAGCAGGCATATTTACCTCCTGATTTGAGAGTTACCCATATAACCGGACCACGGTCCGCTTATTCCCGTCTGGCTAAGATGTCCTGGTGCTTGGGGCGCTTGTGACCGTGGACGCGCAGTGAAGGAACAGCCGGAACACGAACCAGCAGCCCGGGTAGCCCCGGCTGCCGCCGCCGGCGGGCGTTTCGGCGCATCCATCAGAAGCGCGGGCTACCTGCGCAAATGGTTCCTGCTCGGCACCACGGTCGGCGTCATCGCAGGCCTCGGTGCCGTCGTCTTCTATTTCCTGCTGAAATACACCGCAGAGTTTCTGCTCGGCTACCTGGCGGGCTATCACATCCCGACCCCCGTCGGAGAGGGGGGCAGCCACGGGTCGCCGGGCTTCACACGTCCGTGGGCGATTCCGCTGGTGACGACGGGCGGGGCGCTGCTGTCGGCATTGATCGTGGCCAGGCTCGCCCCGGAAGCTACCGGTCACGGCACCGACGAAGCCATCGAGGCGGTGCATGGCGATCCGCGCGCCATCCGCTTCCGGGCGGTGCTGGTGAAGATGGTGGCCAGCGCGCTGACCATCGGGTCGGGCGGTTCGGCCGGCCGCGAAGGCCCGACGGCGCAAATCTCAGCCGGCTTCAGCTCGTTGCTCACCCGTCGGCTGCACCTGTCCGACGAGGACGGCCGGACCGCGGTGGCGCTGGGCATCGGCGCGGGCATCGGCGCGATCTTCGCCGCGCCGTTGGGCGGGGCAGTGCTGGCCGCGTCGATCCCGTACCGCGACGACTTCGACTACCGCTACCTGCTGCCCGGTTTCATCACCTCGGGGACGGCCTACGCGGTGCTCGGGGCGTTCTTGGGCTTTGACCCGCTGTTCGGCTACATCGACGCGGAGTATCGCTTCGAAAAAGCAGGGCCGTTGCTGTGGTTCGTGGTGATCGGTCTGATCGCGGCGGCGATCGGCTACCTGTATGCCCGAACCTTCCACGCGTCGGTGGCGCTGACCCACCGGCTTCCCGGTGGGCCGGTGCTCAAGCCGACGATCGGCGGACTCCTGGTCGGCCTGTTGGGACTGCTGATGCCCGAGATCCTGAGCAGCGGCTACGGCTGGGCGCAGCTGGCGGCCGATCGCGGATCGCTGCTGCAGATCCCGTTGTGGATCATCCTCGTCCTCCCGGTCGCCAAAATCCTCGCCACGTCGCTGACGATAGGCACCGGCGGATCCGGCGGGCTATTCGGACCCGGGATCGTGATCGGCGCCTTCGTGGGAGCCGCCATCTGGCGACTCGGCGAACTCTCCGGCCTGCCCGGGGTGCCCGACGGGCCGGGGATCTTCGTCGTGGTCGGGATGATGACGTGTTTCGGCAGTGTCTCCCGGGCGCCGCTGGCCATCATGATCATGGTCGCGGAGATGACCGGCTCATTCTCGGTGGTCCCCGGGGCGATCATCGCCGTGGGGATCGCGTCGCTGCTGATGTCTCGCACCAACGTCACCATCTACGAGACGCAACGGTTGGACCGCAACACCGCCGAGGCCGAACGCGCGGGTCAGGAGGCAGCGGATCGGGAGGCGTCGGAGTAGCCGCGGAAACCGCTAGGACTTACGCCGCGCGCTTCTCTCGGCATCCCGTTCGGTGGCCGAGCCCTCATGGGCCAACTTTCCGCCGGCGTTTTTCAGATGTGCCCGGACGAACCATTGGAACTCCTCCAACTGCGCGGCGTGTTCGATCAGGATGTCCTGCGTGACCCGATCGAGTTCTTCGGTCTCGTCGATTGCTTGCCGGATGTCCTCGATGACGCCGTTGTACACCAGATCCAGCGCCGCAAGGTGCGCCTGGACGGGTACCCGACGCCATGGTCGATAACCGGCGATAACCGTCGACAACCACGGCCACCCGTTAGATCGAGCGAATGTGCTGCACAGGCAGCCGGGCCCCGCGCCGCGGTTCGTACGCCAGTCCGCTGGCTTCGAGCAAGCGAACCACCCGGTGGCGGTGCGGTCGCATCGGCTCCAGCAGCTCGAGCATGACCGCGTCGTCGACCGGGCGGCCCAGCAGCGTCCAGCCGACCATCTTCGGAATGTGGTAGTCGCCCACCGAAACGGCGTCGGCGTCGCCGAACGCCCGCTGCGCAGTCTCGGCCGCGGTCCACACCCCGACTCCCGGCAGAGACTGCAACGCTTCCCGCGCCTGCGCGGATGGCTGTGATGCCAGGCGTTCCAGCGACGCCGCCCGCCGCGCGACGCCCACCACCGTCTGTGCCCGCCTCGGGTCGACATTGGCGCGGTGGAATTCCCACGACGGGATGTCTCGCCACGCCTGCGCCGACGGCGGCACCCGCATCCCGGCCGGCGCCGGACCAGGCGGTGGCGTCCCGTATTTGGTCACCAGCACACGCCAGGACCGGAACGCGTCCGCGCCGGGCACCCGTTGCTCGATGACCGCCGGGATCAGGGCTTCCAGCACCTGGCCGGTCCGACCCAAGCGCAGGTGCGGCACCCGTCGATGCGCGGCAGCCACCGTCGGGTCCCGCGGCACGAAATCGGAGGCGTCGTCATCAGCACCCAGCAGCGCGGGCAGCAGCTCGACGAACTCCTCGGCCCCACGGCCCCACGCCACGCAATGGGCGGCGTTGGGCCCCGCGCGGCTGATCCGCGCTGCGACGGGCCCGGAGGACAGCAGGCTGGTACGCCAGGTTGTGCCGTCCCCGGGCAGCTGGAAGGTCGGATCCCCAGCCCCGCGGCGAAGCGGCGCCAACGTATGCCCGAAGCTGACCACCCCGGGGAATGTCACAGTGCGCGTGACCTGCACCCGATTACCCTCCAATCCCGGGACACCCATGGTGTGCGACGGGCCGCGCCGATTGACCCCAATTTGATCCCAAGACACTATTGCCATATGACGCCGTTCGACGACCCACAGGCCGAACTGGCGTGGATGTTCCTGCAGAGCTTGACCGACGGCGGGGATCTCGACGAAGGCCTGGCGCTGCTCAGCGATGATTTCAGCTATTGGAGCATCATCACCCGCACTTCGTTCGACAAGGAAACGCTGCGCCGCGCGATCGCGCAGCGCAAAAACGTCCTTCCCGACGTCAACATCGAGCTGATCCGCTGCGTCAACGAGGGCGAAACGGTGGTGATCGAGGGGCAGGTCGAAGGCACTACGGCCGACGGCGGCCGATACGACAGCCCGTTCGTATGCATCTTCGATACCCGCGACGGACTGATCGTCTCGCTGCGCGAATACAGCGATACCCGGCTGGCGGCAGGCGTGTTTCCTCGCCGCCTTTAGTCGGCCTTTAGTCGGGTAGGACGCTGATCTCGGCTTTGTTGGTGTAGAAGGCGACGTGGCCGGCGATCGCCGCGACCGCGGGATAGGGCTGTTCGTAGAACCAGATCACATCGTCGACGGTGTCGCCCGCCGAGGTGATGACGCTGCAGTAGCCGGCTTCGCCCTTGAAGGGGCAGTACGTGGTGGTGCCGGTTCGGGTCAGCCGTTCTTGAACGACGTCGCCCAGCGGAATGTATTGCACCGCGGGCAAAGTGGCCTCCTGCAATACCAGCGCCGCGGTCGTGTCCGCGATGAGCTCCCCGTTCACGCGAACCTGCACTCGCCCCTTTGTCGGCTCGATGGTGATCGGGTGCCCGGCGGAGGGCTCTAAGACTTCCCGGTGGCTCATGGTCGATACCTCCTCAAAACACAAGCAATGATTGCAACACCAGCCGACGGTCAACGCTTCCCGGTCAGGGCCCCCGAATGCGTAGCGGTGGTCCGAATGCGTAGCGGTGGTATTGAGCCATCATCCGCAATGCCGGCACCGCCGCCATCGCTCTGCCCAGCCAGCGAAATGCCAGCGCCACCAGATCGAAGGTCTCGCTGTCGAACACCGATTCCCACGCCAAAAGGCGCACCCCGGGGACCGCTTCGACGATGTCGCCGGGCCCGTCGATCCCCCAGTGCAGCTTCGACCCGGAGCGGCGCACCACGGGGTTGATCACCTGCGCCCGAACCCCGAAGGTGTTGAACGCGTCGAATTGCAGCTCGCCCGACGGGAATCTGTCGACCACACGACGCAGCAGCGCCACTCCGTCGTCTTTCGTCAGGTACATGGTCACGCCCTCGGCGAGGAACAGTGCGGGACGGTCGGTGGGTATCTCGGCGAGCCAAGACGGGTCGGTCACCGACGCGGGCAGCATCCGATAATTCGGCCGTGCCGGGTATACCCGCTCGCGCAGCCCGATAACCTCCGGGTAGTCGATGTCGTACCACAGCACACCCGCGGGCGGATCCAGCCGGTACACGCGGGCGTCCAGACCGCAACCCATGTGCAGCACGACGGCTGGATTTTTGACGGGGTCGTGTACCGCCAGGAACTGGTGCGTCCAGTTGTCGAAATGCAGGGTGCGGATCGCGACCGACGGAGCCCGCCGCGCGTTGATAGTCGTTGTCTCCCAGTCGTAGTCGATCCGCGCAACGGCGGCCTTCGCGTACTGGTCACCCAGGATCGAGCGCGGCGCATCGGCGTCGAGCGCTTTGGCGTACAGCGTCGCCAGCATGGTCTCGGGCGCCCCGTTCAGGTCGACATGGATCCGGTCCACAGCGCCGAGCCTAGCTTTTGCGGGCCGTCCGCATCGCGGCCCAGAACCGGGCGGCCTCCCGGATCGATTCCTCGACCGGGCGCGGCTGCCAACCCAACTCCCGGACCGCCTTGCTGTGGTCGACGTCGGCTTCGGCGCGCATCATGCGCACCGATTTGAGGCTGAGTTCGGCGTCTTTGCCGGTGAGCCTGGCCCGCAGGGTGCCCAGCGCGGCCATGGCGTAGAGCATCGGCACTGAAATCGACCGTCGCGGCGGCGGCACCCCGGCCTCGTCGGCCGCGATCCGCACGACCTCCTTGATAGGGATCAGCTGTTCGGAGATCAGGTATCGCTCGCCGACGCGCCCGTGTTCGGCGGCCAGGATCATTGCCCGGGCAGCGTCGTCGACACCGACGGCTTCCAGTTGAATGCCGTCCATCACGAAGGGCAGCTTGCCGAAGACCGCGCCGGCGATGAACGCGCCGTGCGGGGTGCGGCCCCAGTCACCGCTGCCGTACGTCGTTGACACGCACATCGCAACGGCGGGCAGGCCTTTGTCGGCCACGTACCGCATCACCAAATCCTCGGCCTGGACCCTGGATTGGACGTAAGGAGTCAGCCCGCGCGAGCCGATCAGGTCGTCTTCGGTGGCCACGTGGCCGTGCCGGCGGCCCACCGTGGTGTAGGTGCTGGTGAAGACGAACCTGCGCAGGTCGGGTTGCTGGACGGCGACATCGAGTACGTTGCGCAGGCCTTCCACGTTGGTGCGAAACAGCGGAGCCGGGTCGCGCAACCACGCGCGGGTGTCAACGACGCAGTAATACACGTCGTCGCAGCCGTCCATCGCCTCGGCCACGGTGGCGGCGTCGAAGACGTCGCCGTGGAATCGGGTGAGCTGCAGGTCGTCGATGCCGCGGGTGTCAGCCGTCGGCCGCACCATGGCCCGCACTTCATATTTCGCTGGTGCGCCATCCTGCACGAGCAGACGGGTCACATGCGAACCCAGGAAGCCGTTGGCGCCGATGACCAGCTTGGGTTTGGTGCTCATCCGGTGCTCATCCGGTGCTCATCCGGTGCTCATCCTGTGCTCATCGTGGGCGGCCGTTCTCTTGCATCCACCGCGCGGCGTCGGCATCCAGCGTCCCCAGTCCCTCGGCGTTGCGGCACCACTTCATGCTCGCTTTCAGGAAGCGCAGCGGATTGTAGATGTCTTCCTGACGGCGCCACTGACCGTCGCCGGCATAGGTGATGATCGAGATGTTCGTCGCGCTGATGACGCTGCCGTCACCGGGGTCGCGCATCGGGTTGTCCAGTTCCATGATGATCCGACCGGTGGACTCGTCGATGACCGACCACAAAGTCGGGAACGCCACCATGTGGCTGCCCGGGAAGGTCGTCATCGTCTGCTTAATCCACGCCCGCACCTGCTCGCGGCCCCGCATGGTGCCCGCCGCATGCTCGACGTAGTCGACATCCGGCGTGTACTGGGCAACCCAGGCGTCCCAGTCTCGGGTTTCGGCGGCGCGAGCGACGGTCTCCTCGAACTTCTGGAAGGCTGCCGCCAGTTCGCTGCGGGGGAACTCCGGGCCCGTCACGAGCCGTTACACCTCACGGCCGGAGTGTAGCCTGGGGTCGTTGTCGGATCCCTGACCGGCTAGGAGGACGAGAAATGACAAACGCTACTCGAAAAGCGATCCTGGCCGGTGGCTGCTTCTGGGGAATGCAGGACTTGATCCGCAAGCAGCCCGGTGTGCTCTCCACCCGGGTCGGCTACAGCGGCGGCGAAACCCTCAACGCGACCTACCGCAATCACGGAATGCACGCCGAGGCCGTCGAAATCATCTACGACCCGGCGGTCACCGACTACCGCGCGCTCCTGGAGTTCTTCTTCCAGATCCACGACCCGACAACAAAAAACCGGCAGGGCAACGACAGGGGACCCAGTTACCGGTCGGCCATCTATTACCTCGACGACGAGCAAAAGCGAATCGCGCTGGACACCATCGCCGACGTCGAGGCATCCGGCCTATGGCCCGGCAAGGTGGTAACCGAGGTCAGCCCGGCCGGAGACTTCTGGGCGGCCGAGCCCGAACACCAGGACTACTTGCAGCGCTACCCCAACGGGTACACGTGCCACTTCGTCCGCCCCAACTGGAAACTGCCGCGACGGGCCGACGCTACGACGCCTACCCCGCACTAAGCCCGTACTGGGGGCACGCTTTCGCCGGTTCAGCGCCGGTGCACCACAATCCGGCCGCCATCCTTCGGGGTCCAGGCCACACCCCGGCTGTGCCACCGCTCATCTGGCGCCGTCGTGGTCTCGATGGTGAAGTGGCGCAACACCGTTCGAAGCACTACATCCATCTCCATGTTGGCGAATGCGGCCCCCACACACCGGCGGGTGCCGCCGCCGAACGGAATCCACGCGAAGGCCGACGGCTTGCTTTCCTTGCTTCCCAGGTACCGTTGCGGGTCGAAGCGGTCCGGGTCGGGGAAGACGCTGGGATCCTCGTGGATCCGCGCGATGCTCACCATGATCGAACACCCGCGCGGTATCACCCACTCACCGAGTTGGTAAACCTCCGGGTAGACGTGCCGAGCCGCGAAATCGATGACCGTCCTGGCCCGTTGGACTTCCAGGATGGTCGCCTGACGCAGCTCGTCACCACCGTTGTCGGCCTCCTCGACCAGGGCGGCCAACACCTCCGGGTGCCGGGTCAACCGCTCGAACGCCCAGCCCAGCGTGGCGCCGGTAGTTTCGTGCCCGGCGGCCAGCAGCGTGAGTAGTTCGTCGCTAATGTCCTTGCGCGACATGACCGAGCCATCGTCGTAGGTGCTGCGCAACATCAGCGCGAGCACGTCGGTCCGGTCCGCGAAGTTCGGGTCCGCCCGCTCGGCGGCGATCAGCTTGCCGACGATGACGTCGTACTGCCGCCGCCACTCGTCCAGCCGGCCCCACGGGCTGAAGCGGCCATAGTTGCGCTCGGGTGTCGGCATCGCAGCCACCCGCGAGCCCAGGGTGACCCACGGCGGGATGAGCCGGCGCAGCTCGTCGAGTTCGGCACCGTCGGCCCCGAAGACCGCGCGCAGGATGACGTTGAGGGTGATCTGCATCATCGACGGCAGCGTGGCGAAAGGCCGGCCTTCCGGCCAGCCGGCGATCTCGCGGCGCGTCTCCTCTTCGATGATCGCCTGGTATCTGCTGATGCTCTTGCCGTGGAACGGAGGCGCCAACAACCGTCGCCGGCGGCGGTGGTCATCGCGCTCGAGGGCGAAGACCGAGCCGGTGCCGAACACGCGGCTCAGATTGGGCTGGATGTTGCCGAGAACCTCGGGGCTGGTGGTGAAGATCTGTCTGGCCAGCGCCGGCTCCGCGACCACCACGACGCGGCCGAAGATCGGGACGTTCACCATGAAGACGTTGCCATGGCGGCGGGTCAGCCGTTGGATCATCCGTCGTCGTGACATCGCGAACCCGAGGCCCTGGATTAACTTCGGGCGCCGGTTCGCTGGGGGCAACTTGACTGCGGGCGACTCCGGTGCGGAGGTAACTACTTCGCTCATGGCGGTGCTGCTCCGAAACATCTGGCCCCACGATCGGGGGTGGTACCGCGGTGTACCGAAACTTCTCCCGGAACGGTACTCTGTGGTACCAATCATGACAAGGTCTCGCATACACCGAGAGGGGCGTCGGCCATGGCACCAGCGACAGCAGCGGCCGGCGACGCGGTTCTCGGCGAAGCTCACGCCGACCCGTTTCGGCTCAGACTGCTCGACGGCCTCGCCACCTCGATCGGTGAGCGTGGCTACCGCGCGAGCACGGTCGCCGACATCGTCCGCCACGCGCGCACGTCGAAGCGCACCTTCTACGACCAGTTCACCAGCAAGGAACAGTGCTTTCTGGAGCTGCTGCGGGCCGACGTCGACAGACTCGGCGAAAAGATCCAGGCCGCGGTTGATCCCGAGGCCGGCTGGAACCATCAGATTCGGCAGGCGGTCGAGGCCTACGTCGGATACATCGAGTCCCGGCCGGCGATCACGCTGAGCTGGATCCGGGAACTCCCGTCGCTCGGCGCCGTCGCTCGTCCCATGCAGCGCCGCGGGTTGCAGCTGCTGTCCAACCTGCTGATCGACCTCAGCGCCAGCCCCGGGTTCCGGCGGGCTGACCTGCCGCCGCTGACTCCTCCGCTGGCCGTGATCTTGCTCGGCGGTCTGCGCGAACTGACCGCGCTGGCCGTCGAAGACGGAAAACCCGTCCGCGGGATCGTGGAGCCGGCCGTGGACGCCTCGGTCGCGCTGCTCGGCCCTCGCCACTGAACACCGGGTCCGTCGGGGCATCGCGGCCCGGCGACCCGCGCTACGGCGTGCGCCGCACAAACCGTATCCGCTTCCCGCTGCTGATCTCGCGGGAGTGCACGCGGTGGCGGGCGTTGGGCCGCTGAGGCTACCAACACCCCAACACAGGGCAACGCGAGTGTGAAATCTTCGCTCGCTCGGCGGATCTGCGCTGCGAAAGCACAAGCGACGATATCTTGGCCCGGTCGATGGGATCACCTATGTTGATTGCGGCACTTGAGGCTTTAGCCCCGGAGTCGGCGGAGCAGACCGGCACTGGGGCGATCACAGCGGCCAATGCGATCGCTGCGGCTTCCACGACGGGGATTATGACGGTCGCCGGCAATCAGATGCCGGCGGCGATTCGGGGGTTATTTGGCTACGGCGCCGACGGGCAGGCGGCGCTGTTTCATGATCGGTTTGTCCAAGCGCTGAGCCACGCGGGGGGCGCGCATCCGGACACCGGGGCCAGCAACACATCGTCGTTGCGGACCGTCGAATCAAGGCGTCACACACTGGATGGGCACAGCTGAGGTAGCCCGGGCTGGGGGCATTTTCCAGCGGCTGAGCGGTTTCATAGCGCGATGGCCTTTAGTGGTCATCGGGTTCTGGATCGCGCTCGCGGCCGTCGTGTCGCTGGAATTGCCACCCCTCGCGCAGATCGCCGCGAGGGATCAGACCTCCCTTTTGCCGGACGACGCCCCGGTGATGGTCATCACCCGGCAGATGGGCCAGGCGTTTCAGGAAAAGGGCCGGGGCGCCCTGTTGGTGATCGTCTTGACCGATGAGGACGGACTCGGACCCGCTGATGAGGCGACCTACGGCACGCTGGTCGGCGAACTGCGCCAGGACACGCAGGACAACATGTCGATCCAGGAGTTCATCAGCACACCGACGCTGCGGGAGGTCCTGGCGAGCAAGGACAACAAGGCCTGGACGGTGCCGATCAACTTTCCTGGCGAGGTCGGCGGGCTGGATACTCAAGCGGGGTACAAACGGGTCGCTGAGATCGTCAACAAGACCGTCGCGGGATCCGCGCTGACGGCCCACCTCGCCGGACCCGTGGCCAACGTCGCCGACCTCACCGCCCTCAGTGAGCGAGACCTGCCGGTGTTGGAGATCGGCACTTCGCTGCTGGTGCTGGCCATCCTGGTGCTGATCTACCGAAACCTGATCACGGTGCTGGTGCCGTTGATCACGATCGGTGTGTCCGTGGTAATCGCGCAGCGCGTTTTGTCCGGACTGGGCGAACTGGGTTTGGCCGTGAACATGCAGACCATCGTCTTAACGAGCGCCGTCATGATCGGGGCGGGAACCGATTACACCGTTTTTCTGATCAGCCGCTATCACGACTATATGCGGCTCGGCGAGTGTTCGGATCGAGCCGTCAAGAAGGCGTTATTGTCCATCGGCAAAGTACTCGCGGCGTCGGCGGCCACCGTGGCGGTCACCTTTCTCGCGATGGTTTATTCTCGGTTGACGGTGTTTTCCCAAGTCGGTCCGGCAATTTCGATCTCGATCTTGGTGGTGTTCCTCGCTGCCGTCACCCTGCTACCCGCCATCCTGATGCTGGCCGGACGACTTGGCTGGATCAAGCCGCGACGCGACCAGACCACTCGTTTCTGGCGGCGTTCGGGAATACGTGTTGTGCGCCGGCCCTGGCTTCATTTGATCTTGAGCTTGATTGTGCTCATCGTTTTTTGCAGCTGCGCAAGCCTTGCGCGCTTTAACTACGACGATATTAAGTCGCTTGCAGGTTCCGTTGACAGCGCCCGGGGATATGACACGATGAATAGCCATTTCCCGCTGAACTCGATGACGCCTGAGGCGCTCTTCATCGAATCGCCACGCGACTTGCGGTCACCGGAGGCCCTTGCCGACCTCGAGCAGATGGCACAGCGGGTGAGCCAGTTGCCCGGCATCACGATGGTGCGGGGCCTAACCCGGCCCAATGGAGAACCCCTAATGCAGACCAGGCTGTCGTATCAGGCAGGCGAAGTCGGCGGCAAAATCGACGAGGCATCCAGCGAGATCCAGAACCACGGAAGCGACTTGGACAAGCTGGGCGGCGGTGCTAACAAGCTGGCCGAGGTTCTCGCCGAGGCGCAGGGCAAGGTCAGTGAGTCTGTCGACGGCCTTGGCACGATCGTGACGGAACTGGCCGACATACCGGGCATGAAGGGCCCAGCTCAGGCGGGCGACGACGACATCGAAGTGCTGGTCGAGCGCACGCGGGAGTTCGACACTACGCTCACCAAGATCCTCGAAGGTGTTAAACACACCGTGGCCTGGGCCGACCCGGTGCTGATGGCCCTAAGTACCAGCCGGATCTGTTCCGCCAACGCAAGCTGCACCAGCTGGCGTGACGAGTTGCAGGCGCTGATCACCGCACGCAACAACGGAACCTTCGACCAGATCGCTGAGCAGACTCGCAACTTGCGGGCGACCTTAGGTTTGCAGGACCTGGACCCTAGCGCCCCAGGCACTGTGCGAACGCGGATCGCCGAGCTACAACAAGGCGTCAGTAAGCTCGCCGAAAGCAGCCAATTATTGGCCGAGGGTGTGCGATTACTGATTGAACATACCAAACAGCTGGGCTCAGGACTCAGCGAGGCGTCGGCATTCCTGTTGGCCATGAAGCACGACGCGGAAAAGCCGTCGATGGCGGGCTTCAATGTTCCACCACAGGTATTGACCGCCGAAGAGTTCAAGAAAGCCGCCCAGATTTTTATATCGCCCGACGGGCACGCGGCGCGCTACCTCGTACAAAGCGCTCTCAATCCGTTTACTCCCGCCGCCATGGATCAGGTCAATACGATCACGGCCGCTGCACAGTCTGCCCAACCGAATACCGAGCTGGCGGACGCCAGGATATCGCTGACGGGGGTTCCGACTGGGCTTCGGGACACCCGCGACTATTTCAACCACGACATCGAATTCATCATCATCGCGACCATCGTCATTGTGTTTCTGATTCTGGTCGCGTTACTTCGAGCAATCGTGGCGCCGCTATATCTAATGGGTTCGGTGCTGATCTCCTACCTTTCCGCCCTGGGTATCGGCGTCATCACGTTTCAACTCATATTGGGCCAGGAATTGCATTGGAGCGTTCCCGGACTGACCTTCATACTGTTGGTCGCACTCGGCGCCGATTACAACATGCTGCTCATCTCCCGGATCCGTGACGAGTCACCCATCGGTGTGCGTTTTAGTGTTGGTGTCGTCCGCACGGTGGCTTCGACCGGCCCTGCGATCACGTCGGCAGGTCTCATCTTCGCCGCGTCGATGTTCGGCCTGCTGTCCGCCAGCCTCCCCGCCCTGGTCCAGGCCGGTTTCGTAATCGGGATCGGGATTGTGATCGATACGTTCCTGGTTCGCACCATTACGGTGCCGGCCTTGGCGGTGCTGATCGGACAGGCAAACTGGTGGCCCGCACGACCGCGACCTCGCACCGACCGGCGGGCGAACGCGCAGAAACGGGTACGGGTACCCGTCGGCTCGGCGGAGCATGGGATTGGCGCGGTCCCTGTTACAGCACCGTCGCCGGCACTTACAGCACCATCGCCGACAGTACCTTCGCCGACACCCGGTGCCCCACCGCGAGATCCGCCGGTTAGTGGTGGCCGACACCGCTGGCCAAGTACGAGCCCAGGTGGCCGACACGAACGGCAAAGTGCGACTCCACGCGGCCGACACCAACGGCAGAATGCGACTCTACCTGCCGAAGCCGCCTGTGAGCGCAACGGCACCGGCCGATCCGGACCGGTGACCGGATCGGCCGAAAATCGCTACGCATCAACGCAATCGATGCCGGACGCGGGGGATCCTGTCACCGTACCAAAACGATTGCGCGAGATGGTCAGCACACAAACCGCGGTCTGGACCACATACCTTCGGCGTCCGATCGGATCTTCGTCGATAAGTCACTTTGAGCTGAAACATACGCACGAAGGAAATAACAATTAGCGCACACCAATTCGACGGCGGCGGCCATCTTGATCGCATCGTTGGCCGGCTCGGCGTCTGGGTGATCTGGGATCGGGCAACCAGGCCGGCGTCCGTAAAATTCAGCATCGAGGCGAGGTACAGTTCCCTTCTTGACAAGGTCGGGAAAGACACTGGAGGACTGCGATGCGGCTATCGACCCGGAACCAGCTCAAGGGGACCATCACCGAAGTCAACCTCGGCAGCGTGATGGCAATAGTGAAGGTAAAGCTCGACGGCGGCGACCAGATCGTCACGTCGTCGGTCACCAAGGATGCCGCGGTCGACCTCGGCCTCGCGGTCGGTCAGCCCGCATCGGTGTTCATCAAGTCGACCGAGGTCACGATCGGCGTCGAGTAACCCCGATATGTCAGCCACGATGCGCGCCGAGCGCTTCAATGGTGACACCAAAAAGGTTGCGCTCGAAGATGTTCCATCCCAGAGCCGGGGCCCGGCGAAGTTCTGGTCAAGGTCACCTGCTGCGGGATCTGCCACTCGGACCGACACCGTCGGCCTGAAATCGACGTTCGAGCAGGCCTTTGCTTGTCTGACGCGCGGCGGCCGGCTGGTGGGCGTCGGGATGAGCACGGATTCGCCGACCATCGAATCCACCGCGGTCCTGGTGCTGACCCGTAAGCTGGGGGCACCACCCGCTTGCGGGGGAATGCTCGGCCACCTCGGCTACCAGAATGTCGACATCGGGACCCTTGCGAAGCTGGTTTCCCATGGGCGCCTTGATCTTTCGCGATCGGTCAGCGAGATCATCGCGCTGGAAGATCTCCCGTCGGGCATCGAGAAGCTGGAGCGGCAGGAAGGCAACCCCATCCGCATCCTGGTCAAGCCGTAGCGCGGTTAAGCCGTAAGGAACTTGCGGACGCGGTCCAAAACCAGCTCGGGACGCTGGTCGACGATCCAGTGCCCGACACCGTCGACCAGCTCCACCTCGAAATCGGCTATGCGATCGCCGTACCCGTCCAGCAGCTCCGGGATGATCACGGGATCGGCGGTGCCGCTCAGCCAGCGGACCGGAACCTCGACGCGGGCCCCAGTTTTCGGCTCGAACTCGCCGCGCATCCAGCTCAGCATTTCTTTGGTCTGAAAGCTGCGATACCACCGCGAACCGGCCTCCGCGTGCCCGGGCTGGCGCATGCACTCGATGTACATGCGGATGTCCTCGTCGGGCAAGTTGTATCCGCCGCCGACCCACGACCCCAGCAACCGCAGGAAACGCGAATTGGGACGGCTGATCACCCGCGGACCGATGACCGGCAGCAGTATCGGGATTTGGTACCAGAACCGCCACATGTTGCGGAGGCTCGAGAGATCGCGCTTGGCCCAGGGCGCCACGGTGTTCACCCCGAAGAACCCGGACACCTTTTCCGGATGGCGCAGCATCATGATGAACGCGGCCGGCCCGCCCCAGTCGTGGGCGACGAGCTTCACCTTTTCGACACCCAGGCGATCCAGCACGGCCGCCAGATCCTCGGCCATCTCGGTCTTGGTGTAGCTCGAGCGGGGCGCCGAACTCCAGCCGGCACCGCGCAGGTCCGGACACAACACCCGGCAGCCATCGGCCGCCAGCGGACCGATCAGCTCGTGCCACTCCCACCAGTTCTGCGGGAAGCCGTGCACCAGCATCACCGCCGGGCCGTCGGCGGGACCGGCGTCTGCGACGTGGATCGTGACGCCCTCGCCCAGATCTACGTACCTGTGTTCGACGCCGTCCACGGCGGGCAAAGTGACCATGGTTGAGAAGCCTAAGCGAGGAACCGCGCGACATAGGGCGCGAAGCGGGCACGCAGACTGTCCCGGTCCAGCCCGAACATTTCGTACGACGTTTCCACGTTTCCCAGACGGCCGCGCTGGTGGCCCGCCAGATAGTCGCCGATCGCCGTGCGTGCTGATTCCGTATACGGTTCGCCGGCCAGGGCGTACACCTGCTCGGCAACGCCGAGTTCGTTGGCCATGAAGTCGTCGAAACGGATGTCAACCGAGCGTTCCGGGCCGATGGTGTCACGATCGCCGACGAGTGCGGCGAACATCTGCTCCAGGCGGCCGATCCAGGAATCCGCGATCTGCTCCACCGGCACCGGTGACCGGTGCATCCGGGCGGAGTAGGTGATCATCGCGATCATCGACAGCGCCACCGGCACCGGGTCACGGTGCGTGAACACGACAATGCAGCCGGGGAAAACGCGATCCAGAACCGGCACCTGCTCGAGATGCTGGGGTGACTTGAGCAGCCAGCGCCGCCCCCCGCGGAGGAATTGCATCGCCTTGAGTTGCCTGGCGAGGTATTGGTAGTGGGGCGTCTGGTCGTGAGCCCGGTAGTAGTCACGCCAGCGGGGCACGTCGCCCAGAGTCTCGAAGAACATCGTGGAGAAGTCGTTGGCCAGCAGCTGGATCTCTTCGTGGACGTGATCGGTGGTCATCTCATGCATGAGCGGGAAATGCGGCATCACGGTGTTGATCACCCCGACCGCCACATCCATCCGCGTCCGCCGCGGATCCGGCTCGACAGGGCTGGGTTCTCGCTGGCCGGCTTCAGACGGCAACGGAAACGGCTCGACACTTTCCCAGTACGGCATGGTCCGGAAGGTGGGTGCCGCGGCCAGCACATTGTGCAGGTGGGTGGTTCCGGTGCGAGGCAGACCGGCGATCACGATCGGCGGTAGCAGTTCGACGTCGTCGATCTCGGGATGCCGGCTCAGCAGGTCGGCCAGCAGCAGCCGGTTCTTCAGCAACTGCAGCAGTTGCCCGTAGAAGTTCACCACTCCGGCCGCGTGCAGCCCGTCGATCTCGCGCAGCGCGGCGAGGTAAACGTCGAGCCGTTCTCGGTAGTCTTGCGCGCCGAAGTCGTGCAGGCCGGTGTCGGCCCTGGCTTGCGCGTGCAACGCCTCGACATCCAACGGGCAATTGGGCGCCATCGCCGCCATCATGTCGAGGATCTGCTGGGCCTCGGCGCTGAACCGGGGCTGGGCTAGGTCATCAAGCCGGACTTGTGTCACGGCGACTTATGTTACTCTGAGTTTCGTAATGGTTGTAGATTTTGGCCGACCCCGTGACCCCCGCATCGACGGCGCGGTGCTGCGCGCAACGGTTGAGCTGCTTTCTGAATCCGGTTACCCCGGGCTCTTGGTCTCCGCGATTGCCGAGCGGGCCGGTACCAGCAAACCCGCGATCTACCGGCGCTGGCCGAGCAAGGCGCACCTGGTGCACGAGGCGGTGTTCCCGATCGGCGCCGTGACCGCAATTCCCGACACCGGATCGTTGCCCGAGGACCTGCGCGAGATGGTGCGCCGCACGGTTGCCGTCCTGACCACACCCGCGGCCAGGGCGGCCCTGCCGGGGCTGGTCGGCGAGATGGCGGCGGATCCGACCCTGCATTCGGCGCTGTTGGAGCGGTTCGCCGGTATCTTCGCCGGCGGCCTGGCCGAGTGGCTCGAAGCCGCCGCGGCCTCCGGTGAGGTCCGCGGCGACGTCACCGCCGCCGAACTGGCCGAGGCGATCGCCGGCCTCACCCTGATTGCCCTGCTCACGCGGCCCACCGAACTCAGCCCCGAATCCTGGGAAGGCTGGGTCGATCGCACCACCACGTTGCTCCTGAAAGGAATCACTGCATGACGCACGAATCGGCTGCCGCCTGGAAAGAGCTGCTGACAACCGTCGGGGAGCTTGACCGCTCCTTCCTCGACGGCGACCGTGCGGTCACCGACGACCGGCACGTTGCCGACGGCTATCGCATGCTGGCCGCCACGCTGGGCGTGGCGTTCGACACATACCTGTTCCCCGAGCCCGGCCGGCCGCAGTTCGTCGCGGTCAACACGCCGTTCCGCCGCGATCGCCGATGGGGCGGCGACAACACAGACGCGTACTACTTCATCTGCCCGGTCGATCCGAAGCGGCGCTACCGCATCAGTGGCAATAAGGGCGACAGCGTGTACTTCTCGCTGACCGCCTACAACGAACCCTCGCCCGGCGCGTGGTCGAACCGCGTCGTCTCGATAGTGCGTGACACCGATCTCGACGTCCTCGATATCGACGCCGACGGCAACTTCAGCTTCGAATTCCCGCCGACGCCCGACGCGGCCGTGCTGATGACCCGTGACTACCAGGCCGACCCACTGACCGGCCGCCCGATCGTCTGGCAAATCGAGGCGCTCGACGAGCCGGACCCGATACGACACGGCGACGCGGAGACCGCCGCACGTCTGCGCGCGGCCGCCACCTGGATGCGCACCATGTTCGCCATCGTGCCGCTGGCGGTAGGGGACAGGGCCAGTGGCGAGGACGGGGTTGAGCACGGACTCGGGCACGAAACTGCCCACGCCGCAAACCAATTCGCAGATCCCTATCAGGTGCCCGACGCCAACTTCGGCTGGTCGGCACGCGACGCCTGCTATTCCTACGGCAGTTTCGTGCTCGACGACGACGAGGCACTGGTCATCACGCACCGGCCGCCGTCGTGCCGGTTCTGGAACCTGGTGGTGTGGAACCAGTTCATGGCCACCTACGCCGCCTCGGAGGGTCCCGATGCCCGCCGCTCCATCAACGGCCATAGCGCGGTGCTCAACAGTGACGGCTCCGTGACGATCGTGTTGTCGCGCGGGATGACGGCGCACCCAAACTCACTGACGGCGCTGGGCTACCCGCGTGGCAACCTCGCGTTCCGGTGGTTCCTTGCGGACGGGGTGCCGGCGCGGCCCGAGGTGAAACTCGTCAAGTTGGCGGACGCGCCAACAGACGTGCATTGAGGTGCACTAAACCTCGCGGACCAGCTCGATGGCCCGGCCCAGGGTGCTCAGCTTGGCATCTAGCGTGTCACCGGCCGGATACAGCCGCACGGTGTTCACGCCGGCGTCCCGCCAGACCGCGAGCCGCGCCTTGACCATCTCCTCGGTCCCGATGAGCGTGGTGGCCAGCACCATCTCGTCGGTCACCAGACCGGTCGCTCCATCCCGGTCGCCGTCCTGCCAACGCGCCCTCACCGCGGCGGCGACGTCGGCCCAGCCCTGCCGGCTATAGGCCTGGTTGTAGAAGTTCGTGCTCGACGACCCCATGCCGCCGAGGCTGAACGCGAGCTCCTTCTTGCGGCCCGCGACCATGCTTCGCAGTTCGTCTTCGTCGGCGGCGAAGGCGACTTCGGCGCCCTGACAGATGTCGATATCGGCACGAGTGCGACCGGCGGCCGCCAGCCCTTCGTCAAGATGAGCGAAGTAGGCGTCGTCTGCGCCTTCCGGAACGAAGCTGGTGCCCAGCCAGCCGTCGGCGATCCTGCCGGTCAACCGCAGCATCGCCGGGGACAGCGAGGCCAAGTAGATCGGGATGACGTGCTCTGGCCGCGTCGACAACCGCATCGGCACCGCCTCACCGCCAGGCCGGGGGATCTGAAACTCTTTGCCGGAGTACGAGATCTTGCCGCCCGCGAACACCTGCCGCACGATGTCGACGGTCTCGGCTATCCGGGTCAGCGGCCGGCTGAACGAGATTCCGTGCAGGCCCTCGATCACCTGCGGACCGGAGGCGCCCAGGCCGAGCAGGAACCGCCCGTTCGACAGGTTGGATAACGTGATCGCGGTCTGGGCGACGGCGACCGGCGTCCGGATGCCGACCTGCAGGACACCCGAACCCAGCAGCATCCGGTGGGTGCGGGCCGCGATGTAGCCCAGTGCCGACGGCGCGTCCGCGCCCCAGGCTTCGGCGACCCAGCAGACATCGAGACCCAGCTTTTCCGCCTCAACGGTGAACGCCACGACTTCCGAACCGCCGGACAGCTCGACCGTCGTCGCGGTCCGCATCAACGCACCCCGTGTTCGGCGAGCCTCTTGATCGTCGCCAGTGTCCTTTCGATCGCTGTCTCGAACTCCCGCAGCCGGACGAATACGATCTTTTCTTCCTTATCGGGCATCGATTCGATCGCCACCGACAACCCCGAGCGTCCCGGTCCCATCTGCATCCAGTAGGTGAGCACGGTACCGCCGTCCCGGGGTGCCAGCCGGAATCGCCACGTCGCCGAGGGGTGTTGGGAGTCGCCTACCGCCCAAGCGAATTCACGTGGCTCGTCATAGCACACGATCTCCGAGGTGGTATACCACTGTCCAAACGCTTGGTGTTGGTTGTGTCCGACGAAGCGGGCGCCGACTCGGGGCCGGTGGGCTCCGTTGGCCCACTGCACCGACTGCAGCTCGTTGCTGAGGGTCGGCATCAGCTCAATGTCGGAAACCAGACTCCACACCCGGGCGGGATCTGCGTCGATCCACGTTGAAGCTTCCACTGTTGGCTTGTCTGCATAGCGCGCGCCGGTCCATTCCACTGACCTATTGTCCCCCCAATGGAGGGGGGCCACACACGCTAATTAGGCGACGGCAGGTACGCGCTCGACCGGCTTGGACTCCGGGACGGCCGGGGACTCTGGGGAGTCCGGGGAGGCCGGGGCGGCCGGGGAGGTCGGGAAGGCGAGCCGCACGATCTTGCGGACGACGGTGCCGAACTGGCGCAGCAGCGGGCCCTTGTTGTAGGGAATGCCGTAGCGTTCGCAGATTTCCTGCACCTCGGGCGCGATCTCCGAATACCGGCGAGCCGGCATGTCCGGAAACAGGTGGTGCTCAATCTGGTGCGAGAGGTTGCCGGAGAGCAGGTGGAAGATCTTGCCGCCGGTCAGATTCGCCGAACCGAGGACCTGGCGGAAATACCACATACCGCGAGACTCGTCCTTGGTCTCCGCGACAGTGAATTCCTGGGTGCCGTCCGGGAAGTGGCCGCAGAAGATGATCATGTACGACCACACATTGCGCATCAGGTTGGCGGAAAGGTTGCCCGCGAAGACGAACGGCGCGAACGGTCCGGCCAGCAGCGGGAAGGCGACGTAGTCCTTGAGTGTCTGGCGGCGCGTCTTTTTCCAGATCGCCCGCAGCACCTCACGCTTGTCGCGCAGCCTGATCTCGCCGGAGCGAATACGCTCGGTTTCCAGTTCGTGCAGCGCGACGCCGTACTGGAACAACACCATCAGCAGGAACGCGTAGACCGGGTTGCCCAGGTAGTACGGACTCCAGCGCTGGTCTTCGCTCATTCGCAAGATGCCGTAGCCGATATCGCGGTCCATCCCCACGATGTTGGTGTGGGTGTGGTGCATGTAGTTGTGCGAGTACCGCCATTGATCGGCGGGGCAGGCGGTGTCCCACTCGAAGGAACGCCCGGAGATCGCCGGGTCACGCATCCAGTCGTACTGGCCGTGCATGATGTTGTGGCCAATCTCCATGTTGTCCAGGATTTTCGCGATGCCCAGCATCGCGGTCCCCAGGGGCCAGGCCGGCGGCAGGAACAACAGAGCGCGTCCGCCCACCTCCAGCCCACGCTGGGTCTTGATGACGCGGCGGATGTACTCGGCGTCCTTTTCGCCGAGGTCTGCCATCTCGCGTTCCTTGATGGCGTCGAGTTCGCGGCCGAATGCGTCGGCCTGCTCGGGGGTCAGGGTGATCTTGTTCTGTGACATGGGTTTTCTCCTTTGGTTTTGTAGCGACTGTGAACCTCGTGACGCGACACGCCGTGCGGCCGTCGCCAGATTCACAGTCGAGCAGGTCAATAGGCTCAAAGCGACAGGTCGACGTCGCCGACGGGCACGGACACGCAGATCTGCACGTCCTCGTCGGGGCGGTCGACACCGCGCCGGTGATCAGGTTGCGCACGGTGCCGGCGGTCTTCCGCCGGGTGCAGGTGTGACAGATGCCCATCCGGCATCCGTTCTCCGGACTCAGGCCGGCCGATTCGGCCTGCTCCAGCAACGAGCGACCGTCGTCGACGACGTCAATCCCGCTGTCGGCAAATGTGATTCGGCCACCCGACGGGTTGGCGGGCGGCTGGAACACCGGCGGCACGAAGCTCTCGGTGTACACGTTGTCGCAGTGCTGCTGTACGGCCTCGACCAAAGTGGTTGGCCCGCAGACGAACACCGCATCCGGCGACCGCATCGCGGCGGCCAGATGCTGCGGCCCGAAGGAGCCGACGAGGTCTCCGGCGCCTGACCGCGTGTAGCCGTGCAGCACCCGAACGCCGGGCAGATCGTTATGGGCGGCCAGTTCCTCGCGGTAGCACGCCTCGCGCGGGCTGCGCGCGTAGTGGACGAACGCGATCTCGCCCCGGTGGCGCTCGGCGACCAGCGTGCGCAGCATCGCCATGACGGGCGTGATGCCGCTGCCGCCGGAGACGAGGAGGATCCGCCGCGGTCTTTGGGCCGGCAACACGAAGTCGCCGCCGACACCGGCCAGGCCGACCACCATGCCGCGACGAGCGCGCTCCGACAGGTGGGTCGAGACCAGCCCGTCGTCGTGGTGGCCGATCGTCAGCTCCAGGTGGGAGCTGCCTTCGGCGTTTGCCGGTGAATAGCAGCGGGTGTGCCGGCGGCCGTCGACGTCGACCGAGAGGTTGACGTACTGACCGGCCTTGACCGTGTGGGCGGACGTGAAAGCGGCGTTGGGAGCGAGCGTGAGGGTGACGCTGCGCGGCGTGGTTCGCCGCACGTCGACGACCTTCGCGCGGGCCTCGCCCAGCGTCCAGGTCGGCGCCACCAGCTCGGTGTAGCGGTCGACGCCGTGCGGACCGGTGAGCAGGTCGACCAGGCCGGAACCCAGGACTCGCTTGCCGAACGATCGAGTCGAAGTTTGAGTGAACATATGTACACCGTGCAGCCACGCACCGCTGCTAGTCAAGGGTTTTCTGCGGTTTTGTGGTACGGTTCACACAGTGAACAGTCGTACGCCTAGCTCACGGCCGCACCGGTCGCGCGACCGTTCAAAGGAAAGCCCGTCGCGGGAGGAGCGCAAGGAGGCGACGCGGCGCGCCATCATCTCGGCCGCACTCAAGCTGCTCCAGGACCGCAGCTTCAGCAGCCTGAGCCTGCGCGAGGTGACCCGAGAGGTCGGGATTGTGCCCGCGGCGTTCTACCGCCACTTCGAGTCGATGGAAGCCCTCGGACTGGTTCTGATCGACGAGTCGTTTCGCGCCCTGCGCGACATGTTGCGCGGGGCGCGCGCGGGCAAGCTCGATCCCAACAGGGTGATCGAGTCATCCGTGGAGATCCTGGTCGGCAGCGTCGCCGAACAGCGCGAGCACTGGCGCCTCATCGGCCGGGAGCGCTCCAGCGGGCTGTCCGTGCTGCGCTACGCCATCCGCACCGAGATCCGGCTGATCACCTCCGAACTGGCCACCGACCTGGCGCGCTTCCCGGGGCTCAACGCCTGGAGCACCGAGGACCTCAATGTGCTGGCCACGCTTTTCGTGAACGCCATGATCGCGACCGCCGAGGCCATCGAGGACGCCCAGAGCGCCGAGGCCCTGGAGGAGATCCGGCGAATCGCCGTCAAGCAGTTGCGGATGATCGCGATCGGCGTCGCCGGCTGGCGAAGCAACCCCTGATCTGGATGAGGGCTAGCCACGCTCGTACACCGACACCCGATCGTGCACACCCCACCATTGAACCGGCTGGTGGGAATCGACTTCGGTCCAAGCCGTCTCGAGGGTCAGGCGCAGCTCTTCATCGCCGGTGTGACCCTCCTCCTCGCCGATGCAGATGACCCGTTTCCCCTGGTAGGCCCGCAATATTCGGGTGCCGACATCCTGGGCAAAGGGCGGCCAGGACATGAATAGCGTCCTGTCCGGGTGCAGTGCCACCGCTTCGGCGCCGTCCTTCGCGCACACCTCGGCATACAGGTCTTCGCCGTGCCAACCATTGGTAACCAGCGCCGTACCCGGGTTCAGGTCGTAGCAGACGACATCCACGCCCACCTGCGCAAGCAGGTAGGCCCAATAGCCCGTGCCCGCCATCGGATCGACCAGGCCGCCCCGAGCATGCTTGGCCACGAACGCGACGGTATCGGGGTCGGGAATGGTCCAGCAGTACTTCCTGACCAACGATTGCCGGTTCGGAAAGCGGGCCATGCTTTCGGCTACGGTTCGGTCCAAACGGAACTCGCCGACCACCGGGTTGCCCCGGAAACTATCCGGCTCAACGCAATCCTTGACCGCCACCCAAAAGGGATTGTCGATGCTCACTTCCGGTACTCCCCTAAGCTGAGGCCGTCCCGCCCTGTGGGCAAACATACCAACCCGTCTGTGCCGAGCATCTTTCGTTGCTCTTCCCCAGATAGTTGAGTTCGGTTGACCGATCGAAAGGGTCACTCCCCCGTGGGATTTGCAAGTCGAACTGACGCCGGCGGAGCGGCGCACCGGGCCACGCCGTGGGCGGATCCCGACGTCCGCAAGGCAGGGGAGACGAACGCCATCGGCGATGCGGCGACCATCTCACTACCGCGATGGTCCACGCGACGTGCACACTGGTGATCGTGGCCCGCAGGCGAGGCGTGGATGCGCAATGTTCCAGGGTTCGTCGCAGCGTCGTCAGCTTGATTTTGCTGCGGCGTTCCCGACGTATGCGAGGTGAGATGTCGTGGATTTCTTAGTGTTGCCCCCCGAGGTCATCTCCGCGCTCATCCACTCCGGTCCTGGAGCCGGCTCAATGATCGAGGCTGCCGGTGCGTGGCAGCGCCTGGGCACCGAACTGCAGAACACCGCTGGCACCTTTGCCTCAGCGGTGTCTGCACTGACCGAGACCTGGAGCGGTCCGTCCTCGCTGGCGATGGTGCAGGCCGTCGAACCATACCTAACCTGGTTGCGCGCCACCGCGCGGCAGGCCCAGCAGATGGCCGGCTCGGCACAGGCTGCCGCGGCGGCGTTTGACTCCGTTCGCGCGGCGGTAATTCTTCCCGCACAGGTCAGTGCCAACAGGACGCGGCTGGCGCAATTGTTGGCCACCAACACGTTCGGGCTCAATCTTCCGGCTATTGCCCAAACCGAAGACGAATACCAGAGCATGTGGGCGAACAATTCGGCGGCGATGACTCGCTACCGGGCGGCCTCGGCACAAGCCACCACGCTGTCTCAGTTCTCTTCGCCGCCTTCGGTCGCCAATCCGGCAGGGGCAGTCGCTCAAGCCAGTGCGGTAGCCGCCGCCAGCACTTCGGCGACCACTGCCGCGGCGCCCGCTGCCACCTCAACGCTGGATTCGATAATTTCGGCGATCCAAGGCTTCAACCCGAACCAGGGCTGGTTTGGACTGGCGAACGCGTATGCCAACCAGTTCATAGCAGGGGGAATTCCCATCAACCTGCTGAGCTACTTGGCGATGTTGAATGCGGCCCAGTCGCTTCAGACTGTGGGTGGCGATGTTGGTGGCGGTCTGACCGAGGGTGAGGCGGCCCTGGGAGCGGCGGCCGGAGCGGGGCCGGGAGCGTTGGGTGCGTTGGGGGCCGCCGGACTTTCAGCAGAGCCCACGGCGGCGATAGGTGTCAGTGTGTCGTTGGGCAAGCTGAGCGTGCCGCCCGCCGTGGTCGGGCTGTTGCCCGCTTCACAAGCGCCGGTGCAACTCGCGTCGGCGGCGTCCCCGCTTCCTTCCGATGAGTTCGACGAGTCCGGGTTCCCCTTCCTCCCGCCGTTGATGCCGCCGCCGACCTCGGCAGGCAGCGGTTGGCGCAAGAGGACGCAGCAAAAGTACGGGGAGGACGAGGATTCTGAGTACGAGGAGGACGAGGAGTACCAGGACTCCGCGCGCGGGGTGACGGTGCCGCCGCCGCCGGACACGGCAGGCAGCGGTTGGCGTAAGAGGGCGAACTACGACGATATTGAATTCGGGACGGAGCTTAAGGGGACCGTGATGCAAAAGCCCCCGTCGGCGGGATGATCGGCGGGGTGATAAGCCCTCGGAAGGCGCGACCTGCGGTGCTTACCGCGGTTCCCGCCACATCGGCCACATCGGCGGTCCACCGTTGGGCAGTCTTATCTCGGCGGTGACGCTGAATCCGAAACGTTGGTAGTACGGCACATTTTCGGGTTTGGTCGACTCCAGATAGGCCGGACAGTATTCGGCGTCGCAGCGCTGCAGCCGTGACCGCATGAGGGCTTGCCCGAAGCCTTTGCCGCGCACGGTCGGGTCGCTGCCGATCGCGGCCAGATACCAGTGCGGTTCGTCGGGGTGCGCGCGCATCATCACTTCCTGCACGCCGCGTGCCTGCGCCGAATGAAAACCGAACACCCGCAGGAAAGCCGGAGCCTGCGCCAGCAGCTCCCGGCGCGTCTCTCGCCATTGATTCGGCGGATCCCACGACGCCGCCGCGCCGACGCCCGGTCCGTCGCAGGCCACCTCCACGCCACCGCGGGACAGATGGTGGTGGCGGGTCATCGTCGCGAACAACCGGTATAGCTGCGCGAGGCGCGGCCGCTCATCGGGGAATAGCCACGTCATCACCGGGTCGTCGTAAAACGCCCGCGCCATAGTGCGCGATAGCTCGCGGACATCGCCTTTCTGCGCCGGGCGCGTCCGCGGAGCCACTCAAGTGAGGCTAGTTGGCGACGGCAAGCAAGAACGAATCGTCGAGGAAAGTCATAACAAAGCCCAGAATGGCGGCGCATCAATACCGTGCATACGGTTCTCGACGACGGCGCCGTTCCGTTCCTGTATTTTCCGCAGGACGACCCCAAAGGAGCCATCGACTTCTACCGCACCAACGTCTTACCCAACCTGCACTAAATCTTTTGGCCTGCTTGGCCTTTAGCGTCAGGACACCCAGGGACCCATACCGCCGACCTTGTCGATGCGGATGCGGGTGAGAAATCCGGGCGGTGCGCCCGCCGGCGGGAACACGTCCGGGTTGGACAGGGTCTGGGCGAGCTCCTTCAGCAGCTCGGGCGCGCCGCCCTCGACGATCCGGGCGGTGCCGTAGACGAGGAGGTAGGGGCGCATCTGTGGGGCGACGTCTCCCACCGCGCCGATCGTCAGGGCCACCCGCGGATCGTTGCGGACGTTGCGGACCTTCTTGTGCTCGCCGAGGTGGGCGGTGACAAGTTCGTCCCCGTCCGGTGTCGACTCCCACGCGACCCAGACCAGGGAAACCTGGGGGCTGCCGTCGGGGTTGAGGGTGACCAGCGTGGCGTCGGCACCCTTGCCAATGAGGTCACGTGCGGCGTCGTTGAGTTTCATACCGTTGTTCTACCGCCGCGCGGGTCAATTCATTCCCGCACTTACGATGGTTTCAGCTCGCTATACCCAAGATGCCGGCGCGGCGCTGCGCTGGGGAACGGTTGCCGACAGTGTGGGACTTCGAAACGGACCCGGAATATCAGGCCAAGCTGGACTGGGTCGAAAAGTTCATGGTCGAGGAACTCGAACCGCTCGATCTGGTCTCCCTGGACCCTTACGACAAGAAGAACGCCGAGATGATGGCGATCCTGCGGCCGTTGCAGCAGCAGGTCAAGGACCAGGGACTGTGGGCCGCGCATCTGCGGCCCGAACTCGGCGGTCAAGGCTTCGGCCAGGTCAAGCTCGCGCTGCTCAACGAGATCCTCGGGCGCTCGCGCTGGGCGCCGTCGGTGTTCGGTTGCCAGGCACCCGACTCGGGTAACGCCGAGATCCTGGCCCTGTTCGGCACCGACGAGCAGAAGGCCCGCTACCTGCGCCCGCTGCTCGACGGCGAAATCACCTCCTGCTATTCGATGACCGAACCCCAGGGCGGCTCCGATCCGGGGATGTTCGTCACGACGGCGACCCAGGACGTCTCAGGAAATGGGGACTGGGTGATCAACGGGGAGAAGTGGTTTTCCAGCAACGCCAAGCACGCCTCGTTTTTCATCGTGATGGCCGTGACCAAGCCCGACGCCCGCACGTACGACAAGATGTCGCTGTTCATCGTTCCGGGCGAGACGCCGGGCATCGAGATCATCCGCAACGTCGGGGTGGGAGGCGAGTCGAGCAAGCACGGCTCACACGGCTACGTCCGCTACAACGATGTCCGGGTACCGGCCGACCACGTGCTCGGCGGTGAAGGCCAGGCCTTCATGATCGCGCAGACCCGCCTCGGCGGTGGCCGAATCCATCACGCGATGCGCACAATTGCTTTGGCGCGCCGGGCTTTTGACATGATGTGTGAGCGCGCGGTGTCGCGGCACACCAGGCATGGCCGACTATCCGACCTGCAGATGACCCAGGAGAAGATCGCCGACAGCTGGATCCAGATCGAACAGTTCCGGCTGCTGGTGCTGCGCACCGCGTGGTTGATCGACAAGCACCACGACTATCAGAAGGTGCGCCGCGACATCGCCGCGGTCAAGGTCGCCATGCCCGCGGTGCTCCATGACGTCGCCCAGCGGGCCTTGCACCTGCACGGCGCGCTCGGCGTCTCCGACGAGATGCCGTTCGTCAAGATGATGGTGGCCGCCGAGTCACTGGGCATCGCCGACGGCGCCACCGAGCTGCACAAGATGACGGTAGCCCGCCGCACATTGCGTGAATATCAGCCTGTGACAACGCCTTTCCCGTCACAGCACATTCCTACCCGGCGCGCCGAAGCCCAGGCCCGGCTGGCCGAACGCCTGGAACACACGATCGCCGAATTCTGACCGTGGCTCCGCGTCCCGAGCGTCACGTTATGTAGCGGACTACACTTTCGGCCACGCACGCCGGCTTGGACCCCCCGTCGATCTCGACGACGGTCGACACCGTCGCCTGCACGGCACCGTTGCCCAGGTCTTCGACACCGACCAGCGAAGTCTCAGCACGCACCCGGGAGCCGACCGGCACCGGTGCGGTAAAGCGAACCTTGTTGAGGCCGTAGTTGATTGCGAGCTTGATGCCGTTGACGGTGTACGTCTCGTGGTGCAGCCGGGGCAACAGTGACAGGGTCATGAAGCCGTGGGCGATGGTCGTGCCGAACGGACCCGCGGCCGCCTTCTCCGGGTCGACGTGGATCCATTGGTGATCGCCGGTCGCGTCGGCGAACAAATTGACGTCTTCTTGGGTGATGGTCACCCAGTCGCTCCGCCCGATGGGCTCGCCCGCAGTGGCAGCGAGGTCGGCGATTGACTCGAAGGTGCGCATGGGTCTCTCCTCTGCTTTTCGGTGTTCAACATCGTGCCATCCCCGGATTCGGGATCTGGGATCGGTAGCAGCGTGAGAATGATCCACCTAGCACATGTGCAGGAAAACAACGCAGGCCACCTTGGCCGCGGCGGTGTGGGACGGCGGCCGCGGCGGCAACGATCAGCTGCGCGGCTCCCGCCTATGCGGATCCGCCGCCGTGTGACCCGCAGACGCTCACGGTCGCCTCGAGTAGCCCGCAGGCCGGTCTTGGGCATCGCGCGACAGAGCTCAACTTCACGCTGCAACCCGGCGCCGGCTCGTGTCAGCTGTCGGGTTATCCGACGGTGGACGCCGAGCCAAACGTCGACGGTGCTTCGCCGATCCACGCCAGGCAGACACCGGGCGGATACCTGGGCGGCGCCACGCCCCGCGTAACCGTCACGCTCGACCCCGGCCATGGCGCCAACGCGATGGTCGAATGGGTCGCGGCCGCCGGCGGGCAAGATCCGGCGTGCCAAATCTACGGGCCCTCGGGCGCCGACATACAGCTACAGGTGACGCCGCCGGGAACTTCGCAGACATTCACCATCCCGATCAAGGTGGGGCGAAACGAGGGCCTCTGCAACCTGCAGGTCCACCCGCTGGCCAGCCCCTGACGCAAGATGGCCGGGTGAAGCTGCTGCTGATTGCCGACACCCATGTCCCGAAGCGGGCACGCGACCTGCCCGCGCAGATATGGGACGAGGTCGCAACGGCAGATGTCGTCGTACACGCCGGCGACTGGGTGGCGCCCGACCTGCTCGACGCGCTGGAATCCAGGGCCGCCCGGCTGGTCGCGTGCTGGGGCAACAACGACGGACCCGAACTGCGGCAGCGCCTGCCGGAACGAGCGGATGTACTGCTGGCGGGTCTGCGTTTCACGGTCGTGCACGAGACCGGCGCCGCGACCGGCCGCGAAACCCGGATGTCGCGGCTGTATCCGGACACCGACGTTCTGGTGTTCGGGCACAGTCACATCCCCTGGGATACGACGACGAAAACCGGCTTGCGCCTGCTTAATCCCGGCTCGCCGACGGATCGCCGCCGGCAACCGTTCTGCAGCTACATGACCGCGAACGTCGAAGACCAAGCATTGATCGACGTCGTCCTGCATCGCCTGGAGAAGTAGCTGGCTGATAGGTCGCGCATAGGTTCCACACATATATAGCTCCTACACAGAGGTATATAGGCGAAGAAGGTGGATATGCAAAGGCTCAAGTCACGCACCGATTTGGTCAGCGAGGTGTTCGGTGTCGTCGGCAGATTCCGCCGTCAACTCCGGCGGTCGGCCGGTCGGGGCTTCGACTCCGCCCGGCTCACCGAGTCACAGGCGGAGCTGTTGTGGCTGGTCGGACGGCAGCCGGGGGTCTCGGTCAGCGTTGCCGCCGCCGAACTCGGGCTGGTGCCCAACACCGCTTCAACCCTGGTCTCCAAGCTGGTGTCCAGCGGCTTACTTCTCCGGACCGTCGACGCGACGGACCGCCGCGTCGGCCAGCTTCGGCTCGCCGAGCCGGCCCAACAGGTCGTCGATGCCTCTCGGGCCGCACGGCGAGCGCTGCTATCCGACGTGCTCGGCGAACTCGATAGCGATCAAATCGTAGCTCTGGCAAAAGGATTGGAGGTCCTTGACACGATGACCCTAATACTGCAGGAGCGACGATCATGAGCGGAACCCTGCCGATGGCGGTCGACGCCCGGCACCTGACCTATCGCTATGGCCAGTTCACGGCCGTCGACGACGTGACGTTGCAGGTACGGCCCGGCGAGACCATGGGCCTGCTTGGACCCAACGGCGCCGGAAAGACGACGGTGGTCCGCATGCTCACCACCCTGACACCGGTGCAGCAGGGCGAACTGCGCATTTTCGGCATGGACACCCGCGATCAGACCGTCGACATCCGAAGCAATATCGGCTACGTCCCGCAACAGCTTTCGATCGAACCGGCGCTGACCGGCCGGCAGAACGTGCAGTGGTTCGCACGGTTGTACGGTGTGCCGCGCGCCGAGCGGGCCGAACGAGTGACCGAGGCGCTGATCGCCATGGAGCTGCTCGACGTGGCCGACCGGCTGGCGGCGACCTACTCCGGCGGCATGGTCCGCCGTCTGGAGGTGGCGCAGGCGCTGGTAAACCGCCCATCGCTGCTGGTGCTCGACGAACCGACCGTGGGGCTGGATCCGATCGCACGCGACCGCGTCTGGACTCAGGTGCAAAAGATGCAGGGCCAGTTCGGCATGACCGTGCTGCTGACCACCCACTACATGGAAGAGGCCGACGCGTTGTGCGATCGGGTCGCGCTGATGCACCACGGCGAACTGCGGGCGGTGGGAACACCGGCCAAGTTGAAGGCCCAGATATCCAATGTGGCGCCCTTCGCCACGCTCGAGGACGTGTTCCGCCACTACACCGCCGGAGATTTGAGCTCGGGGTCGGCAGAGGGGGCGTCGAGCATCCGCGAAATCCGTTCCAGCAGAAAGGTTGCCCGCCGTGCCGGCTGAACAAGTCTTGCAAGCCTGCGACATAGCAGACATAACCCTCGTCCGCGCGCCGCAGGGATGGCAGCGGGTGCGCGCAACGTCGGACCGCATCACCGCGTTCGCGATCGTCGAACTGCAGAAGCTGCAGCATGACCGCACCGAACTGGTCACCCGGATGGTGCAACCGGCGCTGTGGCTGCTGATCTTCGGCACCACGTTCAGCCACCTGCGCGTCATCAACACCGGGTCGGTGTCATATCTGGCGTTCCTGGCGCCGGGAATCATCGCCCAGTCGGCGCTGTTCATCTCGATCTTCTATGGCATCCAGATCATCTGGGATCGCGACGCCGGCATCCTCGCCAAACTCATGGTGACCCCGGCACCCGCGTCGGCGCTGATCACCGGCAAGGCATTCGCGGCAGGTGTGCGATCGGTCGCGCAGGTGGTCGGGGTGATGGTGCTGGCCTATCTGATGGGTGTCGGCCTGACCGTCAATCCACTGCGGATCCTGGCGGCGATGGGCATCGTCATGCTGGGCGCCGCGTTCTTCGCCTGCCTGTCGATGACGCTGGCCGGGCTGGTTCGCAGCCGCGATCGCCTGATGGGGATCGGACAAGCCATCACTATGCCGTTGTTCTTCGCTTCCAATGCCCTGTACCCGGTCGACGTGATGCCCGCATGGCTGCACAGGCTGAGCACGGTCAACCCGCTCAGCTATGAGGTCAACGCGTTGCGGGCGCTGTTGATCGGCACCCCATTCAACCCTGCGGACATCGTCGTGTTGGTGGCGGCGGCGGTGATCGGAGTCGCGACGGCGTCAACTCTGTTGCGCCGCCTGGTCTCCTAGGACGCGACGAGTCCGTACCGACTCGGAATCGTTAGCCAACCGCGACGTCAAACTCCGGCCCCGACAGCCCAATTGCGCCGTCCCCCTGTGTTTCACTCGCCCAGACGGATTCGACCGTAATCGTGCGGCACCGAAAAGGCGATGAAAGTTGGGATGGGTAGAAGCTATGACGTTCTTCGATGAGTTGCGACGGTTGCGTGGCACGACGGCCAAACTGCCGCGCCGGCTCGCTATCGCGGCTATGGGAGCTGCCCTGTTGTCCGGTCTCGTCTGTGCTGCCGGCGGCACGGCGACCGCGGGGGCGTTCTCCAAGCCGGGTCTTCCAGTGGAATACCTGCAGGTGCCATCAGCGTCGATGGGCCGCAACATCAAAGTCCAGTTCCAGGGCGGTGGACAGCACGCGGTCTACCTGCTCGACGGCCTTCGGGCCCAGGACGACTACAACGGCTGGGACATCAACACCCCGGCGTTCGAGGAGTACTACCAGTCCGGACTGTCGGTGATCATGCCGGTCGGCGGCCAGTCCAGCTTCTACAGCAACTGGTACCAGCCGTCGCAGGGCAACGGTCAGAACTACACCTACAAATGGGAAACCTTCCTGACCCAGGAGATGCCCAGCTGGCTGCAGGCCAACAAGGACGTCTCGCCGACGGGCAATGCGGCGGTTGGGCTGTCCATGTCGGGTGGTTCCGCGCTGATAATGGCCGCCTACTACCCGCAGCAATTCCCCTATGCCGCATCACTTTCGGGCTTCCTCAACCCGTCCGAGGGCTGGTGGCCGACCCTGATCGGCTTGTCGATGAACGACTCGGGTGGCTACAACGCCAACAGCATGTGGGGTCCGTCCAGCGACCCGGCGTGGAAGCGCAACGACCCGATGCTCCAGATTCCGCGACTGGTGGCCAACAACACCCGGATCTGGATCTACTGCGGTAACGGCGCACCGACCGACCTCGGTGGCGACAACATGCCGGCAAAGTTCCTGGAAAGTCTCACCCTGCGCACCAATCAAACCTTCCAGAACACCTATGCGGCCTCGGGCGGACGCAACGGCGTGTTCAACTTCCCAACCACTGGCACGCACTCGTGGCCGTACTGGAACCAGCAGCTGGTTGCCATGAAGCCCGACATCCTGCAGGTGCTCAACGCCACCAACGCCCCGACGTAAGGGGGCCTAAGGGCTCCAAGCACCTCCGAGCCAGCATCGGCAGCAGCGCAACGGCCAGCGCTGCTGCCGATGTTCTTTTGCAAGACTGCGCCAGCGGCTGTTAGTCCAACAGCGCGCGGCGGTCCTCGTGGAAGTACGTGTAGCCGGTCGTCACCGCGCACACGGCCGTGGCGACCGCCAGCATCTGGTCGCCGCTGACGAGCAGACTGATCACACCACCCACGGTGGCACCCAAGACGAAGCTGGCGAACAGCAGGAAGTAGCCGAGCCAGTCGGACGCTTTTCCGCCGGCGATGTGACGTTCGATGCCCTGGCCCATCTTGACCAGCGTGCCCGTCACATAGCTGATCGGGATCGACACCTCGCCCTCCTTGACGAATGATGTGTTCAAAGCGCCAATACCGAAGACAACAAGCAGAATTGGCGTGAAGTCAAGTTGGCTTTCGTTCCATCGGCCGATGATGATGTCGAGCGCGGTGGCCGCCACCAGGCTGAAGGTGGTCAGCACCGTCGGGCCGTGTGGGTGCGCAACCCAGAAATGCCGCCTGCACCATGAGGCGGTCACCACGCCGGCGACGAAGCACACGATCAGCAGCCCCGCGGTAATCGACAGCAAAACATCGTGCCGGAAGTATCCCAGGACGGCGCGTTGGGCATTTCCGGTCATGAACGTCACGAAATATCCGGCCGAGTGGGTAAACGCGGTGGCGCCCAGCACGCCCGCCAGCACTGCCAGCAACCACGACAACCGCGTCTCACTATTGAAAATCTCGCTCGCCACACGCACATGCTGTCAGACGGGCGCCGTGCCCGCAGCCGCCGGAGTCGGGCCAGTTATGCCACTTATGCCAGGGTGCGGCGGGCGATGGAGCGCAGCGGGATCGGCAGCCATCCGGGTCGGTGCCGCGACTCATACCCGGCCTCGTAGACCGCCTTGTCCAATTCGTAGGCCGCGAGCAGCCCCGCCGAATCGCGCGGGTCGGCTCCCGAAACGGCCGCGTAGCCCTCGCAGAACGCGGTGCGGTTCCGTTCCACCCATTCCCGCGCGCGGGCGGCAAGTTGCTTGTCGGCGGCCTGGTCCACCAATGGCCCGTAGGCGGCGTACTCGTAGGAGCGCAACACACCCGCCACGTCGCGCAACGGCGAATCCGGCGCCCGGCGCTCCGGCAACGGTTGACCCGGCTCACCTTCGAAGTCGATCAAAAGCCAGCTCTCCGGGGTGCGCAGCACCTGTCCCAGGTGCAGATCGCCGTGTACGCGCTGAACGGTGATCGTCTCGCTCGAAAGCTTCTGGAATCGCTCTTCGATCGTCGCCGTGTACTCCCGCAGTCCCGGAACCGCCGCCCCGGTCGACGACAACCGCGTCAGCACCTTGTCCACCGGGAACGTTGCCTGCGCCGTTCCCAGACATTCGGCCAGCGTGGCGTGCACGGACGCGACTGCTTCGCCGAGCCGATAGGACTCCCCGGCGAAATCGCCGCCGACTTCGTGGGCATACAAGTCACCCTCGGCGAACAAGTCGCGGACGCTGGCGGTAGCCATTGCCCAGCCTTCCGCGGCATTGCCCTCGAACTCGGTCACCATGCCCAGCGGGCACGCCAGGTCAGGGTCCGGTGCGGCTAGCTCGTAGGTGCCGAGCAATGGAGCCACGTGCGGGTTGCCGGCCCGGCCCAGCACCCGGTTCAGCTCGATGTCGGGGTTGATACCCCTGCTGACCCGACGGAACACCTTGAAGATGGCGCTCCTATCGAAGATCACGCTGGTGTTGGACTGCTCGGCATCCGAGACTCGGGTCGATGCACTCAGCGGCAGCTCGATGTCGGGTTCTTTGGTAAACACCACGTCACTGCCCGACGAACCGCGGACGGCTGACGAGTCCATCAGCGACAGCAGAAATTGCGGCGCGTCGGCGTCGTACAGCGCGTCAAAGCCGGTGCGATCGTCGGCGGAGCCGATCGTGGCCACGGTGCTGAACTCGGAGATCGGCGCGGAATCCCAGCTGACGATCACCTGATAGCGCTCCGACGAACCGTCCGTGTAGTAGGCGTCTACCAGCACCAAGTCGAGATCTTGGCGCAGCGGGACGACCAAGCCGGGCTCGGCACTGGACAACTCCCGGTTGCGTCCGGCGTACCACCGTTGCTGTGGAAGCCATTCAGACCACGGCAGCTTAGCCGGCAGCTTGGCTGGCAGAGTCATGCGTTCTCCTCAGGTCCGGCCAACTGGAACCAGTAGAACCCGTGTCCGGGCAGTGTCAGCAGGTAGGGAAGGTGGCCGATGCGGGGAAATTCCACGTGCCCGGTCAGCTCGACCGGCGTGAAGCCGTTCCACTGCTGCAGGTTCAGCTCGATGGGCTGCGGGAACCGCGACAGATTGTTGACGCACAGCACAGTGTCGCCATCATCTGCCGCTCGCCGCACGAAAGCCAGCACCGACGGGTTCGACCCGCCCAATTCCTGGAAAGCCCCGACGGCGAAGGCGGCGTGCCGGCGGCGCACCGCCAGCATCATGCGGGTGAAGTTGAGCAGGGATGTCGAGGTGTCGCGTTGCGCCTCCACATTGACGGCCTGGTAGCCGTACACCGGGTCCTGGCTGGGCGGCAGGTATAGCCGGCCCGGGTTCGCGGTGGAGAAGCCCGCGTTGCGGTCCGGCGTCCACTGCATCGGGGTGCGCACCCCGTCGCGGTCCCCCAACCAGATCACGTCACCCATGCCGATCTCGTCGCCGTAATAAAGCACCGGCGAACCGGGCAGCGACAACAGCAGCGCCGTGAACAGCCCGATCTGATCGCGGTCGTTTTCCAGCAGCGGCGCCAGCCGGCGGCGGATACCGACGTTCGCCTTCATCCGGGGATCCTTGGCATACTCGGAGTACATGTAGTCACGCTCGTCGTCGCTGACCATTTCCAGCGTCAACTCGTCGTGGTTGCGCAGAAAAATCCCCCACTGGGCCAGCTCCGGGATCGGCGGCGTCTGCGCCATGATCTCCGAGATCGGAAACCGCGATTCCCGGCGGACCGCCATGAAGATGCGCGGCATCAGCGGGAAGTGAAACGCCATGTGGCATTCGTCACCGCCGATGCCGACGTCGCCGAAGTACTCGACGACATCACCGGGCCACTGATTGGCCTCGGCCAGCAGCACCCGGCCCGGAAATTCGTCGTCGACCACTTTGCGGACGCGCTTGAGGAAGGCGTGCGTCTCGGGCAGGTTTTCGCAGTTGGTGCCCTCACGCTCGAAGAGGTAAGGCACCGCGTCCAGACGAAACCCGTCGATCCCAAGGCCGAGCCAAAAGCGAAGAACGTCGATCATCGCCTCCTGCACGGCCGGGTTGTCGTAGTTCAGATCCGGCTGGTGGGAGAAGAACCGGTGCCAGTAGAACTGGCGTCGGACCGGGTCGAATGTCCAGTTCGACTCTTCGCTGTCGACGAAGATGATCCGGGCGTCGGTGTATTTCTCGCTGGTGTCGCTCCAGACGTAGTAGTCGCCGTAGGGCCCGTCGGGGTCGCGCCGGGACTCCTGGAACCACGGGTGCGACTCCGAGGTGTGGTTCATCACCAGATCGGTGACGATCCGGATTCCCCGCCGGTGAGCGGCGTCGACCAGCGCGACGAAATCGTCGACGGTGCCGAATTCGGGCAGCACCTTGTAGAAATCCCGGATGTCGTAGCCACCGTCACGCAGCGGCGAGTCGTAGAACGGAGGCAGCCAGATGCAGTCGATACCGAGCCACTGCAGGTAGTCCAGGCGGTCGATGAGTCCGCGCAGGTCTCCGGAGCCATCCGCACTGGCGTCGAAGAACGCCCGGACCAGCACCTCGTAGAACACGGCGTGCTTGAACCAGGTGGGGTCGGCGGGCAATGCGGCGGCGTTGCCGAAGTCCTTGGCAGTCGGGTGCTCGACCACACCACCTTCGACGTGACTGCCGCCTGTGGGATGGTGTTCGGCAGCCTGGACGGGGTGGTCTGCGTCGTTCATCAATTCCACGATGCCACGGGTACCCAGGGTTCCAACGAAGGAATCAGGCCCGAATGAGGAACAGCAGCAAACGAATTGGCGGGCCGGCTCGCATTATACGGGCCGACCGTCAGGCCGGTGGCCCGTCCGCCAACGTCACATTGACGGTGCGGCCGGAGCCCAACGCCAGCTGTATGGTGTCGCCCGGGTGATGCGGGATGAGCACATCGGTCATCGCGGTGGCTCCGTTGATGGGGGCACCGTCCACCGAGACGATTACGTCGCCGACGGAGATCCCGGCCCCCGCCGCAGGACCGCTGCCGACCACGCGTTCGACCCGCGCGCCGTTGCCGTTGTTGTCGACAACGCCCAGGCCGAGGAAGGCCGTGGTACCGATGTGCACGGTGTTCGAGCCGGCACCGCCGCGGATGGCGCCGGCGACCGCCATCGCCTGACCGATCGGAATGGCGAAGCCCTGCCCGCCGGACATCTTGTAGCTGTCGGTGGCGGCGGTGTTCATGCCGACCACCTGCCCGGCGTTGTTGACCAGGGGCCCACCCGAGTCACCGGGCTTGATCGCGGCGTCGACCTGGATCAACCCGACCAGCGTCTCGGTGGCACCGGTCAGGGTGTCAGTAGCCGAGACGGTCTGATTGACCGCGACGACGCGGCCGGACGCCGCGGCGGGAGCCCCACCCGCGCCACCGGCATTGCCCAGCGCGGTGAGCTGGTCGCCGACCGAGACGCCACCCCCCATTGCGGCGCTGGGCAGGCCACCAGCGCCGCGAAGCTGCAGCACAGCGACATCCTGGGTGCGGTCGTAGCCGACCACGTCGACGGCGTAGGTTTGGCCGTTGCCGACGGCGAACACACTGATATCGGTCGCGGCCGAGATCACGTGGTTATTGGTCAGCACGACGCCGCCCGGATCGATCACGATGCCGGTTCCGGCTCCCACCGCGTTGTTGTAACCAAACCTGGTGCTGATGTTGACCACCTGCGGCGCGACCATCGCCGCGGGATCCAGCGGTGCCGCCGGCCGGTCGCTGAACCGGTCGAGCGCCAGGGTCGACGGCGAGGCGTTCGCGGGCACCGTCGCCAGCCCCAGCCCGACCACAGTCAGCAAACTGGCGAACCATGACCACCACCGCGACCGTTGGTGCCATTTGCTCATCGCCTAACCTCCTGCGTCGGGGTAAGAACCGCCAATTGTCCCAGCCATGGGGTCTGGGCGACACGACTTTGTGAACATCACCGTAGCCTAGACAGCTATCTCGACACCGTTGATGCCCCAGCGCAAAGATCCTTGAGGATTCAAAGGGCAGCTGTCAAACGCTCCCGGCCCATGGGCGCTGTCGTATCGGCTGCCGCGTCAAGCGCGCCTCAGGGTCTGCGCGAACGGCTCGTTGAGATGGTGGCTGACATCACCGACCATGTCGATGAGGGTGAGGTCGCGATAGGAGAACCGCCACTGGCCGTCGACGCATTCGAAGCGGTCATGGTAGCGGCCGGTGACGATGGGCTGCAGCGGCAGCACGTCGGTCTGCTGCAGCACCGTGTAGTAACTGCGGCAACTCGCGGTGCCGGCGTCCTCGTCGACTTCGATCAATGGATTGGTGGTCACGTGCTTGGTTCGGGGTGTCCCGTCCGCATGCAGCATGATCAGCGACTTCCAGATGCCCAGCAGCCGGCCGGCGTCGATGGTCTGGTCGGCCGCGATCTGGACCCGGGCGTGCTCGAAGAGCGCAGCCGCCCCGGTCAGGTCGCCGGCGTCGATGCACTCGGCGTAGCGATAGAGAAGGTTTGCGATCTGCGTCTCCGCCAGCATGCCGCTAACCTAGCGCGGCCGACCTTAAGCTGACACGGTGGGCGAATTCGACCCGAAGGCCAGGTTCACCCAGTCCCCGGTTGCGCGACTGGCCACCATCTCGCCCGGCGGCAAACCGCACCTGGTGCCGGTGGTCTTCGCGCTCGTTCAGGACATTCAGGACATTCAGGACATTCAGGACATTCAGGACATTCAGGACATTCAGGACATTGTCTACACCGCTGTCGACGCGAAGCCGAAGACCACGCAACGGCTGCGTCGTCTGGCCAACATCGAAAAGAATCCGCAGGCCAGCCTGCTGGTCGACCACTACGCCGACGATTGGACGCGGTTGTGGTGGGTCCGGGCCGACGGTGTGGCCACCATTCACCGCGACGACGAGCAGATGCACACCGGATACCGGCTGCTGCGCGCCAAATATCCTCAGTACCAATCAGTTCCATTGAACGGTCCGGTAATCGCGGTGACGGTGCGCCGCTGGTCGAGCTGGCACGCCTGAGCGCACGGGCCGCGGCCGGCGCCGGCCCCGGCACCACCGGTCAACCCGTTTGCGTCTGGCCGGTGGCCTTGTGTTGGGCGACGGTTGGGGGAAAAGTTGCCTACGGGCGTCCTGTGGGCAGGGACGCACCCCGACACACCCCGGCACACCCCGCCGCGCCCCGCCACAGCCTGCGAGAACTGGAGGAAAGTCATGGCCGAGAGAGTCACTGGTTCCCAGGGCGCGGGAGTCGCTCCCACCGCGGACGGTCCGAGCGACGTCCGCAATGTCGTTTTGGTGGGTCCGTCGGGCGGCGGTAAGACCACCCTGGTCGAGGCCCTGCTGGTGGCGGGTGGGGTGTTGTCCAGGCCCGGCTCGGTGGTGGACGGCACCACGGTCTGCGACTTCGACGAGGCGGAGATCCGGCAACAACGGTCGGTGGGTGTCGCCGTGGCCTCCCTCTCGCACAACGGCATCAAGGTCAACCTGGTCGACACACCCGGGTACCTCGACTTCGTGGGCGAGTTGCGGGCCGGGTTACGGGCCGCGGATTGCGCGCTGTTCGTGATCGCGGCCAACGAGGGCGTCGACGAGCCGACCAAATCCCTGTGGCAGGAATGCAGCCAGGTCGGCATGCCCCGCGCCGTAATCATCACCAAGCTCGACCACGCCAGGGCGAACTACCAGGAGGCATTGGCCGCCGCACAAGAGGCGTTCGGCGACAAGGTTCTACCGCTTTATCTCCCGACGGGTGACGGCCTGATCGGATTGTTATCGCAGACGTATTACAAGTACACCGACGGTGAGCGGACCACGCAGCCGCCGGACCCGTCGGACGCCGATCGGATCGAGGAAGCGCGCGGCACCCTGATCGAGGGAATCATCGAGGAATCCGAGGACGAGTCGCTGATGGAGCGTTACCTCGGCGGCGAAACGATCGACGAGTCGGTGCTCATCGAGGACTTGGAGCGTGCCGTTGCCCGGGGTTCCTTCTTCCCGGTGCTCCCGGTGTGCAGCGGCACCGGCGTCGGCACGCTGGAATTACTGGAGATCGCCACTCGCGGGTTCCCGTCGCCGCTGGAACACCCACTGCCGGAGGTCTTTACGCCGCAGGGCGCCCCGCACGCCGAGCTGGCCTGTGACGCTAACGCGCCGTTGCTGGCAGAGGTGGTGAAGACCACGTCCGACCCCTACGTCGGGCGGGTCAGCCTGGTCCGGGTGTTTTCCGGGACCATCAAGCCCGACGCGACGGTTCACGTGTCGGGCCATTTCGCGTCCTTTTTCGGCGGGTCCAACGGGTCCGGTAGCTCGCATCCCGACCACGACGAAGACGAACGCATCGGGGTGCTGTCCTTCCCACTCGGCAAGCAGCAGCGCCCCGCGCCGGCCGTGGTAGCAGGCGACATCTGCGCGATCGGCAAGCTGAGCCGCGCCGAGACCGGCGACACGCTCTCGGATAAGTCCGAGCCTCTGGTACTCAAGCCGTGGACGATGCCTGAGCCGTTGCTGCCGGTCGCGATCCAGGCGCACGCCAAGACCGACGAAGACAAGCTGTCCGTCGGGCTGGGTCGGCTGGCCGCCGAAGACCCCACGCTGCGGATCGAGCAGAATCAGGAGACGCACCAGATCGTGCTGTGGTGTATGGGCGAGACCCACGCCGGCGTTGTCCTCGATGCGCTGGCCAACCGGTACGGCGTCACCGTGGACACGATCGACCTGCGCGTGCCGCTGCGGGAAACCCTCGCTGGCAAGGCGAAAGGCCATGGCCGCCATATCAAGCAGTCCGGCGGGCACGGCCAGTACGGGGTGTGCGACATCGAGGTGGAGCCGCTGCCGGAGGGCTCCGGGTTCGAGTTCGTCGACAAGGTGGTCGGTGGAGCGGTGCCGCGGAATTACATCCCCAGTGTGGAAAAGGGCGTGCGCGCGCAGATGGAAAAGGGGGTACACGCCGGTTACCCGATGGTCGACATCCGCGTCACGTTGTACGACGGCAAGTCCCACAGCGTCGACTCCTCGGACTTCGCATTCCAGGCGGCGGGCGCGCTGGCGTTGCGGGAGGCGGCGGCCGCGACGAAGGTGACCCTGCTCGAGCCGCTCGACGAGATCTCGGTGCTGGTACCCGACGATTTCGTCGGCGCGGTGATGGGCGACCTTTCCGGTCGTCGCGGTCGGGTGCTGGGCACCGAGGCCGCGGGCCACGAACGCACGGTGATCAAAGCCGAGGTACCTCAGGTCGAGTTGACCCGGTACGCAATCGACTTGCGCTCACTGGCACACGGCGCCGCATCCTTTACCCGTTCATTCGCCCGTTACGAACCCATGCCAGAATCCGCGGCGGCGAAGGTGAAGACCGCGGTATAAGGGGGCATAAGAGGGCATAAGGGGCAGGGGCATCGATGTCCACAGTTAACGGACTCCCCGCGCACATCCTGCTGAACCACTTCGTCGTTGTGTTGGGTCCGTTGACGGCGATCCTGGCGATCATCTGTGCGTTGTGGCCGGCCGCGCGACGGCGGCTCATCTGGCTTGTCTTGCTGCTGGCCGTGGCCACGCTCGTCTTGACCCCGCTGACGACCAGTTCGGGTGCCTGGTTGGAGAAGCGGGTCGGTGCGTCGCCCCCGGTCAGGATCCACGCGGAACTCGGCGACGACCTGATCTACATCGTGGCGGCCCTGCTGGCCACGGTCCTGGTGCTGACCGCCGTGCATATTCGCCAGGCGCGCGGACGCACGGTGAAATTCGCGCTGCACGCGGTGGTCGGGGTGCTGGTGATCGCCGCCGCGGTGGCCACGCTGGTACAGACCTACCGCATCGGAGATTCGGGTGCGCGGGCCGCCTGGGGGAACGTGACGTCCTCGCCGTGAGGAGACCGTGAGAATTAGGCCTTCGGGATTAGGCCTTCGCGCCGAATTGTTCGACCACGGCGCGGCGGTCCAGCGAACCCTTGGCGGTGTGCGGCAGCGCACTCGCCTCCTGGAAGCTGGCGGGCACCTCGAAGGCCGCCAGCCGCTCGCGACAGAACACCGCAAGCTCGGCCGGGGTAGGCGAGGGCGACTCCCGGGGGACAATCACCGCGGCCACCGTTTCCCCGTACATCTTGTCCGGAACGCCAAACACCGCAACCTCCAACACGTTTGGGTGACTGGCCAGGACACCCTCGACGTGCTCCGGCGAAATTTTCTCGCCGCCCCGGTTGATCAGCTCCTTGATCCGGCCACGAATAGTCAATTCGCCGGCCGCCGACAGTGACCCCAGATCACCGGTACGCAGCCATCCGTCGGTGAAGTTAGCGGCGGTGATGGCCGGGTCGCCGAGGTAGCCGCGGACCACCGTGGGACCGCGCAACCAGACCTCCCCGACGGCATCCGGCGGGAGTGGCCGGCCGTCCGGCCCGACGATCCGGATTTCCGGTCCCGTCGAGCGGCCGACGAGACCCGGTATCGCAGCGGGCTTTTCGTCGCGGTCGACGCCCTCGATACCCGTGGTGGCGACCTGGTGGGTGGCCTCGGTCATGCCGAACGCACACAGCACCGGTGCCGAGAACTCGTCGTGCAGCGCTTGGGTCACTTCCGGGGTGAGCGGCGCGCTGCAACTGCGCATGAAACGCAGCGCTGCTCGTTTGCTCCCGGACGGGTCGGTGCCGGCTCGCTCCAACAGGATCTGGTGGATCGTCGGCACTGCGGTGTACCAGGTGGCGCCGACGGCATTGATGTCGTCCCAGAATGTGTGGGCAGAGAAGCGCCCGCGAGCGGGCAGCAACACCGTGCCGCCGGATGCCAGGGTCGACAGCAACGCGGCGATCAGCCCGTGACCGTGGTACAGCGGCATCACCGCGACGGTCGCATCCTGCGGGCCGAGCCGGTATGCGGCGATGATGGCCCGGACTGAGCTGGCGATGTTTCCGTGCGTCCAAGGGACCATCTTCGGCAAACCCGTGGTCCCGCCGGTGAACATGATCATGGCGTCGTCGTGCCGCAGACCCACGGGCGTCGAATTGACGGGGTTGGGCGCCACCGCGGCGTCCAGGTGCACCGACAGGGCGCCGTCCTGGCGGCCGACCGACACCGCGATCGGCCAGCACCGCAGCGCCGACTCACGCCGGTCGCCGGGGCCCTCAGAGCCAAGGCCATCGACGAGCATCACCCGAGCGCCCACCGCCTCACTCCGGACAGACTGCTCGCTGACCGGTAGCGCCGGATCCAGCGGGACCACAATCAGATTCGCACGCGACACCGCCAACAGGCCGACGACGAACTCGGCGTTGCTGGCCGCGCGCAGCGCGACCCGGTCGCCCGGCAGCAGGCCGGCCCCCGTCAGCTGGCCGGCCAGGTCGTCGACGAGCCGGAGCAGGTCGGAGTAGCTAACCGGTATGCGATTGGGGGTGACGACGAGCGCTGCCCCATCCGGCAGCCGGGTTGCCGCCACCTCGACCAGATCGGCGATGCGCGGGCAGGTGAATTCGCCGGTCGGCTGCGTCCCTGACTCCGTAGTAAGAGCCGGGCTGCTGGTGATCGCGTCAGGCCTCATCGACCCGCTCCTCTCGCTTTGTCGGTGTGTCTCGCTTGTCGGTGTGAAACGGTCTCTATGCCAACCATGCCCGGCAGACTCGGGCTTCGTCCAATACCGACGCGCTCACGATCGATAATCGGTAGCTATTGAAGAGCTCGCGCAGTTCGATAGACAGCGTGAATCGCTGCATAGCGGCTTGGTCTTGGACACCGGCGGGCCACCCGGACCACAGTGATGACAGACGTACCGCCCCGCATACGAGAACACGCACACGAGGAGTAGCCACGTGACCCCACTTTCGACATCTGGCAGGGCCGCATCCGGCAGCGCAGCGCCGGCGACATCTCAGGGCGCGCGGTTGACCGACGGCTTCCATCTCGTGGTGGACGCCCTCAAGGCCAACGACGTCGACACCATCTACGGGATCGTCGGCATCCCGATCACCGACCTTGCCCGTGTCGCGCAGGCGTCCGGCATCCGCTACATCGGGTTCCGCCAGGAAACCTCCGCCGGAAATGCCGCCGCCGCCGCCGGATTCCTCACCCGCCGCCCGGGCGTGTGCCTGACGACATCCGGCCCGGGCTTTCTCAATGGTCTGCCCGCACTGGCCAACGCCACCACGAATTGCTTCCCGATGATCCAGATCTCGGGATCGAGCCAGCGGGCGATCGTGGACCTGCAGCGCGGTGACTACCAGGACCTCGACCAGCTCAACGCCGCAAGGCCTTTCGTGAAGGCGGCGTACCGGATCAGCCGGGTCGAGGACATCGGGCGCGGCGTCGCACGCGCCATCCGCACGGCGATCGCCGGCCGCCCGGGCGGCGTGTACCTCGACATCCCGGGCGAGGTGCTGGGCCAGGCCCTGGACGCCGCCGCCGCGGCCGACACGGTGTGGCGGGTCGTCGACCCGGCCCCCCACCAGCTGCCCGCACCGGAGGCCGTTGATCGCGCGCTCAGCGTGCTCGCGCAGGCGCAACGACCGCTGATCGTGCTCGGCAAGGGCGCGGCATATGCACAGGCCGACAACGTAATTCGGGAGTTTGTCGAGACCGCCGGAATTCCGTTCCTGCCGATGTCGATGGCCAAAGGCTTGCTGCCGGACTCGCACCCGCAGTCCGCTGCCGCCGCGCGATCGCTGGCGATTGCCCGCGCCGACGTGGTGCTGCTGGTCGGCGCGCGGCTGAACTGGCTACTCGGCCACGGGGAGTCGCCGCAATGGTCCGCCGACGCCAAGTTCGTCCAGGTCGATATCGCGGCGTCGGAGTTCGACAGCAACCGGCCGATCGTGGCACCGCTGGCGGGCGACATCGGATCGGTGATGTCGGCGCTCCTTGACAAGGTGTCCGGGCATCCGATCGCGGTGCCCGCCGAATGGACCGGCGAACTGGCCGAACGCAAAGAAGCCAACAACGCCAAGATGCGGCGGCGCCTGGCCGACGACCCGCACCCGATGCGGTTCTACAACGCGCTGGGCGCCATTCGCGCCGTGCTGCAAGCCAACCCGGAAGTCTATGTGGTCAACGAGGGCGCCAATGCGCTCGACCTGGCCCGCAACGTCATCGACATGGAGGTGCCTCGGCACCGGCTGGACACGGGCACCTGGGGCGTGATGGGCATCGGCATGGGTTATGCCATCGCCGCTGCGGTCGAGACCGGCAAGCCGGTCGTGGCGATCGAGGGCGACAGCGCATTTGGCTTCAGCGGCATGGAAATCGAGACCATCTGCCGGTACCGGCTGCCGGTCACCGTCGTCATCCTCAACAACGGCGGTGTCTACCGCGGCGACGAAGCATCGACGGGCAACGAACCGGCACCGACCGTGCTGAACGCCCGCGCGCGCCATGAGTTGATCGCAGAGGCGTTCGGCGGCAAGGGATATCACGTTGCGACTCCCGCCGAGCTGCAGTCGGCACTGACCGAGGCGCTGGCGTCGAACGGGCCGTCGATCATCGACTGTGAACTCGACCCAGCCGCCGGGGTGGAGAGTGGACACCTGGCGAGCCTCAACCCCACCAGCGCGGCGACTCCCGGTCCGTCCCCGGTCAACGCCGACGGGTAAGACCCACCAGCTGCGCATCGAAGAACTCGTGCAGCGCCAGCTGCTTTGCGCATGCGGTGAGCGCACGGGCCACCGGGGAACCCGGCCCGGCGGACATGGTGGCCAGGCTGATTTCGGCTTTCAGCGCTGGATCGACCATTTCCACCGCTCGGGTCTCGTTCCCGATCGACGTCGTCCACAGCCAGGTGTGCGGAACGATAGACGCCCAGTTCCCGGTCGCGACCTGGGCGAATAGCGAAGCGACGGAGTCCGTCTCAACTTGCGGGCTGACCGTGATGGCGTGGCCGGCGAAGGCCCGGTCGATCATCTGGCGGTCCCGCATGTCGGCCGTCAACAACGCCAGCGGCAGCTGTGCGGCCTCCGGCCACGCCAGCGTTGACGCGCCGGCGGGCAACATGTCCGCGGGCGACAGCAGCACATAGTGCTCGGTATACAGCGGCACCAGGTCCATCTCGGCGGCGTCTTCGGGCGAGGCGTGCACGATGACGGCGTCGAGCTCGAAGTCGCGGATCCGTCGGTACAGCTCGGTGGTCGCCTGCCGGGAATGGATCTGCACCTTTACCAAGGGGTGCTCCGAGCAGAACGCCGACAACACCAGGGACGCCGTGGTCGAAGCGGTTGGGACCGTGCCTAACCGAAGCGTCCCGGTGATGCCGGACCGCACGGCGTGCACCTCGGCCTTGAACGCATCGTGTTCGGCGAGAATCCGCTTGGCCCACACGACCAAACGCTCTCCTTCGGGTGTGAGGCCCTCGAAGCTGTGACCGCGGTTGATCAGCGTGACGTTGAGTTCGCGTTCCAGCTTGGCGATCGCCGCCGATAGCGCGGGTTGCGAAACGTAACACTTCTCGGCGGCGCGGGCGAAGTGCCGCTCCTGCGCCACCGCGACGAAGTACTCCAACTGACGGAAGAGCATCTACACCTCCTCCGCCGTTGTCGGGCCCCGATGTGGCTGAGGCTAGCGCCTCGGGGCCGGCCGATCCAGTGGCTCCCGCACGTTCGCCGATGCCCACTGCGAAAACCACTGTATCGCCGCCACTTCCACGCGGACGGCGTTCGAGGTCCGTCCTACCGAACGCTCGCCAGCGGCAATTCATGTTCCGGTTCAACGACATTAGTCATCACCGGCGCTCTAGCGGGGCGCTCCCCCGGCTTTACGCCGAGATTGCCTCCATGGCTGTGATTGAAGCGGGAACCGCAGCCATGGCGGCAATCTCGCCGAGGCATCGAATCGGGCGCAGCACCCGAGCCCGGTATGCGTATCCGGCCCGTCCAAAAATCTGACCTGGAGCGCAACACATCGCTGCCGGACGTCGATCCGCACACGGGATTACCTGGCCATTTGTTTGCTAAAAGTCCCTAATGGGTAGAGAACATTTACACTAGCGTCATGTTGATCGCACCATCTCGAAGGGTGGACCCCGTGCGGCGAACGATTCGTTATCTAATCGTTATCGGCGCGATCGCGTTAATGGGCGTGACGGGATCGGCCACCCCTAGCGAGGCCGCCGTCCCGGTAACCGAACCAGTTCCCGGCGTCGCTTCGGTTTTGCCGGCCGACGGCGCGGTGGTGGGCGTGGCGCACCCGGTCGTGGTGACGTTCGCGGCGCCGGTCATCGATCGCGCCGCGGCAGAGCGGTCCATCCGGGTCACATCGCCAACCAACATGCCCGGACACTTCCAGTGGGTCGAAAACAATATCGTGCAGTGGGTTCCTGCCCGGTATTGGCCGGCCCACACCCATGTTTCGATGGGTGTGCAAGCATTGACGACGGGCTTCGAGACCGGTGACGCGTTACTCGGAGTTGCCAGCATCTCGGCGCACACCTTCACCGTCAGCCGCAACGGGGAGGTGCTCCGCACCATGCCGGCGTCGATGGGTAAGCCGAGCCGCCCGACGCCGATCGGCAACTTCACCGCCCTTTCCAAGGAACGCACCGTGGTGATGGACTCGCGGACCATCGGGATCCCGCTGAGTTCGCCCGAGGGATACCGGATCACCGCGCAGTACGCGGTCCGCGTCACCTCGAGCGGCGTCTACGTGCACTCGGCCCCCTGGTCGGTGGACTCACAGGGCTACGCAAACGTCAGCCACGGGTGCATCAACCTCAGCCCGGACAACGCCGCGTGGTACTTCGACAATGTGACCGTCGGCGACCCCATCCAGGTCGTCGCCTGACGCTCACGTCCCAGCGGCACCGCGACGCAAGCCCAACGCCATTGAGGCACAGAGCAAATCAGTATTTGCGGGAATGGCTTGGCCGCGAGCAAAACTCGACAATTGTCAGTTCGGCAGCCCGCTCTTGATCGCGGCGTCCTGCTTGCGGCCGATATCCTTCGCCACGTCCAGATCGATCGGGTCGTTGGGCGCGCTGTCGAATTCCATGTTCACCAGCGCCTTGCCCTCGGTGAACAGCAGCACGGTAATCGCCTTCGAATTGTCCGCCGATGCACCTGAAAGGATGGACCCGTTGGAGCCGACGTCGGCGGCTTGCCAGGTGCCGCTGACCTTAGACCCATAGTTGCCCTTGGTGTTCTGCAGTCCGGCAGCCGCCGCCGCGGCGTCGGAAGCGATCAAGATGGTGTCCCCGATTTGGCGGCTGTTGTCGGCGTTGGCGAACAGCTGCGCAACGCCGGTCTGACCGCCGGGATTCACCACCGGCGGCTGGGGTGCCGTGAGGTCTCCGCCGATATCACCGGCCTTGATCAGCAAATTCGTGTAATCCGTGGGTTGCGCCGCCGACGAGCTCGCCGCAGAACTCGAGCCGGCAGCACTCGGAGACGATGGCGATGAGGCCTTCTTGTCGTTGCCACAGCCGCTGATCGCCGTGCCGACCACAAGGGTGGCGACGGCCCAGCCGGCGATAGTTACGCGAGCAACCTCCATGGCCATTCCTTCCAGGTACTTCCAGGTCAACCGCAGCGTCGGTATTCGCCCGGCGCCTGACGCTACTGCGAAATGCCGAAAGGGACAAGGCGGTGCCCGTCCGTGCGCAGGCCGGAACCCATGCGCCCACGCCCACCGGAAGGGAGGTGGTTCGACACCTATGCTGGCGTGGGGGGCAAAGCCCATGAGGTTCGGTCTTAGGCGGATGAGGAGCTCGATATGACGGCTGCGACGGCGCGTGCCGTACGGTTCGACCGGTACGGAGGCCGAGACGTGTTATATGTGGCGGACATCGATATGCCGTCGCCCGGCCCGGGCGAGGTGGTCGTCGAGGTTCGCGCCGCCGGGATCAACCCCGGCGAGGCCGGTATCCGAGTCGGGGCGATGCATGACATGTTTCCCGCGACGTTTCCGTCCGGCGAGGGCAGCGACCTCGCCGGTGTCGTGACCGCGGTCGGACCCGAGGTCACCGAGTTCGCCGTCGGCGACGAGGTCCTAGGGTTCAGTTTCCGCCGGTCCAGCCACGCCACCCATACCGCCGTTCCGGTGAATCAACTGATCCGCAAACCTCCCCAATTGAGTTGGGAGGTAGCGGGTTCGCTGTACGTCGTGGGTGCGACCGCATACGCGGCCGTTCGCGCGGTCGCGCCGGAACCGGGTGACACGGTGGCCGTTTCGGCGGCTGCCGGTGGAGTCGGCAGCCTCGTCGTGCAATTGTTGGTCCTGCGCAAGGCGGTGGTGCTCGGTATCGCAGGACCCGGAAACGCCGACTGGCTGCGCGCGCATGGGGTCACACCGATCGCCTACGGTGACGGGCTGGCGGATCGGCTGCGCGATGCGGCGCCGAACGGAATCGACGCATTCATAGACCTATTCGGCCCGGACTACGTCCAGCTCGCCGTGGATCTCGGCGTGCCGGCGGAACGGATCGACACCATCATCTCGTTTCAGAAAGCCTTCGAAGTCGGCGCCAAGACCGAGGGCAGCGCCGAGGCGTCGACACCTGCAGTGCTCAGCGAAATCGCCGACCTGGTCGTCAGCGGTGTCCTCGATTTCGACATCGCCGCGACCTATCCGCTGGACCGGGTCACCGACGCCTTCGAAGAACTCGAGAAGCGACATACGCACGGCAAAATCGTTCTGCTGCCTAACGGTTCACAATAAGCCGGCCGGTCCGGCCACACCGACCTCAACGATTTTGATCACCACGAAAACGACGGCCAAGACCAGGTAGCCACGCAGCGTCAACAGCCCCGCCCGGCGGACCGGCGACATGGCCGGACGGTCAAGGGCGGCGAGACTGGGGGTCTGCCAGTTCGCCCGGTCGTGGAGGAGGACGGCACGACGCTCGGCACGCGTGAGCGACGGGGTGTCGTCGATGTCGTCGACTTCGTCGGGGTTCAGCCCGCCGCCGAAATCCCGCGCGATGGTTTCCGCCTCCCGCCGGTCACTGAACCGCCGACCGGCGATAATGGTAGCGGCACCGCCAACGATGCCGATCACCGCGCCGGCCGCGAGCCCGGCCTCGATAGTGGCGGTGGGCAGGTTCTTGAAGAAGGTCGTGGCCGTCAACGCCAGCGACAACAGCACCAGCGACCACACGATGGTCCACGCAAGGATGTTCTGCCGCACGGTGTTTACCCACGGGCCCAGAACAGCGCGGTCGTTGCACAGCAAAACCAGGAACACGGTCGCCGAGGGCAGCAGGACACCGGCGAGTGCCTGCACGCCTTGGGTCACCAGGCCCAGTATGTGGTCGGGGCTGAATGCGACCGCCGCCGAAACCGCGAGCAGTAACGCGTATCCGCCGTAGAACAACGGGGCCTGGCTGATCTTCCAGTGCAGCGAATGCCGCTTGCCCATTGCGTCACCGACGGCGTAGGTGGTGGCCAGCCCGATGGCGTTGGCCCCGATCAGCGATGCGTCCAACAAGATGATCGCGAACAGCACCCCCACCGTGTTGCCGAGGTGGTTGGCCAGGCCGGTCGCAACCGCGCCCGCGTCGGTGAAGTTGCCGGCGTCGCTGGTGCCGGCCAAGCCGAATGCGGTCGCCGCCATCAGCGCCGTCGCCCCGGTCATGACCACGACGATTCCGATGGCCAAATCGGCTCGTGCGTAAGGAATCCAGCGTGCCGTTATGCGCTTGTCCACCACGTTGGACTGCTGGAAGAACAACTGCCAGGGCGCCACCGTGGTGCCCACGATCGCAACGGTCAACAGCAGCACTGTCGAATTCAGCCCACCCGGGAATTGCGGCACCAGCCCGGCGGCGGTTCCTTTCACGGAGGGATGCACCAGCAGCACCAGCGGGATGATCAGCACGTTCACCGCGATCAGCAGGAACATCAGCCCCTCCCAGCGGCGAAACGACCCCCCGGCTACCACGGCGAACAACAGCACGGCAGCGGCCGGGATCGCGACGATCTTTGGGCAGCCCAAGAACCCGAGTGCCAGTGCTACGCCGATGAATTCGGTGACGATCGTCAAGGCGTTGACGATCAGTAAATCACCCAGGCTGAACGCACCCCAGAACTTGCCGAATCGCTCGAAGATCAGCCGTGCGTGCCCGACCCTGGCGACTGCGCCCAGCCGCAGCACCATTTCCTGGTTCACGTAGAGCACCGGAATCAGCAGCGCCAGCGTCCATAACAGGCCCATTCCGTAGTTCTGCCCGGCCTGTGTGTAGGTCGCGACACCGCCGGCATCGTTGTCGCCCACCATCACGATCAGTCCGGGGCCAGTGATGACCATCAGCGTCCGCAGGTGGCGCCACCGGCCGGAGCCAACGCCGGTGTCACCACGCGGGATACGGCCAAAGGCGCCGACGATATCGCCGGTGTGCGCCGAATCCAGCGTGGCCTGCCCGGACACGACAGACCGCGGGGCGCCAAGGCCGTCGCGGAGCTGGGTCGCGTTCTGGGTGGTAATCGAAGTCATCGGATTCTCCCCCTCTCAACGAGGTCGGGTCTCAACGAGGTCGGTTCAAGAACGTCGGGGTAGGAAACGCGGTGCTGCCGCCGCACCATAGGCGTGCCCGGCGGCGGGCAGCGCGTCGGCGCCCACCGCCGGGCAAGTGATCGCGGAGGACAATCACCGGCGGTCGCCTCCTGACGGTGGGGCGAGTACCGCAATCGGCATCCGCGACACGTACAGGTTGGCCCGCTGCTGCGGAGTCGGGAGGCGCCATCCGCGCAACTTGTTCGTCAGTTGCCGCGTCACGCGCCGCATCGAGTGCCCGCGCAGCATCGAAAAGCCGGTAACACGGTGTGCAACAACAAAGGTCATGATCTTCTCCTGCCAGGAGGCCCAACGGCTCGTGGCATTTCAAAGCGCTTTCAGTGCGTCAACCGCGCCCGGGTATGCGCTGTAGATCTGCGCATGGTGAGCGGTGCGTGCAGATGCGTCCGAGAAAACTCAGGCGGCGGAATGAATGCCGGAACCGGATCGGGACAAGACGGATTTCGGATAGGGACTATCGCCCGAACTAGGTTCGCTCATATCGCTCATCTCGCCCTCACCTCCTCACGGCCGGGACACACGCGGGTGTCGTCACAGTCACCTGTACCGAAGAGGCTGAAAAGCCCGGCGAGACCGCCGAACACACCTCTCTCGTCGGAGCTTCAGCACTGCACGGCGTATCCGGAACTTCGTCCGGAAGCCACTTGGGCTCAACCCTTGTTTCCGGGAAGAGCTGTCCTGACCCGGGGCGTCTCTCGACGTTCGGGGTCAGTGGCCTGTATCCGTGCAGACGCCTCACCTACCGAGGTGCTTGCAAAGACCATGGTTACACCGCAACCCGTCGCTCGTCAAACCTCTTTGCGCAACACTTACGGGTGCTGGCGTGACCAACATCACGCTTGGCTACCACCGAGTTTGCTGTATGCGTCGAGGCCTACGCTCGTGATCATGCCCAACACGCTGCAAGACCCCCGAGTCGCGACCGAGCTCGACCGGATGTACACCGAGTCGAAAAATCAGATGTCGAAGCTGCGCGAAATGATAGGTGACTTCGGTCGGCCGATGACCACCCAAGAGCGGACCGAGGCGATGAGCGAGTTCTACATCCCGGTGACCCCCGAAGCCGGCCGGCTGCTGTACACACTGGTGCGGGCGACCCGTCCGACGACGGTGGTCGAATTCGGGATGTCTTTCGGCATTTCCGCCATCCATCTGGCGGCGGCGGTGCGGGACAACGGCAACGGCCGAGTGGTGACCACCGAGCTCAGCGACAGCAAGATAGCCGCCGCGAAGGAGACGTTCGCCAAGACCGGTTTGGCTGACGTGATCACCATTTTCGAGGGAGATGCGCTGACCACGCTGGAAGAGCTGGACGGGCCGGTCGACTTCATCCTGCTCGACGGTTGGAAGGATCTGTACCTACCGGTGATCGAGCTGCTCGAACCACTGCTTTCGACGGGTGCGCTGGTCGTCGCCGACAACGCCAGTGCTGAGGGCACCGACCCATATCTGGACCGGGTGCGCAACCCAGATAACGGCTATGTGAGCTTCAACTTCCGCGTGCGAGAGAGCGACAGTATGGAAATCAGCTGCCGCACAGGCGATTAATGACTACTTTAAGGATTCCTCTAACCACGGCGTCAGCCATTTCACGCCTTCCGGGGTGAGGTGAACACCGTCGCTGCGTACCTTGATGCCGTCGACCTTCGCGGTGTAAACGCCATCCGGGCATAGTTTTTGGTTCAGGTCCAGGATCTGTACGTTTGGGTGGTGGCTAACCGTGTTGCGCAGCATGGTGTTCCACTGGTTGACCCGATCCGGTTGGTCCTCCGGGTACAGGCGGCCGTCCGGCTTTTCACCGCCCCGGCTGTACGGCACGGTGGCGACCACCACTCGAACGCCGGTGGAGCCCACGATGTTCAGTGCCCGCTCGAGTTCGCCGTTGAGGTACGCATCGAAGGTCGGATCTCCGATGTGGGTCCAGCGTCCTTCGTTGACGCGATCTACCGTCTCCCAGCGGCCGATGATCAGCAGCGCTACGTCCGGCTGGTCCTGGCCGATCTGTGTCGACCATCTGATCGGCCAGTTGTCGCATTCCGCTCTCTGCTCCAGGGTTTGGCCGATATAGCGGTACGGCGTACCGCGCACCAGGCTGCAGCCGATGACGGTGTGGTCAAGGAATGCGAATCCCGGTGTCGGCGGCAAGAAATGCATCCAGGTCCAGCCGATCGAATCGCCGAATACCGAAACGGTGAACGGCCGGTTGGGATCTCGTGGCCCGGGCCTTGGACGGCTTGCGCCCGGCGGCGACGGCGAGATGGCCGCAACCGCCGAGACTCCGGGTGGCAGGCCGGGCTCACGCAAGGGCCCGGTGCCAACCGGAACCACCATGAGCGTCACTGCAGCGGCGCTGGCGACGGTGGCCGCCGCCAGCGGAAGCAGTGGGACCCCCGACGGGCGCCAGCGCCGGATGGGCTGTTCGATCAACCACCATGACGCGGCCGCCACCACCGTCGTGACGGCGCACCGAGCGGCGAACAGCGGCACCCCGGACCAGCCGGTGCGTTCGCCGTTGAGCGCCAAAAAGACCGGCCAGTGCCACAGATACACGCCATACGAGATGGTGCCCAGCCACACCAACGGGCGCAGAGCCAGGATTCGGGCCACCGCCCCGTCCTGGTCCATCGCCACCGGGGCGACCACGATGACGGCCGCGATGGCGACACCGATCAGCAGGCCGTGGCGGAACTCGCCCGCGCTGCCGGTTGCGTAGTGCACCAACGCGGCCAGCCCGGCCAGTCCGACGACCGGCAGAAAGCGGTTGATCCGCCGCCCCCAGCGCGTCCTGATCAGACACCAGCCGTGGTTCAGCGCCGGCCAATCCCGAACCAGCAGAGCGGATGCCGCGGCGCCGACGAGCAACGCCTGCGCGCGGGTGTCGGTGCCGAAATAGACCCGATCGCGAGTGGCATTGGACACCAGCACGATGGCCACCGCGGCAGAGGCCAGCGCGCCCAGGCCGGCAAGCACGAACACGGCGAACCGAACGTCGCCCAGGGTGGCCTTCGCGAAGTAGCGCCTGGCCCGCGCCGCCAGCAGCAGGGTCACCGCGATCAGCAGAACCGGCCAGACAATGTAGTACTGCTCCTCCACCCCAAGTGACCAGGTGTGTTGCAGGGGCGAGGGCGGAGCGCCCTGGGTGAAGTAGTCGGTCTTCTGGGCGACGAACCGCCAGTTGGCCATCCACAAGAATGCGGCCAGTGCATCGTTTCGCAAGCCGGTAAGGGCCTGGGCAGGAAGCAGTTCGCGCGCGGCACCCACGGCGAGCACCATCAACACCAAGGCGGGCAGCAGTCGCCGCGCGCGGCGAATCCAGAAGCCGGTCAGCTCAATACGGCCGGTGCGACCCAGCTCGTCGAGCAACAGCGACGTGATCAGGAATCCACTGAGGACGAAGAAGATGTCGACACCGATGAACCCGCCGCCCACGCCGGGGATGCCACCGTGTCCGACAAGCACCAGCGCGACCGCCACCGCGCGAAGGCCATCCAGCGCCGGAATGCCTCGGTGCCGCTGCCAGCGATCCCACCTAGCGCTGCGACCGGTGCGCCGCAGCGGAGCGACCCACCGCTTCCGCGGAGCAGAACGACCCGGCGCGGGGTGGAACCCGCCCGGTTCAGCGCTCGCGGTTAGCGCGCCTTGACCACCTTGTTGCCCGGTGCCGTAGTTGCTGGGAGATACGTCGCTGCCCCTCCTCTTGATCCCAGCCAGCTTAGATGCGACGAGGCGGGATACCCGGGAGACACGCTTGGCTATATAGGGCCGGCTGGATTCATATCGGCGGGTGCCAGTCCGAGTTCTTCGAGCACCTCAGCGGTGTCGGCCAGCAACGCATACACAGTGTCGATCTGATCCGCCCGCCCTCGAGCGTGGCATACAGATCGCTGGCCCATGCCGGGCGCACGGCGTCAATGAGAGCGGCCCAATGATTGTCGTTCTAGATCAGCGCGGCGATGTCACCGTCACTGGAGCGGTGCGGCCGACTGCGGGCCTCCCCCGGGGCGCACGCCCCTACGTTTACCGCGCGACCCACTCCGACGACAACGCGAACTCCGACAAATACTTGGTCGAACTCCAGCCGCCGTCGACGACGATCGTTTGCCCGTTGATGAAACTTCCACCCGGTGAGCATAAGAACGCAACGGTGCTGACAACGTCATCGATGGTGCCCAACCGTTGGTGCGGCGTCATCTCGGTGTTGATCTTGCGGAATCGCTCATCGTCCAAGCGCTTCTCCACCATCGGCGTTACCGTCACACCGGGCGCGACGGCGTTACAGCGGATGCCGGAGGCGCCGTACTGGCAGGCGATGTGGGTGGTCAGCGCGGTCAGGCCGCCTTTGGCCGCGGAGTAGGCGCCGCCGCGAAGCCCGCCGACGACGGCGAAAGTCGACGTGAGGTTGATGATCGCCGATCCGGGTCCCATGTATGGCAGCACGTCGCGCGCGAGCCTGAACGGGGCTCGCAGCATCAAACCCAAGAAGTAGTCCAGGGTTTCGTCGTCGGTTTCGTGCAGCGGCTTGGGGCTGCCGACCCCGGCGTTGTTGATCAGGAAGTCGATGTGACCCCACCGAGCGACCGCGAGGTCCACGATGCTTCGCGTCGCGTCGTCATGGGTCAAGTCGACAGCGAGTGTCGCGACGCGATCCGGATCATTGACAGCCTTTTCCAGCTCGGCAAGCCGATCCTGGTCGCGGCCCGTGCCAACGACCGCCATGCCCATCTCGGCAAGTTTTATTGCACATCCCAAGCCGATGCCGCTGCTTGCTCCCGTGACGATTGCGACCTGCATCTCACCCATCCACCTTTGTCAGCCTCGCTCGGATCTGATGTTTGAGTATCTTCCCCGCGTCGTTCTTCGGCAGCGCATCCCAAATGACCACCTGTTCTGGCGCCTTGAATTTCGCGACACCCTTGCTTTGCAGCAGCGCAAGCAGGCTTGCGACGTCCGGCCTCGCCGTACCCGCGGGCACGATCACTGCACAAGCCCGTTCTCCGGTGCGCTGGTCGGGCAGCCCAACGACCGCGATTTCGGCGATGCCGGGATGGTCGGCGAGTAGGTCCTCGACTTCCTTGGCCGAGATGTTCTCGCCGTTGCGGATGATGACGTCCTTGGCCCGGCCGGTCACGACGAGGTATTGGTCTTCGAAACCGGCTGAGACCCAGCGCCCGAGATCTCCGGTGCGGAAAAACCCTGCGGCATCAAAAGAGTCGACGTCGTCCTCGGGATGACGGTAACCCAGCAGCATCTGCGGGCCGCGCACACAGATTTCACCGTCACCAGCGGGCGCGGTTTCGTGTGCGACGACCTCGATTTCGGCGATGCCGCATCTTCCGTCGGTGTCTGCGGCGCAGCCGGCTTCGTCGCGCCTAGGTGCGCCGATAGTCGTGACGGGCACTTCCGTGCAGCCGTACACCCGGGTGACCACTGCGTGGTCGAAATATTCAGCGGCGCGGCGGATCAGCGAAGGCGACACGGAGGCGCCGCCGCAGATGAACAACTTCAAGTCGGGCAGGCGGGTGTGGGCGCGCTCGGCAGCGGACAGCAGCTGCCGCAGAAACGGTGTCGCCCCGGCCATGTGGGTGCACCGTTCGGCGCTCATCAGCGCCATGGCCGCCGCCGGATCCCACCGGTCCATCAGCACCGCGGTCGTGCCCAGTAGTAGCGGGCATTCGAACGCATATATCGAGCCGCCGATGTGGGCGATGGGCGACGGAACCAGGAACGTGTCGCCCGGCTCGACGTTCCACTGTTCGCGGATCTGGCAGATCAGCGCATGTATCGAATTGTGGCTGTGCAGCACGCCTTTCGGGCGGCCCGTGGTGCCGGAGGTGTAGAGGACCATCCGCACGTCGTCGGCATCCAGGGCCGGCAGCTTTGCGGGATCCGGCCCTGGATCTCGAAGCCCCAACAGCACGGGATACGGCGTGTGGGAACCGGCCTCGCCGCGCAGCACCACTACTTCGGGGGCTGAGCTCATAACCGCGGTCACGCGTTCGAGCATCGCCGGGTAGTCATGGCCGCCGAATCGGTGCGGGACAAAGATCATCGCGGCTTCGACATCCTCGAGGATGAAACGCAGGTCGTGGTCGCGCAGCGACGGCAGGATCGGGTTCACCACCACACCGGCCAGTGTCGCGGCCAGATAAATGACAGCGGCCTCGTGCCAGTTCGGCAGCATGAATGACACGACGCTGCCGGTCGGCATGCGCGCCAGCAGGGCGCTCGCCAGCCCGGCGGCCTGGGTGTACAGCGTGGCGCAGTCCAGGCGAGTGTCGGCGTCCACCAGCACCGTTCGCCGCGGCGAGCTCTCCGCCGCCGCGCGTAGTGAATCGGCCAGTGTGGTGTGCACCCACAGCCCGCGCCGGTATGCCTCCGCCGCAAGTGCCGTGTCTTGGCGGGTCCGGGCAATCACCTCAACCGGCCTGACCGTTCACGCGGCGCATGGTCATCGCGTACCGAAAGTTCGACGACAGATGAGTGTTGATCGTCACTTGGGCGACCTCGCCGTCAGAGGTCTTGTAGGTGCGTTGCATTTGCAGTGCCGCCGTCCCCGCCGCAACTCCGAGGCCGTCGGCCAGCTCGGGCGAGAGCAGGACCGCGGCGATCTCTTGGTGCAACTCGGCAATGTTCACGCCGAACAGATCCTCGATCAACGGAAAAATCGGGCCGGTGTGGCGTTGCAGCAGCCTGCCGACCGCCGCGAAAGTACGGTTGATGTAGTACTCCGTTCGGCACATGGGCACCGACGCGCCGTCGGCTTGCCGGTAACCGCGCACGGCTAGCCACTGGGTGCCGGGCTCCAGTCCGGTCCGAGCGGCGAGCTCGACGTCGATTGTCACCATCGCGTTGGATTCGATGGTCAGCTGCGCGCCAGCCGCGAAAGCGAGCAGGTCGTCGATCGACATCACGTCCTGGGCATAGGAACTAGACGCTGGCCGGGGAATCACACGCGTGCCTGCTCGCGGCCGCGATGCGACCAGGTTGTCCTCGCGCAGTCGGCGGAGTGCTTCGCGCACGGTGTAGCGGCTGACGTCGAATCGCTCACATAATTGGTGCTCGGTCGGCAGCTGCGAGCCCACCGGATAAACCCCGTCGACGATCTCTCTACGCAGCGTGCGCGCGATCTGTAGATAGCGATGGTCGCTGGAGATGGCTTGGGGCATCAGCGGCCGTCCTGCGACCGGCGCAATGCCAGGATGCTGCCGTCACCGTCGGCCGAGATGTAGAGGGTCCCGTCGGCCGCGGCGGCGATGCCGGCGAATGGGCCCTGCGGCCCGGAAAACGGCGGCATTCCTCTCAGCGGTTTGGGCGCCACACCCGGCGGGGGGCCGACCGGTAACCCGGACGCGATAGTCTGCTGAACGTTGCTGTTCAGGTCAAACGCGATCAACTTCTTGGCGCCGGCGTCGATGATGTAGAGCACACCGTTGCGCACCAGGATGCCTTGCGGGCGTTGCAAGTCGGCGACGACCGTGTCGATCCCGGATCCGTTCACCTTGACCACCCGTCCGGCACCAGCTTCTGCCACCAGGCACGCCCCGTCCGCGTCGATCGCGACGCCGACCGGCTCACGCAGGTCGGTCGCCAGCACCTCGATGTTGCCCGACCGCAACGACAGCACCCGTCCGGTGCCTAGTTCGGCGAACACCACACCGTAGGGATTGACCGCGACACCGTAAAGCTGGTCGAAACCGTCTGCCAGCACCTCGCTTTCGCTCGCCGCCGGCCGGTAGCGGGTGACCTGGCCACCCGATGTCGTCACGACGAACTCGCCGGGTCCGCTCGGCGCAACTCCGCGCAGAAATCCTGGATAGCCGGGGCTGAACAACATTCCCACGGTCTGCAACGACCCGTCGGGCAGCGCGACATAGAAATACGTGCCGTCGGCGATATAGAGCTGTCCGTCGTGGCCAACGGCCAGATCGAGCGGCCAGTTCAGCCCACCGGGCAACACAGTTCGCATTTGGCCGCTTGGCGATATCTCGGTGACTTCGCCGGTGAAGTTCGATACGAGCACCCGGTCGCCGGCGAAGGTGCAGTTGTCCAGCCCCGGGGTTAGCTGGGCGAGCAGCCGCTGTTCTCCGCTGCGAGGATCGATGCGCAGCACCTGCCCGCTGGCAACTTGAGTGGAGACTATGTAGCCCCGCGAGTCGAACTTGACCGAATCGGGCACACCGAGATCGCCTGCAACACAGTGCGGCTCGCCGCCGTCGGGATCGACGCGCCAGATCTCGTTGGCGCCCATCACCGGGAAATACAGCAGGCCGTCCGGGCCGACCTCCATCGCATTCGGTGAAGGCACGTTCTCCAGCAGCACTCGTGGCGGCCCACCGCCCAGGTCGAGCTCCAGCAGGCGCCCACCCTCACGGCATTCACCGATGAACAGCCGGCCCCGATGAAAGGTGATGCCGTTGGCTGATGGAACGTCGTCGCGCAGCACTCGGGTTCGGCCGGCGGTGTCAAGCATGCTGACCCGGCCGTCCATGACCTCGGTCGCGTACAGGTTGCCGCTCGCGTCGAATGCGACGTCGTCGGGCGCGACGATGCCGCCGCCCTTCGGGCTTACGGTGTCCAGTTGCCCGGTGCGGTGATCCAGCGCGCTGATTTGGCTGCCGGTCACCTGCGCGATGTAAATGCGACCGTCCGGGCCGGTGCGCACACCGTTGGCGCCGAACAGCCGGCTGGGAGCGGTGACCCGCTCGATTCGCCAGTGCTCCGCGACATCGGTCGCGTGGGCCAGTACGTACCGGGACGGCTGCGCCGCGATGGCCATGGTCTCGCCGGGTTCCTTCCGTCGGCCGTTTGGGCTGGACGTTATCAAGTCGTGTTAGTCCAGACAATAGCTTGCCGTAGGGCCGCAATCGAGCTTGACAGGTGAGTAAAGGCTTCGGAATAGTATTCTCCATCTGGTAGAGCCGCATATCTTGTCCGGACAAAGCGCGTGCACATTCTGTTGTAGGCCCCTTCGGGCCTCCGCAGCGAGGGAAGCAGGTCATGGAGGATCTCCTCAGCCTCGAGGGTCGCATCGTGGTGGTTTCCGGTGCCGGCGGCGGCGGCATCGGCACCACCGTGACGGCGATGACAGCCCGGGCGGGTGCCACGGTGATCGCGGTGAGCCGGTCGAAGGAAAACCTCGACGAGCACGTCGTTCCGCTGGCCCGAGAGGGTCTGGCGGTGGTGCCCGTCGCGGCCGACGCGTCGACCGACGAGGGCATCGCTGCGGTGATCGAGCAAACGCGGGCCGCCAACGGTGCGCTGTACGGTCTGGTCAATGTCGCCGGCGGCGCTGCGCCGTCGACATGGATGCCGTCGACCCGGGTGACGCGCAGCGACTGGCGCAAGATCTTCACCGACAATCTTGAGACGGCGTTTTTCATGAGCCGGGCCGTGGCGGCCGAACTGGTCGCGCGGCAGCGTCCCGGGTCGATCGTGTCGATCTCTTCGATCAGCGGCATGAACACCGCGCCGTTTCACATCGCCTACGGGACCGCCAAGGCCGCGGTCACGGCGATGACCCGCACGATGGCGCTCGAGCTGGCGCTGGCAGGAATCCGGGTGAATGCCGTGGCGCCGGGCGTCACCGAGACCGCGGCCTCGCGGACCTATGTCGAGGAGGACCCGGACCGGGATCGGCAGGCGATCGCGATGGGCCGGCGCGGGCGGCCCGAGGAACAGGCTGGCGCCATCCTTTTTCTACTCTCGGAGTTGTCGAGCTACATCACCGGCCAGACGCTGCTCGTCGACGGTGGGCTCGACCTCAAATGGAGCCATCTCAGCGCCGACAACACGTCGTTGTTTCTCAAAGACGAATCCTTCCGCGCGGCCATTAGGAGGATGTGATGACGGATCTCGCCAAAGACGTGAATTCCGCTGGGCCCGACACAGGAGCCGAGGAACTATCGAAACCGGTGACGATCGGCGTCGAGGCCTACATCGGCGAGAACTATGCCCGCGCCGAGCGCGACAAGCTGTGGCGAAAAGTCTGGCAGCAGGTGGGCCGCGTCGAAGAGCTGCCTGAGGTGGGCAGCTACCTGACTTACGACATCCTCGACGACTCGATCATTGTGGTGCGAATCGGCCAGAACGAGTCGGACGGATTTCGGGCCCACCACAACGTCTGCATGCACCGCGGCCGGCGGCTGATCGACACGGCCGAGGGTGCGAAGAACGCCTGCGGCCGCACCCGTAAGTCGTTCGTCTGCGGATTCCACGGCTGGACCTACGGCCTGGATGGGGCGTGCACCCACATCCGCGAACAACAGGACTGGCAGGAAGCGCTGACACCCGACAACACCCACCTTCGGCCGGTCAAAGTCGACACCTGGGGCGGCTGGTTGTGGATCAACATGGACCCCGACTCCGAGCCGCTAGCCGACTACCTGTTTCCCGCCGCGAAGATTCTCGACCCGTTCGGTCTGGAAAACATGCGCTACAAATGGCGCAAGTGGCTGTCCTTCGATTGCAACTGGAAAGTCGCGATGGAGGCCTTCAACGAGACCTATCACGTCTACACGACGCATCCGGAATTCAACAAGTTCGGCGAATTCAAGGGATGGGCGAGGGCACAAGGCAAACACAGCAACATCGGCTATGACGCTCCAGAGGATATGGAGGCCACCAGGTCCAAGATCCGCCTCGGCACCGGCGCCGATCCGCGTGTGTCGACCGCAGAGATGCAGGTGTACACGATGGAGGAGACCAACGCCACCACCACCCAGACGTTGGTGAACGCCGCCAAGCGACTGGTTGACGAATTGCCCGAGGGGACACCTGCCGACAAAGTTCTTGAGCACTGGCTGGCGTCGGCGCGCCGCGACGACGACGCCCGCGGCGTGATCTGGCCGACAATTCCATCGGACATCCTCGGACAGGCCGGCACCGCATGGCAGCTCTTTCCGAACTTCCAGATCGGGCAGGGCCTGACCAGCGCGCTGTGCTACAGCGCGCGGCCGCACCCCAGCTACAACCCCGACAAGTGCATTTTCGAGGTGTTGGTGCTCGAGCTGTTCCCGAAGGGCCAAGAGCCCCAGACGCAGTGGGAGCACACACCGGTCGGTGACCCCAGGTGGCGGTCGGTTCTGCCTCAGGATTTCTCCAACATGGCCGCCGTGCAGCGGGGTATGAAATCCCTTGGCTTCTCGGGCACCAAGCCCAACCCCTACCGCGAACGCAGCACTGTCAATCTGCACACTCAGCTGGCGAAGTACATGGGCACCGGCGAGCCACGAGAGCTTTAGAAGGAGAACCCCATACATGACGATGTTCGACACATGCGGACCGTCGCGAACGCCAGATGACATCGATATCGACGCCCTGCGGGAAAAGTACCTGCACGAGCGCGACAAGCGGCTGCGCTCGGACGGATCGACGCAATATCTGGAATTGACGGGCGATTTCGCGGACTTCTACGAGGTCGATCCCAACACGCCGGTCACGTTTCGCGACCCCGTCGCCGAGGACGTCGGCGTCGTTGTCCTCGGTGGCGGCATCGCAGGTCTGCTGACCGGCGCGTACCTCAAGAAGGCCGGTGTCCAGGACGTCCGGGTCATCGAGATGGCGGGCGACTTCGGCGGCGTGTGGTATTGGAACCGCTTTCCCGGGATCCAGTGCGACAATGACGCGTATTGCTACGTCCCGCTGCTCGAGGACCTCGACTTCGTGCCGAGCAAGAAGTACGCCGACGGCGCCGAGATCTTCGAGCACTGCCGCAACATCGGGAAGCATTTCGGGCTGTACGACGGCGCGCTCTTCTCCACCCAGGTGCGGTCGCTGCGCTGGGACGAGTCGATCAAACATTGGCGCATCAGCACCAATCGCGGCGACGACATCCGTGCTCGCTTCGTGGTCATGACGCAGGGCAATTTCAACCGGCCGAAGCTACCCGGCATCCCCGGGATCAAGGACTTCAGGGGACACATCTTCCACTCGGCGCGCTGGGACTACGACTACACCGGCGGTGATGCCGGCGGCGGACTGCACAAGCTGGCCGACAAGCGCGTCGCGCTTATCGGCACCGGCGCCACCGGCGTGCAGCTGGTTCCGCACCTGGGTCGGGATGCTGCGCAGCTCTATGTGTTTCAGCGCACCCCGTCGTCGGTCGACGAGCGGGGCAACGAGCCCACCGACCCGCACTGGGCGGCCTCGCTGCCGCCGGGCTGGCAGGAGGAACGCAAGCGCAACTTCCACCGCTGGTCACCGTTCGAGGGGGTCGTATTCGATGTGGCGGATCAGGTCTGCGACTTCTGGACCGAACTGGGCCGCAACATGACCGCGCGTATCGCTGCGAGCCCGGACCCGGCGTCGCTTGGCCTCGAGCAGATCATGGCGATACGGGAAGAAGAGGACTACAAGATCATGGAGCGGCTGCGGCGCCGCGTCGGTGAGATCGTCGACGACCCCGACACCGCGGAAGTGCTCAAACCGTATTACCGATTCATGTGCAAGCGGCCCTGCTCGAGCGACGAATACCTGCCGACGTTCAACCGCCCGAACGTCACGCTGATCGACGTGTCGGAGTCCAAAGGCGTGCAGCGACTCACCGAGAACGGCGTTGTCGCCAACGGCGTTGAGTACGAAGTCGACTGCGTGATCTTTGCAAGCGGATTCGAGATCTCCACGGAGATCAGCAGACGGTTTGCGATCGACACGATCGAAGGCCGCGACGGGCTGTCGCTGTTCGACCACTGGCGCGACAGCTACAAGACGCTTCACGGCATGACGAGCGTCGGCTTTCCGAACCAGTTCTTCACCGGTTTCCTCCAGGGCGGCGTCTCGGCGAACACCACCGCGATGTTCGAGCAGCAGGCAGAGCACATCGCCTACATCATCGCCCAGGCGATCGCGAAGGGCGCGACCACCGTCGAGCCGAGCCAGGAGGCTCAGGACAATTGGGTCACGACGATCCGGGAAGTTGCGATTGACAACTCGCAGTTCGAAGTGAGCTGTACTCCAGGCTATTACAACAACGAGGGCGGCGGCGGCGGAGAAGGCATCCGGTCCTTCCTCGGTGAGCTGTACGCGCCAGGCTTCTACGCGTTCGATGACCTGCTCAAGGAATGGCGTGCCAAAGGCGACCTAGACGGTCTGGTTCTCGGAACATAGATGGCTGACTTGAGATTCGACGGCAGGGTGGCGGTCGTCACCGGGGGTGGCCGAGGGCTCGGCCGCTCCTACGCCATGCTGCTCGCGTCTCAGGGGGCGAAGGTTGTCGTCAACGATCCAGGGGGCGGCCTCACCGGTAACGGCGCCGACGCCGGCCCTGCGCACGAGGTCGTGCGCGAGATCGTCGCAGCAGGGGGCGAAGCCATCGCATGCATCGAGTCGGTGGCCACGGCCGCGGGCGGCGCGGCGATCATCCGGTCGGCGCTCGACCACTACGGCCGCATCGACATCCTGATCCACAATGCGGGCATCGTCCGGCGGGCGTCCCTGAAGGAGATGAGCTCCGAGGATTTCGATGCCGTCCTCGACGTTCACCTTCGCGGTGCTTTCCACGTTGTCCGCCCGGCGTTCCCGGTGATGTGCGACGCGGGCTACGGCCGCATCGTCCTGACCTCATCGATAGGCGGGCTGTACGGCAACCACGGCGGCGCAAACTACGCGGCGGCGAAGGCGGGACTGGTCGGCCTGTCCAATACCGTTGCGCTCGAGGGCTCATCCGAGGGTGTGAAGTGCAATGTCATCGTGCCGGGTGCCCTGACGAGAATGGCCGAAGGACTCGACACGACGGAGTATCCCCCGATGGGACCGGAGCTCGTGGCGCCCGTCGTGGCTTGGCTCGCGCACGAATCATGCTCGGTCACAGGAGAGATGCTCGTCGCGATCGCGGGCCGAGTCGCCGCGGCGGTCATCGCAGAGACACCCGGCGTGTACCAGCCATCGTGGTCGGTCGAGGATGTTGCCGCACAGATGCACGCGATCCGGGACACCACCGATCCGCTGATCTTTCCCGTGGTACCTGAGGGTCACAACGACCACATCCGGTACAGCTTCGAGATGGCCTCTCATGGATAGCGCCGGGCCGCTGGCCGGTGTGCGGGTGATCGACCTCACGGCGATGGTCATGGGACCGTACTGCACGCAGATCATGGCCGATATGGGTGCTGACGTGATCAAAGTCGAACCGCCACAGGGCGATAACACCCGCTACATCTCGGTGGGCCCGGCGCCGGGCATGAGCGGCGTGTTCGTGAACGTCAACCGCGGCAAGCGCAGCATCGTGCTGGACCTGCGAACCGACGCGGGAACGAGCGCGCTGCGCGCGCTTGTTGAGACCGCGGACGTATTCATCCACTCGATGCGCGCCAAGGCGATCGCCAAGCTCGGCTTCGGCTACGAGGACGTCGTCGCGATCAACCCGGCGATCGTGTACACCAATTGCTACGGGTACGGCCGCCGCGGACCCGAGCGCGACCGGCCCGCCTACGACGACACGATCCAGGCCGAATGCGGCCTGCCCGCGGTACAACAGCAACTGACCGGCGAGGTCGACTACGTCGGAACCATCATGGCCGACAAGGTCGCCGGGCTAACGGCGCTGTATGCGACGACCATGGCGTTGTTTCACCGCGAACGCACCGGGGAGGGGCAAGAAGTCGAGGTCGCCATGTTCGAAACCATGGCCTCGTTCATCCTCGTCGAACACGCCAACGGCGCCATGTTCGACCCTCCCCTGGGGCCAGCGGTGTATCCGCGCACCGTGGCACCCAACCGCCGTCCGTACCGCACCAGCGACGGCTACATCGCCGCGCTGATCTACAACGACAAGCACTGGAACGCGTTCGTCGACGCCGTGCGGCCACCGTGGGCCGGTGAGCTGTATTCCACGCTGGAACAGCGCGCGCGGCAGATCGACACCATCTACGGGCTGGTGGCCGAGACGATGAAACAGCGCTCGACCCAGGAGTGGCTGGCGCTGTTCGGCGAACTCGAGATACCGGCCGCGCGACTGAACACACCCGGTGCGCTGTTCGACGACCCGCATCTCAACGCCGTGGGCATGTTTGAGACCGTGGACACCCCGCACGGCCCGGTGCGCTTCCCGGGCGTACCCACCTGGTTCTCTCGGACACCGGGTCGCGTCGCCGGGCCGGCGCCCGAGCTCGGCGCCCACACCGCAGAAGTGCTCGCCGAAATCGGCGTGAGCAGACGCAAAATCGCCCAAAATGCCCTGCCAGAGGGCGATTTTGCGTCTGCTCACGAGAGAAAGGATTTTTGACCATGGGTGTGCCCGTTTACAAACGTATTCTCGACCTGTTCGAGGCAGAGGGTGTGAATACGTTGTTCGGTATCCCGGACCCGAATTTCGTGCACATGTTCCTTGAGGCGGAATCGCGTGGCTGGGCGGTGGTTTCGCCTCATCACGAAGAGAGCGCCGGTTTCATGGCCGAGGCTGTCTCGCGGATGACGGGCAAGCCGGGCTTGTGCATCGGCACGCTGGGTCCGGGCGTGGCCAACATTGCCGGGGCGATGATGTGCGCCAAAGTGGAGAATTCGCCGGTCATCTTCCTCGGCGGCCAGCGGGCGCGCATTACCGAGCGGCGGGTGCGGCGTGGGCGCATCCAGTTCGTCCGTCAGGAAGCGCTTTTCGCACCAGCGGTGAAGTACAGCGCGTCCATCGAATATGCCGACCAGACCGACGAAATCGTTCGGGAGGCGATTCGGCGCGCGATGTCGACAACGCCCGGGCCTGCCTACATCGAGTTTCCGTCTCATGTGATCTTGGAAGAGTTAGATGTCGCAGATCCCCTGCCTTCCAACGTGTATCGCCTTGTCAACCACGGGGCGGGCGCGCGGGAGATCGCCGAGGCGGCCAAGCTGGTGCGCGAGGCCAAGAACCCGATCCTGCTGGTCGGCCACGGCGTTCACACGTCGCGCACCGGCGCAGCGGTCAGGGAACTGGCCGAGCTGATGGCCTGCCCGGTGATCCAGACATCTGGCGGCACCTCGTTCATCCCCGGTCTTCAGGATCGCACCTTTCCCTATGGCTTTTCGTCCGCGGCGGTCGAGGCCGTGGTCACGTCGGACGTGTGCGTCGCGCTCGGCACTGAGCTCGGTGAGCCGGTTCATTACGGCAAAACCCGGCACTGGGCGCAGAACGACGGCACCCGAAAGTGGATCTACGTCGAGCAGGATCCGATGGCGATCGGCGTGAACCGGCCGGTCGATGTGGCGCTGGTGGGAGACCTGCGCGGAGTGGTGCCCCAGCTGGTGGACGCGCTGAAGGACGGCCCGCGATCGCCGTCGGCCGATCTTGCACGCTGGATCGAACAGGATGCCGACCAGCTCGCCGAATTGGCCGAGACCGCGCCCAGCGGCCGGACCCCGATCCACCCTGCGCGCTTTGTGGTCGAGGCGACCAAAGCCTTTCCGGCCGAGGGCATCATGGTCCGCGACGGCGGAGCGACGGTGATCTTTCAGTGGACCTATTCGCAGGCCAAGCCGCGCGACGTCATCTGGAACCAGAATTTCGGCCACCTCGGCACGGGCTTGCCCTACGCCGTTGGCGCTTCGATCGCCGACGGCGGCAAGCGGCCGGTCATGCTGCTGACCAGCGACTCCTCGTTCATGTTCCACATCGCCGAGCTGGAGACCGCCGCACGTCAGAAGCTGCCGTTGGTGTGCGTCGTGGGCGTTGACAACCAGTGGGGTCTCGAAGTCGGCGTCTACAAGCGCACGTTCACCCAGCCGTCACCGCAGCCCGGCGTGCATTGGAGCAAGGACGTGCGCTTCGACAAAATCGCTGAGGGCTTCGGCTGCCACGGCGAATACGTCGAAAAAGAAGAGGAGATCGGTCCGGCGATCAAGCGCGCTTATGCCAGCGGCCGCACCGCGGTCGTGCACGTCTGCATCGACCCGAAGGCGAACTCCGAGGAGATGCCGAACTACGGCGAATTCCGCACCTGGTACGCCGAAGGCACCCAGTAAGAAAAGGATGATGTGATGCGCGAATACCTGAAGTTCTACATCGACGGTCAGTGGGTCGACCCGTTGCAGCCCAATACTTTTGACGTCGACAACCCGACGACGGAGCAAGTTTCCGGGAAGATCTCGCTCGGCTCGGCCGCCGACGTCGACGTGGCGGTCAAGGCCGCCCGACAAGCTTTCGCCGGCTGGTCGCAAAGCAGCCGCGAACAGCGCCTCAATCTGCTGGAGTCCATCCTCGCCGAATACCAGAAGCGTGCCGGCGATCTCGCCGACGCAGTCACCGAGGAAATGGGCGCGCCGCCGTCGCTGGCCGCAGGCCCACAGGTCCAACTCGGGCTGGGTCACCTGGTGACGGCAATCGACGTGCTGAAGAACTTTCCATTCGAGGAACAGCACGGGGCAACGCTGATCGCCAAGGAGCCCATCGGCGTGTGCGGCCTGATCACGCCGTGGAACTGGCCGCTCAACCAGATCGCGGTAAAGGTGTACCCGGCGTTGGCAACCGGGTGCACGATGATCTTGAAACCGTCTGAGGTGGCGCCGTATTCGGCCTACATCTTCACTGAGATTCTTGATGCCGCGGGCGTGCCGGCCGGTGTGTACAACCTGGTCAACGGCGATGGCCCCGGCGTCGGCGTCGCTCTGGCGCGCCATCCCGACATCGACTTGGTGTCGTTCACCGGATCCACTCGTGCCGGTGTCGAGGTGGCCACGAATGCCGCTCCGACGGTGAAGCGGGTGACTCAGGAGCTCGGCGGCAAGAGTCCGAACATTGTCCTCGACGACGCGGGCTTTGCCGACAGCGTGCGCGCCGGCGTGGTCAACATGATGCCGAATTCCGGGCAGAGTTGTAACGCGCCGTCGCGCATGCTGGTCCCGAATTCACGTATGGCCGAAGCCATCACCATCGCACGTGACGCTGCCGAGCAGGTGAAGGTCGGCAGCCCCGACGATAAGACCGCGATCGGGCCGGTAGCGTCGAAGGCACAGTTCGACAAGGTCCAGCGACTGATTCAGACCGGCATCGACGAGGGCGCGACCGTTGTGACCGGCGGCCCGGGCCGGCCGGCAGGGCTGGACAAGGGTTACTACGTCAAGCCGACCGTCTTCGCCAACGCGACCAATGACATGACGATTGCGCGCGAGGAGATCTTCGGGCCGGTGCTGTGCATCCTCGGCTATGACGACATCGATCAGGCCGTGGAGATCGCCAACGACACCGATTACGGCTTGGCCGGCTTTGTCTCGGGGGCCGACCTCGACAAGGCGCGAAAGGTGGCCCGCAAGATCCGCGCCGGCTGGGTGACGATCAATCATGCGTTCGACATGAACGCGGCGTTCGGTGGCTACAAACATAGCGGCAACGGTCGAGAGTGGAGCGAGTTCGGATTCCACGAGTATCTAGAGGTCAAGAGCACCTTGGGCTACGCGCCCGAGAAGCGATGATACACCGATGTTTTCAGCATTATTGATCGAGAAAGGCGAGGCCGGACAGACGGTCGGGGTCACCGACCTGGACGAGGCGCAGCTGCCCGACCGCTCGGATGGCATGGTCAGCGTCGACGTCGAGTACTCCACGCTGAATTACAAGGACGGCCTGGCCATTACGGGCAAATCGCCTGTGGTCAGGAAATTTCCGATGGTTCCGGGTGTTGATCTCGCCGGCGTGGTGACCGAGAGCAGCCACGCCGACTGGAGCAAGGGCGACCGCGTGGTGCTCAACGGTTGGGGCGTCGGCGAGACGCATTGGGGCGGCCTCGCGCAGCGTGCCCGGCTCAACGGCGACTGGCTGCTCCCCTTGCCCTCCGAATTCACCACTCGCCAGGCAATGGCGATCGGCACCGCCGGCTACACGGCCAGCCTTTGCGTGGATGCGCTGCTGCAGCATGGGGTGTCTCCCGATCAAGGCGAGGTCCTGGTAACCGGGGCGACCGGCGGCGTCGGGAGCGTCGCGATCGCGTTACTGAGCGCGGCCGGGTTCAAAGTGGCTGCCGCGACCGGAAAGTCGTCCGAAGAGCAGTTCCTACAGCAACTCGGCGTCGTGACGGTGTTGGATCGCGCCGAGTTCAGCGAAGCCGGTAAGCCGTTGCAGAAGGAGCGCTGGGCGGGCGTCGTCGATACCGTCGGCAGCCATACGCTGGTCAACGTCTGCGCGCAGACACGTTATGGCGGCGCGGTCGCCGCTTGCGGCCTGGCTCAGGGCATGGACTTTCCGGCCACGGTTGCGCCGTTTATTCTGCGCGGCGTATCCCTGCTCGGCATCGACAGCGTGATGGCGCCGAAGGCGCCGCGCGCGGCTGCCTGGAAACGTCTGTCGCGCGACCTGGATGCCGACGCGCTAGATTCGATCGCCCGGGAGATCGGGCTGGGGGAGGCGATTGACGCGGCGGGAGAACTGATGGACGCCCAGGTGCGCGGCCGCATCGTCGTCGACGTCAATCGCTGACGGGAGCGCCAATGACCAAGAAGACGACCACATCGCCGAGCCCCCAGCTCGATTTGTCCGACGTCGATCACCGGGTAGGCAAACCGGTGGGCGGCGGGCAATTGTGGGATGCGTGTAGTTCATCCGACATCCGGCGCTGGGTGATGGCGATGGACTACCCCAATCCACTGCACTGGGACGAGCAGTTCGCTCGCGACTCGAAGTACGGCGGCATTGTCGCACCGCAGTCCATCGCGGTGGCCCTTGACTACGGGCACGGCGCGGCACCCGCGTGCGTAGGTCATATTCCGAACAGTCACTTGATCTTCGGCGGTGAGGAATGGTGGTTCTACGGCTGCCCGGTACGGCCCGGAGACAAGTTGTTCCAGGAGCGTTGGTTCCACGACTACAAGGTGACCGAGACGAAATTCGCCGGCCCGACCATGTTCTCCCGTGGTGACACCATCCACACCAACCAGCACGGCACCCTGGTGGCGCGCGAACGTTCCACTGCGATCCGCTATCTTTACGAGGAAGCGACAAAGCGCGGGATGTTCGAAAATCAGCTCGGCGAGATCAAGCGTTGGACACAAACCGAACTCGAGGAAGTCGAGAGGCTACGGCGGGACTGGCTCGAGTCCAACCGGATGGGTGTCTCGCCGCGTTTTGACGAGGTGAAGGTCGGCGAAACTCTGCCGCGTCGCGTCATCGGCCCGCACAGCATCGCCAGCTTCACCACGGAATACCGGGCGTTCCTGTTCAATATCTGGGGCACCTTCCAGTGGGTGGCGCCGCCCGGCATCGATGATCCCTGGGTCTATCAGGACCCGGGCTGGGGCAAGGACTTCGCCTTCGACGAAGAAGACGCGAAGATCGACCCGCGCAAGCGCGACGGGCTCTACGTCGGCCCGTCGCGTGGACATATCGACGCCGAACGGGCCAGCGAAGTCGGCATGGCGCGCGCCTACGGCTATGGCGCCACGATGGGCGCATGGTGCACCGACTATCTCGCGTACTGGGCCGGCCACAACGGCATGGTGCGCCATTCCAAGGCCGACTTCCGTACGCCCGCCTTCGAGGGCGATGTCACCTATTTCGATGCCGAGATCGTCGACAAGCAATTGGAGTCGACCTGGGGTGTGCCTCTAGTACAGGTAAAGCTGCGCCTGACCAACCAGAACGGAGAAATGCTGGTGGGCTGCACCGCCGAGGTCGAACTGCCTTTGTAGCCATGGTCGATGAGACGAGTTCGACAGCCGCACAAAGCCTTTCCGTAGGCCCTTCCGTAAGCCTTTCGATCGTATCCGGGCCGCCGCTATCTGATGAGCCTGGGCGGGGGTCGCTAACGCTGCCCGGTTTCCTGCGCGAAGTGACGCAGATGTACGGCGAACGCGAGGCGCTGGTCTGGAGCACCGGCGACGGCGTCACACGTTGGACGTATGCGCAGCTCTGGGAACGCACGATCGAGGTCGCGTGTGCGTTGCGCGGGTGCGGCCTTGGCAAGGACGCCCGCGTCGGCATTTTGATGACGAACCGGCCGGAATGGCTTGCCGCGGTGTTCGGGACATCGCTGGCCGGCGGGGTGGCCGTTACCCTCAGCACGTTTTCCACGCCGTCCGAACTGGACTATCTGATAAGGGCCTCCGCCGTTTCGGTGCTGTTGTTCGAGCGCAGGGTGCTGTCGAAGGACTTCGCCGCCATTCTGGCCGAGCTGGAGCCAGCGATTGGCACATCGCGGGCAGGGGCGCTCGAATCGGCGAAGTACCCGTTTTTGCGCCGACTCGCACTGGTGGGCGAGCGGGTGCCGGGCATCGAATCGTGGGATGAGTTCCTGGCATGCGGTCACGAGGAGCCCCGCGAGCTGATCCAGGCGACCGCCGCGGCGGTGCTTCCCAACGATGCCGCCCTGCTGTTCTTCTCGTCTGGCTCAACGAGCAGGCCGAAAGGCGTTCTCAGCTCGCATCGCGGGGTGTGCATCCAGCTATGGCGCTTCCGGCGCATGTACGGGTTCAGCCCACGCGACCATGTTCGAGGCTGGACCGCCAACGGCTTTTTCTGGTCCGGCAATTTCACGATGGTGCTCGGATCAACGCTGGCCAGCGGCGGGGCCCTCGTCCTGCAATCGACGTTTGACGCCGCCGAGGCGCTTGAGTTCATGCAGGCCGAGCGGGTGAACTTTCCGTTCGCCTGGCCCCACCAGTGGGCCCAGTTGGAAGGCGCACCCAACTGGGGCCAGGTGGACTTGAGCAGCGTGAGATTCGCGGATTTCAAGACCCCGATCGCGCACCATCCCACGGTTTCCAGCGAGTGGTACGAGCCGGGTCATGCCTACGGCAACACCGAAACATTCACAATCACAACGGGTTACCCCGCCAATACGCCACCCGAAGTCCATGCGGACAGCTTCGGAGTGGCGCTGCCCGGTGTGACGCTCAAGATCACCGATCCGCTTACCGGCGGCATCGTGCCGCGCGGCGAGGCGGGCGAGATCCGCGTCAAGGGGCCCACGCTCATGCTCGGCTATATCGGCACTCCTCTTGACGAGACACTGGACGCCGAAGGGTTTTTCCCCACCGGCGACGGCGGTTATCTCGACGACGCCGGCCGACTTTACTGGCAGGGCAGGCTCACCGACATCATCAAGACCGGCGGTGCCAATGTCTCGCCACGCGAGGTCGATGAGGCCCTAATCGCCCATTCGGGCGTAAAGGTGGCACAGACCGTCGGCGTTCCGCACCAAACGCTCGGGGAGGTCGTTGTGTCCTGCGTGGTGCCGCACGATGACGTGATCCTGGACGCCGAACAGCTTCTGGCGTTCCTGCGGCAACGATTGGCGAGTTATAAGGTGCCGCGCCATGTTCTGTTCTTTTATGAGGACGAAGTGGCGCTGACGGGCAATGCCAAGATCAAGGCCGGCCAGCTTCGGGAACTCGCCGCCAAGCGGCTGGCCGAAAATTGAGCCAGGCGAGAGCACTGTTTAGGAGGTTGCAATGAAGTGTCGTGCCGCCGTGCTGCGCGGGGTAGGCGAGGACTGGGAGATCCGCGACGTTGTTCTCGACCCGCCACGCAGCGGTGAAGTCCTGGTGCGGATGGCGGTTGCGGGCGTTTGCCACTCCGATGACCATGTGGTTACCGGCGACGTGGTGCCGACCCCCGAGGTGTTGGCCGCAAGCGGTCAGCCCGCGCCAGACTGGTTCCCGCTGCTCGGCGGTCACGAGGGTGCTGGTGTCGTCGCAGAAGTCGGGCCGGGCGTGACGACGGTGCGGCCGGGGGACCACGTAGCGCTCTCGTTCATTCCCGCGTGCGGCAATTGCCGGTTTTGCGTGAACGGCCACAGCTACATCTGCGATGTCGGCGCGAGCCTGTTCGTGAGGGAGATGCCCACCGACGGAACGTGCCGCCGCCATCTCGGCGACGAAAACCTTTTGGCTTACGGCCAACTCGGCACGTTCGCCGAATATGCGGTGCTATCGGAAAGGTCCGTCATCAAGATCGACGACACGATCCCTTTTCATGCCGCCTCACTCGTGTCGTGCGGTGTCAGCACCGGTTGGGGCTCCGCGACGGTGTCGGCAGGCACCGAACCCGGCGACACCGTGGTAGTCATCGGCACCGGTGGTGTCGGGATGAACGCCCTGCAAGGAGCTCGGGCCGTCGGCGCAACCTATGTCGTCGGGGTGGACCCTGTTGAGTCCAAGCGGGATTCGGCCAAGATCTTCGGTGCCACCCACACCGCCGCCTCCGCTGAGGAAGCGATACCTTTGGTCAAAGGTATCACCGCCGGCGTAATGGCCGACCGCGTCGTCGTCACTCCCGGCGTTGTGCACGTGGACTTGATCCCGTTGGCGATGACCCTGCTTCGCAAAGGCGGGATATGCGTGCTCACCGGCATCACCCCTTTCACTGAGCCGCCGGTTCCGTTGGTTCTGCAAGAGATGGTGCTGTCGGCCAAACAACTCAGGGGAGCTCTCTACGGCGGGATGAATCCGCGCACGAGCGTGCCGATGCTGCTGTCGTTGTATCAGACAGGCGCATTGAAACTGGACGAGTTGGTCACCCGCCACTACCAGCTCGACCAGATCAACGAGGCGTTCGCGGACCTGCGCGAAGGCCGCAACATTCGCGGAATTGTCGATTTCGCCGGCTTCTAAGCAACCCAGCCGGGTCACGCGGAAGGCGGAGAATTTGCATGTCTGGTGCCCTAACGCCGTCGTTCACGCTCAGGCTCTCGGGTTAGGCGCTGACTTCGGAGTGGAAGCCGCGCTGATTCAGGTGGTCTCAGGCGGATTCGAAATGGCGGCGGATGCCGGCCAACATCTCGATGTGCGCCTTGACCGCCTCGCGCGTCGTCATCGCGGCCAGTGGTCGGGGCGCCGCGAACTTTATTCGCTCGGTGACACGGGTGCCCGCGTCGATCGCCGCGAAACTGACTGTCCCACGTAACCGCACCCCGGGGGACTGATCCGCCTCGGTCAAAACGTCACCGTCCGCCGGGACATCCAGCCGCGCCTGATAGGTGATCTTTATAGTGAACGGCCCCAGCGGAATTCGGTCCACCACGCGATAGCTCTGCCGGTAGCCGTCCGGGGTTTCGGTGCGGGACGTCGTTTGCACGGACACTATCAGCGGGTGCACGAGTTTGATGTTGTCCAGGTCCACATAGAAATCGCGCACCCGGTCCGGGGGCGCGGGTACGTCTTCGGTCAGCGTCCGTTCGGCGTGCGCGATCCACCAGCTCATAGGTGACAAACTAGCTCCGGTTGTCAGCCCAGGTTGATGTAGCCGCCGAACTCGACGAGGAGAACGCCCGTGCGCCACCAGATCAGCGCGGCGAACACAACCAAGACGCCGATCGTCACCGCGGATTGGATCAGGTTCCGAGCGTTTCTCGGCGGGTAGACGTAGGCCGCGGCGACCAACCCGCCGGTGACCAGCCCGCCCACGTGCGCCTGCCAGCTGATCAGCTGCGAACTGACCGCCGGAACGACGAAGGTGAAGACCAGGTTGATCACAATGACCGCGACAACCCAGCGGAAGTCGAGGTTGAGCCGCTTTGCCACCACGAATGTCGCGCCGAAAAGGCCGAACACCGCACCCGATGCTCCGGCCGTCGCCGTGTTCAGCGGCGCCAGCAGGTAGACCAGCACCGACCCACCCAGCCCACTCAACGCATACAGCGCGCCGAACCGCAGCCGGCCCAGCCACATCTCCAGCGGTGGACCCACCACGTACAGCGCCCACATGTTCAGCAGCAGATGGGTCGGCCCGTAGTGCAAGAACGCCGCGGTCACCAGGCGGTACAGCTGGCCGTTGGCGACGGCCGGCGGCCACAGGGCGAGCTGCCTTTCCAAGTCCCCCAACGAAATCTGCAGGACGAAGGTCAGCACGTTGATCGCGATCAGCGCATACGTGATCACCGGCGTGGCCGACCGCTCGCGCCCGCCAAACTGCGTCCGCGGCTGCCGGACGCTCCGGGCACCCGCCCGGACGCAATCCAGGCAGTGCTGACCGACGGCGGCGGTGCGCATGCAGTCCGGGCAGATGGGCCGGTCGCAGCGGGTGCAGCGAAGCTGCGTCGTGCGATTGGGATGCCAATAGCAGGTCGGCACCTCGGTCGGCGACTGCGGTGTGCTCGGACCGGTCACCGCATCATCTTGCCTGTTTCTTCGTCCTTTGAGTTGCCCTACTGTGATTTCCGTGCAAGTGCAGTCGGGGGGCCCGGGAAGCCCGGGAAGTATGGTCGAGCGCTACCTGGAGTTCCTCGCCGCCCACGACTGGGACGGCCTGGCTACCACCATCGCCGACGAGGGCCTGACCCGAGAGGGGCCGTTCTGCGACCGCATAGAGGGCAAGGCCCACTACCTCGCCTACCTGCGCAAAATCCTCACCACACTCCAGGGCCACCGGCTGGACGTCACGCGGGTCTCGCACGTCGACAGCCGCGTCTCGTTTGTCGAGCTGACCGAATCCTTTGAGATCGACGGCACGCCGGCCGCGTGGCCGGAATGCCTACTGTTCGAGCAGAACGACGACGGGCTGATCTCTCACGTCAGCGTGTTCTTCAAGCAACGACAGGGCGACACAGCGTAGCGGTCTATTCCCTCATCTGCGGAATTGACCTAACGTGTCAGGATGGAGTCAGATGGAACGCCGGAGACGGTGCCGGTCGAGAACTTGCACTCGGGCGACCCGATCACCGATTGTGGTCAACGGTACATAGTTCTCGAATCGAAAGCTTTCGGCGATAGCTGCGTGGTCCTCGAACTCGAGTCCCGAGTTGACCACCACCTACAGGTCATCGAGAAGTCCTTCCCGGCCGGGTACCAGGTCGGCAGGGCAAACCACCGAATTTTGTAGACCGGGTTTCCCGGCACGAACGCCGGTAGCCGTCGTTCGACGGCTACCGCGTATTCATGTAATTAGGCGCGCTGCCAAACCGCGTCAGCCGTGCTGAAAACCCTTGCCACCCCGATCATGTGGGTCGGGATCCAGACCCAAATAGGTGGCCCGCTCAGACGTCGATCAACTCCAGCAGGCTTTGCTCGTTGGCCGGCAGGGGCCAACAAGGCTCGCGTCCACCGTCCTTAGTCTCGGTCATCGGGGGGCTGGCGGCGGTGATGTTGGTCATGACGCCTTCGGGGCGAATTTCGGTTTGCTCGATTCGCGCAAGCGCTTACGGCGCTGGAGGCGGGGTGCGACAAAATCGCGCATAAGGCAATGACGAAGCAGTAACCCGGTGCATGTAATCGGGGAGCGACCGTTCCTAAACACTGAGCGAAACTGAGTTTTGCTCGGTGGGCGGCCCCGAACGGTGTTGGGGCTCCTGACTTCCCGCGTTCTTCGCCCCGGGTGGACAAGCGGATCGTGTCCGTGGTCCTGGCCTGGGGTGGCGGGTTGTCTCACGCTCCCGAACACCCGATTCGGCCTGCGTGGTCCGATGCTCAGCCACATCGCTCTGGTGTGGTTGGGGCGGTGCCACGCGTCGCCGGATGCTGTGTCCGAGGGCGCGCCTTCCGATCGCCACGCTCGCGGCGTGGTGTCCGGTGGTCTGCGGATGGTGCGCGGCCAGTGGCTTGTGCCAGTGCTGGGAGCCCCACTTGCTGGTGTAGGCGGGGTCGACGGCGATCACGCTGATCCCGGTCTGGGTCGCCATCGCGAGCAGTCGAGCACGCAGTTTGGCGGTGGGCATGCCGGAGATGATCTGCCGGAACCGGCGGCGGCGGCCGTGTTTTTCCCGGGTTGTGGAGTCGGTGAAGTCGAGGTCCTCAACGGCGATGGCCTTGATCTCGTTGTTGGTGGCCCAGTGCAGCAGACGGGTCAGGGCGTGGCGGACTTGCGCGTCGCGACGATCGGCGCCGCCGGACAGGTCGTAGCCGAACGTGCGCGGGGCACCGATGGGGTTGCCGTGCGGGTCCAGGCGCCAGGCGGCCAGGTGATCGGCGTTCATGTCCACCCCGACCAGCTCCCCGGCGCGCAGCGACTCCAACGGCACCGCCGGTAGCTGCGCGCGCCGCCAGGCGGCGTCGAGATACCAGCGCTGCTTGTCGGGTGCGAAGTGGATGCGGTAGGCCACCGCCTGGTTCGCGCTCACCCGCTGGGCCCATTGTTGGCCCCGATGCGCAAACGACACCGTGCCGGTCAGGACGTAGCGGCCGTGCGCGGCGTTGGCCAGGTGCGCCAACGGCGCTGGGAGCCGAACCGACACTTCCCCGGCGGGGGTGACCCGGATGGTTTCGTTGCCGAACCGCTTCCCGGCTTCCCCGTCAGCGGACAAAAACCAGCGGGCCGCCTCCCACTGCCCGCGCCACTGCGCCACGGTGAGCCCGGCTTCGGTCAGGTGGTGGCGTTTGTGCAGCAGCCGTTTCCCGCCCCGCACGACGCTCACGTGGCCGGCGGCCCGATCAGCCTTCGCACGTGCGAGCCGCTGCTCGAGGACCACCAGACGCCGTTTCTTTTGGAACCACTCACCCTGGGATCGATACCCGCCCGGCATACCGCCCGTGCCCTTTGCCCCCAACTCCTGGCAGAGCCGGTGGCGGATCGTCGCGATCCCGTCGGTGAGGGACCGGATGTGCGCGGCCTGGGCGCGGCGCGCCAGTCCCCACTGGTCGTGGGTGGCCTTGGTGATGCTGCCCGCCCACCGGGCCGTCGACTCGACCGTCAGACCGCGTTTACGCTCGGCCCAGCCATCCTTGTCGTGGCCCAAACCAGCCCGTACCCGGGCCGCCAGATCAGCGCCGGCCAAACGGCCCAGATGAGCACCCGCCAGACGCAGCACCGCCTCGTCTTGATCGGTGAGCCCTTTCAGCCGGGTGCGGACGCACACACCCGCCACCGGGTCCGCGACGAACGGGACAGCGATCTCACGCGGGACGGTCATGACGGCGGCCTGCGTCGAAACCCTGAACGCAACGCCCGCCGCACCTCATTCATGACCGCCATCATCCACCCGACCTCTGACAACAGCCTTCGGGCCGATGTCGCGCTGCGCGCAGCCCAGTGCCTTCAACGCCCTGTTCCGAGCACCGCGGCAACCATAAAGCCGAGCACAGAACCAGGTCCGCACCTCCACCATGTCGCCCACCAGGCCGTTGTCAACCTCGCCGTCGTCGAGCACCAACCGCCAGCCGTGCGCGACCAGCGCCGACTCGACCAGTTCGGTGTGCCTCCGCCCCAACCGGTCACGGTGCTCGACGACAACCGTCCTCACGCGAGGGTCCGCCAATAGCCGGCGCACCTTGGCCCGCGACCCGTTCATCCCGGAACCCACCTCGGCCGTCTGCGGATGAACACCCTGAGCACGCGCCACGGCGACCGGTCCGGGCATCGGCGCCGGCATGGGCGCGGGCATGGATGCAGGCATGGAAAACTTCGCCTACCTGGTGGGCAACCTCAACTCGGCCGCCTGGAGGGCGGCGGGCACCGGCGCCCGAAAGAAGGCGCCGGAACCGGACAGCGCCGAGGCTCCCGCGGTCGCGGCGACGCCCAAGGAGCGGGATCAACCGCGGCGGCGCCGACGGACGAGGATGCAGATGCTCGGGCGCGGTTATGAATACCTGGATTTGGAAGACGAAGACGACTCGGCCTCGACTCAGGGCGCGGGGACCCAGGGGTTCGCCGGAACAGCCGCCAAGACCGGCGCCGGACGGGCGGCGGGGTTGGCCACGCTCGCCGCCGACGCCTTCGGCGGCGGCCCGCGTATGCCGATGATGCCGGGCACGTGGGGCACCGGAGAATCGGCCGGAGACGGGGAAACCTCTTAGCCGCGCGGCGGCCGCTGGTCGTTGGGATCGTCCGGGTCGGGCTCGCCGAACCAACGCGACGGCACGTGCTCGCCGTACGCGTCGTGCCAGGCCCACCACTCATAGGGCGCCGTCTGCGGGTAGCCCTCAGGCGAGTCCTCCCAGTTCTCCTGGCGCCCGAGCGCCGTCATGTCGAGAAAGCTCCACGTGGTCCCCAGCGCCTCGTCGCCGCGGTTGTTGATGAAGTAGGTGCGGAACACACGCGAGCCGTTGTGGATGAACGCGTTGGTGCCGTGCCATTCGTCAACACCGAAGTCGGCGTCCCAAGAATTCCCGCTGCCGTCGGTGATCGTGTACCACGGCATCCGCCAGCCCATCCGCGCCTTCAGGCGTTCGATGTCGGCCTGCGGGGCGCGCGAGGCGAACACCAGGGTGGTGTCGCGGGCGTTCAGGTGGGCCAGGTGGCCGATGTGGTCGGCAATCATGGAGCAGCCCGGGCAGGCGTGGTCCGGCCAGCCATGCACGCCGGGCTCGAAGAAGGCGCGGTAGACGATCAGCTGACGCCGGCCATCGAAGAGCCCGAGCAGGTCCACCTTGCCTTCGCGCCCCTCGAACTCGTACTGCGTGTCCACCTCCACCCATGGCATCCGCCGGCGCAGGGCGGCCAGCTGGTCACGGGCCCGGGTCAGTTCCTTCTCCTTGACCAGCAGTTGCTGCTGCGCGTCCGCCCACTCCTCGGCCGACACGATCGGGGGTGTGTTCATTTGCATTGTCCGCCTTTCGGTTTCTCTCTCCGGAGTTTCTCCGGCTTCAGGCCAGTGGCGACAGGCCCGCCGCGGTGAGCAGGTATGCACCGCTATCGCGGTGATTTTTGGGCATGCCGCTGGCGATCTCCAATACCGACTTGCCGACTTGATCCGCGCTGAGCGCGGGCCCCGACGACCGCAGGAACGTGTCGACGTCGACACCTTGCAGCTCGGCGTAGGCCGCCACGGCCTTGGCACCCAGGTCGGTGGCCGGGGTCAGCTGCGGCAGCACCGACACGAAGTCGATCCCAAGCCCGGCCCGTTGCGACTCGGCAGCCGCGTAGCTGGCGACGAACCTGACGGTGGCCTTCGCCCCCGCATAGCCGCCGCTCAATGGCGATCCCTTGACCGCGGCGCCGCTGGATATCGCAATCACCGTGCTGCCCGGCGGCAGCGGGCGCCGCAGCGCATGGCGGGTCCAGTGAAATGCCTGAGCGACATCCATGTGCCAGTTCCGGCTGAAGCTCTCCCAGGTCTGCTCGGCAAGCGGGCTCAGCTGTGGCGCTGTCCCGGCGCACAACACCAAGGTGCGCGGTTGATGCTCGTCGAGCAGCCGGCTGGCCGTCGTCGGATCGGCCGCGTCCGCGGTCACCGGGGTGAAGGTGTCGCCGAGCACGTGGCGTACCTCTTCGAGATGATCGGGGGTGCGCGCGACACCGACGACGTGCGCCCCGGCCGCCGACAGCGCCGCCGCGATGGCGCGGCCGAATCCGCGGCTCGCCCCCGTCACTATTGCCGTCGAGCCGGCGAGGTTCTCTATGGTCTCGTTCACGGTCGTACTCCCTTCGATGTTGCCTCGATGTTGCCTCGATGTTCCTAGAGCCGTCACCAATGCAGATACGTCGCGGCGCGGCGATTCATCGGTGCCGAGGTCAACCGATGAATTCGGGGCGACGGGCGTATCTATATGGATGTGGGGTTTAACTCGGACAAGTTCATGGAGCAGGCGGCGCCGTTTCGGCCCGAACTGATCGCGCACTGCTACCGGATGCTCGGCTCGGTGCATGACGCCGAGGATCTTGTCCAGGAGACCTACCTGCGTGCCTGGCGCGGGTATGAAGCGTTCGAGGAACGCGCCGCCTTGCGCACCTGGTTGTACCGGATCGCGACGACCGCCTGCCTGCGTGCGCTGGAGAACCGCGCCCGCCGCGTGCTGCCGGCCGGGCTGGGTGACGGCTCGATAGATCCCGATATCAATCTCGACGGAGACGGTCGTGCGCATACCTGGCTTGAACCGATCCCCGACACGTGGGTGTTCGACACCCCCGAGACTGCCGTCACCGTGAGGCAAAGCGTCCGGCTGGCCGTGATGACGGCGCTGCAGGAGCTTCCGGTGCGGCAGCGAGCCGTGTTGATCCTCCGCGATGTCGTACAGTTCAGCGCCGCCGAGGTGGCCGAGCTGCTGGAAACCACGCCCGCCGCGGTCAACAGCTCGCTGCAGCGGGCCCGCGCCCGTCTCGCCGAGGTCGCCCCCACCGAGGAAAGCGTCGTTGAGCCCGACGACTTCGAGCGCCGTGAATTGCTTGACCGCTACTGCGCGGCATTCGAAAACGCGGACATGGCCGCCCTCACCGAGCTGCTGCAAGCCGACGTGAAACTGGAAATGCCGCCGATGCCGGTGTGGTTCACGGGCCGCGACGCCGTTACGCGGTTCCTTGCCGCGCGTGCCTTCGCCAAGGCCGGCGATGTGGTGTTGATCCCGACGGCCGCCAATGGACAACCCGCCGTCGCCGAGTACCGGCGCACCGCCGACCAGGTCATGCGGGCCCATTCCATTCACGTAATTACCGCGGGAGTCACCGGGATCGCTGCCCTGACCGTCTTCCTCGATCCGGCGCTCTTTGCCGCATTCGGTTTACCGCCAAGCCGGTAGGTCATCCTCTGGGGCATGTCGGTAGACATGTGGGTAAGACGCCAGCAGGATAAGGCGCGTATTCGTTTGTGAAGGGTGACCGAATGAAGGTTCCGGGCGGCGGCCTGGTGGGCAGTCTGGCCGATGGCTTGACCGGCGCGGCGACACAGGCGGTGCGCGCGGGCGTGAACGCCGCGGCTGGGGCCGCGGGCACGGTGCAGATGCTGGCCGGCCCGATGGTGGAGCTGGCCGGCCCGGTCATGCAATCGGTGGCGCAGTCGACGGGCCGAGTATTCGGCACTTCCGTCAACTCTGTCAGTGGCGCAGCGGACCGCCCCGAGCCGCCGGTGCGCTGGCAGAGCGGCCAGCGGGTGCACCTCGATCTCGATCCGCTGCTGCCGTTTCCGCGCTGGCACGAACATGCGGCGGTAGTAGAGGAGCCGGTTCGCAGGATTCCGGGCGTGGCCGAGGCCCACGTCGAAGGTTCGTTGGGCAGGCTGGTCGTTCAGCTCGACGAGGATGCGGAAAACGACGTCGTCTTGGACGAGGTGCGTGACGTGGTCGGCGCGGTGGCCGCCGACCTAACCCTGGCGGGGTCGGGGTCGGCACCCCTTTCCGCGCCATTCGCCGACCCGGGCAACCCGTTGGCGATTCTGGTGCCGCTGACCGCGGCGGCAATGGATCTGGTCGCGATGGGTGCCGCGGTCACCGGCTGGGTGAGCCGGCTGCCCGCTGCACCGCAGACCACCCGGGCCGCGGCCGCTCTCATCAATCATCAACCGCGCATGGTGTCACTGCTGGAGTCGCGACTGGGTCGAGTGGGCACCGACATCGCGCTCAGCGCTACGACGGCGGCGGCGAACGGGCTGACCCAAGCGATCGGCACGCCGCTGCTGGATTTTGCGCAACGCGGCCTGCAACTCTCCGAGGCGACGGCTCACCGACGCGTGTGGCGGGACCGCGAACCGCAGCTGGCCTCGCCCAAGCGGCCGCAAGCGCCTGTGGTCCCCGTGATCTCGTCGGCCGGGGCGAAAACGCAGGCGCCGCGGCACAATTGGGCCGCCGCAGCGGCCGGTGAGGCTTCGCACGTCGTGGTCGGCGGATCGATCGACGCCGCACTCGACACCGCGAAAGGCTCGATGAAGGGGCCGGTGGAGAGCTACGTCGATTCGGCGGCGAACGGTTCGTTGATCGCCGCGGCGAGTGCGTTGCTGGCCGGCGGCGGCACCGAAGACGCGGCCGGCGCGATCCTGGCCGGGGTGCCAAGAGCGGCACACATGGGCCGGCAGTCGTTCGCGGCGGTGTTGGGTCGCGGGCTCGCCAGCGGCGGACAACTGGTGCTCGACCCGGGCGCCCTGCGCCGCATGGATCGGGTAAAGGTGGTCGTCATCGACGGCGCCGCGCTACGCGGTGACCACCGCGCCGTGTTGCGTGCGCAGGGGGATGCACCCGGCTGGGACGACGACCGTGTTTATGAGGTTGCCGACGCGCTGCTGCACGGGGAGGAGGCACCCGAACCGGATCCCGATGAGTTGCCGGCCACCGGCGCGCGCCTGAGATGGGTTCCCTCGCAAGGGCCGTCGGCGACGCCCGCGCAGGGCCTCGAACACGCGGACCTGATGGTCGACGGCCAATGCGTCGGCAGTGTCGACGTCGGGTGGGAGGTCGACCCCTTTGCCATCCCGCTGCTGCAGACCGCGCACCGAACCGGAGCCCGGGTGGTGTTGCGCCATGTGGCAGGCACCGAAGATCTCTCCGCCAGCGTCGGCGCGACGCATCCGCCCGGTACGCCGCTGCTGAAGGTGGTACGTGAGCTGCGTACGGATCGCGGACCAGTGCTGCTGATCACCGCCTTGCACCGGGACTTCGCATCGACCGACACGTTGGCCGCCCTGGCCATCGCCGACATCGGGGTCGCTCTCGACGATCCCCGGGCGGCCACGCCATGGACCGCGGACATCATCACCGGCACCGATCTGGCCGCGGCGGTGCGGATCCTGTCCGCGCTACCGGTCGCCCGGTCGGCCAGTGAATCCTCGGTGCGCCTTGCCCAGGGTGGCACCACCCTGGCCGGGCTGCTGCTGGTCACCGGTGAGTCCGCCAACAGGGCCTCCAACCCATTTACCTTCCGGCGCTTCTTCAGTCCCGTCAACGCGGCCGCGGCGACCGCGTTGGTGGCCGGCGCCTTCTCGGCCAGTAGGGTGCTGCGGCTGCCGGACCCCACCCCGCAACCGCTGACCGCGTGGCATGCCCTGGACCCCGAGATCGTGTACTCCCGCCTGGCCGGCGGCGCACGACCGTTGGCCGTCGAGCCCGGCACGCCGGACTGGCGCCGCCGTGTCGACGACCTGTTCTACAGCGCGCCGCTGTCGCCCCTGCGGAAACCCGCATCCAACCTGGTGAAGCTGGCGGCCGCGACCCGCCATGAGCTCGCCGATCCGCTGACGCCCATCCTGGCCGTCGGGGCGGCGGCGTCGGCAATCGTCGGCAGCAATATCGACGCGCTTCTGGTCGCGGGCGTCATGACCGTCAACGCGATCACCGGTGGGGCGCAACGGTTGCGGGCCGAGGCGGCCGCCGCCGAGCTGTTCGCCGAGCAGGACCAGCTGGTGCGCCGCGTCGTTGTCCCGGCGGTAGCGACCACGCGCCGCCGGTTGGAGGCGGCCCAACATGCCACGCGTACGGTCACGGTGTCCGCCAAGTCGCTGCGGCCGGGCGATGTCATCGACCTGGCCGCCCCGGAGGTAGTGCCGGCCGATGCCCGCATATTGGTGGCCGAAGACCTCGAGGTCGACGAGTCCCTGCTGACCGGTGAGTCGTTGCCGGTGGACAAGCAGGAGGAGCCCGTCGCCGTCAACGACGCCGACCGGGCCAGCATGCTGTTCGAGGGCAGCGCAATCGTGGCCGGACGTGCCCGCGCGATCGTCGTCGCGACCGGGGTCGGCACCGCCGCGCAACGCGCGATCTCGGCGGTCGCCGACGTCGAAACATCGGCCGGGGTGCAGGCCCGGTTGCGCGAGCTGACCAGCAAGGTCCTTCCGCTGACGCTCGCCGGTGGCGCCGCGGTAACCGGTTTGGCGTTGCTGCGCCGCGCATCCCTGCGCCAAGCGGTCGCCGACGGCGTCGCAATTGCGGTGGCCGCGGTCCCCGAGGGCCTGCCGCTGGTGGCCACCCTGTCTCAGCTTTCGGCCGCCCAGCGGTTGACGGCCCGCGGAGCGTTGGTCCGCGCTCCCCGCACCATCGAGGCCCTGGGCCGCGTCGACACCATTTGTTTCGACAAGACCGGCACGCTCACCGAGAACCGGCTGCGCGTCGTGTGCGCGGTCCCCGGCACGGCCGAACCAGACGATGATTTCCCCGACCTCAAAGATCCGCACTCCGCCAAGGTGCTGCGGGACGCCGCGCGCGCGTCCACCCAGCCCCACGATGGGCAAGGCCACGCGCACGCCACCGACGAGGCCATCCTCACCGCGGCCGCGAGTTTGGTTAACGGTCAAGGCGATTCGGAGTGGACGCTCATCGCGGAGGTACCGTTCGAGTCCAGCCGCGGCTACGCCGCCGCGATAGGCACGACGGGCAAGTCCAATGGGTCGCCGATGCTGATGCTGAAGGGTGCCCCGGAACAGATTCTGCCGCGCTGCCGGTTCGCCGACCGCGACGCCGACCTTGGGCACGCCGAGTCGTTGGTGCACAGCCTCGCCGAGCGGGGTCTGCGGGTGCTGGCGGTGGCACAGCGCTCCTGGGACCACGACACCAAAGACGATGAGGACACCGATGCCGATGCCGTCGACGCCGCCGCGCATGACCTCGAGCTGATCGGCTATGTCGGATTGGCGGACACCGCGCGGCCGTCGTCGCGCCCGCTGATCGAGGCGCTGGTGGACGCCGAGCGCAACGTGGTGCTGATCACCGGCGACCACCCGGTGACCGCTCGGGCGATCGCCCGCCAGTTGGGCCTGCCCGCGGATGCGCGGGTGGTGACCGGCGCCGAACTTATCGGCCTCGATGAGGACGCGTGCGCCAAACTCGTTGCCAATGTTCAGGTTTTCGCCCGTGTCAGCCCGGAACAAAAGGTGCAGATCGTGGCGGCCCTGCAGCGCTGCGGGCGAGTGACCGCGATGGTCGGTGACGGTGCCAACGACGCCGCCGCCATCCGGATGGCCGACGTGGGCATCGGGGTGAGCGGTCGCGGTTCGTCGGCCGCCCGCGGCGCCGCCGACATCGTCTTGACCGACGAGGACTTGGGCGTGCTGCTCGACGCGCTGGTCGAGGGCCGCAGCATGTGGGCCGGCGTTCGGGATGCGGTGACGATTCTGGTCGGCGGCAATGTCGGCGAGGTGCTGTTCACCATCATTGGGACGGCGCTTGGATCCGGACGGGCGCCGGTGGGAACCCGCCAACTGCTGTTGGTCAACCTGCTCACCGACATGTTCCCCGCGCTGGCGGTCGCCGTCACCTCGCAGTACGACGAACCCGACGAGGACGAGTATCAAACCGAAGAAGAGGCCGAACAGGCGCGTCGGGCACACCAACGAGAGGTGCTGACCGGGCCCACGCCCTCGCTCGACGCACCGCTGATGCGGCAAATCGTTAACCGCGGCGTTGTCACGGCCGCGGGCGCGACGACGGCCTGGGCCATCGGGCGGTGGACGCCTGGTACCGAACGCCGGACGGCGACAATGGGATTGGCCGCGTTGGTGACAACGCAGCTGGCGCAAACCCTGCTCACGCGCACGCATAGCCCGCTGGTCGTGGCGACCGCCCTGGGCAGCGCGGGCGTCTTGATCGGCATCATTCAGACCCCGGTTATCAGCAACTTTTTCGGGTGCACACCGCTGGGGCCGGTCGCCTGGACGGGCGTGTTGGGCGCTACGGGAGGAGCCACCGCGATCTCGGTGCTGGCGCCGAAGTGGTTGAACAAGACCATCGGCATGGTGACGCCGATGTCCGACGAGGAATGAGATCTGCTTTTCTTGCCAGCCCCAACTGGCTAAAGAACGTTAGAGAGGCTGTGCTCGCCGCGCGAGTCGGGGATGAACACGGCGTTTGCAGGTTACGGTGTGGCGATGCGGCACCAATGCGGGTGGTGTAGGGGGCTGGATGCCACTTTCTCGTCGTGATCTGCTCACATATGCCGCTGCCGTCCCCGGTGTTCTCGGCCTTAGCGCCCTCGTACCGACACCGGCAGCGGCGAAGGCCGCAACCGCAACTTGGATGGCCGATATGATGCGCCAGATCGGCGATGTGCCGCTATGTCGTGTCGCGCTCCCGGGGACACATGATTCCGGCACCTATGGGATGACAACGCAATCAGCGCTCGACCCGTACAACGAGGGTGCTCGCGCTCGGGTCGTCAATGCGGTGGACAGTGTGGCTCAGCAGCGCGGGATCAGCGCGAGGCCACTGCTGTTGGGGTGGTCACAGGCTCAGGATCTGAGCGTCAGCGATCAGCTCCAGGCAGGCATCCGCTGCCTGGATCTTCGTGTCTCGCTGGTGAATTCCACATATGTGCTCGGCCACGTCCTGGTATGCGGGACTTTGGACGACGCGTTGCAACAGGTCCTGATGTTCACCCGGCAGCATCCCGGCGAGCTGATCATCCTCGACGTCAATCATCTGTATGGGATGGAAACCATCGAGTCCCAAGTCGCTCTCATTAATTTCATCGCCGAGATTCTTGAGGGCCGCCTGGTCCAGGGTCCCCCGACGCTTGGCCCGAGCAACTCTGTAAAAGAGATCCTCGACCACGATCCCGTCCAGACGGCGCGGTTGATTCTGCTCTTCTCTTCTTCCGCCGCCATCACAGCGTCTGGGCGTACTGACGTCTGGTGCTCGGAGGCAGAGAACTACCCTCCGTGCGAGTCGAGCCAGATCATCTCGCTGTGGCCCGACCAAGACAACGCAATGGGGGTGCTCGACCACATCAGGTCGCAGCCAGAGCGAGACCTCAACCGGTTCTACGTCTCGCAGGGACAGATCACCCCAAGTGACCAACTGATAAGTCTGTCGTCGCATCCGGGCAGTCTTCGGGAGGCGGCCAAACTCTACAATCCCGAGGTCATCTCGATGGCTGCACGAGAATGGCGGGGCACCGGCGCCAACATCATCATCCTGGACTTTTTCGAGATCCCAACTCGCGGACTGCTCGACGTCTGCCAGTTCCTTAACGGCGCCTAGCCACGCCGCTGACCGGGGCGTAAACCGCGTTGCGGCTCAACGCATCTCTGCTCTGGTGCGGTCGGCGCTCGGGGCGAGACGGGCCATCCCGCGGACAATCCACGGTGCGCGCCTCGCGATCGCCTCCACCGCGCGGTCCGAGCGGCGCATCGCGGTCCTACGGCCAAAGAACGCCTTGAATTCGGGCAGGGTCCAGCACAGCTCGACGTGGCTGCCCATCGTCGGCGCGACGAAGACGAGTTCCACGGGACCGTCGCCGAATACCTGATATGCCAGGCTGAGATCGCCGCAGGATGCGTACGACGTTTCCGTCACGGCCTGAGAGTACTGCGGCCGGGCGCTAAAATCTCGGCACCCCGACCGAGGGCGCTGAAGGACTCACGACACTAGCCGGCCAGCTCCTTGCGCAGCACCTTGCCGGCCGGGTTGCGTGGAATGCTGTCCACGATGCGGATGTCTCTGGGCTGCTCGAAACGAGATACCTTGCCCTTCAAGAACTCTCGTATCGACGGCTCGTCGATGTCGGTCCCCGCCCTAGGGACGACGAACGCCGCCAGCCGCCGGCCGAACTGCTCGTCGGGAACACCGATGACCGCATTCTCGGCGACGCCGGGGTGTTCGGCGAGCGCGTTTTCCAGCGCACGCGGATAGACGTTCTCACCGCCGGAGACGATCATGTCGTCTTCGCGGCCAACGATATAGAGCCGGCCGTTGTTGTCGAGATAACCCATGTCACCAGTGCTGGTGAAACCGTCGATCACGGCCTTGGCGCCGCCGCCGGTGTAGCCCGCCCCCAGTTCACCGCCGACGAAGATGCGTCCGGTCACCCGCGGCCCGACCAGTCTGCCGTTTCTGTCGAAGATGCGTACCGGGCAGCCCGCGACGGGTCTCCCCACGGTTTCGGGGGCCCGCCGCAACTCGGATGGTGTTGCCAGCGAGCCGATTCCGACCTCGGTGGAGCCGTAACCGTTGTACAGGATGTCGCCGTAGGCATCCATGAACCGTCGCCCCAAACTGGGTTCGAGCCGGTCGCCGCTGGATATCACCGCCCGTAGCGACGGCACCGGGTTTCGCGTCCGCACCGGGCGGGGCAGGTCCAGGATGCGCGCCAGCATGATCGGGACCACGCTCAGGGCATCGGCGCGCTGCAGCGACGCCTGTGCGAGCGTGGCTTCGGCGTCGAAGCGCCGATGGGTAAGCACCGTGCCACCCAGGCTCACGGTCAGCATCAGTATGCCGAGCCCCAGCCCGTGAAACATCGGGACCGCCACCGCGATTCGCGATCCGACGCGGAGTCGGGTGCGCTCCAGGATCGTCACGCCGACGCCGAGCCCCAAGCTCATTCGTGGCACGCGCGGCACGCCCTTGGGCATGCCCGTCGTGCCGGAGGTAAGCAGCACGAGGCGCCCCGACGCCGCGACCTTGGGCCGCGGCTGGCCATGTTGGGTCGCTACGGTTGCCGGATCGACGACCCAGACGGACACATCGGATTCGTGTATCCGTTCTGCAAATTCGTTGTCGCAGAACATGGTCCGGATGTGGTGGGCACGCAGCGCGCCGGTGAGCGCGTTGCTGCGAAACTCGGTATTCACCAGCACGACGTCGGTACCCACCAGGGCGGCCGCGAAGACCGCGGCGGCGAAGTTGCGTCCGTTGCGGCACATGATCCCCACCGCTTGGCTGGTCCCAAGACCGTCGCGGTGCAGCTCGTGGGCGAGCGACTCGGTCTTGGCCTGCAGCTCGCGGTAACTGAGTGCGCCGTCGTCGTCGATCATCGCGGTCCGATGCGGCCATCGAGCCGCCGCAACGGCGAGCAGGGTGTAAAGATTTGTGCCACCCCGATATACCTCACGGACCAGTCGCAACACCGCGGCCGGGCTGGGCGGACCGAGCAGTCCGGAGTACACCAGCGCCCGGGCCGCCGTGCTGGCCACGTCGCCGGTCGTCATGGCTGCCGTACCCCTTGCGTGCGGACAGAGTCGGCGAAGTACCGGCGGTGCCATAGCCGGGCCGCCCGATCGGCGGGCCCGGCCAGCAGCACCGACGCCAACTCGGCCGGCCAGACCCACGGCGGTTCGTTGGTGCGGGGCCGCTCGATGATCGCCTTGGCGATCGCCTCGGCCGCCTCATCCGGATGCATGCTCGGCAATCTCCCCAGGAGCGGCGTGGGCTCGATCATCCGGGTGCGGACCAGCGCGAAGTAGACCGACGTGATGTCGACGCCGTCGGCGTGCAGTTCCGGTCCCACGCTGCGCAGCCAGCGATCGAAGGCCCCTTTGGACGCCTGGTAAGCGCCCCACTGGGGACCAGGAACGACGCGCACGCCGACGCTCGACACGTTGACGATGTGGCCGCGGCCGTTCTCGCGCATGGCCGGCAGCAGCCCGAGCAGCAGCCAGATCGGGCCCAGGTAGTTGATGTCGATGGTGCGTTGAAAATCATGCGGCCGGTCGTACTGGTGGTGCAGAGACCGGCGCAACGACTTGCCGGCATTGCTCACAACGATGTCCAGTGGGCCGTGGTGCTCGGTGATCTCCTTGGTGAGCACGTGGACCGCGGCCTCGTCGGTGAGATCGGTCGGGTAGGCGATCGCTCGTCCCCCGCCCGCGTTTATCGATGCGGCAAGCTCGTCGAGGCGTTCGGCCGACCGCGCGACCGCCAGCACGGTCGCCCCTGCCGCGGCCAATTTGCGAGCGGTCGCCTCGCCGATTCCATAGGACGCGCCCGTCACCAGTACGGTCTTGCCGGAAACCGCGTTGCGCAACTTGTCGGGATTCGATTCCCGCGCCGGGTTGGCCAGCCTGTCGATGGCCTCTGCTATCACGTTCACCTTCACTGCCGCATTCCCGAAGTGCATGCCTGGTGCCGCGCTGCCTGCCGAACGCTCATTGATTCGTAACCTACAGCTACCCGACAACTCCAGAGCACGAAGGGTGGACCCTGGCTACCGCCGCGTGTGACGATCCGGACCCGGCGCTGTCGCACCGCTCCCGACGGTCGCGATCTGGCGAGACTTCTTCTGCCGCAGCGGCTGTAGCATCGCGGGGTCCTGGCGATGGGTGGCTCTAGAGTGGAACGCGAACGCGCGTTGTCATGCACCGAATATATCGGTGCGTAGTGCAGGCTGCAATGTTTTAGTTGATGCGCTGCTTCGACTTGTGGTCTAATCAGGCCATGATGGCGTGCGCGCGGATGAAATGCATCGCTCGGATGGCAGGTGCGCTGTCGGCCGCGGCGCTGACCGTCGCCTGTACCCATGCCGTGGGCGGCACGGTGCGGCCCGCGCCCGGGCTCAAACCTCGGCCATTGGTCGGCGAAACCATCAAGCAGGTCCTGCTCGACGAGACGCAGCTTTCGAACCTGTTCAACCAGCACTTCAAGACCGACCCCCAATCACCCCCGCGATTCGGAGGAGCCGATCAACTGTTCAGTGGCTACCCGTCAGATCGAGAGGCCTCGCCGCACGATTGTGTCGGGGTTGTCGTCGAGTTTGTGAATGGCATCTATCAGTCCAGCGACATCAAGAATGTCGCGCAGGAGACCTGGTGGAACGCAGATCCATACGATCAGGAACCCGCGGTGATCGAGGTTCAAGAAGGCGTGGTCGCACTGCCCACAGCCCGAGACGCCGACGCCTTGTTCGCGAAATTCTCGCACCAATGGCGGCGCTGCGACGGTACCACCGTGACTACCTACGACCAGGGCAAGCCCTTCTCCACCGAGCACATCACGGACGTAAGGGGCGCGGATTCGGTGCTGACTGCCACCAAGGCGACCCACCTCACATCGACAATTCGGCACTCGCGCGCTCTCGGTGTGCGGGTGAATTGCCTTGTCGAAGTTGATATCGCGTACTTTTCCGATTCCGACTCGCCCGCCGCGGTCGACATTGCCCGACGGATGATGGACACGATCAGCAAGCTGAGCTAGGTGACGCTGTCACGCTTGGGGCGTTGCGTCGTGCACAACCACCGATAGCACGCGGACCGTCTCAGTCGTGCGATTGCGGTAGTGATGCGGCGTTGCGGGGTCGAAGGCCAGGGAATCTCCTTCCCTCAGCCGCAGCGTTTCGAATCCGATGTCGGCTTCGAGCTCACCCTGTAGGACGTAAAGGTATTCGCGACCGTCGTGGCGGACCGCCCGCCCACCCTCGGAGGACTGGCCACCGGGTTCGTAGACGACCTCGATGAAGTCGACCCTGCCGTCGTGAGTCGGCGTCAGCCGCTCCCAACGGACGCCCGTGGAGAGTTCGATGGTGTTGCGGTCGCCGGCCCGCTGCACGATCCCAGCCCCGTCGGCGCCGCTGGCGCGACCCCATGGGCGGACCTCCGGGTACGGCGCCGCTCCCGGTGCGCTGCCGATGCCCGGCAAGCGCGGCAGCTCCCCGGGCTCGACGTCGTCCGTGCCGAACAAGAAGTCCAGTGAGATGCCCAATTCGTTGGCCAGCGTGTACACCACGCCGGCGGACGGCGCGGTCACTCCACGTTCCACCTGGGAGACCAGACTCGCCGAGCATCCCGCCCGGCGTGCGAGTTCCCGCACGGATATACCCCGAGCGGCGCGGATCTGGCGGAGCCGTCCGCCGAGGCCACCCGGCACCCCACTGTCTGCTCGGGACACTGAACCGTCCGTCAACGTCGCTCCTATTGTGCAGTAGAGCATACGACTGTTTCAGGGATCGTACACCAAGATGATCGAAGGACGAGGTCCGTGACGTTGCTCACGCCACCTTGACAGCCTCACTGCACATGATGTGCACTATATTGCACAGCCATTTGAAGGAGCCAGCCATGACCACCTACCAGACCAGCCGTCGTGCCATCAACGAAATCCACATGTTCCACGCACCCGACAGCCTGGCGCAGAACCTGCAGAAGGTACTCGTCGACTTGATCGAGCTGCACCTGCAAGGCAAGCAAGCGCACTGGAACCTGGTTGGAACGAACTTCCGCGACCTGCACCTGCAACTCGACGACATCGTCGACGCCGCGCGCGAGGCCGCTGACACGATCGCCGAACGCATCCGCGCCCTGGACGCCGTTCCCGACGGGCGCACCGACACCGTCGCCGCGACGACATCGGTCCCGGCCGCCCCGGCGGGTCTAATCGGGACCACGGACATCGTCGACATCATCACCGACCGGATCTACGCCACCGTGGACACGGTGCGCGCCGTCCACGACGAGGTCGACGCCGCCGACCCGTCGACGTCCGATCTGCTGCACGCCATCATCACCGACTTGGAGAAGCAGGCGTGGATGCTCAAGTCGGAAAACGGCAAAGCCTGAGGAGGCCTGCTAAATCCGTTGCTCAGCAAGCAGTTTGAGAATATGGAGAAAATGATGAACGACGTTCGATTGCTCACATTCGACGACATCCCCCAGGAAGTCTTCACCCGGTGGGACATCACCGGACACCAGGTGAACCAGCACCTGCTCAGCGGGTCGCTGACCGGGACACCGGAGATGGTCGCGGACCTGTTCACCTTCCCGCCCGGATTCATCCATCACATGCACCGGCACCCCCGCGCCGACATGATTCTGGTCCCACTCAGTGGAACCTTGCAGTTTGTCGGCGACCCCGCTCGCGCGCTCGAGATCGGATCGGGCCAGGTACTCGTCGTCCCGCGGGACAACTGGCATGAGTTCCGGAATGTCAGCGACGCGCCCTGCCAGGTACTCCACTTCTTCAGCGGTGTGGGTGCCATTGAAGACATCGGCTACGAAGCCCACCCGAACCAGTTCTCGGCTGCGCGCTGAAGTCACCCGGATCCAGAGGAGGGAATCATGCAAGCCAAGCATCAGATCGGTTGGCTCGGAACGGGTCGGATGGGTAGCGCGATGGCCGCGCGCCTGATCTCCGCCGGTGCCCCGGTAACGGTCTGGAATCGCACCGCATTGAAAGCTGCGCCGTTGATCGAGCTGGGCGCCACCCAGGCCAGTACGGTGACCGACCTTGGACACTGCGACATCGTCTTCACATCGGTCACCTCCTCGCCCGATCTGCTCGCGGTGACGTTGGGTGCCGAGGGCCTCTTCGCCGGTTTCAGTGCGCAATCTGCACCGAGCATCGTGGTGGACACCTCGACCGTTTCGGCCGAGGCCGCCGCGGAAGTCCGGGCGGAGGCGGCCAGCCGCGGCATTGGCTTCCTTTCCGCACCGATCAGCGGCAACGGGAACGTGGTCGCCGAAGGACGCGCATCGATCATCGCGTCGGGCCCCCGGTCAGTCTTCGACACCGTCCTGCCGCATCTGCGGGCGATCGCTCCCAGCGTGACCTACGCCGGTCCGGGCGAAGAGGCGCGGCTGGTCAAGCTGGCCCACAACCTGATGGTGGGGATGATCACCGAGACGTTGGCCGAGGTGACGGTGCTAGCGGAGAAGGGCGGCGTGGCCCCGTCGGCTTTCCTGGATTTCATCGACAGCTCGGTGCTGGGTTCGGTGTTCATCGGGTACAAGGGCCAAGCGATCCGCAACCACGACTACGAGCCCACCTTCACCACCGAACTCCTGCGCAAGGACTTCGATCTGGGGCTAGGCGCGGCGCGGTCGCTCGAGGTGCCGATGCCGGTGGCGGCGACCACTTACCAGGCCATCCAGACCGCCGTCGGCCACGGATACGGCAAGTCGGACTTCGCCACCCTGTACGAGGTGGTGGCGCGCGCGGCCGCGCTACCGGGAGAAAGGAAATAGAGAAAATGACTCAGCTCAGGACGAGTACGCCTGGCGGCGTTGCGATCTCGAGCGCACGTGCGCTGGTGACCGGGGCCAGCCGCGGGCTGGGGAAGGCGTTCGTGGCACAACTCCTCAACCGCGGCGCGGCCGTCGTCTACGCCGCGGCACGAAACCCCGACACCGTAGACGTCAACGACGACCGGGTGATTCCCATCCGATTGGACATCACCAACCCAGACGACGTCCGCGCCGCGGCCTCACGCTGCGCCGACGTCACCGTGCTGATCAACAACGCCGGCGCGATGCTGCGGTCTCCGCTGGTAGCCGCGCCCGACCTGAGTGCGGCGCGTGCCGAGATGGAGACCAATTACTTTGGGACGCTGACGATGTGCCGCGCGTTCGCACCCGTGCTGGCCCACAATGGCGGCGGCGCGCTGGTCAACATGCTGTCGGTCGCAAGCTGGCTGGCCTCGCCGTTCAACGGCTCCTACGGTGCATCGAAATCCGCCCAGTGGGCCTTGACCAATGCGATTCGCACCGAGCTCCGATCAACCGGAACCCTGGTCGTCGGCGTGCACGCGGGTTGGATCGACACCGACATGGCAGCCACCGTGGACGAGGCCAAGATTTCGCCCGGCGACGTCGCCGCCCAGACACTCGATGCCGTCCAGCGCGGAGACGAAGAGGTGCTCACCGACGACTCGACGCGACACGTCAAGGCATCGCTACCCAACGATCTCGCATCTCTGTACCCCGAGCTCCAGCAACGGTGGGACGCCAACGAGTGGCCGTGGAAGAACTGACGGCAGCGCCGCCAAGCGAAATGAATAAGTCGTCAGGTCCTCGGTAATATCGGTGCTACTCGACCGACCGGGGGACCAAGGGGCGGCTATGCCTGACACCGTCGAAACCCTGATGCTCGACCTCCTGCAGTGGATGGGTCCGCACCCGCGCCGCTACGCCGATGTGCTCGACGTGTGGCGCACATCGTGTCCCCGATTGCCCGTGTGGGAGACGCCGAGGATCGAGGCTTCGTCACCCGGCGGCGGGCGCCGGGCGGCGGACTCGTCTCCGTGTCCGATGCTGGAGCCGAGCATTTGCGTCGCCACCGTCCATCGATGGCGGCGGTCTTTGGCTCGCGAATCCCGGTCAGTCCCTAACGAACCCCTTGTTGCGCATCAATGCGTCCGCCAGGAATCCGTCGTGCGGGATTTCGGGTGCTGCGTAGTAGGTCGGGCGGCCGCGGTAAACGTTGCTGACCGTCGGCTCCGCAAGCAGCTCGTCGATCAGCTCTTCATCGCCGGTGATCGCGGTGATGACCAATGAACGCCGCAACGGCTCGATGCCCGCGCCGCGCGACCACGGCGACACCCACACGCACGGGAAGGGCAGCTCGATGTTGAGCTTGTGGACGTCGGGCTCCGCCATGAGATGCACGGCCGGACGCAGCGCTGCGTACCCGTCCCCCAGGGCGGCGACGACCTGATCGGCGCCGAGCAGCGGGGTCGTGCCCGCGGCCTTGACCGCCAGATAACCGGCCAGCGCCGTTGCCTTGTCGGCGGGTTGGGTGGGCAATATCGCTCGTTCGTCCTCGGTCGGCAGCGGCTGGATCGTCACCAACCGGTCGGCGATCGCCTGGGCCAGCGGAGCCGGGTCGCCCTCGCAGAGCACCGCGGTGGTGTTGACGCACGCCATTCCGCCCAGGTTGGCAATCGAGTCGACGATCAGGTCGATGTAGTCCCGCCAGTCCCGATCGGCGGTGATCAGGATCTTGGTGCGACCCGGACCGTTCACCACGACCGTCGGATCGGCGGCGTACTTGTCCACCACGTCCTGGCCCCCGTACACCATGGCCAGGTCGGCCGACCGGACGATCTCGTCGGCTCCACCATGGTCGGTCGGCAGGTATACCGCGTCTTCGGGGCGAAAACCCGCCTGGCGCAACGCATTCACCAGACGGTGCGCGGTAAGCGGCTCGCGCCGTGACGGACGCACCGCCACCCGGTAGCCCAATGCCAGCGCCTGTGGCCACAGGCCGTGCACACCCGGGCCGTTTCCCGCGGCATGCACCGCGAACACCTCGCCGCGCCGCGTCCACACCGCACCGCCGTTGCGGGTGCTTTCCGCGCGCCAGTCGAGCGCGGCGCCGACCGGTCGAGCCGGACGGACCGCATCAAACGCCGCAGCGACGCCGTCGGCAACACCGCGGGCCCCGGCCCGGGTCACCGATATCGGCAACCCCGAAATCCTGCTGGCCAGTTCGACATAGGCGTCGAAGTCCAGTCCCGCGATGACGTCGTTCCCGAAGGCGTCGGCCGCAGCGGCCAGTGCCGCCTCGCGCCGTTCGGCCGGCAACGGCCGGACTTTGCGTAGCGCACCGATGGTGCGCGAGACATACAACGGCGGCACCATGCTCAGCTCGGCGACCGGCACTCCGGCTGTGCTCGTGACAATCTCGCGATTGCGGGTCCGGTAATCGCCGCTGGGTCCGAGCGCGTCGATTAGCAATACATTCGCTGTGACACTTGGTGTTTGGCCAGTCAATTCAGTACACCCCTTCGATGACGGCCTCGCCCTCGAAGGTGGCCACGGGCCGCACCGCGCTGACCGAATCGCTGACTTGCCCTGCGGGCCCGGGCATCCGGATCGCCATGTCGCGTTCCAGGTTGTTCGGGATGAACATGCCCTTGCTGATGTGGTTCATTACCACCTGGCCGAGCTGCCCGTAGGGCACTTGTTCTCCGGTGTCGGGATCGATCACCCAGAACACGACGTAGGGCGTGCGCGGGTCGAAGACGAACGAGTCGCCGTCGGTTCGGGTGACCGCCTGCGAGAGGACCATGGTGCTGCCGAAGGCCATGGTGATCGTCGTGGCCGGAAAGATTTCGCGGAGCAGGTCGAGCGTGTCGATATCCACATGAGCGCCGCTGAGCAACAGGTAACGGATCTTGTCGTTGACCAGGTCCACCACCCGGTCGTTCCGGGCAATCGCCTCCAGCAGCGGCGGGGTGGTGTGCATATTCGCGACGTGCTGCGTCTGCAGAATGTAAACCGCCTGCTCGATGACGTGGTCGAGGTAGTCCGCCACCTCCGCGGCGGCGTTGCGGGCGGCGATCTTTTTGACCCAGCGGGGGTCGATGTCGATCGGGTGGAACACCGAGCCGAGCCGCTCGGAGACCAACCGCGAGAAGTAGCCCACGCCGTGCGGGCCGCTGGGCATCAGGCAAAGGAAGCCTTGGCCGCGCAGAAAGCCGCCCGTGGCGAAGTCCTCGGTCTGCCATTCGACGACTTGCGCAACCCAATCCGGCATTTGCACAGTGCGTTTCGGAGCCCCGGTGGTGCCGCCGGACTCGAATATCTGGGGCAGCGGCGCCTGGGATCCCTGGGATCCATAACCGCGCGGTATCAGATCCTCGACCGGCACACCGCGCAGTTCATTTACCAGGTTGGGAAACAGGCGCAGGTCCGTGAAGGTCTTGATGTCTGTCAGCGGGTTGAACTCCAGCGTCTGGGCGGTGCGCAACCAGAAGTTGGAACCGGTGTCCCCGCCGAAGTGCCAGGCGATCGCGGCTCGTAGATACGCCTCCGGGTCGTCAACGGGTACCGATCTCGGGACCTCCAAAAGCGAAAAGTCGATATCGGCCATATCACCGATCCTGTCAAATCCCGGACCGGCCGGGCAATCGACTTCAGCCCAACTCTGCGCTAACTCTTTGCGATTGCGGGGTTTTCAGCGAGAAGGGTTCGGCCGCCCGGGCGCGCCGCGCCTCTTCGAGCGTCGAGCGTGGGGGCTGTGGACGAAATTCGATGTGTGGGCATACCTATCCCCCACGCTCGACGACACGAAAGAGCTTGGGTTGCGCACCGGCGACGGTGCGTACGATCCCGCGCAGCCAGCTGTGCGAGGGATCCTCGTCGAGGCGCGGGTGCCACACCGCGTGGAACTGCACGTCGCCAAGCTCGCGGGGCGCGTCCAGCACCCGGGTACGGCTGGGGTGAGCAAACTGGGCGGCCAGTCGAGCCGGAACGGTCAGTACCAGGTCCGTGCCGGGCAAAATGCTGGTCCCCAGTACGTGGTAAGGCATGACGACCGCGATGCGGCGAGCGGTGTTGTGTGCCTCGAGCGCCCGGTCCACTCCGGGTTGGCCGATATCGATGCTCAAATGTGGCCAGCGCAGATACTGCGACAGCGACACCGCTGCAACCGATTCGCGCCGCGCGAGCGGATGCTCGGCGGCCACGACGCAGACGAACCGGTCGGTGAAAAGGTGCTGGCTGCTGTATCGGGCGGGCGCTCCGCGACCGTAGATCACCAGGTCGAGCGTCCCGGCGTCCAATTTCTCGAACGCGCGCGCGTCGAGGGCCGCACAGGTGACGGTCGAATTTGGCGATTGCATCAGAATCTCCCGTACCAGCGCGGGGCCGAACGCCGAGACGGTGTAGTCGCTGACACCGAGACGAAACGCTTCGGCCGCGGTGGCCGGGTCGAAGGTTTCGGTGGCGAACAGCTGGTTCAGGTCTGTGACGACCGTAGCCAGCTGGGCGCGGAGGCGCTCGGCGCGTGGGGTCAGCGAATAGCCGTCGGGTCCGCGGACCAACAGTTCGTCGCCGAAGTGCCGGCGCAGTCGCTGCAGCGCCCGGCTCATCGCGGGCTGGCTTAGCGCGAGCCGGTCGGCCGCTCGCGTGACGTGGCGTTCTTCCAGGAGGGCCACCAGGGGCGGCAACAGATTCAGATCGGCCCCACCGATATGCGTTTCATGCATGACACTGATATTAAAGATTCATTTCACAAATAGGCGAGCACGGCGCAGTGTTGACCACGACAGGATCGAACGACAGTGAGGAAAACCGATGCGTTACATCGCTTTGGAGGAAGCATTTTTCATCCCCGAGTTGGCCGAGCGCCAGCCCATCTCGGACACCCGGCCCCTGATGCAGTCGCTAGGGTTCAAGCCCGAAAGCAGCGAGCACTGTGAACGCCGGCTGAGCGATTTCACCGAATACCGGCTGCCGGAGATGGACGACGCCGGCATCGACATTCAGGTGTTGTCGCTGACGGTCCCGGGTCTGCAGGTCGACATCGACGCCGAGCGGGCCTGTGACAACGCGCGATTCGCGAATGACTACCTCGCCAAGGTCATCGGCGACCATCCGGACCGGTTCCGCGGGTTTGCCGCTTTGCCATTGCAGGACCCGGCCGCGGCCGCCGCGGAACTGGAGCGCGCCGTGACCCAGCACGGCTTGTGCGGGGCTCTGGTCAACGACTGCATAACCGGGCCGGGCGGCCGCTACCTGGATGCACCCGAATACGACGAACTGTGGTCGGCGGTGGAATCCCTTGGCGTGCCACTGTATCTGCACCCCGGGGCACCGGCGGCCGACAATTGGCGGGTCCTCGAGGGCCATCCGGAGATGTACGGGGCGCCGTGGAGTTGGGCCGCCGAGGTCGGCGGGCATGCGTTGCGGATCCTGTTCGGCGGCGTGTTCGACCGTCACCCCGGCGCGACGATGATTCTGGGTCACATGGGCGAGTTCCTGCCGTTTCAGCGCAGCCGACTGGACTCCCGCTACCGGAGCATGCAGACGACCACCGCGCTACAGCGGGTGCCTTCGGCCTACCTCGGCACCAACATCGTCTTCACCAACAGCGGGGTGTTCTCGCCGGCGGTGATGCTGGGCGCGGTGCTGGAGGTCGGCGCCGACGCGATCATGTTCTCCGTCGACTACCCCTACGAGTCCTCCTACGAGGCCGTCCAGGGATTCGAGCGGACGACGCTCAGCGCCGCCGACCGGGAGAATATCGCCCACGGCAACGCCGAACGGCTGCTGGGCATCTGAGGTACGGCTACGCGGCGAGGGGGCCGTTATGGAGCTTGCGCGGGTCGACTCCCGCGCGGCGCCAGGCCTTTGCCGCCCAGGGCGTGTAGAGGAACCGCAACGGAAGCCGATTGACGAGCGGGTTCAGCGCGCGCATCACGGCAGCAAAGCGCTGGAATCGTTTCTCCCTCTTCGCATCCCAGTCCAGCTGGCACACCGCGCGCATCTGCGGCGGCAGCGTTCCGACGAGGACCAGGCGGGTATAGGCGTTCAACGGCGCGGACAAGATCTTCCAGATCGGCTTGGGCATCCAGCGCGGGGCCGGTATCCCCTTCCGGATGTAGCCGGTGCCGTACAGGACCGTTTTGTGCGGGACAAACCGTTCGAGCATGTCGTCCCAATAGGCGACGAAGTCGTCATAGGTCTGCGGCTGCCCGCGGTCACTGACCCCGTAGAGGCCGTACCAGATCTTGCCCTCGTCGAAGATCTGCTCCTTCTCCGCGCGCGACAGCCGGCGGATGAACGTGTCGGCGTTGTAGATGACCTGGTCGACGAACGTGGCGTGGGCCCAGTAGAACAACTCCGGATTCAGCGCGTGATACCTCGAGCCGTCACTGATGGTGCCTTTGATCGGCTTGTGGAAGTCGCGCACCTTGCGGCCCCACTCGTGCGGATCGTCGGAGTAGACGGTCTTCATCAGCGGCGGCGCGGTTCGCTTGGCCCGGCCCAACGTGGCGCTGAAAATCACCGAGTGATCGAGCACCCCCTGGCCGAGCTGTTCGATGCAGTTTTCGACCCCCGCGACGCGCTGGAACCCGAAGAATTGAGTGCGGTGATCCCCGTAGAACTTCCATATCAGCGACTCGGGCCCCAGACACGAGGGGGCGTCGGCGTTTTCGTCGTCAACTAGCACGGGCAGCCCTTCCCGAACGCCCGTGTCGAACCGGGCACCGAGCCCCGTCAGCCGGTCATTCCGGATTGTCATGCCGACCCTCCGCTTGTGAAGCACTGATACAAAACTGTATCTTTGTCTCAAAGTAGCAATCGTTCGCCATCGCCGCAACGCGGCGCAGTCCGATGCGAGGTGGCCAATGATCCAGTCGGAGACCGAGTCGATAACCGATCTCGATCGCACCATCCTGGACACCGCGCGAACCGTCTTCGAGACCTACGGCGTGCGTCGCGCCAACATCGAGGACGTGGCCGCCCGCGCGGGTGTCAGCCGCAGCACCATCTACCGGCGCTTTCCCACCAAAGACGACCTGTTCGAAAAGGTGGTGCGACGGGAGGCCGAACTCTTCTTCGGCACGCTGGACCAGGCCACCACCGGCTGTACTCCGCAAGAGGCCGTGATCGAGGCGTTTGCGCTGGGCGTACGTCTCGTCCACGATTCGCCGCTGTATTCGCGGATCGCGGAAAGCGAGCCCGAGCTATTCGGGATGTTTTCCCGCTCGCACGTCTTCCCGATCGGCCAATTTGCCGACGGGATCGCCCACACCCTGCGGCGATGCGGGGCCGACATCCCCGAGCCCGACCTGGCCGACATCGCCGACATCCTGCTGCGCGTCGCACTTGGCATCATCATCTTTCCCACCGACCGCCTCGATACATCGGACCCCGCCGCGGTGCGGGAGTACGCCGCTCGGTATCTGGTCCCAATTATGGGCCAAGCGCCTGCGTGAAGGGTGCCGCGGCCCCGATCTCAGTTATGGGTGCCGGGGTCGCCGTCGGTGCCGTCGGGGCCGGTAACGCCGGGTTGGCCATTGGTGCCCGAGCCGCCGGGGCTCTTGGAGCCGCTGCCGCCGTTGCCGCCCTGGCTGGCGTTACCGCCGCCGGCCCCGCCGACACTGGGGCCTCCCGCGCCGGGAGAGCCCTCGGGGCTGTCACCGCCGTCGCCGCCGTCACCGCCACCGCCGCCGTTGCCACCGTAGCCGCCGGCCCCGCCTTGCCCGCCGAAGTTGCCGCCGGTGCCACCGTCGCCAGCAGCGAGCCCGGCGCTGCCGCCGGCCCCAGCGAAACCCCCTTGGCCGCCATTGCCGGCCGTACCAGATTCGGAATCGCCGCCGACGCCGCCCGTGCCGCCGGGCCCGCCGCCCCCGCCGCCACCGGCGGCCCCGCCGGTCCCGCCAACATTGGGCTCGGATTCGCCGTCGCTGCCGTTGGTGCCGTTACTGCCGGTGCCGCCGTGGCCCCCGGTGCCGCCGTTGCCACCGTTGCCCGTCCCCGAGGCGAGCCCGCCGACACCGCCCTCACCGCCGATCGCCCCGCCGCCGCCGTTGCCGCCGCCGCCGCCGGTGCCGCCGGAGAGGCCAGCGAACCCGCCGCCGCCGCCGGCGCCGCCGTCGCCACCCGCGCCCGCGTTGCCCGCCGAGTCGGCCCAGCCCCCTCCGCCGCCCTCGCCGCCTTGGCCACCCACGCCACCCTGGCCGCCGGAGCCGGCGCCGGCCCCGCCGTCGCCGCCACCGGTACCGCCGGCCCCGCCGGCGGTCGCGGTGCCACCAACGCCGCCGGTGGCGCCGTTGCCGCCGATCGGGAGGCCGGTGGTTTGGTTGATTAGGCCGTAGTCGCTGCCGCCCCCACCGCCTTCGCCGCCGGCGCCGCCAGTGCCGCCGGTCCCACCGATCCCGCCGGTGCTGGTGGGGGTGCCGGCGGCGCCGTTGCCACCGTCGCCGGGCGTTCCTCCGTTGCCGCCCGCCCCGCCGAGTCCGCTGGTCCCGTTGACGCCTGCGGTGCCGTGCGCGGATGTGCCGCCGGGCCCGTCGGGCCCGCCGGCACCGCCGGTGCCGCCGGTGCCGCCGTTGCCGCCGTTCTGGCCGCCGCCGAAGCCGAGGCCGAAATTGGTGTTGAAATTCCCGGTCGCGCCGTCAATACCGGTGCCGCCGGTGCCGCCGGTGCCGCCGGTGCCGCCGTTCCCACCTTTGCCCCCGTTACCGGATGTCGAGCCGCCTTCGCCGCCGGCGCCGCCGCCGCCGGCGTTGCCGCCGTTGCCGCCGTCGTTGCCGCTGTCGCCCGCATTGACGCCGTCAGTGCCGGTGGCGCCGGGGGCGCCGCTGCCACCGTTGCCGCCCTGGCCGCCGTTGCCGACCGACCCGCCGTTCCCGCCGGTGCCGCCGACGCCGCCGTTGGCGCCCGGGACGCCGCCGACGCTGGCGTCATAGCCGAGGCCGCCGGCCCCGCCGTTGCCGCCGCTGGTGATCGGGGTGCCGCCCCCGCCCGACGGGCCGGCGGTGCCCCCGGTGGTGCCGATGCCGGCCGAGCCGCCAAAGCCGCCGACGCCGGGCGTGCCGGGGTTGCCGCCGTTGCCGCCGGTGCCCCCGGTGGGGTTGTCGACCGTACCGGCCGCGCCGGTGCCGCCATTGCCGGGGGCGCCCGGGTTGCCGCCGGCACCGCCGGTACCCCCGTTGCCGTTGTTGCCCACGTTGCCGAATCCACCGGAGGGGAGGCCGCCGCCGCTGCCGCCAGTGCCGCCGAAGCCGCCGATGCCGCCGTCGCCGCCGTACCCGCCGTCCTGGCCGCTGCCGAAGTTGGTCCCGAACACCCCGGTCGAGCCGGTGACGCCGTTGGTGCCGGTGCCGCCGGTGCCGCCGGTGCCGCCGATGCCGCCGGTGCCGCCGTTACCGTCTTTTAGGCCCCCCAAGCCGCCAGCACCGCCGGTGCCGCCGGTGCCTCCAGTGCCGCCGCCGATGCCGCTGGCGCCCGGAGTGGTAACAGTTGGGCCAGTCACGCCGGTCGCACCGGTCCCGCCGTTGCCGCCGTTGCCGCCGTTGCCCCACGACCCGCCGTTGCCGCCCTTGCCACCGTCGCCACCGTTCGCGCCGTTGGCGGCGCCGGTGCTGGCGTCGTAGCCGGGGCCGCCGTTGCCGCCATTGCCGAACGGACCGATGGTCGTGCCCACGATGCCACGCGTGCCGGGGGTTCCGGCCGGTGCGGCGGCGGTGCTGCCGGCCGCGCCGGGGTTGCCGCCGATGCCGACGTCGCCGGGGTCACCGCCGGTGCCGCCGTTGCCGCCGGTGGTCGTGCTGGCGTCGCCGGGCGCGCCGTTGCCGCCATTGCCGCCGTGGCCGGCTAGACCGCCGGTGCCGCCGTCGCCGCCGTTGCCGTTGGTCCCCGGGACGCCGCCGCCCGGGCCGCCGGGGACGCCGGCGTTGCCGCCGACGCCGCCGGGACCGCCGACGCCGCCAGGTCCGCCGTTGCCGCCGTTGCCGCCGTTGGCGCCCGCGACGCTGCCGACGCTGGCGTCGTAGCCGAGGCCGCCGGGGCCGCCGCTGCCGCCGGGGCCGCCGCTGCCGCCAGTGCCGCCGGTGCCGCCGTTGCCTGATGTCGAGCCGCCGGTACCGCCGGCGCCGCCGTTGCCGCCGGTGCCGCCGGTCAAGCCTTGGCCGCCGGTGCCGCCGGTGGGGCTACCGACCGTGCCGGCGGTGCCGGCCGTGCCCTGCCCGGCGTCGGCGCCGTTGCCGCCGTTGCCGCCCTTGCCGCCGTTGCCGTAGATCGTGCCGTTGCCGCCGGTGCCGCCGTTTCCGCCGTTCGTACCAGGGGGGGCGTGAGAGTCGCTGGAGGCGTCGTAGCCGTTGCCGCCGTTGCCGCCGTCGCCGCCGAACTGGTTGATGGGGCCCGGTTGGCCGTTGGCGCCGGGGTCGCCGCCGCCGCCCGGGCTGAGGCCGGAGGAGCCGCCGTCGCCGCCTCCGCCGTCGCCGCCGGGGTCGCCGCCGCTACCGCCGTTGCCGCCGGTGGGGCTGGCGGCGCTGCCGGGCCCGCCGTTGCCGCCCGTGCCGCCGCTGCCGTTGGTGCCGCCGGTGCCGCCGGTGCCGCCGTTGCCGTTGAGGCCGTCGCGTCCGTTTACGCTGCCACCGGCGCTGCCGCCGTTGCCGCCGCCGCCGCCGTTGCCGCCTTGGCCGCCGTCGCCGCCATTGCCGCCGTTCACGCCGGCGAGAAGGGAGCTATACCCAGTACCGCCGTCACCCCCGGGGCCGCCGGTGCCGCCGGGGCCGCCGGTGCCGCCGTTGCCGCCGTCACTGTCCCGGCTCTCGTTGTTGGCGAAGCCGCCGTTGCCGCCGTCGCCGCCGGTGCCGCCCGTGCCGCCGGTGCCGCCGGTGCCGCCCGTGGGGCTACTGAACGTGCCGGTGGTGCCTAGCGTGCCGAGCTGGCCGGTCTGGCCGGTGCCGCCGTCGCCACCGTTGCCGCCGTTGCCGGAAATCGTGCCACCTAGGCCGCCGATGCCGCCGTTGCCGCCGTTTGCGCCGAACCCGACGCCGTCACCGCCGTTGCCGCCGGTGCCACCGTTGCCGGTCGACCCGCCGGCACCGCCGGTGCCGCCTTTGCCGCCGGTCGAGTCCGTCCCGACGGCTTGGCCGCCGTTACCGCCGGTGCCGCCAGTGCCGGTTCCCGCGCCGGGACCCCCGTTCTGGCCGGTGCCGCCGATAGCGCCCTTAGCCTCGGCGGCACCGCCGGTGCCGCCGTCGCCGCCGTTGTTGTTGCCGGCGGCCGCACCGCCGAGTCCGCCGGGCCCGCCATTGCCTCCCAGCGAACCGCCGTTGCCGCCGTTACCGCCGCTGCCGCCGGCACCGTTGCCGTCGGTGCCGTTGCCGCCGGCCCCGCCGCCGCCGCCGGTGCCGTACGCGCCGCCGTTGCCACCGCTGCCGCCGTTGCCGCCGTCGGTGTCGGGGTTGGCGACTGGGTCGGGGTTCCAGCCCGCGCCGCCGGTGCCGCCGTTGCCGCCGCTGGTGACCGCGGCGCCGGCGGCGCCGTTACCGCCGGGGTTGCCCGGGGCGCCGGCGCCGGCGCCGGCTGCGCCCCCAGTGCCGCCTGCGCCGCCGGCGCCGGGGTCGCCGCCGTTGCCGCCGGCTGCGCCATTGGGGTTGGCGGCGGCGCCGGCGCCACCGTTGGCGCCATTACCGGCCGTACCGCCGCTACCGCCGGGGCCGCCGGCGCCGCCGTCGCCGTTCGTACCGCTCACGGAGTTACCGCCGGCCCCGCCGTTACCGCCGGTGCCACCGGCGCCGCCGCCACCGCCGGCACCGCCGGTGCCGGTCAACAGGTTCGAGCCGGCGCCGCCGTCGGCGGCGTTGCCGCCGGTACCGCCCGTGCCGCCGAGACCGCCGACGCCGCCGGTACCCGACCCTGGGGCCGCCCCGCCGGCTCCACCGTTGCCGGCTGTGCCGCCGGCGCCGGCCGTGCCGCCCGCGGTGCCGTTGCCGAATGCGTCGGTGCTGCTGGCCAAGCCGGCCCCCCCGAGGCCGCCGTTGCCGCCGTTCCCGCCGGCCCCGCCATTGCCTGACCCGAGGCCCGCACCGCCGGCCCCGCCATCGGCGCCGGCCCCGCCGGCTCCGCTGACGCCGGGGGCGCCGGTAGCGCCGCTGGTGCCCGAGGATGCCAGGGCGGCGCCGCCGGCCCCCCCGGCGCCGCCTGTACCCCCCATGCCGCCGTCACCGCCGGTGCCGCCGGAGCCGCCGGTCGTGCCGGCCACGGTCGCGTCGGCGCCAGTCGCGCCGGTCCCGCCGCCACCACCGACCCCGCCGGTCCCGCCGCCGCCGCCGGCGCCGCCATTGCCGGCCAGCGCACCGCCGCTGCCGCCGGCCCCGCCGTTGCCGCCGCTGCCGCCGGTGGTCCCGGCTCCGCCGGCCCCGCCATTGCCGTCCATGCCGACGGTGCCGGGCGCACCGGGGCTACCGGGCGCGCCGGTGCCGCCGGCTCCGCCGGCCCCGCCGGTGCCGTACTCGCCGCCGTTGCCGCCGGTCCCGCCGTTGCCTGCGGTCTGGCCGGGGGCAGTGGCGCTAAAGCCGGCCCCGCCGCCACCGCCGTCGCCGCCGCTGGTGACCGCGGCGCCGGCGGTACCGCTGGTGCCCGGGGTGGCGCCGCTGCCGCCGGCCGCCCCGCCCTGACCGCCGGCGCCGGCGGCGCCGGGGTTACCGCCGGTGCCACCCGTGCCACCGGTGGGATTGTTTACGTCACCCACACCCCCGACCCCGCCGGTGCCAGCGGTGCCGGCGGCGCCGCCGCCGCCGCCGTCACCGCCTTCACCGTTAGCGCCGGACTGGCCGCCCAAAACCGAGCCCTTACCGCCGGCCCCGCCGGCACCACCGACCCCGCCAGCACCACCGGCGCCGCCATTGCCCGCGTTGCCACCGGTGCCACCGCCGGAGCCGCCGGTCGCACCGTCACCGCCGGCCCCGCCGGAGCCGCCGGCACCGCCTACTGCGCCGGCCCCGCCGGCCCCGCCATTGCCGTACAACAATCCGCCGTTACCACCGGCCCCGCCCGCACCCGCGTTGCCGCCGGTGCCTCCCTGCCCGCCGGTGGAGCCTGCGCTGCCGGCTTGGCCGGCGGTGGCCGCCACCCCGGCCCCACCGGCCCCGCCGGACCCGCCGTTCCCGAACAACCCGGCGTCGCCGCCCTTGCCGCCGGCCTGCCCGGCCCCACCCGACCCGCCATTACCGCCGTTTCCGGAGATCCACCCGCCGTCCCCGCCGGCCTGCCCGGTACCCGCCGCCCCATTGGCGCCGTTGCCAACCAGCGGGCGCCCCGTCAGCAACTTGACCGGCGAAAACACCCCCAGGCTCTGCAAGTCCTGCACCAGCGACTGCAACGGCGCAGCATTGGCCGCCTCCGCGGCCGCATACGCGCTCCCCGCGTTGTTCAAAGCCTGCACAAACTGGGCATGAAACACCGCCGCCTCGGCGCTGAGCGCCTGAAACTGCTGGCCATGGCTGGAAAACAGCGAGGCAATCGCCGCCGACACCTCATCACCAGCGGCGGTGACCACCGCGGTGGTCGGGACCGTCGCCGCCGCATTGGCGGCGCTCAGCGACGAGCCAATGCCCGCGGCCTCCGACGCGGCCGACGCCAGCATGTCCGGTGCTGCCAGTAGGTACGACATCGCTGCCTCCCCGCGCCATCACGACCATCAGAGATTTGAGTTTGGTGTGAGCTTCGCTTAAGTGTTGACAGCCTAATCGGCATTTCTGGATTCACGCTTAAGATTTCCGGGTGCCTGAAAAGCTTTACCCGGGCGTAAATTGCGCCAGATGCTGGCGCGGGGCATGGCAACGATCTCGTCGAGTGTTTGTCGGCACCCTGAACTAGCCTGTAATCGTGGTGCAGGCTCCACGAACCCGATACGCCAGTTGCGGTGAGACCGACATCGCTTATCAGGTCTTTGGCGATGGGCCGATCGACCTGCTCGTGCTGCCCGGACCGTTAATCCCGATCGACTGCGTCGACATGGAGCCGTCCATGCACCGGTTCCATCGCCGGCTGGCGTCCTTCGCCCGGGTGATCCGGTTCGACCAGCGCGGGATTGGCCTGTCGTCGCGAGTTCCCTCGGCGGACATGATCGGGCCGGAAATTTGGGCGAAGGACGCCATCGCGGTCATGAACGCGGTCGGATGCGAGCGGGCGACCATTTTCGCCCCCGGTTTCACATCGTTGGCCGCCATCGTGCTAGCGGCCGATTACCCCGAGCGGGTGAGCAGCCTGGTGATTGTCAACGGCGCGGCCCGCACACTTTATGCACCCGACTATCCGATGGGCGCCGAAATCGAACCCGCCGATCCCTTTACGACCGTCGGGATCGAGCCGGATGCCGTCGACCAGGGTTTCGATATCCTCGGCCTCATCGCCCCATCCGTAGCGGAGGACGACGCGTTCCGTGCGTGGTGGGATATGGCCGGTAACCGTGCCGCCTCGCCCAGCATGGCGCGGGCCTTCATCAAGGTAATCCGGCAAGCCGACGTGCGCGACAGACTGCCACGCGTCACGGTGCCGACGCTGGTCCTGCATCGGGACAATCCGGAATTCAGCCCCGTCGCGCACGCCCATTACCTCGCCGAGCACATCGCCGGATCGCACTTCGTCGAGCTGCCGGGCGAAGACGCGCTGTACTGGGTCGGCGCCACCGCGCCGATGCTCGCCGAGGTCGAGGAGTTCATCACCGGCGTGCGGAGCGGCTCCGAGGCCGAGCGACTGCTCACCACGATCGTCTTCACCGACATCGTCAGCTCCACCGAGCGCGCCGCCCTGCTCGGCGACGACCGGTGGCGGGATCTGCTGGACAACCACGACACCATCGTGCGCCACGAGCTGCAGCGGTTCGGCGGGCGTGAGGTCAACACCGCGGGCGACGGGTTCGTCGCGACGTTCAGCAGCCCCAGCGCCGCGCTGGCGTGCGCCGACGAAATCGTCGACGCGGTCCGCGTCCTGGGCATCGAGGTGCGGGTGGGCATTCACGCCGGCGAGGTCGAGGTGCGCGGCGACGACATCGCCGGCATGGCCGTTCACATCGGAGCCCGAGTTGCAGCGCTGGCGGGTCCCAGTGAGGTGCTGGTCTCCTCGACGCTGCGCGACATCGTCACCGGGTCACGACACCGGTTCGCCGACCGCGGCGAGAGCGCACTCAAAGGTGTGCCGGGCCACTGGCGGCTGTACGCCCTGGAACGCGAGCACGCGGTCGTCAGAGCTGGTGGCCGCATCCTGAACGAAGCGTAGGCTGGGGCTCCCGGGGGCTCCCGGTTCGATAATCGCCTGTACGGCTTGGTATTTGATCGAACGATTACGCATGACTGACGTGCACACCTCGCTACCTCCCGCGTTGCGCCGAGCCCTGGACCTACTTACCGACCCACCCGCGGATCCGGACGTGAGTTGGGGCTATCTCGATCTGCTGAGCACCGGATCCGTGGAGGACGACGCCGTCCCGAAGAACACCGGTGCGATCCAGGCAGCGTGGGCCTCACCGATCGGGTCGATGCTCTACGACGCTCTACGACAACGCCCAAGCCATCTCGCGCCGGCTGATCAGTGCCTGGCAACAGCCCGTCGAGTGGTTGAACATCCCGCCGGGCGGAATTGCGCTGGATGTCGGCTCGGGTCCGGGCAACGTCACCGCGTCGTTGGCCCGCGCCGCCGGGCCCGGCGGGCTGGCGTTGGGCGTCGAGATCTCCGAATCAATGCTGGCCCGTGCGGTGCGCGCCGAAGCGGGACCGCAGGTAGGGTTCTTAAGGGCCGACGCACAACGACTTCCCTTCCGCGACAACATTTTCGACGCGGTGACCGCGCTCGCGGTGCTGCAGCTGATTCCGCATCCGGCGGCCGCCCTAGCGGAGATGGCGCGGGTGCTGAAACCGGGCGGGAGGCTGGCCGTTATGGTCCCCACCGCCGGAAGCAGTGCCCGGTTTTGGCGGACGCTGCCTAACGTCGGGGTCCATGTATTCGACGACGACGAAATCGCCGACATCCCGGAAGACAACGGCTTTTGTCAGCGTGCGAGTCACGAACGCCGGCACAATTCAGTGGGTGCGTGGCAAACTCGGCTAGTCGCCTTGCTAGTCCCGTTTTAGAGCCGGGTGGTTGCGTGCCAGGAAGGGCAGCAGCAACTCGGGTGGCGCGACCCGGGAAAGGGACGCAGCGACCCGGTTGACTCGCCCGGGGATTACCACGGCCTTGCCGGCTGCCAGACCGTCGATCCCGGCCTGCGCAACCTGATCGGCGGGGATCCACATCACGCGCGGCAGCGCCGATTCGGCTTCCTCTTTGGAAAAACCGGCCGCCTCGCCAAATCCGGTGTCAACCGGCCCCGGACACAGAGCGGTCGCGCTTACCCCGGTGCCGCGCAGCTCACCGCGCAGGCTGTGCGTGTAAGACAACACAAACGCCTTGGCGGCGCCATAGGCCGCTTGGCCTGGCAGGGGAGTGAACGCGGCAGTCGATGCCACGTTCAGCACCGCACCGCGATGCCGGTCGACCATCCCCGGCAGGAACCTGCTGCACAGGTCGACCACCGCGGCCACGTCGACCTCGACCAGGTTAAGTTCTTTCTCTGGAACCGATTTCGAGACAACTCCGGTTGTCGACAGCCCGGCGTTGTTGACCAGGATGTCGGGCACCAGGCCGAGCGCCGTGACCCGGTCCGGCAGTGCCGCCCGGTCGGTTCGTTGGGACAGATCCGCGGGCAGCGGGTGCGCCTGTGCCCCCAACCGGGCGGCGAGTTCTTCGAGGCGACCGGCGCTGCGGGCCACCAGCACAACCTGGTAACCGCGCTGGGCGAGTATCCGCGCGAATTCCTCGCCGATGCCCGACGAGGCGCCGGTGACTATGGCGGCACGGTCGTTTCCTGGCGGTGGGAGAGCCATACGGTGACCGTACCCGCCGCGTCAGCCGTTGGCGCCGGGCGAACCGAGCGTGCCCCCGAGCTGGCCACCGCCGCCACCGGGACCACCCGTCCCGCCCGGCGACCCGCCAGCACCGCCGTTGCCGCCGTTGCCGATCAGTTGAGCGTTGCCGCCGGCTCCGCCCCCTCCCCCTTTGGTCCCTCCGTGACCGCCGTTACCGCCGTTACCGATTCGCCCCGCGTCGCCGCCGTTACCACCGGAACCGCCCTCAAGGCCGGTATTGGCTCCGCCGCCGGCGCCGCCGTCGCCACCATTGCCGTACCACAGGCCGCCGTCGCCACCGTCACCACCGCCGCCGCTGAAGCCCGAGTTACCAGCGGTGCCGCCGGCCCCACCGCTACCGCCGCTGCCGATCGACCCGGCGTCACCGCCCTGACCGCCGGATCCGCCAACAGCGTTGGTGCCGCCGGCGGCCCCTCCGGCGCCGCCTGCCCCACCGCCGCCAAACCACTGTCCCCCGTTGCCGCCATTACCACCGCCGCTGCCGAAAAGGACGCCGTTCTCGCCGGTCGCCCCACCGGCCCCGCCGGCCCCGCCCTGGCCGATCGCCAAGGCGCTTCCGCCATTGCCACCGTTGCCGCCTTGACCGGCGGCAACCGACCCGCTGCCGGCCCCGCCGGCACCGCCGTTGCCATACAACGACCCCCCGGTGCCGCCGTGGCCGCCGCTGCCGCCCCTGCTGGCAGTTAAATCAGCGAGCACGCCGCCGGCCCCGCCGTGGCCGCCGGTGCCGATCAGCCCGGCGTTCCCGCCGCTGCCACCGTTGCCGGCCAGAGCCAGGTCGCTAGCCGCCCCGCCGGCCCCGCCGACCCCGCCATTGCCATACAGCACCCCACCGGTCCCGCCGTTACCACCGGTGCCCCCGGTGCCGCCAACGCCGTCGGCGGCCCCACCGACACCGCCAGTACCGCCGGTGCCGAACAGACCGGCGCTACCGCCGGTACCACCGGTGCCACCGGCACCTCCCGTGCCGCCGGTGCCGAACAGCAGCCCGCCGGTCCCGCCGAGACCGCCGAACGCGGTGCCGGTCCCACCGGTACCGCCGTTGCCGATCAAGCCGGCGCGACCCCCGTTCCCCCCGTTGACCCCGGCCGCGCCGTTACCGCCGTTGCCGTACAGCAACCCGCCGTCGCCGCCGCTGCCGCCCGGCGTCGTCGCGTTGGCGCCGTTGCCGATCAGCGGGCGCCCGAACAGCGACTGAGCGGGCGCGTTCACCGCGCTGAGGACGGCTTGCATCGGCGACGCGTTGGCGGCCTCGGCGGCCGCATACGACTGCGCCCCCGACGTCATTGCCTGCACGAACTGCTGGTGAAACGTCGCCACTTGAGCGCTCAGCCCCTGATACGCCTGCCCATGCCCGGCAAACAGCGACGCCACCGCCGCCGACACCTCATCAGCACCGGCGGCCAACACATTCGTGGTCGGAACCGACGCCGCCAGATTCGCCGCACTCAGCGACGAACCGACGCCCTCCAAATCCGACGCCGCCGACGTCAACATCTCCGGAACCGCGACCAGATACGACATCGCCGGCCTCCTACCCGCCATCATCGGATTCCCCAGCAAACCCGAGCGTATCGCGGTCCGGATCGGAATTTTCTGTATTTGGCTAGTTGCGTCTTTGATTCATCTTTGAGGAAGCCCTCTGCCGGTCACGCCACGACAGGTGTCGATAGAGTGCTCGCACCTAGCGGCCCCGTTACCCGTCATTGCCCGCATCGATCTCGCGGGCCAGCACGGCCAGCTTGTCCAGCGACGCGCGCAACATGTCCGGCGTCGTCGCGCGAGCGCGCGTCATGCGAGTGGCGTCGGTCAGTGTCGTCCAGTCGTAGGTGTGGGTCACGCTGGTGAGCGCGGCGCTCACCGGGTCGAGCTGCCAGCGCCAAAGGTGACCGGGCGCGGCGGCTTTCCGGGCTCCGCCGGGCGCCAAGCGATCTGGCTGCCTTCGATGAATTCCACCACGTGGTTCTCCCGCACGGCACCGTTGGTCAACGTCGTTTTGAACACGTCACCGGCCTGATGGACGCGCTGCCCGGGAGCAGCCGAGGCCAGGTTGTTGTTGCCGTCCCATCTCGGCTGGATGGACGGGTCGGCGATCAGGTCGAAGATCCGCTGCGCGTTGGACGCGATTACGCGGGTGACACTCACAATTCGTTGGTCGGGTTCCGTATCGCCATCCAAACACCAATGTGCGGGACCGGCGCGCCGCCGGCTCCGCACACGGGTCAATTCGGGTTGTCAGGTATCCGACTCAGCCGGACTCGGCTGACCCACAGCGCCTCGACCGGTCCGGACAGAGCCGCTTTGATGTGGCGGGTGAGGTCATCTGCCAGCACCTCCGCGTCGCCCTGCTCGATGCCATCGACGATTTGCCGCGCGACGTCTCGCAGGTCGTTCTTCGGCACGTCGAACCCGGAGACCATGTCGGTGTCGTTGTAGCCCAGGTGCACCCCGTGACCAGCGTGCCCTGCTTCTCGATCCGGACGTGAGCAAGGGCTATCTCGATCTGCTGAGCACCGGATCCGCGGAGGACGACGCTATCCCGAAGAACACCGGTGCGATCCAGGCGGCGTGGGCCGCACCGATCGGGTCCATGCTCTACGACAACGCCCAATCCATCTCGCGCCGGCTGATCAGCGCCTGGCAACATCCGTCGAGTGGTTGAACGTCCCGCCGGGCGGAATCGCGCTGGATGTCGGCTCCGGCCCGGGCAACGTCACCGCGTCGCTGGCCCGCGCCGCCGGGCCCGGCGGGGGCTGGCGTTGGGCGTCGACATCTCCGAATCGATGCTGGCCCGTGCGGTGCGCGCCGAAGCGCGACCGCAGGTAGGGTTCTTACGGACCGACGCGCAACGACTTCCCTTCCGCGACAACATTTTCGACGCGGTGACCGCGCTCGCCGTGCTGCAACTGATTCCGCATCCGGCGGCCGCCCTGACGGAGATGGCGCGGGTGCTGAAACCGGGCGGAAGGCTGGCCATCATGGTCCCCGCCGCCGGAAGCAGTGCGCGGTTTTGGCGGATGCTGCCTCGCGTCGGGGCCCATGTATTCGACGACGACGAAATCGCCGACATCCTCGAAGACAACGGCTTTTGTCAGCGTGCGAGTCAAGAACGCCGGCACGATTCAGTGGGTGCGCGGCAAACTCGGCTAGTCGCCTTGCTAGTCCCGTTTTAGAGCCGGGTGGTTGCGTGCCAGGAAGGGCAGCAGCAACTCGGGTGGCGCGACCCGGGAAAGGGACGCAGCGACCCAGTTGACTCGCCCGGGGATTACCACGGCCTTGCCGGCTGCCAGACCGTCGATCCCGGCCTGAACAACCTGATCGGCGGGAATCCACATCACGCGCGGCAGCGCCGATTCGGCTTCCTCTTTGGAAAAACCGGCCGCCTCGCCAAATCCGGTGTCAACCGGCCCCGGACACAGAGCGGTCGCGCTTACCCCGGTGCCGCGCAGCTCACCGCGCAGGCTGTGCGTGTAAGACAACACAAACGCCTTGGCGGCGCCGTAAGCCGCTTGGCCCGGCAAGGGTTGGAACGCGGCCGTCGACGCCACGTTCAGCACGGCACCGCGACGACGGTCGACCATTCCCGGCAGGAACCTGCTGCACAGGTCGACCACCGCGGCCACGTCGACCTCAACCAGGTTAAGTTCTTTCTCTGGAACCGATTTTGCGACGACTCCGGTTGTCGACAGCCCGGCGTTGTTGACCAGGATGTCCGGAACCAGACCCAGCGCCGCGACCCGGTCGGGCAGGGCCGCCCGTTCGGTTCGTTGGGACAGGTCCGCGGGCAGCGGGTGCGCCTGGGCACCCAACCGTGCCGCGAGTTCTTCGAGGCGACCGGCGCTGCGTGCTACCAGCACGACCTGGTAGCCCCGCTGGGCAAGTATCCGGGCGAATTCCTCGCCGATACCTGACGAGGCGCCGGTGACTATGGCGGCACGGTCGTTTCCCGGTGGTGGGAGAGCCATACGGTGACCGTACCCGCCGCGTCAGCCGTTGGCGCCGGCCGAACCGAGCCGTCCGAACAGTTGGCCGCCGCCGCTGCCGGCCCCGCCGATCCCGCTGCGCACCGGGCCGTGGGCACCGTCACCGCCGTTACCGCCGTTACCGATCAGCTGGGCATCGCCGCCGGCGCCGCCCGACCCGCCAATGCCGTTCGCAGCGTTCGTAGTCCCCCCGTTACCGCCGTTGCCGCCGTTGCCGATTCGCCCCGCGTCACCGCCGTTGCCGCCGTTGCCGCCGGCCCCGCTGGTGTCGCCGCCGGAACCGCCCGCTCCACCGTTGCCGTACCAGAGCCCACCGCTACCCCCGTTACCACCGTTGCCGCCGCCGCCCTCGTCTGCAGCGACACCGCCGGCCCCACCCATGCCGCCGCCGCCGATCCACCCGGCGTCACCGCCGTTGCCGCCGGAACCGCCAAAACCGCCGGGGCCGCTGCCGACACCACCGACGCCGCCCGCCCCACCGCCGCCAAACCAGGATCCGCCGTTGCCGCCGTTACCACCCTTGCCACCAGTGACGAGTTCGGCGGACCCGCCGGACCCGCCGGCACCGCCGTCGCCAAACCAGGGTCCGCCGTTGCCGCCGTTACCACCCTCGCCACCATCGCCGACGCCGGACCCGCCGGACCCACCGGCACCGCCGCCGCCAAACCAGGGTCCGCCGTTGCCGCCGTTGCCACCCTCGCCACCAATTCCGTTGCCGGACCCGCCGGACCCGCCGGCACCGCCGTGCCCGATCGCCAGGGCGCTACCACCGCCGCCACCGGTGCCCGCGTTAGTGGCGTTAAGGGACCCGCTGCCGGCCCCGCCGCCACCGCCGTCGCCATACAACCACCCGCCGTTGCCGCCGTTGCCGCCGTTGCCGCCGTCGTTGACGGTTAAATCGAGCGTGCCGCCGGCCCCGCCCGCGCCGCCGTTGCCAATGAGCCCGGCGTTGCCGCCGCTGCCACCGGTTCCGGCGGTGGCGCCGTTGCTTGTCGCCCCACCGGCCCCGCCGGCCCCGCCACCCCCATACAGCACTCCGCCGGTCCCGCCGTTACCACCGGCGCCCCCGGTGCCAAAGCCGGTCACGGCCCCGCCGACACCGCCGGCACCACCGGTGCCGAACAGCCCCGCGCTACCACCGTTGCCACCTATCGCGCCGACACCACCAACGTTGCCGGTGCCGTTGCCGCCGGCCCCGCCGCTGCCGAATAGCAGCCCGCCGGTCCCGCCGTGACCGCCGACCGCCGAGCCGGCCCCACCGGTGCCGCCGTTGCCGATCAACCCGGCGCGACCGCCGTTGCCGCCGTTGATCCCGGCCGCGCCGTTACCGCCGTTGCCGTACAAAATCCCCCCGTCGCCGCCGTTGCCGCCCGGCGTCGTCGCGTTGGTGCCGTTGCCGATCAGCGGGCGGTCGAACAGCGCCTGGGCGGGCGTGTTCACAGCGTTGAGGACGGCTTGCATCGGCGACGCGTTGGCGGCCTCGGCGGCCGCATACGCCTCCGCGCCCGACGTCATTGCCTGCACGAACTGCTGGTGAAACGCCGCCACTTCAGCGCTCAGTGCCTGATACGCCTGCCCATGCCCGGCGAACAGCGACGCCACCGCGGCCGACACCTCATCGGTGCCGGCGGCCAACACGCTGGTGGTCGGAGCCGACGCGGCCAGGTTTGCCGCACTCAGCGACGAGCCGACCCCTTCCAAATCCGACGCCGCCGACGTCAACATCTCCGGAACCGCCACCAGATACGACATCGCTGGCCTCCTACCCCGCCACGATCGAGCCCCCCAGCAAAGATCAAGCGTAACGCGATCCGGATCGGAAATTTCTGTGTTTGGCTAGTCCTGTCTTTGATTTATCTTTGCGCAAGCCCTTTGCTGGTCAGACCAGGCCGCGCACCGAGCTGCTCGTTACCCGTCATTGCCCGCATCGAGCTCGCGGGCCAGCACGGCGAGCTTGTCCAACGACGCGCGCAACATGTCCGGCGTCGTTGCACGGGCGCGAGTCATGCGGACGGTGTCGGTCAGTTCCGTCCAGTCGTAGGTGTGGGTCACGCTGGTGAGCGAGGCGCTCACCGGTTCGAGCAGCCAGCGCCACAGGTGACCGGGCGGCAGCTTTCGGGGTTCCGCTGGGCGCCAGGCGATCTGGCTGCCTTCGATGAATTCCACGACGTGATTCTCCCGAATCGCACCGTTGGTCAACTTGGTTGTGAACACGTCACCGATCCGGTGGACGCGTTGCCCGGGAGCGGCCGACGCGAGGTTGTTGTTGCCATCCCAGCGCGGCTGCATTGACGGGTCGGCGATCAGGTCGAAGATCCGCTGCGCGCCGGAGGCGATGACGCGGGTGGCGCTGACGATGCGAGATTCGGGTTCCATATCGCCATCCAAACACCAATGTGCGGGACCGCGCTTCCGCGGCCCCGCGCACGGGTTAGTTGGGGTCGTCAGGAAGTTCGACCCAGCACGGCTCAGCTGACCCGCAGCGCCTCGACCGGTCCGGACAGACCGGCTTTGATGTGCCGGGTGACGTCATCTGCCAGCACCTCCGCATCGCCCTGCTCGATGCCGTCGACGATTTGCCGCGCGACGTCTCGCGGGTCGTTCTTCGGCACATCGAACTCGGAAACCATGTCGGTGTCGGTGTAGCCCAGGTGCACCCCTGTGACCAGCGTGCCCTGCTTCTCCAGCTCGATGCGCAGCGAGTTCGTCGCCGACCAGAATGCCGCCTTGGAGTCACCGTAGCCACCGAAGCCGCCCACCCAGGACAAGACGGAGTGGATGTCGACCAGGGCGCCTCCGCCGTTTTCGGCCAGGATCGGCGCGAACGCCTGGGCGACCCGGAGCGCACCGAAGTAATTGGTCTCGAACACCGCCCGAATCTCCTCGATGTCGCTGCTGAGCAGCTTTGGAGCACCAAGCGTACCGGCATTGTTGACGACGATGTCGGCATCGACTGCCGTAACGGCGAGCGCTGCAACCGAATTCGCGTTGGTGACGTCGAGCTCGACGCTTACCACCCGCGGGTCGTCGCTGTGCTTCGGCGCCCGCGCCGTGGCGTATACCTTGGCCGCGCCGCGCTGCAGCAACTCATCCACGATGGCCTTGCCGAGGCCCCGCTGCCCACCGGTAACCACGACCGTCGACCCTTTGATGTTGACCATGACCTGTTCTCCTTGACTGAAGTAAAGCTTGTTTGCATCTGTCACCGTAATTGACTGTAACGACATAGTCAAGTAGTCTTTGCATATGTCATCCCAATGGTCCGCATCACACCGGTTCCGAATCGCGTCGGCGCCCGGGGGGCTGGGACTGGTGCAGGATTTCCTCAATACGGTCGCCATCGGCGACTACGGCCCGGACCTGCTGTCCGACACCGCACTAGCGCGCGACTGGGCCGCCGACGCGATACGGAAGTGGTCGGCCCTACGGGCCGTCGACGCCGAGCCACCGGCGCTGGACGACGGCGATCTGGCGAAACTTCGCGCCTTGCGCGGCGCGATCGCGAAGATGGTCGCCGGACAGCCGGCGGACCGGGAGGGGGTGGGCCCGATGCGCACCGTTTCCGCGTCCTTTGTGGTGTCGGACGCCGGTGAGGTACGGCTGGAACCCGCTGGCAGCGGGTGGCGTTGGCTGGCCTCGGTGCTGTGGAGTGAGGTCTTTCTGGCCCAGCAGCACGACACCTGGCGGCGGATCAAGCGATGCCACAACCACCAATGCGTGTCGACGTTCTATGACCGCTCCAAGAACAACAGCGGGGTCTGGCACGACGTGAAGACGTGCGGCAACGCCGCCAACCTGCGAGCCTCGCGGGCCCGCCGGCGCGAACGCACCCAGGCCGCGGAAAGCGGGTAGATCAGCTCGGCGGTAGGGAGCGGCTCGTCATCAACAGCGCTCGACGCCTTTACGCATGACCCGCGGGTCAGCGACCAGCTTTCGCGGCCTGCTTCTCAGCACGGTGTTGAGCGCGTCGCAGGCGCGCTCCTTCATTGGCGCGACCATGTCGTCGTTCGTAGGGTTCTGGCGTGTTGGCACAGCTTTGATCCTTCGTTAGTTCGGCCAGCAAATCGCCTAGTCACATTTGACCGCAGCTCTTTTACGAGCACGCCGCGCTGGGGTAAACGGCGCGAAAAGCCGTGTTGTGGCGTGAGACACATTGCGGGCACTAGAGCCAGAGCGTCACAGCTTGTGCGGCCGGTGGCCAATCAACGATTCGCGATGCGCGCGATCACTTGCGCGAGCGAAACATCATGCCCCGCAGTGCATTGTACACAAGGAATGACCGGGGCACCGCAACCCCTCGCGGATCCGTTCCATCGTGGGGGACTCACCCTGCAGCATCCTGCCGAACTCAATCAAACTGACGAGTATCGGATAGAGATCACGACCGCGCTCGGTGAGCACGTATTCATAGCGCATGCGCTGCCTCGGCTGTCGGTAGGGCTGCTTGGCCAGCAACCCGGCGTCGCCCGGGTTGCCCGCGCGCCGTCCAGTGAATGGAACCGCCTCATTTGCGCCCACCGCCGTCATGGCAGGCTCGTGGTACGTACCCGTGATGATGGAGGACCCGTGTCGCACTCATCGACGCCGGCACCGGCTGCCAATTCGGAAAATGACAGCTTGCACGAAATCCAAACTCCGGCCGGATTGTTGCGCTATTACGACACCGGTGACGGGCCGCCGCTGTTGTTCCTGCACGGCTCGGGGCCCGGCGTCACCGGCCACCGCAACTTCCGGGGCGTGCTGCCGACGTTCAGCGCGCAATTCCGTTGCCTGGTCCTGGAATTTCCCGGCTTCGGCGTGAGCCCCGACGTCGGTGCTCATCCGATGATCGCCGCGCATGGAGCGGCCATGGCATTCATCGACGCGCTCTCCCTCGACCGCTTTGACATCATCGGCAACTCGATGGGTGGCGGTGTCGGAATCACCCTGGCCACACAACATCCGCAGCGGGTGGGCAGGCTGGTCACCATCGGCGGGATCGGCACCAATCTGTTCAGTCCGGGCCCCAGCGAGGGCATCAGGCTGCTTCAGGAGTTCACCGAGGACCCCACCCGGCAGCGCCTGGTCGACTGGCTGAATTGCATGGTGTACGACCAGGCATTGGTGACGGAGGAACTCATCGAGGAACGCTGGAGCCTGGCCACCGATCCCGAGTCGTTGCAGGCCGCCCGGCGGATGTATGGCAAGGCCGCCTTCGCCAAGATGACGGCCGCGATGGCCAAGTCGGACAGGCCGCTGCCGTGGGCGACGATGCACAAGGTGTCGGCTCCCACCCTGTTGACGTGGGGACGTGACGACCGAGTGAGTCCGCTGGACATGGCGATAATCCCCATGCGCACCATCCCCAATGCCGAGTTGCACGTGTTCCCCAACTGCGGACACTGGGCGATGATCGAGGCCAAGCAAGCGTTCGAGTCGACGGTGCTGGCCTATTTGCAACGCCAATAGGGGCCGCGACGGTGTCCCGGCCAGCGGTCAACAACAAGCGTGTTGTGACCCGGAGTTGTTAATCTGGCGAAATGGCGCCTGCCAGCGAAAAGCCGACGAAGGCGGCACTTGCCGCCACCAGTTGGGCGTTGCTGGGCATGCTGTCCTACGAAGAGGAAGTGTCCGGCTACGACCTCAAAAAATGGATCGACTGGAGCGTCGACCTCTACTACGTGAGCCCGTCGTATAGCCAGATCTACACCGAGCTGAAGAAGCTCGAGGGCCTGGGTCTGGTGACATCGCGCGTCGAGCGTGACGAGGGCACCCGCAGCCGCCGCCTGTACAAGATCACCCCGGCCGGGATGGAGGCCGTCACCGAGTGGACCAACGAGGCGCCCGTGGACCCGCCGGTGCTCAAGCACAGCGTGCTATTGCGGGTCACCTTTGGTCACCTCAGTAATCCGGCGCGGCTCAAGGAACTGCTACAGGAGCATGTGGCGTACGCCGAAGCCAGGCACCGCGAAGCGGTCGAGGACGCCGAGGGGGCCGAGGCCGAGCCCGCCTGGGCGTATTCGGCGATCGCTTTGCGTTGGGCGGCCAAGTACTACGCCGCCGAGCGTGAGTTCGCCCTGGAACTGATGAAGGACATCGACGAGGCCGACGCCATCATGCAGAAGGCGCCCAAGGGTGGTTTCGGGAATCCGCGCACCACGCCGGGCTACTGGCGCGAGGTCGAGAAGCAGCTCGAAGCCAAGCGCGAGGCCGACTAGAGCGGTCGGGTCACTGCCGAGATCCACGCTGGCGCGACACCCACTCGAACTTTTCCGCGCTGCCGTCGATCTCGGTACAACGCCCGGAACTTTGTCAGACACGCCCTAGTCCTGATGGCTCGCCGCGTCCCGGGCCGCGACGTAGCCGTACACCAATCCCTGTGCGATCGTCGCACCCGCGCCCGGGTACGTGGTTCCGAACGCATTGGCGGCGGTATTGCCGATCGCATACAGCCCGGCGATCACGCTCCCATCCTCGCGCAGCACCCGGGCCCGCTCGTCGGCCTTCAGGCCACCGCAGGTGCCGAGGTCGGACAGCACCATTTTCACGGCGTAGAACGGCCCTTTAAGCAACGGACGCAGGTTGGGGTTCGGCGTTATCGTCGGGTCGCCGTAGTATCGGTCGTAGGCGCTGCGCCCCCGACCGAAGTCGGGATCCTCTCCGGCAGCAGCACTTTCGTTGAATCGGGTCATCGTCGCAGTGAACTCCGAAACCGGAACCCCGATCTGCGCGCCCAGCTCGGCGAGGCTGTCGGCCCGTTTCGCAATGCCGGCGTCGTACCACGCCTGCGGTATCCGCATCCGCGGAAACAGTTCGCCGCCAAAGACATAGCTATTGCGGTATTGCTGATCGAAGATGATCCACATGGCTTCCACTGGGCTGCCGGACCGCTCCAATGCGAGCAACCGCTGACCGAACGTCATGTAGTCCGACGACTCGTTGGCGAACCGGTGGCCGTTCTCGTCGAGGATCAGAGAGCCCGGCAGCGATCGTTCGGCCAGCATCACCCCGGGCGCCTTGCCGGGCAGCGGCGCGACGGCGGGGAACCACCATGCCTCGTCCATGAAATCGATGGCGGCGCCCAGCTCCTGGGCCGCACGGATCCCCTCGCCGGTGTTGGTCGCCGCGCCCAGGCTGAGGTTGGCCCCCAGCGACTCGGACTGGAATTTCCACCGCATGTCCATGCTGTGGTCGAAACCGCCGGTGGCCAGCACCACCCCGCGCCGGGCGGTGATCGTCACCTCGCGGCCGCCGTGGTCGACGACGGCGCCGGTCACCCGGTCACCGTCGGCTGGGTCATTCAAGAGGCGCGCCAGCGTGGTGTCGGTCCACACCGGGATGCCGGCGCGCAGCACACCCGCGAACAGGCCGGCCGCCAGGCCCTGGCCGCCCGCCGCGTAGCGCCGGCCCACCAGCAGGCCGCCGACGCCTTGCGTCACGCGCTTGGCGAAGGTCGGAATTCCCTTGCGCGGCACCCGAAACACCAGGTTCATCCAGCGGTAGTCGGCGCCGGTCGTCGGGACCGGGACGCTGGCCTCCATCACGCCGGGCTGCAGCCGGGTGCGGTATTCGCCGAGTTTCGCGGTGTCGAACGGATGGCATTCGCAGGTGCGGCCCGCCGCACTGCCGCCCGGTTCCTCGGGGTGGTAATCGGAGTAGTCGCGGGCCCAGAAGAACCGCAGCGGGGTAGTTCGGCGCAGCATGTCGACAGTCGCGGACACGTGGGTCAGAAACCCGGTCGATCGCTGCCGGGGCGCTGAGCCCGCGACCACCGCGTCCAAGTAGGTGGCGGCGCGCTCGGCGGTGTCGTTGGCGCCGTCGTCCCGCAGCACCGGGCAGGCGGGCAGCCACAGTGCGCCGCCGGACCGGGCGGTCGAGCCGCCGACGTACGACGACTTCTCCACGATCAGCACCGACAGCCCGAGTTCGTGGGCGGCCAGCGCCGAGGCCATGCCGGTGCCCGAGCCGACCACCAGCAGGTCGACGGATGTGTCGGCCACGGGCAGGCCGGCAGGGATCGTCGAGCTGTGCGAGGTCACGCGGGTAACGGTAGGCCGCCGCTGCGCGCCGAAGGAAGAACCATCCTGATGAATGGAACAGCCGACTCCCACAGATCCGGTCTCAGGGAGTTAAATCGTTAGCTATGACGTCGCAGATTGACGCTGACGAGATTCGGCTCATCGAAGCCCAAGCCGCGCCGACGCGGTTCGCCCGCGGCTGGCATTGCCTGGGCCTGATCAGAGATTTCGGTGACGGTAAGCCGCATGCGATCAACGCCTTCGGCCAGAAGATGGTGGTGTTCCGCAGCGGGGACGGCAGAATCAACGTGCTCGACAGCTACTGCCGGCACATGGGCGGTGACCTCTCCCAGGGCGAAGTCAAGGGCAACGAGATCGCCTGCCCCTTCCATGACTGGCGCTGGGGCGGCGACGGGCGATGCAAGCAGGTGCCCTACGCCAGGCGCACGCCCCGGTTGGCCCGCACCGCAACCTGGACCACCCTGGAACAAGACGGCATGTTGTTCGTGTGGAACGATGCCGAGCGCAAACCACCCCCGCCCGAAGTCACCATCCCGCGCATCGAGGGCGCCACCAGCGACGACTGGACCGACTGGCACTGGTACACCACCGTCGTGGGAAGCAATTGCCGCGAGATCATCGACAACGTGGTGGATATGGCGCACTTCTACTACATCCACGGCTCGCTGCCCACGTATTTCAAGAACATCTTCGAAGGTCATGTGGCGACGCAGTACATGAACGGCTCCGGCCGACCTGACCTCGCCGCCCCCGTAGGTTCGCAAATGCTCGGTACGACATCGGTGGCGTCCTACTATGGCCCGTCCTTCATGATCGACGACCTGACCTACCACTACGAGCAGGGCGACGCCAAGACGATCCTCATCAATTGCCACTATCCGATCGACTCGAATTCCTTTGTGCTGCAATACGGTATCATCGTCAAGAAATCGGACACGCAGCCCGGCGACCAGGCCATGCAGACCGCGATCAGCCTCGGCGACTTCGTCAAGCTGGGCTTCGAGCAGGACGTCGAGATCTGGCGACACAAGGCACGCATCGACAACCCGCTGCTGGTCGAAGAGGACGGCCCGGTCTATCAGCTGCGTCGCTGGTATCAGCAGTTCTACGTCGACGCTGCCGACGTGGCGCCGGACATGGTGGATCGGTTCGAGTTCGAGCTGGACACCACCCGGCCCTACGCGGCGTGGATGAAAGAGGTCGAGGCGAATATGGCGGCACAGGCCGCCGGCACGAGCTCGGTGTGATGACGCTCGATTGGTCGGTCAGAGAGGACAACCGCCTCGGCGAGATGCCGATGGTGCCGGTGGCGTGCCGTAACTGCGGGGCGCATGTGCTGGCCCGCAAGAGCAGCTGGAACCAGACCACCGTGCAGTGGAACGCCGACGCGACGGGCAGGTGTGTCGAGCGCGCCGAAGCGCAGCGGATTTCGGCGCCCGGCAGCCGGGGCGTGTTCCTGGTGTGCTCGGCGCTGAGCGAGTCGATCCTCGACGCGGTGCGGCACGGTGATTTGGCTATCGTCGACGAAATCGTCGGCGTGGCAACCTAAAACATCCTAAGTAACATCCGCCACACAAATCACGGTCGGGGCGGGACGTATCGGTTTGCCCGCCTCGGAGCGACAATTCCCTACGTCGGTCGTTGGGTTGTCGCTCGGAGGCGGGCAAAAGGCATGTCCCTTGTCCGAGAGACAGGTGTGGAGGCTGTGAATTAGCGTGGCCTAAGTGGGTTGAGCCGCGGCGGCCGTTGCGAGGCAAGCACATTCGCGCGTTCGGCCATGGCCGCGCCGACGGACTGCTGGGTAAGCAGGTAGAACCGACCCTCGGCGGCCTGCTCGAAAATCGTATCGGCGGCCGCCAGTGGGTCCATGGCCGCGGCCTTCACGTCCAGCATGGCGGAACGCTGCTGTTCGGCGACCGCGGCGTCGGTGGCATCGGAAGGATCTACGCCACCCGCCGACTCGAAGATTTTGGATACCACCGCGCCTGGCAGCACGGCTTGCACGTGAATGTGGTGGCCGTGTCCGGCGGACTCAACATCCAGATATAGGCACTCGGTCAACGCCAGCACCGCGTGCTTGCTCATGATGTAGGGCCCCTGCAGCGGAATCGCCAACATCCCGCCGACGGACGACAGGTTCCACACCCAGGCCTGTTCGTCGCTGGCCAGCATCTTGGGCAGAAACGCCCGCACGCCATAAAAGACCCCGCTGACGTTGATGTCGACGACGCGCCGCCAGTTGAGCACCGGTGTGTCCCACAGATAGCCGAACTGTTCGACACCGGCGTTGTTTACCAACAGCCGCACCAGACCGACGTCGCGGTAGGTCCGGTCGGCGAGTTCCTGTACCGCCGGCGCGTCGCGCACGTCGCACCCGACATCTATCGCCGAGCCTCCCGCCGCGCAAAGCTCGTCTCGCAGTGCCGCGACGGCGTCGGCGTCAATGTCGGCGAGAACCGCCGTCATTCCCAATGTCACGGCGTGACGGGCAATTCCGGCGCCTATCCCGGAGCCTGCGCCGGTGATGACCGCGACGCCGCCGGAGAACGTTTCGCGAGCAGTCACCGAACTCATGTCGCCGCTCCTGAGCGTGAGTCAACGATCAGGCTCCACAGTCCGGCCGCACCCGCCCGCAGCGCCGCTTCGGTGACCTGGTCATCCCAGTACTGAACTGAACCGAACTCCGAACGCCACGTAAGCGCGGGCCGGGTGAACTCGTGCAGGCGGTGCTCACGCGTGGTACCGATGGCACCGTGTACCTGGTGGGCGTTGCGCACCGCAACCGCGGCGGCGTGGCCCGCGCACGAACGCGCCATCGCGACAAGGAAGTTGAGGTTGTCGGCCGACCACTCGCTGATGACGGCCGCGGCGAGCGCGGCCTCGGTCGCCGCCCGGGCGAGCGCGGCCTCACCGGCAATGTCCGAGATCAGATTCTGCACCGCTTGGAACCGGGAGAGCGTGCGGCCGAACTGGATGCGTGACGTCGTATGCTCGACCGAAAGCTGCAGAATCCGGTCCAGTGCGGCACATACCTGGATCGACCGAACAAGTGCCGACTTCAGCCGCAGCTGGGTAACGAGTGCCGCACCGACGGGCGCGCCCGCCAGCCCGGCCACGGTGGTGGGGTCTACGGCTACCGTGTCACGCGGCTCGCCGATCAGGTTGGTGCCGGCCGTGATCGCGAGTGCGGTGGCGTTGGCATCCGCCATCCGGTACTGGCCATCTATTTGGTACACGACGACGACCCGGTCGGCGCCGCTCGCCCAGGGCACTTGCTTCGCCACCCCGTGCTCGTCGAGCAGGCATACTGTCCGCACCGCGCCGTCGTCTGGCATCCCATTCCCAGCCAACAGCCAGCACGCCAATAAATCGTGCTCGGCCAATGGAATTCGCACCCCGTGGCGGACCGCCGCGGCGAGCAGTTCCGCCGCTTCGTACCAGCCGGCCCCGCTGCCGCCTGACCGCTCCGCGCCGGTCAGCCGCACCAGCCCGAGATCGTCGAGGCGTTGCCAGAGTCCCGCGTCACGTTCCGCGTATCGAGCAGGCGGATGGGTCTCGCGGTACTCGGCGAAGACGGCGTCCATCATGTCGACCACGGCCGGATCGACGCCAGTACCACCGGTGTTCATCGGATGCCCAGTCCGCGCGCGATGACACCGCGGAGCACCTCGTTGGTCCCGCCGCGCAGCGTGAAGCCAGGGCGCTGGTCCGCGGCGGCCGACACCAGGTCACAGAAGGCGGCGTCGACGCCGCCGTGCTGGTCGGCAAACTCGGCGATGTCGCCCTCGGTGGTGGTGCCGAGCACCTTGACCACCGCGGCGGGCACGTCGGCCGGGTCGTGCCGCTGCAGCGCACCCGCCACGGCCGTCGACATCTGGTGCAGGCCGGCGACGCGCGCCACCAGACGACCCAGCTCGGCATTGCGGGGGATGCGCCGCACCGCCATGCGCTCGGCGCAGGCCGCCAGCAGCGCGAAGGTGGACAGGAACCGTTCGGGTCCGCTGCGTTCGAAGCTCAGCTCCGACGTGACCTGTTGCCAGCCATCGCCGATTTGGCCAAACACCATGGGGTCGGGCACAAATGCCTCGTGCAGGATCACCTCGTTGAAGTGGTGCGCGCCGTTCATCGAGATGATGGGGCGAATCTCGACGCCGGATGCGCGAAGGTTCACGATGAACTGGCTGAGCCCGGCATGCCGATGTTCTGGATCTACCGGTGCGGTGCGGGCAAGCACGATGAAGGCGTGGGCGAGGTGCGCGCCGGAGGTCCATACTTTCGTTCCGGTCAGCGACCAACCGTCCTCGACGCGCAGGGCCTGGGTCCGCACACTCGCGAGGTCGGAACCCGAGTCCGGTTCGCTCATCCCGATGGCAAAAAAGCACTCCCCGCGCACGATTCGCGGCAGAAATTGCGACTTCTGCACTTCGGTGCCGTACTTGAGCAGCGACGGCACGATCTGCCGATCGGCGATCCAGTGCGCCGCGACAGGCGCGCCGGCCGCCAACAGTTCCTCGGTGACGACGAACCGTTCGAGAAATGAGCGCCCCTGTCCGCCGTACTCGACCGGCACCGTCATACCCAGCCAGCCGCGCGCCGCGAGCGCGACGGTGAAGTTCTCGTCCCACCCCGAGAGCCAGGCATCGACGGATGGCGTGAACTTGGCGGCGGCCAGCTGTTCGGCCAAGAAGGCGCGCACCTCGGCGCGCAGCCCAGCTGTGGCCGAGGGGTCGATGGTGGCCGGCGGCACCAACCTGAGCGGCGGGGCCCTCACTGAGTCCGCCACTTTGCGATGCGCTGTTCGTGCTCGGGGTCGTGATGCGCCAGCGATTGCATGGCCGCGGCCATGCCCAACGTCGACTCCAGGGCGCCGGTGCGTGACTCTCGCAACAACCGCTTGGCCATCCGCAACGCATGCGACGGGTTCTTGACGATGCGCTCGGCGAGAGCCTGTGCGGCCGTGAGCAATTCGTCGTGTGGCACGACGCGGCTGACCATGCCCCAGTCCAGGGCGGTCGCCGCGTCGATGCGGTCGCCCGTGAAGGTCATCTCGGCGGCGCGTTCGTAACCCACGGCGCGGGACAGGAACCAGGTGCCGCCGTCGCCGGGGATGAGGCCGAGCTGGACGAAGCTCTCGGCGAACGACGCACGGTCGGAAGCCACCCGGATATCGCACATCATCGCCAGGTCGCAGCCGGCACCGATGGCTGGCCCGTTGACCGCGGCGATCAGCGGGACTTCGAGGCGGGCCAGCGCCCGCGGGATCCGCTGGACTCCGTCGACGTAGGCATACCGCTGATCGATCGCGTCGAGACCGAACATCCCCTCCCGGTCGGCCATCTCCTTGACGTTGCCGCCGGCCGAGAAGATTTTGCCCTGGCCGGTGAGGATCACGGCCCGAATCGCGATGTCGGCGTTGGCATTGTCGACCGCCGCCTCGAATCCGGCGATGAAGTCTTGGCCGGTGATCGCATTGCCCACGTGGGGCAGGTTGATCGTCCAAACCTGCGTCGGTCCGTGGCTGGAGATAGCGAGAGGCGCGCTCATGCAGGCAACTGTAGGCGTCAACCGGATCGTGTCCCGCTCAGAGGATGTCGACGAACCGCCGCGCGCAACCCGGTCGGGTCACCACGCGGTCGATCACGAACACTTCGCCGTCAGCCATGCTCCGACCGTAGGGTCCCTGCCGAGTGTCGCGAACCCCGCTCCCAATCATCGGGACACCGTTTCCGCCCTGCCGCTGATCGATGGATGGGTAGCATTTCCGACCGGGTGGGGTGAGGGGAGGCCGGCCGGTGGATGAGGTGGTGTTCGGGCGATACCGGCTGCTGTCGGTGATCGGCGAGGGCGGCATGGGCACGGTGTACAGGGCCCACGACACCATCATCGACCGACATGTCGCCGTCAAGGTATTGCCCGCCGAGCTGGCAACGCAACCCGGCTACGAGCAACGGTTTCGCCGCGAGGCCCACACCGCGGCGAAATTAACTGAGCCGCACATCATTCCGATCCACGACACCGGTGAAATCGACGGCCAGCTGTATCTGGTGATGCCGATCATCAAAGGCGTCGACGTGCACGAACTGCTGGACCGCGAGGGCCCGATGAACCCGCAACGCGCCGTACACATCATCGAGCAATTGGCCGGCGCGCTGGACGCCGCCCATGCCGCCGGACTGGTACACCGCGACATCAAACCCTCCAATGCGCTGGTCACCGAGCGGGATTTCGTCTACCTGATCGATTTCGGCATCGCCCACGACCCATCGGCCACTCGACTGACCAGCACCGGGATGATCGTGGGCACGCTGGCCTACATGGCCCCGGAACGCTTCACGGCCGGAGTCGCCGACGCCCGCTCCGATGTGTACGCGCTGACGTGCGTGCTGCACGAATGCCTGACCGGTGTTCAGCCCTTCCCGGGTGACAGCACGGAGCGGCAAATCGCCGGACACCTGAGCCTGGACCCGCCCCATCCCTGCCGACTGCGGCCGGGTATTCCTGCCGGGTTCGATGAGGTCATCGCCGGCGGCATGGCCAAAAACCCCGACCAGCGTTACCAGAGCGCGCATGAGCTGGCCACCGCCGCCCGCCACGCCCTCACGGGCACGCCCGCCCCGTCCGCCACCGCCCGAACCGCAGCTCAGGATCGCCCCGACACGACCCTCGCCGCGACTGTCCAACGCCCGCTCGGCAAGCCGCGAGCCCCCGCTCATCCGCCGCCCCAGCCCACGCCAGCGGCGCCGCGGCCTCGCAGCCGACTGCGGCCGGGTCTGATCGTCGCCGGGGCCGCCGCCGTCGCGGCGATCCTGGTCGCCGCCGCCGTCAGCTTCAAGCTGCTGCAACCGCATTCGTCCACATCGCAAAGCTCAACGGCTCGACCGGCACCGTCTCCGACGCAAACCTCCGGCGTGTCCCAGTCAGCGGCCCCGACCCAAGCCGCTGCCACGCCGTACGTGAAACTGCCCGGCGTTACCGCGTGTGAGGTCGCCGCGAACAACGTTGTGTGCGACGGCAATTGGCCGGACGCGCCCACGAAGCCGTGTGCTCAATGTAGTCAACCGGGGCACTGGGGCCAAGCGATCGTGGACACCACCGGCACCCTGACCTGGCGCGACGCAAACATCGGCCAGCCCGACGCGAGTGGTGGCCAAGGGTGGTACACGCTCGAGGTCGGAACGCCCTACCACGGCTATGGCTGGACAGCGCAGATGGCTGACAGTACTCAGGCCACCTTCACCAATGACGCGACGGGGCATGGCATGAAAATCACCTGGATCGACCTGGGCAGCGTGAGCCACGGCGAGGTGGGCACGTTTTAACGGCTCAACAGCTATCAGACACCGTTGGGCGGGGAACCGGTCGCGCAATTCACAACCGATGACGCCTGGTGATAGGACAGGTTGTACTTCTGCATGAGGGTCGTAATCTCGGTTGCCCCAAGGTCTGGCCGCGCCACTCCACCCATCGCGTGGTTGACTTCGATGCCGATTTTCACGGCGGTGGTGTCGTCGAACGGGTATCCGTCTATCTCGTTGGCCTTCAGGCAGCGGAGGTAGGTGGTCGTGTCGGCGCTGGCGTGCGGGGCCAGCAAGACTGCGACCGCGCCGGGGACCATGATCACGGCGGCAAGAAGCTTCATTGTGGACACCACTTTCTTTGAGGTTGCTTTCAGGCGCCACATTGGCCGCCCGCCTCCGCGGTGCTATCGCACAACGGCATCTGCTGCGTGCCGCCGACGGTCATCGTGAGGAGCTGGCCATTCGGTGTGCCGGCGGTGATCTTGACCGTCACCGACTCGCCCACCTGGTAGAAGGAGTCCGAGGTTGCGGAAATGCTTCCGCTGGCCACGCCGTTGGAGACCGATGTCAACGTGAAGTCAAAGCTGTTCCCTTGGTAGCTCATGTGAGCGGTGCCGCCTGCCTGGATCACAACACGCTCCTTGTGTGCCGTCCAGGTTCCGACAAAGGGAGCGAGCTCTGCACCGCCGGCCGCCGGCGACGCGAGTTGCGAGGTTTGTGCTGAAGTCGGCACGGATTGCGAGGCTTGTGCCGACTGCGGTGTGGGTTGCGCTGTTGATGTTTGCGATGTGGACGAATGCGGTTGGAGCAGCTTGAAGCTGACGACGGCGGCGACCAGGATCACCGCGACGGCGGCGACCGCGGCGACGATCAGGCCAGCCCGCGATTGGCCCCGAGGCTGCGGGGTAGTCGGGCGTAATGCTGTCGCCGCGACGGTCGCGCCGGGGCGCTGCCGGGGTGTGGTTCGGGCCGTGACAAACGGAGCGGGCGTGCCGGTGAGGGCGTGGCGGGCGGCGGTGGCCAGGTCATGCGCGCTCTGGTAGCGCTGGTCGGGGTTTTTGGCCATGCCGCCGGCGATGACGTCATCGAATCCGGCAGGGATTTCGGGTCGTAGCTGGCTGGGGCGTGGCGGGTCCATGGTTAGGTGTCCGGCGATTTGCTGCTCCATGCTGTCCCCGGGATAGGGCCGCTCACCGGTCAGGCATTCGTGCAGCATGCAGGTCAGCGCGTACACGTCCGAACGCGCGTCGGCGACCCCGGCGGTGAAGCGTTCCGGGGCCATGTAGGCCATGGTGCCCACGATCATGCCGGTATTGGTCAGTTTGGTGGCGGCGGCGTCGTGGGCGATGCCGAAGTCGATCAGGTAGACGAAATCCCGCTCGGTGACCAGCGCGTTGGAGGGTTTGATGTCGCGGTGCACCAGCCCGGCGGCATGGGCGGCGTCCAGCGCGCCGGCCAATTGCTCGATGATGTGTACGGCGCGTTGCGGGTTCATCGGGCCCTCGCGGTCCAGCAGTTCGTGCACGTCGACGCCTTTGATGATCGGCATCACCAGATACAGCTGGCCGTCGATTTCACCGGTGTCGTGGATCGGAATGATGTGCGGCTCAGTTAATTTCGCCGCGGTGTGGGCCTCGCGGCGAAACCGTTGCTCGTAGCCGGGTTGCGTTGCCAGCTCGGCGGGCAATACCTTGACGGCGACATGTCGGTCGATGATGGTGTCGTGGGCCCTGTATACCGTGCCCATGCCGCCCTGGCCGATCACCGACACCAGCCGGTACCGCCCGAAAACCACCTCATCCATCGGTCCGACCTCCCACACCACCCCGGTGGCACATGCTACTCACTCGTCCACGGACCCGACCTCCGCTAGCCACCCCGGTCGGAGATGCTACCCCGCGAGTGTGACGTCGGGTGAAAATCGTTGCGTGAATTCGCCGTAGCGTTACGCTCGCGGGGGTTGCTGCAACAAGTTGCGTAGCTCTGCACAGGCCCGCTGCCGGGCTTGTTGCGCGATGCCTAATATGCGCATGCTCATGAAACCGTGTACGGCGCCGTCGAATTGGGCGCGAGCCACGGGTACCCCGGCCGCTTCGAGCGCGGACGCGTAGGCCAGCGCCTCGTCGCGCAGCGGGTCATGCCCGGCGATCACCAGCACGGCGGGCGGCAGGCCGTGCAACTCGGCGTTCAGGGGCGTGGCGTACGGGTGGGCGCGGTCAGTCGCCGAGGGCGCGTACTGATCCCAATACCACTGCATCGCCGGCTTCGGGTTGTAATAGCCGCGGCCGAATAACCGATAGGACTCGGTGCCGAAATCGGCTGCCAGCACCGGGTAGAGCAGGAACTGCGCCGCCAGCGGCGGGCCACCCCGGTCTCGGGCCATCAGTGCGGTGACGGCGGCCAGGTTGCCGCCGGCGCTGTCGCCGCCGACGACGATGCGGTCCGGATCGCCGCCCAGGCTGGAAGCGTTGTGCGCCGCCCATTGGGTGGCCGCGTGGAAGTCGTCGGTCGCCGCCGGCCAGCGATGCTCGGGCGCCAACCGGTAGGCCACCGAAACAACCACGGCAGGAATGTGATTGGCGATATTGCGGCACAGTTCGTCGTGGCTGTCCAGATCGCAGAACACGAAACCACCGCCGTGCCCGTACACCAGGATCGGCAGGTGCTCCCCGTCGGGCCGGTAGATCCGCACCGGGATGTCGCCGCCGGGGCCTGCGACGGTCTCGTCACGGACCTCGGCGACGGGCTCGGGCTCGACCACGGGCATGAATCGGGAGCGGATGATCGCCCTGGCCTGCGCGCCGGACATGGTGTGCACCGGCGGGAAGCTTGCGTCCAGCGCCTCGAGCAGACCCGCGATCTGAGGGTCGAGGTTCACGCGTACTGCAGTGCGGGCCGCGGCGCGGGACGTGCGGGCCGCAGCGGCCGCAACGGCTGCAGCGTCGGCGCGACCCGCTGTGGGCCGTCCTCGACGTTGCGCCAGATGCCCATCGCGGTCATGCGTACCGGGGCGGCCAACCGGGAATCGAACATCATGCGATTCATCGGACCACACACCGACACCGCTGCCACGGCCTCACCCGGACTGCCGATAGGCGCTGCGACACAGCCGAACCCGAGCAGCGACTCCTCACGCTCGATCGCGACGCCATGGGCCCGCACCTTGGCCAACTCGGCGGCCAGTTGGGAGCTGCTGGAAATCGAGTACCTGGTCTTGCGGACCTGCAAATCCACGCAGGGATTTTCGAAGGCGTCCTGGTCGCAATACGCGAGGATCGCCTTGCCGACGGCGGTGCAGTGCGCGGGCTGGCGGCCACCGACCCTGGGGAGCCCGGCGTTCATCGGGTCGCCGATCTTCTCCAGGTAGACGACGTCGGGCCCGTCCAGGACAGCGAGGTGGACGACGAGCCCGGTGGCGCGATGCAATTCGCCCAGCAGCGGGGCCGCAGCCCGCACCAGGCGGTCCTGGTGGACGGCCAGCGAGCCCAGCTCCACCAGGCGCATGCCGAGCTCGTAGTCGCGGCCGCTGCGGCGCAGCCAGCGCAGCTGGACCAGGCGCTCGAGCATCCGGTGCGCCGACGAGCGCGGCAGGCCGGTGCGACGCACGATCTGGGCCAGCGTGAGCCGTCCCGGTCCGTCGAAGGCATCCAGGACCAACGAGATGCGGTCGATAACGGCGCTGGGGGTTTCGGCGGTCGCAACGGTCGCAGCGGTGTCAATGGTCCCGGTCATCGCATCCTCCAAAAGCTGGGGTATATCTGGCTGCTATATTCCTATTAGGAACATCTGTTTGTATCACACGACTGCGGCGTTGTCACTCACCACACAAAAATCGCCGCCGGACACGCCCGTACCAACACGGTGTCCGACGGCGAAGTGGGGGCAGCGCAGCTCAGCCCTTGGCCGCCGAGCGGCCCGCACGGCGGCCATAGAAGCTGCCGTCACCGAGCGAGATGCCGCTGGCATAACCCCAGGCGGCCAAACCGGCTGTGGACCGGCCCGCGGCGAAGAGCCCCGGGATGGGCTCGCCGCTGACGTGCAGCACCTCGGCATCCAGCGAGGTGCGCAGGCCGCCCAGGGTGAAGCCGCCGGTGTTCTCCCGCAGGTCGATGGCGCCGACCGGGGAACCGATCGGTTTGACCCACTCGGGTTTCTTGTGTAGCAGCGGATCCTCGCCGCGGGCGGCGCCCTCGTTGTAGGCGGCCACGGTCGCCTGCAGCGAACCGGGCGCCAGGCCCATGTCGCGTTCCAGGTCGGCGACGGTATCGGCGACCCAGGTCGCCGGCCGCAGCATGAACTTGGGCGACCACGAGGCCATCGCCTCGTCCTGGGCGTCGCTGTCGATGATCAGGTAGGCGATGTTGTCCTGCTGGTAGAGCGTGAGCTGGCCGATCCGGCCCGGGTAGGTGTCCTCGGCGACGTAGCGCTGGCCGCGACCGTTGACCAGGATGCCGCGCACCAACTGCTGGGGGTCGATGAAGATCGCGACCTCGGTGGCGTCCATGTGGGACAGGTCGGCGCCCAGCGCCTGCGCCATCCGAATCGCCTGCCCGTCGTGCTGCTCGATCGACGCGGCCGGGCGTCCCACGATCCGTGGCGCGTATTGCGCCACCATCGCGTCGTTGTAGGCGAAGCTGCCGGTCGCGAGCACGACTCCGGTGCGCGCCCGAATCGCCATCTCGGTGCCGTACCGGCGGGCGCGCAGGCCAACCACCCTGCCGTCGGATTCGACGATCAGGCTTTGCACCCGCACGTCGTACAGCGCCCGCGCGCCGGCAGCGGTGGCCGTGTCGACGAGCGGCTTCATCAGCATGTAACCGGCGCTGGCTTGACCCTGCTTCTTGTTCTGCATCTGCGGGACATGCCCGCGCGGGGCGGGGGTGGCGATGGTGTTGAACGGGTAGGCGTTTTCGCCGCCGCTGTACATCAGGCCCTGGTCGCCCATCGGTTCCCAGCCGGGCTCGGAGAAGAACTCCGCCTTGAACGGCACACCGCAGCCGACAAGCCAGTCGAAGTGCGCGACGCTGCCGGCGCAGTAATCGGCGATCCGGTTCTCGTCGGCACCGGGCCCCATCGCAACGTTGAGGAAAGCCGCCATGTTGTCGACGGAATCGGTGAACCCACAAGCCTTTTGCAGCGCGGTGCCACCGCCGAGGTAGATGAAGCCGCCGGCCATCGCCGCCGCGCCGCCCCAGGACCCGGTGCGTTCTGCGACCAGGACGTCGGCGCCGGAGCGGGCCGCTTCGACCGCCGCCGCGGCGCCGGCGACCCCGTAGCCGGCGATGACGACGTCGGCCTCGTCGTCCCACGAGGTGATGGACGCCGCCGGAACGGGTCGCACATCCGTATCGGACATCACAGCCGCATTGCCGCGGGCATCTCGCCGACCCACTGGTGGCCCCAGTAGCTGTCGGCGGTGATTTCCTCTGCGGTGTAATGGGTTTCGTCGACGCGCATGCCGTCGGTGCCGAATTCGATGTCCCAATCGCCGGGTGCGCGAACGTAGAACGAGATCATCTTGTCGTTGGTGTGGCGCCCCAGGGTAGAGGACAACTGGAAGCCCTCGGCGTTGACGCGGTCCAGCGCCTGACCTACCGCGTCCAGGGTGTCGACCTCCACCATGATGTGGACCAGGCGTGGGTCGCGCTGGTGTGCGGCCGGGACGATCGCCAGGCTGTGGTGACGTTCGTTGATGCCCAGGAAGCGAACCCGCACCGGGCCGAACTCTTTCGGCAACGGCACCCGGAACGCACCGCGGGAACGGAAACCCAGTACGTCGGTGTAGAAGTCGAAGAGACCATTGGGATCGGTGGCCGGCACGACGACATGGCCCAGACCCTGATCGCCCGTGACGAACTTCGCGCCGAACGGGGTGATGACCGGGCTGTGGTCGAGCACAGCACCGTGGAACACCTCGAGCGTGGTGCCGGCCGGGTCCTCGAAGGTGATCACCTCTTCGACGCGGCGGGCCTCGGCCTCGTCGGTGGACAGCTGCTTGACTGGCACCCCGGCGCCGTCAAGGGCCGCTTTGACGCGCTGCATCGCCGGGTGGTCCCGCACCTCCCAGCCGACGGTGAGAACCCGGTCGGTCTCGCCGGGTACCACGATGAGCCGCGCCGCGCGTTCGTCCATCCGCAGGTACAGCGCCGACGGGTCGAGGCTTTGCCCTTTTGTGGGGAGCCTTCCGCGAAGCCCAGCACGCCGTAGGCGAACTGCCGCCAGCGGTCGATTTCCTTGGTCGAAATAGTAATGTAGCCAAGGCTTTTCAGGTTGACTCACGCCCACTCCTAGATCAGGGCCCGCAGCGGACCCTGCGGCGGATCGACGCCGAGCGAACTCAGCGCCGACGCGTGGTAGGTGGTGCCGGGGACATGGATGGCGTGCAGATGGCCGACGTGCACGTCACGCCAGTAACGTTGCAGCGGCTTGTCCATCCGTGCCGCGTTGCCGCCCGAGCGGGCGAAGATCTCGTCGACCGCGGACACCGCGCGCCACACCGCGCGAACCTGGGTGCGGCGACCGGCCGCGCGGTCCTCGAACGACACCTCTTTGCCGGCGGCGACCATGTCGTAGATGCGCTCGGCGTTGGACAGCAGCTCCTGGCGGGCGGCGTTGATGTCGGCCGCGGCCTCGCCGATGGCGTACATGACGTAGGGGTCGTCCTTGATCGCGGTTCCGGTGGCGCCGACGCGCTCCCGCTGGTAGTCCAGGTGCGCGGCGAGCGCGCCCTCGGCGATGCCGATGGTCGCCGCGGAGATGCCCAGCGGGAACATCGTCGACCACGGCATCAGATACAGCGGCTCGGTCATGCCGGCCTCCCGCTGGGCGGTGCCGTCCATCACCTTGGTGGCGTCCATGGTCCGGTAGGTCGGGACGAACGCGTCCTTGACGATGACGTCCTTGGAGCCGGTTCCGCGCAGCCCCACGACATTCCACGAATCCTCGACGATCTCGTAGTCCTTGCGCGGCAGGATCATGTGCAGCATCTGGGGCGGCATCAGCGGTTTTCCCTCGGCGTCGCCGAGCATCGCGCCCAGGATGATCCAGTCGCAATGGTCGGTGCCCGAGCTGAACTGCCAGCGGCCGTTGAAGATGTAGCCGCCGGCCCCCCCGTCAATGGGCCTGGCCACCCCCTGCGGCGCGTACGGGGACGCCATCCAGGTGTCGACGTCGTCGGCCCAGATCTCGGCGGGCACCTTCGGGTCGGCATAGGCCAACTGATAGGGGTGCACCCCCACCACGCCGACAATCCAGCCGGCGGCCGGATCGAGCGCCGCGGTGGCCATCACCGTCTCGGCCCACTCGCGGGGGTGGGCCTCGAACCCTTGGTAGGTCTTGGTCTGCAGCAGCCGGATCAGGCCGGCTCCTTTCATGAGCTTGACGGTGTCGTCGGTAAGCCGGCCGATCCTCTCGGCGTCCGCGGCCTGCTCCCGCAACTGCTCGGCCATCGCCATGACCCGGTCAATAACGCGCTCGCTCATCCTGTCGTCCTTACGTGTGTGGGCTTATTAATGGTCTACCGCAGTCGGCGCCGCGACTCGCCGAGGATCGGAGATCAGCGGACCGAAACGCTTCAGAATTCGATGCACAGGTCGGCGCTGAGCGGCCGGGCCTGACACGCGAGGATCAGGCCGCCGCGCAGGTCGTCGGGCTCCAGGATGTCGCACGCGGCCATGTCGACGTCGCCCTCGACCAGGGTCGCCACGCACGAACCGCAGTGGCCTTCCCGGCACGAGTGGGGCACGTCGATACCCGCGTCGAGCAGCATGTCGACCAGGGTTTGGCTGCGCGGCCAGCGCAACCGGCGGCGTCGACCGGCCAGGTGCACTTCGACGTGTGCGGTTTCCGTCATGGCCCGATGGTCGGCGACCGGCACGCGATGACGCCGATGACCGCCCGGTGGCCGGGAAGATCCGGCCGAACCGCCCGTTGACCGGGACGGGGCTGCGCTCGGCATCCCGTAAGCCCTACCGTAGGTCTTGTGAATGATGCGGGGCTTCTGGACGTGGTGGTGGTCGGCGCCGGATTCGCCGGTCTGTACGCGCTGCACAAGTTGCGCAGCCAGGGCCTCTCGGTTCGGCTGATCGAGGCCGCGCCCGAGCTGGGCGGCACCTGGTACTACAACCGATATCCGGGCGCGCGCTGCGACGTCGAAAGCGTCGACTACTGCTACTCGTTCTCCGACGAACTGCAGCAGGACTGGACCTGGACCGAGAAGTACGCCACCCAGGCCGAGATCCTGCGTTACCTGAACTGGGTCGCCGATCGCCTCGACCTGCGCCGCGACATCGCCTTCAACACCCGCGCCGTCTCGGCGGTGCTGGACGACCTCGACGCTGCACTGGACCGTCACCACCGACGGTCCGGAGGTGCTCACGACGCGGTTCTGCCTGATGGCGACCGGACCGCTGTCGGCCGCGATGACCCCGAACATTCCCGGCCTGGACACCTTCGCCGGCGAGGTCTACCACACCGCGCACTGGCCGCACCGCAACGTCGACTTCACCGGCAAGCGGGTGGCGGTTATCGGCACCGGATCCTCTGGTATCCAATCGATTCCGATCATCGCCGAGCAGGCCGCGCACCTCTACGTCTTTCAGCGCACCCCGAACTTCAGCATCCCGGCGGGCAACAAGCCGCTGTCCGCCGAGGAGCTCGACGACATCAAGGCCGGCTACGCGGAGCGCCGCCGGCTGTCGTGGCGCAGCGGTGGCGGGTCACCGCACCTGACCGCCGCGAAGCCGACCATGGAGTACACACCCGAGGAGCGTCGGGCGGCGTTCGAAAAGCGTTGGCAGCTGGGTGGTGTGCTTGTACTCCAAGACCTTCCCCGACCAGATGATCGACATGGCGGCCAACGAAGAGGCCCGCAAGTTCTACGAGGAGAAGGTCCGGGCGGTCATCGACGATCCGGCGATCGCGGACTTGTTGATTCCCAACGACCACCCCATCGGCACCAAACGAATCTGCACGGACAGCAACTACTTTCAGACCTTCAACAAGCCCAACGTGTCGCTGGTCAGCGTGCGCGCCACCCCGATCGAGTCCATCGACACCGCCGGGATCAACACCACGGGGATCGGCGGAACCAAAGCCCACTACGACCTCGACATGATCGTTTTCGCAACGGGTTTCGACGCGCTCACCGGGGCGCTGGCCCAGATCGACATTGCCGGCCGCGGTGGTGTGCGGCTGCGTGACGATTGGGCGGCCGGCCCCCGCACCTACCTCGGACTGGGCGTCGACGGGTTCCCCAACCTGTTCGTGATTTCGGGTCCGGGAGCACCGGCGGTGTTGGCGAACATGGTGTTGCACGCCGAGGCGCACGTGAACTGGATCGCCGACGCCATCTCCTATCTCGATGACCACGGTTATGCCGCAATGGAAGCAACGTGCGACGCCGTGGACGGCTGGGGCGCCGAATTGGCCCGGCGTGCCGACGCGTCGCTGTTCACCAAAGCGAACTCCTGGTATCTGGGCGCCAATGTGCCCGGAAAGCCACGGGTTTTCATGTTGTTCATCGGCGGGTTCGCCGCCTACAACGACATTTGTGCCGAGGTCGCCGAGGCCGGGTACAAGGGATTCGATCTCATCAAGACATCGTGATCACGGGACTACTTGGCAAGGTGGTGGTGGTCACCGGCGCCGCTCGCGGCACCGGTCGCGTGCACTGCGCGCGGTTCGCAGACGAGGGCGCCGATGTGATCGCGCTCGATGCGCCGGCGGCCGCGGACGAGTTGCGCGACCTGGCAAGGGAGGTCGAGCGGCGGGGCCGGCGGTGTGCAACGGGGCTGGCCGATGTCAGCGACCTGGACGCCGTGACCGCCGCGGTCGATGCCGGCGTCGCCGGATTGGGCCGGCTGGACGTCGTCGTCGCCAACGCCGGGATCCACCTACCCGGCGCGCCCACCTGGGAACTCGACCCGCGGGACTGGCAGCGCACGCTCGACATCAACCTCACCGGCGTCTGGCACACCGTCAAGGCGAGCGTGCCTCACATCGGTGCCGACGGCGGTTCCGTCGTTATCATCAGTTCCACCAATGGTATTCGGGGCACGGCCAACTCCGCTCACTACACCGCGAGCAAGCACGCGGTGGTGGGGCTGGCGCGGACCCTCGCCAACGAGCTCGGGCCGCGCGGCATCCGGGTCAACACCGTGCACCCCGGGCCGGTGGCAACACCGATGGTGCTGAACGAGAAGATGTTCCGGCGCCTGCGTCCCGATCTGGCCAACCCGACGGCGGCCGACGCGGCCGAGGTACTCCAAGCGCGCAACCTGCTTCCGGTGCCGTGGGTGGAGCCCGTCGACGTGGCCAACGCCGTGCTGTTCCTGGCCTCCGACCAGGCCCGCTACATCACCGGTACCCAGCTCGTCGTCGACGCCGGCTTAACGCAGAAAACGACATGAGCGGTCGGCCAGGCGGGCGGCTGCAAGGCAAGGTCGCCTTGATCACCGGCGCGGCCCGGGGGATCGGGCGTGCGCAGGCCGTGCGGTTCGCGCAGGAAGGCGCCGACGTCGTGGCGCTCGACGTCTGCGGCCCGGTCGACACCGTCGTAATTCCGCATAGCACACCGGCCGACCTCGATCGCACGGCCTCGTTGGTCACCGAGGCCGGCGGGCGGGCGCACACCGAGATCGTCGACGTGCGTGACCTCGCCGGCGTTGCGGCCGCCACCGGCCGTGGGGTCGAGCGGTTCGGCGGGCTCGACGTGGTGTGCACAAGTTGTTTCGACACTGTGATGGATGCATGTGGCCCCCGACGTCCTGCATAATCCCGGTTTTCCATCGATAAAGTCTCCGTTTTCATCTGATGAATCAGCATCGTGATTGACGGACGCCCATCCGGTCGCCGGCGTCGCCGAGGCGCCGGGGCGGCCGGCATGAGCGGCGGCGTCGCCGGCAGCGGCGGCAGTGACGGTGTCGGCGGTGTGGGCGGCGTTGGTGGTAGAGCCTCGGCCGTGGGGAGCCACGCGGGCGCCAACGCCAACGGCGGAACGGGCGGTGCGGCGAGAGCCGGTGGTGACAGCGGGACCGGGGTGACCGGCACCCAGGCCAGTCCCGCCGGCGCCGTGGGCGGCACCGGCGGTAACCCCGGCGCCGCGGCCCTCGGCGGGGCTGGTGGGGCCGCGGGTGGTGCTGGCGCCCACGCCGGTGCGGCCGGTGCGGCCGGTGCGGTGCCCATCAGCGGCAAACGGCGGTAGCCAGGCCGCCGGCAGGCCTGGTCGGGGTGGTTCGTTGCTGCGTGGTCCGGGGCTACTTGGGCGGTTTTGACGGTGGCGTAAGGGCTCATATGAAAATGACATGAGTACGCTCGGTTAGCGGTACGCTTCGCGCCTGCTTGTGTTTTGCAGCGGCCTGACTCCTTGCCCGGTCGTCCCGACTTGGGCGGAGGGTACGGGATGTCGTTTGTGATCGCAGCGCCGGAGATGGTGGCCGCAGCAGCGTCGGATTTGGCCGGTCTTGGGTCGACGATCGATGCCGCTAATGCTGCGGCCTCGGCACCGACGACCGGGATTGCGGCCGCGGCCGCCGATGAGGTGTCGACCGCGATCGCGGCGTTGTTCGGGTCGCATGCGCAGGAATTCCAGGCGCTGAGCGCGCAGGCGGCGGCGTTTCATCGTCGGTTTGTGCAGGCGTTGAATGGCGGTGCGCTGTCGTATGCGGCCACCGAGGCCGCGAGCGCCTCGCCGCTGCAGTCGCCGGCCCAGTCGCAGTGGTTTTCGCCCTGGGAGATGTTGACGGGGCGCCCGCTGGTCGGCAGCGGCGCGAACGCGACGACTGCGGGTGGCAATGGCGGGGCCGGCGGGTGGATATACGGCAATGGCGGGAACGGCGCGGCCGGTGCGGCGGGCCAGAACGGCGGTGCCGGCGGCGCGGCCGGGCTGATCGGGAACGGCGGTAACGGCGGGGCCGGCGGGATCGGCACGACCGGGACGGCCGGCAGCACGGGTACGTCGGGTGCTGATGGCGGTTCGGGCGGTAGCGGCGGTTCCGGCGGTGCGGGCGGTACCGGCGGTAATGGCGGGTTGTTATTCGGCAACGGCGGTGCCGGCGGCCAAGGCGGAATGGGCGGTGGCGGCGGTGCCGGGGGGCAGGGCAGCGACGGCACGCCCGGTGTGGCGGGCACCAGCGCCGGCGCCGGCGGCGACGCCGGTAATGGCGGTAACGGTGGCGCCGGCGGCGACGGCGGCGCGGGCGGGGCCGGCGGCACGGGCTCCTTCTTGGGCGGCCAGGCGGGGGCCAACGGCAACGGCGGGGCCGGGGGCACCGGCGGCAACGCCGGCGCGCCCGGTGCCGGCGGGGCGGGTGCCGCTGGCGATGTGAACAACCCCAACGGCGGCAGCGGCGGCACCGGCGGGGATCCCGGCGGCGCCGGTGGCGGCGGAAACGGTGGCGCGGCCGGGGGCAGCGGCGCCACGACTGGCGCGCACGGCGCCGGCGGGACCGCGGTCACCAGCGGGGGGGACGGCGGCAAGGGCGGGGCCGGGTATGACGCCAGCACCGGCACCGCCGCCGGCGCTAACGGCGGCGACGGCGGGGCCGGCGGGGCCGGCGGCACGTACGGCAGCGGCGGTGCCGGCGGTGCCGGCGGGGCCGGCGCCAATGGCACCGACGGCGGCACCGGCGGCGACGGCAACGGCACCGACGGCACCACGGGCGGCACGGGCGGCGACGGCGGCAGCGGCGGCGCGGGCGGTTCGCTGGCCGGTAACGGCGGCAACGGCGGGGTCGCCGGCATTGGCGGCAACGGCGGCAGCGGCGGTGACGGCGGCAACGGCGCCCAGGGCGTGATCGGCACCAACAGCGGTGCCGGCGTCGACGGCGGCAACGGCGGCAGCGGCGCCAACGGCGGTGCCGGCGGTGCCGGTGGCGCGGGTGGGGCCGCGCCCAACGGTGTTGCGGGCCTGGACCGCGACGGCGGGGCCGGGGGCATCGGCGGCAACGCCGGCACGCCCGGTACCGGCGGGGCGGGTGCCGCTGGCGATGTGAACAACCCCGACGGCGGCAACGGCGGCAACGGCGGGGATCCCGGCGGCGCGGGCAGCGGCGGCAGCGGCGGCGCGGCCGGCGGCGCCGGCGTCAACCCCGGCGCCCACGGTACGGCCGGTACCGCGGTCACCAGCGGCGGCGACGGCGGCAAGGGCGGGGCCGGCTACGACGCCAGCACCGGAACGACCCCTGGCGCTAACGGCGGCGACGGCGGGACCGGCGGGGCCGGCGGCACCTACGGCAGCGGCGGTGACGGCGGCGCCGGCGGCAACGGCGCCAACGGCACCGACGGCGTCACCGGCGGCGACGGCAACGGCACCGACGGCACCGCGGGCGGCACGGGCGGCGACGGCGGTGGCGGCGGCGCGGGCGGTTCACTGGCCGGTAACGGCGGCAACGGCGGGGTCGCCGGCATCGGCGGCAACGGCGGCAGCGGCGGCGACGGCGCCAACGGCGCCCAGGGCGTCATCGGCACCAACAGCGGCGCCGGCGTCGACGGCGGCAACGGCGGCAGCGGCGCCAACGGCGGTGCCGGCGGTGCCGGCGGCGCGGGTGGGGCCGCGCCCAACGGCATCGCGGGCCTCGACCGCGACGGCGGGGCCGGGGGCACCGGCGGCAACGCCGGCACGCCCGGTACCGGCGGCGCGGGTGCCGCTGGCGATGTGAACAACCCCGACGGCGGCAACGGCGGCACCGGCGGGGATCCCGGCGGCGCGGGCAGCGGCGGCAACGGCGGCGCGGCCGGCGGCACCGACGTCAACCCCGGCGCCCAGGGTATGGCCGGTACGGCGGTCACCAGCGGCGGCAACGGCGGCAAAGGCGGGGACGGGTATGACGCCAGCACCGGCACGACCGCCGGCGCTAACGGGGGCGACGGCGGGGCCGGCGGGGCAGGCGGCACGTACGGCACCGGCGGTGCCGGCGGGGCCGGCGGCAACGGCGCCAACGGCACCGACGGCGGCACCGGCAGCGATGACAACGGCACCGACGGCACCGCGGGCGGCACGGGCGGCGACGGCGGCAGCGGCGGCGCGGGCGGTTCGCTGGCCGGTAACGGCGGCAACGGCGGGGTCGCCGGCACCGGCGGCAACGGCGGCAACGGCGGGGCCGGCGCCGACGGCGCCCAGGGCGTGATCGGCACCAACAGCGGTGCGGGCAGCGCCGGCGGCAACGGCGGCAACGGCGGTGCCGGCGGCCAGGGCGGCGGCGGTGGCAACGGCGGCACGGCGACCAACGGCAGCGTGGGCGCCAACGGCGACGGCGGCAGCGGCGGGACCGGCGGCAAAGCCGGAACAGCCGGCGACGGCGGCACCGGCGCGGCCGGCGCCAGTGGCGTGGCCGGGGGGTCCGGCGGCCTCTTGGGGGCCGGCGGCGACGGCGGCGGCGGCGGCAACCCCGGCACCAGCGGCGGCGGCGGTTCCGGCGGGGCTGCCGGCACCACCGCCGGTGGTGGCGGCACGGCGGGCACCTCCGGCACCGCCGGCACGGCGGTGAGCAGCGGCGGTGACGGCGGCACTGGCGGCGCGGGTTATGACGCCAGTTCGGCCGCTGCCGGCACGGCCGGCGGGCAGGGCGGGTTCGGCGGCACCGGCGGTCTGTTCGGGAACGGCGGCAACGGGGGCGACGGCGGTAACGCCGCACCCGGCGGGAGCGGCGCGGCCGGTGGTGGCGGCGGGCTGGGCGGACAGCCCGGTGCTGACGGCACTAAGGGTGGTAACGGCGGTAACGGCGGCACCGGCACCGGCACCGGCAACGGCGGACAGGGCGGCAGCGGCGCAACGATATTGGCGTCGGGAACCACAAACGTCATCGCCGGCAACGGCGGCAACGGCGGTCAAGCCACCGGCACCGGCACCGGCGGGGCCGGCGGGGCCGGCGGTGCGGCGTCCACCACTGGAACCGGCAGCGTCACCGCGGGCTCAGGTGGCGTGGGCGGAACTGGCGTCACTCAGGGTGGGGCCGGCGGGGCTGGCGGGGCAGCGGAAGCCAGCAGCAGCATCTCTACGCTTGACGTCACCGGCGGTCAAGGCGGAGCGGGTGGCGATGCCACCGGCGCCACCGGCAGCGGCGGCACCGGCGGGGCCGGTGGTTTGGCGTTCAACGGCGGGGCCGGAAACGCCATCGGTGGCGCCGCCGCGGCTGGCGGCACCGGATTTAACGGCGGGGCCGGCGGCGCCGGCGGTGTGGCGGAGAACATCGGAACCGGAAACGCCATCGGCGCCGCCGGCGCGGCCGGCACCATCGGCAGCGGCGGCGCGGGCGGGGCCGGCGGCGCCGGCGGCGAGGGCGCCATCGTTAACAGCTCCTCGTCGGCTACCGCCACCGGCGGGGCCGGCGGGGCCGGCGGTGGCGGCACCAGCGGCGGGCAAGGCGGCGCCGGCGGTGGGGCGTTCACCACTGGAACCGGCAGCGGCACCGCGGGCTCAGGTGGCGTGGGCGGAACTGGCGTCACTCAGGGTGGGGCCGGCGGGGCCGGCGGCTTAGCGGAAATCGGCAGCAGCACCTCTACGCTTGACGTCACCGGCGGTCAAGGCGGAGCGGGTGGCGATGCCGCCGGCGCCACCGGCACCGGCGGCACCGGCGGTGCCGGCGGTGAGGCGATAAACCTCGGGTCCGGAAGCGCCATCGGCGGCGGCGCCGCGGCCGGCGGCACCGGATTTAACGGCGGAGCCGGCGGCGCCGGCGGTGAAGCGGTCGCGAACGGAACCGGAAACGCCATCGGCGCCGCCGGCGCGGCGGGCACCAACAGTGGCGGCGGCGCAGGCGGGGCCGGCGGCGCCGGCGGTGAGGCGACGACCACCAACGGAACCGTAGGCGTCTCCGCGGGCTCAGGTGGCGTGGGCGGAACTGGCGTCACTCAGGGTGGGGCCGGCGGGGCGGGCGGTTTCGCGGAAATGAATACCGGCACCTCCACACTTGACGTCACCGGCGGTCAAGGCGGAGCGGGTGGCGATGCCACCGGCGCCACTGGCACCGGCGGCGCCGGCGGCGCCGGCGGTGAGGCGATAAACCTCGGGTCCGGAGACGCCATCGGTGGCGCCGCCGCGGCTGGCGGTACCGGATTTAACGGCGGGGCCGGCGGCGCCGGCGGTGGGGGGGAGAACAGCGGGTCCGGAAGCGCCATCGGCGCCGCCGGCGCGGCCGGCACCATCGGCAGCGGCGGCGCGGGCGGGGCCGGCGGCGCCGGCGGCGGCGGCGAGGGTGCCGTCTCTAACAGCTCCTCGTCGGCTACCGCCATCGGCGGGGCCGGCGGGGCCGGCGGTGGAGGCACCAGCGGCGGGCAAGGCGGCGCCGGCGGTGCGGCGTTCACCAATGGAACCGAAGGCGTCACTGCGGGCTCAGGTGGCATGGGCGGAACTGGCGTCACCCAGGGTGGGGCCGGCGGGGCTGGCGGGGCAGCGGAAGCCGGCAGCAGCAGTACGCTTGACGTCATCGGCGGTCAAGGCGGAGCGGGTGGCGATGCCACCGGCGCCACCGGCACCGGCGGCACCGGCGGCACCGGCGGTGAGGCGGACGACTTCGGAACCGGCCACGGCACCGGCGGTGCCGGCGGCACCGGGGGCGACAGCTCAGGAGCAGGCCAGAAGGGCGGCAACGGCGGCAACGGCGGCAACGCCGTCGTGTCACATCCGCCGACCAACGGCACCGGCGGGACCGGCGGGACCGGCGGCAGCGGCCCCGCCGGTCGCGGCTCGACCGGCTCGACCGGCACTGTGACATAAGCGAGTCGCCCGGGCAGGCACCGGCGGTTCCTGCCAACGGCCACTCAGCCACGCGGGGGCGATCGCAGGCCCCCATCGACGCCGACCATGGATCCCCACGCCGCAATGAATGGCCTGAACGCGACCGCGCGATCGTGTGCACTTCCCTGTTGGCCGGGCTGAGGGCCGACGAGCTCCTCGGCGCCAACATCGGCGACATCCGCCTAACGAACGACGTCAGTGGCCTGCTGCATGTTCGCGGCAAGGCCAACAAGGACCGCCGAACACCATTCGGCGCAGAGCTTCTCGAGGTTCTCAAGCAATATCGAACAACTCGCGCCGACCCCTTTCCGCACGCACGCAGACGTTCAGCAGGTACTGACGCGCTTAGCGGTTTCTCGCCGACGGCTCCCGTATTCGTCGGAGTTCACGGAGACCGCAGCAGCCGCAAAACGCTGCAGTACCGGATCCTGCGGGCCTTCGAAAAGGCTGGCCTGGATGGCGAGCGGACCCGCGGTGCCCTGGCACAACGGCTTACGGCACCTTCGCTACCGAGCTCGTCAACGGGCAGATGTCCATAATCCGGTGCCAAGGTCCAATTCATCGCTCCGACAGTCCGATCCGTCGCGTTGGGCTAAATCCTGCCGTCCGGGCGCCATATCCGCCTATTTCATGCATAACTGTTAATATCCATCAGTTGCCACGAAAGACCCTAGCGGTCAGCAGGATTGGGATCAGACGCATCCGCTAGAAGCGTCGCTATGGCATATTTCCTTCGGACCGCCCCAGGTCCTCGGGGGGGCCGCACCGGTCCGGTGGCCGTGGCTACCGGATGTCAGGGCGCTTTGAAAACGTCATGGTCGCCGACCCTGCGCCATCGACAACGCAGTTCCTCGGCGACGGTGACCAGTTCGAAGGTGGCGCGGCCGGCTGGGCTGGCGAACGACCATGTCATTTCGAGTACGCCGGGAGCGCCCTGAACGGCTTTCACTCGCAGCGACTTGGGCCAGACCGCGGCCGGGTCGGCTGCGAGTGCATCACACGCTGGGATGAATTTTGTCTTGAGGGCCTCACGGAAGGCCATGCGATGCTCAGGCTTGAGCCGGCGGAAGTCAGCGTCGAAGGCCGGGGTGGTCTCGTATTTCATTGGCCGTCGGCGTCGGCGTCCAGTTCGTCGAGGTGACTCAGCAGCGCATCACCGTTCTGATGGACAATCACTTCGCCGGCGGCCACGTGGGCGTCGACGTCTCGTTCACGCTGTTGCCACCGGTCGGCCCAGAACCATCGCTGATCTGCCGGAATGGGGAGGGAAGGTCTGAGTTCCAGCACGCCGTCCTCTCGCTCGGTGAGCTCGACCTGGGCGCCCGGTTCGTCGAGATGCAGGCGTCGACGTACCTCGGCGGGAAGTGCGACGACGCCTCGGGATTGCACTGCTATGTACCCGTGAAAAGCCATACCGCATTGTCCCGCACCCGACAGCTCTGCGTCAATGCAGTCGGACGGTAATACCGTATTACTGCATTACCGCTAATATGATATTACGGTCGACCTCGAGCCCGACGGGGCAGCAGAGCCCAATCGGCCGCGCCCTCTCGGATCGTGAACCCCGGACTGCCGCCGGTCCCGATTCATCTGATGAAGCAACTGCCATGTATCGAATCGTGACGCGTCCGGCTCGATTCTGGTTGCGCTCGTGGATAATACCGAGGCCGGCTACGTTAGCGGTGCGGGCAGCAAATCGGAAATACGTTATTGCTCAATGGAATAACGGAAGCGAGCTCGGCGCGAATCTGTCCGTCGCAATCCCCGGTGGGGGAGCGGCGGACGCGTCCAAGACAGTCCTCACGGTGAGCTGTTCTCAACGCGTGCGCTCTGAAGCGCTGGGAAAGTGTTGATCATTTTGGCGAGAGATTATCGGCTAGTTTTATGCATGCGAAATGCTCTGGGGGACACAGCACTACCTAATGCAGAGAAGTCTACTTAGGATAATCACTATTGACGGCGCAATCGATTGTAGCAAAACGGAATTTCTCGGCCGATATTCTTAATACCTTGCCAGAGTACGATATTCGTTACGCCGTCCCGGCTTCATATAGCCGGGATTCGTGATGCCACGTCGCGCGGGCCGATTCCAAGTCGTGGAATCCTGGCTGGCCGGTGACGACGACAAAGCCCCGCTCGGCCTGGCTGCCGTGAGCGTATACAACGGGCGTTGGCCGGCCGCTGGACGCCTGCAGTAGGTGTTACCGGCCCGCCGCGTGTGCTGGTGACCGACAAGCTGGGCAGTTACGGGGTCGCTCGCCGTGAGCTGATGGCCTCGATGGAGCATCGGCGGTCGCGGTATCTGAATAGCCGTGCCGAGAATTCGCATCAACCCACCCGACAACGTGAACGGGCGATGAAACGCTTTAGATCGGTGCGCCATGCCCAACGGTTCCTGTCGGCCTTTAGCGGCACCCCGCCTCATTTTCGGCCGCGACGGCATCGGCCCAGCGCGACCGGAGTAGGGTCGGGAGCTGGCGCGGTGACGAGGATCGACGGTAGGTCTCGGAGCCGCTGGTGACCGCAGGGTTTCCCCTGGTGTCCTTCATCTCCGTGGCCCTGGCCCGATCTCTGTTCCGTTTCCAGCTCCCGCCCGTCAAACCGTGCATGCGGTTCTCCCGCACACGGCTTACCGACGCCGTTCACCGCCGGCATTCGGTTTCTCCCGCCAGGGCTTGTTGGCCCTGGGTGCGATCACGATTCCACTCAGGATGAACAACCCGCATCGGTCCACCGACTTGTAGGCGAGCACCGACAGGCCGAAGCCGCGTCCGTGTTTATGCCGTTTGCCAATGAACAACGAGAGCCGATCGGTGGCATAGTGCTGAAGCTTGCCGAAACAGATCGCGGAGTGGCCGTAGCGGAAATAACCCGCCCAGCCACGCAGGAACCGGTTCAGGTCCCCCACGACCGCCTCGACCGGCAACAGCAACCGAGACCGGAGGGTCAACCCCCGAATCTGCTCCCGCGCACGTTGCATTGCCCGATCACTGGGCCAGCGAGCCAGGAACTTTACGCCGCGCCTGCCGCGCACGCCCCGCGAACGCACCATCCGGTGATGAAAGCCGAGAAAGTCGAAACCTTCTCCGCCCACCGCCAATTCGACGATGCGGGTCTTGGCCTCTTTCGGCGCCAGGCCGAGGTCGGCCAGCAACTGCCGCAGCCGCGCAAGCGCGGCCTGGGCCTGCTGCCGGGACTTGCACACCACCAGCAGATCGTCGGCGAAACGCACCAGCACCCCGAACGCGCTTGTGTCCCAAGCCCCGTCGAGCCGGTGCAGGTACACGTTGCACATCAGGGGACTGACCACACCCCCTTGCGGAGTGCCAGTGACCGGGTGGTGAACGACGCCGGATTCCATCACTCCCGCCCGCAGCATCGCGCGCAGCAGCTTGAGCACCGACTGGTCACACACCCGTTCCTGGACTGCTGTCATCAACCGGTCATGCGGAATCGCCGAAAAACAGTTGGCGACATCCGTTTCCACCACCCACCGCCGACCCCGCCAGGTCTCGTCCACGAGAACCTGCAGGGCGTCGTGCTGGCCCCGTTTCGGGCGGAACCCGAAACTGCACGGGGCGAAGTCCGCCTCGAAGATCGGCTCAAGCACGATCTTGAGTGCGGCTTGCACAATGCGGTCGCGCACCGCAGGAATCGAGAGCGCTCGCTGTTCGGTCGTTCCCGGCTTGGGGATATATACCCGCCGCGCCGGAAGCGGCCGATACGACCCATCCCGCAGTTCGCAGGACAGTTCGCCAAGGAGCCGGTCGATGCCGTACTCCCGTTCGATCCAGTCCAGGGTGGTCCGGTCGACACCCGGTGCGCCGTTGTTTGCGCGCACCGCGACCCAGCCGCGCCACAGGACGTCTTTGCGCAAGACTTTGTCCCACAGCGCATGAAATCGTCGCCCGGGTTCGGCCTTGGCCGTCCGGTACAGCGTGTGTTGCAGGGCACGCACCTTATCCAACGGAACCTTGTCAACGACAAGGACTCCGCTGTCGGCGGGACTAGCCGAAACGGCACTCACCGGGCACCTCCATCTACATCAGCACGCATCGACGAAGCAGTGGCCCTTCCCTCACCGGCGGTTGTGTTGTCCGCTCGGCTCGATCAGTACTATGGCCACCTCCGACGCCCACCCGGCTCGCTTCCACTTCCCGGCTACTCACCGGTTATAGGTCGCGACGCTCCACCCGCATCACGCAATCGGGTGGGCCGGGGAGGGCCTCTCCAGTTCCCGCCGCCACTATCCGAACGTTCCGAGCCCCTTACGCCGGGGAGTCCTTCACGGCTGCACCTTCAGGATCTTCACCGCTTCCATGGCCTTCGCCCTTCGCCACCGGGCTCGGCACTCCCTTGCCCCACCCGTCTCCGGGCGGGTTTCTTAACGACGCGGCAGGCTTCACTTGACGTTACGGACCGTTCGGTTGCACACCCCCGCACTGCGGGGTGCTTGACGCTGGGCTTCGACACCGCCCGTTTCCAGACGACACCGCCAGCCTGCTACCGGGCCTCCTGATAGCTACCCGGACCGGACTTACACCGGCAAGCGACGACGAGCTTACGAATCAGCCGTCAACCACCTACATGATCAACCACCAACCCTTCTGGACGCACTGGCGAACCGAAATGGCCGAGCGCTTCGCAGTCTGGAATCAGGTCGCCGAGCTCGACACTGCCGCCTGAAATTCCAACCCCAGACTGTTCGATCGTCACAGCATTAAAAGCAACCGCGCCACTATACAGTTCAACTAACGTGACAGTGCCCTCGCGGCCCATGCCGGAAGCCGACCCGGTGATTGCATACCTGCCCATCGAAGATCTCCCGACTACGTTCCGCGTCGCCAGATTAACAACACAGGGCACAACGGTCGGGCGTGATTCACCACTGGCCGGGACAACGCGGTGCGGATCACACGCGACGCGCTGTTAGGTTGGCTAGATGCCTGAGGAATGGCCGTCCAACGACTTCAGCCGGCTCGAGACGGTGTACGGGCCGCTGGCCGACTCACTCCGCCGACTCATCGACATCAGCATCCGCACCGAGGCCGACCCCGAGACGGTTGCCGCGGCGAGGGCCAAGATCGACAGTGCCGCAGACGAATTGAGCGGTTCATTGAAACCGGGGATGTTCGGCGTGCAGCTGGCGCCCGACGGCCAGACCGTTGCCTGGGGCAACGTCGTGATCGGCCTGCGCAATCCGGTCGCGCCGCCCCTGGTAATACATCACGAGCCCGACGGAGTGGTGTGGGCGGAGTTCGTGCTCGGCGCGGCCTACGAAGGCCCGCCCGGCCACGTCCACGGCGGCGTATGCGCGCTCATCCTCGATCACGTGCTGGGCGCGACGGCCCATGAGCCGCTGCGCCCCGCCTACACCGGCAGCCTCATCCTGCGGTACGTGCGCAAGACGGAGCTCGGACGGCCGCTGCGCGCCAAGGCTTACGTCGAGCGCGTCGATGGCGTGAAAACGTTTTCCACCGGCTACATCGCCGATGACGAGGGCCCGACGGTTGAAGCGGAGGGCATTTTCATCCACCCGAAGCAGGCTCCGGCTTGACGGCGGGGTCCGATTGGCCAGGTTCGTCTTCGGGCATCATGGCGGCGCGCTCGACGTCGAGCAGCTGCTCGCCACGCCGTTCCTCGTCGTAGGCTTTGCGGCCACCCCGCAGACCGAACAAACGTTTCGAGACGAGCAGATAGATCACCGCGGCCACGTTGATGGTGAAGGTCACCAGCCGGGTCATGGTGATGCCCTTGGCCAAGTCATGGATCTCCAGCGGCAAGAAGACCGAGGTGGCCACCACCGCGAAGTACTCGCCCCAGCGTTTCAGCAACCACAGGCCGACGGCTTCGACGAGCTCTATCAGTGCGTACCCACTCAGCATCAGGGTCAGGATGGCCAACGTCGACGGTTTGGCGGCCAACGCCTTTTCCAACTCGTGCACGATCGTCATCTGGTCGACCTTGAAGCCGGCGGCGCGGAAGATCGGCAGGTCGCGGTCGAGGGTGGCTTGGATGGCCCCCCGCGTACCGCGGAACTTCCATACCGCGTACGCCGCGAGCGCGATCACCACTGCGCGAAACACACGTTCGAGGGCGAGCGCCCGAATGATGATGGCCTGGCTTAAAGCCTTGCCGCGCATGACCATCGGCGCGTGGTCGGCGTGGCCGCGGCCGTGCGGCTCGCCGAGGACGAACTCGCCGCAGCGCAGGCAGCGCCAGACCTCACCGAGCCCGGTGTTGCCGGTGAGCCGCTCGGCGAGCGCCTCCTCGTCGGGCGCGTAAGTGACGTGGCCGGCGAGGGAGCAGGTGACCAACTCCCACCGGTTGATGCCGTGATCTTTGCGCATGCGCAGATCATTCAATGCGGGCAGCGAACCGCGCAAGGGGGCGCGCTGCGCAGATCAGAGTCGAATCCTGCTGCGCGGGCGTTGGGCGGTGCGGCTCGCCGCACCGAGAAGGCCGGCCAGCTCGGCGGTCGAGATCTTGTCGATGTGGTCGACCGCGGCGATAATCTCGGCGCGCAGCGCCTCGCCGCAGAACGGCTCGGCGAGCCAATGGAACTTCTCCACCACCCGCTCCCACGACAGCGGCCGGGTGGGTGATCCCTCGTAATCGGACTCCTCGCGGCTGAATTCCCGCCCGTCGCGGGTAACCACATGCACCCGCGCCGCGGTGCGTTGCGGGTAGTCCGCGGTCAGGTCGGCGGCGGGTTCGACGTCGACCCGCGATAGCAGGTCCTGCACATCGGTGCGCCGAACACGTTCCGTCTCAAGCTGTTCGGGACCGACGGCGCCGTCGAGCAGTGCGACCGCGCTAAGGTACTTGAGGTTGTAGTCGGCCTGCTCCTTGGTCCACGGATGGTCCTTGTTGCCGTAGGCACCCCCACCGGCGAAATCGAACGCTCCCGCAAAGACCTCGAGGTTCACCCGCGCGATGTCGTCGCCGTGCAGATCGTTGGCGCTGCGAATCGCGAGGACGGTGTCAATGATGGCCTGCCCGTGGATGAGTGAGCAGTACTGCTTGAGGTAGGTCTGCTCGACGGCGGTGAGTCCCCGGTCGGCGGTGTGGAAATCGATCGGCTGATTGAACAGCTGCACCAACCCGTGCGGGCCGTCGAACAGCGACTTGGGCCCGGTCACGCCGCGGCCGGCCAGCATCGTCGTGTAGACCGCGCGCATACCGGTGATGGCCGGCGAGATCCCTTTCCAGTTCGAGACCGGTTCGGCGTGCACGCCCGCAAGCGAGACGTTGTCGGCCGCGGAGGCCGCAATGGCATCGGCGGTCTGTTCGGCGTCCAGGCCGAGCAGCTTCGCCGATCCCGCCGCCACCGACATCGCGAGCTGCAGAGCATGATTGAGCCCCCGCGCCATGACGGGGACTTGGGCGCTGAACCGGCATTGGACCTCATAGGCAATCGCAAGAGCCAGAAGGAAATCCGCGCCGCCGGCGTTGACGTGCTCAGCCACGGCCAGGAGTGCGCCGAAGTTGTCAGCGGGGTGGCACAGGCCGCCCACGGTCAGGTAGGTGTCCAGCAGATCGGGGTATCGCACCAGCACCGCGTTGAAAAACGCGGCCTGGTCCACCGAAGCCCGCCCGCCACCGACGAGTGTTGCGCTGGCGCGCCCGCTGAACTGCACGGTGTGCTCGCGGATGGTCGCAATGAGCTCACCATCCAGTGAACCCGCCGCGCAGGCAATGCTGTCCAGCACGTTGCGCTTCAGCATCGCCCGGGGCCGTCCGGTCAGGTCCCCCTGCCCGGCAGCAACGACAAAGCCGGCAAGATCGTCCACAACGTAGTTATGTGCCACAGCTTTTCGTCCTTCTGGCCTTCCGGAGATCACTACTTATGACTCAAACGTGAAAACGATCCGCCGTCCAGGACTAATTGCCTACCTGTGCTCGGCGACGCTTCCTACCGCAGGCCGGCGGCCGAACCAAGGGCGCTTCGGTGCGGGTCGTCGGACGGGACCCACCACCGCTGGGCCGGCGGGAGCAGCCAATCGTGATTACGGGCGACGGACAGCAGTGAGTCCACCACTGACCGCACACTGACCCGATCATCGTCTTGCCGGTGCACCAGCGACCACGTCCACAGCGGCACCGGATTGGCTACCGGACGCTGCCCAAGACTGGGTGGGGTCACCGCGGTGTGTCGCTTCGGTGAGGCGAGCACGGCAGCGCCGATCCGGCGCACGTGCACATAGAAGGCGTCGCCGGCGATACCACCGTCCTCGATCCTGACGATCCGGGCCCCGGTGTCGGCCGCGAACTCCCCGGCGAACCGGTTCCACGACGACCATGCCGACTCGTCGGCATCGACCAGCAACGTAACTCGATCTGCAGCAACGGGTTCCGCTGAACTTACGCCGGGCACAACAGCGTGTAACGGCTCGGCACGCAGCAGGTGCGCCGTCAGGCCGCGCTCGCTGGCGTGCCCGGCGGTGACCCAGGTCAGCGCGATATCGAGAGTGCCCTCCGCGACCCGGTCGGCTTGCGCGTGCGACGGCAGCACCCATTCGTCGACACGCAACGCCACCGCGGAACCCACCAGGGCGTTGATGTCGTCGGGCAGCCAGCTGACGTAGCCCAGGCGTACCGGTGTGCTGCGCGCGGCCGCCACCCGCACGCGCCGCTTGGCGTCATCGGCCAGGGCGAGAATCCTGCGCGCATCCGGCAACAACGAACGTCCGGCTTCGCTGAGCCGAACGCTGCGTCGGTCCCGCACGAAAAGGTCGCAGCCCAGTTCCCGTTCCAGCGCGATGATCTGCTGCGACAAGGCCGGTCCGGAGATGTGCACGCGCTGGGCGGCGCGACCGAAGTGCAACTCCTCGGCGACTGCGACGAAGTAGCGCAGCTGCCGCAGTTCCATCTGCCGAGCTTAAGCCGGAGCTCAGGCCCTTCAGGCCGCATTGACGCCGGAGCGTGCCCGGCGGCGGGGACTGGCGGCAGGCAACGACGGTGCCGGCGCGTTGCCGAGCTCGATGGGACGGCGCGCCTCGAACTGCGCCAGTAGGCGTGCGTAGATCGGTTCCAGTTCGACGGGCTTGTCTCCGGGCAGGACCTCGCCGCCCCACACGCCGTGGGTGGCGCGGCTCACCACGGCGTTGTATCCGCACCGGCCGAGGAACGGGCAGCTCTGACACATCCGCGCGGCCTGCTCGCGGTCGCGGAACGGCGAAAACCAGAGGTCGCGGCCCTCGTTGACAGCGGCGTGAACGCGACATGGGGTCTGGGCCTCGGTTTCGTAAAGGCGCCCGTTGATGGTGAGCAGGTGAAGAAAGTCGCTGGGGCCCAAGCGCGCGCCTTGCTCGCTGTTGGTCATGGTGTGGGCTTCCTCTCGATTGATCGATGTCTTCATGCCATCGAAATCCGGATTCCAACCGGTAAACACCGGCAACTACCGGTCGCTACATCAGCATTTCCCGGTTTTGGTCGCAGTCTGTTGCGAAAACTCTGGAATGGCTCCGAGGCATTGACATAGGCAACGGAAGGCCTGTGCTTTGATCCATACAGCTCAACCCGGTGCGGAGGCCGGTCCTGGCGACTCGTGGGCCGCGCCGAGGCACTATCGCACGTCGCGGAAATTTGACCGGTTTTTGCCGGTTAGTCCGGCAAAATGGTGGACATCATGTCCTGGGAGCGTCTTGGCCAAGAGGTGCGCGCTCGCCGCACCGAGTTGGGCTTGACTCAAACCGAGGTGGCCGATCGGAGTGGCCCCTCGGTGGAAACGCTGCGCACGGTGGAGAACAACCGCGCCGGCCGGCTCAGCCCCCGGATGCGCCGAGCGTTGGAGCGGGCGCTGCAGTGGGAGTCGGGCAGCATCGATGCGGTGCTCGACGGCGGTGCGGCTACTCCGGCACGGCCCCAGCCCCGGGCGGTCCCCGCGGATCGCTTTGCCATGGCCCGGCAGGTGTTGTCGATGAAGGCGGAGATAGCGCGCCACACCTACGGAATGGAGCCGCGGACCCGAACGGGTCTGGTTGCCGTGGTCACGCACTCGGCACGTGAAGCCGAAGACGCGATCATCAACGTACTGCCGTGGCTGGATGACACCGAACGCGGCCAAGCCATCGCGCTGCTGGTGGAATTGCGCAAACCCGTATAGCGGAGAAGCCGCGCTGCTTGGGCTCGTCACCTAATACGAATCGCGCACGGGTGCAGGTCGTTTGCCATCGGGTAACCGGTGCCGCCGTCGCCGGCTACGTCAACCCGGCGTTCCCGTTCTTGCCGAGCAGCAGCCCGCGGGTGCCGCCGGTGCCGCCGGTGCCGGGTGGAGGGCCGGCACCGCCGTTGCCACCGTCGCCGCCGTCGCCGATCAGCACGGCGTTACCGCCGTTGCCGCCGTCACCGCCGTGGTGGAGCCCCTCGCCGTAATTCCCGCCGGCGCCGCCGTCACCGCCATTGCCGATCAGCCCCGCCTTACCGCCGTTACCGCCGTTCCCACCGTTGGCAAAGATACTGAAACCGCCGGCGCCGCCGTCCCCGCCGGAGCCGATGAGGATGCCGGCACTGCCGCCGTCCCCACCGGCACCCCCGACATCCCCGCTGCCCTGGCTCACCCCGCCGGTGCCGCCGTCCCCGCCGGAGCCGCTGAGGATGCCGGCTTTGCCGCCGTCCCCGCCGACACCCCCGGCCCCGGCGCCGATCCCGCCGGCGCCGCCGTTCCCGCCGGAGCCGAAAAGGATGGCATTGCCGCCGACTCCGCCGTCTCCGCCGGTACCTGAGTTGAGGTTGCCGGACCCGCCGGCACCGCCGGTGCCGCCCGACCCGAAGAGGAGGCCGCCGGTGCCGCCAGCTCCGTTGGTACCACCCGCGAAGGGGCCGCCGCCGGGGCCACCGGCACCACCGGAGCCACCTGTGCCCCACAGTCCCGCCGCCCCGCCGTCCCCGCCAATGCCCCCCAGGCTGCCCACCCCGCCGGTGCCGCCGGCGCCCGCGATGCCGAACAGCCCCGCGGTCCCGCCGGTCCCGCCGGCGCCCCCGGTAGTGCCGTATCCGCCGGCGCCGCCGGTGCCGCCGGTGCCGAACCATCCCGAGGCCCCGCCCTGCCCGCCGGTGCCGCCGATATCGCCGAGGCTGCTCCCGCCGTTCCCGCCGGCACCCCCACTGCCGATCAATATCCCGCCGCGCCCGCCGGCCCCGCCCGAGGCGCCAGCGCCAGATGATCCGGGCCCGGCCTCGCCGCCGGCGCCGCCGTGGCCGAACAGCCCGGCGGCACCGCCGTTACCGCCGTTTTGGCCGATGTTGCCGGAACCGCCTGCCCCGCCATTGCCGATCAGCCACCCGCCGGGCGCACCGTTTGCCCCAGTCCCCGGCGTCGCGCTGGCGCCGTTGCCGATCAGGGGACGCCCCAAAAAAGCCAGGGGCGCGCAGTCACCGCGTTAAGCACTGCTTGCATCGCCGACGCGTTGGCGGCCTCCGCGCCTGCATAGGATCTCGCACCCGCGGTCAACACCTGCACAAACTGGTCATGAAACGCCGCCACCTGCGCACTGAGTGCCTGATACGCCTGGCCGTGCCCGGAAAACAGCGCCGCAATCGCCGCCGACACGTCATCCTCAGCCGCGGCCACAATCCCCGTCGTCGGCGCCGCCGCCGCATTAGCCGCGCTGATCGTCGACCCCAGACCCGCCAAATCCGAAGCCGCCGCCACCACCTCCGGTACCGCGATCACAAACGACATCCCGCACCTCCCAGCGGTCTCCAGTATGTGCCTTTCCTTTGAGATCGGTATGAGTAGTGGACTGCCTGGTTTTCCTGCGGCGTTGCCCATCCCGACCCCGTTTAGGGAGGGTAGGCGCATCGGAAAAGGATTGTTGGCCAACGCTATTACTTAAACGACCTCATGTCGCGAAGATCCTCCGACATCCCGGGGGGAGGTCGCCACGCACACGCTTTTTCCTGGGCGCCCGTCGGGGTGAACCCCATTTTTTACCCCGTGTAGAAAAGTGGATGATGTTTGCCGCTGGATGGTTGCCGTATTCACCACAAGTTAGGTTGCCCGGATGAGAGTTGTGCTGGCCGCTTATGGCAGTCGCGGCGACGTCGAGCCCTGTGCCGCCGTCGGTCGGGAGCTGCTGCGCAGAGGTCACGAGGTGCAGATGGCGGTCCCGCCTAACATGCTCGGCTTCGTCGAATCGGCGGGGCTTGCCGCTGTCGCTTACGGGCGGGACTCGCAAGAGGAGCTGAATCCGGCCGCGGCAATGTTGCAAAGCTTATTGCCGAAGGCCCAGCACCCCTTCAGCATGTTGCCCGAAATTATTGGGCATGTCGGCCAGGTCCAGGCGGAGAAAAGCGCGACGCTGACGCCGCTGGCCAACGGGGCCGACCTACTGGTGGTGGGCTTCAACGAGCAGGGGCTGGCCGCCAACGTCGCCGAATATCACGGCATTCCGCTGGATGTCCTGCAGTTCTTCCCCGAGCGCGTCTCGTCATCCGGGGATCTGTCCTCGCTCATAACGAAGCAGACTGGGGACGCTCAGCGCCTTGAACTTGGTCTGCCGGAGGCAACCGGATCCGGCACGCCGCTGCAGATCCAGGCCTACGACGAGCTCTGCTTGCCCGGGCCGGCGGCCGAATGGGTTGAGTTAGATGTCCGACGGCCCTTCGTCGGCGCGCTGACCCTGCAGCTGCCGGAGGACTCCGACGAAGAAGTCTTGTCATGGATTGCCACTGGAACACCGCCGATCTACTTCGGTTTTGGCAGCACACCGATCGGAACTGGCGCCGATACCGTCGCGATGATCAGCGCCGCCTCTGCACAGCTGGGTGAGCGGGCGTTGATTTGCAGTGGCGCCAATGACTTCACCCACGTCCCGGTTGCCGATCATGTGAAGGTTGTTGGCGCGGTGAACCACTCGGCCATCTTTCCGGCTTGCCGCGCAGTCGTCCACCACGGGGGCGCCGGTACCACGGCGGCGGGCCTGCGGGCCGGAATCCCCGCGTTGATCCTCTGGCTCTGGCTCGATCAGCCGATGTGGGCAGCCGGGGTCAAACGGCTGGAAGTCGGCTCTGAGCGGTGCTTCTCGGCCACCACCGAGGAATCACTGGTCACCGACCTGAGCTCCATCCTGACTCCGCAATGCAGCACGCGGGCCCGTGAAGTCGCCACCCTGATGACCAAGCCCGCCCAAAGCGTCGCCAGCGCGGCCGATCTCCTAGAAGATACCGCCGGCCACGGGCGCTCTGGGTGACGGCGAAGGCGTGCCGTCTGCGTGAAGGCCAGCCGAGATCCGCGGCAACCCAATTTCAAGCGGTGCGCTAGTCCTGATGGTGGCGACCCGCTTCGCCCGGCTTCGCCGCCCTCGCGATCGCCACTAACAGAGACCGCTGGGTTTCCCCCGGGTGGGCGTGGGCTCCTGCTTGGGCATGGACTGCGGATAGGGCACGCGATAGGGAATCCCCTTCCCCGTACCGGTTCCCAGCACGACGTTGGGTATGCACTGCGGATATTTCGTGATCATGTTCAGCTTGGGGTGATCCATGTTGAATGAAGATGAGTTTGGCGCGGTCGTGAAGTTGAACGTCGACGTCATGTCCCCGGTGACGCTTCGGCGCCAGGCCGTGAGGTTGGGCACCGGCGCCCCGAACCGCGTTTCGAGCAGTCGAAGTTGTGAGGTGTGGTCGAACGTGTCATGGACCATCAGCGGTCCGCGGCTATACGGCGAAATGATGTAGCAGGGGACGCGAAAGCCCAGGCCGATTGGCCCAGTTATGCCGCCAGATCCGTTCACCGCGTTGATATTTGGCGCCGTGAGGTATTCGCCGGGAGTTCCTGCCGGGGCGGTGGGCGGTACGACGTGGTCGAAGAAGCCGCCGTTTTCGTCATAGCTGACGATCAGCGCGGTCTTTTCCCACACCGCCGGATTGGAAAGCAGGGTCTTTATCAAATTTACGAGCGCGAGAGTGCCCGCCGCCGGCATAAATGCGGGATGCTCGGAGTCAAAGACGATCGGGATCACCCACGACACCGCCGGCAACTTGCCGGACTTCACGTCGGCCGCGAAATCCGCCGGGTAGGTCGGTTGGGTGCCGTAACGAGACAAATCCGACTTCGGATCCTGGGCTTGTTGGAAATAGGACAAGAACCCGCCGTAGTTGAGAATCGACGAGAAGTATGGCCCCAGTTGCTTATTGCGATAGATCTTCCAACTAACACCGGCCTCGCTGAGGTTCTCCGGCATGGTGCGCCAGCTGAACTGCCCGAACGGCTCGGTGTAGGGGCTCACCAGCTGGGGTCCGCCTCCCTTGCCGTCGGCGCCGATGCTGGCGCTCAGCCAGTACAACCGATTCGGCAAGGTGGGGCCGATGACCGAGCAGTGGTAGGCATCGCAGATTGTGAACGTGTCGGCCAGCAGGTACTGGACGGGGAGGTCTTCGCGCGTGTAGTAGCCCATTATTGTCGGGACGTGTTTTTCCGATTCGGACGCTGCTTGCGCAGGTAGCCAGTTGTCGCACGCGCCGTTGTTCCATGATTGGTGCAGCGCGATCCAGCCGTGATCGGGGTCGTTGACGCATTCACCATCCTTCAAGGGTCCTCGGGTGGTGTCGAAACGGTACGGGATCGTGGTAGCGCCGGCGTCATTCTGCTGCGTCTTGGGGTTCCACCCCTTCTGTAGGAACAACGGCGATGGGGTGTCGAACCCATTGGTGCCGGAAAGCGTGCCGAAGTAGTGATCGAACGACCGGTTCTCCTGCATGAACAACACGATGTGCTCGATGTCGGTCAAATGACCCGAGCAAGGACCCGCCCCGTAAGCCTTTTCAATCACCGGCCCGGCCAAGGACGTCAACAGCCCGGCTCCGCTCGTGCCGGCGAGCTTGGTCAGAAACTCTCGGCGCGACATTCCGTCCAAGTCGCTGTCGCCCACTACTATCTCCTCCGCTCGTGAATCGCAGCCTGCGGCTACACAATTGGCTGGCGGAGCTCACGACACGCCAACTTTCGCCTGAATTACCGGCTTTTCGTCAACTAGACACGGCGCAGCCTTCGGCTGTTAGGAAAGAGTTCTTCTTTTAATCGGTCATTCCGATGTAGTCCCCCCCAAGGGTTTGGCTCATCTGTCCTACTCGTTTCCGTCCTGGCAGCGCTGGTTTGGCAGCGATCGGTCGCCGATCGGTTACCACGGCGCAACAGTACAATTGCTGCGCTGTGCTTAACCCGTGGCCAGCTGCGCGATCAGGGTGTTAAGAGCCGCCAGTGCATCTTGCGGGATGGGGCGCTCCGCCTCGGCGTCGTCAAGGGTGTCGGTCGGCAGGCCGGCGGCGGTCGCAGCCTCCTCGCGGCTCAGCTCGGCGCGATGGCGTGCCTCGTATAGCCGTTGGCCCAGGGTGGCCGACGGTGATCGCGCGGCGCGGATCATCAGGTCGTTGTAACTGCGTCGAACGCTGCTCAACGCCAAGACGACCGAGGGCGTGCCCCTGGCGTTGCGGGCGGCGTTGGCTGCCAGCTTTTCGAGCTTGCGCAGGTCGGCGAGGATGTTCGTGACTTTGGGCGTGAAGTCGGGGTCGGCCTGATCGGGTAATTCAGCCATGGCCGCGCTGATGCCATGCATCGCCAGTTCGACCGCCTCCGCCATCAGCGGCGCCTGGACCGTATCCGTGAAAACTTCGGTGACCTCATCAGGCTGGGCGACGGGCGGCCCGGCTGACGGGGCGCCGGCCACGCCGGGGACTGCCGGGGCTCCGCTCCGGATCCGCATGATGGTGCCCGGCGGCCAGCCCAGCACCTTTTCCAGCTTGGCCAGGGTGCCGCGGCGGGGCCAGGTACGTCCCTTCTCGAAGGCGATGAGGGTGCCCGCGTTGATGATTTTGTCCCTGGCCAGGCTGCGTTGGGTCATCTCCAGTTCGTTTCGGCGGTCAGCCACCGCGCGGCCGGCGCGCACGACGCCCGGATCGGTTACTCCCTCCCAGACTTCGTCTTCATCGGGCTCAGGCGCACCACCAGTCCCGCGGGTGAACGCGAACGTGGTTTCGGCTGAATCACTGGGCGTCAGGGTCACCGGTATCCCTTCGGGGTCGCCGAGGTGAATGGTGGTGGCGCCGGTAACGAGCGCTGAACTGCGGCGTACCCCCTCCACGAACATGCCATTGGTACTGGTGTCGATCGCCTGCCAGCCATCGTGGCGTGGCTCCAGCCGAACGTGCCAACGCGAGATCCGGTCGTCGGCGACCCGCACCGTCGCCGTCGCGTCTCTGCCGATGACGGCGACGCCGGCCCGCGGGTCAAGGGTGTGCGTTTCGTGTCCGATTCCAACCGTCAGGGTGGGTAGCGGTGCTGACAGGCCATGGTCAGGCGTCACTGCTCATTTCCTTTGGCTCTGGCTCTCAGTCGCTACAGCCTTTTCTGAGCGTTGCGCCTCAGATGCTACATCTTTCTCGCGACATTCCGGGCGACGACGACACGTATCGCTCGGTTCGGCCGGATCTCCGCAGGTCGGGGCCAGGGCTTAGCGACACCTTCCAGGCGCGTCCATCAGCAGCTCTATTTTACTTGTTGCACTAGCCTTGAACTTTCGTTAAAGTCGTTGCATCGATGCAACGGCTTCGCGCAGTGAGGGGGAAGGTCATGACCGCACATGGAGCGCCGCGGCAGCGGCCGGCGGAGAATTTCGTGCCGGTGTGCACCGCGGACCCGGAGCGGTGGACCACCACGGATCCCGACGACGAGGCAAAGGCCTTGTGCCTGGCGTGCCCTCGGCGCTGGTTGTGCGCCCGTGAGGCGTGCCAGCTGCCGGGAGTCGAAGGGCTGTGGGCCGGTGTGGTGGTGCCGGAGTCGGGCCGTTCGCGTGAGTTCGCGCTGCGCCAGCTGCGGTCGCTGGCCGAACACGGCGGGTATGCGGTCCGGCGGCGGCGTCGTCCCCGGCGTCGAATCGCCTGCGTCGACGAGTGCGACCGCTAGTGCGCGTTCCAGCGATTCAGGATCGCGAATCTATCGCTCGCGCAGTGCTTTACGGGCGCCGCCAAACGCCCACGTCACCGCGCCGGCCCCGTCGCTGCGCGGTGACCGACCTGTTGGCGCAGTTGGACCACCGTTGCTTGGCTTGGCCGAAAAATTGCCGGGGTGAGTCACGGTGCTACGTATTTACTGATGCACCATCCGGTCGGGCTCCACGTTCAGCTACCCGGGTGAACCAGCGCGTCAGGACGCTGCTGAGATTCCGTGATCGCCGCCGTTTCGTCGGTAAGGCGCCTTGCGATGGCCCGAACCTGCTTGGCGCCGAGGGTGCAAAGCGGATGCACCGCCAAAATGAGGGCCACCTGTTGGCGATGGTCGAACACCGGTGCGGAGATGGACACCACGGGCTGTTTTCTGCGCCCCGGGTTGTCGTCGGACAGAAAACCGATGGTGGTGAACTCGGCCAGCAACTGCTCCAGGATATGGCGCACCGGTGTCGGTATTTCGTCGCTGTCCAGCGTGCTGACCAACTGGGCGGCCTGCGCCAGCGCGGGCGTTGTCCAGTCGACGTCGTATCCGCGCGCGCGGGTGCGGGCCAGTACGTGCTCGAGTCGCCGCGTGCGATCGGCGTCGCTACCCACGCCGCGCCGGATCCACGCGCGTTGCCCCTCGTCGGTGTCCCAGGCCGCGAAAGCGACGCCGAACGGCGGAGCATACGGGATGCGATCACCGGGTATTCCCGACGGCGCGGTGACGGGGTCGCCCTCGAGGGCGGTGATCACCAGGGAGTCGCCGAATCGCTCGACCACGGATCCGGCGTAGCCTACTTCATCCGAAAGTCGAAGCGCCGCAGCACGAGCGGCATGTGTCAGTGGCCGAGCGGTATCGGTCCGCGCGGCCACCACGGCCAGCGCGGGGCCCAGAGCGAAGGTCTTCGCCGCGGGATCGCGGCTGGCCCAGCCGCGGTCGCACAACGTCTTCAGGATCGCGTGTGCGGTGGCCTGGGTGAGGTCGAGCTCGCGCACGATGTCGGAGAATCGCAGCCGTCTGTTTCCCGACCGGGCAATGAGCTCGACAACGTCGAGCACCCGCGCGGTTGGCGCTGACGTCGATCCGCGAATGGCTTGACTCCCTCGCGTCGGGGTTTTTACAGTGATACCGAGCATTCGAGAGTATATATCGATTATTCGAGAAATTGATTTGGGGCTGACGCGTTGCGCGCTGTGGTGTTGAGGGATGGCCGGCTACAGGTCCGCGATACACCGGACCCAACACCCGGACCGGGTGAGCTGCTGTTGCGAACGCTGAGCACCGCAATCTGTGCGTCGGACGTGCACTTCATGGACCACCCCGAGCTCGCGATCGACGATCCAACCGGCCGCTCGCTGTATGACGCGGACCGCGACATCGTGCTGGGCCACGAGTTCGTCGGCGAGGTCGTCGGGCACGGACCCGGCTGCACGGATCAGTTCGCGGTCGGCACCCGCGTGACGGCGATGCCGGTGCGCCTTGTCGACGGCGGCGCCGGCGGTGTGCGGATCATCGGTCAGCACCCGGAAGCCCAGGGCAGTTTCGGTGAACTGCTGGTGGTTTCGGAGGTGGCGGCCAAGCCGGTCCCGGCTGATGTCTCTTGCGATGCCGCCGCGCTGACCGATGCCTTCGCCGTCGGTGAGTTCTATGTCCGCTCGGCACAGCTCCAGCCGGGCGAGGTCGCCATTGTCGTCGGCGCGGGGGCTATTGGCCTTTCGGCCGTCGCGGCGTTGGCCGGCCGGGGCATCGAGCCGATCATCGTGGCGGACTACAAGTCCGAACGCCGCGAGCTGGCCCGCGATTGCTTCGGAGCGCACGTTGTGGTCGATCCGGCCGTGAAGTCGGCGTTCGATGCGTTCCGGGAGGTGCGCGTCGAACGCGGATTCCCCGGACCAGCGGTCGTTTTCGAATGCGTCGGGGCCGCCGGCCTGATCCAGAACATCGTCGAATCCGCTGAGATGGCCACCCGGATCTATTGCGCGGGCGGCTGGTACACCGGCGACACGCTGGACGTCACCACCGCCACCCGCCAAGGCGTCACAATCCAATTCGGCGGCGGGCCGCACCCGCAGGACTGGTACGGAACGCTCGATGCCATCGCGTCGGGACGGCTGGACCCGCTGCCCAGCGTCGGCAAGATCATCACCCTCGACGAAGTGCCCGACGCGCTCGACCTCGCGCGCAGGTCCGATGGCCCGCCGCGAATAGTCGTACACCCCAACGGAGATACGGCATGACCGAGCGAGAAGACCGCCAAGACATTGCCGAGTTGCTGGTGCGCTACGCCACCGGAATCGACCGGCGCGACTGGCCGTTGTTTCGCACCGTGTTCACCGACGACTGCGAACTCGACTACGGCGTGATCGGGTCATGGCAAGGAGTCGACGCCGTCGCGGAATTCATGGAACAGGTACACGCGATGGCGGGGCACACGATGCATCGGCTCAGCAATCAGACCATCACGGTCGACGGCGACACGGCGCGGGCGCGCACCTACATCGACGGGCTGATCATGACCGGCGACAACAAATCCGGCGTCAACGCGATCGGGTTCTACGACGACGAGATCGTCCGTACGGCGAACGGGTGGCGCATTGCGCGCCGCCGCTACACGCAGGTGCGCTTGACCACGGTCGGCGAAACATAAGGAGTGCCAGTGACATTCGCAAGCAAGTACGGACCCTGGGCACTCGTTGCCGGCGCCTCGGACGGCTTGGGTGCCGCGTTCGCCAACGGACTCGCCGAGCGTGGCGTCAACGTCGTGCTGCTGGCACGCCGGCAGGCCGTGCTCGATCAGGTTGCGGCCGAGATCGAATCCCGGACATCGGCCCAAACCCGGACCCTCGCTGTTGATCTCGCGCAGCCGTGCGCCGCGGCCGCGGTCACCGAAGCCACCGCCGACCTGGAGATCGGGTTCCTGGTGTACTGCGCCGGCGCCGACCCGGACTACCGGCCCTTCCTTGCCAATTCGATCGGCAACGCCGAAGCGATGGTGCAACGCAACTGCATGGTGCCGATGCAGCTGTGCCACCACTTCGCTCCCGCCATGGTCGAGCGGGGCAGCGGCGGAATCGTCATCTTCTCGTCCGGCGCCGGATTGGCCGGTGGACCCAACATGGTCGCCTACGGCGCCTCCAAGGCATTCGACATGGTCTTCGCCGAAGCGCTGTGGGCCGAGCTGCACGACAAGGGCGTCGACGTCTTGGGCCTCATCCTGGGCAAGACCGATACGCCGGCATTGCGGCAGCTCGAGCACAGCCGCGGCCAGATAGGTTCTGCCGACGAGGTGCCACCGGGAGCGGCCGCGGTAGACGACGTGATCGCGGAGGCCTTCGAGAACCTGAGCAATGGCCCGACCTGGTTTGTCGGCGACGTCATGCGCGCCGCGCAACAACTGACAAGCTCACTGACCCGCAACCAGACCGTCGAGCTTTTCGCGCAGGCCGCCGCGGCGGCGATGGGTCCGCCCGGCTAGCCCGGTGCGCGCCAGGTAATCAGCACGCGACCGTAAAGCAACCGGCGGACTCGGCCGCCCGGGAGCGAGGCGTGGACCTGCGCGCGCAGCTGCCGCAGGGTTTGCGGCGGTGGCCACTTGATCGGCGCGGTGTGCTCCCACTTGCCCTTGACGTGATTGACGACGGCACACGCCACCATGGATGTCAAGTGCCACAATGCGTTTCGAAGCGATGGCCGGACGAAGGTGACGATGACCAGCGTGCCGCCGGGGCTGAGTAGGTCAGCGAGCCGTCGCAAGCCGGCGCCGGTGTCCGCCACGTGGTGCAGGGCGGCGTTGGAGACCACGGCATCGAAACCCGCCTCGGGCAGGTCGGTCGTCATGACGTCGCCGGGTACCCAACGGATCGGCGCGTCGGCGAACCGGGCCTGGGCGCGGTGCAGAACCGGCACGTCAACGTCCAGCGCGGCGACGTCCGGTATGCGCCGAGCAAGGCGTGCAGCAAGGAACCCGTCGCCGCATCCGACGTCGAGAACCCGGCGCGTGCCGGGCGGAACCGTGGAATCCAGCAGCGCGTCGTAATGGATGTTGATGTTCCACGGTTGTTGCGCAGCGGGGCCCCCGACCACTCCCGACACTCCCCGAAGCTACCCGGGAAACCAAGCTGTAGTGTTCAACGAGACTAAGCAGGTTTGCCAAAGTTTCAAGTTAGCGGTCCCGAACTTTCAACCTTGTATCGTCTGAACAGCAAAGACAGGACAGCGAATGCCGCCACTTTGTCGAATCATAACGTTGCTGGAAAGACGATTAAGCGGGTAACCTAGCCGGGCAGGTCAAGCCACGGCCGCGAGCCCACGTAGCCCACGTAGCCCACGTAGCCCAATGATCGCCACTGTCGAGTAGCTGAAGGATCACGATGCTCGCCTTAGACAGGCCCTCAGAAAGGCCCGCAGTTCCAACCCCGACGTCGGCGCGCGCACCCTGGCGCACGTTGACTCGTTCGGCGCTGATCACGGCGATATTCATCATCCCGGCGCTGGTGTTCCGGATTGCCGGCCTGCATCCAGACCCGGTTGCCGCCCTGCTGATCTACGGGGCCGCGGTGGTGGCCGCCAGCTTCCTGCTCGCTTGGGCCGCCGAAACCGCGCAGATCGATGTCTCCGGAGGGCTCGCGATCGCGGTGCTCGCACTGGTCGCGGTGCTGCCCGAATACGCCGTGGACCTGTACTACGCATATGTATCGGGGCACGCTCCGGATTACACCCAGTACGCCACCGCCAACATGACCGGATCCAACCGGCTGTTGATGGGCCTGGGCTGGCCGGTCGTGGTGCTGGTCGGCATGGTCGTGGCGCGCAAGATGGGCGCCAAGCGCGCTGGGCTGACCCTGACTGGGCTGACTCTGGAAGGCGCCAACCGCGTCGAACTCGGGTTCTTGCTGATCGCCGGCATGGTCGCGTTCGTCATACCGGCGACCGGCCACATCCACCTGGTGCTGGGGTTGACGCTGCTGGCCTGGTTCGGCTTCTACCTGTACAAGGTCAGCCACGGTGACGTGGAAGAGCCCGACCTGATCGGTACTGCCGCCGCCCTCGGGCGGCTACCCGACCGCGCCCGGCGCATCGCCGTCATCGGCCTGTTCGCGGCGTCCGGTCTGGTGGTTTTGTTGTGCGCCGCGCCGTTCGCCAACAATCTGGTCGCCGCCGGGACCGAGCTGGGCATCGACCGGTTCCTGCTGGTGCAGTGGCTGGCGCCGCTGGCATCCGAAGCCCCCGAGTTCATCATCGCGACCATCTTCGCCAGTCGCGGCAAGGGCCCGGCGGCCATCGCCATGCTGATCTCGGCGAAGGTCAACCAGTGGACCCTGCTGATCGGATCGTTGCCGGTCGCTCACCTGCTGGGCGGTGGCGGGTTCTCCCTGGCGCTCGATTCCCGCCAGGTGACGGAAGTGCTGCTCACGGCCACGCAAACTCTGATGGGTGTCGCGCTGATCCTGGCGCTGCGCTTCCACCGGGGCACTGCCTGGGCACTGCTGGGGTTGTTCGTCATCCAGTTCCCGCTCGCCTCGACGCACGGGCGGCTACTGCTCTGCGGCGTATACATCGCACTGGCCATCGCTGGGCTGATCATCAACCGCCGCTACCTGGCCGCCACCATCCGGGCTCCGTTCGTCGGGACGGCCATTCGTTATGGTGGGCACCCGCACCAGCCGCACCAGCCGTCAGCGGCCCCTGAACTAGCCGCATAGCCGCCGGGTCAGCCCCTATTCTTAGCGACTGGGGTTGCCCGACCCCGGATCGGTGGTGCTCGCATGACGACTGCAGGGATCGCCTGCGCGACATGCGGCACGGAATTGCGGTCATGCTGATCCCCAACGGGATATCGCTGCCGGAATCGGCAGCCTTGCAGGACACGGCCGAGGTGCTCGAGCTTGCGGAGCGATCCGGCGACAACCCCACGCTGACCTGCGCCCGATGCGCGCGCGGCATCGTGCTCGCGGCCGGTGACAGTGCCAAGCGAGACGCTGCGATCCCGCTATTGGCCGCGACCCGGGAAGCCGCTTTGCAAGAGCGCTTCACACTTGCGGCAGCCGCCTGGGTCGACGTATTTTTTGCTATCGAAAAAGCCAGTACCGGCGATCTGGACGGGGCGGTCGAATTAGCACGCTCGGCCGCCGACTTCGAATACGCCTGTGGCGACACGATTTTCCTGGCGTGGGCCACCGCCGCACTGGTCCAGCTCCTGCTAAGCAGAGGGAGGCAGACCGACCTGCAGGAGGCGCAGGCCGCCATCGAGCGGCTGGCGGCGGTGCCGAGCGAACCCGGATTCGTCGTGAACGACATCTGGCTGCTACGGATGCGGGCATGGGAGGCACAGGCACGCGGCGACGAAATGGCTTACCACGACTATCGCGACCGGTATCGCGAGATGGCGAATTCGCTTGGCTTCGAAGGGCATATCAACTGGGCGTCGGAAATGGAGTAATGAAATGACAGACGTGCTGGCCGTCATCGGCGTGGGCGGGATGGGCCAGGCCATTGCCCGTCGGCTGGGTGCCGGCAAGACGGTGCTGCTGGCCGACTACAACGAGGAGACGCTGGCGTCGGTGACCGCATCGCTCTCCGCGGACGGCCACCGCGTCGAAAGCCGCAGCGTCGATGTCGCCTCACCGGAATGGGTCCGAGCACTCGCCGAGCACGCGGCCTCACTCGGCAACGTCACCCAGGTGGCACACACCGCCGGACTCTCCCCGTCCCAAGCCTCGGCGGAGGCGATCCTGGCCGTCGACCTGCTCGGCGTCGCCCTGGTGCTACAGGAGTTCGGCGAGGTTATCGCGCCGGGCGGCGCGGGCGTCGTGATCGCCAGCATGGCGGGCCACATGCTCCCCCCGCTGACCGCCGAACAAGAACGCGCGCTGGCCCATAACCCGCCGGGTGAGCTGTTAGGGCTGGACTTCGTCAACCGGATCACAGAGCCAGCCCTCGCCTACCCGATTGCTAAGCAGGCCAACCACATTCGAGTCCGTGCTGCCAGCGCACACTGGGGCAGGCGGGGCGCCCGGATCAACTCGATCAGCCCTGGGATCATTTCCACACCGATGGGGCAGCAGGAACTCGACTCCCCGGTCGGCGACGGCATGCGCGCGATGGTCGCCATGTCGGGGACTGGCCGATTCGGAACGCCCGACGACATCGCCGCGGCCACCGCATTCCTGCTGGGCCCCGACGCAACCTTCATCACCGGCACCGACCTACTCGTCGACGGCGGCGTCATTGCCGCCATCAAAGCCGCAAGCTAGGCGCATTATTCATCAGAATGGTGGTGGTTCGTCGTCGTCGGTGTGGGGTGGGGCGGGTCCGGTGTAGCTTTCGGATTCGGCCCGGTGGGCCAGGCGCGCGTCGCGGTTGTGTCGGCGTTCGGTTTCGACGCGTTGGGCCCGGTTTTGGGCGCGGGTGCGGTGGCGTTTGGGCATCGTCGCGCTCCGTTGGCCGCAGTAGTCGTCGGGTGGGGGGTCGAGTTCGGGTGCGGGCATGCCGCCGAAGGCGCGACACCGGCTGGGGAACAGCAGTGCGCTGCCCGGGTGGTGACGTAGGTGTGCCCGGCCGGGGAGGTCAGGATCAGCGTGCCGTCGGGCAATTGCTTTGCCTGCCAGGCCCAAAACGCTTTGACCAGGTGATGGCACCGGATACGTGAAGGACGTTTTAGAACGCCCGGGGTTGCGCCGGCCCGTTTACGGCACCAACGGCAGGCGCCAAGCCGGCGTCCCGGGGTCAAGAAGCCACAGCCGTGTCGCCGTCACCCGCAGGATCCGCAATGCGCCGGTGATCAATAACACCGCGAGCGGCAGGTTGGCGAGGACGGCGGTCAACACCGATATCCACATTTGGCCCGGGCCGGCCGTCAGGATGTCGAACCAGGCATCACAGATCAGCAGCACCCCCGTCGTGAACGCCGGGAGCACAACCAGCTGCCGCCGCAGCCAGCCCAGCACCGCGGTCGCGGCCATGAACGAGATGAGCACAAAGTCGAAGCCGATCCACGTCGCCGGCCAATTATGGGCGACATAGTTCGCGGGCAGGGTGAAGTCGAGGTAGACGATCCACGGGATCAGCACGATCACGCCGCCCGTCATCAGGGTCAACCGGTTCCGCCGCATGCGACTCGCCATCTTCGCTGGATACACCTCGTCACGCGGGCGCTCCAACCGCTGAATCAACTCGCGCCGTTCAGCGGGTGGCATTGCCGCGATGTCAGCATCCGACAGTCCACCAGTCACGCCTCATGAGTATCCACCTCGGCTGCCGCACCGATACCGGACTGCCAGCACAATGATTTCTGCCAACTCCGTTCGGTGTTGAACGCCCGCAGCCGGACATGGCACCGGTTACGCGAAGAACCTTTTGAAGAAAACACCCAAATAGGCGCCAGCAGTCGTCGGCGGAATCGTCCCGCCGTCACCAGTCGCGGTGTGAAGCGCCGCATCTGACGTGCTCTCGTACCGAGAACTCAGCGCCGAACTAAGCCGAACGACCAGCCGCTGAGGGTGATGAGGATTCCGGCGACGATGCCGCTGGGTCGCCGCAGATAGGCAGCCAGCCAGGCGAAGATCTGACCAAGCATGCGCACGGCCTGCGCGGTGGGCGGCATATTGGCTAGCACGTACCGGCCACGCCGGGTGTCCCGCAGATCGGACGGATCGAGCCGCAACACCAGCGCGGAAGCCACGATGGCCGGCAAAAACGCGATCACGAGTGCGGATACCACGCGGTGCCGCCACATCAGGACTGTGGAAACAATCCCGAAGGTGATGTCGGTGGCCAGTTTGGCGGCGTGCACCTGGTGCAGGAGATAGCGGTCACGGTCCATCCCACCATCGTCGATGCAATGTCAACACTCGGCGCCGACAGCCTAGGCGGGAGGACAGGGGACCCTGACCGTGTTGTACCGGCAGACCTCATTCGGCACGTTCGGCGGCGGCCCCGCCGCCAACATCTCCTGCCCCTGCAGGTACATCCGCGATATCTCCTGCTGCAACTCCGGCGACAACGCCATCCCCGGCGGCAACGGCGGCAACGGCAGCCCCCCGGGCAGCACCATCGACGCCCCCTGCGGCAACGCCGTCCCCGGCGGCAAAGTCGGCGGCCACGTCATCCCCGGCGCCAACACCACCCCTGGCGGCGGCCCCCCTGGCGGCGGCGGCGCCGGCAAGTCAGTGGCCTGGTCTACCAGGCGCACTGACCCCGATGCGACCGTGGTTTCGCCGGTACCGTGCGGTGCGGCGTCGAAGAGTGCGAGCATCGCGATGGCCGCGGCCCCGGCAAAAATCACTTGCGCCACACGGCGACGTTGACACCGACCGCCGGCTGAATTGATTTCACGCCACTGGTGCTCGATGGGTGTTGTCATCCGTACACATTGCGTGTCGTTATTAGCCGCAGGCTAGGTGAAGGCTAGGTGCCAATTATCGATCTGCTGTGTCTGTAGTGCTTTGACGCGCTGAGTGATTCCCCCAAATACATTTTCCGAACAGCGGATATGCACCGCGGCGGTGTAGGGAACGCGCTAGATGGTAGTCGTCGTACCGGCCGGCGGCGGCGCGCCGCTCGGCGCCAGTTGGACCTCATCAGACCAGGTAGTAGACAGGCTCCTCGATATCGACCGCGGCCAGGTGGCTGCGGGCATGGCGCACCGCCTTGAGCGTCGCCGAGTACTGCTCATCTTCTTCGGGGAAAATGTGCTCGGCCGGGAACCAACTTTGGAGTCCAACGTTTTTCAAAACGGCGAGCATATCCGGGCGCACCCCGGCCAGCAGGACGGTCACGCCGCGCGCCGTCTCCTCGCGGAGGAAGTGCTCGATGCGCTCGATGCACACGACGTCCGGGTGACGCACCCGTTTGAGTCGCAACACCACATACTCGACCTGTTCGTCCGCGATCCGCCGGCTGATCTCCAAGAGGTGGCGGTCCAATTCCGGTGCGGCTCCGAAGAACAGCTCGCCTTCCAGGTCGTAGATGACGATCGACGGATCGGCGGGATCATCCGAAATGCGTTCGCGGACAACGCGTTCAGGGGTGACGATCAATTCCTTGGCCTTCAGCTTGGCCGCGCGCGGCACGAACAACAGGATCGAGAGGATCACACCGAGCAGGACCGATTTGTCGAGATCGATCGCCACGCCGGTGAAAGCCGTGACGACCACTAGCCCAGCGTCATAGCGGGATGCCTTGAGCGTGTAGATCAATCGCTTGAAGTCGACTAGCCGCGCGGCCGTGACAAGCAACAGCCCAGCCAGTGCCGGCTGTGGAACGTAACGCAGTAGCGGTGCGAAAAGCAGCAGCGCCGCGGCCACCGTTGCGGCCGAAACGATCCCGGAAAATCGGGTCTTGGCGCCCGACTGGAAATTGATCGCGGATCTCGACAGCGAGCCGGATCCCGGCAGGCTCTGGAAGAAGCCGCCGGCGAGGTTGGCCAGGCCTTCGGCCATGATCTGTCTGTTGTAGTCGATCTTCTGTTGGGTCTGATACGCAATGGCCTTCGCGATCGACAGTGCCTCGATGATGCCGACGAAGGCGATGGCGAGCGCACCTTCAGACAGCTCGGGCAACCAGCCGAAGTGGACGTCGGGAATGTGTGGAGACGGCAGACTCCTTGGGATCTTTGCGGCCACCGACACCGCCGTGTGGCCGTTGGCTCCCGGAATCGACCAACCCGCGAAGTAGGCGATCAAGGCGGTGATGACCAGCACGGCGAGCATGTCGATCTGCGGCCACCGGTACCGTTGCACCAGCCTGCGCAGGACGACCGCCAGTACCACGGCAGTCGCACTGAGGACCAGGGCGCGGTAGTTGATGTGATCGCCGTGGAACAAGGTCAGCCAGACGCGATGCAGAACCTGCATATGCCCGTTGCCCTTGTCGCGTACCCCCAGCGCGTTGCCCAATTGCCCGATGGCAAGCAGAACCGCCGCCGCCGCCATGAAACCGATGATGACCGACTCGGAGATGTACCGTGTCAGGTTGCCCAGCTTGAACAAGCTGATGATGATCTGAAACACCCCGACCAGGACGGCCAATAGGAAGAGCCCCTCGAACAGTTCGGTTGTGTTCTCCGAATCGATGAAGGCAAGGGCGGTGAAAACCAGCAGCGATATGGCGCTCGTCGGTCCGTTGATCAGATGCGAGGACGACCCGAAGATCGAGGCGACGATCGTCACCACGGTTGCCGAGTACACACCGAATCGTGGATCCACTCCGGCAATCAGGGCATACGCCATCGCCTGCGGGAACGAAATGGCGGCGACGGTGAGGCCGGCAATGAGGTCATGCCGGCCTTTCACGAGGTCGTAATTCAGGGCAAGGGCCACCGGAGTTCTCGTCTTTCCGCTATGTCCCCGACGCCGCGCCGGGCGGTGCGGAGATCGAGTCGAGGATTCCGTTGGTGCCGAAGAACTGTTCGCGCGCGTCGCTCCAGTCCTTGGCGATGGCGCTGATCGGGAAAAGGGTCAGAGGAGGAAGCCGGTCCGGATGCTTCGCGAGGATTTCCGGCTTGAACGGGCGATAGCCGTATTGCGCCAGCAGCTCCTGTGCGGCGTCGGTGAATAAGTAGTCGAGGTAAGCCTTGGCGTAGGCCGCCTTCTTGGAATCCGTGAGGTTCGCATCAACCCAGGCGACCGCCGGCTCGGCGAGGATACTGACCGGCGGGTAGACGAGCGCGAGTTCGTCCTTGTTGGCCGCGACCTCACGCAGCGCCTCGTCCTCCCAGCTCAGCTGCACGTCGCCGATCTTGGAAAGGGTGAAGCTGTCGGCTGCGCCACGGGCGCCGTTGTCGGAGATCGCCACGTGCTGCAGTAGCGACTTCACGTAGGCCGTCGCTTGAGCTGGGCTACCGCCGCGAGTGGTAACCGAGCCCCACGCGGCGAGAACGCTCAATTGGCCGTTGCCTGAGCTGCGTGGATTGGGTGACACCACCGCAACGTCACCTTTGACCAGGTCGGGCCAGTCGCAGATGGCTTTGGGATTGCCCTTGCGGACGACGAACACGATGGTCGACGTGTAGGGCACCGAATTGTTCGGCAGTCGCTGCTGCCAGTTTGCGGCGACGAGGCCCCGCTTGCTCAACGTCTGGATGTCGCTGATGAGCGCCAGCGACACCACACTGGCCTTCTGGCTGCCGTCAATGACACTTCTGCGCTGGCGTCCTGACCCGCCGTGAGATTGCTTGATGTCCAGCGTGATTCCGGTATGGGTGCGATATTGCGGAATGAACGCTTTGTCGATTGCCGTATACAACTCGCGTGTCGGGTCGTAAGACACGTTCAGGATTTGGTTGTCCCCCCAACCTAAAGGGCCGGGGACGTTCTTAACCACGATCGCAGTTGCGGCAACGACGATGGCAACAACACCAACGACGCTGAGCCAGGGAACGCGCCAGCGGAGACGGGGCCGCAAAACCAACCCCATCTCATCGTCCTCTCACAGCGATCTTCCAGGCTATTTCGCCTGGCCCCCAATATTTTTGACGATATTAACGTTCGGGACACCTCGTGACAGCGGTGAGAATCACCCTGAGATTAACTACGCGCGCCGTCCGGCCAGCAAAAACCGACCGCGACCAGCGCCTTTTTCGTATGCTGACCAGATGCCGCAGCGGGTGTTGCGTGACCGTCTGATCGATCTCGAAGTCCCCGGCGAGGATGTGGCGCGCGGCCGGGCGGTGCGAAAGACCGTCTCGCGGCGCGCCCTGGCACAGCTGACCCCTTCCCCGCGAACGGCCACGGAGATCCTCGTCGAGCAAAACGCCGACCGGCTGCGCGAACTCGTACCGCTGCGGTTCGCCCGGATGCTCACCGACCCATTCTCGTTCTACCGCGGCTCCGCCGCGGTCATGGCCGCCGACCTCGCCGCCAGCCCTTCGACCGGGATCGAAATCATGTGCTGCGGTGACGCGCACGTGTCGAATTTCGGCATGTACGCCGCCCCGGACCGCGCAATAGTGTTCGACCTCAACGATTTTGACGAGGCTGCCGTGGCGCCGGCGGAGTGGGACGTCAAACGCCTGATCACCAGCGCGATCGTCGGAGGCCGCCATGCCGGTTATCCCGTCAAGGCCATCCGGCGCTGTGTCGAACAGGCATTGGTGGCCTACCAAACCGGTCTGGAAGCCACGCTCGAGATGAACATTCTGGACCGCTATTACCTGCGCCTGGAGCCGGAGAGGTACACGGGAGAGGTATCCAAGGGCCTGCAGGGAGTGGTTCAACGAACAATATCCCGGGCGCGCAAGCAGACCTCGGCGCGGGTCTTCAAGCAGATCATGGAGATCGGGGCGGACGGAACCCCGCGCCTGCGCGAACAGCCCCCGGTCCTGCAGCACGTCGACGAGGAGATCGAAGCCCCGCTGGTGGAGGCGGTGCAGGAGTATCTGGCCGCGGTCCCGACAGACGTCGCGCTGCTGCTATCGCACTTCCGCATCACCGATGTCGCGCTGCGGGTGGTTGGCGTCGGCAGCGTCGGCACCCGGTGCTATTTAGTCATCCTGGTCGGCCCCAACGACACACCGCTGATCCTGCAGATCAAAGAGGCCACGCGATCGGTGCTCGAAGAATACGGCGGTTGGCGCCAGCCGCACCCGCTGACCGCGGCCGTCGAGGCCAAGGGCCAGGGTGTTCGTGTGATCGATGGGCAGCAGATCCTGCAGGCAATGTCCGACGTGTTCCTCGGAACGACCCGCAAGGACGGCCACGACTACTACATCCGTCAGTTCCACGACATGAAGGGCACCATCGACACTGAAGGCATGCCGGCGGCCACGTTCGGGGAGTATGTCAGTGCTTGCGCGACGCTGCTGGCGCGGGCGCATTCACAGAGCGCGAATGCGTCAATACTGCGGGGATACGTTGGCACCGCCGACACAGTGCACTGCGCGGTCGCCGAGTGGTGCTACGCCTATGCCGACAAGTCGCTCGACGACTTTCACCAACTGCGCGCGGCGGCCGCGGCCGGCGACATCGAGGTCGCCGACGATCCCGCCCGATAGGTCAGGGCCCGATACTTCAGGGCCCGATACTTCAGGGCCCGATACTTCAGGGCCCGATACTTCAGGGCCCGATACTTCAGGGCCCGATACTTCAGGGCCCGATACTTCAGGGCCCGATACTTCAGGGCGCGTTGTATTCGTGCAGGAATTGGTCGGTTCCCTCGCTGGTTGTCACGTAACCCCGTCCGTCCGGTGTGAAGGCGATCGCCTCACCTTGCTGCTCATTGGGAACCGGTCCCTGAACTGGCGTCTGTTGTTCCAAGACGGTCGCGATGTCTTCGGACGGGTCGCGGTTATACAGCAGGACGTGGTCATAGGTGCGGACCGCCACCTCCGTGCCGTCCGATGACACATCGGCAGCGGTCACCAGGTTGCCCCCGCCGCTCCCCAACGGCATCGTTCCGACGTCTTTGAGCGTCGTCGTGCTTCCGCTTGTCAAACCGCCTGGTGCCTCATAGATCTGGGGATTGCCGCTCGAAGTCTTGTCGACGATCACCATTTCACCCGATTTCGGGTCGACCATGAACGATTCGGCGTTGTGCGGGCCATCGGGATAGGCCAGGTGGAACGTGTCGACTCCGGAAACCGTTGTGGTCGTTGGGTTGCTCGCGGTGCCGGTGACAGTCGGCTCGGCGATGCGGTAGATGGTGATCGAGCTCCGATCCATCGCGTTGTCGCCGATATCGGCGACGTAGATATACGGCTGACCCTTAACGGGCCCGGGGCCCAGCTCGATGTCCTCCCAATCGACGGCCTTTGCGCCACTGAGGTTGTACGTGCCCAGCGTCGCGCCCGTCTTGGAGTCAACCGCGAAGATGCGCGCCGTGTCTCCGGAATCGTTGTGGACCCAAACGACATCGGGATTCTTGGCACTCACCGCGATGCCCGAGATTTCCTTGAGATCCGGATTCGTCATCGGTCCGACGGTGGTCAGGGTCAGGTCTTTGTCAGTGGCCGCGTCAACCGCATTCTGCCCGGAAGGCCCGCCCGGATTGCCTGGGTTGCCCGGGTTGGTCTGGGTGCCTTGCGCTCCCGCCGAACCGGCGTGGCCGTACAGTTGCCCGCCGGCACCGCCGATCCCGCCGGCGCCGGGGTTGACACCAGACCCGCCGTTGCCGCCGTTGCCGCCGTTGCCGATCAACCCGGCGGAACCTCCGGCCCCGCCGGCCCCGGCGCTGCCACTGCCAACGCCGGCCCCGCCCTGGCCGCCGTTACCGCCGTTGCCGATCAGCCCAGCGTTACCGCCGTTACCGCCGGCGTGACCGGGTGTACCGGACCCGCCGTTGCCGCCGTTGCCGTACAGCAATCCGCCGGGCGCGCCGTTGGCCCCCGTACCGACCGCCCCGTCGGCGCCGTTGCCGATCAGCGGGCGCCCGAGCAACGCCTGCGTGGGCGCATTGATCGCCCCCAGCGCGTCCCGCTCCACGCTCTGCAGCGGCTGCTGCATGAACTCGGCGCTGGCCGCCTCGGTGGACGCGTACGCCCCGGCGCCGGAGGCCAGCAGCTGCACTAATCGCTCGTGAAACGCCGCCGCCTGCGCGCTGAGTGCCTGAAAGCCCTGGCCATGCCCGGCGAACAGCGCCGCGATGGCCGCCGACACCTCGTCCTCGCCGGCGGCGAGCAGGGCCGTCGTCGGACCCGCCGCGGCCGCGTTCGCCGCGCTGACCGTGGAGCCGATATCCGCCAAATCGCCCGCCGCCGCCGACAACCATTCCGGGACCGCCACGAGGTACGACACCGACATCCTTCCGCCAGCACATATAATCAATCGATTGATAGTATCTTTGCCGCGGCTGTTTGCAAGCCCTTCCTCCACGTTTATTCGGAACGCCGCTACCGTTGCCAGGACAGAGAGGGCAAGAGTCGATGAGAAGCCGAGCGGCGATCCTCTACGAGTACGGCCGCCCGTGGTCGGTCGAGGAATTCGAGCTGGATCCGCCGCGGGCCGGCGAGGTGCTGGTGCGGCTGGCCGCGACCGGGCTGTGTCACTCCGACGAACACATCCGACAGGGGAAGCTGGCCCCGCCTCCGGAGACCCTGCGCTCGCTCGGATTGCCGGCCATGTCGCCGACGATCGGCGGGCACGAAGGCTCCGGCGTCGTCGTCGATGTGGGAGACGGGATGACCCGCTTCGCCCCCGGCGACCATGTGGTGACGTCCTTCGTCGCGGTGTGTGGGCAATGCCGTTGGTGCGCCTCGGGGATGGAGTATCTGTGCGACACCGGGTCTGGGACACTGGCCCCCGGCATGCCGACCGACGGCACCTTTCGCCATCACACCGTCGACGGGCGAAACCTGGGGCACGTCTCCAAGATTGGCGCGTTCGCCGAACACACCGTCGTCGCGGCCGACTCGCTGGTGAAAATCGATCCGCACCTCCCGCTGGTACCCGCCGCGCTGCTGGCGTGCGCGGTGCCGACCGGGTACGGCTCGTCGGCGCACCGCGCCGGGGTGCGCGGCGGCGATACGACGGTGGTCGTCGGTGCGGGCGGGATCGGCACCGCAGCCATTCAGGGTGCGCGCATCAGCGGCGCCGCGCGCATCGTCGCGGTCGACCCCGTCGCGTTCAAACGCGAGTCCGCGCCGGCCTTCGGTGCCACCCACACCGCGGCGACAGCAGAAGAAGCGATCGAGCTGGTGCGGGACCTGACCCGCGGCGTGATGGCCGACGCGGTCGTCGTCTCCCCCTCGATGATCGGCGAAGCCGATGTCGGGACGGCGCTGCAGCTCACCCGCAAGGGCGGCACCTGTGTGCTGACCGGCCTGCCGTCGCCGCGGTTGAGCTCGATCGCGGTCGCGTTGCAGGACTTCATCCTGATGAATAAAACCTTGTGCGGCACCATGTTCGGCTCCTGCAATCCCAAGAGCGACATCCCGCTGCTGGCCACGCTGTATCAGTCGGGGCAACTGCTCCTCGACGAAATGATCACCAAGCGTTACGGGCTCGACGACGTCAACGAGGCCTACGCGGACCTGGCCGCAGGCGAACTGATCCGCGGCGTCATCGACTTTGGCGTCTGCTGATTGATCCGCTGCGCATGTCGGTGCCGCAGTTGAGGCGGTTGGGCTGCCACGATAACGGCGTAGCCCTGCAGCAAGACGAGCCGGCCGGCCCGCAAGGAGGACACAGGTGAATGCCCAACGGTGGCCGCGGGCGGTGAGCATTGCGGCACTTACCGTGCTCGGTGCCTGCGGCATGACGTTGCAGATGATTCCCCTGCGCTCGCACACCGGAGCTTCATCGGAAAGCCTGGCGTCGCAATCGGACTGGGCGCTCGCGGGCGCGTTGCCCGCCAGCGCGGACTTCCCGGCCGACTGGGGGTACTCGGTGGCCGGGCTGCTGCGGCGGGAAGCAGATGCCAAGGCCCCTTCGGCTAGGCCGGCCTCGAACGGCACAACGCGGCAAGGCGTAATGGCGGCCTACACGCCGGCCGCGTGCGGGACCATCCCGAAGATCCTGGACCAGTCCGGTGGCGGCGCACTGGCCGCCTACGTCGAGGTCGACCGCTACACCCAAATCTGGGCACAGGACGCCGCACCACCGGATGCCGCTGCGACGGGAGAACGCCATGAGCACGGCCCCAATGCCCGCTTCGGGATCTGGGTGGTTCCCGACGCATCCGCCCAGATCGCCGATTACCAGGACTGGTTGAGCCGATGCGGGTCCTACCGCGTCGCCAACTACGACTATGGCAGCCAGGTCACAAACGAACGCACCGTCGCCACGGCGGTGGAAGCGACATCGGCCAAAGGCGCCGACGCCGCCGTCACCGTCACCAGATCGTTCCACCTGATCGACAGCCCCGACCCGCCGTCGACCTACCACGTCGCGTACTACGCGGTGCGCGGTGTGCTGCTGGAATGCGCCATCTATATGGAGGACGCCGACGCCGAGCTGGTGAAACACGTTGCCGCCCAGACGCTGCAAAGGCTGCGGCCATTATGAGCGGCGCACGGTGGCCACGCCTGATCGCAGCCGCGTCTTGTGTGATCGCGATTGCCGCGGCGCTGATCACCACGCGAAGCGTGCTCAGAAGCTGGCAAGACACCTCAGGCGCGACGCCGCTCGCCTCGCGACTGGCCGAACTGAGCGACCAGCAATTGGCTGATCTGCTGCCCAGGCAAGGCGATTTTCCCGCCTCGTGGACGATCAGCGAGATCAACCGGCCCGCGGATATCTTCGGGTACTTCAGATATCACGCGTCCGACGATGGCCTCGGCTTTAGTCCCGTCGAATGCTTCGCGGTGTTTGGTGTGGCGTCCACCGGCGCCTACGACGCGGCGGAGGTCTTCGGACACGATCCCGCCGACCCGGAAGGCGGTTCCGACCCTAAGGACGTCCAACTGAGGGTCGCCCGTGAGTTCAACGCGGTCGGGTTCGACTCGCTGATCGGCGTGGTGTCCCGATGCTCGCGGTTCACCAGCGCGGCCGGCGCCAGCTACGCGCTGCGAATCATCGAAGACTCACGCCCCACCGGCGGGCCGCAACGTTTCCGCTACTCGGTCACCACAACCCTGGGCGGAGAGTCGGCTGTGACGCGGACCGATTACTTCTCCTTCGCGCGCCAGTCCGGGGTAATCCTGAGCGGTTCGGCCAGCACCGGCCACGAACAAGTCTTCGACAGCCTCTTCGACAACACGGTCCACCGAATCTCCGCCCGCTGACCCCCGTAGGCCGCCGTCCGCCGCCGTCGGCCGCCATCGGCCGCACGCAATGGGTGTCGCACTGGCGAGCCGCCGCAGTGCACGATAACGGTGTGAACACCGCTGGTGCGCGCAGTCGCCCGTGGTCGCGGCTGGTGGGCGCGGTGGCCCTCGTCGTGCTCGGCGCCTGTGGTGTGGCGTTGCTGGTCATTCCGGCGCATTCGGCGAGCCTGGCGTCGCGCTCGAACTGGGCTCTCGCCGCCACGATGCCGACCAGTCGAGACTTCCCGGCCGGTTGGGGGTATCAGCTCTCCGGGTGGTTGCCACGGGCTCACCCAGCCGACACCGTCACGTCGACCCCGCCACCGGCGGGCCCGCGAGCGGTCTACGCACCGGCCGCATGTGCGAACGTCCCGAAAATACTGACCCGCTCGGGTGCCGCCCAAGCAGCCGGAGTCAGCGTCGACCGATACACCGAGTTGTTTGCGCATGCGCCCGAGTTGGCGGATGCGCCCGCGACGGGGGAAAGCGAACGACGGGGACCCTACGGGCGGCTATGGATCTGGGTCGTTCCCGATGGGCCGGCCCGGATCGCCAATTACCTTGACTGGCTGGACAATTGCGACGCCTACCACGTCACCAATTACGATTTCACGGGCAAGTTCAAGAACGAGCGGACCGTGAGCACGGCGGTCCAGTCGCGCGCGCCCGACCGCACCTACGCCGCCGTCACCACAACGTTTACCACCTTCGGCGGGAGCGAACCGCCGGCAACCTACCACGTCAGCTATTACGCGGTACGGGGCGTCATCTTGGAATGCACCATCTACAACTTCTACGGCGCCGACAGCGATCTGGTGAGGCAGCGTGCCGCTCAAACGCTGCAAAGGCTGCGCGCGCTATGAGCCGTCGGCCATGGCCGATCGCGGCCGCGCTGTGCGTGGTCGCGGTCGCCGCCGTGCTGATCACCGCGCCCCACGTGTTCCGAAGCTGGCGGGACGACGCGCCGCGCGCCCCGGAACCGGCCGCCCCGGGGCTGGCCGCGCTGAGCGATCAGCAATTGGCTGACTTGCTACCTAAGCCGAGCGAGTTTCCGGTCTCGTGGACGGTCAAAGCCAAGACCAGGGGCTACCAGGGGTTCGGGTACGCCAGACAGCAACCGTTTCACGATGTCCTTGACTACGATCCCGCGGAATGCTCCGACGTGAACGACTATGCCGTCGGCAACGGCGACGCCGCCGAGGTGGTCGGGTACATCCCGGCCGATCCGCCCGAAGCGGTTTTCGACCCGCACGACATCCGGCTGACGATCGGCCGTGAATTCGACCGCAGCGGGTTCGACGCGATGATCGCCTTAGTGTCGCGGTGCTCGCGATTTACCTCCGCCCTCGGCGTTACCAGCACGGTGCGGATCCTCGAGGACTCACGCCCGGCCAACGGGCCGCAGCGCTTCCGGATCTCGGTCACCGAAACGACATTCGGTGAGCCCGCCGGCGCGGCGGAGACGAAGTACTTCTCCTACGCACGGTTAAATCGGTTAGTCCTGAGTGGTACGGTCACCCCCGGCAACCAACAGGCCTTCGACGCCCTCTTCGAGAACACGTTGCGCCGAATCTCCAACCTTTGAAGACCCCTGAAGCCCCCTGAAAATCAAGCCCGGCCGATCGAGCGCCCCGCCAACGCAATGGCCGCAACTTCGCATGCTCCCGCCCTTAGGATGACTTGGCCGTGCAGCCAATCGCCTGCCAAGGAGCAAACGCCATGTCATCCCCCAAGCGCCCGCGCAGGCTCGGTTACGCGATCGGCAGGGTCCTCGTCGCGATCGGCGCCTTCGTCGCAATCTCCGCGCTCGTCGTCTTTTTGGTTCAGGTCACCGGCAGGCTGCCGACCGACGAGCACAGCTTCGCTAACAACCAAAGCACGACGGTGCACGTGGACGCCGGTGAATTCAAGTCGATCTACTACACCAGCCCACCTTCTGGATCGCCACCAAAGTCCATCGGCTGCAGCGTGCGCGACGAGAACGGGCAACGCATCAACGCGACCCGGTATGACTTCGACTTCATCCCCACCTCCCAGTGGCGGGCGCAGTTTTACTTCAGCGTCAAGGTCGGCGGCAACTACACGGTCAGCTGCTCGGGGCCCTCCGACATTCGCTACGGCGTCGGCGATTACGTCGGCATCGAGCAGTTCATCGCGCTGATTTGGGCTATCGTCGCGGGCGTCGTGCTGGGGATCGCGGGATTCGTCACTTTCATCATCACCACGGTGCGCCGCACCTGAGGCGCCAACTACACCGGCGACGGCGATTGACGCCGCGTCGCGCTCAGTAATCCGGACCCGGTTGCCGGGGCCAAGCCGGTGCGGTGCAGCCAATCCCGCGGTCGCAGCCGCCAGGTGCGGCGCGCGTATTCCAGCTCGGTATAGGGCCATTGGGTGACGATGCGCCCGGTGGGGGAACGGAAGTAGCTGTCGCACTTCGTCCAGATGGTGCGCTCGAGATCCGCGGAAAGCCCATCGTTGTAACGCTTTTCGGCCTCGGGACGCACATCGAGGTATCCACCTCTACGTGCCAATCGGGTTACCGCGCTGGCCACCAGTCGTGCGCCGGCCTCGAGGATGTAGACGATCGAGTTGCCGCCCTGGTTGGTGTTGGGACCGTAGAGCATGAAGAAGTTCGGGAATCCGCTGACCGCAACGCCCAGGTAGGCGCTGGGGTCGGGTCCCCACCGCTCGTGCAAGCCCTGTCCCCGGGTGCCGATGACCTCGATGCCGGACAGATAGTGCGACGTCTCGAATCCGGTGGCCAGCACGATCGCATCGACTTCAAAGGCCTGACCGGCCTTCGTGACGATCGACGTCGGGGTGATTCGTTCGATGGGGTCGGTGACAAGTTCGACATGGTCTTGCTGCAGCGCACGGTAATAGTCGTCGCCCAGCAGCACCCGCTTGCAGCGAAACGGATAGTCCGGTGTCAGCGCGCGGCGAAGCCGCTCGTCGGGCACGGTGCGCTCCAGGAACGAGGTCGCGACCTGGGTGCGGGCGATGACGACGGGGTCGTCGGCAAAAGTCGCGGTGTTGTCGTGCTGGAATTTCCAGATCTTCCAACGCGTGCGGCGTGCCGCCAGCGGGTCGCGCCGGAACTGCGCCAATTCGGTTGCGCTGTAAGGACGATCGTCCTTGGGGACCATCCATGGCGGCGTGCGCTGGAACACCGTCACGCGCTCGGCGATCTTCGCCAGCTCGGGGACAACCTGCACGCCGCTGGCCCCGGTGCCGACCACCGCCACCTTTTTGCCCGTCAGGTCGAAACGATGATCCCACTGCGCGGTGTGCATCAGGATGCCGCCGAAGTCTCCCATGCCGGCGATATCGGGGAGCTTCAACGAGCCGAACAACCCGGCGGAGCACACGACGACGTCGGCGCTCAGGGTCGCGGTCTGCCCGGCTCGGTCCAGTTCGCAATCCCACTGCCAGGTGTTTTCGTTCCACCGGACGGTGCGCACCGTAGTGTCGAGCATGAGGTGGCGGCGCAGATCGAAGTCGTCGACCACCGACTCCAGGTAGGCCAAAATCTCGGGCTGGCGAGCAAAGGTACGGCTCCAGGATTTGTTGGGCGCGAATGAAAATGAGTACAGATGACTCTGGATATCGCAGGCCGCGCCGGGATAGGTGTTGCGCCGCCAGGTGCCGCCGACACCCTCGGAGCCCTCGATGATCACCAGGTCGTCGAGGCCGGCCCGGCGCAGTGCCACCGCCGTGCCGAGGCCGCCGAACCCGGCACCGATGATTGCTACCTTCGGTGCGGGCCGGCGCCGCGCCGCCGCCCGTACCCGGCCGAGGATGTACGTCACGGACCGGCCTTCGCGCCGCGGATCTCGAACCCCTCCCAATCCCCGTTCGCTCGCCAGTCCGCCAAGATGTCGGCGTACTCGGTGGGTCCGCCGAAGAAAAAGCTGCCCTGCCGCGTCTTGGCGTCCGCCTTACCTTCGCGGTTGTAGTAACCGGGAGTGCACGTCTTGGCCCGCTGGGCGGTCGCGGTCGAGCGGGCCAAAACCGTGTCCACCCAGGCGGCTTCGGCGCTGGCTGAAGCCTCGACTTCGGTGGCGCCGCATTCCAGAGCCCGGGCGATCATCCACGCGACGTGGATCGCCTGCACGTCAAGCAGGTAGGGGAAGTTCACCGTAAGCCCGGACTGCGCGATGCTTTCGATGAAGCAGTTCGGGAAACCATTGGCGCACAAGCCCTGGAATGTCCGCACACCGTCACGCCACGCCTCGGTCAGCGTCACGCCGTCGCGGCCGATCAGGTCGAACCCGGTACGACGGCAGTAGTCGGTGCCCACCTCGAACCCCGTTGCGAAGATCAGGCAGTCGAGCTGGTAGGGCACTCCGTCGACCACGACGCCGGTCTCGGTGATGCGCTGCACGCCCCGGCCGCGGGTGTCGACCAGGGTGACGTTGTCGCGGTTGAACGTCTGCAGATACTCGTCATGAAAGCAGGGCCGTTTGCAGAAGTAGCCGTACCAGGGCTTGAGCGCCTCGGCGGTAGCGGGATCGGCCACGATCGCGTCGACCCGCGCCCTGATTTCCTCCATCTTGGCGAAGTCGGCGAGTTCGATGTCGCGCGTGCGTTGCTCCGGGCTCACCGTGGCATCGGTGTCATGGCGCATCACCGGAAGCTTCCGGGTGATGCTCGTCCAGGCGTCGGCGACCAGATCTTCTTCCGCCTGCCCGCCGGCCGTGAGGATCTGAAAGTTCTGTATTCGCGTGCGCTGCCATCCGCGCTGTAATGTGTTGGCCCACTGCAGATCTGTGGGCTGGTTGGCGCGTACGTCCACCGATGAGGGCGTGCGCTGGAAGACGTAGAGGTGCTGGGCCGCCGCGGCCAGGTGGGGCACGCACTGGACCGCCGTCGCACCCGTTCCGATGATGGCGACGCGCATGCCGGCCAGGTTCTGCAGCTGCCGGCCGGTGTAGTCGTAGTCCCACCTGCTGGTGTGAAACGTCGTCCCGCGAAAAGAGCTGATGCCGCTGATGCCGGGCAGCTTGGGCTTGGCCTGATACCCATTGGCCATGGACACGAACCTGGCCCGCATCTCGTCGCCCCGGTTGGTCCGGATGATCCAGCGAGAACTCGCAGCGTCCCAACGGATCTCGTGTACATCGGTCTGCAGGCACGCGTCGCGGTACAGGTCGTAGTGCTCGGCGATGCGCCGGCAGTGGGCAAAGATCTCGGCGCCCTTGGCGTACTTGTCCGCGGGGATGTAGCCGAGTTCCTCGAGCAGCGGGATGTACACGTAGGACTCCACGTCGCAGGCGATCCCCGGATAGCGGTTCCAGTACCAGGTTCCGCCCACGTCGGCCGCCCTGTCGATCAACCGCACACTTTGCACGCCGAGCTCGCGCAGCCGCGCGCCCGTCAACAGCCCGCCGAAACCGGCCCCGACGATCGCCACGTCAACCTCGTCGGTCAGCGGCTCGCGCGTGAATTCCCCATCCGCCCAGGGATCGTCGGCGAACCGGGCGAACTCACCAGCGATCTCCACGTACTGCGCGATCCCGTCGGGGCGGATTCGCCGTGCCCGCTCTTCGGCATATTTCTGGCGCAGCGCGTCAACGGCGACGTCGTCCAAGGCGCACCCAACAATTTCGGTCAAGGTCTCGACCCCACTCTCCGTGACCAAGACTCTATAATTAATCGCTTGATCATATCAAGGAACGAACAGCGTTCCCCGGACCAAGGCCTTCGCCGAACTCAGCGCGGCCTGGAACTCCTCCGGTGGCAAAGTGGCCGCCAGCTCCGTCAGGCCGAAGATGAGCGCGTAGATGGCCTCCACCGTGCCCTGCGCGTCCGGGTCAGCACCGAGCTCGCCGCGCTGGCACGCGTCGCTAACGAGGCCCTCGATGATCTCGCGGAACGTCGCAAAGCCGGCGTTGCCCGCGTCCGGGGCGATGATCTTTTCCGCCCGGATCACCCACTCGAACGCGGCCAGGTCCGGGTACTCGCGAATCAAATGGCCACATTCGTCGAGCACCGCTTCGATACGGTCGACGATGTCGCCGGCACCTTCCGCGACCTGACGCAGCCGTGGCATCGCGGCGTCGGCTCTGGCCGCGATCGTCGCCTTGATCAGTTCGGACTTGTTCGGAAAGTAGTTGTACAGGCTCGCGCTGGTGACGTTCGCCATGCGCGCGATTTCGCGGATGGTAGCTCGGGAATAGCCCACGTTAGCCACACAACGCATGGTTGCGACGATGATCCGCTGGCGGGTTTCCTCGCCGCTGGCGCCGACGGGGCGGCCCAGCTGGGTTCTGGTCATTGCTGCCGTGTCCTGACTCTTGCCGACGGGGTCGAATATAAACGCGCGGTCAATTAGTTTCAGCACATGACCGCCACGTCGCCTCAGCTCGGCCGGCCGGTCGGCGCAAATGGTGAGCAGACCCGCCGGCGAATCATCACCGCGGCGATGCGCTGCGTGGCCGAGTTCGGCTACTCGCAGGCCTCGATCCGCCAGATCGCCAGGGCCGCCGACATGACCAGCGGCAGCCTTTATCACTACTTTGCGAACAAGTCCGAACTGCTCAGGGCGACCGGCGAAGAGATCGAAGCAATCGTGCTTCCGCGACTACGTGCCGCCGCTGCGCAGTCCGATGACGTCATCGACCGGCTTGATGCGGTGCTGGACGAGTCGAAACGGCTGAAACGCGAATATCCCTATCTGGCCGCATTCTTGCGGGCAAGCGCCGACGATGCCACCCAGCTGCGGCGTGGCGGCCCAAAATACCCTGGGTCCAAGGCGTTGCGCGACGTCGTCACGGAGATTGTCCAGGACGCCCGGGCGCAAGGGGTGCTGTCCCCCGACACCGACGCGGCGGCCGCGGTGGAGGCCATCTGTGTGCTGACCCGCGGTCTGTCGGAGCGGGCGGCCAGCCTGCCTCCGACGGCCTATGACGCCGCGCTCGGCTCGGCCAAGCGAATGATCAGGGGAACGTTGTTCGCGCGACACAAGCGCACGGGACGATGAGTCTGCTCACCGCATTACGGCTGAACATGACCAATATCGCCGACCCTTCGGCACGGCACGCGCAGCGTTATCGGGCCGCGTTGGACATGGCCGAGTATGCCGATAAGCACGGATTCACCGCCGTGAGCGGCGAAGAACATCACTTGGCGGCCACGAGTTGGCTACCGTCGCCGCTGATTCTGGCCGCCGCGATCGCCGGTCGGACGCTACGGGTGCGGATCAGCATCAACGCGCTGATCGTGCCGCTCTACGACCCGGTTCGGCTGGCCGAGGATATCGCCGTGCTGGACAACCTCGCCCAGGGCCGCTTCAGCTTCGTGGCGGGAATGGGCTATCGGCCCGACGAGTACCGCGCCGCCGGCAAAGACTGGTCGCAGCGCGCCGCCCTGATGGATCATTGCCTCTCGGTGCTGCTCAAGGCGTGGAGCGAGGAACCCTTCGACCATGACGGCGCGCTCATCAACGTCACGCCGAAGCCGCACACTCGTCCGCATCCGATCCTTTTCGTCGGCGGTATGACCGCCGCGGCGGCCCGGCGAGCGGCGCGCTTCGGGTTACCGTTCTCACCGCCGATGGCCATGCCCGAGCTGGAAGCCGTGTACCGGCAGGAGCTGCAGAAGCAGGGTAAGACGGGCTTCGTCTACCACCCCGAAAACGGCAGCACGGTCACGCTGTTACACGCCGATCCCGACGAAGCCTGGGCCCGCTACGGCGATTTCATCATGAACGAGGCCGCCGAATACAGCGCCTGGAAGCGCGCCGGAGTACCGCGGCCCAACGAAATCCCCGCCGCCTCGATCGAGGACCTGCGGCGCCTCAACCACGTCGAGATCCTCACCCCTGAATGCCTGATCAATCAGATCCACAGCGGCAGAAGGGAAGTCGTCATGAACCCGCTTGTGGGCGGACTTCCGATCGACGCAGGCTGGGCGAGTGTGCACCTGCTGACCGACGAGGTGCTGCCACACGTGTGACCGGCACCGCCATGAGCGAGTCGCCCAGCGTCCACAGCGCCACACCGATCAGCACCAGGTCCTTGAGCAGGAATTGGCCCGGCAGCGCTGAGAGTACGGGCAACCCGGCGGCGTGCGCCGCGACCACCCCGGGGGTGGTGAACAGGAAGCTCAATGTGCCCAGGAAAAGAAGCACCGCCAGCGCGCTCCCAACCGCCGACGCTCGTGGCCAAACCGGGCGTACCGCAATGAGAAGCGCGGCAACGATTTCCATCGTGCCCAGCCCCCGTGCGACCGTGGTGACGCCGAATACGTCGTAGATCCAGCTCATCAGCGGGCTGTGTTCGATGAGAACGCGGGCCTCCATCTTGACGTACTTACCGAACCCGATCCAGGCCAGCACTACCACCAGGCCGTACCGGCTGACTAGCTGTCCGGCCCGGGCGAGGTTCTGCGCCAGCGGGTTTGGGCTGTCGTCGATCATTGGGCGGCGTCCTTTCGTCGATCGAGGACGCTCAGCGCGTCGACGATCTCGGCGACCTCGGTGCGGGTGGTGTAGTCAGGGTGCACATCGATCCAGCGGATGATCCCGGCGCCGTCGACAATGAGCACGGTCGGCATCGGCAGATTGTGGGTTCCGTCAGCGTTGGCTTCGGGCAGGTCGAGGCCAAGGGTGCGCTGAGCCGCGCGGGCATCGCCGGAGGGAGCGGTGAGCACGCCCAATCCGGCGGCTACCTGGTTGCCGGGATCGGACAGGACGGTGAAGCTCAGCTCGTTCTTCTCCTGGGTTGACAGTGAGCCGTCGGGCTTTTGCGGACTGATTGCCACCAGCGGGATGTCGCGCTTGGCAAGCTGCGGAACCAGATCCTCCTGATAGGCGCGCAGGGCCAGGTTGCAGTACGGGCACCAAGCCCCGCGGTAGAAAACAACCACGGCACCGCGCCCGCCCGCGGCCGTGGCCAGGGTGGTGGGCGCGCCGTGCACGTCGAGCAGCCGTGCGTCGGGCATGGGGTCGCCGGGTGCGGCGACGCCGGCCGGCACTCCGGCGGCTTGCAGGGCGGCCTGCTCGGCACCGAAAGTCTTGACGACGTCGTCGGGGAGATGGCCGGCCATCCCGCTCTGCAGTTGGGCGACGCGGTCGGCGATGGTCGCGCGGTTGGTGTCGGCGGTAGTGCTCATGATTCATTGCCCTTCGCATGGGTGCCGTTTGGTAGACGAACGGCTCCAGCCTCCGGGTTCAGAAATGGAGTGTCAACTCCAAAATCGGGTAGACTCGCCGTCAGCGCCGCCGAGCGTGCAGCCACGGCGAAAAAATCGCAGAAATCTCGCCGTGAGTGCACGCTCGGCGAAAGGAAGGGGCGTGGAAGATGCCAGTCGCCTATGAAAAGCTGACCGCGAAGGGCCGGGCCACCCGCGAACGCATCGTGGTCGCCGCCTCGGAGTTGATGCTGCAGCGCGGTGTCGCGCGGACCACCATCGAAGACATCCAGGAAGCCGCGGCCATCAGCACCTCGCAGATGTACCACTACTTCGCGGACAAGAGCGATCTCGTCTCCGCGGTGATCGACTTTCAGACCGACCAGGTGCTCGGCTTTCAGCACCTCAGCCTCGACCGCATCGAAAGCATCGAGGACGTGCGCCGCTGGCGCGACATCATGGTCGACACGGTGCGCCGCCTGGGTGGTGTGGGGGGCTGCCCGCTCGGGTCGATGGCCAGCGAGCTGGCCGAATGCGATCCCGTCGCACGTGCGCGGCTCGCGCGGTCATTTGGTCAGTGGGAGAACATGATTCACGACGGGCTGGTGACCATTGCCGCACGTGGCGAGCTGGCCGAGGGAGCGGATATCGACCGCATCGCGCTGGCCATGCTCGCCGGCATCCAGGGTGGGCTGCTGCTCAGCCAGGTCCGTCGCGACACCGCCCCGCTAGAAGCCGCGGTGGACACCATGATCGAACACCTCAGGCGTCTCGGGATGCGGTGAACCGTGCAGTCGGTCCAGCCCGGCGACGATCAGCCGCAACCCGAACGTGAACTCCTCCTCCAGCGGAACGGGAAGATCGCCGGCGACGGCGACCGTAGCGGGATAGCGAGACGGATCAAGACGATGGAAGGCGGCCGACACTTCGGCGTCGTGTTCGGCCGCTAGCTCGGCCCCAGCCGTCGACCCGGAGAGTTGTATCGCGAAGCCGAGTACATAACGGGCCAGCGTGGCGTAGGCATGGGCGGCGACCGCCGGCGCAAAGCCGTTGTCGAGTAGCACCGACAGACAACGCTCGCGGTTGGCCAACGCGTTGGGGCCCATGGGGATATACCCGATCAGCAATGACGCGACATTGCCGTGGCGGCTGAGCGCGTCAAACATGTGCTGCGCGAGCAACATACAGGCTTGCTGCCAGGGCAATTCGACAACCTCACCGGCGTCGAGGTCGACTTCACCGAGAATGTGGTCGACCACCATGGCCACCAATTCCGCGCGGTTGGAGAAGTGGCGGTAGAGGGTCGCGGTGCCCGATTCCAGGCGCTGCGCCAGTGACCGCATGGACAGTGCGTCGGCACCCTGCTCGTCGAGGAGTTCGAGAGCCGCCGCGAGGATCCGGTCCAGGGGCAGGGCCGGGCGGCCGCGGGAGCGGTTTCCCGACGGCTCAGTAACGGGGCTCACACCGGAAAGTATGCCGCGCGGCCCAACTTCGGTCTTGACCAGGTTAATATTAATGGATACAGTGTATCCGTTAACTGCCATGCCGGCAAACCAACTGACAGCAAGGACTTTTCGCCATGCTCCTCCTTCCCCTGGCGACGGAGCCGTACACCGCTCCCGTCGACCGCGACATGCTTCCCTCCGAGCGGCGTGAATTCGTGCGCACGCACCGCACCTGTGTGTTCGGCTACCGCCGCCGCAACGACGGCCCGGCCATGTCGATCGTCTACTACATCCCCACCGACACCGACGAGTTGTTGGTGTCCACCATGGAAGGCCGCGGCAAAGCCCGCGTCATCGACCGCGACGGCAAGGTCAGCCTGTGCGTCCTGGACGAGCGCTGGCCGTTTACCTACCTGCAGGTCTACGCCGACGCCACCATCGAACGCGACCGTGATCTAACGGTCGACGTGATGATGGCGGTTGCCGGCCGGATGTCCGGTCAACCGCTCGACGACAGCGCGCGCGACTACGTCGCAACGATGTCCGAGCGCGAAAACCGGGTCGTCATCCGCTGCCGTCCCTACGCCACCTACGCCACGCCGCCGCGCCACCTGCACAGCAACGACCAGGTCGAAGAGCTGACCCACTGGGTGTCCGGCATGGTCCCGTGGGACGCCGCCGACCCGCCGGCCAAGTTAGCGCAGTGATCAGCTACTGCGCGGCATAGCGATCGCGCAGCTTGGCCAGCGTCGCCTCGATGCCCGCGGCGTTGGCCTTGCGGAAGCCGGCCCACTCGTAGTACCTCAATCCGTTCTTGAGCGCGCCGGCGGCGTGATAGTCGAACGTTTCGGTGACCCGGGTCAGCGTCGGTGACAGCGACTCGAACTCCCACCGCCAGCGGTGGCCAAGCGGATGACGCCATTCGACCAATTCGTTCGGCTTGAAGGCGGTCACCGTGCTGGTGATCCGGTATGGCAGGCCGAACATCCTCATATGTGTCGAGAACTTCGATCCCACAGCCATTTCCGCCGGCACCTTGATGTTGTCGCGCACAGTTCCCGATCCGTCCAGTTCGCTGTGGCGCCGGGGATCGGCTGCGAACGCGAATAGCTCGGCTGCCGGCGCGGCGACTTCAACCGACCGGCAAACCCGGTTCGGGCCCGCGTCGACAACGGTGACAGTCATGATGTCTCCTTCCCTGTAACCGGCAGCGCCAGGTCGACGCTACGCTTCGCCCAGACAACGATGTTCCTCCCACGGAGGGTTCATGGCCAACGCTGTCGAGGTGATGGACGAGGCGAGCGCCCAAACCGGCCTCACCGATTTCGGCGACGACTCCTTCGCCGACGGCCTGGACATCCTGTTGTCCTCGCTGCGGGACGAGGCGCGGTTGCACGATCGCGGGCAGGCGTTCCTGCATCGACGCATCGTCGGCTATCTGGCGCAGCGATTGCAGGTGCAGGACTGGTATCGCCGCCATCCGGAAATCGACAACGTGCCCATCATCGCGCCGTTGATCGGATTGGGGTTGCCCCGGACCGGATCGACCGCGTTGTCGATGCTGCTGGCGCAAGACCCCGACGTGCGCTACCTGCGTCGGTGGGAGTCGTCGCAACCGTGTCCGCCGCCCGCAACCGTGCGGGGCGTAGACCCCCGCATCCCGCCCGACAAGGGCGAGATGGTCGGCACCCGCTACCACGTGCCGGCAGATACGCACGGGCCGATGGAGTGCCATGAGCTGATGGCGCTGGATTTCAAGTCGCATCTGTTCCAATCGTTCGCCGAAATCCCCTCGTACTCCGCGTGGTTGGTGAACGGTGCGGATCTCACGTCGACGTATCGGTATCAGCGCAAAGTGATGAAGCTGTTGCAGTGGGGCGAGCCGCAACGGCCATGGCGGTTGAAATGTCCATCACACGTGTTGTGGCTCGATGCGCTGGACACGGTGTTTCCCGACGCGCGGTTCGTAATGACGCACCGCGATCCCACCGACGTCATCTTGTCGGTGGCCGATCTGTACGCCGACATCATCGGGTCGTTCAGCGACGAGATCGACCGGCGCTATATCGGTCGGCTGAACGTAGAGCATTGGGCACTGGGCATGCAGCGGGCGCTGCGGTTTCGCGCCGACGGTGCCGAGGACCGGTTCTACGACATCGATTTTCGTGCCATGCAGGCCGATCCGATCGGGGAGGTCACCGGTTTGTATGCGTGGTTGGGGGCGCCGGTCAGTGCGGAGTTCGAAGCTCGGATGCAGAGTTGGTGGACGCAGGCCGCCGCTGAACGTGAGCCGAGCTCGCACGCCGATCCGGTCGCGTTCGGCATAGATTTCGACGAGGTGCGCCCCCGGTTCGGCGGCTATGTGGAAAGCGCAAGCCGTTGGACCGCGCAGAAGAAACTTGGCAGGAAAAAGGACAATTGATGACTGTTGATCTGACCGGCGGCATCGACCCGTCCCGCGAGTACGCGCTGGCCCAGCGGCCCGACAATCCGCAGATGCGCGACTCGGTGAGCTTCTGGGTCGTCGACGACCGCGGCGAGATCGCTCTGCCGCGCATCGGGATCGAGGCGGTCGGCGCCAATTGGGATGCCCACGACATCCAAGTCAACGTCGCGTTCCCGGACGGTGGCGTGTACCGGCTACGCACCAACGGGCCCTCGTTGCCGGCCGAGGGACCCGATGGACGGGCCAGCGTGCTGGGTGCCGGCGGTCTGGTGTTTCGGTGCCTGGAACCATTCGGCACCTGGACGATGTCCTACGACGGCCCAGCGGTGCAGACCTCGTCGGCCGACTTGGTCCAGGGTAATAAAGACGGACCGTCGGTCGACATCAGTTTCCGGGTGCGGGCGACAATGGCTGTGCCCCCCCGGGTGCAGGGAACGCTGCAACCCGAGGCCGACGCGCGGCTCAAGACTTCCATCGAGGGCGATCTCATGGGCGGGCCACGCTACGAGCAATTATTCACCGCCACAGGCGAATTCCATGCGGCCGGCGAGCAACGCAGCTTCACCGGTAGCGGGCTGCGGATCCGCCGCACCGGCGTGCGCAAGCTCGCCGGATTCTGGGGACACTGCTGGCAGTCGGCGGTCTTCCCCAGTGGGCGGGCATTCGGCTACATCGCCTACCCACCGCGTCCCGACGGGCAGCCCACCTTCAACGAGGGTTACATCTTCACCGGCGATGGTGGCCTCATCGCGGCGCGGGTGGTAAAGGCCCCGTGGCTCACCCGATTGCGGCCGCAAGCCGAGGACGTCTCACTGGTGTTGCAAACCGCCGACGGACTCATCGAGATCGCCGGCGAGACAATGCTTTCCACCCACGACGTGCATCATGACGACGATATGTACTCCATGCAGGCCCTCAAACAGGAGATGCCCAGCTTCCCCGCCCTGCAGCAGGCCGGCGTGCGCTACCGCTGGGACGGTGAGCAGACCTACGGCATGCTCGAGCGGTCCAACCCCCTCGACAAGATCGCGCGCGACTAATGGCGAGCCGGTCACTCTCGGGAAGGGTCGCGTTGATCACCGGCGCCGCGCGAGGACAGGGCCGAGCGCACGCGGTGCGGCTCAGCGCCGAGGGCGCCGACATCATCGCGGTCGATATTGCCGGGCCGTTGCCGTCCAGCGTTCCTTACGATTCGCCGACGCCCGCCGACCTCGCCGAAACGGCACAGCTGGTGAGCGCCAGCGGGAAACGGGTCATCACCGCGGTGGTCGACATCCGTGACCTCGATGCGCTCAAGGCCGCCGTCGACGCGGCGGTTGACGAACTGGGCCGTCTCGACATTGTCGTCGCCAACGCCGGGATCTGCAGCCCCGCACCCTGGGATCAAATAACCGCGGATGCCTTCCGCGACACCATCGACACCAACGTGACCGGGACCTGGAACACCGTGATGGCCAGCGCCGGTCACATCATCGACGGCGGTCGTGGCGGATCGATCATCCTCATCGGATCCGCTGCCGGCATCAAAATGGAGCCGTTCATGGTGCACTACGTGGTGAGCAAGCACGCGGTCACCGGCATGGCCCGCGCATTCGCCGCCGAACTGGGCCGGCACAGCATCCGCGTCAACAGCCTGCATCCCGGGGCGGTCGACAGCCCCATGGGCGGCGGCCAGATGCGCGAGGCGATCCGATCGGCCGCCGACACCTATCCATACCTGCGGGGCCTGAACAGGCCGCTGCTACCCGAAGGCAGCGCCCAGCCCGAGGACATCGCCGACGCCGTCGCCTGGCTGGCCTCCGACCAATCCAGGTTCGTCACCGGCACCCAGGTTTCGGTTGACTCGGGCGTTTCCTACTGCTGATCGGGAGCCACCGCTTCGACCAGCGCACCGCATGCTGGCCGACACCGCGATAGCGTTCTGCAGCGTTTTTGTGGTCGATAGCAAGCCTGCGCCTGCGTTAATTCACCAGCTTCATCGAAATGAGACGGTGTTTCCCGCCGAGCGTATGGGATAGTTGGTCCGACCCGATCACCTGTCCGCCTCGTGGAGGGAGCGCAATGACGCACGGCCATCATTGCGGCGCACCCCCCGGCGTCCCGAGCGGTCGTCGGATTTGGTGAGGGGTCACGACTCTTGCCCACCTTCATCGAACAGGCGTCCTTACTGCACGGCTGGTTGCCGCCGGTAGTGCAAGGGTCGGCGCTGGTGGTGGCCATCGGCGCGATCGGATTGCGTCGGCGGCGTTGGCGTACCTGGGCACTGCCGGTGGCGCTGGGCGTCGCCGCGGTGGTGACGGCGGTGTCGTTCTGGTACATCACGTCGCTTGGCGTGGCCGGGGACCCGGCGCCGGCGTCGCTGTGGCTGTGGATAGCGATGACCGGACTCGCGGGCGCCGTGCTGGTCCTGGGCTGGCCGGGCGCCCGGTGGTGGCGACGCGGGCTGGCGCTACTTTCGGTGCCGCTGTGCGTGTTGTGCGCGACCTTGGCGGTCAACGGTTGGGTCGGCTACTTCCCCACGGTGCTCGCCGCATGGAATCAGCTGACATCCGGGCCCCTGCCCGATCAGATCGATCGGCTGCGGGTCACCGAAATGCAGGTCGCCGGGACCAAGCCGACCAGGGGCGTCGTGGTGCCGGTGAACATCAGCGCCGACGCGTCGCACTTCCCCCACCGCCAGGAACTGGTGTATCTGCCTCCGGCGTGGTTCGGCAGCAATCCGCCGCCGCGGCTGCCGACGGTGATGATGATCAGTTCGGCCTTCAACACCCCTGCCGACTGGCTGCGTGCCGGCGGCGCTTTCGACACCATCGACGACTTCGCGGCCCGTCATCACGGCTTCGCCCCTGTGCTGGTGTTCGTCGACCCCACCGGCGCGTTCGACAACGACACCGAGTGCGTCAACGGCATCCGCGGCAATGCCGCTGACCATCTGACAAAAGATGTCGTGCCCTTCGTGGTCTCGAACTTCGGGGTCAGCGCCGAGCGCGGCAACTGGGGCGTCGCGGGATGGTCGATGGGCGGCACCTGCGCCGTCGACCTTGCCGTCATGCATCCGGACATGTTCAGCGCGTTCGTCGACATCGCCGGCGACCGCAGCCCCAACGTCGGCCCCAAGGACCAATCCGTCGCCCGGCTGTTCGGTGGCAATGCCGCCGATTGGGCCGCCTTCGACCCGAGCACCGTCATGAATCGGCATGGTCCCTACACGGGGGTGTCGGGGTGGTTCGACATCCCCGCGTCGTCGGGTGCGCGCGAGGTTGCCCAGACCGCCCATGCCGCCCCCGTATCCACCAGCAGCGACCCCTCCGCGAACCCGGAAGGCCAGGACGCCGCCGCCAACTCGCTGTGCGACGTTGCGGCCGCCAATGGGATTGGGTGCGCGGTGGTTACCCAGCCGGGCAAACACGACTGGCCGTTCGCTGCCCAGGCGTTCGGGGCGTCACTGCCGTGGCTCGCCTCGACCCTGGGAACCCCCGATGTCGAGCCCGTGCAGCTACCGCAGCGCGGCGGCGAGCCGCCGCACTGAGTGGGAAATATCTCTTTCCGTCTCTCCTACGGGGCTACCGAGCCGTGGATAAGCGGCACTTCACGACCACCTCCACAACATTTCGATGTGGCAACCGTTGCTGGCCGCTCCGCAAAGAATCAGACATATCGACCCTGCCAGTGGTACGGTTCGCTGCTGTGGAGGCGCAGTTCGGCAACAGGGGCGTCCCGTACGCGGGACGCCCTCATGCCGCGTCGCACCGCAAACCTCGACGGGCCAGGGATCGGGGCGGATCCGCCGGTTCCACTCGAGGCGGTGCGCCCTCGGAGCTGAACCGGCGCCGGTTCCTCGGGGCACTTGCCGCGGCCACGGTTGCCGGCGTGGGCGCCGCCCGGCTGGTGGTTGACCCGCAACCGCAAACCTTCGCCCAGACGCCCGGGGCATCCGTGGCAACCTCCGGTCCGACCGCCTCCCCGGCTGCAGGCTTGTTGCCGCCACCACCGCTGAGCGATCGCATCGCGCTGCCTGGCGGGGGCGCACTGAGCAAGATCCCCGGCGAAGGTGATCTGTTTGCGTTAACCCTCGACGACGGCGTCAACTCCGAGGTGGTGCGCGCCTACACGCAGTTGGCCAAAGACACCGGTCTGCGGCTGACGTATTTCGTCAACGGCGTGTACAACTCGTGGACCGAAAACCTGGCGCTGCTGCAACCGTTGGTGGAATCCGGGCAGATCCAGCTCGGTAACCACACCTGGTCCCACCCGGACTTGACGACGCAGACGAAAAGCCAAATTGCCGAACAGCTTTCCCGCAACGACGCATTTCTGAAGAAGACCTACGGAGTGGGCGTCAAGCCGTACTACCGGCCACCGTATGCAAAGCACAATGCCGTCGTTGATGCCGTGGCGGCCGACCTCGGCTACACCGTCCCCGTGCTGTGGTCGGGTTCGCTGTCGGATTCCACGGTGATCACCGAGGAATACATCCTGAAGATGGCCGACCAGTACTTCACCCCGCAGGACATCGTGATCGGCCACCTCAATCACTTGCCGGTCACCCACGTCTATCCGCAACTCGTCGACGTCATCCGATCCCGGAACCTGCGTTCCGTCACGCTCAATGACGTCTTCCTCAAAACCCCTTAGCGGATGAACGCGCCCGATCCGCAGCGGCTCGGCGGTCTGGCTTGGGTCCGCCGCACCGGTGGTCGGCTATCGCGTGCGGAGCGGCGCCGGCTGCTGGCCGCAATTGCGGTGGGCCAGTGGGAGAACATCGTGGGGCGGGCAAGGCTCGCGCTGGGCCGGCTTCCGGAAGCGGCCGCACGCGTCGACCTGAACACCTTTGCGGTCCCCGATTCTAAGTTCGCGCGCGAAGCCGAAGAGGCGTGCGCGGAGTTGCCGCCGGCCCTCGAGGGCCACTCCTACCGGACCTGGTTGTTCGGGCGGGCGCTGGCGACCGTCGACCGAAACAAGATGGACGACGAGCTCTTCTACTGCGGGGCGCTGCTGCACGACTATGGCATCGTCAACCCGGCGACCGACCGTGATTTCACCCTGGGCAGTGTCGACCGGATGCTGTCCTGCGCCACCGCGGCGGGCGTCGCCGGCGAGCGTGCGGAGCTGCTCGCCGACGGTATCTGCGTACACCTGACACCGGGAGTCAAGGTGGATACCGACGGCACGATCGGTTGCTACCTGCAATGGGGAGCGATGGTCGATGGGGCTGGATTGCGCATCTGGGACATCGCCCCGCACAACGTCGAGGAGGTTCTGCGCCGCTACCCGCGGGGTGATTTCAAACGGCAGCTCGTCGACATGATGCGAACGGAGGCGGCCGCGGTTCCGAAGGGACGTTTCGGGCTGCTCGTTCGCTGCGGTTTGCCGCTGGCGGTGCGGATGGCCCCGTTCGACTCCTGAGCTCAGGCGGTCTTCGATCCAGCCAGCCGCTCGTCAAGGGTGGCGTGGAAGTGGCCGATCGCGCTTTCGTTCCGTCCGAATTCCACGAAAGCGTTTGCACCGGAACGCAGCCCGCGCTGCACACCCGCAGACATCTCGTTGTCCTCCACGGCGCCGCGCGCGGCGAGGCTGCCCGCGGCGTTGGTCGTTGCGTCGTCCGAAACACGTTGTGCGAAACTGGCTTTAGCCATCGAATAGATGCTGACCGTGCTGTGCTCGACGTCCACCGGATCGATCGTGATCATGAGCATCAGGTCCGGAAACGTGGCCAGCATGACGTTGGGAAACAGGTGATAGACGTAGGTGACCCGCGCGTCAATCGCCCAGGTGTCCTCCGCACGGTCGCGGAGCCGTTCAATGTTGCGGTATGGGAACGTGACACGGCTGTTCGGGCCGAACTGCTCGACCACGGTGAGGTCGTCGTACTGCAACGGGAAGAACGTGTCCTTGTGCGTCGTTTTGAGGTGATAGCCCTCCAGGAACTGCTCGACGAGAACCTTCCAGTTCATCGCCCGCTCCCTGGATTCCACATAAACCACCCGCTGCGCCGCCAGAAGCTTGTCGCGCCACGGGGTCCCGTCGGTCAGCCACGCCAACGCTTCGTCAGCACCGTCGTTCGGGGCACCGGAAGTGTCGAGCGGGCCTATGACGATGACCCCGTCCACCTCGTGGCTCTCGACTTCGACCAGACCCCGCGCCGCGGGGTCCAGACCCGGGAAGGCGTCAGCCCGGGGCACATGCGATAGCGAGCCGTCCAGCCGATAGGTCCAGCCGTGATAGCGGCACACCAACGCGTGCGAGCACCCGGGCCCCTCCACGAGTGTGAATCCCCGATGCCGACAGGTGTTGCGGAACACCCGCGCCCGGTTATCGCGCCCCCGCACGGCGAATAGGGGCACGCCGAACGCGACTCGCTCGACGTGGTCGCCCGGATTCGGGATCGTGGCAGACGGAACGAACACGCTCGGCATCGCGCGCAGCATCCGCAACTCCTCCGCGAACCGCGCCGTGCTCAGATAGTTTTCCACCGGCTCGCGCCAGCTCTCGCCCTGATCGGTGGTGCCGGCGTCGATATGCGCGAGGATCCGCCGCGCAATCTCGACATCGTCAGCGACCAACGACTTCGGCGGTGAGGTCATGCCTGCGAGTATCACACTGTAAACATCACGTGTCAATTATTTAGTGATACGGCTGGCGATCGGCGAAGATAGACACGTGCCCGCAGCGCCGCAATCCCGCGTCACCGACTTGATCGGCAACCGGCCGCTCAGCGCGCGTTCGGTCCTGGCGTCGGCGTTGTTGGGGTCCGACCACGCCCGTCTCACGGTGGCAGAGTTGGTCGCGGTGGCGTCGCTGTTCGGCATCAGCGACGGCGCGGCCCGCACCTGCCTGTGGCGGATGGTCTCCAACGGCGAACTCCGCACCGACGACGGCAGCTACGCGCTCGCCGGGCGTTTGTTGGAACGCCGCCAGCGTGTCGACGAGGCGTCCCGGATCGACGACGCGGCCGCCCCCGGATGGGACGGGACATGGGAACTGGCGATCGTGTCGCTGGATCGCCGGTCGGCGGCCGATCGACTCGAACTGCGCAAGGCAGCGATGGCCCTGCACCTGGCCGAGCTACGCGAAGGCGTCTGGATACGTCCGGATAACCTTGATCCACAACGGCTTCCGGCATCCCGGGCGGTGCTGGATCAGCAGTGCACCCACTTTCACGGCGCCGCGACCGACATATCCGCCGACAAGATGCGATCGCTCTTTTCCCGTGATGGGTGGGCCGACGACGCTCTGGCACTGATCGAGGCGATGAACGATGCGCTCGACGCGCGCCAGCAGGATCCGTCCGAAACCATCACCTCCGAGTTCGCATTATCGATCGCCGTGGTCCGCCATCTTCAGCTCGATCCGCTGCTACCCGTCGAGCTCATCGGCGACCACTGGCCGGGGCGCACCTTGCGCAGCACCTACCGCCGCTTCGACGACGCGTTCAAGCAACGAATGAACAGTGTCTTCCGCTGATCCCGCCCGCACCACCAGACGCCGACTGCTGGCCCTGGCCGTCGTCGCCGCGCTGCAGACCGCACCGATGGCGGCGTGCTCGGGCGGATCGCCGGGACCGAGCAGTCAACCGTCGTCGTCCCCGTCCCCCAAGCCAAACGCGGCCCACGGCCCGCTCTTCCCGGAGTGCGGTGGTGTCAGTGATCAGACCGTCGCCCAGCTGACCCAGGTCCACGGGCTGCTCACCACCGCCCGCAACTCGGTGGGTTGTCAGTGGCTGGTCGGCGGCGTATTCAGGGGGCCGTTGATCTCGTTCGCCTGGTTCCGCGGCAGCCCCATCGGCCGCGAGCGTAAGACCGAGGAGCTGTCGCGCACCAGCGTCAACGACATCACCATCGACGGGCACACCGGCTTCATGGCGATAGCCGACGATGCCCAGCTTGGCGAAAGGCTCTGCGACGTCGCCATCCAGTACCAGGACGACTTCTTCGAGTGGTCGGTCGAATTCAACCGCAAGCCGTCCCCCGATCCGTGTGACATTGCCAAAGAGCTGTCCCGCCAATCGATAGCGGCCGCAAAATGACGACCGATCCCGTTACAGCGAGTCGACAACGTCTTTCGCCTCGCGAAGTCCCGCACCGGTCAGCTCGCGGTACAGCTTGATCGCGGCGATGGCCTTCCCGGCGCGGGCCAGGGCGACCACTTCCGTCGGCACACCGCCCTCGAATTGCCCCGGCGCGGTGCTACCCAGGTCGCTGGCGAACGTCGGGCACGAGACATCGAGCCTTTTCGACAACAGGCGCACCTGCTGCTCGAGCAGCGCAAGGCGGCGGTAGATGTTGGGGTCGTCATCCATCCCATCACGATAGTGCGAATGCGAGCCGCTCTCCCGATGATTAGGCCTGGGACGATCCCGCCGGTGGGATGTTCTGGTTGATGTGGAACAGGTTGTGCGGATCGTATTCCGCCTTGACCTCGGTGAGCCGCCGGTAGTTCGGACCGTAGGTGGCCCGGACTCGGCCTTGGCCCTCGTCCATCATGAAGTTGACGTAGGCACCGCCCGCCGAGTACGGGTGAGTGGCGTCCCAGTAGTCGACCGCCCAGCGCTTGATTGCCGCCGCGTTGGCCGGGTCCGGATCAACCCCCGCGATGACTTGCGAGAAGTTGACATCGCGGTACGCCCAGGCGGTTTCGGTTTGCCCGACGCGGTGGACGGCGCCGTCGACCGGGTAGAGGTGCATCGTCGAGTGCATGCTCGGCAGCTCCTCGACGAAGCGCGCGTGGGCCTCGACCGCGCCGTCGGCGATGGTCCGGAAGAAGTCCCCACGCCAATACCACTGCAGCCCTTTGGGATACAGAGCATCAAAGGTGGACTGCAGCGCCGGGAAGGGGACCGCACCCAGGCCATCGAAGGCCGGTTGCATCTGCCGGACCGGCGCGAACACCTCTTCGGCCGCAGCGGGATCGCCCGCGTAGCACCACACCACGGCACACGCCTTGTGCAGGTGGAAGGCCTCTGGGAACGGTGGCGCCGGCGGGACGGTCATGCCGGCGAAGAACCCGTAGAGATCCTCGTCCTGGGCGGGCATGAAGTCGCGGTACCACGCCAGGATGTCGGCGGTGGCCGATGACGGCCAGGCCGTGGGCCCGCAGATGACCGTGTGCACCGGATGCAGGCGGAAGGTGAACGAGGTGACCACGCCGAAGTTTCCGCCGCCGCCGCGCAGCGCCCAGAACAAGTCGGAGTGCTCCGATTCGGACGCGGTCACCACTCGGCCGTCGGCCAGCACGACCCGGGCTTCCAACAGGTTGTCGATGGTCAGCCCGTACTTGCGGGTCAGGTAGCCGTGACCGCCGCCGAGGGTGAGACCGCCGACGCCGGTGCTGGCGATGATGCCCGACGGCGTGGCCAGACCGTGGGCGTGGGTCGCGCCATCGACTTGACCCCATGTCGCGCCGCCCTGTACCCGGACGGTGCGCCGGTCGGCGTCCACGTCGACGCGGTTCATCGGCGACAAGTCGATGACCAGGCCGCCCTCGACGGTGCCGAAGCCGGGCCCGTTGTGGCCACCGCCGCGGACAGCGATCGCGAGGTTCGACGCCCGCGCGAAATCCAGGGCCGCCACGATGTCGTCTTCGGATCCGCAGCGTGCGATCACCGCCGGTCGCTTGTCGATCATGGCGTTGTGCAGCGCCCGAGCGTCGTCGTATCCGGGGTCGTCGGGCAGGATGACTTCGCCACGCAACCGGGTGCGCAGTTCGTCTGTTGTGGTTGTCAGGCTCATGCCCGTGCCTCCTCGTTTGATTTGCACGTCTTGATGCCACGACGCTATGGGTCGGGCGGATCGCACGTCATGACCACAACGAGGCATTTGCTAGACATCCAACGATAGTCAAATGTGACTATCGACCGGCAGGTGGCTGCCCCGTTACGTTGGGAGCATGGTGCAGTGGGTGGCGCCACCGCTTCCGGCTGACCTGATCGCACGTCGCCGCGGCCCGCTGGTGGGTCGCGTCGCGGAACTCGCGGCGTTCGAACGGGCCTGGGAACGGGTCGAGAGCGGCAACCGGCAGGCGGTGTTCATCGGCGGCGAACCCGGGGCGGGCAAGACACGCCTGGCCGCCGAGGTCGCCGGAAAGCTGGCCGACCACGGCGTTGCCGTGCTGGTGGGCGGCTCGACCGCCGACGCGGACGTCCCGTACGCACCGTTCGCGGAGGCGCTGGACCGGTTGCTGACGGCCGGGCCGCCGGGTTCGCTGACGGAACCGCTGGCGGATGCCGCACCGCAGCTGCGGCGACTGTCCACCCACGTGGATCGACATGTGGCCGCCGCCGGCACGGCGGACGACGTCGGCGGGATCCGGCATGCCCTCTTCGACGCGATGACCGGCTTCCTTCGGCGCCTGGCGACCGATCGCCCGATCGCGTTGATCCTCGACGATCTGCACTGGGCGCAGTTGCCCACCCTGGCGATGCTCGAACACGTGCTGATCGGTTGCGCCGACGCCCGCATGCTGATGGTGGCCACCTTCCGCAACACCGAGCCGGACCGCTCCGAAGAGCTCACCACCCGGCTGGCCGAACTGCACCGGTTCGACGGCATCCGGCGCCTGGATCTCGGGGGTCTGGATACCGAGGCGATCGCCGAGTTCGTCCGCCGAACCCAGCGGCTGCCCTCCTCGTCGGCGCGTACCGCCGCGGCCCTGTTACGCGACAAGACCGGCGGCAATCCGTTCTTCCTCACCGAACTCTGCAACGACCTGGAGCTCCGGGGCGGGCTGCAGGGAATAGCCACATTGAGTGCGCGCCAGACCGTTCCGGCGTCGATCGGAGACGCCATCGCCCGCCGGCTGGGCGGGCTGGGGGCCCCCGTCCGGGGGGTCATCGAGCAGGCGGCGGTGCTGGGCGAGACGTTTGATCTGGACGCGCTCATCGCCACCAGCGACGCCGATCTCACCGCGACGCTGGCGGCGATCGATTCCGCCGAAGGCGTCGGGTTGATCCGCGCGGTTCCCGACTCCGACGGCGAGTTCTCGTTCGTGCACGCGCTGACCCGCGAGGCGGTGATCGGCGGGATGGCGGCATCGCGGCTGCGGATCATGCACGCGCGGGCGGCCGAAGCGCTGGAGGGCCGTGCGGACCCATCAGTCGTTCCCCGCGTGGCTAACCACTACCTGCTGGCGCACGTGCTGGGCTATCACGAGCAGGCGTTGCGGTACGCGCGCAAGGCGGCCGGGATGGCCGAACAAAGCCTGGCCTACGAGGACGCGGCGAAATGGTTCGAGCGGGCGGCGTCGCTTCCCGAGCTGAGCCTGGCGGATCGGGCCGGGATGAGCCTCGGTGCGGCCGCCAACCACGTCCGCGCCGGCACTCTCGCCAGTGCCCGGGTGATCTACGAACGCATCAGCGCGACAGAGGATCCGCTCGTCCGGCTGGAAGCTGCCGTCGGCTACGAGGATGGGAATTGGCGTTGCGGGCAGGCCGACTCGAAGGCGGCCGATCTGTTGGCGGCGGCGCTGGAATCCTGCGGGCTGAACGACGACGACCCACGCTATGTGCAGGCGCTCGGCAGTTTCGGCCGCGCGTTGGCGTTCGCCGGCGAGACGGCACGCGCTCAAGAAATCGGTAACCGCGCCATCGAACGCGCGCGGGTCGTCGACGATCCGGCGGTGACGTTGCACACCCTGACGGCGAGCCTGTGGCATGGTCTCACCCCGGAGATGTGCGAAATCCAGTGGCAGCGCTCGGCCGAGGCGTCGCGCATCGCTCTGGCGCGCCGCGACTACGAGGCGCTGGGAAAGGCCGCGCACTTCAGCGCCATCGTCAGCTATCTGGCCGGCCGGCCCGACGGCCTGGCCGCCTCGGCCGCTGACATGCGGCGAGCGGCCCAAGCCTGCGGGCAACCCGTCTTTGGCTTCGTGGGCGCGTGCGTCGAGCAGGCGCTGGCCTATCTGCGCGGCGACTTCGCAGGCGCCGAGCGGTGGGCCGACATCGCTTTGCGCACGGGCGATTTGTTCGGCGCTGACGATACCGAGGGGTCCAACGGGGTTCAGATGTTCTTGATCCAGCGCGAAACCTCGGGCCTGGCAAGGTTCGCCGGGTTCGTGGACGGCAGCGAAACGTTCGCCGGCCGCTGGGTGCCGGGCCTGCTCGCGCTGTACACCGAGCTCAAGTGCGAACGTGGCATGACCCGCGCGCTGAATCAGCTGCTGGGCCGCAATTTCGACGACCACACCGAAGAAGCGCAGTGGCCCATGGAACTGGTGTTCATGGTCGAGGCGGCGTTGGAGCTGGGCAACCGCGAAGCGGTCCACACGCTGCGCCCGTTCGTCGCCCGATACGCCGGCAAGAACCTGGTGGCCGGGCAGTTCGTCGCGCCGTTCGGCAGCGCCGACCGGTATCTGGCCCGGATCGCGGCACTGTGCGGCGGCCCTTCTGACCTGGACGCCGCCGAGCGCCATTTCGCCGCGGCGCTGGAGATGGACCGGCGGATGGGCTCGGTGGTTCACGTGACGGAGACGCTGGCGCGGCAGGCGTCGTTCGCGGCGTGTCGTGGTGACACCGAGGAGGCCCGGAGCCTGGCCGACGAGGCGCGCGGTATCGCGGCGCCGATCGGCCAGACCCGGGTGGTCGAGTTGGTGGATTCGTTGTTGACGAGGGATTCGCAGGGTCCGGACGGTCTGACGGACCGGGAGGTCGAAGTGCTGCGGCTGCTGGCCGCCGGGCTGAGTAATCGGGCGATCGGCCAACGCCTCTACATCAGCACCAACACGGCGGCCAATCATGTGCGCAGCATCCTGATCAAGACCGGCGCCGCGAATCGGACCCAGGCGGCGATGTACGCCGCCGATCACCAACTGCTCGGTTGAGCCTCAGATGTCAGCTAACGCGCCACCCGACGTGAGACGATCGCGTACCTCGACGATGACGTCGGCGGGAAGACCGGCCCGTGAGGCCGCGGTTCTGATCGCCTCCGGCGTCGGCGCCTCATAGAGGCAGTAGGTCTTTCGCTTGTCCGCGGACAGAAACGAGTAGAGCCAGCGCACGCCCTCCTCGGCGTTGATCCGATTGATTCCGTCGGCGGCGTCAATGCTTGGTTCCAGCGCCTCGGCAAAGTTGCGCTCGACCATGAATATGGGCACGTTGGCCTCCTCTTGGCTAGGCCTATCTAGGCATCGAACCTACGCCGCAAACAATCTAAACAACGGTTACGGCTGCACGGAGGTCGGAATCGGCTCGCCGGCAACACCACTTGAGTTGCGGCGCGACCCCGAAACCGTGGGGAGTTGTTCGGCTACCGGCTCGCACGCTGCTCGGAGAACGAGGACCCGGCCATCGACGCCGCTGAAATGTCTTTTAGCCACTCGATACCAGCACCGCAGGAAGCCCTGCAAAGGCAAGCCAACAAGCTGGCCGCGCTTGAGTCGTTGCATCGGGTGAGGCCCTCGGCGCGGGTAAGGGTGCCTGCGAGTCGACGACCGCCCGGAACTAGCAAGGGTCCGAATCCGCGTACAATTTCGGCACGCTTGAAGTTCGTCCGATTCACGGATGTGTCGACGACCGGGCGGGAGGATAGCGATGTCGTATCTGGTGGCGGCCCCAGAGTTGCTGGCTTCGGCGGCAACGGATCTGTCCAACATCGGCTCGGCGCTGAGCGCCGCGAATGCGGCGGCGGTGGCCCCGACGACCGGGCTGCTGGCCGCCGGCGCCGATGAGGTGTCGACGGCGGTGGCGTCGCTGTTCACCGGGCACGGAGAGGCCTTTCAGTCGCTCAGCACGCAGGCGTCGGCGTTTCATGCGCAGTTCGTGCAGGCATTGAACGGGGCAGGGAACGCGTATGCGGCAGCGGAGGCGGCGAATGCCTCGCCGTTGCAGGCCGTGCAGCAGGGCGCCCAGAGCCTGGCGGTGTTTTCGCCGGTGAAGGACCTGACGGGGCGCCCGCTGGTCGGCAACGGCGCCAACGGCGCCCCGGGAACCGGGGCAAACGGTCAGCCTGGCGGGTGGCTGCTTGGCAACGGCGGGGCCGGCGGGTCCGGCGGCGGCGCCCACCTCGCCGGCGGTAACGGCGGGGCCGCGGGGCTGTTCGGCAACGGCGGAGCCGGCGGAGCCGCCGCGTTCGGTTCAGTCGCCGCCGGCGGTAACGGCGGGGCCGCGGGGCTGCTCGGCAACGGCGGAGCCGGTGGCGCCGGCAGCATCGGGGGCACCGGCGGTAATGGCGGAGCCGGCGGGCTGTTCGGCGGCATCGGGGGCACCGGCGGTAACGGCGGGCCCGTCAGTGTCGGCACCGGCGAGGTCGGCGGCGCTGGCGGGGCTGCCGGGCTGTTCGGCACCGGCGGCACCGGTGGTGGCGGCGGGTTCTCATTGAGCGCCACCGGCGGGGCCGCCGGCATCGGCGGCGCCGGCGGCATGCTGTTCGGCTCCGGCGGCACCGGCGGGTCCGGGGGATTCGGCACCGGCGCCGGCAGCGCCGGCGGCGCCGGTGGGGGCGGGGGCTCCGGTGGGCTCCTCGGCAATGGCGGCGCTGGCGGCACCGGTGGGGAGGACGGCGCTGGCAGCGGCGGCGCCGGTGGGGGCGGGGGCCACGCCGGCTTCCTGTCCGGCCGCGGCGGCTCCGGCGGCGCCGGCGGCCTCGGCAACACAAAGGTCGGCGGGGCCGGCGGGGCCGGCGGGGCCGGCGGCATACTGTTCGGCTCCGGTGGCGACGGCGGCGCCGGCGGGATCGGCGATGCCGGCGGGGGTACCGGCGGGCGCGGCGGCAACGCCGGCCTGCTCGTCGGCGGCGGCGGGGCCGGCGGCGACGGCGGTTCCTCGCTTGCGACGGGCGGTAACGGCGGGAACGGCGGCAACGCCGGGCTTGGCACGCCGGTGGGCACCGCCGGTACCGGCGGCACCGGCAGCCTGCTCCTTCTCTTCGCATCCGGGAATAACGGGATGACATAGCCCGCGGCGTCGAGGGGGGTGGCGACGATTACCGATCGGTGATGATGACCGGGCAGGTTTAGGCCGATGATCCAGGTCTTGTTGCCCTTATCGAGGTTGTGGACCCACGCCTACCGGCAGTGGCGTGTTGATGGTGATCACGGGTCACTTCCCCTCACTTTGAAGTGTCCTTCAACAAATCGATGCCGTCACTTGCTCAAAAGCTTTTGGGGCTGGCGCGACACCCACAAGGCCCGCCACCCACCGACGACGACCCACCGCCGTTCTGACGGTTAACGCGCCTGGTTCGTCCCACGCCACCACGATGTAGCGATCGTCGACCAGCTGGTGGTTGGTCGGCTCGAATCCCAGCCACTTGCCCAGCGGCTTGCACACTGCCCGCCCATGCGTGGGTGGGGTCAACACCGGGTGGAGGTATCGGCCGAACCGGCGGTCACGGCATCACCCGCCGCTCGTCGGGACCCCACAGCGGCTGCATGTCGCCCGGCAGCGCCAGCTGCGTCGCGGTGATGGCGTCGGCCAAGTCGCGCAGGCCGGCGTGCGCCGCGGTAAGCAGGCCGGCCAGCTCGCCACGGCGCCCGTCTTCGGTGACCTCGTCCAGCGCGGCGGGATCTGACCGGCGCAGCAAGGTGCTCACCTCGGCGACAATCCGTTCCGGCCGCGACGAGCCCGACGAGCCCGGCAGGTCGGTGAGGTCGGCCCGCAGCCGTTCCAGCTGATACACCAGCGACCGCGGATTGGTCGCGTCGAAGAGCATCAGCTCGGCCAGCGCGGCGACGCTGACCTTGCCCACCGTGCGGCGGCGGTAGATGACCGACGATTCACACGCCACCAGGGTCGACTCGAAGATGGTTCGCTCGGCGGCGACGCTGCGCGGGATGGTGAGCATGCCGCCCAGTAGTGCGGTCAGCCACAGGCCGCGTTCGATGCGTTTGCCGATGTCCATCAACAGCCAGCCGACGTCCTGCACCATGGACTCCCCGGCCACGCCGGCCAGCGTCAGCATCCCGACCAACGTCTGCGTCTGCGCCGACGAAAGCAGGACATCCGCCTCGGCCAGCGAGTCCGGCGGTTCGGCCAGATGAGCCACCGCGCGCTCGACGCCGGCCAGCACCACCCAGGTGTCGCTGGACAACTGGTCACGCACTCCCCTCGCGGCCAACGCCAGCCGGTCCACCGACTGCACCAGTGATCCCGGTCGGTCTCGGTCCATCGTCAGCGACCACAGCGTCGACGGCGCGACGGCGATGATCTCGGCCTGATCGCCACCGGCTCCGGTATCGGTCCCGGTGATGCGGCCCAGCGCGGCCATCAGCTCCGGCACGCACAGGCTTTCTTCCGTGCCCTGCCGGTGCCGGAATTCGTAGTAGCGCCGGCGGGCGACGATCAGCAACCGGGCCATGTTCTCGGCGCGTTCGCCGTAACGTCCCATCCAGAACAGGTCGGAAAGCACGCGCGGCGAGCTGACCCCCAGCGTGCCCGCGCCCGTCTTCACCGGCGCCACGGCCGTCGGCTCGGGCGGTTCCGACAAGGGCAAGGTGACCTTCTCGGTTCTCGACCGCTCCGTCGGTCGCACCCAAACATCTTTTGCCGCAATGGTTTTCAGTGTAAACGCGGCAGGCCCCGGTGCCAGCAGGTAGCCAAGGCCGCCGATCATCGGGGCGTAACCGCTGCGCTGGGCGACCGTGAACAACCGCATACCCACACTGGCCGACGACAACCATCCGGCATGGTCGGTGGGCGCCGACGAGAACTGCGGCAACTCCTGGCCCACCCACTGCCACGGCACCGCGCTGATCCGGGCGGCGAGCTCGGCCAGCTGATCCGACGAAAGTGTCGGCCCGACAAGGGGTTCCCCACCCACGGTGGGCTTGATCAGCAGCGACGAGAGATTCGCCAGCAGGTGCGAGCGTTCGCTGTCGATGCCGCCCCAGTAGACCGGCGCGGTGTGCAGCAACGGGGCTTCGCCGAACACGCGCTCGGCCAGTTCGGGCAGAAACCGCAGCAGCCCAGGGCTTTCCAGAATGCCGCTGCCGAGTGTGTTGACGACGGTGACCGTGCCACGGTGTTGGGCCTCCACCAGGCCGACCACACCCAGTCGCGAGTCGGCGCGCAGATCCAGGGGGTCGGCGTAGTCCGCGTCGACCCGGCGCAGCACCACGTCGACGCGTTTGAGCGTGCCCAGCGAGCGCATCCACACCTTGCCGTCGCGCACCACCAGATCCGCGCTCTCCACCAACGGAAAACCCAGCAGCGTTGCCAGATACGCCTGATCGAACGCGGTTTCCGAGTAGATGCCCGGGGTGAGGACGACAACCACCGGGTCCTGAACCCCGTCGGGTGCCGCGTCGATCAGCGCCAGCCGCAGTGCCTGCGCGAACGGCGTCGTCGGTCGCGGCCCGATCCGCTCGTAGAGATCGGGGATCGCGTGCGCCACAACGCGCCGGTCGGCCAGCGCGTAGCCGGCGCCCGAGGGTGCCTGCGTCCAGTCGGCGTTGACCTGAAAATCGCCGCCCCGCAACCGGCTGACGTCACAGCCGTGCAAGAAAAGCTGGTGGCGCCCCGGCACCTCGATACCAGTGGCGGCGCGCACATAACCGGGGTGGGCGAACAGCAGCTCCGGCGGCAGCCCGCCGTCGGTGAGCGCGCGCCGTGGCCCGTACAGGTCCGCGAGCACGGCATCGAGCAGCCGCGACCGCTGGACCAGGCCGGCCTCCAACACTTCCCAATCGGCCGCCGAGACCACCAGCGGCAGCGGATCCAGCAGCCAGGGCCCCGGCTCCACGCCGTGCCCGTCGTCGGCCGGGTCCCGGTCGGGGTCGACCTCGGTGTAGGTGATGCCGTCGTTGTCGATCAGCCTGCGCACCACCGAGCTCAGCCGCCGCAGCCCCGCCTTGCCCCGGTCCCCGACCGTGTCGGCCAACTCGGTCCAGCCGGGCCGCACGTTGCCGGCCTCGTCGATGAATTCGTCGTAGCAGACTCCCGGGCCGTCACGAAGATCGAACAGGGCTTCCTGGGCGCGCGCCGCGCAGTACCCGGCCAGCAACCGGTCGACGTCGGCGTGGTCGTGTGCGGCTACCGACGATCCACCGGTGCCCAGGGCGGCCTCAGCAAATGCCATTACCGCAGTACGGTACGCACGCGCCGCAGGTCGAGGACGCCTGGCGCGCCGATGTCGGTGGAGATCCTGGCCTGTTTTTCCCGAATGCCGGCCATATCGGCCTTGCCCGGCGTGAAGCCGGAGGCTTCGAAGCGGCGACTGCGGCGCGACTCGGCTTCGACGGCGTTGACGGGCGGCTCATCGTAGGCGCGCCCACCGGGGTGAGCGACGTGGTAGGTGCAGCCGCCGCGCGACATTCCGGTGGTGAGGTCGACGAGCTCGAACTGAAGCGGAGCATCGATCGTGATGCTCGGGTGCAGCGCGCTGGGTGGTTGCCAGGCCCGGAACCGCACGCCACCCACCTGGATGTCGGGGTTGTCGGTGGCCAGCAGCGGTAGCGGGTAGCCGTTGCAGGTCACCACGTAGCGCTGGCGGTCGGCGCCGACGGCGCGGACCTGGATGCGTTCCACCGACGAGTCGACGTAACGCGCGGTGCCGGTGGCGGTGGCCTCTTCGCCGAGGGTGTTCCACGGCTCGATCGCCCCGCGCAGTTCGATCTCCACACCGTCGAAGACAGCGGTGCCGATACGCGGGAAGCGGAATTCGGTGAACGGGTCCAGCCAGCTGGTCTCGAACGCGATGCCGTGCTCACGCAGGTCGGCCGCCACGGCGGCGATGTCATGGATCAAGAAGTGCGGCAACAGATATCGGCCGTGCAAGTTGGCGCCGTGGCGGATCAGCGGGGCGCGCAGCGGCTGGTCCCAAAACCACGCCACCAGCGCGCGCACCAGCAGCGACTGCACCATCGCCATGTGCAGATGCGGCGGCATCTCGAACCCGCGCAGTTCCAGCAGGCCGAGCCGGCCACGGGGGCTGTCGGGGCTGTAGAGCTTGTCGATGCAGAACTCGGCGCGATGGGTGTTGCCGGTGATGTCGACCAGCAGGTGCCGCAGCGCCCGGTCGGTCACCCACGGTTTCGCTAGGTTTTCGCCCGCGCCGGGCCCGCCCCGCAGCCTGTCGATCTCAGCGAACGCGATCTCGAGCTCGTACAGCGCCTCGTCGCGGCCCTCGTCGACCCGCGGCGCCTGCGACGTGGTGCCGACGAACCGCCCCGCGAACAGGTAGGACAGCGCGGGGTGCCGTTGCCAGTAGGTCAGCAGCGAGACCAGCAGGTCCGGACGACGCAGCAGCGGCGAGTCGATGGGCGTGACGCCGCCCAGCGTGATGTGGTTACCGCCACCGGTGCCGCCGTGGGTGCCGTCGACGTCAAACGACTCCGTAGCCAGGCGGGCCAACCGAGCCTGCTCGTAAAGCGTTTCCAACTGCTGGCGTTGTGCGGCGAAGCTGGCGGTGGGCGCGATGTTGACCTCGATCACGCCGGGGTCCGGGGTGATGGTCATCGACTTCAGCCGCGGGTCCGGCGGTGGGCCGTAGCCCTCGACCACGACCGGGCAGCCGATCTTGGCGGCCGCGGCCTCGACGCGGGCGATCAGGTCGACGAAGTGCTCCAGCGCCTCGGTGGGCGGCAGGAATATGTACAACAGCCCGTCGCGCACCTCGGCGACCAGCGCGGTCGTCGGTGCCTTCTCGGGGTCCTCGACGGCGGCTCCCGCTGCTCCCCCTTCCGGGGCGCCGGGCGCGGACAGCGCGCGCCCGACGGTCATCGGATCGAGGTCGAACGAGATGCGTGGCCGCCGCCAGCTGATCGAAGCCAGTGGCAGGCGCAGACCCGCCGGCGAATCCCCCTCGACCAGCACGACACGGCCGCGGCGCAACCGCCAGTTGGCGCTGGCCCAGCCCAGGTCGTCGTCGCGGCGGTGCAACGGGAGCACAAACGCCGCCGGGGAGGTGACGGATTCGTCGAGGCGCGCCAGCAGCGCGGCGCGGTTGGCGGGGTTGTCGTCCGCGAGGTCGTCGCTCGATTGCACCTGGTCGCCGGCGGGCATTCGGACCTTGCCGGCCAGGCGGCTCAGCGGATCCTCGTAGGCCGGCCGAACCTGCATGAGCGGCAGCCCAAGGCCCTCGGCGATCTCGGCGAGCAGCCGGTGAGCTAGGTCAGGATCTAGGTCAGAATCTAAGGGCTCGCCTGCCGGCTCGGTTTGCTCGGTCTTCCAGGGATCGGCCAGCAGCGCTTCGTTCGTCCACAGCGGCTGCCCGTCGGTGCGCCAGTACAGCGCAATTTGCCAGCGCGGCAACGGTTCTCCCGGATACCACCTACCCTGCCCGCGATGGATCAGTCCCTGCGGCGCCCAGCACGACTTCAGCCGGGCGGCCAGATCGGATGCCCGCTGGCGCTTGTGCGGACCGTCGGCGGCCGTGGTCCACTCCTTGTCGACCTGGTTGTCCACCGACACGAACGTCGGCTCACCGCCGACCGTCAGCCGCACTTCGCCGGCGGCCAGTCGCTTGTCAATGTGCTCGCCGAGCTCACAGATCGTCGTCCACGCCGCGGGGGTGTAGGGCAGCGTGACGCGCGGGTCCTCGTGCACCCGGGTGACGGTGTTGGAGAAATCCATCGTCGAGTTGCACGGCTCCCGGGTGCCGTCGATCGCCGCCGCGGTCGCAGGGTGCGGCGTGGCCGCCAGCGGGATGTGGCCCTCGGTGGCGAACAGCCCCGACGTCGGGTCCAGCCCGATCCAGCCCGCACCGGGGATGTACACCTCGGCCCACGCGTGCAGGTCGGTGAAGTCCGCGGCCGGCCCCGACGGCCCGTCCAGCGCCTCGACGTCGGAGGTCAGCTGCACCAGGTAGCCGGACACGAACCGCGCGGCGAGCCCGAACTGCCGCAGGATCGACACCAGCAGCCACGCGGAGTCCCGGCACGAGCCGATGCGGGAGCGCAGCGTGAAATCCGGCGTCTGCACACCGTGTTCCATGCGCAGGGTGTAGGCGACGTCCCTGTTGATCGCGCGGTTAAGCTCGACCAGGAAGTCGATGATTCGGGTGCCATCCGGCACCGAGAAGTTGCCTACCCACTCCCGCACCAGTTCGCCGGGGCCGGAACCCTCACCAGATCCGGAACCCTCACCAGATACTGAGCCATCCTCGTCGACGGGTCGCAGGTATGGCTTGAGGTCATCGGCCAGCGGCTCCGGGTAGACGAACCCGGCCGATCCGGGCCAGATTTCGGCCCAGTCCTCGATAAAGAAGTCGAACGCGTTGACCGCCTTGAGATCGGCGATCAGCCCAACGGTGATGGTCAGCTGGCGCGTCGGCTTGGTAAATGTCAGCCGGGCCAGGTGGTTGCCCACCGCGTCCTGCTGCCAGTTGATGAAGTGGTCGCCCGGTTCGACCCGCAGCGAGTAGGCCTCGATGGGCGTGCGCGAATGCGGCGCCGGGCGCAGCCGCACCGTATGCGGGTCCAACCGGACCAGCCGGTCAAAGGTGTAGCTGGTGCGGTGCTCCAGCGCGACCTTGATGCTCATACCCGCTGATCACACCACAAGAACCAGACCGCCGCATTGCATGCAAGTCAGCCTTGTGTTTCCTGCGGATTTCCCCGCACGTCCAAGCGCGGGCTCAGTCCTTGGCGAGCTCGCGGTGCTCGAGCAACTCGCCTATTCCCGACACACCGAGCCGCTCCCGGAACGCCTGCGCCGTGTAGCCGACGACCGTCGCGTCGGTGCGGGCCCGCACGGTCGCCGAACGCGGCATGTGGAACAGCACGCCGATTTCGCCGAAGTAGTCGCCCGGACCGGCGACTTTGACCAATTCCTCACCGCCGTCAGCCAATTCGCGCACGATATCGAGTTCACCCTCGGACACCAGGTAGATCAGCTCGCCCATGGTGGACTGCTCGAACAGCATCTCGCCGGCCTTCAGGCGCACGGTTTCGGGGGGCCGATTCGCCGACGCGACCGCGGGTGTCATCTCGACGACGCGGTCGGCCAGCGGCAGCATCCGGCTGTCGTGGGTGGCGACCACCACCACCCGTTCGCCCTGCGCCAGCGATCGGATCAGCCGCAGCACCTCCTCCACCTGGATGAAGTCCAGGTGCGCGGTCGGCTCGTCGGCGAGGATCAGCAACGGATCCAGCGCGATCGCCCGAGCGACCGCGACGCGCTGCTGCTGCCCACCGCTCATGTCGCCCGGGCGGTGTTTCATTCGCTCCGCGAGATTGACCCGCGTCAGCAGCTCCTCGGCACGCTGACGAGCTTCCGAACGTGACCTCCCGGCCGCGCGCAGTGGAACCATCACGTTCTCCAGCGCGGTGAGGCTGGGCACCAGGTTGAACGCCTGGAACACGATGCCCACCTTGCTGCGCCGGTACTGCGTCATCGCGCTGCCCTCGAGCTTCGTGATGTCGAGGTCATCGAACTTGATCACGCCGGACTTGGGGCGCAGGATGCCGCCGAGGCAGGACAGCAACGTCGTCTTCCCGCAGCCGCTGGGCCCGAGCAGGATCAGCAGGGACCCCGCCGCCACCTCGAGGTTCAACCCGTTGATCGGCCGGACCGCGTAACCACCGCTGGAATATTCGACGACGAGGTCTTTGATGCTGAGGTCGGACATCGGTCAGGGACCTCCAAACGCGAGCGCCGGATCGACGGCCACCGCGCGCCGCAATCCAGCGAGACTGGCCAGCAGACCGATCAGAACCGCCACCAACGGCAGCGATATGTAGGCATAGGCGGGCACCACGACGATCATCGGGAACAACGGTGCCAGCAGCTGCGCAAGGATGACACCCAGCACCGCCGCCAGCAGCGCCACGACGACCGCCTGCAACGCCAGCCCCGCCAGGATCGACCGCCCGGTCACGCCGATCGCCTTGAACACCGCAAAGTCGCGCAGCCGCTCGAGCGCGGATAGGTAGACCACCGATCCGACGATCAGCACGGCCACGATCCACAGCAACACCGCCACGATCGTGATGGAGCCGCCCGCGACCTTCACCGGGCGCAACAGGTCGTTGACACCCGCCGCTCGATCAAGGGTCTGGTAGCCGTCCGGGAGCCGTTGGGGTGTGCCGATAACCCCGATCGACGTGATGATCGGCTGGCCGTTGTAGGAGAGTTGCTGCACCCCCTCGGTGGTCAGGAAGAGGTTCGGCATCTTTGCCAGCGCGGTGGAATTGGGCACGATGCCGACGATCCGCAAGGTGCGCGCGCCGACCTGAATGTCCTCGCCGACGTGTCGCTCCAGCACGCTCGACACCGCAACCTCATCCGCCGTCGACGGCGCCCGACCCTCCGAAACGTTTGGCATGCCGGGCCCGCCCGCCGGGGCACCGAATGCCGTGACGTTTCGCCGTGACGCGCCGTCCTTGACCGTGGTCGCCGCCAAGGCCAGTGGGGCCGCCTTCACGACACCGGGCGCACTGGCTATCTGGGCCAGGTCAACCGGTGCGAACGGCGTCGAGCCCTGGAACGGTCCGGCCGCGCCGGCCTTGACCACGAAGTTGTCGACACCCAGGGAATCGACGGTTCGCTGGGCCTCGACCCGAAAGCCGTTCGCCAGCCCGGTCAGCACCAGCGTCATCGCGAAAATTATTGCGGTGCTGACGACCGCGATGACCAGGCGCCGCATTCGCCATTGCATATCACGTAGGGCCGCGAACAGCATGGGCATGACGTTACCGACATCCGCCGCGTCCTGGGCAAAATCTTGTTTACGTTTCGTCCCTTACTCCGCGGGTTCCAGAGCTTCCGCGGCGAGCAACGCCTGCAGCATCTTGCGCAATTCAGCTAACCGCTGCTGGCCCAGGGTCTGTTCCCAGCGTTTCTCCAAAGCCAGCGCGTTGGACCGCATTACGCGCAGTGCCTGACGGCCGCGCGGCGTCAGTTCGATGATTCGGGCGCGGGCGTCCGCGGGGTCGGGAACGCGTGTCACATAGCTGTTTCGTTCCAGCGCCGTTATCGCTTGGGCCACCGCCTGCCGACTCACCCTGAGTCGGTCGGCCACATCCGATGCGTGCAGGCCGCCGCCCGCCAGCGGAATCAGCGCCACCGATTGCGCCGGGCGGATGCCGTCGAGCCCGGCAGCGGCGAAAGCCGCTCTTAAGCGCGGCGCCCCGGTTGCGGCCACCAGTTGCACCAGAGCCGGCACGGTGGGCTCCCACTCGGCATCCAGAACGCGTCGCATGGCGTATGAGTGTGCCACGTGCGGCAGGATTGACAAGCTTCTTGTCAAATCTCGGTCCGGCTGCCACCATGGGGTCATGCGATCTGGATGGGTTCGGGTTCTGTGCGCGTGTCTCCTTTCGGCTGTGGCGGTTTTGGTCGGCGGGTGCTTTGGCGGTGGTCATGCGTCGGGGACGCCGAACCCGCAGGGGATCCCGGTCGGACAGTCCACCCAGACCATCGATTCGGCCGGGGGCAGCCGGACCTTTCATCTGTACCGGCCGCAGGGACTGACCGGACCGGCGCCGCTGGTGGTGATGCTGCACGGCGGCTTCGGCAGCGGTGAGCAGGCCGAGGGTGCCTATCACTGGGACAGCGAGGCCGACAAAGGCGGTTTGGGAGGCCATTTTCTGGTCGCCTACCCCGACGGCCTCAATCGCGCCTGGAACGCCGGGACGTGTTGTGGTGAACCACAGCGCACCAACCTCGACGACGTCGGATTTATCACCGCCATGGTGGCCGCTATCGAGCAACAGATCCCTGTCGATCCGGCGCGCGTCTATGCCACGGGCATGTCGAACGGGGCCATGATGGCGCTTCGTCTGGGATGCCAGACCGACACGTTCGCCGCGATCGCCCCGGTGGCGGGCACCCTGCTGACCGACTGCTCGCACGCGCAGCCGACATCGGTGCTGCAAATCCACGGCACCGCCGACGACAGAGTCCCCTACCAGGGTGGACCCGGGAAAGCCTTTGCCATCAACGGTAATCCGCGGGTCGACGGTCCCTCGGTGCCGTCGGTCAATGCCACCTGGCGCGCCATCGACTCGTGCGCGCCGCCGGCCTCAACGACTTCCGGGGACGTGACGACCGAAACGGCCGGATGCGCCGACGGGCGCACCGTGGAGCTGATCTCGGTGGCCGGAGCCGGCCATCAATGGCCCGGCGGTGCCAAGAGTCCCCTGCTGGAGAGGTTCGGCGTTCCGCCGCCGTCGACGGCGCTCGACGCCACGGACACCATCTGGCAGTTCTTCGCCCAGAACCACCGCTGAGAGAGATCGACCCCGCCGGCTAACCGGACGCCGCCGTCAGCAGAGCCTCCGGTGCCGCGATCAGAGCGGACACCCCGCACATCTCGAAACCGCCAACAAGCACCTGGTTGTAAATCGTAAGTCCAACGCGTGACCCGTAGCCTGGTTGATGCTGGGCCGGAAATTGGAATTGATGGCGGGTGGCTGCAGGTGGCAAGGCTTCCGTTTGCGCATTGCGTGTATGCGCGGTGCTGCTTGTCGTCCTATCCGGCTCATGCGCCCGCCTGCCACCCGCGGCACCCAGCGGGCGCGGCGGATGTGGCCCACCGCTGACCTATGAGGTGTTCCAGCGAGGCGCCTCCGGGGCCGACTGGTCGAAGGCCAACGATCTGATCGCGTTCAACGCCAAGGCAAGTGACGGACTCTTCCACATCTACACGGTCAAACCTGACGGCGCGAACCGCCAGCAGCTCGGCGTCGGATCCGCGACCTTCCCGCAACGCACAACCGGCACACCCGCGTGGAGCCCGTCCGGTCAATTCATCGCGTTTGTTGCCGAAAAGTCCAGTCATCCCGGCAACTCGGTGGGCGCCACCCCCGGATGGGGTAGCTATTCCGATCTGTGGGTGGCCACCGCCGACGGTTCGCACGCATGGCAGCTCACCGACGTCCCCACCGACAAAGATCACGGCACGATCATTCCGGAGTTCTCACCCGACGGCCGGCTGCTGGAATGGACCGAGCGCACCGCCGAAACCAAGGTCTTCAATCCGGCTCGTGTTGCCGGGTTCTGGATCATCAAGGTCGCCTACTTCAACGTCGCGCCGGACGGCACGCCGTCGGTGTCCGATGTGCGCACCCTCTCACCCGCAGGCGATGCGTTCAACGAGACCGGCGGATTCTCAGCGGATTCCGCGTCGCTGGTATTCACCAGCGACTTCGAAACGCGCAACTTCTGGAAAAGCCAGATCTACCGGCTCGACCTCAGCTCCGGCGCCACAACTCGATTGACCAAGGGGGACAGTTACAACGAACATCCCCGCTACACCCCGGACGGCCAGATCCTGTGGACGACCAACGCCGACAACCCATCGCACGGGACCGACTGGTGGACCATGAATTCCGACGGCTCAAATCCGCAGCGCCTCAGTAGCTTCAACAGCGACGGCGGTGCTTCGGGGATTGGGCATTCGCCGGTTTGGGCCACCACCGTTCAGACCAACGACTGGAGCCCCGACCACCGCTCTTTCTACGGCGATGTGGAGACCAACCTGCTCAACTCCGACAGCGTGATCGTTCGGGTATCGCTGCGCTGCCAAGGCGCGTGATCAGCACTCCGGATCGTGCAGCACGCCAATTCATTGGGTTACTTTGGCGGTCATTTTGTCGGCGATTTGGCGGGCCTCGTTGCTGACCGGATAGCCGCAGGCAGCGACGTCGATGACCACGTTCGACACCGCACTGAGCACGTGCTGGCAAGAGAAGCCGGAGACGCCCTCCTGCGTATGTAGCTGCATAATCGTCGGGACATCCCCGGAGACGTCCCCGAAGGTCCATCGGGGAGCTTGGGTGTTGAGGGTTTGGGTGATGGTTTGCCCGGCACAGGCCCTCCATTTGGCCGCCGAGTTCGTCACAAAGGCCAGGGCCTGATCGGCCGATGGAAAGCTCGCGGCGGCCTGCGTGACGTCGTGGCGAAAGGTGTCTCCCGGCTCGCGCAGCTCCTGGCCGCTAATCGCGGTGTTACCGCTGCTCTGATACACCGGCTGTTGGGCGGGGGTAAGTGTTCCGAGGCAGTCCGGATCGGACAGTGTTTGCCCGGCCCCCGCGAGATGATGAATCTGCCCGGCTTGCATGCCGGGGGCGCCCATGAGGTCCCTGACCTCCTGCGCGCTGAGCAGGATGGAGTCCAGGCGCCCGGGGGCCACCGTTGGCATCGGCGTCAGGGAGGTCGTCTGTGCGTTCGGTGAGGTCTTCGGTGAGCTCGTCGAGGTCCTGGGAGCGGCGGCGGGTGGCCTGGGACCCGGGCTCAGGCCGATGACCGCCACGACGATCGCTGTGATCACGAGGGCGGCCGCGGCCACGCTGCCTGCGATGATCCAGCGCTTGCGGGAGACGCCTGAAGTCGCAGGCCCGCCGGCCCACGCCGGGCCAACGGGGGCGAAGGGCGGTGGTGTTACCGAAAACCTCGGGCCCACCGCGGCGGCAGGCGCTATCGGTTGGGGTGCGGAGTACGGGCCGGATGGTTGACCAAGGTGCTCGACATCTGGCCAGGGAGCGGGGATGGGCCCAGTCAACGTGTGCGCCGGGGCCGGCGCCGCGGTGATGGCGCCGCTGGCCGCGGTGGCCAGTTGCTGGGCGGTTTGGTAGCGCTGGTCGGGGTCTTTGGCCATGCCGCGCGCGATCACCTCATCGAATCCGGCCGGAATGGCCGGGTTGACCGCGGTGGGTTTGGGGATGTCCCCGGTCAGGTGCGCGCCGATCTGCTGCTGAAGGGTGTCCCCGGGGTACGGCTGCTGACCGGTCAGACATTCATAGAGCACACACGCCAACGCATACACATCACCGCGGGCATCGCCGGTGCCGGCGGAAAACCGCTCCGGGGCCATATAGGCAAAGGTGCCCACGAACGAGCCCGTGTGGGTCAATCGAGTCGCCGTGGTGTCGTTGGCGATCCCGAAATCGATCAGGTAGACAAAGTCGTTGGCGATCATTAACGCGTTGGATGGCTTGACGTCTCGATGCACCAGGCCGGCGGCGTGGGCGGCATCCAGCGCGGCGGCGATCTGCTCGATCACCTTCACCGCCCGCCGCGGTGGCATCGCACCGCCGTGTTTGAGCAGGTTTTGCAGATCGATCCCGTTGATGACCGGCATCGTCAAGTACAGCTGGCCATTGATTTCGCCGGCCTCATAGATCGTGATGATGTGCGGTTCGGTCAGTCGCGCGGCGGTGTAGGCCTCCCGGCGGAACCGCTCCTGATAACCGGGTTCTGAAGCCAACTCGGCTGGCAGCACCTTGATGGCCACCTCGCGACCCATCGTTTCGTCCTCGGCCCGATACACGGTGCCCATGCCGCCCTCGCCGATCACCCCGATCAGCCGGTAGCGCCCAAAAGCCTCATCCATGGGCCGCCTCCCTGCCTCGCCGTTTGACGAGCTGCATTTCTCCACCACCGGCATGCACTACGCCACACGCGATCGACTTATGCATTTATTCGGTTACTTTGGCGGCCATTTTGTCAGCGATAAGGCGGGCTTGGTCGCTGATCTGATCGGCGCAGGCAACGACGTCGATGACCACGTTCGACACCGCACTGAGCACGTGCTGGCAGGCCCACGTCGCGCCGCCCGCCAGGGTGTGTAGCTGCACAATTGTCGGGACAACCCCAGTGAGATCCCCGACAATCCACCGGTCCGTTTGGCCATTGAAGCTATTGGTGACCGTTTGCCCGCCGCAGGCCCTCCACTTGTCTGCCGAATTCTTCACAAAGGCCACGGCCTGATCGGCCGAAGGAAAGCTCACCGCGGCCTGATCGACAAGGTGGGCGTAGGGGTTTCCCGGCTCGTGCAGCTCCTGTTCGCTAACCGCTGTGTATCCGCTGCCCTGATACACCGGCTGTTGCAGGACAAACACCGTGCCCCGGCAGTCCGGATCAGACATCGTTCCTGGCGGGACAAGAAGGGCGTGAAACGTCTTCGCCTCCGCGGGTTCCATCCCGGAGGCGCCCATGACGGTGTCGACGTCCCGGGCGCTGAGCAGAATGGAGTCCAGCCGATCGGGGGTCACCGTGGGTGTGGGCGTCGTTGAGGTCTTGGTTGCCTTCGTCGCGGTCGTGTGAGCGGTGGGTGTCGTCGTGCCGGAACCGTTCGCGATGATCGCCACCACGACGATCACCGCGACCACGGCGACGGCCGCGCCGGCAGCGATGATCCAGCGCGTGGCCGATCCGCGCGACGGCGGCGCAGGCCCCCCGACCCACCCCGGCCCACCAGGAACAAACGGCTGAGGGGTCGCCGGGAAACCCCCGCCCACGCCGGCCGGCGCCACCGGCAGCGGCCCGGAATAAGGACCCGACGGCGGACCCACATCGGGCCAAGCGGCCGGCAGCGGCTCGGTCAACGTCGGCGCCGGGGCCGGCGCCGCGGTGAGGGCATCGTTGGCCGCGGTGACCAGTTGCTGGGCGGTTTGGTAGCGCTGGTCGGGATCTTTAGCCAAGCCGCGCGCGATCACCTCATCCAACCCCGCCGGAATCGCCGGATTGACCGCCGTGGGTTTCGGTATCTCCTTGGTGAGGTGCCCCGCGATCTGCTGCTCGAGGCTGTCTCCGGGATAGGGCAGCTGCCCGGTCAGACATTCATAGAACACACACGCCAACGCATACACATCGGCGCGGGCATCGCCGGTCCCGGTGGAAAACCGCTCCGGGGCCATGTACGGCCAGGTGCCGACGATGTTGCCGGCGCGGGTCAATCGAGTTGCCGACGCGTCATGGGCGATCCCGAAATCGATCAGATAGACAAACTCTTTGGCGGTCATCAACGCGTTGGACGGTTTCACGTCTCGATGCACCAGACCCGCGGCGTGGGCAGCATCCAGCGCGGCGCCGATCTGTTCGATCACCTTTACCGCCCGCCGCGGGGCCATCGGCCCGTCGCGTCGGAGCAGCCTTTGCAGGTCGATCCCGTCGATGACCGGCATCGCCACATACAGCCGGCCCTCGATGTCGCCGGCCTCATAGATCGGGATGATGTGCGGCTCGTTCAACCGCGCGGCGGTGTAGGCCTCCCGGCGGAACCGCTCCTGATATCCGGGTTCGGACGCCATGTCGGTGGGCAGCACCTTGATGGCCACGTCGCGACCCATGGTGGCGTCGTGGGCCCGAAACACAGTGCCCATGCCGCCCTCGCCGATCACCCCGATCAGCCGGTATCGCCCAAAGGCCTCATCCACGGGCCGCCTCCCTGACAATGCCTGGATGCTACCAACGTTTATTTGCGCATCTATTGGGTTGCTTTGGCGGCCATTTTGTCGGCGATTTGGCGGGCTTGGTCGCTGATCTTCTGGGCGCAGGCATTGACGTCGAGGACCAGATTCGACACCGCAGTGAGGGCGCGCTGGCAGGCCCAGCCGCCGGCACCCTCCTGCGTGTGAAGCAGGGTAATCGTCGGGACATCCCCGGCGAGATTCCCGACGGCCCATCGGATAGGTTGGCCGTTGACGGTTTGGGTGATGGTTTGCCCGGCGCAGGCCCTCCACTTGGCCGCCGAGTTATTCAGGAAGGCCAGGGCCATGTCAGCTGACGGAAAGCTCACCGCGGCTTGCTCGACAAGGTGGGCGTAGGGGTTTTCCGGCTCGCGCAGATTCTCGACGCTAACCGCGACGTATCCACTGCTTTCATACACTGGCTGTTGGGCGATAAAGAGTGCTCCGAGGCAGTCCGGATTGGACAGCGTCTCCGGGGACCCTAGGCCATGATTGATTCCCCCGTTGGATTGCATGTTGGAAGCGCCCATGAGGGTGTTGACGTCCTGCACGCTGACCAGGATGGAGTCCAGCCGGTCGGCGGCCACCGTCGGCGTGGAGTTCGTGTTCGGGTGCGTGGTGGCTGTCGTGGCGGCCTGACCCAGGCCGATGATAATTAGCACGACCCCAACCGCCACGACGAAGGCGACGACCGCGGCGGCGGCGACGATCCGGCGCTTGCGGGAGAAGCCTGACGTCGCAGGCCCCCCGGGCCACGCTGGCCCAACAGGGAAGGGCTGGGGAGTCACCGGAAAGCCCCGGGCCACCGCGGCGGGCGGCGCTGTCGGTTGAGGTGCGGGCAAAGGTGTGGCGTAATCCATGAGAGTGGGCGCCGGGGTGGGAGCGGCCGGGATGGGGGTCTCGGTGAGCGCATGGTCGGCCGCGGCTGCCAGTTGCTGCGGGGTTTGGTAGCGCTTTTCGGGGGCTTTGGCCATGCCGCGCGCGATCACCTCATCGAACCCGGCCGGAATAGCCGGGTTGACCGCGGTGGGTTTGGGGATGGCCCCGGTCAGGTGCCCGGCGATCTGCTGCTGAACGCTGTCCCCGGGATAAGGCTGGTGCCCGGTCAGACATTCATAGAACACACACGCCAACGCATACACATCGCCACGGGCATCGCCGGCGCCGGCGGAAAACCGCTCCGGGGCCATATAGGCAAAGGTGCCCACGAACGAGCCCGTGTGGGTCAATCGAGTCGCCGTCGTGTCGTGGGCGATCCCGAAATCGATGAGGTAGACAAAGTCGTTGGCGGTCATCAACGCGTTGGATGGCTTGACGTCTCGATGCACCAGGCCGGCGGCGTGGGCGGCATTCAGCGCCGCGGCGATCTGCTCGATCACCTTCACCGCCAGCCGCGGGGTCATCGCACCGTCGCGTTCGAGCAGGTTTTGCAGGTCGATCCCGTTGATGACCGGCATCGTCAAATAGAGGTGACCGTCGATTTCGCCGGCCTCATAGATCGTGATGATGTGCGGCTCGGTCAACCGCGCCGCGGTGTAGGCCTCCCGGCGGAACCGCTCCTGATACCCAGGTTCCGACGCCAACTCGGTGGGCAGTACCTTGATGGCCACCTCGCGACCCATCATGGCGTCGTGGGCCCGAAACACAGTGCCCATGCCGCCCTGGCCGATCACCCCGATCAGCCGGTATCGCCCGAACACCTCATCCAAGGGCCGCCTCCCTGACAATGCCTGGATGCTATCAACGCAGCTGGTTCCGGCCTGGCCGCTTGACTGTGGCAGTTCGCGACCAAAGCGGCGCGCACCCGACGATTGTGGTGTCAGCGGCACACTATGTGTTGCATTGCGTTTATTGGGTTGCCTTGGCGGCCAATTTGTCGACGATTTGGCGCGCCTGATCACTGACCTGGAAGCTGCAGGCATCGACGTCGAGCACTAGATTCCACACCGCACTCAGGGCGCGCTGGCAGCCGTAGCCTTGGATGCCTACCCGGGAATTCAGCTGAGTAATTGTCGGGACATCCCCGACCATATCCCCGATGGCCCACTGGGAAAGTCCACCGCTGTTGTTTGGAAAGGTGATGGTTTGCCCGGCGCAGGCCCTCCACTTGCCCGCCGAGTTCTTCACAAAGGCCAGAGCCAGGTCAGTCGACGGAAAGCTCACCGCAGCCTGCGTGACGGCGTGGCGGAAGTTGCTTCCCGGCTCGCGCAGCGCCTGACCGCTCATCGCGGTGTATCCGCTGCCCTGATACACCGGCTGTGGTAGGGCAAAAAGTGCTCCGAGGCAGTCCGGGTTAGACACCGTGATCGCGTTCTCTGGGCCATGACTGATCCCCGTGCGGGCTTCCATATTGGCGGCGCCCATCAGGGTGTTGATTTCTTGCGCCGTGAGCAGGATGGAGTCCAGCCGGTCGGCGGCCACCATCGGCATCGGCGTCGTTGACGTCGGCTGTGCGCTCGGTGAGGCATTCGGTGCGCTCGTCGAGGTCTTGTGCGCGGTGGGTGGCGTCGGGCTAGGGCTGCGCCCGATGAACACCGCCACGACGATTGCCACCACGACGGCGACGGCCGCCGCGGCGCCGATGATCCAGCCCTTGCGGGATCCGCGTGACGGCGCAGGCCCCCCGGGCCACCCCGGCCCCCCAGGGATGAAGCGCTGTGGGGCTACCGGAAAGCCCGGGGCCACCGCGCTGGCCGACACGGCCGGTTGAGCTGCAGAGTACGGGCCGGGTGGTCGACCAAACTGTCCGACATCTGGCCAGGGGACAGGCACGGGCCCAGCCTGAATGGGCGCCGGGGCCGGCGCCGCGATGAGCGCCTGGCCGGCCGCGGCGGTCAGCTGCTGGGCGGTTTGGTAGCGCTGGTTGGGATCTTTAGCCAAGCCGCGCGCGATCACCTCATCCAACCCCGCCGGAATCGCCGGATTGACCGCCGTGGGTCTCGGGACCTGCATGGTCAGGTGCCCCGCGATCTGCTGCTCGAGGCTGTCCCCGGGATAGGGCAGCTGCCCGGTCAGACACTCATAAAACACACACGCCAACGCATACACATCGGCGCGGGCATCGGCAGTGCCGGTGGAAAACCGCTCCGGGGCCATGTACGGCCAGGTGCCGACGATGTTGCCGGCGCGGGTCAATCTCGTGGCCGAAACATCGTGGGCGATCCCGAAATCGATCAGATAGACGAACTCGTTGGCGGTCATCAACGCGTTGGACGGTTTCACGTCGCGATGCACCAGGCCCGCGGCGTGCGCGGCATCCAGCGCGACGCCGATCTGCTCGATCACCTTTACCGCCAGCCGCGGGGCCATCGGCCCGTCGCGTCGGAGCAGGCTTTGCAGGTCGATCCCGTCGATGACCGGCATCGCCACATACAGCCGGCCCTCGATGTCGCCGGCCTCATAGATCGGGATGATGTGCGGCTCGTTCAACCGCGCGGCGGTGTAAGCCTCCCGGCGGAACCGCTCCTGATACCCGGGCTCGGACGCCAACTCGGTGGGCAGCACCTTGATCGCCACGTCGCGACCCATGGTGGCGTCGTGGGCCCGATACACGGCGCCCATCCCACCCTCGCCGATCATCTCGATCAGCCGGTAGCGCCCAAAGGCCTCATCCACGGGCCACCTCCCTGACAATGCCTGGATGCTACCAACGGGGCGGTTCCATGCCGTGCCGTTTGACGAGGGCAGTACGCCACTAGCAGCACGAACTCACCAAGCCGGGTGCGGAGCGTTCCCGAGGATGTGGTACCAGCCGCACGCTATGTGTTTGTTGCGTTTATTGGGTTGCTTTGGCGGCCATTTTGTCGGCGATTTGCCGGGCTTGATCGCTGATCTGATGGCCGCAGGCAAGGACGTCGACGACTAGATTCCACACCGCACTGAGCACGTGTTGACAGGGGTAGCCGCTGACGCCTACCTGGGTTTGCAGCTGCGCGATCGTCGGGGCATCCCCGACTAGATCCCCGAAGGTGAACTGGGAAACGTCGGAATTGATGGTTACGCTGATGGTTGGCCCGGCGCAGGTCCTCCATTTCCCCGCCGAGTTCTTCACAAAAGCCAGAGCCAGGTCAGCCGACGTAAAGCTCACCGCGACCTGGATGACCTCGTGTTCGGGGTTGCTTACGGGCTCACGCACATATTGGCGGCTCATCGCGCCGTATCCGCTACCCCGATACACCTCCGATACGCCGGGAAACAGTGCTCCGAGGCAGTCCGGATTGGACATCTTTGTCGGCGGGGGCGGACTGCTATGAGCGATCGGCGCGTTGGGTTGCATGTTGGCGGCGCCCATCACGGTGTTGATTTCTTGCGCCGTGAGCAGGATGGAGTCCAGCCGGTCGGCGGCCACCATCGGCATCGGCGTCGTTGACGTCGGCTGTGCGCTCGGTGAGGCGTTCGGTGCGCTCGTCGAGGTCTTGTGCGCGGTGGGTGGCGTCGGGCTAGGGCTGCGCCCGATGAACACCGCCACGACGATCGCCACCACGACGGCGACGGCCGCCGCGGCGACGATGATCCAGCCCTTGCGGGATCCGCGTGACGGCGCAGGCCCCCCGGGCCACCCCGGCCCCCCAGGGATGAAGGGCTGTGGGGCTACCGGAAAGCCCGGGGCCACCGCGCTGGCCGACACGGCCGGTTGAGCTGCAGAGTACGGGCCGGGTGGTCGACCAAACTGTCCGACATCTGGCCAGGAAACAGGCACGGGCCCAGCTTGAATGGGCGCCGGGGCCGGCGCCTCGGTCAGCGCCTGGCCGGCCGCGGCGGTCAGTTGCTGGGCGGTTTGGTAGCGCTGGTCGGGATCTTTGGCCATGCCGCGCGCGATCACCTCATCCAACCCCGCCGGAATCGCCGGATTGACCGCCGTGGGTCTCGGGACCTGCATGGTCAGGTGCCCCGCGATCTGCTGCTCGAGGCTGTCCCCGGGATAGGGCAGCTGCCCGGTCAGACACTCATAAAACACACACGCCAACGCATACACATCGGCGCGGGCATCGCCGGTCCCGGTGGAAAACCGCTCCGGGGCCATGTAGGCAAAGGTGCCGACGATCGACCCGCTGCGGGTCAATCTCGTGGCCGAAACATCGTGGGCGATCCCGAAATCGATCAGATAGACGAACTCGTTGGCGGTCATCAACGCGTTGGACGGTTTCACGTCGCGATGCACCAGACCCGCGGCGTGGGCGGCATCCAGCGCGGCGCCGACCTGCTCGATCACCTTGACCGCCCGCCGCGGGGCCATCGGCCCGTCGCGTTGCAGCAGGCTGTGCAGGTCGGTCCCGTCGATGACCGGCATCGCCACATACAGCCGGCCCTCGATGTCGCCGGCCTCATAGATCGGGATGATGTGCGGCTCGTTCAACCGCGCGGCGGTGTAGGCCTCCCGGCGAAACCGCTCCTGATACCCGGGCTCGAACGCCAACTCGGTCGGCAGCACCTTGATCGCCACGTCGCGACCCATGGTGGCGTCGTGGGCCCGATACACGGTGCCCATCCCACCCTCGCCGATCACCCCGATCAGCCGGTAGCGCCCAAATTCCTCATCCACGCGCCACCTCCCTGACAATGCCTGGATGCTACCGACGTCCAACTTTTTCCGCGCCCAATCCGCGGACACGATCCAGCCGCTTAACGGTCGTCCAGTAGCCCATCGATGAGCCGGCGCAGCACCTGCCTGATCTCCCGGCGGGCCCGTTTCGGGTCGTCGGCGGTGGCGATGGCCATCGCCGCCTCGTCCAGCGCACCGATCATCACGGTGGCCAGCGGTCGCGTTGGTTGCTTTGCCAGCTGGCCCACCCGGATCGCCTCGGTAAGCAACTGTTCGGTCATGCCCAGGCTGTACCGCTGGGCGACATCGCGAAATTCTGCCCAGCCGAGCACACTGGGCGCATCCAGCAGGATCAGCTGACGTACCTCGGGATCGGCGGACACGTCGAGCCACGCGTCGACCGCGGCCCGGATCGCATCCGCCGGTGTCTTCGCTCCCGACGAGGCCACCACGGTGGCCATCCGGGCCATCACATCCTGCTCGACCGCCTCGACGACATCACGGAATAGTGCTGCCTTGTCGGTGAATTGGTGGTACATCGCCCCACGGGTGACCCCCGCCTCCTTGGCGATCTCCGGCGTTCCGACCTCCGCATAGCCGCGTAGACCCCACAGCCTGCGGGCAGCCGAGATCAGCGCATCGCGGGTCGCCGCGGAGCGCTCTTCCTGAGTGCGTCTCTTGATTTCCATACAACCTGTTGGTAACTTACGAACAGACAGCCTGTTTGTAAATATATCTCGAAGGGAAATATCCATGTCTTCTGTGTCGAGGATCGACATTAATGCCGGAACCATCCATTACGAAGCAACCGGACCCGAGAGCGGCAGGCCTGTGGTGTTCGTGCACGGCTACATGATGGGCCGTGAACTGTGGCGTCCGGTGAGCGAACGACTCGCCGGTCTGGGCCTGCGGTGCATAGCCCCCACCTGGCCGCTCGGCGCGCACCCGCAACCGCTTCGTCCCGGTGCGGATCGAACCATCACGGGCGTCGCCGGCATGGTCGCCGACGTTCTCGCCGCCCTGAACCTCGAGGACGTGGTGCTGGTCGGCAACGACACCGGCGGGGTCGTCACCCAACTCGTCGCGGTGCACCACCCCGAGCGGCTCGGTGCCCTGGTGCTGACGAGTTGCGATGCGTTCGAACACTTTCCGCCGCCGATCCTCAAGCCGGTGATCGTGGCGGCCAAGTCGAAGACGCTGTTCCGGACGGCTATCCAGGCCATGCGGGCCCCGGTGGCCCGCAAGCGCGCATTCGACGGCCTGGCGTACAGCGACATTGACGCCCTCACCGAACTCTGGGTGCGTCCGGTGCTGTCCGATCCGGCCGTCGCCGAAGACCTGCGCCAGTTCACCCTCTCGCTGCGCACCGAGGTCACCACGGGCGTCGCGGCCCGGTTGCCCGAGTTCGACAAGCCGGCCCTCATCGCCTGGTCGGCTGACGACACCTTCTTTGAACTCGGTGACGGCGAACGACTGGCCGCGACCATCCCGAACGCCCGGCTCGAGGTCATCGAGGGGGCGCGGACATTCTCGATGATGGACCGGCCGGACCGGCTGGCCGATCTGCTGTCGACGATCGCGGTGCGCACCTAGCCGCCTACTAATTGGCCGCCCACTAATTGGCGCGAGTCCCGGCGACAACAGACGCCAAGGGAACTAGACTCCCCGCTTGTGACGACCCCGTCGAGCGCCTGGGGCGAGGAACGACGGCAACTATCGCAGCTGCTGCAGATGCGAGGGCAGATGCTCGGCCGAACGCGGGCGCGGCGGCTCTGCCGGCGCTTTGCCTGCGTCGGCGTCGACACCACGCCGGAGCGCCTGCGGCAGATGGTGGCCGGCGCGCCCGTCCTGGAGGATGAAGCGACGGATGTGAATTTCGCCTTGATCGCGACGCAGATCAATCGTGAGGCGCGGTCCGCGAAGATCCGGCGCCTGAAGCGTCGCGGCACGCACTCGCTCATCTTTGCCGGGTTGGTCCTCGTGGTGCTGAACTTCCTGTTCTGCGTTGCCTACCTGCTGCTGAACCTGACGCAGCAGGCCCCGCTGTGAAGAAGTAGGCGCCGGGCGGCCGGGTAAGCCGCCGACCCGAGTCCCATCTGTCCCTTGAGTCACCGGGCTGTCGCTGTGAGTCGGGCACTACGCCATATGGCGAACTTGCTGTGACGCATGGGAATCCCCCGAGCCAGCCGCAACCCCACCTCGTTCACCGGCAGTGGCTCCGGCCAGATAGCGTCACGACCATGCCAGACGCGACACCACCCTTGCAGGGCCGACGGATCCTGGTCACCGGCGCAGCTTCCGGTATCGGCGCCGCCGCCGTCGGAGTCCTCACCGAGGCGGGGGCGGACGTCGCCGCTACGTATCACCGGACGCCTCCGCCGGATGATCTGCCGGCCACCTGGCTGCAGTGCGACGTGCGCGACGCCGACGCCGTCACGGCGATGGTGCAACAAGCCGTCGAGCACCTCGGCGGGCTCGACGTCTTGGTGAACGCCGCGGGGCTGTGGCAGGCCGGGATACCGGGATACGTCAGCGCCGACGAGATCTCGTTCCTGTTGGACACCAACGTGAAGGCGACCATCCTCACCAATCAGGCCGCCTACGCCGCGATGAAAGCGAACGGCGGCCGGATCATCAACTTCGGCTCCTCCGAAGCCCTGATGGGCAGCCCCATCTCGGCTGTCTACGCCGCGACAAAGGGCGCGGTGCAGGCGTGGACGCGCTCCGCCGCCCGCGCCTGGGCCGCCGACAACGTCACCGTCAACGCCCTGGCGCCGGCGGTGCAGACGGCCGGCGCCGAACGCTTAAGGGAATTCCTTGGTCCGGATGCCAGCGCCCTCATCGACCAGCAGATGAAAATGATGATTCCGCTGGGCGGGACCCTGGGAGATCCCGCGCGGGACCTCGGGCCAATGCTGGTTTTCCTGGCCGGATCTGGTTCGGGCTTCATCACCGGGCAGCTGCTGGCGGTGGACGGCGGCCTGGTCATGGTCGGCGGGTAACAGCCCCTCGTGCATGATCTCGGCATCGAGTTCATCAGCGTCTTCGGGCTGCCGCCCGTAGAGTTCGTGCACCTCGCCGCCGATCTCGGCTGCCGCTACATCTCCATCGCGTTGACCGGGTCGCCGCTGAAATCCCTTGGCTATCAGGCGTTCTCGCTCAAGGACGACGTCGCGCTCCGCAGGATCTGCTGACTGCGATGGAGGACCGCGGTGTCAGCATCTCGCTGGGCGAGGGTGTGGTGATCGCTGCGGGGGCCGACGTGGCCGACCTGGCCGTCGACCTGGACGTCATGGCCGAGCTGGGGGTCGCCCAGATCAACACGCTGAGCTTCGACCCGGACCGCGACCGCACGTTTGACCAACTGGCGACGCTGACCGAGTTGGCCGCCGAGCGCGGCCTGGGGACGACGATCGAATTGGCCCCCGGGATGACGATCGGTGACGTAGCCACGCTGCTGGCCGCACTCGAGCACGTCGGTAGGCCCGAGCTTCGGCTGACGGTCGACACCATGCATTGGGCGCGTACAGGTTACGGCGCCGGGGAACTACGCGAGCTCGGTCCGGAGCAGATCGGCTACGTCCAGCTCAGCGACACCACGCTGAAGCCGCGGATGAACTCCTACCTACAGGAAGCGATGTACGAGCGGATGGCTCCGGGCGACGGCGAGCTGCCGTTGGCCGACATGCTCGCCGCGGTGCCGGCCGATGTGGTGATCGGTCTGGAGATTCCGATGCGGGGCTTGGCCGAGTCGGGCGTCGGCCCGATGGACCGGCTGAGGCCGTGTGTGGCGGCCGCGCGTGAACTATGCAGTGGCCGGCAAACCTGACGGCCGAGTACGGCGGTGCCGACCGAATCACCAGAGTTGGACACGCTTTATCATCGCCCCCAGACCATGCGCCGCAAGCAAAGGAGCTGTTCGGCATGAGTAACCCCGCAACGCCATTGGCCGGCAAGGTTGCCTACGTGACGGGAGCCGCGCGCGGACAGGGCCGCTCGCACTGCGTCCGGTTGGCCCGCGCGGGTGCCGACATCGTCGCGATCGATGCGTGCGCGCCGGTAGCCGCACACAACGGCTACCCCCCGGCGCTACCGGAAGACCTGGCCGAGACCGTCAGCCTGGTCGAGGGCGAGGGCCGCAAGATCTTCGCCGACGAGGTCGACGTTCGTGATTTGGCCGGCCAGCAACGAGTGGCATCAAAAGTGATCGAACAGTACGGCCGGCTGGATATCGTCGTGGCCAACGCCGGCGTGCTGAATTGGGGCCGGCTGTGGGAGATTTCGGCGCGGCAATTTCAGGACACCGTCGAGATCAACCTCACCGGCCTGTGGAACACGATCAAAGCCACGGTCCCCTCGATGATCAAGGCGGGCAACGGCGGCTCCATCATCACCATCAGCTCGGCGGCCGGTGTGAAGGCGGTACCCGGGTGTGGCCATTACTGCGCCAGCAAGTTCGGTGTCGTCGGACTCACCAACTCGTTGGCGATGGAGCTCGGCGAGTTCGGCATCCGCGTCAACTCCGTGCACCCGTACGGCACCGACACTCCGATGGGCAACGACGCGTCGATGTACAAGATCTTTCAGGATCACCCGCACTACATCCACAGCTTCTCGCCGGGCGCGCTGCCCACCGATTCGCTTGCCGCACCCGATTTGATCTCCGACATCGTGGTGTGGTTGGCCAGCGATGCGTCGTCGTTGGTGACGGCGGCCCAAATCCCTGCGGACAAGGGCTATTCGAAGGTTTAGGCGGTGCGCTAGGTCGGCGTTGCGTCCTCCCCGGGCACCCGTCGGCGGATCTGTCCCTTCGGCCGTCGCACCCGCTTGACCGCATCCCGGGCGGTGCCGCAGGCGATCTCGGCCTAGTCGCTGACCTTCGTCGCGGCGGCCACGCCTGGGACGATAGACACTTGTTCTGGCCGGGCGTAGCGTACTGGCGGCGCAGGGCGCGCTGTTCGCCGAATTGAAGGGGCGCAGGATAAATTGACAACGCTAGGCGCGATCCGTGACATGGTGCGGCAGTCCGCGCCGGGCAACTGGTACAAGATCGAGGACGATGGGCCGACTTATCGGAACCGGTTCGGCTACTCGTCGGGGCCGGGCAACCGGTGGCGGCTGGAAGAGGACAGCCACAGCACGCTTCTCGTGTACACGGCCGATGTGGATCTCACCATCGCATACGGCATGTACTACCACCGGCTGGGGGGGGACGAGCCAGAGTACGAGTGGTCACAGGTGTTCTCCAGTAGGTCGGTGCGCATCGGTTTCGCGGACATTTTCTGGCGCGGATCGCTCGTTGATCGGGTCGACTATGCGATCGTCGACGACCACCAGGGCATCCTCCCCATGGGCGGCGCACCTGACGGCCTGAAGGTCACGAGCTTTGAGGTCGACGTCGCCAGGCTGTTGCACCAAATCAGGGGCTACGTCAATAAGTTCGACTACTTCTTCGACCGGGTGCACTTCCACGTCACCGAATAGGTGTCGACAACGGCTCAAGCGAACTAAGCGAGGCGCCGGCGGCTTTTCACGCGTCGGCCCGGGGCGCCCGGCGGCGGATCTGTCCCTTCGGCCGTCGCACCCGCTTGACCGGATCCCGGGCGGTCCCACCGGCGATCTCGTCGCGCAGCTGCGCAATGTTCGATATCTCCGCGTACAGCCCGCGGATCGCGTAATCGAGGACCGCGAAGGAGAAACGCTGGTCCGGGTCGTCGATGATGCCGAGATCGCGGGAACGCTGGCGCGACCACAGTGCCTCGTCCAGCCGAGCCCGGGTTGCCTCGAGGTGCCGATCCAACGTATCGACGACGTGCTCAGGATCCTCGCCCCGGGCAAGCCAGGTTCGCAGGATGACCGGATGCTTGATGACGACCTGGTCCTGGCCCGGAAAGTGCTGGACCCAGCGGCGCAGTGCCTCCAGCCCGGAGTCTGTGGCCTCGTACAACGTGATGACGCGCTTGCCGGATCGAGCGCCGGTCTCGCTGACCATCCCGCGGGCCAGCAATCTGTTGAGTTCGCGCCGCACATGACTGACCGACGGCGACCAATAGAAGTGGCCCACCGAAAGTTCGGCGCGCGTCTTGATCTCGCCCGCGGTCAGCTGCTCGTCGTTGGCCGCCAGCACGCCCAGAACGAGGTAGGCGGTTACCGGCAGGCCGTTGCTGATGCGCCCGGAGTTCACGACCGTGCGGTGAAGTATGGCAGCGTGACGTCGTCACCCACGGCATGGAACTGCACCCGCACGGGCATACCGATCGCTAAATCCGCCGGTGCGACGCCCACGATGTTGGTCAGCATCTGATAGCCCTCGTCCAGGGTGACGATCGCCGGCGCGTAGGGCGGTTCGAACACCGCCGTCACCGGCCGGTGGACCACCGTCCAGCTGTATATCTCGCCGACACCGTCGCTTTGCGTCCAGCGCAATTCGGCCGAAAGGCATTGCCGGCAATGCTCAGTCGGTGGAAAATTCGCCAGGCCGCACGCCGCACAACGCTGGTAACGCAGCTCCCCCGATCGACATCCCTGCCAGAACGGAACGCTGAGGAGACTGCAGGCATGGGGCACCGGCCCGGTCTGAGGTTGCAAAGAAGTCAAAGCGGTTCGCCTCCCAGGATCAGCAATGTTGTGAATAAGGCGCCCGCTCCTCCGTTGCTGCACAAGGCAATGCGTGCGTCGGGCACTTGCAGCGCGCCCGCCTCACCGCGCAATTGCTGCACCGCACGGATCGCGCGCTGCATCATCTGCGGATTGGCGCCGGCGTGGCTGAAGGACATGGTTCCGCCGTCCGTGGTGACAGGATGGCTGCCGTCGATGGCGATGTGGCCGTCGGCGACGAATGGTCCACCTTCGCCCTCGCCGCAGAATCCGAACGCCTCCAGCTGACGAATGATCTCGAAGGAGAACGGATCGTAAAGTTCCAGCACGTCGACGTCGTCGGGTCGCAGGCCCGCGTGACGGAACGCGCGCTCGGCAGCTCGCCTGCCGACCACACCATTGACGTGGTCCCCGCGCCGCCCGACCAGGTCCCATGCGGGCGGATGCTGATACGACGGGCCGTGAAAGTCCGAGCCGCTGGCCAACACATAAATCGCCCGGCTGGCCGCGTCCGCCTCAGCTGAGATTTTTGCCACCTTCTCGACGTTTGCCACTACCACGGCGCACCCGCCCTCGGAGGTGGTGGCGCAGTCCAGCAGATGAAACGGCTCGGCGATCGGCCGCGACGCGGTGATGTCCTCTCGCGTGAACGGGCCGCGTTGGTAGTAAACGGCTTCGGGGTTTTGTGATCCGTTGTTTCGGATGGTCGCGGCGACGATGGAGAGTTGCTCGCGGGTGGTGCCGTAGACGTGCATGTGGCGTCGCGCGATCAGCGCGAACTCGGCGGTGGTGAACATTCCCCACGGCGCCACGAATTCGTTCTCCGGCCTCGTCCACGGCGCCGTAGCCTCGTGGTCGCGATACTCCCCGGCTTGGGCGGCCACCAGCACCACGACGTCGGCCATGCCATGCTCGATGGCCGACGCCGCCTCGGTGACCATGCCGACCCCGAAGCCCAACCCCTGCCAGGCCGGGCCGATCCGCAGATCGTAGATCAGCGCCGTGGACTGCGGGCCCGCGCTGATCCCGTCCACGTCGTCGAGGCTCAGTCCGGCGTCGGCGAGCGCGCCATGAATCGCCTTGAGCGCCAGGCTCCGTGACGTTTCGCCATCGAGGCGGCGACCCTGCCGGGTGTTGTGCACCCCGACGATCGCTGCGGTGCGCTTGGTCAATCTCACTCCGTTCCTTTTGGCGTTCTCTTTGGCATCATTCAGTTTTCGTCCGCGACGACACCGAGGTAAGTGCCCAGGACGTCGAATTTGCGTCCGTCGCGCACGATGGGACCGATCACCTTGGTCCGCGGGTCGAGATGCATGGCGCCGGCGGCTGCAGCGTCTAGGACGTCGATGCGCACGTCCACCGGCCGCGCGGTTTGCGGGTCGGTGATCTCGACGACCATCGCCACCGCGCGCTCCGTCGCGTCCCACTCGACGCTGGTGATCCGGTGCCGAGCGGTCAGCTCCATGACCACGGAGTCCTGGCGAACCAAGAAGCGAACCGGTGCGCACAGCTCACCGGGTCGCGGGGGCACGCACAGCGTGACTGACTTATCTTGTGTCACAAGCCCGCCGGCCGCGTGCTGGTGGCCCCCGATTCGCGCAAGGCAACCAGATCCTCTTCGGTGCGCCCGAGTACACCCATCAACACCTCGTCGGTGTGCTGGCCATAAAGCGGTGGCGCCCGGCGAATCCAGCGCCTCGTCTTACCGATGAAGGCGAACGGCATCCCGGTGCACAGGAATGTACCGGCAACGGGGTGGTCGACCGTCTCCCAGAACCCCCGCGCGAGCAGGTGCGGGTCGCGCAGCAGCGCCGCCGGTAACGTGACCGGCCCCGCGGCCACCCCGCGGCCCCGCAGCGCGTCAACCGCTTGGCTCACCGAGTGCCGCGTGGTCCAGTCCGAAATCAGTTTGTCGACGTCGTCGGCGCGATCCCGCCATGCGGCCTCGTCGGGTCCCAGCTCGGGCACGCCGATGAGCCCCGCCAGCGACGTACGGGCTGCGTCGTCCAGCGCTGCGAGCGCAACCCACTCGTCTGACCCGTCGGGGCCCTGACAGCGATACACGCCCTGTGGACTTGCCCCCGGACCCCGGTTTCCGTTCCGGCGCAGCTCTATTCCGTTGCTCGAGTACTCCACCAGCATTTCAGCGGCCACGTTCAGCGCCGACTCAACCATGGTCGACTCGACCTGCATACCGCTCCCGTCGCGGTCGCGAATCACCAGGGCCGCGATGGCGGCGAATACGGCGTGCAGCCCGGCTATCGGGTCGCACACGCCACGCGGGATGACCGGGGGGCCGTCCGCGTGTCCGGTCATCCATGCCATCCCCGTTGCCTGTTCCATGGTCTGAGCGAAGCCGACGCGATCGCGCCACGGACCATCGAGGCCGAACGCCGGCATTCGGATCAGGATCGCGCGCGGGTTGGCGGCCGTCACGGCATCCCATTCCAGACCGAAGTTTTCCATCACCCTCGGCGAGAAGTTCTCGATGACGAGATCGCTTGCGGCAATGAGCTCGCATGCGATGGCACGTCCGGTGTCGGTCCCGAGTTCGACGCTGATGCCGCGCTTGTTGTTATTGCTGCACAAGAAGACCGGGCCCCATTCCCACCACTGGTCCCAGCTCGTCGGCCGGCCGGCGGAGAACCTCATGCCGTCGGGCCGGCGCACGCCCTCGACTTTGATCACGTCCGCGCCGAGGGAGCCCAGAAGCTGGGTCGCGACCGGCCCCGCCCAGAAGGCGGTGAGATCGGTTATACGTATGTCGGACAATGGAAGTGAGTCGGCCCCGTCGTTCCAAGGGGGTCGTATGGGTCGCGGCGGCCAGTGCACGCGGCCGTTGTCCGCGCCCAGTAGCGGTGGCCGTCCGGGCGGCCCGGTCGTCATCTCGTCGCTGCGATACGGAACCCGCGGCTGCAGCACCCCCAGCTCGGATTCAACGAACACGCCGCGCTGCACAAAGTGATCGACCGTCTGAAGCGTGGCCGGGGTTGCGATGGGAGCCACCGGAATCCGGAATGCCACCGCGAGATCGATGATCTCTTGGGTGGTGCGGGTTTGCGTCCATCGGGTGACCATGCCGACGAACTCGTCGCGGCGGGCGATTCGCCCGGCCATCGAGGCCAGCTCCGCGTCGTCGATCAGGTCGGCGCGATCGATCATCACCAGGAAGTCTTGGAACTGCTGTGCGGTGATGGTGCAGAAGCCGACCATGCCGTCGGCCGTGGGGACGATCGACGGCAGTTCCAGACTGCGTTGGTGCAGCAGGGAATCCGCGCCCAGCACGCTGGCCGACATGGCGGGCAGACCACCCATCGCGATCACCATCGCCTCGAATGTCGAGACGTCGACGATCTCGCCGCCGCCGCCGCGGGCGGCGTGCCGGGCCGCGGCGGCCGCGACCGCCGCGGCGAACGTGCCCGCCAGCCACTCACCGAGCCGGCCGCCGGCCTGGACGGGTTCGTCGTCCGGCCAGCCCCGGCTGGCGATCGAGCCGCACAGCGCCTGCAGGATGAATTCGTTGGCGACGATCTGGTGGTCGACGTAGGGACCCGTCGTCCCAAACGGCGTCACGGCCAGCACCACCGCCGCCGGGCCGGTGTGCGCGGTGATGTCGTCCAGCGTCCAGCCGTCGGTCAGGTCGGTGAGCACGATGTCGGCGCCGGACAGTAGCGCCGTAACCTCGGCCCGGTCGCGATCGACCACCGACTTCTTGCCCGCGGCCAGGTAGCCGAACAACGCCCCCGCCGGTCCGCCGGCGGTCCAGGCGCGCAGCGAATCACCTTGGCAAGATTCGACTTTCACCACATCGGCACCCGCGTCGGCGAACATCTTGCCGCAGTATGATGCCGCGATCCCGTTGGACAGCTCCAGCACACGCCAGTCCGCGAACGGGGCGGCCACGCTCAGTTGCCCAGCGTGGTGGCGCGCGCGGCGACGCCGGTGATCTCGACCGTCGGCGGCGCCTGTCCCTGTGCCAGTGCCTGCAGACCGGCTTGCGTCATTCGGGTCCACGTGTCGAGGTCACGCTGGCTGGCCGCGCGGCCCACATGGGTGACGACGTCGACGTCGGTGGCCTGGGCGCGGAGGTGGCCGGCCCGGGCGTGCTCCCTGGGGATGTGCCGGAACGGATCGAAAGAATACGCGGCCATGGCATTTTCGTGGGTGATCTTGTTGATCACCGAGTCGTCGAGGTGGCCCATGGTCTCGATGATGTCTTCCGGCGCGAACGGCCAATTGCTGTCGGAGTGTGGGAAGTCGGACTCCCAACACAACATGTCCTCGTTGAACCAGTCCATGTTCTTCACGCCGACCTTGTCACTGATGAAACAGGTGTAGAAGTGCCGCTTGAATATGTCGACGGGTCCGCTGTAGCCGGGCGGAAACTTCGCCAGCGTCCAGCCCGAGTGACGGTTGTAGACGTGCTCGGCGCGCCAGAGGAAATACGGCATCCAGCCGACGTCGCCCTCGGTGAGCGAGAACTTGATTTCGGGGAAGTCGGCGTAGAACTCGGCCCAGATCAGCTCGGTGAAGGTGAACATGCTCATCATCGACGACGCCGTCATATTCACACTGGGCGGGGCGTCCATCGACACCATGGGGGATCGTGACGAGGAGCCGACGTGGGTGCACAGCACCGTCTTGTGCTCGCAGACCGCCTCAAACAGCGGATACCAGTACTTGGTATGAATGCTGGGCATTTGCAACGCTTCTGGATTCTCGGAGAACGTCACCGCGTGGCAACCCTTGCCGGCCAGTCGTTTGACTTCCCTGGCCGCCTCGGCCACGTCGAACAGCGGCAGGATGCCGCACGGGATGAACCGGCCCGGGTAGGCCGCGCACCACTCGTCGATGTGCCAGTCGTTGTAGGCCTTGATCATCACCAGGTTGACGTCACGGTCGGGGCCCTGGTTGAGGACCTGGCCGGAGAAGCCGGTGAAGTTCGGGAAGTTCAAACCCGCCAGCTGGCCGCCGGCGTTCATGTCGCGGATCCGCTCGTCGACGTTGAAGCACCCGGGGCGCATCTCGTCATAGCGCGACGCGTCGATGTTGTACATCTCGCGGGGTTTGCCCGCGACGGCGTTGAGGCCCATGTTCCGCCCGCGGATCTCGCCGTAATACCACTGCTGGACGCCGTCGGGCTCCAGGACCACCCGCGGGGCGAGGTCCTGGTACTTCGCCGGGACGTGCGCGTCGAACATGTCCGCCGGCTCGGCGATGTGATCGTCCACGCTGATCAGGATCAGATCGTCTTTGTTCATGCCGTGCTCCCGTTTCTTAAAGGACTAGTAGACAATGATTTGCGTCACACTGTCAATGGTGGGGAGTGGGCCCGGCCAACGTGGCTGCGCGCACGGCATCGCGACATTAAACCCGATGGAAATAAGCGAGTTACGAATCCAATACGTGGCCAAGTGCTGGCCGCATGACCGCGGGTCGACGCAGAACGATCAGACCGATTATCACTGACTATTAGTCCGTTCCGGGGCGTCAGCCCAGGCGAGCTGGGGCTTGCGGAACTGTCTTCCAGAATTCCAGGTCGTGGCCATACATGATGGTCGCGCCGCTGCCCCGTAGGTCGCGGAAGAGCTGGAAGGCCCGGGTGACGCCGTCGGGATCGGCGATGATGCCGGGCAGCGTCATGGTGTCGAGTGATTCCTTGAGGTAGCAGGCATCGCCGCAGAGCACCCACTCCCCTTTGTCGGTCCGCACCCGAACCGATTGGTGGCCGGGGGTGTGACCGTAGGTCGGGATGAGCACGACGCTGCCGTCGCCGAAAAGGTCGTGCTCACCGTCGATCAGCTGCCGGGGCTGGCCGGTGTCGAAATCGGCGGTCACATAACCCCTGACCTCGCCGCCCTCCCTAGCGGCATCCAGCTCGGGCCGCTGCATTACGACCGTGGCATTGGGCAGCAGCGCGTTGCCCCCGCAGTGGTCGAAGTGCAGATGGGAGTTGATGACGTGGCTGACCGACGCCGGGTCGACGTCGATCTCGCTGAGCCGCGCGGCGATGTCTTCGCCTGTGCCGTAGTCGAACTGGTGTAGCTTGGCCAGCACATCGCCGACATGCGCGGCGGGGTGGTGCTGGGTCTTGATGTGCATGCCGCTGTCGAAGACGACCCGGCCGCGGGGATGGTCGATCAGATACGACGTGATCGGTACCCGGGTCGCGCCGTCGCGGCCGGCGAGCAGGAACGCGGTCGGAATGGTGAGGTGGCCGCAGGTGATGGCATAGAGCTTGGCGGTCAACGCATTTCCTCTGAATCGCGAATGACGGCGCCGCGACGTCCGGCGATCTGATCGGCCGTCGGCCGGGCCGCGTACACCCGCTCGACCGTCATCAGATCGTTCTCGTCGAACCCGAACACCGCCCACAGCCGGAGCTCGAAGGGCTCGGCGCTGTTGGTGGGTGTGCCGCGCAGCCAGAACTCGATCTGCACCTGGCCGTCGTCGAGGTGGGTGAGCTCGATGAGCTCGTTGCGCTGGTCGGGTACCAGCGTGCGGCCCTCGAGCCAGTACCGCATCACGTCGTCGGTGCCGTCGATCACGGTCCCGTCGGGCAGCTCGTAGCGGGCGTGGCCGAACGTCGCCATGGTCCGGTCCCACTCCTGAACGTTCTCGCTCTGCATGTGCTCGATTACCAGAGCTTCCCTGGCTTCCCTCTGCGCTCGCCGGTCCAGGTCGGTCATGCGATGCCCCTTCTTATTTCAGGTGGTCGGTCAGCCGATCCTGCGGATCGGGTCGGTGCCGTCCCAGGTGGCCGCTTCCTGGCGGATGTAGGCGAACATCTGGCCGGCTGTACATCATCATTTCCGGGAAGGTCAAGTTCGGCCACCGTTCACTGGACGGCCGCGACCATCTGCTGGCGATAATGGGCCCGCCGGACATGTTCGGTGAGCTCTCGGTCTTCGACCCCGGCCTGCGCACCGCCAGCGCGACCACCCTCACCGACGTGCGCGCGGTGACTTTGGACCGCGACACGCTGCGGGGATGGCCGATCACCCCCGAGGTCGCTGAACAGCTGCTACGGCTGCTGGCCCGTAGGCTGCGGCGCACCAACAACAAACTGACTGATCAGATGATCACCGACGTCCCCGGACGGGTCGCTAAGCAACTGCTGCTGCTGGCACAACAGTTCGGAACCCGTGAAGGCGACGGGCTACGAGTGGCCCACGACCTGACGCAGGAGGAGATCGCTCAGCTGGTTGGCGCGTCCCGAGCGTCGACGAACCAGGCGCTCGGCACTTTCGCCTACCGCGGCTGGATCCAGTGGGAAAGCCACAACGTGCTCATCCTCGATGCCGAAAACCTTGCGCGCCGAGCACGCTAACAGGCCCCTGCAGGCCACCATCGTGGTCACCGGCCGCAGCGGCGGACTCCCACAAGTCGCCCGGGGACGCCAGCGGGCACTACGAATCGGCCCGAACTCTCAGCCTGCTAGTCGGCGAACGCGCGTCCATGAGCGCCATCCCGACCATCAACCCACCGCGGGGATCGAGGAGATCGACCACGTCGGCTTGTGATCCGCGCGAAGTCCAGTTTGATCGCATGGGCCGCTCTCCGTCACGCAACAGCGCCCGTCGTTTTCTCGTGAACCCCCAGTTCACGAGCGGCGCATGAGGCTGATGTGACTGGCGGCCGCGCCCACTTCGCTTAATTTGACAATGCCCAGTCGAGCCATAGCTGCTACCCAACCTGTACCTAACAACGATGCACAATGATGACTGAGGACAACAACCGAACAACTCAAGTGCCATCCGATCAACCCAGCCGGCGTGTGGCGGCGACCCCGTCGTGTGATGCACGATCGCCCCATCCCCCAAAAGCTCTTGGGACTCGCGTCGATGTTTTCCTGGGTCATGTTGGCAAAAGGAGAGCAGCAATGTTATCGATGCGGGATCACGACGTTGAGGACTATGCGACGTTACGCGACATGGACACCACCGACGTCGCTGTGTTGGACGAGGACGACCGCGCTTGTCTTGACGAGTTAGGCCAGTATCTCGTCTCCACCGATGCATTTCAGCGCTTCGCGATCTGGCTGCTGCATAAGCACTTTGAACCGGCTGCAGGAGAGGTCTTTGTGGAAAGCGTCATCACGGCGCCGCGCGGAACCCAAACCACGCCTGTCCAGCGGTGCTCCGCGCGGGGTCTGGATGCGACCTCGATATGTTTCGACCCAGACGTCCGGTCTGATGTCGGTGTCATCGGCATGGAGTTCGCCGACCCGACCGACTTCGGCTCCACCTCGCCACTGAGCCCCGATGACGAGCCCGTATTGGCCGGCATCGCCCAACGACTGCAGGCCCACGGCAAAACCGAGCGATTCGGCGCGCGGCTGATCCGCAACCCGCTTGGCCTTTTGGAAAACGAAGTGCTCGTCGAAACCTGCGACCTCGCCCACCGGACCCTGCACTGCAGCGTCGGTGAGCATGACAGCGTCCACGCCGGCACCACTATCGAAACAACCTGGCAATGGAAACCAAGCCCCAGCAAGACCGGGCCCAGGGCGATTCGGCGATGCTCGTATTCATGTTTTAACGATGGCAGCGGCCACACTTCAACGCACATGGGGGGCCCGGGGCTGACCTGATCCCTTGACGGGCGACCTTCCACCCGGTAGCCGGGGAGCTGAGGTTTCTGCTGACGGTCCTTGATCGTGAGTGGGTCGGGGTGGTCGTTGGGAGAGCTACTGGCGGGCCTGCCTGGTGCCCATTTCAGCGGGGTCGCCATCGAAGATTCGCAGCGGCTTGTTGAACAGAATGTCCGTCTAGACCGGGGTGTCGTCAGTCAGCGGGTTCGTAGCGCAGCAGGGTGACGTCATGTTCGGGGTAGTCGAAGAACACCGGGCGCACCTTCATCCCGACCCGCAGATCGGCAGCATCGACATTGACCATCTCAGTGGAAAACCTTGGCCCCTCGTCCCACTCGACGATGGCGAGCAACTGCGGCACGGCGTCGGCGAAATGCGGGCTCACCGGCCTGTGCGCCACCGTGTAGGAGTACAACGTCCCCATCCCCGAGATCTCGCGCCATTCCAGGTCGTCGGCCAGCGTGCGGGGCGCACGTACCCGCGGATAGAACACATACGCCTGCGACGACGGCGAGTACTGGATGACGATGCGGTGCTGCGCCAGCGCGTCCCAAAACGGGGCAGTGGTCGGCGTTTTGACGGGCATCGGCCGCTCAAAGCTGATGGCCATGGAGTCCTCCTTCAGTCGCCCTGCAGGATGAGCGTCGTCTGCTCGGACAGGATTCCGCCGTTGCCGGACACGAAGGCGCGGTTGCAGTCGTCGACCTGGGCGGCGCCCGCGCGCCCCATGATCTGACGGGTGGCGTCGCAGACGTGGTGCATGCCACCCGCCGTTCCCGCCTGGCCGAATCCCAGTTGGCCGCCGGCGGTGTTGAGCGGGAAGTCGCCGCGGAAGGTGAGGTCGTGGCTGGCGACGAACTCCATGCCCTTGCCCTTCTCGCAGAAACCCGCGTCCTCCAGCGACAGCAGCACGGTGATGGTGTAGCAGTCGTAGATCGACACCATGTCCATCTGGTCGCGGCGCAGATCGGTCATCGCGAACGCGGTGTCGGCAGCCGCCGCGATGGGAGTGTGTAGCAGATCCTCGGCGTACGTCGGGGTCTTGAACGGGACGTGTTCGCCGAATCCCTTGATCCACACCGGACGATTGCGCGCGCGTCTGGCGATGTCGGCGTTGGCGACCACCACGGCGGCGCCCCCGACGCAGGGCATGACGATCTCCAGCATGTGCAGCGGGTCCGCGATGACCGGGCTGGCCAGCACGTCCTCGACGGTGAGCGGCTTGTCCTTCCAGATGGCGCCCTCGGTGTGGTTGGCATTGACCCGCTGGTCGACGACGATCTTGGCCATCGCCCGCTCGTCATAGCCGTAGACGGCCGCATAACGTTGGGCCACTTGACCGTAGGGTCCGTTCTGGCCGAGGTTGCCGTAGGGGATCTCGAATTCTGCCTGCGGAGAGCCATATTGGTTGCTCGACGAACCGAAGAACATCGCATCGATGATCGGTCTGGGTTTCTTTTTGGACGACGGGGTGATGTAGCGGGCGGGCAGCGCGCACAGCACCGCGTCACAGATGCCGAGCTCGATCGCCGCGGCGGCCCGCCAGACCATGGCCGCGGCACTGGCTCCCCCGAGATCCACCATCTCGGCGAATCTCGCTCCTATACCCAGGTATTCGGCGACGGTGGAGGGCACGAAGATCTGCGACTCGGCCAGATGCGAGGCCGCGATACCGTTGACGACGTCCGCCGGCAGCCCCGCATCCTCGAGAGCGGCGGCGGCGAGTTCCGCCCATTGCTCCAGGACGAACGGCGCCGGCGAAGCCTTGTTGAGCCGCTCCGGCGGAAGTTCGACGTATCCGACGATTGCGGCTTCTCCGCGTAATCCCATGTCGTGTCCTTATTTTCGGGGCTAGCTATTTGCGGGGTAGGCCGAGAATCATCTGGGCGATGATGTTCAGCTGAATCTCCCGGGTTCCACCGCCGAGCAACTCGGCCGGCAGGTGCAGGTATGGCAGCACCACCGCGGGGTCGGAGTCGGCGAGCATCGCCACCCGCCCGGTCAATTCCAGCGTGGCCTTGAAGGTGCGCCGCAGCAGTACGTTCATCGCAACCTTGGCGATGCTCGACGCCGGCCCGGACGCCTGACCGTCGAGCAGCCGGATGGTTTCCCGCACGCCCAGGGCCCTGATGGCGTTGGTGTACGCGTCGAGTTCACCGAGCGCGCGCCGCGCGTCGTCGCGGTCGGGTCCCGCTTCCGACGCGATGCGGCGCAACGCCGCCGCCCGGTCGTACTTGACGTATCCGCTGATGGCCGAGCGCTCTTCGGACATGGTGGCGATCGCGAGGTCCCAACCGCCGGTCGGGTCCGAAAGCAGCATGTCGTCGGGCACGAACACGTCGGTGAGGAAGACCTCGTTGAAGTGCGCCTCGCCGGTCACCGTCTTGATCGGTTGGATTTCTATCCCGGGGGAGCGCATGTCGAGGATGAAGTAGCCGATGCCGCGGTGCTTGCTCGCCGCCGGGTCCGTGCGCGCCAGCAGGGCCCCGTAGTCCGCCCGGTGCGCCGCCGATGTCCAGATCTTGTGCCCGTTGATCTTCCAGCCGCCGTCAACCTTGGTTGCGCGAGTGCTCAGCGCCGCGAGATCGGAGCCGGCACCCGGTTCGCTGAACAGCTGGCACCACGCGATCTCACCGCGCCGGGTCGGCGGTATCAGCTTCTCCTGCAGCTCTTTTGGCGCCGCGCGCAGCACCGAAGGAAGGATCCACTCGGCGATGCCCAGCGACGGCCGGACCAGCCCCGGTCGTTTGTCGAACTCCTCGTCGATGATCAGCTGCTGCAGCGGGCCCGCATCGATTCCCCACGGCGGCGCCCAGTGTGGGGCGATGAGACCCGCCTCGGCGATCGCGGTGCGCTGCGGCCCGGTGGCGAAATGCTCGTAGTCGCCCTGGCGACCGGGCCGGTCGTTGTGCAGTGCCAGTGCGGAATCCAGTATCTCGGCGATCCGCGACCGGAAGTCCGACTCGGCGTCGCCGAGGTTGACCGACATGTCCCGCTGCTGGGTGCACGTCGCCTGGCCCAGCCGACGGGCCCAACGGCTTTGCACGCCGATTGAGGCGGCCAGACTGGTGGCCCGCCGCCAATACAGCTGCACATCGTGTTCCCAGGTGAAGCCGATGGCACCGAACATCGTGAGCGCGTCGAGCACCAGATCGGGCGCCGGCGAGACGGCCATCACCGCCGCTCCGGCCGCGGCGAGGCCATGCTGGTCGAGTGATTCGTCGACGGCGCGCACCGCGTCCCAGGCCGCCGCGGTGGCCAACTCGCTGTTGACCAACAACATCGCCGCGTTGTGCTGCAATGCCTGGAAGGTGCCGATGACCTTGCCGAACTGCTCTCGCGTGCGCAGGTGCGCGGTGACCGCCTCGACACACCACTGCGCGATGCCGGCGGTCGTGCTGGCCACCAGTCCCACGGCGATGCATTCCGCGCGGTCGGGGTCAATGCCGGTGAGCACGTCGGAATCGGCCGCGCCATACTCGTCGAGTCGCAGTATCCCGACGTCGCTGACAAGGTCGGTGCCGGCTGCGGATTCGACCTTCGCCGTGGGCTGGCCGGTATCCACCGGCACCCAAACGATCTCGTCGTCATCGGTAGCGGCACCGACCAGGATCGCTCGCGCCGAACACACGCCGGCGGTGATTTCGGACGCGCCGGTGACCAGCCAGCGTTGCCCGTCGCGCCGCGCCCAAAAGTCACCGCCGTTGGGTAGTACCACCGCCGCGGGCACGCCCGATGCCAGGTCGCGCACCAGTGATTCGGCGGCCGGCTCCGGCTCGGCGAGCAGCGCAACGGCTCCCGCCGTCACCGTGGGGAGCAGCGGCCCCGGCAGCAGCGCCTTGGCTGCCGATTCCAGCACGCACGCGGCATCGATCAACCGCCCGCCCTGGCCACCGAGCCGCTCCGGCAGGTGCACCGCGTGAAAGCCGTTGGCAACCAACTCATCCCACCATCGCGGGAGATCGCCTGCCGCCAACGCGTCGAAGCTGTGGCGGGTTTCGGCGATCGGGGCGCGCCGGGCGGCGAATTGCGCGACGGCATCGCCGAGCTCCCGCTGCTCCGGAGTCAGTCCCAACGTCACGGCGCGCCCGATATCCTTCCCGATTCACAAGACGAACCGTCTCGTCTTGTGGCAGACTACACCGAGGGCGTCCCGTCGAACAAGGATCAGCAGATGCCGACCGATCTCACCCAGGTGAGCCCACCAGCGAGTGCGCCAGCAAGTTCTCCCAGGCGCCGCAGTGAGAAGTCACGCACGGCAATTGTCACCGCCACGCGCGAATTGCTGCTCGAGCGTGGGTTCGACGGCTTGAGCATCGAGGCCGTTGCCGCTCGGGCGGGTGTGGGAAAACAGACCATCTATCGGTGGTGGCCCAGCCGCCCGGCGCTGGTGGCCGACGTCACGCTCGAAGACGCCGACAAGATCCTTGCGTCGGTAAACAACAGCGACGACCTGGCCGCCGACCTGGTGGGTTGGGTACGCAAACTCGTCGCCAGCCTGACGACGGACCGCGGCTCGGCCATGCTGCGAATCTTGACCGTCGCCGGCATGGAGCACGAGGACACCGCGGTCCGGCTGCGAGCCGGGTTCAGCAGGCCGCTGCACGATAGCGTGCGGACCCGGTTGCTCGCCGCCGGCGTCGACGAGACGGCCGCCGAGTCGGCCGCCGACGCCATCGTCGGTGGCGTCGTGTATCCGATCCTGTCTGACGCGCAACGATATTCAGGCAGCCGAGCCGAACTGACCACGCGAATGATCGTCGAGGCGCTCACCCGCCTATCGTGATCGCGGACAGTCCCTGACGCACCCGCTCGGGTAGCGATCCGCCGTGCGCAAGCCAGTCGTCCAAGGCGATGCGCACCGTGGCCATCGCCAACGCGCCCATTAGGCGAGGCCTGGGATCCTGGGGGGCCAAGTCCGGTAACCGCGGTGCGATCAGCTCGGCAATCGCCGATTCGTACCGGACGTAGATGTGTAGCGTCCACGCATCCAATGTTTCGGATGACCTCGTCAGCGTGGCTAATTCATGCACCTGGTCTTCGATCTCGGCGAATCCGAGAGCGAGGTCGGTAAACGCGCCGACGACGGCCTCGGAGGCGGTCAGGTCCGCCGGCTGGGTGGCCAGTGCGGTGGTGATCCGGTTCAACCAATGCGCGTTCATGCCCTCGGCAACGGCGTCTTCCTTGGAGTTGAAGTAGCGGAAGAAGGTTGCCCGGCCGATGTCGGCGGTGTCGGCGATGCGGTCCACCGTTGCCCCCGCCAGACCGTCACTGGCTACCAGCCGCGCGGCGGCCGCCGCGATGCGCTGACGCGTCGCCGCGCGCCTGCGTTCGGCGAGAGACTTCGGGAAATCCGCACCCAAAGGATGAGACATAGTCTTAGTATAAGACTATGTCTCAAATTCAGGCGGCCGCGGCGTGGCAATTCTTCCAGCAGATGCTGGCTGACGTCACCAAGGTCGTCACCGAGGATGCCGAGTCCGAGCGTGAACTCCTCGAGGGGCTGCGGGTCATCGCGCGGGTCTCGTCGCTGTGCTCGCAGCTGTCCGTCGAGGCCGACCCCGACCGGCCGTCGTTCTTCGATATGTGTTCGCCGACCAGGATGATCGGCGGCCCCAATCCCGACGGCAATTACTACCTGGCCATGATCCGCGGCGACCGGCGTTATCGGATCACCGGCACCCGCGGCACCAGTGCCTACCTCGGATTTCAGATTCTGGCCGGCACCGGACTGACCCCGCGGCGGATGTCCAATTACGTCAGCGACACCGGCCTGGCGCTGAGCTCCGGCGAATTCGCGCTGGTGCTCTCGCCAGACGAACCGGGCGAGCCCGCGGATTCGGCCGGCGCGCAGTGGGTGCAGATCCCCGACGACGCGTCGTCCGTCGTCGTCCGGGAGTACATCGGTGATCGCGCCTCCGAAAAGTTGGCCACCATGCGCATCGAGGCGCTGGACCCCGACCCGGTGACGCCGCTGACCGACAGCGAACTCGCCGAACAATTCACCGCGATGGCGTGGACACTGATGAAGCTCGTCACGCTGCACCGCACCATCAAGCCCGAGCTGCTGAACAGCCCCAACACGCTGCTGACGGCCGAGGCCGCCGATCTGGGGGCGGCCGACACCACCCCGGACAACCTGTACATGATGGGGACCTTCCGGCTCGACCCCGGCCAGGCCCTGGTGCTCGACATAGCGCCACCCGATACCCGGTACTGGAACGTCACGCTGGAAAACATCTGGCACGAGTGCTTGGAACCACGCGTCCGGCACAGTTCGGTGACCAATCGCGCGGTCCGGCCCGACCCCGACGGGCGCGTGCGCATCGCTATCTCCGCGCGGGACTACGGATTTGGTCACTGGCTCGACACCGGTGGCCGGCATCGCGGGTTTGTGGTGGTGCGCTGGCTGGACAACCCCGAACCGCCCGAGGTCGCGGTGTCGGTGCGCGAGGGCGAGGGCGTAGGTGAGGAGCAATCGTGACGCTGCAGGAGCGATTCAACCCGGAGACGCTCATCGCCGCCGCCTGCGAGGAAGCGGGCAGCGACGACTTCGGCGACGCGGGTTACGAGGGCTGGCGCCTCGGGCTGCACCAGCTCACCGAAGGGCTGATTCATGAGGCGCGGCTTTCGGACCTCGGTGTCGAGATTGCCTGCCTCGACATCATGCGTGCCCTGAAGAACCGGCTCGGGGTTATCGCGTGGCGCAAGCAGCATCCCGAAATCGCCAGTGAGGCAATCACTTCACCGATCTTTATCGTGGGCCAGCCCCGCTCCGGAACCACGATCTTGTATGACTTGCTCGCCCAGGATCCAGACCTGCGCGCACCGCTGACGTGGGAGGTCGACGCACCCTGCCCGGTCCCGCGGCCCGAGACCTACCACGACGACCCACGCATAGCGCAGACGCAGGCCAGCATCGAACTGTCCGAGCAGATCGTCCCCGGTTTCCTGGCATTTCACCCGATGGGCGCCCTCGTCGGGCAGGAGTGCGTCCGCATCACGGCCAGCGAATTCACCAGCATGATCTTTCCGGTGCAATACCGCTTGCCGAGCTACTCCCGCTGGCTGCTGTATGAGGCCGACTACGCCGGCGCGTACCGCTTTCACCGAATCTTCCTGCAGCACCTGCAATCTGGCGTTCCCGGCCAGTGGCTGCTGAAATCGCCGGCGCACCTGTGGCAGCTGGACACCCTGCTCGCCGAATACCCGGACGCGTTGATCGTGCAGACGCACCGCGATCCGCTCAACGTCATCTCCTCGATTGCCGCGCTGAGCCACCACTTACGGCGGATGGCCAGCGACGAATCCAACCTCGCCGAGTGCGCGGCGCAGTCGTATGAGGAGATCGCCGTCGGCCTGGATCGAGGCATGGCGCTGCGGGACAGCGGCGCCGTGCCCGCCGGCCGCGTGATCGACGTGTTGTTCACCGATTTCATGAACGACCCGTGGAGCACGATCAGCGACATCTACCAGAAGCTGGGCCGTGAGCTGCGGCCCGATGCCGCACGGCAGATGCGTGACTTCCTGGCGGCCCACCCCGGTGACGGCGGGCGTGGTCGCTACACCTGGTCGGACACCGGTCTGGACGCCGGTGAGGTGCGCGAGCGGGTGCGCGCTTACCAGGACCGCTACGGGGTGCCGACCGAGCGGCTGCGCTGACTGAGCTGTACGCGTTCAGGCCGTTCACCGCATGGTCATCCGCGTACAGTCCTGAATACGTGCAATAAGCGATGAAGCTCGCTAACGCATCATTGTCCGGCTGATCTGGCCGGCCGCATGGCGCTGATGGCTTCTACCCAAGGGTCGTCGATACGAGCGATCCCTGCCGAACGGGTAGGAGCCGGTCATGGGCAGCGTCGTGGTACTGCGGATTGCGCAGAACCCACAGCGGAGTCTGTGCGTCGTACAGTCATGTCGTGATCTGGCGAACTGGCTTGCCCCTACCCAGCGCGAACGCAACTCGCCCTGCGGTGCTGCTGACAGCCATCGCCGAACCAGTCACAGGAGAGACCCATGCTGCATGAGTTCTGGCACAACTTCACACACAACCTGTTCAAGCCACTCCTGTTGTTCTTCTACTTCGGGTTCCTGATCCCAATCCTGAAGGTGCGCCTGGAGTTTCCACAGGTGATTTACCAGGCCCTGACCATGTACCTGTTGCTGGCCATCGGCTGGCACGGGGGCGAGGAGCTCGCCGCGATCAAGCCGTCGAACATCGGCCCCTTGGTGGGTTTCATGGTCCTGGGCTTCGTGTTGAACCTTCTGATCGGTGCTCTCGCGTACTTCCTGCTGAGCTGGGTGAGTGCCATACGGCGAGTCGACCGAGCCACGGTCGCCGGCTATTACGGGTCGGACTCGGCGGGAACCTTTGCCACCTGCGTGGCCGTCCTGACCAGCTTGAACATCGCATTCAACGCCTACATGCCAGTCATGTTGGCCATCATGGAGATTCCCGGTTGCCTGGTGGCGCTGTACCTGGTGGCGCGGCTTCGCAACCGGGGGATGGACCAGGCGGGGAACATGCCGGATGAGCCCGGCTACACCGCACCGGTCGGGGCCGGGCCCGGCACGCCCCTTCGGCCCGCCCACGGGCAGAGCCTACAGACGAAGCCGAAGGCGGCGATCTCGCCGCAGCAGCCCAAGCTTCCCGAGCGGAACCGCCCAATCGGGCAGGACGGGAATCAGCGCGTCGGCAGAGTCGCGCTGATCAATGAGGTCTTGCTCAACCCTGGGCTTTGTCTTCTTGTCGGCGCCATCGTCGTGGGCTTCATTAGTGCCCTGCAGGGCCAAAAGGTGATTCACGACAACGACACTTTCTTCGTGTCGGCCTTCCAGGGCGCGCTGTGCCTGTTCCTGCTCGAAATGGGTATGACTGCTTCGCGGAAGTTGAAGGATCTGCGATCGGCGGGCGTCGGTTTCATCTTGTTTGGTTTGCTGGCGCCGAATATCTTTGCGACGCTGGGGATCTTCGTTGCCCGCGGTTACTCGTACTACACCAACACCGAATTCCAGCCGGGAACCTACGTGCTGTTCGCGGTGCTGTGTGGCGCGGCGTCCTACATCGCCGTTCCGGCTGTCCAGCGGCTGGCGATCCCAGAGGCCAGCCCAACCCTGCCGCTGGCGGCATCGCTGGGATTGACGTTTTCCTACAACGTCACCATCGGGATACCGCTCTATATCGAGATCTCTCGCACACTCGGTTGGTGGGGCTTATAGCGCAGCCGTTACGATCTCGGCGAGATTGCCGGCGGCATGAAAACTCTCGCGCAGCAACGCCTGAGGAGCGTCCGTGGATGAAGCTTGTCTAAAGCTCAGTGCGTATTTGGCCGAGCGTCGACGGACCAGCGACGGCTTCGTTTCCGATCTGCTGCTCGGCCTGTATGAACGGCGCCGCGTTGCTAGCAGCGTCGTGCTGCGTGGCGCCAGTGGGTTCGGGACGGGACGGCTCTTCAGAACCGATCAGTCGCTGTCGCTGTCCGAGGACCCGCCAGTGGTGATCGTCGCCGTGGATACAAAAGGAGCGATCGAGGAATTGCTCGATCCGGTGCTGGCCATTCAACAGCGCGGACTGATCACCCTCGAACGCGCCCGGCTGCTGCGCAACGACATCGGAGCCATTGAGTTGTCAGACGAGCTGCACGAGGCCGTCAAACTGACGATCTATGTCGGCCGCAAGGAGCGCGTCTACGGCGTGCCCGCCTACTTCGCGGTATGCGATCTGATGTACCGGCGCCAGCTTGCCGGTGCGTCGGTATTCCTCGGCGTTGATGGCACCGCCCACGGACAGCGAGAACGCGCCACGTTTTTCGGCCGCAATGCCGACGTCCCGATGATGGTCATCGCCGTCGGTTCCGGCGATCGTATCGGGCGGGTGTTGCCCGAACTCGGCGGACTGCTGCGGCGACCCATGATCACACTCGAGCGAGTTCGCGTGTGTAAGCGCGACGGTGAATTGCTGGAGCGACCGCACGCCCTGCCGGGGACCGACGAGCACGGCCTGCCGCTGTTCCAGAAGTTGATGATCTACACCTCCGAAGCGTCGCGCAGTGGCGGCACGCCGATCCACCGCGGTCTGATCCAGCGGCTTCGGCGGCGCGACACGTGCGACGGTGCGACGGTGCTACGCGGCATCTGGGGCTTCCACGGCGATCACCGGCCCCACGGTGACAAGCTGCTTTCCCTGAGCCGTCATGTGCCCGTCGTCACCGTCGTCATAGACACCCCTGCCAATATCGCCGAATGTTTCGACGTGGTCGACGAATTGACCCAAAACGAGGGATTGGTGACGAGCGAGATGGTGCCCGCGTTGGTGTCGGACGAAGGAGATAGCGGCGAGGGCGGACCTGCCCTTGCCCACCACCGCTACTGAGGGCTAGCCATGCCTGACAATCTCGTGATCATGGAATAGCGCGGTTTGACTCCCGTTTCCTGTCTTTGCGTCAAACGGGTTCGTCGTCGTCGCTATCGCGGAGGAATCTTTCGGGGTGATGATAACGATTCGTTCGTGGTTGTCCGCGGTCCAGGTGGGCCGGTGGTAGCCATTCGGTGTCGCCTTTGGCGTTCTTTCGGGTAGTCCAGCCGTTTTCTTCGGCGAGTCTGTTGTCGGGCCCGCAGGTCAGGGCGAGCTCATTGATGTCGGTGCACCGCGTGGCGGCCCAGCCTCGCACGTGATGGACCTGGGTGTGGTAGGCCGGTGCATCACAGCCGGGCTTCGTGCACCCACGATCCTTGGCATACAACACAATCCGCTGCGCCGGGGACGCCAACCGGCGCGTGTGATACAACGCCAAGGCCTTACCGTCGTCAAAGATCGCCAGATAGTGATTTGCGTGGCTGGCCATACGGATCAGATCCGACATCGGCAGCAAAGAGCCGCCACCAGTCACCGCCTTACCCGCGGCGGCTTGCAGCTCCTTCAGCGTGGTCGTCACCACGATCGACACCGGCAGCCCATTGTGCTGGCCCAACTCCCCGGAGGCCACCAAGGCCCGCAACCCCGCCAGCAGGCCATCGTGATTACGCTGCGCCAGGCTGCGCGTGTCACGCCGGACCGCGTCGGCATCGGGGGTCTCATCGACGACCGGTTTTTCATCGTCGGGGTTGCAGGCCCCAGGAGCAGCCAGTTTGGCCAACACGGGCTCCAACGTGGTCCGTAATTCGGGGGTCAGGTAGCCGCTGATCCGCGACATGAGGTCGTATTCCTGCTTGCCGATCGTGATCCCGCGCTTGCGGGCGCGCTCCTGGTCGCTGAATTCCCCGTCCGGGTGCAGCCAGTCCATGATCCGCTGGGCGTACTTGGCTAACTCATCGGGGCGATAGGCGCCGGCCTGCTCGGCCAGATCGGCCTCGGCGGCTTCGCGGGTGGGTAGGTCGACTTCGGTGGGCAGGTGGGCGAAGAAGCTGCGGATTATCTTGATGTGCCCGTCGCCGATCTCGCCGTCGCGTTGGGCGGCCGCGGTGGCGGGCAACTGCGGCACCAACGGCTCCCCGGTCAGCGCCCGACGCTCCCCGAGATCGGCGGCTTCCTCGACCCGACGGCTCGCCTCGGCCTTGGTGATACGCAACCGGTCGGCCAGCGCGCAGCGCACCGTGCCGCCGAGTTCTTCAGGACTGGCTTGGGCGCGCAGCTGATTGATCAACGCGTGTTGGGGGGCGCGCAGTCGGCGTGCCGCGCGTTCCAGGCGCTCTAAGGCCCGCAATCGTTCCGGGGTGGTGAACACGTCAAACGACGACTCGTCTTACTACCGGTATCGAGGAACTTCCGGCGGCGGTGACGATTACGCGGCCGCATCATCCGCTGCGGGGTCGGTCGTTGCCGGTGGTGGGCGGGATGCGACGGCACGGGGCCATGGAGCTGCTGCTGGCGTTGCCCGATGGGAGAAAGTCGCTGGTCCCGGCCGCGTGGACGGACGCCCAGCCGCCGATCAATGACGGCGTTGTCGGGGTTGCGACCCTTGGATCGCTGGCAGATCTGTTGCGTGTCTGCGCGCTGATCGCCGAGTTGCGGGGACAGGCTGCGGGGATGTCACCGTGCAAGGAGGACTCCCATGCAGCCTGTCCAGCTCAGTTTGATACCAGACCCAGTCCCGGCCGCGATCACCGGTTCGGCCCAGGTGGTGGAGTTGACGCCGATGGTCGAGCAGCTACCCGCCGAGGAAGTCGCGGCGGCAATCGCGGTGCTGGCCAAAGTGATTGCCAAAGCCATGGCGGCGATGCGCAGCGGGGCGGTCGGTGATGAGTGAATCGAAGGTCACGCATGGGCATCTGCATCGCGCTGCGGTGGTGTATGTGCGACAGTCCACCATGGTCCAGATCGTCCGTAACCGCGAGTCCACCGCCCGCCAGTACGAGCTGGTCGCCCGTGCGGTCGAGTTGGGCTGGCCGCGCGCGGGGGTGCGGGTGATCGACGAGGACCTGGGAGTCTCCGGGGCCAGCGCCACGGGTCGGTCCGGGTTCGCCGAGTTGGCCGCGCAGGTCGGGCTTGGCACGGTAGGAATTGTTTTGGCGCTGGAGGTTTCACGGTTGGCGCGCAACAACTCCGACTGGTATCGGCTGCTGGACCTGGCCGGCATGACCGACACGCTGATCGCCGACAGCGACGGCATCTACCATCCGGGGTTGTTCAATGATCGCATGCTGCTAGGTATGAAGGGCACCATGTCGGAGGCCGAACTGCACATCCTGCGTGCCCGTCTCGACGGCGGCATCCGCAGCAAGGCCGCTCGCGGCGAGCTGCGCCGAGGGCTGCCGGTCGGTCTGGTGTGGGGCCAGGCCGACGGTGAGGTCCGCTGGCACCCGGATGAGGCGGTCACCGGCGTGATCGCCGCGGTCTTCGAGCGGTTCGCGCTGTGCGGGTCGGTGCGCGGGGTATGGCTGTGGCTGCGCGAACAGGGGCTCAAATTCCCGCTGCAACCCCACGGGGGGTGCGTCGACGGCGATCCGCAGATCACGTGGGCGGCGCCGAGCTACCACGCGGTGCGGGCCGTGCTCACTCACCCCGCCTACGCGGGCGCCTACGTATTCGGCCGTACCCGCGTGCAGCGCAGCCTCGATGCTGATGGGCGGCTGCGGGTGTCTCGCCGGGTGCTGCCCCAAGATCAGTGGGAGGTACTGATCACCGAGCATCACCGCGGGTTCATCGACTGGGACACCTTCCAGGACAACCAGTCTCGTATCCGAGGCAATATCCGCCCGAAGGCCCATGAGCCGGGCACCGGCGCGGTGCGCGAGGGCTGCGCGCTACTGCAGGGGCTGGCCACCTGCGGGACCTGTGGGCACAAGCTGGGCGTCTACTACGACGGGCGGGCCAACAAGCCGCCGGGCTACTACTGCGTCGGCACCGGGCAGCTGGCCGGCCACAGCGGCTATCACCTGCGTGTCGGGGGCGCCGGGATCGACGCCGCGGTCACCGCGGCGTTTTTGGCCGCGCTGCAACCGGTGGCGCTGCAGGCCTGCCTGGCCGCCGCCCAGCAGCTCGAGAACGGCCACGACGCCGCGCTGGCTCAATGGCGCCGCCAGGTCGAGCAGGCCCGCTATCAAGCCGCTCAGGCCGAGCGCCGCTACCGGGTCGTCGACCCGGATAACCGCCTGGTCGCTCGCGGCCTGGAGACCGAATGGAACACCGCGCTGCAAGCCCTGGCCGACGCCCAGGCCGAGCTCGCTCGCCGCCAAGCTGCACGCCCGAAAACCCTGACCCCACAAGAGAAGGCGACGATACTCACACTCAGCGACGACCTCGCCGACGTGTGGGCGATGCCGAGCACCACCGATAAAGACCGAAAACACTTGCTGCGCAGCCTGCTCGATGAGGTCAACGTCAGCGTGTGCCGCGACCACACCGACGCCCACGCCGACTTGGTGCTGCGCTGGAAAGGCGGCGCCATCACCGACCTAAGAGTGCCCATCAAACGCAAACAGGCCAACCATCTACGCACCGACGAACACACCGTTGACCTGGTGCGCCGCCTGGCCACACACTATCCCGACGCGATGATCGCCCAAATCCTCACCCAGCAAGGCCGCCGCACCGCCCGCGGACTACCGTTCAATGCCGGTCGGGTCCAGTCGCTGCGCCACCATTACGAAATCCCTTGCCACACACCCACCGACGACCCGCAGGAAGCAGAGCTGCTCAGCGTGACTGAGGCCGCCAAGGAACTGGGCCTGGCACCCTCGACCCTGCACCGCTGGCTGGCCGACGGGTTCGTCGCCGGCGAGCAACTCACCCTTGGTGCACCCTGGCGCATCCGGCTCACCGACGAGATCCGCAGCCTGTTCGTCGATGACGCCCCCGACGGCTGGCTGGCCATGCCGCACGCCACCCTGGCCTACGGCGTGTCCCGCCAAACCATCATGCAACGTGTCAAGCGCGGCGAACTCCAAGCGGTCCACATCCGTACCGGACGCGGAAAAGGCCTGCGTATCCAGCCCCCAGCCCCCCAAGAAGGACTGTTCTGATCATGACAATCAACAAAAACCGCAGTGTGACAACACATCAAAGGACAACTCGCACAAGCGGTCCAGATCGGCGTCCAGCGCGGTGAAGACCTCGACGATCTCCTCACGACTGCTGGCACCCATGCCTCAGAGTCTACGAAAGGCCACCGACAAGAATCGCCGCGTTGTGGCCACTGAAACTACAGTGATACAAGGGATTACAGAGATCCGCTTGGTCGAACATCAGGAAACAATTGAAACCGCGACGTACCCAAGGCTCAGGCACAACACCCGAACCTTTTCACACACGGGCTAGTGCGCCGACGCCGCCGGTGCCTGGACTTGCTGGATGCGTTCCGCGCGCGGGAGGACGGGGCCGTCGTCGAGGGGTTCGTCGATGCCGAGTTCGGACAGGCCGACCTTGGTGAGTAGCGAGGTGCCGTAGGCGGCAAGCATCAGTTTTTCGTCGTCGCTGTGGCCGGCGTCGACGAGCATTGCGCCGATGAGGCAGATAACGGCCATCTTGTAGGCGTTCAACGTGCGATACCAGGAACGGTTCTGCAGCCTGATGCCACTTGTCGTTTCGTAATGTGCGAGCAGGGCATCGATGGGAAGCGCGGCGGGGTGGCTGGTGATGCCGACGGGCTGCATCCAAAGCAGCTCAAGCCATCCGATGTCGGTCAACGGGTCGCCGACCGTCGTCATCTCCCAATCGAAGACAGCGCTGACATTTCCTTTTTCGAGGCTGCCGCGTTCGAGGCCTTTTTCGAGGTTGCCGAACGCGAAGTTGCCCGGCTTGGCGTCGCCGTGCACCAGACTGATCCGGGGGCACGGATCGGGCTTGCTGGCACGCAGCGCCTGCAGCAGCCGTTCGAGGGCGGGCAGGGGACCGCGCTTGACCCGATCCATCTCGGCGGCCCAGTGATTGAGTTCGCGGTCGAGGTGATCGCGACCGTCGTCGAGCGCGGCGAGCCCGGTCCGCTGCAGGTCGACCGAATGGATCGCTGCGAGTTGTTCGACCATGCTCTGGCACATCCGCACCACGGTTTCGTCGGAGACGTCGGCGGGTGCCTGCATCTCATAGACGTCGCCGCCGACGCGTTCCATGACGAAGAAGGGCCGCCCGAGGACATCGCCGCTGTCCTCGAGCCACAAAGCCCGAGGGACCCGGACCGCGGTGTTCGCCAACGCGCGCAGGATGGTGAACTGGCGGGCGAGGTCGTAGGGTTCCAGCAGCGCAGGCGGTTTGGGGCGCAGCCGCAGCACCACGTCCTGACGGGTGTCCTGGCCGAGGTGTCGCGACACGATGGTCAGCGCCATCATCTCGGCGGAATGCCCGAAATCCACCCGGTCGAGGCCCTCCACACGGACATCATCCGTGTGGGGCAGTTTCGTGCGCAGCCACCCGGTCAGTCGCTGACTGATGTTGGCGTCCAGCGTCATTGACGAACCCCCTCGCTATCGGCAGGCAGGCGATCGACCGGGGTCCTGTCCTGGGTGAAGGCGGACATGTCCATCGCCGTCCAGTTCGGGTAGCGGCGGTAACCCTGGCCGCCGAGTAGCAATTCGAAGACGCCCCAACCGGTGTCGCCGTCAAGCTGAAAGCGCATCAGTTGGTCGAGCGCCATAGATTTGCCTTCGGTCTCGCCGAGTTGCCCGGGATCGGTGCTGTCCCACTGGAAGTGGATGAAATACGCGCCATTGCCCAGATCCTGGTACTGGCAGTGCGCCATCGGCAGCCCGTAGTAGGCGTTGACGTCTTGGTGCGCGGCCTCGGCGCTGACGCGATAGATCCCGCCGTCCTCGTCGGTGAAAACCAGCACCGCACGCGCGGGCCGTTTGCGGTCGCCGTCGAATTCCACGTCGTGCTCGATCTTGACGAACCGCTTTGACAGCGTGCCGTCGGCGTGCGTGATACCGCCGTCGACGTAATTCACCGTGCCATCCGATGATTCGATGATCCAGGCTTCGATGGCGCGGTCGTCGAACCCGGCGTCGAGCCACAACCAGAAGTCGATCTTGTCCGAGACGCGCACCCCGAAGGTGCGGTCGCGTCCGCCGTGGAAGCCGTCGACGCTGATCCGCTGGCCGTCGATGCGCACCCAGCCGCTCCACCGGCCGGGCTCCTTCATGTGGTACATGTCGGCCAGGATCTGGCCGTTCGCGTCTCGAACCTTCATGGGCAGCAGCTCCCACATCGGGGCGGTGGGTTCGTAGTAGAGCTCCCACTCGATGCCCGAATCGTTGGGTTCGATGTCGAGGCGCCACCTCTTCAACGGCTCGACACAGGTCCAACCCATCGGTCCGGCGCTCAGGTCGTTGCGGTCGGCGCCGCTGACCGGCCGGCCGGCCAGCAGGTCCCAGTGCCGGCCATCGGCAAGACTGACCTTGACGTAACCCAAGCCGGTGCTGGTGTTCGGGTTGTTGCCGTAGCCGGTGGCCAGCAGCATCGTGCCGTCGGGGGACGCGGCAAAGAAGTAACAGCGGTCCGACCAGGTCGGATCCGGGTCGTGCACCTGGTCGAAAGTTGTCGGGAACTGGTGAGTGAACGATTCGTCCGCGGCCGAGTAACCCATCATTTTCCTCTCTGCACCGGGTCTAAGCGTGAATCATTGGGCGCGCGCGTCAGATAGTCGGTGCCACAACGTATCCCGTAGCATCGGCGCCATGGAACCGAGCCGGCGGTGGGGCGATGACCGCGCGATCCTCGACGACGAGGAAGCTCGCAGGCGGCTGCTCGACGCCGCGGGCCGCTGCATCGTGCGTCGGGGTAACGCCCAGATCCGGATGGCCGAGGTGGCCGACGAGGCCGCAGTGTCCCGCTCGACCGTGTACCGCTACTTCCCCAACCGGGACGAGGTCTTGCTTCACCTGATGCTGGCGCGTGTCGATGCGGCGCTGGGTGAGCTGGTCCGGTCGTTGCGTCACCCCGACGACCCGGTCCGTTCGTTGCCCGAGATGGTGCTGGCGCGGGTGGAGTCGGTGCAGGGCAATCCGCTGAACGAAGCGCTGTTCGCCGCCGAGAGCACCGCGGTGCCCACCGCGCTGGAGATCGGCGCGCAACCCGTCGTCGAGGTGCTGTTGCGGCACTACGGTCCGCTGCTGCAACGGTGGCGGGACGCGGGCCGCTTGTATCCGGATCTCGATCACCGATCGGTCGTGCAGTGGCTGAACGCGACGACTTTGTTCCTGTTGGCGCCGTCGTGGCGGCACCGCTCGCCGGCCGACAAACGCGAATTCGTCGAGCAGTTCCTGGTGCGGGCGCTGGTGCCACAGATCAGACAATAATCCTGCTTTGTCTGATGTTCAGACATTCGGCTATTTTTGTGTTGGCGCGGTGTCAGCCGCACAGAATGGACAGCTATGACTAACCCCCCTGGCCCCTCTGGCCTGCCTGGCCCGCCTGGCCCCGTGAAACAGGCCCTTTCCGTCATCGGCCTGGCGGGCCATGTGGGCCGTGGCATCGGCCGGGTGACCACCGACACAATCGTGGGAGGTCGGGCGGGGCTGCCCCGCACGGTCCGCGATATAGACGCCGCGGTCCTGTCGAACGTCATGGGCAGTGAGGTCAGGTCGGTCCGTGTTCTCGGCGCCGACGCGGGGACGTCGTCGCGGGCACGGCTGGTACTGACCGGACGCGGGGTGCCGGACTCGGTGTTCGTCAAGCTTGCGGCGGCGACCGCCGCTACCCGGATGATGGGTGAGCTTGGCCGGCTCGGGCACACGGAGGTGCGCTTCTATCACCAGCTCGCCCCGGAGCTCGCTGGAGTCCCGGAAGCCTACGGGACGGCGTTCGACACCTGGACGGGTCGATACCTGCTGGTCCTGGAAGACCTGCCGCATTCGTGCGTGTTTCCCGACACCTTGCACCCGCTGTCCACCGACCAGGCCAGCCTCATCGTCGAATTGCTGGCCAACCTCCATGCCACCTTCTGGGGCCGGCTCCCCGGAAACGGGCGCGGGCCGCTCGGATGGCTCTACACGCCGTCCGGTGACGTCACCTCCTTGTTGACCGGCTCCCTGATGAAGGCCTCGATGAAGCGGCTCGCCGAGCGCACCACCGTCCCGGTGGAGAACGGCCGCTTCATCGCCGAGAACTACCGAGCGGTCGCCGCGCTGATCGACGCTCCCCCGCATACGGTCATGCACGGCGACGCCCATCCGGGCAACATGTACTTCCGCGACGGGGAGGCGGGACTGCTGGATTGGCAGGCGGTGCGGCGCGGGCATCCTTCCCGCGAACTCGCCTACACCCTGATCACGAGCCTCACGCCGGAAGACCGCCGTACCGCTCAACACGACCTGCTCGATAACTACCGAAAGGCGCTGGCGGCGGCCGGCGGACCCGATCTGGACCGCGACGATCTGTGGCTGCGGTACCGGCAGGGCGCGCTGTACGGCTACGTCGCGCCGCTAATCACCGCCGGCATGGGAGGAATGCAGGTCGAAGACATCGCCATGGAAGGCCTGCGGCGCGGCGTAGCCGCACTCGATGATCTGGAAACAGTTGCGGCACTGCAGAGTTCGTTGTAAGTAAATCGTTAGGACTTAGGACCGAGCGGCATAACCGAACTCGTCGAGGGCGTTCCGCAGGTTCGGCTCGGTGGCGCCGGGGTTGCCGTACACCGTGGTCAGGCCGATCTCACGCATCAGGTCGTAGGTCACCTCGTGGGGGGTCTTGGCGTACTTCATCATCGTTGAAAATCCTTCCGGTCTTGTCGCGCCTTCGTCATGCGCGAACTTGCTGTAATAACAGACTCGCCGGAAGAGGTGCCGATGTCGATGTTGGCCGTAACACGCTTCCCGGCCGATCGATGTGGACCGTCACAATGCGCATCGCCGGGGCTGCGGCCGGCCGACCGCCGCGACCTCCTGACTCAGGGGCTGGGTGTGGGCTGCGTTTGATCCTGTTGCGGGGCTGCGGGTTTGGTGGGCCACACCGCCATGCGATTGATGAGCCCGTCGCGCAGCACGAGCGTGTGGAAGAGGACCGCGAGGATGTGGGCGGTGAACGTCGCGAAGAGCAGATAGGCAAACACGCTGTGGCACTCGCGGAGCACCGCATACACCTCGATGTTGTGCGGTGCGATGGCGGGCAGACGAAAGGGCCCTACCATGCCGATCGGGAATCTCGCGGCCGACAACATCGCCCATCCGACCAAAGGCTGGACAAGGAGCAAGGCGTACAGCAGGTATTCCGACCACGACGCGATCTTGCGTTCGGCGGGACCCATGGTGGCCAGAAACGGCGGTAGCTTGTGGGTGAGCCGATTCGCCAGCCGCACCACGGCGAAGATCAGGATCAGCACCCCCAGCGGCCGGTGGATCGCCAATAGCAGCGGGTAATAGCTCAGCGAGGCGATCATGGTCACGCCGATGAATAGTTGCGCGATGACCATCGGCGCCATCAGCCAGTGCAGAATCCGGGACGGGAGCGCGAAACGCGTTGGGGCGGCGGCCTTGTCCGTCATGCCAGCACCTGTGCGACGTTGACCTCGCTGGGCGATTTGGGCTCTTCGGCGCGGCGGGTGAAGGAGCGCGCGTACACGGCCGACCTCGCCGCGAGCAAGGGATCGTCGGACACCGTGATGCCGTCCGGCAGCACCGTCGGGTCGAAGTTGATATCGCGGGCGTTGCCGGCTTCCTCGGTCTGTGCCGCGGTGAGGGTGATGGTCCCGGCGCCGATGGACCGCCGTGATTCCGGCCAGGGTTTGGTGGCGTCGTTGGTCGGATCGCCCGGTTCGCCGATTATCAGAATCAGCCGCCACGTCAGCGGCCGTTGTGCCAGCGCGCGGATGAGGGCGTCGAAAAGGTAATCCTTGCCGGCCGATGACGGCGGGACATCGGTCCCCGAGGTAACCTGCGGAACCACGGACCAGCGCACCGGGACAGTCGCGCCGGCGCTGTTGGTGAACCAAAAGGCATTCAGCCCATGAAACGCGCTGTCCGCGAATCCCGCGCTGGGCGGTGACTGCTTGATGATTTTCATCGCCGCGGCGGTCTCGGGATGCCGGTCGAGGAATGCGGCCAGCTGTTGTGGGTCGGGCTTGCCCGTGCCGGGCTGGGGTTTGGACGCGAGCAAGCGCTCGTAGAACCCGTTTGGGGTGCTGTCGGTGAAAACGGGAATGTTGAGCATCGCGGTGCGCCACTGCTGGCCTGCTGGACCTCGGAACTGCAGGCCCAGACCTCGGACGGTGTCGGGCTTGTCGGCCTGGTCGGGCAGTCCGCCGCCCAGTGAAAACCGGCCGATCACCGCGACGGTGCCCGGCTGGAAGACCGCCGCCCGGCAGATGGCCGCGCCCGCCCCGGAGCTCGCGAAAGACCCTGTGACACTGAGACCTTTGGCATGGTTGCGGCGAAATCCGTCGTGCCGTCCGTACACGCTTTCGAAGCGATCGGCGAACCTTGATGGGGTCAGCGCGTCGGGCCGCAACCACCCGGTGGCGTAGGCGAACCCGCCCACATCCACCGCGGCGACGCCAGCCACGGCGGCCATGCCCACCAACGCGCCGCGCCGGGTCAGCGCGGCACGCGGGGAGTGATCGGGTTCGTCGGGTTGGTGGTCCTGCTCGTCGTCACCATCCTCGGGGTCCACGCCCACCGCCCTCGCCATCCGTCGCCACTCCCACCACGACGCGGCGTGGCGGTTCGTTCAACGCCGGATCAGTCTTCGGCAATCTTGCGGTGCTCGATCAGGTCGCGTACGCCCCCCGCACCGAGCCGCTCGCGGAACGCCGGCGCCGTAAAGCCCTCGGCCGTCGCGTCGGTGCGTGCGCGAGCGGTCGCCGAGCGCGGCATGTGAAACAGCACGCCGATTTCGCCGAAGTAGTCTCCGGGCCCGACGACCTTTATCAATTCCTCACCGCCGTCGGCCAATTCGTGCACGAGCTCGAACTCCCCCTTGGTCACCACGTAGATCAGCTCACCCATCGTGGACTGCTCGAAAAGCACCTCGCCGGCCTTCACCTCCGCGGTTTCCGGTGGCCTATTCGTCTCGGGGAAATCGGGTGTCAGTTCGACGACGCGGTCGGCCATCGGCAGCATCCGGGCGTCGTGGGTGGCGACCACCACCACGCGATCCCCGTCCGCGAGTTCGCGGATCAGCCGCAGCACCTCCTCCACCTGGATGAAATCCAGGTGTGCGGTCGGCTCGTCGGCGAGAATCAGCGGCGGATCCAGCGCGATCGCGCGGGCGACCGCGACGCGCTGCTGCTGCCCCCCGCTCAGGTCGCCCGGCCGGTGTTTCATCCGCTCGCCCAGATTGACGCGGATCAGCAATTCCTCGGCGCGCTTGCGGGCGGCCTTGCGCGACATCCCGGCCTCGCGCATGGGAACCATGACGTTCTCCAGCGCACTGAGGCTGGGCACCAGGTTGAACGCCTGGAACACGATGCCCACCTTGTCGCGCCGATAGTTTGCCAGTCCCGCGCCCTGCAGGGTCGTGATGTCGACGTCGTCGAACTTGATCGCCCCGGACTTCGGCCGCAGGATGCCGCCGAGGCAGGACAGCAACGTCGTCTTCCCGCAGCCGCTGGGCCCGAGCAGGATCACCAACGACCCCGCCGACACATCGAGGTTCAGGCCGTTGATCGGCCGCAGCGCGTATCCGGCGCTGTAGTACTCGACGACCAGGTTCTGGATGCTGAGATCGCCCACCGGTTACGGACCTCCAAACGCCAGAGCGGGATCGACGGCCACCACTCGCTTCAGGCCGGCGAGGCTGGCCAACAGGCCGATCCCAATCGCGACGACCGGTAGCAGCAGGTAGGCGCCGGCGGGAACCGCGACAATCATCGGGAACAAAGGTGCCAGCAGCTGCGCGAGGCCGACCCCCACCGCCGCCGCGAACAGCGATACGACCAGCGCCTGCAATGCCAGCCCCGCCATGATCGAACGGGACCTGGTGCCGATCGCCTTGAACACCGCGAAGTCGCGCAGGCGCTCGAGCGCGGAGAGGTACACCACCGATCCGACGATCAGCGCCGCGACGATCCACAGCAGGATGGCCACGACCGAGATCGACGTCACCGCGACATGCAACGGGCGCACCAGGTCCCTGATGGCTCCCTCGCGGTCGTAGGTCTGGTAGCCGTCGGGGAGTGCCCGGGGCGTGCCGACGATCCCGATCGACGTCACCATCGGCTGCCCGTTGTACGCCACGTTCCGCAGGCCCTCGGTCGTCAAGAAGATGTTGGGGATCTTCGCCAGCGCGGTCGAATCGGGCACGATGCCGACGATCCGCAACGTGTGCCCACCGACCTCGAAGGTATCGCCGATGTGCAGGCCCAGCGTGCTCGAGGCCGCGACCTCGCCCGGCCTCGACGGCACCTGGCCCGCCGAGACCTGCGGCATGCCGGGCCCGTGCTCAGGGGCGCCGAACGCCGTGACGTTCCGCGTTGTCCCGCGGTCCCGCATGATCGTCCCCACGCAGGCCAGAGGGGCCGCGCGGATGACGCCGGGCTCGGCGGCGATCCGGGCCAGGTCAACGTCGGGGAACGGCGTCGAACCCAGGAACGGCCCCGCCGAGCCGGACTTGACCACGAAGGCGTCCACTCCCAGGGAATCGACCGTGTGCTTGGCCTCGACGTGGAACCCGTTCGCGAGTCCGGTGAGGACGAGCGTCATCCCGAAGATGAGTCCGGTGCTGATGATCGCGATGACGAGGCGCCGCTTTCGCCATTGCATGTCGCGCAGGGCCGCGAAGAGCATTCCCAGACGCTACCAACCTCCGTTGCGGGGGGCCGAATTTTGTCCGGCACTGTCGCGGCCACCGCGTCGGGCGGTCGACGCTGCGCATTCCGGCAGCAATGTGCCCTAGGATTAATTGTCAATGCGGTGCCGCCGCACCCCGAAGTCTGCTACCCACGCAGGTGTGTATCCGCAGGGTTGAATCAACAGCCCCCGATATGACAGTGATTGTCGGACAACGAGCGGTGTCCCACCAGGGACGGATGTGAGATACAGCATGGTCGAACAAACTGGCGATCCGGTCGGTGCAACGGCTTTTGAGGTGGGGAAATGCCAGGCCGGTCCGGCGGTCGTGCTCAACGTGTCGGGTGAAGTGGACATGCTGAGTGCGCCATACCTGGCCGAGGCAATACACACGGCGCTGGCCGCCGGCCCCGCCGCACTGATCGTTGATCTGTCGAAAGTGGAATTCCTGGCCTCGGCCGGGATGACGGTCCTGGTCAGCGCGCAAGCCGAGGCCGAGCCGGCCACTCGATTCGCGGTCGTCGCGCACGGCCCGGCCACCAGCAGGCCCATCAAGCTCATGGGGATCGACCGCATGTTCCCGCTCTACGGCACCCTTGATAGTGCACTGAACGGTGTCGCCGATGCGTGAACCTGGGCGGGGTGGGGACCCGGCTGCCGACCATGAGACGCGCTGCTAACCGACCATGGCGTCTCACATCGATGACCGATCCCGGTTCGCGCGCATGCGAGTTGCCGCCGATGCGTCCAGCGCCGCTCGGACCCGAGCCGAGTTCGGGGTGTGGCTGAAAAGGCATTTCACGCTCGGTGCCGAACGGTCCAGCGAACTGCTGCTGGCGGTGAACGAGGCGGTGGCGAATGCCGCCGAATTCGCCTATGCCGGCACCTCGCGGCGCGGAACGATCGATGTCAGCGCGGCCTACGATGTCGATTCCGACACCCTTGCCGTGACCGTCAACGATCACGGCCGCTGGCGCCACGTTTCCGGGCCGCCGACGGCGGAACGGCGGTATCGAGGACGCGGTATCGCGCTGATGCGGGCGCTTGCCGATGAAGCGAGAATCGACAGCACACCGCACGGAACGCATGTCACGTTGACCTGGACCCACCTGACGCGATCCGCTTCCACCGCGTGAAAGACGGTCGCAAGTAGCGGGTGGCTGAGCTCAGCGTTGCGGCATCCGATCCTTGACCTGTCGTTTCTGATCGCCGACTCGCCGATTCGCGGCGAACGCCTTCACTATTTACGCTCCGAGGCGTAGCGTAATATCCGTTCCAGCCCGGGTTCGCCGCATGCGTCTCGCGTCATAGCCAGGCGACCAAGGGCAGACCCAGACCAAGGGGAGACCCAGAGGAGACATCATGTTCGACCTGAAGATCGTCGGTGGCACCGTCGTCGACGGCACCGGCGCGGAACGCTTTCGCGCCGACATCGGCATCAAGGACGGCGCGATCGTCGACGTAGTCCGGCGAGGAGCCGATGGCCCGGCTGAGGCCGGTCTAGGGCGGGCTGAGGCCGCCGAAACCATAGACGCGACAGGGCATGTGGTGGCCCCCGGCTTCGTCGACATCCACACCCACTACGACGGTCAGGTGAGCTGGGACAGCCTGCTCGAGCCGTCCAGCGGGCACGGGGTCACCACCGTAGTCACCGGCAACTGCGGTGTCGGCTTTGCTCCGGTGCGCCCCGGCACCGAGGACTGGTTGATCGAGTTGATGGAGGGTGTCGAGGACATCCCCGGCACCGCGCTGACCGAGGGCATCACCTGGGGCTGGGAAACCTATCCCGAGTACCTCGACGCGATCGGCAAGCAAAAGTTCGCGATCGACGTCGGCAGCCAGGTCGCACACGGCGCCATCCGCGCCTACGCGATGGGAGAGCGGGGCGCGCGCAATGAGCCGGCCACGCCCGACGACATCGCGGCGATGGGCCGACTGGTTACCGAAGCCATCGAGGCCGGCGCGCTCGGGTTTTCCACCTCACGCACGATGGGCCACCGGGCGATGGACGGCGAACCCGTGCCCGGCACCTTCGCCGCCGAGGACGAACTTTTCGGTCTGGGTCGCGCCATGGCGGCCGGCGGCCAGGCCGTGTTCGAGCTGGCGCCGCAGGGAGCCGCGGGCGAGGACATCATTGGCCCCAAAAAGGAACTGAATTGGATGCGGCGGTTGAGTGCCGAAATCGACCGACCGGTGTCGTTCGCGATGATCCAGGTAGACGCGGACCCGAACCTGTGGCGCGAGCAGTTGGACCTGTCGGCGGCCGCGCACGCGGCGGGCAGCCGGCTGTACCCGCAGATCGCCGCGCGCCCGTTCGGCATGATGATCGGATTCCAGGGTCATCACGGCTTCAGCCACCGGCCCACCTATCGTCGGCTGAAGGCCGAATGCAGCCGCGACGAGCTCACGCAGCGCCTCGCCGATCCCGCCGTGAAGGCCGCGATCCTGTCCGAGGACGACCTGCCCCCCGACCCGACCCTGTTGTTCGACGGGATGTTCGCATTGGTGCAGCACTCGCTTTGGCGTCTCTACGCACTCGGCAACCCGCCCGACTACGAGCCCACCCCGGACCGCACCGTCGCCGCGATCGCCAAGGCGCGCGGCGAGGACCCGCTGTCGACGCTGTACGACCTGATGCTCGAGCGCGACGCCACCGCCATGCTCATGCTGCCGCTGTTCAACTATGCCGACGGCAACCACGACGCCATCCGGGAGATGATGCTGCATCCGGCCGGTGTCCTTGGCCTCTCCGACGGCGGCGCGCACTGCGGAATGATCTGTGACGCTTCCTATCCCACGTTCCTGCTGACGCATTGGGCGCGGGACCGGCACCGGGGCGAGAAGCTGTCGCTGGAATACGTGATCCGCAAGCAGACTCGCGATACCGCGCACCTGTTCGGTCTCACCGACCGCGGCACCATCGAGCCGGGTAAGAAGGCCGACATCAACGTCATCGACTTGGATGCGCTGACGCTGCACCCGGCCGCCATGGCCTGGGACCTGCCGGCCGGCGGAAACCGGATCTTGCAGGGAGCAAGCGGATACGCCGCGACGATTGTCAGCGGAACGGTGACCCGCCGCAAGGATGTCGACACCGGGGCACGTCCCGGCCGGTTGGTTCGCGGAGCGCGTTAGGGGGCGGCAGCCCAGTGGAAATAGCGGAAACGGTGGCGGGCAATCCGGCTCGCGCCCGCGACGAGGACGCGATTGGAACGCCGCCCCAATCCCCCACCCTGGTGCCCGCCGAGCGCTACTACTCTCCGGCGTTCGCCGCGCTCGAGATCGAACGCATGTGGCCCAAGGTGTGGCAGGTCGCGTGCATGGTCGACCACGTCGCCGAGCCCGGCGACTACTTCGAATACCGCTGCGGCCCATACGGAGTGCTGATCGTGCGTGGTGACGCAGAATCAGGAGGCGTGCTGCGCGCATTCCAGAACGCCTGCCGCCATCGCGGCAATTCGCTGTGCGTGGGTTCGGGTTCGGGGCTGCGCGAGCTCAAGTGCGGCTACCACGGCTGGACTTGGGACCTGGCCGGCGCACTCAAGCGGGTGCCCAACCGGAAGGGCTTCGGCTCGCTGCGAATGTCCGACTTCCCGCTGGTGCCCGCGCGCGTCGAGGTTTGGGCGGGGCTGGTCTTCGTCAATCTCGACATGGGCGCGATGCCGCTGCTCGAGTACCTGGAGGCGGTGCCCGACGACATCGCGTGGTGCAGGCTGGACGATTTCCGTTGCTACGCCACGCTCACCGTCGACGTCGACGCCAACTGGAAGACGATTGCGGACGGCTTCAGCGAGACCTACCACGTTCAGACGCTGCATCCGGAGTTGCTGCGCTGTGTTGACGACATTCATGCGCCGCAACAGATCTGGGGGCACACCGGCAAGTCCGACCAGCCCTATGGCGTGCAGAGCCCACGCTTTGACGGCGCGCTGAGTGACGAAGAGGTTTGGGACGCTTACGTTTACACCCAGGGCGCGCTGATGGGAGCGGCCGAAGGCACGCCGTTCCCGGCCGATGAACGCCAGCCCGGTCAGACGGTTGCCGACCTGATTGCCGCACGCACGCGGGCTTTTGCGGCGCAGCGCGGGGTCGATCTCGGCTGGGCCGACACCGATCGGATTACCCGGCTGCACCAGTACAACGTGTTCCCGAACATGACGTTGCTGGCCAACGCCGACCACTTGACCGTCATGTGCTCGCGGCCCAGCCCGGACCCCGGCTGCAGCCCCGATAAGGGCGAGCTGGTCATGTTCCTGATGACGCACATGCCGCCGGATGCGCCGCGCAACAAGCCGACCGATGTCCGCGTGGGCGCCGAGCAGGCCGAACCCGGCCTGGTGATCACCCAGGACCTCCGGGTGCTCGCGGGCTTGCAGCGCGGCATGCACCAGCCCGGCTTCACGCATGTCGTGCTGTCCGGCGAGGAGCGGCGCGTGATCAACATGCATCGCAACCTCGAGCGCTACCTGGACCTACCCGAATCCGAACGGATGACCGGGGGCTCCTAGCGGGATTCGTGCGCACCATCATCGTCAATGACCGTCCCGTGCGCCCGTCGGCGGCGGGGCTGTCGTGACGGTGAAGCCGTCGCGCTGCGGGGCTGTGGTGCGGATACCGGCGGGTCGCCGGCAGCCGAGGGTGGTGGCGGGCTGGAGCTGGCGATCGTGGCGTTTCGCCGGGAGCAGGCGTCGACGGGGTGAGTGGCGCCAGTTGTCGTGGATTCGGTCCAACATGCAGCTCATACTGTCTACGGCTTACGTACACTAGGGAGACGGGTGTAGGTTCGTTAGAAGGCTAGATACTGTGCCTGAACTGCGAAAACATAATCAGCTAAGAGTGGACGAGTCAACTCGATGGGGAACGAACTCGCACTAGACGTCAACGTCATCTGCTTGCTCACCTTGGGCCTATTCTTTGCGTCGCTCGTCACCGCCTTAGCGGGTCCGGTAGTGGCCGGGGTCTCCTGCGTCGGGCTGTGGCTCTACGGACTGAGGAAGGGACGCGCAGAAATGCGGCGCGTCCCGGCTGATGCGTTAGAAGCCGAAGCAGTGGCAAAAGCCGAAGCGGCAGCGGCAGCAGCAGTAATCGCAGAAGCCGAGGCAGTGATTGCAGCGGCCCGATTCCGCCTGCTCGGAGGGGCCGGTTCCTGACCCTCTCTGCGGCCCCGCCTGGGCGGGAATGAAGAGCGTCTCACTCTTACATTTCTCGGCACCGGGTTACCGCCGCTACCGGGGTGGCGCGTTCGGCGCGGCAGCTCCGTGCCGGGTGGTGGAACGTAGACCTTCCATGGCCGAAAGGCATATCCGGCGTGTCGGCGGCCTCGTCGCGGCTCGACTACGACATCAGCCACCGGGCAGGCTTGGGCGATCTCAACCTCGCCCACCAGTCTGTGCCGACGTTCCGGAAGGTCGGAGGAATGTCGCCTGGACTCGTTATGGGCTCCCGTTGGGACCGGATGAGCCCGGGGTGCCGCCGGCTGCGGCCGAACCCCCGACTCCGCGGTTGCTGGAGGTGTTAACGCGGTTACCGCCGTTGCGGCCGCCGCCGGTGGCGTCTCCGGTTCCGTTGCTGTTCGCGTCGCCGCCGCCACCTCCGGCGCCATCCATCTAGCGGCCGCGCAGCGCGCAGGCACATCACTACCGGGCCCTGGTGACGTACGACGGCCCGATGGCCGAGGCCGCTGGGCGGTTCGGCATGCCGACGGTTGGCCCGGCGTGAGCAGTTCCTGCGTAATCCGTGACTGGGGCCTGCGTCTGCCCACGCGCATTCCTTCGGTAGCTTCGGCCCGTCGTCTCGACCGAACCCTCACTCGGTTATGAGCGAGCCCCCGGGTGGGAATACCGGCGCACAAACAGGTAGAACTACGCAGGCGGGGGCCCTTACCCGTCGGCGATGCTTCCTGGGTGACATCAACTCTCATGGGCTTTCCCAGCCCCGCCGAGCTGGCGGAAGGCACTCCGTACGATCGTGATCGCGCCATCGACGTCATCCGCATCGTGAGCCTGATCGGTGTGGTGGTCGGCCACACCGTGATGGCCATCAGCGTCATCCGCAACCACGTGCTCTGTTGGGACAACCTGCTCACCACCTCGACCACGTTTCAGGCCCTGACCTGGATTTTTCAGATCATGCCGCTGTTCTTTTTTGCCGGTGCCGCGGCGTGCGTGTCGTCCTGGCGGCCCGGCACCAACTGGGGCGGCTGGCTGATGAAACGCTGCACCAGGCTGTTTCGGCCGGTGTTTTACTACCTCGCGTTTTGGGCGGTCGCGCTGACCGTTCTGTTTCACGTGCTGCCCAGGCATGTGTACGACCCAATCGCCGGCGTCAGCATTCAGCTGCTCTGGTTTCTCGGCGTCTATGTGCTGGTGTTGGCCGCGATCCCGGTGTTGTTCCGGATCACCACCACCGCCCGTCTCGCCGCGGGTGTGGTTACGGTATGCGGGATCGTCGCGGCCGTCGACGCAATCCGGTTGCACTGGCCCGCCTCGGCGCCCATCGGTTACCTCAACTTCTCAGTCTGGCTCATCCCGGCCATGTTCGGCGTTGCCTACCGACGCCAGCTGCTCTCCGGCCGCGCCGCGCTGGGGATCGCGGTCGCGTTCTTTGCCGTTAACGTCGGGCTGGTCCGGTGGGGGCCGTATGACCTGAGCCTGGTCGGCATCACGGGCCAACGTCTTCCCAACATGAGCCCGCCGTCGCTACTGCTCGCCGGGCACGCAATCGTCTTGAGCGCGTTGGCAATCTTTGCCGCACCCGCGATCGGGCGGTGGGCGCGGCGGCCACGCGTGTGGTGGTGGACCGCGGTCGGCAACTCCGGCGCGATGACCATCTACCTCTGGCATATGCCGGCGCTACTGTGCGTGCATCTGCTCTTCGACCAGCTGGGCTACCCTCGCTACCCCGGCCAGCAGCATTTCGCCGCAATCAGCTTCGTGCAGCTGCTTCTAATGATCGCCGTGGTGGCGGTGCTGTTCGTGGCGTTGCGGCCGCTGGAGAACAACCCGTTGTCTGGTTGGGACGGCGCTCGAAGCATCCCCTCGGTCGGGCGCGGCGCGGCCGTCGGCACGCTGCTGTGCATAGCGGCGGCGGCGATCCTGGCTTCGGTGAAGTGGGGCCTCAAAGACGACGGACTGGTCTGTGTCGGGGTGATGGTGACCGCGCTGGTGGCCGCTCGGGTTGTGGCCGAAGCACGATTACCCCAACGCCATGGCCAGGCACTTCACGCCCTTATGTCGGGGCCGTCCCGGACGTCTCGCGCCCGATAACCGGGTATACGGTCTCCGTCCCGTGTCGGCCCTTGATCTCGACCCGCTCGCTCTCGCCCCACTTGAACTGCGCCGCAACGGCGAGGCGCACGGCGCTGGTCACCATCACCACCGCCCGCCCCTGGCGGCCGGCCAGCCCGGCCAACCGGAACGCCACGTTCGCCGAGTCGCCGATCACCGCGTCGGTCGCCCTGCTCATGGCGGCCTGGGCGGCCGTGCCCTGTACCACGCCCCAGCCCATGTGGATCGGCGAGCCGTCCGGGCCGCGCAACGGCAGTTCGGGTGCGAGCTCCTCGACAAGTGAATTCGCGGCCAGCGCGAAGTCGATCGCCAGCTCGGCGGCGGCCGGAAACCTGCCCAGCTCCCAGACCGCGAACAGCGCATCGCCGGCGTAGTGGCTCAGCGTGCCGTGATGGTCGACCAGGACGCCACCCAGCTGATGCCACAGCGTGTGCAGGCTGTGCGCCATCACCCCCTCGTCTGTCACCTGCGAGATCGTCGAATAGTTGACGATGTCGCCGACCACCATCACCATTGCGGTCTTGCCGATCCGGGCCAGCGTGCGCCGCGGGACGGTCCTCCTGATTGCTGTGAACCGCTTTGACCGGAAGGTCAGCGCCAAATCGCCGATCCGCATCTGATCGCCCGGTCTGATCGGCACCGGAACCGCGCGCTCTAGCCGCGCACCGTTGAGCAACGTGCCATTGGTGCTGGTGTCGATCACGAAAGCCTGATCGCGTGTGGCGTCCAGCCGGATCTCGAGGTGGGTGCGGGAGATCTCGGGATCCTCGATCACCAGCCGGCGTCCCTCGCTGATTCCCGCGCATTCCCGGCCAACAAACATTTGATCGAAAATCGGCACGCTGCGTTCGGGGCCACCGTCGTCCACGACAAGGTGAGCCCGCGGCTGGTCGGGTTGCTCTTCCGGCACTTTGACAGGGACCATCGTGATCGCTCGCCGTTCAGCGCATCAAACTCGAAGTCGTTGCAACACAATGCTTTCCGCAGCCACGATGCTGCTGCGCAGCACGGTTGATCCGCTGGTGCGTTGAGGTCACAGCTGTCCTTAGTGCCTGGCGACGGGTGACGGTGCAGACAATACAGCGTGGTCAGGCCCGCCGGAATGCGCGAACAGACATATCGCTGTTGGTGCAGCCCGCTCAGGAGGCCGCGCGGTGGGCGTGGGGCCGGCCGCCTTCGGCCCCGGGGGAGTCCGCGAGCCGATGGCGGAGTCCAATGCCGTTTCGATATGAGCGGGGCGCCAGCAGCTGAATTCCAACGACGATCAGCCGCCGGCGAGGGTAGCGGTGGGGAACTTATAGACGCAATTTTTTCGCGTCGCGACACGCGGAAGACCGTCAACAGGCCGGCTATTGAGAAGTCAGTTTTGGGCAGGACCGCGCCCGTCGCCCAAGAGCTTCAGCAGGAGTCGCGTACCACCGAGCGAGCTGGCATCCAGTGACGCTGTGCCGCCGTGTAATTCGGCCTGCTGCGCGACCAATGCCAGCCCTAAACCCGACCCTGAACGCGATGCCGTCGACCCGCGGGAGAAGCGTTCGAAGACCGCGGTGCGTTCCGGCTCCGGTACGCCGGTGCCGTCGTCGTCGACCGCGATTTCCACACCTTCGCCGGAACTGGTTACGTTGAGCCGAATTTCGGTGGCGCCACCATGCTTGACGGCGTTGGCGATGGCGTTGTCGATGACCAGCCGCAGCCCGGTGGGCAACCCCACCATCAGTACCGTGGGCGACGGCACCAGCAACACCTGCACGCCGGGGTAGATGCGAAGCGCGTCATGCGCGGCGCGATCCAAAAGCTCGGTGATGTCGAACGGGACAAAGTCGTCGACGGTGGTCAGTTCGCCCTGTGCCAGCCGTTCGAGCGCCGTCAGTGTCGCTTCGATCCGACTCTGGGTGCGGATGACGTCGCCGAGCACCTCCTGGCGCTGCTCGGGGGCCAACTCCAGGGTGGACAGCACCTCCAGGTTGGTGCGCATGGCGGTCAACGGGGTGCGCAGCTCGTGTGAAGCGACGGCGGCGAAGTCCCGGGCCGATTCGAGCGCTGCCTTCGTGCGCTGTTGCTCGTTGCCTATGCGGGCCAGCATGCCCTCGACCGCTTCGGCGATCTCGACGGCCTCACGCACACCGCGGACCTGGACTTCGTCCGGGCTGGACTGGGCATTGATGGCGCGCGCCTGCTGGGCCAGCAGGAGGAACGGATTGACCATGATCAGCGAGATCACCCAGCCGACCAGGAACGTGCCGCCGATCACGCCGGCACAGATCAATAACACCCGCAGGTGCAGTTCGTTGATCCGATGCTGCGCTTCGGCCAACGGAGCTGCCAGCGCAATCGAGGCCGGACCCGCGGCGAACGTACGGACGCGGTATTGCACGCCGTTGATGGTGGTGTTCGCGTAGCCGTTTGCGAGTTTTGGCACAACGATGTTGGCCGGCACGGACACGGTCACGCCGCCAATGCGTACGGTGCGTACCAGGCCGTCGGACGTGGGCCGATCGGGGTTGGTGAGCTGCGCGCTGTTGAGCAGTGTGTTGATATCGCCCAAGCTGCTGACAGAATCCAGGCGGCGGTCAAGCTGACTGTACTGATCGTTGGTGACGCCAATCCACACCCATGCGCCCAGAATGAGGACGAGCGCAATCACCGACAGTTGCGCGACGATGACGATGGTCCGCAGTGACAGCACCCGCATCGGCAGGCGGCCCGGCCGGAACACGCGGATGTCGTGCTCCTCACCGGCGGCGCTTTCCTGTGACATCTTCGCAGTGCCCGTTTCCCTATGCCAGCGGGCCTGGGTGGCCGCCCGCTTGGGCCGTCAGCACCGCCATGGCCGCTGCGGCGGGCCGGCCACGCAGCAGGCCCGTATGGATAGGGAAACCGATCAGTTCCTCGGGACCCGTCCAATCCGGTTCGTAGTCCGCGAACCGAACCCGGCCGGCAGGCCATCGGTCGATACCAACGGCAATGCAGACCGCGCACTGCGGCTTGGCGACCATCATGGCCCAATTATTGTGCACGGAATCGCTTAACCGCCGTCCGCGCCTGGTCTTCACGCCGGGTAGCCGGCGGCCCAGCTGAGTACGGGAGGCGTGCCAGCGGATGAGATGGCGTTCGGGCGTTACCGGCCGCTGTCGTTGATCGGCGGGTGCGACGACGGTGACCACGCAGCGATGTCCCGCAAACAGACGGCTGCCGGACGGGGACGAGCAGCGCGTGCCGGGGCGTCGGCGGAAGCCCGCAGCACCGCGCATCGGGCTACCCAGATTCGGCGTGCGGTTCGGCGTCGGGTTGGCGCCGGGTCGGTTCCGGGTCGGTTCCGGGTCGGCTCCGGGTCGGCGGTATGAGACGAACCTGATCAGCAAATAAAAATTCCTGAATCGGCCGCGCATCCGACCCGACGCGCGTAGACATAAAGTTCTGCTCGGGGGTTCGCACGACGCGATGGGAGCCCACGATGACGTCGTACGTGATCGCAGCACCTGAGGCTCTGACCACGGCGTCGACGGACTTTAGCGGGATCGGGGAGGCGATCGAAGCGGCCAACGCTGCCGCCGCCACCCGGACGACCGAGATTGTTGCCGCCGCCCGCGATGAGGTGTCGGCGGCCATCGCGAGGTTGTTCGGCACGCATGCCCAGCAATATCAGGCGCTAAGCACGCAGGCGGCGGCGTTTCATGACCAGTTCGTCGCGGTGTTGCGCGAAGGCGCGGGCGCGTATGCGGCCGCCGAGGCCGCCAATGCCTCGCCGTTGCAGGGCCTGGGCATGTTTTCGCCGTGGCAGATGATGACCGGGCGCCCGCTGGTCGGCAACGGGGCCAATGGCGCGGCGGGCACCGGACAAAACGGGGGCGACGGCGGCTGGCTGCTCGGCCACGGCGGAAATGGGGGGTCGGCTGCGCCCGGCGGTAACGGAGGTGCGGGCGGGGCGGCCGGCTGGTTTGGCCAGGGTGGTGCCGGCGGGGCCGGCGGGGCCGCGGTGACCGCGGGCGGTAACGGCGGTGCGGGCGGGGCCGGCGGCGCTGGTGGGCAGCTGGGCGGGCGCGGCGGATTGGGCGGTATCGGCGGTGCGGGCGGGGTGGGCGGCGGTAACGGCGGGGCGGGCGGCGCCGGGGGCGCCGACCGGGCGATGCTGGGCGGTCACGGCGGCAACGGCGGCGCCGGCGGTACCGGCGGCGCGGGTGCGTCCGGTTCGGCCGGTGGTGCCGGCGCGGTGGGCGGTACCGGCATGGCCGGCGGTAACGGCGGGGCCGGCGGCGCTGGCGGCGCCAACCACGGGCTGATGTTCGGCAGGGCCGGCGACGGTGGTCTTGGCGGGGTTGGTGGCGTCGGCGGCGCCGGCGGGGCCGGCGGCGACGGTGTCGGCAGCGATGGCGGGGCCGGCGGCGCCGGCGGGGCCGGCGGCAACGCCGGTGCCGCTGGGGCCGCCGGCAGCTCGGGAGTGACCTCGGGATACTTCGGGTCCGGCGGCCGCGCGGGCGAGGCAGGCATCGGCGGTCACGGCGGCACTGGCGGTACCGGGGGGACCGGCGACAACAATATGGCGGTCGGCGGTACCGGCTTTAACGGCGGCAAGGGCGGCGCCGGCGGGGCTGGCGGCTCTGCCGGCGCCGGCGGCACCAACGGCGACGGCGGCAACGGCGGCTCTGGCGGCACCGGCGGCACCGGCGCCCACGGCGCGGCGGGTGTGGGCAGCGACGGCCAAGATGGTGGCGCCGGCGGTAACGGCGGCAACGCGGGCGCCGGTGGCGCGGCCGGCGCCGGTCTCGGCGGGGCGGGCCACCCGGGCCGTGCGGGCACCGGCGGTAACGGCGGCACTGGCGGTACCGGCGGGGCCGGCGACGACAATATGGTGGTCGGCGGTACTGGCTTTGACGGCGGCAACGGCGGCGCCGGCGGGGCTGGCGGCTCTGCGGGCGCCGGCGGCACCAACGGCGACGGCGGCAACGGCGGCTCCGGCGGCAACGGTGGCACCGGCGCCCACGGCGCCGCGGGTACCGGCGGCGATGGCCAAGACGGTGGCGCCGGCGGTAACGGCGGCGCCGCGGGCACCGGCGGCGCGGCCGGCAGCGGTAAGGGCGCCGCGGGCGTGGCCGGCCACGCGGGCACCGGCGGCAACGGCGGCACTGGCGGTACCGGCGGGGCCGGCGACAACAACGCCAACGCCGGCGGCAGCGGCGTCAACGGCGGCGCCGGCGGCGCCGGCGGTCATGGCGGCTGATCCGGCGGCGGCGGCACCGACGGCAATGGCGGCCAAGGCGGGAGCCGGCGGCACCGGCGGCAACGGCGGCAACGGCACCAACGGCGGCGACGGCGGCGCCGGCGGCAACGGCGGCAACGGCGGGCGCCGGCGGCACAGCCGGCACCGGCGGCACCGGCACCACCGGCGCCGCCGGCAACAGCGGGCACCGGCGGCAACGGCGGCACGGGCGGCGACGGCGCGGTCGGCGCCGACGGCACCAACGCCGGCGGCAGCGGCGGCAACGGCGGCGCCGGCGGCGCCGGCGGCATGGCGCGCTCAGCGGGCACCGGCGGCACCGGCGGCTCGGGCGGGCAACGGCGGCAGCGGCGGCAACGGCGGCCATGGCGGCGACGGCGCCGCGGTGTCCGGCGCCCAGCGGCGGCGATGGCGGCGCCGGTGGCAACGGCGGCGACGGCGGCGCCGGCGGCACAGCGGCACCGGGACCGGCGGCGACTGCGGCACCGCGGGCAGCGCGCGGCACCGGCGGTGACGGCGGCGCGGGCGGCAGCGGCGCAACCGGCGCCGACAGCACCAACGCCAGCGGCGTCGGCTGGTGACGGCGGCAACGGCGGGGCCGGCGGTAACGGCGGCACAGCGGGCGCCGGCGGCACCGACGGCTGCGGCGGCGCACGGCGGCAGCGGCGGCAACGGCGGCCGGCGGCGCGGCGCGCGGTCGCCGGCGGCAACGGGCGGCGACGGCGGCGCCGGCGGCAACGGCGGCGACGCCGGCGGCGGCGGCGCGGCCGGCACCGGCACCGGCGCCACCGGCACCGGCGGCAGCGCGGGCAGCGGCGGTGACGGCGGCACCGGCGGCAACGGCGGCAACGGCGGCGCCGGCAACACCGACGCCAGCGGCGGGCCGGCGGCGACGGCGGTAACGGCGGGGCCGGCGGCGGCCGGCGGCCAGCCGGCGCCGGCGGCACCGGCGGCATCGCGGCGGCCAACGGCGGCAACGGCGGCAACGGCGGCCACGGCGGCGACGGCGGCGCGGGTGGTGCCGGCGGCAACGGCGGCGATGGCGGCGCCGGCGGCAACGGCGGCAACGGCGGCGCGGCGGCACGGCGGGCACCGGCGCGGGCACCGGCGGCACCGGCGGCAGCGCGGGCACCGGCGGTGACGGCGGCGCGGCGGCACGGCGGCAACCGGCGCCGACGGCACGGCAACGCCGGCGGCGCGGCGGTAACGGCGGCAACGGCGGGCGCCGGCGGCAACGGCGGCGTCGGCGGCGCCGGCGGCACCGACGGCGCGCGGCGGGCACGGCGGCAGCGGCGGCAACGGCGGCCAGGCGGCGACGGCGTCGCGGTACCGGCGCCAGGGCGGCGACGGCGGCGCCGGCGGCAACGGCGGCGACGCCGGCGGCGGCGGCGCGGCGGCACCGGGACCGGCGGCCACGGCGGCACCGCGGGCAGCGCGGGCACCGGCGGTGACGGCGGCACGGGCGGCAACGGCGGCAACCGGCGCCGACAACGCCAACGCCAGCGGCGGCGGGCTTCGACGGTGGCGACGGCGGGGCCGGCGGGGCCGGCGGCTCAGCCGGCGCCGGCGGCACCAGCGGCTCGGGCGGCAACGGCGGCAACGGCGCCAACGGCGGCACACGGCGGCAACGGCGGCGCCGGTTGCCGGCGCCAAGGGCGGCGACTGGCGGCGCCGGCGGCAACGGCGGCAACGGCGGGGACGGCGGCACGGCGGCACTGGCGCGCGGCACCACCGGCACCGCGGCAGCGGCGGCAGCGGCGGTGACGGCGGCACCGGCGGCAACGGCGCGGCCGGCGGCAACGGCACCGCGGCCAGCGGCGGGGGCTTCGACGGCGGCACCGGTGGCGCCGGCGGCGCCGGCGGCACGGCCGGCGACGGCGGCACCGGCGGCAGCGGCGGCCAGGGCGGCAACGGCGGGCTCGGCGGCCACGGCGGCGACGGCGCCGGCGGTGCCGGCGGCACCGGCGGCGACGGCGGCGCCGGCGGCAACGGCGGCAACGCCGGGCGACGGCGGCACGCGGCGCCGGCACCGGCGGCGACGGGCACCGCGGGCAACGGCGGGCACCGGCGGCGACGGCGGCACCGGCGGCGACGGCGGCACCGGCGGCGACGGCGGCAACGCCAGCGGCGGCGGCGGCGACGGCGGCACCGGCGGCGCCGGCGGCGGCCGGCGGCACGGCCGGCACTGGCGGCACCAACGGCAGCGGCGGCCACGGCGGCAACGGCGGGCTCGGCGGCAACGGCGGCGACGGCGCCGCGGTTGCCGGCGGCAAGGGCGGCGACGGCGGGGCCGGCGGCAACGGCGGCGACGCCGGCGCCGGCGGCACGGCGGCACTGGCGCGGGCACCGCCGGCACCGCGGGCAACGCGGGCATCGGCGGCAACGGCGGCACGGGCGGCAGCGGCGCGGCCGGCGCCGGACAACGGCAACGCCGGCGGCGCGCGGCTTTGACGGCGGCAAGGCGGGGCCGGCGGGGCCGGCGGCGCCGCGCGGCGACGGCGGCACCAACGGCAGCGGCGGCCAGGGCGGTGGCGGCGGGCTCGGCGGGCACGGCGGCGACGGCGGCACGGTCGCCGGCGCCAAGGCGGCGACGGCGGCGCCGGCGGCAACGGCGGCGACGCGGGCGCCGGCGGTGCGGCCGGTACCGGCGCCGGCGCGACGGGCACCGCGGGCAACGCGGCACCGGCGGCGACGGCGGCACCGGCGGCAACGGCGCCGCCGGCGGCAACGGCACGGCGGCCAGCGGCGTCGGCTTCGACGGCGGCAAGGGCGGCGCCGGTGGGGCCGGCGGCTCGCCGGCGACGGCGGCACCAACGGCAGCGGCGGCCAGGGCGGCAGCGGCGGCGCCGGCGGCCATGGCGGCGACGGCGTCACGGCTCCGGCGCCCAGGGCGGCGACGGCGGCGCCGGCGGCAACGGCGGCAACGCCGGCGACGGCGGCGCAGCAGGCACCGGCACCGGCGCGATGGGCACCGCGGGCAACGCGCGGCACCGGCGGTGACGGCGGCACCGGCGGCAACGGCGCGGCACGGCGCGGACAACAGCAACGCCAGCGGCGCGGGCTTTGACGGCGGCAAGGGCGGGGCCGGCGGGGCCGGCGGCGCCGCGGGCGATGGCGGCACCAACGGCAGCGGCGGCCAGGGCGGTGGCGGCGGGCTCGGCGGCCACGGCGGCGACGGCGCCGCGGTTGCCGGCGCCACGGGCGGCGACGGCGGCGCCGGCGGCGACGGCGGCGACGCGGGCGACGGCGGGCGCGGCCGGCACCGGTAAGCGGCGCCGTGGGCGTGGCCGGCAGCGCGGGCTCCGGCGGTGACGGCGGCACCGGCGGCAACGGCGCCGCCGGCGACGACAACACGGCGGCCAGCGGCGTCGGCTTCGACGGCGGCACCGGTGGCGCCGGCGGGGCCGGCGGCTCGGCCGGCGACGGTGGCACCAACGGCAGCGGCGGCCAGGGCGGCAGCGGCGCCATGGGCGGCCGCGGCGGCGACGGCGTCGCGGTCTCCGGCGCCAAGGGCGGCGATGGCGGCGCCGGCGGCGACGGCGGCAACGCGGGCGACGGCGGCACAGCAGGCACCGGCACCGGTGCGATGGGCACCGCGGGCAACGGCGGCACCGGCGGTGACGGCGGCACCGGCGGCACCGGCGCCGACCGGCGACAACAACACGGCGGCCAGCGGCGTCGGCTTCGACGGCGGCCAAGGCGGCGCCGGCGGCAACGGCGGCATCGCCGGCACTGGCGGCACCAACGGCAACGGCGGCCAGGGCGGCAACGGCGGGCTCGGCGGGCACGGCGGCGACGGCGCCGGCGGTTGCCGGCGCCCAGCGGCGGCGACGGCGGCGCCGGCGGCGACGGCGGCAACGCGGGCGCCGGCGGCACAGCGGCACCGGCACCGGTGCGATGGGCACCGCGGGCAACGCGGGCACCGGCGGCGACGGCGGCACCGGCGGCAACGGCGCGGCCGGCGACAACGACACGGCGGCCAGCGGCGTCGGCTTCGACGGCGGCCAGGGCGGCGGCGGCGGCAACGGCGGCTTCGCCGGCACCGGCGGCACCAACGGCAACGGCGGCCAGGGCGGCAGCGGCGGGCACGGCGGGCACGGCGGCGACGGCGTCGCGGTCTCCGGCGCCAAGGGCGGCGATGGCGGCGCCGGCGGCGACGGCGGCAACGCGGGCGACGGCGGCACGGCAGGCACCGGCACCGGTGCGTGGGCACCGCGGGCAACGCGCGGCACCGGCGGTGACGGCGGCACCGGCGGCACCGGCGCCACCGGCGACAGCAACACGGCGGCCAGCGGCGTCGGCGTCGACGGCGGCCAAGGCGGCGCCGGCGGCAACGGCGGCTTCGCCGGCACTGGCGGCACCAACGGCAACGGCGGCCAGGGCGGCAACGGCGGGCTCGGCGGGCACGGCGGCGACGGCGCCGCGGTCGCCGGCGCCCAGGGCGGCGATGGCGGCGCCGGCGGCGACGGCGGCAACGCGGGCGCCGGCGGCACAGCAGGCACCGGCACCGGTGCGATGGGCACCGCGGGCAACGCGCGGCACCGGCGGTGACGGCGGCACGGGCGGCAAGGGCGCCGCCGGCGCCGACAACAGCAACGCCAGCGGCGCGGGCTTTGACGGCGGTAAAGGCGGGGCCGGCGGTAACGGCGGCGCCGGCGGCGACGGCGGCACCAACGGCGCCGGGCGGGCACGGCGGCAGCGGTGGCAACGGCGGCCACGGCGGCGATGGCGTCGCGGTTGCCGGCGCCAAGGGCGGCGATGGCGGCGCCGGCGGCGACGGCGGCGACGCGGGCGACGGCGGCGCGGCCGGCACCGGTACGGCGCCGGCGGCTAGCCGGCAGCGCGGGCACCGGCGGTGACGGCGGCACCGGCGGCAACGGCGGCACCGGCGGCAACGGCACGGCGGCCAGCGGCGTCGGCTTCGACGGCGGCCAAGGCGGCGCCGGCGGGGCCGGCGGCTCGGCCGGCGACGGCGGCACCAACGGCAACGGCGGCGACGGCGGCAACGGCGGGCACGGCGGCACGGCGGCGACGGCGTCGCGGTCTCCGGCGCCCAGGGCGGCGACGGCGGCACCGGCGGCGACGGCGGCGACGCGCGGCGACGGCGGCGCGGCCGGCACCGGCACCGGCGCCGGCGGCGAGCCGGCAGCGCGCGGCACCGGCGGTGACGGCGGCACCGGCGGCGCCGGCGCCACCGGCGACAACAACACGGCGGCCAGCGGCGTCGGCGGCGACGGCGGCACCGGTGGCGCCGGCGGGGCCGGCGGCTCGGCCGGCGACGGCGGCACCGGCGGCAACGGCGGCCACGGCGGCAGCGGCGGCGCACGGCGGGCACGGCGGCGACGGCGCCGCGGCTGCCGGCGCCAACGGCGGCGACGGCGGCGACCGGCGGCGACGGCGGCGACGGCGGGCGACGGCGGCAAGCAGGCACCGGCACCGGTGCGATGCGGCACCGGCGGCAACGCGCGGCACCGGCGGTGACGGCGGCACCGGCGGCACCGGCGCCACCGGCGACAACAACCGGCGGCCAGCGGCGTCGGCGGCGACGGCGGCCAAGGCGGCGCCGGCGGCAACGGCGGCGTCGCCGGCACTGGCGGCACCGCGGCAACGGCGGCGACGGCGGCAGCGGCGGCGCCGGCGGGCACGGCGGCGACGGCGCCGCGGTCGCCGGCGCCAAGGGTGGCGACGGCGGCGCCGGCGGCGACGGCGGCGACGCGGGCGCCGGCGGTGCGGCCGGTACCGGTAAGGGCGCCGTGCGGCGTAGCCGGCAGCGCGGGCACCGGCGGCGACGGCGGCACCGGCGGCACCGGCGCCGCCGGCGACAACGACACGGCGGCCGGCGGCGTCGGCGGCGACGGCGGCACCGGCGGCGCCGGCGGCGCCGGCGGCTCGGCCGGCGACGGCGGCACCGGCGGCAACGGCGGCGACGGCGGCAGCGGCGGGCACGGCGGCAACGGCGGCGACGGCGCCGCGGCGCCGGCGCCAGGCGGCGACGGCGGCGCCGGCGGCGACGGCGGCGACGCCGGCGACGGCGGCACGGCAGGCGCCGGCACCGGCGGCCACGGCGGCACCGGCGGCAACGCGGGCACCGGCGGCACCGGCGGCACCGGCGGCAACGGCGCCACCGGCGACAACGGCAGCGGCCAGCGGCACCGGCGGCGACGGCGGCCACGGCGGCGCCGGCGGCAACGGCGGCAGCCGGCGACGGCGGCACCAACGGCAACGGCGGCCAGGGCGGCAGCGGCGGCATCGGCGGCGCGGCGGCGACGGCGTCGGCGGCGCCGGCGCGCAGCGGCGGCGACGGCGGCGCCGGCGGCGACGGCGGCAACGGCGGCGCCGGCGGCGCCGGCGGCACCGGCACCGGCGCCGGCGGCACCGGCGGCAACGGCGGCACCGGCGGCGCCGGCGGCACCGGCGGCGACGGCGCCGCCGGCGACAGCGACGGCGGCCGGCGGCACCGGCGGCGACGGCGGCCAAGGCGGCGCCGGCGGCAACGGCGGCGCGGCGGCGACGGCGGCACCAACGGCAGCGGCGGCCAGCGGCGGCGGCGGCGGGCCGGCGGCCACGGCGGCGACGGCGGCACGGTCGCCGGCGCCAGCGGCGGCGACGGCGGCGCCGGCGGCAACGGCGGCAACGCCGGCGACGGCGGCACGGCGGCACCGGCACCGGCGCCGACGCGGCACCGCGGGCAACGCGCGGCACCGGCGGCAACGGCGGCACCGGCGGCAACGGCGCCGCCGGCGACGACGGCAACGGCGGCCGGCGGCACGCGGCTTCGACGGCGGCAACGGCGGCGCCGGCGGCAACGGCGGCTCGGCGGCGACGGCGGCACCAACGGCAGCGGCGGCCAGGGCGGCGGCGGCGGCGCTCGGCGGCCGCGGCGGCGACGGCGTCACGGCTGCCGGCGCCAACGGCGGCGACGGCGGCGCCGGCGGCAACGGCGGCAACGCCGGCGCCGGCGGCACGGCAGGCACCGGCACCGGCGCCAACGGCACCGGCGGCAACGCGGGCACCGGCGGTGACGGCGGCACCGGCGGCAACGGCGCCGCCGGCGACGACGACACGGCGGCCGGCGGCACCGGCTGCGACGGCGGCCAAGGCGGCGCCGGCGGCAACGGCGGCTCAGCCGGCGACGGCGGCACCAACGGCAACGGCGGCCAGGGCGGCAGCGGCGCCATGGGCGGCCGCGGCGGCGACGGCGTCACGGTCTCCGGCGCCAGGCGGCGACGGCGGCAACGGCGGCAACGGCGGCAACGCCGGCGACGGCGGCACGGCCGGTACCGGCACCGGCGCCAACGGCACCGCGGGCAACGCGGGCACCGGCGGCGACGGCGGTGCCGGCGGCAACGGCGCGCACCGGCGACAACAACACGGCCGGCGGCACCGGCGGCGACGGCGGCCAGCGGCGGCGCCGGCGGCAACGGCGGCTCAGCCGGCGACGGCGGCACCAACGGCAACGGCGGCCAGGGCGGCGACGGCGGCAACGGCGGCCGCGGCGGCGACGGCGTCGCGGTCTCCGGCGCCCAGGGCGGCGATGGCGGCAACGGCGGCAACGGCGGCAACGCCGGGGACGGCGGCGCCGCCGGCACCGGCACCGGCGCCAAAGGCACCGCGGGCAACGCGCGGCACCGGCGGCAACGGCGGTACCGGCGGCAACGGCGGCGGCGGCGACAACAACACCATCGCCGGCGGCAGCGGCGGCGACGGCGGCAAGGGCGGCGCCGGCGGCTAATGGCGGCTCAGCCGGCACCGGCGGCACCAACGGCAACGGCGGCCAGGGCGGCAGCGGCGGCGAACGGCGGCGCCGGCGGCAACAGCGACCCGGCCGTGGGCACCGTCGGCCAGGTCGGCGGCACCGGCGGCAACGGCGGCGCGGGCGGCACTGGCGGCACGACGGCGCCGGTCGGGCACATCGGCGTCGCCGGCAACGGCGGCCTAGGCGGCAACGGCGGCCAGGGCGGCCAGGGCGGCATCGGCGGCACCGGCTTCAACGGGGGCGCCGGCGGCACCGGCGGCCAAGCCGGCGCCGGCGGCAACAGTGGCACCGGCGGCACCAACGGCGCCGGCGGCAAGGGCGGCCAGGGCGGCACCGGCGGCACCGGCGGCACCGGCGGCACCGCAAGCAACTCCGCCGGCGGCACCGCCGGCGCCGGCGGCACCGGCGGCACCGGGGCTGGCCGGAGCCGCGGGCACCGGCGGCACCGGCGGTAGCGCGGGCGCTGGCGGCCTGGGCGGCACCGGCGGCCAAGGCGGAACTGGCGGCACCGGCGCCACCAGCACGACTGCCGGCGGCACCGGGTTCAACGGCGGCACCGCCGGCGCCGGTGGCCAAGGCGGCGCCGGCGGCAACGGCAACGGCGGCACAAACGGCAGCGGCGGCCAAGGCGGGACCGGCGGCATCGGCGGCACCGGCGGCAATGGCGGCAACGCCGCCAGCGGCAAGGCCCCCGGCACCGGCGGCGTCGGCGGCAACGGCGGCGCGGCCGGGGCCGGCGGTGTGGCGGGCAGCCTAGGCACTGGCGGGACCAATGGTGGCGCGGGCACCGGCGGCGACGGCGGCATGGGCGGCAATGGCGGCGCGGGTGCAAACGGCAGCGGCACGGGTGGTAGCGGCTTCGCGGGCGGCACCGGCGGCAAGGGCGGCGCCGGGGGCGCCGGCATCGGCGGCATGAACGGCGGTGACGGCGGGACCGGCGGACAGGGCGGCACCGGCGGCCTCGGCACCACCGGCGCCAACGTCAGCACCGGCACCAGCGTCGGCGGCACCGGCGGCCAAGGCGGCCAAGGCGGCGCCGGCGGCACCGCAACCGACGACGGCAACGGCGGCCAAGGCGGCCAAGGCGGCAACGCAGGCAACGGCGGCCAAGGCGGCACCGCAAGCGCCACCGGCATCACCACCGGCGGCACCGGAGGCACCGGGGGCACCGGCGGCGTCGGCGGCACCGCAATCGGCGGCGGCCAAGGCGGCCAAGGCGGCCAAGGCGGCAACGCAGGCGACGGCGGCCCAGGCGGCATCGCAAGCGGCAACGGCGTCAGCACCGGAGGCACCGGCGGCACCGGCGGCACCGGCGGCGCCGGCGGCACCGCAACCCCCGGCGGCAACGGCGGCCAAGGCGGCCAAGGCGGCAACGCAGGCGACGGCGGCCAAGGCGGCAACGCAAGCGGCAGCGCCACCGCCACCGGCGGCACCGGCGGCACCGGCGGCACCGGCGGCGCCGGCGGCAACGCAACCGGCGGCCGCAACGGCGGCCAAGGCGGCCAAGGCGGCGTCGCAGGCGACGGCGGCCAAGGCGGCACCGCAACCGGCCTCGGCATCACCACCGGAGGCACCGGCGGCACCGGCGGCACCGGCGGCGCCGGCGGCAACGCAACCGGCGGCGGCAACGGCGGCGCCGGCGGCGACGGCGGCCAGGGCGGCGTCGGAGGCAACGGCGCCAACGGCGTCACCAGCACCGGCGACGGCGGCGGCGGCGGTCTCGGAGGCAACGGCGGCACCGGCGGCGCTGGCGGCACGGCAGACACTGCAGGCGCCGGCGGCGCCGGCGGCGACGGCGGGAACGCCGGCGTCGGCGGTAACGGCGGCGACGGCGGATTAAACGACGGCCAAGGCGGTCTCGGCGGCGACGGCGGCGTCGGCGGCACCGGCGGTCTCGGCGGCGCCACAACCGGCTCCGGCAAGGGCGGCATGGGCGGCATGGGCGGCGCCGGCGCCACTGGAGGCATCGGCGGCGACGGTGGCGGCAGCGGCGACGTCGGCTTCGGCGGCAACGGCGGCGATGGCGGCGCGGGCGGCAAGGGCGGCGGCGGCGGCGCGACATCCGGCACCGGCAACGCCGGCGCGGGTGGCCAAGGCGGCACCGGCGGCACCGGTGGAGTCGCCGGCGAAGGTACTACCCAACAGCTCAGCGGCAACGGTGGCGCCGGCGGCGACGGCGGCGTCGGCGGCAACGCGACCGGCGGCGGTAACGGCGGCGCCGGCGGCGACGGCGGACTCGCTGGGGTCGGCGGCAACGGCATCAACCCCGCCAGCGATGGCGGCACCGGTGGCAACGGTGGCGTCGGCGGCAACGGCGGCGCCGGCGGCTCCGCGGTTGGCGCCGGTCACGGTGGTAACGGCGGCAATGGCGGCGGCGGCGGCGCTGGAGCCATCAGCGGGGCCCTCGGCCGCGACCCGAATGAGACCGGCCACATCGGCGGGTCCGGCGGCGACGGCGGCAACGGCGGCGCGGGTGGCGCCGTAACCGGCACCGGCACCGCCGGCACCGGCGGCAACGGCGGCCTCGGCGGCACCGGCGGCACCGGCGGCAGAACCGAAGTGAACAACAACCCCGGCGGGACCGGCGGTGCGGCGGGCGACGGCGGCAACGGCGGCATCGGCGGCCACAGCACGGCGGGCGCCAGCGGCAGCGGTGGCGCGGGTGGCAATGGCGGCACCGGCGGCTTGGGCGGCTTGTCGACCGGCCCCGGCAAGAGCTCCACCGGCGGCACCGGCGGCGGCGGCGGCGACGGCGGCGACGGCGGCGCCACCGGCGGCGCCGGTGGCACGGGCGGCATTGCCGGCACCGCTGGTAGCGGCGGCGCCGGCGGCGCAGCAACGGGCGGCGGCAGCAAAGGCAATGCAGGCCCCCCCGGCACCAACGGCACCCACGGGTAAACCCGCGTCAGCTTCAGGCTGCCCGCGGCTACGTTGTCACGGGATCGCCCGTCTCACCGTGCGACCTCGCGGTGGCCGGCGTCCAATCGGCGGGTCCAGCCGCGCGCGTCCAGGTGTTCCAGCAACGGGATCGCGACACGTCGAGTGGTGCCGAGCGCCTGCCGCGCCTGACTGGTGGTGAACGGCTGTTCAAGAAGGGCCAGCGCCCGCATCGCCAGCGCGGGTGCCGTGGGCAGCAGCACCACGCCGTCGCGCAGCCGCAGCAACCGGCCGGCACGTTCGGCGGCCGCCAGTTCGCGGGCGCCCAGCCGCAGTTCCGCCAGATCGTCGGCCTCGGGCGCATGGAACGGTTCCGTCCGCAGCCGCGCCTCCAGCTCACCGACCGCCGCGTCGGCGCGGCCGAGGTTGTCGCGAGCGCCGGCCACCCGGATGTGACCGCCCCCCTGCTCGAGTCCCGCATCGCGGGCCACCGCATCAACGAGCGACTCGTCCGGCAGGCCCAGCAGGTCGCGCGCGGCGCCGCGAGACAGCCCGTCGGCCAACGGATCCCGCGCATGCAGGTCGTCCACCGCGGTGCGCAGCCGCTGGCGCCAGGCGTCATACGTCGCGTCGTGCACCCACCAGCCGTCCAGCGCCCGCACCCCGGCGGGCGTCGTCACCACGCCGGCAAGCAGCCCCAACCGGCGCAGGTGGCTCTCCCGCACGGCACCCCGACGGGCCACCTCGGCCGCGACGTCGCCGGCGGCGTCCATCCCGGCCAGCGCCGCGGCCCGTCGCGCGCTGTCGCCGCGTCGCCGCAACGCCGGCGGGTCGGCGTCGAGCACCTGCGCACCGCCGAGCACTCGACTAATGCCGGGATAGCGCAACACCAACCGGTCGCCGAGAACCAGCGGCAGCCGCCGGTCGAGGGTGAGCCGGCCGTGGTCGTCGTCGAAAGGTCGCAGCCGCGCGGGCACGGCCGCGGTACCGACATGCACGACGAGCTGCGCCGGGGCTTCGGTCAACGGGCCCGCGGTGGTGCGGCGTACGTCGAGCATGCGGGTGCGCGGCCACGCGTCGGGGGTGACCAGAGCGTCGCCTCGGCGGATGGCGTCGCGCGAGACCCCGCGCAGGTTGAGCGCCACCCGAGCCACCGGTGCCAGCGTGGGGTAGGGCTCGCCACGGCTCTGCAGGCCACGGACCACCACCGATCGCACGCGGTGCGCGCCGAGCAGGTCGAGCCGGTCGCCGCGGGCCAGCGTCCCGGCCGCCAGCGTCCCGGTGACCACGGTTCCCGCGCCGGTGATGGTGAAGCAACGATCGACCCAGAGCCGCAACCGGGCGGTGGTCTCGGGCGGGGGCACCTGCGCCAGAGTGCGGTCGAGTGCTGCGCGAAACTCGGTCAGCCCGGTGCCGTCGACCGCCGACACGACGACGCCCGGCGCGTCGCGCAGACCGGTCTCGGACAGCTCCGCGCGGGCCTGCCCAAGGACCTCGGCGGCCCGCTCCGGCGCCCGGTCGGCGCGGGTAACCACGATCAGGCCGTGCCGGATGCCCAGCGCGGCGACCGCGTCGCGATGGTCGCTGGACTGCGCCCGCCAGCCCTCGTCGGCGGCGACGACGAAGCAGACCACCGGCGCGGGGCCGAGGCCGGCCAGGGTGTTGCCCAGGAAGCGCTGGTGGCCGGGTACATCGACGAACGCGACCTCGCGGCCGGACGGCAAAGTGATCCAGGCGAAGCCGAGGTCGATGGTCAGCCCGCGGCGACGCTCCTCCTCCCACCGGTCGGGCTCCATGCCGGTGAGGGCGCGGATGAGGGTGCTCTTGCCGTGGTCGACGTGGCCGGCGGTGGCTACAACGTGGGTGACGTACGTGTGCGGAGTGTTCAGGGGTTGTCCAGTCGCGCCAGCGCCGCACGGACGGCGGCCAGTAGGCGATCGTCGTCGGACTCCGGTATGCAGCGCAGGTCGAGCAGGCAGGCACCGTCGTGCACCCGCGGCAACACCGCGGGGTCACCGGCGCGCAGCGGCTCGGCCGCGGACTCGGGAAGACGGACCGCCCATCCGGGCAACGGGACGCCGGGGGCTCCCCCGCCGCCGACTCGGCCGTCGTGTGCGACGACGGACCCACCGACCGCCGCGGCGAGGCGCTCGGCACGGGCATGCAGCAGTTCGGGATCGGCGTGCAGGGCCTGACTCACGGGCGACACACCGGCGCGGACGGTCGCCTCCAGCGCGGCGAGGGTCAGTTTGTCCGCGCGGACCGCGCGCGCCAGCGGATGCCGCGCCATCCGGGCAACCACATCGGCGCCTCCGAGCACGATGCCCGCCTGCGGCCCGCCGAGCAGCTTGTCGCCGCTGGCGGTGACCACGTCGGCGCCGTCGGACAGCGCGGTGGCGGCGTCGGGCTCGTCGGGCAGCAACGGGTCGGGCGCAAGCAGCCCGCTGCCGAGGTCCGCGATCAACGGCACCTCCTTGGCCGCGGTCAACGCCCGAAGGTCCGACAGGCTGACGGCGGCGGTAAACCCTTCCACCCGGAAGTTGCTCTGGTGCACCTTCAGGACGCACCCGGTCTGCGGCCCGATCGCCGCGGCGTAGTCCTTCAGGTGGGTGCGGTTGGTGGTGCCGACTTCACGCAGCCGGGCGCCGGTCGAGGCGATCAGGTCGGGTAGCCGGAACCCGGCGCCGATCTCGATCAGTTCTCCGCGGCTGACGACCACTTCGCCGCCGGCCGCCAGCGCGGTGGTGGCCAGCACCAGGGCGGCGGCACCGTTGTTGACGACCAGCGCGTCCTCGGCGGCCGGGCAGGCAGCGAGCAGCGCTTCGCGGGCGGCGACCCCCCGCTTCGAGCGGGTGCCGGTGGCTAGGTCGAGTTCCACGTCGACGTAGCCGCTCGTGGAAATCAGCGCGTCGACCGCGCCCGGGGCCAGCGGTGCGCGGCCCAGGTTGGTGTGCACCACGACGCCGGTGGCGTTGAGCACGGGCCGCAAACTCGTGGCCCGGTGCGCGGCCAGGGCCGCCGCCACCGCGCTCGGCACCTGGTCGGGCGCCAGGTCACCGCGTCGAGCCTGGTCCTGGATATCGCGCACCACCGCCCTTACCAGGTGCTCGCCCAGCCGGGTTCGCGCCTGCTGCACAGCCGGGAGCGCCAGCAACTGATCCGTGCGCGGAATCAGCCGGCGCGGGTCGACCTGCGTCACTTGCTTTCTGGGCCTTTCTGCCGCCTCCTGGTCTCGCGGAGGCGGACGGGAATCGAACCCGCCAGACCGAGCTGCTCGATCTCACCGGTTTTGAAGACCGGGGGGACCACCAGGAACCCAAACGCCTCCACCGGACAAACTAGCCCGTGCGACACATGCCGGGCGACCGCGTCTTGTCACATCTCTCCGGCGGCCGGTGCGACGGCCAACTGCCTCCTAGGCTGTCGGCATGACCCAGACGCGGCTCACCGGGTACGCGCACGGCGGCGGCTGCGCGTGCAAGATCCCACCCGGAGAGCTCGAAGAAGCGGTGCGCGGTCTGGTTGGACAGTCGGGCGAGAACGTTCTCGTCGGGCTTGACGACGGCGACGACGCGGCCGCGGTGTTGGTCGGCGATCTCGCGGTGCTGTCCACCGCCGACTTCTTCACGCCAGTCGTCGACGACGCCTACGACTGGGGCCGCATCGCCGCGGCCAACGCGCTTTCGGACATCTACGCGATGGGTGGACGACCGGTCGTCGCGATCAACCTGGTCGGCTGGCCGCGTGACGTGCTGCCCCTGGACCTGCTGACGGAGGTGCTGCGCGGCGGGCTGGCGGTCGCGTCGGAGGCGGGCTGCCCCGTCATCGGTGGCCACTCCATCGACGACCCGGAACCGAAGTACGGCATGGCCGTGACCGGTGTGGCCGACCCGGCTCGGCTGCTACGCAATGACGCGGCCAAACCGGGCCTGCCGCTGACCCTCACCAAACCGCTCGGTGTCGGGTTGCTCAACAACCGACACAAACAGACCGGTGAGGTGTTCGCCGAAGCGATAGCCACCATGACCCGGCTCAACCGCGACGCCGCGGCGGCCGCGGTGGCAACCGGCCTCACCGCGGCCACCGACGTGACCGGCTTCGGGCTGCTCGGGCACCTGCACAAGATGTGCCGGGCTTCCAAGGTGGGCGCCGTCATCGACCGCGCCGCGGTACCGGTGATCGAGAGCGCACTCGACGCGCTGCGCGACGGGTTCGTCTCCGGCGGGACCCGCCGCAACCTGGACTGGGTCCGCCCCCAACTGCGGTGCTCCCCCGGCGTCACCGAGGATGACCTGCTGCTGCTCGCCGACGCGCAAACCTCCGGCGGCCTGCTGGTAGTCGGCGAACTACCCGGCCATCCGGTGATCGGCCACACCGTGGCGGGCAGCGGTATCGAGGTCCGCTAGCGCTAGCCGGCCCGTCAACCCGCGGTCGTGATCGAGTCGTCGGTGATGCCGGCCGCGCGCCGCGCGGCCAGCCTGCGCTTCTGCGGCTCGATCGTGTAGCGGGGATCCCGCGTGGATTCCTTGCCCGCCTCGAAGAAACCGAACCTCAGCATCGCCGACGCCGTCAGCAGCGTCAGGCCGGACAGGGCGGCGGTACTGCGGTGTCCTCCACCGAGCAACGCGCCCAAACCGCCGGCGGCGGCGAGCCATTCGCTCCATTGCAGCAACCGCCCGGGCCTGCCGTGGTGCAGCGGTTCTCTGGTCACCGGGTCCATCCGGTACTCCGTGAATCTGGCGGAGACCAGATCACAGGCCGCACCGATGACGGCGAGCCTGCGGGCGGGCCCGGCCTCGGAGACCGGGGTGGTGATCATCGCCAATCCCGATGCGGCCAGGCTCGCCGAGCTGGCGAACACCAACGGCAGGTCCCTGTACGCGGCGTTCCACGTCGGGGTCGCGGTGTTGGTGAGCAGCACCGCGGTGTAGACCGCCAGCGGCGGCGCAAAAACCGCGGCTTCCAAACCGGCGGGGCCTTCCACCGCGCGCAGCACGGGCCGCAGCGGACCCAGCGGGAATCGCTCGCCGGTCATCCGGTCGATCTCGGACGCCGCCGCAACCCCGATACCGGCGCTGAAAAAGCTGAGGATCCAGGAGCCGAGGCTCATCGGGGAGGTCAGCTTGACGGTGCGCAACATGTTGACGAACCGCTCGGGCCGACCCAAGTCCTTGACCAGCGCAACCGCGCCGAGCATCACGGCAACCAGGGCCGCCAGCCTTGTGTTGCGGCGCAACGTGTTTCGACCGCTGAGCTGCGCGCCGGCGGCCAGCAGGCCGGAACCGCCCGCGACGCCGCCCAGGAACAGGTACGCCGCGACCTCATGGCCCCACGGCGCGGGTTTGACCACCGGCCGCCCGTAGTACGAGGTGAACTCGGCCTCCGGGACCATCGGCATCTCACGCGAGCCGTCGCCATTACTTCGGCGTCCGTTGCCCTTTCCTCTCCGGCGTCGCTTGCCGCCCGAAGGCTCCGGAGGACGCAGGCTGTCGAATTCCGACGTGCTCACCGGCTCCTCCAGAACGCCACCGCTGCCGCGCCGAACATGCCGGCCGCGGCCAGCCCGGCCCGCTTGAACATAGTCGGCAGGTCAGCCGTGCACACCCGCGGATCAGGCGGCAGACCGTAAACCTCCGGTTCGTCCAGCAACAAGAAAATCGACCCGATGCCGCCCACGCCGTCGTGCTCGTTCGCGCCGTAGAGCCTGGCCTCGGTACGCCCCTCGGCATGCAGCTCGGCGACCCGCTCCCGCGCTCGTTCCACCAGCTCGTCGTGATTGCCGAACTTGATCGATGTGGTCGGGCAGGTCTTGGCGCAGGCCGGGATCTGGTCATCCAGCAGGCGGTCGTAGCAGAGGGTGCATTTCTGTGCGACGCCCGTGACGAATTCATGTGCCAGACGGTCCGCCTTCCGCTCCGACGTCGCATACGTTCCATCACTGCGTCGCTCGACCACGCCGAACGGGCACCCGGCCACGCAGGTGCCACAGCCGTTGCAGACGTCGTCCTGCACCACGACCGTGCCGAACTCGGTACGGAACAGTGCGCCGGTGGGGCAGACATCTAAACAGCCGGCATGGGTGCAGTGCTTGCACACGTCCGAGGACATCAGCCAGCGGAACTCCGGGGTATCCGGCGGGCTGACGTCTACGTCGTCGGCACGGCCCGGGAGCGGTGGCATGCCCAAATCGATCAGGGCACGGCCGGATTCGCGCGCTTCCTCGATGCGGTCGCGGCCCTGTTCGATGAACGCCACGTGCCGCCAGGTGCTGGCACCCAGATGCCCGGTGTTGTCGTAGGACGAGCCCAGCAGCTCGAGATCGCCGTCGCGCGGGTTGCGGTTCCACTCCTTGCAGGCCACTTCGCAGGCCTTGCAGCCGATGCAGATCGAGGTGTCGGTGAAGAAACCCTTGCGCGGCATGGCCTCTCGCCCGTCTGAGGCCCAACCGGCATCGGTGGCCGGGTCAGTCGGTCCCGTTAGCTGGCCCATGAACTGCCCTAGCCTCCCCTTTTGTCCCGGTCTGTGATTTCCCAGATCTCTCTGGCCGCCTTGCTGATGCGTTCATTGTCCGTCTCGGTCGTGGCGCCCGCACGCGACTGGTACTCGGCGATGAGGCGGAGCAGGTCCTCGCCCTGCGGCCGCCGGCCCGGCTGGATGTCACAGGATCCGGCCTTCGACTCCTGGATCTGCACGTTCGGATCGAGGGTCAGGCCGACGAGATCGTTGGCCGCGTCGCCGCTCACCACGGCGTCGCTGCCGACGCCCCAGTGATATGGCAGCCCGATCTGGTGCACCGTGTGGCCGCCGACGACCAGCGGGTTCATCCGCTCGGTGACCAGCACCCGCGCCTCGATCGCCGCGCGCGGCGAGATGATGGTGGCCCACCCGTAGGGCTCGAGGCCGCGCTCGGCGGCCAACTCCGGGGAGACCTCGCAGAACATTTCCGGTTGCAGTTCGGACAGGTAGGGAAGCCAGCGACTCATGCCGCCGGCCGTGTGGTGCTCGGTCAGTCGGTACGTCGTGAACACATAGGGGTACACATCGGCTCCGGGCTCGCCGGCGCTCGGTGCACTCAGATTGTCCTTGCGCGGGAAGATAATTCGTGCGGGGTTCCGCTGTTGCGGATAGAGCGCATTGGCGACCGGCGACTCCTGTGGTTCATAGTGTGTGGGCAGTGGTCCGTCGACGACTCCCTTAGGGGCGAACAACCAGCCCTTGCCATCGGCTTGCATGATGAACGGGTCGTCGCCGGCCAGTGCGGCCGGGCCGCCGAGCTCGGGGTCGGGACGGCTGCGCGGCGCCCGGTCTGCCGGGAAGTCCGGCACGTCGGCACCGACCCACCGCTGCTGTTGGTCGTCCCACCAGATGTACTTCTTGCGTTCGCTCCATGGATTGCCGTCCGGGTCGGCCGACGCGCGGTTATAGAGGATCCGCCGGTCGGCCGGCCACGCCCAGCCCCACTCCGCCTGGCTGGGCCCGGTGCCACCGTGTGGCACGCGCCGAGCGGCCTGGTTGACGCCGTTGGCGTGCACGCCGCAGTAGATCCAGCAGCCGGCGGCTGTCGACCCGTCGGCGCGTAGCTCGGTGAACGTCGACACCGGCTTGCCGGCCTCGGGGCCGGTGAGGTGATAGCCGTTGATCTCGGCCAGCACCGCCTCGCCGTCGATCTCGCCGTGCTCGTCGGTCGGGTAATCCCACGTCAGGTCCAGCAGCGGCCGGTCGCGCTCGTCGGTCGATCCGGCTACCCGCGCCCTGATCCGCTTGCCGAGCTCGAAAACGAACTGGCATTCGCTCTGCGCGTCGCCGGGCGGCTCGAGCGCCTTGTGGCGCCACTGCAGCAGCCGCTGCGTCTGGGTGAACGATCCCGCCTTCTCCACATGCGTGGCGGCGGGGAAGAAGAACACCTCGGTCTCGATCTCCTCGGTGCGCAGTTCGCCGGACGCGATCTCGGGGCCGTCCTTCCACCACGTCGCCGACTCGATGAGGTTCAGGTCGCGGACCACCAGCCACTTCAGGTGGGCCATGCCGAGGCGCTGCATGCGCCCGTGGGCCGACCCGACGGCGGGATTCTGGCCCAACAGGAAGTAGCCCTCCACCTCGTCGTCCAGCATTCCCACGACGGTCTGGTAAGTGCCGTGCGGGCCGGACAACCGCGGCAGGTAGTCGTAGGCCCAGTCGTTGTCTTCGCGGGCGGCGTCGCCCCACCACGCCTTGAGCAGGCTGACCAGATACGTATCGGCGTTGGCCCAGAAGCCTTTCTGCTTCTTCGACCCGACCACTTCGAGGTAGTCGCCGAGGGTGTCGTGAGTTCCCGCCTTGGGCATCGGCAGATAGCCGGGAAGCAGATTGAACAACGTCGGAATATCGGTGGAGCCCTGGATGCTGGCGTGGCCGCGCAACGCCATGATGCCGCTGCCCGGGCGCCCCACGTTGCCCAATAAGAGTTGCAAAATCGCTGCGGTGCGGATGAATTGGGCCCCGAGCGTGTGCTGAGTCCACCCGACGGCGTACGCGAAGCAGGTGGTGCGCTCGCGCCCGGAGTTCTCGACGATGGAACGGGCGAGATAGTCGAAATCCTTCAGACTGATACCGCAGACATCCCGCACCATCTCCCGGGTGTAGCGGGCGTAATGCCGCTTGAGGATCTGCAATACCGTGCGCGGGTGCTGCAGGGTGTCGTCACGCAGCACCCCAGCATGCGCGAGCGGTGGACCCGCGCCGCCGTGCTCGTCGCCCGCCGCGCGCGCGGAGGCGTCGGCGCCGTGCTCGTGGCCGCCGCCGGGCGACTCGATGTGGTCACCGTCGGATTCGGCTTCCTGTTCTGCATAAGCCCACGTCGACGGGTCATACTGCCCGGTCTCGGGGTCGTAGCCGGAGAACAGGCCCCCGAGATCTTCGGTATCCCTGAAGTTTTCGTTGATCAGCGTGGCCGCGTTGGTGTAGGCGACGACGTACTCCTTGAACCAGAGGTCGTTGGTGAGGACGTGGTTGATCAGCGCGCCGAGCAGGACCACATCGGAACCGGCCCTGATCGGAATGTGCTTGTCCGACACCGCCGACGTGCGGGTGAAGCGCGGGTCGACGTGGATCAGCCGGGCGCCGCGGGCGCGGGCTTCCTCCACCCACTGGAACCCCACGGGATGGCATTCGGCCATGTTAGAGCCCTGGATGACGATGCAATCGGCGTTGGCCATGTCTTGGAGGGATTGGGTGGCGCCCCCACGCCCGAAGGAGGCTCCCAGACCGGGAACCGTGGAGGAGTGTCAAATACGAGCTTGGTTCTCGATCTGGATGGCGCCCGCGGCGGTGAAGAGCTTTTTGATCAGGTAGTTCTCTTCGTTGTCGAGCGTCGCACCGCCCAGCGCCGCGATACCCATGGTGCGGCGCAGCAGGTTGCCCTTCTTGTCGATGTCCTGCCAGGAGTTGCGGCGGGACTCCACGAAGCGGTCGGCCACCATGTCAATGGCGGTGTCCAGGTCGATGCGCTGCCATTCGGTCGCGCGCGGGGCGCGGTAGAGCATCTGGAGCTGCCGCCCCGGGGAATTGACCAGCTGCTCGCTGGCAGAACCCTTGGGGCACAGCCGGCCTCGCGAGATCGGCGAGTCGGGGTCACCCTCGATCTGGACCACCTTCTCGTCCTTGACGTACACCCGCTGACCGCAGCCGACCGCGCAGTAGGGGCACACGCTTTGCACCACCCGGTCGGCCGTCGTTGTGCGAGCGGTGATGGCGCGGGTGCGCTTGGAGGTCACCGCCGAACCACGACCGAGCGGGTCGCCCGAACGCAGCTGACGGACGACGGGCCATTCCAGGAAAAGCTTCGTCAGGGCATTTTGCACATTTTTCGGTGCCATGCTCGAAAGACTAGTGCTCTTGACCCCGATGCGATCCTTGTGGCCAGCGATTACGTCACCGAGGCAGCGTAAATCTGGTCGATATTCGACCCGAGCTTCTCGTCGAACTCCGTGTCGGTCTGGTCGACCGTGAGCCCCTCGGTCAAGGCTCGCGAGAAACTCGCGATGAGACGGTGATTGCGGGCCAGGATCGCGCAACTCTCCACGAGGCTGTAGCCGCCGGACAAGGCGACCACACGCATCACCCGGGGATGATCGATCAGCGGCGCATAGAGGTTGTCCTCGTCGGGCAAGGTCAGCTTGAGCATGACCTGCCTGTCGCCGGGAAGCTCGTCGAGCTTCGTTGTCAGCGCGGACACCAGCTGAGCATCGGCCTTTGGTTTGTCAGGGCTCTTGATGCTGACCTCGGGTTCGATGATCGGCATCAGCCCGGCCGAGGCGATGGTGTCCGCGTACTCGAACTGCTGGTCGACGATGGCCTTGATGCCGTCCTGGTTGGGCTCTTGGATGAACGAGCGCATTTTGGTGCCGAAAATGCCCAAGGCGGCGGCCCGTTCTAGCAGTGAGTCGAGCTTCGTCATGGGCTTCATCAGTTGCACGCCGTTCGCGGCGTCACCGAGCCCCTGGTCGACCTTCACAAACGGCACGATGTGCTTCTGATTCCACAGAAACGCAGCGGATTGCTCGCCGTCGATGGCGCGGTCCATGGTCTGCTCGAACAGGATGGTCGCGATGACCTTGTCACCGGTGAAGTTCGGACTCGAAATCAGGCGAGCGCGCATCTCATGGATAAGGTCGAACATCTGCTCGTCGCCGTCGTATGAGTCCTCCGAGATTCCGTAGAGCTTCAAGGCTTTTGGCGAGCTGCCACCGCTTTGGTCCAGCGCGGCGATGAAGCCACGACCCGACGCCATCACATTACGTTGTTCTTCGTTCACTGCGATCCTTCTGTGGTTCCGTTCGCGCGCCCCCGTCCCGGTGCTGCTGCGCGCCCCCAACTTCTAGCATCGCGCACCACGGGCCACTCCGGCTACCACTTGGGACGGCAGCCCTTAAGAAGCCACCCCGGTGGCGGCACCCCGCCCGACGGATCGCCGCGGCGCCGCCAGCGACGCCAGGCCCAGATGGTCGCGCAGCGTGGTGCCCTCGTAGTCGGCACGGAACACCCCGCGTTCCTGCAGTAGCGGCACGACCCGGTCGACGAATGGATCGAGCCCGCCGGGCGTGATATGCGGGACCAGGATGAATCCGTCGCTGGCGTCGGCCTGCACCAAGTCGTTGATCGTCGCGGCCACGGTCTGCGGTGATCCAACGAAGGACTGGCGCCCGGTGACCTCGGCGATCAGTTCGCGGGTGGTCAGATTCTGCGCCTCGGCTTTTGCCCGCCAATCGTTGGCGGTCGCGATCGGGTCGCGGAACATCCGGACGCTGGCCCGGCCGCGCGAGATGGTGTTCTCCCCCACCACGGGGTCCACGCTTGGCAGCGGCCCGTCCGGGTCGTGGTCGGACAGGTCTCGGTTCCAGAGTTGCTCGAGAAACTTGATCGCGGTCTGCGGGGACACCTGCGCGAGCCGCACCTCATGCGCGATTCCGGCGGCCTCGGCGTCGGTGTCGCCGATCACGAATGTCGCGGCAGGCAGGATGCGCAGTTCGTCGCGGCGACGTCCGTAGCGGGCGAGGCGGCCCTTGACGTCTTCGTAAAACGCTTGCCCGGATTCCAAGGTGCTGTGTCTGGAAAAGATCGCGTCCGCGGCGGCGGCGGCGAAGTCGCGGCCCTGATCGGAGTCGCCGGCCTGAAAGATCACCGGCCGACCCTGGGGACTCCTTGGAACGTTGAACCGACCGTGGATGTCGAAATGCGCATCCTTGTGCGCGAACGAGCCGGCTTTCGCATCGGAGAGGAAGACGCCGGTCGCCTTATTCGCCACGATCTCATCGCCGCGCCACGAGTCGAAGAGCTCGTGTGCCGTCTGCAGGAATGTCTGCGCCCGCTCGTAGCGCTGGTCCTCCGCCAGGAACCCGCCGCGGCGAAAGTTCTCGCCGGTGAACGCATCCCAAGACGTCACGACATTCCAGGCCGCACGCCCACCGGAGAGATGGTCCAACGAGGCGAACTGCCGAGCCACCTCGTAAGGCTCGTTGAAGGTCGAGTTGATGGTGCCGGTCAGCCCGAGTCGGTCGGTGACCGCGGCGAGTGCGGCAAGGACGGTGAAGGTATCGGGGCGACCGACCACGTCGAGGTCGTAGATCTGGCCGTTCTGCTCGCGCAGCCGCAGTCCTTCGGCGAGGAATAGGAAATCGAACTTGCCCCGCTCGGCCGACTGGGCAAATTGCGCGAACGAGCTGAACTCGATGTGACTGCCCGCGGCCGGGTCGCTCCACACGGTGGTGTTGTTGACACCCGGAAAGTGCGCGGCGAGATGAATCTGCTTGATCGGCTTGCTCATCTGAAAATTCCTCATCTGAAAATTCATCGATGGTCGGGTTCAGGCGACCCGGTACCGGTTCGCGGGACGGGCCAATCCGAGCGACCCGCGAAGCGTGTCGGCCGCATAGGCGCTACGGAAAAGCCCCCGGCGGCGCAGTTCGGGCACCAGGTGATCGGTGATCTGAACCAGGTCGTGCGGCAGCGCGGCGGGCCGCAGCCGAAACCCCGACAGCCCGGCCTCGTGCCACTCCTGCAGCAAGTCGGCGAGCTGCGCCGGAGTGCCGACGAAAACGTCTGCGTCGCTGCGATATTCGCTTCCGGCGAGATCATCGAGTCGCCTTTGTCGCGTCTGCGCTGCTTGCGGGGTGTCATCGAGGAACACCACCACGTCACCGAAAATGTGTACGGTGTCGCGGCTGCGACCGGCGGCCCACTGTAGCGCCCTGATCTCGCCGACGATGTCGGCCGCCTGCGCGGCGTCGTGCGGCGTAACGAGTCCGACGTCGGCGCTGCCGGCGATCAATTCGTAGGACCTACCGCCGCGGCCCAGGACGGCGACAATCGGCTGGCCCTGCGGTGGACGAGGCGTAATCGAGGGTCCTTTGACGGAGAACCAGCGGCCCTCGAAGTCGATGTAGTGCAGCTTGTCCCGGTCGATGAACCTTCCGGTGGCGACATCGCGGATCTCGGCGTCGTCCTCCCAGCTGTCCCACAACCGGCGCAGCACCTCAACGTAATCCGCGGCCTCGGTGAATAACTCGTCGAGCAGCGGCTGTTCGCGACGCCCGAAGTGCGCTGCCGCGTCCGGGCGGGCCGCGATCTGAACCCGGAGCCCGGCTCGACCGGTACTGACGTAGTCGAGCGTGGCAATCGACTTCGACACATGGAACGGCTCGGTGTGGGTAACGATGGCTGTCGGCACGAGCCCAATTCGCTGGGTGCGCGGCGCGACCCGGGCCGCGATCAGCACCGCGTCCAACCCGCCGCGCACCCGATCGATTCGGTCGTCGGGCTCAACGGGATCGTCGGACTGCAACGTCAGCGCATCCTCGATCGTCACGAAGTCCAGGGATCCGCGTTCGGCTTCAGCGACCAGATCGGCCCAGTAGCCGGCGTCGAACAACTCAGCCGGACGAGCATCGGGTTCACGCCACGCGGCCGGGTGCCACCCGGCACCGTCCAACGCCACGGCCAGGTGCAGCGAGCTCGACGAATCAGGCATAACGGCCTGCCTTCCTGCGAATACGACGACGGGACGGGCGCGGCAACCACAGATTGTCGCCAGCTATCTGCAACCAGGGGAATCGCCAGTCGATTCCACAGCAGGCGCCGTACCCGCGTTAGGTGTCGGCGGCTGGCCCTTAAGCGGAGCTACCTGATCGGCTGGTCGAAATCGATCCGGACGTAATTCAAATTGGTGGAATCAACCTGCACCGCGACAGTGCCACCGTGCGGGTCGATGCGATACAACGCCGGCACCGGGATCTCCTGGACGGCGGTCGCGTCATACGGTTTGTGCCCGGGGATTCTCACCTCCAGGCGAACCGCGCGAATCACTGGATGCTCAGAATCCAGAGGCGGGTGGCCGCGGCCCTCGCGACTGACGAACAGAATCCGCCCAGTCCCCACCACTGGTGGACCTACGAATTTTGGCGGCCCTCCGAATAGCTTGCGCTTTCTTCTTTGCATGTAGAAGTAAAAAGCGACGATGCCACCCACAACCAACAACACCGCCAGCAGCTGCCACGGCGACGCCGACTGGTTGCCGTTATCTCTCAGCATCAGCGCACGCTAACACCGACGTCGCCCACCGATCCCCCATCAGCGAATGCAGCCGGGCGAACGGCGGCGCGGCCGCCTCACCCGGACCCGAGGCCGAAATCACCGGGATTGCAAACCCGTCTGGGCCAGCAGTGGCAGCACGCCTTCGGCGAACCAGTACGCCTCTTCGAGAGGCGGGTAGCCCGACAGGATGAACTCGTCGAAGCCCAGCGAATGGTATTCGCCGATCAGGTCGGCGACTTCCCGGTGGCTGCCGACCAGCGCGGTGCCGGCACCCCGAGCGAGCCGCCGACGATCGAGCGGCTGTCACCCGTGGTAGGCAAGAACCAGAAGAATCGAGGAGACACCTGCTCCTCGACGCTAGGTTGCCGCGCGGCAGGCGTGGAAATCGGGTTCTTTGGCCCGCCAGATCGGCGAAGAACTCGCAGTGCGGTGGAAACCTACACTGGTCGGGTGCGGGTTGCGCTGTGCTCCGACGAGCCCTATCCAGTGCACAACACTGTGCGCGTATGGCTGCAGGAACGCGGCCACGAGGTGGTGCCTTTCGGGTCGGTCGAGTCCGGCTGCGAGACCGCATGGGCGCCGGCCGCGGAGGTCGCGGCAGAAGCCGTTGCGCGCGGCGACTGCGAGCAGGGTGTGTTCTTCTGCTGGACCGGAACCGGCATCAGCATCGCCGCGAACAAGGTCGCCGGCGTCCGCGCCGCCCTGTGCTGCGACCCGGGGCAGGCCGCGGGCGCCCGAGTGTGGAACCACGCCAACGTGTTGTGCCTTTCCAACCGCACACTTGCCGACGATCTGGCAAAAGAGATCCTCGCCGCCTGGTTCGATACCGAACCGGACGAACGAGGCAGCGCCGGCGTCGCCGAACTTGCCGAGGTGGAGGCCCGTCACCAGCGCTATTAACGGATGCGTCAGGTTCGAAAAACCGGGACGCACGGGCCACATTGCGGGAGGATGCTTGACGCAGCGTCGCCAACGGGGCAAGAACGCGTCGTTGTAGTACCTGCGTGGAGGTGACAAACGATGGGCCATTACCGATCGAACTTGCGAGATCTGGAGTTCAACCTGTTCGAGGTTCTCGGACTCGACACGGTGCTCGATTCGGGCGCCTTCGGTGATCTGGACACGGCGACGGTGCGTGAGATTCTCCGCGAGGTGGCGCGGCTGTCCGAGGGGCCGATCGCGGACTCGTTCATCGAGGCCGACCGCAACCCGCCGCGGTTCCTGCCGGGCGAGCACACGATCGATGTGCCGGATGCAATTCGACCGGCCGTGACCGCCTTCAAGGAGGCCGGATGGTGGCGGCTAGGGATGGACGACGTGATCGGTGGGATGCCGGCACCGTCCCCGCTGGCCTGGGCCGTCAACGAAATGATGATCTGCGCGAACCCGGCGATCCAGTGGTACAGCACTCCGGTCATGGCGCAGGTGATCGCGCTCACCGGTACCGACCAGCAGAAGGAGTGGGCGCGTATCGGCTTGGAGCGAGGCTGGGCGGGCACGATGGCGCTGACCGAACCCGACGCGGGTTCCGACGTCGGCGCCGGGCGCACCAAGGCGCTGGCCCAACCGGACGGCACCTGGCACATCGAGGGTGTGAAGCGGTTCATCTCCGGCGGCGACGTCGGCGACACCGCGGAAAACCTGTTCCACCTGGTGCTGGCGCGTCCGGAGGGTGCAGTACCCGGCACCAAGGGCCTGAGCATGTTCTACGTGCCGAAATTCCTGTTCGACCCGGACACGCTGGAGCTGCGGGATCGCAACGGCGTGTTTGCGACGGGGCTGGAAGACAAGATGGGCATCAAGGCGTCCCCAACTGTCGAGTTGACCTTTGGCGCGACCGACATCCCCGCGGTCGGGTACCTGGTCGGCGACGTGCACAACGGCATTGCCCAGATGTTCGAGGCCATCCAGTACGCGCGGATGATGGTCGGTATCAAGTCCATTGGGACGCTGTCGACCGCGTATCTACACGCGCTTGACTATGCGCAGCAGCGGGTGCAGGGCTCCGACCTGACCCAGATGACGGACAAGACCGCACCCCGGGTGCCGATCACGCGACACCCGGACGTACGGCGAAGCCTCATGCTGCAGAAGGCGTACGCCGAGGGGCTGCGCGCGCTGTACATGTACGCCGCCGCGTACCGCTACGACTTTGGGGTCGCGCTGGTGCCCGGTGTGGATGCCGACTTGGCGGCGCGCGTGCACGACCTGCTGCTGCCGATCGTCAAGGGCGTCGGATCCGAGAAGTCCTACCAGTGGATGAACGAAAGCCTGCAAACCCTTGGCGGATCGGGGTTTTTGAAGGACTACCCCATCGAGCAATACGTCCGCGACGCCAGGATCGACTCGCTCTACGAAGGCACGACCGCGATCCAGTCGCTGGACTTCGTGTTCCGCAAGGTGGCGCGTGACCGCGGCGTCGCCTTCGCGCACGTCACAGGCAACATCGCCGGGTTCATCGACAACGTGGCCGGCGACCGGTTCAAGGCCGAGCGCGCACTCCTGCAGGCCGCCCTGTCGGACGTGCAGGCGATGACCGGCACGCTTACGACGTATCTGCTTGCCGCAGAACATAATCCCGCGGAGCTGTACAAGATCGGGCTGGTATCGGTGGCGTATCTGCACGCCGTCGGCGATCTGCTCGTTGGGTGGCGGCTACTCGTGCAGGCCGACATCGCTGCCGCCGCACTCGATGCCGGCTCCGACGATTCCTTCTACCGCGGCAAGGTCGCTGCCGCCTCGTTCTTCGCCAAGACCATCCTGCCGGCGATCTCGGCGACCCGCGCCGTCGTCGAGAACGTCGACACCGACCTGATGGACGTTGCCGAGGACGCCTTCTGACGCTTTTGGCGACTTTGGGCGACTTTGGGCGACGTCGGCGATAGCCGTCACAACGTACACTTCTCGGCTTACTGGCGGCATCGTCCTCGCGAACAAAACCCGACCGAAAGGCGTGCACAGAATACAAAGCCCGGGCCGGTACCCCGCTGCCATCTTGGCAAGTAACGTCGCATCCGAACCGATACTGATAGCCGTTACCACACCGAGCCCCAACGGACAGAGACGCCGGGAGAACAAATATGAGCGCCGAGCAGCCGACCATCATCTACACGCTGACCGACGAGGCGCCGATGCTGGCGACCTACGCCTTCCTGCCGATAGTGCGTGCCTTCGCCGAGCCGGCGGGCATCCAGGTCAAGGCCAGTGACATCTCGCTGGCCGGACGTATCCTCGCCGAGTTTCCCGATGACCTGACCGAAGATCAGCGCGTCCCGGACAACCTTGCCGAACTCGGCGAGCTGACCCAGCAACCCGAAGCCAACATCATCAAGCTGCCGAACATAAGCGCCTCGGTGCCACAGCTCAAGTCCGCCATCAAGGAACTGCAAGACCAGGGCTACAAGCTTCCGGATTTTCCGGCGGATCCGAAGACCGACCAGGAAAAGGAGATCCGGGCGCGCTACGCCAAATGCCTGGGCAGCGCGGTGAATCCGGTGCTGCGCGAAGGCAACTCGGACCGCCGCGCGCCCAGGGCGGTCAAGGAGTACGCCCGCAAGCATCCGCACAGCATGGGCGAGTGGTCAATGGCGTCGCGCACGCACGTTGCGCACATGCGGCACGGCGACTTCTACGCCGGTGAGAAATCGATGACGCTGGACCGCGCGCGCGACGTCAAGATGGAGCTGGTGACCAAGGGCGGCGAGACGATCGTGCTCAAGCCCAAGGTGTCGCTGGACGACGGCGACGTGATCGACAGCATGTTCATGAGCAAGCAGGCCTTATGCGAGTTCTACGAACAGGAGATGGAGGACGCGTACGAGACCGGCGTGATGTTCTCCCTGCACGTCAAGGCGACGATGATGAAGATCAGCCACCCCATCGTGTTCGGCCACGCCATCAGGATCTTCTACCAGGACGCCTTCGCCAAGCACCAGGAGCTGTTCGACGAATTGGGCGTCAACGTCAACAACGGGTTGTCCGACCTCTACGGCAAGATCGAGTCGCTGCCCGGAACGCAACGCGACGAGATCATCGAAGACCTGCACCGTTGCCACGAACACCGCCCCGAGCTGGCCATGGTGGATTCGGCCAGGGGAATCACCAACTTCCATTCGCCGAGCGATGTGATCGTGGACGCCTCGATGCCCGCGATGATCCGCGCGGGCGGCAAGATGTACGGCGCCGACGGAAAGCTCAAGGACACCAAGGCCGTCAACCCGGAGTCCACCTTCTCCCGCATCTATCAAGAGGTCATCAACTTCTGTAAGACCAACGGCCAGTTCGATCCGACGACGATGGGCACCGTCCCCAACGTCGGCCTGATGGCGCAGCAGGCGGAGGAGTACGGCTCGCACGACAAGACATTCGAGATTCCCGAGGACGGCGTCGCCAACATCGTGGACCTGGCCACCGGCGAAGTGCTGCTGACCGAGAACGTGGAAGCCGGCGATATCTGGCGTATGTGCATAGTCAAGGACGCACCGATCCGCGACTGGGTCAAGCTCGCCGTCACCCGTGCGCGCAACTCCGGCATGCCGGTGCTGTTCTGGTTGGACCCGTACCGGCCGCACGAGAACGAGCTGATCAAGAAGGTCAAGACATACCTGAAGGAACACGACACCGAAGGCCTGGACATCCAGATCATGTCGCAAGTGCGTTCCATGCGTTACACATTGGAGCGCCTGGTCCGGGGGCTGGACACCATCGCCGCGACCGGCAACATCCTGCGCGACTACCTCACCGACCTGTTCCCCATCTTGGAGCTGGGCACCAGCGCCAAGATGTTGTCCATCGTGCCGCTGATGGCCGGCGGCGGAATGTACGAAACCGGGGCGGGCGGCTCGGCGCCCAAGCACGTCAAGCAACTGGTGGAGGAGAACCATCTGCGCTGGGATTCGCTCGGCGAGTTCCTCGCGCTCGGCGCCTGCTTCGAAGACATGGGCATCAAGACCGGCAACGAGCGGGCCAAGATACTGGCCAAGACGCTGGACTCCGCGATCGGCAAGCTGCTGGACAACAACAAGGGCCCGTCGCGCAAGACCGGTGAGCTCGACAACCGGGGCAGTCAGTTCTATCTGGCTATGTACTGGGCGCAGGAGCTTGCCGCGCAGACCGACGATCAGGAGCTGGCCAAGCACTTCGCCCCACTGGCGGACGCGTTGGCGAAGAACGAAGTCACCATCGTGGCCGAGCTCGCCGAGGCCCAGGGCGAAGCGGTGGACATCGGCGGCTATTACGCGCCGGACCGCGACAAGACGACGGCGGTGATGCGGCCGAGCAAGACGTTCAACGACGCGCTGGCGGATGGGCACGGCTGACGTAATTCGCCGGCCGATGAGGCTGCCAGAAGACAGCATCCACTACTCCGCGACTGCGACAATGCCGCGTCCGGCGTAGGCGGATCCAGGTAGGGCGGATCGCGGCGCGGGTGCCGCAGGAGTGGCCCACTGGCGTGCGTACACCGGCGCTACGACGAACCCTATGACGAGATCGCGGGCGGGACATACGGCAGCTGGGCCGTGTTCGGATCGGCCTGGTCGGCGGCGTCGCGCACGTCGCCGGTTTACTCGTCGGTATCGGAACCCGTTGACTCTCAACGAATGCGCCGCAGGCCTGCACCACCAGCCCCCGGTACCGCCGCACGTCGATTCCGGCTGGTCAGGCGCCCGAAAAGTCCAGGCCAGAAATGCGCATTAATGATTTGTTGATACCCGTAGGGGATGCTGCAGGCGATATTTCGGCTTCCGTCTTCAGGGGTCCCAGGAGGTTGGTGTGACTATCGACATTCACGATGCAGAAAGGGCTGTTGGCAAGGTCGTGCTGGCTCTGGGAATTGGCCCGGCCCGTGTCGATTCAATGTTCTATCGCACTCTTCTCCTCCTCGGCGTATTGCAACGACTGCCGTCCTCGTGGCCGGTTGCCAACGAAATCGCCAGCCTGCCATGGGGTGCCGGAGCGGTGTCCGCACCGTCGCCAAAGCGGTTCAAAGGAATAGACGGCCCGTGGCCGCAACATCCGATTATCCATCCCGATTTCGCGGCACCCGTTCTTAAATTCGACCGCGCCGATCTCGACGACCATGTCCGGATGAACGTCACCCGCTATCTGGGGCAGATAGTGCTCGAAACTCCGAAGGCCGCGTGGCGGGCTCTTCGTGGTCCGCGTATCGAGCGGGTGTCCGACGACCAGTTCGAGTCATTACTCACCTCGACGGCCTTCGCGCAGTTCCTGCTGCCAATCGTCGCCCCGCGAGAGCGAGAGGCGTTCGCCGAGGATCTGGCTGCCCGACCGCATGGCGTTTTCGCGACTATGGATTTCTCCGGCTTTGCCAATTCCCGGCCGCTGCCGGGTGTGTATTTCGCCCCGACCGTCGTGTTGCTGCGCCAACGAAGCGAACTGGATTGGGCCGTCGAAGCGATCCGCTGCGGCGAACATGTCTTCCACCCGGATGACGGCGCGCGCTGGGAACTCGCGAAATACTTTGTCCTGCAGGGTGCTCAGTACCAGTTGGTCATGATCACGCACCCCAGGCTGCACTTTCCGATTGACGCGGTAAATGCGCTCACCCGGTCGCTGCTACCAAGTAGTCATCGGCTCCATGGCCTGCTGTCTCCGCACTTCCGCTATACGCTCGGCCTGAACAAGGCGGTGATCCACCATCAGCGGGGAGCGGTCCATAACAACCAGCGCGATGTGAATGTCGGGTTTCCGTTCGAAACGGAGAGCATGCACGAGGCGGTTGCGCTTGGCATGCGCGGTCGCGGCGATGCGGCGTATCCCCTGTACGATTTCAACAGCGTCCATATCGGTACGCACACCGTGTACGGGCGCTACCGGCAGGCCTGGTATCAGCACATACTCGAATTCACGCGCAAGATTGCCGGCACGCTCGAACTGCTCGACCCGCAAATCACGCAGTGGGCCGATGCGATCTCCGCCTGGGTTACCGGCTTTCCGGACGGTGACGCGATTTGGGATCATGACGTACTCGCCCGGACCCTGGCGACCATTATCGCGACCGTCAGCGTCTTCCATACCGGCGACCATCACAGCTACTCGCGAATTCCACTGAAATATCTGCCTTGGCGCCTACGCCACCAGCCGCCCGACGATTCGGGCCCCAACGCAATTGATCTGGAAACGCTGGTTTTGCCCGAGGATCACTTCAGGGCCATCCTGGCGCACATACTCTTTTTCAAGCCCGTTATTCGGGAGAAGCTGTCGTCGGTGCAATACCCATTCCGGTTGGCCGAGGCGCGCGACGCCGCCGACGAATTCGTCGAAGGCATGGCGGCGCTCGATCGCACTTGGGGGCGGTACGGCTTTGCGAAATCCAGCGAGATTGCGACCAGCATCCAGTACTGAACGCTGGCCCGTCTCGTTCAGGGTCCGTTCCGGGGATTGACAACGCCCGGCTGGGACGGCCGGGGTATGCCTCCGGCTGGCGCGGCTCTACGGCACCGTTTCGCCGCAGCATCGCCTACGCCGGACATGTGAATTCGCGGCTCGCAAGATGAAGAGTGGTGAAGTCCGCGGTCCGGGCAAACGCGGGGTGGCTCTGTGTACCCAGCCGTGGTTCACCCATCCGTGCCGCTCGAACCGGCGGCGCCGTGGGGAGTGCCGCCGGGGCCGCCGGCGCCGCCGTCGCCGGACAGCCAGCCAGCAGCCCCACCGGCACCACCACTGCCCCCAGAACCGCCAGAACTACCGGTGCCACCGGCCACCCCGGCTGTGGTTTCTGAAACACCCGCACCACCATTGCCGTACAACAACCCGCCAGCCCCACCATTCGGACTCGCCGCTGTCCCATCAGCGCCATCACCAACCAGCGGGCGTCCCAACAACGCCTCGGTGGGCGCATTGATCACACTCAGCGCGGCTTGCTCGACCGCCTGCAACGGCGACGCGTTAGCCAACTCCGTAGCCGCATACGACCTGCCGGCCGCGCTCAACGCCCGCACCAACTGCTCGTGGAACAAACCCCGCCTGCGCCGCTAGCGACTGATATGCCTGCCCATGTCCGCTGAACAACGCCGCAATAGCCGCCGACACCTCATCACCGGCCGCCACCACAATCCCCGTCGTCGGGGTCGCCGCCAGCGCATGCGCCGTGCTCAGCGACGACCCAATACCGGCCAACTCCGACGCCGTCGCGGCCACCACATCCGGACTGACCAACACGAACGACATAGCGACCACCTCCAAGCAAGCGACCCGGCCGATTCGATCGGCCGGCTAAAAGAAGTCGACATGGGCGGGGTCAGTTCCCAAACCACGCGCGCCTTGCCGGTAAACATCGCCTGCCAGCATCCGCACGGATCTCAACAAATCATTGATGCGCGCCTGCTAGGGCCGCGACCGCGTCGATCGCGCAGGGGGGCTGATCGCGCCACATCGAAGGTCGCCTCTCGGAGACATGCGTGAACCGCGGCGCCGACGTTTGGCTCTTGGTCAGTCGTTTGTCATCGGCGGTTTCGCCGAGTTCGTTGACCAGCACCCATCGGCGACTACGCGCCAGCAAGATTCGCCGGCGAGGACTGGGCAATCAACTCAGCGATTCCAGACGCGTTGAGCGCGTTGCCTTCGGCCCAGGCCTGCTGGAATTCCTCTGTGCTGAGCCGCTCGCGAACGCGACGTTCACATTCGGCGTGGAATCCGCCGACGAAGGAACTGGTGAGCCTGGCTCCGCTGGAGCGGCTTATCTCGGCGGCGGCGGCCATCAGGACGGCGGTTTGTCGCGGCCGATGGCAGGATTCCGTGATCCATGCCAAGACTTCCAGACCATTTGCGATGGCGTATTTGTCGTTAACTTGGAGCGCAAGTTGAAGGCCCTGCTGGACCACCTGTTCGGCCCGCTGCAGGTCGCCCAAGCGCCAGTAAGCGGCGCCAAGCGATCCCAAGGCGACCGCCCGCACAGCCCAGTCGCCGCGGGATTCGGCCAAGGCGAGACATTTGTCAGCCCACGCCAGCGCACCGCGCGCGTCGCCTGAGGTCAAGTCGACCCAGCTCAAAGCCGACATCGACTGCGCCTGGACTTCAAAGTCATCGGTTGCAGCCATTGCCCGTTGCAGGCCGTCGCGCACGTTGTCGAAGTCGCCGGTGATCAAGGCGGTGTACCCGTCGTAGAAGTTGATCCTTCCGCGTGTGACGGGGTCATCGACTGACTCGAGGAGCTCGCGTGCCTCAGCGATCCAACTCGCCGGCATCACCATGTCCCCCTGTCGGAGGTTGAGATGCGCCGCTGCGTACAGTGCCCGGATGCGCTGCACGCTGGGTTCAGGCGGAATGGCGTCCAGAGCACGGGGTCAAGTCCCTCGGAGTGGTGTAACGGCTGATCCTTCGATTTAGTGGGGGTTAGAAGGGTTGGTTGGGGTCGGTGTTGGTGGTGTCACCTCCTGTCGTGGGTTGCCATCCGCTGTCGGGGTCGCAGAAGTCCTCGGGCCATGGCGCTGGGACGCCGTGCTCGTCGTGCCAGCCGGTGTGACCGGTGTCGGCGAGTTGGTCGAGGTAGGCTTGGCGGGTCAGTCCTGGGCCGAATTCGCCTGGGGTGTTTGGGTTTATCATGCTGCGGGCTCCAGTTCGGGCAGGCGGTTGGTGGCCGGTGGTGTGGGTGCGGGTTCGGGGTTGCCGACGGCAGCGGCCCGGGCGAGGACGTCCAGTCCAAGGTAGCGACGGCCTTCAGCCCATTCGTCGTGCTGTTCGGCCAGGACAGCTCCAACGAGGCGGATGACGGCGTCTCGGCCGGGGAATATGCCGACAACGTCTGTGCGCCTGCGGATTTCGCGGTTTAGGCGTTCGTTGGGATTATTCGACCAGATCTGGCGCCACAGTTCCTTCGGGAACGCGGTGAAGGCCAGTATCTCAGCGCGGGCACCATCGAGGTGTTCGGCCACCGCGGGCAGCTTATCGGCCAACGCGTCGACGACACGGTCGAACTGGGCGTGCACCGCTTGGGCATCGGGCTGGTCATAGACCGAGTGCAGCAGCGCTTTGACCCATCCCCAGGAGCTTTTCGGGGTCACATCCATCAAGTTGGCGGCGTAGTGCGTGCGGCAGCGTTGCCACGCTGCGCCGGGCAGGTTCGCCGCGATCGCCTCGACCAGGCCCCGGTGGGCATCGGAGGTGACCAGCCTGACGCCGTGCAGGCCGCGGGCGACCAGATCGGCGAAGAAGGTGTTCCACGCCGGGCCGGTCTCACTGGTGGCGACTTTGACGCCCAGGACCTCGCGGTGCCCGTCGGCGTTGACGCCGGTGGCGACCAGCACGACAGCGTTGACCACCCGCCCGTCCTCGCGGACCTTCATCGTCAACGCGTCAGCGGCCACGAAGGTGAACGGCCCCGCCTCACCCAGGGGGCGGGTGCGAAACGCTTCGACTTGTACGTCAAGGTCTGCCGACATCCGCGAGACCTGGGACTTACTCAAGCTGGTGATACCCAACGTGGCGACCAGCTTGTCCATCCGCCTCGTCGAGACCCCCAGCAGATAGCAGGTCGCCACCACCGAGATCAGCGCGGACTCAGCGCGTTTGCGGCGCTCCATCAACCACTCAGGGAAGTACGAGCCCTGCCGCAGTTTGGGGATCGCCACGTCGATCGTGCCAACCCGGGTGTCCAGGTCGCGGTGCCGGTAGCCGTTACGCGAGTTGGTCCGATTCGGGCTGGGCCGGCCGTACTCGGCACTACACACCGCATCGGCATCCACGCTGAGCAGCGCGTTGATCATCGTCGCCAACAAGTTGCGCATCAGGTCCGGCGACGCATCGGCCAAACCCTCCTGCAACAACGCGGCAGGGTTCAAAATATGGGGAGCGGTCATCGTGATGGTTCCTCTCGAGAGTGCTTGGAAGGTTCACTCGAAGGATCACGCGGTGACCGCGCTCTCGTCCCGGCGACACACCGGGCAACGATCACGCGATCCGCGTTACACCACTATCGGGGACGCAACTGAGCACGGCTTGCCCACTGGCAGCCTTCGCTGAGCCCCGCGTGGTAGACCCAATACCGGCGCAGGGCAGCGACCATATCCGCCGCAAGTGCGGGGGAATTGGTCAGGCCGAATTGCAGCGCTTCGCGGATGTTGGGCATTTCGCGTGTGAGGCGCAGGATCCACTGGATTTGTTGGGGACCAAACCATTGAGCCTCGGAGTCGACGAGCATCTGGTGATACCAGTCCGCGTGGCGCCGACCCAATCGCAGGCGTTCCGGGTCGGTGGTGCGGCTGTGTCCGTAGTCGCGCATCGCATCCAATAGCCGAAAGCACACCGCGCCGCGATGTTCGGAGCGGATCAGGATCGATTTGTCGACTAAAGCGCACAGCAGGTCGAGGTATTCGCCGGCGGGCAGGTCCTCGCCGGTGACGTATCGGGCTGCCGACAGGTCGAAGCTGGGCCAAGCCCAGGGTCGTGGTGTAAGAGTTCGTTCGATCGCGTGACCCTTCGTGGGGCAGTTTAGGCGGTCAGGGCTGGTGTGGTGGTGGTTTGCTGGCCGGCGGGTTGGTCTGTGCTGGTCAGCGTGGCTCGGGCGCGGGTGAGGACGTCGAGGCCGAGGTAGCGCCGTCCTTCGATCCATTCGTCGTGTTGTTCGGCGAGCACGGCGCCGACCAGGCGGATGATGGAGGTCCGGTCGGGGAAGATGCCCACGACGTCGGTCCGGCGCCGAACCTCTCGATTGAGGCGCTCCTGGGGATTATTGGACCAGATCTGGCGCCAGATCTGTTTGGGGAAGGCGGTGAACGCCAGCAGATCCACGCGGGCGCCATCGAGGTGCTCGGCCACTTTGGGAAGCTTGTCGGTGAGCGCGTCGAGTACCCGATCGTATTGAGCGACAACAGATTCCGCATCGGGTTGGTCGAAGATGGAGTGCAACAGGGTGCGTACCCACGGCCAGGACGATTTGGGGGTGACCGACATCAGGTTGACCGCGTAATGAGTTCTGCACCGTTGCCAGGCCGCCCCGGGCAAGGTGGCCCCGATCGCGGCCACCAGCCCCGGGTGGGCGTCACTGGTGACCAGCGCAACCCCGGACAGGCCGCGGGCGACCAAATCGCGGAAGAACGCCAGCCAGCCCGCCCCATCTTCGGCGGAGGTGACCTGTACCCCCAGGATTTCCCGGTAGCCCTCGGCGTTGACGCCGGTGGCGATCAGGGTGTGCACGCCGATGACGCGGCCGTTCTCACGCACCTTGAGCACCAGGGCGTCAGCGGCAACGAATGTGTACGGGCCAGCGTCGAGGGGGCGGGTGCGGAAGGCCTCCACGGTCTCATCGAGCTCGGCGGCCATGACCGAGACCTGGGACTTGGAAAGTCTTGTCACGCCCAGGGATTCGACGAGGCGTTCCATCCGCCGGGTGGACACGCCCAGCAGATAGCAGGTCGCCACCACCGACGTCAGTGCCCGCTCGGCGCGCTTGCGCCGCTCTAAAAGCCAGTCCGGGAAATAGCTCCCCGAACGCAGCTTAGGGATCGCCACGTCCATGGTCCCGGCGCGAGTGTCGAAATCACGAGGCCGGTAGCCGTTGCGGCTATTGGACCGCTCGTCGCTGCGCTGGCGGTAGCCCGCACCACAGATGGCGTCGGCTTCCGCGCCCATCAGAGCGTGGATGAACGCCGACAGCAGACCACGCAGCAGATCCGGGCTCGCCTGCGCGAGTTGATCAGCCAGCAGCTTCTCGACGTCGATAGGGTGGGATGAGGTCATCGCGTTGTTCTCCTTCGATTGACTTTGCCGGTCAGTTCGAAGGATCACGCGATGACCGCCCTCTACCGGGCTACGACACGCCCACCAGGCCTAACCGCCCATACACCACGCCCCTGGACGTAACTCGAAGCTGCCGGCAAATACCGATAGCCGCGCCCATACTTGCTGTTCGTTTTTGGTGCATAGCTCATAGCTCCAGTCGATGCAGCAGGCCAGCGATTGCTGACGGGTGGGGGCGTTGCAGTGCCCGCGACTCAGCAATGCAAAGCTGTCGCAGAGGCCCTCGCTGACCTGCTCTACCGACATCGCCCGAAGCCGTGCCGCGGCCAACTCGATGGCCAACGGCAGGCCGTCCAGCCGGGCGCAGATGCCTGTCACCGCGGCGGCATTATGCTCGGTCAGCTCGAACTCCGGCACCGCGGCGCGGGCACATTGCATAAACAACGCCACCGCCCCATAGGCGGCCAGGCCACCCAGGCTGGGATCATCGGTAGGGCTGGGGCACGCCAATGGTGAAAGCGCCAGCACTGCTTCACCACCGACCGCTAGGACTTCGCGGCTGGTGGCCACGATGTGCACCGCGGGGCAGTGCCGCAACAACGTGTCGATCAGTTTGGCTGCGTCATCGATGATGTGTTCACAGTTATCCAGCACGATCAGCGTCCGTCGCTGGCCCAGCGCATCGACCAGCAGCTCGATCGGTGGTTGGGTCGACTGACTGCGGATCCCCAAGGTTGTGGCTACCAGCCCGGCCAGCAACGATCCGTCGCGCAGGTCAGCCAACTCCACCAGCCACACCCCGTCGGGGTGGTCGACACTCAGCTGATGCGCAGCATGGATCGCCAGGGTGGTCTTGCCGACCCCCCCGATACCGGTCAGCGTGGCCAACCGTGAGCAACTCAGCAACTCGCGTAGCCGCGCTAGCTCGACCGCACGGCCCACGACGCCGCTCGCCAGCGCCGGCAACGTGTCCCCCGCAGCCAGACCGCGCCCCGACGGCGCCGCGCGTGAGCGCGGCACGACGCTGTGTGACGTGTCGACACGTTCGGGCTCCAATATGGCCATCTCGTCGACGGCCAGGCCGTGGCGGGCTTGGAGTTGCTGCAGTTGTTGGCCTAGTCCCAATGCCGAGGGCCGCTGATCGGGGTCGCGCGCCATCGCCTGCTCGATAAAGGCGGCAAAGTCGGCGGGGATACCGTGTTCACGAAGATCCGGGATGGGTTGGGTCGTGATGCGGAAGAACTGCGCCATCAACTGCTCGCCGTCGCGCCGTTCGAAGGCCGCATGACCAGTCAAGCCGGCGAATAGGCTGGCACCCAACCCATACACGTCCGAGGCCGCGCTGGGTGGTTTACCATTCAGCAGCTCAGGGGCGGTAAAAGCCGGCGAGCCATGGAATACGCCCGGGGCGGTTTTGAACCCCGCGTCCGTGCGCGCGGGTTCCGAAATCAGACAAGGCCGGCTCACCATAATCGGTGCAGAGAATGTTGCTTGGCTTGACATCACGATGTATGACTCCCGCCCGGTGCCCGCACTCCAACGCACCGGCGATCTTGACCCCCACTCGCGACACTTCATCGACACCCAACATCCCCACGCTGGCGATCCGGTCCTGCCAACACCCCAAGGCGCAATACGGCATCACCAGGAACGGATCGCCGGCGGCGGTTTGGCCGACTTGCAACACCACCACGATGTTGGGATGACCCGTTAGCGTCGCCATCGCCTGCTGTTCCCGGACAAACCGCGCTCGATCCGCATGGCGCTCAACCGTCACCACCTTGACCGCAACGATCCGACTCAACGACACCTGCGTGCAGCGATACACCGTGCCGAACCCACCCCGGCCAACCTCGAGCGCATCGTCAAATCCCAGCGCAGCTAACTCCGCGGCAATGCCACCGTCCAGATCACCGCCTGGCCTGGCAGGTTCAAGCTCCGTGCCAGTCAGCTCACGATTCATCAGTTCGCCTCGGCGTCCATCGAACTCTTCGGGTAAAGGGTACGTTGCCAACTTCACCTCAGCGGGCTTTTCTTAAGACCCTGGGATCACCGTCTCTGCGACCCCCGCGTTAGCTGTCAACCGCCGACTGAGCACATACAGAATTTGTAAAGATCCGAGCCGATAGTGATGTGATGCCGGGCACAACGCGGGGTTATCCTGCCCTTTTGCAACAGGGGTGTGGCCTGCCCACAACCGGCACTACTGCTCTCATCGGGGGTTAGGTATCGATCGTGCAAGATGGTGTCCAATTCGGCGTCCTCGGGCCGTTGCAGATGAGTATCAATGGTTCAGAAGTACCGTTGGGTACTCCCAAGCAACGCGCGGTGCTGGCGACGTTGCTGATCAATCGCAACCGACCGGTCAGCATCGATGCGTTGGCCGGCGCGGCGTGGGAGCAGGGACCTCCTGCCGGGGCGCGGGCCACGCTTTCTTCCTACGTGTCAAATCTGCGCCGTCTGATGGCAGGCGCGGGCGTCGAAGCCCGCGGCCTTTTGGCCAGTGCATCGCCGGGGTACCGGCTCGCGGTTCTCGACAGCCATTACGACCTCGGCCGATTCCTGGCCGAAAAGAACGCCGGTGTTCGAGCATCCGCCGCTGCGCGGTTTGATCAGGCCAGCACCCACTTCTCGGCCGCGCTTGCCGAGTGGCGTGGTGCAGTGCTCGATGATCTGCGTGACTTCGACTTTGTCGACGCCTTCGCCAAGGGCCTGGTCGAGGAAAAGGTCGTGACACACATCGCTCGCGCCGAAGTTGAAATCGCATGCGGCCGACCACATTCGTTAATCAGTGAGCTCGAGACACTCATCACCGATCACCCTTACCGGGAAACGCTGTGGGCGCAGCTGATCACCGCTTACTACCTTGCCGACCGCCAATCTGATGCGCTCGAGGCCTACCACAGGCTAAGGAACACGCTGGCCGAGGACCTCGGCGTCGACCCCGGTCCCACGGTGCGTTTGCTACAGGAGCGAATCCTGCGCCAACAGCCACTCGACGTCCGCAAGGCCGCACAATCGAGCGCTGATCACACCACCAGCACCCTCCGAGAAAACATAGCGGCGCTTTCGAGCGCCCGCCACGGCCCCTCACTACGCGCCGAGAACGGCTGTAGGTATCCCCTGGTCGCCATTACCCGCATCGGGCGTAGCGCGGACAATGACATCGTCCTTTCTGGTAACAAAGTCAGCCGTCACCACGCCGCGATCGTCGACACCGGTTCCAGTTTCGTCATAGTCGATTTGCGATCAGCGAACGGCACCTACGTTTCTGGCCGACGGCTGCACCCCAGCGCCGCCCTAGCCGAAGGCGACCTGATTCGGATAACCGAATACGAGTTAACCTTCGAAAACACCTTCCTATAGCCCGTCGCAGACGAGTGACGCGCCGTCGGCCGGGCGCGCGAATTCTTGGCTGAGCCCCGTCCGCGTAAGGCGGCTGGGTCTCACTGCCGCAACCACTGTCGAGCAACGCAAGAATTTCGCAGGAATTTCGCGAAGATCCCACAAGCGGTGTGCGTCAGCCTCATGTTGTCGGCCACCGCGACCGACCTCCACGGATTCACTCTCCAGCAGAGCCGCCCTCCCACGTCAGCAACGAAGGAGCCGAAATGAACGAAACACCGCAATTTCCAGGTCTTCTCAGCGCACACGACGCTGCCGTCGAGAAGAATCCCAGGTTTAGAAAAGCAGGAATGGCGTTGGCAACGAGCCTGTTGGTTTGGGGCGGTTTGGGTCTGGTCAGCCTGGGGCCGGCCGCAGATACCGCCAAGGCCGATCCAGCCTGCCCGAGCAAGACGAGCAACTGCCAGAGGTGGTGCCCGGGCGACCCGAATCCGGCGGGCCGACCCGTTCCCTGGGACGCGAGTGTCTGCCACGACTTCTACTGGGACTACTACGGGGTCCACGACATTGGCACCGGCAAGTTCTACGCTTGGCGTTCGATGCCGTTTAACTAGCCACCTCCGGCTGGCCCTCCGCCTGCGTTCCTAGTGCTTCGCCCCACCAAATCTGACCCGCCGTTTTGGCCGCTTTGCCGCCCGGATCACCCGCGGGCTGTTTCCGCGCCGCATGTCCGCGGCTTGAGATCAAGCCGCTGCGAGCACAATTGGTGGACTTCGCCCGCCCCCACCCAGGCTGCCGGGCGGTCGGGCCCGCCACTACGGCGTCAGGGTGTTTCGGCAAGCGAGATCGACGTTAGCGTGCTGGTCACTCGCACTTCTTCGCGCTAACGTCAATCTCGATGAGCCCTCGTCGCAACAGACGAGCTGCTCTTGAATTAACGACTCAAAACACCAGGACTCGACCGCGACGACAACCCCACCCGGCTTCCCGCGCATCGGAACCGGTTCGCCGACAACGAATCACAGGCGATTCAGTCGGTCAGTTCGCGCAGCGTCTCGATCAGCTTGACCCGCTCGGCCGATGTCTCCGCGATGGGTGCCACGTTCAAGGTGGTCACGCCCGCCTCCCGGAACGCCGCCACGCGTTCCTTGACGAACCCCGGCGTGCCAATAAGGTTGACGTCTCGCACGAGTTCGTCGGGCACCACCTTGGCGGCCCCGGCCTTGTCGCCGGACAGGTAAAGCTCTTGGATGCGGTCGGCTTGCGGACCGTAGCCATATCGGGTGGCCAGGGTGTGATAGAAGTTCTTGCCCTTGGCGCCCATGCCGCCGATGTAGAGCGCCAGGTGGGGCTTGACGAATTCGCGCAGCGGCTCGACGTTTTCGCCGATGGCCAGGACCGGGCCGGCGTACACGTCGAGCGGGCCCAACGCGGGGTCGCGCCTGGCTTGGCCGGCGTCCAGGGCCTGGCCCCACACGTCGCGCGCCTTCTCCGGCAGATAGAAGATCGGTTGCCAACCCTCGGCGATCTCGGCGGCCAGCTCGACGTTCTTGGGTCCCAGCGCCGCCACCAGTATCGGAATGCGTTCCCGGACAGGTTGATTGATGAGCTTCAGCGGTTTGCCCAGTCCGGTACCCCGCTCGGCGGGCAGCGGGATCGTGTAGTACTTGCCCTGGTGTTGCACGGTCTCACGGCGCCACACCCGACGGCAGATCTCGATGACTTCGCGGGTGCGCGCGATCGGGGCGTCGTAGGGCACGCCGTGGAAACCCTCGATGACCTGCGGGCCGGAGGCACCCAGGCCGAGGGTGAACCGGCCGTCGGAGACGTAGTCGAGCCCCGCCGCGGTCATCGCGGTCAGGGTGGGTGTTCGGGTGTAAAGCTGCAGGATGCCCGAAGCCAGCTCAACCCGTTCCGTGCTGGCTGCCAGATAGCCGAGCGCGCTCACCGCGTCGAACGAATACGCCTCGGCGACAAAGACGATGTCCAGCCCGGCCCGCTCCAGGTCGGCCACCTCGGCGGCGACCTCCTTGAAGCCGCCCGCGTAATTGATGCCTAATCCGATTCGCATGATCAACCCCTACGCGGGGTGAACTCGTTGGCCAGTGCAGTGGCTATTTCGGAGGCCTCCTGCTGGATCCGGTCGAACTGGGCGCCCATCGCCTCCAACAACGCCGTCGCACCCGTCAGCGGCCGCACCATCACCATGAAGTCGTCGATCAGACCGTCGTCGTCGAAGTGCAGGAAGTCGCAGCCGGTAAGCTTCCTGCCCGACACGGTCGTTTCGAACACAAACGCATGGTCACGGCCATTGCTATCGGCGATCTCACGGATGTAGTGAAAGTCCTCGAAGACCCGCAATACACCGCGCAGGATCGCCGCGGTGATCGGCTTGCCGACATACGGCTCGAACGCCACCGGGCTGGTGAAAACCACGGTGTCGGCAAGCATCGCCTGGATGGCCGCCTCGTCACGCTCCTCGACTGCCTTACGGAAGGGATGCATCGAAGACACAGGGCACCTCGCATAGTCAATTTGTTGAGTAAGTGTGACTGACGCTAGAACGTGCCCGGCTGTATATCTATAGGTGATTAATCACTTTGTTGATTATTCACATCAGTGTATGATCGATCGATGTCGCTGCGTGACGCCGTGTTGGCCGCACTCCTCGAGGGCGAGTCCTCCGGATACGACCTGGCCAAAACCTTCGACGCCTCGGTGGCCAACTTCTGGATGGCAACGCCGCAGCAGCTGTACCGCGAGCTTGACCGGCTCGCTGACCAAGGTCTGATCCAGGCGCGGCTCGTTCACCAAGACCGTCGGCCCAACAAGCGCATGTTTTCCCTGACCGAGGCAGGCTACGAAGCCATCGAGCAGTTCACTTCCCGGGTGCCGAAGCCCTCGGTCATCCGCGATGAACTTTCGGTCAAAGTTCTGGCCGTCGACGCCGGTAACGCGCAGGCTGTGCGCGACTCCATGGTGGAACGACTGCAATGGGCGAAGGCCAAACTGCAACGCTACGAACGGATGCGAGTTCGTATGCTCGACGGCCGCGGCGAAGAGGAATACCTGGCCCAGGCCGAGCGGGTGGGTCCCTACTTGACGCTGCTGCGTGGAATTTCCTTCGAAGAGGAGAACATTCGCTGGGCTGAGCGTGCCCTGACGATCATCGAACACCGCCTCCAGGCGCCGGGCCCGTCAGGTAGTGGGCGAGCACCGGTCGCAGCCACTCGATGAGGGTGGCGTCGTCCATGTCGGCGAGCGACGGAATGCACAGGACGTAGCGAGCCACGGCCAGGCCAAGCACTTGCGACCCCACCAGGGCGGCGCGCTCCGCGGCGCGATCGGCCACCACCGCGGCCAGCGCCGGGGCAACCCGGTCGACGAAAACCTCGAGCAGGGCATCCGCGGCGGCCCGGTTGGTCGCGGCGGCGCGCAGTAGCGGGAGAAACGGTCCTTCGGGTCCCCAGACGGCGACGAACATCGGAAGCAGCACATCGGCGATGCGATCGGGTGCGACGCCGGAGAGATCGGGAAACGCGATGTCGAATCGGGAGGCCGCGGCGAAAAGTTCTGCCTTGCTGCCGAAGTAGTGCATGACGAGCGCCGGATCGACGCCGGCCGCCGATGCGACCGACCGGATGGTGGTTCGTTCAAAGCCGTGGTTGCCGAACTGTGTCCGCGCGGTTGCCAGGATCGTCGATCGGGTGGCCTGTCCATCACGTGCCTTAGCGGGCATGCCGATGCAGTGTATTCAACAACTGTTGACAGCCGCCAGCAGTCCGGGCCTACCGTCAGAGTTCAACAGTTGTTGAACTCAATACACAGAACTCAACGCAGAGGAGGTCGCGGGCATGACCGTCACAGCCATCCAGATCGGACTCGACCCCGATGCGATCGACTACTCCGCACCCGACTTCGCCCAATTTCGCGGCCTGTCAAAGGAGAAGCTGCGCGCCGCCAACGACGACAACGTCGCCTCGCTGCGCGCGGCCGGCTATCACGTCGACAACTGCCTCATCGACTTCGGCCAGGCGGGCGCCGACAAGGCCCGTCAGTGGCTGGAAGCCAACCGCTACGACGCGGTGCTCATCGGCGCCGGCGTCCGACTGGTCGCCGGCAACACGCTGCTGTTCGAGTCGATCGTCAATGCCGCGCACGTCAGCCAGCCCGGCTGCCGCTTCGTCTTCAATCGCGCGGCCGTAGCAACCCCCGACGACATCCGTCGCTGGTACCCGCAACCGGAGGCGGTGGCACGATGACCACCCAGCGCTTGCGATGTGCTCGTGGTCGGTGCCGGGCCGACGGGGCTGACCGCCGCCGGTGACCTGGCGCGGGCCGGGCCGGTCCGTCACCGTCCTGGAACGCTGGCCGACGCCCAACCCAGCCAGCCGCGCCTTTGCCACCATGGCCCGCACACTGTGAGGTGCTCGACGCCCGCGGACTCGCCGACAATTTGCTGGCGCACTCGCACGCGGCACCGGGCGTCACGATTTTCGGCGGCGCCCGCATCGACCTCACGCACCTCGACTCGCCCTACCGATTCGTGATGATCACCCGCAGACCAATGTCGATCGGGCGCTGGCCGGTTACGCCGCCGCGCAGGGCGCCGACATCCGGCGCGGCATCGAGGTCATCGGACTCGACCAGGACGCCCACGGCGTGACCGTGACCACGCGGGGTGACGCCGCAGCCGGCTGGCGGGCGCGGTATGTGATCGGCGCCGACGGGGCGCACAGCACCGTTCGCGCGTTGGTAGGCGCGGACTTCGGCGGCAACACGATCCTGTCGTCCATCGTGCTCGCGGATGTCAAGCTGGCGCACGGGCCGGCCGGCGGCGGCCTGACGCTGGGCAGCACTCCCGATGTATTCGCCTTCTTAGCCCCTTACATCCGCGGCGATCGCCGTGACTCCGAGGGCTCGTGGTACCGCGCGATGGTGTGGGACCGCGACAACCAACTGCCCGACACTGCTCCCGTGCAGCCGGACGAGGTCGCCGGCACCCTGACGCGAGCCATGGACACCGACCTCGGAGTGCTCGAAGTGGGGTGGAAGTCCCGATTCCATTGCGATGAAAGACAAGTCGCGCAGTATAGGCACGGGCGGGTGTTCCTGGCCGGAGACGCGGCACACGTCCACTCCCCGATGGGCGGGCAAGGCATGAACACCGGCATTCAGGACGCGGCCAACCTGGCGTGGAAGATCGACGCGGTCCTCGCCGGTGCCGACGACGCCGTCCTCGACAGCTACCACGACGAACGCCATCCGATCGGCAAGCGGGTGCTGCGGCAGTCCGGTCTCATGGCGCGTGGCGTGACGCTTCATCCGCGAATCGCGCAGCTGCTGCGAAACCTTTCGGCGCCCCGGCTGCTTCGCGTTCCCTGGGTGCGCGACGCGGTTGCTGGAAGCTTCGCAGCGACAACGTTGCGATATCCACACCGCAGCGGTGAGAGCTCGCTGGTCGGCACCCGCGCGACGCAGATCCCGTTGACGCTAGGCCGACTCACCGAGCGGCAACGCACACCCGGCTTCGTCTTCGTTCGTGAGCGCGGCGCGCGGACCGGTCGATGCGGCCGGGCTGGTCCAGGCGGAGCGCGCCGATCGCGGTCCGGCGGTGTTGGTGGGCCCGACGGCTACATCGCCTAGGCCGGCGATTCTGCCGACCGGTCCGCGTGGTCGGCGGCCCTTGCGCGGTGGACCGGACCACCGATCGGCGCCCCCGATAGCCTCCGTCTACCTGACGCGGTCGGGTGGCCGCGAACGGCACCAGCCATGATGGCCACGATGAGCAGCACCGAGATCCGTGTTCTCGACAGCGAGGACGATCTGCTCGCCGCGGCTAAGGTGTTTTGCACCTCTATGATCGGCCTCCCACCCCTGCCGGACCTGGCGCCGGGCCAGATCACCACGCTGCTGGAACCCGGCCGTACCGTCGGGGCATTCGTCGAAGGACAACTCGTCGGCACCGCCGACGCCGTGACCAGCGGACTGACGCTTCCTGGCGGAGCGATCGTCAGCCACGCCGCTGTGACACACATCGGCGTACTGCCCTCGTTCACCCGAAAAGGGATCGCCACCGACCTGGTACATCATCAGTTGCGCGACATCGCCGCACGCGGTGAGGTGGTCGCAACGTTGCGGGCCACGGAGGCCACGATCTATGAACGGTACGGCTATGGCGTAGCGAGTACATCGCAGAGCGTAGAGGTTGCAAACGGCACGGGCGGCGCTACGTCCCGAGCTCGCGGCCGGCGGTCCGGTGCGACTGTTGGATGCGGCCGAAATCATGGGATGTGTTGCCCCGGATCTGTGACGCGAATCGTCCCTCGCGTCCGGGAACCATCGACCGCCCCGAGGCATGGTGGCAGTTAGCCGGCGGTTACGCACCGAATCATCGCCTGGGCCTTCGTATGTCGCGGTGCACGGCGAAGCGGGATCCGAGTCGGGATTCGCCCGATACCGCCCGAGTGCCACCGACGAATTGGTTCTTCAGCGATCAGCGCACCATCATGGTCGAGGATTTCTTCGCGCCCACGACGCACGCCTATCTGGGGCTGATGCGCTTCCTGCTCGGGCTGGATCTCGTTGATCGCGTGGTGTTCTGGATGCTGCCGGCCGACGATCCGCTGCCCTGGCTGCTTCTCGATCGACGGGCCGCGCGGGTGACCGCCGTGCATGACGAAACGTGGCTCCGCGTCATCGACGCTCACAGGGCGCTGTCGGCACGGCAATATGTGGGAGGCAGCGCCGTCATCATCGAGGTCAATGACCCACTCTTGCCTAACAATTCGGCCGGCTTCGCCCTCACGCCCGGCGGTGCCATACTGACCGACCGGCGACCCGGACGTTCGCGTCGGTATCGAGGGGCTGGCCGCCGTTCTGCTCGGCGGGACGACCTGGCGCAGCCTGGCCGTCGCCGGACTCGCGCAGGCCGACGATCCGGCGGCGCTCGTCGAGGCCGATCGGCTGTTCGGGGTGCACGACGCACCGTACGCCGGGATGTTCTTCTAGCGTGATCGTCATCGTCGGCGCGGGGATATGCGGGCTTGCGGCCGCCTACGAGCTGTCGCGGCGCGGGGAGCACGCGATCGTGTTCGAGCGCGGTGAGCCGTTCGGCGAGCAGTCGAAGGGACTGGCGCGGATCTTCCGCATCGCGCACCGGCGCCCGGTGTTATGCGGGCTCGCGCTGCGGGCCCGGGTCGGCTGGCGGCGCTGGGAAGCCGAATTCGGCGTCGGGCGACTGCTTGGCTCCGAAGGCTTTATCGCGGCCGGCGCCCATGATGACACCGCGACAGCGATGACGGACGCCGGCGCCGAGTTCTCCTGGCTGGACAGGTCAGAGATCACCGCGCGGATCCCATTCCTGGCTGCGCCCTGGGAAGCCGGAGTTTTCGACCCGCTCGGCGGCAGCCTGCGCATCAGACGCGCACTCGTCGCCTTATCGCAGCGGGTGGACATCCGGCGCGGTGCGGTCGTTGCGGTCGACGACGACGGCTCGACGACACTGGCGGACGGTGCCGTGGTGCGCGGCGATCGCGTGCTCATCTGCGCCGGAGTCGAAACACCGGCGCTCTTCGGCCCGCTCGACATCGAATTCGCCCCGCACACTCGCTTCACCTACGAGGGCGCCGCAGAAACGACATGCACCGGCGCCGCGTGCCTGTCCGCACCCGAAGGCTACGGGTTGCCGCTCGGCAGCACCGGGCGCTGGGCCTTCGGGCAGCCGGTGGCAGACCCCGCGACCGTGCGCGCGTTGTTCCCGTCGCTTTCGCCGGTGGACCAGGTGGACTGTGTCACGGTTCGCGCCCCGTGGCTCGACGCCGGCGGCGACGGCTGGACGGTGGCGGGCCGAGGTCGCGTCGTCGCGTTCGTCGGCAACAACCTGATGAAGTTCGGGCCGCTGATCGGCGAACTGCTGGCTGCGACCCTGCGCAGCGACGAACCACCCGGCGACCTGATCGTCACGTGAGTCGGGCCCCGATGCGGCCTTTTCGGCGGGTATCGGAGATGCAGGCCAAGCTTCACCGATGGGCCGCGGCCAATCCCGGCCGCCGGTTGGATGATCTGTTCATCTTCGTCGACGGTCCGGCCTACTACGGCGGCTCCGCCCCACCCCGAAACGGTTGGCCGACGGGGCGCCCAGCCCGCACACCGCGCTGGATATGCGGCGTCAAGGCAGTAACGGGGTGGTTCCCGTGTTCACGGTTGCGGCCCGTGGGTCATTTTCGGGTTTCGAGCAGGGCGTCGCTCAGTGCACGGGTGATGAACTTGCCGTAGCGGGTGGCGGACCAACCGCGTTCGAGAACGAGAAGCTCGTAGAGCTCGGGTGCGTGATACGTCCATAGGACATCGCGGGCTTGTGTGGCACTGACCCGTAGCTGTCCGGTGTGGGCGAGGTCGGAGGCGAACATTGTCATCGCGGTGAGAGTTTCGTGCCGGATCTGCTTCCAGACCTCCGCAGCGTCCGCCGACGATGCAGCACCATCGCGAGCCAGGAGCTGGACTGGAGCGCTGTGCGGCATGGTGGAGGCCAGGTGTTTGGCGTAGATCTCGATCTTGCGGGCGGCTGCGGGCGTGTTGAGCACACGCTGGATGACGTCTCGCTGGGCCATCGGGATCGGTTCGTCGTCGCCGGCGACGGACACATCGAAGAGCGCTTTGAGCACGCCCGCCTTGGTCGCGAAGACCTTGTACACCGTTTCGACTGACACACCGGCGTCCCGCGCAATCTCTGCCATGGTCGTCGCCGCATAACCCTGAGCCAGGAAGCGCTGTCGGGCGGCCGCCAGCACGGCGTGCCGGTTCTGTTGTGCCTGTTGGCGGCGACGGGTCGAGTTGTAGCGGCGCGGAGGCTGGCTCTTGACAGATCCCATAATTAAGTACATGCTCCTGTATCTATTACTGCTTACTGTATCAGACTTAGGAGCCCGACATGACAACCGCAACGCGCGCCCGCGCCACCCTGTCGGACGGAGACCATTCCACGGCGGTCGCGCGTGCCCTGGCGCCCGAAATCACACAGCGCGCCGACGACGCTGAGGCGCTGGGAACAATGCCGATCGATCTGGTCGAGCGGCTGCGCGCGGCCGGCATCTTCCGCGCCTTGCAGCCACGCTCGCTCGGCGGCTTTGAAGTGGCCCCCATTGAGTTCATTGAGATGGTCGAGGAACTGGCGCGTGCCGACGGTTCCGCGGGCTGGATCGCGGCCATCGGTGCCGGTGCACCAGCATTCACCGCTTGGCTCGAGCCCGCCGTCGCCAACGAACTATTCGGCTCCGACGCCGACTTCTTGGCGGCCACGGTGTTCGCCCCGACAGGGCGGGCCGTCCCCGATGGCACCGGCCGCTTCGCCGTCGATGGCCGTTGGCCGTTTGCCAGCGGTTGCCGCCATGCCGAATGGTTGTTGGCCGGGATGTTCGTGTTCGACGGCGATGCGCCGCGGATGATTCCCGAGCAGGGCCCCGACTGGCGCCTGGGGTTCTTCCCGTGCGCGAACGCCGACATCGTCGACAACTGGGACGTTCTGGGGCTGCGCGCCACCGGCAGCAATGACGTGGTCGTCCGAGGTCTTCGCGTTGCCGAAGAACACACCATCAGCCCGTTCTTCGAACCGGCCCGCCACGACGGGCCACTGTGGAGACTGGCGTTCTTCACGCTGGTGGGAGTAGCGCTGGTCGGTGTCCCGCTTGGCATCGCGCGACGCGCACTCGACGAATTCACCGACCTCGCGACAACGAAACTGCGCGCCGGCACCTTTGAGGTGGTCGCCAAGGACCCCGCCGCCCAAGTCGCGTTCGCCAGCGCTGAAGCCACCCTGAGGTCCGCGCGGGCCTTCGTTCTCGATGAGGCCAGTGCACTTTGGGACACGGCGCGTGCCGGCGACCCACCATCGCTAGAGCAGCGCGCCGGGTTTCAACTCGCAACCCAACAGGCGATGCGCGCGGCACGCCAAGCAGTCGACACGACATTCGACTTGACCGGTGCGAGCGCGGTGCACACCACCCACCCCCTGCAACGATGCTTCCGGGACCTGCACACCGCCAACCAGCATGTGTACTTCAGCCCGGCCGCCCTGAAACGCTACGCCAACACCCATTTCGGCATTACACAACCGACCTACACGATGTGACGTCAGGATTCGGGCATCACTTGGGTAGTGGCACGTGTGATGGTGAAGGCCAAGCGGGCGCGTCACCTGAGGCTCTGCGGGCTTCAACTACGCCGTGACCGCCGCGGGTGCTGCAACGTTCTGCTGGGGTTGGTGCTGGGTTTGTGAGTACGTGAGTCGGACCGGAATCCGCCACCAACTCTGAGAAGCTGATCACACTTGATTGTTCGCCGCGCAGGTGAGTGAGTACTCTCTCACCATGGGCGAATCGGGACGTGATCGGCTGCTGGCCGCGGCGCTGAAGCTCTTTGGCGAGAAGGGCTACGCGGCGACATCGGTGGCCGACATCCAGCGGACATCCGGCCTGGCCCCGGGTTCGGGCGCGCTCTACAAACACTTCGGCTCCAAGCGCGAACTGTTGGAGGCCGCGGTTGCGCACCGGATCGACAGCATCGTCGCCGCGCGAGAGCAGTACGACGCCGGGCAGCCGGCCGGCGTCCAGGAGGCGGTGCGCACCGCGGGACAGCTGATCTGGAGCAACCTGCACCAGAGCGAAGATCTGCTCAAGGTCATGCTGCGCGAACCCGAGGAGCTCGGCGACCTCGACGAGAAGACGTGGCAGATCATCACCGACAACGCCTATCAACGGTTCGCCGAAGAGTTGGCCGCGTCCAATCGTTCCGGCCGTACCTGCATCCCCGATCCCGAGGCGATCGCGGCCGTCGCGATCGGATCGCTGTCCTACGCCGCGACGCTGCAAGCGCTGACCGGCCGATCGCCCGGCAACATCGATGACGACCGTTACTTCGAGGCGTGGGTCAACCAGACCGTCAGCGTCCTCGCCCAGTACACGAATCGCAAAGAACCCGAAACTCATTGACCACCAACTTATTTCAGGAGTGAAGCTGTGACATTCTCAATGCAACTGAGCGACGACGTGATAGAGGTCCGCGATTGGGTACACGAGTTCGCGGCCGAGGTCATCCGTCCCGCCGCGGCCGAATGGGATGAACGCGAGGAAACTCCGTGGCCCGTGATCCAAGAGGCCGCCAAGGTGGGGCTCTACTCCGCTGATTTCTTCGCGCAACAGGCGGCCGAGCCGACGGGGCTCGGCATGCTCACCGCGTTCGAGGAGATGTTCTGGGGTGACGCCGGCATCGCGCTGTCCATCATGGGCACCGGGCTTGCCGCGGCGGCGTTGGCGGGCAACGGAACACCCGAACAGATCGGCCGCTGGCTGCCCGACATGTTCGGTACCCCCGGTGACCCCAAGCTCGGTGCGTTCTGCTCATCGGAGCCCGACGCGGGCTCCGACGTCGGCGCCATCCGCACTCGTGCGCGCTACGACGAGGCGGCCCGCGAGTGGGTTCTCGACGGCACCAAGACCTGGGCGACCAACGGCGGTATCGCCAACGTGCACATCGTGGTGGCATCGGTCTACCCCGAACTCGGTACCCGCGGCCAGGCCACCTTCGTCATCCCGCCGGACGCCGAAGGTCTGTCTCAGGGGCAGAAATTCAAGAAGCACGGGATCCGTGCTTCGCACACCGCGGAGGTGGTGCTCGACAACGTCCGCCTATCCGAGGACCTGATCCTGGGCGGCCGGGAGAAGTTCGAGGCGCGGATCGCTCGGGTCAAGTCCGGTGCCTCCACGGGCGGGCAGGCGGCGATGAAGACCTTTGAGCGCACCCGCCCCACTGTGGGCGCGATGGCCATCGGAGTGGCACGGGCCGCGTATGAGTACGCCCTCGAATATGCCAGCCAGCGTGAGCAATTCGGGCGCAAGATCGGTGAATTCCAGGCGGTGGCGTTCAAGCTGGCAGACATGAAGTGCCGCATCGACGCGGCGCGCCTGCTGGTGTGGCGGGCCGGTTGGATGGCACGCAACAACCAGAGCTTCGACTCGGCGGAGGGCTCGATGGCCAAGCTGGTGGCAAGCGAGACCGCCGTCTATGTCACAGACGAAGCCATCCAGATCCTGGGCGGCAACGGGTACACCCGCGACTACCCGGTGGAGAGGATGCACCGCGACGCGAAGATCTTCACCATCTTCGAGGGCACCAGCGAGATCCAGCGCCTGGTGATCTCGCGGGCGCTGACCGGGCTGCCGATCCGGTAGCCGCCGTGCAACCATGAGGCATGACCGGTCCGGAGGGTGACGCGTCGCGCGTGCACAAGCTCGCCCGGCCCACCAACGCCGATGTGGCCCGACTGGTGGGCGTATCGACCGCGACGGTCAGCTACGTACTGAACAACGCCGAAGGCCGAAAGATCTCGCCGCGCACGCGGGAGGCGGTCTATCGCGCCGCCGAACAGCTGGGCTATCGGCCCAATCTCGCCGCGAGGAACCTCGCCCGCGGTAAGAGCGGCGTGGTTTTGTATGTGGTGCCGCGGGTGGCGGTGGGCGAGATGCCGATGCAGGCCGGTAGCCGGATGACCTCGGAGCTGGCGCGCGTGGGCCTGCTGCAGGTACAGATCTTCGAGACCGAGGACGACCAGCACGTCATCGACGCGGTCGAAAACCTTGACCCGGTCGCGGTCACCAGCCTGTTCCCGATGAGCGGAGATGTCCTGCGCGCCGTGCAGAACGCTTCCATACCGCACATCGAGATCGGGACACTGCCCGCACTCGGGAATCCGCACCTTTCGGTCGGCGAGCTACGAGTCGAGCACCTGGTCGCACGTGGTCACCGGCAGATCGCGTACGCCCACACCGGGATCGCCCGCTGGCGCGCCCTGGGCGATTTCTGGCTCGAAGGGGTCGCCGGCGCGACGCAGGCCCGCGATCTCCCGCCCATCCGCATCGCGGACGTGACCCAGGACAATGCCGCGCAGGTGGTGACCGGCTGGGTGCACGACGGCGTCACCGCGGTGTGTGCCCAAAGTGACGAGATAGCGTGCCTGGTCCTGTACGGCATCCGCGAAGCGGGCTTGCGCTGCCCGGACGACCTGGCCGTGATAGGCGTCGACGCCACCCCGATGGCAGCGCTGAGCTCTCCCCCACTGACCACGGTGGAGTTCAACCCGACCGCGGTCGCGGACGCCGCGATCGCTGCCGTCCTCACCGAGCTGGGCTACCCCGCCCCGCCGCCTCCTGAGCCGTCGGACATCGCCCGCCTGATTGTGCGCGCCTCGACGTAGCCCGGCGCCGTCTGTTGCAACGAGGCCTCATCGAGATTCACGTTGGTGCGAAGAAGTGCGAGTGAGCAGCACGATGGCGTCGATCTCGCTTGCCGAAACACCACTAGCCCGGCGCCGGGCATCCTTTCGCGCCTCAACCTGGCCCGGCGCCGGACATCCCTGCGCGCCTCAACCCGGCCAAGCTCCTCGCCGCAGACCGGGGTGAAATCGGAAGCTGGACATCTCTAGGTTAAGCGCGTAACTTGCGCATCGTAGGGGCGCGAGAGGGGATAGCAATGTCGCTGCAGACTGTGCTCGAGGAGATCCGGGAACGACCCGGCACCGGTGAGGTGATTTCGGTTGTCGATCCCGCCACCGAGGAGCAGATCACCGAATTCAAAGACTGCGGCCAACAGGCCGTCAACGACGCGGTCGCGCGTGCGAAGGCATCCTTCGAATCGGGCGTCTGGCGGGATAAGCCTCCCAGCGAGCGGGCCAAAATTCTGTGGCGGGTCGGCGAGCTGATCGACCAGAACGCCGACCTGCTGGCCGAGCTGGAATCGCTCAACGCCGGCATGACCCCGCTGCAGGCGCAGGGCACCGTCACGGTCGGTTCCGAGTTTTTCCGTTACTACGCCGGCTGGTGCACCAAGATCGAGGGCATCGCGGCCGACGTGCACACCGGCGGTCTCACCGGCATCGACTCGCATCAGCACGCCTACACCCTCAAGGAACCCTACGGAGTGGTCGGGCTGATATTTCCCTGGAACGGGCCGGTCTTCAATTTCTGCGCCAAGCTTGCGCCGTCGCTGGCGGCGGGCTGCAGCAGCGTCGTCAAGCCCGCCGAGGAAACGCCGCTGTCGGCCCTGGTCCTGGACAACATCCTGCACGAGGCCGGGGTGCCCGAAGGGGTGGCCAACCTGCTGTTGGGCTACGGACACACCGCGGGTGCGGCGATCACCGCGCACCGCGACGTCGAGAAGGTCGCCTTCACCGGATCGACCGAAGTCGGCAGGGCGATCGTGCACGCGGCAGGCGACAGCAACCTGAAGAAGGTGACGCTGGAGCTAGGCGGCAAGTCGCCGGTAGTGGTCTTCGACGACGCCGACCTGTCGAAGGCAGTCCCGATGGCGGCCTTCGGCACCTTCATTCACTCCGGCCAGGCGTGTGTCTGCGGATCGCGGATCTTCGTCCAGCGCGGTGTCTACGAGCAGTTCGTGGAGCAACTGGTGAATGTCGCGAACGGGCTGCCGCAAGGCGGCCCCAAGGACGAGGGCAGCTTGATCGGCCCGCTGATCAGCCAGAAGCAGCTCACCCGTGTCATGGGTTACCTCGACCAGGGCAAGTCCGACGGCGTCGAGGTCGTCACCGGCGGGCACCGGCTGGACCGCAAGGGCTACTTCGTCCACCCGACCGTGCTCACCAACGTCGCCTCCACGAGCAGGCTGTTCCAGGAGGAGATCTTCGGGCCCGTGGTCGCGGTCATCCCGTTCGACGACGAGGACGAAGCGGTCGCGCTGGCCAACGACAGCACCTACGGATTGGCCGCCACCGCTTGGACCCGCAACCTTGGCCGCGCACACCGCATAGCCAAGCGGCTGAAGGCCGGAACCGTGGGGCTGAACTGCCAGATGCAGTTCGACCACTCCATGCCCTTTGGCGGATACAAGCAGTCCGGTTGGGGCTATGAGTCCGGCAAGGCGGGCCTCGATACCTACCTGCAAACGAAAATCGTCTGGGCGCAGATGTAGCGGTAAGCGCCGCCGTCAGCCGTGCGGCGCCGCCGAGATCTTGCTGTCCGGCGTGCCCACCGTTTGGCAGTAGATCTGCGCCGACGCGCGCGTCGCTGATATCTCCAGACTGCTGGGATCGGCGCCGCTCTTGTCCTTGAGCATCTTGCTGACCTCGCTGTCCTGTTTCTTCTCGTCCTGTGTGGTGAAATCCTTGCATTTCGTGTCGCCGCCGGTGTTGATGACCTGCGAGGCGGAACATCCGCTGAACAGCAGCGTGGCAATCGCGATCGTGGCAATTGCAATTTGCTTCATGGTTTGCCTTCCTGCATCTTCTCAGGTGTATCTGTAGACCAAAGCGCTTGATTTCAAACACCAACCGGGCTCGGGGTCAGGTGATACCTCCGTTTGCAGCGGCCATAAAAAGATTCGATGGCGACGTTAACGCACACGCGCGCAACCGATCACAACTGGCGGCGAATGTCGAGGAGGTGGTGCTGTGCCTCGTGCACGGTGTGCACCGCGAGCCACCGCAACGACCGCTCGCCGGTTTCCGGGTAGTGGTAGACGACGGTCCGATCCCAGTCGCTGGCGGCCAACCGAGCGAGGACATTGCCGAACAGCTCCGCGGCGTCGGTGAGCTGACGAGCCACATCGGCGGGCTCCTGCCCGGCATACCCGTCGTGCACGACGCGCTCCTCGCGCCCCATCGGGGCGCAGTCCGGCCGATCCACCCGCCGGGCCGCAAGCACCCGCTCCCGCTGCACCAGCAGCATGTCCCGCAGATGGCATCCGTACTCCAGCGCCGACCACACATCGGGTCGCGGCCGGGACCGCACGTCGGCATCACGTTCGCGCAGGATCGCCGCGACCTGCGCGATCCGCTCTCGAACGCCCTCCCCGGCCGCCTCGGCCGCACCCAGGTGGTAGGTGAAACCGCATTCCGCGCAGCGATCCGACATCACATCATCGTTGCAGACCTTCGATCGCACCAACGACTTAATGCGGCAACAGTCCAGTGCCACAGCCTGATCCAATGCGCCGAACACCCATGGCAAACCGCTCGCATAGGCTGGCGCCGTGCGAGCGTGGCAAGTCCATACGGCGGGCGAACCGGCCGACGTATTGCAACTCGTGAACCGGGATCTGCCCGTGCCCGGGCCCGGGCAGGTGCGGATCAAGGTGGCCGCGGCAGGGATTGGACTGCCCGACGTGCTGATGTGTCGCGCGACCTACCCGCTGACGCCGCCCGTGCCGTTTACCCCGGGCCAGGAGTTGGCCGGTACCGTCACCGCCGCCGGACCGGGGGTCGATCTTGCCGTCGGAACCCGGGTGATGGGCATCAGCGACTTCATGAATGGCAACGGATCGTTCGCCGACGAAACACTCGCCGATGCCGCGCTGATCTTTCCCGCGATTGCGGGGCTGGACGACTGCGGCGCCGCGGGGTTCTGGATTTCCAACATGACAGCCTGGATTGCCCTCGCCGATCGCGGCCGGATCCAAGCCGGTCAACGACTCGCGGTGCTGGGCGCCGCGGGCGGAAGCGGCATCGCCGCGGTTCAGTTGGGCAAGGCCTTGGGTGCAGCGGTCGTTGCCGTCGTCGGCGACGAAGGCCGTGAGCAGTTCTGCCGCTCCTTCGGCGCCGATCATGTGCTCATCGCCAGACGCGGCGTCGGCAGCGACGGGAAGCCACTCGCGCAGGCGCTGCGCGAGGTCACCGATGGGCAAGGGGTTGACATGATCTTCGACCCGGTCGGCGGGGCACAGGGCACCAGCGCGATGGGCGCCCTCGCACCCGGCGGTCGGCATCTGGCCGTCGGCTTCGCAAGCGGGACATGGGCAGAAGTTGATGTCCCGATGATGGTGATGACGAACACATCGCTGGTCGGCGTCATCGCGGCCGGCTACTCGCGCGACCACCTCGAGGGCATCCTGGGTAGCCTGACCGAACTGGTCAGCACTAGTGCACTCAAAGATTTTGTCGTCGAACGGATTTCGTTCGACGACGTTCCCGCTGCCCTCACTCGCCTAGCCGCACGAGAGACGTTGGGCAAGCTCGTCATCGATGTCGGCTCCCCTTGACCCGCGCGTGAAGGGTTTGGAGGCCGTCGGGAATAACTCCCCAGTGGTGAACGATTGGGATCGCCCGGCGGGATTCACCGATGCCGTGGCGCGGCGCATACTCCCAGATTTCGGACTTCAGCCCGGTTTTAGCCGCTCTCTCATCCACGACCCGCCGCCGGGCCTGACCCGGCCGGCCGCGGTACCGCTGCGGTGGGAAACCCGGTGATGCGGTGCGCATCAGGTGAACGACGCTAAAGCGCTAAAGCGCCAGAGCGCCAGAGCGCCACAGCGCCACAGCGCCACAGCGCCACAGCGCCAGGAGAGTTAGTCGCCGGTGCGTTCAAATCTATCCGCTTCGTCACTTGACCTGGCATATGAGCCGCCACAGGCACCGCCGGTTATGTCCCTGTGTCCGTGGCCAGTTAATAACGTGATCGGGTCTTGCGGTGGCTCCGGGAGCGGGAATTCCCAATAAAATTTGGTTGGAGAAGATCCGCCAACGGCGACGGGGCATGTGGCGATGCCATCACCGCCACCAGTCCATTTTCCGTCCGCGAAGACAAGGACGTCACCTCCGGCGTCCCAATGTGAATAGCTGATGCAGCGTTCGCCGGTGCGAAGGCAGTCGGTCCCAACAATGGTGTCGTGCGAATGGGCTGACTGGCCAGTGGTGAATGTGCCCGTTAGGTGGTAGCGGCCGTGCCACGCTTCGGCCGGAGATGGAACGCGCACTGCTTGGCTGGCCGGATCCGGAAGGCTGCTGAGGTCGACGTCTCCGATGCGGGTTAAGGTGACGGTTCGCTCAGTTTCGCAATTGCCGACGCTCGACAATGCGCGGAATTGGCCGGCCAGTGTCCCGTCGGGTCGTATTTGCAGCGTGATGACCGTCCAGTATTCGGCGGGGAATTTGCAACCGTTAAAGCCCGACACGCCGGGAGGTGGCGACGTCACCGGGGCTGCGCCGACTGCGTGCCATTGGCCGCCGATCTCGTCCAACACGAATGCGGACTGCAGGGTAGGTCCGCCCGCAGCGGTCGCTGTTGCTACGCAGCCCGTGGAAGGACATGCTGAACGGACAGCCCACTGCCCGGTTGACGGCGTCCCCCCTTGATCCGGTTTCCCATAGGTGGCCGAGGGGCCGAATTCGGCGCGGTACACGCCGGTGAAGGGCCCGGTGTTCGCCGGTGCGCTGCTCGTCGGGTTGGGAGCCGGCTGGTTGGCGCGTCCACTGCCGTTGGTGAACACCATGACAAGGACGACGATGGTTGTCGCGATCGCCGCTGCCCCACCCCCCAGCGCAATCAGGCGGCGTCTTCGGCTTCTTTGGTCACCAGTCGGCGATCCCGGTTGCAGTGGAGGCGAGGTTGGGCCGTTAGCTTGTTGGGTCGCGGCGAAGTTCAGGTCGGCGTTCTGTTGCTGCGCCGCGGGTTCGGTTGCGGGCATGGTCTGTGCGGCGGGGGTCACGAAAGCTGCGCGCGTGGCCAAATTTTGAGCCGACAGGCCAATCGGTGTGGTGATGGCGTCGTGGGCGGCGTCGGCTAACTCGACGGTGGTGGCATACCGCTGGTCGGGGTCTTTGGCCATCCCGGTTGCGATGACCTCGTCTACCTGGGCGGGCACCTCCGGCCGGGCGATCGACGGCCGGGGCGGCGGGGTATACAGATGCGCGGCAACCAAGCGCGCCATCGTGTCACCGCCGAACGGTGGCGCTCCGGCAAGGCATTCATACAGCACACATGCCAGCGAATAGATGTCGACGCGGGCATCCTCGTCGCCGCGGCCGTCCAGGCGCTCGGGCGCGATGTAGGCAAACGTGCCGATCGCGTTGCCGGTCTTGGTCATTCGGGTCTCGTCGGCGATGCGGGCGATCCCGAAATCGATCAGATACGCGAAATCCTGGTCGTCGAGCAAGATGTTGGAAGGCTTGACGTCGCGGTGAATCAGGCCGATCTCATGGGCAGCGTGCAAGGCTCCGGCGACCTGGCCGATGATGCGTGCCGCCCGAGCGGGTTCTAGTGGACCGTCCGCCAGCACGGTGGCCAGGTCGCGGCCCTTGATCAGCCGCATGCACACGAAGAGCCGCCCGTCGATCTCCCCGTAGTCATGAATCGGGACCGCGTGCGGGGTTTCCAATCGTGCCGCGGCGTGGGCTTCTCGGCGGAATCGCTGCTGGAAGTCCTCGTCCTTGGACAGCTTCGGGGGTAGCAGTTTGATGGCGACGACCCGGTCGGTGACGGTGTCGTGGGCGCGCCACACCTCGCCCATCCCGCCCTCGCCGATCAGCGACAGCAGCCGGTAACGCCCGAACTCCACCTCATCCACCGCCAGGCCTTCCCTCGCCCCACCCGGGCATGAATGCTACCGAGCGACCGACGCCGCGCACCGTCTAATCACAAACCCGGCGCTCGCGATGGTCACCGCCAGAACTGATTCACACCGCTTATGCCGCCGACCCTTTGGGTCGCACGGATTTGGCGACCGATGGCGGAATATTGTCCACAACGCTTAGCCCGGACAGACGCCGCCATGAGCGGATGGCGTTGCGAGTCACTTCCAGGATCCGGGCGGGGCCGTCGTCACCGTTTGCCAGTCGGTGGGCTTTCAGCGCGTTGCCGGTGACGGCATCGAGCGTGTCCCAGTCGTCGGTCTCGATGAGTGCGGTCGATTGGTAAGCGGTCCGGGCCGCATACCGTTCGGCGCCCTCGGACCTCTCGGCAATCGCGCGGGCGGCGCGGGCGGCGTTGTCCCAGGCCGCGATCGGCGGCGTGTCGCCGGGGACGAGCGTGCGATGCAATTCGGCGATCTCGGAGATCGCGTCGGCCGCAGCGTCCCCCGCGTAGCGAACGACTCCCCAGGGTGGGCTGATCAGCAATTTGGTCACCCAGGTGTGAATGACCGTGTCAGCGACATCGGCGGTGCCGACCGTCAGCCAACCCAAGTCGAGCACCACAATGGCGTCTTCCGGGGACAAGTAGCCGTCTGGTCCGGCGAGCAGGTCGTTGCACACCTGAACGAAGGAGGCCAGCGGGCGCGCCGATGTCGCCGGAAAGTCGGTGATCTCCGTGTCGCCGTTAACGTATGACATTGCGTTCATGGCGCACCCTTTGCCCGACTCCGGCCGGTGGGATCCTCTGGCCAGTCGTATCGGGTGGGTGATGCTGTCGATGTCCATTTGGATTGCTTCCCCTGGGATTTCGCTGTGAAACCCACTCTACTCAGGCGAAGTCATGACGCCTCACGACACGAGGGACGCGGACGCTACCGAACCGGGACGGCAATCCGAACATTCGTCTTAAACATGCCGATACCCGAAATCGCACCCCGGGCGGCAAATGACCAGTCGTTAATTCGTCGACGCTGAGCACGCGCGCATGTCGATAGCGAACGGGGTGCTTGGGCAAGCGAGACCGACGTTACCGTGCTGGTCACTCGCACTTCGCGCCAACGTCACTTGATGAAGCCTCGTCGCAACAGAACGAGCTGCCCTTGGATCAACGACTCATGACACTCTAGTTCGACGCGGGCGAGGGCTTCAGAGCTTGTGGTAGGTGTAGACGACGCGATGTCCGAGGAATTCGCCGACCTCGGCGATGAAGGTGTCGGACAGGTGATCCCAATTCAAAAACGTCACCCCAAGGGCGCCGAAGGCCCACGGGTAGCCCCAATCCCAGTCGTTGAGATCGTTGTCGGCGCCGCATCCGAGGCAGGAGACGAGGCCGGCGGCTCCGCGGCACCAATCATTGATGGCGTCGCTGAAGGCCGTGTCCCACCGGCTTGTTGCACGTGGCGTAATGGGCTCCTCATGGCCGCAACGACGGCAGCGTATCGCTTCGAGGTCGGCGCCCCAGTACACCTGGCGCCCGACGTGAATCTCCACGCCATTTCTCCGCCACCCGGGTTCGGCGGATGGCTTCCCGATTGCGTGGACGTAGTTTTCACCAGGTGGGTAACCAGCCTCGGCGCCGAACACACAATCGGTCAGCTTCGCGGCCACGATGCGATGCTCGACCAGCCAGGACGTTAACCGCCGGCCGGCATCTCCCGCCGCCTCATCGCCGACCTCTATGTCGACCGGCATCTGCGCCCAGTCACCCACAACACGATGCTAGGCGGAGGGCGGTTTCACTCGCGCACATCGCCGTTTCGCGATCAGTTCTGCCGCGCCGCGAGTTCGGCGACGAACCGATCGATGAAGCCGTCCACCGGCGTTCTGCTGGCCGGCCGTATGACAAATTTCGTCAACCCGGCGTCCAGGTAGGCGTCGAGTTGACGGTGCAGCTGGTCCCAGCCGACGGCGATCAGCTCGCCGGGATCGAGGTCTGGACGACGCCGGCGAGCCGCTGCAGCCAACTCCGCCGGCAACCCACCGTCGGCGACGGCCAGCGAAATGCCGAAATGATCCGGCTCGATATGCCGGCCTGCCTGTGTCGCGGCCCGCTCGATGGCCTCGCGCCCTGCGCGCGCCTCGCCCGGGGTAAGGAAGCTGCCCAGCCAACCGTCGCCCAGCGCTCCGATGCGCCGAAAAGCCGCCTGGGCCGAGCCCCCTAGCCAAATATCCAGCGGGGGAACGGGCCTCGGTGCCACCGCGGCCGCGCTGACCGTGAAATAGCGGCCCTGGAAGCTCGTGTAGCTGGTGTCGCCGGTGTCGCCGGCCGAATCCGCGACCAACACTGAGCGCAGCAACCGCAGCGACTCATCGAACACCGCGCCCCGCTCTCCGTCAGGAACTACGAACACCTCGCGCTCAGCCGGAATCGCCGAACGCAAACCGAAGACGGGAAGAACCCGCTTCGGCGCGACGGCCGCCAGCGACGCCAACTGTTTGGCCACCAGCACCGGGTGACGGCCAGGCAGCACCACAACCGAAGTGCCCACCTTCAACCGGGTCGTCCGGGCCAGCGCATAGGCCATGCCGACCATGGGATCAACCGCCGGGGAGTACACCAACTCGGAAAACCACAGCGAGTCCACCCCACTGACCTCCAGGTGATCGACGATGCCGGCCAGCCGATCCGGAGCGGTGTCCGCGCCCAGCCCGACCCCGAAGCGAATCTTCAACCTCGTCTCCCCTCGTAATGTCGCGCTCGCGCGTATCGCAACGCGGCGGCGCCGCCATTTGTGCCCGCGGCATCGCTCAGCGACGCTGCCGAGTAATGCGGGGTGCGCGGCAGCGACAGAGCCCGGCTGTGGGATTGCTGCGGTCATCCGGTCCGGTCGACGGTCGGAGCGCATCCGGTCAGAGCGGTCCGCAGCTCGGAGTAGGCGCGTACGAGAGCGTCCAGTGTGAAGCGCTTGTTGAGGCCGCTCGGATTGGGAAGCACCCAGGCTGCGGTCCCGGCGAACCCGGACGTGTATAGCCCCCAGCCGATGTCGGGCGTGCCGACCATCGCCGAGAGTGCACGCTTTCCGAGAAAGGCCACCACTCGAGGCTCGTATCGCCGGATCTTTGCTTCAAACGTGGGTCGGGCTTGCCTGAATTCTTCGGCCGAGACTTCGCTGGCCCGCTGGGTCGCCCGCGCCACGACCGCGGTGATGCCGCAGCCATAGTGCGGCAGCCGGTGCTCGTCTTCGGGTCGCAGGCGCGTGTCGGTGTAACCGGCGAGATGAAGCACGGCCCAGAACCGGTTGTTTGGGCTCGAGAAGTTATGGCCGTCGGCCACCGCAGTGGATGCTGGATTGATGCCGCAGAAAGCCACGTCCAGACCATAGGTAAGGACATCGGGGTTATACCGGGTCATTGCGGCCTCCTGCCGTGCACGCGTCGGTCGACAGATGCCACGTAGCAATTTACCCGCATCCTAGGCAAAGTTCTGTCGATGGCCCCCGGTCTGCGTGAGCACCTTCCGGGTCGGCCACTCATCCCGCGGCCCGATCCGAAAAAGGTTGCTATACAGATGTTTTCGTGCTGGTATCGAGCTCGGTCGCGGCACCGCCATCCGGTGGTACCGTGAATCATGACCACCACCGCAGATGCAGCAGCAGAAACCTTCGAGGCGGCGTGGAACCAGTGGCACAGTGAACGCGAACGCTATTATGGTGACCCGCTCGGCTGGGTGAGCCTCACCGGCTTGTATTGGCTCACCGATGAATTCGAGGACGTCGCCGACCTGCCCGGTCGTTGGCGAGCGGACGCGGATGCTGTGTACGTTCAGGGCATCGACGGAATCGACAAACTCGAACCAGTCGAAGGTGCACCGGGATTGATCGTCGACGACGGGGACCGCCGCATCGAGGTCATTCGCCGAACCGGCTCGGCCGCGTTGCGCGTGCACGACCCCAAGTCTCCACACCTCCAGGCGTATCACGGCATTCCCGCCTACGCGCCGAGCGAACGGTGGCGGGTAGCCGGCACGTTCACGCCGCACCAGCACCCCAACACGATCACCACGGGCGCCGTCGTCGAGGGACTCGAGCATCACCACAATGCCGTAGGCCTCATCGACTTCGAACTGGCGGGCGTCGCTTTGCGGCTCGTCGCGTTTGACGGGAAGACAGGTGGGTTGCAAGTGCTGTTCACCGATGCCACCAGCGGGATGGCGACATACCCTGCCGCCAGGTCACTTTCGATCGCCGAGCCAGGCGCCGACGGGATCGTGACGCTCGACTTCAACCGAGCGGCCAACCTGCCGTGCTCTTTCACCGACTACGCGACGTGCCCGGTGGCACCGGCCGAGAATCGGCTGCCCGTTGCCGTTGAAGCCGGTGAAAAGAACCCACTGTGACGCCCGCCGTCTAGTGGCTAGTTGGGCGGGGTCAGGCCGGTGAGCCGTCGACCTCGACGGACGTGAACTGCATATCTGCGGCGCCGCCGCGGCAGCGTTCGAGTTCGGCCCAGGCGAGCGGGAACAGGATGCCTTCGGCCTGGTCGCGCGTGGGGCGCGCGGGGAGGTCGACGGTGGTCGTGACGTCGTCGGAGAACTTGACGTCATGGGAGACGTACCAGCCTCGCAGTTCGAACGTTGGCATTGCGGTCCTCCACGCATTGCATCGACACCTGCCCGGCACCACGATGCGTCAACGCAGCCGCACCTTATTCCAGAATGAAGACCGGGATCTGCCGTGCCGTCTTGGTCTGGTATTCGGCGTAGGGGGGAAAGGCCTCGACCGCGAGCCGCCACCATTGCTCGCGCTCAGTCCCCCCGATCTCACGTGCGGTAAGGGTGACGACCTTATCGCCGTCTTGCACCGTCACCTCCGGGTTGACCTTGAGGTTGAAATACCAAGAAGGATGTGCAGGCGCGCCGCCCTTCGACGCGACTATGGCATAGCGGCCGTCCTTTTCCACGCGCATCAGCGGTACATACCGCTGTTTCCCGGACTTCCCCCCCGTGATGGTCACCAGGACGATGGGCCGGTCGTAGACCTCGACGCCATCGGTCGTGCCGTGCTTCAGGATTTTTTCGGTGTGCGCTCGCACCCAGTCCGTGGGGCTCAGCTCTATTTGGTCAGCCATGGTGGTTGCAAACACTTCGGCGCGGTTATCCATTCCCCCAGTGCGCGCCCAAGCGCGCAGCGCGTCGAGCGCCACGGCCGACTCGCTGCCGGGCTCGGCGCGATAAGAGAGCAGATGCTGCCCACCGGAGTGCGGGATGTTGAACCTGTTGCGGTGCAAGTACAGGTCACCGACCTTCGGATGACGCATGTGGATGACGCCCACCCGGTACCCCACGTCCGCGCGGGCCCACAGTTCGCGGAATCGCTCACTGGCGGCGGACAATTCGTCGATCACCGACCGTAGGCGCGGATCTTCCGGATCGCTGCCGGCCGCCTCGCGCAGCCCGCTCACGGCGACGTCGGTCGCTTCGTCCCAATCCACAAAGAAGTCGCGGGCCGCCGGTTCCAGCAACCGCCAGCGCAAAAAGTTCTGACCGGGTGCAAAACCCGGTGACAGCGCACGGGCGATCGAATTCGCGGCCAGCACATCTTGGCATCTGCTGGCCACTATCGCCGGCATCGCGAACTGCTCGATCAGCTCGTCGGTGCCGTCGGCGGCAACCTCTGCGCTCTCGTGATCCCGGCGGCCACCGGCCGAACTGGCCAGCTGGTGCAGATACTCGCTCGCCTTGGTGTCCAGCCGCAACGCCCGCGCCAGCGCGTCGAGGATCTGAGCGGACGGATTCTTGTCGCGGCCCTGCTCCAGCCGCAGGTAGTACTCGGAGCTGATACCCGCCAGCGTCGCCAGCTCCTCGCGGCGCAAGCCCCGAACACGTCGCCGCGCACCCGCGACCAGTCCGACATCTTCGGGTCGAACCTGTCCCCGCCGGGCGCGAAGATACTCACCGAGGGCGTTGCTCCCAACCGCCACCAGATGAGCCTAACGACATCGCTAGGGAAACACGGCTACGGCGGGCAGCCGATCCGGCGCGATTGCACCGGGCCGGTTGCCCGCCGTGGCGTTGGGCGTTCAGTTGTCGGTTTAGGTGGTGACGGTGATCCGCTCGTTGCTGGTCTCCCACGCCTTGAGGAAGAGCTCCAGCGAGATCTGCTCGTCCTTGCCCGTTTCGATACCGCTGTCGTTGAGGTGCACGATGTTGTTGGCCGTGTCGACACCGGTGACCACCAGCGAGTGGTCCGAGACCGGGTTGCCGTCCTTGTCCTTGGTCTCGATGGGCTGGCCCCAGATCATTTCGGCGTTGACGCTGACGATCACCTTGTGGCCGGCGCTCAGTGCCTGCTCGATCCCCTCGATGCCCGCCGGGATCCCGGTCTTCGACGAGTGGTCCTTGTCGCTCTGCTTCGAGTTGACGCCGTACTGGGCCAGCAGCGTCGGGATGTCGCCGGTGTAGGTGCCCATGTCGTGCTTGACGTCCGCCGGCTTGATGTAAATCGAACCCGAGTGCATGGTGCTGGGGGTGTTCTGGGCCTTCTTGATGATCTGTTGCTCCGAGGGCTCCTTACCGGTCACCTGACCGACCACGTCGGCGGTCGCCATCAGGACGCAGTCGCCGTAATGCTGGTGGCGCCACCACTTGGCGGCGGCGGCGGGGTCGCCGTACATGGTGCCCGAAGCGGCCTGGGCCGTGTCGGCCGATCCAAAAGCGAGGGCGCCGGCGACCAGGGCCATGGTGGCAGCTTTGGCGATGGTGGAGATCTTGATGGTTTTCATGGTGGTTCCTTTTCTCGTTCCGCTTGCGCGGAGTGGCTTGTATGAGAAAAGGTTCGGGCGTTGCCCTTTTCGTTATCTCTACGAATCCTTGTAGTGATCTCGCGCCTGGACGACGGCCAACGCACCCGCCCGTCAAACGGGCCTAAAAGCGCTGCTCAGACAGTGTTGAAATGCCCCGTGGATGTTGTGCCGCTTGAACCGGTCAACCTGAAAGGCCGGTCGGCAACCAGCGCATTGGCCATCGAGGAGGCCGGCGTGGTGTGCGCCGTAGAGCTTGCAAAATCCCGCGAAACTTCGATCGCTGTGTGGTAGAGCGAGTGCAGCAAGACCGCGATGGCGGCCTTACTAACGCCAAGAAGAAAGGAAGCGAGTCGAATGCCCTCACCTCGCTGGCTGGCCGGACTTACCATCCCCATGATGGCTGGCGCTGCCCTGGTTAGTAGCGCTGCGATTGCGACTGCCACCACTCCCGCTGATGACGCATACCTCGCAAAGCTGCGCGCCGTCGGCCTCACTTGGCCGCCCAATTCGGAAGAGGCACTCATCGGAGAGGCGCACCTCATCTGCTACGACCTCAGTTGGGGTTGGACGCCACAACAGATTGCCGACGACATTCACGCCCACATGAACGCGAGGGGCGTTACGTTGTTGGACGTCGGAACCATGGTCAACGCCGCACACTCGACCTATTGCCCCGGCAATGTGTGTGACGCCCCTAGCCTTTGCACATGACGGCATGAACCGCCTCGCAATGTCCGAAGACTGCCACTAACGGGTCAGGCCTGTCGGCTGGCCAGATTTAGGGCTGCCACGAATTCATGCGCGCGCGGCACCGGCTTTCCCCGGTCGATCAGGGTAAAGGCGCGTGTGGTCTCCACGATGAAGGTGTCCGGTCCCTCAACGACGACGCTGACCTTGCCATCGCCTTGTGCGACCTCCGCCGTGAGCCCCCTCAAGGGACGGCGCATGGCCTTTCTTTTGTAGCCTTCGATCAGCTCCGTTCGGGTCATGCGCAAACCCTCCCAGTGAGCAATAACGCCCTGCAGTCTGTTCAGCCGTTTATGTCGTGCTCCGGCGATGGCCGAGGAAATTAGTGCCAGGACGACGGACGAGACAGCGACCCAGAACATATTGGTTCGCCTCCGACGTCTCGGGACGGTTCGGGAGACCCGCCGCCAAAGTCTGCTTCGATTGTCGCCGTTCTTTTCTAGCTATAGCACCGCTGAGTGTCAGCGGTCACGGGCGTAAGGCTGTTCCTCCCAACACCAGGGTTATTGCGGTCTCTCCTCCCCGGACGAAGTGCACACATCCTGAATGTTGTACCGCTTGGAGACACGTTGGCGACGCACAGAAGGAGCGAGATGGTCCAGCGACAAGACGTCGAATTCGCCGCCGAAGGCGGTGTGGTGCTGCGGGGCTGGTTGTTCGTCCCCGACGGCCCCGGCCCACACCCGGCTATCACGATGGCGCACGGATTCGCCGGGGTGAAGGAACACGGGCTGGAGCGATTCGCGCGAGTGTTCGCCGACGCAGGTTTTGTGGTCCTGGTGCACGACCACCGCGGCTTCGGGGCCAGCGACGGCTCGCCACGCTACGACATCGACCCGTGGGTGCAGATCGCCGACTGGCGCCGGGCGATCTCTTTCCTGGAGGGTCAGCCCTTCGTAGACCCCGACCGGATCGGCCTGTGGGGCAGCAGCTATGCCGGCGGGCACGCGATCGTTTTGGGCGCCACCGACCGGCGACTGCGCGCAGTGGTGGCCCAGGTGCCCACCATCAGCGGGTATCAGCAGAGCCTGCGACGCGTTGCGCCCGACCAGGTGCAGGCGTTGGAGGCAGCCTTTGCCGACGACGACCGCCAGCAGTTCCGCGGCGCGTCACCGGCCACCCAGGCCGTGGTCAGCGCTGACCCCTCGGGCCGGGCCGCCTACCGCGCACCCGACGCCGTCGCGTTCTATAACCAGCCGGTCCCCGAGGGGGTCTGGGACAACGTCGTGACGCTGCGCTCCAGCCGCGCGGCGCGCATGTACGAGCCGGGCACCTGGGTCGCCCGGGTCTCCCCCACACCCCTGCTGATGATCGTGAGCCTGCACGACCCCATCACGCTTACCGACCTGGCGTTAGGCGCCTACGAAGCGGCATTGCAGCCCAAAAGGCTGATCACCATCGACGGCGGTCACTTCGACCCCTACCTGGCGCGCTTCGCCGACGCCAGCGGCAGCGCGGTCGAATGGTTCACCGAACACCTCGTCAAATCCGAAACCCACTGAACCCGAAAGGAACACGTCATGTCCGAACTGCACTACGAGGTTCTGGTCCACGATGGCTTGCGTCGCCACCGCGAGCAGACGCTGCCCGACGGCAGCCCGATCATCTCCTCACCCGTTTCGTCCACCCTGATCTACGGCGACCACGACGCCGTCCTGGTCGACCCGCCGTTCACCCGCGAGCAGATCAGCAACGTCGGCGACTGGATCGAAAGCTTCGGCAAGAACCTGATCGCGGTGTACGCCACCCACGGTCACGGTGATCACTGGTTCGGCACCGACTCTCTGCTGCACCGGTTTCCCGGCGCGGTCGCCTACGCAACCGAGGGCACCATCGCGATGATGCACAAGCAGGCCACCGAGGGCCGCGCCACGATGTGGGACGTCGATTTCCCCGGCCAAATTCCCCCCAGCCCCGTGGTCTACCAACCCATTCCGTCCGACGGGATCGAGCTGGAAGGCCACCGGCTGCCGGCCGTCGAGGTCGGCCACACCGACACCGACGACACCACCGTGCTGTACGTACCTTCCATTGGCCTGGTCGTCGCCGGCGACGTCGCCTACAACGGCGTGCACCAGTACCTGCTCGAAAGCGCCCACGGCGGGGTCGAGGCCTGGCTGGCGGCACTCGACAAGGTCGCAGAGCTGCGGCCGCGTGCCGTCGTGGCCGGCCACAAGAACAAGGACCTGCCCGACGATCCGGCCATCCTCGAGCAGACCCGCGACTACCTGTTGAACGCTCGCCGGCTGCTGGCGGAAAAGCCCAGCCCGCGTGAGTATTTCGACACGATGATCGCCCTGTACCCGCAGCGGCTCAACGTGGGCCCCGTCTGGTACACCGCCGTCGCACTGTTGTCGGAGCAGACCAAAACATCGGTTGGTGACGAAGTATCGCGCTGGTTCTTCGACGACTACCTGCCAATGTGGGTCGGCGTCGGCGCAGGCACCATCGCGCGCGGCCCCGAATTCATTCTCGACTACTGGGCCGCCCCCCTGCATTGGTCGGACGACCAGGGCACCCAGTGGATTCCGGACGAGCCCGCCGTCGTGGGGCTGCTGCAGCAGCTGCAATCCCGATTACACGGCGCGGGCTACGCCTACACCGCGGTCCCCGACCAGAAGGTGACCGTCTATCACGACAACGGCGCGGCGATCGAGGTGATCTGGTCCCGCCGCCGCGGCGACGGCACCGAGATCGAGCGGCTGGCAGCCCATTTCGAGGTCGCCCGCGGGCCGGCGGGATGGCGAATCATCGGCATCCAGGCGAAACCGACAACCAGCGACTCGCTGAACGCCGCATGGCCGCAAGCGAGTTGACCAACACCCACAACCAGCATCAAAGGAGACAGACCATGATCATCGACACCGCCGACCTCGACCCCACCGCGGCCTACAAACTGCTCATCGGGAGCGTGTTGCCCCGCGCCATCGCCTGGGTCAGCACCAGCTCAACCACCGGAGTCGGCAACATCGCACCGGTATCGTTCTTCACCGTCGTCGGCCGGTTCCCGCCGGTCCTGTCGATCACGCTGCAGCCACGCTCGGACGGGGTGACCCTCAAGGACACCTTCGTCAACATCCGCGACACGGGCGAATTCGTGGTGAACATCGCAACTATCGGACAGGCGGACGCCGTACACCGCTCGGCCTTCGAATTCGGCTCAGATGTAGACGAGTTCGAGGCGCTCGGGTTGGAAAAGGCCCCATCCGAAACGATTTCGGCTCCGCGCATCGCCGGCGCCCCCATTTCGTTCGAGTGTGTGGTCGACCGGATCATCCCGATGCCGCCGCTGCCGGACCACGTGGTGTGGGGACGGGTGAAGCGCATCCACGTGCGCGACGACCTGTATCTGTCCCGCGGGCGCATCGACACCGGCGCGTTGGGAGCGTTCGGCCGGCTCGCCGCCGAATACACCTTGGTCGACAACATCTTCACCACCCCGCTCCCCGAAGGCCTCGTGGAAGAGCTCAGCACCCAGCGAGCCGGCCGGCTCGACGAGCGTGCCGCCGACTACTCGCCGATCGACACGCCCGAATGGTCACCGTCGGGCGCTACGACGGCGGCGTGACATGACCAAGCCGCTCATCAAGTTGCCCGTCATACGCACCCGCGCGTACGCCGCCGGCGCGCCCACCGTTTTGTTGATCCATGGCTTCCTCGACGACGCGACCGTGTGGGAAGGTCTGGTCGACTTTCTGGGCGGTGAGGTCGCCGCCGTGCGCTACGACCTGCCAGGCTTCGGTAGGCGCAGCGGATCGGCCGCGGAAGCGCGCCACGCGACGCTGGAGTCTCTGGCCGCCGAGGCCGGCGACATCGTTGAGGCAATCAGCGGGCCGGTGATCGTGGTCGGCCAGAGCATGGGCACGCAGGTCGCCGAGCTGGTCGCCGCGCAGCACCCGGACCGCGTGCGTGGTCTGGTGTTGCTCACCCCCGTCCCGCTGGGCGGTACACGGCTGCCCGACGAGGTGGTTGCACCGTTCCGCCGCCTCGGCGGTGACCGCGACGCGCAGCGTCGCCTGCGGGCCGAACTGGCGCCGAACCTTGGCGGACAACAGCTCGACCGGCTTGTCGACATCGGCGCACCCGTCGCGGCAGATGTCATCGCCCACTACGTCGACGTCTGGAACGGCGGGGCGAGTGCGGCGCCCGCGACCAGCGCGTTCCGTGGCCCGGTGCTGATCATCCGAGGCGGCGCCGACGCGCTCGTGACCGAGGAACTCGTCCACACCATCAGCCCCCGTTTTAACCAAGCCGAAGTCAAAGTTATCGACACGGGCGGCCATTGGGTGCACGTCGAGCGCCCCGCGGCAGTCGCAACGATGATCCTCGACTTCACCGACGCGACCGTGGAGGTGGCATCGTGAGTCGTCCGCTGCAGTACAAACTTTTTGTTACAGAACAGATCCCGCAATCGGGCCGCGGTCCCCTACCTGACGGCAGCGCGCGAATGTGGTCGCCGATCACGTCCACATTGATCATGGGACGACATGACGCGGTACTCATCGACCCGCCGCTCACTACGGCGCAGGCGTCCGAAGTCGGTGATTGGGTGGCCGCCTCGGGAAGCGCACTGCGACAGATTTATGTCACCCACGGTCACGGGGACCATTGGTTCGGCGCAATTCCCTTGCTGCAGAGGTTTCCCGGCGTCACCGTACGAGCGACGGAAGGCACCGCGAAACTGATGGAGGCACAGAACGATCCGAAGTTTCGCGCCGAATTCTGGGACCGGGTGTTCCCCGGACAGATTCCTTCCGGAGAGCTGGACGTGAGCACCGTCGACGAGGGCGGTGTCGAGCTCGAAGGCCTCGCGCTCGTTCCGGTCGAGGCCGGTCACACCGATACCGACGCCACGACAATGCTGCACGTTCCCGACATGGGCCTGCTCGTCGCGGGCGATGTCGTCTACAACGGCGTGCACCCGTACCTCACCGAGTCCGGTGGCGTCGCCGGCATCGACGAGTGGCTGGCTGCCCTTGACACCGCCGAAACACTGCGGCCAGCAGCGGTTATCGCCGGCCATAAGGATCCGCGCGCCTTCGACAACCCCTCGCAGATTCAGGCAACGCGGCGGTACCTGACCGACGCCCGGCGCCTGCTTCAGTCATCGGAATCCGCCGAGGTGTTCTACCGGGAAATGCTGCGGCTCCACCCCAACCGGCTCAACCCTGGCGCGTTATGGGGCGCGGCCATCACGCTGTTGCCGCTCGCATAGCCGTCATCGCGGTTCGCGGCCGCCGCGGTGGGCGAACAGTGCCCGCGTGTTGTCGGCGGTGAGCCGGCGCCACGAAGCGGGATCTGCAGTTGGCCAGTCGGTGTCGAGCTTTCGGGCGAGCAGGTCGACCGCGACGGGCGGCGTGAAGCAGTAGTCGCTGCCATACAGCAGGTGACCCGTCCCGAAACGTCGCGTGATAGCGGCGATCTGATCGGGAAGCGGCGCGCCGGCGAGATCGAACCACAACGAGTCCCAGCCGAAGTCAGCGGGCGCATCCGGGATCATTCCGGCCAGTCCGAACAGCTCGATCCGGCTGATGACGGCCGGCAGCGCCGCTCCACAATGCGGCACGATGAATCGAATGTCCGGATAACGAGTCAGGACACCGGCGGCCGCGAGATGGACCACTGACCGGGTCGTGTCGAACAAAAACTCCATCACCGGCGCCGGGAACCCGAGCTCGGTGATGTCGAAAGGGCGCGGCGACGTGGGGTGGATGAACACGATCGCACGCCGGGCCGCCAGTTCCTGCCACAGGGGATCGAGTTCCGGGTTGCCGAGATACACCCCGCGCGCATTGGACTCAATTCCCACCCCGGCGCACCCCGGACTATCCACGAACCGCCGAGCCTCCGCGATGGCCGCCCCCATGTTTGGCAGTGGCAGCGCCGCGAAGAACTCGAACCGGTCGGGATGGTCGGCACTCAAATGCGCCATGAAGTCGTTGACCTCGACCGCAAGATCCGCCGCGGATGCGTCGTCGCCGAAATGCACTCCGGGCGAGGAGATCGACAAAACCGAGACTCCGACGCCGACGCGGTCCATGAGGTCCAGGTGATCGCCAACTGACCAGCTCGGCCAACCGGGCATCCCGTCGGGCGTGGCATGACCGGCCGATTTGGCGGCCGCAACATACCAGTCGGGCAGGACGTGCGAGTGGACGTCGACGAGGTCAGCGGACGGGTCAACAGCCATGCAGGCGTTCCCCTCTGACCTTCCTTAGACGTAAGCGTGGGCGCCGGCCATCAATCCGCCGAGGGTCCTCCTTGCCCGTCATGTAAGCCCCAGACACACGATGTGGGATCGTGTTCGCCACGTTAGCGCACAACCGCCCTGCCTGGCCGGTGCAATCCCGAGCATTTCGTGGTCCCGCACTACCTGCGCTCCACGGTCGCGTAAGCGTTCGTCGCCGGTGCGACGCAACGTTATCCGAGGGCAGGTGGCCCTACTTCCAGGCAAACACCGGTTGCTCCAACTCATCGACCGGGTCGTGACGGCCTTCCAGGCACAGCCACCGCAGCTGCAGCAGCACCGCACCCGTCGGCGCGTGGATGAGGTGATTTCCCAACGGCATCTGCACGACCGGACGCGGGCTTTCCGCGATGGTGATGAACCTCGGCGAATCGTCGCGCAACAATTCCTGTAACCCCACGCGGTAGACCGCCACCACCTCGTCGGGTGCCGGACGCGGATCGAGCCGTCCGCCGCCCCAGATCACCACCGGCGTGATGACATAACCGGACCGCGTCGGGTAGTCGTCGAGTAGGCCCAGCACGTTCGGATCGGGCAGTGTGATGCCGACCTCCTCGTCCAACTCCCTCAGCGCCGCTTCGACGGCGGTCTCGCCCGGGTCCACGCGCCCACCCGGCAGCGCCCACTGCGCCGCATGCGAAGTGAGGCGAGAAGCCCTCCGGCACAGCAGAAAAGCAGCGCCGCCCGACCCGCCGACCATGCGGCCGTCGAGTCCGGCCTCCGTGGGCGGCCCAGCGATCCCGTCGTAGACGGGAGCCGGGTCTACCCTGCCCTCCCCAGGCTCGGAGTCGACCAGCACCACCGCGACTGCCGCGTGCCGCTTCGTCGGATCGGTAACGACGCGACGGTCGTGACCCGCCAAATGTTCCCTAACCTGCGCGCGCAGCGCTTCGTCATAGGCGATTGTCACGTCTCGACCCTAGGCCGGACGGCTTTTCACGTACCTGTGGCGGCTTCGACGGTCGCGATCTCGCTGAGACCGCTGATCGTGAGGACACGCATCAGGAGCGGGTGGACGATGACGTGCAGGCGGTCCACCTGGTCGGCGTGGTCGAAAAGCGCGTTGATCCCGGCGCTGTCCACGTACTTGACCGCGCCGAGATCGACGGTGATCGGCCCGCGGGTGCCCGCGCTGGCCGTTGCGAGGGCCTCGGTGAACACGCCGATGTTGCTGAGATCGATCTCCCCAGCCGCGGTGATACGGGGCGTCCCGTCGGCGCTACGGTCGGTGTTCAAGTCGAGTGGTGTGGCCATTTAAGTGATCCTCGCGTGCATGTGAACTGTAGTGCCGGCGTCGTTGGATTGAATGGTGAAGTCCTCCATCAGGCCTCGCATCAGGATGATGCCGCGGCCGCGATTGATGTCGGCGACCGTGCGCGGTGGCTTCCAGGTGCCGGTGTCGGTCACGGTCACCTGCAGCTGGTCGACGAGTGCGGTCGCACGCAACGTGACGATGCCCGCGGGTCGGTCACGGTGGCCGTGTTCGATCGCGTTGGCCACGGCTTCGCCGGTGGCGATAAGGACGTTCTGGATCTGATCGGGCCCGAGCCCCGCCTGGGTCAGCCAGCCGCGCAAGGCGGCACGGCTCGGGGCCAGCTGGTCGGTGTCAGCGGCGAAATTCATCGCCAACGGAGGGGGCTGGCGGTATAGCAACATGGCCACGTCGTCCGGATAGCCGCCCTCCGGTTCGAGCCGGGACATGAGCCGGTCTGCGACCTCATCGAGTGCCAGCGCACGGCTGCCCTGGACGAGATCGACGGCACGGGCGATGCCGTTATCGATCGAACGGCCGCGGCGTTCGACCAGGCCGTCGGTGTAGAGCAACAGCGTCGCACGGGCCGGCAACGTGGCGCGGGCTTCCGGCCGGGGCAGGTCCGGCCGAAGCGCCAGGGGAAGCGTGCGCCCGCCCTCCAGCAGCACGGTCGTGCCGTCGGCGTGCACCACGACGGGCGGCGGATGGCCCGCGCTGGAGAAGACCAGTTCACCGGTGTCAAGGGTGAGCACCGCGCAGAACGCGGTGGTGCAGCGGGCGCCGGGCAGACGCGCAGCGAATCGGTCCAGCCCCGCGAGCGCCGCCGCGGGACTGGGCCGCTCGAGCAGCAGCGCGCGGCAGGCGCTGCGCAGCTGACCCATCACGGTGGCGGCGGCCAAGCCGTGACCGACACAGTCGCCGACGATCAACGCGACGCGCCCGTCCTCGAGATCGACAACGTCGTACCAGTCGCCGCCGACCTGCAACGGTCGGCTCGCCGGGTGGTACCGGACCGCAAAGCCCTCCGGCAGGGTCGCCGGACCGAGCATCGCGTGCTGCAGCGCCACGGCGGTTTCGCGCTGCTCGTCCAGCTGGTAGACGCGGTGCAGGCCTTGACCGAGCCGTCCGGCCAGCACCGCGAGCAGCGTGTGATCCTCCGGGGTAAACGGCCGTCGCTCGGCCAACTCGACCCAGACGACCAGCACCCCGCGGGGATGCTGCAACGCGATGCCCGCAGCGCCCGCTTCCCCGGTGACTGTGGTGAGCATGCCGGCATGACGCAGCGACTCGATCAGCTGCCGCTGGCGTGGCGACAGGTGAGCCCAGTCGGCGGGCTCGCCGGCGCACACCAGGTCCGGCGTGCCGTCTTTGCGAGAGTCCCGCAAGAACGTCACGGCCAGCACGCGCCCGGCTTGCCACACCCGGCGCAATTCCTCGACGGCACCGTGCAACGCGTCATCCAGCGAGTCAGCTTGAGCCAGTTGCTGATTGAGTGCAGCCAGCGCAACCTGGCGCTGCACGGCATAGTGCTCGGCCGTGACGTCGCGGAAGGTGCCGACCATGACGCGGCGCCCGGAGTCGGGATCGTCGACGTGGTTGAAGTTGACCGCGACCCACACCCGATGCCCATTCCGGTGACTAACGGGAATGGTGAAGGAGCCATCGGTTTGGCTTAGCAGTTGCTCGAACGCCGTTGCGACTTGTCGGTGGGATTCGGGTTCGGTGTCGGCGTCCGGCCACCACGGGTGGGTGGGTTGGTAGGGCAGCTGCTCGGGGCCATAACCGAGGATCTCGGTGAAGGCCCTGTTGATCTCGATGACGGCACCGTGCTCGTCGCACACAAAGAACGCTTCCTGCAGCGAATTGACCAGGGCGGTGCGCCAGCGGGCCTGATGGTTGCGCAGCCGTGCCAGCTCGACGTTGGCGCGCACCCGAGCGAGAAGCTCCGCGGCGGCAAAGGGTTTGACGAGGTAGTCGTCGGCGCCGGCCAGCAGGCCTTGGATCGAGGCTTCCTGTCCCGCGCGAGCGGATAGCAGCAGCACGGGTAGGGCGCCGGTGCGCGGGTCCTTCCGCAGCGCCGCGAGCATTTGGAGGCCGTCCAGCCGGGGCATCATGACGTCGCTGATGACGAGGTCGGGGAGTTGCGCGCCGATGGCCTCGAGCGCCTGCTGGCCGTCGGCGACGCCCCTGGCCTCATAGCCGTGGGCCTGCAGCAGGTCGGTCAGGTATTCCCGCATGTCGGCGTTGTCGTCGGCGACCAACACGCGTGCCCGTTCGCCACCGCTCTCGGCTGCGGTGACGGCGGTCATGGTCGCCGTGGTGCTCGCGTCCGACCTGGAATCCGACGCAGCATTGGTGTCGGTGGGCAGCCAACGCAGAGCTTCCTGGACATAGGGTTCGGCGATCACGCCCGATATCGTGCGCGTGCCCGGTGGGCCGGCCAGTTCGTCGTCGGACAGTTGGGCCGCACCGAACGGCAGACGGACGGTGAACGTTGTGCCGGTACCCTCCTGGCTGTCGGCGGTGATGGTGCCGCCGTGCAACCCGACCAGTTCCTTGACCAGAGCCAGCCCGATTCCACTGCCCTCCGTGGAACGTGCGCGTGCTGTTTCGATGCGGTGGAAACGTTCGAAGAGCCGAGGCATCTCCGCGGCGGGTACTCCGATACCGGTGTCGGTGACGGTGACGCTGGCATAGGTGTCGGCATCGGTGTCCTCACGGCCCACGCGGACGGTGATGGAGCCCTCGAAGGTGAACTTGAAGGCGTTGGAGAGCAGGTTCAGCACCACCTTCTCCCACATCTCGCGGTCCAGGTACACCGGTTCGTCGAGCGGCGGGCAGTCCACGGTGAACGTCAGCCCCGCCCGTTCAAGCGCCGATCGGAAGACGCTGGCCAGTTCGCCGGTGAGGGCTGACAGGTCGACCGGCTCAAATTTGGCCTGCATTCGCCCTGCCTGGAGGCGCGAGAAGTCCAGCAGCGTGTTGACCAGCTTCGCCAGCCGCAAGCCGTTGCGGTGAATGAGGTCCAATTCATGGCGCGCCTGCTGATCGAGCCCATTCGCCCGGCTGCGCAGCTCGTCGACCGGTCCGAGGATCAGGGTGAGAGGCGTGCGAAACTCGTGGCTGACGTTGGAAAAAAACGTCGTCTTGGCCCGGTCGAGTTCGGCCAGTTCCTCGGCCCGCTGCTGCTGGGCCTGGTAGCTGCGCGCGCTGCCCACCCCCGCGGCGATGTGCCCGGCCACCAGCTCGACGAAGCCCCGGTAGCCGTCGTCGAGCGGGCGGTGCCGGTTCAGGGCGGCTATCAGGAACCCGAGTGGTGCGGCGCCCTGCTGCTGCAGCGGCACCACCAGCGCCTGCGCGGGCGGCGCGTGCCAGGCGCCGGTGGGCAGATGCGGTGAGCCACCGTCGAGCTCGACGAGCTCAGGTTCACCGTGAGAGGGCTTCTCGACCGGCCACAGCGAATAACCGCTAAGCGCAAGTGTTTCCGGCGCTGCGGGATGCCCGTGCGCGATTCCACTGACCCCGGCAAGCCGCGCGTCACCGTCGTCTCCGAACAGGTAGGTCAGCGTGAAGGGGAGGTCGTACAGGTTGCCGGCGAGCTGGCCCGCGGCGAAGTCCAACATCTGTCGCTCGGTGCGCACGACGCTCGGGTCGGAGCCCAGGTCCCGCAGCGTCGCCATGCGACGCTCGCCGATCACCCGGTCGGTGTCCTCGCTGACCACGCAGAGCATGCCGACCACGCGCGCCTCCTCGTCGCGCAACGGACTGTAGGAGAACGTGTGATACGTCTCCTCGGGGTAGCCCGACCGCTCCAGGATCAGCATCAGGGCCTCGTCCCAGGTCGCCTCCCCGGTTGACAGGACTGTCTCGATCCGCGGTCCGATGTCGGCCCAGATCTCCGCCCACACCTCGCTGGCCGGACGGCCGAGCGCCCAGGGGTACTTGCGGCCCAGGGTGTCGCGGCGATAGGCGGCATTGCAGAAAAACGTCAGCTCCGGACCCCACGCCATCCACATCGAAAACCGGGATGCCAACAGGATGTTGACGGCCGTGCGTAGGCTTTGTGGCCATCCCTCCACCGGCCCGAGCGGGGTGGACATCCAGTCGACGGCGTTCAGATCGCGCCCGATCTCCTGGTCTGCCCGGAAAACCACTTACCATCTCCCTCGAAATGTGACCAGGCCGCAGCGAGGAGTCCCCCACCGCTGCCCGGTGCGGTCAGCCTCCTTCAAGACAACCATCCACCGAGTTCGCGTCGCAGGCGTTTCGCTCGAGAACGGGTCCTCGTGGCCGACCGGTTAGGATCGCCGCCGGTCGCCCATGATGGGGTACCCAACTTAGCTAATCAAACTCCCGATTTCCGCAATTCTCCGCAGTCAGTCTGCGCGAAGCCGAGGTCGTGCCGTGGCCACGACAGAATGCACCCGATCGGAACAACCCGGCGGGAGCGTGGATTTCAGCACGGGTCAGCCCGCTTCACTATTCTCCAAATGCCTGCCTTAGGTGGCCCAGCAGTTGCACACGCATGGCGTCGGTGGCCGATCGGGAGACGTACTTCGTGGATGTCGGGTCAGTCCCCCACGGTGGTAATCGCGTTGATCCCCAGCATTTCTGCCAGCTGCGCGGCCGAATAACGGCTTGGCCCAAGGCCGTTGCGGACCGCCCCACGTGCTGCACGCGCCAACGCGGCATTCAGTGGCGCCGCGGCGCCGTGTCGGTGAGCGAGCCGGACGATCTCCCCGTTGAGGAAGTCGGTCTCCACGTTGCCGGTGCTGCGGCTCAACGACTGCCAGGTGGAGTTGCTCGGTCCGGCGTTCCATCCGGGTACCGGGCGTATAGTCGGTCCGTCCGCCCGCGCCGCCCTGGACGTCTCGAACGAGACGAATTCGATTCCCGCTTGCCGCAGTACGTTTTCGCCTTCGCGGCGCACCGCGGCCACCACGGCGCTCGCGTCGGCCACCTCGCCAGTCAGGGCGCCCACGGCGTTGCCGAGATTGCTCAGCAGCTTGTTGTACTTCCAGGGGGCGACGTCGTCGGGAATATTCACCCGGATCCCGGCGGCGCTCCACGTCTCGGCGAGGCCCGCCAACAGGTCGGCATCGGCCTGCGTGCTGATCGAGGCAGGCCAGCGTCCGATGTGGAACTGGCCGGCCACCGGCCAGGACCGCACGATCACCTCCCCCGGTTCGAGGTGCACGGCCGGCAGCCACACGCAGACACCGAAGACCTGACGGAAATACCGCAGCGCTTTCTCCTCGGCGGCAACGCCGTTCAGCGCGGTCATTACCGGCAGTCGCTCACCCGCGGTGCCGACCACCTCATCCGGGCCGCCCGGGCCGTGGACCGGCTGATCAACCCATTCCTGCAGCGCCGCGTCGAGCTGCTGGGTCTTGGTCGCGAAGACCAGCACGTCGCGATCGGTCAATCGCACATCCTCGGCCCGGGACGCCGTGGTGACTGACGTGCGGAAGGTGCCATCGGGGGTTCTCAGCGTGATCCCCGCGGCCGCCAGCACCTCGGCGTGCCGGCCGCGTGCCACCAGCACCGTGGCAATATCGGCCCGCGTCAGCACGGCACCCACAGTGCCGCCGATGGCACCGGCGCCAACGATCACGTATCGGTGGTGGTCTCGAGACGATGCCTCTCCCGGTGCCTCTTGCAATGCCGCGCCTTCCCTTGGTTGTGAGCCTCCCCGCTCTTGCGCGAGGGTACGTGCGCTCCGTTCGGCGGGCGCAGCGTCGTTGTTGAAATGACGGGTGTACAGCGGCAGCCCTTCGGAATGTCCTCAACCGCAGTGTTCGTCGCCGATCAGCGCTAATGCCTGGTGTCAAGTGCTAACGAGCCATAAGTGGCCAGCAACAAAACCCTGAAGAACTGAGAGGACCATGGCTAAGGACATCCCGGACGAAGGCGAAGCCCCGATCATCTTCGGTATGGCCGAAGCGGCGATGCACATGTACGCCTCCGCGATCGCCGCATTGCCCGATGACGACGACGAGTTCCGCCCCCGAGTCGAGGTAATTCTCACCGGCCTACGCAAGCTGCGGAAGACGCTGACCGACGCGGCAGCCCGCAGCAGGCTCACCCCCCGGGTGATCGTTGCGCTGGGCGAAGCTCGCCAGTTCTATGACGATCTGATGGAACGCGCCCGCGGCCGCGCCCGGGTCCACGCCGGGCCAGCAGCTTTATTTGGCTCGCCTGCGCGCCAAACTCTCGGCGCGGGAGACGGCCAGCAGAGCCGGACCGCGCGCGGACCTGCTGGACGACCTGGAGGCCGGTGAGATCCCGACCGAGGATGAAGCGGTGAAGGTCCAGGGACTGATCGAGGCGCTCAGCCGCGGCTTACCGGGAATCAACCCAGGAAATGGCCAGCGTGAGCACGTGCCCGTCGAGTCGTTCGATGAATCGATGGCCTGAGACTCAGTAAGGCTCGATGCCTTCGGGCATCACGTACTCGGAGATTGGCGCCGACACACCGTTGACCGTTGTTCCGCCGTTAATGATGCTCGCGGCGATGGCCAGCGCGCTCTGGGGGAACCCGAAAGCCGGTTTGGTAAGAGCGTCCAGACTGGCCAGTTCCTCGGCGGTGAGGTTGACGTCGACGGCGCCGACGTTGTCGTCGAGTTGCGCGAGCCTGCGTGCCCCGATGATGACCGACGTCACGGCCGGCTGCGCGTGGACCCAGGCCAGGGCCGCGCTGGCGACGGTGGTCTCGTGCGCCTTGGCGATGATCTCCAGTTCGTCGACGACCGCATAGGTCTTCTCGGTGAGGAACGCCGCAACAATCGCGCCGCGATCAGCCTTGTGCTGACCATGGTTGCGTCGGGTGTATTTGCCGCTGAGCACGCCGCTTTTGAGCGGTGACCAGGGTGTGATCCCGAGGCCGAATTCGCCGGCCATGGGAACCAGTTCTTGTTCGACGGTGCGTTCGAGCAGCGAGTACTCGATCTGCAGGCCGATAAATTCCGACCATCCGCGGAAACGGGCGACGAGGTTTGCTTCAACGATCTTCCACGCCGGGGTGTCCGAGACGCCGAGGTAGCGCACCTTGCCGGCCCGAACGAGGTCGTCGAGTGCGGCCATCGTCTCCGCGATGGGGGTATTCGCGTCCCACATGTGCAGCCAGTACAGATCGATGTAGTCGGTTTGCAGGCGGCGCAGCGAGTTCTCGCAGGCGCTGATCACTGATTTGCGGCCCGAGCCGCCGCCGTTGGGATCACCCGGATACAGGTTGCCGCTGAACTTGGTCGCAATCACCAAACGATCACGTCGGGCCGAGTGCCGCCCGATGTGGTCGCCGATGATCTTCTCGGAGTGGCTCCTGGTGTAGAAGTTGGCGGTGTCGATGAAGTTGCCGCCAAGTTCGATGTACCGATCGATGATCTGTTGGGACTCTTCCACACTGGAGCCCCAGCCGAGGTCATCTCCGAACGTCATCGCTCCCAGGCACAGCGGGCTGACGCGCAACCCGGACCGTCCGAGTGTCACGTATTGATCCAGGGGCATTGAGGTCGCTTTCTGGTAGATTGTTCGTTTATGTGTTTGTTTATTTTCAAACTAGTTTATCTCTGAACTATCTGGCTGGCAAGAGCGATGCCTACGGTCGATCCGGCCAAGATCTGGTCGCTGAACTACCGGTTACTGTTGTCGGTCGTCTCCAGTGTCGAGGCCGACATCACCGCGTTAGGGCTCGACTCCAAAGAGTTGTTCCTGCTCGCGGAGGTCGACGATCATCCCTACCCGGCCGAACTTGCTGCGACGTTGAGCATGCCCAAGGCGACGGTCACGGTATACCTGAAGCGCCTTGAGGCCGCGGGATTTGTGCGTCGCGAGATCGACGCCGCCGATCTGCGGCGCCATCGCCTCCTGCTCACCCCGGCCGGGCGTCAGGCCGCCACAGACGGCCTCGCACTGCTATCAGACGCATTCGACGAGCGTCTTGGACGCCTCACCGTCGGGCAGCAGAAAGACCTCAAGAACCTGCTCGAAAAAATTCTCTGACAACCTGGTCACAGCCGCGACAGCCTGCTTTGAAGGGCCCTGATCCGAAGGGAAAGCAAGTGTCCATTGCTCAACGTGAACGCGCCGCCCTGGTCGACACCCTGCGCAGCGTCGGCCCGGAAGCGCCCACCCTGTGCGCAGGCTGGAGTACCCGCGACCTGGCCGCCCACCTGATGATCCGGGAGTACCGCCCCGACGCCGCACCCGGCATCGTCATCCCGTTCTTCGCCGGCCACACCGCCAAGGTGCAGGACAACGTCGCGCAGCACACCGACTGGAACGAGCTGGTGGACAAGGTCGCATCCGGCCCGCCGCTCTACTCACCGCTCAAATTGCTCGACCCGGTGGCCAATGTCGGCGAGATGTTCATCCACCATGAGGACGTGCGCCGCGCGCAGCCGGGCTGGGAGCCGCGCGTACTCGAACCCGCCCTGGCCGCCAGGCTGCGCCGCAACCTGCCGCTGATGGGCCGGCTAACGCTGGCCAGGGTCCCCGGCCGGGTGGCGTTGCGCACCCCGGACGGCAAGACGGTGCTGACCGCAGGCCGAGGCCCGTCCGTCACCGTGACCGGTGCAGCCGAGGAGCTGCTGCTGTTCTCCGTCGGGCGAGTGGCCCGAGTCGAATTCGACGGCGACGCCGCCGCGGTTCAGGCGGTCCGCGCGGCGCCCAAAGGGATTTAGTCCAGCTTCGGGCACCTGCGTATCGGCGTTCCGATCATCGCAACCGCCGGCTGGTAGCGGTCGGAGCATTGATGCCATACGGTCCGATAATGAGCCGTAACCGGGTAGTCACCGCTACGCCGCGGCCGGCTGTCGCGAGCGCGCGCAGGATACGCCGCCTTGTGACGCTTGTCGTCGGCACGATTATGTTCGCGCTCGTCGGCTGCACGGGATCGACAGCCCGGCCAACCGCAACGACGATGACCGTCACACCGCTCGCGTCGGCCGCCACGCCGGTGCCCGCCGCGCCGAGCCCGCCCGCAGGCGCACAGCCTCAGCTGGCGGCAGACCCCGCGCAGCTGGCCGACGACCTGGTCGCCGACGAGCTTGCGCTGCGTAACCCATCGACGGCGGAGCCGGCGCTGGTGGCGGCGGCGCACCGCCAGCAGGCCGCGTACCGCGCCATCGGGCGGCATCCCGAGTGGGACGCGACCACACGATCGCGTATCCCGGCGTCGCTAATCGGCGTCTACGACGGCAACCTCGACGCCCGTCGGCAGCTCGCCGCGATGTCGCGCCCGAGGGACACACTGCCCGCGTGGCGCATAGATCCTCCGATTCCGGCCGACGAGCTGATGAATTACTACCACGCAGCGGAGTCCGAGTCCGGCGTCGGCTGGAACTACCTGGCCGCGATCAACCTGATCGAGACCCGCCTCGGCAGCATCGCGGGCGTGAGCACCGCCGGCGCGCAGGGCCCCATGCAGTTCTTGCCGTCGACGTTCGCCTCCTACGGCCAGGGCGGCGACGTCAACTCGCCCCACGACAGCATCATGGCGGCGGGCCGCTTCCTTGCCGCTAGCGGCTTCGCCAACGATCACGATCGCGCCATCTATGCGTACAACCACGCAAACGAATACGTGCGCGCGGTCGACCAATACGCCGCGCTGATTGCGGCCGATCCCGCCGCGTTCGCCACGTTCTACCGGTGGGACGTCTATTGCTTCACGACGGCCGGCGACGTGCTGCTCCCCATCGGATACGCCGCGTCGTCACCGATCCCGGTCGGCGACTACCTGGCGACCCACCCGCAGTGACTCGTCCCTGTTCCGGGATCCTCGCGATCTGAGAGCGGGCGTGTCTAACGGGAATCCGTTGCGGCTCAGAATCTGTCGAAGATGCTGTTGACTATGTCGTCGCCGATGCCGAAACCCGCGCCGGTAACGATCGCCTGGCCGAACGACCCGCCGAGGAACCGGTGCAGCGCCCCACCGCCGGACGGCGCGGGCTGCTGGTACTGCGGTTGATACGGGGCCTGATACTGCGGCGGTGGCGGCGGTTGCGCGTACTGAGCGGGTGGCGGGTAGTACGGCTGCGGGGACGGCTCGGTGGCCGCGACGTGGTTGTCGACCAGGGCGTGAATCGCCTGCAGGAGCCCCGTCGTGGTGCTTTGCTCGTCGCGGATCGCTAACGCGATCTCCTTGAGGTCCAGTCCCCATTCGCGGGCGTTGGGGTCGCCGGCGGCGGCCGCGGTGGACAATTTGTCGGCCAGCCTTGCGATCAGCGTCGCCGTTTGTTGCCCTTGCTGCTGCAGCGCACTGAATTCGCGGTCCACGGTCTCGGTGTCCACTGCCGCGCTCCTTATCTGTGATGGCGACCCCCGTAAAGGCCGCGACTCTGTTGTTTTTGTTTGGTTTTGCTTTCGTTCCCGCCCGTGCTTGGGGCGGTGGACCGCAGCCGGGGTCGAGGTGGAGCGCCCGCAGCGCAGCGAGGACGAACGACCTCGAGGCTGGCGAGGATCCGCCGTATACTCCGTCGGCGGGGGACGAGGCAGCTACCTCGTGATGGTTCATCTCATGTCTGCCTCCCGCGGGAGAGCGGTGACGCAAAAGACGCGTTGCGCGGGCCGGCGCCCAGCCTTAACTGGGTCCACGGACGAAAGTCCGGCGACATGATGATTGATGGGATGCCCGACGTACGGGGCTGCTAAAGGGTGCGGTCGCTCATTCTTTCCGGGAGGTCCACCCAGCGCAGGGGTGGCCGCAGGAGCGTGGCAGGAGCTGACCGCAGGCATCAGCTGATTTATGGGCAAGGCACGCGCACAACACATCTCAGGCAGCCACCTGCTGGGGTCGGGTGCGCGGCAACGCCAGGGCGGTATCGCCGAGTTCACACAGCGTGTGATAGCAGCGCCGCAGCAGCTTGCGTTCGACTGCCAGGGTCGGGTTCTTGCCGTTGTGCGGGCTCGCGGCCAGGTGGTGATAGTAGGCGTAGTCCGGAGATCCTGGTCGGGCGGCGCATTTGGCGGCCTCAAACACGGCCCACCGAAGCTCTGGTGAGCCCTGCCGCGACAGGTGCCCCGGTGAACGCTTGGTGTCAGACGAATACACGGTGATGTCCATCCCGGCGAACCGGACCAGCTGATCGGAGCTGTGGAATCGTCGGGCGTCGCCGATCTCGGCCCAGATGATCGCCGCGCACAGCCACCCGATGCCGTAGTGGCGCGCCTGCAATGCCTGGCAGCCCGATTGGTGGCGGGCGAAGTCCACCAACTGGGCTCGCAGCGGTTCGATCTCAACGGTGAGCTCATCGATGCGCCGCAGCGCGGTATCGACATACTGACGCCCGACCGCCGAAAGCTCGGCACCACTCAGCGCAGCGCGACCAGCTGTCGACAGCAGTGCGGTGATCGGGGGGCAGCCCTGGTGGAACAACTGGGCGTGGATGCGTTGCTGCCAGGCACGCCGCTCGTCCATCAGGGTGCAATACAACCGGCCCAGGGTGCGGATCTCCACCAGATGCGCCGGCGGGATCCACGATTCAGGGAACCGTCCCTCCATCAGCAGGGTGCGCAGCAGCCGCGCATCGGCGCGATCGGTCTTGGCGCGCTTCTTCGGGCCGCGCAGCGCCGCGGTCTCGGCCGGATCACCCAGATGCGCCCCAACCCCGGCAGCCTGCAACTCCTCCACCACATAGCGCCACCCGGTGCAGCCCTCCAACGCGAACTGCGCGTCCCCGTCCGCGCAGTGCTCGGCCAACCAGTGCCGCAACGTCGTGCGCGTAGCCGGACGGATCTGCCCCCCACGCACCAAACCGTCGTCGTCCACGTAATCGAACGTGATCTGCTTCCGATGCACGTCGAACCCGCCTACCATCGTCATTGGGACCTCCTCGATAGCTCCCGAAAATCTTCTGACGCCCATATCAACGAGCGTCCGAGCCGAGGGGGTCCCCCCCATCACATGTCATCTTTCGCTAGGTGCCTGAAGTGACTGCCACCATCACAGCCGACGTTGCTGAGACCCAGCTGAATGTTTCCGATGATTCGGCGATCGAGCAGGCATCCAGGGTCTGGCAACGAACACGCCGGCCGGTCGCATCCGTCCGATTGAAAGTCGTATGGCCGGGTACACCACCTGGTATCGCACAACTAGACACGTGTTCAACAAAGGGGAAGTACTGTGGTTATTTTGGGGATCATTCTCGTGGTGATCGGATATTTCGCTGGCCTGGCAATTCTCGAGACGATCGGTGGCATCCTTTTGGTGATCGGTCTGATCCTGTGGATCCTGGGGGCGGTCGGGCGGCCCGTGGCAGGCCGCAAAGTCTGGTTCTAGCAGCGCTTTTGGCGTGAAGTTCGGGTTCGCCAAGCAGCGCGCGGCGGTGGCCCGTCCCAGATGGTAAGGGGCGCAACCGCGGTCGTGTCATCAGTCGACGTCGACCTTAGCTGGGCGTCCTTGTGCGAAATGGTCAGCGCAAGATCGTCGGTTTCGGAGCGTTCATTCCGGTGTGTGATCAACGCCCGTTTTGGCTACAAGCAAATAGAGCGCCTGTCAGGTGCCGGAAGGAATGGGGGCGACGACCATGGAACCGATATCGCCGACGGATGCATTGTTCCTGATCGGCGAGTCGCGCGAGCATCCCATGCACGTGGGATCCCTACAGCTCTTCCGGCCGCCCGAGGACGCCGGACCCCACTTCGTCCGCGAGTCCTATCAGGCCATGCTCGAGTGCAGGGATGTGCAACCGACCTTCCGCAAGCGCCCTGCCTTCTTCAGCGCCGTGACCAATATCGCGTGGGCGTTCGACAAGGACCTGGAGCTCGACTACCACCTCCGCCGCTCTGCCCTCCCCGAGCCGGGACAAGTCCGTGACCTGCTGGAGTTGACTTCCCGCCTGCACGGCACCCTGCTCGACCGGCACCGCCCGCTGTGGGAGGCGCACCTCGTCGAGGGGCTGCAGGACGGCCGGTACGCGGTCTACACGAAATTCCACCACTCCCTCATGGACGGCGTATCGGCGCTACGGCTGATGCAACGCGCCTTCACCTCCGACCCCGATGACGACGAGATAAGGGTTCCGTGGAGCCTCGGTCCACGCAAACGCAGGGAGCCGCGGAAACCGCCCTCGTTGCTCGCGCGGGTCGGCAGCTCCGCCGGGTCGGCGTTGGCATTGGCACCGTCGACGCTGAAGCTGGCGCGCGCCGCGCTGCTCGAACAACAACTGACCCTTCCGTTTCGGGCGCCACGCACCATGTTCAACGTCCGGATCGGCGGTGCTCGACGGGTGGCCGCGCAGTCCTGGTCGTTCGACCGCATCAAGGCGGTCAAGTCGGCCGCCGGGGTGACGGTCAACGACGTGGTCCTCGCCATGTCTTCCGGTGCCCTTCGCGCCTATCTCCTCGAGCAGAGCGCTCTGCCGGATGCCCCCCTGACCGCGATGGTGCCGGTCAATCTCCGCAAGGACGACGACGACCGTGGCGGCAACATGGTCGGGACCTTCCTGTGCAACCTGGCGACTCACCTCGACGACCCGGCTAGGCGGCTCGAGATCATCAGCACGTCGATCGGCGACACCAAAACGGTTTTCCAGCAGCTCCCTCCGGTTCAACAATTAGCCTTGTCGGCGTTCAACGTCGGGGGGCTGTTCTTCGGGCTGATCCCCGGCTACCTGGCGACCGGCTCACCGCCCTTCAACATCGTCATCTCCAATGTCTCGACCGGTCACTCTGAGCCGCTGTACTGGCGTGGTGCGCGTTTGGATGGGAATTATCCAATGTCGATCGCGCTCGAGGGGCAGGCCGTCAACATCACGGTGACCAACAACGCCGACAACCTCGACTTCGGTCTGGTCGGCTGCCGTCGCAGCGTCCCGCACCTGCAGCGGCTGCTCGGTCACCTGGAGACGTCGCTGAAGGATCTGGAGCGCGCCTTCGGCCTCTGACGACAGCGGAGCCCGTCGATGCACGGCCCGCTTGGCATCCACGGCCGGGCCGGCGGGTCCGTCCTAGCGTCGTGAGTCGTTAATTCACCGACACCAAAGGACGGCCGACTCGGCATCCTACGCGCACCGAGCGTGGTGGTTAGGTACGGATTTCAATGGTTTTAGCGCATATCACCCACAGTCGGCGGATGGATTCACTGCAATCGAATTAATGACTCAGGACACTAGCCCCGGCGCCGGGGCGCGGCAGGCGGCCCGAACCAGGTGGTCAGTGCGCCATTCAGCGTGCCGTCGCCCGGGTCTCCTGCCCAGGCAACATATCCGTCGGGCCGGATCAACACGGCGGTGGGAGGGGTGACCGCGCCAAGCACCGGAAGATCCCATTCGCCAACATATTCCGCGTCGACCAATTGAACTCGATCGGCCCAAGGCGCGATTTCGCAGCTGCCGGGCGCACCGAGGTTGAGCAGCACCGGCCGGGCACCGTGCAGCAGCGTGAATACCCGCAGCGGGCCGCCCGGGGTGACCAGGTCGAGGTCGGGCATGCGCCGCCCGAGCAGCGGGTGTCCCGCACCGAGGTCGTAGTGGATGTCGAGACCGGACATCATCGCGGCGAATCGTTTGCGCGGCTCGTCCATGTCGAGGAGCTCGGAAATGGTGTCGCGCAAGGCCTTGGTGTGATCGTCCGGGCGGCGCAGCAGCGCCATTTGCGCCATGGCGTTGCGCAGCACGCGCGCAGCGACCGGGTGCCGTTCGGCATGGTAGGTATCCAGCAGGCTGTCGGGCGACGTCCGATTCACCACCTGCGCCAGCTTCCATCCCAGATTCACCGCATCCTGAACACCGGTGTTGAGGCCCTGTCCGCCCACCGGGTGATGCACATGTGCGGCGTCGCCGGCCAGCAGGACTCGTCCGTCGCGATAGGTCGCGGCCTGTCGCGCCATATCGGTGAACCTGGAAATCCAAGTGGGACTGTGGATCCCATAATCCGTCCCGTACACGACGATCAGCGCCTCGCTCAGATCGCGCAGGGTGGGTTCGCTGGTGGGTCCGAGGTCCCGCTCGGTCACCATGACCCGCATCGGCCCCCCATCCTCCAGCATGCTGAGCGCATGGACGCCGAGGGCATCGTGGCGGATGCCCCATTCCGGCGTCCGACCCGAGTTCGAGCCCGTGCTCGAGCCCGTCTCCCCGCCCGCTTCTAAGGCCATTTCCACCTCGGCGATCAGGTAACTCGTCGTCGGATCCCACCCCGAGAACTCGATGCCGGCCGACTTACGGATCAAACTGCGTCCTCCGTCGCACCCGACGAGGTACTGCGCCCGCAGGAACTGGCCGTTGGAAAGCTCGACGTCGACGCCGGTGTCGTCCTGCGCGAAGCCGGTCACCTCCTGTCCGCGATAGATCGGCACTGCCAGTTCGCCGACCCAACCGGCGAGTATGCGCTCGATGTGGTGCTGCCACAGCGCGAGCCCGTAGGGGTGCCGGGTGGGAAAGTCGCTGATGTCCAGACGAATTTGGGAGAACCCGGCGACCTGCGCCACCTGTCCCTGCGAAAGAAAACGGTCAGCTATTCCACGCTGGTCGAGGATCTCGATGGTGCGTGCATGCAGACCGCCTGCACGCGAGCCGATCAGGTCCTGGCCGGCGCGCCGCTCGACTATGGCGGCGTCGACGCCCGCCAATGCCAGCTCACCGGCCAACATCAGCCCCGTCGGGCCTGCTCCGGCAATCACCACCGCATGGTCGGACATCGGCTCGCGCCCTCGGCACGACTTGTCCGGCACCACCGAGACACCCACTGTGCAACCCCCGATTCACCGAGTTCTGGCTTCGGCCAGCAATTTTGCGACATGACCCCGGTCTTGCCGCAAGCCCCCCGGTGCGATATATGTTGAAAGTGGCGGAACAAAATACTTTCCTTGGTCCCCGCCCGTTTTCGAGATCTTCGATGCACCTCAGCTCAGATCTGGGTTCTCCCGGCCCATCGGTAAAGGTTTGCAGCGCAAGGGCTTATCGCAGGATCAGGTGATTGGGCCCGGCGGGCAGTCCTGGTCGGCGCCGCCGACCAGATCGACTTGCATCCAGGCGACGTCGTGCCAGCTATCGTGCTTCCATTCGACGCACCGGTACAGGCCGGCATCTTGGAACCCGAAGGATCGATGAAAACCGTTGCTGGCCTCGTTCGGTTGGGTGATGCCGGCGAATGCTCGCCGGTAGCCGCGCTCCGTGAGCCGGCGCAGTAGTTGCGTGTAGAGTTTGCGGCCGCCGCCGGCGCGGTGATAGTCGACGTGGACATAGATACCGGTCTCAGCCGACCACTGGTAGGTAGCGAGGCGATTGAACGCGTGCCCGTACGCGAAGCCGATGATCTGATCATCATGTTCGAGCACAAGCCATTCGTGGCTGTCGCGGGCCCTGGCGATGCGCGCAGCCATCTCAGTTTCGGTCGGGACTTCGATTTCCCAACTTATCGTCGTGTACAGGACATACGGGCGATAAATCGCAACGCATGCGGCCGCATCCTGCGGGGACGCCTGGCGCACAAGGCTGATGCTCGTTTGCATGCCAGGTAGTCTTCCAGCGTCATCGGCTTCGCGCGCGAGGAGCATATCGCCGGTCCCACCAGCCCAAATCAGCGCAACCTCAGTCTTTGACTTCAACATGAACTGACCTCGCTTCCTCGATCGTGTGACACCTATCCGCTTGACTGGGACTATGTCCGGTCTGGAAACCACTTGTGGGGCCTGGCCTTATCCATACCTACTGCGCGGCAGCCGGATTGGCCAATCAGCGCTGACGTGCGTGCAAGGAACAGCATGCACCTACCCAAAACACAGTCAGAACCAAGCTTGGGTGACCATCATATGAAAACCAGGTTGATAGCTGCAGGTAGCAAATATCAACTCCGCTTGACGGCATTCTCGCGGAGGGAGGGCCGAAAGTTTAGAGCAGCCCCTTTTCAAATGTTTTACATGTCTTCTTAGTAACTGCCGGCCGCAAGATTGGCGTTTTACAGACGATCTCACGGAAAGGCAGATTTCCGTAGAATAAGGAAGATTTCCGGCCCACGGTCAGATCTAGCGGATCGGACCGGTAGCTGTTGACGTCTTCCTAGGTACACGCTGCATGGAATGCGCAAAGGTGAGACGTAATGTTGATAGCGAATCCGAAACAGTCAACCCTAAATTTGCTGAACTCAGACCCAAGAGTTCTGATCACGAAAATAATTGTCAGCGCCGCCATCGTTCTTGGCTCCTGTGTTCTGGGAATGGCACCGGCCAGCGCCGACCCGGCACCTTCCGACACCCACCCGAATCCGTTCGGCGCCCTCGGCTGCAGCTGCCAAGAGCCGGCACTGGCCAGCAGCTCGGTTCCGACGGCAGAACTTAATCGGGGCATCAGGGATGGGTCACACCGCACTGGCTGAACTACGCCACGCACGCACTAGGGCTTCCCGTGGTGGCTTGCCGTAGGGCCGCTGCCGGGGAAGCAATCGCGGCGCGGCACGGTTGAACTGCGAATGCGCATTGGAGTTGTGTTCCCGCAAACGGAGCTCGGCGGAGACCCCGCGGTCGTACGCGCGTACGGCCAGCGCGTTGAAGAGCTCGGGTTCACCCACATCCTCGCCTACGATCACGTCGTGGGCGCCGACCCCGAAGTGCACCACGGCTGGCAGGGTCCCTACAACGTCGACACAACGTTCCATGAGCCGTTCGTCATGTTCGGCTACCTGGCCGCGGTCACCTCACTGGAACTAGTCACCGGTGTCATCATCCTGCCGCAGCGACAGTCGGTCTTGGTCGCCAAGCAGGCCGCCGAGGTTGATCTGCTCACCGGCGGGCGATTCCGGCTCGGTATCGGGTTGGGCTGGAACGCCGTCGAGTACGAGGCGCTCGGCGAGAAGTTCACCAACCGCGGCAAGCGCTCCGAGGAACAGGTCGAGGTCATCCGCAAGTTGTGGACCGAGCGGTCGGTCACCTTCAACGGGAAGTACCACACAGTGACCGGGGCGGGCCTCGCCCCGATGCCGAACCAACGGCCGATCCCAGTTTGGTTGGGTGCGGCCTCCGACCGCGCACTCGAGCGCGCCGGGCGGCTCGGCGACGGCTGGTTCCCGATGGTGGGCCCCGGTCCCGGCCTCGACCACGCGCGTGAGCAGGTGCAGCGCGCGGCGGCCGCCGCAGGCCGCGACCCCGACAGCCTCGGGATGGAAGGCCGGGCCAACTGGACCGGCGACCCCGACACGGTCGCCGCCGAGGTCGCCGCCTGGAAAGCAGCCGGGGCCACGCACCTGTCGGTGAACACCATGAATGCCGGCCTGGCGAATGTCGACGACCACCTCGCCGCATTGGAGAGGGTCGCCGCCGACCTGAAGTAGCGCTGCTAGCGTCGGAAAAGAACGGCCGGACGTGATGGAGGTTGCTATGGCTGGACAGATCCCCTTGGTCGACTATCTGGTGCTCGACGACGGCGAACCGCACCTAATCGCGCAGGAATGCACCAGCTGCGGTGCCCGGTTCTTCGACCGGCGTAACGCTTGCGCCGGCTGCTTCGCGAACGAATTCACCACCGTCCCGGTCGCGACCGAGGGCACGGTGCGTGCGTTCACGATCGTCACCTTCGCCGCACCGGGGATCCCCACCCCGTTCGTTGCTTCCGTGGTCGACTGCGACGGCACCCGGATCCGCGCCAACCTGATCAACGTCGAGCCCGATCCCGAACACATCCGCGACGGAATGAAGGTGCGGCTCGCCACCTACCCGCTCGGCACCGACTCCGAAGGCACCCAGGCAATTGGCTTCGGCTTCGAGCCCGCTGAATAACTGGGCATAACCGAGCATGACCAACCCAATCACGTGACAAAGGAGCAGCGACGATGAGCGCCAGCGACGAAATTTGGATTCTCGGGATCCGGATGACCAAGTTCGGCAAGCACCCCGACAAGGACACCGTCGATCTGGCGGCCGAGGCCGCCACCGGCGCACTCTCCGACGCCGGCGTGACCATGGCCGACATCGGTGTTATCGCGGCCGGGAACCTGATGGCCGCGAACGCCGGGATCGGTCAGCAGCTTCAAAAGCAGATCGGCCAGACCGGCATCCCGGTGTACAACGTGGCCAACGCCTGCGCGACCGGGGCCACCGCGCTGCGGACCGCCATCATGGCCGTGAAGGCCGGCGAGGTGACGTACGGATTGGCGGTCGGCGTGGAGAAACTGTCCGGCGCCGGGCTGCTCGGCGCGGGCGGCAGGAAGAGGGTCGAAGCCGACGTCTGGGCGCCTGCGGGCCGGTACGGCGCCGTCGCACCGGTCGACGGGCGGATCGGCACCGAGGCCATGCCCGGTGTGTTCGCCCAGATCGGCACCGAGTACGGCCACAAGTACGGCGGCACGAGCTTCGAATTGTTCGCCAAGATCAGCGAGAAGAACCACGCCCACTCGACGTTGAATCCGCTGGCCGCCTACCAGAAGAGGTTCACGCTCGAGCAGATCATGGGTGACGTCATGATCGCCTATCCGAACACCCGCCCGATGTGTTCGGCCAACTGTGACGGTGCGGCGGCCGCGGTCGTGTGCAACGGCGAGACGTTGAAGTCGCTCTCGCTCGAACAGCAACGGCGCGCGGTGAAGGTGTCGGCTTCGGTGCTGACAACCGACCCCTGGGAGGAGGGTTGCCAGGTCCTGCCGAATGTCAACACGCTGACCCGCAACGCCGCCGCGACCGCCTATGAGCAGGCAGGCGTCGGCCCGAGCGACCTCGACCTGGTCGAGCTGCACGACTGCTTCGCCACCGCCGAGCTGGTGCACTACGACAACCTGATGCTGTGCGAAGAGGGCGGCGCCGCCGACTTCTTCGACTCGGGTGCGCCTTGGCGCGACGGCGCGACGCCGGTGAATGTGTCGGGCGGGCTGCAGTCCAAGGGCCACCCGATCGCGGCCACCGGCATCGCCAACATCTGGGAAATCTGCCATCACCTGCGCGGGGAGGCCGGCGATCGCCAGATCGAGAACGCCAAGGTCGGCCTGGCCCATGTGATCGGCCTGGGCTCCGCCTGCGGCGTCCACATCCTGGAAAAATCCGCGGTCTAGCGGTCTTCATCGATTCCGGTCGTGTACCAGCCGGCCAGTGCGCGGTCGTTTGATACTTGGTGCCCATGAGGTCCCGGATCATGAACGCGTGGCTCGGCGCGGTGTGGACAGTGGCCGGCGCACTGATGGCGTTCAATCCGCCGCCACCAGGCAGAGCGGGACACCGCGTCCCAATAGTCGGCTTGATCACAATCGGGGGCGGCATCTTGTTCGCCGTAAAAGCGCTGCGCTCGCGTGACGTCGATAAGCCCGGCAGCGGCAAGCCGCCGCGTCACGCCGCCCCAGGATCGACCCTGCGTGACGGGCTCAAGTTGACGTTGCTGAGTGCGGTTCTTTTGGCGGCCGGCGCCGCCACGATGTGGTGGGGTATCAGCTCTGGACTGCTGTCCCTGATCGGACTGGCGATTGGCGTTCTCGGCTTCGCGATTCCGGGGGCAGCGCTTGCGGCACTTGAGTTGTGGTCGGCACGCCGGACAAAACGCTGATCCGCCAGCGCTCGCGGCCGAAACTTGCTGACCGGATTGCACTTTCGATCGCCTTGGCGGTCGGTGCGGTCGCCTTTCGCAGCGGAACTGACGTTGGGCGGTTGGCAGTTAGCGGCTGACCGCGCTCAAAACCGCACTAATGCTGGCACGTCCGCCAGCGCGCAGTTCGGGATGCGTTCTGCCGCGCGCAGCAGGAAGTTGAGCTTCTCGATGCGCTCGCCCGACCTCGGCGCCCCGTTCTTCTGGAACGGCGCCGCTAGTGCCACCGCCAGGTCCATCACGACGTCATCGATGACACCCCCCGACCGGCCCGACGGGATCGCCAGAATGGCATTCTGCGCAGCGTATTCGAAGCAGTCCAGTGCCTCGGCGATGGTCCCGACCTGATTGGGCTTCAGGATGAAACCTTCTACGGCCGAGGTCTTTACGGCCCGTTCCAGGCGGTCGCGGTTGGTGACGATCAGATCGTCGCCGAGGATGATCGAACGGTCAATTGTCTGCACCGCTTTGGTGAACCCATCCCAGTCGTCCCCGTCGAGCAGGTCCTCGATAAACACCATCGGGAAGTCCTCCGACAGCGCCCGGGCATAGTCGATCAGAGCATCCCCGGTCACCCGCTCGCCATTCAATGCGTATGTCTGCGCGCTCTTGTCGTATACCTCGCTAGACGCGCAGTCCAGTGCAAACGCCATGTCGTCGGCACAGCCGGCGCGCCCGACGGCCTCGGACAACACCTCCATGACGACCCGCGGGTCGCTGGACGGGGCGACATACCCGTACGACGACGCCACCAGCGGCGTGCGGCCGAGCCGCCCGGCAAGCACCTCACCCAGCACACCGAACAAACTCACGCCCATTTCGACCGCAGCCTCGATCGAGTCGGCGCGATAAGGCACGACGAGGAATTCGTTGAAAGTCTGGAAGATATCCCCGTAGCGGCCGCCGTTGATCATGTTGAAGCTGGGCACCGGCACGGTGGTCGGCGGTTTGAGTCCCAGCAATGCGGCGACGTAAGAGTAAGTCGGCATGCCCGCCGCCGCGGACGCCGCGCGCAACAGCGCGACCGAGGTGGAGTAAATCGCGTTTCCGCCGAGCCGGTGCTTGTCCGGCGTGCCATCGAGTTCAATCATGAGCCGGTCCAGAGACCGGGGGTCAGTGAGTTCGGCGCCCACAAGAACGGGCGCGATTTCATCGGACACGGCGGAGACGGCGCGGTGCACGCTCAACCCCTGGTATTCCGCCGGGTCTCCGTCACGCAACACGAACGCCTCGTGCATGCCGACCGAACTGCCGGTCGGCGACGCTCCGCGGCCGACATGGCCGGTCTCAGTGGTGATTTCGACCTCCACCAATGGACGCGCCTTACAGTCCAACAGCTGGCGGGCACCGACCGATACGATCCTCATCAGCGACCTTCCGATCCGAGGCGACGTCGAGGTGTGTTGGACTTCGCCTCGTATGGCTCGCATCGTTGTCTTGTCACCGGATTGATCGGGCGCCAACGCCACGCATACTCCGATTCGCTATTCGCTTTCCGCGGAGTTCGATAAATCGGCCGCCTCGAGTTGGACCCAATCGCCACGACACCCTGCCCGACGGCAAGTGTCAACGGCAATAACACCGGCCACCGCAGGCGAGTCCGCGACCGGGTTGCCGTAAAGGCGAGGCGAGCCGTCGTAAACATGGCAGCGCCAGCTTATGAGGGGGCCGCTGAGAAGCCGCTGAGAAAGTAGCTGAGCCCGATATCTGCCTCGTAGGGTGCCATCCCGTATCCGAGCTGCGGCAAATCCTCACCCGACCGGGGTAGGTCGACCAAGTCGAGCAAATAGTTTGCTGGCGGTGGCCTATCTTAGAACACTGCGAAGCAGACCGCCACGAAGTGGCAGATCGCTGCGACCGCCGTACACGCATGAAATACCTCGTGATAGCCGAACGTCGATGGCCACGGGTCGGGCCAGCGCAGTGCGTAAAACACCGCACCCAGGCTGTACAGCGCACCGCCGACCGCGAGCAGTACCGTCGCGGCCACGCCAGCGTTATGCAGGATCGTCCCGGTGTACCAAACCGCTGTCCAACCCAACAGCAGGTAGAGCGCCACGCCCAGCCAGCGCGGGGCGTCGGGCCAGAACAGCGTCAACGCAATTCCGGCCAGCGCCGCGCCCCACACGATCGCGAGCACCACATGCCCCGTCGAGGGTGGCATGTCCAGCCTGGCGAACGGCGTATACGTACCGGCGATAAACACGTAGATCATCGAGTGGTCCAGCCGTCTCATCCAGTTCCTGGCGGCCGCCGAACCCCAGGGGACGCGGTGATAAGTGGCGCTCACGGCGAACATCGCCACGATCGCCAGCGTGTAGGCCAGCGTCGCACGCCCAGCCCGCTTCGACGCCACCGCCCACGACACCGATACCAATGCCGAACCGGCTACGAGGGCCGCGAAAGCGCAATAAAGATGGATCCATCCGCGCAGCCGTGGCTTGCTCAGAACACTCGCCTCGGACTCGGTGAAACACCCGGATTCATCGACGTCAGCGGTCGATCCGCGTGCCATGGACTGGTAGGCCGCCTCGATATGGTTGCTCAACATCTCTCCCCCTGCTCGTGATCCGCATTGTCGTTAAGTGCCCCGCGCCAAGTAATTTGAATTACAAATCCGTCCTTCCTTTGCGTGTTAAGGAACCGCTTTCTCAAAGCCGTGAATTGGGTATATATCGGCGTCCAACCGCTGCTCGCGTGCTGGCGTCGGAGCCGCGGGAAGCAACCCAACTGGCACCAATCGTGCTGCTAGCAAAGGAAACAACCCGCATGAGGCCCACGCGAGAGGATACTGCGCCGCCGCGACCAGGGCTCCGAACAACGGCGGCGCGGCAGCTGCCATCAGCCGCTGAGCGGTGTTTTGTATGCCCAACGCCCGTCCACTCCAGAACGGCCCGGCAAATTCGGTGATCGCGGTTGCCTCCAGCCCGTTGTCAAGCACAGCGATCACCGAGATGGTGATCATGAGTAGCACCCCATACCGCGAACTCGCGCTATCGAAAAGAGCCAGGAGGAAAAGAACCGCTGCGGCGATAATGGCGATGCTGCGCACGGGTCGCATTCGTGCGCCGATACGGTCAGACCAGCGGCCTACCAAGATGCGGCCCAACGCACCGAGCAGCTGCGAGACGGTAACCGCACTTCCCGCCGCTGCAGCCGACCAGCCGTGGTCATGCATCAGCCAGACCATCATGAAGGTCACAGTCGTTGTTTGGGGCATCATAAGCAGCGCCGAAACCGCGTGAATTCGCCATAACGTGGAGGCGCCAAGGTACGGGCTGGCCAGCTCCTGGTCGCTCGCCGCCTTTCGGGGCTTGCGTGGCGGGTCAACTATTCCAATTGCGCTGGCAACTGCCGACATCGAGCACACTGCGGCGATAAACATCAGACCTGAACGCGGGCTGTGTTCGGTCAGGCCAGGGATCACAGAGGCGCCCCAAGCGATTCCGAGTGGTTGCGCGGTCTGGCGGATTCCCATCGCCAGCCCGCGCCGGTCTGGCGGGAACCATCCGGATGCCAACCTGCCTCCGGCGGCGTTCGAACTCGCGGCGGCCATACCGCCTGTGAACAGGAACGCTCCCATCGCCACCAGCGAATGCGCCGATGCGGCACAAAAAGCCGCCGCCGCGGTGAGGGCCGAGCCCATTGTCATCACGAGCCGCTCGCCCAGCCGGTCGGTGAGATAGCCCCACAAGACCAGGGTCACCACCATGCCCCAGCTAGGCATCGAGGCCAACAAAGCCGCCTCGGCCAACGGTATTTGACGCACAGCAACCAGTGAAGGGATCAGAAAAGCAACGCCGTTGATGAATAGAAACGAGCTCGACGTCACACCCACCGAGGTCAGTGTGATCGCCCAACGTGCGCCAATGGTGATGGGAGCTGCGTCCGTTGCCATCAAGATACTCACGCTTGATCTCCGTCGGACTGCGCTTCGTCGGCGACGCGTCGTCGGCGATTGGCGATGCCACGAAACAGTGTGGGAAGCAGTCGAATCCCGCGACCGTGTCCCCGCGAAGTGAGACGAATCCTTATCAACATGGGAGCGCCAGGGTATGAGCGGGTCGCTGAGAAGCCGCTGAGAAGGGCACCGAGCTGGGTGCCTCGCGCGGACAGGACCGTTGAGCTTCGCGGTTTCTCAGCCGACTCTCAGCCCTGCAGAGTCAAACTATGTGGGTGCCTACCTGGCCGCTGCGGCGAAATGAGCTCGCGCATCGGATGCGGCTGCCCACTTTGGGTATCCCCGCTCGCTCAGCCGCGGTCTCGGCGATGGTCGTCCTGGTCGCACTCACGCTCGCGGGCGCGGGCTTGGACCTGATCTTCTACCGGTCGCTGCTAGCGAGTGTCGACGACGCCACCGCGGGCAGAGTTCGCGCCATTGTTCATGCTCTGCACTCTGATTCGCCCGACAATCTCGACGGCGCAGTGCTGACCACCAACCAGCGCGTGGTCGCAATCCAATTGATAGCCCCTAATAGCAAGGTAGTGAAGCGGTCCGGGTCTGCGCCTGCGACGCCGCTAGTACCCATCACTGAGTTTGATTTCGACTTGCGACGCGGCATGTCAGACGATGCCGTGCCCAACGACGACATGCGCGTAAGCGGCCAGAGGGTCAACACTGCGTCCGGTGAGTACACAGTAATCGTCGGCGGAGGTAGCGAGGCGGTCGAGGCGGCTGCGCGGACCTTCGCGCTGCTGTTGGCCGGCGGTGCCCCGATCATCATCGCGGTAGCAGCAACTGCGAGCTACCGGCTCGTGCGCCGATCACTGCAATCGGTGGACGCTATCCGCAGCAGGGTGGCTGAAATCTCGACCTCCGACTTGGCCGAGCGGGTACCCGTGCCCACCAGTCGTGACGAGATTTCAGCCCTGGCAGTCACCATGAACGAAATGCTGGCGCGCCTCGAAGCCGGGCACCGCGCGCAACAGCGTTTCCTTAGCGACGCTTCGCACGAACTGCGCAGCCCATTGGCCACCATCATCTCCGGTTTGGAAGTCGCCGAGGCGCATCCGGAATTGCTCGATTCGGAATTGGCGGTCGACACCCTGCTTCCCGAGGCCCACCGCATGCGGGCGCTGATCGAGGACCTGTTCTTGCTGGCCCGCGCCGACGAACAAAGGCTGGCGATGCGCAAGGAGCAGGTCCAGCTCGGCGAGCTTGCCGAAGTTGAGGCGGCTCGTGCACGACGCGACGCCAGCTGCATCATCGACACCGCAATCTCCCCGGTGTGTTTGATCGGCGATCAAGCGGCGGTCTCGCGGGTGATTCGCAATCTGGTGGATAACGCTGTCCGGCACGCGAAATCGCGTGTCGACATCCGCGTCGGCAGTCGAGACGGCAACGTCCTACTCTCGGTCAGTGACGACGGCCCGGGCATCCCTGCGGCCGAACGCGACCGGGTCTTCGGCCGGTTCGTGCGCCTGGACTCAGACCGCGCCCGCACTGGCGGAGGAACCGGCCTGGGCTTAGCGATCGTCGCGGAGGTCGTGACCGCGCACGGCGGCCGGGTCACTATCAACGACCGCTGTGGCGGCGGAACCACGATAATCGTGGTGTTGCCTCAACAAACCAACCGGTAGCCGACGCCTCGAACTGTCTCAATAGTGTTGGTTCCGAAAGGAACATCGATCTTGCGGCGCAGATATCCCACATACACCTCAACAACATTGTCTGGGCCCTGATAGTGGGCATCCCACACGTTGCGCAATATCTCGGCCTTCGTCACCGCCACCTCCTTATTGCGCAGGAGGAATTCCAGCAGCCCGAACTCACGCGGCGTCAACGCGATCTGCGCCGGGCCGCGTTGCACCCTGCGCCGAGTGGGATCCAACGATAGCGATCCAGCAGTCAGCACCACCGGCCGCTCCGGTGCGCCGCGGCGCACCAGCGCACGCAGGCGCGCCACCAGCACTCGAAACGAAAACGGTTTCGTCAGATAGTCGTCGGCTCCGAGGTCGAACGCATCGGTCTCGTCGTACTCACCGTCCTTGGCAGTCAACATGAGCACCGGTGTCCACACGTGCTGCTCCCGCATTCGACGCAGCACCTCATATCCGCTGTGGCCGGGCAGCATGATGTCGAGAATCACAACGTCGAAGCTGTTATCGATCGCCTCGTGTAGGCCGTCTAACCCCGTGTGGACGGCGGTGACAACGAAGCCCTCGGCCTTCAACCCCAACGACAGAGTCGCCGACAATCGAGGCTCGTCCTCGACCAGCAGAACTCTCATGTCGGTACGCTACCGCGTGCACTGTCGGCCAGAAGGCGCAGCGGGCGCTGAGCCAGCGGGGCAACCGGCGTCAGCGGCGGAAGACCACCCACCTCATCGCGGAGTACATGTACACCGCTTCACAAATCCCTGCCGCGATTCGCGACAGCTGGAATTGCACTCCACCGGCCGCCAAAACACTGGTAACCCCCAGGATGAAAACCAGGTAGTTGACGACGACCACCACGACGTAGACCACAACCTGTGGTCCGACCGGCGCGTGCGACCGAAAGTTGAAGGTGCGATTGAGTACGTAGCTGAGCGCGAATGCGCACACGTAAGCGGCTGTGACGCTGATCGGCACCGGAAGGTGGAGCACGCTCCGCAGGCCAGTGAGGGTCATCAGATCGACGCCGAAGGTGAGGCCGTTGATCAGGCAGAAGCCAAGAAATGTCGGTGCCACGACCGATCTGAGCCCGAACGGAAGCCGAACTACGACCGCCTCACAAAAGCCATGGAAGCGCTCGGCCAGGCGGGATTGATTGACCTGCGATCTGCCCTGCACACGGGTACGGTGCCATCACCAGGTATCCGCAATGTGATCAACAGTTGGCCAACTGGTCCTTTGGTAGGTTCCCGGTTCCGATCACCAGCGGTCGGCGGCTAGAAATTCAGCGGCTAAATACTCAGCCCGGAGAACATGACCCGGCCGGGATCATACTTCTGCCGAACGGCGCTCAACCGGGATAGATTCGGGCCAAAGTATCGCGACGGCGGCTGATTCGCCTCGATGTAGTTCACATAGCCCCCGACCGAATACGGTTGCACCGCTTGGTGTGCCGCGTTGAGCCAGCCGGTCGCTGCCGAGGTGTCGCCGGATGTTTCGACGTACCATTGCACCAGCGCGGACTGTCGACGCCACGGAAAGGCTGTGGCTCCCGGTGCCACACTGGCGAGCGCACCGTCGAGCGCATGCATGATCGCCAACGCACGGCCCGCCCCACGAGGAAAGGCGTCGACCGCCGAGGCGATCCCCTTGGCGGCGGCGGGAGTGATCGTAGTAAAAACATCGGATCCGCCGACGTATCCGAGCGGTGACGGGTTGAGGTTCCCGACGGCCAGATACCTCACCAGGTCCAGATAGTTGAACGTGTGGGTGTCGGTTCCGGTCGGTTGCATTCCAACGGCTGAGGTGATCGCGCCCGCCACGCTGCCACCCGACCCGGCCGGGCAGGTCGCCATGATGCGGCAGTGCGTACCCAGCCCGTCGATGGTGGCGTCCGCCAGCGCCCAGCTGTTGCGGTCGGCGGTGCGCAGCCAATTCTGCCAACCGAGGAGGACCTGGGCGAACGACTGCGGCGCGAAATTGAGGTTCACCACGTCGACGTCGCTGGTGGGGAACGTGGCGAAGGTCAGCGAGGTTGTCACCCCGAAGTTGCCGCCACCGCCGCCGCGCAACGCCCAGAACAGCTCGGGGTTGTTGGTGGCGGACGCGGTGACCGCCTGGCCGCTGGGCAGCACCACCGACGCCGACGTCAATTGGTCACACAACAGGCCCGCGTGCCGCGATTGGGCGCCCAGCCCGCCGCCCAGGGCATGCCCCGCGGCACCGACCGACGGGCAGGTACCCGTCGGGATCCCCCGACCGGCCGCGGCCAGCACCTGGTGTATCGCATACAAACTGGTCGCGGGCGTCACCGTAACCTGGCCGGTGGCGGCGTCGTAATTGACCTCCCCGGGCAGCTGACGCAAGTCGAGCACCATGCTGCCGTTCGCCGTCGACGCCCCCACGTAGGAGTGCCCACCACTGCGCGGAGCGACTTTGAGGTTGTGGGCAGCGGCGAATGCCATCGCCTTTTGCACGTCCGCCGACGATGTCGGGATAACGATCACCGCGGGCGTAAAGCCGTTGTAGTTGGTGTTGAAAACCTGCTTGGCCGTGGCGAATTGGGAACCGTCGTCGGGTCGTACCACCTTCCCGCCGATGGCGGCGGAAAGACCGTCCCAACCGGAGCTATTCGGGTCGGCGCTAGCCCGGGCCGGACCGAAAACCGCGCCGGCGGCTAACGCTCCGGCGGCGCCCCGCAGGAACGTCTGGCGTGAGATCTCACGCGCCAACGTCGGGCTCCCGCGATTGGTTCATGTTCCGCATTGTCAACCACGGGACGACAAAAACCGCGGTGCCGCATGACGTGTCGCGAACTCTCCTTGCGTTCACTCCTCGCGAGCGCAAGCGGTCAGGTGTGTCGCGCGGCTTCTTGGACCAGCTGAACACGGGAGGCGAGTCCGAGTTTGCTGTAGATGTGGGTGAGGTGGGTTTGCACGGTGCGTGGCGAGGTGAAAAGCCTTGTCCCGATGTCTCGGTTCCCCAGTCCTTCGCGCGCGGGTCGGACGACGTCGCGTTCGGTCGGCGTGAGGGATCCCCAGCCGCTGGTGGGTCGTTTGCGTTCCCCGCGGCCCCGTTGTGCGTAAGCGATCGCTTCTTCGCTGGACAAGGCGGCCCCCTCGGCCCATGCCGTGTCAAAGTCCTGCTCGCCCAACGTGGCACGCACATCTGACACCACAGCCTGGTAGCCGGCCCGGTAGATCAGGAACCGGCCGGCGCCCATGCGCTGGCGCATCGCATGCGTCGCGCCGAACAGCCGCGCCGCTTCACGGGGATTGTCGGCCGCCGCGACCAGGGTGGCGATGCACTCGAGGATGTCGGGGAGGGCCTGGTACGACCCGGTCGCCGCGGCGCCGGCGAGGGCGTCATAGGCGTCGCTTGCGGCCCACTCCGGTTCCCCCCTGACCAATCCCGATGCGCGCACGCGCCATCAGCGCCGACGACAAGTGCCAGCCGGTCGTTCTGGACACCGTGTCTTCGGCCCGGCGTCGGGCCGTGACGAGATCGCCTCCCACCAAGGCAATCTCGGCTGCGGGGTCGAGATTCAGAGCGGACGCCGCGTGGACACTTAACCTCGGCCCGACCAGTTCGCTGGCCCTCGCCGCCGCGACAACGTCCCCCGCGGCCAAGTCCGCCACGGCTAGTGCCGCCTGCGCGAATCCCTCCCAATAATCGCCGAGCTCCCCAGCAACCTCGATGGCGGCACCCGCCGCAGCCCGCGCGCCATCCCTATCGCCCCGATTTGCCGCGGTCGTAGGTGGTGGTGTCGAGCACCGCGTTCACGCTCAGTCCGGTGGATGTGGTTGTTGCCCTGACAGTTTCGATGACGACCGAATGGGATTCCAGGGGTCGTCCGCGCCAGTTGGGCTGATCGCGGAGAACAGCCGGTGTTCGATCTTGTTCCATTTGGAGGTGCCAGGCGGCAGGTGGCACACCGTGATGTCGAGTCCGGCCTCGGCGGCGTAGCCGGCGAGTTCGGTTTTCCACAGCCTTAGCCTCGATCCACAGATGAATTGGCTCCGTGGTGGGTGTCGGAATGCGGAAAGTGCCCTCTGAGCTGGGATGATTGATGTTCTCGAGGCATTAACCAAACCAATTCAGAAAGGCACTTCCGGTGCAAGTGTCCCACAGGTTCGCCGCCGCGTCGGCGGTGTTCGACGATGACAATCTCGTGTCGTGCGCTGGCCTGGTGCCGGTGATGACGCTGGCCGAACAGGCGGGTCTGTCGCAGTTGCTCGACGAGAGGGTCCGGATCGTGTGCCCGCGCATCAAATCCGGAGCGGCCAACCCGGCTCCGAAGCTGGCGACCCTGATCGCTGGCATGTGCGCGGGTGCGGACTGCATCGAGGATGCCGACATCGTGCGTAGCGGTGGGATGAACGTCCTCTTCGGAGGTGTGTATGCGCCCTCGACGATCGGAACATTATTGCGGGAGTTCACCTTCGGCCACGCCCGGCAGTTGGAGTCGGTGCTGCGGGAGCACCTGGTCGCCCTGGGCGAGCGGGTCGATCTGCTCGCCGGCGCCGAGGTGCGGGCGTTCGTCGACATCGACTCGTTGCTGCGCCCGGTCTACGGGCACGCCAAACAGGGCGCGTCCTACGGGCACACCAAGGTCGCCGGTAAGCAGGTGCTGCGCAAAGGCCTGTCGCCGTTGGTCACCACCGTTAGCACCGACACCGCAGCACCGGTGATCACCGGGATGCGGCTACGCGCCGGCAAGGCCGGCTCCGGGCGGGGTGCCGGGCGCATGGTCGCCGCGGCGATCGCCACCGCCCGCTCCGCGGGGGCGAGCGGCCAGATCGTGGTGCGCGGTGACGCCGCCTACGGCTCGGCCGCTGTGGTCAAGGCGTGCCGCCGCGGCGGGGCGCGGTTCTCGCTGGTGCTGACCCGCAACCGTGCCGTGCAGGCCGCGATCGAGGCCATCGCCGAGGACGCCTGGATCCCGGTGCGCTATCCCGGCGCCGTGCAAGATCCCGACACCGGCGCCTGGATCTCTGATGCCGAGGTCGCCGAAATCTCCTACACCGCTTTCGCTTCCTCGAAGAGCCCGGTCACCGCCCGGTTGATCGTGCGCCGGGTCAAAGACGCCGCCCAAGCCGACGGGCTGTTCCCCGTGTGGCGGTATCACCCGTTCTTCACCGACAACACCGAACCGCTCGCCGACGCCGACATCACCCACCGTCGCCACGCCATCATCGAAACCGTCTTCGCCGACCTGATCGATGGACCCCTGGCTCGCATCCCATCTGGCCGGTTTGGCGCCAACTCCGCCTGGGTGCTGTGCGCGGCCATCGCCCACAACCTGTTGCGCGCCGCGGGAGTTCTCGCCGGCGGCCGACACGGCAAGGCCCGCGGGGCAACACTGCGCCGAACGTTGGTCAACATCCCCGCCCGTCTGGCCCGCCCGCAACGCAAACCGATCCTGCACCTGCCCAGCCACTGGCCCTGGGAATCAGCATGGCTTGCGCTGTGGCACAACACAATCGGTCACCCATCCACCACTTGACCGACACAACCCGACCCGACGACCAGGAACCAACCGGAAAAGCTGGGCAGACCAGCGGAACAGTTATACCCCGACCCACAGAATCAAGATCAAACAATCAACGGTTCACGCCACACGATCCATCGGTGGATTGAGGCTTAGCGGCGGCTGTTCCACGGCAACATGGCCGCATACGACGCCCTCGACCCGGCGACGGTCATCGAAAAGCACGGCCCATACACCGGTGTGTCCGGGTGGTTTGCCGTTTCCAGCGACCCGGCGCCGGCGAAGAAGCGCAAGATCAACCTCGGTGACAACGCGGTCGGCCTGGGCGGACGCGACGCCGGGGGAAACCCGCACGATCAGACCCAGCCCGCCAACTCGCTGTGTGCACTTGGAAAGACCAACGGCGTCACCTGTGCGGTGGTCGCAACGCCGGGCCATGCGCGGCGATCTTGCCGAAGCCGCCGCGCAGTCCGGCGAGCTCGTCTGCGAGGCGGACGGGAGCATCACCGCCAACCAGATCGCCGCCCTCAAAACCACCCAGCTGCACCGTCACGAATTCCACGGCGACTGGAACTACACGCTCACGGCCGACCACAACGCGCCACGCCCAACAGAACCTAGCTACTTCTACCTGAAAAACCCTTGACGTTGCGTTGAGGGGTTGGTGGTCGGTGGTCGGCTGTCGCGCGGGGTTTCCCGTGTCGGGTTTTCATGGCGCGAGGGCGCCGATCTTGACGAGGTTGTGGGCGAAGACGCCGTGTCCGCACCAGGTTCGGGCTCCTCGGATGGTGGTGAGTTCGGTGCGGTTCCAGCCGTAGCTACGTTTGATGTGGTTGATTCGTCCTTCGGATCCGGTGCGCCATTTGACCTTGTCGCGGAAGGCTCGCCGGTGTTCGAAGTCGCGGCGCGCCGCGGTGGGTTTGCTCTTGCGGGGGATCGCCACACTGCGCACACCCAACTGGTGCAAGTCATGTTCAACAGATGCCTCGCCGTAGCCGCGGTCGGCGGTGACCGCGCGCGGTGTGTGGCCGGTGCGGCGGGTGATCCGCTCGATCGCCGGGGCCAGCTGGGGGCGTCGGGCGGGTTCCCGATCTCAACATTGTGGTCGAGGATGACCCCGTCGGCGTTGTCCACGATCTCGGCTTTATAACCGAACTCGACGGGTTTGCCCAGACGTCCCTTGCGGATCGGGCGGGCATCGACATCGTGCAGGCTGACCAGCCGGGTGGCCGATTCGGGCATCACCCCGGCCAGCCGGGAACGGGTCTGCGCGACAACACGTTCGGTGCGTTCAACGATGGTGTTCAGGGCGTTGATCGCTCGGTGCAGCCGGCCTTTGCGCTGCCCGGTGGCCGTGCGCAGCGCGCGTTTGGCGTTGCGGATCACCGAATTGGCCTCGCCCATCGCCTGCTCGGCGATCCCGGCCAGTTCACCGGTGATCCGACGTACCGCGGTCTGGGCCTGATCACGTTGTTGCTCACCACGCAGCTTGAGCTTGGATGCGATCGAGCGGGCCCGCCGGCCCGCCGAGCGGCGCCGATCGCGCGCCCGGGTGCCGGTGGCGCCACCGGCGGCCTTGATCCGCGCCACGGTGCGCGCCATCGTGCCAATCGCCTTGGCCAACAGACCCGAATCAGTCGGATAAGCCACGGCGGCCGCCACCACGGTGGTGTCGGCGCGGACCTTGTCGGTGCGCAGCAGCTTCGCCTGGCTGGCCTTGACCAAAAGTGCCTCATTCAATCCGGCGACCGCCTCATCCCCGCAGCGGCTGGTGATCTTCATCAACGTGGTCGGGTGCGGCACCCGGGTACCGAACGGAATCCGGCAAAACCGCTGCCAGGAAATCGAATCGCCCACCTCTCGACACAACGACTCGTAGCCCAGCCGGTACCGGAACTTCAGAAACATCAACCGCAGATAGGTCTCCATCGGGATCGACGGCCGGCCGATCCGGGCGTCGAAGTACACCGCGAACGGGGCGAAGAACACCGGATCATCCAACAGCCCATCCACCCGACCCAACTCGACGGGCAACACCAACAACTCGGGCGGCAGGATCGAATCCCACAACGTCGGCTGATCGTTTACAGTACGAAACATGATGGCCTCGAATCCTTCTCACCAAGGGTTCGAGGCCATCATCCCAAGTCAGTGCCCCCAAGTACCCGCGACACGCCCCGACTTTTTCAGGTCGAAAAGTAGCTAATTACTGGGCGCCCACTTAGCTTGCTTTTTAACCCGTATCGGGCTTGCTCGGTTGGGTAGTGGCGCGCTTGCCGACGTGGTGCCGGGTGGCGCGCTGCTTGTTTTTGGTGCCGGGTGGGCGTCCGGGGCCGGGTCGGGCGGGTTTTGGTGCGCCGGCCGGCAGGGGTGTTGTCGGGCGGATGTTCCGAAACCCTCGGCGGACCCGCGCTGGGGTGAGCCGGCGGGGCTCGGTGGCGGGTTTCTCCCAGGGTCGGCGTAGTCTTCGGCGAGGTCGCGGGCGAGCCGGAGTTGGGTGTGGGCGGCGATTATCAGCCAG